>NZ_CP191986.1:6120000-9599865 GCF_050945415.1 Spirillospora sp. CA-128828
ATCTGGGAGTGGTCCTCGCGGAACAGGGTGTCGCGGATCCAATGCAGGACCTCGATGGCCCATTGGCCTTGGACGTAGCGGGCGAGGTGGGCTGGGGTGGCGTGGTGTGGGGTGGGGCTGGCGACACCGAGTTGCGCGACGGCCGAGATGGGGGTGCCGTCGGTGGCGGTGGTGTGGCGTTCGATGAGGAAGACCTGGTTGACGTGGGGGAACGGCAGGTCGTGGGGTGCGGGCAGGACTTGGACGGTGCGGGTGGTGATGCGGCCGTGGCCTCGGGTGGTGCTGGTGTGGGCGATGCCGGCGGTGTTCCAGGCCAGCTGGTCCAGGGCGTCGAACAGCGCGCGCCGGTTCTCCTTGACGGGAAAGACGAACTCGCCGCCCCGGGTGTGGACGAGTTCGGCGGTGGCCTTCACTGTGTGTAACGCGTCGGCGGTGACCACCTTGCCGGTCAGGTCGATGTCGGCGAGCAGGCGCCGGGCCACCACGCTTTCGCGGGGTTTGGCGCCGTCCACCTCGGTCTGGGCCACCACCACCGCCTCGCGGGTGGGTCCCGGTGGGCCGGCCAGCGCCGCGAGCAGATGTAGTTGGTGCCCGTCGGCGTCTGTGGCGCCGCGCACCGACTTGCCGTCCAGGCGGACCTGGACCATCGCACCGTCGTGCTCGTCGCCGTTCCCGACCTCAGGCGTGGCGGCGCAGGCCAGCAGGTTGTTCATCAGCCACGTTCCGATCGCGGCGTCGAAGGCCTCGGTGTCGGCGCCGGTGACCACCCGCCAGATCGTGGACTTGCCCGGCGGCCCGGCGGGGGCCGCCCCGGCCCGCATGTACAGCTCGGCCAGCACGGCGGCGGGGACGTCGGTGACCCACCCGGCGATCGCGGTATAGCCCGTCATTCCGGCCACGGTCGCCGCGGCGGCCAGCGCCAGCACCGCCGCGACCGGATGATCCCTGTCCTGGTCGCAGCGGCCATCGGACACGTCTTTCAACAGTTCGAGCAGGTCACAGCACGCATCGGCGAGCGGGACCGACACGACCGGTGCTGCTGGTGCGGGCGAGGGGGCAGCAGTGACACACTGGGGCATGTCGAAGCTCCGGCGGCAAGTTGATCTGTGGAAAGACCTTGCCTAACCGGAGCTTCGTCGCGTCCGGGAACTGACACGCCGTAGTGATCAGATCGCGACATCCCACGATGTCGATCTTGGAACAGCCCTGGCCCGGCTGCTGACCGAGGATTCGCACCTGCAGGCTTTGGAGAAGTTGCTGCCGGAGTCGCAGTACACGCCTTGCCGGCGCGCGCCGACGGCATGAACGTCGAGCAGGCGTGGGAAGAGGTCACCAAGTATCTGCCGACTGAGGAGAAGCCTGCGGCGGTCGATCCCGACGACCTGGTGACGGCGATGCGGCGAACACCCGGGCAGGTCGTCTTCGTCAAAGAGCCGGAGGAACTGCGAGATATTCTGGCGCATCCCTTCGACACCTGGCGTATCTTCCCGCATCCGGCGCATAGCGGGGTTGCGCTGCGGCCGTCCTACAGGGGGCCTGCTCAGGTGACGAGCGGGGCGGGACGGGGAAGACCGTCACGGCGCTTCATCGGGCGAAGTCCCTCGCGTCCAAGGGCGGGCGGGTTCTGCTGACGACGTTCACCCGGAATCTGGCGGAAGCGCGGCAGTGGCCGGCGCCGGCCGAAGGGAAGCCCGGCGGCTTCGCCGCCGGGACAGCACCGTCGTCTGGCCGGCGCCGGGTGGGGGTCGGGATTGGCGTTGGTCAGCCGCAGTGGACCTTCTTGCCGGTCACCTCACCCGTGTTCGAGCCGTTGGTGTTGATGGAGGCCTTGACGTAAAGGCACCGATGGCGGGCGTAGACGTAGAGCGGCCCGGAATACCAGTGGTTCCTCTTGCTGTAACCGTCGTATTTGCAGTTGCCGTACTTGGTCCTGGC
Organism: Spirillospora sp. CA-128828; assembly: GCF_050945415.1. NCBI lineage: Bacteria > Bacillati > Actinomycetota > Actinomycetes > Streptosporangiales > Thermomonosporaceae > Spirillospora > Spirillospora sp. CA-128828. The sequence goes on from NZ_CP191986.1 coordinate 6,121,936, forward strand.
CGCGTTGTAGACGCAGAGCTTGAGCTTGATGCTGTAGAGCGACGTCGAGCCCCTACGGATGGCCAGTGCGCAGTTATAGCCGTTGGAGGAGTTGTAGTAGACCTTGAGGTAGCCGCGGACCGTGGAGTTCACGTAGATCGAATGGGTGCTGCGCAAGGCGTATCTCGACCCGCATGACGGGCCTGCCGCGCTCGCCGGTGTGCTGGGCGCCAGCACGGTCGTCAGCGTCAACGTGGGAAGCATGACGGCGGCCAGGCGCAGCGCGCGCCTTCCAGTACTGATCACGGGGTTACCGTACGGCGACCGGGCGGGTTCCGCCAGAGCCCTGCGCTGCATCGTCGCGGCCCGGGTCAGCAGCCGATGACGCCGGCGAAGATGGGCGTTGGCCCGCGTCAGACCTCGCTCGATGGGGAGGGCAACCGGGGTGCGGCGGCGTGCGTCCCATCTAGGGCTTGCGATTCTCGGAAGACCGTCCTTCTGGCACTCTGGGCGGCAAACGGGGTGGAAGAGAGCGCGATGCGGGGGTGTGGATGGCCTTGGACACGCTGACGCGGGAGCGGATCGGGCATCTGTACGACTATCTGAGCGCGCTCGCTCAGGAGATCTACGCCAAACCCGTCCGGCATGTCGCGGACCACGATGTCGTCGTGTCTCCGGGCGACCTGCCGTCACATCCCGCCGTGCGCGTCGGGGCCGCGGCCGGGGATGCGTGGCTGCGCGTCGGCAAGGTGGGCAGGCCCCTGCCGCCCGGCCTGCCCACCGAGCTTCGCGAGCCGTTCCACGATGTGGTCCGGGACGATCCGTACACCCCGCCGGAGGCCCCCGCCGACCTCGCCTGGCGCGTCGGTGCTCCGGCCGAGGACGACCCTGCACCGGAACGGGCCCGTGCGGCGTTCGAGCGGTGGCGCGAGCAAGTGTGGACGCCCTGGTCCGAGACCGCGCGGGAGGCGATGGCCGCGCGGCGCCTGTACGAGACGCTGTTCCGGCTCCGCCAGCGGATGCGCACGGACGAGGCCACGCACGAGCTCGTGTGGGGCCACGGAATCCTCGGGTGGAACCACGGCGGGCACCGCATCTGCCATCCGCTGCTGATCACGAGAGCGCGGATCGCGTTCGACGAACGGTCCGGTGAGATCTCGATCGTCCCCGACGGGATGCCGGCGCTGGAACCGGACTGCGCGCAGGGTCTCGGCATCGCCGGCCTCGACCGGCTCAACGCGGTCGTCGAGGAAGTGCGCGACACGGCCGTCGACCCCTGGACGCCGGACGAGACGCGACCCCTGTACCGGCGCGTTCTCGCGCCGCTCGGTCTCGACGACCGGCTTGAGGAGGGCCCGGATCTGCCGGAAGTCGGCCCCTCGCCGGTCATCGCCGCGACGTGGCGGCTTTTCGTCCGCAAGCGCCGTGTCATGTTCCTGCGCTTCTTCGAGCAGCTCAAGGCCGCGGTCGCGGAAGGGGAACGGCTGCCCGCCCCGATGGTGGCGCTCGCCGCCGGGGAGGGCGCCGCGCGAGACGCCCTGGCGGCGGACGACGCCGGCTGGGCGCCGGTCGCCGAGCGGCTGCTGCTCCCCCTCGCCGCCAACGACGAGCAGGAGCAGATCGCCCGCAAGCTCGCCCGGCACAGCGGCGTCACCGTCCAGGGCCCGCCCGGCACCGGCAAGAGCCACACCATCGCCAACCTCGTCTCGCATCTGGTCGCGCACGGCAAGCGGGTCCTCGTCACCGCGCACAAGGACCAGGCGCTCGCCGTCCTGCGCGAGAAGATCCCGGCCGAGCTGCGGGACCTGTCCCTTGCGGTGCTGGGCTCGTCCTCGGCGGACCTCACCGAGCTACAGCGGTCCGTCCAGGCGATCACGGCCGCGGCCGACGGTGTCGACGAGGAGCGTGAGGAGAGGGCGACCGCCGCGCTCCGCGAGCGGCTCGAACACGTGGAGGGGGACGTGGCGGTGCTGCGCAAGCGGCTCCGCGAGTCGCTGGAGCGCGAGCAGGAGAGCCTGGAGGTCGGCGGGTTCCGGCGCACGGCGGCGGACGTCGCCGGCTGGCTCGCCGAGAACGAGGACGCCCTCGCCCGCATCCCCGACCCGCTGACCACCGCGTCCGCCTGCCCGCTGGACGCGTCCGAACTGACCGAGCTCTACTCCCTCGCCGCCGGGATCGGACCGCGCGACGCCGCCGCGGCGGTCATGGGTCTGCCGCCCGCCGGGCGGCTCCCCGCCGGCGGCGACCTCACCGCCCGCTGGGACGAGCTGCGCAGGCTCGGCGAGATCCTCGCCGGCCTCCAGGACTACGTCGCCGACCTCACCCGCGTCGACGGCGTCCCGCAAGAGGAACTTGCCGCGCTCGCCGAACACAGCGGGCACGCCGCACGCACGATCGAAGGGCTCCGGGAGCCGTGGCTGGCGCGGCTGCGCGAGCAGGTCGCCCAGAACCCTCAATGGCACGCCCTGTGGGAGGGGCACGCGCGGCGGCTCACCGAGGACACCGCGGAATGCGCGCGGTTCCGGGCGACGCTCGCCGGGTCGGCGATCGAGCTTCCGGCGGACGTCCCCTACCGCGAGACCCTCGCCCTGCTGGAGCAGGCGCGGGCCCGCTTCGCCCAGGGCAAAGGGGTCTCCCCGCTCGTGCAGCGCGGGCTCGCCCAGTTCCTCAGGGCCACGAGCCTGGACGGCGAGGCCCCGCGGACCGCCGCCGACGTCGACAAGATCATCGCGTTCGTGGAGCTGCGCAGGCGGCGTTCGACGGCCGCCCGGCTGTGGCAGGACGAGCTCGTCGCGGCGCTCGGCGCGCCCGTCCCCCCGGGCGGGGGCGGTGCCGTGGAGATCTGGATCGACGCGGAGGTCCAGAAGATCCACGCCGCGCTGGCCTGGGAGACCGATCACTGGCCGGCGCTGCGCGCTCGGCTGTCCCGTGTGCTCGCGGCCGACGCCGTCCCGGCACGGCCCGTCCCGGACGATCTGCACCGGCTCACCACCGTCCTCGGTGGCCTGCGGGCGCGGACCCGGCAGCGGCAGGTGCGCGCGGAACTCGACTCCCTCGCCGCCTACCTGACCGAGTCCCGCGGACGGGACGGCGCGAGTCCGCTGTGGACCGACCTCGTGACCGCGCTGGAACGAGGCGACGCCGCGGCCTGGGACTCCGCTCTCGCGACCGCGGCACGGCTCACCGCCCTCCGGCCGCGGGTGGCACGGCTCGACGACCTGCACGGCCGGCTCGCCACGACCGCACCGCAGTGGGCGCAACGGATCCTGGAGACCGGCGGGGACGCGGACGCCTGCGGCGACCCGGCGCGGCTCGAACCGCTGTGGCGGTGGCGGCAGGCGGAGACGTGGATCCGCGCGATCATCGACGCCGACGACCTCGGGCAGGTGCAGCGGCGTCTCGACGAGGCCCAGGAAGAGCGGCGCCGCGTCACCCTGGAGCTGACGCGCCGGTCCGCGTGGCTCGCGATGAAGCGGGGCCTCGGGCACACCCAGCGGCAGGCCCTCGTCGGCTGGCTGCAGACCCTCCGCAAGATCGGCAAGGGCACCGGGGCCAACGCCGGCAAGTGGCGGGCCGAGGCGCAGCGGCTCATGCCGGAGGCGATGGGCTCCGTCCCGGTGTGGATCATGCCGTACTACCGGGTCGCCGAGTCCTTCGACCCCGCCGTCGCCGACCCGTTCGACGTCGTCATCATCGACGAGAGCAGCCAGTGCGACGTGTTCGCCATCGGGCTCCTCGGCCTCGGCCACAAGGTCGTCGTGGTGGGCGACGACAAGCAGATCAGCCCGTCCGCGGTCGGCGTCCGCCGCGACCGCGTGGACGAGCTGATCCGCACGCACCTGCCGAGCTTCCCCAACTCGCTGCTTCTGGACATGGAGTCGAGCCTGTACGACGCGTCCGCGCGGCTGTTCCCGGGTGTGGTGCGGCTCCGCGAGCACTTCCGGTGCCTGCCCCGCATCATCGAGTTCTCCTCACAGCACTACTACGGCGGCGAGATCCAGCCGCTGCGGGAGGAGTCCGCCGACCGGCCGCCCGGGCCCGCCGTCCGCGCCGTGTACGTCCCGGACGGCGTGCGGCGGGACCTGGCGATCGGGAACGTGAACGAGGCGGAGGCGGACGCGGTCGTGGACCAGATCGTCCAGTGCTGCTCCGATCCCGCGTACGACGGCCGCTCCATGGGCGTCATCTCGCTGCTCGGGACGAGCCGCCAGGCCCAGCTCATCGACCAGCGCCTGCTGAGCAAGCTCGGCCCGGAGGAGTACGAGCGGCGGCTGCTGCGCTGCGGAGACTCCTACGGCTTCCAGGGCGACGAACGCGATGTGATCTTCATCAGCGTGGTGTCCGACGGGGAGGGCGCGCCGTTCACGTCCCGGCGGTACGAGCAGCGGGTCAACGTCGCCGCCAGCCGCGCCCGCGACCAGATGTGGGTGTTCCACAGCGTCCGGCCGCACCTGCTGCACCCGGAGGACCAGCGGGCGAAGCTGATCCGCTACGCCGCCGACGGGCAGCGGTCCGCCGGCCTCGCCCGCGACCTGGAGGCCCGCTGCGACTCCGACTTCGAGCGGCGGCTCCTGCGCATGCTGCTGGCCCGGAACCATCTGGTCACCCCGCAGCACCCGGTCGGGAACCTGCGGATCGACCTCGTCGTGCGGGGCGGCGGCCAGAAGCTCGCGATCGAATGCGACGGCGACAAGTTCCACGGGCCCGACCAGTGGGAGGACGACCTGCGCCGCCAGACCGTCCTGGAACGGCTCGGCTGGCGCTTCTGGCGCGTGCGCGGCAGCGCCTTCTACCGCGACCCGGAGGCCGCCACCGCCTCACTCTGGCCTTTGCTCGAATCCCTCGGCATCACGCCGGAGGCGAACGCCGCGCCGGGTCGCCCCGCCGGGTGAGAAGGTGATGCGCGCGTTCCCAGAGCGCGACGCTGTCGGCCTCCCGGCCGGTCAGGTAGGCGGCCGTGGCGGAACGTTCGAGGTCCGCCGGTTCGAGCGGCGCGTCCCGGTCCGCGTCGGCCAGGTGCGCGCACGCGTCCGCCCACCGGCCCGCGGCGAACGACCGCCGCCCCCGCTCCAGGACGTCAACCGTGGTCACACCTCCACCCCACCACACGAGCCCCCTGCCGACCACGCCCGCAGCCCGCGCAGGACGTCCCCGGAGTCAGCACGACCGACGTGGCGTCCGTGCCCGCGGCCGCCGCCGGGACGCTCGCCACCTGGCCTCTCCTGGCCACCGTCAGCGGCGAGCCCGCTCAGGGCGATGTCGTCACCGCGGCCTTCGCGGGCATCCTGCTGGGCGTCGCCGCCGGTGTGAACACCGCCGCGGTCGACGTCATCGCGCCGCCGTACTGAGCCGGGGGCGGGTGGAATCGGCAGTCACCGGCAGCCTTGTTCCGGCTCGGGTGTGCGGTATATGCGGCCCGGGCGGCGCCTTCTTGATCAACGTCGGTGGTGGTCATCGTGTCCGGAGGCCGGACGGTCCTCCTCGGAGGGCTGGCGTCATCCACGTGTCCGCAATACGTCGGGCCTGTCGCCAGCATACGAACAAAATGCCGAAAATTAAGCCTGCCCGGAAACGTACCTGGCTCGCCCTCGCCGCACTCGCGATCCTCGTGGGTCTCATCACGGGCGTGATCTCGATCCGCCCGCACGCCGAGCAGCCGGCAGCCGTCCCGCCGCCGGTCACGGTCCAGCCGAGCTCGTCCAGCGCATCGGGCGCCGGCGAGCCCTCATCCGCGGCGCCGACCACCGAGCCCGCCGCCACCTCGCCCACGCCGTCGGCCACCGGCACGTCCGGCCCGGCGGACGAGGGCATCGTGGTCGCCAAGTTCGACGACAAGGCCGAGGGCCCGTACCTCGTCCTCGCGCCGGTCGACGCCGACCCGGCCAGCCTGGAGAAGCTGGTGCTGAACGACAGCCTGCGGGACCTGGGCAAGGTTCAGACCTGGCTGCCGTACCACGACAAGCTCTCGAAGGTCAGCGTCTCCCAGGACGTCTTCAACCACTGCCAGGCGTTCAAGTCCAAGGCGGACTTCGCAGAACGCGGGCAGTACCAGACGTACCCGACGTGCGCGAACACGTCGAGTGCGACGACGACCGGCCGGTGACGAGCCGACCGGTTTGACGGGTGATCCCCGGGGCTGCGCGCCCCGGGGATCTACTTTTGTGCGTCCGCGGTCGCGCCTCGGCTCGGCCTTGTCCGCGGAGCGCGGGCGGCGGAGAGGGCGGCGGACAGGAGTCCCTTGGCGGAGGCCGCCAGGAAGGTGGTCCAGTCGAAGTAGTCCCGCCAGACGGTGATCTTGCCGTCGTGGACCTCGAAGGTGCCGCAGACCCAGAACTCGGCCCGCCAGGAGCCCTTCTCCAGGACGTCGGTGCGTTCGGTGAGGACGACCGGGCCGTTGGCGGCGATGCTGTGGACGCGGGCCTCGAAGCCGGTGCCGTGGCGGGCCATGGCGCGCAGGGTCCGCTCGACGGCGGGCAGGCCGCGAGCCGGGGGAAGCGGGACGTTCTGGTAGATCATGCCGGGGGCGGCGTGGCCGAGGGCCCGGTCGATGTCCAGCTCTTCGAGGGCGGCGAGGAAGTCGGTGACGGTCTGGATCTCGGTCATGGCGTCCTTCCGCGGGTCGGGAGGACCACGGTAGTGCGGGAGAATCGGGGCATGCGGTTCGGCATCTTGGGGCCCGTCGAGGTCTGGGCGGACGGGGCGGTCGTGCCGGTGGGCGGGCCGCTGGTGCGGGCGTTGCTGGCCATGCTGCTGCTGGACGCGGGACGGGTCGTCCCGAGCGAGCGTCTCATCGACGGGCTCTACGGGGAAGAGCCGCCGAGCGGGGCGGCCAACGCGTTGCAGTCGCAGGTGTCGCGGCTGCGGCGGGGTCTGAAGGACGCGGGGTCGGTCGAGGGGCTGCCGACGGGGTACCGGATCGTCGTCGACCGCGAGGACGTCGACGTGCACCGTTTCCAGGACCTGGCCCGAGACGCGAGGCAGGTACTGGCGGGCGGGCGGCACGAGGCGGCGGCCGGGCTGTTCGAGGAGGCGCTCGACCTGTGGCGCGGGCCCGCGCTGGCCGATGTGGTCGCGCCGTTCGCCGGGGCTCAGGCGGCGCGGCTGGAGGAGGATCGGGCCTCGGTCGTGGAAGAGTACGCCGAGGCGCGGTTGAAGGGCGGAGATCCGGGGGCGGTGGTCTCCCCGCTGCGCGAACTGGTGGACGCGCAGCCGTTGCGGGAGCGGGCGCGGGCGCTGCTGATGCGGGCCCTGCACGGGAGCGGACGGCAGGCGGAGGCGCTCGCGGTCTTCGAGGACGGGCGGCGGATCCTGGCCGACGAGCTGGGAGCGGACCCGTCCAAGGAGCTGGCGGACGTCCACATGGCGATCCTGCGGGGCGATCTGGAGACGGCGGCGGAGGCCGTCCGGGCGAACCTTCCGGCGCAGCTCACCAGCTTCGTCGGGCGCGAGGAGGAGCTGCGGCGCGTGGGGAAGATGCTCGCGGACGGGCGGCTCGTCACGCTGCTCGGGCCGGGGGGCGCGGGCAAGACGCGGCTGGCGATCGAGGCGGCGGGGCGGGAGGGCGGTGACGTCTGCTTCGTCGACCTGGCGCCCGTCGTCGCGGGCGAGGTGCCGAAGGCGCTGCTCGGGGCGTTCGGGCTGCGCGAGGGCGGGATGCGGCCGATGCCCGGCGAGCAGCCGCCGGACGCGGTGGAGCGGCTGGTCACGGCGCTGGACGGGCGGCGGATGCTCCTCGTCCTGGACAACTGCGAGCACGTCGTCGCCCCCGTCGCGGACCTCGCGCACCGGCTGCTGAGCGCCTGCCCGGAGCTGCGGGTGCTGGCCACCAGCCGGGAGGCCCTGGCGATCACGGGTGAGGCGCTGCGCCCGCTGCCGCCGCTGGAACTCCCGCCCGAGGGCACCCCGGCCGGGGAGATGCCGGGGTATCCGGCCGTCCGGCTGTTCCTCGACCGGGCCGAGGCGGTACGTCCCGGATTCGTGGTGGACGACGGCAACGCCGGCGCCGTGCTCGGGATCTGCCGGGCGCTGGACGGGCTGCCGCTGGCGATCGAGCTGGCGGCGGCGCGGCTGCGGTCGCTGCCGGTCGCGCAGGTCGCGACCCGGCTGGACGACCGGTTCCGGCTGCTGTCGCGCGGGAACCGGACGGCGGCGCCGCGCCACCAGACGCTCCGGGCCGTCGTCGAGTGGAGCTGGGACCTGCTGGACGAGGCGGAGCAGACCCTCGCGCGGCGGCTGACGGTGTTCTCCGGAGGTCTCACGCTGGACGCGGCGGCAGGCGTCTGCGACCTGGACGACGCCGACGAGCTGCTCGTCGGGCTGGCCGACAAGTCGCTGGTGCAGAGCGACGGGACGCGCTACCGGATGCTCGACACCGTGCGGGCGTTCTGCGCGGAGCGGCTGGCCGAGGCCGGGGAGAGGGAGCGGTTCGAGCGGGCGCACGCAAAGTACTTCGCAGGGCTCGCGCGGCGCGCGGACCCGCACCTGCGCGGCGCCGCGCAGCTGGAATGGCTCGACCTGCTCGCCGCCGACCACGGGAACCTGCACGCGGCGCTGCGGCGGATCGTCCGGCCGGACCCGGCGCTCGCGCTGCGGCTGATCGCGTCGCTGTCGTGGTACTGGTGGCTGCGCGGACGCGTCGAGGGCGCGCCGCTGGCGTCCGAGCTGCTGGACGTCGTCGGCGTCGACCCGCCGGACGGGCTCGACGAGGAGTACGTCCTGTGCGTCGCGAACGCGGTGTCGGGCGGGATCACCGGCGAGCACGCGGTGCTGTGCCTCGACCATGCCGCGGACCTGCTGCGCCGGATCGACCGTCCGCTGCGGTACCCGGTCGCGATCGTCCTGTGGGCGCTGACCGCCGGGCCCGACCGCACCGACCTCGCCGTTTTCGCCAAACAGGTCGGGGAGGACCCGTGGACGCGCGCGCTGGTCAGGATGAGCGACGGGTTCCTCGCCCAGTTCAGCGGCGACCTGGACGAGGCGGAGAGGGCGTGCGGCGAGGCGGTGCGCGGCTTCAGGGCCTGCGGCGACCGCTGGGGCACGGCCAACTCGATCGACCCGCTGGCGCAGGTGGCGGACTGGCGCGGCGACCGGGAGCGGGCCCTCGCGCTGCTGGACGAGGCGCTGGAGCTGCTCGGGGAGCTCGGCGCCCTGGAGGACACCGCCGACATCCTCTACCAGCGCGGCCTGGTCCGCATCCACGCCGGTGACCTGGACGCGGCGCGGGCCGAGTACGAGCGCGGCATCGAGCTGGCCCGCCGCGCGGGCACCCCGGACAAGATCGCGGGCGGCTACCTGGGGCTCGGCGAGGTCGCGCGGCTGCGCGGCGACGCCGCCGGGGCGCGCCGGCTGTACGAGACGGCGCTGAGCGGGTACACGTCCGAACGCTTCATCGCGGCCGCCGTGCGGGGCTCGGCGCTGGTCGGGCTGGGCCGGCTGGCGAACGGCGAGGGCGACCCCGGGCGGGCGCGCGCGCTGTTCGCCGAGGCGCTGGACATGTCGCTCGACCACCCGATCTTCGCCTATCGCGCGGCCGCCGCCACCGGGCTCGCCGACGTCGCCGCGGCGGAGGGTGACGGCGAGCGCGCGGCCTTCCTGCTCGGCGTGGGGAGGACGCTGCGCGGCATCACGGTGGCGGGCGATCCGGACGTCGAGCAGGTCTCCTCCTCCGTGCGCGCCGTGCTGGGCGACGAGGCGTACGAGAAGGCGTTCGGCAGGGGCGCCGCGCTCCCCCGTGACCAGGCCCTCGCCCTGCTGCTGGAAGACCGGCCCGGTCTCTCGCGGGAGGACGACCCCCCGCACCCCCCGCAAGAGCAGCCCGGCCGCTGACGGCCCGCGGTCCGCGCTGTCAGCGCGCGGTGCGGGGACGGTCAGCACGGCGGGCGAACGTTGCGGGCATGAACACCTCAGCCCGCAAATGGAGCACCTTCGCGATCTGCCTGCTGGTCGCGATCGTGCCGAACATCGACCTGACCGCGCTGAACCAGGCGGTCCCGCACCTGAGCGCGGACCTGCACCCCTCGTCCACGCAGATCCTGTGGATCGCCGACGCCTACGGGTTCGCGCTCGCCGGCCTGCTGATCACCATGGGCGGGGTCGGCGACCGGATCGGCCACAAGAGGCTGCTGCTGATCGGCACGGCGGTGTTCGCCGCCGCGTCCGCCGTGACCGCCTACGCGCCGAGCGCGGAACTGCTGATCGCGGCCCGCGCGCTGCTCGGCGTGGCCGGGGCGACGCTGATGCCGTCGTGCCTGTCGCTGATCCGGCGCGTGTTCACCGAGCCGAAGGAGCGCACGATGGCGGTCGGCGCGTTCGCCGGTGTCGGCGGTCTCGCGGTCGGGCTCGGGCCCGTCATCGGGGGCGCGCTGCTGGACCACTTCTGGTGGGGCTCCGTCTTCATGATCAATGTGCCGATCATGGCGGTGGCGTGCCTCGCCGGCGCGGCCCTGCTGCCCGAGTCGCGCAACCCCGTCCCCGGACGGCTCGACCTGCTCAGCGTGCCGCTGTCGGTGGCCGGCGTCCTTGGGCTCGTGTACGCGGTCAAGGAGGCGGCGGCGCACGGGCCGGACGAGGCCCGGGTCTACGTGTCGGCCGTGGTCGGCGTGCTGGCGCTGGCCGCGTTCCTCGTCCGGCAGGGCCGCCTCGCCGAGCCGCTGATCGACATCCGGCTGTTCCGCCGGGCCGCGTTCAGCGGGTCGGTCGTCACCAACATGTTCGCGATGTTCGCCCTGGTCGCCCAGTCGCTGATCTTCTCGCTGTTCTTCCAGCTCGCGCTCGGCTGGTCGCCGCTGAAGTCGGGCCTGGCCGGGCTGCCCGGCGCGGCGGGCGCCATGGTCGGCGGCGCCGCGCTGGCCCCGCCGTTGATCAACGCGTTCGGCCGGGCCCGGGTCGTCGCGGCCGGGATGCTGCTGTCGGCCGGCGGCTTCGGCCTCTTCCTGATCATCGGGCTGCACACCTCGTACTGGACGATGCTCCCGGCGATGCTGCTGTCCGGCATCGGGATGGGGATGGGGCTGACGGTCACCGCCGACACCGTCCTCGCGTCCGTCCCGAAGGACCGCTCCGGTGCCGCGTCGGCGATCTCCGAGACCGCGACCGAGCTGGGCGGCGCGCTCGGCATGGCGATCCTCGGCAGCGTGCTGAACGCGGTGTACCGGAACGTCCTGGACCTGCCCGCGGGCGTCCCGGCACCGGCCGCGTCCGCCGCCCGCGACTCGCTCGGCGCCGCCCTCCAGGCGGCCGCGAACCTGCCGGGGACGGTGGCCGCCCAGGTCTCCGCGGCCGCGCGGACCGCCTTCGTGGACGGCATGCACGCCGCCCTCCTGTGCAGCGCCGCCTTCGCCGCCCTGGTCGCCGTCTTCGCCCTGATCACCCTCCGCAACGTCCCCAAGGTCATCCCGGAGAACGAGGAGGCCGAGCCGGTCACCGTGGGCTGACCGCCCGATCCCGCCCCTGGCCCGGGGCGGGATCGTCCCGTCCGGAGGTCGAAAATGTGATATCACTTTGCTATGTTGGTGATAACGGATGACGAGGAGGACGGGATGGCCGACACGACGGCGAAGGTGGACATGCCGCGGCCGAAGATCGCGGAACGGCCCGCCGCGGACCGCGGCGGGTGGGCGATGCTCGGGATCGCGGTCCTGCTGCTGGTGGTGGGCACGGCCGCGGTGTTCGCCGCGGCGGCGGCCGGCGGGGGCGCCGCGATCGCGGCGGGCGTCACGGCCGGGTCGCTGCTGGGGCTGGCCGGGCTGGTCCTGGCGGCGGGCCTCACCGCCGTGGCGCCCGGCGAGGCGCGGGTGCTGCAGCTGCTCGGGCGGTACAAGGGCACCGTCCGCCACGACGGGCTGCGGTGGGTGAACCCGCTGACGAACCGGAGCCGGGTGTCGACGCGGATCCGCAACCACGAGACCGGGCTCGCCAAGGTCAACGACCTGGACGGGAACCCCATCGAGATCTCCGCGGTGGTGGTGTGGCAGGTCGCCGACACGGCGCGGGCCGTGTTCGAGGTCGACGACTTCGTGGAGTTCGTGGCGTTCCAGACGGAGGCGGCCGTCCGGCACATCGCGGGCAGCTTCCCCTACGACGCGCACGACCGGACGTCGCTGCGCGACAATGCCGACGAGATCACCGCGCAGTTGTCGGACGAGCTGGCGCAGCGCGTGGCGTCCGCCGGCGTGGAGATCATCGAGTCGCGGATCACCGGGCTGGCGTACGCGCCGGAGATCGCGCAGGCGATGCTGCGCCGGCAGCAGGCGGGCGCGGTGGTGGCCGCCCGGCAGCGGATCGTGGAGGGCGCGGTGGGCATGGTGCAGCTCGCGCTGGACCGGCTGGACGAGGAGAACGTGGTCGATCTGGACGAGGAGCGCAAGGCGGCGATGGTCAGCAATCTGCTGGTCGTGCTGTGCGCCGACCGGGACGCCCAGCCGATAGTGAACACCGGCTCGCTCTACCAGTGACGGAACGCAAGAAGGTCCTGCTGCGGCTCGACCCCGCCGTGCACGACGCGCTGGCCCGGTGGGCGGGGGACGACCTGCGCAGCACGAACGCGCAGATCGAGTTCCTGCTGCGGCGGGCGCTCGCCGACGCGGGGCGGATGCCGGGGACGGCGCGGCGGATGCGCGGGCCCGGCCGTCCGCGCAGGGCCCGCAACGGGGAAGACGAGGAGAACCCGCCGCCCGGCGGGGGCGAGGACCAGCCATGATCGATGTTCCCGATTCGCTGCCGGCGCGGATGTACCTGCTGGCGTACGACCTGCGGAAGCAGAAGATGACCAAGGGAGGCGCGGAGCTCGGCTACGTGCTGCGGGCGGCGGCGCTGACCGAGCTGTACCTGGACGGGCGCCTCGGCGAGGAGCGATGCAAGCCCGTTCCGGGAACGCCGGGCGACGACCCGTACGGCGTGCTGGCGCAGATCTCCGCGTCGCGGCCCCGGTCGTGGCGGCACTGGGTGCGCAAGGACGGCAGGGCCCTCGTGGAGACGGTCCGGGACGAGCTGGTGCGCGGCGGCTGGATCAAGGTGAGCACCCGCCGGACGCTCGGGCTGTTCCCGCGCCGCCGGGTCACGGTGAAGGACCCGCGGGTCGTCAAGGAGCTGTGGGGCGGGGCGTCGTCGGCGCTGCGGGGACGTCCGGTGGCGCACGTGAACAGCTACGACGCGGCGGCGGTGGCGCTGGCGGCGGCGGGCGAGCTGAAGAGCGTCCTGCCCGGGGCGGACCGGCGGCGGCACAAGCGGCGGATCGAGGAGCTGTCGGCCCGGACCGGGCCGGCGGCGGACGCGGTCCGCAAGGCGATCCGCCAGCGCAACGCGGCCGCCGCCGGGTGAACTCACTCGATGACCAGCTCCACCGGGATGTTGCCCCGGGTTGCGTTGGAGTAGGGGCAGACCTGGTGGGCTCGTTCCACCAGGTCGCGGCCGTTCTGCAGGTCGTCGGGGAGCTCGATCCGCAGGACGACGGAGAGCCCGAACCCGCTCTCGACGCTGCCGCCGATGCCGACCTCGGCGGTGACGGAGACGTCCCGGACGTCCTGCCGGGTGGCGCGCGCGACGGCGCCGAGGGCGCTGGCGAAGCAGGCCGCGTAGCCGGCGGCGAACAGCTGCTCGGGGTTGGTGCCGTCACCGCTGCCGCCCATCTCGCGGGGGATGGCGAGTGGCAGGCTGAGGCGCCCGTCGGAGCTGACGGCCTTGCCGTCGCGCCCGTTGGCGGTGGCCACGGCGGTGTAGTGGGTGTCCATGCGTCCTCCTTGAGTTGCCACCAATTCAATTGCGTGCAACCAATATACGGCAAGTGTGGGTTCCTACAACTTCGAGGGGCGTGAACTTGTATCGAGCGCGAGCGGCGGCGGGCACGGCGCCGCCATAGCCTGCTCGGACATGGACCCTGAACGCCTGATCTACCCGCTGATGAAGTACGTCGTCATGGGACCCGCGATGCGCGTCGCCTTCCTCCCCAAGGTGAGCGGCCTGCGGCACGTCCCGCGGATCGGGCCGGTGATCCTCGCGGCGAACCACCTGGGGTTCCTCGACTCGTTCGTCCTGCCGCTGATGGTGCCGAGACGGGTCTACTTCCTCGGCAAGCACGAGTACTTCACCGAACCGGGCGTGAAGGGCCGCGCCACGGCGACGTTCTTCCGCAGCGTCGGCGCGATCGCCGTCGACCGGTCCGGCGGGCGGGCGGCTCTGGACGCGCTCGACACCTCGGCGGCCGTGCTGGAGCGCGGCGGCGTGTTCGCGATCCACCCCGAGGGCACCCGGTCGCCGGACGGCCGGCTCTACCGGGGCCGGACGGGCGTGGCGCGGCTGGCGATGCGGACCGGCGCGCCCGTCGTCCCGGTCGCGATCGAGGGCACCGACAGGGTGCAGCCGCGCGGGCAGGCCGTCCCGCGGCCGGGACGGATCGGGCTGCGCATCGGCGCGCCGATGGACTTCGCCGGACGGGACGCGGGCGTCCCGCGCGGCAAGGCGGCCCGGCAGGTCACCGACGAGATCATGGAGGCGATCCAGCGGCTGTCGGGCCAGGAGTACGTCGACGACTACGCGCCCAGGCCGCCGGCCGGCCACACGCCGCCCCCGCCTGACCGTCCGCATGTTTGAGCGTGACCGAAAGGGCACGATTCAAGGGGACGGACGGAGATGATGTGGAAATCACCATGGACCTCCTGCTTCCCCGGGACGCCGCGAGCGTCCCGGCGACACGGAGGCTCCTGGCCGCGGCGCTCGCCGCGCTCGGCGTGGAGGACCACATCCGGAGCGACATCGAGATGATGCTGACCGAGGCGTGCACCAATGTGATCAAGCACGCCGAGCACGGCGCCGACTACACGGTGCGGGCCATGATCCAGGACCGGCGCTGCGTGATCAAGGTGATCGACTCGGGTGCCGGGTTCGACGCGGAGCGCGTCCCGCGGCCCGATCCGGTGGCGGAGCACGGGCGCGGGCTGCTGATCATGCGGACGCTGGCCGACGACGTCCGGTTCAGCTCCTTCCCGGAGGAAGGGGCGCTGGTCGCGCTGGAGAAGCACCTGACCTACGGCGAGGACAGCCTCGGCGGGCTGCTCACCGCCGGCAACCGGGTTCCCGTCATGACCGGCGCCGACCCGGAGACCGACGACGTCACCGCCCGGCTGTTCGAATTGGCCCGGGACGGCGACACCGAGCGGCTCGTCGGCTACGTCGACGCCGGGGCGTCCGTGAACCTGTCCACCGACCGGGGCGACACGTTGCTGATGCTCGCCGCCTGCCACGGGCACCCCGAGACCGTCCGGGCCCTCGCGGTGCGCGGCGCGGACCCGGACCGGGCGAACGACCTCGGCCGACGTCCCCTCGCGGGCGCGGTGTTCCGGAAGGAGACGGGCGTGGTGCTGGCCCTGCTGGACGCGGGCGCCGACCCGCGGGCGGGGTCGCCGTCCGCCGCCGACACCGCGCGGATGTTCGGCCACACCGAGTTCCTCGCGTGGTTCGACGAGTACGCTCCCCCGCCCGCGTAAGGCGTGACTCAGCGGCGCACGCGCAGGACCAGCGCCGCCACCAGCAGCCCGGCGGCGGCGAAGACCGCGCCCGTCGTGAACGCGGCGTCCATCCCCGCCACGACGTCGTGGCGGGTGGACGCGGAAGCGTAGGCCGTGACCGCGGCCGCCGAGCCGAGCGATCCGCCCGACCACAGCATGGTCTGGGCGACGCCGGATGCGGCCCCGGCCTGCTCCGGCTCCACGCTGGCGAGGATGGTCGCGTTCAGCGGCAGGACGGCCATCCCGCCGCCCGCGCCCATGAGCATGAACGGCACGAGCAGCCCGCCGGCGTAGCCGTCCCCCGGCCCGAGCCGCGATAGCCACAGCAGCCCGGCGGCGAGCAGGACGGTGCCGGTGACGACGAGCGGCTTCGCGCCGAGGCGCTGCATCACCCGCGGCGCCGTCCGGACGACCGCGAACTGCATCCCGACCATCGGCAGGAACGCGGCGCCGGCGCGCAGCGGCCCGTAGCCGAGCACCTGCTGCAGGTACTGGGTGAGGAAGAAGAACGCGCCGAACATCCCCGCCGCCAGGCAGAGCTGGGTCAGGTAGGAGGCGGCGCGGTCACGTCCGGTCAGCAGCCACAGCGGCATGATCGGCTGCCTGACGCGGGCCTCGACCGCCACGAACGCGGCGAGCAGGACCGCTGCGGCGCCGAACGCCGTGAGCGCCCGGCCGTCGCCCCAGCCGCCCTCCCCGGCCCTGATCAGCGCGTAGACGAGCGCGGTCATGCCGAGCGTGGACGCGACGGCGCCGCCCAGGTCGAACCGGCCGGCCTTCCGCTGCGTCCCGGTGAGGACCCGCGGCGCGACCAGCATCAGGACGAGTCCGACGGGGACGTTGACGAAGAACACCCAGCGCCACGACCCGGCCTCGGTCAGCACCCCGCCGACGATCATGCCGACGGCGGCGCCCGCGCCGGTGACCGCGGAGAAGACGCTGAGCGCCCGGACGCGGGCGGGGCCCTGGAAGTTCGTGGCGATCAGCGCCATCGCGCTCGGCGCGGCGAAGGCCGCGGCGACGCCCTGCAGGGTGCGGGCGGCGAGCAGCCACCAGCCGGCGCTCGCGAGCCCGCCGAGCAGCGACGCGGCGGTGAACAGCGCGATCCCGGCGGTGAAGGTGCGGCGGCGGCCGAACACGTCCCCGGCGCGCCCGCCGAGGAGCAGCAGCCCGCCGAATGCGAGCATGTAGGAGTTCTGGATCCAGGCGAGCCCCCCGGTGGACAGCCCGAGGCCCTGCCTGACCTCCGGGAGCGCGATGGTGACGACGGAGGTGTCCAGGCCGATCATGAGCTGGCAGCCGACGATGACGGCCAGGATGATTCCTGGACGATGATGGAGTGGCGGTGCGGTCTTCCCGGGAGCGGCGAACTCCCGGGGTGCGGCCGTCCGCTCGTTGGACGCGGTCAAGTCGGACCTTCCCGAGATTTAAGGAACGGCGAAGTACACTATGTGGGGAACGTACCACCGATTCGCACGAAAGAGAACGCTAGCGTTCACTATTTTCGGGACCGTGTCATGACCCCGGCCACCCGCCGCCGCGGCGGCGACCTGGAGGCGGCGATCTTCGACGCCGTGTTCGCGCAGCTGGAGACGGTCGGCTACCGGAGGCTCACCATGGAGGGCGTCGCGACCGCCGCCCGCACCGGGAAGGCCGCCATCTACCGGCGCTGGCGGTCCACCGACGAGCTCATCGCCGACGCGCTCAAGCACGTCCTGCCGGAGTCTCCGGCCGCACCCGCGACCGGCAAGGTGCGGGAGGACGTCCTGCAGATCCTCACGTGCCTGCGCGACACGATCGTCGCCTGCCGCGGCGCCGCGTTCCGGGTGCTGAAGGAGGAGACCGAGGAGGGCAAGGGCCTGCTGCACGACGTCATCCGCGACCGGTTGTCCCAGCCCATCCGCGACCTGCTGTTCCAGGCGCTGGAGGAGGCGGCGGCGCGCGGGGAGATCCGTCCCGCGGCGGTGACCCGGCAGATCGCGGACGTCGGCCCGTCGGTGATCGTCTACCGCAACCTCACCGAGGGCGGCCCCATGACCGACGACTACCTGGCGTCGGTCGTTGACGAGATCGTGATGCCGATCGTCCGCCCCTGACGAAAGTCGGGGTGCGCGGCAGCCGTTCGACCATGATCGGGAACCGGCCCGGCCCGCAAGGCTACGGGCATGCGATCACCTGCACAGCGGCTTCCGCTCGCCGTCGCCTTCGTCCTGGCCCTGTCCGCCTGCGGCGCGTCCGCGAACGCGGCGCGAACGGCCGCCACCCCGCCGGCCGCGTTCGAGCTGCCCCGGCCGACCGGCCCCTCCACGACCATCGGGACGACCGAGCTGCACCTGGTGGACGCCGGGCGTCCCGACCCCTGGGTGCCGGGGCGGACCCGCGAGCTGATGGTCAGCGTCTGGTACCCGGCGGCCCGGCCGTCGGCACGGACCGCGCCCTATCTGCGTCCCGGGGTCGCGGCGGCGCTCGAGCAGGTCGACGCGCTCGGCGTGTTCAAGGCCGGGACGGTCGACTGGCGGAGCGCCCGCACCCACGCCACCGAATCCGCCCCCGCCGACACGCGCCACGGCGCCCGGCCCGTCGTCCTGTACTCCCCCGGCTTCGGGGTCCCCCGCGCCCTCGGCACGACGATCGCCGAGGAGCTGGTCAGCCGCGGATACGTCGTGGTGACCGTCGACCACACCTACGAGACGGCGCCGGTGGAGTTCCCCGGCGGGCGGGTCGAGCCCCAGCGCCTTCCCGGGCAGGGTCCCGAACGGCTGAAGACCGCACTGCGCGCGCGCGTCCAGGACACGCGGCTCGTCCTCGACCGGCTCGCCGCCCTGCGCGGCGGGCACAATCCCGACGCCGAGGGACGGGCCCTGCCGCCCGGCCTCGGGCGGATCCTCGACCTGTCCGAGGTGGGCATGGTCGGGCATTCCGCGGGCGGGATCGAGGCGGCCGAGACGATGCGCGTCGACCGCCGCGTGGACGCCGGCATCGACATGGACGGCACCATGCAGTACGCCGAGAACGACTTCGTGCAGGTCGCCCGCACCGGCCTCGACCGTCCGTTCATGCTGATGGGGGCCGCGTCGGGCGGCTCCCCGCAGACGCACCGGACCACCCCGTCCTGGGGCTCGTTCTGGCGGCACTCGACGGGCTGGAAGCGCGATCTGAACGTGCCCGCCGCGAGCCACTACTCCTACACCGACGTCCAGGCCGTCCTGCCCGCGCTGGACGAGAAGCTGGACATTCCGGCGCGGGACCGCGCCGCCCTCGTCGGGACGGTCGATCCGGCGCGGATGACGGCGTCGGTCCGGGCCTACGTCACCGCGTTCTTCGACCGCGCACTGCGCGGCGAGCACCGGCCCATCCTGGACCGTCCGTCGCCCCGGTACCCCGATGTCCGGTTCATCCGCTGAGCGTGGAGCCCTCGGGCAGGATGATCTGGCGGCGGGGGTAGGGGATCCCGATGCCCTCCTTCTGGAAGCGGCGGTGCAGGCGCTTGACGAACTCGTGCTTGATCCGGAACTGGTCGCCGAACTCACCGGTGCGCAGGATGACGGTGAAATTGATCCCCGACTCGGCGAACGTGTGGAAGCGCACCAGGATCTCGGCGTCCTTCACGCCGCCCTCCACCTCGTTCATGACGTCCTGGCCGACCTCGATCACCATGCTCTCGACCTGCTCCAGGTCGCTCTCGTAGGCCACGCTGGCCTGGATCAGCAGCGACATGTCCTGAGCGGGACGGTGGTAGTTGGTGAGGATCGTGTCTGAGAACCGCTGGTTCGGAATGACCTCGATGTTGTCCGACAGCGTCCGGATGGAGGTGTTGCGCCAGTTGATGTCGACGACGTAACCCTCCTGGCCGGAGGACAGCTTGATGTAGTCGCCGGGCTCGATCGTCTTGGACGCGAGGACGTGCACGCCCGCGAACAGGTTGGCGAGGGTGTCCTGCAGGGCGAGCGCGACCGCGAGACCGCCGACGCCCAGGGCGCCGAGCAGCGGTGTGATCGACACGCCGACGCTCTGCAGCATCACCAGGATGCCGACGCCGAGCACCACCACCCGGGTGATGTTGGCGAAGATCGTCACGTTGGCGGCGACGCCCTGCCTGGCCAGCGCGATCGAACTGACCGACGCCGCGATCAGCCGGGCCAGCGCCAGCGAGATCACCAGGATCGTGAGGGCGGTCAGCACCTTGGCGGCCACGTCCAGCGTGCCGTTCGGCGGATGCAGCACCTTCACCGCACTCCACAGGCCGAGCAGAACCGCGAGGGGCATCGCGAGGTCCCGGATCAGCCGGGCGCCCAGGTCGTCCCACGCCCACCGGGTGTCGCCCGCCCGGAGGAACAGCCGGCCGGTCAGCAGCCGCAGGACCACGGCGATCGCGATCGCGGCCACCATCACGGCGGCGGCGCCGACGATTCGCTGCCAGGTCAGATCGCCCAGGTCACCCATGACGCGAGAAACTCTCCCTCCGGCCGGACGGCCCGGCCGCTGCCCGTCAAATCCCGTTTTGCGTGCTTATGCGCCCCCGATCGTAG
The DNA here is from genome assembly GCF_050945415.1 of Spirillospora sp. CA-128828. Lineage (NCBI taxonomy): Bacteria > Bacillati > Actinomycetota > Actinomycetes > Streptosporangiales > Thermomonosporaceae > Spirillospora > Spirillospora sp. CA-128828. The sequence goes on from NZ_CP191986.1 coordinate 6,141,944, forward strand.
TGAAACCCGGGAGCGGTGCGAGGGACATCACGGAGATGTGGCCGGGAGGCCCGGGCTACCCACCGGTACGATCGATCAAGTGGTAGGCGTGGGAATGATGCGCCGGCTCGGGGTCACGGCGCTGGGATTGCGGAACGGCCCCCACCGGGTGACGGTCGAGCGTGACCTTGAGGTGCCCACCGCCGACGGCGTGACGCTGCTGGCCGACCGGTACGCCCCCGCGGACGTCGAGAAGGCGCCGACGGTGCTCGTCCGCTCCCCCTACGGGCGGCGCGGGCCGTTCGGGCTCATGTGCGGGCAGGCGTTCGCGTCGCACGGGTTCCAGGCCGTGGTGCAGAGCGTCCGCGGCGGCTTCGGGTCCGGTGGCGTCTTCGAGGCCCTCGACGAGCGCGAGGACGGCATCGCCACCATCGGGTGGCTCACCTCACAGCCGTGGTTCGGCGGGACGTTCGCGATGCACGGCCCGAGCTACCTCGGCTACGTCCAGTGGGCCGTCGCCGCCGAAGCCGGGCCCGAGCTGAAGGCGCTGTCGATGCAGGTCACCGCCTCCACGTTCCGCGACGCGGTGAACGTCGGCGGTACCTTCGCCCTCGAATCCGCGCTCATCTGGGTCGACCTGACCGCCCGGATGAAGAACTCCCTCTCGGGCATCACGACCGGCATCATGTCACCGCGCCGCGCCCGGCGCGCCACCCTGTCGGGACGTCCGCTCGCCGAGCTCGACCGGCTCGCCACCGGTGAGCAGCAGCGCTTCTTCCAGGACCTGCTCGTCAACGGCCCCGACACCCCGTTCTGGGACAAACGCGACTTCAGCCCCACCGTCTCCCAGGTCACCGCGCCGGTGAACATGACGGGCGGCTGGTACGACATCTTCCTGCCCTGGCAGATGAAGGACTACGCGGCCCTGCGGGCCGCCGGGCAGCGCCCGTACCTGACGATCGGCCCCTGGTTCCACGCCGACCAGCGGATGATGCGCGGCTCGGTCGCCGACTCGATCAAGTGGTTCCGCGCCCATCTGCTGGACGACCCGTCCGAGCTGCGCGACCAGCCCGTCCGCCTCTTCATCACCGGCGCGGACGAGTGGCGCGAGTTCCCCGACTGGCCCGTCCCCGGAATGCGCGAGGAGCGTTGGCACCTGCACCCCGCGGGCGCCCTTTCCCCGGACACGCCGCCCGAATCCGAGCCCGACACCTACCGGTACGACCCGAACCACCCCACCCCGTTCCTCGGCGGCCCCACCCTGCTCGGCGAGACCCACCCGTCCACCGACCAGAAGCGCCTGGAACGCCGCCAGGACGTCCTGACCTACACCTCCGCCGTCCTGGACGACGACCTGGAGATCATCGGCCCGGTCACCGCCGACCTGCACATCCGGTCGAACCGCGAGCACACGGACTTCGTCGTCCGGGTGTGCGACGTCACCCCGGACGGCGAGTCCCTCAACCTCTGCGAGGGCATGCGCAGCCTCGTCCCCGGCACCCCGGAACCCGGCCCCGACGGCGTCCGCCACGTCGCCCTGGAACTATGGCCGGTCGGCCACCGCTTCCGCCGCGGCCACCGCGTCCGCGTCCAGGTCGCCAGCGGCGCCTACCCCCGCGTGGCCCGCAACCCCGGCACCGGCGCCCCCATGGGCACCGCCACCGAGATGCTCACCGCCGACCAGGAGATCTTCCACTCCCCCGCCCACCCCTCGACGATCACCCTCCCCATCGTCCGCTGACCCGAGCACCAACGGCGAAGGACGCAGCGAGCGCCAGCGAGCGGAGGCAGTCCCCGCGAAGAAGAGCGCCGTCCCACGGCGGACGCAGCGAGCGCCAGCGAGCGGAGGCCGCCTCATCTGTTGGCCCGTAGGGCTTCCAGGGCCTTGTCCGCGTGGGTGTTCATGCGGATCTCGCTCTTGATGACCGCGAGGACACGGCGGTCGGTGCCGATGACGAAGGTCTGGCGTTTGGTGGGCATGAGGGCCAGGCCGCGTTTGACGCCGAATCGGGCGCGGACGTCGCCGGACGGGTCGGACAGGAGAGGGTAGCCGAAGGAGTGCTTGTCGGCGAACTCCTTCTGCTTGGCGACCGGGTCGGCGCTGATGCCGACGGGATGGGCGCCCACCTCGGCGAGTTCGGCGACCAGGTCGCGGAAGTGGCAGGCCTCGGCGGTGCAGCCGGGGGTCATCGCGGCCGGGTAGAAGAAGAGGACGACCGGGCCCTTCTCCAGGAGGGTCGTCAGGGTGCGGGGTTCGCCCGTTTCGTCGGGCAGCTCGAAATCGTCAACGATGTCACCGACGTCCATGGGACGAACCTAGCCGAGGAGATCGCATATGTCCCGGGGCGTCCAGTGGCCGCGGGCGCCGGGGCGCCCGGCGAGATAGGACGCGGCGCGTTCGGCGGACCAGCCGTGCGCCTCGCGCAGGCCGTGCCCGAGCATGGTCAGGTAGGGGGCGGTGGGCGCGTTCGGCGGGTGCGCCGCCGGCGCGGTGAAGGTCAGCATGGGGTGGCCCGCGCGCTCGCCGACCTTCAGGACGGTCTCGTAGCGGCCCGGGCCGAGGCGCTGGCGGCCGCGGGCGACGGCTTCGGAGAGGTCATGGTCGGCGCCGATGTCGCGGCGCATCTCCTGGGAGAGGACGTCGCAGAACTGCCGGCGCGTCAGCAGGTAGGCACGGGCGGCGGCGCGTCCGGGAAGGGCGGGGTCGTAGAAGGCCATGCCACCGCCCCAGGTCAGCGACGTCAGCGCGAAGTAGATGCCGCCCGGCATCGTGATCGGATGCTCGGCGCCGGCGGGACGGGAGTCGCGGCAGCCGGTGTAGTGGCGGGCGCCGCCGCGCGGACGGCCGCCGGAGAGGTAGCAGCGGAATCTTTCGCGGTGGAGGTTCGAGCCGTACGCCACGTACCAGAGGGGTTCGTCGTCCATCGGGTCCAGTATCCCCGCAGGTCGGCGGCGACATGCACGTCTCGCCGGGGTTTGGAATCCGTTTCGCGAGGTTTGACGGGGAGGGCGGGCGGATATGAAGATTGCCGAGCAGGTGTCTACGACGCAGATACCTCCGTGCTTCCCCTGCGTAGCCCCGGAGGATCCGCCATGCACCGGCCGCTTAACATTGCTCTCGTGTCCGCCTCCGACCTTGACGGCGAACACCTGCAGTCAGTCCACGTCCGGGACCTCGCTCGTTCGCTCACCCGCCCGCTGACCGCCGGCGCGGAGCCGAACCAGGTCACCGTCTACGCCCGGCGCCAGGACAGGGCCGCGCGCGGCCGCGTCCGGCTCGCCCCGGGCGCCGCGCTCGTCCACCTTGAGGCCGGGCCCGCCCGCCCGCTCTCCGACGACGAACTGCTCCAGCACATCCGTGACTTCGCCGACGGGCTGCGACGCCGCTGGGCGGGCGCGGGACGTCCCGACATCGTGCACGCGCACGGCTGGATCGGCGGGCTCGCCGCCTGCGCCGTCGCCCGCGAGCTCGGCATCCCGTTCGCGCAGAGCTACCACGGCGTGGCCGCCGCCGAGCGGCAGGCCGGGCACCTGGTCCACCCGCACCGCGACCGCCTGGAGAAGGCCATCGGGCGCGACGCCGACCTGGTGGTCGCCGGGCACGCCGAAGAGGCCGGCGCGGTCGTGCGGATGGGCGTCCCGCGGCCGTCGGTCGCGGTCGTCCCCTACGGCGTGGACGGTGAGCAGTTCGCGCAGGCCGGCCCGGCGATGCCGCACGGCGACCGGCACCGCCTCGTGATGGTCTGCGACGACCTGGAGGGCGACGACGTCGCCACCGCGCTGCGCGCGCTGGTGCACGTCCCGGACGCCGAGCTCGCCGTCGCCGGCGGCCCCGCCCGCGAGGACCTGGAGGGCGACGGGGCCGTCCACCGGCTCCGGATGCTCGCCAAGGAGCTGCACGTCGCCGACCGGGTGATCTTCCTGGGCCGGCTGCCCCGCAAGAACCTGCCGAAGCTGCTGCGGACGGCGAGCCTCGTGCTCTGCCTCACCCCGCACCAGCCGTGCCCGTCGGTGCCGCTGGAGGCGATGGCCTGCGGCGTCCCCGTCGTCGCGACCCCGGCCGGCGGGAACGCCGACGAGGTCCTGGACCACATCACCGGCCTGCACGTCCCGGCGGGGCGGCCCGTCGTGATCGGGCGGGCCGTCCGGCACCTGCTGGCCGAGGAGACCACACTGCACGGCTACTCGATCGCCGCCGCGGACCGCGCCCGCTCCCGCTACTCGCTGGAGCGGATCGCCGCCGAGACGCTCCGCGTCTACCAGAAGGTCCTGCCCGTCCCGGAGCCGCAGCCGGAGGTCGAAGACGTGGCGGAGCACGAGACCGACCGGACCCCCGCCCTGGTCGGCTAACCGTCCTCCAGCCCCCACCCACCACCAATCAAAGGACGAGCTCCGCTCGGCACACCATCCTCCAGCCCCCACCCACCACCAATCAAAGGACGAGCTCCGCTCGGCACACCGTCCTCCAGCCCCCACCCACCACCAATCAAAGGACGAGCTCCGCTCGGCACACCGTCCTCCAGCCCCCACCCACCACCAATCAAGGGACGAGCTCCGCTCGGCGCACACTGCGGGCCCCGGATTCCGTACCGGTTCGGGGCCCGTTCGCGTCTCCACGGGTGGGATACTCGATGGAATGACGAGAAGGACCGTTCTGTGCTGATCGGCCGGGCCGCGGAGTTCGCCGCGCTGACCGCCGCGCTGGACCGGGCCTCCGCGGGCGGCGCGGGCGTCGTGCTCGTCAGCGGGGACGCCGGGGTCGGCAAGACGCATCTGGTGTCCGCGCTGACCGGCACCGCCCGCGACCGCGGCTGCGCCGTGCTCGTCGGGCAGTGCGCGGAGCTGGGCGAGAGCATGCCGTACCTGCCGCTCACGGACGCGCTGTGGACGGCCGCGCAGGCCGGCGCGCCGGAGGCGGACCCGGTCCGCGCCGCGCTCGACGCCCGTCCCGTCCTCGGGCGGCTGCTGCCGGACGGCGACGGCGGCCCCGGGGCCGCGTCCGAGCTGGGGCAGCAGCAGCTGTTCGGGGCGGTGCTCGGGCTGCTCGGCGAACTGGGGACCGACCGGCCCGTCCTGCTCGTCCTTGAGGACCTGCACTGGGCCGACCGCTCGACCCGGCATCTGCTGACGTTCCTCAGCCGCGTCCTGCAGCGCGAGCGGGTCTGCCTCGTCGGCACGTACCGGTCGGACGACCTGCACCGGCGGCATCCGCTGCGGCCGGTGGTGGCGGAGCTGCTGCGGCTGCCCAACGTGGCGGGCGTCGAGGTCCGCCCGTTCCGCCCGGGCGAGACGGCCGAGTACCTCGCCGCGCTGTCGCGCGGGTCCGCGGCGCTCACCGCGGAGGTCGTCGAGCGGGTGCACCACCGGTCGGAAGGCAACCCGTTCTACGCGGCCGAGCTGTACTCCTCCGGCCTGGACACCCGCGACGGCCTGGAGGCGCTGCCGTCCGGGCTCGCCGACCTGCTGCTGTCGCGGGTGGAGCGGCTCTCGGACGGCGGGCAGCGCGTGGTGCGGGTCGCGGCCGTCGCGGGGCGCCGCGTCGACGACGAACTGGTCCGCCGCGTGTCCGAGCTGGACGAGTCCGCGGCCGGGGAGGCGCTGCGCGAGGTGGTGTCGCACCAGCTGCTCGTCCCGTCCGGCGCCGGGTACACGTTCCGGCACGCGCTGCTGCGCGAGGCCGTCTACGCCGACCTGCTGCCGGGCGAGCGGACCCGGCTGCACTCCGACTTCGCCCGGCTTCTCGCCGGGCTCCCGGACGGGACGCGCGGGTCGGCGGCGGAGCTCGCGCACCACAGCCTCGCCGCGCACGACCTGCCCGGCGCGTTCGCCGCGTCCGTCCGGGCGGGCCGGGAGGCCGACCGGCTCGGCGCGCCCGCCGAGGCGTTCGAGCACTACGAGCGGGCGCTGGAGCTGTGGGATGCGGTCCCCGATCCGGAGTCCGCCGCCGGGACGGACCGGGTCCGGCTGTCGCTGACCGCCGCCCAGGCGTCGGGGCGGGCCGGCGAGGTGCGGCGGGCGGCGCACCGGCTGCGCCGGCTGCTGCATCTCGCCGAACCGGCGGACGTGTCGCTCGGCTCGACGATCCGCGAGCACCTCGCGGAATACTCGCTCGACCTCGACGAACTGGAGGAGGCGCGGGTCCTCGCCCTGGAGGCGGTGACGATGCTGCCCGCCGCCCCGCCGACCTCCGATCGCGCCTGGGCCCTCGCCACCTACGCGCGGACGCTTCTCTACACGGACCCGGACGGGGAGATGCCCGGGCTGGCCGAGAAGGCCGTCGAGGAGGCGCGTGCCGCCGCGGCGCCGGGCGCAGAGGCCGCCCTACTGGTCACGCTCGGTATCTACCGGGAGTCGCGCGAGGCCGACAGCGGGGTCGCCGAGGTGTTCGCGCGGGCCCGCGACCTCGCCGACGCCGGGGACAGCCCGCAGTCGGCGCTGCGCGCCAGGTTCCAGTACACCCGGACGAAGTTCGACCGCGGTGACCTCGCGGGCGCCGCGGCGGCGGCCGACGAGGGCGTCGGGTTCGCCCTGGACAACGGCGTCGGATGGAGCATGTACGGGATCGCCATCCGGACCATGCGGTATCTCGTCCATTACACGACCGGAGACTGGGCGGAGGCCGGCCGGATCGCGGACGGCTTCCCCCTCCAGGTCGTCCGGCCGTACGAGGCGCAGATCTCGGCCTACGCGCTGTTCATCGAGGTCGCGCAGGGACGTCCCGTCGTGGACGAGCGCCTGCGCTGGATCGCGCCACTGTGGCACGAGGACCAACTGGCCCTCTACATCGGGCGGAGCCTCGCCGCCGAGCACGCCCTGTGGCGGGACGACCCGCGAACCGCGCTCGAACACGTCGACAGCATCGCCGACTCGGTCTACGGCGATGGCGCGTCCTTCATCCGCATCGCCGCGACCGGGCTCTGGGCCCACGCCGAGCTGGCGGCCCGGTCGCGCGCCGCCGGCGACGAGGAGGCCGTGCGGCGGGCGGCCGAGGCCGCCGACGAGCTGATCCGGCGGGCGCGACGGGCCGTCGAGTTCACCTTCGGCGATCAGCCCCGCACCTGGCTCGGGCTGGAGGGGCACGCCTGGGTGAGTCGCGCCGAAGCCGAACGGCGCCGTGTGGACGGCGTCCACGACGTGGGCCTGTGGCGCAGGACCGCCGACCTGTTCACCTACGGCGACCCGGACGGCGGGTTCGTCTACGAGGTGGCGCGCTCCCGGTGGCGGCTGGCGGAGGCGCTCGCCGAGAACGGCGACCGGGACGGGGCCGCCGCCGAGTGGCGGTCGGCCGTCGAGACCGCCGAACGCCTCGGCGCCGCCCCGCTGCTCTCCGCGCTGCGCGACCTCGGAACCCGAGCCCGCCTCGGTACCGGGCGTTCGTCCGCGCCCGGGCCGTCCGGCCCGCTCGCCTCCCTCACCGGACGGGAACGCGAGGTCCTGAAACTGGTCGCCGAGGGCCGCAACAACCGGGAGATCGCGGCGGCGCTGTTCATCTCCCCCAAGACGGCGAGCGTCCACGTCTCGAACATCCTCGCCAAACTGAACGTCACCAGCCGCACCCAGGCCGCCGCCGTCGCGCACCGCGAAGGTATTTGATATCTTCCTTTTCGTGACTGCCGGGTCGGCCATGGGCCATGAGCGAGTGAGGTTCCCGGCCTCCGAGTGAGGCCGGTGCGGGCCCGCGGCCCGCCTTTTTCCACTCGCGTTCCTCCTCTTCTTCTCACGCGCGTCGCGCGACGTCATCGGGCATGCCCGCGCCTTCGGCATGCCCTTTCCACCATTTCCCCAGCCACGGTCGCATGCCGTTTCCGTGGCCGATTCGCCATGCCCGAAAACAGTTCAGGAGACAGATGGATTTCAATCGGCAGATCATCGAGGCATTCCGCGCCAACGGCGGACGCGTCGGCGGCCCGTTCGAGGGCGGGCGGCTGCTTCTGCTCACCACGACCGGGGCCCGATCGGGTGCCTCGCACACGACGCCGCTCGGATACCTTCCGGACGGCGTGGGCCGCGTCCTCGTCATCGCCTCGGCAGGGGGCGCGCCGAAGCACCCGGCCTGGTTCCACAACCTGGTCGCGAACCCGCGCGTCACGGTCGAAAGCGAAGCGTTCACCTATGAGGCGAACGCCGTCGTCCTGGAGGGGGACGAACGCGAAAGCGCGTTCGCCCGCGCCGTCGAGGCCGACCCGGGGTGGGCCGAGTACGAGGTCGAGTCGGGACGAGCACTGCCCGTCGTCGCCCTGGTTCCCGCCAGCCCCGGGCCGCCGCCAGGGCCGGAGTCGCCCAGCAAGATGCTGGTCGCGGTGCACGACGCGTTCCGGCGGGAGCTGGCGCTGATCCGCGCGGAGGTCGCCGCGTCCGGGCCCGGTGTGGGCGCGCAGCTGCGGGTCAACTGCCTGACGCTGTGCCAGGGGCTCGGCAACCACCACATGGGCGAGGACACGCAGCTGTTCCCGCTCCTGGAACGGGAACATCCGGAGCTCGCGCCGGCCCTGGCGCGCCTGCGGGACGAGCACGAGGTGGTGGCGGAGCTGCTGGGCGAGCTGCGCCGGGCCCTCGACTCCGGTGCGGCCGAATCGCTGCTCACCGAGGTCGAACGGCTCACCGCCGCCCTGGAGGCGCACCTGGATCGCGAGGAGGAGCGGCTCGTCCCGCTCCTCGACACCCTCGTGTTCTAGCGCGCCTCCCGGGGGACGGCCGGCTACTCGGTACGGCGGACGCGGACCGCGTCGACGGCGATGGCCACCAGGATCATGGCCCCGCCGATCATCTGGATGTAGTAGGCGGACAGGTTGATCAGCTGCAGCCCGACCTGGATGACGCTGATGAGCAGCGCCCCGCCCAGCATCCCCGCGATGCGCCCGCGTCCGCCCGTGAGCGAGACGCCGCCGATCACCGGTGCCGCGACCGCGTACAGCAGGAGGCTGTTGCCGACGGTGACGTTGACCCCGCCCAGGTACGAGGCCGACAGGAAGCCGCCCAGCCCGCCGAGCGTGCCCGCCGCGACGAACGCGCTCAGCCGGACCCGGCGGACCGGGATGCCCGCGACCAGGGAGGCGCCGGCGCTGCCGCCCGTCGCGTACAGGTTGCGGCCCCACTGGGTGCGCCGCAGGGCGACCGCGGCGGCGGCGTAGGCCAGCAGCAGCGCGACGGGCATGAGCGGCCAGCCGCCGACCGTCGCGCTGCCGAGATAGGTGAACGCCGTGTCGTCGATCACCAGGGTCCGCGCCTTGGTCAGGCCGAGCACCGCGCCCTGCAGGAACAGGCCCATCGCCAGCGTCGTGATCAGCGAGTTCATCCGGAGCAACGCGACGAAGACGCCGTTGAGCAGCCCGATCACCGTTCCGGTCCCGACGACGGCGAGGATCGCGAGCAGGCCGGGGACGTGCAGGTGCTGGATCAGCATCGCGCCGACCATGCCGCTGAACGCCAGGTTCCCCGTCACCGACAGGTCGATCTCGCCGACCAGCAGGGCGAACGACACGGCCAGCACCAGGACGCCGAGGGAGGTGGCCTGGACGAGCACGTTCTGCAGGTTCGCGGTGGTCAGGAAGAAGGAGTTGAACAGCCCGGTGACCAGGCTGAAGATGATGATCAGGGCCCAGACGACGTTGTCGAGGCCGAACCGGAGGACGTCGAAGCGGTCCCGGCGCAGCGGCGGCGCGGCGTCCAGGGTCTGGGTCATGGGTCAGCCTCCAACATGCTGGGCGGTCGCGACGGCGGACAGCGTCAGGTCGTCGCCGGTGAGCTCCCCGTCGACCGATCCGCCGGAGAACAGGACGGCGCGGTCCACCAGCCGCGCGGTCTCGTCGGGGTCGTAGGCGCGCACGAGGACGGCCACGCCGTCCCGCGCCACCCGGTCGATCAGCCGGTGGATCTCCTCCTTGGCGGCGACGTCGACGCCGACCGTCGGCTCGTCCAGGACGAGGACACGGGGCTCGCGGGACAGCAGCCGCCCCATCAGGACCTTCTGCTGGTTCCCGCCGCTGAGCCGGTTGATCTGCTGGTCCGGGCCGGTCATGACCACCGACAGGTCCCGCCGGACGCTCTCGGCCCGGTCGCTCATCCGGCGCAGGTCCAGCAGCCGGTGGCGGCCGCGCGGCCATCGGCCGAGGTGGACGTTGTCGGCGATGGACATCTGCGCCGCCACGCCCTCCGCGATCCGGTCGTGGGTGAGGTAGCCGATGCCCGCGCGGAGGGCGGCGCGCGGGCGGCCGGTGGCGACCGGGCGGCCGTCCACCAGGACCTCGCCGGCGGTGGCGGGCGCCAGCCCGGCGAGCACGCGCAGCAGTTCCTGGGCGCCCGATCCGGGCAGCCCGACCAGGCCGACGATCTCCCCGGCCCGGACGCTCAGGTCGACCGGGCCGTGCCCGCCGAACCGCAGCCCGCGGACGCCGAGCCGCTCCCGCCCCTCCCCGGCGGCCGTCCGGTCCCGGTGGAACTCGTCCACGGCCTCGCCGCTGACCAGGGCGGACAGCGTCTCGGCGGTGAGCGAGGAGACCCGCGTGCCGCTCCGCACCGCCCGTCCGTCCCGCAGGACGGTGTACTCGGTGCAGAGCTGGCGCACCTCGTCGTTGTGGTGGGAGATGTAGACGAACGTGCGGCCCTGCTCGGCCAGCCGCCGGACCCAGCCCATCAGGTCGCGCCGCTCGCCGATGGTGAGGCCGGTGGTGGGCTCGTCCAGGATGACGAGACGGCCGTTCCCGATCAGGGCCTTGACGATGCTCAGCCGGCGCCGCTCGCTCAGCGACAGCCCCCCGGCGTGGCGGCGCGGCGAGATGCGCAGGTGGTGAGCGTCCAGCAGTTCCGCGGCCTGTTCGTCCGCCGCCCGCCAGTCGACCAGCCCGCGCCGCCGCGGCAGCGCCCCCAGCAGGAGGTTCTCCGCCACGGTCAGGTCGGGCAGCACCTCCGAATGCTGGTCGAGCAGCCGGATGCCGGCGCGCTGGCGGGACATCGCGGAGTCGTGCGTGACGTCCTGCCCGGCGAGGGTCAGCGTGCCCGCGTCGGGCCGCACCAGGCCCGCCACGATCCCTGCCAGCGTCGACTTCCCGGCCCCGTTCTTGCCCAGCAGCCCGTGGATCGCGCCCTGGTTGACGGTGACGGTGACGTCGTCGAGCGCGCGGGCGGCCCCGTACGTCTTGACGACGCCCGCGGCCTCCAGCAGCGGCTTCGTCACGACTGGGTCTCCTTGAGCCCCCACTGGTCGGTGACGATGTTCGCCCAGTGGCGCGGGTCCTGGGAGTTGTCCTTGGTCACGAAGTACGGCGGGATCGTCATGATCGGGCCGGACGGTCCCTTGGCGATCGCCGCGTTCTCCCAGAAGTACTTCTTGTTCTGGTACGGGCCGAGCGGGACGTCCTTGCCCTTGACCGAGTACTTCTCCAGCATCTCGATGCAGATCTGCACGTAGGCGACCGGGTCCTGGGCGATGTCGGCGTCCAGGTCGCCCGCGCGGATCCACTCGTGGGCGTTCGGCGAGCCGTCGATGCTGGTGAGCACGATGTGCTTCTTGTCGCCGACCTTGAAGAACCGGTTCTGCGACTGCATGGCCTTCTTCGCGTCCGGCAGAAAGATGTCGGTCGGCAGGTGGATCGCGTCGAGGTCGGGGTACTCGCGCAGCGTCGTGTTCACCACCGACAGCGCCTGCGCGTGGTCGTTGTTCTGCGGTCGCGAGACGACCTTGATGTCCGGGTACTTGGACTGGATGGTCTGCTCGAAGCCCTCCTTCCGCTGGCGCAGCGCGACGGCGGTCAGGCTGCCGTAGGCGTTCAGGACGGTCCCGCGCGGCGAGCCGTTCTTGGCCTTCAGCAGTTCGGCGGTCTTCTCGGCGGCCATGACACCGGACTGCCGGTTGTCGAACGTGACGGAGATGTCGACCTCGCCTCCGGTGAGCGGTGTGTCGACCATGCCGACGGGGATCTTCTTGGTGTCGGCCTTCCTGGTGAGCGGGACGAGGACCTCCGAGTCCAGCGCGTCGGAGATGAGGTAGCGCGGCTGCTGGAGGATGAGGCTGTTCCAGTCGTTGACCTGGGCGGAGGAGTCGCCGTTGGCGTTCTTGCCGACGAACCCCAGGCCGCGCCGCTTCGACTCCCGCTTGGCGGTCTCCTGGAGGACGACGAAGAAGAAGAACGACAGGTAGCCGGTCTCCCACGCGAGCGTCTTGCGGCCGGCCGCCGCACCGGCGGAGCCGGACGAGCAGGCGTTCAGGAGCGGCGCGGCGGCGAGGCCGGTCAGGCCGAGGGCGCCGGACCTGAGCAGATCCCGGCGCGATGCCTCGGGGCTTGATGTGAACATGACTTGTTACCTCCGACGGTTCGTCACGTCGCTCGATGTGTTCCCAACATCAGTGGAGTGATTGTTAACACATCAATGTGAGGTCTGAGAAGAGGCGCGACGAAACACGTCCTCGGCGGGCCCCGGCCGCCGAGCACTCCGGGTGCATCCAGTCAGGTCGGATTTGACCAGGGGGCACAGGCGGAGTCGGTGGCGGCGGGGCCTCCTCGGCGGATCGGGACCGGAGGCTTGATTACTTAACATTCTGACTGTTAACGTCCGTCGTCGTATCTCACCCCGGTGCACGGAGGGACCTCGATGCCGCTCCCACCCGACGTCAGACGCCTCGTCGATCGCCTCGACGCGGAGCCCCCGTTCACCGAGCTGGGGCCGGAGCGCGCCCGCGCGGCCTACGCCGCCCGCATCCGGGACCTCATCGGCGAACCCGATCCCGCCGCGCCCGGCCTGGACCGCGAGGACACCGTCCTGGACGGGGTGCCGGTGCGCGTCTACCGGCCGTCCGGGGGCAGCGGGCCCGCGCCCGGCGTCGTGTTCTTCCACGGCGGCGGCTGGGTGATCGGCGACCTCGACACGCACGACGCCCACGCCCGCGCCATCGCGGCAGGGCTCGGCGCGGTCGTGGTCGCCGCCGGCTACCGGCTGGCGCCCGAGCACCCGTATCCGGCGGCCCTGGAGGACTGCTGGACGGTCACCCGGCGGGTGGCCGGCGATCCCGCCGCCTTCGGCATCGACGCCGGCCGGCTCGGGGTCGCCGGGGACAGCGCGGGCGGCAACCTCGCCGCGGCGGTCGCCTTGGCGGCCCGCGACGCGGACGTGCGGCTGCGCGCGCAGCTGCTCGTCTACCCGGTGACGGATCCGACGATGAGCTGCGCGTCCTACGCGGAGTTCGCCGAGGGGCACTATCTGACCGCGGACGCCATGCGCTGGTTCATCGACGCCTACCTTCCCGACCCGGCGACGCGGACTCTGCCCGGCGCCGGTCCGCTGCACGCGGCGGACCTGGCCGGGCTCGCCCCCGCCCTCGTCGTGACGGCCGAGTACGACCCGCTCCGCGACGAGGGCGCCGGCTACGCGCGGCGGCTGCGCGAGGCCGGCGTCGCGGTGCGGGAGATCGCGGTGCCGGCGACGGTGCACGGCTTCCTGGAGTTCGTCGAGGCGATCCCGGAGGCGCGCGGCACCCGCGACGAGATCGTCCGGAGTTTCGGGCGGCTGCTCGGGGTCTAGAGCAGGCCGCGGCCGGTGATCAGGGGCAGGTCCAGCGCCGTGAGCAGGCCCGGCGGCGCCTGGACGACGGCGGGGACGGCGTTGACCAGGCGCATCGCCGTGGCCTTCAGGCCGGCGGTGTTGTGGTCGCCGTCCGTGCCCAGCAGCTGAAGATCGACCGTGTAGTTCGGCTCGCCGCGGACCTCCACCCGGTAGCAGCCGGCGCCCGCGGGCTGCGGCCAGCCGGGGGCGAGGTCGTCGCGGAGGCGGGTGACGTGCTCCAGGACGACGACGGCCTCGCCGCCGCGCATTCCCCGGACCTCGAACCGGAGGGCGGCGGAGGTGCCCTTCTCGATCGTCCCGGAGGCGACGCCGAAGGTCTCGGGCGCGGGCAGCCGGGTGTGCCGTTCGGTGATCTCGTCCAGCTCCACGCCGAGGCCGGCGGCGATCTGCCGGACGACGCTTCCCCACGCCATCGTGAGCACGCCGGGCTGCAGCAGCATCGGCGTCTCGTCCAGGGGACGACCGAAGCCCATGATGTCGAACAGCACGGTGCCCTGGTCGTAGGTGGCGTAGTTGAGGATCTCCGTGCACCGGACCTGCTCGATGCGCTCGCTGATGCCGGTGACGGCGAGCGGGAGCACGTCGTTGGCGAAGCCGGGGTCGATGCCGTTGACGAAGATGGACGCACCGCCCGCGGCGGCGGCCTCCCGCACCGGATCGGACATCTCGGGCGGGACGACGCCGTCCGGGAACTGCAGGAACACCGGGCTGCTGGAGACGGCGTTCACGCCGGCGCGCAGGATGCGGCACAGGTCGTCGATCGCCTCCATCAGCCGGACGTCCGCCATCGACGTGTAGACGACGCAGTCGGGCCGCTGCGCGAGCAGTGCATCGGTGTCACCTGTCGCGGTGACGCCGAGGTCGCGGCCGAGGCCCGCCAGCCGGCCCGCGTCCTTGCCGACCTTGGCGGGGTTGGAGACCCAGACGCCCGCGAGTTCGAGGTCGGGACGGGCGTCGATGCCGGCGATCGCGTGCCGTCCGACGTTGCCGGTGCTCCATTGGACGACGCGGAAGGTCACAGGTCCTCCAGGCGGAGATCGAGGTTCGGGGTCTCGATGCCGCCGTCCACGCGCAGGACACTGCCGGTGACGTAGGCGGAGGCGGGCGAGGCGAGATACAGGACGGCGGCGGCGACGTCCTCGGGGTCGCCGACGCGGCCGAGCGGCGTCTTGCGCTCCATCTCGGTGCGCAGTTCGTCGTTGGTCATGACGATGTCGAGCGCGGACGTCGCGACGGACCCGACGGCGATCGCGTTGACGCGGACGCGCGGGGCCAGGTCGAACGCGGCGAGCCGGGTGTAGTGGGCGAGCGCGGCCTTGGCACTGCCGTAGGCGAGGTAGCCGCGCCCGGCGATGCGTCCCATGACGGAGGAGATGTTGACGATGCTGCCGCCGCCGGCCTCCAGCAGATGCGGGACGGCGGCGCGGGTCAGCGCGTGCGCGGTGCTCACATTGAACTGGAACGCGTTCTCAAGCTGCCGGGGCGAGGTGTCCAGGAACGCGGCCGGCATGGCGCCGCCCATGTTGTTCACCACGATGTCGAGGCGGCCGAACGCCTCGGCGGCGCGGGCCGCCAGCGCGGCCGCGGCATCGGGATCGCTGAGGTCGGACGGGACGACGAGCGCCCGCCGCCCGGCCGCCTCGATCCCGGCCGCGACCTTGCTGAGCTGCTCCTCGGTCCGGGCGGAGATCACCACGTCGGCGCCCGCCTCGGCGAGCGCCACCGCGGTGGCCGCGCCGATGCCGCGGCCGGCGCCGGTCACCACCGCGACCCTGCCCTCGATTCGGAACCGGTCCCAGATCACCGGCGTCACCTCCGGTCCGTCGCGTCACTGACCGCCCAGCCTACGCACGAAGTAGAACGTGTTTCAATATGGCGGGAGGACGCGGCGGGGCTAGGCCAGGAAGTCGAACTCCGCTCCCACTCCGGCGGCGCGGGCGGCCCGGTAGGCCGTCCAGCTCAGCGCGAGGTCCTGCCAGGGCAGCCCGACCGGCGCGTACACCGTGACCTCGCCGCCCTTCACCCGTCCGGGCACGTCGCCGCGCAGGAGGTCGCGGAGCGTGCCGGCAGCGTGCTTCACGTCGAGGCCCGCCCCGGCCAGCACGCCCATCTCGACGGCGAGCGGGACGTCGTCCACGACGACGCGGGCGCCCTCCAGCAGGTCGGCGCCCAGCTCGGCCTTGCCGGGCTCGTCCGCGCCGAGCGAGGTGATGTGCGCTCCGCGCGGGACGTCGGCGGCGTGCAGGAGGGGGCGGTGCGACCAGGTGGCCATGACGACGATCCCGGCGTCCCGGACCGCCCCGCGCGGGTCCGCGACGACGGCCGCGGGCAGGTCCAGCCGGGCTCCGTGCCGTTCGGCGAAAGCGGCGGCGCGGCCCGCGTCCAGGTCGCAGACGGTCAGGCCGCGCACCTCCCGCAGCTCGGTCAGCCCCCGCATGACCAGCTCGGCCTGGGCGCCCGCGCCGATGACCGCGACGGTGCCGGCGTCGGGACGGGCCAGGGCGTGCGTGCCGAGGGCGGCGGCGAGGCCGGTCCGCCACGCGGTCACGGTCGCCGAGTCCAGCTGCGCCAGCAGCTCGCCGGTGGCGAGGTCGTGCAGGCAGACGACGCCGCGCAGCGCCGGGCGGCTGCCCGGGAACTTGGCGTTGACCTTCACCGTGTAGGCGGGGACGTCCTCGACCACGCCCGGCAGCAGTGCCGTCGCGGTGCCCTGCCCGGGCAGTTTCGCGATCACCCGGCGGGCGGCGGTCCCGTCGTCCGCCGCGGTGAAACCGCGGCGCAGCGCGTCCAGGCAGGCGGCCGGGTCGAGCAGCGCCGCGAGGTCCGAGCGGGTCAGAAGGAGCGTCACCGGACCATTCTCCCGTTCTTCCGGTTCGGGGTCACTGCCCGGGACGTCGCCGCGCGGCCACGAGGGCGTCCCATTCGGTGAGCCAGTCGTGTCCCGCGTCGTCGATGAACGAGCCCGGCGGCGGGGTCACCCGGTGCTCGCGCAGCCACTGGCCGGGGCGGCGCATGGCGGGACGCAGCCGGCCGTCGCTCGGCATGAGCTGCGGCGGGATCGGCGCCGGCATCGGCGGCGGGCCCTGCGGCTCGGCCGCGACGCCGGCGAGGTCCTTCTCCTCGGCCATGCCGATGGGGCCCTGGCGGCGGGCGTTGAAGAACTGGTCGACCGCAGGATGCGTACTGCACAGCACCATCTCGCGCGGCCCGAACATCACCAGGCCGCGGCGGAACAGCAGGCCGAGGTTGTCCGGCAGGACGCGGGCGGTGCCGATGTCGTGGGTGACGATCAGGAAGGTGGCGCCGAGTTCGGTGTTGAGGTCGACGAACAGCTGGTTGAGGTAGGCGGTGCGGACGGGGTCGAGGCCGGAGTCCGGCTCGTCCGCCAGGATGATCTCGGGGTCCAGGACGAGGGCGCGGGCGAGCCCGGCGCGCTTCTTCATCCCGCCGGAGATCTCGCCGGGCAGCTTGTTCTCCGACCCGGTGAGGCCGACCATGTCCATCTTCTCCAGCACGATGCGCCGGATCTCCGCCTCGCCCTTCTTCGTATGCTCGCGCAGCGGGAAGGCGATGTTGTCGTAGACGTTCATGGAGCCGAACAGGGCGCCGTCCTGGAACAGCACACCGAACTGGCGGCGCAGTTCGTAGAGGTCGTGCTCGCGCAGCCGCGGTACGTCGCCGCCGCCGACGTAGACGTGGCCGCGGTCGGGACGCAGCAGCCCGACGAGGTTCTTGAGGAACACCGACTTCCCGGTTCCGGACGGCCCGAGCAGCGCGGAGATCTCGCCCGCCGGGATGGTGAAGGAGACGTCCTCCCAGATGACCTGCCGTCCGAACGACTTCCTGAGCCCTTCCACCCGGATCTCGACACCCATGGGGCCACTCCCGTGCGAGGGAACCGGGTGCGGGGGCTCCGCGTCGTATGTCCGGTCCCCCGTCGCCTCCGACTGTACGTCCGGGGTGGTATGCCTGGGGAGACCCATTGGACCTACCGTCCAGTCACAAACGCCCTAAACGGGCCATCCTCCCCGGGGATCGACCACGGAACCCGCACCCATTGTGACAATCCGTTCATGGTCGATTAGTCACTTTTCCGCCTTACGTCGGCATTCCGGATTCTTCCAGCATGTCCCGTGACCTCCGGCGCACCAACACGGGTGCGCCCAATCCCCCCTGGAGGCACAGTGAAGATCCGTTCCACCCGAATCGGCGGCACCGCCGCCGCGACCATGGCGGCGTCCGGGCTGCTGGCGACCGCCCTGGTCGCCGCTCCCGCCGCGGACGCGTCCCTCGACGCGCCCGGCGGAGCCGTCACCACCACGTCCGACACGGGCGGGGTGGCCGCGAAGCTGGCGCAGCGGCTCGGCGACCGCACCGCCGGCGCCTATGTGGACCAGGCCACGAAGAACCTGGTCGTCACGGTCACCGACGCGAAGGCCGCGCAGGCGGTCCGCGCCGCCGGCGCCGTGCCGAAGAGCGTCACGCGCAGCGGCTCCGACCTGAAACAGGTCATGTCGGCGCTCAAGCGCGACGCGACGGTCGCCGGTACCGCCTGGGCCGTCGACCCGGCCGCCAACCAGGTCGTCCTGACCATGGACAGCACCGTCAAGGGCACCAAGCTCAAGAAGGTGCAGGCCGCCGCGAGCAAACAGGGCACGGCGGTCCGCACCACGCGCGTCGCGGGCGCGTTCCGCACGTTCACCGCCGGCGGCGACCCGATCTACACCGGCAGCGCCCGCTGCTCGCTGGGCTTCAACGTCAAGAAGGGGAGCGAGTACTTCTTCCTGACGGCGGGGCACTGCACCGAGGCGGGCTCCACGTGGACCGACGAGTCGGGGGGCACGCTCGGCGGCAACGCCGGCAGCAGCTTCCCCGGCAACGACTACGGCATCGTCAAGTACGCCTCCGCACCGGAGGACACGCAGGGCGGCGTCACGGTCGACGGCCAGTTCCACGACATCACCGGCGCCGCGGACGCCACGGTCGGGCAGACCGTGACCCGCAGCGGCAGCACCACCGGCGTCCATGACGGGCAGGTCACCGCGCTCAACCAGACGGTGAACTACCAGGAGGGCAGCGTCAGCGGCCTCATCCAGACGACGGTGTGCGCCGAGCCCGGCGACAGCGGCGGCCCGTTGTTCGCCGGCGCCGGCGCGATCGGGCTGACCTCGGGCGGCAGCGGCGACTGCTCGTCCGGCGGTGTCACGTTCTTCCAGCCCGTGACCGAGCCGCTGTCGGAGTTCGGGGTCGAGATCTACTAGCCGTCCCGGCGGCCCGCCGGAGCTCCCAGGCGGCGGGAAGCCCCGACGTTCGGCCCCGGTCCCTCCCTGTGAGGGACCGGGGCCGAACCGCGTTCTGTTCCGGGTGGGTCCCGGCTGGTATTGCGCGACTGACCACGGAAGCCGCGTCGAGGGTGCCAATGGCGAGGTTACTAATTGGTCACTTTATGCGTCTTACGCCCACCTTGACGGTTCTTACACGATGTCGGTGACCTCCGGTGCACCACTCGGGTGCACCCAACCCCCCGTGGAGGCACAAGTGAAGATCCGTCACAGGCGCGTCGGCGCCGCCGCCGTCACCACGGCAGCCGCCGGCATGGTGGCCGCCACCCTGGCCATCGCTCCCAGCGCGTCCGCGTCCCCGGCGGCACCCGCCGCTCCGGCCGCACCCGGCGACGTGGCGACGTCCCTCGCCCAGCAGCTCGGCACCCGCAGCGCGGGCTCCTACCTGAAGGGCGGCAAGCTCGTCGTCACGGTCACCGACGCGAAGGCCGCGCAGGCTGTCCGCGCCGCCGGCGCCGTGCCGAAGAGCGTCACGCGCAGCGGCTCCGACCTGAAACAGGTCATGTCGGCGCTCAAGCGCGACGCGACGGTCGCCGGCACCGCCTGGGCCGTCGACCCGGCCACCAACCAGGTCGTCCTGACCATGGACAGCACCGTCAAGGGCACCAAGCTCAAGAAGGTCCAGGCCGCCGCGACCAAACAGGGCACGGCAGTCCGGACCGAACGCGTCGCCGGCGCCTTCCGCACGTTCACCCTCGGCGGCGAGGCCATCTACACCGGTGGTGCCCGCTGCTCGCTGGGCTTCAACGTGCGGAGCGGAAGCACGTACTACTTCGTGACCGCCGGCCACTGCACCAACATCGGAACGACCTGGACCGACGGGTCCGGGCGGACGCTCGGCCGCACCGTCCACAGCAGCTTCCCCGGCAACGACTACGGCGTCGTCCAGTACAGCTCGACTCCCGCCGACACGGCGGGCGCCGTGCAGCTCTACAGCGGCACCCGCAACATCACCGCCGCCGGGAACGCGACCGTCGGGCAGACCGTGTACCGCAGCGGCAGCACCACCGGCCTGCACAACGGCCGGGTCACCGCGCTCAACCAGACCGTCAACTACTCGGAGGGCAGCGTCAGCGGCCTGATCCGCACCACGGTCTGCGCGGAGCCGGGCGACAGCGGCGGCTCGCTGTTCGCCGGGTCGACCGCGCTCGGCATGACCTCTGGCGGCAGCGGCAACTGCTCCTCGGGCGGGACGACGTTCTTCCAGCCCGTCACCGAGCCGCTCTCCCGCTACGGGCTGAGCGTCTACTGACCGGAAGGCTCTCTTGAGAGGCGGGCCGTCCCCACCACGGACTCCGGTGGGGACGGCCCGTCCGGGCGCTCAACCCTTCGCCGGGACTTCGAGGGTGCGGAGGATCTCGGCGATCACGGCGGGCTGCTGCTCGGTCAGGTAGAAGTGGCCGCCCGGCAGGACCTTCAGCGCGAAGCGGCCGTCGGTGACCTGTCCCCACCCGCGCGCCTGGTCCTCGGTCACGTGCGGGTCGTCGTCCCCGACGATCGCGGTGACCGGGACGGCCAGCCGCGTCCCGGCCCGGTGGGCGTAGTCCTCGATCAGCGCGAAGTCGTTACGGACGTAGGGCAGGACGAGCTCGCGCAGCTCCGGGTCCCGCAGCGCCTCGGCGTCGGTGCCGCCGAGCTTGATCATTTCGGCCACGACGCCGTCGTCGTCCTTGCCGGAGACGCGGTCCTCGCCGCGGTCGTGCGGGGGCCGGGCTCCGGAGGCGAACACGTGCACCGGCGCGCTCCCCCGCTCCTGCAGCAGCCGCGCCACCTCGTAGGCGAGGACGGCGCCCATGCTGTGCCCGAACAGCGCGGCGGGACGGTCCATCAGCGGGGCCATCGCCCCGGCGACGAGGCGGGCGAGCTGGTGCGCGTCGGTGACGAGCGCGTCCCCCATCCGGTCGGCGCGGCCCGGGTACTGGGCGGCGTGCACCTCGACGGCCGGGCTGATCTCCTTGGCCCACGGCCGGTAGAACACCGCCGACCCGCCCGCGTGCGGCAGGCAGAACAGCCGCATCGACGCCCAGGGCCGCGTCTCGGGGCAGCGGAACCAGCTCACTTGATCAACTCCTCCTCGTGGCGCCGGGGCGCCACGCGCGGATCGCCGGGGAGCGGCCACGGCGCGACCCGCGGGTCCGGGACGAGCTTGGGGGCGGTACGCTCCGCGGCCACCTTAAAGCCCCGCCGCCGGTAGTTGGAGATCGCGTTCGGGTGGTCGAGGCTGCTGGTGCGCAGCCACACCCGGGACGCCGGGCCGCGGCCCGGCGCCCACAGCTCCCCGCGCCGCCAGGCGCGGCGGGTGCACTGCTCGACGAGGTGGCCGCCGTAGCCGCGGCCGACGAACGCGGGGGTGAGCCCGACCAGGTGGATCTCGGTGTCGCCGCCGGGCTGCGCCTCGATCTCGAAGAAGCCCGCGATCGTCCCCTCGGCCATCGCGATCCACGTGGACAGTTCAGGACGTTCCACCCAGGCGCGCCAGTCCGGGTACGTCCACGGGAAGCGGTCGGTCCAGCAGACGCGGGCGCCGACGGCCGCGTACAGGGCGCGGCTGACGTCCGCGGACGGGAGCGCGGCCAGCGTGAACGTCATCTCGGCGCCCGGCGGCGGCGCGGGACGCAGGTCGGCGGCGTCCAGCATCTCCATCGTCCATTCGGTGACCCCGGGGATCCCGACGTCAGTCACCCATGGCCTCGATGAGGCTCTTCGGCCGCATGTCCGTCCAGTTCTCCTCGATGTGGTCGAGGCACGCCTGCCGGGTGTCCTCCTCCTTGGCCACCGTCCATCCGGCGGGGATCTCGGCGAAGGTCGGCCACAGCGAGTGCTGGCCCTCGTCGTTGACGAGAACGACGTACCGGCCGTCGGGGTCCTCGAAGGGGTTCGTCATCTGCGTCCCTTTCACTGTGCGCTGTGCAGTTTGTCGAGCTTGGCGGCCAGGACGGCGCCCATCTCGGCGACCGGGCCCGGCTCCAGGAGCAGGTGGTGGGCGGAGTCGAGCGGGTAGTCCTCGATCTCGCCGTCGACGAGCGGGCCCCAGTTGGCCCGCCCGGTGGGAGAGCCGCCGGTGCGGCCCTGGAGGGCGGTGAAGAACACGATGTCGCCGCGGAACCGCCGGGGCCGGTACTCCTCGGCGTGGCGGACCCCGTTCTCGTAGTTCCGGTAGACGTTGACCAGGTCGTCCTCGCCGAGCGTGGCGAGGGCGTCGTCGCGCTCGGCGAGGATCGCCATGATCTGCGCCATGTCGGGGTTGCCGTCCTCGGCGACCATCTTCGCGTCGACGCCGATCCCCTCCAGCAGCTCGGGGAGGATCTCGCGGCGCTCGGATCCGAGGTCCTGGCCGTGGTAGGAGTCGATGAGGGCGAGCAGGCCGATCCGCTCCCCCGCCGCCTGGAGCCGGACGGCCATCTCGTAGGCGACGAGCCCGCCGAGCGACCAGCCCGCGATGTGGTAGGGGCCGGACGGCTGGACGGCGCGGATCTGCGCGAGGTAGTCGACCGCCATCTCCTCGACGGAGCCGGGCAGCTCCGGCCGGGTGAACGCGCGGGCCTGGAGCCCGTAGACCGGCTGGTCCGGGCCGAGGTGCCGCTGGAACCCGAGGTAGCCCCAGGCGAGCCCGCCCGCGGGGTGCACGAAGAAGACCGGCGGGCGGGTCCCCGACGTCCGGATCGGGAGGAGGACCTCGAAGCCGAGCCGGTCCTCCGGCTCGCCGGCCCTGGTCAGGCCCTCGACCGTCTGGTGGGTGAACACGTCGCGCGGGGTGAGCTCGATGCCGGCCCGCCGGGCGCGCGTGACGAGCCTGAGCGCGGCGAGGCTGTCGCCGCCGAGGTCGAAGAAGCTGACGTCGGCGCCGACGCGGCCGAGGCCGAGGACCTCCGCGACGATGCCGCAGAGCCGCTCCTCCTCGGGGGTGCGGGGGTCGCGTCCGGCTGCGGCCTCGCCGTAGTCCGGCGCGGGCAGGGCGCGCCGGTCGAGCTTGCCGTTCGGCCCGACGGGGAGCGTGTCGAGCCGGACGAACGCGGCGGGCACCATGTACTCGGGCAGCCGCTCCTTGACGAACTCGCGCAGGCCGTCGGTCGACGGGGTGACGGCGTAGGCGACGAGGGTCCTGACGCCCGGGGTGTCCTCGCGGGCGACGACGGCGACGTTCGCGACGGCCGGGTGGGCGGCGACGGCCGCCTCGACCTCGCCGAGTTCGATCCGGAACCCGCGCACCTTGACCTGGAGGTCGGCGCGGTCGACGTAGTCGAGGGCGCCGTCCGGCCGCCACCGGACGAGGTCGCCCGTCCGGTACATGCGGTCGCCGGGGGCGCCGAACGGGTCGGCGACGTAGCGTTCGGCGGTGAGCGAGGGCCGCTGCAGGTACCCGCGGCCGAGTCCCGCGCCCGCGATGTAGGCCTCGCCGACGACACCGGGGGGAACGGGCCGGAGCCCCTGGTCCAGCACGTAGACGCGCATGTCGTCGATGGGTCGGCCGAGCACGGGGGACGTCTCGGACGATCCGGCGAGCGGCGCCCGCTGCCCGGCGAAGGTGGTGTACGTGGTGGCCTCGGTCGGCCCGTACACGTGGCCGACCTGGGTGTCCGGGCATGCGTCGAGGACCTTGCGCATCGCGGTGGACGACCCCGCCTCCCCGCCGGTCAGCACCTCGCGGAGCCGCGCGAACGCTTGCGGCCGCTCGTCCGCGACCAGGTTGAACAGGGTCGTGGTGAGGAACAGGCCGGTGACGCCGCCGGCGGCGATGGTCTCCTCCAGGGCCGCGCCGTCCAGGTGCCCGGGAGGCGCGACGACGGCCGTCCCGCCGTGCAGCAGCGGCGTCCACACCTCGTAGATCGACGCGTCGAACGCGTGCGGCGAGTGGACGAGGACCCGGTCGTGCGCCCCTGCGCGGAACATGCCGTCGGTGGCGAGGTCGACCGCGTCGCGGTGGCGGAGCATGACGCCCTTGGGCACTCCCGTGGACCCGGACGTGAACAGCACGAACGCGAGCTGGTCCGGATGACGTTCGACGGCCGGGGCGGTGTCCGGCGGCGCCTCGGTTCCGGGGTCGTCGTCCACGACCAGGATGTGCGCGGGCGTGCCGAGGCCGGCGACGCGGTCGCGCATCGAGGTGTCGACGACGAGGACGGGCGCGCCGATCTCGGCGACCGCCCAGGCCATCCGCTCCGGCGGGTAGCCGTGGTGAATGGGCGCGAGGGCGCCGCCGGCCTGAAGAACCGCGAGCGAGACCACGACGGTGTCGGCGGATCTTTCGAGCAGCACCGCGACGGGTGTCTCCGGTCCCACCCCGAGCCCGGTGAGGCGGCGCGCCAGCCTGCCGGCCCGCGCGTCGAGCTCGGCGTAGGTGAGCGATTCGCCGCCGGCCTGGACGGCGATGGCGTCCGGAGTCCTCGCCCGCTGTTCGGCGAAGCGGGCGGTGAGGGTTCCGGGACGGCGTTCGGTGGCCGGGCCCTGCCAGTCACGCAGGACGTGGGCGCGTTCCTCGTCGTCCAGCACGTCGATCCGGGCGAGGGGCAGGTCGGGGCGGTGGGCGACGGCTTCGAGGATGCGGGTGAGGCGGCGCATCAGCCGTTCCGTGGCGGCCCCGGAGAACAGGTCGGTGCGGTGGTCGATGCGCAGGGACAGGCCGCGGCCGGGGACGGCGGCGAGGGTGAGCGGGTAGTGGGACGCGTCGTAGCCGTCGACGTCGTGGAGGGTGAGGCCGCCGAGGTCGGTGCCGGCGGCGTCCGGGTCGAACGGGTAGTTCTCCAGGACGGTCATGGTGTCGAACAGCGTCCCGGCGCCGGTGAGGCGCTGGATGTCGGACAGGCCGAGATGGTGGTGCGGCATCAGCGCGGCCTGCCCGTCCTGGAGGCGGGTCAGCGCCTCCGCGACGGTGTCGGCCGGACGGACCCGGACGCGGATCGGCAGCGTGTTGATGAACAGCCCGATCATCTGCTCGACGCCGGGCAGCTCCGCCGGACGGCCGGAGACGGCCGCGCCGAACACCACGTCGGTCGCGCCGGTGAGGCGGCTGAGCAGGGTTCCCCAGGCGAGCTGCAGGACGGTGTTGAGGGTGACGCCGTGGGCGCGGGCGCGCGCGCTGAGCGCCGAGGTCAGTTCTTCGGTGAGGCGGGTCCGGACGCGTCCGGGTGTGGCCGTGCAGGGCTCGGGTGCGCCGGGGGCCACGAGGGTGGGTTCGTGGACCCCGTCCAGGGAGCGGCGCCAGGCGTTCTCGGCGGCGGGGCGGTCCTGGGCGGCGAGCCATGCGAGGTAGTTCTTGTAGGGGGTGACGCGCGGCATTCCGGTGTCGTCGCCCTTGGCCAGGTACAGCGCGAACAGCTCGGTCTGCAGGACGGGCGTGGACCAGCCGTCGAGCAGGATGTGGTGGTTGGTGAACACCATGCGGTGCAGGCCGTCCGCGAGCTTGATGAGCAGGAAGCGCAGCAGCGGCGGTTTCGTCATGTCGAACGGCCGGGCGCGTTCGGCGTCGGCGAGCTCGCGCGTCCTGGACTCGCGTTCGGGTTCGGGGAGGGCGGACAGGTCCTCGTCCCGCCAGGGCGGCCGCACCGTCCGGTGGACGACCTGGACCGGTGAGCCCTCCTTGCGCTGCCGGAACCCGGCCCGAAGGTTGGCGTGCCTGCGCAGGAGGGCCGCGGCGGCGGCGCGCAGGGCGTCCACGTCCAGTGGGCCGCGCAGGTCGAACACGATCTGCGCGGTGTAAACGTCGTGGCCCGAGTCGTAGAGGGCGTGGAAGAACAGCCCCTGCTGCAGGGGGGACAGCGGGAGGATGTCCTCAAGCTGCGACGCGGTCAATCCAGCTCCCATTCGCCGTCGAGCTCGGCGGCGAGCTCGTCGATCTCCTCCTGGCTGACGTCCACCAGGGACAGGTCGGACGGGGTGAACCCCCCGACGGGGCCGTCCGCGGCGCCGTCCACGACGTGTGCGACGAGGCCGCACAGCGCCGCGTACCAGCGGCCGGCCAGGTCCTCGATCGCGGCGTCGTCGAACAGGCCGCCCGCCCACGTCCAGGTCGCGGACAGCTCGGGGCCGTCCGGCAGCTCGCGCGTGTGCGCGTTGACCTCGATGGCGTGGACGAGGCCGAGCGCGCCGTCCACCCCGGGGCCGAGGGCGGCGGTGTCGGCCTGGTCCGCGGGGCCCCAGTCGGTGGCCTCGGCGGCACCGCGGCCGAGGTAGTTGAACGCGATCTGCGGGTGACCGCCGGTCTGCAGGGCGGGGCCGAGGTAGCGGAGGAGCCCGTGGCCGATGCCGTTCCCGGGGATCTCGCGCAGCTGCTCCTTGACCCGTTTGAGGGCGGTGCCGACGGCCTGGCCTCCGTCGCGGACGTCGGCGGGCGACAGCCGCCCGGGGTCGAGCCGGACCGGGTGGATCGAGGTGAACCAGCCGGCGGTGCGGGACAGGTCGACGCCGGGGACGATCTCCTCGCGGCCGTGTCCTTCGAGGTCGACGAGGACGGCGGTCTCGTCGGAGACGCCCCGTTCGTTCCGCCATTCGGCGACGGCGAGGGCGAGGCCGGTGAGCAGGACGTCGTTGACGCGGCCGTGGAACGCGGCCGGGACGTCGGTGAGGAGCGGTCCGGTGACGTCGGCGGGCAGGTCGAGCGTGCGGTGCCGCGCCGTCGCGAACGTGTCGGCCGCCGGGTCCAGCGGGCGGGCGCCGAGGACGGGGTCGGGGGTGGCGAGGATGTCGTCCCACAACTGCAGCTCGGCCGTCCGGGCGGGGTCGGACGCCTCGGCGGCGAGGCGCTGCGCCCAGCGGCGGAACGAGGTCGGGACGGGGTCGAGGTCTTCCCCGGCCCACGCCGTGACCAGGTCGGGCAGGATGATCCGCCAGGACACGCCGTCCACGACGAGGTGGTGGAGGGTGAGGAGCAGGCGCCCGGACGCGGCGGGGCCGGCGTCGAACCAGACGAGCTGCGCCATCGTCCCGGCGGCCGGGTCGAGGCGCCGCCGGGCGGCCTCGGCCTCGTCGGCGAGGACGGCGCGGAGCGCGTCCGTGTCGAGGCCTTCGACGTCCACGCGCCGGACGAGGGCGGCTGCGTCGACCCTGCCGGGCTCGGCGACCTCGAACTCGGCGCCCTCCACGCGGAGGCGGAGCATGTCGTGGTGGTCGAGGACGGTCTGGAACGCCCTGGTCAGGTCCTCGACGCCGAGGGCCGGCGGAACCTGGAGCAGCATCCGCTGGCTGTAGCCGTCGACGGGACCGTGCAGCTCCTGGAACCAGCGCATGATCGGGGTCGCCGGGACGCGGCCGACGCCGGTGCCTGGGGCCTCGGCCTCGATCTCCTCTGCTTGGCCGACCGGTTTGGCGGTGGCGGCCAGTTCCTCGACGGTCTGATGCTGGAACACATCCCGCGGGGTGATGACCAGGCCGGACTGGCGGGCCCGGGAGACGAGCTGGATCGCGATGATCGAGTCGCCGCCCAGATCGAAGAACCCGTCATCGACCCCGACCCGTTCCAGACCCAGCACCTCGGCGAACAGCCGGGCGAGAGTCTCCTCCTCGACGGTGCGGGGGGCGCGGGACGACACCTTCACGGTGAAGTCGGGTGCGGGCAGCGCGGTGCGGTCCAGCTTGCCGTTGACCGTCAGCGGCAGCGCCTCCAACTCCACGACCACGGCCGGAACCATGTAGTCCGGCAGTGCCTTGCCGGCGAACCGGCGCAGGTCGGCGGTGTCGATATCGTCGCCGGTCACGTAGGCGATGAGACGGTCGTCGCGGACGATGACGGCGGCGTCGCCGACGTGCTCATGCCTGGTCAGGCAGGCCTGGATCTCGCCCAGCTCGATCCGGAAACCGCGCAGTTGCACCTGCTGGTCGGCGCGTCCGAGATATTCGAGAGTTCCGTCGGGGCGCCAGCGGCCAAGGTCACCGGTCCGGTACATACGGGAACCCGGGTCACCGTGCGGGTCGGCGACGAACCGCTCCGCCGACAAGCCCGGACGGTTCAGGTAACCGCGTGCCAACCCTGCGCCCGACACATACAACTCGCCCACGACACCGGGCGGGACAGGCTGGAGACGGTCGTCCAGCACATAGACGCGCAAGTCAGGGATACCGACGCCGATCACGCTGCCGGGTGCGGTCGCTGCCAACGCACGGTCCAATGCGCAGTAGGAGACGTGCACCGTGGTCTCGGTGATCCCATACATGTTCACCAGGACCGGGGCGTTCTCGTCGTGCCGGGAGTACCAGTCCTCCAGGCGCCCCAGATCCAGGGCCTCCCCGCCGAACACCACATAACGCAACGCCAGATCTGCGCCCGGGTTCTGCTTGTCGGCGGCCATCAACTGGTAGAACGCCGACGGCGTCTGATTGAGAACGGTCACCCGCTCGCGCTCCAGCAGAGCAAGGAAGTCCTCCGGCGAGCGGGTCGTCAGATACGGGACGACGACCAGACGCCCGCCGTACAGCAGCGAGCCCCACAACTCCCACACCGTGAAATCGAACGCATAGGAGTGGAACAACGTCCACACATCGGCCTGACCGAAGCCGAACCACTCCTCGGTCGAGCGCAGCAGGCGGACAACGTTCTGATGCGGAACCACCACACCCTTCGGACGCCCCGTCGAACCCGACGTGTAGATGACATACGCGGGGTGGGCGGGGTCGATTGCAACGCCGGGGTTGGTGTCGGGTTGGCCGGTGGCGTCCAGGTCCTCCGGCCCCAACGTGAGGACGGGCCTGGCGTCCTCGACCATGTAGGCGATCCGATCCGCCGGATAATCCGGATCGATCGGGACATACGCCGCGCCCGCCTTCAACACAGCAAGAACCGCCACCACCAGATCCGCCGAACGCGGCAGAGCAAGCGCCACGAACTGCTCAGGCCCCACACCCTGCTCGACCAACCGATGCGCCAGACGATTCGCCCTCGCGTTCACCTCCCCATACGTCCACGACACACCCTCGAACGTCACCGCAGCCGCGCCCGGACGAGCCGCCGCCTGCGCATCGAACAGCGCGGGGATGGTCGTCCGTTCGACGTCGCCGCCCCTGCCGCCGGCCCAGCGGCGCAGGAGGGTGCGCCGCTCGCTCCGGTCCAGGATCTCCGCCGCGGTGATCGGCGCGTCGGGGTCGGTGACGAGTTCGCGGACGAGGCGCTCGAAGCGGGTCGCGATCGTCTGCGCGGTGCCGGGGTCGAAGAGGTCCAGGGCGTATTCGAGACCGGCGTCGATGCCGCCGGGCGCGCCGTCGTCGGCGTGCCGTTCCTCCAGGTAGAGGGACAGGTCGTACTTGGCCGCCCCCGCGGCGAGGGGCTCGGCGCCGCCGGTCAGCCCGTCCAGCGCCAGCCGCGCCTCCGGGTTGTTCTGGAACGACAGGACGACCTGGAACAGCGGGTGCCGCGCCATCGACCGGGCCGGGTTGAGGACCTCCACCAGGCGCTCGAACGGAAGGTCCTGGTGCGCGTAGGCGGCGAGGTCGGCCTCCTTCACCCGTCCGATCAGGTCCCGGAAGGAGGGTTCCCCGGACGTGTCGGTGCGCAGCACGAGCATGTTGACGAACATGCCGACCAGGTCATCGAGGGCGTCGTCGGTGCGGCCGGCGATGGGCGAGCCGATCGGCACGTCCGTCCCCGCACCGAGCCGGGTGAGCAGCGCGGCGTAGGCGGCCTGCATCACCATGAACAAGCTCGCGCCGCTCTCACGAGCGAGCGCCAGGAGCCCGGTGTGGAGTTCGGCGTCCAACTCGAACGCGTGCGTCCCGCCCCGGTAGGACGCCTCCGCCGGACGCGGCCTGTCGGCCGGGAGCGCAAGCTCCTCCGGCAGCCCGGCGAGGGCGTCCCGCCAGTAGGCGATCTGCTTCGCGATCAGACTGTCCGGGTCGTCCTCCGAGCCGAACAGTTCGCGCTGCCAGAGCGTGTAGTCCGCGTACTGGACGGGCAACGGCGCCCACTGCGGTTCCCGTCCCTCCGAGCGGGCCGTGTAGGCGAGGATCACGTCGCGGGCGAGCGGCGCCATCGACCAGCCGTCCGCAGCGATGTGGTGCAGGACGAGCATGAGGACGTGCGTGTCGTCGCCGAGCGCGAACAGGCGCGCCCGCAGCGGCGGCTCCACGGACAGGTCGAAGCCCTGCCCGACCGCGGCGGCCAGCGCCATCGGCAGCGCGCTCTCTTCGGTGTCGGCGACGTCGAGGCGGGGGCGGGCGTCGGCTGGGTCGAGGACGAGCTGCCGGGCGCTGCCGGAGGAGTCCGGGAAGATCGTGCGGAGCGACTCGTGCCGGGCGGTGACGTCGGCGAGCGCGAGGCGCAGCGCGTCCAGGTCGAGTTCCCCGTTCAGGCGCAGCGCGATCGGCATGTTGAACGTCGCGGACGGCCCCTCGAACCGGTTGAGGAACCAGAGCCGCTGCTGCGCGTACGACAGCGGGACGACGCTCGGGCGCTCGGCCCGGGCCAGCGGCGGCCGGACGTCACCGGCCGCGTCCGCGAGCCGTTCGGCGAGACCCGCGACGGTCGGCGCCTCGAACAGCGCCCGGACGGGCAGCTCGGCGCCCTGCGCCGACCGGACCCTGCTGACGAGCCGGGTCGCGGTGAGGGAGTCGCCGCCGAGGTCGAAGAACCCGTCGTCCACGCCGACCCGCGGCACTCCCAGGATCTCGGCGAACAGCCCGCAGAGGATCTCCTCCTGCGGCGAGCGCGGCGCCCGGCCGGCCGCCGCGCCGGTGCCGGGCGCGGGCAGCGCGGCCCGGTCGAGCTTGCCGTTCACGGTGAGCGGCAGCGCGTCCAGGACGGTGAACGCCGGGATCATGTGGTCGGGCAGCCGCTCGGCGGCGTGGCGCCGGACCGCCGCGACGTCGACGTCCGGCCCGACGAGGTAGGCGGCGAGGTGCCGGTCGCCCGGCCGGTCCTCGCGGACGATCACGGCGGCCCGGGTGACGCCCGCGCATCCGGTGAGGACGTTCTCGATCTCGCCGGGCTCCACCCGGTAGCCGCGGATCTTGACCTGGTCGTCGGCGCGGCCGAGGTACTCGATCGTCCCGTCCGGACGCCACCGGGCCAGGTCGCCGGTGCGGTACATGCGGTCGCCGGGCGCGCCGAACGGGTCGGCGACGAACCGCTCGGCGGTCAACCCGGGCCGGTCGAGATACCCGCGCGCGAGCTGCGCGCCCGCGAGGTAGAGCTCGCCGGGGATCCCGGCCGGGACGGGCCGCAGCGCGGTGTCCAGCACGTACGACCGGGTGTTGCGGCCGGGGCGGCCGACGGACGGGTGCTCGCTGCGGGCGAGCACCTGGTTCATCGTGTCGATCGTCGATTCGGTCGGCCCGTAGAAGTTACGCGTGGTCAGCCCGGGGACCGCCCGCAGTTCGGCCCACAGGCTCTCGCTGATGTCCTCGCCGCCGAGGAGTAGCTGCGCCGGGAGATGGCGCCCGTCCTGCCTCAGCAGCCCCGCCTCGCGCAGCGCCGCGAAGTGGGAGGGGGTGGTGTTGACCAGGTCGATCTGCGCGCGCGCCACGTACGCCGTGTACGCCTCCACGTCGCGGCGCGTCTCGTCGTCGATGAGGTGCAGCTCGTGGCCGCACATCATCCACAGCAGCCCCATCCATGACGTGTCGAAAGAGAACGACGCCAGATGGGCGAACCGCATCCTGCGCCCGCCGGCGGCCTCGACCGCCGGATCGATGAACGCGTCCCGGTGGGCCTCGAAGTAGTTCAGCACCCCCACGTGGGGAACGGTCACGCCCTTGGGCCGCCCGGTGGACCCGGAGGTGTAGATGGCGTATGCGGCGTTGTCCGTCCGCAGGGGCCGCACCCGCTCGTCGTCGGAGGGATCGTGCGCGGGCCGCGTGGCCGTGCCGGGGAGGCCGCCGGCCGTGATGGTCAGGACCGGGCGGGAGTCGTCCAGCATGAAGGAGATGCGGCCGGGCGGGTACTCGGGGTCGACCGGGACGTAGGCGGCGCCCGCCTTCAGGACGCCGAGGATCGCGACGACGATCTCCGGGGTGCGCGGCAGGACGAGGGCGACGCGGTCCTCCGGGCCGATCCCCCGGGCGATCAGCTCGTGGGCGAGGCGGTTGGCGCGCTCGTTGAGTTCGCGGTAGGTCAGCCGCGTGCCGTCGCGGACGAGGGCGATGTCCGACGGCGTCCGGGCGGCCTGGGACTCGAACAGGGCCGGGAGGGTTCCTGACGGGGTCTCCGCGGCCGTGTCGTTCCAGGCGGCGAGATCCGCCCGTTCCGCGTCGTCCGTCAGGTCGACCGCGCCGACCAGGCGGTCCGCGTCCTCGGTGAAGGCTTCCAGGAATCGGCGGATCCGGGCCAGGAGCGCCTCGACCACCGCCCCCTCGTACACGTCGGGCCGGTAGTGCAGGCGGAGCGACAGCCTCTCGCCGGGCGCGGCGACGAACGACAGGGGGAAGTGGGTCGCGTCGTAGGAGTCGGCCGCAATGATGCGGACGCCGTTGAGCGAGCCGTCCATCGAGGACGGATCGAACGGGTAGTTCTCCAGCACCGTCATCGTGTCGAACAGCGGGCCGCCGTGGCCCGCCGAACGCTGGATGTCGCTGAGGCCGAGGTGGTGGTGGGCGAGGAGTACGGTCTGCTCGTCCTGGAGCCGTTCCATCAGCGTGCCGAGCGACTCGTCCAGCCGGTACCGGACGCGGATCGGCAGCGTGTTGATGAACAGCCCGATCATCTGCTCGACGCCGGGGAGTTCGGGCGGTCGGCCCGAGACGGTGGCGCCGGACACCACGTCGTTCGTGCCGAGGAGGCGCCCGAGGACGAGGCCCCACGCGCCCTGCAGGACGGTGCTCAGCGTGACGCCGTGGCGGCGGGCCGCGCGGGTGAGGCGGCGGGTGGCGCGTTCGTCGAGCTCGGTGACGGTCCGCCTCGGCGGTTCGGGGGCGCGGGCGGCGGCCTCGGGGGCGACGAGGCAGGGCCCGTCCAGGCCGTCCAGGGCGCGGCGCCAGGCGTCCTCGGCGGCGGCGCGGTCCTGCCGGGCGAGCCACGCCAGGTAGTTCTTGTACGGGGTGACGCGCGGCATCCCCGTGTCGTGGCCGCCTTGCATGTAGAGCAGGAACAGTTCGGTGGCGAGGATCGGCGTGGACCAGCCGTCCAGCAGGATGTGGTGGTCGGTGAAGACGAGCCGGAACCGCTCGGGCCCCGTCCTGACGAGGACGAACCGCAGCAGCGGCGGTTTCGTCATGTCGAATCCGCGTGCCCGTTCCCGCACGACGACGGAGTCCGCGTCCGGGCCGGAGGCGGTGATCTCCTCCCACGGCAGCTCGACGGTGCGCGGGATCACCTGCACCGGTCGGGACAGGTCCTCGTGCCAGAACGCGGCGCGCAGGTTGGAGTGGCGGCGCAGCAGCGTCCCGGCGGCCGTCCGCAGCGCCGCGACGTCCAGGGGCCCTTCCAGGTCGAGGACGAACTGCGCCGTGTAGACGTCGGAGTCGCCGGCGTCGAGAAGGGCGTGGAAGAAGAAGCCCTGCTGAAGCGGCGACAGCGGCAGGATGTCCTCAAGATCACCCCGGTTCACGGCGTCCGCCTCCAGGCCGTCTGCAGCTTGTCGATCTCGCGCTGGTCCAGCTCCACGAGCAGGTCGGAGGGGGTGAACCCGCCCGTCCCGCCGGCGGCGACGTCGGCGACGAGACCCCGGAGCGCCGTGAACCATCCCTCGGCCAGCTCCCGGACGTCGGCGGAGTCCAGCAGCCCGCCCGGCCACGTCCAGGTCGCGGACAGCACCGGCCCGCCCGGCAGCTCCCGGGTGACGGCGTTGATCTCCAGGACGTGCGCCATCGGCATCCGCGGGTCCTCGCCCGGCGGCAGTTCCTCGGACGCGAGTGTCCAGTCGCCGTCCTCGCCGCCGGTGTCGACGCGGCCGAGGTAGTTGAACGCGATCTGCGCGGGGGGCGCTCCGGCGAGTTCCTCCTCGCCGTCGACATGGCGGAGGAGTCCGTAGCCGAGGGTGTCCGGGACCGCCCTGAGCTGCTCTTTCACCTTCTTGACGGCGCCGCCGCCGGCCGCGCCGCCCGCGTCGAGCCGGACGGGATGGATCGAGGTGAACCAGCCTGCCGTCCGGGAGACGTCGACGCCGGGGACGACGTCCTCGCGGCCGTGGCCCTCCAGGTCGACGAGGACGCCGGTGCCGCGCGCGCCGTGGCGCCTGCGCCACTGGGCGACGGAGACGGCGAGGCCGGTGAGCAGCACGTCGTTCGCCCGCCCGTGGAACGCGGCGGGGGCGTCGGTGAGCAGCGGTCCCGTGACGTCGGCGGGCAGGTCGAGGGTCAGCGAGCGGGCGCGGGCGGCGATGTCCACGCGGGGGTCGAGCGCTCGTCCGGCGAGGTTCTGCGGCGGGCCGTCGACGATGTCGAGCCAGTCCTCCAGTTCCTCCTTGTTCCGCTCGGACGCGGTGAGCTTCTGCGCCCAGCGGCGGAACGACGTCGCGACCGGCTGGAGCTCGCCCCCGGCCCAGGCTGCGACGAGGTCGGGCAGCAGGATGCGCCACGACACCCCGTCCACGACCAGGTGGTGGAGGACGACGAGCAGCCGTCCCTGCTCGTGGCCCGCGTCGAACCAGACGAGCTGCGCGACCGTCCCGGCGGCCGGGTCGAGGCGGTCGCGGGCGGCGGTGGCCTCTTCGGTGATGACGGCCTGGACCTTGTCGCCGTCCAGGCCGGCGACGTCGACGCGGGTGACGAGGCAGGCCGCGTCCGACGCGCCCGGCTGCCGGACGACGGGCTGCCAGCGGTCGCCGTCCACGTCCAGGCGGAGCCGGAGGATGTCGTGGTGGTCCAGGAGCGTCTGGAACGCGGCGGTGAGCCGCTCCAGGCCGAGATCCGGCGGAGTGCGCAGCAGCATCGACTGGTGGAAGCGGCTGATCAGCGAGGCGTCGCCGCCCACTCTTTCGCGGAGCCAGGCGACGATTGGGGTGACCGGGACGGGACCAAGGCCGGCGCCCGGAGCCTCTGCCTCGATCTGCTCGTCTTCGCCGACCGGTTTGGCGGTGGCGGCCAGTTCCTCGACGGTCTGATGCTGGAACACATCCCGCGGGGTGATGACCAGGCCGGACTGGCGGGCCCGGGAGACCAGCTGGATCGCGATGATCGAGTCGCCGCCCAGGTCGAAGAACCCGTCATCGATCCCGACCCGTTCCAAGCCGAGCACCTCGGCGAACAGCCGGGCGAGAGTCTCCTCTTCGGCGGTGCGGGGGGCGCGCGACGACACCTTGACGGTGACGTCGGGTGCGGGCAACGCCGTGCGGTCCAGCTTGCCGTTGACCGTCAGCGGCAGCGCCTCCAACTCCACGACCACGGCCGGAACCATGTAGTCGGGCAGATCTTTGCCGGCGAACCGGCGCAGGTCGGCGGTGTCGATATCGTCGCCGGTCACGTAGGCGATGAGACGGTCGTCGCGGACGATGACCGCGACGTCGGAGACCGTGTCGTGCCGGGCGAGGGCCGACTCGATCTCGCCCAGCTCGATCCGGAAGCCGCGCAGTTGCACCTGCTGGTCGGCGCGTCCGAGATATTCGAGAGTTCCGTCGGGGCGCCAGCGGCCAAGGTCACCGGTCCGGTACATACGGGAACCCGGGTCACCGTGCGGGTCGGCGACGAACCGCTCCGCCGACAAGCACGGACGGTTCAGGTAACCGCGTGCCAGACCAGCCCCCGACACATACAGCTCGCCGGACACGCCGGGCGGGACGGGTTGGAGACGGTCGTCCAAGACGTAGACGCGCAGGTCCGGGATACCGACACCGATAACGCTGCCAGGCACAATCGCCGCCATGGCGCGATCGAGCGCGATGTAGGAGACGTGGACCGTGGTCTCGGTGATCCCGTACATGTTGACGAGCGTCGGTGCGTCCTCGTCGTGCCGGGAGTACCAGTCCTCCAAGCGCCCCAGGTCCAGGGCCTCCCCGCCGAACACCACATAGCGCAGCGCCAGGTCCGTGCCGGGGTTCTGCTGGTCGGCGGCCATCAGCTGGTAGAACGCCGACGGGGTCTGATTGAGGACGGTCACCCGCTCCCGCTCCAGCAGCCTCAGGAAATCGTCCGGCGAGCGAGAGGTCAGGTACGGGACGACGATCAGACGCCCGCCGTACAGAAGCGAGCCCCACAACTCCCACACCGTGAAATCGAACGCATAGGAGTGAAACAGCGTCCACACATCATCCGGACCGAAGCCGAACCACTCCTCGGTCGAACACAGCAACCGCACCACGTTCTGATGCGGAACCACCACACCCTTCGGACGCCCCGTCGAACCCGACGTATAGATGACATACGCGGGATGGTCCGGCGAGATCGCGACACCGAGGTCGGTGTCGTCGTAACCGGCCGCGTCCAGGTCCTCCGGCCCCAACGTGAGAACAGGCTTGGCGTCCTCGACCATGTAGGCGATCCGATCCTCCGGATAGTCCGGATCGATCGGAACGTACGCCGCGCCCGCCTTCAACACAGCAAGAACCGCCACCACCAGATCCGCCGAACGCGGCAGAGCAAGCGCCACGAACTGCTCAGGCCCCACACCCTGCTCGACCAACCGATGCGCCAGACGATTCGCCCTCGCGTTCACCTCCGCATACGTCCACGACACACCCTCGAACGTCACCGCAGCCGCGCCCGGACGAGCCGCCGCCTGCGCCTCGAACAGCGCGGGAATCGTGGCCTGCTCCACAGGCCGTCCATGACCACCGGCCCACTCGCCGAGGATCAGTGACCGCTCCTCCGGCGCCAGGACGTCGGCGTCGCCGATGGGCGCGTCAGGGTCGGCGAGCAGCGCCGACAGATACCGCTCGAACCTCTCGACGAGGCGTTGCGCGGTGGACGAGTCGTAGAGGTCGAGCGCGTACTCCAACTCGCCGTCGAGCCCGTCGTCCCGCTCGGTGAGGATCATCAGCAGGTCGAACCGCGACACACCGGCGGTCAGCGGTTCCGGCTCGGCGCTGAACCCGGGCATGTCCAGCCGCGCCTCCGGGTTGTTCTGGAACGTCAGCCCGACCTGGAACAGCGGGTGCCGGGCCAGATGCCGGGGCGGGTTGAGCACCTCGACGAGCCGCTCGAACGGGACGTCCTGGTGCGCGTACGCGGCGAGGTCGGTCTCCCTGACCCGTCCGACGAGATCCCGGAACGACGGATCACCCGAGGTGTCGGTCCGGAGGACGAGCATGTTCACGAACATGCCGACGAGATCGTCCAGGGCCTCGTCGGTGCGGCCGGCGACGGGTGAGCCGATCGGCACGTCCGTCCCCGCGCCGAGCCGGGTGAGGAGGGCGGCGAAGGCGGCCTGGGCGACCATGAACGGGCTGGCGCCGGTCTCCTGGGCGACCTTCTGCAGACCGGCGTGAAGGTCGGCGCCGAGCCGGAATCGGGCCGTCCCGCCCCGGTAGGACGCCTCCGCCGGACGCGGCCTGTCGGCCGGGAGCGCAAGCTCCTCCGGGAGCCCTTCCAGCGCGCCCCGCCAGTAGGCGATCTGCTTCGCGATCAGACTGTCCGGGTCGTCCTCCGAGCCGAAGAGGTCCTGCTGCCAGAGCGTGTAGTCCGCGTACTGGACGGGCAGCGGCGCCCACTCCGGCGCGCGCCCGCCGGCGCGCGCCGCGTAGGCGGTGATGAAGTCGCGGGCGAGGGGCGCCATCGACCAGCCGTCGCCGCCGATGTGGTGCATGAGGAGCAGTGCCACATGCTCCTGCGGCCCGACCCGGAACAGGTGGGTGCGCAGGGGCGGCTCGGCGGAGATGTCGAACGCGTATCCGGCGGCCACGGCGAGCCGGGTCGGCAGTTCCGCCTCGGTCGTCTCGGTGACCTCCAGCTCGGGGCGGGCGGCGGCAGGGTCCAGGACGAGCTGGCGCGGCACTCCCCCGCGGTCCGGCAGGATCGTGCGGAGCGACTCGTGCCGCCCGACGAGGTCGCCGACGGCGGCGCGGAGCGCGTCGACGTCCAGGGGGCCGCGGATGCGGAGCGCGACCGGCATGTTGTAGGTCGCGGACGGTCCCTCGAACCGGCTGAGGAACCAGAGCCGCTGCTGCGCGTACGACGGCGGGACGACGTCCGGGCGTTCGCGCGGCTCCAGCGCGGGACGCCCTGGTGAGACGCCTCCGCCGAGCAGCGCGGCGAGGCCCGCGACGGTCGGGGCCTCGAACAGCGCGCGGACCGGCAGCTCGGCGTCGAGGGCGCGGCGGATCCGGCTGACCACCCGCATCGCGACGAGCGAGTTGCCGCCGAGCGCGAAGAAGTCGTCGTCGGCACCGACCCGGTCGGCGCCCAGCAGGTCGGCGAAGACGGCGGCGACGGCCTCCTCCGTCTCCCCGGACGGGGCGCGGTACGCGGCCGCCGGGGCGA
Source organism: Spirillospora sp. CA-128828 (assembly GCF_050945415.1). Classification (NCBI taxonomy): domain Bacteria; kingdom Bacillati; phylum Actinomycetota; class Actinomycetes; order Streptosporangiales; family Thermomonosporaceae; genus Spirillospora; species Spirillospora sp. CA-128828. Next base: position 6,180,091 of record NZ_CP191986.1, read on the forward strand.
TGCCCGGCTCCGGCTTCGGCAGCGCCGCGGTGTCGACCTTGCCGTTCGGGGTGAGCGGCATCTCGTCCAGCACGACGACCGCGGCGGGCACCATCGAGTCGGGCAGGCTCTCCCGGATGTGGGCGCGCAGCTCCTCCGGGTCGAGCGTCCGGCCGGGGGCCGCGACGACGTACGCGACGAGCCGCTCCTCCGCCGGGCCGTCCACGACTTCGGGGATGCCGGGCAGATCGAGTCCCCCGACGGTGACCGCGCCGCCGGACGCGACCACCCGCTCAAGGGTCCGGTGGTACCAGCGGGCGAGCCGTTCGGCGGTCTCCATGTCGAACAGGTCGAGGGCGTATTCGAGGGTTCCCGTGAACCCGCCCTCATCGTCGCGGGCGTCCTCCAGCAGGAACTCCAGGTCGAACTTGGCGACCCCTGGGTCCACCGGTTCGACGGCGACCTCCAGGCCGGGCAGCTCGACGGACGCCTCCGGATTGTTCTGCAGCGTCAGCATGACCTGGAACAGCGGGTGCCGCGCCAGCGACCGCACCGGGTTGAGCACCTCCACGAGCCGCTCGAAGGGGACGTCCTGGTGCGCGTAGGCGGCGAGGCCGGTCTCCCGGACGCGGGCGAACAGCTCCGCGAACGACGGGTCTCCGGACGTGTCGGTCCGCAGCACCAGCGTGTTCACGAAGACGCCGACGAGGTCGTCCAGGGCCTCGTCGGTGCGGCCCGCGACGGGCGAGCCGATCGGCACGTCCGTCCCCGCGCCGAGCCGGGTGAGGAGGGCGGCGAGCGCCGCCTGCAGGACCATGAAGACGCTCACCTGGTGGTCGCGGGCGAGCGTCCGCAGCCCGTCCGCCAGGTCGGCCGGTACCTCGAAGGAGACCTGGCCGCCCCGGTAGGAGGCGCGGGCCGGGCGGGGGCGGTCGTGCGGCAGCCTGATCTGGTCGGGCAGCCCGGCCAGGGCGTCCTTCCAGTAGGCGAGCTGGCGGGCGGCGAGGCTGCCCGGGTCGTCCTCGTCGCCGAGCAGCTCGCGGTGCCAGAGCGCATAGTCGGCGTACTGGACGGCGAGTGGCGCCCATGCGGGGGCGTCCCCGTCGCGCCGGGCCACGTAGGCGCTAATCACGTCGCGGGCGAGCGGCGCCATGGACCAGCCGTCCCCGGCGATGTGGTGCAGGACGATCAGGAGCAGATGCTCGTCCTCGTCGAGCCGGTACAGGTGGGCGCGCACCGGAAGCTCGTTCGCGAGGTCGAAGCCGCGCGTGGCGTCCATGAACAGGGCGCCGCGGAGGTCGGCGGGCTCGGTGATCGTGAGCCGCGGGTCGGCCTCGCCGGGGGCGAGCACGATCTGGTGCGGTGCGCCGTCGGCGTCGCCGAACAGCGTCCGCAACGACTCGTGCCGGGCGACGACGTCGCGCAGCGCGTCCCGCATCGCGTCGTGGTCGATCGCGCCGGTGAGCCGCAGCGGGATCGGCATGTTGTAGGTGGCGGTGGTCCCTTCGAGCCGGTTGAGGAACCAGAGCCGCTCCTGCGCGTACGAGACCGGGAGCGGAGCGGGACGTTCCATCGCCTTCAGCGCGGGGCGCCCGGCCTCGGCCGCCGACGCGATGTACTCGGCGAGGCCCGCGACCGTGGGCGTCTCGAACAGCGCCCGGACCGGAAGCTCCACGTTCAGCGCGGCGCGGGCGCGGCCGACGACACGGGTCGCCTTGAGCGAGTCGCCGCCGTGGTCGAAGAAGCCGTCGTCGACGCCGACCCGCTCCAGGCCGAGGACTCCGGCGAAGATCCCGCAGAGGATCTCCTCGCGGGCGTCGCGCGGGCCGCGTCCGGTGAGGCCGGCGGCGAAGTCGGGCTCGGGCAGCGCGGCCCGGTCGAGCTTGCCGTTCGGGGTGAGCGGCATCGCGTCCAGCACGACGATCGCGGACGGCACCATGTAGTCCGGCAGGGTCCCGGCGACGAACGCGCGCAGCCCGGCCGGGTCCACCCGGCCGACGACGTAGCCCGCGAGCACGGTGTCGCCGGCGGCGTCGCGGCGCGCGACGACCACGCTCTGCGTGACGGCGGGGTGCGCGGAGAGGGCGGCCTCGATCTCGCCGGGCTCGATCCGGAACCCGCGGACCTTCACCTGGTCGTCGAGGCGGCCGAGGTACTCGATGTGGCCGGCGCGGTTCCAGCGGACGAGGTCCCCCGTGCGGTACATCCGTTCCCCCGGCCCGCCGAACGGGCACGCGACGAACCGGTCCGCGGACAGGGCGGGGCGGCGCAGGTAGCCGCGTGCCAGCCCGTCGCCCGCGACGTACAGCTCGCCGGGCACACCGACGGGGACGGGCTTCAGCCGGTCGTCCAGCACGTAGGCGCGGGTGTTGGCCATCGGGCGGCCGATCGGCGCGTGGCCCTCGGCGTTGCCGTCGTCGTTCCAGCCGGTGACGAAGATCGTCGCCTCGGTCGGGCCGTAGATGTTGGAGATCCGCGTGTCCGGCAGCAGCGCCCGGACGTCCCGGACGAGCTGCGGCGGCAGCGCCTCCCCGCCGAGCGCCACGTCCCCCACGGCGAGGTCGAGTCCGCCTCGGGCCAGGAGGACCGACACCGCGGACGGGACACCGCTGATCAAAGTCCCGGACCAGCCGCCGCGCTCGGCGATCTCCAGCAGGTCGCGGACGACCTCGATCTCGCCGCCCTCGGTCAGCGGCACCAGCCACTCGAACACCGACACGTCGAAGTTCAGCGACGTGGAGAACAGCACCCGGCGCATCCGGTCGGGCCCGTAGCTCGCCATCGACTCGGCGCAGAAGTCCACGACGTTGGCGTGCGAGATGACGACGCCTTTGGGGCGGCCCGTCGAACCCGACGTGTAGATGATGTACGCCGGGTTGGCGGGGCGCAGCGGACGGACCCGGTCGGCGTCGCCGATGTCGTCGCCGGAGTACCCGTCGAGCGAGATCGCGTCGAGTTCGACACGGGGCGTCCCGCCGGGCAGGGCGGCGTCCGACGTCGTGATGACGCAGGCGGGGGCGGCGTCCTCCAGCATGTAGGCGATGCGGTCCGGCGGGTACGCGAGGTCGATCGGCTGGTACCCGGCGCCCGCCTTCAGCACGGCCAGCGCGGCCACGACCAGGTCGGCGTCGCGCGGAAGGGCGAGGGCGACGAAGTCCTCCGCGCCGGCACCGCGCTCGATGAGGTGGCGGGCGAGGCGGTTCGCGCGGGCGTTCAGCTCGGCGTAGGTGACGCGGACATCGCCGGAGACGACGGCGGTCGCGTCCGGTGTCCGGGCGGCCTGCGCCTCGAACAGCTCGGGGACGACGGCCGGCTCGACGGGTAGCTCCGTGTCGTTCCACTCGTCCAGGACGAGGGAGCGCTCGGCGTCGTCGAGCAGCTCGACGTCGCGGAGCGGGGTGGACGGGTCGGCGTCGCCGAGCGTGCGCAGGAGCCGGACGTAGCGGTCCAGGTGGGTGGAGACCTGGTCCTCGGTGTAGAGGTCGGGGTGCGCCTCGAAGTCGACGCGCATGCCGGTGCCGTCGAAGTTGTCGTAGATGTTGATGGACAGGTCGTCGATCGGCCCGGTCGTGATCGCGTGCATCCTCGCCGGCAGGCCCGCGAAGTCCAGCCGGTAGTCGAACGCCATGATGTTGATGACCGGCCCGTAGAGGCGGCGGCGCTCGCCGAGCAGCTTCAGGTCGCGCAGCAGGTCCTCGCGCCGGTAGTGCTGGTGGCGCAGCGCCCGCGCGCTCGCCCGCGTCGCCGCGCGGACGAGCTCGTCCACCGTCATGTCCGGCCGGACCCGGACGCGCAGCGGCAGGACCGTCGCCATCATCGCCGGGGTGTCCAGCGCGACCCGCGTCGTGCGGCCGGTGACGGCCAGGCCGAGGATGACGTCCTCGGTGCCCGTCATCCGCGCCACGTACGCGGCGGTCGCGGCGATCGCGAGGCCCTGCGTCGCGGTGCGCAGCCGGCGGGCGCCGGCGGCCAGCCCGGCCGCCCGGTCCGGCGGGATGACGGTGATCAGGCTGAGGTAGTCGTCGGTCGGCTCGGCCATCTCGTCCGACAGCGACACCGCGACCGGCCGGTCGGCGAACCGTTCGGTCCAGTAGGCGCGGTCCCGCTCGAACCTCTCCGACGCCCGGTACGCCTCCTCCTCGGCGAGGACTCTGCGGTAGTCGCCCTGCTCGGCCGGGACGTACTCGCCGCCGTTCGCGAGCGACGTGTAGATCTCGGCGGCGCGGCGGCTGATGACCAGGCCGCTGTAGCCGTCCTGGATGGCGTGGTGCGCGCGGATGAACCACCGGTGCAGGTCCGGGGACAGCCGCAGCAGGGCCGTGACGTACAGCCGGTCGGCGTCCAGCGGCAGCGGCGCCGCCATCCGCTCCTTCATCCACGCCCGCGCGGCGGCGTCCGGGTCGGGCTCGCCGGACAGGTCGACGAGCGGGATCGTCGCGGTCGCGTCCGGGTCGAGCACCTGCAGCGGCATGCCGTCCCGCTCGGTCAGCCGGGCGTTGAGCGCCAGCCCCTCGTGCGCGGCGATGCGCGCCACCCGGTCCAGCAGGCCGTGGTCGACCGGGCCCTCGATCTCGATGTACTGCGCGATGTGGATCGGCGTTTCGGGCGCCAGCTGCTGCGCGTACCAGACGCTCTGCTGAGCGGCCGACAGAGGAACGTACTCGATGGACATCAAGCGGCACTTTCCCGGTCGCAGGGGGTTTTCTTTACGCCCGGTATCGAAATCAGCAGGACGCCGCCGGGCACACAATCAAAGAGAATGACCACAGACTGATCGGGTTTCCCCGTCCCCTTTCACCCCGAGCCCCTTCCGGGAACGCGAGAATGCCCCCGCGATCTCGGAGTCAACGCCCTGTGTTCCGGCCAATACGGAGCGCCGCCGCTTTCCGCTCTCGGCCGGAGCCGCCCGCGTCCCGCGTACTACTCGGGAGTAGCGGGGTCACAGTCAACCAGCCGGTCACATGCCTCGCAATCCCCTCAAAAGCAGAACTTGACCCGACCCATTGCTAACAAGAGTGACAAAACTGCCGGTCGAGGTACCGCCACCAGGCCGGCCGGACGCTCGCCGGGTGACAAAGGTTGACGACTGAATCCGGCCACTGCGATTACGTTCGGTGAACTGTCGCGCCTCTACCTGGGCGGGTACTCGTGCACGACGACGGCGGCGGCGCGCACCGCCGGATGGCGCTGCAGCACCGCCTCGATCTCGCCCAGCTCCATCCGCACGCCCCCGATCTTGACCTGCCGGTCGACGCGTCCCAGGTACTGCAGGGTGGCCCGGTCCTCGCCGCCCGCGCCGGCCGGCAGCAGCCGCACCGCGTCGCCCGTCCGGTAGAGGCGCCCGGTCGGGGACGCGCCGAACGGGTCGCGGAAGAACGCCTCGCGGGTCCGCTCGTCGTCGCCGAGGTAGCCGCGTCCCACGACCACCCCGCCGACGAACAGCTCGCCGGTCTCGCCCACGTCGCATGCAGCCCATGTGCCGTCGCCCTCCTCGCGGAGTACGTACAGGCGGGCGTTGACGATCGGGGTGCCTATCGGCAGGCGGAGAAGGTCCAGGTCAGCGGCGGTCACGGTGTGGTGGGTGACGTCGTCGGAGCACTCGGTCGGGCCGTAGGCGTTGAGGAGGCGGGCGTGCGGCACGGCGTCCAGCCAGCGGCGGGACAGCTCGGCCGGCAGCTCCTCGCCGGTGGCGATCATCCAGCGGAGGGTGCCCAAAGGTCGTTGCCGAGGGGTCTGGGGAGTCGTCCCCCCAGAGAGGCCCGAGCCGGGGGCGAGGTCGTCCAGGAGGTGCCTGACCATGGTGGGGACCAGCTCGACGATCGTGATGCCCTGGGCGTCGACGGCGCGGGCGAACGCGACCGGATCGTGCGCGGTCTCGTCGCCGATGACGTCCACCCGTCCGCCCAGCAGCAGCGGGCAGAGCATCTGCCAGATCGAGATGTCGAAGCCGAGCGGGGCGGTGAACGCGAGCACGTCGTCGCCGGTCAGCTCCAGGTCGATGATCTTCGCCCAGAGGTGGTTGAGCATGCCCCGGTGCTCGACGACCGCGCCCTTGGGACGGCCCGTCGAACCCGAGGTGAACAGGACGTACCGGGGCTGGTCCAGCCCGTTCAGGCGCGGCTCGCCCGGCCATTCGGGCAGGTGCCCGGACCGGGCGGCGTCGACGACGCGGCAGCCTGCCTCGGCGGCGCCCTCCGCCAGCGCGGGGTTGCCCGCATCGACCGTGACCAGCAGGGACGCCCCTGCCTGGCTGAGCACGTCGCGGACGCGGCCGGCGGGCCAGGACTCGTCGGCGGGGACGTAGAGGGCGCCGATCAGCTCGATCGCCAGGAACGCCGCGATGACGGACGCGCGGCGCCCGCCGCCGACGCCGACGACCGTGCCGGGCTCGACGCCCTCGTCCTCCAGCAGCGTGGCCAGGCGGCGGGCCTCGGCGGCCAGTTCCGCGTAGGAGAGCGAGCGGTGCTCGTCGGTCACGGCGGGACGGTCGCGTTCGGCGGCGAACCGCTCCACCCGCGTGATGACGGGGTCGGCGAGGTCGACGTCCCGCTCGCGGAGCATCCCGTGCCGCGCGGCCAGCGCGCGGGCCCGGCCGGTCTCGGCCGCGGACACCTCCAGGGCGGGCAGCCCGGCCTGGGCGAGCAGCCGGTCCACGGCGGGTCCGCGAGCACTCATCATTACTCTCCGTGATGTAGAACTTCTCGCTGTAACAGCAATGCAAGCGGGGGCATAGCTTATGTCCGGCGTTCCCCAGAAGCATCTCGCATTCTGCCCTACCGGTCGGTAATCAGGGGGTTGCGGCGGGAAGATGGGCGAAGGTACCGTGATGCTCCGCCATGGCTCCGGTGTGCAGCCCGCGGCGAGCGTCGGGGGAAGATGAGGGAATTGCTTCTTCATTTCAGGGTGGCAGCGTGCCGATAGTGACCTCGCCGCAGGATTTCAATGTCGACGACCTTTACGTCGATCTCCGGCACGTCATCGAGCGGCCGCTCTACCTCAAATGCGAGGGCTTCAATTTCGCCGGTTCGGTGAAGCTCAAGGCGGCCGCCGCGATGGTCGAGGCGGCCGAACGGGAGGGCGCGCTCACCCCCGATTCGATCATCGTGGAGTCGTCCTCCGGCAACCTCGGCATCGCGCTCAGCCTGATCGCCGCGAGCCGCGGGCTGCGGTTCGTGTGCGTCACGGACCCGCGCTGCAATCCCGCGTCGATGCGGGTCATGCGGGCCCTCGGCGCGGAGGTCCGCGTCGTGTCCGACCGGGACGCCAACGGCGGCTACCTGGGGGGCCGCATCGCGTACGTCCGGAACCTGTGCGCGGCCGGCGGCGAGTACGTGTGGCTGAACCAGTACGCGAACCGGAACAACTGGCTCGCGCACTACCGCGGCACCGCGCCGGCGATCGACCGGGAGTTCCCTGACCTGGAGGTCCTCTTCGTCGGGGCCGGGACGACCGGGACCCTGATGGGCTGCGCCCGCTACTTCCGGGAGCATGGCCGCCCGGTCACGATCGTGGCGGTGGACGCGGTCGGCTCGGTCACCTTCGGCGGCATCCCCGAGCGGCGGATGGTGCCGGGGCTCGGCACCAGCAGCAAGCCGGCGCTGGTGGACGAGTCGTTCATCGACGACGTGGTGCACGTCCCCGAGACCGACACGATCCGGGCCGTGCACGCGCTGGCGTCGCGCGGGTTCCTGTTCGGCGGCTCGACCGGCACCGTGGTGTCGGGCGCGTCCCGCTGGCTGGACGAGAAGTACCCCGGCGAGGACCCGGTCGCGGTGGCCATCGCCCCCGACTTCGGCGAACGCTACCTGGACTCGATCTACGAGAAGAACTGGGTGCGCGAACACTTCGGCGACCTCGCCGCCACCCTCGGCACCTGATCATCTGGAAATCACGGAGTTTCTCAATGACGCAGCCCCCGACGTTCGCCGTGATCTCCGGCGCCCAGGTCCACGACGCGGTCGCCGGACGGGAGGCGGAGGTCACCCGGACGGTCGAGGCGGCCTACCGGCTGCACGGCGAGGGGCTGACCGTCAACCCCGACTCCTACTTCCTGCGGTTCCCGGGCCGGCCGTCCGACCGGATCATCGCGCTGCCCGCCTCGGTCAAGGGCGACGTCGGCGTGCACGGCATCAAGTGGATCTCCAGCTTCCCCGGCAACGTCGCGAACGGCATCCCGCGCGCGTCGGCGGTGCTGATCCTCAACGACGCGGAGACGGGCTACCCGTTCGCGTGCCTGGAGAGCTCGATCATCTCCGCCGCGCGCACCGCCGCGTCCGCCGCCCTGGCGGCCGCCGCCCTCGCCGACGCCCGCGGTCCCCGCCCGCGCCGCGTCGGGTTCGTCGGCGTCGGCCTCATCGCCCGCTACATCCACACCTACCTGGCGGGGAACGGCTTCGCGTTCGACGAGCTCGGCGTCCACGACCTCTCGCGCGAGCACGCCGAGGGCTTCAAGGGATACCTGGAGCGGTCGGAGAAGGGCGACATCACGATCCACGAGTCGGCCGAGTCGCTGATCCGCTCGTCCGACCTGGTCGTCTTCGCCACCGTCGCCGGCGAGCCGCACGTGCCGGACCCCGGCTGGTTCGCGCACGCACCGCTCGTCCTGCACGTGTCGCTGCGGGACCTCTCCCCCGAGGTCATCCTGTCGTCCTGCAACATCGTGGACGACGTCGAGCACTGCATGAAGGCGAACACCTCCCCGCACCTGGCCGAACAGCAGACCGGCAACCGCGACTTCGTCGACGGGACGCTGTACGACGTGCTCACCGGCAGGACGACGCCGCCCGCCGGCAAGCCGGTCGTCTTCTCACCGTTCGGCCTGGGCGTCCTCGACCTGGCGGTGGCGAAGTACGTCTACGACCAGGTCTCGTCGTCCGGCACGCTGAACACCGTCCCCGACTTCTTCCACGAGATGAAACGCTACGGCTGACGGGACGTGGCGGCGAGGGAGCCGAGCAGGGCGAGCGCCTCGGCGCTCGGCGACGCCGGTTCCGCGTGGTAGACGACGAGCTCCTGGCCCGGGCTCGACCGTACGTCGAACGTCTGCATCGTCAGCGTCAGCGGCCCGACCTGCCGGTGGTCGAAGCGCTTGCTTTCGAGCGCCTTGCCCCGGGCGTCGTGCCGCGCCCACAGCTCGGCGAACTCAGGGCTCCGGTCGAGTAGTTCGGCGAGCACCCGCCGGACCCGGGGGTCGTCGGGCGCCTCGCCGTGGCCGAGCCGGAAGCCGGCGACGCTGTTGCGGGCGACCTCGTGCCAGTCGCGGTAGAACGTCCGCGCGGCCGGGTCCGTGAAGACGACGTGCATGAGGTTGCGGGAGTGCGCCCAGTCATGGAACAGCGCGTCGGCGATCGCGTTCGACGCGAGCACATCGTAGGCGCGGTTGTAGACGATGGCGGGGTTGTCCGGCCACGCGTCCATGAGTTGCAGGAGGCTCGGGTCGACACGGTCGGTGACGGCGGCGGCTCGGGCGCGCGGGCTCAGCCCGGCCAGGCGGAACAGGTGCAGCCGGCCGTCCTCCGCCAGCCGCAGCGCGACGGCCAGTGCGTCGATGACCTGCGCTGACGGCTTCCGCTCCCGGCCCTGTTCGAGCCGGACGTAGTAGTCGACGCTGACCCCGGCGAGCATCGCGACCTCCTCACGGCGCAACCCGGGAACCCTGCGAAACCCGGTGGAGGGAAGGCCCACCTCGCCCGGGGTCACCTGGGCCCGCTGAGCGGAGAGGTAGGCCCCGAGATCGGTACGCGTCATGCCGCCATGCTAGGTCGAGCGGCGCCGGACTTCCTGGGTGCGGCACTCCCACGAACACCGCAGGACTTGGTGAACAGGGCTAGACGAAGTCGGAGGTGTCCAGCTCGAACCCGAACGGCTCGGGCAGTGCCAGCCCCTTCCCGAAGGACGCCTGATCGGTGCGCGCGTAGTCCTTGCCGTCCGGCTGGCTGAACAGGACCACTCGTTTCTCGTCCCGATCCACAAGCAGGTAGAGCGGGATCTCTGCACGCGCGTACCCGTACCGCTTGGCCTCCCGGTCAGGTCCCGGTCTCGACGACGTCACCTCGACGACCATGGCGATGCCGTCCGGCTCCGACCACGAATCGTCGTTGTCGTAGACGTCCAGGTCGAGGGGCGCGAACGTGCCATCAGGGATCACGTAGTGCGGGAGGCCGCCGTCACCAGGCAGGACCAAGCCCATGTTGCCGGAGAAGTCGAATGCGGTCGAACTGTGCAGAGTCACCTGGCGGTTGATCCTGGCGATGTTCCGCTCGTGCCTGCTACCGGGGGGTGGTGACACGACGATCTCTCCGTCGATCAGCTCGGCTCGGAGACCCTCGGGAGTGTCGAGGGCGAGGAACTTGTCCAGGAGACCGTTGTCTCCCTGCGCCGGAGCCTCATCAACCATGACAGCCATGCTCTGCTCCCTTCCTCGCGAACGAGCCTAAAGCAGAGCGTCACCCTTCGCATGCAGATAGTAGTAGCAGGGCCTTGCATACCCAGCGTACGGGGTCCGATCTCACCCCAGAAAGGACCACCTTTCCGGCGCGGCCTGGGCTCGGCGGGCTTTCTGGGTGCGGCACTCCCAGGAACGCTGCGGCCTGCCGCCTTTCCGCCGGACCGGCCAGTGTGGTGGCCATGGCAACGAAACAACCGAAGGTCGTCCTCGTCACCGGGGCCAGCAGCGGGATCGGCGAGGCCGTCGCCGCCCGGCTCGTCCGGGAGGGACACCGCGTGGTCGCGGGGGCGCGGCGGATCGACCGCCTGAAGGCGCTCGCCGACCGCTGCGGCGACCTCCTGGCCCCGGTGCGGCTGGACGTGACCGACCGCGCGGGCGTCGAGGCGTTCGTCCGGCGCGCCCGGGAACTTCACGGACGGGTCGACGTCCTGATCGGCAACGCCGGTGTCATGCCGCTGTCGCGGCTGGACTCTCTGCTCGTGGACGAGTGGGACCGCATGATCGACGTGAACGTCCGCGGGCTGCTGCACGGGATCGCCGCGGCGCTGCCCGTCTTCACCGCCCAGGGCGGCGGGCACTTCGTCACTATCGCGAGCATAGGCGCGCATCAGGTCGTCCCGACCAGCGCCGTCTACTCCGGCACCAAGTACGCCGCGTGGGCGATCACCGAGGGCCTGCGCCAGGAGTGCGATCCGTCGATCCGCGTCACGACGGTCTCGCCAGGCGTGGTCACCTCCGAACTCGCCGGCTCCATCACCGACCCCGGAGCGGCCGAGGCGATGCGCGCCTACCGGGCGACCGCGATCGCCCCGGACGCCATCGCCCAGGCCGTCTCCTATGCCCTCTCCCAGCCGGACGACGTCGACGTCAACGAGATCGTCGTCCGTCCGGCCCGCCAACGCTGAAGGAACAGCTCATGCAGAACATCCCTTCCACCTGGGACCTCACCGGCCGGGTCGCCGTCGTCACCGGCGCCGCCCGCGGCATCGGCCACGCCACGGCCCTCCTGCTCCGCGACCGCGGCGCCCGCCTGATCGTCACCGACCGCTCCGAGGCAGTGGAGGAACTCGCGACGGCCGACGGCGTGGAGGCCCTCGTCGGGGACGTCGCCGACGAGGATCTCGCCCGCTCGACGATGCGGCTGGCCCTCGACCGCTTCGGACGACTCGACATCCTGGTCAACAACGCGGGCCGCACGCTCAACAAGCCGATCACCGAGACCACCGTCGAGGACTTCGAGGGCATCCTGCGCGTCAACGCGCGCGGCAACTTCGTCCAGGCCCGGGAGGCGTTCCGGGTGATGGAGGCGGGTGACGGCGGCGCGATCGTGTCCGTCGCGTCGGTCTCCTCGGTCGTCGCGTTCGAGACGCAGACGGCCTATGCCGCGTCCAAGGGCGCCTTGGCCCAGATGACGCGCGTGCTCGCCATCGAGGGCGGTCCGAAGGGCATCCGCTCCAACGCGGTGCTCCCGGGCGTCATCGACACCGACATCATGGAGGGCGTCGTGGAGAACAGCCGCGAGATGCTCGCCTCGTTCGGCCCGGCCCACCCCATCGGCCGGATCGGACGTCCCGAAGAGGTCGCCGAGACCATCGCCTTCTTGGTGTCGGACGCGTCCAGCTTTATCACGGGAGCGCTCCTCGCCGTGGACGGTGGCTGGACCGCCCAGTGATCAGAGGCCGATGTTGGCCTTGGCGCCCATGTAGGAGCCCGCGCCGGGGAACCCGGCGCGGGCCAGCTCCGCGAACCGCTCAGAGAAGCCGAGACCTGGCAGGTCGGCGAGCCTGACGAACGTCACGGCGCGGATCGGCCTGGTGTCGTTGCCCGCGATGTCACCGAGGGTGCCGCCGATGCGGCGGCTCTCGAAGGTGATGTGCAGGACGTGGGCTCCGTCGGGCGGCAGGTGATCGCAGACGTAGAGGAGCCGTCCGATCTCGACCTCTAGGCCGGTCTCCTCGCGCATCTCGCGGACCAGCGCGTCGGCCAGGGGTTCGCCCTCCTCGACCGTCCCGCCGGGCAGCGACCACGACCGTCCGGCGCCGGTGTCCTGGTCGAGCAGCAGAATGCGCCCGTCCTCGACGACGACGCCCGTGACCCGAACCTTCACCCCCCGCAACCTACCGGTCGCGCCGGGTGAGGCGGATCACCGGGTATTCGCGGTCGGACTTGCTCTGGTACTTGGCGATGCGGGGCTGCGCTTCGGCGATGCGCTGCCAGGCCTGCTCACGGTCGGCGCCGTCGAGCAGGTGCGGCGTCACCGGCATGGGGTCGCGGCCCGGCAGTTCGATCGAGGCCCGGTCGGCGTGCGCAATCAGGTTGACGTACCAGTCCGGGTTCCGACTGCCGCCGCCCGAGGCGACGACGAGCCGGGCGTCCTCACCGTCGGCGAACCAGGCCACGGGTGTCTCACGCGGCTCCCCGCTCCGGCTGCCGACCGTGTTCAGGATCAGCACGTCCATGCCCATGAACGTGCCGCGCCCTCGCCGGATCTTGCGGTTCGTACGGGCGTTCATGCGGTGCTGCATCCACCGCGAGAACGCGCCGGGCGTACCGCTCTTGCGCCCTTCGCGACCGCCCGCCTGCTTCTTCTGCGCCATGTCCGCCTCCACTGTGGTGTCCATGGACATGACGCTATGAGCGGCTCGGTCATGGGCGCTTCTCGATTCCTGACCGGTCTGGCTCCCCTACGGCGACCAGCACAGGTGCATAGGGACGCCCTCGGTCAGGAAGCTCTCCTCGAACGGCGCCCACTGTCCGGGATGGTCGATGAGGTGGACGCGGCGGCCCGCCGGTTCGCCGTGCCCTTCGGGCAGTTCGGGTCGGCTGGAGCCCGGTGTGAGCCCGGCCCGCTCGGCGACCGCGAGCATGGCCTCGGCGGTATAGGGCTCGGTCGGTTTGATGTCGAAGGCGTCCGGGTCGAGGTGCCGCAACAGCGCCTCGAGAAGGTTTCGGTCCACCGCTTGCCGACGTGCGGCCCGGATGAGGCTCTCGAACGCGTCCAGGGCAAGCTCACTGGCGTTCTGCCAGGCGATGAAGGAGTCTTCGACCTGGTCGTCGCGTCCCGTCTGGCCACCCCCGCCGTCCACCAGCTTCAATTCCACGGGCACGCCGCTCTCCCTCATCCGCAGTGATCGCCGCCCCTCCGACGCTCAGAGTTCCGAACCCGCCCACATCCGCCCCGGCTCCGAGGCAAGGCGTCGAAGGCTTCACCCCGGAGCCGCTAGAGCGCGGACCTACGGCCTGTCGAGGCTTCCCTCCCTGATCCGCCGCACAAGCTCGCTGAACCCTTCCCCGCTCACAGCCAGCCGGTCACCATCCGGGTCCTTGGAATCCCTGATTCCAATGCCCGTGCGCAATCCGGCCACCTCGACGCAGGCTTCATCGTTGATCGCTCCGCTATGTGAGCTCTTGCGCCAGCCGGTCTTCACTCGCCACCTCCGACAACTCAGCGATGCGGGCTTGAGAGGCCTCCTCAGACAGGGCCTTGAACCCGATTCGCTCGTAATCTACGGCGAGTTCCTGTACCTCCGCTGTGTCGTCGATCAGTCGGCCGCCCCTCCGAGCGCCGACATAGGCGACTTGACGGTTGTTCACGGTGATGAGCGAGAACGGTCCATCCAGCCCCAGGTGTGCACCGGCCGACTTGGGGAGCAGACGCACCGATACGTGCGGATGCCTCCCGAGTTCGAGGAGATGGGCGAGCTGGGCGGCCATCACCGCATGGCCACCGATCTCAGATGTCACGGCATCCTCGTCCAACAACGCCCAGACATAGGGAGGGGACGGCCGGGAAAGTATGGCGTCCTGCCGAGCCTTCCGTGACCGGACCGCCTGTTCGACGTCCTCTGCGTCGCTCTCCGCGAGAAGGGCGCGCATGTAGTCCTCGGTCTGGAAAGGCGGCGGAATGATCTGCCCCTGGTAGATCCGGATCACGGACGCGGCCGCCTCATACCGGCCATGCCGCAGGAACCAATTTGGATCATGGCCTCTGCGGGCGAACGTGACGAGCCTCTGGAAGTGGCCCCCCGTGTCCCATGCCTCATCCAGCAGCTCAGCCTGCCTCATATCGAGCTGGACCCTGCCCGCTTCCAGGTTCGAAACATGAGAACGAACGTAGCCGATGATCTTACCGACCTGAATGCCGGTCATACCGTGCCTTTTTCGGTAAACCCGCAGGTCATAGGCCAGCCATGCATAGAGCGAAGACGTTGGATCGATCTCATCCGCGGCGGTCACTGAGGACCTCCCGTTGTTTACAGAGTTTACGTATACACCGCACCCTAGCCCACAGATGGTGACCCTGGAGCCACAAATCGTGAGCATCTCCAGGAAGGGCCGAACGGAAATGATCACACCGCACGACTGCCTGCTGTTCCCTATGTTGGCGTCCAAGGCGGCACCTGGTCTGGCGCGCACGCTCACGCGATCGCGCCTACATAATTGGGGCTGTATGCACATTTCGGACGATGCATTCTTGATCGCATCGGAATTGATCACCAACGCCGTCGCGGCGACGCCCGGCCAGGAGATCCGCTACCAGTGCAGCCGTGACGCATCCGGCGTGCTCATCGCCGTGTGGGATTCCAGCCCGGCTCTCCCTCGTCTGCGCCCGGTGATCGACATGACGCTCGGCACCCTGGACGTTTCCGAAGAGCACTGGGACGACAACGGCGGCCGGGGCCTCCCGATCGTCGCGGCCCTGGCCGCCGAGTGTGGGCACACCCCCGACCCGTCCGGCGGGAAATGGGCCTGGGCTCGCCTCAAGCCGTGACAACGCCCCCAGGCTCTGCCGGCCGATCCACCCGCGGCTGACCTCGGCTGCGGTTCGCGGTGCGCTCTGGACGGTCCCCTACGAAGCGCGCCCATAGACGCCATGACAAAGGAAAAGGGGACAACCCATGACCATCAAGCGTGCCCACAGCGTCGCCGCCGTCCTCATCGCTGCCATCGTCGGCGGCTTCACCGGCGGCTTCTTCGGGGCCTCCATGGTCGCCGCCGGCTTCGGCACCCTCGGTGCCGTGCTCAGCGCCGTCCTTGTCATCTACGGCAGGTACATCGCCGACCACGTGAGCGACGGTGTCCGCTACATCACCAACCGCTTCGGCTTCGTCGGCGGCGTCGGCGTATGTGTCGTCGTCTTCGTCGGAAACGTCGCCCTCATCGCCGGCTACCTCCACGCCCTCAGGGCGATGCCTTTCGCCGGTTTCTTCTGTACCCTCCTCGTCGGCTTCGCCGTCGGCAGCATCCGCGAGCGCGTCGTCGGCGACTGACTCACCTGCAAGGGTCCGGCCCGCCGCCGGACCACTGACTGACTTGCAAGGGTCCGGCACCGCCGGACCCTTGACGTCTTTCCGCCGCCGCGGGGGTGGTGCTGTGGTCGGAGGCCGCGGCTTGGCCGAGGTTCGCCGGGACGGAGGCCGCGGTGGTGCGGGGTCGGTGCTGTTCGAGCCAGTGTGAGACGACGGCCAGCACGAGAGCGGCGGCGGCCAGAACGGCGCCGACGGCGTTGGGTGCGGTGTAGCCGAGGCCTGCGGAGATCACCAGGCCGCCGAGCCACGCGGACAGGGCGTTGCCCAGGTTGAAGGCGCCGATGTTGGCCGCGGAGGCAAGCGTCGGCGCGTCGTGGGCGTGGTCCAGGACGCGCTTCTGCAGCGGCGGGACGGTGGCGAAGCCGAGAAGGCCGATGAGGAAGACGGCCACGACGGACGCGGCCTTCCCGGAGGCCAGGAACGTGAACAGCAGCAGGATCAGCGCCAGGCCGCCCAGGGCGGTGTAGAGCATCGGCATGAGCCTGCGGTCCGCGAAACGACCGCCGATCAGGTTTCCGGCCACCATGCCCAGTCCGAAGACCACCAGCAGCCAGGTGACGGAGGATTCGGCGAAGCCACCGACCTCGGTCATCATCGGCGCGATATAGGTGATCGCGGCGAACACCCCTCCGAAGCCGAGGACCGTCATGGCCATGGCCAGGACGACCTGGGTGTTCCTGAAGGCGGCGACCTCGTGCCGCAGCCGTACTCCTTCCGGCTTGGGAACGTCCGGCACGAGCTTGGCGACACCGGCCAGGCCGAGTACGCCGAGGGCGGCGACGATCAGGAAGGTCACGCGCCAGCCGGCGGTCTGGCCCACGAACGTGCCCAGGGGCACGCCGATGACGTTGGCCACGGTCAGGCCGGTGAACATCATGGAGATGGCGCCGGCCTTCTTCTCCGGCGCGACGAGTTCGGCGGCGACGACGGAGCCGATGCCGAAGAAGGCGCCGTGGGCCAGCGATGCCACCACGCGGCCGATCAGCATGACGGCGAAGACCGGAGCGACGGCGGAGATGAGGTTGCCGAGGATGAACAGGCCCATGAGCAGCATGAGCATGTTCTTGCGAGAGATCCTGGTGCCGAGGACCGTCATGATCGGTGCGCCGATCATGACGCCGAGGGCGTAGCCGGTGACGAGGAGGCCAGCCGTCGGCACGGACACGCCGAGGTCCGTGCCGACCTGGGGAAGAAGCCCCATGATCACGAATTCCGTGGTGCCGATTCCGAAGGCCCCGATGGCCAGGGCCAGCAGTGCGAGCGGCATGTGAGCAGTCCCTCTGGGGTTCCGGGTGAGATTGCATGAGCATTCTACGAGCGTCGACAATAATTGCAAACGCGGGCTAATGGCAAGCGCGGGTATAGTGAGGTCCGTGACACGGCGGTAGGCGCTCTGCCGGCGCGTCCGCTCGCACGGCCCGACCGAGGGAGCTGCTGATGACCGCGACCGACCCGGCGATGACCGCACTGGCGCACAGCTGGTCGGCGCTCTCGCTGCTGCACGGACGCATCGAGAGCAGAGTCGAACGTGCTCTCCAGGCCGGACACCGGCTGAGTGCGCGCGAGTATTCGCTGCTGGACGTGCTGAGCCGCCAGCACGACGGCGAGGGCGGGCACCTGCAGATGCGGCAGGTCGCCGACTCCGTCGTCCTCAGCCAGAGCGCCACCACGCGGCTGGTGACCCGGCTGGAGGACCGCGGACTGCTCTCCCGTTACCTGTGCCCCACCGACCGCCGCGGCATCTACACCGACGTCACCGACGCCGGCCTGCGCCTCCTGGAGGAGGCCCGCCCCACCCACAACACGGCTCTGCGCGAGGCCCTCGACCAGGCGGCCACCGACCCCACGCTCGCGCCCCTGGTCCATGCCGTGCTGCAATTGCAGGGCGGTATCCAGCCGGCCTGACCTGCCGCCGCCCGCGCACAGGATGCCCGCCGCTTGGGGTCCTCACCCGACCGGCGATCCTCGGGTCAGATCTCGATGACGACCTTGCCGGGGATGCCGTTCTGTTTGGCCTGGAACGCCTCGCGCGTTTGAGCCAGGGGGTAGGTGGCGCCGACGTGGTTTCGAAGGCCGCCCGACTCGGCTCGCTTCGCCAGTTCGGTGAGTTGTTCCCGGTCGGGTTCGACGATGAAGAAGACGGCGCGTCCCTCGTCCGGCTCGACCGGGGGCGGCGCGGTGATCGAGACGAGTGCGCCGCCCGGCTTGATCTTGGCCGCCGACCGGGCGAGGAGGTCGCCGCCGATCGTGTCGAAGATCAGGTCGACCGGCTCGACGGCGTCCTCGAAGCGCTGCCTTTCCAGGTCGACGAACGTATGGGCGCCCATTTCGATCGCGAGGTCCGCGGCCCGGGCCCGCCCTGTGGCGATGACGTGCGCTCCCGCCTGCCGCGCCAGCTGGACGGCCAGGGCCCCGGTGCCGCCGCCCCCGCCATGGACGACGACCGTCTGCCCCGATTCCAGCCCGCCGTGCACGAAGAGGGCCTGCCAGCAGGTCAGCCCGGCCAATGGCAGCGCGGCGGCCTCGGTGTAGGTCAGTGACTGGGGCATCAGGGCGAGGTTGCGCGCCTCCACCGCGACGTACTCGGCCGCCGCGCCGTCGCGGTGCCAGTCGGTCAGGCCGAAGACGCGGTCGCCCACGGCCAGGCCGGCGGTTCCGTACTTGACCTCGGTGACAACTCCAGCGACGTCATGGGCGGGGATCGACGGCGTCCGGTCCCGCCCCGCCCGGTCGACCCACGTGCCGGGCCAGTCCAGCTCGTCCGGGACGAACCCGGCCGCGTGCACGCGGACCACGACATCGCCGGTCGCCCCGCTCGGCATCGGCGCGTCCTCGAAGACCAGCCCGTCGCTACCGCCGCGCTTGTGGATCCGTACAGCTCTCATCGTGCTCCGCTCCTCTGCAGTGACTCCTTCCCAAGGAGACAACATTCCCCCGCCCACTGTGACGGGCGGATGGAGCCACGCTCAGGCGAAGCCGGACGTGTCCAACTCAATCTCGAACGGCTCCGGCAGCGGCAGCGGCTTCCCGAACGGAACCTGATCGATGTGCCCGTAGTCCTTGCCGTCCGGCCCGCTGAAGAGGACCACCTTCTCCTCGTCGCGATCGATCAGCAGGTAGAGGGGAATGCCCGACCGCGCGTAGCCGGTTCTTTTGGCCTCTCGATCCTGCGCCGGCCTCGTGGAGGTCACTTCGACCACCATGACGATGCCGTCGCTCTTCGCGGGCATCCACGAGGCGGCACCGTGGAAGGGATCCTCCTCCATGGAGGTGAAGGTGATATCCGGGATCACACGGTTGTCCGGGTGCTCCCCTGTGCCGGGCACCTTAAGACCCTTGTTGCAAGCGCACTCGAACTCGGTGGCGCTGTACCGGATGACCTGGCGGATGATCTTGGCTATGCACCGTTCATGGTCGCCAAGGGGGGGTGGTGTCACGACGATCTCTCCGTCGACCAGTTCGGCTCGGAAGCCCTCCGGGGTGTCGAGGGCGAGGAAACCTTCAAGGAGAACGTCGGCGTCCTCGTGTGACAGAGGCTCATGAACCATCACAGTCATGCTCTGCTCCTTTCCTCGCCGGGCGAGTTTATGAGCAGAGCGCCACCTTCCGCATACAGATCGTAGTTACCGAGGCTTACGCTCCCAGCGTACGGCCCTGTGTCTCGCGCGGGGCAGATAGAACCAGCCCGAGTGGGCACGGTTTGTCTATGGATGAGCGAGATAGCAGGCGCGGGGACGTTCAGGAACTCAGCGACTTCGAGCTGGTCGTGTACGAGACCGTCGCGGAGATCGACAAGGAGCGCGGGGCGGCCGACTTCGAGACGATCGGGGCGCTCGTCGAGGCGCCCGAGGAGGATCTGTGGGCCGCGCTCGGGCACCTCGTCTCGATCAACCACCTGCATTCGACCAGCAAGGGGTACGTGCTCGGGCCGCACGACTGGGCGCCCTGATCGTCCCGGTGGACGGGAACCCCTTAAGGCGGGCGCCGGGCGCGTGGCACGATGACCCGGTGAGCGTGGGACCTGTGTGGGAGGCCGCCCGATGAAACTCGTCGTCACCGAGGAGCAGCGGGAGCTGCGGGACGCACTTCGGCGGTTCTTCGCGGACCGGTCCCCCGCGGCGGAAGTGCGGCGGCTGATGGAGACGGCCGAGGGCTACGACCCCGGGGTCTGGGCGCAGATGGCCGGGCAGCTCGGGCTGCAGGGCCTCGCGATCGCCGAGGAGCACGGCGGAGCCGGGTTCGGGGTGCGGGAGCTGGCCGTCGTGTTCGAGGAGATGGGACGGGCCGTCGTGTGCGCGCCGTTCCTCGCGACGATCATGGCCGCCGCGGCCTTGGAGGCCGGTGAGGGCGGGCACGACCTGCTGCCCGGCATCGCGGACGGGTCGGTGATCGCGACGCTGGCGGTGGCCGAGGACGGCGGTTCCTGGGACGTCGACGAGGTGGCGGCGACGTTCGACGGCGGGCTGCTGCGGGGGACGAAGAACTACGTCCTGGACGGGCACGTCGCCGACGTGATCCTCGTGGCGGCCCGCAGCGGGGACGGGGTCGGGGTCTATGCCGTCGAGGACACGGCGGGGCTCGCCCGGAACGTCCTGCCGACGCTCGACCAGACGCGGAAGCTGGCGCGGATCCAGTTCGACGGCGTCCCGGCGCGGAAGGTGGGCGACCGGGACGCGCTCGGGCGGGCGCTCGACGTCGCGGCCGTCGCCCTGGCCGCCGAGGAGCTCGGCGGGGCGCAGAAGACCCTCGACATGACCGTCGAGTACGTGAAGGTGCGGCACCAGTTCGGGCGTCCGATCGGGTCGTTCCAGGCGATCAAGCATCGGTGCGCCGACATGTTCGTGCTGGTGGAGTCGGCGCGGTCGGCCGTGCTCAACGCGGCGGGAGCCGCGGACGAGAGCCCGGAGGAGCTGCCGGCCGCCGCCGCGCTGGCGAAGGCGTACTGCTCGGACGCCTACTTCCACACGGCCGGTGAGGCCATCCAGCTGCACGGCGGCATCGGGTTCACCTGGGAGCACGACGCGCACCTGTACTTCAAGCGGGCACAGGGGTCTCGGCAGCTGTTCGGGGCGCCGGACCGGCACCGGGAGCGCGTCGCCGCGCTCGCCGGGCTCACGGGTGCAGCCGCAGCCCTTTGAGGACCTTGTCCACGCCGTTCTTCGGGCCGTGGACGGCGAACCCGACGAGGGGCATCTCCTCGGCGGTGACCGCGCGGACGGTCTCGCGGTTGGCCTCGTCGTGGCCGGTCTTGAACATGTCCTCGATGTAGACGGCGAGGTCCATCTCGCGGGCGAGGGCCCGGCCGTGCGCCTTGAGGATCGCGTCGGTGTCGGCCTCGTAGACGAGGACGGGCTGCCGGAACATCGCCAGGTAGGTGTTGCCGGACGCGTCCTCGTACGGCTCGCCGATGACGCCGGGCACGCCGCCCGCGACGGCACTGGCGAGGAACGCGGTGACGTTGAGCCGCTGCCAGGCGGCCAGGTCGTCCCGCACCACGATCCCGATCTTGGTGTCGAAGCGCATGCCCTCCAGCCTGCCCGGGCGGGGGTGCGCCGTCTTGAACGCTCGTGCGCCAGACTGGGCGGGTGGACTGGAGCAGGTACTGGCGGTCGCCCGACCGCCCGCTGGAGGCGATGCACGCTCACTTCGAGCGGCACGTCTACCACCGGCACAGCCACGAGACGTACTCGTTCGGCGTCACCGAGGACGGCTACCAGGCGTTCCGGTGCCGGGGCGACGCCCACACGAGCGCGGCCGGGATGGTCATCGCGTTCAACCCCGACGATCCGCACGACGGCCACGCCGCGGACGAGCTGGGCTTCACCTACCGGATCGTGCACATCGGCCCGGAGCTGGTCGCCGACGTCCTTGCCGACATCGCGGACGCCCCGGCCGGCCTGCCCCTGTTCGGCTCCCCCGTCGTGACCGACCCGGTCCTGGCGAGGAACCTGCGCGGCCTGCACGCGGCGCTGCTCGGCGGCGCGCCCGCGCTGCGGCGGGACGAGCTGCTCACGGCGACCGTCGGGGCCATGGTCGACCGGGCCGCGACGCGACGGCTGCGCACCTCGTCGTCCAGCGGCTTCGTCGAGCGGGCCCGGCGGCGGCTTGAGGGCGCGTACCTGGACGACATCGGCGCCGACGAGCTGGCCGAGGCGGCGGGGTGCAGCCGGTTCGCGCTGTACCGGGCGTTCCGGCGGGCGTACGGGATGGCGCCGAGCGACTACCAGCGGCAGCTCCGCCTCCGCGCCGCGCGTCGGCTGCTCGCCCGTGGCGACGCGATCGGGGACGTGGCGGCCCGCACCGGTTTCGCCGACCAGAGCCACCTGACGCGCTGGTTCGTCCGGTGCTACGGCATGACGCCGGGCAGGTTTCAGAGCGCCGTTTGAGGAAGAATGCCCGCCATGAGAAGGGCGAGCGGGGCGATGTTCGGGCTGGCGTACGGGGACTCCCTTGGGGCGCCGACCGAGTTCCTCACCATGAAGCAGATCCACAGGCGTTTCGGCGACCACGGGCCCACGCAGCTGAACGGCGATCCGGCGCTCGTGACCGACGACACCCAGATGGCGATCGCGGTCGGTCTCGCCCTCCTGGACGCCCTGGAGAACCCTCCGTTCACCCCCGACCTGATCACGCCCATGTGGAGGCGGCGCTTCGTCGACTGGCTGAACAGTCCCGACAACAACCGCGCGCCCGGCAACACGTGCCTGCGGGCGTGCGGGAACCTCGAAGCCGGGATGCCCTGGGTGGAGGCCACCGTGGCGGGTTCCAAGGGCTGCGGCGCCAACATGCGCGTCGCGCCGGTCGGACTCGTGCCCGGCCTGTCGGACGAGACGCGGGCGGGCGCGTCGCAGCTCCAGGCCGCCCTCACCCACGGTCACCCGACCGGGCTGGCGGCTAGCGAGCTGACCGCGTTCGCCGTCCGGTGGCTGGCCGACGGGATGGCCCCGTCCGACCTGCCGGAAGCACTCCGCGCCCGCTGCCACGACCAGCGCGAAACGTATCACGAGCGGTGGCTCGGCACCCTGTGGCAGCAGCCCGGGATGGACGCACCGGAGACGTTCATCGCCCGGGGCTGGGACGAGTGCCTCGCCGTCCTCGACCGCCTGGACGCGGCCGTGACGCTCGGTGGCCGCGCGTCCGACCCGTGCGAGATCACCGGCGCGGGCTGGGTCGCCGAGGAGGCGCTCGCCACCGGGCTGTTCTGCTTCCTGCTGTTCCCCGAGGAGCCCGTCGAGGCGATCTGGCGCGGCGCCGCCAGCTCCGGCGACTCGGACTCGATCGCCTGCCTGGCCGGCGCGTTCGCGGGCGCGCACCTCGGCATGGACGCCTGGCCGGGCGAGTGGTCCGCCCGCATCGAGTACGCCGCCGACCTCGCCAGGATCGGCGGAGCCTGGGACCGGCCGGGGGTTGACGGCGGCTTGCCGTAAAGCTAACCTCATTAGCCATAGGGCTACAGAAATTCTAGGAGTGCGTCATGAGCGAGACCCGGTTCCTCGACCTTCCCGGTGGGCGGCTGGCGTACGACGACAGCGGGGACGGGCCGCTGGTCGTCTGCCTGCCTTCGATGCTCGACCTGCGGTCGCAGTACCGGTTCCTCCGCCCGCTGCTGCTCAAGGCCGGCTACCGGGTCGTGACCGTCGACCAGCGCGGGATGGGCGAGACCAGCGCGCGGTGGCCCGAGTACGGGAGCACGCCGCTCGCCCATGACCTGCTGGCGCTGCTGCGGCACCTGGACGCCGGACCCGCCCTCGTCTACGGGTGCTCGAACGGCGCGGCCGCGGCGGTGTGGGTGGCGGCCGAGGCGCCCGAGCTGGTCAAGGGTCTCGTGCTGGCGGCCCCGTTCGTCCGGGACGGCAAGGGCGGGTTCGCCCAGAAGCTGACCACCGCGCTCATGCGGATCCCCGGGCTGGCGCTGCCGCTCTACATGTCGTACTACCCGAAGTGGGAGCCGAAGCCTCCGGCCGACTTCGCCGAGCACAAGGCGAAGCTGAAGGCCAACTTCAAGGAGCCGGGCCGCAGCAAGGTCATCGTCGACTACCTGAGCATGTCGCACGCCGAGGCCGAGGCTCGACTCGACCGGGTGCAGGCGCCCACCCTCGTCATCATGGGGACGGGCGACATCGACTGGGACGACCCCGCCGCCGAGGCCGAGTGGGTCGCGCAGAAGCTGAACGGCCAGGTCGTCCTCCTGGACGGCGCCGGGCACCACCCGCACGTGGAGTTCCCCGAGAAGGTCGCCGAGGCCGTCGAGACCTTCCAGCGGTCCCTCTAGGGCCGCGTGACCGCTGCTCACCGACCGCGGAGGCCGGGTGCCGCATGGGTGACGAGATCCTTGCGTTCTGTTGGTAGATCAACCATGATGTCGACATTGAGGATGCTGGGGCGACGATTGAGTCGTCTCACGCTTGAGTAACCAAGAGATCGCAAGGTAGCCCCGCTGCCCGAACTGCGCATCTGCGGCTTAAGGAATCGGATACGACACTGTCGACGCAAACCTCGCGCCCGGCCTGCCCATCGACGCTCGCGACCCGCGGCCGGTGTCCAGTTCCGCACTGATCTCGGCATCCGCAGCCTGCGGCCGCTGACCGACAACCCTGGCAAGGTCACCGCCCTGACGACGCATGGCCCGACGTCGCCGTCGCTCACAGACCGCCCGCATCCGATAGCCATCTCGTCGCAGAATCCATCGGAGCATCCCATGACGCAGGGGCCGGGGAAAAACCTCACCATCGCCATCGCCGGAGCGGGTTTCGGTGGACTGAACCCTTTTCAGTTGGCGTGAGTCTCGCGAGCCTGTAGCACGTGGATGGCCTTGGCCAGGTGGCCGGCGCGGTGCGGGCAACAGCGGAGCTTGCGGAGGATCCGCCCGCTCTTGAACTGCGCATTCGCGCGCTCGCCGGGGCTGCGAAGCCGGGCGTGGGACCGGTTGGCGTTCTTGAGGTGCTCAGGCTTGTTGCGGCCCTTGTACGGGGTGAACAGCGGTTCGCCCGCGCCGTTGTACCCCTTGTCGGCCAGCACCAGCAGCCCGGTGGCCTCCAGCGCCCGCAACAGGCCCCAGATCCGGGTGGCTTTGAGGTCGTGGACCGCACCGGGCAGCGCGCCCGACACCCACACGATCTCCCCGCTCGGCGTGGCGATGACCTGCAGATTCATGCCGTGCTTGCGGTGCTTTCCGGAATAGAACGGCCGGTCGGCGGCGACGCGGTCAATCGGGATGAGGGTGCCGTCCAGCACCAGATAGAGCAGCCCGTCCTCGACTGCTTTGCGCAGGGCCTGGGCCAGCTTGGGCGACCGTGCGGCCAGCAGCTCGACGGTCTCGTTGACATACCTCCACGCAGTCGTGGTCGATACTCCGAACCCGGCGCCCAGCTCAGCGAACGTCTCGCCTTTGCGCAGGTAGACCAGCACCATCAGCGCCTGCATGCCGGGCGGCAATGCCCGGTCCTTGCCGTCCAGGCGCGCGCGGTGCCGCCGGACGACTCCGGTCACGTACTTCAGGGTCGAACGCGACAACGGCAGCGAAGCACGGTACAACAGCATGCAAAGCCCCTGGTGGTCTGGCGTGGATTGTGGTGATCAACCCGACTACCAGGGGTTTTCCGCTGCCGAGGATGGACACGCCGTCCGCGATCATGCCGTGATCGGCGATCTCATCGACGCAAGCGAAAAAGGCTCACTGTGCATGGGCGTGGCGCTGAAGAAGGCAGGGATCAACTCCTCCACCATTTTCGAAAAGGCCGCCGACGTCGGGGGAATCTGGCGGGACAACACCTGCCCCGGATGCGGCTGCGACGTGCCGTCCCACCTGTACTCCTTCTCCTTCGAGAAGTATCACGCCGTCGGCCAGCTGCACCGCCCCAAACAACCCAACATCTCGGTCTGGAGGACTTCGGCGGCTCCCGCTTCCACACCGCGGAATGGGACCACAGCAAGGATCTGACCGGCCGGGAGGTCGCGGTCATCGGCAACGGCTCCAGCGCCGCCCAACTGATCCCGCTCGTCGCGCAGAGAGCCCGTCAGATCTATGTCTATCAGCGCACGCCGAACTGGGTCATTCCAAAGCCGAAGGCCGAATTCGGCCCCGTCACCCAACTGGCCTTCCGCAACCTGCCGTTTCTGCATCCCCTCTACCGGGCGGCCACCTACCTGGCAGCGGACATCATGCTCTCGCCGGTCATCGCCCGAGGATGGTCAGCCCGCCCGGCCGAACGGATAGCACGCCGTCACCTGCGTCGTCAGGTCACCGACCCGGAACTTCGAAAACTACTCACCCCCGACTATCCGGTCGGCTGCAAGCGCATCGTCATCGACAGCACGTTCCTTCCGGCGCTGAACCGCATGAACGTCGAGCTGGTCACCACCGGTATCTCCCGAATCACCAAGACCGGTATCGAGTCCAGCGACGGGACACACCGGAACGTCGACACCATCATCTACGCCACCGGATTCCGGGCCTCTGAATTCCTTGTCCCCATCGACGTCCAAGGAAGAGACGGAGCCAGACTCCACGAAGAATGGCAGCAGGGTGCCCAAGCATACCTTGGCATGGCCTACCCCCGGTTCCCCAACCTGTTCTTCGTGCACGGGCCGAACACCACCCTGGGGCACAACTCCAACGTCTTCATGATCGAGTGCCAGGTGCACTACATCATGAAATGCTTGCGACTGCTGATGCGTACGGGCGCCGCCGCCGAGATCGAAGTACTCCCCGAAGCAATGCAGCAGTACCGGCAGACCCTCGACCGCTGGATCAACCGAACCGTGTGGGTGGCCGGCTGCCAGAGTTGGTACAAGAACGACACTGGCCGCGTGACCAATCCCTGGCCTGCCTCGACCATGCGTTACCGGAGACTCACCCGCAAGAACCCTGAAACTGCGTTCACGGTGCGTCCGGTGCCGTAAACGGAGGGGACGCAGCAAGGCCGCTTGAGAGCAAGCAGGGTTCACCCCGGCTTGAGCCGATCATGCCGCCGGGAGCCCAGGTCACGGGTTCACATAGACCAAGGTAAGTGCAACTGTCACCAGTTGACTTGATTCGACGTTAACCAATACCGCTATATCCCCACCTTGGGGAACGATATTGTGTACGCTCATTCGAGCACTTCCGATCATTGGCCTAAATACTGGATCCACCTCCGTAACACTGGCCGTCACCCGAGTCTCCGGAGTGGATCCAGGTGCTGACGCAGTGAGGATGTTCAGCCCTTTGGTGCGGTAGAAGAACCGGCTTGTGCGAATGCTCTCAAATGCGAGAATTTCCTCGCGCAAGTCCTGGGGAACTTCAAGTGGTTCCACCGTCTCGATGTTCGTAATAGTCATAGAGTTGACCTCCTGTCAGGGCGTCGCGATCGGGCTTCGGTTGCCGTATCCGGCTCTCATCCCTCTCGTTGGGAGACTGGCTTCGCCTGTTTTGGTAGGACCGGTTGAAGGAGATCGATCGCCTGGTGCCGTGCCGGAGCCGGGAGGTCAAGATCCCTCCCGGCTCCGCGCGTACCCGGTACCCTCGCTTGGCCGGGCATGCGATTCTGCTACACGGCGAGGATGCTGACTCGTACTCGAATGTCGCTCTCCCAGCCGATGTGACCTCGCACGATCACTATGTGGTCGTCCTGCGGGATGATGTTGTGTATTTGGACGCTTGCGGCTCCCAGGAATGGGCGCCCGCCGGCATCGACCTCGCAGATCGAGGCAAATACTCTACTCTCTCTGTTTACCTGCGGACTACAGACCAGCCACTTGTCGAACCCTCCGCGGTCGTAAAAGTAGAACTGGACGTAGTTGACTATCCGGGCATCGCCGTCGACGCGGCCGTCCGGGATAGGTGCGAGTGAGAAGCTCTCATTCGTGGTCGGGGCCAGGACAGGCTCTGAATATTCCATCCCCGCCTGCCGCGTCTCCTCTTGAGTGTGACTCACAGCGGCGCCTCCCTTCTTGTGTGTCTACATTGATGATATGTCCCCACCTCTCAGTGAATGCAAGCATTTCGCACGCAAATGTATCTCATTTACCAAAATGTCGGCGTGTCTTTGCAGATCAGGCAGATGAGAAGCCGTCCATTTCACGACATATGCTCTTGTTGGCCCTCGGGGTTTGGTGAGTCGGCGAGGTCGTGAAACGATCCGGCGGGCTGGTCAGGGTCCAAATGAAGCGGTGCCCGTCCAGATCGGCGAAGCGCAGTTGGACCCGCGCCATGAAAGCCGCAGGCTAGGACGCGGACCAGCCCGTCCAGGCCTCGATCGTTATCGCGATGACCGGGCCCTCCGGCGCGCGGTCGCGGTACTGGGCGTAGCGGTCGGCCAGGAGGCGGACGGGTTCGGCCATCTGCGCCTGGTCCTCGACGATATGAGCGTGGCCGTCCACGCGGACCCACCAGAGGCGGTCCCAGTCGTCCTCATAGTGGTCGGCCAGGAGCGTGACGCGGGGATTGGCGCGGATGTTGGCCAGCCGCCGCAGATCGCGGGTGCTCTTGGGCTTGTGGTCGACGGCCGTGTAGACGGCACCGCGGTGGACGGCGAACGTCACGGGGACGAGATGCGGCCGCGCGTCCTCCCCCACGGTCGCCAGGCGCACGACAGGAACGGTCGTCAGCAGCCGGCGCGCCTCGTCCGGCGAAAGCTTCGGCACATCCCTCAGCCTGCCACGCCGCTCCCCCGCGCGGGGTAGGAAGATCGCCCCTCGGCGGGAGGCCCCGCCGGGGGATCTGCGCGATGGTCGCCCCATGGAGCCGATCGTCAGGACGTGGCCGCGCTGGGCCGGATACGCGGCGGGCGCGTGGTCGCTGGTCGCGGTGGGGCTGGCCCTCTACTGGGCCGGCGGCGGAGATGCCGGATATCCCCTGGACGAGGGGAAGAGCGTCGCCTGGCTGATCGCCGCCTGCCTGGGCGTCGGCGGGATCATGGCGGTGTCGAGCGTCCGGGACGTCGGGCGGCAGATGCCGCGCTGGTGGCCGCTCACCGGGATCTGGGCGGCCTGCGTCCTCGCGGGGGCCGGAACGTTCGGGTTCGTCATGAACGCGCTGCAGCTCGCCTTCACCGGGACGGTCGACGACTGGCCCGCCTTCGGCGTCGAGGTCCTGTGCGCGGCGGGCGCCGCCCTGCTGGCGGGCACCGCGCTGGCGTATCGGCGCGGCACGGCCGGAGCCTGCGCCCGGTGCGGCGAGGCCCATGCCGGGACGGGCGCCGTAAAGCGTCCCGCGCCCGTGTCGGCCGCGCCGCCCGGGGTCCGCCGGGCGGCCCATGCCGGGATGCTGGCGTTCGTGCCCTACATCGTCATGAAGACGACATGGGCGTTCGGCGGCTCGTTCGCGGGGATCGACGGCGAGCGGGTCGTCGCCGAGTTCGAGCGCAACGGCGCGTCCGGCCTGATCCTGACGCTGGAGAAGTACGGGCTGGACTTCACCACGCTGTCCGCGCTGCTGGGCATCTTCCTGCTGCTGGGGCTCACGCGTGAATGGGGGCAGGTCTTCCCCGGATGGGCGCCGTTCTCCGGGCGAAGGGTGCCGCGCTGGCTGCCGCTCACGCCCGCATGGCTGGGCGCCGTGACGCTCGGTCCGTACGGCGTCGTGGCGACGTTCGGGTACCTGCTGCCGCCCGTGATCGGCCTGGGCGACCTCCCCGACGACCCGCTCCTGCACGGATGGTCCGGCTGGACGGTCGCGGCGTGCGGGATCGGCGCGTTCGCCGTCTACGGGGTGGCGCTGGGCGTCGCGGCGTGGTCGTACCAGCGCCGGACGCGGCCGCGGTGCGTCAGTCCCGGAAGTCCGGGGGACGGTGCTCCTTCCGGGCCTTGATCGCTTCCTCGAAGTTGTGGGTGGTGAGGCGGACGTACAGCTGGGCGAGCCCTTCCTGGCCCATGTGGGCCTCCAGGCTCGCGGCGTCCAGGCTCGACCACAGCATCCGCTTCGTCAGCTCGGTCCCGGGACGGCTGAACCCGGCGATCCGCTCCGCCAGCTCGTAGCACGCGTCGAGCAGCTTGTCGCCGGGCACGACGCGGGAGAGCAGGCCGATGCGCTCGGCCTCGGCCGCGTCGACGTCCCGCCCGGACAGCATCAGCTCGAACGCGCGGGACGCGCCGATCGCGCGCGGCAGCAGGTAGCTGAGGCCGAGTTCGCTCGCGGTCAGCCCGTTGTTGATCCCGGCCGCGCGGAACAGCGCCGTGTCCGCGCCGAGCCGGATGTCGGCGGCCAGGGACAGGCACAGGCCGCCGCCGATCGCCGGGCCGTTGATCGCCGCGATGACCGGCTGGTGGACGCGGCGCATCGCGCGGATCACGTCGTCCAGCAGCTCCATCGAGCGGAGCGCGATGGTCGGCAGCGTCAGCCCGTCGATACCGGGGATGTTTCCCGGGTTCTCCAGGTCGGCCCCCGAGCAGAACCCGCGCCCCGCGCCGGTGATCACGACGACGCGGGTGCCGTTGTCGCGGCCGACCTCCTCCAGCGCCTCGCGGAACGGGACCATGACGTCGAACGCCATCGCGTTCATGCGCTCGGGCCGGTTGAGGGTGATGAGCGTGACGTCCGGGCGCGGCTTGTCGATCAGGACGAAGGGCAAAGCGGGCCTCCCAGGGTGACCTAACAAGCGTTAGGTTACACGCGCGGGAACTCCGGTGGCGTCAGGCCCCGCTCGACCACCTTCGCCAGCTCCTCGCCGGTCAGGATGCGCGGTTCGCCGATCATCCTGGCCCGGACGTAGACGCCGCAGAGCCACTCCAGAAGACGCGCGTTCTCGAACGCCTCGTCCAGGTCACGGCCGATCGTGACGCCGCCGTGGTTGGCCAACAGCGCGGCCCGCTTGCCGCCCGCCATGGCCGTCCGGACGTTCTCCGCCAGTTCGGGCGTCCCGTAGGTGGCGTACTCGGCGACCTTCACCACGCCGCCAAGCAGAAGCGTGTTGTAGTGGATCGGCGGCAGCTCCGACATGGTCGTCGCGACGACCGTGCCGTAGGTCGAGTGCGTGTGGACGATCGCCGCGGCGGGGGTCGCCTCATAGAGCGCCAGATGCATGGGCGTCTCCGACGACGGCGCCCGTTCGCCCTCGACGAGCTGCGACGACAGGTTCACCACCGGGCAGTCGGCGGGCTCCATCCGGTCGAGCATCATCCCGGTCGGCGTGACCGCGACCAGGTCGCCCGACCGGACGCTGATGTTGCCGGACGCGCCCGTCACCAGACCGGTATCGGCCAGCCTGCGGCCGAGCGCGCACAGGTCGTCCCGTTCCTTCTCCAGCAACATGCGAATACCTCTCACATTCCACGGTTCTCACCGCGTACGCTACGGCCCTGACGATCATTAAGGGGCGGGTCATGACCGTTGTCACTCTCGGCGCGCACATCCTTGACGTGCTCGCCCGGCCCGTGCAGGGAATCCCGGACGGGCAGGACACCGTCGTCGTGGACGAGATCCGGGTGACCGCCGCCGGCGCCGCCGCCGGGACCGCCGTCGCGCTCGCCCGGCTCGGCAACGAGGTGATCTCGGTCGGCGCGATCGGGGACGACGACCTCGGCGACCTGCTCGTCACGATCATGGACCGGAACGGCGTGGACGTGACCGGGCTCGTCCGGCGGACCTCCGACCAGACCAGCGCGTCCATCCTGCCGATCCGGCCGGACGGCGGGCGGCCGAGCTTCCACGTCCCCGGCGCGAACCTGACCCTCACCGCGGGCGCGGTCGGGCCGGGCCTGCTGGGCGCGGCGAGCGTGGTGCACCTCGGCGGGCCGGACGTCACGTTCGGGCTCAACAACCCGGCGTTCTTCGGCATGCTGGCCGCCGCCCGCGAGACCGGCACCGTCGTGACCATGGACCTGCTGTCCAACATGCCCGACCTGCTGACCGGCGCCGCCGCGTTCCTGCCCCACGTCGACCACTTCCTGCCCAACGAGGAGCAGGCCGCCCTGATGACCGGCGAGGACGACCCGGAGAAGGCCGCCGCCGCGCTGCTCTCGCAGGGGCCGGGCACCGTCGTCGTCACGCTCGGCGGGGACGGCAGCCTTGTCGCCACCGCCGAGGACGTGCACCGCATACCCATCCTTCCCGTGGACGTCGTCGACACGACCGGCTGCGGCGACGCGTACTGCGCCGGGTACATCACCGGCCTCGTCCACGGCAAGGACGTCCTGGAGTCGGCGCTCTGGGGCACCGCGGCCGCGGCGACCGTCGCCCAGGGGCTCGGCTCCGACGCGCGCCTCACCGACCTGGACGCGGTCCTCGCCTTGCTGGGCTGACTCAGATCTTCTGCTTCTGGTCCTCCCAGTACGGGTCGCGCAGAAGGCGCTTGTAGAGCTTGCCGGTCGGCGTTCTCGGCATCCGCTCGACGAAGTCGATCGAGCGCGGGGCCTTGTAGCCGGCCAGCGAGCCGCGGACGTGCTCGATCAGCTCGCCGGCGAGCGCGTCCGACGGGACGGCGCCGTCGCCGAGCTCGACGGCGGCCTTCACCTGCTCGCCGAACTCCTCGTCCGGGATGCCGAACACCGCGACGTCCCGGACGGACGGGTGGGTGATCAGCACGCCCTCGATCTCCGCCGGGTAGATGTTCACCCCGCCGCTGATGATCATGTCGATGACGCGGTCGGCGAGGAACAGGTAGCCGTCCTCGTCCAGGTAGCCGACGTCGCCGGTGGTGAACAGGCCGCCCGCGCGGTGCACCGAGCGGGTCTTCTCCTCGTCGCCCCAGTACTCGACGTCGTCGCCGGACGTGTAGCGGAAGTAGATCTGGCCGCGCTCCCCCGGCCCGGCGGGCTCTCCGTCCTCGCGCAGGATGTGCACCTCGGTCGTGGGCAGCGGGCGGCCGACGCTGCCGGGCCTCTCCAGCCACTCCGGCGCGGTGATGACGCTGTTCACCGACGCCTCGGTGGAGCCGTAGTACTCCGAGACGATCGGGCCCAGCCAGTCGATCATCCGCCGCTTGACCTCCGGAGAGCAGGGCGCGGCGCCGTGCCACACGACCGCCAGGCTGGAGCCGTCGAACGCCGCGCGGGTCCCCTCGTCCAGCCTCAGCAGCCGGACGAACTGCGTCGGGACGAGATGGACGTTCGTGATCGCGTGCTCGTCGACGAGCCGGAGCGTCTCGGCCGGGTCGAAGCCGCGCCGGATCACCACCGACCGCCCGACCAGCAGGAACATGAACGACCACAGCCACTGGGCGGAGTGGTAGACGGGCCCCACCAGCAGCGACCGGCCGTCCGGCGGGATCCGCAGGATGTCGGCGAACACGTCGCCGAGCAGCGTCGCCGTCTCGACGGGGGCGCCCACGCCCAGCACCTTGCGGCTGACGCCCTTCGGCCGACCGGTGGTGCCCGACGTGTAGAACATCGGGAAGCCCAGGGCGGGATCGGCGATCTCCTCCTGGCCGCCCGTCTCCAGGAACTCCTCGTACGGGGTGAAGCCCTCGACGGGGTCGCCGAACGCGACGCGCGCCGCCAGGCCGAGCCCTTCGGACGCCTCCCGCGCGATGCCGCCGAAGGCGTCCTCGGAGAACAGCGCCCGCGCTCCCGCGTCCTCCAGGACGTAGCGCAGCTCGTCGGCCGTCCAGTGCCAGTTGACCATCACGTAGCGGAGGCCGATGTGGGTGGCGGCGCACATCAGCTCGAAGTACTCGCGCCGGTTGCCGGAGTGGATCGCGATCGCGTCGCCGGTCGCGAGGCCGAGGCCGCGCAGCGCGTTCGCGAGACGGCCGGTCCTGGCGTCCAGCTCCCGCCACGACGTGCTGCCGCGCTCGTCGGTGATCGCGGGTTCGTCCGGCCTGGCTTCGGCGTGCGGGGTGAGCAGGACGGCCATCGGCCACCTCCTGGAGCGCGACTAAATCCTAGAACGCGACTCTAAAACCAGGCGGGCCGTCCTGGCCAGGTCAGGCTCCGACCACTCGGGCGGCGCCGGCGAGGACCGCGTCGGCCGCGACGGCGAGCTGCTCCAGCCGGGAGACCTCCGTCCGGTGGAACGGCGGGGCACCCGTCCTCGCCACGACCAGCGCCACACCGCCCCCGGCGAGCGGGCACAGCGCGAACTGCGTGCCGTCCGGCGCCGTGAACGCGCGCGGCCGCAGCGGCAGCAGCCCCGGCAGATCGGCGCCCGGCTCGCCGCCGGCGCTGGCGTGCACGAGGACCGCCCCGCCCTCCCCCTTCGGCTCGGCGAGACCCGCCCAGTCGGCGCTCAGGATGGCCGGGACGGCGTCGGCGAGGATCTGCGGGCCGCGCTCCGGAGCGGCGGCCACCTGCCCGATCACCGCCGCGTCCGGGTAGGCGCCCTGCGGCTCGGCCGTGGGCCAGATCCCGACGACGCTCACGCCGGGCACCGATTCGAGCCCCTCGGCCAGGCGCTCCACGCCCGCCCCGGCCGGCCAGGCGACGGTGAAGTCGTCCATCGCCCGGCCCTTGTCACGTTCCAGCACGGCCATCTGGACGACGTCCACGCCCGCCGCGCCCAGGGTGCGCGCGACCCGGCCCAGCGAGCCGGGCCGGTCCGGCAGGCGCACGCGTATCCGCAGCAACATCGCCACCTCCAGTCTTCGTGCGAGGCCCCCAGCCTCGGCGACGGCCGTTTCCCTCGTGTTACCCCGAGGTGTCGTTCGAAGAAAACGGCACGGGAAGTCGGTGCTGGAATGGCGGGTACAGGTCAAACTAGAGTCCGGTGAAGGTCATCGGATGGCCTGTCACCTCCTGCCGCCCACCACTAAGGTAACTGCACGTGTCGAGGGACGGGGAACCCCCAGTCAGCGAGGACTCCGGAGCCGGGCCGGAGCCGGCGCCCGCCGGGAACGGGGCGGTCGCCGTGCCGGGCGTCCCCGACGCGGTCTTCCGCGCCGAGATGAAGGACGCGCTCGCCGGGCTCACGGCGCGGCTCGACCGCGAGCACGAGCGCGCCGCGCACCGCGAGGCCGTCATCGACCGGTTGCACGAGGAGAACCAGCGGCTGCGGCGCGGAGAGCTGCAGGCGATGCTGGAGCCCGTCCGCGCCGCGCTGTACCGGCTGCACGACCAGGCGCGGCGCGAGTCCGGCCGGCTCGCCGCGCCCGGCCTGGCCGAACCGCCCGATCCGGAGCAGACGGCGCTGCTGCTCGCGGCCGTCGCCGACGACGTCGCCGACGCGCTGGCACGGCTCGGCGTGGAGAGGTTCACGGTCGAGCCGGGCGCGCCCTACGACGCGGCACGGCACCGCCCGGTCGCGGTCACGCCCGTCGACGACCCGCTGAGGGACGGCACCGTCACGGCCGTCCAGTCCGACGGGTTCGAGCAGAGCGGGAAGGTGCTGCGCAAGGCGGCGGTCAGCGTCGGGCGCCTCGACGGGACGGCGGACGGCGGGGACGGAAAGGCGGTGGCGGCCGGCTCGAACGGAACCGGGCCCGCCGCGGGGACGGGCTCGGACCTGGGCGGCGGGACGGGCCGCGACAGCGGGGCGGGCGGCACGGTGAACACCGGACAGACGACGAACAGCGGGTGAGAGGGACATGGCCGTCTACGGGATCGACCTGGGAACCACGTACTCCTGCATTGCCTCCATCGACGATGTGGGGCGGCCCGCGGTCCTGCGGAACCTGGAGGGCACCGACACGACGCCGTCCGTGGTCTTCTTCGAGAGCGGCGAGAACGTCGTCGTCGGCGCGACCGCGAAGGACACCGCGGTCCTGGAGCCCGACAACGTCGTCAGCCTGATCAAGCGGGACATGGGCCGGGACGTGACGCGCCCGATCCACGGGATCGACTTCACCCCCGAGGAGGTGTCGGCGTTCATCCTGCTGAAGCTGGCGACGGACGCGCGCACCACCACCGGCGAGGAGACCCGGGACGTCGTCGTCACCGTCCCCGCCTACTTCGGCGCGGCCGAACGCGACGCGACCCGCAAGGCGGGCCGGATCGCCGGGCTGAACGTCATCGACATCGTGTCCGAGCCGATCGCCGCCGCGATCACCTACGGCGTCCTCAACCCCGAGCAGGACCGCACCATCCTGGTGTACGACCTCGGCGGCGGGACGTTCGACACCACGGTCATCTCACTGCGCGGCGGCCACATCGAGGTGGTGTGCACCGACGGCGACCACGAGCTGGGCGGCGCCGACTGGGACGCGCGGCTCGTCGAGCACCTCGCCGAGCGGTTCCGCGCCGAGCACGCGGACGCGGGCGACCCGCTCGACGACAAGCAGACCGAGCAGCAGCTCCGCCGCGACGCCGAGGACGCGAAGAAGGCGCTCACCACGCGGACGTCCCACACCGTCCGGGTGATGCACGGCGGGCGGGTCGCGGCGGTCGAGGTGACGCGGGAGAAGCTGGAGGAGCTGACCAAGGACCTCCTCGACCGGACCGTGGAGATCACCGGCCGGACGCTGTCGACCGCCGCGGAGAAGGGCGTGGACGACTACGACGACCTGGTCCTCGTCGGCGGGTCCACCAAGATGCCGGTCGTCGCGGCGCGGCTGGAGACCGAGCTCGGCCTGGCGCCCCGCCTGCAGGACCCCGACCTCGCGGTCGCGAAGGGCGCGGCGCTGTACGCGTTCGAGGAGACCTACCGGCGGCTCGTCCGGGAGGGCGCCGCCGAGCGGGCCGAGGAGATGGCGAGCCGGGCGGGGCTGTCGGCCGAGCAGCAGAAGCAGATCGCGGGGCGGCAGATCAAGACGGTCGCGTCGCACGCCTTCGGGATCGTGGTGGTCGACCGGGAGACCGGCGCCGAGAACGTCGCGCACCTCGTGCACGCCAACGACGAGCTGCCCGCCGCCAAGACCGAGGACTTCTTCACCGTCTACGACGACCAGACGTCCGCCGACATCCGGGTGGTGGAGCAGGCCGGGGTCGTTGAGTCCGCCGACCTGATCGACAACACCGAGATCGCGACCGGGGAGATCCGCGTCCCGCCGGGCAAGAAGGCGGGCTGGCCGATCGGGGTCACGTTCGCGCTCGACTCGTCGGGGCTGCTGAACGTCACGGCCGTGGAGAAGGAGACCGGCGAGCGGCTGGAGCTGAAGGTGGACGTCGGCGGCATGTCCGAGGAGGAGGTCGAGCGCTCCCGGAAGGCCCTCTCCCGGGTCCAGGTCAGCTAGCACCAGCCGTCCACCGGGAGGCGCCCGTGGCGTTCGACGACGACTACCGGCGGGAGGTGCTGGAGCCCGCGCGGGCGGCGGGCGACCAGCCTCCCGAGGATCTGCGCGTCCGCTACGCGCTGGAAGGCCAGCTCGCGGCGCCGGCCGTGGCGGCGCGGGTGAAGCAGGTCCGGCAGTGCTGGCGGCGGGCGCGCGGGCAGCTGAAGTACCGCAAGCTGATCGACCGGCTGGAGGCCGAGCACCGCGAGCTGGCACCGCTGTTCGCCGCCGCCGAGCGCGGCGACCCGCGCGCGCTGGAGGCACGGCTGCGCGGCGGCGCGGAACGCACCGAACGGCGCCGCGCGGAGGCCCGCGCCCGGCTCGCCGACGCCGCCGGGACGCTGCGGATGGCGACGCCCGCCGAGGTCGAGAGCATCGCCCGCGCCGGCGGCGTGACCCGGGCCGAGCTGGCGGAGCTGGCCGCCGCCGACCGGGTCGAGATCCGCGAGCCGGACCGGCTGCCGTCCGCCGCGCCCTACCCCGCCTACCGGAAGGTGCGGGAGTCGCTGGACGTCCTGGGCAGGCGGCACCTGGCCGACTTCCTGTTCGGCGAGCGGCTGACCGGCCCGATCCGGCTGCTGGACGGCTTCGCCGCGCCCGGCGGCGCCCTGCGCCCCGACGAGGACGCGGTGGCGGCGGCCGGGGCCGGATGGGCGCGCCGCAGCCGCGACACCAGCACCACCCACGCCGACACGATCCTGGCGGCGCTGCGGTCGGGGGCGGAACTGCCCGAGCTGCTGCTGTTCGACATCGCCGACCGTCTCCGCGAGCGCCTGCGGCAGCGCGCGTCCGAGCGCGCCCTGCTCCGGTACGCGGTCGAGGACCTCGGCGTCGAGCAGGGCGACGCGCGCCGGCTGGTGTTCGCCGTCGTCCGCGAGACCGGGCCGGGCGGCGGGCTCGCGGGCCGCCTCCGCGCCCTGCTGGACGCGGGCGACGTGTACGCGGCGGCCGAGCTCGCCGACGCCGCGAAGATCCCGCACCCGTCGCCGGACGCCGAGGCGTCCGAGGAGGAGGTCCTCGCCGCCGAGGCCCGGCACCGCCTCGACACCGCGCTCCGCCTCCGCGAGACCGCCGCCGCCGAGCCGGACCCGGACCGCGCCCACCGCCTCCTCGCCGACGCCCTCCGCCTCGTCCGCGACCTCCCCGGCGCCGCCGCCCACCAGCTCCGACTGCCGCCACGTCCCGTCCCCGCCGCCCGGGCCGACGCCGGACGGCCGAACGAGGCGTCGGTGCGGGTGTCCTGGGAGGTTTCGCCGTCCACGGCGGGAGAGATCGGCTACCACGTCGTGCGGCAGCGGGCCAGGGCACCGCGCGATATGCGCGACGGAGAAGTGATCGGCGGCGCGGTGGACGAGCGGCCGCCGGTGAACGTGCCCCTGTACTACGGGGTGTTCGCGGCGCGGGGGGAAGCCGTCGCGGCGCCCGCCGTGGCGGGGCCGGTGATCGTGCGGCCCGAGCCCGGGGACGTCGAGCTGCTGGCCGGGGACGGGCAGATCACCGGGCGGTGGCGGTGCCCGGCTGAGGCGGCGCGGGTCGTCGTCGTCCGCGAGGGGCGGACCGTTCCGGCGGGAAGGGACGGGTTCCGGGAGCGCGTCCCGAACGGGCGCACGCATCACTACCGGATCGCCGCCGTCTACCTCGACGCGTCCGGGCGGGAGGTCGTCACGGACGGGGTCCGGGCCTCCGCCACCCCGAGCGCGCCGCCCGAGCCGGTGTACGAGCTGACCGCCGAGACCGGCGCGTCCGATCCGGGGCTGGTGCGCGTCCGGTTCGACGCGCCCGGGAACGGGACCGTGGAACTGGTGCTGTCGGACGGCCCGCCGCCATGGCCGCGCAGCGCGCTCGTCCCGCTGGAGGAGGTGCGGCGGGAGACGCGGCGGCTGGCGTGCACGCCCACGCCGGGCGGGCTCGACGTGCGGCCGGGGGCCGGCGGGTGGCTGCTGGCGGTGACGGTGGCGGAGGGCACCGCCGCGATCGGCGCCTACCACCGGCACGTGAACCTGCCCCCGCCGTGCCGGCTGGTGGCCGAACGGCGCGGGGCGTACGTGCACGTCGGGTTCGACTGGCCGCCAGACGTCGCCGAGGTCGACGTCGTCTACCGGGTCGGCCGGGAACCCGCGCAGGCCGGCGACCCGCGCTCCAGCGAAGTGGTGACCAGGGCCGCGTACGACACCCAGGGCGGGATCCGGCTCGCCGTGCCCGAGGACGAGCCCGTCGAGCTGTCCGTCGCCGCGGCCGGGACCGTCGGCGGCACGCGGGTGTCGGGGCCGCCGGTCACCGCCGAGGTGGCGGCGCGCACGATCGTCCGGTACGACGTGCTGCGGTCGGGGCCGCCGTGGCGGCGGTCGCTGACGATCCGGCTCACCTCGTCCCGTCCGCTGCGGGTGGCGCGGCTGTCGCTGGTGCTGCGCGCCGGGAAGGTGATGCCGCATCGCGCCGGCGACGGCGAGACGCTCGGCGCGTGGGAGCAGGTGCCCGTGCCGGGCGAGCTGTCGCTGGACGTGCCGGACGCGTCCGGGCCGTACTGGCTGCGCTGCTTCGCCGACGACGACGTCGTGGAGCTGAGCGACCCCCCTGTCCGCCGGCTTCGGGTCGCATGATGACCAGACCGCCGGCCCGGTTGGCGATCCCCGGGGTGCCGTCCAGGCAGGCCGTCACCTGCCCCTACTGCTTCGCGCCGGTCGCGGCGCAGCGGATCCTGTTCCGGTGCCGGGGGCAGTCCGGGCGGCGGCAGGGCTGTGCCCCGGAGCTCGACGAGAAGCTGGCCGAGTACACGGGGTCGACGGCGGGCGCGTCGCTTCCGCCGGTGTTCGCCGCGTCCGGGCGCCGGGGGCGGGCCGACTGCCCCGAGTGCGGGCTTCCGACCGGGAACCGGGCCTGTCCCGAGTGCCACAATCCGCTGCCGTCCGCTTACTGCGACTCGCCGGGGCGGATCGTCGCGCTCGTAGGGGCGAAGAACGCCGGGAAGAGCACCTACATCGCCGTCCTGCTGCACGAGCTGATGAACCGGGTCGGCACCGAGCTGGACGCGTCGCTGGTCGCCTGCGACGACCGGACGATCGACCGGTACAAGCGCGACTTCGCGCGGCCGCTGCTGGAGGAGCGGCGGCTGCTCCCGACGACGGCGAGTGCCGCGACCGGGCCGCGCGAGCCGCTGGTGTACCTCCTGACCCGGACGCGGAAGGGGCGGTTCTCGCGTTCCCGCAACGACTCCCTCGCCCTGGTGCTGTTCGACACCGCCGGCGAGGACCTGCGGAGCCGCGAGGTCACCGACCTGCACCTCCGGTACCTGGAGGCCGCCGACGCGATCATCTTCCTGGTCGATCCGCTGGAGCTGCCCGGCGCGCGGACCGGGGTGCGGGACGCCGTACCGGGCCCGCGCGCGGCCGGGGACGACCCGGGCAGCGAGCCGCTGAACATCATCGCGCGCGTCACCGAGACGCTCCGGCAGCGGCACGGCACCCGGCCGGGCGACCCGCTGCCCGTCCCGGTCGCGGTCGCGCTCACCAAGATCGACGTGCTGCGGCCGGGGCTGCTGAAGCAGTCGGCGCTGCACCGGTCGCGGTCCGGGCAGGGCGTCCTCGACCTGGACGACAGGGACGCGGTGAACGAGCAGGTCCGCGCGCTGCTGCACGACTGGCAGGCGGGGCAGCTCGACACCTACCTCGGGCAGCAGTACGCCGACCACGCGCTGTTCGGGCTGTCGGCGCTCGGCGGCGTCCCGGAGGCGGGACGCGTCGGCGCGGGCGGCGTCCGGCCGTACCGGGCCGAGGACCCGCTGCTGTGGCTGCTGCACCGGTTCGGGATGCTCGACGGCGTCCGTCCGGGAGGGGCGTAGCGGTGGCCTGGCAACTGCACTACACGTCGGCACGGCGGGGCCCCACCGGCCGGGCCGGGTTCCAGTTCGTCGCCGAGACGCCCGGCCTGCCGGCCGGGGCGCGGGCCGCGGTGACGCCGTACCTGTCGTACCGTCCGCCGCCCGAGGCGCCGCTGTCCCCCGCCGACTCCGAGCTGGGCCTGTTCCCCGTCTCGCTGCTGTACGACGAGGTGGACGGCCGCCCGCTGCTGCTGCGCTGCCAGTACCTCGGCCGCGACTATTCGGGCCGCTACGGCAACTTCTTCGCGCACGCGGTGGTGGCGGAGCCCGAGGAGCTGGAGGGGCTGCGCCCCGCCGAGCTCTGGCAGGCCGCGCACTGGACGCCGCTGCCCGCGCCGGAGGCCGTCCTCGATCCGCTGGACGAGCTGAACCCGGGCGCCGGTCTCGATCCGGAGTCCCTCGCGGAGTGGATCGCCGACTCCGGTCCCGGCGACCCCTACGCGCTGCTCGCCCACCTGGTGGACGCCGTCGCGGGGGTGCTGGGAAGGGGCCACGGGCGCGTCGTCCTGGTCGCCGACGACGTCGAGCCGATCGCCCGCTGGATCGCGGTCGTGTCGTACTCGCTGCCGGTCGCGGCCGCGGCCCGGCTGTCGTTCGTCACCTACACCGCCGACCCGGACGGCGCCGCGCAACGCCTGGTCGGCACCACCCCGGCCGTCTGGGCCGCCGCTCAGAACCATGCCTCGCACGCCGCCGTCTTCGACCTCCGCCAGGGCGCCGAGGGCGGCCGGGCGAGCCGCTTCGCCCGGACCGTCGCCGGCTGCTGGCGCGTCCGTGACTTCGGCGGCCTGGACACCCTCGGCGAACTGGCGCCGCCGAACGACCCCGCGCAGGAGGCGGCGGCCGCGCTGCTGGCGCTGTGCCGGGGCGACGCGACCGTCACGGCCGGTGAGGAGGGCGCGGCGGCGGAGCTGCTGTCGCGACGCGGGCCCGGAATCCCCGAATGGGTGTGGCGCGACCTCGTCCCCGGCGTCCCGTCCATGGGGCTCGATCTCGCGCTGGCCCTGCACGAGCGGGCGCGGGAGGCAGGGGCGGCGGACGTCGCCCGGGAGTGCGCGCTCCGCGTCGGCGAACGGGTCTCGGACGCGCTCGCGGAGGCGACCGGCCTGCGGGACGTCGCGGAGGCGGCCGGGGTGGCCGAGCGGGCGGGGGTGCCGCTCGATCCGGCCGAGGTGAGCGCGTCGGCGGCGCGCTGCGTCCGGCACGGCTCCGCCGAGCTACGGGCGGCTCTGGCCGGCTGCCCGGCCGGGGTGCGGGACGCGCTGCTGGACGGCGCCGTCACCGGGCTCGCCGACGCCGAGGGGCGGACGGCCGTCCTCACGCCCGGGAACTGCGACCTCCTCTACGAGCACGCCGAGCGGCTGCGCCGCGTGCCCGCCGCCGCGATCCCGGTGCTGACCTCGGTCGGGCGGAGGCATCCGGGCCGCCGGACGAAGGTGACCGGCGAGCTGTTACGGCTGGACGGCGGTGACATCGAGGCCGCGCTGCGGAAGATCTGGGCGACGCCCCCCTCCGCCGCCGAATGCGCCGACCTGCTCGACGCGCACGGGCCCGCGGTCCATCCGGCGCTGGCCGGGCTGCCGTCCCGGACGTTCACGCGGCTCGCGTTCCCGGGCGGCGACGCGCTCGCGGACCCGGCGACGCTGCGGCTCGCCGACCGGGTCCGCGAGCTCATGCCGGACGGACGCGCCGCACACGACGCCGCCCTCGTCCAGGCGTACGGGAAGGCGATCACCGCGGGCCCGGCGCGGGCCGCCCGCGCGCTGGACCAGATCGGCGGCCCCGGCGGCGCCACCCCGCAGCTGGCCGGAGAGGCGTTCACCGGCGCGGCGCGGCGGCTGTTCCTGCGGCCGCCCGGGTTCCGGGCGGAACTGCTGGCGGCCGTGTCCGCGCCCGTCCGGGCCCGGCTCGGCGAACAGTGGACGGCCGAGCTGCCGGGCCGCGTCCGCGCGGGGCGGACCCCGCTGCGCGGCGCCGAGGTCGAGCAGCGCAACGCGCTGGTCGAGGTCGTGCTGCGGCTGCGCAAGCGCGGCGTCACCGAACCGTCCCTGGAGACATGGGCGCGGGCGGCGGCCGGACGCTGGCTCGCGGCGAAACAGCTCGACGCGCATCTGGCGCGCCGTCCCGAGCTGCGGGCCGAACTGCGGGACCTCCTCGCGGAGGGGACGCCGTGAACCCCCTCATCGTGCTGCTGCTGGTCGCCGTGTGGGTGGGCGTCATGTGGCTCGGGTTCATGTACGTGTTCCCGGTGCTGTTCGCCGCCACGCTGATCGTCGCCGGGGCCACCGCCCTCGGCGTGTACTACCTGCACGCCTACCGGACGCTCGCGCCGTCCACCCCGGAGGGGCCGTCGCCGGTCGCGGCGCCCGGCATCGCCTACCGGCACTACCTGCTCGGCCAGGTGTGGCGCGACTGGTGGACGATCAGCCGCACCGTCGCCCCGCAGGTGTACCGGACGGCCCGCAGTGTGGTCTACCACCTGACGAAGACGCTTCTCGGCGGCCCGTGGGGGTTCTTCGTCTTCCCGATCTGGCTGGCGCTCTGCACGGGCATCGTCGCCGCCGCCGTTCCCGCGTCCGTGTTCGTGCTGGCGCTGACCGTCCTGTACGGGGCGGTCGCGGCGGTCGGGCTCGCCGT
This sequence comes from Spirillospora sp. CA-128828, assembly GCF_050945415.1. Lineage (NCBI taxonomy): Bacteria > Bacillati > Actinomycetota > Actinomycetes > Streptosporangiales > Thermomonosporaceae > Spirillospora > Spirillospora sp. CA-128828. The sequence continues at coordinate 6,223,399 of NZ_CP191986.1, forward strand.
GTGGCTGGCGTGCGTGCTCGTCCTGGCGGCGGTGGAACGCGTCTTCATGATGTACGGCCGGATCCTGCAGACGTGCCCGCACCCGTTCTGTTACGAGCGGATCGGCCTGCCCGAGTACGAATGCCCCGGATGCGGGGCGCGGCACGGACGTCTCGCGCCCGGATCGGGCGGCGCGTTCCGGCACGTGTGCCGCTGCGGGGCGCGGCTGCCCACGACCGTCCCCCTCGGGCGTTTCCGTCTCGCCGCGTACTGCCCGCACTGCGGCGGGCGGCTGCCCGAGCGGATCGGGCGCGTCCGGGTGGAGCCGCTGCCGTTCGTCGGCGGTCCGGCCGCCGGCAAGACCACGTTCATGGTCCTCGGCATCCGGGCCCTCCACGCGCGGACCCGCGCCGCCCACGGGAGGCTCGCCTTCGTCGAGCAGCGGCACGCGCAGGCGTACGCGGGCGCGATCCGCGAGTTCCAGCGCGGCGGACGCCTCGCCAAGACCGGACCGGAGCTTCCCCTGGCCACGATGGTGGACGTGGAGCTGCCGGGCCGCGCGCGGCGCATCCTCTACCTGTTCGACCCCGCGGGCGAGCACTACACGGGCGCGACCGAGGTCGAGTCACTGCGCTACCTCGACCACAGTGAGGCGCTGCTGTTCGTCGTGGACCCGTTCGCCCTCCCGCAGCTCCGCAGGACGCTCACCGGGAACGAGAGGGAGTTCGTCGACGAGGCCGCCGTGTCGTCGGAGGAGGACCCCGCCGACACCCTCCAGCGGGTGCTGAACGAGCTGCGCTCCCGGCCCGACCAGGGACGGCAGAAACGCGTCGCCGTCGTCGTCACCAAGACCGACCTGCTGGCCCGCACGGAGATCGGCCGCTGCCTGGACCACGACGCCGACCTGCGCGAATGGCTCGGACGCGTCGGGCTCGGCAACACCGTCCGGACCCTCGACCAGGTCGCCGGCCAGGTGCGCTACTTCGCGTCCGGGCTCGGCACCGAGCCCGGGGACGTCGCCGACCTGCTCGGCTGGGTGACCGGGCTGCCGCCGGCCGCGGCGTCCAACGGGGACCGTCCGCCCACCGACGTGCCGCAGGAGCTTCCGGGGACGGCGCCGCTGCGCGCCCCCTGGCCAGTGCGCGGCCGCGGTTCGGACCGCGTCCCGGCCGGCTACCAGATCGGCCGCTGGGCCGTCCTGTCCGGCGTGTCCGTCCTGACCATCGCCACCGTCACCGGCGCGGTCGTCGCGGCGGCGCAACGATTCCCGTTCTGACGCCCGTGCCGGACCCGCCCCGGCGCACCAGGGTTGCGTCACGGAACTGACGACGCGTACCGTCGGCCGTGTGATCGTTCGCATCGGCATGGCCCCGGCCGCGTCCACCCTCGGGCCGGAGGCGCTGACCGCCCTCGCGCTCGGCCTCGAACGCGAGGGCTTCGACTCCCTGTGGGTGACCGAGCGGGTCACCGGGCCCGTCCTCGACCCCGTCGTCACCCTCACCTACGCGGCGGCGCTGACGTCCCGGATCAAGTTCGGCACCGCCGTGATGGCCCTGCCGGGACGCTCCCCCGCCGTCCTCGCCAAGGAGCTCGCGTCGCTCGACGTCCTGTCGGGCGGCCGGCTGCTGCCCGCGTTCGGGCTCGGGCAGCGGCACGCGGGCGAGCAGCAGGCGTTCGGGGTGCGGCGGGAGGAGCGCGCGGCGATCTTCGAGGAGGCGCTGCCGCTGCTCCGCCGGTTCTGGGCCGAGGACGAGGTCACCCACGACGGCCCCCGCTTCCACTACGAGGCGCTCCGGGTCGAGCCGAAACCGGCCGCGCGGGGCTTCGACGTGTGGATGGGCGGGACGTCCGAGGCCGAACTTCGCCGTACCGGCCGGCTGTCGGACGGCTGGCTCGCCGCGTTCACCACGCCGGCGGAGGGCGAGCGCGGCCGGCTGGTCGTGCAGGAGGCGGCGGCGGGCGCGGGACGCGAGATCGAGGAGGAGCACTTCGGCGCGATCGTCCCCTACCGGCGCGGTCCGCTGCCCGAGCGGGCCGAGGCCCGGCTCGCCCGGGTCCGGCGAGTCAGCGGGCCTGCCCCGCTGGACGAGTTCGTGCCCGAACTGGACGGGCTGGAGGCGCATCTCAAGCGGCTCGTCGAGGCCGGGCTGTCGAAGTTCGTGCTGGCGCCGCTGTCGCCTCCGGACGACTGGGACGCCGAACTCGCCGATGTCCGCGACGCCGCCCTCCACCTGCAGACCCGCCGCTGAGCGGCGCGCTAGGCGGGGGCCTGCCGGTCCAGGGCGTCGAGGATGAAGGCGGCGACCTCGTCGGCGAGCCGGGCGGCGGTCTTGGGGCCGTCCGCGCGGTACCAGGACGGCATCTGGTTGACCATGCCGAGCGCGACGATCGTGACCGTCTCGGCGGGCGTGGCGGTGCCGAACACACCGTCCCGCTGGCCCTGCTCGATGAGCCCGCGGAACGTCACGTGGTAGCGGCGCCGGTCGTCGCGGACCGAGCGCATCCGGGCGCCGTCCAGCCGGTGCATCTCGCGGGAGAACACCTTCGCCTCGTCGATGTGCTCCGCGGTGCTGCGGATCAGGCCGGTCAGCACCGCGCGGACGGCCTCGCGGGGCGGCGGCGACTCCGCCAGCACGGCGCCGAGGTCGGCGAGCTGCCGGGCGATCAGCGAGTGGTAGATCTCGTAGAGAAGATCGTCCTTGGAGTCGAAGTAGTGGTAGAGGGCGCCCTTGGTGACCTCGGCGGCCTCCACGATGCCCTGCACGGACGTCCCGTCGAAGCCGTGCTCGGCGAACAGCCGGAGCGCGGCGTCCAGGATCCGCCGCTCGACCGCGCTCTGCCGGACGGGCACCGTCGACTCCGGCACCGTGTCGACGGCCGGTTCGGTTTCCGGCACCGGACGCACCTCCCTCGGACGCGGGCATTGACTCGGATGGGCCCTGCGCATAGCTTGCCAGAAACCGACCGGTCGGTATGCACGTGTAGGGGGAGAATCGATGCCCGTAGTCGAGAGCGTCCGCGGCCCTGTCGACGTCACCAGCCTCGGACGCACGCTGATGCACGAGCACGTCTTCGTGCTCGGCAGCGAGAACGTCCAGAACTACGGCCCGGGCGACTGGTGGGACGAGGAGGAGAAGGTCGCCGACGCGGTCGGCAAGCTCCGCGAGCTGGCGGAGCGGGGCATCACCACCATCGCCGACCCGACCGTGTGGGGGCTCGGCCGCTACATCCCGCGGATCCAGCGCGTCAACGAGCAGGTCCCCGAGCTCACCATCATCGTGGCGACGGGCATCTACACCTACAACGACGTCCCCTTCCAGTTCCTCCACCGGGGCCCGGGCACGATGATGGACGAGGGCGCCGACCCGATGATCGCCGGCTTCACCCGGGATCTGACCGAGGGCATCGCCGGCACGGGGGTCAGGGCCGCGTTCCTCAAGTGCGCGATCGACGCCCCCGGCCTGACCCCGTCCGTCGAGCGGATCCTGCGGGCCGTCGCCGCCGCGCACCGCGAGACGGGCGCGCCGGTCACCGTCCACACCGAGAGCTCGATCCACGCGGGACGGACGGTCGTCGACCTGCTCGGCAAGGAGGGCGTGGACCTCGCCAAGGTCGTCATCGGGCATGCCGGCGACAGCAACGACCTCGACTACCTGATGGAACTGGCCGACACGGGCGCGATCCTCGGCATGGACCGGTTCGGGCTGGACATCATCAACCCGACCGCGGAGCGGGTGCGCACGGTCGCGTCCCTGTGCGAGCGCGGCTACACCGACCGGATGGTCCTCAGCCACGACGCGAGCTGCTTCATCGACTGGTTCGGCCCCGACCCCGCGACGGTGCCCGCGCTGCAGCCGAACTGGAACTACCGGCACATCAGCGACGACGTCCTGCCCGCGCTGCGCGCCGCCGGCGTCTCCGACGCGCAGATCGACCAGATGCTCGTCGAGAACCCCCGGCGCTACTTCACCCGCTGACCCCCGGCCGTCTCCCCCGGCGCGACCCCCAGGTCCCCAACGACTATTCGCCAGGAATCGGGAATCATGGGAGGAAATCGAGGGAGGAGGCACCGAGGTGAGCGAGCACCCCGCGCGGCACGGAACCCGTACCGCGATCGCGTTGCTCCTGGTCACGGTGCCCGCCTTCCTCGTCCCCGGCTGCCGCACGGTGGAGACCGGCGGCGCGCGGGACGTCCCGCCGCCCGTCGAGGCCACCACGGCCAAGCCCGCCAAACCCAGCGGGCGCCGGCCCGGCGTCGTCAACATCGAGACCGAGCAGACGCTGAACGGCACCCGCGCCGCCGGGACGGGCATCCTGCTCACCCCGTCCGGCCTCGTCCTGACCAACAACCACGTGATCCAGGGCGCCACCACGATCAAGGGCACCGACACCGACAACCGCCGCACCTACGCCGCGCGGGTCGTCGGCTACGACCGGACGGGCGACATCGCGGTGATCGGCCTGTCCGGCGCGTCCGGGCTGAAGCCGGCCGCGTTCGCCTCCGCGGCCGGCGCGGCGGTCGGCGACACGGTCACCGCCGTCGGCAACGCGGGCGGCAAGGGCGGGACGCCCACGGTCGTCACCGGCAAGGTCACCGCTCTGGAGCAGTCCGTCACCGCGCGCGACGACAGCAACGGGTCGTCCGAGCGGCTCACCGGCCTGATCGAGACGAACGCCCCGATCAAGCCGGGCGACTCCGGCGGCCCGCTGCTCGACACCGGCGGCAAGGTCATCGGGATCAACACGGCCGCGTCCGCCGGGTACTCGATGAAGGGCACGCAGCAGAAGCGGGACCACCGCGGCTACGCCATCCCGTCCGACCGGGCGCTGGAGATCGCCCGGCAGATCCAGCGGGGCGAGGCGTCCTCGACCGTGCACATCGGCCGGACGGCCATGCTCGGGGTCAAGGTCCGTTCCAACGGCCGGTCCCCCGGCGCGCTGGTCGCCGAGATCGTGCCCGGGAGTCCCGCCGAGACCGCGGGCGTCCCGGTCGGCGCCGCCATCGTCACCTTCGGCGGCAGCGCGGTCGACTCCCCGTCCACCCTCACGGCCCTGATGCAGGCCCGCCATCCCGGCGATGTCGTCCGCATCGAATGGGCGACCCGCCAGGGCGACCGCGCGGCGGCCACCCTGCGCCTGACCGAGGGCCCCCCTCAGTAGCGCGCCGAACAGGCGTAACGTGCGACAGTGGGATGGTCGGCCGACTACGAGGATGTGTTCCATGACGCGCAAAGCCCCCACGGACGACTTCGACGACTCGGGCCTTGAGATCTCGGAACCGAAGACGTGGGCGGCCGGCGTTCCGGGGGTCACGGCCGCGCTGCGGCAGTCGTACGAGCAGATGGGCGTGCGGCGGACGGCGCTGACGCTGCTGCGCGTCAACCAGAAGCAGGGCTTCGACTGCCCGGGCTGCGCCTGGCCGGAGGGCGACCACCGGCACATCGCGGAGTTCTGCGAGAACGGGGCGAAGGCCGTCGCGGAGGAGGCGACGACGCGGCGCGTCACCCGGGAGTTCTTCGCCGAGCACACCGTCGCCGAGCTGGCCGGGCGGTCCGACCACTGGCTCGGGCAGCAGGGGCGGCTGACCGAGCCGATGCTGAAGCGCGCCGGTTCCGAGCACTACGAGCCGGTGTCGTGGGACGAGGCGATCGGCCTGCTGGCGTCCGAGCTGGGCGCGCTGGAGTCGCCGGACGAGGCCGTCTTCTACACCTCGGGCCGGACGAGCAACGAGGCCGCGTTCGCCTACCAGCTGTTCGCCCGCGCGTTCGGCACCAACAACCTGCCGGACTGCAGCAACATGTGCCACGAGTCGTCCGGGTCCGCGCTGAGCGAGACCATCGGCATCGGCAAGGGCTCGGTGCTGCTGGACGACCTCTACCAGGCCGATCTCATCTTCGTCGTCGGCCAGAACCCGGGGACGAACCACCCGCGCATGCTGTCGGCGCTGGAGCGGGCGAAGAAGGAGGGCGCCCGCGTCGTCGCCGTCAACCCGCTGCCCGAGGCCGGGCTGATGCGGTTCAAGAACCCGCAGCGCCCGTCCGGGGTGACCGGTCAGGGAACGATGCTCGCCGACCGGTTCCTGCAGATCCGGCTGAACGGCGACCTCGCGCTGTTCCAGGCGCTGAACCGGATGCTGCTGGAGTCGGACGCGCCGGACGCCCTCGACCGCGGGTTCCTCGACGCCCACGCGCACGGTTTCGACGCCTTCCAGAAGCACGTCCTCGGCCTGGACTGGGACGACGTGCTGGAGGCGACCGGCCTGACCCGGGGCGAGATCGCCGCGACGCTCGACGACGTCCTCGCCGCGAAGCGGATCATCGTCTGCTGGGCGATGGGCCTCACCCAGCACCGCAACTCGGTCCCGACGATCCGCGAGGTCGTCAACTTCCTGCTGCTGCGCGGCAACATCGGCCGTCCCGGCGCGGGCGTCTGCCCGGTGCGCGGCCACTCCAACGTGCAGGGCGACCGGACGATGGGCATCTGGGAGAAGCCGAAGCCCGCCTTCCTCGACGCCCTGGCCGCCGAGTTCGGGTTCGAGCCGCCGCGCGAGCACGGGGTGGACACCGTGGACGCGATCCGCGCCATGCGGGACGGCAAGGCCAGGGTGTTCCTCGGCATGGGCGGCAACTTCGTCCGCGCCACCCCCGACTCCGCCGTGACCGAGGCGGCGCTGAAGAACTGCCGGCTCACCGCCCAGATCTCCACGAAGCTCAACCGCTCGCACGCGGTGACCGGTGAGCTGGCGCTGATCCTGCCGACGCTCGGCCGCACCGAACGCGACGAGCAGGAGACCGGGCCGCAGTTCGTGTCCGTCGAGGACTCGATGGGCATGGTGCACGCCTCCCGCGGCCGCCTGGCCCCGGCGTCGGAGCACCTGGTGTCGGAGGTCGCGATCGTCTGCCGGCTCGCGCGGGCCGCGCTGCCGGACGCGGGCATCGACTGGGCGGCGATGGAGCGCGACTACGACGTGATCCGCGACCACGTCTCGCGGGTCGTCCCCGGATTCGCCGCCTACAACGCCCGCGTCCGCGAGCCGGGCGGCTTCACCCTCCCGCACGCGCCCCGCGACGAGCGCAGGTTCCCGACCGCGACCGGCAAGGCCAACCTGACGGTGAACGAGCTGGAGGTCCTGCGGGTCCCGGAAGGGCGGCTGCTGCTGCAGACCGTCCGGAGCCACGACCAGTACAACACCACCATCTATGGGCTGGACGACCGGTACCGCGGCATCAAGGCGGGACGCCGCGTCGTGTTCGTCAACCCGGCCGACCTGTCCGGGCTCGGGATCGCCGACGGCGCCATGGTCGACCTCGTCTCCGAGTGGTCGGACGGCGCCGAGCGCCGCGCCCCCGCCTTCCGCGTCGTCTCGTACCCGACCGCGCCGGGCTGTACGGCCGCGTACTTTCCGGAGACGAACGTCCTGGTTCCGCTCGACAGCACCGCCGAGGTCAGCAACACCCCGACGTCCAAGTCCGTCGTCGTCCGCCTGGAACCGGCGTCCGCGGAGGCGTAGGCCATCCGGTCGCCCGGAGCACGGCGGCGGTCTAGGCTCGATCCATGACGAACCTCCCCGAGCATGCCGGGACGCCCGGAGCGCCGGAGATGCGGGCCGGCGACGCCGACCGCGAGCGGGTCGCGCAGGTCCTGCGGGACGCCGCCGGCGAGGGGCGGCTGACGCTCGCCGAGCTGGACGAGCGGCTGGACGCGGTCTACGCGGCCAAGACCTACGCCGATCTGGAGCCGATCACCCGCGACCTGCCGGCGGCGGGCACGGCGGCGCCGCCGGTGCCGGCGACCGGGGCGGACTGGCGGCCGGTCGAGGGCGCGCCGTCCTGGCGGATCGGCATCGGGATCATGAGCGGGTTCCAGCGCTCGGGCGTGTGGAACGTGCCGCGCAGGTTCAGCGCGTTCGCGTTCTGGGGCGGCGGGAAGATCGACCTGCGCGAGGCCCGGTTCGACGAGGGCCAGGTGACGATCCGGGCGCTGGCGATCATGGGCGGGTTCGAGATCATCGTGCCGGACGACATCACCGTGCACGTCAAGGGCCTCGGGATCATGGGCGGGTTCGACCAGCGGGCGAGCGGGCCGGGCGTGCCCGGCTCCCCCACGGTCGTCGTGAAGGGCCTGGCGTTCTGGGGCGGCGTCGGCGTCAAGCGCCGCAGGTCCAGCCGGCAGAAGAAGCGCCGGAAGGAACTGGACTCCGACTAGCCGGCACTGGAGACCGGCTGGGCGGCGAGGCGGTCGAGCCACTCGCCGAGCAGGGCCGCCTCGGGGCCCGTCAGATCGGGCGGCGGAGCGGCGGCCAGCGCGCCCCGCAGCGCGGCCGCCCTCAGTGCCACCGCGTCGGTGAGCGGGGACGCGTCGGGCGGAACGGTGACGGCCGCGAGGACCGCCTCCCGTGTCCGGACCGAGGTCTCCCGGTCCGCCTCCTCACCGGCGGGGTTCGCGATGAGCGTGAGGGTGACGCCGGTTCCCGCGGAGTGGAGGACGCGCGCGGCGGTCTCGACCGGCACGCGGAGGCGGCCCGCGCGCGCGACGGCCTCGACCAGCCCGAGCAGGAGGTCGTGCGCCTCCTTCGCGGCGGCCGGGGTGCGCGCCGTCCCGTACATCAGCGTGTAGAACGCCGGGTGGGTGACGCCGTACTCGACGTGCAGGTCCCAGCCGCGGCGCAGGTCCTCGACCGGGTCGCCGGTGGTGCCCTGCGCGCGCTTGCTCGCCAGGTACTCCTCGAACCCGTGCGCCGCGACCGCGTCGAACAGGCCCTGCTTGTCGCCGAAGTGGTGGTAGAGGGTCGGCGCCCCGACGCCCGCGGCGGCGCACACGGCCCGCGTCGAGACGGGCTCGCCGTTCGCCTCGGTGAGCAGCCGCGCCGCCGCGCGCAGGATCCGGTCCCGGGTGGCGAGGTCCTTCTGAGCTGTCACAACAACGATGTTACAGAAATTTCCGAATCATCGCTATGCGAACGGCGTGTAGCGTGACTATAGTCCTGCTTATACCAACGCTATGGACGGCCGCGGGCCGTCACGAGACATGAGAGGGGGCGCCGCCATGCGCAGCGCCGTTCTTTCCGCACCCGGCAAGCCGCTGGAGATCGTCGAGCGTGAGGTGCCCGAACCGGGCCCCGGCGAGATCCTCGTCAAGGTCACCGCCTGCGGGATGTGCTACTCCGAGGTCAACCACCTGCGGGGCCACTACCCGTTCGGGACGTTCCCCGCCGTCCCCGGGCACGAGATCAGCGGTGTCGTCGCCGCGCTCGGCGAGGGCGTCGGGTGGCCCGAGGTCGGCACCCCGGTCGGCGCCGGATGGATCCACGGGTCGTGCGGGCACTGCGACCAGTGCGTGCGGGGCGACCAGATCCTGTGCACCGGGGCGCGCAAGCAGGTCAACGGCGTCACCACCGACGGCGGCTACGCCGAGTACTTCGTGGGCAGCGCCGGTTTCGTCACCCCGCTGCCGGACGGCCTCGACCCGGTCGCGGGCGCGCCGCTGATGTGCGCCGGGATCACCGCGTTCAACGGGCTCCGGCAGGCCGGCGCCGCCGCCGGCTCGAAGGTCGCCGTGCTCGGCACCGGCGGCGTCGGGACGATGGCTCTCCGGTTCGCCGCCGCCATGGGCGCCCGTGTCGCCGTGGTGTCCCGGTCGCGCCGCGCCGAGAAGGAGGCGCTGGACGCCGGCGCCGAACTGTTCGTCGCGACCGCCGAGCAGGATCCGGCCGAGGCGCTGCGGGCGTGGGGCGGCGCGGATCTGGTGGTGAACACCGCGCCCGACACCGCGACCGGCCTCGCCGCGTTCGGCGGCCTGCGCCCGGACGGCACCCTGCTCTACCTCGGCATGGGCGCCGAGAACGTGAGCGTGCCGCCGGCGGCGCTCGTCATGAACCGGCTGCGGGTGATGGGAGTGCCGTCCGGTTCCCCGCACGACCTGCGCGACACGCTCGCGTTCGCGACGGCGCACGGGATCGTCCCCGAGGTCAGGCCCGTCACGCTGGACGAGGCCCCGCAAGTCCTCGCCGCGATGGACGAGGGCACCAGCCGGGGCCGCGCCGTCATCACCTTCGCGTGAAGGGCGTCCAGGGGCCCGCCCGCTCGTAGGCGGCGCAGGCGGCCATGACCAGGGCGTCGGCATGCCGGGCGCCGACGACCTGAAGGCCGATGGGCAGGCCGCCGGAGGTGAAGCCGCACGGCAGGCTCGCCGCCGGCTGCTGGGTCATGTTGAACGGGTAGGTGAACGGGGTCCAGCTCGTCCAGCGCGGGGACGGGGACCCAGGCGGAACCTCCAGACCGGCCTCGAACGGGGCGATCGGCATCGTCGGGGTGAGGAGCAGGTCGTACCGCTCGTGGAACAGGCCCATGATGCGGCCGAGCTCCATGCGGCGGGCCGTGGCGGTGAGGTACTCGACGGCCGAGTACCGCGCGCCCTGCTCGCAGATCTCCTGCAGCCCCGGATCGAGCCGCGCGAACTCCTCCGGCGACAGGTGCTCGACGACCTTGGCGGCCCCGGCGAACCACAGGACCTCGAACTCCTCCACCGGGTCGCCGCCGAAGCCGGGGTCGGCCTGCTCGACCTTCGCGCCCAGCTCGGTGAAGACCTCGGCGGCGGCCGCCACGGACGCCGCGATCTCCGGATCGACCCGCGCGAACCCGAGATCGGGGCTGAACGCGACGCGGAGCCCGGTCAGGTCGTCCGGCCCGCCCTCGTGGAACGGCACGTCCGGCGGCGGCAGCGCCGACCAGTCGCGGCCGTCGGCGCCGCAGACCGCGTCGAGCAGCAGCGCCGCGTCCGCCACGGTGTTCGTCATCGGGCCGATGTGCGCGAGCGTGCCGAACGGGCTCGCCGGGTAGTGCGGGATGCGGCCGTACGTCGGCTTGAGCGTGAAGGTGCCGGTGAACGCGGCGGGGATGCGCACCGAGCCGCCGCCGTCGGTGCCGAGGGCGAGCGGCGCCATGCCCGCCGCGACGGCCGCCGCGGCACCGCCGCTCGACCCGCCCGGCGTGCGGGACGTGTCCCACGGGTTGCGGGTGACGCCGGTGAGCGGGTTGTCCGTGACGCCCTTCCAAGCGAACTCGGGCGTGGTCGTCTTGCCGGCGAACACCGCGCCCTGCTCGCGGAGGCGGGCGACGGACGGCGAGTCCTCGTCCCACGAGCGGTCCGGGTCGATCGTCGTGGAGCCGCGCAGCGTCGGCCAGCCGCGGGTGAGCAGCACGTCCTTGATGGAGACGGGCACGCCGTCCAGCGGCCCGAGGGTCGCGCCGCGGCGCCACCGGTCCGCCGCCCCGCGGGCCATGTCGAGCGTGGTCTCCTCGTCGACGAGGCAGAACGCGTTGAGCTCCGGGTCGTCCCGCCTGATCCGGGCCAGGACGGCCTCGGCGGCCTCGACCGGGGAGAGCGTCCCGGCCTCGTACGCCGCACGCAGTTCGGTCGCGGTCAGATCGGCCGCGTCACTCATGGCTACCCCCTCTGATTCGAACCCGCCCGCGGACCCGACCCGACATAGCCGAGCCGCTTGTCCACGACGTTGCGCAGGTGACGGCCGGACACATAGCGGCCGAGGTTGTCGGCGAACAGCCGGACCAGCTCGTCGCGCCAGCCGATCACGTCGCCGGACATGTGCGGGGAGACGATCACGTTCGGCATCTCCCAGAGGGGCGAGGACGGCGGCAGCGGCTCGTCCTCGAAGACGTCGAGCGCGGCGCCCGCGATCCGGCCGGCGCGCAACGCCTCGACCAGGTCGGGTTCGGCCACCAGCGCGCCGCGTCCCACGTTGATCAGCCGCGCGGACGGCCGCATCCGGGCCAGCGTCACGGCGTCGACCATGCCGCGGGTCTGCGGGGTGAGCGGCGCGGCGAGCACGACGTAGTCGGCCTCGGCGAGCACCTCGTCCAGCCGCTCGATCGAGTGGACGACGCCGAAGTCGGGGTCGGCGTCGCGGGCGGTGCGGCCGGCGCCGGCGACGGCGAGCCCGGCCGCGGACAGCCGGCGCCCGATCGCGCGCCCGATCGGCCCGGTGCCGACGACGAGCGCGCGGGCACCGGTGATCCGCTCGGTCTCGCGGTGCAGCCAGCGCCGCTCGCCCTGCAACCGGAGGGTGGTGTGCAGGTCCTTGGCGAAGGCGATCACCAGCCCGAGGACGTACTCGGCGATGGGCTCGTCGAACACCCCTCGCGAGTTGGTGATAACCGTCTCACTTTCGACGAGGCCGGGGAACATCAGCCGGTCGACGCCGGCGCTCGCGATGTGCACCCAGGCCGGGCCCCCCTCGGACGGCCACGCGGCGGCGACCGCGTCCGACAGGAAGTCCCACATGAACAGGGCGTCGGCGCCCGGAAGCGCCTCGGCCAGCTCTGTTTCGCGTACATAACGGAGGCGCGCGAGGCGTTCGGCCTCGGCCATGCCGCGCGGCTGGACGTCCCCGACCAGCACCACCACGTCGGGCCGCCCTTCGCGGGCGTGCTGAACAGACTCCATGGGTGTCACTTCCGGGGTGTGCGGAGTTTACGAGATGGCAACTCGGGGAGGCATTGACACGCTAGAAAGCGTTCGTAGGATTGTCAACAATCAGCGCGGTGCACCGCGGCCCCGGTCACCGCACTGGAACGTGTGCTGCAAGACCGTCGCAACCTGCCCAGCATGGCCAGGACGGATCCCAGAGCGCTCTGACTAAGCCCCTCCGGGGGTGTGGGGGTGCGCCCTCGCAAACATGGAGAGTCCTTTCGGGTGGCGACGCTCTCGCCCACCCCTGTGCACGGGGAGGTCCAGCATGCCCAAGCTCATGACCATCACTCTGGAGCACCGCGGCGTCTCGTGCGTCGCGGAACTGCTGGAGAAGGACGCGCCGCGGACCTGCGAAGCGGTCTGGCGCTCCTTGCCTCTCGGGGGCGACGCGTACCACGCCAAGTACGCGCGCAACGAGGTGTACACGATGGTCGAACGGTTCTCCGAGGAAGAGGTCGGCCTGGAGAACACCACCGTCACCCCCATCCCGGGCGACGTCGTCTACTTCTCCTTCACCGGCGGGATGCTCGACCGGAAGTTCAAGGAGGAGAAGAACATCCACGGGTTGCCCGGCGTCATCGACCTCGCCATCTTCTACGGCCGCAACAACCTGCTGCTGAACGGCGACGTCGGCTGGGTGCCCGGCAACGTGTACGCGACGATCGTCGACGGACTCGACCGGATGGCGGAGGCGTGCAACGACGTCTGGCGATCCGGCGGCGTCGGTGAGCGTCTCGTCTACGCGCGTGCCGAGTCCTAGAGCGGTGGGCACACAGATGACATTCGACCCCACGCTGGTCGTCGGCCCCGAGCTGCTCGCGCAGCACGGCATCGGCGTGGTCGCGCCGTTCGACTTCGCGCTCGACCGTGAGTTGTGGCGCTGGACGCCCGACGACGTGTCGCTGTTCATGACCCGGCTGCCGTACGTCCCGGTGCCGGTCACGGTCGAGATGGCCTCCGCGCTGTCCGACCAGTCCATCGTCCGGCAGGCGACCCGGGACGTCCTCGCCCCCGAGCCGCTCGCGGTCGCCTACGCCTGCGCGTCCGGCAGCTTCATCCGCGGCAAGGCGGGCGAGCTGGAGCTGCACCAGTCCATGACCGCGGCGGGGGCGCCGGTGTCGACGACGACCTCGGGCGCGCTCGTGGAGTCGCTCCGGCTGCTCGGCGTGTCGCGCATCGCGGTCGTCACGCCGTACATCGACGCGGTCACCGAGCGGCTCGTGTCCTTCCTCGGCGAGTACGGCATCGAGGTGGTGTCGTCGGTCGGGATGGGGCTGCTCAGCCACATCTGGAAGGTCGGGTACGGCGAGATCGTGTCGGCGGTGTCGACGGTGGACGCCCCGGAGGCCGAGGCCGTCTTCATCAGCTGCACGAACGTCCCGACGTACGACATCATCGCGCCGCTCGAGCAGATGATCGGCAAGCCGGTGCTGACCGCCAACCAGGTGACGATGTGCTCGGCGCTGCGCGCGATGGGCCGCTCCGCGGCCGGTCCCGGGCAGTCGCTGGTGCAGCTCGCCCCGACCACGGCGGCCTGACCGCCATGATCCGCGAAGGTAGGGTTGACGGCGACATGCCGCATAACAGGTTGAGCGCCGGGTTCCTGTACCCCGGCTACAGCGCCGAGGACGAGTATCCGGCCATCGAGCGCGCCCTCGGCGGCGTCAGCCTGCCGGTCGTCCACACGCTGATGCGCGAGGACGCGCACCGCGTCGACGCGCTGCTCGACATCGGCGGCGCCGACGTGCTGGGCGAAGGCGCCCGCACGCTGCGCGCCATGGGTGTGAAGGCCGCCGTGTGGGCGTGCACCAGCGGAAGCTTCGTGTTCGGCTGGGACGGTGCGGCGCAGCAGGTCGCGGGCGTGCGGGAGGCCGCGGGCGTGCCCGCGTCCAGCACGTCGTTCGCGTTCGTGCACGCGGCGCGGGCGCTCGGCGTGACGCGGGTCGCGGTCGCCGCGACCTATCCGTCCGACGTCGCCGAGCGGTTCGTCGCGTTCCTCGGCCACGCCGGCATCGAGGTGGTGGCGCTGTCCTGCCGGGGCATCGTCACCGCCGCCGAGGTCGGCACCCTCGGGCGCGACGAGGTGCTCGCGTTCGTCGCGGCCAACGACCATCCGGACGCCGAGGCGGTGCTGGTGCCCGACACCGCGCTGCACACCGTGTCCTGGCTCGACGAGCTGGAGGCGCGCGTCGGCAAGCCGGTGCTGACCGCCAACCAGGTGAGCGTGTGGGAGGGGCTGCGACTCGCGTCCGGCCCGGGGGGACTCCCGCCGCGCACCGGGCTGGGCCGGCTGTTCGCCGTCCCGGCCACCGTCCCCGCCGGTCCCGCCGAACATGGGGCCGAGCAGGGACGACATACCTGACAGCTATGACGAAAGGGGCCCGGGCATGGGCCGGTTGGGTGAGCTGGAACCTGTCCCCCGCAAGTCGACCGTCGAGATCGTCTCGGACGAGCTGCGCTCGGCGATCATGTACGGATCGCTGGAGCCCGGCGCGCAGCTCGGCGAGGCCGAACTCGCCGCGCGCCTCGGCATCAGCCGCGGCCCGCTCCGCGAGGCGATGCAGCGGCTGGTCCAGGAGGGGCTGCTCGTCAGCGAGCCGCACCGCGGCCTGTTCGTGATCACGCTGGACGAGGGGGACGTCGAGGACGTCTACCTCGCCCGGCTCGCGATCGAGCGCGAGGCATGCCAGCTGATCATGGAGCGGAACCGGGGCGAGGCGGTGGCCCGGCTCACCGAGGCCCTGGAGGCGCTGGTCGAGGCGGCGCGCGAGCGGGACCGCGTCGCCATGAGCGACGCCGACCAGGCGTTCCACGAGGTGCTGGTCAGCTCGTCCGGCAGTCCCCGGCTGGAGCGGATGGCGCACACGCTGCTGGTGGAGACCCGCATGTGCCTGAACGCGCTGCAGGACACCTACCCCGAGCCCGCCGACCTCGTCGAGGAGCACCGCCGGCTCGTCGACGCGATCGGGGACGGGGAGGAGGAGCGGCTGCTGACCCTCATCGAGGAGCACATGACCGACTCCATCGACCGGCTCCGCGTGTCTTAACCAGGGCCCCTGGACATCCGAGTCCCGGGGCACATAGATTGCAGATTGTCGACAATCTACCGGAGGGATGCATGGCTACGCTGTCACCCCTGCTGAAGCAGGCCACCCCCGTCCTCGCCGAGCGCGGCGAGGGCGTGTACCTGTACGACGCCGACGGCCGCCGGCACCTGGACTTCACCGCGGGCATCGGCGTCACCAACACCGGCCACTGCCACCCGCGCGTGGTCGAGGCCGCGCAGAAGCAGGTCGGGACGCTGATCCACGGGCAGTACACGACGGTCATGCACCGGCCGCTGCTGCGGCTCGTCGAAGCGCTCGGCGAGGTCCTTCCCGACGGCCTGGACTCGCTGTTCTTCCTCAACAGCGGCAGCGAGGCCGTCGAGGCGTCCATCCGGCTGGCCCGGCACGCGACCGGGCGGCAGAACATCGTCGTCTTCCACGGCTCCTTCCACGGCCGGACGATGGGCGCCGCCGCGCTCACCACGGCGGGCACGAAGTTCCGCGCCGGCATCGGCCCGCTGATGCCGGGCGCCGCCATCGCCCCGTTCCCGCAGGCGTTCCGGTACGGCTGGCCGGAGGAGGAGGCCACCCGGTTCGCGCTGCGCGAACTCGACTACCTGCTCGCCACCGCCAGCCCCGCGTCCGACACCGCCGCGTTCATCGTCGAGCCCGTGCTCGGCGAGGGCGGCTACATCCCGGCGCCGCCCGCGTTCCTGGAGGGGCTGCGGGAGCGCGCCGACCGGCACGGCATCCTGCTGATCATGGACGAGGTGCAGACCGGGTTCGGGCGGACCGGCCGGTTCTGGGGGCACGAGCACTCGGCGGCGCGTCCGGACGTGCTGATCACCGCGAAGGGGCTGGCCAGCGGGTTCCCGCTGTCGGCGATCGCGGCGCCGACGGCGCTGATGGAGAAGGCCCGCCCGGGGTCGCAGGGCGGGACGTACGGCGGCAACGCCGTCTCGTGCGCCGCCGCGCTCGCCACCCTCCAGGTCATCGCCGACGAGGACCTCGTCGGCAACGCGGCCCGGCAGGGCGCGCGGCTGAACGACGGGCTCCGCAAGGTCGCCGCCGACCATCCGGAGATCGGCGACGTGCGCGGCCTCGGGCTGATGCAGGCCGGCGAGTTCACCACGCCGGACGGCGAGCCCGACGCCGCCGCCGCGGCACGGGCGCACAAGGCGGCCGCGGAGCGCGGGCTCCTGCTGCTGACCTGCGGCGCCTACGGCAACGTCGTCCGGATGATCCCGCCGCTGATCGTCACCGGGGAGCAGATCGACGACGCGCTCGGCATCTGGTCGCACGCCGTGGCGGACGCGGTCGGCTGACCTGAGGCACGGCGAGCGGCGCCCGGTGGTGCAAGGACGAGGCCACCGGGCGCCGCCGTCATCGGGCGAGGTCAGCCGAGCGGGTTGCCGCAGTCGATGGGCCAGTACGGCCCCCAGATGTCGAGCGAGTTCAGCACGAACTTGATCATCACCGGGTCGAAGGCGATGCCGACGTGCGCGTTGGTGTCGTTCGCGCACTTGTCCTGCAAGAGCACGTTCTGAGCGTTCGAGCCGTTGAGGAACTCCGAGGTGTAGGGCGTGACGACCTCGTCGTACTTGGTGGACAGCACGATGTAGGTGGGGCCGGGCACGGTGTCGCCGCCCTCGTTCAGTTTCGTCAGGAAGTCCGAGCCGACGATCTGCTGCCCCGCGGCGGGCGCGGCCTTCACGACCGCCTGCGTGATGCCGAGCAGGCTGCCGAGCTCGACCAGCCCCGACATGTTGGTGCCGTGGTTGGACGGGACGACCCCGACGAGCTTGCCCACCTTCGCGGCCCCGCCGAGGAACTTCAGGTAGTACCGCGGCATCATGCCGCCCTGCGAATGCCCGACGATGTCGACCTTGGACGACCCGGTCGAGGCGATCACCCTGTCGACGAAGGCCGACAGTTCCCCGGCCGACGTGGGAATGTCGTTGATCCCCTGGATGGGGCCGTCCTTCGGGCCGCCGTAATTGAGGGCGTAGACGCAGTATCCGGCCTTCTTCAGCGCCGGGGAGAGCTTCTGCCAGTTGAACGCCATGTTCTCGAACGTGCCGTGCACGAGCACCACCGGACGCGGGTGGAGGAACGAGGGCCTGCAGTTCCAGTCGTTCGCCCCTTCGGGGCTCGTCTCGGCGTGCGCGGCGGGCGCGACCATTCCGGCCATGCCGGACGCGGCGGAAAACGTCGCGGCGATGACCGCCCATGAACGGAGCCGTCTGAAACGCATGTGCATCTCCCTAATGCGGGCACGACGAAAAGGCCGGGCGTCCGGCATTTCGATTCGTCGTGGTCGGGGTGGAGTGCCCACAAGGTACGGCCGCTTTCCGGCGCGGTCTTGTGCGACGACCGCCGGTTACCCCGGGGAAATTGTCAGGCGTCTCACAATCGGCTCGGCCGGCACACCGCTCGACCTGCGCGTTCAGTCACGGGTGAGCCCGTCGACGAGCGCGCGCAGCCCGTCGAGGTAGGTGTCCTGGGCTGTCAGCGTCGCCCAGCGGCCCGACAGGGACGCCAACCTCGGCAGCGCCACCGGGTCGAGGTCGGCGAAGATCCGGTCGCGGTGGGTGGGCCGGTCGTCGCGGGCCCGCCTGCGGGCGGAGGCGGCCCGCACGAGCATCTCCCCGGCCGTGTAGTACCAGACCGCCCGGTAGCCGTGGACGGCCTGCTCGATGGTGAGACCGCACTCCATCAGGGCGTCCACGATCCGCTCGTTGTACCAGAGCGCCTCCTCCGCCATCAGGTCGTCGGCGGTGAGCAACTCCACGATCCAGGGCACGCCCGCCAGCGTCTCGCGGATGGCCGCGGCCAGGACGACGACGCGCTCGCGCGGGTCGGACGGGAGGTCGGGCCTGTGCAGCGTCCGCGCGGCGTAATCGTTCACCAGCAGCAGGAGGAGGTCCTCCTTGTCGCGAACGTGGTGGTAGAGCGCCATCGGGGTGCTGCCGACCTCCGTGGCCAGCCGCCGCATCGTCAGCTTGCCGACGCCCTCCTCGTCCACGATCCGGCGGGCGGTCTCGATGATCTCCGTGCGGGAGATGCGGGGCGGCCTGCCACCGCCCCGCCGCTCTGGGGACGCCATCCCCTCATCATCGCCCATGCCCGCGACGCGGGCTGGACAGCCGGACGAAAGTCCGGGTACGTTTTTATACATGTATAAAAACTCCAGACCCGGGATTGTGCTGGCGGCCGCGTCCGTCGCCCAGTTCGTCGTCGCCCTGGACATGGCGGTGGTCAACGTCGCCCTGCCCGCGATCCGGACGTCCCTCGGCTTCGCCCCGGTCGACCTGGCCTGGGTCGTGCACGTCTACGCGCTCACCTTCGGCGGGTTCCTGCTGCTCGGCGGACGGGCGGGCGACCTGTACGGACGGCGCCGGCTGTTCGTCCTCGGCCTCGCGCTCTTCGGTCTCTGCTCGCTCGCCGGCGGTCTGGCCCAGGCGCCCTGGCAGCTCGTCGCCGCCCGCGCCGGGCAGGGCCTCGGCGCCGCGGCCGTCGCCCCGGCCGCCCTCGCCCTGCTGACGACCACGTTCGATGGCCGCGCCCGCGTCCGGGCGCTCGGCGTCTGGAGCGCGGTGAACGCGGCGGGCGGGGCGCTCGGCGTCCTCGCCGGCGGGATCCTGACCGAGTACGCGGGCTGGCGCTGGGTGATGCTGATCAATCTGCCCATCGTCGCGGCCGCACTGGCGCTCGTCCCGGCCGGAATCCCCGCGCAGGCGCGTTCCGCGGCACGGGAGCGGATGGACGTGCTCGGCGCGGTGCTCGCCACCGGCGGCATCGGGCTGCTGGTCTTCGGCGTCGTCCGCACCGACACCCGCGGCTGGACGTCCGCGGCGACGATCGGCACCCTCGCCACGGCGTTGACCATTCTCGCGGCGTTCGTCTTCGTCGAGTCCAGGTCACCCGCCCCGCTCGTCCGCCTCGGCCTCCTGCGCGGACGCTGGGTGGCCGGCGCGAACCTGATCGTGTTCCTCGCCGCCGCGGGCCAGTTCGCCGCCTTCTACTTCGTGTCCCTCTACCTGCAGGAGATCCTGCACATGGGGGCGGCCGCGACGGGCGCCGCGTTCCTGCCCTTCTCCGCCGGGCTGGTGGCCGGATCCGTGGTCGCCACCCGCGTCACCTCGGCCCGCTCGCCGCGCGCGTCCCTGATCCCGGGCGGCCTGCTCGCCGCCGCGGGCCTCGGCTGGTTCGCGCTCATCAGTCCCGGCGGCGGCTTCCTCACCGACGTCCTCGGCCCGTCCCTGCTGTGCAGCGTCGGCACCGGTCTCGTCCTCGCCCCGGTCGCCGTCGCCGCCACCACCGGCGTCGCGCCCGGCGAGGCGGGGATGGCCTCGGGCCTGCTCAACAGCTCCCGCCAGCTCGGCGGCTGCATCGGCCTGGCGGCCCTGGCCACCGTCGCCGCCCACCACACCGGCGACGCCACGACCGAATCCGCCCTCAACAACGGCTACGCCCTGGCCCTCACCATCTCCGCGACCCTCTTCCTCCTGGCGACCACGGCCGCCGTCACCCTCCCCCGCACCCTGCCCCGCGGCCCCCGTCAGGAGCCGCGCCCCGTCGGCCGGGAGAATTCACAAAAGAACACATCACCACAACCGTGATGAGATTTCTGTCTGGTTTAGACTCGCAAACCGTGAAAAGTCGACCACTTTCTGTGATCGGCGAACACGACCTTGACCACGTCGCTAACTTTCCGTGTCGGGGAGCGGGACCGACCGTGAAAAGGAGAGAATGACGTGACGGTGACCCGAGAGCAGTTCATCGACCTGGAGGTGCGAGTGTCGAACCTGGAGACCTGGGCCGGTCCCGGCCAGTCGAGGGCTCTCAGTGACGGTCTGAGGGCCCTCCGCACGGACGTCACGCAGATCAAGGGCGACGTCGGCAAGATCCAGAAGACGCTGGAGCAGCACAGCCTCCAGTTCAACAAGATCGGCGCCCGCCTCGACCGGGTGGACGCCCGACTCGACGGCATGGACGAGCGGTTCGACCGCGTCGACGAGCGGTTCGAGCGGGTGGATGCTCGGCTCGGGGCGATTCTGAAGCATCTCGGGGTGCCGGATCCCGGGGTCGGCTGAGAGGCCGAGGGCGCCCGGCGTGTCGTGGTCGCCGGGCGCCCTCGGGGTCAGGCCTGGGCCACCGCGCCTTCCTTGAGGAGGGCGTCGGTGTCGTCGAAGCCCAGGTCGTCCAGGATGGCGCGGGTCTGGCCGCCGGGCAGGACGGGAACGCCGCCGGTCTCGGTGGTGGTGCGGGAGAACCGGGGGGCCGGGGCGGGCTGGCGGTGGCCGGCCAGGTCCGGGAAGACGTCGCGGGACGTGTTGTAGGGGTGTTCGGCGGCCTCCGCCATGGAGAGGACGGGGGCCACGCAGGCGTCGCTCGGAACGAAGATCTCCGTCCACTCGTCGCGGGTCTTCGTCCGGAAGACGGCGGCGAAGCGGTCGCGCATGGCCGGCCATCCGGCGCGGTCGTACTGGGCCGGGAGGTCCTCCTCGTCCAGGCCGGCGAGGCGGAGGAACTCGGCGTAGAACTGGGGCTCGATGGCGCCGACGGCCATGTGCCGGCCGTCGGAGGTCTCGTAGACGTCGTACCAGGGGGCGCCGGTGTCGAGCATGTTGACGCCGCGGCGGTCCTCCCAGATCCCGCCCGCGAGGAAGCCGTGGATGAAGGTGGACAGGTGCGCGGTGCCGTCCACGATGGCGGCGTCGACGACCTGGCCGCGGCCGCTCGTCCGCGATTCCAGCAGGGCGGACAGGACGCCGACGACCAGGTACATGCTGCCGCCCGCGAAGTCGCCGAGCAGGTTCAGCGGGACCTGGGGCGGACCGCCGGCGCGGCCGATGGCGTGCAGGGCGCCGGTGATGGCGATGTAACCGACGTCGTGGCCCGCGGTCTGGGACAGCGGGCCCTCCTGGCCCCAGCCGGTCATCCGGCCGTAGACGAGACGCGGGTTGCGGGCGAGGCAGTCGTCCGGGCCGATGCCGAGGCGCTCGGTCACGCCGGGGCGGAACCCTTCGAGGAGGACGTCGGACTTCTCGACGAGGCGGAGCACGACCTCCTTGCCGCGTTCGCTCTTGAGGTCGATCGCGATCGACCGTTTGCCGCGGTTGGTGAAGTCGGTGCCACCGGTCGTCTCGCCGTCGCGGACGGCCGAGGCGCGGTCCACGCGGATCACGTCGGCGCCGAGGTCGGCCAGCAGCATCGCGGCGAACGGCCCCGGGCCGATCCCGGCCAGCTCGATCACCCGTACTCCGGAGAGCGGCCCCTTGCCCATCTGCGACTCCCTGAATCTCGTTCGGTCCCCACCAGTGTGCCCGATCGAGGTAAGCGGGTGCTGACCGGGCCGTCCTAACGGGCGGTGAGGCGCACGGGACCGTCCGGGGCGCCCGTGGCGACGAGGAGGCGGTTCCGCGTCGTCGGCCGGCGGACGCCGTCCGCATGCGGAACGAGGCCGCGTCCGGCCGCGGCCACGTAGTACCGCCGGCGGGACGGGGCGCGCCACCAGGTCCCGCTCACCGGGCGGCGCGCGTCGCAGGCACCCGTGGCCACGTCCTCCGCCCCGAGCAGCGTCGCGAAGGCCGCCGTGTCACCGCCGGCGTACGTCAGCCGGGTGCAGACCCAGTCGGCGGACGGCCCGCCGTGCGGCAGCCTCCCCGACCAGAAGTCGAACGCCAGCGCCTCGGAGACCGCCGGTGCCGGACGGGGCGTCGCGCAGGCCAGGCGGTTCCAGAACTCCCGGGCGGTCTGGCCGAGGCGTGCCGGGCGGTCGGCGCCCGGCCGGTGGGCCGGCGAGTGGTAGGTGAGGACGGTGCCGCGGGGGCCGCCGAGGTCGCCGACCGTCCGGGAGCCGAGGTGGAAGAGCGGGCCCCGCCCGCAGCCGGTGCCGGGGCGCACGGGCACGGTCACGCCGTCGGACACGGCGAGCCGCTGCCCGGCGAGCGTCTCCGGACGCGTCTCCCAGGGAGCGAGAAGGTAGCGGCCGCCGCCGAGAGCGATCGGGGCGGACGGGTCGGCGCCGGCGGTGACGACGTCCAGGCGACCTGAGGCGTAGCGGGCCAGGAGGCCGCCGCTGCGCATGACGGCGAGGGCCGCGCCGTCGAGGTGCCCGGCGAAGAGCAGCTGCGCGGTGCCGCCGCCGGCGCGGCGGCCGCCGGGCACGGCCGCCCACGCGCCGGCGGCGCGTCCGGTGAACGCCCGGTCGCGGGCGAGGTCGCCGCGGGCGGGCCAGGCGTCGAGGGTGCGGGCGCCGCGCGTCCAGGCGTCCGGCGCCGCCGCGACGAGGCGCAGCACGCGCGCGGACGCCTCGGGCGGCCCGCTCCGCTCGGTCAGGACCAGCGCCGCGGCCAGCGCGACGGTGAGGAGGGCCGCGGTGGCGAGCGGCAGCACGGAGCGGTTGCGGACCGGACGCAGCAGCGCCGGCTCGAACCGGTCCTCACGGCGGAGCGGGGGCACCTCGACGGCCTCGGCGGCGCGGATCGCCGACCAGGGGTCGCGCACCCGCAGCTCGATCAGCTGGTCGCGGACGGCGTAGCGGGGCAGCCCCTCCACGGTCCGCAGCACGTAGGCGAGGCGGACGTGCGGTTCGAGCTTGGACAGCGCCGCCGTCAGCGCGGGATCGGGCAGCCGGGCGGGCAAGGCCCGCAGCCACGGGCCGAGCCCGATCTGGAGGCGGCGGGACGGGCGCAGCGCCCGGCGCAGCACGCGGGTGCGGCGGCGAGCGTGTCCCACGGCGGAGCGGTCGCGGGCGCCGCGCGCGCTGGTGTCCACGATCCGGCGGGCGATCGCCAGCCGGTAGACGCGCTTTCCCCTCCCCGGCAGAACGAAATACGCTATTCGGACAAGGTCGCCATAGGCCGATTTGGCCGGCGGCATTTCCGTCCGCGGATTCGTCATGACATCGTCCGTCACGGCGGGCCACTCCCTCTGGGCCGTTCCTTCGTCGCGAATCCCGAGGTTAGGACGTATCAAGGCGCGCCTGGAGCGGAATTGGCACAAGGATTAACCAGGCCAATGGAAATGTCATCTCATTTCCGTACGAGACGCGAGGGGCGGGCGGAGCCGGAGCGTCCCGGCGAGATCGGCCACGCCCGTTTCGTCCCCGTACTACGCTGTTGGCCGCCGGGGGAACCGCCCCGGGCCGCACGACATCGAATGATCGCGCCCCCGCCGCGACCCGGACGAGACGAGCAACGGAGAGGGATCCCCCGACCCATGACCGAGGACGTTCCTGGCTACCGGGTGCTGGAGCAGGTCGGCGAGGGCGGCTTCAGCGTCGTGTACCGCGCGCACCAGGAGCGCCTCGACCGGATGGTCGCGCTGAAGGTCCTGTCGATCAGCGCGGTCGACGACGCGGCGATGCGGCGCTTCCAGCGCGAATGCAAGATCACCGGGCGGCTCAGCGGGCATCCGAACATCGTGACCGTGCTGGACACCGGCACCACCCGCTCCGGCCGTCCCTACATCGCGATGGAGTACTTCGAGCACGGCGCGCTCACCGACCGGCTCGCGCGGGAGGGGCCGCTGCCGGTCGCCGAGGTGCTGCGGATCGGCGTGAAGATGGCGGGCGCGCTCGCCGCCACCCACGAGACCGACGTCCTGCACCGGGACGTCAAGCCGCAGAACGTGCTGCTGTCGCGGTACGGGGAGCCCGCGCTCGCCGACTTCGGCATCGCCCGCCTGGTCGACTCCTTCGACGCCACGCACACGCAGGCGTTCACCCCGCACCACGCGGCCCCCGAGGTGTTGGAGGGCCGGCCGCCAGGCGTCGGCTCCGACCTCTACTCGCTCGGCTCGACCCTGTACCAGCTCCTGGCCGGCAAGCCCGCGTTCAAGGGGCCGCGGGGCGAGGGCATCGCGCTGCTGATGCTGCGGATCCTGAACGACCCGCCGCCGCCGATCCCCCGGCCGGACGTCCCGGCGCAGGTGGCGGACGTGATCGGCCGCGCGATGGCGAAGTCGGCCGACCAGCGGTTCGCGACCGCGGTGGAGTTCGCGCAGGCGCTCCAGCGGGTGCAGGCCGAGCTCGGGCTGCCGGTGACGGACGTCGCGCACGGCGGCTCCGTCCTGCCGGCCCCGGCCCCGGTGCCGGACACCGGGCGGCGGCTCTCGTTCCCCGACGCCTCGGCCACGCCGCCCGTCGCTCCGCCGCCCCCCGTGCCCGTCACGGCACCGGAGGCGCCGCCGTCGCCATGGGCGCCGAACGCCGTCCCGCCGCAGCCGCCGAACGCCGTCCCCCAGGACGCCCCGAGGCCGCAGCCGGTCCCCGAGGCGGGCTGGACACCGACTCAGCAGGGACCGGCCGTGGGCGACACGCGGGCGGGCGATTCCGCCACGACGCCGCACGCGAACCCGCAGCAGACCACTCTTGACCGGCCCCAGAACGGCCCGCGGCGCGGCCTGATCATCGCGGCCGGTGTCGCGCTCACCGGCGGGCTGGCGCTCGGCATCGGGGCGCTCGCGCTGGCGAACAGCGGCGCCGACGCCGAAGACGGCAGGCCGGCCGCGAACTCGGGGGCGCCGTCCCAGACCGTCCCCCAGGGCCAGGTCACGGGGGGCCCGCAGCAGCCGTTCACGCCCGCGCAGCTCGCCGCGACCCGCCCGCGCAAGGTGGTCGCGAAGCCGGTCCGCGGGACGGCGGCGCTCATCTGGACGCTGCCGCCCGCCGCGCGCGAGCTCCCGCTGCTGATCCAGCAGCAGCCCGCCGGCAGCAAACCGATCGTGACGGTCGCCGCGGGCTCCCGCTCGGCGACGTTCCCCGGTGTGCGGCCGAACCTGGTCCACTGCTTCAAGGTCGGCGCGGTGCTGCGGCTTAACCAGGGCCAGGCACCGGACGTGTCGTGGTCGCAGCCCGCCTGCATCGGCAAGGGGAAGAAGCGCGGCTAGGCGCATCTCCACACGGCCGGTCCCGCGTAGCTGTTCCAGTCGCCCGGCGTGCTGACCAGGTAGCCGATCACGTAGCCGGTCTTGCCCTGCCACGTGATCTTGGCGTAGGTGTCGCCGGTGAGGTTCGAGTCCCGGGGATGGGTGTAGTGGGCGCCCTTCTCCTGGCAGTGCACGACGACCTTCTCGCCGTTGTTGTCGTGCATCGTGGCGACGGTCGCGCCGTTGTTCGCGTCGGGTGTCGACCTGATGTAGCCGTCGGAATTGCCGTTCATGCGGACGGCGTAATCGTAGGTCGGGCCGGCCAGCCCGCTGGTCAGGGTCGCGGTCGTCCCCGCGCCGGCATCGTTCACGGCGGCGACGGTGAAGGTGTAGGACCCGTTCGTCCACACGTTTCCGAGCGTCGCGGCCGTGGCCGACACCGTCGTGCTCCCTTGGGCGGGACCGTCCCAGTTGAGCTTGTACGTCGCCGCGCCGGGCGGGGCCGTCCAGGAGACCTTGGCCCCGGACGTCGTGGCCTGCGCCTTCAGGCCGGTCGGCGCGCCCGGGGTCACGCACGGCCGGACCGGGTCGCTGGCCGCCGACACCTGCTCACGCGTGCGGCCGTGGGCGTCGCGGTAACGGACGGCGACGCGGAACCGGTACTCGCGCCCGCAGTCGCCGCCCCCGACCGTGAACGTGAAGGGGCCCGCACCCTGGCGGATCGCGGACGGGGTGGCCGTCAGACCGGACGGGACGTCCTTCAGCACGTACCCGGTGATCCCGTCGCCCTGCGAGGGCTGGAAGTCGATCCGCATCGTGCCCGCGCCCGGGGTGACGGACACGTTGGCCGGCGCCGCCGGCGGCTGCCCGGGACGCGGCGGCGTGGGCGTCTGCGGGCTCTGCGGCGACCTGGAGGGCGGCGGGGCGTCCCCGCCGCCGGGAAGCGGAAGGGTGCGGCGTTTCGGGCCGCCCGCCACCCTGTCCTTGTACTTGTCGATCGCCTTGTGGCCGCCCTGCCCGTCGATCACGACGGCGCGCGGGCCGGTCGGGTCGTTCGCCCAGAGCAGCCCGTCCCGGACGAACACGTCCAGCGGGGCCGGCCGCCCGGTCACCGGGACCGGCGGCTCGAACCGGTTGCCCGCCGAGTCGTACACGATCAGCGCCCCGGCCGTCTCGTCCGGGATGTAGACCTTCGCGCCGAGCATCTGCGGCGGCCGGTACCGGTGCTTCGGCATGGCGAGCCGCGCGCTGGAGTACCGGCCGGTGTCGGTGTCGACCGTGACCAGAGACCCGGTGCCGGGCACCAGCAGCGGGACGGTCTTGCCCTCGGTGGCGGGCGGGGCCAGCACGCCGCCGCGTCCCGCCTCCCGGACGGTCGTCGGCAGGCTCACCGTGAGCCGCGCCCCGGACGGCTTGATGACCGTGGCGGTGGCCGAGGTGGAATTGGTGACGACCGGGTCTCCGCCCGCGATCGTGAGAGCGAGGCTGTCGCCCGCCCCGCCGACGCGGACCGGCGGCTGCAGCCGGCCGTCCTTGAACGCCGAGACCTGCCCGTCCCGCGACACCGGCACCCACAGCGTGCCCTGCGCGTCGATGCCGGCCTGCCCGAGGACCGGGGGCAGCGTGGCGGGCGCGCCGACCGGCGTCAGGCCGACCGGGTCGATCTGCTGGACGACGCCCTTGACCGAGTCGACGGTGTACGCCTTGCCAGCCTCGGCGAGGACCTGGATGCCCTTGCCGAGGGCCCGGCTCGCGCCGATGTTCAGCTGGGACGGGTCGAGCCGGCTGACCACGCCGGTGTGCAGATCGATGATCAGCACCGTGGCGCCGTCCTGCACGATCTTGATGTCGTGGCCGCGCATCTGCGGGATCACGCCGGTCTTGCCGTCCACCTTGCCCGCGGGGCCGTTGACGTGCACGACGGCGCCCTTGTCCCGCGCGGTGAGCCAGGCGCCGACGTCGGCGATCCGGTACTTGGCGCTGGCGACGCCCACCCCGTAGACGCCGGCGGCGATGACGAGCACCCCGACGAGACCGGCGGCGACCTGGCCCGTCAGCCGGTCACGCCGGAACAACACCTTCAGGCCGACCACGTCCCGAATCACCTGTCCCCGCTCGCCCGAGACACCGTAGCGGCTTCCGTCCCATGACGTCCGCGTTTCCGGGAAGAATGGCAATTCTCGCTATTCGCGAATTGCGTTGGTGAATGTCGCAGCGGTGATATTTCGTCCAGAAACGATCACCACGGGGCGGCCGGTGATGTCGGCCCGCCCGGCGAGGACGGCGGCGACGCCCGCGGCGCCCGCCCCTTCGGCGACGAGCCCGTGCTCGTGGAACAGCCAGCGCAACGCCGTCCGGATCTGGTCGTCGGTCACGGACGTCAGTTCGGCGGTGTGCCCGATCACCTGCGGCGTGACGCAGCCGGGTTCGAGGTTTCCGGGCAGCCCATCGGCGAACGTCTCGCCGACCTCGACGGTGACGACCCGCCCGGCCGCCACCGAGGCGGAGACGCCGCGCGACACCGCCGACTCCACGCCCACGACCCGCACGTTCCCGCGCTCACGCGCCCACAGGCACAGTCCCGCGAGGAGCCCGCCACCCCCGACCGGCGCGATGACGGTGAGCGGCCCGTCCACCTGCCGTTCGAGTTCGCGCCCGATGGTCCCCTGCCCGGCGATGACCGCCGGGTCGTTGTACGGCGAGACGTAGTGGCCGGGCAGCGTCATCGCGTGCGCCTCGGCGTCGTCGTAGGTCGTCCCGTGCTGCACGAGCCGCACCGGGAACGCGCCGATCTTGTCGATCTTGGCCTGGGAGGCCCGGGTCGACACGACGACGGTGACGTCAGCGCCGGTCTTCGCGGCCGTGTACGCCATGCCGAGGCCGTGGTTGCCCGCGCTCGCCGTGACCACCGGCTCCCTCTGCGGGAGGGCGGCGACGGCCGCGAGCGCGCCCCGCACCTTGAACGCGCCGGTCGGCTGGAACGACTCCAGTTTCAGCAGCGCGCCGGGCGCCAGGCCGGACGGGACGAGCGGCGTCGGGTCGAGTGCGGCGGACACGGCCCGCCAGGCGCGGTCCAGATCGTCCGGGCCCGGCGGGCGGACGGCGCGGACGGTCACGGCCGCTCCCCGGACGACTCGTCCAGCCGCTCGTGCAGGCGCTGCCGGATCTCGTCGGGCGTGTAGGAGCGGCGCCGCCGCTCGGCGCGCACGATCACGGCCCCGGTCGCGGCCACGCCGATGAACCCGGCGATGCCCAGTGCCTTCCACAAGCCGGGCGCCTTCCACGGGCTGGGCGTTTTCCACGTTCGCATGCGGCTACGGTAGCGATCATGCCGGGTACGAGCATCTCCCTCGACGAGGCCGCCGAGCTGACCCGCACCGGGGACGTGTGGCTGTTCCGCGGCCGGACGGTGGCCGACCGCGCCATCCAGATGACGACGAACAGCCCCGTCAACCATGTCGGCATGTCGCTGGTCATCGGCGACCTGCCGCCGCTGATGTGGCACGCCGAGCTGGGCCGCTCGCTGCGGGACATGTGGACGGGCGGGCACCACCGCGGCGCGCAGCTGCACGACCTGCGCGACGCCGTCCTCGCCTGGGGCAACCGGTACGGGCAGCGGGCCTGGCTGCGGCAGCTCGAACCGCCGCCGACCGGGGCCATGGAGGACGCGGCGCTGCGCGCGGTGGCGCGGCTGGACGGCACCCCGTTCCCGTCCACGTCGAAACTGGCGACGCGGTGGCTGCGCGGGCGGGTGCCCATCCGGCGCCCGGCCGAGAGGGACGTGAATCTGGAGACGGCGTTCTGCGCGGAGATCGTCGCGGTGACGTACCAGTCGATGGGGCTGCTGCCGAAGGGCCGCCGCCCGAACTGGTTCGACCCGGGCCGGTTCTGGAGCGGGGACGACCTGGAGCTGGAGACGGGCGCCGTGCTGGGCGGCGAGATCGGGGTCAGCGTCCCTTCCCGGTGACCCGGCGGTCCTTCAGCGACCGCGGGTGCAGGCGGCGCCGCAGCCGGCGGAGACGCCCGGCCTTCGCGGTGACGAGGCGGCCCAGCTCGTCGGTGTGGTGCCAGGCCCGGTCGGCGGCGTGCGGGTCCGGATGGGACGCGGCGAAGCGGCTGCGGTTGACGAGGTCGGCGAGCGGGCCCAGGTGCCCGTGGGCGTCCTCGCCGACGTTGGACGCGCCGAACCGCGCGACCTCGTGCGCGGTCAGGGTCCGGGCCGTGGACAGGCCGACGTCCGAAAGGTGGTCGAGGGCCTGATGCCAGGCACCGGTGATGCGGGCGGCGGGCGTCCCCGCCCGGCGGCGTCGCCTGCGCAAGGCGGGCGCGAGCAGAACCGCGAAGAGGTAGCCGATGAGGAGCACGCCCACCGCGATGGAGGCGAAAACCCACCAAGGGGTGGGCGACCCGTCTTCCGCGGCCGTTTTCTGCGGTCCCTTCTGGGGCGTGTTGCCCGGCCCCTGGCCGCGCTGCTGGGAGGCCGCGTTCTTCTGGGCCTGCTCCAGCTTCTGCTCCGTCTCCCCCGCCGCGACGGAGTCGTTCTTCTTCGACTTGCGCGCGCTGTCGGGAAGCGGGTTGAAGCGAATCCAGCCGAGCCCGTCGAACTTGATCTCGGGCCACACCATGACGTCCCCGGAACGGACCTGGACGGTGTCACCCGCGCGGTTCCCGCCGTCGAAACCGACGACGACACGGGACGGCAGGCCGAGCGTCCGGGCGAGCAGGGCGTAGGCGGTCGCGAAGTGCTCGGGCGTGCCGCGCCTGCCCTCGCCGAGGAAGTAGTCGAGCTGCCGGTAGCTGTGCCCGGGCGGGGCGGTCACGTCGTACCTGGCGTATCGCTTGAGGTACTCGGCGAGCATCGCGGCCTTCTGGATGGGCGACACGGCGCCCTGCGTCGCGGCCTCCGCGAACTTGCGGAACTCGGCCAGCTGGACGGGCGGCTCCTTCGCGCCCGGACCCCACGGCAGTTGCCGCGCGGCGACGGCCTCGGCGTCGTTGGCGACGGCCGCGTCGGCGAGATCGTCGGCCGTCCACTCGGGGACGACGGAGTCGACCCGGTACGTCTGCCCGGTGCGCAGTGGCTGCGCGGCGGCGAGCGCGCCGCTTCCGGGGTCGACGACGACCGGCAGCCCGGCGACCTCGCGCGGCCGGTCGGCGGCGGGCACCCACACACCCGGCAGGTCGCGGATCGTGATGCGCTGCGCGACCGGGTGCTTCTTGTCCGGGGCGGGCCCCTGCGGCACGCGGCTCCCGGTCGGGACGAACCGGGCCGTGGACGACCAGGTCACGCCGTCGAACCTGTCCAGGACGGCGAGCCGCTCGATCTCGTTCCGCTTCGCCTGGACGGTGAACATGACCTGGTCGGGGCTCAGCAGCCAGCCCCCGACGCGGTCGAGCGGGCTGACGCTGTCGCGCTGCTGGGGCGGCGGAGCCTGCACCTGCTCGCGCGGGTTGTACGGCTCGGCGCTGACGGGAACGACGGGCCCGGCGGCGAACGCCAGCCCGCCGAGGACGGCGGCGGCCGGCATCCCGATCACGAGCGGCCGCCACGCGACGCCCGGACGCGGCCCGTCCGCGCGGACGAGGACCAGCACGGCGATCAGCACGACGGTCGCGGCGGCGAGCGGCAGGTTGTTCCCGGGTCCGTCCACCCCGAGCAGCAGCGCGACCGCCCACACGGCGAGGGCGGGCAGGCCCGGGAGGGCGCGCAGCGAGGTCCGCAGCGCCAGCTCGGCGGACGCGAACGCCGCCAGCCACACCACCACGTTGACCAGGACGAGGAACTCCGGCTTCGCCGGGGCGGGCAGCAGCGTGGTCAGGATCGACTTCCACGAGCTGAGCACGCCTTCGCGGAGCGTCTGCGGCAGCGTCCCGTCACCGAGGGCCGGGCGCAGGACGGTGACCGAGACCGTCCCCGCCCAGGCGACGACGGTCAGCACGAGCGAGATCCACAACGGCCAGGGGCCCTTGTCCTTGCGCGGGCCCGACAGGAGCCCGCACAGCAGAGTCGGCACGACCGCGGCGACGGCGGCGACTGGCACGACCGGCCCGAACCCGAACACCCGCTGGAACGACAGGCCGGCGACGGCCACCAGGCAGGCCGTCACGACGAGCGAGACGTAGCGCGTCACCGGACGCTCCCCAGCCGCCGCCACGACTCCGCCAGCCCGTCCAGGTCGGCGAAGTCGACCAGCTGGACGCCGGGCGGGGCCGCCGCCGGCCCGGGCGGCCGCACCCGCAGCACCACGACCCGGTCGAAGCGGCTCCGGACCGACGCGATCCGGCCGAGCTCGGCGGCGCCGTTCGTCACGACGACGAGGGACCCGCCCGCGCGCACACGGCGTACCGCGTCCACGGTCGACTGCGGCCCCTCCTCCGTCCGGACGGCGGTGAGGCGGTCGAGGAGGACCTCGACGTCGTCCGGCCCACCGCGCGTGTCCGCCAGCCGGCCGTTCCCGGTGAGGATCCGGACGGGGAAACTCGCCGACGCCGCGCCGGCGGCGACCGACGCCGCCGCGTCCACGGCCAGTTCGAAGTCGTCGGGCTCCGGCCACGAACCGGGCCGCGCCTCCAGCACGACCGTCGTCGTGGGCAGGCTGGCGTCCACGAGCTGGCGGACCATCAGCGTGCCGGTGCGGGCCGAGGACTTCCAGTGGACGTGGCGCAGCTCGTCCCCGATCACGTACTCGCGCAGCGCGTGGAACGTCGCCGTCCCGGCCGGGGACCTGTCGCTGGTCGGGCCCTCCAGATGGTAGGCGCGGCCGGACGGCAGCAGCGCCAGCCGCACCGTCTTCGGCCGGACGAGCAGGACCTCCGGCGCGCCGTACTCGCGGGCCCGGCGGGCCAGCCGGAGCGGGTCGGCGCGCACCAGCCGCAGCGGCCCGACCGGGATCTCGCCGCGCCGGTCCGTCGGCAGCCGGTAGGTCACGGTGCGGTTCCCGCCCGGCCGCAGCCGCGGGATGTCGACCGCCACCGAGGTGGCGCCCGCCCCGGCTCGGATGGTCTCCTGCGCGCTCAGGCCCCGGACGCCGCGTCCCTTGTTCGTCACGTGCAGGACGCCGACGGCGGGCTCGCCGCGCTCGACCTTCGTGGGCGCGATCTCCCTGCGGACGTCCAGCCTCGGCCGCGGCAGCGTCCACAGCGCGGCGGCCGCCACCGCGGCCAGCCCGGCGACGGCGAGCACGGCGGGCTCCGGATAGCCGAGCCACCAGCCCGCCGCGTACAGCAGCGCCGAGACGGCCGCCGTCCCCCATCCGAGCGGCGTCAGCACGTCACACCCGCTTCTCAGACACCGGCGGCCTGCGGTGTCGGCACGTTCTGCAGGGCCTCCCCGACCACGTCGGCGCCGGACCGCCCGCGCAGCTCGGCCTCCGGCGTGACGATCAGCCGGTGCGCGATGACCGGGACCGCGAGCGCCTTCACGTCCTCCGGGACGATGTAGGAGCGGCCGGCCGCCGCCGCCCGCACCCGCGCCGCGCGCAGCAGCGCGATGCCGGCCCGCGGGCTCGCGCCGAGCCGCAGGTCGGGGTGCTCGCGGGTGGCCGCGACGACCCGCACCAGGTAGTCGTACAGCGGCGGCGCCACATGCAGCCGCTGCGCGAACTCGATCATCCGGGCGAGGTCCTCGCGGCCCATCACCGGCGCCATCTGGTCGAGCGTCGTGCCCGTCGGGGCGCCCGCGAGCAGCGCCACCTCGGCCTGATGGTCGGGATACCCCATCGAGATCCGCATCAGGAACCGGTCGAGCTGGGCCTCCGGCAGCGGGTAGGTGCCGTCCATGTCGACCGGGTTCTGCGTCGCGATCACCATGAACGGGCGCGGCACCGGATGCGGGGTGCCCTCGACCGTCACCCGGCGCTCCTCCATGACCTCCAGCAGCGCCGACTGCGTCTTCGGCGAACCGCGGTTGATCTCGTCCGCGACGGCGAGGTTCGCGAAGATCGGGCCCTGGTGGAACTCGAACTCGTTCGTCCCCTGGTTGAAGATCGACACGCCGGTGATGTCGCTGGGCAGCAGGTCGGGCGTGAACTGGATCCGCGCCCACTTCGCCTCGACGGACGCCGCCACCGCCCGCGCCAGGGTCGTCTTGCCGACGCCCGGGACGTCCTCGACCAGCAGGTGCCCCTCCGAGAGCAGGCAGACCAGCGCCAGCTCGACCTTCTCCCGCTTGCCGCGCACGACCCGCTCGATGTTCCCGGCCAGCGCCGCGAACATCTGCGCGAACCGCCCCGCCAGCGCATCCGCGTCCACCGCTCCGTTCTCATTCATGGTCCGCATCCCCGCATGCTCGACATGGATCGTTCGCCCGCCATCGGCCTCCGCCGCTCACATTTCGCATTCATAAAGGCCATTCGACGGGTAGACGTTCTTGGATGTGGCCACCAGAGTGTCGTTGAGGTAGCCGTCGCCGTACTGCGTCTGAACTTTGTTCCAGACCGTGCTGGTGGTGTTGCTCTCCGGCTCGTGGTACGACTGCCCGTGGACCTGGCACACCACGGTCATCGTGATGACCTGGCCCTTGGGAATCTTTTGGGCCGTCGAGCCGGCGGTGCTCGGGCCCGGCCGGATGATCGTGTTGGTCTGGTTGTTGTTCTGGTTCTGAATCTGCTTGGTGGGATAACCGAGATCCACGGTCTTCGTCAGCTCCGTTGAGTCACCGGCGCCGTTGCGCGCCCTGACGGTCACGGTGTGGGTCGCCGCGTTGGGCAGGCCGCTGATCGACTTCGATGTGCCCGTGGTCGTGACCGTCCCGCTGGGCGAGGTCACCACGTAGGTGACGTCGTACCCGGACGAGCGGCCCCAACTGAGGTTCGCCCCGTGGTTGACGGGCGTCGCGGTGAGGCCGGTCGGCGGGCCGGGGGCGGTGCAGGCGGTGGCGCCCACGGCGCCGGACTCGCTGTAGGCGGTCCTGCCGTTCTTGCCCTTGTACTCGGCGGCCACCTTGTAGGTGTGGGTGGTCGTGTCGCAGGTGAGGCCGCCGACGGTGAACGTCCCGCCCTGGCTGCCGCCGGGGAACTGCGCGGGCCTCGCACCGGCGACGGGCTTGCCGTCCTGGCCGAGGAGGACGAACCGGGTCACCGGGTAGACGCCCTGGGGCTGCGCGGCCGCGGTGAACCGCACCCTGACGGAGCCGTTGTCGCCGGACGCGGCGGGCGTCGGCGGATCGGGCGCGGTCGGGTCCTTCTTCGCCGGCGGCTTCGCGGGCCGGCCGGGCGGCACGGGATCGGAGCCGCCGTCGCCCCCGCCGGGGCCGTTGCGGTTGCCCTGGCCGTTGCCCGGGTTGGCCTGGACGGGCAGCGGCTGCCGCGCGCTGCCCGGGATCTTGTCCTCGTACTTCTTGATGCGCTTGACGCGGCCCTCGGGGTCGAACGCGAGCGCCGTCGGGCCGTCCGGGTCGTTCACCCACAGCATGTGGTCGCGGACGATGATCTCGACGCCCCCGCCGGGCCGGGTGGCCGTGATCGGCGGCTCCCAGGCGTTGCGCTCGGTGTTGAAGACCAGGAGCCGCCCGGACGTCCGGTCCGGCAGATAGACGCGGGACCCCAGGACGTGCGGCGGTTCGAAGGAGTGGTCCGGCATGCGCAAGGCGACCGAGTCGACCCGCCCGACTCCGGTGTCGAGCAGGTAGAGGGCGCCGCCGGCGCCGAGCATCGGGACGATCTGCCCGTCGGCGACCGCCGGGACCTTGACGCCGTACTTCGCCTGCGCGACGGGCGCGGGCAGGTTGATCCGCTGCGTGCCCTCGGGCCGGACGATCAGCGCCGTCGCGGCCGTGCTGTCGGTGATCACCGGGCGCCCGGCGGCGATCGTCAGCGCGAGGCGGTCACCGCCCTTGCCGGCCGCCACCGGCTTGCCCTGGCGGCCGTTCTGGAACGGGACCACCGTCCCGTTCTGCGGGACGGGCACCCACAGCGACCCGTCCGTGTCGATCCCGGCCTGCCCGAGCGGCGCGGTGAGCGTCGCGGGCCCGCCGACCGGCGTGAGGTTCAGCGGGTCGATCTGCTGGACCGAGCCCTTGACGAGGTCGACCGTGTAGGCGGCCCCGGCGGCGGACAGCACCTGCATCCCCGGCCCGCCGACCTGCCGGCTCTTGGTGATCTTGAGCTGGGAGGGGTCGATCCGGCTGACCACGCCGGTGTCCTCGTCGAGCAGCAGCACCGTCGTGCCGTCCTGAACGATCTTGATATGGTGACCGCGCATCTCCGGTACCACGGTCGCCTTGCCGTCGACCTTGCCGGCCAGCCCGTTGGCGTGCACGACCAGGCCCTTCGCGCTCGCGCCGAGCCAGGCCCCGACGTCCGAGAGCCGGTAGCGCGCACTCGCGGTGCCCACCCCGTACACGAGCGCGCTCACGCAGAGCACGCCGACGAGCCCGATCGCGATCTGACCCGTCAGCCGGTCACGCCGGAAGTAGTGGAAAAGCCCGCGCGCACCGGTCGCACGCGCGGAGGATCGGTCCCCGTTCAATCCCCGCTCACCCTCTCATCACGCCGGGGAGCGGGAGCCGCGACCCCGGACGCGAAGGGCACCATAACGGGAATGCGGGTCACACCGTAACGGGATTGCGAAGATCGACCTGGCGAAACCCGGGGAGGCGCGACAGGTTACGGGCGACCTGCCGTGATATGGATCACATTCTCCGCCCGCGCCGGACAACGACCGAGGCGAACCGAACGCGAACGTTATCCCCGACGTCCTACTGTTGGGCATCGCGACGACGACTCCGAGGTGGACGTGGAAAACGTGAGCATCGCCGACCTGTGGAACCGGGTGACGGGAACACAGCCGGATCCGCCGTGGTGGCTGGTGGGCTTCGTCGGTCTCGTGGCGCTCGCCGCGGTGATCCACGGCCCGACGTGGCGCCTCGCGCGCAACACCGTGACGATCGCGCACGAGGGCGGGCACGCGCTCATCGCCCTCGTCACCGGCCGCAAGCTGGACGGCATCAAGCTGCACTCCGACACGTCGGGCGTGACCGTGTCGCGCGGCAAGCCGCACGGCCTCGGCATGATCCTCACGGCGATGGCCGGCTACCTCACTCCACCGCTGCTCGGGCTGTTCTTCGCGCTCCTCCTCGCGGACGGCCGCATCACGCTGATGCTGTGGTTCTCGCTGGCGCTGCTCGCGGCGATGCTCATCATGATCCGCAACGCCTACGGCGCGCTCTCGGTGGTCGCCACGGGCGCGATCGTCTTCGGGGTGTCGTGGCTGGGCAGCGCCACGGTGCAGGCCGCGTTCGCCTACCTGGCCGCCTGGTTCCTGCTGCTCGCCGCCACCCGGCCCGTGATCGAGCTGCAGCGGATGCGCTCCCGCCACATGGCGCCGAGCTCCGACGCCGACCAGCTCGCCCACCTCACCGGAGTGCCCGGCCTCGCCTGGGTGGGCCTGTTCGCCGCCACCGCCCTGCTCGCCCTGCTGACCGGCGGCGCGCTCCTCGTCCCCGACGTCTCCCTCCCCGACCTCCCCACCCCACCCGGCTTCGGTGGAACCGGCTGACGAAGCCCGGTGACGGGGCCGCCGATTGTCCGAGGGCACCGATAGTTTCGGTGGTGTGAGGGATCGGTGGTCTCGGGAGCAGGTGGCCGGGCTTGCGCCGGATGCTGCGGGCGCCAAGGCGGCGGGCGGTGTCGCCAAGCCCGCCAAGTGGGGGCGGACGGGGTGCGATGACGAGGCCGTCTGGGGCGAGTGCCAGGGCAGCGGCGCGTCCGTTTACCGGGCGTGCGCCGATCTGACCGGGCCCGCGTTCCGGTGTACGTGTCCGAGCCGGAAGTTCCCGTGCAAGCACGCGCTCGGGCTGCTGCTCCTGTGGGCGGACGGCGTGATCGAGGCCGGGACGCGGCCGGGGTGGGCCGCCGAGTGGATCGAGGAGCGGCGGGAGCGCGCCGAGAAGGCGGCGGACCGCAGGGTCGCGTCGGCGGCCAGAGGGCGCGATCCGAAGACGGCCGAGCGGCGGGAGCGGCGGGTCGACGACGGGCTCGCCGAACTCGACCAGTGGCTCCGCGACCAGGTCGCGCACGGGCTCGCCCAGGCGGAGAAGGCACCCTACCGGTTGTGGGACGACGCGGCGCGGCGGCTGGTCGACGCGCAGGCGGGCGCCCTCGCCGGGCAGGTCAGGGGGCTCGCCGCGATCCCGCGCCGCCCGGGCTGGCCCGACCGCCTGCTGGAGGAGTACGCGCTGCTGCGGCTGCTCGTCCAGGCCCACCGGCGACGGGACGAACTGCCCGAGGGGTTGCGTGAGACCGTCCGGTCGCGGGTCGGGTTCACCGTCCCCCAGGAGGAGGTCCTGAGCGGAGGGGAGCGCGTCCAGGACCGGTGGTGTGTGACGGGGTCGCACGACACCGCGCAGGATCTGCTGACCACGCGGCGGGTGTGGCTTCGCGGGCGGCGGACGGGGCGTCCCGCTCTCGTGTTGTCGTTCGCCGCACCGGGCACATCCCTGGACGCGTCGCTGGTCGTGGGTACGGAAGTCGACGCCGGGCTGGCCTTCTATCCGGGGTCGCAGCCGTTGCGGGCGCTGGTCGCCGACCGGCATGGGGCGGCTGTGGCGAGCGCGCCCGCCGGGACGTCCGTCCAGGGATTTCTGGACGAGCAGGCGGCGGCCCTGGCGCGTGATCCCTGGCTGGACCGCTGGCCCGCGACGCTGGAGAACGTCCGGCTGGCGCGCGCCGAAGGAGGCGACCTTTACGTGGCCGACGAAGCCGGGGACGCGCTGCCCCTGCGGATGGGCGACCCGTGGCGGCTGCTCGCCCTGTCGGGCGGCGGGCCCGTCACCCTGGCCGGGGAGTGGAGCCCGCGTGGCCTTCGCCCGCTGGCGGCCTGGCACGAGGACGAAGGGACGGTGATCCTGTGATCGTGTGGAGCGAGCACGTCACCGCCGCCCTCCTCGGCACCGAGCGCCGTGACCCGCCCGTCCTGCCCGCGGCCCCCGCCGGGAACGGCGACAGGGCGGGACGGCTGCTCGACCAGGCGGCGCTGCTGGCCGTCCGGCGGCGGGCCGGGCGCGTGCCGGCGCCGGTCACGGCCGAGCCGGTCGCGCTCGCCCCGGTGGAGGACGTCCCGGTGGTGCCGGAGGCGGCGGCCGTGCGGCTGCGGCGGATCCTGGCCGGGGAGCAGATCCGGGTGCTGCCCGAATGGCTGGACGCGGCGGCGGCGCATGGCTTCCGCGTGCCCGCCCAGGCCCTTCCGGACCTGCTGGAGCGGGGGCGCAGCGATCGGGTGCTGCGGCCGTCGATCGCGCGGGCGGCCGGGAGGCGAGGCGTCTGGCTGGCCCTGCAGAACACCGACTGGGCGTATCTGGTGGGCTCGGGGGACGACCCCGGCGGCGGCGCCGAAGTGTGGGAGACCGGGACGCGCAACCGGCGTGTGGCCTATCTGACCAGGCTCCGCGGGTCCGAGCCGGAGCGCGCGCGAGAACTGCTGCGCGCGACGTGGGCGAAGGAGCCCGCCCCCGATCGCGCGGCGTTCCTCGCCACGTTCGAGCACGGGCTGTCGCTGGACGACGAGGAGTTCCTTGAGGACGCCTTGGAGGACAGGGGCAAGGACGTCCGGCAGCTCGCGTCCGACCTGCTTGCCCGCCTGCCCGGGTCCGCGTACGGAGAGCGGATGGCGGCGCGCGCCCGGGCCTGCCTGACCCCGCAGGCCCGGACGGAGCGGGGCCGGAAGCAGACCTGGATCCAGGTGGATCCGCCGCAGGCCCATGACGAGGACATGGCGCGTGACGGCGTCCCGTTCCATCCGGTGGGATCGTTCGCGCCGCGCGGCGGGGGCGCTCCGGTCGGGACGCGGGCCGCGTGGCTGCGGGAGATCCTCGCC
This sequence comes from Spirillospora sp. CA-128828, assembly GCF_050945415.1. Classification (NCBI taxonomy): domain Bacteria; kingdom Bacillati; phylum Actinomycetota; class Actinomycetes; order Streptosporangiales; family Thermomonosporaceae; genus Spirillospora; species Spirillospora sp. CA-128828. The sequence continues at coordinate 6,262,602 of NZ_CP191986.1, forward strand.
CGCACCCCGCTGTCCACCTGGACGGAGCTGTTCGGGCTGCCTCCGATGGAGATCGTCTGCCTCCCGGTCTCGGAGGCGGACGGGCGGGACGTCCACATCGGATGGGCCCGGGCCGCACTCGGCCAGCGCGACGGCGGATGGGCCCGGGCGCTGCTCAAGGGCGGCGTGATGGTGGACGAGCCGGAGGCGCTCGCCGACCTGCTGTCCGTCCTGCCCGAGGACGAGCGCGACCCGGCCGCGGCCGGCCTGATCCGCTGGGTGGAGGGGCGGCCCGATCTGCTGCGGGTCCTCGAACGGGTCCCCGGGCCGTGGACGGGGCCGCTCGCGTCGGCGGTGGCCGGGACGCTCACCGCGTCCGCCGAGCGTCCCACGCGGCGCGACGAGCACCTGGTCACGCAGCTGTGCCGGCTCGCCGACCAGCGGCTCGACCCCGCCGCCGCGGCCCGCCTGGAGGAGCTGGAACCGGCGGCCCCGCGCGCCGTCACCGACCTGATCGCGACCCTGCGGTTCCGCGACGAGATGCTGAAGGAGCTCACGTGACAGACGACGCCGTCCTGCGGCCGCACGCCGAGCAGGACCACGCCGGCGAGCTGGCGCGGCTGGCCGAGCACGACGACCGGCCGCGGCCGCCCGGCTGGCGGCTGTCGCCGTGGGCCGTCACCACCTACCTGCTCGGCGGGGAACTGCCCGACGGCACCGCGATCGGCCCGAAGTACGTGGGGCCGCGGCGGCTGATGGAGGTCGCGGTGGCGACGCTGGCGACCGACCGGGCGCTGCTGCTGCTCGGCGTCCCCGGGACGGCGAAGACCTGGGTGTCGGAGCATCTCGCCGCCGCGATCAGCGGCGACTCGACGCTGCTGGTGCAGGGGACGGCGGGCACGGCGGAGGAGGCGATCCGCTACGGGTGGAACTACGCGCGGCTGCTGGCCGAGGGCCCGTCGGAGCGGGCGCTGGTGGAGAGCCCGCTCATGCGGGCGATGCGGCGCGGCCAGGTCGCCCGCATCGAGGAGCTGACCCGGATGCCGTCCGACGTCCAGGACACCCTGATCACCGTCCTGTCGGAGAAGACGCTGCCGGTGCCCGAGCTGAACACCGAGGTGCAGGCGCGCAAGGGCTTCACGGTCATCGCGACGGCCAACGACCGCGACCGGGGCGTGAACGAGCTGTCCAGCGCGCTGCGCCGCCGCTTCAACACGGTCGTGCTGCCGCTGCCGGAGAGCGTGGAGGACGAGGTCGGCATCGTCGCCCGCCGCGTCGACCAGATCGGCGCGGGGCTGGAGCTGCCCGAGACCCCGGCGGGCCTGGAGGAGATCCGGCGCGTGGTCACGGTGTTCCGCGAGCTGCGGTCCGGGGCCACGGCCGACGGGCGCACCAAGCTGAAGTCGCCCAGCGGGACGCTCAGCACCGCCGAGGCCATCTCGGTGATCACCAGCGGGCTGGCGCTGGCCGCGCACTTCGGCGACGGGGTGCTGCGCGCCGCCGACGTCGCGGGCGGGATCGTCGGCGCCGTCGTCCAGGACCCCGTGTCCGACCGGGTGGTCTGGCAGGAGTACCTGGAGGCGGTCGTCCGGGACCGTCCGGAGTGGCGCGACTTCTACCGCGCCTGCCGGGAGGTCTCTTGAGCCAGGTCGAAGTCTTCGGCGTCCGGCACCACGGGCCGGGGTCGGCCCGCGCGCTGCGCGGCGCCCTGGAGGACTTCAAACCGGACGCGGTGCTCGTCGAGGGGCCGCCCGAGGCGGACGCGATCGTGGAGCTGGCCGGTGACGAGGGGATGGTCCCGCCGGTCGCGCTGCTCGCCTACTCCCCCGCCCCCGGGCCCGGCGAGGGCGACCGCAGGGCCGCGTTCTGGCCGTTCGCCGAGTTCAGCCCGGAATGGCAGGCGATCCGGTACGCGCTGTCCGCCGGAGTCCCCGTCCGGTTCTGCGACCTGCCGGCCGCGAACCAGCTCGTCCCGGACGCCGACGAGGCCACGCCCGGTGAGCCGGAGCCCGGGCCGGACGGGCCCGCCGCGGCGGAGCCGGCCGCGGAGGGCATCCGGCTCGACCCGCTGGGCTGGCTGGCGAAGGCGGCCGGGTACGACGACGCCGAACGCTGGTGGGACGACGTGGTCGAGCACCGCGGCGGCGGCCCCTCGCCGTTCCCGGCGATCGCGGAGGCCATGGCGGAACTGCGGGCCCAGCTGGCCGCACTGCCGGACGAGGCCGCGTCCGCCGGCCTGCCGCCCGGCCACCTGCGCCGCGAGGAGCAGCGCGAGGCCCACATGCGCCGGACACTGCGCCGCACCCTGAAGGAGGGCCACGAGCGGGTCGCGGTGGTCTGCGGCGCCTGGCACGTCCCGGCCCTGCGGGCCAAGGTCCCGGCGACGCGCGACGACCGGGCGCTGCGCGGCCTGGCGAAGACCAAGGTCGCCATGACCTGGGTGCCGTGGACGCACGGCCGGCTCGCCGGACGCTCCGGCTACGGCGCCGGCGTGCGCTCCCCCGGCTGGTACCACCACCTGTTCACGGCCCGCGACCGCCCGATCGAGCGCTGGCTCACCGCCGCCGCCCGCGTCCTGCGCCAGGAGGACCTGCACGTCTCCTCCGCGCACGTGATCGAGGCCGTCCGCCTCGCCGAGACCCTGGCCGCGCTGCGCGGGCGCCCCCTCGCCGGGCTGGACGAGGTCACCGAGGCGACCCGGGCCGTCCTCTGCGAGGGCGCCGATCTGCCGGTCGAGCTGATCCAGAACCGCATGGTGGTCGGCGAACGGCTCGGCGCCGTCCCGGAGCGGACCCCGATGGTGCCGCTCCAGCGCGACCTGCAGGCAGAGCAGCGGCGGCTGCGGCTCAAGCCGTCCGCGCTCGGCAAGGAGCAGGACCTCGACCTGCGCAAACCCACCGACCTGGAGCGCAGCCGCCTGCTGCACCGCCTCCGGCTGCTGGACGTCCACTGGGGCGTGCCGGCCGAGAGCCGCTCCAAGGGCACGTTCCGCGAGACCTGGACGCTGGTCTGGCGTCCCGAGTTCGACGTCGAGCTGATCGAGGCGGGCGCGTGGGGCACCACCGTCCGCGGCGCGACCACGGCCCGCGCCGAGGCGCTGGCCAGGGACGCCGCCACCCTCGCCGACCTGACGTCCGTCGCCGAGCGCTGCCTCCTCGCCGACCTCGGCGACGCGCTCCCCACCGTCATGGGGGCCCTCGCCGACCGGGCCGCCGTCGACACCGACGTCGCGCACCTGATGTCGGCGATGCCCGCCATCGTCCGCGCGCTGCGCTACGGCGACGTCCGCGCGACCTCCACCGGCCCGCTCCGCACCGTCGCCGACGGCCTCGTGGTGCGGGTCTGCGTCGGCCTCCCGCCCGCGATCACGGGCCTGGACGACGACGCCGCCCGCGAGTTCCTCGGCCACGTCGACGCCGTCCACGGCGCCCTGTCCCTCCTCGCCGACGAGGGCCACATCGAACGCTGGCGCCGCACCCTGGAGGGCCTCCTCTCCCGCCCGGACAGCCTGCACGGCCTCATCGAGGGCCGTCTCACCCGCCTCCTCCTCGACGCCGGGCGCCTGGACGACGTCCCCGACCGGATGGCGCGCGCCGTCTCGGCCGGCGCCGCACCCGACCGCGCCGCCGCGTGGGTCGAGGGGTTCCTGTCCGGAGGCGGCCTCCTCCTCATGCACGACGAGGCCCTCCTGCGGCTCGTCGACGAGTGGATCTCCGGCCTGCCCGCCGGCTCGTTCACCGACGTTCTCCCCCTCCTGCGCCGCACCTTCGGCGCCTTCCCCGCCGCCGAACGCCGCACCATAGGCGAGCGGCTCCGCCGGCGTGACAGGCCCGCGGCCGGCACATCTCCCGCACACGAGGACGACGTGGACGAACATCGCGCGGCGCCGGCCGCGAACACGGCCCTGCGCATTCTCGGCTGGACGCACTCATGACCATGCGGTCGAGAACCCGCACCCCGGACCTGTCCGGCCGACCCGGGCATCGCTCGCCGCCCGTCCGCCCCGGCAGCACCGAGAACCACGGGCCGACGACCTGGTCCTGCGCCCCCACCTGGCCCCCGGCCGCACGGCAGGACGGATGCCCGCCTGGACGGCACCCGGCCATGCGACGGCGAGTTCATGATCTCCACGAGGTGCGAGGAGACACGACCAGTGATCGGCGTGTCGAGCCGAGCCCCGGACGCGGACGGAAGGTGCGGGCGTGAGCGACGAAGGCATGGCCGAGGACCGGCTGCGGCGGTGGCGGCTGGTGCTCGGAGGCGAACGCGCCGACGGGACCGGGGTGACGCTCGCCGGGGACGACGCACGGATGGACGGGGCGCTGGAGAAGCTCTACGGGGCCGGCGGGGACGAGGGGCGCTCCCGCCCGGGGCGGCGCAGCGCCGGGCTCGGGGATTCGGCGCCGTCGGTGGCGCGATGGCTCGGCGACATCCGCACGTACTTCCCCTCCAGTGTCGTGCAGGTGATGCAGAAGGACGCGATCGAGCGGCTCGACCTCACCCGGCTGCTGCTGGAGCCCGAGATGCTGGAGGCCGTCGAACCGGACGTCCACCTGGTCGGGACGCTCCTGTCGCTCAACCGGGTGATGCCCGACAAGGCCAGGGAGTCGGCGCGGGCGGTGGTGCGCAAGGTCGTCCGAGATCTGGAGCGGCGGCTGGCGCAGAAGACGCGGTCGGCCGTCGGCGGGGCGCTCGACCGGTCCGCGCGGGTGCTGCGGCCGAGGCGGCTCGCCGACGTGGACTGGGAGCGGACGATCCGCGCGAACCTGCGGCACTACCTGCCCGAGCACGGGACGCTCGTCCCGGAACGGCTGATCGGGTACGGGCGGCGCCGCCAGGCCGTCAAGCGGGACGTGGTGCTCGCGATCGACCAGAGCGGGTCGATGGCGGCGTCGGTCGTGTACGCGAGCGTGTTCGGGGCCGTGCTCGCGTCGATGCGGTCGCTGCGGACGTCCCTCGTGGTGTTCGACACCGGCGTGGTGGACCTGACCGACCAGCTGCACGATCCGGTCGAGGTGCTGTTCGGCACCCAGCTCGGCGGCGGCACCGACATCAACCGGGCCATCGCCTACTGCCAGGGGCTCGTGGCGCGGCCGGCCGACACGATCCTCGTGCTGATCAGCGACCTGTACGAGGGCGGGATCCGGGACGAGATGCTCCAGCGGGTCGCGGCGCTGACGGCGGCGGGCGTCCAGGTCGTGGTGCCGCTCGCGCTGTCGGACGAGGGAGCGCCCGCCTACGACCACGAGAACGCGGCGGCGCTGGCCGCGATGGGCGTGCCGGCGTTCGCGTGCACGCCGGACGCGTTCCCCGGGCTGATGGCCGCCGCGATCGAGCGCCGCGACCTGAAGGAGTGGTCCGAGCGCACCGCGTCAGACGGGTGACCTGGCCAGGCCGCGGGCCAGCAGCACCACGACGAGCGCGGTCAGGAGCGCGTGCCCCACGAGCGCGGACACCTGGATCTCGACGAGCGCGCCCCACGCCGCCCACATCGCGACCCGGGCCACGCGCGCGGCCATCACCGTCCCCGCGGCCTTACGGCTGCCGCGCCACGCGAGGATCACCGCCACGAGCGTGACCACCGCCACGACGGCGAACGAGGAGGCCACCACGGGCAGCAGGGCGCCGCCATGCCCCTCGGAGAGGGACGGCCGGGCGATCAGGATCGCCAGGGCGGCGACGTCCAGGGCGGCGAGGAAGCCCGCGAGGAGGAGGCCGATCACCACGGCCGGGCCGCGCCGCAGCCCGCGGTACCTCCACGGAGGCGGGGCCGCGGCCCTCTCCGCGGCCCTGCCCGCGGTCTCGTCCGCGGTTCCGTCCACGGCTTCGCCCGCGGCCCACGGCGCCTGCCCCGAACCGGCGGTGTAGGTGACCGTCCCCGGCCCCGCCGTGGCGGGCCCGGAGTCGCCGGGCGGGCTGCTCTCCCCCGTGGTCCACTGCTCGGGCCACGGGGCGGGGTCCGTCTGGGCGGAGGGCGCTGCGGAGGAGGCCGTCGGGGCGGCGGCCGTCGGAGCCGAGAGGTCCTTGGGCGCGATGTCCAGGTCCGGGAGCCGCTCACGCTGGCCGAGCAGCCACAGGAGGACGTCCTCCGAGGCGGGGCGTGCCTTCGGGTCCTGGGCGAGGCAGGCGTCGGCGACCTCCGCGAGCGGCTCCGGCAGGACGCGGAGGTCGGGTTTCTCGTTCATGATCCGGTACATCACGGTGGGAGGCGGGCCGCCGGCGAACGGGTCCCGGCCGGTGGCGGCGAACAGCAGGGTGCTCGCCCAGGCGAACATGTCGGTGGTCGGCTCGACGTGGCCGGAGAACTGCTCGGGCGCCATGTACGCGGGGGTGCCGACGACCTGGCTGGTCAGCGAGGCTCCCGCGTCGAACGCGCGGGCGACGCCGAAGTCGATCACGCGCGGCCCGTCCGGGCCCATCAGCACGTTCTGCGGCTTGAAGTCGCGGTGCACGACGTTCGCGCGGTGGATCGCCGACAGCGCCGTCACCGAGCTGATCGCCAGGCGGTCGAGGTCGGCTCCGGTACGCGGCCCCTCGTCCTGGACGAGGGCGCGCAGCGACGGCCCCGGCACGTACTCGCTGACGATGTAGGGACGGTCGTCCGCCATGTCGGCGGCGAGCATCTGCGCGGTGCAGAACCCGGCGACGCGCTGGAGCAGGGCCAGCTCGCGGACGAACCGTTCCCGCGCGCCGGCGTCGCGCAGGAGCTGGACGTGCAGGAGCTTGATCGCGACACGGGGCGGTTCGGCGCCCGGTTCGGCCGGCCGGCCGAGGTAGACCACGCCCTGGCCGCCGGCGCCGATCCGGCCCAGCAGTTGCCAGCCGCCGAGGCGGGTGGGGTCGGCCGCGGTGAGGGGAACCGGGCTCACCATTCGTACCCCCCGTGAGAAATAGGGCCTTCACCGGGCACAAATCCACTCTGTCCGGCATCAAAGAGTATAGGTTCGGCCGGCCCGGAGCGGGGAGACGACGCATGATTGAGATCTTTTCGGCAATTGCCCGGCACAGGGCGCTCACCGCGTCCGCCGCGGCACTCGTGGCGGCGGCGGGCATGCTGTCCGGCTGCAGCGACGCGGGCGCGACCATCACGCGGCTGACCGTGGGCTCGCCGGGCCCCGACCCTTACACGCTGGTGTCGAACACCGACAAGACGGGCGTGAAGGACCGGCCGCGGGCCGGCGGCACGAAGGTCGGCGACTCTCCCGGCCTGTACGGCGGGACGCGGCAGGCGTCGACCTGCGACCGGCAGAAACTCGTGGCGTTCCTGCAAGCCAACCCCGACAAGGCGCGCGCCTGGGCGGGCGCGCAGGGCATCCCGGCGAGCGACATCCCGAGGTATGTGTCCCGGCTGACCCCGGTGCTGCTGCGCACCGACACGCTCGTCACCAACCACGGCTACTCGAACGGGAAGGCGACGAGCGGCCCCGCCGTCCTGCAGGCCGGAATGGGCGTTCTGATCAATGGCTACGGGGTGCCCACCGTGAAGTGCAATTGCGGCAATCCCCTGACCCCTCCGGAAAAAAAGATCTCCACTCGGAACGCGTCCTACGATGGCCGATCCTGGCCGGGATTCGAGAAACGGAATGTGACTCGGATCCGCCCGCGGGATTCCCGGAAGGGCACGATCGTCACCTTCGTCCTCGTCGACCCGGAGGCGACGATGGGGTTCGAGCGGCCCCGCGCCACCGCGGGACCGGCGGACGGCCCGCCGGTCGCGCTGCCGCCGGCGGAGACGGAGGTCCCGACCGGCGAGTCCCCCGCGCCGTCCGACTCCGGCCTGGAGTCTCCCGGCACCGAATCGCCGGGCCCGCAGTCGCCGGGCACCGAGTCGCCCGGAACGGAATCACCGGGCACCGAGTCGCCCGGAACGGAGACGCCCGGTCCCGGGATCTCCCCGGAATCACCGGGCGTGACCCCGCAGGAGCCGGGTACGGGAACGGGCGGGATGGTGCCGCCCGGGGACGGGCCGCAGAGCCCGATCTCGCTCCCGCCGTCGGAGGAGCCCGCCCCTGTGGTCTCCTGACCTGAGCGGTCTCCTGACCTGAGCGTTCGCCCGGCCCCGGGCGGTCGTCCGACCCGGGGTGCGATATATTTGCTCATATGAGCAGTACTTCAGACGTTGTTCCCGCCGACGCGTGCGCCGTCCGCGTGGTCGACGCCGAGAAGGTCGCCGTCGTCGCCGCGTCCCTGCCGGACGCCGAGACGATCACCGAGCTGGCGCAGGTGTTCGGGCTGCTGTCCGACCCCGGCCGGCTGCGGGTGATCATCGCGCTGCTCGAAGGCGGGGAGATGTGCGTGTGCGACATCGCCGCGTCCTGCGGGCACTCGGAGTCGGCGGTCTCGCACGCGCTGCGCCTGCTGCGCGCCAACCGCGTCGTCCGGGTCCGCCGGGCCGGCCGGATGGCCTACTACCGGCTGGACGACTCGCACGTCCGGTTGCTGCTCGATCTCGCCCTCACCCACGTCGGGCACGGGGAGGAGGGCACATGATCGGGGAGCACGCGTCCGGACGGCACGACAGCGGGCACGGGCATGGCCATGGGCACGGGCACGCCGTCTCGGCGGGCGCCGACCGGCGGCTCCTCACCGCCGCACTGGTGCTGATCCTCGCCTACATGTCGGGCGAGGTGGCCATCGGCTTCGTCGCCGGCTCGCTCGCGCTGATCACCGATGCCGCGCACATGATGACGGACGCGTTCGCGATCGTGCTGGCGCTGGTCGCGATGCGCATCGCCGCGCGCCCGCCGAAGGGCGGATTCACCTTCGGCCTGCGCCGCGCCGAGATCCTGTCCGCGCAGCTCAACGGGCTGACACTGATCCTGCTCTCGGTCTACTTCGTGTACGAGGGCGTCCGGCGGCTGGTCGAGCCGCCCTCCGTCGAGGGCCAGTTCGTCTTCTGGACGGCCGTCGCGGGCATCGCCGTCAACATCGCGGCGACCGTGCTGATCAGCCGGGCCGACCGGCGCAGCCTGAACGTCGAGGGCGCGTTCCAGCACATCCTCAACGACCTGTTCGCGTTCATCTCGACCGCCATCGCGGGCCTGGTCGTGTGGACGACCGGCTTCACCCGCGCCGACGCGATCGCCTCGCTGCTGGTGGCCGCGCTGATGCTCAAGGCCGGATACCGGCTGCTGCGGGACGCGGGCCGGGTGCTCATGGAGGCCGCGCCCGCCGGCATCGACCCGTCCGAGCTCGGCACCCGGCTCGCCGGGCGCCCCTGCGTGGAGGAAGTCCACGACCTGCACGTCTGGGAGGTCAGCTCCGGCTACCCGGCGCTGTCGGCGCACGTGCTCGTCGACACCCAGGGCGACTGCCACGCCGTCCGCCGCGACCTGCAGGAACTGCTGCGCGACTCGTACGGGATCACGCACACGACGCTGGAGGTCGACCACCTGGACGAGCCGGACGGCGGCGGGCACGGCCACTGCGACGACCCGCACGGCCCCCGCCATGTGGCGGAGGCCGGCGAACCGCACCGGCACGCGGGCAGCGCGCCGTGTGACCACTGACGCCGCTCGCGGTCACACCGCCGCCGGTACGCAGGCCGCCACCCGGTCACCGGCACCGGCGGGCGGTCGCTCAGGTGAGGTCGAAGAGGGCGGCGGGGCCGTGCCAGCAGACGGAGCGCATCCAGTCGTCGCCCAGGTCGAGCGCGGCCAGCGACTCCAGCTGGTGCGCGTACTCGTAGGGGATGTTGGGGAAGTCGGTGCCGAGCAGGATGCGCCCGTCCAGGCCGAGGTCGCGCAGGCGGGGCAGGAGCGCGTCCGGGAACCCGGCGAGCGAGGCGAAGCGGGTGAAGACCATCGTCGTGTCGAGGTGGACGCGGTCGTACTCGTCGGCGAGGGCGAAGAAGCCGTCGAACTCGGGCGCGCCGAGGTGCGCGACGATCGCCGTCAGGCGCGGGTGGCGGGCGAGGACCTCCCCGAAGGGGCCGGGGCCGGTGTAGCCGTTGGCGACCGGGCCCGAACCGGCGTGCACGATGGCGGGCACCCCGGCGTCGGCGAGCATCCCCCACACCGCGTCGAGCTCCTTGGCGCGCGGGTCGAAGCCGCCGACCTGGAGGTGGACCTTGAACACGCGGGCACCGGTGTCCAGGGCGCGGCGCACGTAGTCCTCCACACCGGGCTCGGGGTAGAACGTCGCGGTCTGGAGGCATTCGGGGACGCGGGCGGCGAACTGGGCGGTCCACTCGTTCAGCGACTCGGCCATGCCGGGCCGGTGCGGGTAGGCGAGCGAGGTGAACGCGCGGACGCCGAGGCCGCGCAGGAAGGCGAGCCGTTCCTCCTCCGAGTCCCGGTACCGGATGGGCCACTCGGTGCCGATCAGCGGGCCGGCCTCGTCGAAGTACCCCCAGACCGCGCTCATCAGCCGCGGCGGCATGAAGTGGACGTGCACGTCGATGATGCCGGGCAGCCCGAGGGCCCGCCAGAACGCGGGGACGGCTGAATCAGAATGGGGTTCGGTCACCCCCCCGACCCTAGCCGGACGTCAGGTGATCTCCGCCAGCAGGGCGGGCAGCACCGCGCGGAGCTCGCGCCGCCAGTAGGGCCACGTGTGGGTGCCCCGGTAGAAGTGCGTCGAGACCGGGATGCCGAGTTTGCGCAGCTTCTCGGCGAACTCCTGGGAGACGGTGTGGGCGAGGGCCTCCAGGACGTCGGGACCGGCGCCCGGGTCGTACGGGCCCTGGGTGCCGTCGCCGGCGCTCACGTGCACGCGGACGCCGGCGAGCCGGCCCGCGAGGTCGTACGGGTTGTGCTGCCGCCACACGACCCGCTGCTCGTCGGGGTCGCCCCACACGTCCGTCCAGTCCAGGGACGGCGCGCCGATCGCGACGCATAGCTCGACGAGGTCGGCGACGTCGAGCCCGGACGGGTCGCGGTGCAGCGTGTGGACGGGACCGCTGAACGAGGCCGCCGCCCGGAAAAGGCCGCGGTGCCTGGCCGCGTACGCCAGCGCGCCGAGCCCGCCCATCGCGTATCCGGCGACGGCGCGGTCCGGCCCGGCGCGGTATCCGCGTTCCAGGATCTGCCGGAGTTCGGCGAGATGAAAGGTCTCCCACTTCGGCGTGCCGCCCGCGCCGCGATTCCACCAGTCGGTGTAATTGCCGCACGGGCCGCCGTCCGGCATGACGACGATCACATCGGCGTCCTCGGTCAGTTCCTCGATGTCGCTGTGGTCGCTCCACGCGGTGTGGCCGTCCCGGCCGGCGCCGGCCCCGTGCAGGAGCCAGAGCACCGGCCAGGTGCGGGAGGCGTCCCGTGACCAGCCGCGGGGCAGCAGGAGGCGGGCGTGCGCGACGGCGTCCAGGACGGGGGAGCCGATGGCGAGGTCGAGGACGCGGCGGCGCGGGCGGCGCTCGCCGACCACGGTCGCGCCGTCGTCGGAGGGGGCGCCGGGCGGGGCCGTACCGCCCGCCGCGATGGACGCGGTCAACCCGGCGACCATCACGATGAATCCCGCTCCCGCCAAGCCCCGCAGCCGCATGTTCCCGCCCCGGTCATTCAGATGTGCGCCTGTGGGTAAGGATTCCCGCTGACAGCCGTGTTTCAACGCTGTGTAATCGGTTTATAAAATGTCGGGCCGGAGGTTCCGGTCCACGTTCCTTGTAGGGTGACGCGGATGAAGGGGGCGACCGGTCGAGATGCGGAGCGTCCAGATGCGGAGCAAGGCGGAGCTGGAATCGGCGATCGCGGCCGGCGGCCGCGCGGTGCTGGTGGTCAACTCCCGCTCGCGGCGGGGCCGCCGGCTCTACGGCACCGCCCGCCGGCTGCTGCGCGAGGCCGGTCTCGAATTCCCGCACGTCTTCCCGGTCACCGACCCGTCCCGGCTGCGGGAGCTGTTCGCCGACGTCCTCGCGCTGGAGCCCGACCTGGTGGTGGTCGGCGGCGGGGACGGCACGGTCGCCGAGGCGGTCGGGCACCTCGCGCACCGGGACATCGCGCTCGGCGTGCTGCCGCTCGGCACCACCAACAACTTCGCCCGGAGCCTGGAGCTGCCGCTGGACCTGCCGGGCGCGATCGAGACCCTCGCCCTCGGCCGGCCGGGCGCCGGGAAGGTCGCGGACGTGGACGTCGGCTGGTTCGAGTCGACCGGCGACCCGCAGGGCGAGGGCCCGGGCACCGACCGGGAGCACATCTTCGCGAACATGGTGAGCCTCGGCCTGTCGGTCCAGGTCGCCGAGCACGTCCCGCACACGCTCAAGAAGTTCGTCGGGCGTCCCGCCTACGCGCTCACGGCCGCGCGGCTGCTGCCCCGGCACGAGGCGTTCACCGCCCGCGTCAAGATCGACGGTGTGACGCGCGAGCTCGCCACGCACCAGCTGAACATCGCCAACGGCGCGCACCACAGCGGGCAGCGCATCGCCCGCGACGCCAGCCCGGACGACCGGCTGCTGGCCGTCTACCGGCTGGGCGACGAGCGGCGGCTGCGGCTGGCGTCGGCCACGGCCCGGCACGTCCTCACCGGCCAGTGGCGGTCGCTGGAGGAGGACGCGTTCCTCACCACCGCCCAGGTCGAGATCGAGACCGACCCGCCGATGCGGGTCGACGTGGACGGTGAGATCCGCGGCCGCACCCCGGTGTCGATCAAGCTGCGCGGCAACGCGCTGCGGGTGATCGTCCCGCGGACGTTCCTCGACACGTGACCCGCCGGCCGCGGCCGCCGGTCACGCGCGGTCGTCGGCCATGGTGTAGGCGCCGGACTCCAGCCGCTCGATGAGGCCGCGCGTCCAGACGGCGGCGGAGTCGGCGGAGTGGACCCACCAGCCGAGCAGCTCGCGCAGGTGGTCGGCCGGGTCCTGCTCGTCCAGGTGCGGGGCGACGGACGCGCGCCAGCCGGCCAGGCCGTCCAGCCGCTCGCGGAGCAGCCCGACCGCCTCGGCGCGCGGCAGCTCGGTGAGGAAACCGAGGCCGGCCGTCAGCATCTCCGGATGCCGGACGTCGACCGTGGCGAGGGCGCAGCGCAGCAGCCGCAGGAACTCGGCCCGGCCGGCCTCGGTGATCTCGTAGTCGGTGTGCGGCGGCCCCGCCTCGCTCTCCTCCACCTCGTGGGCGCGCAGCAGGCCCTCCTTGGCCAGCTGCCTGAGGGCGTGGTAGATCGAGCCGGGGTTCACGTGGGCCCATTCGTCCGATCCCCACGAGATCAGCTCGCGGCGGACCTCGTAACCGTGCGCCCGCCCGAACCGCCGCACCCCGCCGAGCACCAGCAGCCGCGTCGTCGACATCCGCTCCCCCTGATCGCAAACCTGTTCAGGGTAAGGGCTCCGGCCGGCGCCGCGCGCCATCCTCAGCGCTTCAGGGCGGCGAGGTCCTCCGGAGCGAGGGCCAGGTCCGCGGCCGCGACGTTCTCCTCCAGGTGGTCCGGGGAGCCGGTGCCGGGGATCGCGAGCATCACGGGCGAGAGCGCGAGCAGGCCCGCGAGGAGCACCTGCGGGACGGTCGCGCCGTGCCGGGCGGCGATCGCGTTGACGCGGGCGTCGTCCGGGATGCCGAACCCGCCGAGCGGGAAGTAGGGCGCGTAGGCGATGTGCTCGCGCTCGCACGTCTCCAGGAGCGCGGTGTCCTGCGGCTGCGTCACGTCGAACCGGTTCTGGACGGCCGCGACCGGTGCGATCCTCCGCGCCTCGTGGAGCTGCGCCGGGCTCACGTGGCTCAGCCCGAGGTGCCGGATCAGGCCCTCCTCGCGCAGTCCGGCGAGCACTTCGAAGCGCTCGCCGATCGGCTCGTCCTGCGGCGTCTCCAGGCCACCGGGCCGCAGGTAGACGAGGTCGAGGCGGTCGAGGCCCAGCTCGGCCAGGTTCCGTTCCACCTCGGCGCGCAGCCCGGACGCCGGGAGCTGCCCGGACGGGTACGGGTCGCCCGGTCCCCGGTACGGGCCGACCTTCGTGGCGACGACCAGGCCTGGCGGGTAGGGGGCGAGCGCCGCGCGGATCAGCTCGTTCGCCGCCTGGCCGTCCGGGTGGTGGTAGAACGCGGCGGTGTCGATGTGGTCCACGCCCAGTTCGACGGCCCTGCGCAGGATCTTCAGGCCGGTGCCGCGGTCGTTGGCGGGGCCGCCCCGGGTGCTCGCGGGCAGCCGCATCGCGCCGAAGCCCATCCGGGAGATCCGCAGGTCGCCGCCGAGATCGAAATGCTGTGTCATGGCTCCACTGTGCTGCGCGGACCCGTCCGGCACGAGCGGCTGGCAGCTTGCTGCCAGCGTGGCAGACTGAATCCTGATGACTGTCGATATGGACCGGAATGTCGTGCTGCGCGGCGAGGCCGAGCTGGTCGAGCGCGCCGGCCGGCTGTTCCTCGCGCGGGAGGAGTTCGCCTGCGCCGCGACGGACCTGAACACGTGGGCGCTGCCGGGGTTCCGGGAACGGCTGGTCGCCGAGCGGCGCAGGATCCGGCCGCGGCCGCTCTCCTGCAAGCTGCACAACCCGGCGGCGCTCGCGGACGAGGAGTCCGAGCGGCACCTGGTGGAGATGGCGAGGGCCGGAACGCGGGTGCGGATCTGCGCCACGCCGCTCCCCCACGAGACGATCATCGTGGACCGCCGGGTGGCGATCCTGGCCGGGCCGCCCGAGGCCGGCATCCGCGAGTACACCGTCGTCCGGTCGCCGAGCGTCGTGAAGGGAGTCGTGTCGCTGTTCTGGGCGACCTGGGAGACGGCGATCGAACTCGCCGACTACCGGCGTGACCGGCCGCCCGCGCTGACCGAGGAGAGCCGCCGCATCCTCCGGCTGCTCGCCGGCGGGCTGAAGGACGAGGCGGCGGCGCGGCAGCTCGGCATGTCACTGCGCACCTACCGGCGCCGCGTCGCGGAGATCCTCACCCTGCTGGACGCCGGCTCCCGCTTCCAGGCGGGCCTGCGCGCCCACGAGCTCGGCCTGATCGGATAGCCGTCCGCCGGACGCCGGTCAGCCGCCGACCAGCGGGACCAGCTTGACGAAGACCAGGTCGGGGCCGGCGGTGAGGTCGATCTCCTCGTCGAGGTCCTCCACCTGGCGGTCGGCGGCGAGCACGAAGAATCCGTTGCCGAGAAAGGCGCGCTCGGCGATCTCGGCCTGCCGCTCCCAGTCGATGCGGCGGGCCTCACGAAGCCGGTAGCCGTTCAGCTCCGTCTCGGCGTCGTCCGGGCGGACCAGGCCGTTGAACCGGTCGGACGGGCGCGCGTTGTGCCGGGCGACCTCCTCGCGGACCCGGAGCCTGATCAGCTCACGGACGGTCATCCGGTCCGGCAGCCCGGCCACCTCGAACTCGGCGACGGGCTTTCCCGTCGCCGTCTCGTCCCGGAAGTTCACGGCCGGCATCAGTCACCTCGCTTGATCTGCGCCAGGATGGACTCGTCGTCGATCTCGTCGTCGGCGGCGAGGAGGAAGGCCTTGCTGAGGATGAGGGAGAGCCGCTCGTCCTCGAAGGGCAGGAACACCTTCGCCCCGGCCTTGCGGCGCTCCGGGACGATGCAGAGGAACGTGTCGTCCGGCTCCATGACGATGTTGGCCGAGCCGAGGTGGATCTTGTAGGTGCGCAGCCGCCCCCGGACGATCACGTGCCGGCCGTCGATCGAGCAGCGGCCGGCGATCTTCGTGCGGGGCAGGACGCGCTCCAGGGCGTCCACCCGGGTCTTCGTGGATTCGCCGAGGTCGGCGTACCACTCGCGCACCCAGTACTCGTGCGCCTCACCGTCCTCCCACATGGGGTCGGCGGCGATGGACGTGACGCCCACGAACAGGTCCACGTCCCGCATCGCCTCGCTCAGCACCAGCGGCGGGACGGCGTCGAGCGGTGCCTCCCGCCAGGCACCCTCCTCGCGGCGGTCGAACATGACCCGGTTCGTCCCGGCGATCTCGTGATCGCCCTGCCAGTCGGCCAGCACGTGCGAGAACCTGACCCGCCACTCCCCCGCCGCGAGCGTGCGGACCGCTTCGTCCGCGCCGCCGCCGTCCCACGGGCCGAGGAGGCCGCTCGTCCAGCCGCGGGCCCGGAACAGCGCGAACATCCTCCGGTAGTGGACGAGGTGCGCGGCGAACCGGTTGGAGTACGTCCCGGTCTCCTCCTCGGCGGGCGTGAGGAGGTAGATCTCGCGGAACGCCTGCTTGAACGGCTGCCGGATCCCGCGGTCGACGAGCAGGTCGCGCCACGCGCGTATCTCGTCCGGCCCGGACCCGATCGGGTGCCACAGGCGGACGGCCGCGTCGTCGGCGGCGTCCGGGAGTTCGCCGGTCGCCGGGAGGACGGCCCGCTGGTCGCCGGGCGCGACCTCGATCCGCCAGATCAGCGTGCGCACCGTGGGCCCGGCGATCGGGTGGCGGAGGAGCGTGTCCCGCCAGCGGCCGAACGGGTGGGCGGCGTCGACGGTGAAGCCGCCCTCCAGCGCCCGCGCGAGGGTGACCAGCTGGGCGGAGACCCGTTTCACGAGGTCGCGCAGTTCCTTGACCGCGTCCTTGTGGTCGCGGCGGACGGGCACGGGGACGCCTTTCAGCGCCTTGCCGTCCTTCTCGAAGGTCAGCTCGGCCTTGTCGGTGACGGTGACGACGGCCGTGTAGCCGCCGAGTTCCCGGTGGAGGACGCCGTCCGGGCCGAAGCCGAGATCAGGGAGGCGCAGGGCGACGTCGGTCCGCTCGGCGAGGGCCGTCTCGACCTTCTTGAGCATCTTGTCGAGTTGCTTGGGCACCCCGGCGTGGCGGACGCTCCCGCGTACGGTCCGGATCGCGGTGACCAGTTCGGGCGTGGGGAACTCCTGCGCGGCCCGGACGAGCTCGTACAGCAGCGCCTGCGACGGCAGCGTCTTCGCCTCGGTCGGGGCCACCGAGATGTCGGGGAGGAACCGGTCGAAGAAGCCGGGGAGCCACGGCTCGTCGTTCCGCAGGACAAGGCGCACGGCACGGCCGAGGGTCTCGACCTCGTCGGAGGCGAACGTCCTGTCGGCCCGGTAGGGGATCTCTCCGCGCTGAACGGCCCGAACACGGTCCGCGGCCGTCTCCAGGGCCCGGCGGGCGAACTCGGCATAGGCGGGGATGCCGGCGACGCGATCCCACAACTCCGGGAGGGGCGGCGGGGAGTTGTAGGACCGGTTACGGCCCAGTTCCGTCAGCAGCACACGCTCCGCCGGGGCGAGACGCAGGATGACGTCGAGTTCGTCGAGCGCGACGGGCCCCGTCACCTTCTGGCGAAGTCGTTCCGCCGTGACGTGCATGACGTCCTCGCCCGCGAGCCCGCTGATCGCGAGGAGGGCGAGTCGCTGCTCGTCGCGTTTCCCGCCCAGGAGGAACTCGACCAGCGTGCGGGCCGGCCGCGCGACGTCCGGCCACGGGCCGGTGCAGCGCAGGAGCGCGCCCGCTCCGAGGTCGAGGTCCGCCCACTCCCGTTGGTCCAGCCCGCCGACGAGCGCCTCGAACATCCGCTCGCACGCCTCCGGCGTGTAGCGCGGCTGCCTGTTCTTGCCCTCGTCCTCCACCCTGAACCGGACGGAGGTCGACACGTACGCCGCCTTGGCGCCGACCGCGTACGCGGCGGGCAGGAGGTCGCCGAGGTCCTGGTCGGAGAGTTCCGACAGGCCGGGATACCAGGTGCGGAACTCCTCGTCCTCCGGCGCGGGGTCCGTCATGGCGCGCAGCAGCCGTGCGGCCAGGTTCATCGGGCACCCCTCTTGATCTGTCCCAGAATCGTCTCGTCGGTGATCTTATGGTCGGCCGCGAGCAGGAACGCCTTGCTGAGGATGAGCGAGAGCCTCTCGTCCTCGAAGGGAAGGTACGGAGTGCCCCGGCCGCCTCCTCTCGCCTGCACGATGCACAGGTAGGAGTCGTTCGGCTCCATCAGGATGTTGGACGACCCGAGGTGGATCTTGTAGGTGCGCAGTTCGCCGCGGACGACCAGGTAGCGGCCGTCGATCGAGCAGCGGCCCGCGATCTTCGTGCGCGGCAGGATGCGCTCCAGCGCGGCGCGGCGGACCTCGGCGGTCGCGGTCAGCGCCCCGAACGTCGCCTCACGCCAGTAGGCGGCGTACCTGTCCTCGCCCCGGTCGGCCCAGTCCGGGTCGGCGGCGATCGAGGTGACGCCGACGAAGAGGTCCACGTCCCGCATCGCCTCACTGAAGACGGCGGGCGGGACGTCCGCGACGAGCGCCTCCCGCCATCCGCGTCCCTGCCTGCGCTCGAACCGGACCTGGTCGGTCGCGGCGTGCTCCGGTGCCCAGTCGGCGTCGTCGGCCGGGTCGTGGTAGAAGCACGCCCGCCACTCGCCGCCGCCGAACTCGCCGCGCGCCTCGCCGTTGTAGCCGCCGTCGTAGCGGCCGAGGAAGTTGGCCTGCCAGCCGCGCTCCTTGAACAGCGCGTACAGCCGCCGGTAGTGGACGATGTGCGCGGCGAACCGGTTGGAGTAGGTGCGCGTCTCCTCCTCGGCCGGAGTGAGCAGGTAGATCTCGCGGAACGCCTGCTTGAACGGCTGCCGGATCTGCTCGTCGACCACACGCTCCCGCCAGGCCCGGACTTCGCCGGGCGTCGCCCGGATGGGGTGCCAGAGCCGCACCCGCACGGGGTCGCCCGTGCTCTCCAAGGAGGCGCGCCACACACCGTCCTCGTCCTGGAACTCCCAGATGAGGCCGCGGACGACGACGCCGGTGATCGGGTGGTCGCGGTAGTGCTCGCACCATTCGCGGTAGGGCCAGACGCGGTCTTCCGACATCATGCCCTCGACGCGGGCCCGCTCGCTCGACAGCGTTCCCCGGACCTCCTTGGCGACGGTCTTCAGCCCCTTCAACTCGTCCGGGAAACCGTCCTTGACCGCGGCCGGGGCCGTCCGAGAAGCGCGGCCGCCGGCGTCGGCGAAGGTGAGCCGGACGGTCGCCGCGTCCTCGACCGCGACCCGTGCCGTGTGCTCGCCCAGCGTCCGCTCCAGCGCGCCGCCCGGCCGCAGGCCATGGGCGGGGACGGTGCGCTCGATGAGCTGCGCGCGCGTGATGCCCTGCCGTTCGGCGGCGGCCTGGAGCGCGGTGTCGAGCTGCTTGCGCAGGGCCCGGTTCTTGATCTTCGCGCGCAGTCCCCACAGCGCGGCGAGCGCGTCCGGGTCCTCGATCGCGCCGAGCGCGTTGATCGCCGCTCCCGCGAGCTTCAGGTCCTCGTAGAGGTCGCGGCCGGGTGCGCCCGCGCGCAGGGCGAGCGCCGAGAGCCGGGACGTGGTCTCCGCGCCGCCGGTCAGGGCCGCCGCCCAGACGATGCCGCGCGCGACGTCCCCGTGGTTCTGGTGGACGAGGTACCGGTAGTCGTGGCCGCCGCTCACCCAGTCGGCGTGCGGGCCGTGTTCGCCGGTGTCCAGCAGCTCGTCCTCCGCGAGCGCGCGCAGGCATTCGGCCACGGCGTCGCGCCCGGACGCGGCGTCGGCCAGAGAGAGGCATTCCCGGCGCCACTTCTGTGAGGGACGCGGTGCGGACAGACCGGCCAGATGCCGGACGAACCGGGCCAGCTCCAGCGTGGGCGCCGTCCCCAGGCGGTCGCGCAGCGCCGCGACCCAGGGCTCGCGCACGGGCAGCAGCCCATGGGAGATGTACGTCTCGTCCATGCTCGCCAGCAATGACCGCAGCCGCCTGTCGACGGGGGCGCGCAGCCCGATCGGGACGTCCGCCCGCGCGAACCTCCGGTCGGCGCGCCGGAGCCGGGGTCCGACCTCGCGGAGGCCGCCGGCGTCGAGCCGCTGCGCGGCGGCCAGCGCGGCCTCCAGCACGTCGGCGAGCCGGTCCTCGCTCCCCCGGAGATCGATGGCGCACTGCAGCATGACCGCGACCTCGTCCGGTGTCCAGCCGTCGGTCTTCGACACCAGTCTCAGCAGCGTTCCGCGGTACTCCCAGTAGCCGTAGTCGCCGAAGCCCACGATCAGCATGAGGCAGAAGACGGCTGCGGCCCTGCCGTCACCGTCCGGGCGCCCTTCCAGATTCAGGCGGATCTCGGTTCCGGTCGGGAGGCGCCCGCCGATGTGCTCGAAGAGCGGGCGGGCCCGGTCGAGGGCGGCGAGGCGGACGTCGTCCAGGCCGTCGTTCTTGCGCGCCTCGGCGACCAGGGTGTCGTAGACCATGGCGGGATGCTGGCAGGAGCGACCGACAAAAGCCGCCGATCCCGGCATCTGTTCAGTGACCTCATGGTCACCTACGCTCGGGTGGTACCGCTGCAGAATGACATTCGGGACGGCCCATGGCACACAGCGTGGTGATCATCGGAAGCGGGTTCGGCGGGATCGGGATGGCGATCCGGCTGCGGGAGGCCGGCGTCCACGACGTGGTGATCCTGGAGAAGGCCGCGGACCTCGGCGGAACCTGGCGGGACAACACCTATCCGGGTGCGGCCTGCGACGTGCCGTCCCACCTGTATTCGTTCTCGTTCGAGCGCAAGACGGACTGGTCGCGCCGCTTCCCGCCGCAGCCGGAGATCCTCGAATACCTGCGGCACTGCGCCCGCAAGCACGGCGTGCTCGACAGGATTCGATTCGGCACCGAGGTCACCGAGGCGCGGTTCGACGAGGACGCGGCGCTGTGGCGGGTCTCCACGACGGCCGGCGAGCTGGACGCCCGGGTGCTGATCTCGGCGTGCGGGCAGCTCAACCGGCCCGAGCTGCCGCCGATCGAGGGACGCGAGTCGTTCGCCGGGCCCGCGTTCCACTCGTCCCGCTGGGACCACGGCACCGACCTGCGCGGCAAACGCGTCGCGGTGATCGGAACGGGGGCGAGCGCGATCCAGATCGTCCCGGAGATCGCGAAGGAGGCGGCGGAGCTGCGGCTGTTCCAGCGGTCCGCGCCGTACGTGATCGACAAGCCGGACCGGCCCTACCGGGCATGGGAGCGGGCCGTCCTGAGGGCCGTGCCCGGAGCGTACGAGCTGAGCCGCGCCCGGATCTACACGACGTTCGAGGCGCGGGCCCTCGGCTTCATCAGGTACCCGAGGCTGATGGGTCTCCTGGAGCGCGGCTTCCACCGGCACCTGGCGGAGCAGGTCGGCGATCCCGGGCTGCGCGCCGACCTCGTCCCCGGCTACCGGATGGGATGCAAGCGGATCCTGCTGTCCGGCGACTACTATCCGGCGCTGAACAGGCCGAACGTGGACCTCGTGACCGACCCGATCGAGCGGATCACGGCGACCGGGATCGCCACCGCGGACCGCGCGTACGAGGTGGACGCCATCGTCTACGCGACCGGGTTCCGATCCACCGAGTTCCTCTCCCCCATGAAGATCGCCGGGCGGGGCGGGCGCGAGCTGAACGAGGCGTGGCGGGACGGCGCGCAGGCGCATCTCGGCATCACGGTCAGCGGCTTCCCGAACCTGTTCCTGCTCTACGGGCCGTACACCAACCTCGGGCACAACTCGATCATCTACATGCTGGAGTCGCAGTTCCGGTACGTCGCCGGCTGCGTGCGGGCGCTGCGCGACGCCGGGCTCGACTGGATCGACGTGAAGCCGGACGTCCAGGACGCGTTCACCCGCGAGATGCGGGAGCGGATGCGGGCGACCGTCTGGGAGGCGGGCTGCAAGAGCTGGTACATGACGGCTGACGGCAAGGTCGTGAACAACTGGCCCGGGTACACCTTCGCCTACCGCCGCGCGACCCGCCGTCCCGACCCGCGGCATTTCCGCGCGCGGCACGCTACCGCCCGGTAGCCGGCGCGGCCTAGGCTCGGTGCCATGCCGACCGCCTTCATCACCGGCGCCACCGCGGGGATCGGTGCCGCGTTCGCCCGCCGTCTCGCCTCGGACGGGTTCGACCTGGTCCTGCTGGCCCGGGACGCCGAGCGGCTGGAGCGGACCGCCGCCGGACTGCGCGAACGGTACGCCGTGCACGCCGAGGCGCTGCCCGCCGACCTGTCCACCGAGGAGGGCCTGGCGGCGGCGGAGGACCGCGTCCGCGAGGACGTCGACCTGCTGGTCAACAATGCCGGGTTCGGCAACAAGGGCGTGTTCCTGGACGTCCCGGTATCGGACGAGCTGACCATGCTGAAGGTGCACTGCGAGGCCGTCCTCCGGCTCACGCACGCCGTCCTGCCCGGGATGCTGGAGCGCGGACGAGGCGGCGTCGTCAACGTCTCGTCGGCCGCGGCGTTCGCGACGCGCGGCACGTACGGAGCGTCCAAGGCGTGGGTGGTGAACTTCAGCCAGGGCGTCGCGGTCGACATCGAAGCGCGGTCGCGGGGCGGGGTCCGAGTGATGGCGCTGTGCCCCGGTTTCGTGCGCACCGAGTTCCACGAGCGCGCCCAGATGGACATGTCGGACGTCCCGGAATTCATGTGGCTCGACAAGGACGACGTGGTCGACGCCGCCCTGCGCGACCTGCGCCGGGGCGTGCGGGTCAGCATCCCCGGGCTGCAGTACAAGGTCGCCGTCGGCGTCGGCCGGCTGCTGCCCCGCTCGCTGGTCGCGCGGCTGTCGTCCACTACGGGCCGTAAATACGAGTGATCGATTAGTCAAGGGTCACGGTCTTGTCACGCGCGGTGCGACAGGGCAAGGTGGCAGATCGAGTCGCTTCGATGGCGCGCCGACGGCTCCTCCCACCCCCCGCCCCCGTCCGCCGAGAGGTCTCACCCGATGGGTCACGACCTGGGCTATGCCGCCCTCGCGCTGATCGCGACCACCGTCTACTACGTCGCCTTCCTGATCTTCCGGATCTCCGCGCGCCGCATGGAGCCGCTCCGGGGAGGCCGCCCGCTCCGCGTCGGCTGGCTCATGATGACCGACCCGGTGTGGCTGGTCGGCGGGCTGCTGCTGTTCCTCGGCCTCGGCTACGAGGTGGTGGCGTTCTCCGCCGTCTCGCTCGCCGTCGCGCAGCCGATCTTCGCCGTCAGCCTGGTGTTCCTCGTCGCGTTCGCGGTGCGGTTCCTGGGCGAGCGGCTGAGCGCCCGGGAGTGGGCGAGCGTCGCGCTGTTCGTGCTCGCGACGGTGCTGATCGGGCTGTCCGCCACGTCCGAGGGAAAGCTGCGCGCCGACGCCACGCTCACCGGCACGCTGACCGAGCCGTGGACGATGGCCGCGGTCTGCGCCCCGGCGGTGGTCGTCGCGGCGCTGGTGTGGCTGGTCGGCGACCGCCGCGCGGGCGGCCGGCACGCCCGCAAGCTCGCCGGGGTCGCCTACGGGATCGGCGCGGGCGCGTGCGCCGGGCTGGCCGAGGCCGGGATCCGCGGCATCTCGATCGTCTACGAGGACACCGGGAGCATCCGGGCGGTGATGGAATCCGCCTACCCGTACCTGACGTTCGTGCTCGCCGCCCTCGCGCTCGCGCAGCTGCAGGTGGCGCTGCAGCGCTGCCGGGTCGCGATCGTCGCGGTCGTGCTGACCGTCATCGGCCGGACGTACCTGCTCGTCAGCAGCACCGTCCTGTTCGACGAGCAGTGGCCGCGGGACACCGTGCCGTTCGCGCTGCGGACGGGCGGCTTCGTGCTCGCGCTGGTCGCGCTGGTGTCGTTCCCCCGGTACGAGCGGCCGGCGCGAGCGGCGCCGGAAGCGGCCGCCGGGAAGGGCGTGCGCGCTCGCTCTTGATCGCCTACATTGCCGCAATGGCCCTTTCCCGCCGCCGGGCCCTCGGCACGGCCCTGCTCTCCGCCGCACTGCTCGCCGCCTCCCTGCTGCTCCCGCTGCCCGCGGCTCCCGCGAACGCCGTCGTCGGCGGGACCCCGGCACGGACCGCGGCGTATCCGTGGCTGGCCGCGGTCGGGTCGCCGATCTTCTTCGTCCGGCCGTCCGGCCAGTTCTGCGGCGGCGTGCTGATCAAGCCGGACCGGCTCCTCACCGCGGGGCACTGCGTCTCGATGTTCCGCTCGGTGCCGGGCGTCCTGACGGCCACCTTCGGCCGGGACGACCTCACGGGCCGCGGCGGCGAGACGGTCAAGGTGAAGTCCGTCCGCATGCATCCGAAGTACCGGGAGACCTCGTTCGAGGGCGAGACGGTCGGCCACCACGATCTCGCCGTCCTCACGCTGGCGCGCCGCGTGAACCGTCCTGCCGCGCCCCTCGGCACGCCCGGTTCCGCCCGGGCCGGGCGGATCGCCGGCTGGGGCTTCACCTCCGAGAACGACCTGCTCAACACGCGTCTGCGGGAGGCCGCCGTGCCGCTTCCGGGCGACGCGGCGTGCGAGCGCGCGTACGGCGACTCGTTCGACCCGTCCGACATGCTGTGCGCCGGATCGGAGAAGGCCGACTCGTGCCAGTTCGACAGCGGCGGCCCCCTGATCGCCCGCGGACGCGTCGTGGGACTGGTGTCCTGGGGCCGCGGCTGCGGCGAACCGGGCTACCCGGGCGTCTACGCGAGGCTCACCTCCCTGCCCTGATGCGGACCCTGCCCTTATGCGGACATTGCCGGCCCGCCGTCCCGGCCGGATGCTGACCGTATGCGGGTACTGGTGACGGGGGCGGCGGGATACATCGGATACGCGGTCGGGCGGCGGCTGGCGGCGGCCGGGCACGAGGTGGACGGGCTGGTGCGGCGGGACGCCGGCGTGCCGGACGGCGTCCGTCCCGTCCACGGCGACCTCCTCACCCCGGACACGCTCCCGCGCGGGCCCTACGACGGGGTCTGCCATCTCGCGGCGCTCACCCGCGTCCGCGAGTCGTTCGGCGCGCCGCTGCGGTACTTCACCGCGAACGTCCAGGGCACGGTGAACCTCCTGGAGGCGGTGGACGCGGACCGGGTCGTGTTCGGGTCGACGGCCGCCGTGTACGGGGCGACCGGGCGGCGGCCGATCCCCGAGAGCGCGGAGACGGCGCCGGCCAGCCCGTACGGGGCGTCGAAGCTCGCCGCCGAGCAGGCCGTCCGCTTCCATGCCCGGACGGGCGCGATCGGCGCGGTCGTGCTGCGCACCTTCAACGTCGCCGGGTCGGTGGACGGCCGGGCCGACCCCGACGAGACCCGGCTGATTCCGAAGGCGCTCGCGGTGGCCGCCGGCCGCGCCCCGCGCCTGGAGATCAACGGCGACGGCCTGGCCGTCCGCGAGTTCCTGCACGTGGACGACCTCGCCGCCGCCTACGTCCGGGCGCTGGAGGCCGTCCGTCCCGGCGAGGACCGCGTCTACAACACCGGCACCGGCACCGGGACGGCCGTCCGCGACGTGATCGCCGCCGTCGAGAAGGCGACCGGCCGGCCGGTGCCCGTCCGCCGCCGCCCGGCCCGCCCGGAGGCGCCGGTGCTGGTCTGCGACGCCGCCGCCATCCGGGCCGAGCTCGGCTGGCGGCCGGAACGCTCCACGCTGCCGGAGATCATCGCCGCCTCCTGGAACGCCCTGACCCGCGCGGACGGCTAAACTCGCGCTCGTGCCGGAGCCCAAGTTCGAAGTCCAGATGCTGCACGACCGCGTCATGATCAAGGTCGACAAGGACAGCGGTGAGCGCCGCAGCACCGGCGGCATCGTCATCCCCGCGACGGTCGAGCAGGAGAACCGCCTGGTGTGGGGCGAGGTCTGCGGGGTCGGCCACCACGTGCGGATCGTCAAGGCCGGCGACCGCGTGCTGTTCCACCCCGGCGACCAGTACGAGGTCGAGATCCAGGGCGAGAACTATCTCGTCATGCGCGAGCGCGACCTGCACGCCATCGCCAGCGAACGTCCCGAGCACGGCACCGGCCTCTACCTCTGACCGGGCCCTGCGATACGTCCCCGCGTGCTCACACCAGGAAGAGGAGCATGGCGGCGACCCCGACATCGACGACGCCGCAGGCTTCGGCGTACGACCGGGACACGACCCTGTCGAGCTTCAGGTGCACGGCGTCCCACACCCCGTGCAGGAACCAGCCCGCCGCCACCAGGTAGCGGCCCAGGTCGGGATCCACCGCGAGGCCGGCCAGCGCGATCGCGCCGAAACCGAGCATCCCCGCGGCCTGGATCCCGAACGAGGCCCTCCCGTCCGGCACCTCGCCGATGACCCCCCAGACGAGCAGGACCAGCGCGCCGGCGATGACGACGGTCGACAGCGCGACCACGTCCAGCAGGTCGATCACGACGATGGCCGCCACGATGGCGCCGATCACGGGCCAGGACATCGCGGGGCGGCCGATCCGGTTGAGGATCAGGTATTCCAGGGGCAGCAGGAGCACCGCCTCCCCGAACCCGGACACCGCGTCGGCCAGGTCCCCCAGGCCGGCACTCCAGATGAAGACCACGGACGCGAGGGCCAGCGCCGTCGGCCAGCGCCGCATCAGCGTCCAGAAAGGTCCCCGCCGCTCGCGCACTACTTCGGACATGACGCCGCCTTCCGAATATGACGGGTGGTCAATGGGAGTACTCGTCGCGGCGCCGGAGCATGACGACGAACATGAGCGGGAGCATCACCGCGTGCTCAAGCGTCATCATGGAGCCGGCGGAGACGACGTCCAGCCACAGCAGCGGGAACAGCACCACCAGCGGCGCGAACATCGCCCCGCACATCTCCAGCGAGCCCGCGAGGCCGTGGCCGCGCACGCGCATCCAGACGAGCATCCCGGCCGACATGTCGAACGCCATCTCCAGCGACTCCAGTTCGGGGTGACGCTCCATGAACGGCTCCGCCCCGGTGAGCGCGAGGACGCCCCCCACGGCCGCGCCGAAGACGAACATCCCGATCGCCATCGCGATGACCATCTCCACGTAGTGCCGCGCGAAATGTCCCCAGCCGCCGTGGCGGGGCATGCCGGCTTCGCGGGTCAGTGTGATCTCGTTCCGAGCCTGCACGGGGCTTCTCCCTCACTTACCGCCGTCGGGCTTTCCGACGTCCTCAGCCTGCGGGAACGCGGAAATCTCCAGTAGTGACGTACCGGCATCGGCGCGCATGACATTTGTCATGCGGATACCGGACAAATGGCATCCAGCCGAAATGGGGGCGCTGCTGGAACAATGAGCGGCGTGCATGACGGGGCGAACGAGGGCGGAACCGGCCTTGCGGGCTTTCGCCGCTACACCTGGTGGGCGGTGCCGGGCACCAACGTGGGCGTCCTGATCCTGTTCACCGGCGAATGGATCCTCGACGGCGACGTGCCGGTCCAGCCGCGCCTCTTCAGCGCCGCCGCCCTGGTGGTCGAGGTGACGGCGGTCGTGGCGCTCCTCAACGCGCGGCTGGCGGCCGGCGAGGGCACCGCCCGCCCCCGCCCGCCCGCCGGCTGGCCCGCCGCCGGGGCGCTGGCCGCGGTCGTGCTCGCCGTCTGCCCGCTGACCCTGCGCAACTACGGGCTGTGGCCGATGGCGCCCGCCATCATGACGGCGGTCGCCGCGACGTACCTGGACGGCCGGCCCCGGCGGTGGCTGATCATCGGCGCGACGGCCCTCGCGGCGCTGCCGGGCGGCGCCGTCAGCCTGGTGAGCGGGGACGGCCGGCTGGTGTACGCCGCGCTGTTCCCGCCCGGGATCACCGCCTTCGTCATCTGGGCCATGCTCGGCCCCCTGTGGGCCTGGGACATCACGGGACGGCTGGACCAGGCCCGGCGGTTGTCGGCGGAGCTGGCGGTCAAGGACGAGCGCCTGCGGTTCGCCGCCGACCTGCACGACATCCAGGGCCACCACCTCCAGGTCATCGCGCTGAAGAGCGAACTGGCCGCCCGGCTCGCCGAGACCGACCCGGCGCGCGCCGCCGCCGAGATGAAGGAGGTGCGGCGGCTGGCCGCCGACGCGCTCCGCGACACCCGCGCCGTGGTGCTGGGCTACCGCCGCACGAGCCTGGACGACGAGATCGCCAACGCCACCCGCGTCCTGGCCTCGGCGGGCATCGACGCCCGCACCACCGCGGACCCCGCCGCCATCGGAGATGGCGCCCGCCACCTGCTCGGACTGGTGA
The DNA here is from genome assembly GCF_050945415.1 of Spirillospora sp. CA-128828. Taxonomy (NCBI): domain Bacteria; kingdom Bacillati; phylum Actinomycetota; class Actinomycetes; order Streptosporangiales; family Thermomonosporaceae; genus Spirillospora; species Spirillospora sp. CA-128828. The sequence goes on from NZ_CP191986.1 coordinate 6,290,326, forward strand.
TGCGAGAGGCCACCACCAACCTCCTCCGGCACAGCCGCGCACGCCACGCGTCGGTCGACTACCGCGTCACCGGCGGCGTCGCGCGCCTCCGGGTGACCAACGACGGCGCCTTCGAGGTCACCGCCGGCACCGCGTCCGGCACCGGGCTGCGGTCCCTGTCCGGACGGCTGAGAGCGGCGGGCGGCGACCTGACGTGGACCCACGACGGCGGCCGCTTCGAGATCGAGGCGTCCCTGCCCGCGGCCGGTCCCGGGAACGAGGAGGGGCGATGATCCGCCTGCTGATCGCCGACGACGAGGACCTCCTCCGCAGCGCCCTCGCCTCCCTGCTCGCCCTTGAGGAGGACCTCGCCGTCGTCGCCGAGGCGTCCACCTCCACCGACGCGGTGCGCCTCGCCCGCGAGCACCGCCCGGACATCGCGGTCCTGGACCTGGAGATGCCGCCCGCCGACGGGCTGCGCGCCGCCGAGGAGATCAGGGCGGCGCTGCCGACCCAGGTCGTCCTGGTCACGCGGCACGCCCGCCCCGCCGTGCTCCGCCGTGCCCTCGCCGCCGGCGTCCGCGGCTTCGTCCCCAAGACGACCCCGGCCGCCCGGCTCGCCGAGATCATCCGCGACGTCGCCGCCGGCCGCCGCTACGTCGACCCCGACATCGCCGCCTCCGCGCTGACCGAGGACGAGTGCCCCCTCACCGACCGCGAGCTGGAGGTCCTGCGCGCCGCCCGCACCGGTGCCTCCGTCAACGAGATCGCCGCCCAGGTCCATCTGGCGCCGGGGACGGTCCGCAACTACCTCTCCGCGGCCATGGCGAAGCTCCAGGTCTCCACCCGCCACGCCGCCGCCCACCACGCATGGCAGCAAGGCTGGATCTGACGGGCTCTCACCGTTCGGGGAGGACCAGGGTGCCGTCGAGCCGCCGGGGAAGGCGCCACGGGTCGTCGTCGCGCAGTGGCGGCGGGAGGAGCCGCGGCGGGCAGTTCTGGTAGGCGACCGGGCGGAGGAAGCGCCGGATCGCGTCCGTGCCGACGGAGGTCGTGGCGGGGGCGGTCGTGGCGGGGTAAGGGCCGCCGTGCTGCTGGGCCCAGCCGACGGCGACGCCCGTGGGGTAGGAGTCGAAGACCAGGCGGCCCGCCCGGTCCCGGGCCACGGCGGCGAGGCGCGCGGCGAGGCCGGTCTCGCCGGGTTCGCTGTGCAGGGTGACCGTGAGCGTGCCGGAGGCCGAGGCGAGGGCGTCGGCAAGGTCGTCCTCGCCGGTGTACTCCAGGACGACGGTCACCGGGCCGAAGCATTCCTCCAGGAGGAGTTCGGACGAGCCGAGCAGGGTGACCGGGCCCGCCATGAGCCGCGCGGCGGTCTGGCGACTCTCGCCCGTCCGGCCGGTCGCGACCGTGCGCAGGCCGGGGATGGAGGCGCGGTCGGCCACGCCCTCGGTGAAGGCGGTGCGGATGGAGTCGCCGAGGAGCGTCTGCGGGGCGAGGTACGTGAAGTGCCCGGCCATCGCTTCGGGCAGGCCGGCCCCGGCGGGGGCGAGGACGAGGCCGGGCTTCACGCAGAACTGGCCCGCGCCGAGCGTCACGGAGTCCGCCAGGCCCTTGGCGATCTCCGTCAGCCGGGCCTTCGCCGCGCCGGGCGTCACGACGAGCGGGTTGAGGCTGCCCAGCTCGCCGTAGAACGGGATCGGCTCCGGACGTGCCCCGGCCAGGTCGTGCAGGTGACGGCCGCCGCGGAGGGAGCCGGTGAAGCCGATCGCGCGCACCCGGCCGTCCTGGACCAGGGCGGTGCCCGCATCGCGGCCGTGGACGAGCTGGACCACGTCGTCGGGGAGGCCCGCCGCGGCGGCGCCCGCGCGGAGCGCGCCGAGGGTCAGGGCCGAGGTCTCCGGGTGGAGCTCGTGGGCCTTGACGACCACGGTGCAGCCCGCGGCGAGGGCGGAGGCGGTGTCGCCGCCTGCGACGCCGAACGCGAACGGGAAGTTGGAGGCGGAGAACACGCCGGCGACACCGAGCGGGACGTTCATGCGGCGCAGGTCGGGCCGGGGCGGGGTGGCGCCGGGATCGGCGGAGTCGATGCGGACGTCGAGGAAGGATCCTTCGCGCAGCACCTCGGCGAACAGCCGGAGCTGCCCGGTGGTGCGGGCCACTTCCCCCGTCAGCCGTGCGACGCCGAGGGCCGTCTCGGCGTCGGCCGCCGCGACCAACGCGCTCGCGCGGGCGTCGAGGGCGCCGGCCATCGCGTCCAGCAGCGCGGCGCGCTCCCGCGGCCCGGCCTCGTCGAGGACGGGCAGCAGTTCGGCGGCGCGGCGGCAGACCGCGCCCACCTCCTGCGGGGTCGCCGCGGCGTACTCCCCGCGCTGCCCGCCGGAGCGCGCGTCGATGCTCCGGACCGGCACGGGGGTCCTCCAGGTCAGGTCGGAGGGGGTGCGGACGGCCGGAGGCAGCAGCGGCCCGGCCTCCTCCAGCAGCAACCGTGCGACCTCGATCGCGCCCGCGCCGGTGAAATGGGTGTCGTCGGCGCTGCCGTGCGGATAGTTGGGGTGCGGGCCGAGCCACAGGAACAGCCTCTCGGTGGCCTCTGCGCCGAGTTCTCGCCAGCGGCGCGCGCTGGCGTCCTGCAGGTCGATCAGCGGGATCCCCTCGGCGGCGGCCAGCGCCTTCATCGCCGCCGGGTACTCGCCGTGGGTCGGGGACCCGCCCGGGGTGCGGCGCTCGACCGAGGTCACCAGCACCGGACGAGCTCCCCGGGCCCGGGCGCCCTCGGCGTAGCGGAGCAGGTGGGCGGTGTAGGAGCCGTGGGGGGCGCCGAACCGTCCCCGGTCGTGCCTTCCGTCGTTGTGGCCGAAGCAGATCAGCAGCAGGTCGTCCGGGCCGATCTCGGCCATGATCCGCTCGTACATGCCGAGCTGCTCGATCGAACTGCGCACGCTCGCGCCGGGGTAGGCCTCGTTGACGACCGGGACGTCCAGGAAGGCGGCGAGCGCCTGCCCCCAGCCCGCCTGAGGCGCCTGGCCCGACGGGTAGTCCGCGGCCGTCGAGTCGCCCGCGATGAAGATCCTCATGGGGTCGTCCTCTCGGTGGCGAGGTCGCGGGCGCGATCCGGAGTGAGCCGCCCGTCGGCGACCAGCACGGTGATCGCCCGGTCCAGCCGCTCCGGGACGGTCAGCGGCCGGTCCCATGCCAGCGCAGGGCCGACGCCCGGATATTCGGCGACCCGCACGAACCACGGATCCAGGCCGGTGGTCTGGACGAAAACCAGGCTCCACGCGTCCGAGGTCAGTGCGAGCCAGGGGGTGACACTGCCGTGCACGGCCTCCTCGCCGGATGCCTCGCCGGTGAAGACGGCCAGCCCGGTGGCGTCCTTGGGGGCGCGCCAGAAGAATCCGCCGTAGCCCGCGCCGGTCCGGCCCTTGCAGGCCGAACTCTGCAGGACGAGCGGCCGCCCGGTCCGGCCGGTCAGCGTGAACGCGACGTCCAGTGCCCAGGCGCCGGGCACGGTCCGCGCGGTCAGGGTCCGCTCCTCGCCGGCGAGGACGGTGCCGTCCGGGCCGACCCAGTCGAGGCTCTCCGCGTAACCGCCGTCGACCGGACGGAGCGTGCGCCGCCGCTGCCGTCCATGGTTGGGAAGCATCTTCGGCCCTGCACCGCGGACGTAGGTGGAGCCGCCCCAGAAGTTGGCCCCGTCGACGTCGGAGATCGCGATGCTCGCCCCGAAGTGGTGGACGTGGTCGTCCGGCTGGACCTCGGTGACGACCGTCCCGCCGAGGGTCCGGACCGGGTGCAGGTGGGGCCGCGGCGCGTCGGTGGCCTGCAGATCGCCGCGCTGGACGTAGGCGGCGGGAGCCGGAGGAGATCGTGATCGAGCGGGGCGCGGGCGCGCACGGCGGCGGTGACGCCCTGCTGCTCGACGACGTGTTCCGGGGCCCGTCGGAGGACCCGCTCGCCCGCCAGGCCGGGCACCGCGCGGGCATCGCGAGCGTGATGATCGGCGTGTCGGCCGGCCTGTCGGCGGCGTCCGGCGCCCCCGTCGCCCTCACCGCGGGCGGCACCCGCCTGGCGGGCTGATGCTCGGCGAGTTCTCGGGCCTGGCGGAGATCGCCATGCGCGGCCGCGGCCTGTTCCCTCCGCCGGGCCCGGACCTGCGCGAGCGGCTCCGGGACGCGCTCGGCCTGCTGGAGCTGACCGCCGGGGACGTCCGGGTCGAACGCCGCTGGACCGGGGCGGGCCTGGCGGGAGAGGAGCTGTCCTGGACGGTCGGCTTCGGCCCCCGCACCCGCGCCTTCCTGCTCCGCCCGCGCGACGCCGCGGGCCCGCTGCCGGGCGTCGTCGCGATGCACTGCCACGCGGGCATGAAGTGGGCGGGCAAGGACAAGATCGCCGACGGTCCGGAGCCGCCCGCTCCGGAGATCGTCCGCCTGCGAGCCCGGCTCTACGGCGGCCGCGCCTACGCGAACGAGCTGGCCCGCCGAGGCTTCGCCGTGCTGGTCCACGACGTCTTCGCCTGGGGCGGCCGCCGCTTCCCGCTGGAAACCGGTCCGGGCCCGGACGCGAGCGAGCCCGACCGCTACGACCGCGCCGCCCGCGACCACGAGCACGTCCTGGCGAAGGCGTGCACCGTGCTGGGCACCTCGTTCGCGGGCGTCCTCGCCTCCGAGGACCTCGCGGCCGCGGCGTATCTGCGCTCCCGGCCCGACATCACCGCCGTCAGCACGATCGGCCTGTCGGGCGGCGGGGGCCGGGCCGCCCTCCTCGGCGCGCTCGATCCGGGGATCGGGGCCGTCGCCGTGGCCGCAGTGGTGTCCTCGTTCCGCGATCTCTGCGAAGAGCACGTGGCCGCCCACTCGTGGATGCTGTTCCCGGCGGGCCTGACCCGCCTGGCCGACTGGCCCGGCGTGGTCGCCGCCCGCGCACCGGCCCCGCTGATGGTCCTCTACGCCACCGCGGACCCGCTCTTCCCCATCCAGGGCATGCACCGGGCTCACCGCCAGATCACCGAGGCCTACCGGAGGGCGCCGGACCGGTACACGGGAACCTTCTTCGACGCGCCCCACGTCTTCGACCGTCCCATGCAGGACGCGGCCTTCGCCTGGCTCGCCGACGTCGGCGCGACGGCGGCCTAGCGGCTCCCGCCTCCCCGTTTTCGCAGGTGTACGGCGGGTCCGGAAGTTCTCAGAAAAAGATCCGCAGCCGTGTCGATCCGGGTCGCCTCCCGTTCGACCTAGGGATGAGAGGGTCCGAGAGAGGGGCCCGGACGACACAGGGAGACGGACGATGAAGTACATGCTGATCATGCGCGCCACCGACGAGGCGTTCGCGGGGATGGGGGAGATCGACTTCACCGAGATGATCGCGACGGTCGGCCGGTACAACCAGGAGCTGATCCGGGCCGGTGTGCTGCTCGCCGCCGAGGGGCTCGACGACGCGCAGGAGGGCGTGGTCGTGGACTATTCGGCCGAGCCGCCGGTGGTGACCGACGGCCCGTACGGGGAGACCAAGGAGCTGTTCGGCGGGTTCTACATCCTCAACGTGGCCTCCAAGGAGGAGGCCGTCGAGTGGGCGAAGCGGTCGCCGATGACCGGCCCGGGGTTCAAGACCGAGATCCGCCGGGTCACCACGATCGACGAGTTCCCGCAGGACAACGAGTGGATCCAGAAGGAGCGGGCGTGGCGCGAGGCCACCGGTCAGCTCTGATGTCCGACTCCACCGGCCGGGCGGCCGTCGCCGTCGTCTGGAAGATCGAGTCCGCGCGGATCGTCGGTGCGCTCGCCCGGTACACCGGCGATTTCGCGCTGGCCGAGGACCTCGCCCAGGAGGCGCTGGCCGAGGCCCTGGTGACCTGGCCGCGCGACGGCGTGCCGCGCAACCCCGCGGGGTGGCTGCTCACCGTCGGCCGGCGCCGCGCGATCGACGCCTACCGGCGGCGCGCCGCCCGCGATGAGAGGTACGCCGCCCTCGCCCATGACCTGGGCGAGGGCGGCGTGGCCTCCGGCCGCGCACCCTCCGATCCGGCCCGGGAGGACGACGACGTGCTGTGGGATCCGGACCAGATCGACGACGACGTCCTCGCGCTGATGTTCGTCTCCTGCCACCCCGTGCTGTCGCGGGAGGCGAGGGTGGCGCTCACCCTGCGGGTCGTCGGCGGTCTGACCAGCGACGAGATCGCCAAGGCGGTCCTGGTCCCGACCGCCACCGTGCAGGCCCGCATCACCCGGGCGAAGAAGACCCTGGGCGCGGCCCGGGTGCCGTTCGAGGTGCCGCCGCCCGGGGAGCGGGCCGGGCGGCTCGGCCCGGTCCTCAGCGTCATCTACCTGATCTTCACCGAGGGGTCCTCGGCCAGCTCCGGCGACACGCTGATCCGGTTCGACCTCGCCGGCGAGGCGCAGCGCCTCGCGCGGGTGCTGAGCCGGCTGATGCCGGACGAGCCCGAGGTCCACGGCCTGCTCGCGCTGCTGGAGCTGACCGCGGCGCGCTTCCCCGCCCGGACCGGCCCGGACGGCGAGCCGGTGCTGCTGGAACACCAGGACCGCGGCCGCTGGGACCGCTCCGCGATCCGCCGCGGACGAGCCGCTCTCGCCCGCGCGGAACGGGCCGGGCGCGGCCTCGGCGCCTACGGCCTGCAGGCCGCGATCGCCGAATGCCACGCCGTCGCCGCGTCCGTCGACGAGACCGACTGGGACCGCATCGTCCTCATCTACGAGGCCCTCGGCCGCCTGGCGCCGTCCCCGGTGGTCGACCTCAACCGCGCGGTGGCGGTCTCCATGGCCCAGGGACCGGCCGCGGCCCTGCCCATCGTGGACGCGCTCGTGGCCGCCAAGGCGCTCCCGGACTCGCACCTCCTGCCGACCGTCCGCGGCGAGCTGCTCACCCGCCTCGGACGCACCGGCGAGGCGCGCACCGAACTGGAACGCGCACTGCGGCTCTGCGGCAACGCACGAGAACGGACCGTTCTGGAGCGCAAGCTCGCCGCCCTCTGACCTCCCGGCGCACGAGGATCAGGAGTCGGGTTCGAGCAGGAAGACGGGCCGGTCCCCTGTGGGAGGACGCCCCTCGAAGGCGTCCCGGACGAACGGCACGATGCCGAACTTGCGGCGATAGGCGGCGAGGATCGGCTCCACGCGCTCGTCGTCGATCTCGGTGAGCCGCACCCGGCGGAACCGCCGCCCGCGGCCGACCTCGGCTCGGCCGTCGGCGCGGGCGTTGTGGACCCAATGCGTTTCGCCGAAGGGCGAGACGAGCCACTGCCTCCCGTCCAGCTTCAGCAGGGCGACGGGAGTGGTGCGGGGCAGGCCGCTGCGCCGGCCGCGGGTGCGCAGCAGGACCAGCGGGCCCATCGGGAGCCCCCAGGCGAGCATCCGGGACGGCACGCGGTTCATCCGCGCCAGCCTCGGCGGAAGATCGGCGGTCATGTCATCACTCCGTCACGGTGTCGCGGACACGTAAGTGGTGGAACTTCCTCCATTTGACTGTGACACGGCGACCGCCCGTCCGCAAGTGGAACTGGAGAAATTTTCTCCGTTTATAGGCGAAGGTGGTCGCTTCACCGGCCGTGGACGGGCTTCACCGGAACCACTACGCTAACGTACTAGTTCGTCCATAATGGGAGGCGGGTCGCGGGATGCGCAGGTCGATCGCCACGGTGTCGCTCAGCGGCTCGCTCGCCGACAAGCTGACCGCCGCCGGCGCGGCCGGGTTCGACGGTGTCGAGATCTTCGAGAACGACCTGGTCGCCGGTGATCTCGCCCCCGAGGACGTGCGCCGCCGCGCCGCCGACCTCGGCCTGGGCATCGACCTCTACCAGCCGTTCCGCGACTTCGAGGCGGTGCCGCCCGGCGCCCTCGCCGCCGGCCTGCGCCGCGCCGAGCACAAGTTCGCGCTGATGGAACGGCTCGGCGTCTCGCTGATGCTGGTCTGCTCGAACGTCTCCCCCGCCGCCGTCGACGACGACGCCCTGGCCGCCGAGCAACTGGGGGCCCTCGCGGAGCGGGCGGCCGGGCACGGGATCCGGATCGCCTACGAGGCGCTCGCCTGGGGCGCGCACGTCAGCGACTACCACCACGCGTGGCGCATCGTCCGGGCGGCCGGCCACCCGAACCTCGGGCTGTGCCTGGACAGCTTCCACATCCTCGCCCGGGACACCGGCCCCTACGCCATCGAGACTATCCCGGGCGAGAAGATCTTCTTCCTGCAGCTCGCCGACGCGCCGGCGCTGCCGATGGACGTCCTCTACTGGAGCCGGCACTACCGCTGCTTCCCCGGGCAGGGCGATCTCGACGTGGCGGGGCTGGTCGCGAGCGTCCTGCGGACCGGCTACGCGGGGCCGCTCTCCCTGGAGGTGTTCAACGACATCTTCCGGCAGGCCGCCGCGATGCGCACCGCGCAGGACGCCATGCGCTCCCTCATCGCGCTGGAGGAGCAGGCCGGCGAGCGGCTCGGCGGCACGCAGCGGGCGGCGGCGCTCACGCCGCCACCGCGGCCGGTGGTGCCGAGCGGGTTCGCGTTCGCGGAACTGGCCACGCCGGACACCGCGTCGCTGGGCGGGCTGCTGGACGGTCTCGGCTTCACCCGCACCGGGACGCACACCGGCAAGCCGGTGGATCTCTGGGAGCAGGGGCGGGCACGGATCCTGCTGAACCGCGGGAGCGCGGAGAGCCAGGACGGCCCCGCCCTCGGCGCGATCGGGCTGGAGTCCCCGGATCCCGCCGCGTCCGTGAAGCGCGCCGAGGCGCTGCTGTCACCCGTCCTGCCGCGGCCGCGGGGCCCGCACGACGTGCCGCTGGACGCCGTGGCGGCCCCCGACGGCACCGAGCTGTTCTTCTGCCGGACGGGCCGTCCCGACCACACGAGCTGGACCGACGACTTCGCCGCGGACCGGCGCCCGCCCGCGGCCGGCGGCGAGATCACCCACATCGACCATGTGGCGCTCACCCAGCCGTGGCACCATTTCGACGAGGCGGCGCTGTTCTATCGGAGCGTGCTCGGGCTGCGCCCGCACGAGAGCCTGGAACTGCCCGACCCCTACGGGCTGATGCGCAGCCGAGCGGTGGCCGGCGAAGACGGCGGTGTACGGGTCGCGCTGAACGTCGCCTACGTCGGCGCGCACGACGGGGCACCCGGCGTGGCGTGGCAGCATGTCGCGCTCGCGAGCCGGGACATCGTCGCGAGCGCCCGCCGGCTGCGCGACGCGGGCCTGTCCCCGCTCGCCATTCCGGCGAACTATTACGACGATCTCGAAGCCCGGCACGACCTGGGTGCGGAACGGCACCGGCTGCTCCGCGAACTGGGCCTTCTGTACGACCGGGACGAGCACGGCGAATTCCTGCACTTCTACACCGCCACCTCCGGCCGGGTGTTCTTCGAAATCGTGCAGCGGATCGGCGGTTACCGGGGCTACGGCGCGGTCAACGCGCCGGTCCGGCTCGCCGCCCAGCACGCGCGGGCCCATCGCGCCCCGTCGCCATAGGATGGGTTCTCCTCCAGCAACCGCCCTCGTGGAGTCACATGTCGTCGCAGCCCGCCACCCCCGCCGCCGGAGAGCGTCAGCGCGACGCCGACCGCACCCGGGCGGAGATACTCGACGTCGCGCAGCGGGAGTTCGCGCGGCACGGATTCGCCGGCGCCAGGGTGGACGAGATGGCGGCGCTCATGCGCACCACCAAACGAATGATCTATTACTACTTCGGCGGCAAGGAAAAGCTGTACATCGCCGTCCTGGAAAAGGCGTACGGCGAGGTCAGGGCGCTGGAGTCGACCATCGACGTGCACCATCTGGCGCCGGTCGAGGCGATCCGCACGCTGGCGGAGCTGACCTTCGACCACCACGAGGCGCACCAGGACTTCATCAAGCTCGTCAGCATCGAGAACATCCACCAGGCCGAGCACCTGCGCAAGTCGGAGGTGCTGGTGAACCTCGGCGGGCCGGTGTCGGAGCTGATCTCCCAGATCCTCGCCGCCGGCCGCGCGAGCGGCGACTTCGTCGCGGACGTCGACGCCATCGACATGCACATGATGATCAGCTCGTTCTGCTTCTTCCGCATCGCCAACCAGCACACGTTCGGCGCGCTGTTCGGCCGGGACATGACCGCGCCCGAGCACCGGACCAGGCACCGCGAGATGATCGGCGAGATGGTCGTCGCCTACCTGACCGGCGGCGGCCGCCGGTAGTCGAACGCGGTCCCGGGATCTCGGCCCGCCGCGAGCGCGGGCTCGCGCACCAGGTGGTGGTCGGGGGAGAGGCCGCAGGCGGGGTCGGTGCGCGCGGCGTCCCCGGTAAGGGCGTACGCCTGGCAGCGGCAGCCGCCGAAGTCCGTCTCCCGCCGGGGGCATTCGCCGCACGGGCCGGTCATCCAGCCGGTCCCCCGGTAGGCGTTGAAGGCGGGCGACTCCGCCCAGATCCAGGCGAGGGAGTGCTCGCGGACGTTCGGGGGCGCCAGATCCGGCAGCGCGTACGAGGCGGGGCAGGGCAGCGCGGTTCCGTCCGGCCCGACCGTGATCGACCGCGCGCCCCATCCGCCCATGCATGGCTTCGGCACGCCCTCGTGGTAGTCCGGCAGGACCCACACGATCTCGGGTTTCGGCCCCTGCCGCTCCCGCCACCCGGCGACGGTCTCCTTCGCGCGGTCAGGCCGAGCCCGCTGGTGACGAGCTGGGTGTAGACGCCGGCGCCGTCCGCCGCCGCCACGATCTGGACGATGTCGCGGCGCAGCAGCGGCTCGCCGCCGGAGACGTGCGCCTGGACGATCCCGATCTCCGCCGCCTCGGCGAACACGCGGGACCATTCGGCGGTGTCCAGTTCCGCGTCCCGCCGGACGAGTTCGAGCGGGTTGGAGCAGTACGGGCAGTGCAGCGGGCACGCGTGGGTGACCTCGGCGAGCAGGGCCCACGGGGCGGGCACAACGGTCATCGCAGCCATCCCTCCGCCCGGATCCTGTCGAGGAACACGGGCACATCGCCGTCCAGCGGTGCGTCCGGAACTCCGCGCCCAGCTCGGCGATGATGCCGGCGACGGTCCGCGTGCCGTCGCACAGCCGCAGGATCCGGCCGCCGCTCTCGCTCAGCCGCACCGCCCGCTCGCGCATGAGCAGCAGGTCCGCACCACGGACCGTGTCGTGACGCAGCTTGATCGAGCGCGCGAGAGCGGGCCGCCACTCCTGGTCAACCGACACGGACGACCCCCTCGACCCGGGACGCGTGCTCGAACAGGACGTCGCATGTCACCTTCTCGGCCGTGAACGGCCGACTGTGGTAGCTCGGTGTTCACGCTTCGTCGCGCTCCCCGTGGCGGCTGGTTGCCGTGTCGGGGGCGCATCACCCCGCCCCTTGCGCCTGGCCCGTGTGGGCTGGTGGTGGAGGGTGGGGTCGGGCATGGTGACAAATGCCCACGGCGTGCGCGCCCGCTGGCGGACGTTCACGGCGGCGATGTCGTCGGCTGGGCCAGCGAGCCCGCAGACGACGCAGCGGAACCGGTCCCGGGTGAGCCGGTTGCGGCGGGAGACGTGCCCGCACCAGGGCACGGGGCAGGTCTGGGAGGTGTAGTGGGCGTCCACTTCCAGGAATGGCACCCCGGCCCGGCGGGCCTTGTATTCCAGGAAGGTGCCGAGCTGGTGGAACGGCCAGGTGGTAAGTGTGGCCCGCTGGTGCCGCTTGAGCCGGACCCGGTCACGGATCCCCGCCAGTTGTTCGACGGCGATCCCGCGTCCGGTGCGTTGGGCATCGGCCACGATGCTCTTGCTGATCTTGTGGTTCTCGCCGGTGGCGTGCCGGGCCTCCCGCTGCTTGCGTTTGGTCAGTCGACGCGCGGCCGATCGGGATCCGGCCGCCTTCTTCTTCTGGAGTTCGGCGCGTCGGCGGGCCGCGCGGCGCCGGTAGCGTTTCAGGGCCTGCCCCTGATAGTTGGTCTGGTCGGAGGTGGTGGCCAGGTTTTCGATGCCCCGGTCCACCCCGATCCAGTCGACCGGGTCGGTGTTGAGCGGGGCCACGGGGATCTCGCAGGTGGCGTACAGGAACCATTTGCCGTCCCGGTGGACCAGGTCCGATTCGCCTTGCCGGTGCTCGGCCAGGGTCTTCAGGTGGGACGGCTTGCCGGTGTAGGCGATGCCTTGCAACCGGCCGTGCACCGTCCAGATCGACACGGTCCGCGCGTCGTATTGCCATGAAAGGCAGCGATTATCAAATGGTTGCGCCGCATCGGGGCGGAACGCAATCGGCTTGGACTCGGCCTTACGGCGCCGCTTCGAGCGTTCCGGGCCGAGCAGGCCCGCATCGATCTGCGCGTGCAGGGTGGTGTACGCGTCGGCCGCTTTCCGGATCACATGCAGCGCCGGCTGCGCCGACAGCCCCAGCGTCTTCACCTGGTGATACAGCAGCTTTTGCAGCCCGGCCCGGGAGAACACCCGCTGTTGGAAGGCCACCATGGACACATGGTTGGCGGCCTGGTTGGCGGTGTGCAGGGTCTCGGCCAGCGCCACTGCCTGCTCGGCGGTCGGCAGCAGCTTCACCTGCACCACCAATTTCATGACCGCCAATCTATCAGCTGTTTACTCTGGAACCATTTCGCCACAATAGTCTTCTTCGCCGGGTATGGCGCGGAGCGTTCATCGACGAGATCCTCACCTGCGGCGCACCCGGTGCAGTCGCAGTTCCACTGGGGAACGCCGCCGCCCGCCGCGGTGCCGAGAATCCGCAACCGCATGCGCGGCCTCGTCAGTCTTCGGCGCGGTAGTAGGCCGTGACCTCGAGCGAAGTCTCGATGATCTCGTAGTCGGGTGCGGCCCATTGGGCGGCCCGGTCCTGGGAGTCGGTCATGCGTTCTCCTTTCGGTCGATGAACGGCGATCCGGTGGCGTTCACCGGAAACTCATTGGACGACGATCTTTCCGGTGCTCTGCGGGAAGATCGGGTCGTTGTAGAAGAACTCGCCCTTCTTGGTGAAGGTGTGCCGGAACGACTCGCCGGGCTTCAGCCGCCCGGTGTTGAACTCGTGCTCGAAGAATGACGCGGCGCCATGCGAATGCTCGTTTCCGGACGGGTTCACGAACGTCACCTCGGTGCCGGCCGGAATCGTCATGTGCTGCGGCGACATGGCGTTCTGCGCGACAAGGTTCTCCCCGTCGCCGGGGGCGTTCTTCGAGGCGTCCCAGATGCGGCCGAGCGTGACCGTGTTGCCGGCAATGGCGCCCGTGACGGCGGCCGCGCGGATCTGGTTGCGCTTGGACGGCGGCTTCGGCGCGGGCGCGGGGCCGACCTTTCCGTTCAGCTTGAAAGCCCACAGGTGGTCGCCCTTGGGGATGTCGGGGTAGGGCAGCCCGCTTCCGCCCGCGAACACGGCGAGGTACTGCTCGCCGTCGATCTCGTAGGTGATCGGGCTGGTGTGCACGCCGGCGCCGCACTGCCACGTCCACAGCTCGCGGCCGTCGGCGTCGTCCATGGCGACGAGCACGCCGTCGGGGCGTCCCTGGAACATGACCCGCCCGGCCGTGGTGAGGATCCCGTTGCCGTGCGCCAGCGACCACTCGCCCTCCCGGCGCCACACGGGCCTGTTGGTGCGCGGGTCGACGGCGACGATGCCGCCGGAGAAGTACTCGCCGAGGGGGCGGGCCGTGTTGACGCGTCCGCCGTTGGTGTTGGAGTAGGCGGAGTTCACGAGCCCGTACCCGACGTAGACGAACCCGGTATGCGGGCTGAAGGACAGGTACGACCAGTCCGCGCCGCCGCCGGCGCCGGGGAACAGGATGGTCGCGTCGTCCCAGAACGGCGTGTAGATCTCCCCGGTCGGGTAGTACGGGACGGGCCTCGTGGTGTCGTGGAAACTCGGCGACTGGTGGACGAACGGCTCGCCGCCCGGGAACGGCTGCGTCGGCCACGTCTTCTGCCGCGGGTCCTGCGGGACGGGGCGCTCGGTCATGCCGTGGACGGGCTTCCCGTTCTCCCGGTCGAGGATGTAGTACATCCCGGTCTTGCTGCCGTACACGACGACCTTGCGCGTGCGGTGCCCGATCTTCAGGTCGCACAGCACCGGGGCCATCACGTTGTCGAAGTCCCAGATGTCGTGGTGCACCGACTGGAAGTGCCAGCGCCGCTTGCCGGTCTTGGCGTCGATGGCGACCAGGCAGTTGGAGAACAGGTTCGTGCCGCCGCGGGTGGAGCCGTTGGTGCGGGGATAGGGATTGCCGAACGTCCAGTAGACGATGCCGAGCTCGGGGTCGACCGCCGGGTGGATCCAGCAGACGGCGCCGCCGGTCTTCCAGGTCTCGCCCTCCCAGGTGTCGTTGCCGTACTCGCCCGGCCCTGGCGGGCCCCAGAAGATCCAGGCGGTCTCGCCGGTCCGGGCGTTCAGCGCGTACCCGCGCCCGCGCGCGCCCGCGGTGCTGCCCTCGGTGCCGACGTAGATGAGGCCGTCCCAGTAGACGATGGCGCCGGCGAGCCCGCCGCGGTTGCCGCCGCACTGCCCGGTCTGCGGGTCGCAGTTCGGGTCGCCCTCGCCCGCGACGAGCAGTTCACGCTGCCAGACGACCGCTCCGGTCCGCTGGTCGAGGGCGTAGACGATGTTCGCGCCGGACGTGGTGAAGACGAGCCCCTCACCGAGCCCGACCCCGCGCATGTTGGTCTGCTCGGCCCCGACGTTGGTCTTCCACTTGACCTCGCCCGTGCGGCCGTCCACCGCGAAGACGTTCTGCTGGCCGGTCTGGACGTAGAGCACGCCGTCCTGCGCCACGATGCAGCTCTGCTGCGAGCGCGCCTGGGTGCTGCCGCCCTCCAGGTTGACGTGCCACGCGCCGCCGAGGTGCCGGGCGTTGCCCCGCGTGATCCCGCGCAGCGCGGAGTGGTTCTGGTTGCCGTAGTCCCCGCAGACCTTGGGGAAGTCGCGGGCCGCGCGGCCGAGGCGGCGGGACTGCTCGGGCACCGGGAGGGCGAGCCGGGGGCGCGTCGCCGCCTCGGCCTCCGGTGCGAGGAGCGGGGTGAAGGCGGCCGTTCCGCCGATGACGGCGGCACCGGTCAGGAAGTTCCGTCGGTCCATCTGCTCTCCCAACTCAAGGTCCACTAGATGGACTGATGAGTCCGATCAACGGACGACACGGTAAGCCGCAGATGCGAAGTTGGCAAGGTATTGCCGCTTTCCCGTCCTCGTGAGATCGTCCTACAACCTCTGAACGGTATATCTGTACCGCTAGACGGACCTTCGATCGCCTCTGTCGGGAAGGAACCCGGACCATGAGAAGACCCTCGTCCCACCTGGTGACCGCGGTGTCGGCGGCGACCGGCACCGCCGCCGCGCTGGTCGCGGCCACGCTGCTCACCGGGCTGCCCGCGTCGGCGGGCGGCACCCGGGCCGAGCCGCCGGCCCGCGGCGCGCAGCAGCTCGGCGACCCCGAGTACCGCGTCTGCCGGGGCACCGACCCCCGCTGCTACCACGACTGGGGCAACTTCGACCCGGCCGCGGGCTACCGGGTGCTGGTGTACAGCCGGACCGCCGGACCCCGGCACGCCAACCTCGGCCCCGCCCTCGCCGCCGGGCTGAACCCGCCACTCGGCGACGCGAACGTCGCACAGAAGGCCCTGGTGAAGATGGGTGAGGAGAACGGGTTCGCCGTCGACTGGACCGAGGACGTCACCCAACTCTCGACCCCCGCGCGGCTGTTCAGGTACAACGCCGTGATCTTCATGAGCACCACGCGCGACACCCTGGACGACGCCGCGCAAACGTCGCTGCGCCAGTACATCCGTGGCGGCGGCGGGTTCGTGGGCGTCCACAACGCGTTCGGCACCGAGTACAACTGGCCCTGGTACGAGGGGCTCCTCGGCGGCGCGAACTATTACGACCACGGGCACGCGCAGACCGGGACCGTCCAGACCGTGGACCGCAAGGACGTCTCCACCGCCGGGCTGCCGGGCCGCTGGACGTTCGGCGACGAGTGGTACAACCTCGTCCCGTTCCCGTCCCGGGTGCGGTTCCTCGCGGCCGTGGACGAGAAGTCCCTGCCGGAGGGAGTGAAGGGCGGGTCGGGGCATCCGGGGCACGGGTCCTTCCACCCCGTGGCCTGGTGCCAGTACTACGACGGCGGACGGGCCTGGCTCACCACGCTCGGTCATGACGCCAAGGCCTTCACCGACGACGGGACGGGCTTCGCCGGTGCCCCGCAGTTCCGGACGCTGCTGCTCAACGGCATCGAGTCGGCCATGGGCAGGAAGCCCTTCTGCCGGTGACGGTACGGCCTGTAGCGGGGCGGCGCCGCCCGCTACAGGCCCCCGCTACAGGCCCCCGCTACAGGCCCAGGTAGATGCGCCTGACCTGGACGTCCTCGCGCAGTTCCGGAGAGGTCCCGGTCATGGCGACCTCGCCGTTCTCCATGACCACGCAGTCGCTCGTCGCCTCGAACGTCAGCTTGGCGTTCTGCTCGACGAGCAGCAGGCTGAGCCCCTCCTCGCGCAGCCGCACCAGGACGGCGAGGATGTCCTCGACGAGCTTCGGCGACAGCCCCATGGACGGCTCGTCCAGCAGGATCAGGCGGGGCCGTGACATCAGCGCCCGGC
The DNA here is from genome assembly GCF_050945415.1 of Spirillospora sp. CA-128828. NCBI lineage: Bacteria > Bacillati > Actinomycetota > Actinomycetes > Streptosporangiales > Thermomonosporaceae > Spirillospora > Spirillospora sp. CA-128828. Next base: position 6,306,843 of record NZ_CP191986.1, read on the forward strand.
CGACGGCCAGCATCTGCTGCTGCCCGCCGGACAGCGCCCCGGCGAGCCGGGACCGCATCTCCTTCAGCACGGGGAACAGCTCGTACACCTCGGCGAGCGCCTCCCCGGTGCCGTCGCCACGCCACGACCGGGCGTACGCGCCGAGCATCAGGTTCTTCTCGACGGTGAGGCCGGGGAAGACGTGCCGCCCCTCCGGGACATAGCCGATCCCGTGCCGCACCACGTCGCGCGCCTTGACCTTGGTCAGGTCGGTGTCGCCGAACCGGATCCGGCCGCCGCTGCGCGGCACCAGCCCCATCAGCGCCTTGAGCGTGGACGTCTTGCCCGCCCCGTTCGCACCGATGATCCCGACCGACTGCCCCGGCGCCACCGTGAACCCGATCGACCTGACCGCGCAGACGCCCCCGTAGTGGACGGAGAGGTCCTCCACCATGAGGGTTCCCGCCTTCATCGGCTCACCTCCGAGGTGTCCGGCAGCGGCATGCCGGCCATCGCCGAGTCGCCGAGGTACGCCTCGATCACGGCGTGGTCGCCGGCCACCTCGGCGGGCGCCCCCTCGGCGATCACGCTGCCGCCCGCCAGCACGGTGACCCGCTCGCACAGCGACATGACCAGGCCCATGTTGTGCTCGATGAGCACGACGGTGACGCCGCTGTCGCGGATGGACCGGACGATCTCGGAGAGCTGGCGGACCTCCTCACCGTTCAGCCCGGCCGCCGGCTCGTCCAGCAGCAGCAGCCGAGGCGAACCGGCCATGGCGCGGGCGATCTCGATGCGGCGCTGGATGCCGTAGGGCAGCGAGCCCGGCGGCGCCCCGGCGAACTCGCCGAGCCCGAAGCGGCCGAGCAGGTCGTCCGCCTGCCGGTGCAGCCGGTGCTCCTGCCGCCAGACGCCGACCGGCCACAGCACGTACCGCCAGATGGCGCGGGTGCGCGACCGGTCCAGCGCGACGAGCAGGTTGTCGCGGACGGACAGCTCCCCGAACAGGCGGAGGTTCTGGAACGTGCGGGCCAGGCCGAGCATCGACAGCCGGTACGGGCGGCAGCCCGAGATGACCCGGCCGTCCATGAGCACCCGCCCGCCGGACGCCTTGTAGAAGCCGCTGATGACGTTGAACAGGGTCGTCTTGCCCGAGCCGTTGGGACCGACGATGCCCCTGATCTCGCCGCGTTCCACGGTGAGGGAGACGTCCTTGAGCGCCTTCAGCCCGCGGAACTGCTTGGAGACGTCCTCGATCTCCAGCATCGGCGTCGTGTCCTTCTCTGTCCCAGCGTCCCCGCCGGGTTCGTACGGCCGGAACGGGCCGAGCGCGGCGCGGTCGGCGGACCTGCCGCGGCGCCGGTCGACGACGGCCTTCAGCCGGGCGGGCACGCCCGCCAGGCCGGTCGGCGCGAAGACCACCATGAGCACCACGACCACGCCGAAACCGAGCTGCGCGTAGGTGGGATGGTCCACCAGCTGCTCGCGGATCAGCGTGAGGCCGACCGCGCCGACGACGCAGCCGACCAGGCTCTGCCGGCCGCCGATGACGACCATCGCCAGCAGCAGGAACATGTTGGCGATGTTGAAGGTGTCCGGCGCGATGTAGCGGATCAGGCCCACGTACAGCACACCGGCGAGGCCGCCGAACACGCTGGACAGCATGAACGCGGTCATCCGCAGCAGCGGGATCTCCGCCCCCACCGCGCCCGCGGCCAGCGGGTCGTCGCGCATCGCCATCATCCGCCGGCCGAGGCCGGTCCGGACGACGAACCGCCCGAACACCAGCGCAAGCGCGAACACCACCACTTCCAGGTAGTAGTAGAGGTACTCGCTGGACAGGTCGATGCCGAACATCGGCGGGACGGGGATGGCCGAGATGCCCTCGGCGCCGCCGGCGATCTCGGCGTTCGTCGTCCAGTTGATGAACCCGAGCGCGAGCCCGAGCGTGACGATGCCGAGGTAGTGCGACTGCATGCGCAGCGCCGGGACGCCGACGAGCAGGCCGATCACCGCGGACGCCAGCATCGCCAGCGCGGCGGCCGGCCAGAACCCGAGCCCGTTGTGGGTGGTGAGGATCGCGGTCGCGTAGGCGCTCACCCCGAAGAAGGCGACCTGCGCGAGGTTGATCTGGCCCGCGATGCCCATGGCGAGGCCCATCCCTATCGCCAGCAGCGCGAACACCAGCGCGATGTTGACGACGTGGATCGCGTAGCTCCCGACCTGGTACGGCAGGATCCAGGCCGCGGCGACGAGCACCGCGATCCCGCCGAGCCGCGGGGTGCGGGGATGCCTGAGCAGGTCCGTCATGCGCGGCTCACCGTCATCTCGCCGAACAGCCCGGTCGGCCGGATCATGATCGCCACCGTGAACACCAGGAACACGACCAGCTCGGAGTAGCCCTGGAAGTGCCCGGCGGCGAAGGAGTCCAGGATCCCGATGGCGAAGCCGCCCGCGATGGCGCCCGGGATGTTGCCGCAGCCGCCGAGCATGGCGGCCGCGAACCCCTTGATCCCGATCGTCCCGCCCATCGTCGGGTTCACGTACAGCAGCGGGCCGACCAGCCCGCCCGCCAGCGCGGCGAGCCCCGCGCCGATGGCGAACGCGATGGCGTTGCTGCGGCCGACGTGGATGCCGACGGCGGTGGCCGCCTCGTGGTCCATCGCGACCGCCTGCATGGCGGCGCCCATCTTGGTGCGCTGCAGGAAACCGGCCAGCAGCACGACCGCGACCGCGGCGATGGCGAGGACGACCAGGTCGTAGGTGCGGACCCGCAGCCCGGCGAACTCCAGCGGGGCGCCGCCCACCGGGGACGACACGGCGCGCCCGGTCGCGCCCCAGATCAGGACGGCGACCGCCTGCAGGACCATCCCGAAGCCGATCGTGCCGATCAGCATCAGCGTGAAGTCCTTGTTCTCCAGCGGGCGCAGCACCCGCTCGATGAACAGGCCGATGAGCCCGGTCACCGCGATCGCGAGCGCCATCGCCACCGCGAACGGCAGTTTGGTGGACATGTAGAAGGTGGACGCGGCATAGGCGCCGATCATGAGCACGTCGGCGTGCGCGAAGTTGACCAGCCCCATGGTGCGGTAGACGAGGGAGAACCCCATCGCGACCAGGGCGTAGATCGCGCCGAGGCTCAGCCCGCCTATCAGCGTCTGAAGGAAGACCTGCATCGTTCCGCCTCCCCGGTCAGCCGCCGGCCTTGACGAGCTTCCCGTTCCTGATGATTCCGATGGAGGTGGTCTTGATGCCGACCCCGGTCTCGTCGTAGGCGAAGTTGCCGAGCAGCCCCTGGTACTTCACCGCCCTGATCGCGTCGGCCAGCTTCCTGCCCTTCGCGACGCCCGAGTTCTTCAGCGCCGTGAGCAGGATCTGCGCGCCGTCGTAGGCCTTGGCGCCGTGCATCTCGGCGTCCTCGCCGTAGGCGGCCTTGTAGGCGGCGGCGAACTTCTTGGACGCGTCGCTGATGTCGTTGCCGAGGTAGGGCGAGCTGACGATCGTGCCCTCGGCGTTCCGCGCGCCCGCGGTGTCGAGGTAGACCGGGGTGCCCTGGGGGGCTGCGCCGGCGAACGGCGCGTCGATGCCGAGGTCGCGGGCCTGCTTGACGATCAGCCCGGACTCGACCTCCTCGGCGCCGAGGAAGACGACCTCGGGCGACTTCTGCCGGATCTTGGTGAGCTGCGCGCTGAAGTCCTTCTGGTCGGTGGTGACGACCTGGTCGGCGACCGGCTTGACGCCCCGGTCCGACAGCGCCTTGAGGAAGGCGTCGTGCTCGCCCTTCCCGTACGCGCCGTTGTTGGTGATCATCGCGATCTTCTTGAGCTTCTTTCCGTCGACGACGTACTTGGCGAGCGTCTCGTCGTAGGTGGTGCTGGTCGGCCCGTTGAGGAACAGGAACGGGCTCTTCAGCGCCACCATCCCCGGCGACTGGCCGGACGCGATGTTGGGGATCTCGGCCGTCCGCAGCGTGGGCGCCATCGCGATCGTGACGGCGCTCTCCGCGGTGCCGAGCATCGCGATGTAGCCCTGGCTGTCGATCTTGCGGGCGAGGTTGGTGCCGACGGTCGGGTCGCCCTGGTCGTCGAACACGTCGAGGCGGACCGTCCGGCCGTTGATCCCGCCGGCCTTGTTCCACTCGTCGACGGCGAGCTTGGCGCCCTTGTGCTCCCACTTGCCGAGCGAGCTGAGCTGGCCGCTCTGCGCGTCGACCAGGGCGATCTTGATGGGGCCGGTGCCGCCGGAGCCGGAGTCGTCCGACTCGCCGGGGGCGGCGCAGCCCGCGGCGAGGACGGCGGCGAGCACGCCGGCGGCGAGCGCGGGCAGGCGGAGTCTGGAACGGTTTCGCATGATGTCACCTCGGGGGGGTGGAACAACGGGGCGGGCGGTGTCGGAGGGAGGCGGGCACGCGGGTCATCGCGTCCCCCGTTCCGGGAAGACACCCTGGTAGATGTCGTTGATGTTCCAGTGCCCGGGTGTCGGCACCGGCTCATTGACCATGGGCACGTCCAGCACGGCGGGTCGCCGCCCGGCCGTCGCCGACCGCAGCGCCCGCGGCAGGTCCGCCGGCGCCGGGACGTCGTATCCGTCGGCTCCGCACGCCCTGGCGAAGGCGGCGAAGTCGGGGCTGTAGGGGCGTCCGGCGGGATCGCGGAACTCGCATCCGTAGCTCGCGCCGAAGTTGGCGGACTGCAGGTCGGCGATCGTGCCGTGCGCGCGGTTGTTCATCACCACGAAGATCACCGGCAGGCCCCGCTCGACGGCCATCGGCACGGCCGGGAGCTGCGCGCTCATGCCTCCGTCACCGACGAGCGCGACGACGACCCGGTCCGGCTGAGCGATCTGGACGCCGACCGCGGCGGCGGGGCCGAAGCCCATCGTCGAGGCGCCTCCGGGGGTGATGAAGCGCCCTTCGGCGGGCAGCTCGTAGCACCGGGCGACGCCGTTCTTGTTCCATCCGACGTCGGTGACCAGCACCGCGTCCGCGGGGAGGGCGTCTCGCAGGTCGGCGAGGATGCGCTCCGGCCGCAGGGGGAAGTCGTCGGCGCGGCCCCGTTCGCGGCTCCCGGCGAACAGGCCGGTGCGGGCGGCACGGATCCGCTCGCGGAGGGCGGGACGGCCGACCGGGTCGGGGTGGACTTCGCGCACCGCCCTCTCGATGGCCTGAACCGCGAGCGTCACGTCGGCGACGGCGCCGATCTCCACCGGGTAGTTGCGGCCGATCTCGGCGGCGTCGATGTCGATCTGGACGAGCCGCCCGGACCCGGGGCCGGCGCCGAGGTTCCAGGTGTGGCGTTCGTCCCACGAGCTGGCGTCGGTCTCGGCGAACCGGGTCGCCAGGGCGAGGACGACGTCGGCGCCGCGGGTGTACTCGTTGGTCGCCTCCAGTCCCCAGAATCCGGGCATGCCGAGCAGGAGCGGATGGTCGTCGGGGACGGCGCCCTTGGCCATCAGCGAGTGCACGATCGGGATGTCCAGGTGCTCGGCGAGCGCGAGCAGCGCGTCGCGTCCGGCCCCTTCGCGGAGCCCGCCGCCGAGGTAGACCAGCGGCCGTTCGGCGTCGGCGAGCATGCCCGCGATGCGTCCGGCCACCGGCGCCGGCAGGTCGGGGGCCGCCGCGCTGGCGGGCAGCGGGCGGTGGTCCGGGACGACCGGCCGGGAGAACAGGTCCATCGGGACGTTGAGGAGCACGGCGCCGGGGCGCCCGGACGTGGCGGTCCAGAAGGCGCGTTCGGTGAACCGGGTCAGGTCCTCGGCGCGGTGCACGTGCCACGCCCGCTTGACGAACGGCCGGTAGACGGCGGTCTGGTCGGCGTCCGCGTGGAGGTTGACCTCCTGGTGCGGGTGGCGGCCGTGGAAGTAGGACGGGACGTCGCCGGAGATCGCGACGAGCGGTACCGAGTCCATCGCGGCGGTCGCCACCCCGGTGACGGCGTTCATCATCCCCGGCCCGACGTGCAGCAGGAGCACCCCGGGCCGGCCGGAGGCGCGCGCGTAGCCGTCGGCGGCGTGCGCGGCCGCCTGCTCGTGCCGGGCGATGACGAACTCGACGGGGCTGCGGCCGAGCGCGTCCAGCAGCGCGATGTTGGTGTGCCCGCAGGTGCCGAAGACGTACTCGACGCCGTAGGCCTCAAGGCGGCGGACGAGCGCCTCGGCGGCCGGTACCGGCGCGGCCTCGTCCGGCGCGGGGCCGGTGCGGGGCCGGGCGTCCACGGTCATGGGGCCGTACCTTCCTGGGGGACGACCCCCAGACCCCCGGGCGGACGGCCCGAAGATCCTCGCTTCGCTGCGGTCATCAGGCCGTCTCCTCTGCTCTGGGCAGGCTGATCCAGGTCTTGCCGGCGACGGCGGCGGCGCGCGCGAAAGCGTCCGGCGCCTGCGCCAGCTCGAAGCGCTCGCGCAGCACGCGGCCGGGCCGCAGATCGTGCTTGCGAAGCGTCGCGAGCGTGTGGGCGAACCCGGCGGGGTGGTCGTAGATGAGGCATCCGCGCAGGGTCAGCCGCCGCTGCACGAGGGCGAAGGTGGAAAGGCGGGCGGGGCGGGGGTTCTGCCCGACCACGATCAGGGTGCCGCCGTCTGCGGTGCGTTCCACGGCGCGTTCGAACGCCTCGGGCACACCGGAGGTCTCGATCACGACCGGGAACGTCGCCTCGTCCGGCAGCGGGGCGGCGTCCTCGGCCCCCATCTGGAGGGCGAGCTCCCTGCGTCCGGGATGAGGCTCGGTCACGAAGGGCACGCCCCCGGCGTGCAGCACGGCCAGCGACACAAGGAGCCCCTGGGAGCCGGCGCCGACGACGAGGCAGCGGTCCCCGTCGCCGAGCCCGCTCATCCGGACCGCGTTGAGCGCGACGGTGAACGGCTCGACGCAGACGACGTCGGCGTCCTCCCACAGCTCGGGGACGGGCCAGGTGAAGCGGGCGGGCACCGCGACGCGCTCCGCCAGCAGGCCGGGCTCGGAGATCCCGACGACCCGCCGGTTGCGGCACCCGGCGGTGGCGCCCGACCGGCACGGCTCGCAGGCCAGGCACGCGTAGTTGGGCTCGACGACCACCCGCTGCCCGGGCACCCGGTCGGTGACGCCGGGGCCCGCGGCGAGGATGACACCGAACGCCTCGTGCCCGAGCACCCACGGCAGCACCGGCACCTTGCGGCGCCCGGAGACCACCGCCATGTCGGAGCCGCACAGGCCGACGCCGTGCACCCCGACGATGACGTCGCCGGGTCCGCAGGACGGCTCGGGCCAGTCGTCGACGACCGCCACCTTGTCCGGTGAGACCAGCGTGACGGCCCTCATGCGCGCGCTCCCCAGAGGGAGGTGCCGCGAAGGATCATCGTCTTCACGACCGTGAAGTCCTCGATCATGCAGCGCGGCGACTCCCGTCCGAAGCCGGAGTCCTTCACCCCGCCGAACGGGACGTGGTCGAGCCGGTGGTTGGAGGAGCCGTTGACGACGAGCCCGCCGACGTCCAGGTCCCGCCAGGCGGTGACGATCCGGTCGAGGTCGCGGGTGAACAGGCCGGCCTGGAGGCCGTAGCGGCTCTCGTTGCAGTGCTCGATCACTTCGGTGAGGTCGTCGAACGGCAGGACCGCGACGAGCGCCCCGAAGACCTCCTCGGTGACGACCGAGGCGCCGGCGGGCGGGTCGGCCACGATGGTCGGCGCGGCGGTGGCACCGTCCCGCTTCCCGCCGAGGACGACGCGTCCCCCAGCCGCCGCGGCCTCCGCGCTCCAGCGCACGACCCGCTCGGCGGCGTCCTCGTCGACCATCGAGCCGACGTCGGTGTCCGGGTCGAGGGGGTCGCCGACCCTGAGGGCGGCGACGTGCCCGGCGAACAGGTCCAGGAACTCGGAGAACCGGGAGCGCTGCACGTAGACGCGCTGGACGGAGATGCAGCTCTGGCCGGAGTTGCTGTATCCGGTGCGGGCGCAGACGCGGGCCGCCTCGGCGATGTCGGCGTCCTCGCACACGATCGTCGCGGCGTTGCCGCCCAGCTCCAGGACCAGGCGCTTCGCGCCCGCCGCGCGGGCGACCGCGGCGCCGGTGGCGGCGCCGCCGGTGAAGCTGATGACGGCGACCTCGTCGGCCGCGCACAGGGCCGCGCCGACCGAACCGTCCCCGTGCAGCAGCTGGACGGCCTCGAACGGCATCCCGGCCTCGGTCAGCAGCGCCACGACGGCGGCCGAGGTCGCGGGGGCCTGCGGCGGCGCCTTGACGATCGTGGTGTTGCCGGCCGCGAACGAGGCGCCCAGCTTGTGGGCCAGCAGGTTGGCGGGGGCGTTGAACGGCGTGACGGCGAGCGCGACGCCCGCCGGTGCCCGGTAGGTGAAGGCGGTGTCGCCGACGCCCCGGGCCCATCCCGCGACCGGAAGCGTCTCCCCGCCGATCCGCCGCGCTTCGGCCGCGCAGACGGCGAACGTGTCGGCGACGCGGTCGATCTCCCCGCGCCCGTCCTTGACGGGTTTGCCCAGTTCGAGGGCGAGCAGGCGGGCCAGGCCGTCGCGGTTCGCGGACGCGGCGGCGGAGGCGCGCTCCAGCACCTCCGCCCGGACGGCGGGGGCCAGGCGTCCCACTACGCGGGCCGAGGAGCGCGCGAAGGCGCGGACGGCCGCCACGTCCCCGGTGGAAGCGGCCGGCGCCCGGCTCACCGGACGTCGCAAATACGGTCCAACTCGTTCACTCTGCGGACCATCCATGACCCATCGGCCACCGATGAGTGCCGCCGCGTCAACCGGTCTGACCTCGGATGCGGATGCGAGCAAGGCTTCCAGCATCAAGCCCCTCCTGGACCACTCAGCGGTCTACAAGTTCCGTCATATGGACTGCGAGTCAACGTACGGGGCGGTTCGGGACGCTGACAAGGGCCCGCCGCCGGAAAAGTCGCGACCGGGCCGCGGGCGTGACTCTCGCGCATGCCCGGCCACCTCCCCGGATCCGACCGCGTCTCTAATGTTCGAACCAGTGAGTTAGTTATAGGCGACCGGGTGGATCGAGGGAAGGGGACGGGCCGGATTTCCCGCCGGGAGACGATGATGAACCGACTGACGGTCCAACTAGACCACTGTGTGGACTGCGTGTAACGTACGGACCGCAGCCGTCCGAGCACGAGAGCGGGGAGAGCGAAGACCAGTGAGTCCAGCGAAGCGGCCGGAGGCCCGTTCCGGGCCGGCCGAGGTCCCGGGCGCCCCGCCCGCAGGCGACGCGCAGGGCGTTCGCAGTGTTCAGCGCGCCATCGAGATCATGTCACTGCTGAGCGAGGAACGTCCCGTCGTGTCCGTCCGGGACATCGTCGAGGCGACCGGCCTGGCGAAGACGACGGTGATCCGGCTCGTCCAGACTCTGGAGCAGAACGGCCTGCTGTGGGCCGCGCCCAACGGCTACCTGCCCGGCCCCGGCCTCTGGCGCTGGGCGCACCTGGCCCGCAGCAGCTGGGAGCTGCCGCCCGAGACCCGCAAGGCCATGCGGGACCTGGGCGCGCGCCGCCGCGAGACGGTGAACCTCTACATGCTCCGCGACATCTACCGGGTCTGCGTCGCCCAGCAGGAGAGCCCGCAGCCGCTCCGCCACGTCGTGCACGTCGGGGACGAGCTCCCCCTGTGGGCGGGCGCGTCGTCCAAGGCACTGCTGAGGGACGCCCCCGACTCGCTGCTGCGGCGCGTCGCCCTCAGCTCCCCCTACGGAGAAGGCCACGTCAAGAGACTCCGGGAGTGGATCGACGAGGCCGCCCATCAGGGCTGGGCGGTCAGCCACGGCGAGCGCGAGGACGGCCTGTCCGCCGTCGCCGTCCCCGTCATCGGCCGCTCGGGCGCGGTCGTCGCGGCGCTGTCGCTCAGCGGCCCCACCGTCCGGTTCCCCGACGACGTCGTCCGGGAGTTCGCCGAGGACCTGCGGCAGGTCGCCCGGGAGATGTCCGAACGCGGCTTCGACCACCCGCTCAGCCCCACGCACTGACCAATCGCCCCGGCGTCCGCGCGGCGGGGCGGAAGGAGCACGCGCATGCAGGAGCGACCGCTCAGCGGCATCCGGGTCCTCGACCTCACCAACGTCCTCGCCGGGCCGTACTGCAGCTACCAGCTGATGCTGCTCGGGGCCGAGGTCGTCAAGATCGAGGTGCCCGGCCATGGCGACCTCGCCCGGCGGCTCGGCCCGGACGCCGAGCTGAACCGCGACGGCCTCGGCGCCTCGTTCCTCGCCCAGAACGCGGGGAAGAAGTCGGTCGAGCTCGACCTCAAGGACGCCGACGGCCGGGCCGGGTTCGCGGCGATGGTCCGCGGGGCGGACGTGCTGCTGGAGAACTTCCGGGCCGGCGTCCTCGACCGGCTCGGCTTCGGGTGGCCGCGGCTGCGGGAGCTGAACCCGCGGCTGGTCTACTGCGCCATCTCCGGGTTCGGGCAGACCGGCCCGATGAGCCAGGCGCCCGCCTACGACCAGATCATCCAGGGGCTGTCCGGGATGATGAGCGTCACCGGGACCAAGGAGACCGCCCCGCTGCGCGTCGGCTTCCCCGTCTGCGACACGATCGGGGGGCTGGCCGCCGCGCTGCACATCGCGGCGGCGCTGGCCGGCCGGTCCCGCACCGGCGGGGGGACGTTCCTGGACGTGTCCATGCTGGAGGCGGCCGTCTCGGCGATGGGCTGGGCGGTCTCCAACTACCTGGTCAGCGGGGTCGCGCCCGAGCCGATGGGGACCCAGAACGCCACCGCCGCGCCGTCCGGCACGTTCGAGGCCGCCGACGGGCCGCTGAACATCGCCGCCAACCGGCAGCGGCAGTTCGAGACGCTCTGCGGCCTCCTCGACCGGCGCGATCTCCTCGACGACCCCCGGTTCGCCGACCGGGAGGCGCGCAAGCTGCACCGCGACGAGCTGACGGACGAGCTGAACCGCGCGCTGCGCCGCCGCACCGCCGCGGAATGGGAGGAACTCCTCGGCGCGGCCGGGGTCCCCGCCGCCCGGGTCACCGACGTCCCGCAGGCCGTCCGGCTCGAACAGCTCGGCCACCGCGGCTTCTTCACCGATCTCCCGTTCCCGGACGGGTCCGGGCGCGTCCTCCGGGTCGCGGGCAGCGGGGTCCTGCACGACGGCGAGGCGCTGCGGCCGGCCGCCCCTCCCCCGCTGCTCGGCCAGCAGAACGGCGAAAGGGAGGCCCTCACGGCCCGCTGGAACGACCGGGAGGACGACGCCGTCATGAACGGCACGCGGCGGGAGACCCCGTGAGCGACGTCGATCCGACGGGAGCCGTCGGCGAGTGGTGGGCCACCGGCATCAGCCGCATGGAGCCCGGTGTGATCGAGCTGCGGGGGCGTCCGGTCCAGGAGCTCATCGGCACCACCGGCCTCACCTCCATGATCTGGCTGATGCTGCGCGGCGACCCGCCCTCGCCCCGGCAGGCGGCGCTGCTCGAGGCGGCGCTCGTCGCCGCCGTCGACCACGGCCCGCAGGCGCCCTCGATCGCCGTCGCGCGGATGGCCGCCACCTGCGGCATCGGGCTCAACGGCGCCGTCGCCAGCGCGGTGAACACCCTGGGCGACTCCCATGGCGGCGCCGGAGAGCAGTGCGTCCGGCTGCTGGACGAGATCCTCGAACGGGAGGCCGCCGGGGCCGGGCTGGACACCGCGACGGCGGAGGTCGTCGCGGCCTGGCCCCGCTACCTGCCCGGGTTCGGCCACCGGTTCCACCCGGTGGACCCGCGCCGGGACCCGCTGCTGTCCCTGGTGGAGGAGGCCGCCCGGGACGGTGTCGTCCCGGGCGGACACCTGCGCGCCGGCCTGGCGGTGGAGGCGTACCTGGCCCGGGGGCGGGAGAGGCCGGTGCCGATGAACATCGACGGCGCCACCGCCATCGTCTACGCCGAACTCGGCTTCCCCGCCCCCCTGGCCCGCGGCCTGTTCGTGCTGAGCCGCAGCATCGGCATCCTCGCGCACGCCTGGGAGGAGACCCAGAGCGGCCGGCGCAACAAGGGACCGGTACCGCGCTCGGTCCTGCCCGCCTACCGTCCGCCGTCCTGATGGATCAGAGCCGCCTGTGGGGGGACGACCCCCACACCCCCCGGTTCGCTCCGCTCTTCAGAGCCCCTGGACGGCGGCGACGGTGAACGGGATCTCCGGGGTGCCGTCGCCGAGCGGGCCGCCCTTGTCGAACTGCGAGCGGACCACGTAGAGCGTCCCGTCGCGGCGGACGAGCGTCGTCGGGACCTGGAGGGACGGGTCCGCCAGTGTGCGCTCAAGGCGGGCCCGCGTTCCGTCGCGCGCGACTCGCCAGCGGGTGAGGACGTTGTCGACGTTGTCGGCCGTCCAGATCCGCCCGTTCTGGAGTTCGAGCCCGTCGGCGTTGTGCATGTCGCCCCCGGCCAGGGCGACCTTCCGGATCGCGCCGGTGCCGATGTCCAACCGGTAGAGATCGCCGCCGAGCATGTCGTCCGTCAGGACGAACCGGCCGGCGGGGTCGGCGGCGATCCCGTTCAGGGTGAAGTCGCCCGGCTTGTGCGGTTCGAGGACACCGTCCAGGTCGAACCGGGCGGTCAGCGTGCCGTGCCCACCCCGGGCCTTCGCCAGGTCGTCCGGCGTGACCTGGTAGACGACCGCGCGGGCGCTGTCGGTCAGGTAGGCGGTGCCGTCCGGGGCGATGGCGAGGTCGTTGACGAACCGGGCGCCGTCGCCCGGGACGGTGAACCGCGCCAGGAGGCGGCGGCTCCGCGCGTCGTAGACCGCGACGCCGGACGAGGAGTCGATCACCCAGAGCCGTCCCGCCCGGTCGACCTTCAGGCCGTTGGCGGTGTGGCGGCCGTCCGCGCCCGCCGGGAGGAAGACCTCGGCCACCCGGTGGCCGGGCCGCATCCGGTAGACGGTGCCGTCCGCGAAGGAACCGGCGTACATCGTGCCGCTCCGGGGGTCGGCGGCGATCCCCTCCGGGTACACGCGGTCTCCCGGAAGGACATAGGCCGTGGAGATCCGCGCGTGCGACGCGGTCGTCGGCGAGGCGCCGGAGGGCGAGGCCAGGGCCGCGGACGCGGGCAGCACGGCGACGGCCAGAGCGGCCGCCGCTGCCGCCGTGGTGCGCTGGAAGCGCGACATGAACGTCTCCATTCGAACTAGATTCTTAGAATGCGTTCATACGATAGTTAGAACTCTAATGCTCGTCAACGGACTTCTCTTCGCGGCTCGATACCATGCGGGAATGACCTCGATGCCCGCCCCGGAGCGGCTCGGCTCCCACCTCAAGCGTGCCGAGCAGGCGCTCAACGGGGCCAAGCACGCGGCGCTCAAGCCGAGCGGGCTCACGGTCCCGCAGTACGCGGCGCTGCTCCATCTCGCCGACCACCCGGGGATGTCGGCGGCCGCGCTGGCCCGCGCGTGCGCGGTCACCCCGCCGACGATGAACACCGTCCTGAAGAACCTCCAGGAACGCGGGCTGATCGAGCGCACCCCGCACGAATGGCACCGCAACATCCTGGAGACCCGGCTCACCGCCGAGGGCGAGGCGGTGCTGGAGAACGCCGACGCCCGCGCGGTCCGGGTCGAGCGGGGGCTCGCCGCCGAGTTCACCGACGCGGAGCGGGAGACGCTGATCGCGCTGCTGGGCCGGTGCGTCGGCTTCCTGGATGCCGCGCGGTCCGCCCCCGGTGGCTGAGACACTCACTACGGAACGGGACGAACACCGCCGGCACGGGAGGGCTCATGGGCAACGAAGTCGAGCACGACAGGTCGGGGCAGCTCAAGCAGATCGAGAGCGGGCTGCTGCCCGGCGAGCAGATCATCGCCGTCTACGACGCCGTCGGCACCGGCACCGGTTTCATCGGCCTCACCGACCGCCGCGTGATCATCCAGGACAAGAGCTTCGCGGGCAAGAGGTACGCGATCACCAGCGTCCCCTACTGCAAGATCACCTCGGTGAGCGTGGTCAGCAACAAGTCGTGGGCCGGGTCGTACTTCTCCACCGGGTCGATCGCGATCAACGTCGGCACCCACACCTACGAGATCGAGTTCCGCGGCTCCGACAAGAGCCACCACGTGCACAACGTGATCCTGCAGTACATCTCCGGCTGAGCCCGTCGCGGCCGGAAGGGCCGCCGTCAGACGACGACGCGGGCGGTGGAGCCGGCGCGGTCCTTGGCGACGCGGAGCTGCGCGGGGATGCGGGCGCGCAGCTCCGCGACGTGGCTGACGATGCCGACCGCCCGGCCGCCGTCGCGCAGGCCGTCGAGGACGTCCAGGACCTCGTCGAGCGTCTCCTCGTCGAGCGTGCCGAACCCCTCGTCGACGAACAGGGTGCCGATCTCGGTGCCGCCCGCCTCGGCGGTGACGACGTCCGCGAGCCCGAGCGCCAGGGACAGCGAGGTGATGAACGACTCGCCGCCGGACAGGGTCACCGGGTCGCGTTCGAGGCCCGTCCAGGAGTCGGCGACGCGCAGGCCGAGGCCGCCGGCGCCCTTGGTGCGGTCGCCGGCCGCCTTCTCGGTGGTGTGGACGAGGGCGTAACGGCCCCCGGACATGCGGTGCAGCCGCTCGTTCGCGGCGGCGACGACCTGTTCCAGGCGGGCCGCCAGCACGTATGCCGACAGCGACATCGCGTGCCGGTTCGCGCCGTGCTTGCCCGAGGTCAGGCCCGCGAGCCGCTCGGCGACCGCGTGCCGTTCGGCGGCCGGACGCCACGCGCGGACGGCCTGGTCCAGTTCCGCGCGGAGCTCGGCGAGGCGGTCGCAGCGGTGCCGGGCCCGGTCGGCGGCGTTCGCGGCCTCGGTGTGCGCCGCCTCCGCCACCCGCACCGACGCTTCGAGCGCGGCCAGGTCGGGTTCGGGTTCGGCGGCGGCCGCCACCAGCGCCGGGTCCTTGAGAAGCGCGCGGACCGCCGCCTCCTCGTCGTCCAGACGGCGGATCCCGTCGCGGAGCTCCCCCTGGTCCTCGTCGGACAGCGCGGCCGCGAGGACCTCCTCGGGTGTTCCGAAGCCCTGCTCCTCGGCCTCCTGCTTCGCCTTCGCACGTGCGGCGGACAGCTCCTCGTCCGCGCGGCCGGAGGCGCGCGACGCCTCGACCGCCTCGGCGAGCGCGTCGGCCTCCCTGCC
Organism: Spirillospora sp. CA-128828; assembly: GCF_050945415.1. Taxonomy (NCBI): domain Bacteria; kingdom Bacillati; phylum Actinomycetota; class Actinomycetes; order Streptosporangiales; family Thermomonosporaceae; genus Spirillospora; species Spirillospora sp. CA-128828. The sequence goes on from NZ_CP191986.1 coordinate 6,321,878, forward strand.
GAGACGTGCGATGCGCGCCTCAAGGCTGGGATCGTCACCTCGCGCATCGTCGAGCTCGGCGGACAGCCTCGCCTGCTCGTCGGCGAGCTTCTGGTCCTCGGTGCGGTTCGCGGTGAGGGCGAGGGAGATCTCCTCCCGCTCGTCCCGGACCCGTGCGAGTTCCCGCTCGTCCCGGTGGAGGGCCTCCTCCAGCCGTTCGGCGTCCGCGGCGCGCGCCGTCGTCTCGCGGACGGTCCGATCGGCTTCGGCGAGTTCCTCGCCGAGCGACTCGGCCAGGACCTCGCCGGCCGTCTCAAGGAGGCCGTCGCGTTCGGTGCGGAGCGCCTCCACCTGCCGTCCGCTCTCCTCGCGGCCGGCCTGCGCCCTGTCGGCGGCGGCCTGCGCGTCGTCCACCTGTTCCTCGGTCGGGATCACGGCGAGGGACGCGACGGGGTCGGGGTGTTCCGTCGCGCCGCAGACCAGGCACGGTTCGCCGTCCTTCAGCTCGCCGGCGAGCACCGCGGCCATGCCGTCGAGACGCGCCTGGCGAAGGTCGAGGACTCGTTGCCGCGCGGCCTGGGCGGCGTCGACCAGGTCGCGGTGCGCGGCCTCCGCGTCGCCGAGCAGGTGCTCCACCTGGTCACGGCGCCGCGCCGCCTCGAAACGGTGGCGCGCGGCGGTCGCGGCGGCCTCGGCGCCGGCCAGCCGTGCGGCCGCGGCCCTGGCCTCGTCGAGTTCGGCCTGCCGCGCCGCGACGATGCCCGGCAGGTCGGCGAGCACCGCGCCGACCCTGGCCTCCTCGGGTTCGAGGCGCGTCAGTTCGCGGGCGAGTTCCGCCCGCTCGTCCGCGATCTGCTTGAGCCGAACCGTCGCGCGGCGGTGCCCGTCCAGCGCCGCGGCCTCGTCGCGGCGGTCGCGTTCGGCCTTGGCGAGGACGTCCTCGGGCGCCTTCGGCGGCAGCAGCGCGGCGACCCTGGCGCGGGTCTCGTCGGCCCAGCGGCGCGCCCGGGCCGCCTCCCCGTACCGGACCTGGACGTCCTTGACCAGCGGGACGGCCCGGTCGGCACGGGCGGCGGCGTCGAGCCGCGACGCCAGCCGGGACTTCTCCTCCGCGCGTCCGGCCAGGGCGTCCCGCCTGGTGACGGCCTCGGCGTGGCGGCGCCGCCGGTCGGCGAGCCCCTTCGCCTCGTCCAGCGCGTCCCGCACCGCGCGCAGCGTCGCGGTGACGCCCGCGCGCAGTTCCTCGACCGTCGAGCGGACGTCCTCGTGCCCCCCGGCCAGTTCGGCGGCCCACGCGGGCAGCGCCTCCACCTCGGCGAACGGCTCCACGGCGGGCTCGCCGCGGCGCGGAGCGGGCACGACCGGACGTTCCCCGCGCGGCGGCGCGGCACCGGTCGTCCCGGCGATCCGGTCGGCGATCGACGCCGCGGCGGCGCCGAACTCGGCGGCCTCCCGGCCGTTGGCCGCGCGCCGGTCGGCCAGCCACTTCTCGACCTGCGTGAACACCTCGGCGGCGAAGAGGCGCTCCAGCACCTTGCGGCGCTCGTCCGCGCCGGCCCGCAGGAACCCGGCGAATTCTCCCTGCGGCAGCATCGCCACCTGGCAGAACTGGACGGCGGTCATCCCGAGCATCCGCGACACCAGGTCGCCCGCCTCGTCCAGCCGCGTGGTGAGCCCGATCCACTCGCCGTGCTCGGACTCCTCCAGAACGACCTTCGCGTGCTCCAGGGTCGTCCCGGAGCCGCGCAGTTTCGGCCGCTCCCACGCCGGGGACCGCGTGATGCGCAGCCGGCGGCCCCGGATCGTCGTCTCCAGCACGACGCGCGGCCCGGCGCCGGGCGGGGCGTGATCGCTGCGCAGCCCCTTCGCCGCGTTCCGGACGCCGGGCACCTGCCCGTAGAGGGCGAAGCAGACCGCGTCGAGGATGCTCGTCTTGCCCGCGCCCGTCCGGCCCTGGATGAGGAACAGCCCGGCGTCCGACAGTGCGTCGAAGTCGATGACCTCCGTCCCCGAGAACGGCCCGAACGCCGCGATCTCCAGCCGGTGCAGCCTCAAGCGAGCGCCTCCTTGTGGCGGCAGGCCTCGAAGGCCTCGTGGAGGAGGGCGCGCTCGGCGCCGGTGGCGGGGCCGTCGGTCACCTCGGCGACGAAGTCGCCCGCGATGTCGAGGGCCGAGCGTTCGCGGACGCGCCCGGACCAGGTGCGGGGGCCGTCCGTCCCGCCGCCCGCGGGCTCGAAGCCGAGGACGAGCGTGTGGGGGAAGCGGCGGCGCAGCCGTTCCATCGCGGCGGACGGGCGGCGCGCATCGGTGAGCGTGACCTGCAGCCAGCGGTCTTCGAGCTCCTCGTGGGCCGGGTCGCCGAGGAGGTCGTCGAGGCGGCCGCGCAGCCGGGCGAGGCGGCGCGGGACGGGCGCCTCCACGAACTCCGCCGCGACGCCGTCCTCGCGCAGATCGATGAGCCAGGAGCCTTTGACGTGCTTCTCCTCGGAGAACGAGTACGCGAGCGGCGAGCCCGAGTAGCGGACCCGGTCGGTGATGCGCCAGGCGCCGTGCAGGTGGCCGAGCGCGGCGTAGTCGACGCCCTCGAACACCGACGCGGACACCAGCGACGACCCGCCGACCGAGATGTCGCGTTCACTCTCGCTGGACTCGCCGCCGGTGACGAACGCGTGGGCGAGGACGACAGATCGCTCGGCGCGGCGCGCGGCGTCCTCGCGGACGCGGCGCATGGCCTCGGTGAGCGCGGCGGCGTGGCTGCGCTCGTCCAGCTCCCATGGGTGCCGGACGAGTTCGGGTTCCAGGTAGGGGATGCCGTAGACGGCCGCGTCGCCGACGATGACCGGCTCCCCCACGGCCGCGAAGTCCGTGCGGACGTGCACGCCGGCCGCGTCCATCAGCGCCGACCCGAACCCGAGGCGGCGCGCCGAGTCGTGGTTGCCGGCGATGACCACGACCCGGGTGCGGGCGGCGAGCCGCGCCAGCGCCTCGTCGCACAGCCGGACGGCGTCCACGCCGGGCAGCGCGCGGTCGTAGACGTCCCCGGAGACCAGCACGCAGTCGACCCGCTCCGCTGTGACGGTCTCGACCAGGTGGTCGACGAACGCCGCCTGCGCGGCCAGCAGGTCCTCGCGGTGGAACGATCTGCCGAGATGCCAGTCGGAGGTGTGCAGGAATCGCATGTCGCAGCAACCATAGGCACCCCCTCCGACACATCCCGCGCAGAAACGCCGAGTCGTCCCGAACGATCTCCGAAACCCCATGCGGTCACGGGCCTGCGCCCTCCCGTAGGGTGGCGGCGTGAGCGAGCGTCCCCATGTGCTGCTGAGCTGCGCGATGTCCGCCGACGGCTACATCGACGACGCGACCCCGGAGCGGCTGCGGCTGTCCAGCACGGCGGACTGGGACCGGGTCGACGCGGTGCGGGCCGGCTGCGACGCGATCCTCGTCGGCGCCGGGACCGTGCGCGCCGACGATCCCCGGCTGCTGATCCGCGGCGCGGCGCGGCGGGAGCAGCGGGTGGCGCGCGGGCTGCCCGCCGACCTCACCAAGGTGACGCTGACCTGGAGCGGCGGCCTGGACCCCGGCGCGCGCTTCTTCACCACGGGCGAGTCGCCGAAGCTCGTGTACGCGCCGTCCGGCACGGCCCGCGAGCTGGCGCCCCGGCTGGAGGGCCGCGCCGAGGTCGTGGACGCGGGCGACCCGCTCGCGCTGCGGACGGTGCTCGCCGACCTCGCGAAGCGGGGCGTCCGGCGGCTGATGGTCGAGGGCGGCGGCGGCGTCCACACGCTGTTCCTGACGGCGGACGTGGTGGACGAACTCCACCTCGTGGTGGCGCCGTTCTTCATCGGCGACCCGTCCGCGCCGCGGTTCGTCCGGTCCGGGGTGTTCCCGCAGTCGCCGGAGCGTCCGATGCGGCTGGAGGAGGCCACCCGCATCGGCGACCTGGCCCTGCTCCGCTACGTGATCGGGAACGTGCGTGGATGATCTCGGCTGGCTGGAACTGGCCTGCGATCTGGCGGCCCTGTGCCCGCCTTCGAGCACCGCGTTCTCTGTTGGCGCGGTCGTCGTCGGCGCGGACGGCCGGGAGGTCGCGCGCGGCTTCTCCCGCGAGCACGACCCGCACGACCACGCCGAGGAGGCCGCGCTCGCCAAGACCGCCCGGGACCTGACGGGATCCACCGTCTACAGCTCGCTCGAACCGTGCGGGCACCGGGCGTCCCGCCCCCGGACGTGCGCGGAGCTGATCGTCGCGTCGGGCGCCCGCCGCGTGGTGTTCGCGTGGCGGGAGCCGGCGCTGTTCGCCGCGGGGAAGGGCGCCGAGATCCTCGCGGCGGCGGGGGTCGAGCTGGTCGAGGTGCCGGAACTGGCCGGCCGGGCCCGCGAACCCAACGCCCATCTCCTCGGGAAATGAGACGCGAGTCTCATTGCTCTTGCCAACGCCCCGGGACCGCATGCGATGCTGAGCCCAAGCAAGCATTCGGTTACCCGAATCGGCCCGGCGGGCAGGGAGGCACAGCAGCATGCGCGAGCACGATCGGCTGTTCATCGGCGGCGAGTGGACCGCACCGGCCGGCACCGGCACCATCGACGTCGTCTCCCCGCACACCGAGGAGGTCATCGGGCGGGTGCCCGAGGGCACCGAGGGCGACATCGACGCGGCCGTCGCGGCGGCGCGGCGCGCGTTCGACGAGGGCCCCTGGCCCCGGATGACGCCCGCGGAGCGCGCCGGGATCGTCGGCCGGCTGTCGGCGATCTACGCCGAGCGGCAGCAGGAGATGGCCGACCTCGTCACCGCGGAGATGGGGTCGCCCATCATGTTCTCGGTGTTCGGGCAGTCCGCGATCCCGCAGATGGTGCTGCAGTACTACGTGGACCTCGCCGGCTCCTACACGTGGGAGGAGGAGCGGCAGGGCATGCTGGGGCCGGTCACGGTCACACAGGAACCCGTCGGCGTCGTCGCGGCGATCGTCCCGTGGAACGTCCCGCAGTTCACCCTGATGCTCAAGCTCGCGCCCGCGCTGATCGCCGGCTGCACGGTGGTGGCCAAGCCGTCCCCGGAGACGCCGCTCGACTCCTACCTGCTCGCCGAGTGGATCAAGGAGGCCGGGATCCCGGAGGGCGTCGTCAACTTCGTCCCGGCCGGGCGCGAGGTCGGCGCGTACCTCGTCGCGCACCCGGACGTCGACAAGGTGTCCTTCACCGGCTCCACCGCCGCCGGCCGCAAGATCGGCGCGGTGTGCGGGGAGCAGCTCAAGCGGGTCACCCTCGAACTCGGCGGCAAGTCCGCCGCGATCATCCTGGACGACGCCGACCTCGCCTCCACCGTCGAGGGCTTCAAGCTGGCGTCGCTGATGAACAACGGCGAGGCGTGCGCGGCGCAGACCCGCATCCTCGCGTCCCGCCGCCGCTACGACGAGGTCGCCGACGCGCTCGCGACCATGGTCGGCGGCCTGAACGTCGGCGACCCCGCCGACTACGGCAGCGAGATCGGCCCGCTGGTCGCCAGGCGGCAGCAGGAACGCGTGGAGAACTACATCCGGATCGGCCAGGACGAGGGCGCCAAGCTGATCACCGGCGGGCTGAACCGGCCGCACGACCGCGGCTGGTACGTCGCCCCGACCGTGTTCGGCGACGTCGGCAACGACATGCGCATCGCCCGCGAGGAGATCTTCGGGCCGGTGCTCGTCCTCATCCCCTACGAGGACGAGGCCGACGCCGTCAGGATCGCGAACGACAGCGACTACGGCCTCGGCGGCTCGGTGTGGACGTCCGACGTCGGCCACGGCGTCGACGTCGCCCGCCGGATCCGCACCGGCAGCTGCGGCGTGAACATGTACACGCTCGACCCGAACACGCCGTTCGGCGGCTACAAGAACAGCGGCCTCGGCCGCGAGCTCGGCCCCGAGGGCATCCGCGCCTACCTGGAGCACAAGTCCATCCCCCACCCCGCACCGGCGTGACGGCCCGGCCCCGCGCCCTCGCCGATTCCACCCCGGGGGCGCGGTGGCCGCGCGGGTAACGGAAAACCGGGTGAATCGGGGCGGGTGATCCGGAACGATGCAGCTCATGCGCGCCGACGATCTGCTCGACGAGATCGAGCCCCTCTCCTACCCGGACCGCGTCCGCCGCCTGGTCGGCCTGCGGAGGCTCGCGGGCGGGCCGGAACTCACCGCCCTGCTCGCGGAGCTGGGAGGACGCGGCCACTACGAGCGGTCGGTCGCGCTGTTCATCGCGTCCGCGGTGCGGGACGAGGCGTCGCTCGCGCACATCCTCGCGGCGGCGCGCGACCCCGACACGGCGCTGGCGCTGCAGGCGATCCGGCTGTCGGTGCGGTACACGCCCGCGCCGGAGCCGCTGGTGCGGAGCCTGACGGACGCCCCGATCGCGATCCGGGCCGCGACGTACCGGGCGATCCGCAGGCACCGCCGCGCGGATCTCGCCGGCGCGCTGGTCGGACCGGTCGCCGCGCGGTGGGGCGCGGACGAGGCCGCCGCGCTGCTGCCCGCCTGCGACCCGGAGCAGGCCGCCGAACACCTCCCCGGGCTGGCGCACGCCGTTCCGAACCGCCGCTCGCTCGGCCGCGCCCATCCGGAGACGGTCCTGGGCCAGGCGGAGCGGGAGCTGCGCGATCTGACCGGAAGCGCGCGGAACTCCTGGTGGCACTGGAACGGCCCGGGCGTCGCGGCGGCCGTGCGGCACGACCCGGGGCGCGTCCTCGGCCTGGTGGAGGACTACTGGCACGCGGGCGGGCTGCCGGAGGCCGTGCGGCCCCGGATCGGAGCGCTGCTGGACGCCGAGCCGGAGCGGACGCTGCGGCTGCTGCTGTCGGACGGCTGCCGGCCGACGCTCCCCTCGCTGCTGAACTCCCGCTCCCTGTGCGAACGCCTCGCCCGCGTCGGCGGGGACGGGCTCATCGCCGTGGCCCGCGCCCTCCGCGACGACGAGTACGTGCTGCGGCGGCTGCTGAAGACGGTCCCGCCGAGCCGGCGCGGCGCCCTGTTCGACGCCGCGATGGCCGATGTGGACCTCACCGCCGCCGAGCTCGGGGAGGATCTGCTGAACGCCCTGCCCCGCCCGGTCCGGGTCCGGGAGGCACGCCGGATGCTCGCGCTGCGCACGGTCGCCGAACGGCCGCGGCGGGTGCGCGCCGTCACCGCGTTCCTCCCGTTCGAGGAGGCGCGGCCCCTCCTGGAGGAGCAGACGCGCAGGCCCGACGCCGAGGAGCGCGCGGAAGGCTACGGGCTGCTCGTCGAGTGCGCCGGGCGCGAGCGCGACCCGGAGGTGCTGTCCGCCCTGCTGGAGTCGCTCGGCCGGCTGCGGAACGAGCAGAATCCCGTGCGGCTCGCCGCGCTGCATGCCCTGGTGTCCGTCCCGAGCACGGTGCTGCGGGCCGGGCACGCGGCCGCCGTCGAGCGGCTCACCGAGGACTCGCTGAACGCCCGTGACTGCTCCGACGCGACGCGCGACATGCTCATGCGGATCGCTCTCGCGATCTTCGCGCAGGGCGCCGTCCGTGACGACGCCGAACTGGCGGTGTCCGGCATCGGGCTGATGACGCGCCTCATGGGCAGCGCCTCCCACGTTCGTCTCGGCCGGATCGACCACGTCCTGCGCCGCGGTCAGGAGCACCGCCTCGTCGAACGGCTCGTCCCGCTGCTCGACGAGGGCGCGCGCCGCGACGACCACGCCCTCGCGCTGCTGCTCGTCCGGGCGCTCGGCCCCCGCGCCCACGGCGTCCAGGCGCTCCAGGACGCGCTGGAGAAGGCGCTGGACGCCCGCGCGGACGGAGTGATCCGCGACGCGATCACGCTCTGGCTGGAGCCGGCGGCGACCCGCGCGGAGCGCGTCGAGCGCGTCGTCGGGAAGGACCCGTCGACCGTCGCCGTCCCCGCCGTGCTCGCCGCCATCGCCGCCGAGCGGACCGACCTCCTGCACCTGGTCCTGTCGGACGCCACGCCCGCAGGGCGGTTCCAGCGCGCCGACGTCACCTACGTCCCTTGGGTTGTGCCGCGCTGGACACGGCGCTGGACGGCCCGTCAGCACACCGCCTACCTGAGCCTCCTGGAGCGGGTCGCGCACGACGGGCGGCTTGCGGACACGGACCGGGGACGCGCGGTCACGGCGATCGCGACCGTTCCCGGCGTGGACGCCGCCCGGCTGCGCCCGTTCCTGGAGTCGGGCGACACCCACCTGCGCCGGATGGCGCTGACCGCCGCGCCGTGGACGGCCCGGCCGCAGGACGTCCTGCCCGACCTGCTCGCGCACGCCTCGTCCGACGACGCGCACGTGGCCGTGTACGCGGCGGGGCGCGCGGCGCGGTTCGTCCGGCCGTCGGCGCTCGCGGCGCTGCTGCGCCCCGTCCTCACCGACGGCAAGATCACCGCGCGGAAGGAGGCGCTGCGGATCCTGCTGCGCACCCGCGTGCCGGAGGCGATGGACGTCGTCGCGGCGGCCTGGGACGACCCGGGGCAGCACCGCGACGTGCGCGCGGCGATCGTGTCGGCCGTCCGCCCGCACATGACCGAGCCGGTCGCGCGGCGGATCCTGGCCGAGGCGGCGGACGGTCCCCGCGACCTGGCCCGCCAGGTGCTCGGCGCGTGGCCGTACGAGATCCAGGACGCGTGGCGGGCCGCGTACGCGGCCCTGGTCGTCCGGGTGGCGTACTCCCCCGACCCGGACGTCTCCGACCCGGCGCTGTCCGCGCTCGGGCGGTGGGCGCCCTGGGCGCCGGAGATCCCGGCGGTGCTGGCCGGCGTCCTCACCGACCTCGGGGAGACGCGCAGCTGGCGCACCGCCCTGTTCACGCTGGTCTCGTGCGCCGTCGGCGGCACCGGCACGGAGGAACTGGCCGGGGCCGCCGCGACGCTCGCGGCCGCCGGCGACGTCGCTGACGCCGAGGCCGAGCGCGACCTGCCCGCAGCGCAGCGGCTGACCGCGCTTGCGGACGCGCTCCGCAGCTCCGCCGCCAACCGCCGCGATGCCGCCGAACCCGCATTGCGGGCCGTCATCGGACGGCTTCCGGCGCAGCTTGCGCGGGAGCTGTCGGCCGCGACCGTGCGCTGGACGGCGCCGGACACGGCCGCCACCGTGGACGCGCTGGCCGGCGACTGCGCGGGCGTGGCCGTCCTCGCCGTCCGGTGGGTCGCCCGAGCCCTCGCGGACGGCCCGCACTCGGGGTCCTCGGCCTGGCTGCTACCGGACGCGGACGACGTGCGCCCGCACGCGGTGCGGCTCGCGGACCGCGGTGACCTGGCGGGCGGCCTGTTCGCGTGCGCGCTCACCGCACGGCACGGTCCGCGCGCCGGCTGGCCCCCCGAGTGGCGGACCCTCCTGCGCACCCTCCGCACCCACCCGGCCCCTGACGTCGCCTTCTCCGCACGCGACATCCACACGGCCGACGAGTGAGGGCGCCCCCTGGGAACACACCAGGTGGCTCACCCGCCTTCCCCGCGCCGGCAGGCGCGGGGAAGGCGTGATGGTCAGTCCTTGGTCAAGCCCAGGTGCTCGGCCTCCTTGGTCAGCTGCCCGGCCGCGGCCGGCGACCCCGCGGCGTCCAGTTCGTGGGCCAGTTCCTCCAGTTCGCTGCCGCCCGCCATGAGGCCGGTCAGCTCCTCGCGGGTGATCTCGTCCTTGGTGTGGTAGCCGATGCTCTGGCCCCGGTTGAGGATCAGGAAGCGGTCACCGACCGGGTAGGCGTGGTGCGGGTTGTGGGTGATGAAGATGACCGCGAGGCCGCGTTCCCGTGCCTGGACGATGTAGCGCAGCACCACCCCGGCCTGCTTGACGCCCAGGGCCGCCGTCGGCTCGTCCAGGACGAGGGCCTTGGCGCCGAAGTACACGGCGCGGGCGATCGCCACGCACTGCCGTTCGCCGCCCGACAGCGTCCCGATCGGCTGGTTGACGTCCCGCAGGTCGATGCCCATCGCGGCCATCTCGCCGTGGGTGGTCCGCCGCATGAAGTCGATGTCCATGCGGCCGAAGCCCTTGCGCTTCTCCGACCCGAGGAAGAAGTTCCGCCACACCGGCATCAGCGGGACGACCGCGAGGTCCTGGTAGACCGTGGCGATGCCCCGGTCGAGCGCTTCCCGGGGCGAGCCGAAGGAGACCCCCTCGCCCTGGACCTCGTAGGTGCCGGTGTCATGCCGGTGCAGCCCGGCGACGACCTTGATGAGCGTGGACTTGCCCGCGCCGTTGTCGCCGAGCACGCACGTGACCTCGCCGGCGGACGCCTCCAGCGTCACGTCCCGCAGCGCGATGACGTTGCCGTAGTTCTTTCCGACGCCGGTCAGCCTGATCAGCGGCGCCCCCTTCGCGTCCGCCTCCGCCTCGGTCTTCGCGTCCGTCATGACGACCGCTCCACTCTGCGCCGCACGATCAGGTTGACCACGGTGGCGATCAGCAGCATCGCGCCGAGGAAGAACCGGAACCAGTCGGGGTTCCACTCCGCGTACACGATGCCCTTGTTCGTCATGCCGAAGATGAACGCGCCGATGGCCGCGCCGATCGCCGACCCGTAGCCGCCGGTCAGCAGGCACCCGCCGATGACCGCGCAGATGATGTACAGGAACTCGTTGCCGACACCCTCCCCCGACTGGACGGTCGCGAACGCGAACACGAGGTGCATCCCGGAGAACCAGGCGCAGAACGCGACCCCCATGAACAGGCCGATCTTCACCCGGGCCCGGGGACGCCGACCGCGCGGGCGCTGTCGGCCGAGCCGCCCACCGCGAAGATCCAGTTGCCGATGCGGGTGCGCAGCAGGATCCAGGTCGCGATCGCCACGAACAGCAGCCACCAGAACACGGTGATCTTCACGTTGACGCCGAGGACGTCGATGTCGGACGCGAAGATCGAGCGCGCCGAGCCGAAGCCGTCCATGTCGCGGACGGAGTCGCTGGCGACGTTGCCGGTGAGGGCCTTCGTCACGCCGAGGTTCAGGCCGGCGAGCATGAAGAACGTCGCGAGCGTGATGATGAAGCTCGGCAGCTTCGTCCGGACGTAGAGAATGCCGTTCACCATGCCGAGCGCCAGCGTCAGCACCAGGGAGATCGCCACGCCCGCCCACACGTTCAGCGTGAGCTGGTAGGCGGTCAGCGCGGCGATCAGCGCCGAGGACGTCACCATCACCCCGGCGGACAGGTCGAACTCGCCGCCGATCATCAGCAGCGACACCCCGACCGCCATGATCCCGAACGTGGAGCTGGCGTACAGCACGGTCGAGAACGACCCGGTCTGCAGGAACGCGTCCGCAATGATCGAGAAGAACACGAACAGGGCGACCGCGCCGAGCAGCGCGCCGAGCTCCGGGCGGCCCAACAGCCGCCGCATCGGCGACCGCCGGGCCAGACGCTCGTCGGAGCCCGGGCCGGCCACCGGGGGCGGCTCGGTCACGGCCTGCGTCATCGCGTCCCCCGGTTGGCGAACGCCGCCAGCTGACCGGCGTTCTCCTTGGTGACGATCGCGGGGCCGGTCAGCACCGGACGGCCGCCGCCGAGCACGTTGCCGTTGTTCTTCAGCAGCCAAAGCTCGTCCACGGCCTCGTACCCCTGCAGGTAGGGCTGCTGGTCGACGGCGAACTGGATGGATCCGGAGTCGATCGAGGCGATCAGGTCCTTGTTCAGGTCGAAGGTGCCGATCTTGGCCTTGCTGCTGGTCTCCTTCACCGAGTCGACGGCGGTCGCGGCGAACGGCGCGCCGAGCGTCAGGATCCCGTCGATGCTCTTGTCGGCCTGCAGCTTGGCGGTGATGGACGACTTCACCTCCGGCATGTTCGTGCCCTGGACGAACAGGTTCTGCATGTCGCCGCCGAACGTCTTCTTCGCGCCGGCGCAGCGGTCCTCCAGGCCGACGTTGCCCTGCTCGTGGACGACGCACAGCGCCTTCTTCGCGCCGATCTTCGCCAGCTCGGTGCCGGCCGCCTCACCGGCGATCGACTCGTCCTGCCCGAAGTGCGCGATCGCGCCGAGCTTGGCCGACTCCTCGGCGCCGGAGTTGATCGACACGACCGGGATCTTCGCGGCGATGGCGCGGACCAGCACGTCCTTCATCGCGTCCGGCTTGGCGAGGGTGACGATGATGCCGTCGACCTTCTTGTCGATCGCGGCCTGGACGAGCTCGGCCTGCTTGCCGCCGTCCGGGTCCGCCGAGTACAGGAACTCGACGTTGTCCTTGGCGGCGGCGGCCTTCGCGCCCTTCTGCACGATGTCCCAGAAGGTGTCGCCCGCGCCGGAGTGCGTGACCATCGCGATCTTCAGCCGGGGCCCGGCGCCCTCCGGCGTCTCCTCGGACTTCTTGCCGCCCGAGCTGCTGCAGGCGCTCAGCGCCAGCAGTCCCGCGGCGGCCAGCACCGCGAGTCCCCTCGACGATCCACGCGCGAAAACGCCTCTCATCGACTGATCTCCGTTCTCCCCGAATGGTCGGTCTGAGGAGTTGATCACAGATGATGGCGGCGTGCGCCCCGATCCCTCTCATATCGGGCACGGGCCCCCCGGGTGGAGTCCAGCGCCGACACCTCCGCGACTGGGACGTCCCACCATGCCGCACTGTCGGGGGGCCCTGCCAAGGGGTTCGTCTCGACGTGGACGACCGTCGTGCGCTCGGCCTTCCTGGCGGTGCGGAGCGCGTCCCGCAGATCGTCCACGGTGGACGCGCGGATCACGTCGGCGCCGAGGCTCGCGGCGTTGGCGGCGAGATCGACCGGAAGGGTGCCGCCGTCGAGGCCGGTGCCGGTCCGGGCGCGGTAGCGGGTGCCGAACCGCTGCGCCCCGACCGACTCCGACAGGTTCCCGATCGACGCGAACCCGTGGTTCTGGACCAGGACGACGATCAGCTTGATCCCTTCGGCGACCGCCGTGGTCAGCTCCTGCGCCATCATCAGGTACGAGCCGTCCCCGACGAGGACGAACACCTCGCGGTCGGGTGCGGCCATCTTCACCCCGAGTCCGCCGGCGATCTCGTAGCCCATGCAGGAGTAGCCGTACTCCACGTGGTAGCCCTTGGGGTCCCGGGTCCGCCAGAGCTTGTGCAGATCGCCCGGCATGGAGCCCGCCGCGCACACCACGACGTCCTGCGGCTCGCTGATCTCGTTGACGGTTCCGATGACCTCCGCCTGGGTGGGCGGCTCCGCGTTCTGGGGGGCGAAGGCGCCGTCGACCTCGGCGTTCCAGTCGGCGATCAGGGTCCGCGCCCGGTCGCGGTGGGAATCCGGGGCGGTGTAGCCGCCGACGGCCGCGCCGAGCCCCCGGATGGCCTCCCTGGCATCGGCGACGACGGCGGCGCCGGAGAGCTTGACCGCGTCCGCGCGGGCGACGTTGATGTTGACGAAGCGGACGTCCGGGTTGGCGAACAGGGTGTGGGACGCGGTGGTGAAGTCGCTGTAGCGGGTGCCGATCCCCACCACGACGTCGGCCTCGCGAGCCAGCGCGTTGGCGGCGGTCGTCCCCGTCGCGCCGATCGCGCCCACCGAGCAGGCGTGGTTCCAGGGCAGCGCGCCCTTGCCCGCCTGGGTCTCGGCCACCGGGACGCCCGTCCGCTCGGCGAAGGCGCGCAGCTCTTCCGTCGCGCCCGAGTAGATGACGCCGCCGCCCGCCACGATCAGCGGACGCTCGGCGGCCTGGAGAATGCCGGACGCCTCGGCCAGCGCGGCCGGCTCGGGCACGGGGCGGCCGATCCGCCACACCCGGCGGGCGAACAGCTCCTCCGGCCAGTCGAACGCCTCGGCCTGCACGTCCTGTGGCAGCGCGAGCGTGACCGCGCCGGTGTCGGCGGGGTCGGTGAGCACCCGCATCGCCGCCAGCAGCGCACTGGGAAGCTGCTCGGGACGGTTGATCCGATCCCAGTACTTCGACACCGGCTTGAAGCAGTCGTTCACGGACACGTCGTAGGAGCGGGCGTCTTCCAGTTCCTGCAACACCGGGTTGGCCACCCTGGTGGCGAAGATGTCGCCGGGCAACAGCAGTACCGGCAGCCGGTTGACGGTCGCCAAAGCGGCACCGGTCACCATGTTGGTGGCCCCAGGGCCGATGGAAGTCGTGCACGCGAACGTCGAAAGCCGGTCGTTCATCCGGGCGTAGCCGGAGGCGGTGTGCACCATCGCCTGCTCATTGCGCGCCATGTAGTACGGGAACTCGTCGGCGTACTCCAGCAGCGCCTGCCCGACCCCCGCGACGTTGCCGTGGCCGAAGATGCCGAAGCAGCCCGCGAAGAACCGCCGTTCGGCGCCGTCCCGCTCGCTGTACTGGGATGCCAGGAACCGGACGACCGCCTGACCGACCGTGAGCCTCATGACCGTCCCTCCGCCGAGGTCAGGGGGAGCCGGGGATCGACCGGCCGCCCGGACCAGGTGTCCCGGATCCATGCGTGCGCCGGATCGTCGCAGATGCGCCAGGCCCGCTCCGGCGAGGGCCCGGCCATCACGTTCAGGTAGTACAGGTCGTGCCCCGGCGGGGCCATCGACGGGCCGTGCCAGCCGTGCGGGATCAGCACGGCGTCGCCGCTGCGCACCTCCGCGAGCACGTCGATCGGACCCCCGGGCGAACCGTAGACGCGCTGGTAGGCCATGCCGTCGCGGGCGACCTCGAAGTAGTAGATCTCCTCCAGGACGGCCTCGTCCGGCGTCTCCTCGTCGTGCTTGTGCGGCGGGAACGACGACCAGCAGCCGCCCGGCGTCAGCACCTCGCACGCGATCAGCTTCTCGGCGAACGGGAAACCCTCGGGCGTCCCGAAGTTGTTGACCTGCCGGCTCGCCGCCCCCGCCCCCCGCAGCTCCACCGGGACCTTCTCCGCGGGGCCGTAGCGGGGTGCGAGCCGCCCCTCGCACCGGGCGCCCGCCAGCGCGAACCGTCCGCGGCCCCGGACGGTCACCTGCGCGTCGCGCGGCACGTACGCGAAGTCGCTGACCCGGCTGAAGACGTGGTCCCGCCCCTCCAGCTCGAACCGCTCGCCATCGCACTCGACGGCGCACGACCCCGCCAGCGGCAGCACGATGGTCTCGAACTCGCCGGTGGCGAACGTGTGCTCGCCGCCGTCGGGCAGTTCCAGGACGCGCAACGCGGAATGCGCCCAGCCGGCCGACTCGGGCGTCACGACGAGCCCGTACGGGCCCTCGCCGGCGGTCCCGGCGGGCAGGTGGTACTTCATCGAGGCTCCTTGAGGAGTTCTTCGACCTCGTCTTGGGTGGGCATCGCGTCCGAGCAGGCGATGCGGGATGCGACGATCGCCCCGGCGGTGCCGGCGAACTCGACCAGCCGCCGCAGGTCCCACCCGGCGAGGAGGCCGTGGCAGACCGCGCCGCCGAACGCGTCTCCGGCACCGAGCCCGTTGACGACGTCGACCTTGACCGGCGGCACCTGCACCACCTCCTCGGCCGTCGCCGCGAGGACGCCCTCGGGGCCCATCTTCACGATGGCGAGTTCCGGGCCACGGGACAGGATGGCGCGGGCGGCGGCATGCGGTTCCCGCTCCCCCACGGCGACCTCGCACTCGTCCAGGTTGCCGACGGCGACCGACGCCCGTTCCAGAGCGAGACCGGCCCAGTGCGGTGCCTCTCCAGGATCGTCCCAGAGCATCGGCCTGTAGTCGAGGTCGATGACGGTCTGGCCGGGATGCTCGGCGAGCGCGGTGAGGGTCGCCTCACGGCTGGGCGCCTGCGAAAGGCCCGTGACCGTGGCCCACACGATGCGGGCGGCGCGGATCGCCTCAAGGTCGAGCTCGTCCGGGCGGATCTCCAGGTCGGGCGCCTTCGGATAGCGGTAGAAGTACAGCGGGAAGTCGTCGGGCGGGAAGATCTCGCAGAACGCCAGCGGCGTCGGCAGTCCGGGAACGGGCGTGACGAACCGGTCGTCGACGCCGTAGCCCTGGAGCGCCTTGTGGATGAATCGTCCGAAGGGGTCGTCGCCGGTGCGGGTGATGACGGCGGCGCGGCGGCCGTACCTGGCCGCCGCCACGGCGACGTTGGTCGGGCTGCCGCCCAGGTACTTCCCGAACGATTCGACGTCCTCCAGCGGCACGCCCACCTGGTCGGGGTAGACGTCGACGCTCACCCGTCCCATCGTGATGAGGTCGAACGTCATCGGGCCACCCTGGAGAGAAAGTCCAGGCTCCGGCGGACGTCGTCGTACGGCCCCGCGCCCTCTGCGGGCTCGTCGGTCAGGACGGTGTCCTGTTCCATCACCCACCAGCCTTCGTAACCGGCGTCCTCCAGAGTGCGGATGATGCCGGGGATGTCAATGTCACCGTCCCCGAGTGGCCGGTACAACCCGTCCTTGACCGCGTTCGTGTAGGTGACGTCGCCCTTGAGCACCTGCTGGGCGAGCCCCACATCGACGTCTTTCAGATGGACGTGCGCTATGCGCGGCGCCGCGAAACGGGCCAGCCACACCGGATCGGTCCCGCCGACGAGCAGGTGCCCGGTGTCGAGGCAGAGCGGGACGCTGCAGCCGCCGAGCACACGTTCGACCTCATCGCGCCGTTCCACGACCGTCCCGACATGCGGATGCAGCGTGACCAGCCGTCCGCGTGCGGCGGCCCGCGCGGTGATCGCGTCGAGGTTGGCCAGGAGCGTGGACCACGCCTTCGTGTCGAGGACGGGACGCTCGTCGTATCCGTCGAGGCCGGTCGCGGCGGCCAGGACGAGCACACCGCCGATGCCGTCCAGGGCCCGGTCGATCACCGGCACCGGGTCGAACGCGGGGTCGTGCAGGACGATCGGGACGAACGCCCCCACGAGGCCCAGCGCATGGGACGCCAGCAGCTCGTCCCGCTCCCGCGCACCGCCCGGCAGGAAGCCGTCCGGCCCGAGCTCCGTGGCGGCGAGGCCGAGCGCGCGCATCTCGGCGAGCACCCGTCCGGGTTCCATCTGGTGCCCCCAGCCGGGCACCTCGCACACGCCCCACGAGATCGGCGCGCCGGCGATCCTCACCGCCGCACCTCCTCGGTGCCGACGATCCGCCCCTGCCGCATGGACAGCTCGCACGCCTCGGCGAGGTAGAACGCCTCCAGCGCGTCCTCGGGCGGGCACGGGTTCGCGCGGCGGCCCGCCACGACGTCCACGAACGCCTGGAGTTCGGCGTCGTAGGCGTCGGAGAAGCGGTCCATGAAGCCGCTGTAGGCGGTCCTGGGCTCCTCCCCACGCTCCGGGAGGGCGGTCGTGGGCGTCCGCTCGTCCATGCCGGTGATGACGCTGTCCTTGGACCCGAACAGTTCCAGCCGTGCGTCGTACCCGGCGGCGTTGTAGCGGGTGGCCGAGACCTGGCCGAGCGTCCCGTCGTCCAGGACCAGCAGTGCCGACCCGGTGTCGACGTCGCCGTACTCGCGGAAGAAGTCGTCGCCGCGATTGGCGCCCGCGGCCATCACGCGGGCGACCTCGCGTCCCGTGACGAAGCGGATGAGGTCCAGATCGTGGATGACGCAGTCGCGGAACAGCCCGCCCGACGAAGGGATGTACCCGGCCGGCGGCGGCGCGGGATCGAAGCTGCACGACCGGACGGTGTGCAGCCAGCCGAGCCGCCCCGAGGCGAGGGCCTCGCGCGCCGCCGCGTTCCCGGCGTCGAACCGGCGCTGGAACCCGACCTGCACGGGCACCCCGGCGGCGGCCGCGGCCTGGACGATTTGGAACGTTCCATCCAGGTTCGAGGCGAGCGGTTTCTCGCAGAAGACGGGCATTCGGGCGGTCACGGCCCGGTCCACCAGGTCCGCGTGCGCGTCCGTGGCCGCCGCAACGACCAGCCCGTCCAGGCCGGCGGCGAAGAGCGCGTCGACCTTCTCCAGCGCGGTGACCTCGGACGGCGTCCGGGGCAGCCGCGCCGCGAGGTCGCGGGCGCGCCCCGGGTCGGCGTCGGCGATGACCAGCGCGTCCACTTCCGGCAGTCCACACAGAGCGGCGGCGTGGCGCGCACCGATGCGCCCCGCGCCGGCCAGTCCGATCCTCATCGATCCCCTCCCGGTCGGCGGTCAGGTGAAGTCACGAGTGTGATGGAGCGTTCCAGAACCGTCAACGACCGGCCGTCCGCCTTCCCGGAAAAGGAGGTGTCCGAAATCGGGCCGGTTACTCCGGCGGCTGTCGCTGCGGTCTTACCAAGCGCTAGTTTTGCACCATGCGGATCTTCGTCACCGGCGCCTCCGGGTTCGTCGGATCCCATGCCGTCCGCGCGCTCCTCGCCGCCGGTCACCGGCCGCGCGCGCTGGTCCGGGACCCGGGCAGGACGGCCAAGGTCCTGCAGGCGATCGGTGTCGCGGCCGAGGAGGTGGAACTCGTCCCAGGCGACATGCTGGACGCGGACACGGTGTCCGAGGCGCTCGCCGGCTGCGACGCCGCGATCCACACCGCCGCCGCCATCGGGGTGACCGGCGGAGCCGGCGACCTGGTGCAGGTCAACGTCCAGGGGACCCGCAACGTGGTCGGCGCGGCCGTCGCCCAGGGCCTCTCCCCGGTGATCCACGTGTCGACGGTCGCGGTGTTCGTCCCGCCGGCCGGCCAGGTCATCACCGCAGGGGACGCCCTGGCGAGCCCCAGGACCGACTACGGCAGGTCCAAGCTCGCGGCCGAGCGGTACGTGCGCGGCCTGCAAGCGGACGGCGCGCCCGTCACGATCGTCTACCCGGGCGGCGTGTGCGGCCCGGACCAGCCGACGCTGGACGCGCTGATGGAGGGATTCGCGGCGGCGCTCGGCAAGGTGTGGCCGCTCCCAGGAGGCGGCGTCTCGGTCATCGACGTCCGTGACCTGGGCGAGGCTTTGGCACGTTCCGTCGAGACCAGGCAGGGGCCGAGCCGCTGGGTGCTCGGCGGCCACTACCTGACATGGCAGCAGTGCGCCGACCTGTGCGACCGCCTGACCGGCGTCAAGTGCCGCCGTGTACGCGTCCCCAGTCGTGTCATGCTCGGACTGGGTTCCGTGTTGGACGCGGCCAAGCGCGTCCATCATTTCGACTACCCGCTCACCCGTGACGCCGCCGACTTCATGGTCACGCTGGTGCCCACCGACGACCGCCCGGTCCTGGACGCGCTCGACCTCACCTTGCGTCCCGTCGAGGAGACGGTGGCCGACGCCCTACGGTGGCTGGCCGAGAGCGGCCACCTCAACCCACGCCGGGCCGGACGGCTCGCCACCAAGGAGACACCGATGCCGACTCTCATCCAGCGCACGTTCGGGCCGGTCTTCCACCGGGTCTCGGGCGCCGCATGGTTCTCCAAGGTGGGTCCCAAGATCGTCCCGCCCGTGGACAAGACGCTGCACAGGCTCAGCGGCGGACGGCTCCTGCTCGGCCAGCTCCTCGTCCCGAGCCTCGTCCTGACGACGACCGGCGCCGTGAGCGGCCTCCCCCGGCAGACCCCGCTCGCCTGCCTCCCCGACCCAGAGGGCGGCTGGTACGTCGTCGGTTCGAACTTCGGCCGCGAGAAGCATCCTGCCTGGACGGGCAATCTCCTGAAGAACCCCGACGCGGAGGTCAGCTTCCAGGGCCGTCCCGTTCCCGTGACCGCGCACCTTTTGGACGACGCGGAACGCAAGGAGATCTGGCCCCGGCTCACCGCCGTATGGCCCGTCTACGACCGTTACGTCGAGCGCATAGACCGGCAGATCAGAATTTTCCGTCTGACACCCCGCTAAGTGCCGCGAAAGGTTCTCGACAGGCGACGGCCCAGGAACAGATAGGCGATCACCGCACCGATGACGTTGAGGATGACGTCGTCGACGTCGAACGCCCGCCCCACCACGAAGGCGCCCTGGATCGTCTCTATGGTCAGCGAGAACATGCCGGTCACCAGTGCGAGCCGAATGGGACCGCGCAGGGTCGTCCAGATGATCGGCAACAGCACGCCCATGGGCGCGAGCAGCACCAGGTTGCCGCCTATCTGGGGCAACGCCTCCTTGGTGGGGCGGTCCAGGTAGAAGCGGACCGAACGGCCCGGGTCGGTGTTCCCGCCCGCCTGCCCATTGTCGTGGACGGGCGTCAGAGTGAGCCTGAACGCGAAATAGAAGAAGATGCCGAGACAGCCCAACGCGATGGTCACGACGATCACGCGAAGGACGATGATGTACCACGAAACCCGTTCACCCGCCGGGGCGGGCTGCCACATCGCCACCAACACGCAGCCGGTGTCCCCGGGCCCGTCCCGCTCCATGCGCCCGGCCGGAATTTGGGTCGACCGAAACTCCAATTGACGTCGAAACGCCCGCGCCGGGACGAACCCGGCGCGGGCGTTTCCGATGAGGGTCAGGCGGCCACCGCGGCCGTGGTGGCCGGCTCCAGGGCCAGGTCCAGCACCTCGCGGACGTCGCTGACGGTGAAGACCGTCATGTTGTCCAGCACCTCGGCCGGGACGTCCTCAAGGTCCGGCTCGTTGCGCTTCGGGACGATCGCGGTGGTGATGCCGAGCCGGGACGCGGCCAGCAGCTTCTGCTTCAGCCCCCCGATCGGCAGCACCCGCCCGGTCAGCGACACCTCGCCGGTCATCGCCACGTCCGCCCGGACCGGCCGGCCCGACAGCAGGGACGCCAGCGCCGTCGTCATGGTGATGCCCGCACTCGGGCCGTCCTTCGGGATCGCGCCGGCGGGCACGTGGACGTGCACGCCGCGGTCCTTCAGGTCGCCGACCGGCAGCTCCAGCTCCGCCCCCCGCGAGCGCAGGTAGCTGAGCGCGATCCGGGCCGACTCCTTCATGACGTCGCCGAGCTGCCCGGTGAGCGTCACGCCCGTGTCGCCGGTCTCCCGGTCGGCCAGCGACGCCTCGATGTAGAGGACGTCGCCGCCCGCGCCGGTGACAGCCAGGCCCGTCGCGACGCCCGGCACACCGGTGCGGCGCTCGTTCCTGCTCAGCTCGACCTCCGGAGTGAACCTGGGCCGTCCCAGGTAGTCCTTCAGGTCGTCCGCGCCGATCTGGACGGGCAGCGTCGCCTTCTCCAGCGCGACGTTGGCCGCGACCTTCCGCAGCACCCGCGCGATCGAGCGGTCCAGGGACCGGACGCCGGCCTCGCGGGTGTACTCCGACGCCAGCAGCCGAAGGGCGTCATCGCCGAAGCCAACCTCGGACGCCTCCAGCCCGGCCTTGTCGAGCTGGCGCGGCAGCAGGTGGTCGCGGGCGATCGTGACCTTCTCGTGCTCGGTGTAGCCGTCCAGCTGCACCAGTTCCATCCGGTCGAGCAGCGGCCCGGGGATCGCCTCCACCACGTTCGCCGTGGCGAGGAACAGCACGTCGCTCAGATCGAGCTCCACCTCCAGGTAGTGGTCCCGGAAGGTGTGGTTCTGCTCGGGGTCGAGGACCTCCAGCAGCGCCGCCGTCGGGTCGCCCCGGTAGTCGGCGCCGACCTTGTCGACCTCGTCCAGCAGGACGACCGGGTTCATCGAACCGGCCTCGCGGATGGCGCGGACGATCCGTCCCGGAAGCGCACCCACGTAGGTACGGCGGTGACCGCGGATCTCGGCCTCGTCCCTGACGCCGCCCAGGGCGACACGGACGAACTCGCGTCCCATGGCCCGCGCGACCGACTCGCCCAGCGACGTCTTACCGACGCCAGGGGGACCGGTCAGCGCCAGAACCGCACCGCTCCTGCGGCCGCCCACGACACCCAGGCCACGCTCCTCACGGCGCTTGCGCACGGCCAGGTACTCGACGATGCGCTCCTTGACGTCATCGAGCCCGGCGTGGTCGGCGTCCAGGATCTCCCTGGCGCCCGCGATGTCGTAGGCGTCCTCGGTCCGCTCGTTCCACGGGATGTCGAGGACGGTGTCCAGCCACGTGCGGATCCAGCCGCCCTCCGGTGAGGCGTCGGACGACCGCTCCAGCTTGTCGACCTCCTTCAGCGCCGCCTCGCGCACCTTCTCGGGGAGGTTCGCGGCCTCGATCCGGGCCCGGTAGTCGTCCTCCTCGTCGGCCGGGTCGCCGTTCAGCTCGGCCAGCTCCTTGCGGATGGCCTCCTGCTGCTGCCGCAGCAGGAACTCCCGCTGCGTCTTCTCCATGCCCTCCTGGACGTCCTTGCGGATGGTCTCCGCCACGTCCAGTTCGGCGAGGTGGTCGCGCGTCCACCCGATCACCAGGTCGAGCCGCTCCACCACATCGACGGTCTCCAGGACCTCGATCTTCTGCTCGTCCGTCAGGTAGGGCGCGTACCCGGCGTTGTCGGCCAGCGTGGACGGGTCGTCGATCTGCTGCACCACGTCCACGACCTGCCAGGCGCCCCGCTTCTGCAGGATCGCGCTGACCAGGCCCTTGTACTCCTTCGCCAGCTCCTGCGCGCGCCCGGACGCCGGCGGCGCCTCGATCACGGTTCCCTCGACCCACAGCGCCGCGCCCGGCCCGGTCGTCCCGGTCCCGATCCGCACCCGCCGCACGCCGCGGACGACCGCGCCCGGCTCACCGCCGGGCAGCCGCCCCTCCTGCTCGATCACGCCGAGCGTCCCGATGCCGGCGTACTGCCCGTTCAGCCTGGGCACCAGCAGCACCCGCGGCTTGCCCGCCGACCGGATGCCCGGCCCCTTGGACTGCGCCACCGCCCGCGCGGCCTCGATGGCGGCCCGGACCTCGCCGCTCTCGGACAGGTCCAGAGGCACCACCATGCCGGGCAGAACGACCCCGTCTTCCAGGGGCAGCACCGGCAGCGTCAGGGTCTCGCTCATGCTCAGCTCCAAGTCCGTAGGTCGACCCAACCTCAAGTTGAGTCATACACACTCAAGAAAACGGAGCAGCATTTTGTTTCCGCAGCAACGTTCGCTCTCAGCGATCACCCCCGTGCGTCCGTGGAAGTACTTCGCCCTTCGAACCTGCATTACGGTGACCGCATCACGCCGCCCGCCCAGCACCGACCCGGAGACTTCACGGTGAGCCGGTCTTCCCCACGCCATGCTCCCGTCGGACGCCAGGCGGCGATCCGGTTGATGAGGGCGGGCCGCATCGAGGAATTGCAGCGGCTGGCCGAGGCCGGTGATCCGCAGGGGGCGCGGCAGTTGGCCGTCCTGCTGGCCAGCACGGGGCGCATCGACGAGCTGCGGAGCCGTGCGGACAATGGAGATCGTTTCGCTCGCCGGCAATTGGCCGACTGGTTGGTGGGCCAGGGCCGGATCGACGACGCCATCAATGAACTGCGGCCACTGGCCGACGCCGGCGACGAGGGCGGTACCTGGCGCCTGGCACGCCTGCTGGCGGGCCGGGGACGCGTCAAGGAGGCCATGGCGGAGTTGCAGAGGGTCCGATTGGACGACCGATGGCGCGTATGCGCTTGGCTGGCGAGTCAAGGGCGAATCGACCTCCTCCAGCAGCGGGCCGCCTCCGGGGACGACGCCGCGTGGGGAGAATTGCGCTGGATCATTCAAAGGCTGTGGCGGGCGGCCCGCGTCGGCGAGGGCGTCAAGCTGCTCATCACCTTCCCCACCAGTGATCGAGATCTCGACCAGGCGTTGCTGAACATCGCCAAGGGCTGGCGGGAGGGTCGCTTCCGCCTTCGCGAGGAGGCCATCGGCTTGCTGGGAGGCGTCGACCACCCGCTCTGCCGGCGAACACGGGCAGGATTGCTGCTTCTCCAAGGCCGCCGGGACGAGGCGATCAGCGAGCTTCGAGCGCTGGCCTCCAGAGGAGACCGCATCGCAGGACGCGACCTGGCCGCAGTGCTGTCCGCCCGGCAGCCGGCCCGGGAGCTCAGAGCGATCGACCTCACCGGCGGCGGCTACGTGTGCGCGCTGGCCTTCACCCCGGATGGGGCGATGCTCGCCACCTGCGGCGGTAACGACCAAACGATCCTGCTGTGGAACCCCGTCACCGGCGAGCATCTCCACACCCTGCCGACCTTCGGCGTCGCCCGTGCGGCCGCCTTCAGCCCTGACGGGACGCTGATGGCCGGGAACGGCGGCGGGCGGGTGCGGCTCTGGAACCCGGAAACCGGCGAACACATCCACGCCCTCAGCACGAGGGCCAACGCCGTTGCCTTCGGCCCCGACGGGACCCTCCTCGCCACCGCGGGCAACGACAGGGTCCGGCTCTGGGACCCGGCGACCGGTGAACACGTCGGCGACCTCGGTGACAGCGGTGCCGACGCGGTCGCGTTCCACCCCGGTGGACGCCTGGTGGCCACCGGCCGATCGGTCCTCTGGACCGATGCCGCCGTCCGGATGTGGGACCCGGCGACCGGCGAACAGATCAGCGTCCTCGACACAGGCGCCGACGCGGTCGCCTTCAGCCCGGACGGGACGCTTCTCGCCACCGCCGACCGAACCGATGGGACTGTGCGGCTCTGGCCTGTCACCGTGTAGATCTCGGCTCTCGGTGGCGAGGTACAACGGCGGAAAGGGGGGTTCCCTTCCCGCCGTTGCGGGTCAGCGGCGTCTTGCGCCGCGGTGTCGCGTCCCGTCGCCGAGCACGGCGGCGGGAGGCTTCTTGAGCGAAGAGACTCTGACGGCCGTGGCGGCGATCAGGAGGATGGCCGCCCAATCTCCGAGCGCGAGTCCCTGTTTGGAGGGGAGCCACCCCATCGCCGCGCCGACCTGCGCCACCAGGGCGTGGACCGGCGACGAGAGTGACTGCATCATCGCAACGTCGCCCTTCGGGGAACGACGGAGCGCGGCGTTGATCAGCAGGACCGGCAGGAACAGCGTGAGCAGACCCGCCAGACCGGCTGTGGAGAAGAGGCCCCAGGACATCCATCCGGACCCGTGCAGCACGAACACCAGTACGAAGAGCACCGGTGCCGCCAGCAGATTGGCGATGGCGGCGCCCTGGTCCTCCAGTCCGTGCTTCTTCATCCGCCCCAGGGTGTCGATCGTGTTCCAGACACACAATGCGCTGACCACGGCGCACGGCATCCCCAGAGACTCGCTCCCGCCCTGCAGCGGCCAGTTGAGCACGACGACCCCGCCCAGCACGAGTGCACGCCCGCACAGGTGCTTGACGCCCCATGCGGTCGCACCGAGCCGCAAGATCATGGCGAAATCCACCGAAAGGTAGCCGAGCACCACGACGGCGGCGACGGTGCCCAGCGTCAGGCCCTGGACGGCGAACGGGTAGGCGATCGCCACGATCGCGTTTCCCGCCGCCAGACGGGCGATCAGCCACCGCATGGCGGTGCTGTATCGCCTGAATGGAGACCGTCCTGTGAACAGCATCAGTGCGCAAAGGGCGACAGCACCGACCGACTGCATCGGTCCTGCCACTTCCAGCGCCGGATAATCTGTCGTGAACGCGTAGCCGATGCCACCCGATAACAGGCTGGCAACGACGAGCCCCCTCCCGGCGAGGCGCCGGCGAGGGTGGGGTGAAGAGGACATGCGTCCGCCCCTTTGTTTGTAAGGGGCCGAGCACTCCGCGAGCGAGCGGCCACCGGTCCTGCGAACCGGTGGCCGAGCTCTGGGAGCGGTCAGCCACCGGTTCCGCGAACCGGCAAGGGAGACCGTGCGGGGCGGTGGCGAGTTGTCAACTAAACCAGTCGAAAAACTGGAGAATCTCGCCGGAGCCGGGGGCTCGCACCATGCGGAGGTAAAGGACGCTTCGCGATCTTGATTCTTTGCGCGGGGGCCGGTTTACGTGCGCATGACGCGCGGGTACTTAACGCAACGAGATCGTGACACACGGTGAACGAGAAGGCCTCGGGGCGGCAAAGCCCCAGGTCGTGGGACGGGAGGCGGCGGATGAACCGTACGGAGCACAAGATCCGGACCGCCCCCGCGCCCCTCCCCCGCACGGCCCGGCCCGATACGGCCGAGGGCGTTCGCGGCGCGCCGAACCGCGGCCGGCACCGCCCCCCGGCGGATGCCGCGGCGACGGCACACGGCGACACACCTCGGGTCCTCGGCCGTATCGGACCGGACCGGCGTCATCGTCCTCCCCTGGGCCCGGTGCCGCCCGCCCCCGCGGCACCGGCGTCCCCGACGGCCGGGCCGGCCGCGGCGGCGAGCCGTGCCGCCGGTCCGGCCGCAGGCATCCGGGCGCCGCGACGGCGCCCTCCCCCGAACGCCGGACGATCGCCCGCGTCCGGCCGGGCACGGAGAGGAGGTGGGAATCAGCCGCGACACGAACCGGCGTCCCGCCGGTGAACCCGGGCGGCCGGAACTCCGTCCGACCCCCGTCCCGGCCGCCCACGCAGTAGGGATCGCTGCGGAACCGGGCCCGTGGAGGCGCGACACCCTCCACGGGCCCGGTTCAAAGCTTCCTGCGCCAGATCTGCCCGGTGATGACGTCCCCGAAGCGTTCGGCCGGGGGCTCCTCCTCGTCCAGGACGAACCCGGCCCGTTCGTAGAGGCGATGCGCGGGACGCTGGAGCGCCGTGGTCCACAGCATGATCTCGGCGTAGCCGGCCTCGGCGGCGAACCGGACGCACTCGGCGACCAGCGCGGCCCCGACGCCCGTTCCGCGGGCGGCGGGCTCCACGTGCAGCAGCCGGAGCTGCGCGACGTCGTCCTCCCGCCGGACGCAGAACACGGCGCCCAGCCGGTCGCCGCCGGACTCGGCGATCCACGCGTTCTCCCGTTCCGGGTCGTGGCCGCGCACGTAGTCGGCGACGACGGAGGCGACCAGAGCCTCGTAGGTGCGGTCCCAGCCGCACTCCTCGTCGTAGAGGGCGCCGTTGCGCTCCACCACCCAGCCGAGATCGCCGGGACGCGGCGGGCGCAGGACGAAGGCGTCCCCGCGCGGGCGGTCGCCGAGGATGCCGTTGATGGAACGCATCGCGGCGAGGAGGCGGTGGCGGTCGCCGGGGTCCAGCCCGGTCAGCAGCCCGCGGATCTCGGCCACGGACCGCTCGTCCAGCATGGCGAACACCTCGCGGCCCCGCGGGGTGAGCCGGACGATCTGGCGGCGGGCGTCCTCCGCCGCACGCTCCCGGACGACGAGGCCGTCGGTCTCGAACCGGGCCAGCATCCGGCTGAGGTAGCCGGCGTCGAGGTCGAGAACGCGGCGCAGGGCGAGGACCTCGGTGTCCTCCCGCTGGGCCAGCTCGAAGATCACCCGTGCCTCGGTGAGGGAGTACGGCGACCGGACGAGTCCCTCGCCGAGCACACCGATGACGCCGGTGTAGAAGCGGTTGAACGCGCGGACGGTGCCGACGTCCTCCCGGGTCACCTCCATGCCGCTGCCTCCAATGTTTGACTCAGTCAAACATTAGACCGGCGAGGGGAAAGGCGCCAGCCCCGGAAGCGTCAGGCGTTCGCCTCGACCTTGGCGGGCGGCAGCGTGCGCGCCTCCTGGACGACCTTGCGCTCGACGAAGAAGGTCATCAACGGGACGATGCCGCCCAGCACGATCATGACCATCCTGGTGAGCGGCCAGTCCGTACGCCGCCAGAGGTCGTACGCGGCCGCCAGGTAGACCATGTAGAGGAAGCCGTGCACGGGCGCGACGATGCCCGCCAGCATCGGCATGTCGGTGGGCCCGTACTTGAGGATCATGCCGATCGTCAGCAGCACCAGCAGCGTGCCGACCACAAGCGCCAGGATCCGGTACCTGGTCACCGCGCCTTCCACAGGAGCACACCTTTCACGTCAACGGCCCGCGAGGCGGGGTCAGCCGCGTCCGCGGCTCTGCGAGTTGAGCCGGGCGAGGTAGCGGTTGTAGGCCGCGAGGGCGGGGTCCTCTTCCTCCTGCTGCCGGATGATCTCCCGCTTGACCTTGGCCTCCGCCGGTTCCTCCAGGACCTTCGGGGCCGGCTGCACCCCGGCCCGCTCGTCCCGGATCATCTTGACCCACATCACGATGACGAAGATCGCGAAGATCGGCCACTCGAACGTGTAGGCCCAGCTGCGGTCGTTGCCGCCCTGGGCGCGGTCGAACTGCCACCAGCCGAAGCCGATGAACGCGCCGCACAGCACGATCGCGAGCGCGTGCAACCCGAGCCAGCCTGGGGTGAGGAACCGTCGCACGTCACCGAGCCTACCGCCGGTCCCGCGCGCCGCGTCCCCGACCCCGTCCGGGCGCGCGGGCGGTCATCCGGGGACCGGCCCCACATAGACCGCGCGGGGACGCAGCGGGCTGCGCCGGCCGTACTCCTCCAGCGCGTGCGCGAGCCATCCGGCGGTGCGGGCGACCGCGAAGACCGCCTCGCCGGCCCCCGGGACGAGCCCGGCGACCGCGCCCAGCGTCGCGAGCGCGAAGTCGACGTTGGGCCTCGGCAGGCGGCGCCGGGCGGCCTCGTCCAGGACGGCCTCCGCGGCGGCGAGCCGGTCGTGACCGGGCGCCGCGGCCCGGACGAGGTCCATCAGCAGCGTGAAGCGCCCGTCGCCGGACTTGTACACCGCGTGCCCGAATCCGGGGATGCGCTCGCCGCCGCGCAGCCGCTCCCCGATCACGCGGGACGCCCCCGCCGGATCGCCCACCTCGGCGATCAGGCGTTCCGCGCCGTAGGACGCGCCGCCGTGCAGCGGGCCGCTCAGGACCCCGAGCCCGGACGCGGCGACGGCGTACGGATCGGCGCGCACGGAGGCCGCGACCCGCGCGGCGACCGTGGACGCGGCGAGTTCGTGGTCGGCCAGCAGGATCATCGCGGCCTCGAAGGCGCGCAGCAGCCCGTCGCCCGGCGGACGCGGGCACAGGCGAGCCCAGAGCCGTTCGGTGAGGCGTCCGCCGCCCGGGACCGCACCGGCCGCCGGGAGGGCCTCCACGAGGCCGGCGATCAGCGCCCGCCCGGTCGCGGTGACGCCCTCGGGATCGTGGTGGTGGCGCAGCGGATCGGTCGCGGCGAGCGCGCTGACGATCAGCTGGAGCCGGTCGAGCGGCAGGAGCCCCGGCGGCAGCCCCGACTGGGCGGCGACGGCCGCGGCGACGCCGTCCGGCTGGGCGCGCCAGGCCGGCCCGTGGCCGTCGAGGCCCGTCCACAGCCACTCGGCGACGTCCTCGAACCCCATGGTCTCCGCCATGTGCAGGACGTCGCGCCCCCGGTAGAACGGCCGGTCGGGCCCGAGGGCGGTGATCGCCGACTCGATCGCCAGCTCTCCGGGGCCGGGTGGGCGGCGGGGCTTCCCTCGCCTGGCGAGCTCCTCCACCTGCGCGGCGTCGAAGAGGCTGCGGCGGCCGTCCGGCGCCCGCCTGCGCCGCAGGACGCCCCGGCTCACCCGTTGTCTTCTGGTGTGGAGCCCAGTCCCTCAGAATGGGGCGAAAATCCGGGCACGGTGCCGCACGATGGTCTCCCTTTTTTGTCTGTGGCGGTCGGTAACCTACTGGACATGTCTCGCTACCGTCTGCAGCCGACGCCCGCTCAAGAGCAGGCCCTGCTGGAGCACTGCGGGCACGCCCGGTTCGTGTGGAACCTGTCTGTCGAGCAGCATGCCTGCTGGCGGCCAGGCCGCCGGTCGGCGCCAGGGTTCGCCGAGCAATGCCGCCAGTTGACGCAGGCGCGGGCGGAGTTCGCCTGGCTGCGGGCGGGGTCGGTGACGGTGCAGCAGCAGGCGCTCAAGGACTTCCACCAAGCCATGGCCCACTTCTTCGCCGGCACCCACCGGCGCCCGACCTGGCGCAAGGCCGGACGGCATGAGGGGTTCCGGATCGTGGCGGTCGAGCCCTGCGACGTGCGGCGCGTCTCCCGCCGGGTCGG
This sequence comes from Spirillospora sp. CA-128828, assembly GCF_050945415.1. NCBI lineage: Bacteria > Bacillati > Actinomycetota > Actinomycetes > Streptosporangiales > Thermomonosporaceae > Spirillospora > Spirillospora sp. CA-128828. The sequence continues at coordinate 6,351,358 of NZ_CP191986.1, forward strand.
CCAGGTGAAGGTGCCCAAGGTGGGGTGGGTGCGGTTCCGCTGGTCCCGGCCCGTCCCCGACAGCGCCAAGTCCTACCGCATCACCCGGGACCGGGGCGGTCGCTGGCATGTCGCGTTCGCCGCGATCCCCGCCCCGATCCCCGCGCCCGGCGGCGGCGAGGTGGTGGGACTGGACCGTGGCATCGCCGTCAGTGCTGCGCTGTCGACCGGCGACCTGCTGCATGCCCCCGGCCTGCGTGAGACGGAGCGGGCCCGGCTGGGACGGTTGCTGCGCAGACTCGCCCGCACCCAGCGCGGGTCGAAGCGGCGGGCCCGGGTCAAGGCCGCCATCGCCCAACTGCGGGCCCGCGAGACCGACCGCCGCAACGACTGGATCGACAAGACCTCCACCGATCTGGCCCGCCGGTTCGACCTGATCGGAGTCGAAGCCCTCAGCATCCGGGGTATGACGCGGTCGGCGAAGGGCACGGTCGAGGCGCCGGGCCGCAACGTGCGGCAGAAGGCCGGGTTGAACCGGGGCATCCTGGCCAACGGGTGGGGCGGATTGGTGCAGCGGCTTGAGGACAAAGCACCCGGGCGCGTCGTGAAGATCGATCCGCGTAACACGTCGCGGACCTGTAGCGCCTGCGGGCATGTCGCCGGGGAGAGCCGCGAGAGCCAAACGGTCTTCTCATGCGTGGCCTGCGGGTATCGGGTCAACGCCGACGTGAACGCCGCCCGCAACATACGCGATACGGCCGCAGGGCATGCGGTCGCTGCACGGGGAGGCCCGCCGACGGGCGAGCCGGTGAACCGTGAACCTCAACACGACCTGCCCCTCACGGGGTAGCAGTCGCCGTTGGAATCCCCTTATGGGGGAGGATGCCAAGTAGGCGTACAACGTGGAAGAAACTGTCGGCACCGGACCTTATGTTCTCGGGCATGGCGAGCAGCGCGGTGGCGGCAGGGGTCGCACAGTCCTATACGTACGCACGGCCGTCCGGGCTGGAGGAGGGCCTTCTGGGGCTGTCCACGTCCGGTGGGACGACGAGCAGCGGGGCGCAGGCGCATCCGCGCTTCTTCAGCGGCGTGCTCACCCAGGCGGCGCCGGCCGCGGCGGCGATGCTCGGGCTGGCCGACGTCGCGCAGACCCGGTACTTCCAGCCGCGTCCCACCGCTTTCCGGGATCCGGTCGTCACGTGCAACGGCGACCGGATCCGGATGGAGTCGTTCTCCGCCTGCGGCGGCGTCTACGCCCGGCTGGACGTCCTGGAACCCGCGCTGGACGGCGAGGTACACGAGCGCGGGACGACGAACGTGGACGTCAACGGGCCGCTGCGCGAGGCCCTCGCCAGGGTGGGCGGTTCCGATCCGCTGCACCTGGCGGTCGGCGCCGAGGAACTGGCGGTGACCACGCTCGACGGCGCCGTCGTGGAGAAGAAGGTGCCGCTGCCCGACCGGTGGCTTCGCGGCTTCGCCGAGGTGCAGGTCATCACGGCGGGGTTCGATCTGCGCGGGGAGCTGAAGGGGCCCGACGCGGTGCGGTTCCTGCGCTCCCTGCCGCGCGGCTCGCGCGGGGCGCTGTGGGCGGTGCCCGCCGGGCGGACGCTCCGGGTCACGTCCCGTCCGGCTCCGGGGGCGGTGTGCCTTGCGGGGCCGGACCGGCTGCGGACGATGCTGCCGCTGCTCCGCTTCGCGCGGGCCATGCGCGTCTACGGGCCGGCCGTCAGCGGCGGCGGTCCCGTGGCGAGCGTCTGGGAACTGGAGCTGCCTGGCATGCGGTACGTCCTGACCCTGTCTCCCGAGCACTCGCGCGGCTTCTCCGGCGAGGGCGCCGTGCTGGACGCCCTGTCGACCGACGAGGCCGCGGGAGACGCCGACCTGGTCGGCGCGCTGCTGTCCTTCGAGCCGCGCGTGGAGCCGGACCTCCTCGCCGAGCGATCGGGGCTGACGCTGGAGCGGACGAAGGCCGCGCTGGTCCAGCTGGGCACGTCCGGGCGGGTCGGGTTCGACACCGCCGAGGCCGCGTTCTTCCACCGGGAGCTGCCCTACGATCCCGCGCGGGTGGCCGGTCTCAATCCGCGGCTGCGTTCTGCCCGCCGGCTCGTCGATGACGGCGCCGTGCGGTTCACCGGTGACGACACGGCGGTCGTGCTGAGCAACGGCGGTGAGCGTCAGGTCCGCTTCGACGGCGACCGCGTCACGTGCACGTGCCCTTGGTGGTTCGACCATCGGGGGGAGCGCGGGCCGTGCAAGCACGTCCTCGCCGCCCGCATCGTCCGCCGCGAGGCGACCGTGGAGGCGGGACGATGAGCGGCTGGGGCGAGATCCGGAAGGCCATCGACTCCGGTGATCTGGACCGGACGGCGCGCCTGGTCGCCGGGCTCGACGACGCCGCGCGCCGCGACGTCGCGAAAGAGCTGCCCGGCTGGTTGAAGGACATGCGCGCCGCCTCCGAGTACGGGTTCCTGGACCGCACGGTGCTGGAGCCGCTGCTGCTCACCGGCGCGGGGACGATCGGCGGGGCCGCCGCCGCGGCCCAGTGGCTGTGCCGCCGGGACCTGCGGCTGTGGTGGAGTCAGGACCGTTACGCCCGGCTCTGCACGGCGCTGTGCGCGGTGACGTCGACCCGCCCGGACGAGTGGCGCGCGGAGGTCGCCCGACGCGTCGCCGACCGCCTCCGCGTCTCCGACGGCGAATGGGCGCTCTGGCACATCGCGGCCGCCCTCACCAGGTCCGCCGGGGCGGCTCCCCCGGTGTCGGACGGCTTCGTGGTCGGCTGGGTGACGGACGGCGTCCTTCCGCACGACCTCGCCGGCGATCCGTTCCTGGACGCCCTGGTCCCGAAGCTGTTCGAGGCGGACGGAGTGGGCGCGGCCCTGGCCAGTGACGAATCAAGACTCCGCTGGGACAAGACCCGGGCGGGCACCTGGGCCGACGCCCTCGCCGGCTTGGCGCGCACCGGCCGCCTCGACCGCGCCCCCTTGCTGGACGGCTGTGTCAGCCGTTTCCTGCGCGGCGGCACGCCCCACAACCTCCGCTGGTTCGTGCGGCTGCACGACGCGCTGGAGCCCACCGAGGACGAGGCGGTGGCCCATGTGCGCGACTACGTCCGCCTCCTGCCCGCGGCGCCCTCGACCGTCGCCGCGCCGGCCCTGCGCGAGGTACGGCGGGCCGACGAGCTGGGGCGGCTGGACGACGCGCTGTTCGAAGAGGCCGCGGGAGCGGTGCTGTTCCGGCCGGAGAAGAAGCTCGTCCAGACCACGCTGACCTGGCTGGACAGGTCGGCACGCAAGCGCGACCGGGTCGACGCCACGCTGCGCGCCGTCGCCGCCGTCTTCGCGTCCGACGCCCTCGACCTCAGGGAACGCGCCGTGAAGATCGCCGTCAGGCACGCGGATCGCGCGAGCGGTGCGGTGCGCGAGGAGATCCGGGACGCCGCCGCCGACCTTCCCGCCGCCCTGCGCGAGCCGATCGCGACGGCGTTCGGCGAGGTCCAGGCGCCGGCCGAGCCGGAGCCGCCCATGGGCCCGCCGCCCTTCGTCCCGCGCGAGGCCCCGGCCCCCATCGGCTCTCTCGCCGAACTGGCCGAGGAGTTCGCCGTCCTGCTGCGGGCCCCCGAGGAGTGGCGCGCGGCCGAACGCTTCCTGGCCGCGCTCGTCGAGTTCGCCTACCGCGACCCTGAGGCGACCCGTGCGGCCCTTCGGAAGGCCGCCGACGGCACGGCGCAGTGGATCACGAATGCCGACGCCTACCCGTACATGCGCGCTCACGTCCGCGCGAGCTGGATCCAGTTCCCGGTGCAGAGCCTGCTCGTCCCGGCGACGCCGCACGGCCTGTTCAGCGTGCTCGGCTCGTTCCTCAAGGGGCGGTCCCGCAAGTCCGGGACGGTGTTCGAGCCGCAGATGCAGCGCTTCCTCACCCTGCGGAGACACGAGATCGCGTCCGCGGTCGGGAAGGTGCCCGTCCTGCTGGCGACGCCGACGGAAGGCAGCGGCCACGTCGACCCGGACGTCCTGGTCGACCGGCTCGAAAGGCTGGAGAAGGCCGGCGCCGAGCCCGGCCGGTCCGACCTGACGCAGGCGCTGCTGCGCGTCCCCCGCGACATCGACGCGGCCGCCGTGGTGCGCGCGAAGAATCTGACGTCCACGGCGGGCCGGGCCGTCGCGTCCTGGCTGGCCGAGGGCGGGCTGGCCGACCCCGACGTCGCCTGCGAGGTCCTCGCCGAGCCGGTCGGACGTGTCGGCGACCGGAAACTGCGGCTCCCGACCCGTGTCCTGTCCACGGTGGACGTGCCCGGCGATTCCGACATCGCGCATCTCTGCGCCTTCCCCGAAGAGGGCTGGACCGACTTCGGAAGGCCGACCTACAACGTGTCCACCACGTTCTGGCCGTCGGTGCTGCCTTCGCACCGGGAGGTCGCCGCCGCGCATCTCGTCCCCTGCCTGGCGGGCACCGACGACAGCGAATGGGAGCAGGGCGCCGTCATGCTCGACCTCGCGGAGGCCGGCGGCCCCACCGGCGCCGCCACCGGAACGCTGCTCGCCTACGCGCTCGCCAACCGGCACGCGGACGAGCGCGTGAACGCCGTCGAGGCCCTGCTCGCCTTCAGCGCCCAGGGCACCCTTCCGGCGGCCGGGACGGGCACGGCACTCGGAAGGCTGACCGCTTTCAAGCGCGTCACCCTCCCCCGCGCCGTGAAGGCTCTCACCACGGCCGCCGACGCGGGCGCCCATGCCGGCGTCTGGACGATCGTCGGCGCCGCGCTCCCGCACGCGCTCCCCGCCCCGGGCGAGCGCGCCGCCACCGGCCTGCCCGACCTCCTCGCCCTGGCCACCCGCCTGGCCGAGACCACCGGTGCGAAGGGCCCGATCCCCGCGGTGGAGGCCACGGCGGCCCGCGGCGGCTCCAGCCGTCTGGTGAAGGAGGCCGCCCGCCTCGCCCGCACCCTCGCAACGTGACGGCCCGCCGCGGTGTTGAGAGGAATGTCGGTCCCGTATGGGACGCTGAACCGTTGGGAAGGAGCGCTGGACGATGACCGAGACCCTCGCGTTCGGCACGGTCGGCACCGTGCTCGGCCGCCTGCTCGTCGGCGAGACGGAGACGGGCGTCGTCTCGCTGCACTTCCGCGACACCCCGGCCCACCGCGCCCGCGTCGCCAAGACGACCGGCCTGCCGGTCGTGGAGGCCCCTGGCCGGACGGCACCCGTCCTGTCCGCCCTGCGCGACTACTTCGCCGGCGACCTGAAACGCTTCGAGGTCCCGGTCGACTGGCGGCTCACGTCCGACGTCCAGCGGCAGGTGCTCTCGACGCTGTACGAGTCCGTCCCGTACGGGCGGACCGTCACCTACGGTGAACTGGGCGACCGCAGCGGCACCGGCGTGCACGCGCAGGTCATCGGCCAGGTGATGGGCAGCAACCCGATCCCGCTGATCGTGCCCTGCCACCGGGTCGTCGCCTCGAACGGCCTGGGCGGCTACAGCGGCGGCTCCGGCGTCGAGGTCAAACGCTGGCTCCTCACCCTGGAGGGCGCCGTCCCCGCCACGCTCGACTGGGACATCACCCGCGCCCCGTGACCGTCTCGGCGAGCCGCCGGGGGCCGGGTCAGGCGTGCGCCTCGGCGTAGGTGACGCCGGTAAGGGTCTCGGAGACCTTCCACAGGCGCTCTCCGAGGTTCGGACGGTCCGCCTGCGGGGGCGTGACCACCTTGACCGGGGCGCCGCGGTACTGCAGCAGGCGGGGGCCGTAGCTGGCGCCGCCCTGGACGTCCGGAGCCGTCGCCGCGTAGAGCGACGGGAGGGCGCCCGCGGCGGCGGACTGGGCCATCACCGTGTTGCCGAGGTCGGTGGCCTTCTCCATGAAGGTGTTGCCCTGCATCCTCGGCCCCGTCCGCTGCAGGTTCGTCGCGGCGTAGCCGGGGTGGGCGGCGACGCTGGTCAGCTCGGGGACGCGCCGGTCCAGTTCCTTGGCGAAGATCAGATTCGCGAGCTTGGCCTGGCCGTAGGCGGACCACTTGCGGTACCGGTGCTCGCCCTGCAGGTCGTCGAAGCGGAGCCGCCCGGCCCAGGCGAAGCCCGAGGTCACCGTGACGACACGGGCGGCGGACGCGGCGCGCAGCGCGGGCAGCAGCAGGCCGGTGAGCGCGAAGTGGCCGAGATGGTTGGTGCCGAACTGCATCTCGAACCCGTCGGCGGTGGCGCGGCGCGGGATGGCCATCACGCCGGCGTTGTTGACCAGGATGTCGAGGGGCCCGTCGCCGTGCTCGGCCGCGAACGTCCGGACGGACGACAGGTCGGCGAGGTCCAGGGAGCCGAGGACGATGTCGGCGTCCGGCGCGGCGGTCCGCATCCGGTCGAGGGCGGCTCCGCCGCGTTCGGCGCTGCGGCAGGCCAGCACGACGGACGCGCCGTGCCGGGCGAGTTGGAGCGCGGTGTGGTAGCCGATGCCGCTGTTGGCCCCGGTGACGATCGCCCGCCGCCCGCGCAGCTCGGGGATGTCGCCGGTCGTCCATCCGCCCATGGGGCACCTCCACGTCATATCTCGACTTCACAAGTTAGACGCGTGCTCGAATAGAGGGCAAGGAATCGCGATGTGGCGCGATTCACAGCCGCGGGCGCGCCCTCCGGCGACGGAGGGCGCGTCCGTTCTCTCAGGCCGGGAGGTTCTTCTCGATGGCGGCGGCGACCTCGTCCGCCTCCGGCTCGGTCTGGGGCGCGAACCGCGCCGCGACCGTGCCGTCCGGGGCGATCAGGAACTTCTCGAAGTTCCACCGGATGTCGCCGGTGTGCCCCTCGGCGTCCGGCGTGCCGACGAGCCCCTGGTAGAGGGGGTGCCGGCCGTCGCCGTTGACCTCGATCTTCTCGGTCATCGGGAACGTGACGCCGTAGGTGGTGGAGCAGAACTCGGCGATCTCGCCGGCGGTGCCGGGCTCCTGGCCCATGAACTGGTTGCAGGGGACGCCGAGGACGGTGAAGCCCCGTCCGGCGTACGTCTCCTGCAGCCGCTCCAGGCCGGAGTACTGCGGGGTGAGGCCGCACTTGGAGGCGACGTTGACGACGAGCACGGTCTTGCCCCGGTACTGGGCGAGGTCTGCGGATCCGCCCCGCAGACCATCGATCTCTACGTCGAAGACAGACATGAGGCCGATCCTAGGAGATCACTCCCCCGGCCGGACCCGGCCTGCGCCGACGTGCCGCCGGTGCGGGCCGGAGAGCCCGCGCCGCCGGCGGCGTCTCACTTGCCCAAGGCGTTCACGAAGGCGGCGAGCTGGTTGCCCGCGTTGCCCAGCTGGTCGAAGGCGTTGTTGACCACTCCCGCCGCATCCGTAGGTGAGCTCAGCAAGTAGAAGATGACGAAGGCGATCGCCACATAGCGGAGGTTCTTCTTCATCCGTACGCCGTCCCTGGTTGTAGCGCGCGACACAATTGACCCGATCCAATTGTGCCCAGCCGCGTCTGCCCGCAAAGCGCGATTTTACTGTGACGCGCGCGCCACCGCTTGGTGGCGGGGCACGAAGAAGCCCCGCGCCGCCGGGGGCACGGGGCCAGGGACCCGCCTGTCAGCTCGGGATGGCGCTCATGAACTGCGACAACGACTCCGCGGCGTTGCCGAGCCCGCTGAGGGCGTTGTTGACGAGACTCGCCGCCCCCTCGGGCCTGCTGATGACGTACCACGCCACGAAGGCGATGGCGGCGATCTTCATATGCTTCTTGTTCACTTCAACCACCCTCTGCGGTCAACGGACTACAGAGAGTGATTACCCGAGGGCGGGAGAACGGAGATCAAGGGGGCGTAAAGAGCGAGTCAGGTCCCCTTGGCGTGCTCGCTGAGGTACTCGATGTAGAACGGCCGGAGCGCGTCCGCCATCTCGCCCTCCCCCGCGTGCGTGAACTCCTCCAGCAGCGACAGGCCGTGGAAGAGGTCGAACTCGGCCCGGCCGACCTCCCCCGTGGCCGCCGCGGCGGCGGGGATCGCGCGCAGCAGGTCCCAGAGGAAGCCGACGTCGCGCCGCTCCCTGGCGAGGTTCACCGCGCGGTCGTACAGCTCCTTGGACGTCAGGTCGTCCAGTTCCGCGCCCTCTGGCGTCACATCGGACATGGTCCGACTCTAATCGAGCGCCGGGACGGTCACTTCGTGATGACGTCCTGCGGGATCTCCTGGTCCTGCTTGAGCGCGTCGAAGAGCTTGGACGACTTGGACCTGTCCCACGTGATGTAGGAACCGGCGGCCGCCGAGCTGCCGGTGCCCCCGATGGGGACGGTGGTCGTCACGCCGCTCCCGCCGCTGACGTTCTTCATCGCCCACATCATCCGGACCAGGTCGTACAGGTGGTCGTCGTCGTCCACCAGGAAGTTGCTGGTCGCGTTCAGGGCCAGCGGGACGCTGCGGAACGGGTTGATCAGCGTCCCCGGGCTCGCCGCCTTCTTCATCAGCGCGCCGAAGAACTGCCGCTGGTGCTCAACTCGTTCGAGGTCGGCGCGGGCGAAGGCGCGGGTCCGGACGTAGCCGAGCGCCTGGCCGCCGTCGAGCGTCTGGCAGCCGGCCTTGAGCTTCAGCCCCGCCTTCGGGTCGTTGATGTTCTCCTTGACGCAGATGTCGACGCCGCCGACCGCGTCCACCACGCCCACGAAGCCGTTGAAGCCGATCTCGGCGTAGTGGTCGACGTGGACGCCGGTGGCCTTCTCGACCGTCTGGACGAGCAGCTTGGGGCCGCCGAAGGCGAACGCCGCGTTCAGCTTGTTCGACCCGTGCCCCGCGATCGGGACGTAGGAGTCGCGCGGAAGGCTGATGAGGGACGTCCCGCCGGACCCGTAGTGCAGCAGCATCATCGAGTCGGTGCGGCGGCCGGCGGCGAACCCGGTGCGGAGCCGCTTCTGGTCGGCCTTCGACAGCCCGGCGCGGCTGTCGGACCCGACGATCAGCCAGTTCGTCCCCGGGGTGTCGGCGACCCGGCCGGGATAGTCCACCAGGACCGACTCCCGCTTCAGCCGCGAGTCCAGGTAGAAGTAGCCGCCGACGATGACCAGCACGAGCACCACCACGAGGGCGCCGAGCACCCGCGGCCAGCGGCGCCGGCGACGCCGCCGGTGGGGGGCGACGCCGCCCGGGCCGCCTTCGTCGAACCGGCCGCCGGCGAGCTGGTCTCCGGCGTACGGGTCGTCGTACGGGTCCCCGTGGGTGTCCCGCCCGTAGGCGGCGTGCTGGTGCTCCGCGCGTGCGGAATGGTCTCTGCTGCGCGCCACGCGGCCGCCCTCCCTGTGTGTCCGGCCCTCTGGCCAGGCCTCGGTCATGCGTAGACACCATAGACAAACCCGACCGCCCGCCGCGTCCGTCCGCCGCATGATTGTCCACAGCCACAAATCACCGCGCTCTGTGACGAATGAAGCGGACACCGTCCCCCTAAAGGCGCACACTGCCCCTGGCCGGTAGTACGCGCGGAGGGTGGCGCATGGGTGCACGACGGCGTTTGTCGAGGCGGCTCGGGGTGCGCGGGGCGGCCCGGCGCCGCCGTCGCCACCGGGAGACACCCCCCGATCCGGGGCTGCCCGAGGTGATTCTCACCTGGCACGCGCGGGACAAGGAGCTCACCGAGACGGGCATGGCCACGATCGCGCGGCGGCTCCCGTCGATGATCGTCCAGGCTTCGGCGCTGGCGTGGCGGGCGAGCCGCGCCGACACGCTCGTGACGGTCTCGCTCAACATCGCCGCGGGGTTCTTCACCGCGTTCTGGCTGCTGGCCACGACCGGCGTGCTGACCGCGCTGTTCGGCGCCGCGCCGACGCCGTCCCGGGTCCGCGACGCGCTGCCGTCGCTCGCGCTGGTCGCGGGCGCGGTGGCGCTGCGCGCCGGGCTGCAGGCGGGCGCCGGCTGGGCGCAGGCGCGGCTGGAGCCGCAGGTCGAGCGGCTGGTCGAGCTGCGCCTGTACGAGGCGACGACCGCGGTGGACATGACCGCGCTGGACGACTCGGACTTCCTGGACGATCTGAAGCGCGCGCAGGGGCGGGGCATGATGTCGGCGCCCCTGGTCGTCCAGCACGCCGTGGACGTCCTCACCGGCCTCATCGGCATGGTCGCGGCCGCGGGGACCCTCGGCGTGCTGCATCCGCTGCTGCTGCTGCCGCTGCTGCTCCTCACCGCCGTGCCGGAGGGCTGGGCGTCGGTCCGCAGCGCGCGGATGCGGTACCTGATGATGCTGTCGCTGATCGGGGTGACGCGCCGCAAGTGGATCCTGTCCGACCTGATGGTGGACCGGCGGCACGCCGCCGAGGTGCGCTCGTTCACGATGCGGGGGTTCCTGCTGGACCAGTACGACCGGTCCGCCTCCTACCAGCGCGGCGTCGAGCTGGACGTCGCCCGCCGGCAGACGGTCGTGAAGATCACCGGCGACATGCTGAAGGGCGTGGCGACGGCGCTGGTCTACGTCGCGCTGGGCGTCATGCTGTGGAAGGGGGCCGTGCCGCTGGCGGTCGCGGGCACGGCGGTGCTGGCCATACGGTCGGGCCAGACGTCCCTGGTCAACCTCGTGTTCGCCGTCAACCGGTGTTATGAGGAGGGGCTGTACTTCGGCGACTACGTGGCGTTCTGCGCCGCCGCCGAGGAGCGGATCCCGCGCCGCGCCCTGCCGGCGGCCGCCGCGGAGAGCCGCGAGCGGCTCCCGGACGACTTCGCGTGCATCCGCGTCCGGGACGTCACGTTCACCTACCCGGAAGCGAAGACCCCGTCCCTCAGGGGCGTCTCGCTGAGCCTGCGGAAGGGCGAGGTGGTGGCGCTCGTCGGCGAGAACGGCTCCGGCAAGACGACCCTCGCCAAGATCATGGCGGGCCTGTACGACCCGGACGCCGGCGAGGTGCGCTGGGACGAGGTGCCGCTGGCGAAGGTGGACCCGCAGGACGTGTGGGAGCGCATCGCCGTCATCGCGCAGGAGTACACGCACTGGCCGATGACGGCGCGGCAGAACATCACCATGGGCCGCGGGCGCGAACACGCGGACGGTGACGACGAGGACCCCGCGATGCTCGGCGCCGCCCGCGCCTCGGGGGCCGACGAGGTCGTCGAGGACCTCGCCCACAAGTACGGGACGCTGCTGGACCGCCGCTTCAAGGGCGGCGCCGAACTGTCCGGAGGGCAGTGGCAGCGGCTCGCCGTGGCCCGCGGCTTCTTCCGCGACGCGCCGCTGCTGATCTGCGACGAGCCCACCGCCGCCCTCGACGCCCGCGCCGAGCACCAGCTGTTCGAGCGGATCCGCACGCACGCCGACGGCCGGACCGTCCTGCTGATCACGCACCGGCTCGCCAGCGTCCGCTACGCCGACCGGATCTACGTGCTGGAGCACGGCGAGGTGACCGAGGAGGGCGACCACGCCTCGCTGATGGCGCGCGACGGCCTCTACGCCGACCTGTACTCGCTGCAGGCGGCGGCGTACGGCGCCCAGGACCCGGCGGTGGACCACGCGGTGGACCCGCGCGCCCAGGCGGGCTAGATGTAGGCGCCGAAGCCGATTGACCTCTCGGGCGGCGGGGCGTCCGGCAGGTCCTCGGGGCGCAGCAGCCGCACCTCGGCGGGCTCGATGTCGCCGCCCGAGGTGATGCGCAGCGCCTGCCGGGAGATCGCCGCCTCCAGCAGGTTGCGGACGAGCCGGGCGTTGCCGAACGAGGCGTCCCGCCGGTGCGCCCCGACCAGCCGGCGCAGCGCGTCCAGGACCCCGTCGGCCAGCGTGAACCCGGCCTCCGCCGCCATGTGCTCGAAGATCGTGACGAGCTCGGCGTCGGTGTAGTCGGGGAAGCGCAGCACCTTCGGGAACCGGGCCCGCAGCCCCGGGTTGGCCTTGAGGAACTGCTCCATCTCGGCGTCGTAGCCCGCGACGATGACCACGAGGTCACCCCGGTGCTCCTCCATCAGCCGCAGCAGTTCGGCGATCGCCTCGTGGCCGAAGTCGTGCCGGTCCCCGCTCCCGGTCGCCAACGCGTACGCCTCGTCCAGGAAGAGCACGCCGCCGAGCGCCCGCTCGACCACGCCCCGGACCCGGGGCGCGGTCTGGCCGACGAACTCGGCGACGAGATCGGCACGGCTCACCTCCACCAGATGGCCGGACGACAGCAGCCCGAGCCGCGCGTACACGGCGGCGATCAGCCGGGCGATCGTCGTCTTGGCCGTGCCGGGGTTGCCCATGAAGACCATGTGCCGCGCCGGGGCGGCGGGGACGATGTCGGCGTCGCGCCGCAGCCCCTCGGCACGGGCCTCGGCGACGAGCGTCGCCACCTCCCGCTTGATCTCGGCCAGGCCGATCAGCCGGTCGATCTCGGCGAGCGGGTCGCCCGGCACGTCGCCGGCGCCCGCGCCGCGGGTGAGCGTGTCGGGGACGTCCACCAGCAGGATCTCGTCCAGCGACTCGTCCTCGTCGACGACCCCGTCGGCGAGGACGCGGCGGCCCTGCATCGCCACCGCGCGGTCCAGCAGGGCGATCATCGCGCGGGCGTTGCCGGAGCCCTGCTCGCGCGGCGCGGCCTGGGCGAGGGAGCGGACCTTGTCCAGCACCCCGGGGGCCAGCGCGAATCCGGCGTCCTCGGCCTTGCCCGCGAAGACCTCCGCCATCTCGTCCGGGCTGAGGTCCGGGAACCGGACGGTGCGCGGGAAGTACGCGGCCAGGTCGGGATGCGACTTCAGCAGCCCGTTCAGCTCCGCCTCCGGTCCGGTCAGCACGACGACGAGGTCCTCGGTGTGCGCCTGGACGGTGCCCAGCAGCACGTCCAGCGCCTCGCGCCCGCGCACCGCGTCCGACGCCGCCGACACCAGTGTGTGCGCGTCACGGATCACCAGGACGCCGCCGTACGCCTGCTCGACGGTCCTGCGGACGCGCTGGACGCTGTCCCCCGCGAAGTCGCCGAGCAGGTCCGCGCGCTCGGCCTCGACCAGGTGCCCGGACGACAGCACCCCGAGGTCGGCGTAGATCCGGCCGATGATGCCGGCGACGCTGCTCTTGCCGGTCCCGGGGCCGCCCGCGAACACCAGGTGGCGGGGCCGCCAGGTGGCCGGCATGCCGGCGTCGCGGCGCAGCCGCACCGCCTTCGCCTCGGCGACGAGGGCCTCGACCTCGCGCTTCACCGGCTCGATGCCGGCGCAGGCGGCCAGCTCGGCGAGCGGGTCGGCCTCGGCGGGACGGCCCGCGATGAGCCGCTGCGGCAGGTCCGCGGCGGTGACCTCCAGGGACCTCCCGGCGCCGTCGGCCTCCCGGCCGCGCCGGTCCGCCGCGGCGACGGCCTGGCCGGCCATGTGCTCCACCAGCCGGGCGCCGCGCAGGTTCAGCAGCGGCGGGGTGCGCCGCAGCATGCCCGCGGCGGTCGCCGCGACCTCGGCGGCGGCGTGCGCGCCGCGCCGCGCGACGGCGAGGGTGAACAGCTCGGCGAAGTCGTCCTCGGCGAAGTCCCGGGTGCGGGCGACGTCGAACGCCCGGACGAGCGCCGGGTTGGCGTCGAACAGCCGCCGGTCGCCGCCGGGGCGGCACAGCGCGACGACGTTCAGGGCGGGCGAGCGCGCCATCAGCCGCCGCAGCTCCTCGGCGGCGGCGGCACCGCACCGCTCGTGGGCGGCGAGCTTCTCCAGGTCGTCCACGACGAGGAGCATCCGCCCCTCCTGGCAGTCCCGGACGCGGGCCTGAAGCCACAGGACGGCGTCGCTCACGCCGAGCGACGCGAAGACCTGGTCGGAGATCCACAGTGCCTCGCGGACGGCGCCGCGCTCGGCGAGCATGCCCTCGGCCAGTTCGGCGGCGGTGCCCTTCCCGGTGCCCTCCGGGCCGGCGATGAGCAGCCGGACGGGCCGTTCGCCGGCCAGCCGCGCGGCCACCGCGTCGCGCAGCGCCCGGGACAGCTCCGGCTGCCCGACGAGTGCCGGTCCGGCGGCCTCCGCGGGCTCGGGCCGGCCGGTCCCGGCGCCCTCCTCGCTCTTCCCGGCGCCGAACGTCAGGGTGTTGAAGACCCGGCGGACGGTGAACAGGCGCCGCAGGTCGGCCTGGAAGGGGCGCACCGGCACCCGGCAGCGCGGGCTGACCGGCGCGTCCGGCAGGCCTTGCACGGCGCCGGTGATGCGCACGGCCATGTCCAGCCACGCGCGGGACGCGTCCGCCTCCCCGGCGACCAGGCCCCGGGCCAGCCAGGCGCGCACCTCGAACTGCCATGCCTCGGCGGAGAAGCCCTCGCGCGCGGCGCGGAACCGCTCCTCCACGTTCTCGTAGCGCGCCGTGCCGAGCACGACCGCCAGCTCGGCCGGGACGACCGGGGCCTCGGCCGCCAGCAGCAGCCTGGCCAGCGACACGTCCGGCTCGTCCCCGTCGTCGACGGCCCCGGCCAGCCGCTCGTGCGCGGTGTCCAGGCCCGCGCAGGCCCAGCCCAGATAGGCCACCGGCCCGCCCAGCTCGGGCAGGACGGCCAGTTCCTCGTCGGTCAGGCCGGAGACCCAGGCGTCCTCCAGCCGGCGGTTGGGGACGGTCATGTCCATCTCGCGCAGCGCCGGGTCGGCGGCGCGCCGGTCGAACAGGTCCATCAGCGTCCGCCGGCGCCGCTCGATCGGTTCCAGGCCCTCGAAGACGTCCAGCCCGGCCCGCGCCAGCTCGAACATCACGGCGCGGCGCTCCCGGTCGTCCCCGGCGGGCTCGGGCAGCCACAGGCCCGGCGGGCGCCACCGCCCGCCCTGGGTGAACCACGCCACCGGGTCGTGGACGGCCGACTCGGGCGTCGCGAGGAAGTCCGACAGCAGTTCGTAGTCCACGTCCCCCCGCGACCCGCCGCGGACCGCGGAGGCGCCCAGCAGGAAGGTCAGCAGCGACCACTGCTCCGCGCCCGCCGCGCTGGTGCCGCTCCCGTAGAAGTCGCTGAGCTGCCGCGTCAGCACGACGGCGCGCTGGTCGGTGTTGTAGGCGACCGCGCGCTCGCGCATCTCCTCGTACAGGCCGTCGGGCACCCGCCAGGGCCCGTGCGCGTACACGTCGAGGACGGGCTCCTCGGTGAGCAGCACTTCGAGATGGTCCGGCAGCCGGGGGGAACTCACCTGTGGTCGTCTCCTACACAGCGGATCGGGGCATTCACATCCCCCAGCACCCTACGACCCGGCACGATCACGCACACCCCTGTTGCGCGCCGGGTTGGCAGGCGGCCCGCCGTCGGCGATAGTTGTCACACGGAAAATATCCGCCGGACGACGACCCTCCGGCGCATGCCGCACCACAGGAGGGGAACCCCCCGTGCCACCTTTGGAAGTCACCACACGGCCGGACGGCGGGCGCGCCGTCGTCCGGCTGTGCGGAGAACTCGATATCGCCTCCGCGGACGACCTGCGCAGGCATCTGAACGAGGCCCGCCGCGAACACGGCGAGCGCCTCGTCCTGGACATGACGGAACTGGCGTTCATGGACTCGGGCGGGCTCTCGGTGATCGTCGCCTGCTACAAGGCGACGACCGCGGCGGGCGGCAGCCTCGTCCTCGCGGGGCCCCTCCCCATCGTCCGCCGCACGCTGGAGATCACCGGCCTGCACCGCCGCATCCCGGTACTGGACACCCTGGAGGAGGCGCTGGCGGCCGAGCCCGACCCGGCCTAGAGGGGCAGGGGCGTCGGGCGCTTGGGCCCCCGCCCGTCGCCGGAGGACCGGCCGGTGGCCCGGCGGCCTATCCACGGGAGGAGGTAGGTGCGGGCCCAGTGGACGTCCTCGCGGCGCATGGTGAGCCAGTCGGCGCGGTCCAGCGGCGGCCACGGCTCGCGCCAGTCCCCCTTGACCGGGACGCCGACGGCCTCGGCGACGAGGAGGGCCATGCGCCGGTGCCCTTCGGGCGACAGGTGCAGGCGGTCCTCGTACCAGGCGCGCGGGTCGTGGAAGACCCGCAGCGACCACAGGTCGACGACGGTGCAGCCGCGGCGGTCGGCGATCGCGCGCAGGTGCATGTTGTAGGTCGCGGCCCTGCCCCGGATGCGGCCGCCGCTGCGCAGCCCGCGCGGGTCGAACCCGGTGAAGATCACGACGCGGGAGCCGGTGCCGCGCAGCCGGCGGACCGCGTCGTCGAAGACGACCGCGGCGGCGTCCGGGTCGGCGCCGGGGCGGATCATGTCGTTGCCGCCGGCGCAGAGCGTCACCAGGTCGGGGGCGAGATCGACGGCCACCGGCACCTGGTCGTCCACGATCTGGCGGACGAGCTTGCCGCGGACGGCGAGGTTGGCGTACTGCAGGCCGGGGCTCAGCTCGGCGAGGTGCTCGGCGAGCCGGTCCGCCCAGCCGCGGAAGACGTCGTCCTCGCCGGGATAGGGGTCGTTCAGGCCCTCGGTGAAGCTGTCGCCGATGGCCACGTACGTCCGGATCTGCTCCATTTCGCTCATCGCAACCCCCAGCACGGATTCATGGTCGATCACGAAGATCAATCATGCATCGTACACACGACCTACGCGACCGTAGCCCGGCCGGATGTGGGCGACGCGACACGCCGATCCGGGCCGGACGGTGCCGCTCGCGGCTACGTCCAGCTCGGGGAGGTGGAGCCGAGCTGGCCGCCCGGGGCGCCGGGCGGCCCCGCGGGAGCGGCGGGCGCGCCGCCGGCGTGCACCGTCATCGCGTGCTTCACGAGCGTGATCAGCACCTGCTTGGTGGACTCGCGGCTCCGCGCGTCGCACTGCACGATGGGCACGTGCGCGCTGATCGACAGCGCGTCGCGGATGTCCTCGACGGCGTACTGGAACTCGCCGTGGAACCCGTTGACGCCCACCACGAACGGCAGGCCGAGTTCCTCGAAGTAGTCCACCGCGGCGAAGCAGTCCTCCAGCCGGCGGGTGTCGACGAGCACGACGGCGCCGATCGCGCCGCGGACCAGGTCGTCCCACATGAACCAGAAGCGGTGCTGCCCGGGCGTGCCGAACAGGTAGAGGATCAGCTCACTGTCCAGCGACACGCGTCCGAAGTCCATCGCGACCGTGGTGGTCGTCTTGTCCGGGACGGCCGACAGGTCGTCCACGTCGGCGCTGGCCGCGGTCATCACCGCCTCGGTGGTGAGCGGCATGATCTCCGACACCGAGCCGACGAACGTGGTCTTGCCGACGCCGAAGCCGCCGCCGACGACGATCTTGACCGAGGTCAGCTCGGCCTCCCCGCCGTGCGGCCCCGGGACCTGGTCAGAGCTTCCGAAGGCCACTGAGCACCCTTTCTAGCAAGCGGAGGTCCGGCTGTCCGCCGGCGGTGGTGGGGGGCTGCGACTGGTGCAGCCGCAGCAGCCCCTCGACGGCCATGTCGGCGACGAGCACCCGCGCCACCCCGAGCGGCAGGCGCAGCAGCGCGGACACCTCGGCGACCGAGCGGGCCGACCGGCACAGGTCCATGATCGCCCGGTACTCCGGGGTCAGCACGGCCACGTCCCGCGGCGGGTAGGGCGCCGCGGTGACCAGGGCCTCGATGGCCAGGTCGTAGCGCGGCTTCGTCCGCCCGCCGGTCACCGCGTAGGGGCGCACCAGCGAGCTGGAGTCGCCCTCGTCGCGGGCGGCGGGCCGCCCCTGCACCGGGCCTCGTCCCTGGTCACCCGGCCAGCGGC
The DNA here is from genome assembly GCF_050945415.1 of Spirillospora sp. CA-128828. Taxonomy (NCBI): domain Bacteria; kingdom Bacillati; phylum Actinomycetota; class Actinomycetes; order Streptosporangiales; family Thermomonosporaceae; genus Spirillospora; species Spirillospora sp. CA-128828. The sequence goes on from NZ_CP191986.1 coordinate 6,368,896, forward strand.
CGGGCCCGCCCGGACCGCCGGGTCCTCCGGGACCCCCGCCGAAGGGACTGCCTCGATCCATGTCGCCGACCTCCGTCAGTCATTCACGGTCAATAGCGGGCGGGCCCGGCGCCCAGCTCGGTCACGGAAGGCCCCGCATGGGGCGGCTGCTGATCCTGGGCGCGCAGCGCGGGGGTCAGCACCCGGCCCACCCGCTCCACCAGCAACGTCATCTCGTACGCGACCAGCCCGAGATCACAGTCGGGCGCCGCCAGCACCGCGAACACCGACCCGTTCGTGATGGACATGACGAACAGCAGCCCGCGGTCCATCTCCACGACGGTCTGGTTCACCCCGCCGGCGTCGAAGATCTTCGCAGCCCCCTGGGTCAGGCTCATCAGCCCCGAGGCGATCGCCGAAAGCTGGTCCGCCCGCTCCGGCGGGAAGCCCGACGAGTACGCCATCGGCAATCCGTCCGAGGAGACCACGACGGCGTGCGCGACCTTCGCGACACGGTCCGCGAAGTTCGTCACCAACCAGTTGAGATCCTGCCCGCTCACCGGGTGCCTCCTGTCTCGCCGTCACCCTGTGACGGCACCTCACCTGAAGTGCCTCCGCCGCGAGCCTCGTTGCGTCCGCGGTGGACACCGCGCTGCAGGCTCGCGAAGCGGTTGCGTACGACGTCGGCCGACTGGCCGTGACCCTGCTGACCCTGCTGACCCTGCACCTGCTGACCCTGCTGACTCTGCATCTGCTGACCTTGCACAGCCTGCCCTTGGGCGGCCCCACCTGGCAACGGGACCCCCGGCGGAGCCTGGGGCGCGTCCTGCGCCGCCCGGCCCACCGCCCCGGGAATGCGGTTCTTGCCGGGCACCCGCTTCGGCAGCCCGACGCTGGTCCGGGACGCCGCCACGGGCTCGCGGACGGCCTCGGCGGCGCGGAAGCCCGCGTCGGCCGGGGACTCCCAGCCCTTCCCCGGGTCCTCGCCGGACGCCCCGCCCGACCTGCGCTGGAACCACTCCGACTGCATCGCGTCGAAGATGGGCGAGCGCTCGGGCATCCGCCTCGGCGCCGCCGGTTCCGGAGCCCGCACGACCGGTTCGGGGACGGGGCTCTCCGGCGGGTTGGGAGCGGACATGGCGGGGGGTCCGTCGGCGTAGGGGCCGGACGGCCCCACACCCGGGTTCGCGACCTGCTCCAGCGGCCCGGTCTCCCACGGGATGTGCCGGCCGCCGCCGGGCTCGGGCATGATCGGCTGCGCCTCCGGGACGACGGACTGCGGCCCGGTCTGGCCACCGCCGGTCCGGTAGACGCCGTTGGTCCCGGGCCGTCCGGCGGCGCCGTCCCGCGGGCGGTCCTCGTGCGGACGCTCCTCGCGCGGCTGGAACAGGCCGTTCGGCGGGTCGTTCGACGTACGTCCCGGCAGATGCGCGCCGGGCTCGCGAACGGGCAGCTCGCCCGGCCGGCGCGTCGACCGCGGGTCGCCGGGCCGGTAGGAGTCGCCCGGCTGGTACGGGTCCTCCGCCGCGGGACGGCGGTCCCGGGGCGGGCGGCGGTCGATGGGCGGGACCGCCTGCTGCGGGCCGGTGGCCGGGTACACGGGGTGCCCGCCGGTGCCGGCGGAGGGGATGGGGCCCGTCTCGCCGAGGGCGGGCTGCGGGCCGGTGGCGCCCCGGACGGGCCGGAGCGGGCCGGTGCCGCCGACCATGGGGTTCGAGCCGGTACCGCCCGCGACCGGGGCGCCGGGCGGGGCGCCCATCGGCTGCCCCGCGGGGCCGTACTCGTCCGGTCGGAAGGCGCCGCCGGGAGCGGGCGGCTCGACCGCGCTGGTGAGCGCGGCGAGCTGGCCCTGCGAGCCGAGGTCGCGGGGGCCGAGGCCGCGGGCGCCGATGCCGCCGGTCTCGCCGGGCGTCACCACCACGTCGGGCAGCACCACGAACGCGGTGAGCCCGCCGCCCTGCGCGGCCCGCAGCTCCACGCGGACGCCGTGCCGGACGGCCAGCCGGCCGACCACGAACAGACCCATCCGGCGGGCCGCGGAGAAGTCGATGACGGGCGGGTTGGCCAGCCGCCAGTTGGCCTGCTCCAGCTCCTCCGGCGACATGCCGACGCCGTTGTCGGTGATCTGCAGCATGGCGCCGCCGCCGCTCAGCATCTGCCCGGAGACCGTCACCTTGGTGTTCTCGGAGGAGAAGACCGTGGCGTTCTCCACCAGCTCGGCCAGCAGGTGGACGAGGTCGTTGACGACCGGTCCCGCGACCGTCATGTCGCCTTGAACCCGCAGCGCGACCCGTTCGTACTGCTCAACCTCCGACAACGACGCCCGGACGACGTCGATCAGCGGGACGGCCTGGTTCCACCGGCGCACCTGCTCCTGCCCGCCGAGGACGAGGAGGTTCTCACAGTTGCGACGCATGCGGGTGGCCAGGTGGTCCAGCCGGAACAGGTTGCCGAGCTGCTCCTCGTCGCGCTCGCTCTGCTCCAGCTCCTCGATCAGCCGCAGCTGGCGCTCGATGAGGGACTGGCTGCGGCGGGAGAGGTTGACGAACATCGCGTTGATGTTGCCGCGCAGGACGGCCTCGTCGGCCGCCAGCCGGACCGCCTCCCGGTGGACCTCGTCGAACGCCCGGGCGACCTGGCCGATCTCGTCGGTGGAGTCGATCTCGATCGGCTCGACCTCGATGCCGTCGGCGGCGGCCTCCGGGTCGCGGAGCCGGTCGACCAGGCCGGGCAGCCGGGTGCTGGCGACGTCGAGCGCGCCGGACTGCAGCCGGCGCAGCGGCCGCACCAGCGAGCGGGCCATGACGATCAGGGTCGCCAGCACGATCGCGAGGACGAGGAACAGCAGCACGCCGTCCCGGATCGCGGCCGTCTGCGCGTCGGTCCGGGCGTCGTCCGCCGAGGCGGCGAGGTCGGCGGCGATGCTCTTCTCGACCGTACGCAGCCTGTCGACCCGCACGCTGGAGTCGGCCGTCCAGGACCGGGCGGTGCGGGCGCCGAGCCTGACCTTCAGCTGCGGGGAGGCGTCGGCGACGGCGAGCGTCTGGAGCCGGGTGACCTCCGCGCGGTCCAGCTCGGGGCCGGTGACGGTGTCCTCGAACAGCCGCAGCTGGGCCGGCGTCGCCGAGCTGCGGAACGCGGTGATGCTGGTGTTCATGTCCGCGCGGGCGTCGTCGACCGCGGCGCGGTCGAGCGGCTCGAACCGGCCCTCCCAGAGCGCCGCCGAGAGGAGGGCCCGCTCGCGGGACGCGGCGTCCTTGGCGTTCGCGAGGTCGGCCAGCGCCAGCGCGCTCTGCGCGAGCTCGGCCGTCGGGGCGTCCTGGGAGACCAGGACGTGGAAGGAGGTGAAGTCGTCGACGAACTCGGTGTACTTGTCGATGACCACTCCGGGCGCGAGGCGCGCGGCGGCCGTGCGCAGCGCGGGCAGGTCGTCCACCCGGTTGAGGACGTTGCCGACCGCCAGCCGCAGGCCGGGCGAGTACGCCTTGACGTCCGCGGCGGCGGCCCGCACCTTGCGCGCGTCGGCGTCCACCGATTCCTGGCGCGCGGCGATCGTCTCGGGAGTGACGGCGCGCGAACCTCCCGCGGCCCGTTCCGCCATCACGTCGCGCTCGGCTTCCACATCGTGCGCGAGTGCGGTCAGCTGATTACCTAGCGTAGCCACCTGGCCCGTCCGGTTATAGGCCTCGGCGTTGTCCATCGACACCGAAACCCGGTAACCCGCAAGGAGTGCGGCCACGATCGTGGGCACCGCGATGAGGGCGAACAGGCGCGTGCGCACGCGCCAGTTGCGCAGCTTGTACCTGCCGCCCTGGGAGCCTCGCTTGGGGGCGTCGTCCCTGGCAGACGGGCCTGGCTGGGGGGACTGCGGGGCCATCTCGGCCCCTTCGGCTTTCCGCACTGCCCTCCGCTACCTCTCAATGGGGTGGATCGCTCGCGGCGTACCGTGACCTGAACGGGATTCGGGTCGCATCGCTCGCCCGCGCCACTGCTGGCGAGCGCGGAACATTGCAACACAGTGCCACCATCATGGCCAACCCGAATGATCACACAGGTCTGGACTTGTGATGCGGAAGATACCAATGTCACAGTGTGTTAACCCATGTTCACATAATTGCACGTAAACCTCACATCTCACCCGAGCCATGCCCACGGTGCGCTACGCTCCCGCCTCGTTTGAAAGATCAGGTTTCAACTAGCTTCCCCCGCAAAATGGAGCCTTGCCCATGTCTGCTTCCCACCGCCGCACGGCCGTCGCCGGCACGCTCGCGATCGCGCTGGCGCTCTCCGCCACAGCCTGCGGCGACTCAGAGAAGAAGGTGTCGGCCAACGGTCTGGAGAAGTCCGAGATCACCCTCGGCAACATGACCGTCGCCGACACCGCGCCCGTCCAGCTCGCCATCTCCAAGGGCCTGTTCAAGGCCGAGGGCCTGACCGTCAAGACACAGGTCATCCCGGGTGGCGCCGCGGGCATCCCGCTCCTGAAGAGCGGTCGGCTGGACTTCAGCATCAGCAACTACGTCTCGCTGCTCACCGCCGGGTCCAAGGACCCCGGCTTCAAGCCGAAGATCGTCGTCGAGGGCATGCAGAGCGCTCCGAAGACGCACACGCTGATGGTGCGCAAGGATTCCCCGTACCACACGGTCAAGGACCTCGCCGGCAAGAAGATCGCCGTCAACACCAAGCGCAACATCGCCACGCTGCTGGTACGCGCCGCCGGCAAGCCCCAGGGCGTCGAATTCGACGAGGACAAGAACTTCGTCGAGGTCGCCCCGCCCGCAATGGAGCAGGCCCTGAAGTCCAAGAGCGTCGAGGCCGTCCAGGCGATCGAGCCGTTCGGCACCCAGATGCAGCAGTCGATGGGCGCCCGCATGGTCGCCGACCTGTCCAGCGGGCCGACCGCGGACTTCCCGATCGCGGGCTACGCCACCACCGAGAAGTTCGCCAAGGAGAACCCGAAGACGGTCGCCGCCTTCCAGCGCGCGATGCTGAAGGCGCAGGGCATGGCCGCCGACCGCAAGGTCGTCCAGGACGTCCTGCCGACCTACGCCAAGGGAATCGACGCCAAGGTCGCCTCCACCATGAGCTTCGGCACGTGGCCGACCACGCTGAACGCCACCCGTGTCCAGCGCGTGGCCGACCTGATGCAGCAGTTCGGCTACCTGGACAAGCCCCTCGACGTCAAGACCTTCATGGCGACATCCGCTCAATGAAATACCGCCGTATCGCTTTGGGCGCCGCCGGGGTAGCCGGGGTGGTCGCCGCCGTCGAGGTCGTCAGCCGTGCCGGCCTCGTCGACGCGACCGCCCTGCCCCCGGCGTCGACCGTCCTGCGGGAGGCCGGGAAACTGGCCGTCGACGAGGAGTTCCTCGTCGACGTCGGGGCCACGCTCAAGGCGTGGTTCGGCGGGCTCGCGCTGGCGGTGCTCGTGGCGGTGCCGCTGGGCGTGCTGCTCGGCTCGGTACCGCTGCTGGGCACCGCCTCCCGCGCGCTGGTCGAACTGCTGCGCCCCATCCCCTCGGTCGCGCTGATCCCGCTCGCCATCATCCTGTTCGCCGACCCCACGCAGATGAAGATGTCGTTGATCTTCTACGCCTGCCTGTGGCCGATCCTCATCAACACCCTGTACGCGCTCCGCGACGTCGACCCGGTCGCCAAGGAGAGCCTGCGCAGCTTCGGGTTCGGGACGCTGTCGGTGCTGTGGCGCGTCTCCCTGCCGAGCGCCGCGCCGTTCATCGCCACCGGCGTCCGGATCGCCGCCTCCGTCGCCCTCATCGTCGTGATCAGCACCGAGCTTTTGGCGGGCGGGATCAACGGAGTGGGAATCTACCTCAGCGACACCCAGTCCGGAGGCGGCCGGACCGACCTGCTGCTGGCCGGCGCCTGCTGGGCCGGGGCGCTGGGGCTGCTGGCCAACACCGCCCTCTTCGGGCTAGAACGGATCGCGTTCCGCTGGCACACCGCTCGCGTGGAGGGAGTCGCATGAGGGCGCTCGGAGCGCTGCGCGGGTTCGCCGAGCGGGTCTGGCTGGTCGCCGTCGCCGTCGTGCTGTGGGAACTGATCACGCGCGCGGTGAAGGAGACCTACTTCCCCCCGCCCACGACGATCATCGACGCGCTGCACGAACTGTGGTTCTCCGGACCCGCGTCCCAGTTGTTCCTCACGGACAAAGCGGTGGACGACTTCTCCACCAGCCTCACCCACCTGTTCATCGGGTGGGCCGCCGCGGGCGCCGCCGGCGTCCTGGTGGGCGCGGCGATCGGCCGGTCGCGGGCCCTGTACGACCTGCTGAACCCGGTGCTGGAGTTCCTGCGCGCGGTGCCGCCGCCCACGCTGGTGCCGTTCTTCATCATCGTGTTCCAGCTCGGCGCGACCATGCAGGTCGTCACGATCGCGTTCGGCGTGGTGTGGCCGGTGCTGCTCAACACCTGCGAGGGCGTCCGCACCGTGGACCCCCTGCAGCTGGAGACAGCCCGGGTGTTCGGCGTCGGCCGGCTCCGCCGGCTGCTGACCGTCATCCTCCCGGCGGCCTCCCCGAAGATCTTCGCGGGCCTGCGGGTGGCGCTGTCGTTCGCGCTGATCCTGATGGTCATCTCCGAGCTGTTCGGCAGCACCGCGGGCATCGGCTCCGAGCTGATCGGCGCCCAGCGCTCGTTCGAACTGCCCAGGATGTGGGCCGGGATCGTCATGCTGGGCATACTCGGCCTTCTGTTCAACGCGGTCTTCATGCTCCTGGAGCGGCGCCTGCTGGCCTGGCACACCGGCGCGAAGAGGCTCGCGAGCTGACGATGTCCCCTACGCCGACCCTGACGACGTATACACAGCAAAGGCGGCCGTGATGCTGCAGATAACCGGCCTCAGCCATTCCTACGGCGACGGCCACCGAGCCATCGACGGACTCGACCTCACCGTCCCGGACGGCCAGCTGATCAGCATCGTCGGCCCGTCCGGCTGCGGCAAGTCCACCCTGCTGCGCTGCATCGGCGGGCTGATCCGCCCGACCGCCGGGACCGTCACCCTGGACGGCACGCCGATCAACGGCGTGCCCGACGACCTCGCGGTGGTGTTCCAGGACTACAGCCGGTCGCTGTTCCCCTGGCTGACCGTCCGCGACAACGTGGCGCTGCCGCTGCGGCGGCGCGGGAAGGGCCGCTCGGAGCGGCGCGCCGCGGCCCAGGAGGCACTGGAGTCCGTGGGTCTCGCGGACGCGGGACGCAAGTACCCCTGGCAGCTTTCGGGGGGCATGCAGCAGCGCGCGTCGATCGCGCGGGCCCTGGCCTACCGTCCCTCGCTGCTGCTGATGGACGAGCCGTTCGGGTCCGTGGACGCGCAGACCCGGGAGGACCTGGAAGATCTCGTCCTGCAGATGCACCGGACCCGGAAGATGACGATCCTGCTGGTCACGCACGACATCGACGAGAGCGTCTACGTCGGTGACCGGGTGGTCGTGCTGAACCGCTCGCCCGCCCGGGTGCACGCCGACCTGCCGGTCGGGCTGCCCTCGGTGCGCGACCAGATCGAGACCCGGGGGATGCCCGAGTTCGTCCAGCTCCGGGCCGAGGTCGGGCGCCTGGTCCGCGGTGGCGCGAAGGTGCCCGGCGCGGCGCCCGCGGGCACCGGGGCCGCGCCGGGCGGGCCGGGGCAGGACGACGGGCCGGGAGTCGTGACGGCGTCCAAGCACGGGCCCGGCCGGGGCACGAACCCGGCCCGGTGAGAACGGCCGCCACGAGCGGCGACACGAAAGAGACGGCGCGGGCGGGGCCGCCACAGGGGTCCCGTTCGCCCCGAGACCAACGGAGGGTGATTCATGCGCGTACTCATCGTGGGGGCGGGCATCGGCGGGCTCACCACCGCGCTGAGCCTGCACGAGGCCGGGGTCGAGGCCCTCGTGGTCGACTCCGCCAACCGGCTGCTGCCGCTCGGCGTCGGCATCAACCTGCTGCCGCACGCCGTCCGGGAGCTCACCGAGCTGGGGTTCGCCGACGAGATGGCCGAGATCGGCATCCCGACGGGCGAGATGGTGCACTTCGACCGGTACGGCGGCCGGATCTGGGCGGAGCCGCGCGGACGCGCGCTCGGCTACAACTGGCCGCAGTACTCGATCCACCGCGGCGAGCTGCAGATGATGCTGCTCGACGCCGTCCTGACGCGGCTCGGCAAGGACGCCGTCCGCACCGGGACCCTCTTCGAGGGTTTCGAGCAGGACGGCACGCAGGTGCGGGCGCGCCTGCTCGACCGGGCGTCGGGCACCGCCGAGACGGTCACGGCCGACGCGCTGATCGGCGCGGACGGCCTGCACTCCGCCGTCCGCGCGCAGCTGTACCCGGACGAGACGGCACCGCTGTGGAACGGCATCAGGCTGTGGCGCGGCGTCACCGAGGCCGACCCCATCCTGACCGGGCGGACCATGGTCGTCGCGGGCAGCAACGCCACCTCCAAGATCGTCGTCTACCCGATCTCCATGCGGGCGGAGCGCAGGGGGAAGGCGCTGCTCAACTGGGCCGCGGAGGTCAGGCTCGCCAATGACCGGCTCGACTGGGATCCCGACTGGAACAAGGCCGGCCGCCTGGAGGACGTGCTCCCCTACTTCGCGGACTGGAAGTACGACTGGCTCGACTTCCCCGCGCTGATGTCCCGGGCGGAGGAGATCCTGGAGTACCCGATGGTCGACCGGGACCCCCTCGACCGGTGGACGTTCGGCCGCGTCACCCTGCTCGGCGACGCCGCCCACCCGATGTACCCGATCGGCTCCAACGGCGGCTCCCAGGCCGTCCTCGACGCCCGCGTGCTGGCGCACGAGCTGGCCGGCTCCGCCGACCCCGCCGACGGACTGCTCGCCTACGAGAAGGGGCGCCGCGAGCCGGTCAACGCCATCGTCATGGCCTGCCGGGACATGCCGGCCGACCGGGTGCTGCACACGGTGACCCAGCGGGCGCCGCACGGTTTCGACTCGATCGAGGACGTGCTGACCCCGGACGAGCTGAGCACGATCAGCGGCGCATACCGGCAGACCTCGTTCTCCGACGTCGAGGCGCTGAACTCCCGTCCCTCGTACACGGTGGCGAGCTGACGGCGTCCCCCAGGCGTTCCCCACGGGCGCGGTGAGGTCTCGGCCTCACCGCGCCCGTCGCGCTTTTCCGGCTCAGGACGAGGTCATGACCGCGGCAAGACGGGCGGTCATGGCGTGGGTGGCGCGGTCGAAGAGGGACGGGTCGTCGTAGAGGAGCGCGTGCGCGGCGCCCGTGCGGCAGAGTGCGTCCAGTTCGAACGCGAGCTGCGGGATGTCGGCGGACGCGTCGATCTCGCCGAGTTCGCGCGCCTCGCGAAGACACCGCTCCAGGAAGGCGCCCCAGTCGCGCTGGGACGAGGCGATGGCGTCGCGGACCCGGCCCGGACGCGCGTCGAACTCGGCCATCGTGGAGTGGAAGAAGCAGCCGCCGGGGAAGACCGGTTCTCGCTGGTAGCGCCGCCAGGCGTCCAGCAGGGCGCGGACGCGGCCGAGCCCCGCGGGGACGGCGAGGGCGGGCTCCACCACGTGCTCACGGAACACCTCGACCGCCTTGCGGACGGTCGCGAGCTGCAGTTCCTCCTTGGAGCCGAAGTGCGTGAACACGCCGCTCTTGCTGATCCGCAGTTCGGTGGCGAGCCGGCCGATCGACAGGCCCTCCAGGCCCTCCGCCGAGGCGATGTCGGCGGCACGGCGGAGGATGACCTTGCGCGTCTGCTCCCCCTTGAGGAGCCGTCCGTCGGTGCTCACCCTCATTAATCTGCACGACCGTTCGTTCAAAGTCAATGCGTCAACCCCCTTGACGCGGGCCTTCGCCGTAGAAGATTGTACGACCGTTCGTTTATTTTTCTGGGAGACTCCGTCATGACCACCGAGACCACCGCGGCGCCGCCGCGCGCGGCCGGCACGCGGCGGGACGTGCCCTGGCTGGCGGCCGGGGCGACGTTCCTGGCCATGCTCGACGCCACCGTCGCCAACCTGGCCGTCGCCGACCTGCACGCCGACTTCCCGGGCACCTCGCTGTCCGGCCTGACCTGGGTGATCACCCTGTACGCGGTGCTGTTCGCGGCGCTGCTCGCCCCCGCCGGGAGGCTGGCCGACCTGGTCGGCCGGCGGTCGCTGTACCTGTGGGGCACCGGGCTGTTCACGCTGGCCTCGCTGGCCTGCGCGATCGCGCCGAACGTGCCCGTCCTGCTCGCGACGCGGGCCGTGCAGGGCGCCGCCGCGGCCGCGCTGATCCCGGCGTCCCTCGCACTGCTGCTGCACGACACGCCCGCCGAACGGCGGGCGCGCAGCATCGGGCTGTGGAGCGCCGCGGGCGCGTTCGCCGCCGCGATCGGCCCCAGCCTGGGCGGCGTCCTCGTCGACCAGTCCGGCTGGCGCGCCCTGTTCGTCATCAACGTGCCGTTCGGCCTGGCGATGCTGCTCGGCGGGCTGCGCCTGCCGCGCGCCGAGGCCGGGGCGGGCCGGCTGCCCGACCTCGCCGGGACGATCCTGCTCGGCGCCGGCGTGGGCGGGGTCGCGCTCGGCGTGACGCAGACCCAGGACTGGGCCTGGTCGGATCCCCGGACGCTCGCGCTGCTGCTGGGCGGCGCCGCCCTCGCCGCCCTCGCGCTGTGGCGGTCGGCGCGGCACCCGGTGCCGGCGCTGGAGATCTCGCTGTGGCGAAACCGCCAGTTCGCCGTCGCCAACGCCGCTTCGTTCCTGTACGGCACGGCCCTGTACGCGTGGCTGCTGCTCGGTGTGCTCTATGTGACCGGCCAGTGGCACTACTCGATCCTGAAGGCGGGCTTCGCGTCGACGCCGGGGGCGTTCACCGCGACCGCGGCGGCCGTGGCGATGGGACGGCTCACCGGGCGCATCGGCGTCCGTCCCGCCGTGACCGGCGGCGCGCTGGTCATGGTCGCCGCGGGCGTCTGGGCCGTCGTCTCGCTGCCGGCCGAGCCGCACTTCCTCACGTTCTGGCTCCCGCTCGGCCTCCTGGCCGGGACGGGGATGGGGATGGTCAGCACGGGCACCGCCTCGGCCGCCGCGCTGTCGGCCGGCCCGCTGTGGTTCGCCGGCGCGACCGGGCTCAACACCACGGCCCGGCAGCTCGGCGGCGCGCTCGGCATCGCCGTCCTCGCCGCGCTCCTGCCGGAGCGGGCGGTGCACGACGACTACACCGCCGTCTACCTGTTCTGCACGCTCGCCGCCGCGGGCGCGGCCGTCGCGGGCCTGCTCCTCGCCGTCCGCCCGGCGAGGCCGTGAAAGGAGAGACCATGACCGAGACGACCCTGTCGGAGTGGACGGACCCGTCCGTCATGCCCGCCGCCGACGCGGCCGCGCTGCTGGCCGACGCGCCCTGGACGAGGATGGTGACGATCGGCGACAGCGTCGCCGAGGGGATCCGGGAGGCCGTCCCCGGGTACCGCGACATGTCCTGGACGGACCGCGTCGAGGAGGCGCTCGGCGCGGTGACGCCGGAGTTCGCCGCGCTGAACCTCGGCCGCCGCGACCTGGTCGCCGCCCAGGTCGCGGCCGAGCAGCTCCGGCCCGCGCTGGCGTTCGGACCCGACCTGGCCTTCGTGGTCGCCGGCGGCAACGACATGCTCCGCCCGCACTTCGACGAGGACGAGGTGCGCCGCGAGCTGGTCTCGATGGTCTCCGCGTTCCGCGCGGCCGGCGCCGACGTCGTCACCATCGGGCTGCTCGACATCACAGCCGCCGGTCTTGGCCCGGCCCGCTACCGCGAGGTGATGTCGGCGCGGACGCGGCGGCTCGCCGCCCTGACCGCCGAGGTCGCCGCCGAGCACGGCGCCTGCCACGTGGACAACCCGCCCGGGCATCCGGTCGCCGCCGACCCGGGCATCTACAGCAGCGACCAGCTGCACCTCAACGCCCGGGGCCACGCGTTCGCCGCCGCCAACACGATCCGCGCGCTCGCGGCTCACTTGGCGTCGGCGTAGCGGTCCACCACGGCGATCTCCATGGGGAACACGACGGGGATGTCGCCGAACAGGAGCCGCCGCGCCTCGTCCGCCGAGGCGCGGACGGCGTCCGCGACGTCCCCGGCCAGCTCGGTGGGGGTGTGCACGATGACCTCGTCATGCTGGAAGAACACCAACCGGGGGACGGCGAGCGGAGCTCGTCGATTGACTGGTGGCGGGTGGGGGCTGGAGGACGGGGCGAGCGCGGTGAGGCGGCGGCGGAGGGAGGCGAGGAGGGCGAGCGCCCAGTCGGCGGCCGTCGCCTGGACGACGAAGTTGCGGGTGAAGCGGCCGCGGCTGCGCAGCGCCCGGGCGGCCGAGCCCTGGCGCGGTTCCGGCAGCGTGTCGTCGTCGCCCGCCGAGGTCAGCTCCCGCCAGCCGGCGGACGGCGGCGGGCAGGTGCGGCCGAGGCGGGACCGGACGAGCCGCCCCCGCTCCCCCGCCCGCGCGGCGGACTCCACGTACTCGAACGCGTCGGGGAACCTGCTCCTGAGGATGGCGAGGAGCTGCACCGCCTCCCCCGTCCCTCCCCCGTACATCGCGGACAGCAGGGCGATCTTGGCTTTGTCGCGCGCGCTCCCCTCACCGCCGCCGTCGCGGAAGGCGTCGGAGAGCGCCGCGTAGAGGTCGCCGTGCGCGGCGGCCTCGGTGAACGCCCGGTCGCCGGCCAGGGCCGCCAGCACCCGCGGTTCGAGCTGCGCCGCGTCGGCGACGACCAGCGCCCAGCCGGGGTCGGCGACCACGGCCCTGCGCAGCACGCGCGGGATCTGCAGGGCGCCGCCGCCGCTCGTCGCCCACCGTCCGGACACGACGCCGCCGACCACGTATTCGGGCCGGAACCGCCCGCCGCTCACCCACGTGTCGAGCCAGGCCCAGCCATGCGCGGTGTGCAGCCGCGCCAGCTCCTTGTACTCCAGCAGCAGCGGGACGGCCGGGTGGTCGAGCTGCTTGAGGACGTGCGCGCGGGTGGACGGGACCGGCAGCCCCGCCGACGCGAACGCCTTGAGGATCTGCGCCGGAGAGTCGGGGTTGACGTGCATGACACGGCCGAGCGGAGCTCGTCGATTGATTGGTGGCTGGTGGGGGCTGGAGGACGGTCGCCCGAGCGGAGCTTCGAACGCGGCGTTGATGCGGTCGGCCAGATCCTGCAGCCTGCGGGGCCGCAGCCCGCCCGGCGGGCGCGGCCCGAGCAGCTCGGTGAGCAGCGCGTCGTGCTCCTCGGCCGACCAGGGCAGCCCGTCGTGGCCCATCTCGGCCGCCGCCAGCGAGCCCGCCGACTCCGCCGCCGCGAGCAGCGCGAACCCGTCCAGCCCGGCGATGGCGCGCCGCTGTTCGGCGTGCACCGCGACGATCCGGCCGATGTCGTCGGCGGAGTCGTCCCGTCCGCCCGGGTCGTCGTCGAACAGCGACGCCTGCGCGGACTCCTCCTGCGGCGGCCGGTCCGGCGGCACCGGCTCGCCGCGCAGCCGCGCCCACGCCGCCGGGACCGAGCGCGGCTCCCCGTACCGTCCCGCGTGACCGAGCAGCAGGCTCTCGACCAGCTCAAGGTCATGGCAGCGGCCCACCCGCACGTCCGCGTCCAGCAGCCGGGGATAGAGCCGCGCCGTGGACGCCCAGACCCATCGCGGCGCATCGTCCCGCTCCCGCTCCGCGATCGCCGCGACGAGGTCGGGCACGACCTGCACGGGCCCGGCGGGCGAGCCGTCCTCGGCGAGCGCCCGCAGCGCTCCCCCGCCCCGCGGCCCGGCGGCCACCGCGATCCTCACCGCCCCATTGTGTCCCCGCCCACCGACAGAACCGCGGGCACCGCGCACACGCGAAGACCCCTCCGTGACGGTTGCACGAAGGGGCCTAGCGCAATCTCATTCAGCAGGCCAGGGCCGCGGCCCGCCGTTCCGGCGTTTTTTGAATCTCAGTTTTTTGAATCCCAGCCGTCTCCGACCTCAGCTACTGCGATCGCGTGCGAAGCCAGGTTCGAGCTTGCGAGAACCTGATCGCGCAGCGAGCCGCCAGGCGAGCCGGAGCGATGCAGCGATCGCATGCAGTGCCCGACGATGGAGGGCGCCCTGCGCCCGAAGGAGGAGGGCACTGCCATGAGCACAGCAGGGCCGCTAGGCCCGAAGGAGGAGGGAAACGCAATGAACACAGTCACGCGACCAGGGAGACCTGCTGGCCGGCCGGGGTGTCGCCGTAGCGGTCGACGACCTTGTTCAGCTGGATCTGGTAGTACAGCACGCCGAAGCCGAGGATGCCGAGCAGGAAGCCCATGCCGCCGCTGCAGCTCGGCTGCAGGCCGGCCGCGCGCTGGGCCTCGGCGATGCGGCCGCCGAGCTTGACCCACATGACCAGCGGCCAGATGCCGAGGGTGATGCCGCCGAAGAGCATGGACAGCAGCGCGTTGGTCGCGGCGTTGTCGATGCGGCGGTCGTACTCGTGCAGCTCGTTGTGGACCTTGAAGAACCAGACGAGGCCGTAGATGCCGAAGGTGACCATGGGAAGGCCGAGCCAGGCACCGGCCGGGTTGCGGCGCTTCATGTTGTAGCCGGCGCCGCGGGCGACGGGCGCCTGCTGCTGCTGGGCCGGGGCGGGCGAGTAGCCGCCCTGGTACGCCTGCTGTTGCTGTTGCTGCTGCTGCGGGTACTGCTGGCCCTGACCCTGCTGGGGGTAACTCATCGAGAAGCTCTCCTGAAGGACGCGGTCGTTTTCCGGCCGACCGTCCGTTACCGTCCACCGATGTGGTGATCCACGACTGTAACGGCATCGGGGCACGTCGGGAGGCAAGATCGGCCACTTTCCGCGTATTACTGGCGAATTCTCCAAACCGGGTGGCCGGCCGCCCGGTTAGCGCAGCGGAATCGTCACCTCGTCCTCGCACGGCGGCGCCGTCTCGTGGTCGCCGCAGCCCGTCACGGCGTAGCAGCGGATGCGGAGCCGCGACTCGGTCACGTCCAGGCGCAGGAAGCTCTTGAAGAAAGGCGGCCTGTCCCAGTCGGCCAGTTCCGAGCGGAACCGCTGCGGCAGCCTGCGCACCGGGAAGCGCAGGAAGCGGGGACGGCGGCGTCCGTCGCGCGGGACGCCCAGGACGGCCGCGACGAAGCGCGCGCGCCGGGACGGTTCGGGGCCGCTGTAGCCGCGCCCCGGCCGGATGCCGAGCCGGTGCCGGACGGCGGCGGTGGCCTCCTCCGGAGTGAGCTCGAAGAGCTTCGGGAGCCGGAGCCACCGGCCGTACAGCTTGCTGTAGCGCGAGAGGGAGTCGCCGCGCAGCGGGTAGCAGCGGAATTCCCGCTCCTCCACCACGCGCGTCCGCGGGATGGTGTGGGTCGCGTGCATGAAGGCGCCGCCGCCGCCCGAGACGATGTACTGGATCGTGCGGCCGTCGCCGGTCCGCACCGGATAGCGCTGGTAGTTGTGGATGTCGCCGCCGATCGCGGCCACGTAGTTGTGCGCCGGGTCCTGGACGATCGCGTCGACGGTCCCGCCCCCGCGGATCGGCCCGGGACGGCGGTCGTCGTCCACGTACAGGGGCTTTCCGGTCACCAGCAGCTTGGGTTTCGGACCGCCGGACACCTCCCGAAGCCAGCGGCCCTGGTCGCGGTCGAGGACCCCCGTGATCCCGGTGTCGACGCCGATGATGCGCAGCGAGGGCGTGTCGATCGCCCAGTACGGCCCCGGCTGCCCGCCCTGCTGGCCGGGCGCCCCCCGGTACGTCCGGCGGGCCTCGGCGAGCGCGTGCGAGTCGACCGTTCCGGAATGGCGCCAGAGGAGGCGCGGCAGGAAGGCGAGGGGGCCGCGCCAGGGCGGCGGTGAGCAGTTCTCGTCCAGGTCGCAGAACACGTGGAGGAAGCCGCGCAGGCCGTCGTACCAGTCGTGGTTGCCGGGCACGGCGTAGATGGGGGCGGGGTAGTCCTTGTAAGGCCGGAAGAACTTCTCGGGATAGTCGCCCGCGTCCCCCGTCGGATAGATCACGTCGCTGGCGATGACCATGAAGTCGGTGCCGGCGGCGGCGTGCAGCAGCGGCGGGACCACCGCGTACTGCGACCGGTCCCCCTCCCCGGTGTCGCCGAGCAGCGCGAACGAGAACTCCGGCGCCGAGCGGTGCACGGTGAACGCCGCGGGCGTGCCCCGCTCGCGCAGGGCCGTGATGCAGCGGCGCCGGATCGCGTCCGTGGGGTCGCCGAACAGCCGCGCGAGGACGTCGTTGCGCGACCGCCACAGCACCGACGGGCGGCGCCAGGAGAAGTCGGGGACGCGGTCCGGGAGAAGGTCGTTGAACGTGCCGGGTCTTCCGCAGACCCATCCGGCGCCCGCTTCGGACGTGCGCGAGTTGTCGGGTCCGGGGGGAACCTCGGCAGACACAGAACGCCTCCGGCCAGGGTGAGGGGTTGCTCACAGCCTGTCCGGAGGTGATCGCGCCGTCAAGCTGACACGACGGTCAGCCGCGCGTGGTGGACGCCGGCGCCACCCCCAGAGACGCCGGCGCCACCACGACCAGGTCGTCTGCGGTCATCATGAGTCCCCCCAGAACGGCGAGCAGTCGCCTTCCCATGATGGGCCCACAGACGGCCCCAAGGTCCCGAAAGCGGGACGTAATCGACGCTATCCGGGAGGCCGTAATGGGGGCGTAAACCCCCCCAAACGCGTGCCCAAAACCTCGGGGCACCGCGGAACCGCAGGTCAGGGAGCGAGGACGCGGAGCGCGCCCGGCAGCACCCTGGCGGTGACCGGAAGGACTCCGGGCAGCTCGCCGTCCGCACCGTACGGGAGCGTCCGGCCGGCCGGGCCGGCCAGCTCGATCCGCACCTCCCGGCCGCGCATGACCTCCACCTCGGGACGCCGGACGTGCGTCCCGTCCTCCAGCTCCCGCATGACCGCGAAGAACAGCCTCCTCGGCGCCTTCCGGATCAGGACGACGTCGAGCAGCCCGTCGTCCAGGCGCGCGTCCGGGGCGATGTGCTTGCCGAAGCCGTAGTAGCCGGAGTTGGCGGCCACGACGGTGTAGCCCTCGCGCCGGTACTCCACGCCGTCCACGGTGATCCGGTAGTCGGCGTGCCGCCACGAAAGGATCGCGCGCAGCGCCCCGACGTAGTAGGCGGCCGAGCCGCGGAGCAGCCGCGTCCTGTTGGCGTTGTCGTTGGCGACCGCGTCCACGCCCGCGTAGACGCTCCCCAGGACGGCCGTCCCGTCGGCGTCGATGGCGTCCACGGCGCGCGGCTCGCCCTCCAGCAGCAGCGGGGCGAGCCTCTCCGGCTCGGACGGGACGCCGAGCTGCCGCGCGAAGTCGTTGCCCCGCCCGGCCGGGACGATCCCGAGGACGGCCCCGGTGCCCGCCAGCGCCCCGCCGACGCAGCCGACCATCCCGTCCCCGCCGACGCCGAGCACCACGCGCCCGGCCTCGGCGGCGGCCCGCGCGACGCCCGCGGCGTGCTCCATCCCGCGGCTGTACTCGACGTCGAGCTCGGCGCCCGCGTCGCGCAGCAGCCGGCCCAGCGGCACCAGGGACGAGGCGGACGCGGACCCGCCCGCCGCCGGATTCACGATCGCGGTGAACGCGCGCACGGCGGCTACTCCCCCGCGGCCGGCGGGACGAGGACGCCCGGATTGAGGATCCCGGCCGGATCGAGCCGGTCCTTGACGGCGCGGATCACGGCGGCGCCGAGCGGCCCGATCTCCCGCGCGTACCAGTCCCGGTGGTCGGTGCCCACGCCGTGATGGTGGCTGATCGTCCCGCCGGCACCGGCGATCGCGTCGCTGGCCGCGCGCTTGGCCCGGTCCCAGTGCCCGGCCGGGTCCTCGCCCTGCGCGGACACGACGGTGAAGTAGAGGGACGCGCCGGCCTCGTACACGTGCGAGATGTGGCACATCACGAGCGGCGGCGTCCCCGCGCCGGCCAGCGTCCCGATCAGCGCGTTCCGGACGGCCTCGTACAGCGCCGGGACGTCCGACCAGAACCCCGCGGTCTCCAGGGTCTCGACGAAGGCGCCCACGTCCAGCAGGGCGTCGCGCAGATAGGGGGCGTGGAAGCGGCCGTGCTCCCATTTCTCGCCCGGCCCCGCGCCGAGCGGCTCGCCGCCGGCGTCGCGCAGCACGTCCGCGGCCTCGGCCCGCCGCGCGGCGACCCGCGCGGGCGTGCCCTCGAACCCGAGGACGGCGAGGCACCCGGCTCCTCTCGGCGTCCCGATGGCGGCCGGGTCGGCGAGCCCGACCATGGTCTCGGCCTCGTCGGACAGCCGCAGCACCGCGGGGAGCGGGCCGTCCTGGGCGAGCCGGCGCAGCGCGGCGGCGCCCCGGTCGAACGACGCGAACCGCCAGCCCTCGTACTCCCTGGCCTCGGGGACCGGATGGATCCGCACGCGCACGGAGGTGATCACGCCGAAGGCGCCCTCGGAGCCGAGGACGAGCTGCCGCAGGTCCGGCCCCGCGGCCGACTTCGGCGCCCGGCCGAGGTCGAGGGTCCCCTCGGGGGTGGCCGCGGTCAGGCCGGCCACCATGTCGTCGAACCGCCCGTATCCGGCGGACGCCTGCCCGCTCGACCGCGCCGCCGCGAACCCGCCGATCGTCGCCCACTCGTACGACTGCGGGAAGTGCCCGAGCGTGAAGCCGCGCTCGTTGAGCAGCGCCTCCGCCGCCGGGGCGCGCAGCCCCGGCTGGAGGACGGCCGTGCGGGAGACCTCGTCGAGCTCGACCAGCCGGTCCATGCGCCGCAGGTCGAGGGCGATGAACTTGTCCACGGCCCGCGGCGCGAGGCCGCCGACGACCGAGGTGCCGCCGCCGAACGGGACGACCGCGATCCCCCGGCCCGCGCAGGTCCTGAGCACGGCGAGGACCTCGTCGTGGGATCCGGGCAGGACGACCGCGTCCGGCGCGTCGGAGGTGTCGCCGGCGCGGATGCGCAGCAGGTCGGGCGTCGACTTGCCGCGCGTGTGCCGGACGCGCGCCTCGGTGTCGGCGCGGACGTTGCCGTCCCCCACGATGCCGGCGAGCGCGGTCAGGTCCGCTCCGGACAGCCGGGGGCCGGCGACCTTGATGTCGGCGAGGGCGACCGGAGGCGCGTCCGCGGGCCGCACGCCGAGCAGGTCGCGCAGCAGGCCGGTCGTCGGCTCGGGCAGCGGCGACGCCTTCGCGGGGTCGCCCCAGCCGCTCCACAGCATGTCCCGCGTCTGCACCCTGTCTCCGGTCACCGGGCCTCCCGTTCGTATGATTACACTGTGACACATGACGTCGATTCGTCACAACAGGAACGGCGGGCGGACCGCCGACGACGCCGTGCTCGACGCCGCGCGCGACTGCGTGCTGGCCGTCGGCGTGCGCCGCACGACGCTGACCGACATCGCCCGCCGCGCCGGCGTCTCCCGGATGACGCTGTACCGCCGGTGGCCGGACGTCCGCACGATCGTCGCCGACCTGATGACCCGCGAATGGACCGGGATCGGCGCGGCGCTGCAGCCGCCGGACGACGGCCGCCCGGTCCGGCCCCGGCTCGTCGACGGCCTGGTCACCGGCGTGCGGACGTTCCGCGACCACCCGCTGCTCCGCAAGATCATCGAAGTGGACCCGGAGCTGCTGCTGCCCTACCTGCTCGACCGCTGCGGCGCCAGCCAGAAGGCGTTCCTCGCCTGGTTCGAGGAGGCGGTCGCGGCCGGGCACCGGGACGGCACGATCCGCCCCGGCCATCCCGCCCGGCAGGCCCGCGCGCTGCTGCTGGTCGTCCAGTCCTACGCGCTGTCGGCGCCGACGATGCTCGACGACGCCGACCCCGACCTGGATTCCGACGCCTTCGACGCCGAACTCCGCGGAATCCTGGAAAGGATGCTCGCACCGTGACCTCACCCAGCCGAACCATGCCCGGCCCTGACCCGCTGACGTCACTCAACGCGGCGCGCCGCGAACGCGAGCTCGCCGCCCTGCCCGGCGAGGTGGTGGACGTCCTGGTCGTCGGCCTCGGCGCGACCGGGGCGGGCGCGGCGCTGGACGCCGCCTCCCGCGGCCTGTCCGTCGCCGCGATCGACGCCCACGACCTGGCGTTCGGCACGTCCCGGTGGAGCTCCAAGCTGATCCACGGCGGGCTCCGCTACCTCGCGCAGGGCCAGGTGGACGTCGCGCACGAGAGCGCGGTCGAGCGCGGCACGCTGATGCGGCACACGGCCCCCCACCTGGTGCGGGCCCTGCCGTTCGTGCTGCCGCTGACGCCGCTCGTCTCCCGCTCGCAGGCGCTGCTCGCCGGCGGCGGGATGCGGGCCGGCGACCTGCTGCGGCTGGGCGCGCGCACCCCGCGCTCGGTGCTGCCCGGCCCGCGCCGGCTGTCGGCGGTCGAGACGCTCCGGCTCGCGCCCGCGCTGCGCCCCTATGGGCTGCGCGGCGGGCTGCTGTCGTGGGACGGGCAGCTCGCCGACGACGCCCGCCTCGTCACCGCGATCGCCCGGACCGCCGCCGGGCACGGCGCCCGCGTCCTCACCCGCTGCCGCGCGGCCGGGCTGACCGGCGACGGCGCGCTCGTCCGGGACGAGCTGACCGGCCGGGAGTTCACCGTCCGGGCCCGTTCGGTGGTGAACGCGACGGGCGTGTGGGCGGGCGACCTGGTGGACGGGGTCCGGCTTCGCCCGTCGCGGGGCACCCATCTGGTGCTCCGGGCGGAGACGCTGCGCGGGCTGACCGCCGCGATGCACGTCCCCATCCCGGGTGGGGGCAACCGCTTCATGCTGGTGATGCCGCAGGGCGACGGCCGCGTCTACGTGGGCCTCACCGACGAGCCCGCGGACGGGCCCGTCCCGGACGTGCCTGAGCCCGCGGAGGGCGAGATCGGGTTCCTGCTCGACGTGCTCGGCTCGGCGGTCGACGTCCCGGTGCGCCGCGACGACGTGATCGGGGCGTTCGCCGGGCTGCGCCCGCTGCTGGACATGGGGACCGGGCGCGACACAGCCGACATCTCCCGCCGGCACGCCGTCCTGACCTCGCGGGACGGCGTCGTCACGATCGTCGGCGGCAAGCTCACCACGTACCGGCGGATGGCGCAGGACGCCGTGGACGCGGTCGTGCGCGCCCGCGGCCTGCCCGCCGGGCCGTGCCGGACCGCGCGCCTGCCCCTCGTCGGCGCGGCTCCACGCGCCCGGCTGGACGCGCTCGACGCGCCGTCCCGCCTCGTCCAGCGGTACGGGACCGAGGCGCCGCTGCTGGCCGCGCTGGGCCGGGCGGACGCGGCGCTGCTGGAGCCGGTCGTCCCGGGACTGCCGGTGACCGGAGCGGAGCTGGCCTGGGCGGTCCTGCACGAGGGCGCGCTCGACGCCGGGGATCTCCTGGACCGCCGCACCCGGATCGGCCTCGTCGCCGCCGACCGGGAGACCGCGCTGCCCGCGGCAGAGGCGCTACTCGCGACCCCTCCAGGTTTCGCCGCGATCTGTTAGGTTACCCTAACCTAATCGAGTGAAGATCGACAGGGGGTTCACTTGACGCGCGGCAAGGGCTGCGGGCACTGCCCGGGGAGCCACACCGGCGAGCGGCCGTGCCTGGCGACCGCGACCGTGAAGGCGGGCGCCTGGCTGCTCGTGGAGCACCCCGGCCCCTGGCCCGAACGCGTCACCGACCTCGCCGGCCCGGGGCCCGTCGCCGAGGCGGTGCGCGCCGCGAAGAAGGCGGGCGTCCGGCCGCAGCTGATCCGCCGGCCGGGCCGCCGCCGCGCCACCCCGCCGCTGCAGGTCTACGCCGCGTTCTCGCGCGGGGACGAGGTCTGGATCGAGGGGCGCGAGCTCGCCGACCCGGCCGAGCTGGCGGCGCTCGACCTGCACGCGCTCGCCGAGGGCCGGTCGCCCGGTCTCGGCGACCCGGTGCCGGAGCCGGTGCTGCTGGTCTGCGCGCACGGCCGCCGCAACGCCTGCTGCGCCCGGACGGGGGGTCCGCTGGCCCGCTCCCTCGCGGCGCGTTTCGAACGGCTCATCTGGGAAACCACCCATGTCGGCGGTGACCGATTTGCTGCGAATTTGGTATGTCTTCCCCACGCGCTCTCCTACGGCGACCTCGGCGAGACCGAGGCGGTCGCGGCGGTGGACGCCTACCTGCGGGGCGAGGTCGTCCTCGACAGGCTGCGCGGCCGGGCCGGGACGCCCGAGCCGGCGCAGGCGGCCGAGCACTTCGTCCGGCTGCACACGGGGTACCTCGGGGTGGACGGCCTCAGGGTGGAATCGGTCACTGGGACATCTCGGTACGAAGCGGTCGTTGCCGTCCGGCAGAGCCGTTACCGGGTGATCGTGGAGGCCGTTCAGCAGCCCGACCCGTGCGGGACGGGGTGCGAGGAGAACCAGCGAACCTATGTTGTTAGGGAACTCACCCTTCTCAACGAGGCGGCCCTCGTGTAATCTCCTGGAGGCCCCATTCGAGGGTCTCCCTGTCGCACGTCCCCAAGATTCCGGAGTAACCGGGTGGGGAACAGAGCGGCAACTCCAGACGTTGGAACATTCGGCGCTTCTGACTCATGTCACTCGAAGTACGTCGAGCGTCCATGTCCCGAATTTGTTCGAAACCAATCAAGGTGGGTGTTCCATGGCTCAGGTACGTCGGCAGGCAAACCTCCCTCGTCCCAGCTGGGGCTGGCAGGACGCCGCGGCGTGCCGGGGGGAAGACCTCGTCCTCTTCTTCGGTCCCGACGGCGAACGCCAGCCCGAGCGCGAGATTCGCGAGCGCAAGGCCAAGCAGATCTGCATGGGGTGCCCCGTTCGCACGGAGTGCCTGGACTACGCCGTGTCCCGGCCGGAGAAGTACGGCACCTGGGGCGGGCTCAACGAAGACGAGCGCGCGTCCGAGCGCCGTCGCCGGATGCGTCGCGCCAACGCCGCCTAACCGAGAACGCAGGCAGCCAGAACGCTCCCATCGCGATCCCCGGCACGCCACCTGAAAAACGTCACGGCCCCGCCCCGCGGGGCCGTTTGCGTTGCCCGGGCCCGGTCCCTCCCGGCCGGGCCCGGCGCTTCGTCACATGTGCATCACATCAGAGTTACATCGTGCCACGACATTCTGCCGAGCCGCCCTTTTACCGCACCCGGCTCTCCGATGTGGCCAATTCACCGGAATTTCGCGCCGGACCATTCCGGCCGGGCGCCCGGCGCCCGGCCCGTCGCTCAGCCCTTCCCCGTGGCGCCCCCGGCCGCCCGCGCCGCACGGTCCAGCCATGCGATCACGTCGTCGTCGGTGAGCTGGTCGAAGTCGCGGTACCACTGGCCCACGGCGCGGAACTCCCACGGCGCGGCCGGAACCACCAGGTCGTCCACCTCCGCCTCCAGGCTCCGCGCCGTCTCGGCGGCGCCCACCGGGACCGCGAGGACCAGCCGGGACGGGCCGCGCTCGCGCATCGCCCGCACGGCCGCGCGAGCGGTCCCGCCGGTGGCGAGCCCGTCGTCCACGACGATCACCGGGCGGGCGGCGATCTCCGGCAGGGGGCGGCCGCGCCGGTAGACCGCCACCCGGCGGTCCAGCTCGGCGCGTTCGGCCTCCACCGTGCGGGCCAGGTCGTCCTCACCGAGCCCGAGCCGGGCCAGCAGCTCGCCGTCGAACACCGGGACGCCGCCCTCGGCGATCGCCCCGACGCCGAGCTCCGGCTGCGGCGGGTATCCGATCTTGCGGGTCACCAGGACGTCGAGCCGGGAGCCGAGCCGCCGCGCGATCTCGAACCCGACGGGAACGCCGCCGCGCGGCAGGGCGAGGACCGCGGCGCCGTCCAGTCCCATGGGGGCGAGGCGCCCGGCGAGCACCCGGCCCGCCTCGGCGCGGTCGGTGTAGGGGAGCCGGACGGTCTCCGTCTGCTGGAAGTCTTCGTGCGCTGATCTGTTCCAGGACATCGGCGCACCCCCTTCATCCAGGGACCCCTACCCACTCAGGAAGCCGTGAGCCACCTCAGCGGGTTGTCGCGCAGGATCGCGGCGAGGGCGGCGTCGTCCGCGCCGGCGGCGCGCAGCGCGGGCAGGAACGTGTCGAAGAGGTACCCGAAGCCGGCGCCGCCGTACCGGGTGACCTGCGCCATGCGGGACACGCCCGTGCTGAGCAGCACGCGGCCGCCATGCCCGGCCTCCAGCAGGTCCATGACGCAGCGGACGCGCGCGCCGAGGGCGGCGCGGTCGTCGCCCGCGAGGCCGAGCGTGCCGAACGAGACGTAGCCGCCCATCTCGGCGATCTTGCGGTGCTGGCCCGGGTCGTCCACCCGGTCCTGCTGCCCGACCGCGACGCGGTCCGGGGACAGCCCGGCGGCGGTGAGGATCTCCAGCTGCGCGAGGCCCGCCCGCCCGTAGGTCGCGACGGAGAGGCCCGAGTAGCGCGCGGCCTGGGCGGCGGCCCGCAGGCACAGCTCCTCGGTCTCGGTCGGCGCCTCGCCCCAGGTGCCGATCTCGCCGATGACGCCGGGCAGCGCGTTGGTGCCGTCCATGCCGAAGCCGACCTCGGCGAGCAGCCGCTCGGAGAGCCGCTCGACGGCGGACGGCGCGCCCGGCCCCGTCGCGGCGGCGAGGGTCTCGCGGACGAACGCGGGATGGAACGGCTCGGTGAACACGCCCGTCCCGGCGACCACGGCGACCCGGGCGCCGGCGCTGATCCGGGCGAGCGCGGCGGCGTTGCGCCCCATGCCCGAGCACGTCAGGTCGACGACGAGGCCGAGGCCGTGCTCCTTGCGCAGCTCCGACAGCTCCCGCTGGACGGCCTTCTCCTCGTCCAGCCAGCGGGCCGGGTCGGACGCGGCCTGCTGCGGGCGCGCCGGCCAGCGCAGGTCCAGCTGCAGGTGCTCGTGGGAGAGCACCGGCCCGGTGATGTCGGACGTGGCGATCGTGCCGGTCACGGTGCGCAGCCGACCGGGCTCCTCACGGGGGGTCATGCCACCGGAGGCTACGACATGTTTGCCCTTTTCAAGACCTCAGGCGGGGTTGTTTTTACCCGTCGCCTCCTGATCGCGCGGCACCTGCGCGGTCTGCGCCTCGCGCACCGCGCGGGCCTGGGCGGTGTCGCCGCTCGGCCACCGCCGGTCGATCTCGGCGTTCAGCGCGGCCCCGATCAGCACCGCGAGCGCCGCGACGTACAGCCAGGCGAGCACCGCGATCGCGGCGGCCAGCGACCCGTACACCGACACCCCGCTCAGCGACCCGGCCAGGTAGAGCCGCAGGCTGACGCTGCCGACGATCCAGATCAGCAGCGCCAGCATGCCGCCGGGCACCTGCCGCCACCAGGACGTCCGCACCGGGATGCTCATGTGGTACAGCAGCGAGAGGAAGACGATCGACAGGCTCACCACGATCGGCCAGTAGGCCGTCTGGACCGCCGCCGCGCTCTCCGGCAGCGCCTGCCGCACCAGCGCGGGACCGGCCACCAGCAGCGGGATGACGATCAGCATGACCAGCAGGCCGATCAGGTAGAGGAAGAACGCGCGCACCCGGGTGCGGATCACCCCGCGGACGCCGGACAGCCCGTAGGCGATCGTGATCGTGTCGACGTAGACGTTCGTCGCCCGCGACCCCGCCCACAGCGAGATCAGGAAGCTGACCGAGACGATGTCGGGACTGCCGCCCCTGAGCACGTCCTGGATCAGCGGTTCGACGACCGTGTTGACGGCCGGGCCGGTCAGCACGGTCTGCGCCTGCTCGATCACCCACTTGTGGACGTCGTCCACGGTGTCCTGGCCGAACAAGCCGCGCATGTGGCCCATCGTGCCGATCAGCCCGATGACCAGGGGCGGCAGGGACAGCAAGGCGAAGAACGCCGCCTCGGCGGCGAGACCGGTCACCCGGTAGCGGAACGCGCCGACCGCCGTGCCCTTGATCAGGATCCACGTGGTCCCCGGGGCCGCCCGCGCCCCGGCCTTGGCACGGGCGAGCAGGCGGTCGCGCACGCGCGGCTCCGGGCCCTTGCGGCCCTCCCCGGAGTCGGAGCCGGACTCGGAGTCCCCGGCCGGGGGGACGCCCGCGGCGTCGGAGACGGTGGTCACACCGCCCCACCGTAGAGCGTTACGCGCCCGGAACATGCCGCCTCGCCCATTTCGCTGGTCCGCTCCGCGCGTGGCGTGCCGATCGCCTCCCCCGCCCGGTCATTGCGCGGGCGTGCCGCCCGCCCCCTGCACATCCCTTTGCCCATACCCGTTATGACGGTGCGGAACGTCGCCCGGACCATGATCGTCCCCGTCCGGCCACGGTGAACCGGGCATTTGCCTTCATGGGTGACAATAGGAGACATGATCTGCGAGTCGTGCCGTGAGCGCCGCCACGAGGAGTGCCGTGGCGGCTCCTGGTGCGACTGCCAGCACGTTCCCGCGCCCGGCGGCGAGCGCCGCGCCGCGGCGCCCGGGACGGATCCCCCGGCCGGCGAGGACGCCGAGCCTCCGGTGAACTGGAGGCGGCAGGGATGACACATCTCACGCGTCCGCATGCCGGACGTAACTGGACAGCCCGCGAGACGGCATGTCAGAGTTCTGGTATGACTGCCGCGGACCCGCTGCTGGCCAAGCGCCGGCACGTCGACTTCCTCCGCGTCCGCAGCGCGATCTGTCGGTGACGCTCCGACCACGCCCCAGCTCAACCGGGCGCGTGGTGCATCGGCGTCACCTTTGACTTCATCCAGCTCAGCGTCGAGCCGGCTGCCTCAGAGCGCCGGTGCGCTACGCGTCCCTCACGACCACAGACGAGGACGCGCGCCGTGCCACCCGCGATCAAACGCAAGAAGGCCGAGGGCCAGTGGGCCCTGGGCTACCACGAGCCGCTCAACAAGAACGAAGAGAACAAGAAGAACGACGACGGCCTGAACGTCCGCCGCCGCATCATCGACATCTACTCCAAGACCGGCTTCGACTCGATCGACCCGGCCGACCTGCGCGGCCGCTTCCGCTGGATGGGCCTCTACACCCAGCGCAAGCCCGGCATCGACGGCGGCAAGACCGGCGCGCTGGAGGACGAGGAGCTCGAGGACCGCTACTTCATGATGCGGGTGCGGATCGACGGCGGGCAGCTGAGCGGCCCGCAGCTCCGCACGATCGCCGACATCTCCACCCGGTACGCGCGCGGCAGCGCCGACATCACCGACCGGCAGAACGTCCAGCTGCACTGGGTGCGGATCGAGGACGTCCCGGCGATCTGGGACGCGCTCGAAGCCGTCGGGCTGCACACGATGGAGGCGTGCGGGGACGTCCCGCGCACCATCCTCGGCTGCCCGCTCGCCGGCATCGCGGCCGACGAGGTGATAGACGCGACCCGCGACCTGCGCGAGATCCACGACCGCTACATCGGCTCGCCCGAGTTCTCCAACCTGCCGCGCAAGTACAAGACGGCGCTGTCGGGCTGCACGTCGCACTGCACCGTCCACGAGATCAACGACATCGCGTTCGTGGGCGTGGTGAACGAGGCGGGCGAGACCGGCTACGCGCTGTTCGTCGGCGGCGGGCTGTCCACCAACCCGATGTTCGCGCAGAGCCTCGGCGTGTTCGTCAAGCCGGAGCAGACCAGCGAGGTCTGGCACGGCGTCACGTCCATCTTCCGCGACTACGGCTACCGGCGGCTGCGCAGCCGCGCCCGGCTGAAGTTCCTGATGAAGGACTGGGGCGCGGAGAAGTTCCGCGAGGTGCTGGAGAAGGAGTACCTCGGGTACGCGCTACCGGACGGCCCCGAGCCCGCCGCGCCGCTGGCCCGCCGCGACCACGTCGGCGTCCACCCGCAGAAGGACGGCACCTACTACGTCGGGTTCGCCCCCCGCGTGGGCCGGGTGAGCGGCGAGATGCTCGGCGTCATCGGCGACCTCGCCGAGCGCTACGGCTCGGGCCGGGTGCGGACGACCATCGAGCAGAAGATGGTCATCCTGGACGTCCCGGAGCAGAACACCGAGGCGCTCGCCGACGAGCTGGCGAAGCACGACCTCCAGGTCCGCCCGTCGACGTTCCGCCGCCAGACGATGGCGTGCACGGGCATCGAGTACTGCAAGCTCGCGATCGTCGACACCAAGCAGCGCGCGATGGACTTGATCGACGAGTTGGAGAAGCGGCTGCCCGACTTCGACCAGCCCCTGACGATCAACGTCAACGGCTGCCCGAACGCCTGCGCCCGCATCCAGGTCGCCGACATCGGGCTGAAGGGCCAGCTGGTCGTGGACGAGAACGGCGACCAGGTCGAGGGCTTCCAGATCCATCTCGGCGGACGGCTGGGCGCCTCGTTCGGCAAGAAGGTCCGCGGACTGAAGACCACCTCGGCCGGGCTCACCGACTACGTCGAGCGGGTCGTCCGCAGGTTCGACGAGCAGCGCGCCGACGGCGAGACGTTCGCCGACTGGGTGCACCGCGCCGACGAAGCCGACCTCAAATGAGCGAGCGCATGGCGCCGTTCTACTGCCCCTACTGCGGCGAGGAGAACCTCGAACCCCGTGCCGAGCACGGGTCGTGGTCCTGCCCCGACTGCCTTCGTTCCTTCACGTTGAAATTCCTCGGTGTCGGAGCTCCCCGCACCGCGAGCAAGGAGATCCCTCGGTGACCCTTCTGGAGACCGACAGACCTACCCTTGACCTCGAAGACATCGTCGAATCGGCCGCCGCCGCCCTGGAGGGCGCCCCCACGCTGGAGGTCATCCGCTGGGCCGCCGCGACGTTCGGCGACCGCATCTGCCTCACCTCCTCCATGTCGGACGCGGCGCTGATCCACCTGGTGTCGAAGGTGAAGCCCGGCATCGACGTGCTGTTCGTCGACACCGGCTACCACTTCGCCGAGACGATCGGCACGCGAGACGCGGTCGAGGCCGTCTACCCGGTGAACGTCATCAACGTCACCCCGTCCCGG
The DNA here is from genome assembly GCF_050945415.1 of Spirillospora sp. CA-128828. Classification (NCBI taxonomy): domain Bacteria; kingdom Bacillati; phylum Actinomycetota; class Actinomycetes; order Streptosporangiales; family Thermomonosporaceae; genus Spirillospora; species Spirillospora sp. CA-128828. Next base: position 6,397,622 of record NZ_CP191986.1, read on the forward strand.
ACGGTCGAGGAGCAGGAGGCCGCGCTCGGCCCCCGGCTGTTCGGCCGCAACCCCGACCTGTGCTGCCACCTGCGCAAGGTGGAGCCGCTCGGCCGCGCGCTGGAGGGCTACATGGCCTGGTTCAGCGGCATCCGCCGGGACGAGACCGCGAGCCGCCGCGAGCGCAGGGTCGTCGAGTGGGACCGCAAGCGCGGCATGGTCAAGGTGAACCCGATCCTGGACTGGACCCAGGAGGACATGGACAACTACATCGAGGACAACGGGGTCATCATCAACCCGCTGCACTACGACGACTACCCCTCGATCGGCTGCGAGCCGTGCACCCGCCCGGTGGCGCCCGGCGAGGACCCGCGCAGCGGCCGCTGGGCCGGGATGGGCAAGACCGAGTGCGGTATCCACCTTTGAGCGTCCCTCCCGCGGCGGTGCCGATGACCGCGGTGGCGCACGGGAGCAGGGACCCCCGCGCCGCCGCGACGGTCGCCGAACTGCTCGGCGCCGTCCGGGCCCGCCGCCCGGACCTGCCCGTGCACGCCTCGTTCCTGGACCACGCGCCGCCCGCCCCCGACCGGGTCCTGGACGGCCTGGCCCGGAACGGCGCGGACGAGGCGGTCGTGCTGCCGCTGCTCCTCACGGCGGCCTACCACAGCAAGACCGACATCCCGGGTGTGCTGAACCGGGTGCGGGGCATGCACCCGCGGCTGCGACTGCGCACGGCCGGCACGCTGGGGCCGCACCCGCTGCTGCTGGACGCCCTGGAGCGCCGGCTGTCCGACGCGGGCGTGGAGCCCGGCGACCCGGACACCGCGGTCGTGCTCGTCTCGGCGGGCTCCAGCGACCCGTCCGCCAACGCCACGATCGCGCGGCTGGCCCGGGAGTGGCGCCCGCGCGGCTGGCGGGACGTCGTCCCCGCGTACGCGTCGGCGACCGGCCCGAAACCGGCCGAGGCGGTCGCGGCCCTGCTCGACGCGGGTGCGCCGCGGGTGGCCGTCGCGTGCTATTTCCTGGCGCCCGGCTACTTCGCCGACAAGGTCCGCAAGGAGTCCCTGGCCGCGGGCGCGTCCGTGGTCTCCCCGGTGCTGGGCGCGGCCCCGGAGATCGCCGAGCTGGTCCTCCTCCGTTACGAGGAGGCGCTGGAGACCACACGGGCGGCCACCGCCGTCTGAGCCCGCCCTACCGCCGGTCCTTCCACCAGGTGCTGAGGGCGCGGCGGAGCGGGGTGTGGTGCTCGTCGTCGACGATCTTGATATCGCCCATCACGGCGTGCGCGGTGACCCGGACGACGGGGACGCGGGCGCCGGGATGGGGGTCGCGGACGGCGACCTTGCGGTCTCCCAGGAAGTTGTGGCCGGACAGCTCGACGCTGACCCCGTCCGGGACGATGATCTTGACGTCGCCCATCACGGCGGTCGCGGAGATGAGGACCTCGCCGGTGGGGACCTGGGCGCCGCGCAGGTCGAGCTCGACGTCGCCCATCACCGACACCGCCTCCAGCGGGCCGTCGATGCGCCCGACGATGCGTTCCTTGCAGTCGCCCATGACCGCGCTGAACCTGCGCTTGACCTGCAGGGGCGCGGGGGTGGCCCCGGGCGCGCCCATGCCGGGCAGGTCGGCGGTGATGTGCTCCAGGTCGCCGCGGGTGACGGCCGCGTAGGCGGCCTCGGTGCGCTCGGTGAGCTCCTCGAAGGTGAGCCGTCCCTCGACCGAGGCGATCCGCAGCCGCTCGACGGCCGCCTCCCGCTCGGCGTCGGACGCGCGAACCCCGTCCGGCGCGATGGCGGCGTCGAGGGAGTCGGGAACGTGCCGCTCGGGGTGGACGTCCGGCCGCCGGTCCAGTGGGCGGCTGGGGCACGGCCGCTCAGGCTGCGGACTGGACTGACTCATGATTCAGAAGGTATGCCCTTCGCGCCGCCGGACAATCCGCCACGCGAACGAGATCGCCCCACCACCTGAGGAGGATGGACGGTCCGCCCACCGTACCGGCATGATCAACATTTGCCCGAACGCGGTTCTGTATCCTTCGGTCGGCGGCGTGAACGTTGTTGGGAGGAGCAGGGTGACGCACGAGGTGTTGAATCAGGTTCCCCCGCTGACCGGTCACGATGTGGCCGACGATGCGGTCCTGCTGGACGGGCTGGAGCGCGAGGGCGCGGGATGGGCCGGGGCCGAGGTCCGCGAGCTCGGCCGGCTGGCGGGCACCGAGCGCGCCCAGGAGTGGGGACGCCTCGCCAACGAGCACCCGCCCGTGCTGCGCACCCACGACCGTTACGGGCACCGGATCGACGAGGTCGAGTTCCATCCGGCCTGGCATGAGCTCATGACCGTCGCGGTGACGCACGGCCTGCACGGCACCGCCTGGGCCGACTCGCGCGAAGGCGCCCACGTCGCCCGCGCCGCGAAGTTCTACACCTGGCGTGTGGACGCGGGCCATGGCTGCCCGATCTCGATGACCTACGCGGCCGTCCCCGCCCTGCGGCAGTCCCCGGAACTGGCCGCTCGGTACGAGCCGCTGCTGGCGCGGCCGGAGTACGACTTCGGGCTCCGCGCACCCCTCACCAAGAACGCCCTGCTCGCCGGCATGTCCATGACCGAGAAGCAGGGCGGCTCGGACGTCCGGGCCAACACCACGCAGGCCGCGCCCCAGCCGGACGGGACGTACCGCCTCACCGGCCACAAGTGGTTCACCAGCGCCCCGATGTGCGACGTGTTCCTCACACTCGCCCAGGCTCCCGGCGGCCTGACCTGCTTCCTCGTCCCGCGCGTCCTGCCGGACGGCACGCTCAACCCGCTTCGCCTGATGCGCCTCAAGGACAAGCTCGGCAACAGGTCGAACGCGTCCTCGGAGGTGGAGTACGACGACGCGGTCGCCTGGCGCGTCGGGGACGAGGGCCGCGGCGTCCGCACCATCATCGAGATGGTCAACATGACCCGGCTCGACTGCGTGATCGGCGCGGCGTCCGGGATGCGGCACGGCGTCACCACGGCCGCGCACCACGCCGCGCACCGGAGAGCGTTCGGCGCCTACCTGATCGACCAGCCGCTGATGCGCAACGTGCTCGCCGACCTGGCGATCGAGTCTGAGGCCGCCACGATCACCATGCTGCGCCTGGCGGGCGCCACCGACCGCTCGGTGCGCGGGGACGAGTCCGAGACCGCCTTCAAGCGCCTCGGCCTGGCGGTCAGCAAGTACTGGATCTGCAAGCGCTGGCCCGGCCACGCCGCCGAAGCGCTCGAATGTCTGGGCGGCAATGGCTACGTCGAGGAGTCCGGCATGCCGCGCCTGTTCCGCGAGTCGCCCCTGAACTCCATCTGGGAGGGCTCCGGCAACGTCGCCGCGCTCGATCTCCTCCGCGCGACACTACGCGAGCCGCAAACCCTAGATGCGTTCTTCGAGGAAGTAGCCCTCTCCCAAGGAGCCGACAAGCGCCTAGACGCAGCCATCAAGGAAACCAAGGAAAGCTTCGCCGACACCGCAACAATCGAGTACCGCGCCCGCCGCGTAGCCGAGCGCCTGGCACTAGTCCTACAGGCATCGCTGCTGGTCAGACACGGCCACCCAGCGGTAGCCGACGCCTTCTGCGCCACCCGCCTCGGCGGCGACTGGGGAGCCGCCTTCGGCACCCTCCCAGCAGGATTGGACCTCGCCCCGATCATCGACCGCGCCACACCAAAAGTCGGCTGAGTCTTCCTTCGATCAGAGGGAAGCCCGGCCCTTTCGGAAAGGACCGGGCTCGGTGCTTGCCGCTTACAGGAGCGGTGCGGTTCTATCCGGCCGGTGGGCCGGGCCGCTCAGACGGGCGACGTCAATCCGTAGGCGTCCACGTGGCGGCGTCTTCGTCGGCGCTGTCGTAGGCGGCGACGTCTTCGTCCTGCTCGCTCCGCAGTTGCCCGGACACCGCTGCCAGGTCCTCCAAGGAGTAGCCCTCACCCTGAGAGCCACTCTGACCTTGGGGGTTCGTCGGCTGAGTCATGTCGAACTCCATTCGTCGTCTCGGTTGTCCAGTCCGCATTGGTTTACAGCAGACAGGTACAACCGTCCCGACAGATGGACCAAGCGCAGCCAGACTTCGACGTGGTCGGCGCTGATCGCGTTCAGCTCCCCTCCGTTTCGACCACCCTGGCCAGTCTCGATCTTTCGTGAGTCCGGCTCGGGCGCCTAGCCGACCGAACCGGAATTTGTTCTTTGGGGTCCCCCTCCCGCATGCTCGCCAGCACGACCGCGCTGCTTGCCCGGCGCTGGCACCGCTCTCACGCGGCACCGGGTTCAGGTGACAGGCGAGTCACGGGTGATGTTTGGATATCCCCTGACACTCGTCGTCCGCGTGTCCTCCATGCGCGGCGGCCAGACCTCTGGCAGTTGAGAGGGTCCGGATCATCACACTGCAATCGCGGTCAGGAAGGTGGAGAGTCGGTTGCCCGCTCGGCGGACACAGGGCGTCGGGCTGCGGCAGTACAACAGTCCCAGCCACTGATCCACAGCGTCCTGTTCCGAGGGCTGCTGCTGGCGGCTGTCACCGGGGTCCGCAGGTCCTATCGCGCTGAGGGTGGGGACCGTACTGCGGGAGCGGTGTGCAGAATTGGCCGACGAGGCTTATGGGTCCGCCGGGCGCCCGGCGGAGAAGGCGCATGCCGACGCGTCCCCGTAGGGCCGCCCCGCATCCGGACCTTACGTGCGCCACCTGGAGACCATCGGTGCCGGCCCCGCCAACGGGCACGTGTTCTGCGGCGTCCGCCGTAGTGAGCCGGCCGCCATCACCTACCGGCGCGTCTGGGCCGCGACCCAGCGACCGAGCGCTGGTGAGGCCGGCCAACAAGACCATCGCTACTCGAAGACCTCTTGATGCTTCAGTCGCAAGATCGACGCCAGGGCGCGACCACCCGAGCACTTCCGGCGCTTGATGAGCTGTTGAGCCTGGCACGGACCATCCCCGCTTGCCCGGGGAGCACGTGGCCGCCGGGAGCGCGGCTGGGTATCAACGGAGGTCATCGCGCCCCTCTGAGGGCGGGCGGGTTCGCCGACAGGGGGCAGTATTCAGCCGCCACCGACACTGGGCTCGTGCCGACACGTCCCCGCGTGTGCGGGGAGCACGCCGAAGCGATGGCCCGCAGGCCGCCGTGCTCGGGATCATCCCCGCGCGGGGATGGTCCCAGGATCGACGCCAACTCCCGGGCATGGGGGCCAGATGCTCCCCGCGCGCGGGGATGGTCCCTCGAAGCGGCTGCCGTCGGAGGTGGCGAGGCAGGGCTCCCCGCGCGTGCGGGGATGGTCCCACCCCGACCGGCCCGTGATCAAAGGCCAGCAGGTTCTCCCCGCGCACGGGGGTCCCGCGCCGCTATATGCGGTGATCGCCGGGCGGGGAGCGGATCGGATACTCCGAACAGGGCGGCGGGGTCCGGGCATGCTCGTGAGTACCCCGCGACCACGTGGCACCGGCCCCACCCGTCCGGCCAGACCGCGCCCCGATCCCCCTCGGCACCGGCGACCTCGACGGCGATCGGCTTGAGCGCCCGCCGCCACCTCTGCTCCTCTTCCCGCTGCCGTTCGGCCGCGTCGTCCTGGTCCTCATCGGCGACGCCCGCTGCCTCGCCGTGCAGTGCGGCCACTTCGTCGGCGTCCTCGTCGACGTGCCCGGCGTGGACGACGTCGTGCTCTAGGTCGGGCCCGGCCGCCAGTGCTGGGACCGACTGGGCTTGGTCGGCGTCGACGGCTAGGGCACCGCCCTTGGCCTTGGGCACTTACTTGTAGAGCGTGGACCGGCTGACCCGAGCAGCCGGGCGATGGAGGAGCGACTCGTCTGGACGGGCCAGCAAGGTGCGGGCCCGGTGGACCTGGTCGGGGGTGAGCGCCTGCGGCTGCCCGAGGCGCTGCCCGCGGGCCCGCCGCGGCGAGACTTGCTCAGCAGGGATTGATCGACGTGCCGCCACCGGTGTACTTGATGATCTCGATCGAGTTGATCGGGGTGGCGTCGAATCCGCCCTCACCGAGGTAGTCGTTCGCGAACTGCGCACCGCCGGTTCCGTTGTAGCCCTTGCAGTAGGCCACGGTCGGGGGATAAGTGCCAGGAGGGTCCGCGTACTGGTTGTTATAGGTGTTGCGCCACCCGTACTCGTTGTAGATGTTGTGGGCACCGTAGCTGTAGAACACGTACTCCGGCCGGTCCTGGTTCCAGCCGGTGCCGGGATAGATGCAGAAGGCACCGGACGGGCAGCCGTGGACGGTGGCGGCCCGGGCCGGACTCGGCGCGGCTGGTCCTGCCGCCGCGAGGGCGGGCGCACCAGCTCCCATGATCGCCGGGGCGGCCAAGGCGGTTACAGCCAGGGCACACCGTGTCATTCCCTTCATGGTCTCCCCTTTCGTGGACGCTGGACTGAAGCTCAGCAGACGGCGGCTTCACATCTGCTTCACAACAGCTTCATCGGCCGGTAGGGAACACCGCGTGCTCGCCACGCCCGTGGGGGCGGTGCGGCCCTTTGACATAGAAGGAATTCAACCCTCACCGCTCGACTCTCAGTGCATGGGAGGTCCGTCAGGCGTCGAGCGGGTTACGGGCGATGCGGTCGGCGACTCCGCCGGCCACGGATAGCGCGGCGGAACTGCCCGGCTTGTGCGCGGCCTGCTCGCGGAAGCAGGCCGTGAACTCCTTGACCAGGTCCAGGCGCGGGTAGCGCTCCAGCACCTCGCCGCGCAGCCCGGCCGGGATCCCGTCGAGGCCGCGGCCGGAGATGTCGATGCCGGTGGCCAGCTCCAGCAGGTGTCCCTCGGGATCCTGTTCGATCGGCACCTCGGGCCACATATGCCGGACGATGATCTCCGAAGCCCGTACCCGCCGCTCCGGGGGCCAGCCCGCGCCGGCACCGAAGACCCAGGCCACGTGGCCGCCCGCCTCCTCGAAGGGCACCGTGCGGCTGTCGAACTCCGCCACCAAGCCGATGTCGTGCAACACGGCCGACACGTAGAGCAACTCGGCGTCGAACACAATGCCGTTGCGCCGCGCGTGGGCCGCCGCCCAGAGGTAGGAGCGGACGGAGTGGTTGAGCAGGGAGGGCGTCTCGTACATCGTGGCCACTTCGAGAGCGCCGCGGCAGGCCGGGGTGTCAGGGATCAAAAGGTCGTCGAGTCTCACAGATGCCATCATGCTTCCCCATTCTCCGACAACCGAGTAATCCTCAACACGTGTGGAGGGGGGAGCCAGCCGGCATTGCCCTCCAAAGTGATCGCTGCGGCCAGGATCTGCGGAGGCATGCTGGGGCTGCCGTTCGCCGGTGGGATACATGTCCGCGAACATCCCGCCGGGAACAGTGCCCCCGGTCCTCGGCCAAGAACGCGAACAGGCTCCCTGCCGGGAACAGTTCCCGGCAGGTCTTCTACACACCCGGTCCGACCGGCCCCCCGCAACCCATTCCCCATCGCCACCACAGGAGTCTGGCCCCGCCGCTCACGCGGCCGGGCCAGAACCCAAGATCTTCAGCAGCCTCCTAGCAGCGGGCCTCACCTGCCGCTCGGTCAGTGCGCTGGTCTTGCCGCTGTCGGGGCGGGCGGCTTGGCGGCCGCTCGAACTCGGTTGCGCATCAGGTCGTCCTCGTCCTCCCCCTCCGGGGCATCTCGCTGTATGCCAAGGGCCCTGACCACCCGGGGAGATTGCGGTGACGATCGGGCTGGCGTCCACGAAGATGGCCGTCATGGAACCGGTCGCCGGGTGCCTTGCGTGTGATCTTCTTGTTGGCGTTCGTCCTCTTCCAGGAGGTCGTCTTGCGGAGTCGTCGGGTTGGGTTGTTGAGCACTCGGTGGGCCCGCTTGGCCTGGGGACGTTGGTGGTCAAGCCAGTGCGACATGTTGTCCATGTCGCCGAGTTGAACGGTGTCGAGAGCGAGGCTTTGGGCCCGTTGCTGCGGCGGGTAGCTGCCGCGGTGACGGAGGTTGTCCGGCCGGAGCAGGTCTACGTGTGCCTCTGGTCGCATGCGGATGCCGTGCCGGGTCACGTGCATTTCGTGGTCCAGCCTGTGGTGAAGGCGGTCATGGCCCGGTTTCACGCGTGCGGGCCTGCGCTGCAGATGGCAATGTTTCGTGAAGCGGCAGTGCCGGGCGCGAGCGAGGTGGAAGCGTTGTGCCGGCAACTTCGAGCGGTCCTGTCCAGAGGTTGACGGACCGTGAACTGGACCCGAGCCAAATGGTTGTCGTGATCGCTCTCCAGGCATGCTCCCGCGGAGCGTGGTGTGGGACATGAGGACGCTCTTGCTGCCGAGTTCGGCAGGCGTCGGGCATGAACGACTGTCAAGCACGCTGCCGAGGACGCCACCCAGGCGTCGTTAGGATCGGATGCCGGTCCATATAGGGGGACGTCGATGAATCAGTGCGAGAGGCCCACTGACGCTCCCGTGCGTCTCGGGCATGCCGGCGCGTTCGGGTGGCCGCTGACTCGAGCGATCGTCGCGTTCGTGGTTTTCGCGCTCCTTGTTGCGGTCCTGCCGGGCGGCCTGGCGATCCGCAACGCCCATGGTGGGGTCGTTGGACTGCTCACCTGGGCGCTTCTTGTCGTGGGTCTGCTGGTGGTCGTGGTAGCCGGCGTTCTCCTGGCAGTGGGCTGGTGGAACGGCCGGCCGGCCAAGCTCACTCCAGACGGCGTGCGGCTGCCGGGGCGCCGCGCGATGATCCTTTGGTCGGGGGTGGAGCGCTGCGGCGTCCGGGTCGCCGGGCGTAGACGGCTGCTCGCGGCATGGCTGACGCCGCCCGAGCGCGGAACTCCCGGCGACATGCTGTGGCTGGGCGATGTCAGGCGAGCCTCCGTGCCCGAGGAGGATCTGCTGGCGATGGTGCGGGGCTGGACGGAGCTCCCTTGAGTCTCCGCCCCTACTTGGCCCGAAACGAGGAAGCCTCACACCACCGCTGACCCGCGGCATTTCGGATATTTGCAGGTCGAGGGTTGATCGGGACGAATTTTTTTTGGCGCGGTAGAGGCCACTGGTTCAATCCCAGTATCGCCCACCACGTAAGCCCAGGTCACAGCTCCGGCCGCTACCCACCCAGCGCCGTATCGCCCGCATCCAGAAGGATGTGCAGGTACCTCTCGGTGGCGCGCAGGCTGGCGTGGCCCAGCCGTTCCCGCACGATCTGCACATCAACTCCCCGGCCAACACCCGCGAGGCGTGCGCATGCGCAGGCCCTCCACCCGGATTTTTCGCCCGATGCCCGCGGCCCGCACCGCCGGATCCCACACCCGGCGCCGAAACCAATCCCGTGGCGTATGCCCATCAATATCCAGCACCCGGCTCCGGCCCGGCTGATCTTTTCCCTGCGCTCGTCGCACTGTCCGGTACTGCGCGTACGCGCCAATGCGCGCAGCGCCAACGGCCCATCGAATAGCCCGTCAACGTGCCGTGCCGGTAGGTACGGCCGGCGGAGTTCGGCGCCGTCGCCCCCAGGTCGCCACCGTCCGGCAACGTCGGCGGCACCGGACGCGGCGGCTGTGCCGGCGCGGCGAACAACAGGTCCTTCGGCCGTAGGTGGTGCGTGGACGCAAAGTCGGTGATCCGGTGCACCAGCGCCCCACTCATGACCCGGTCCTTGAGCCCGGTGGTGAAGATCGATCACGAGGCACGCCTTGATCTCGTGGGCGGTGCCCTCGTCGATGGGCTTGCGGCGATGAACGGCATCACGCAGGCGGTCGACGACCACCGCAGCAACTCCTTGATCGCTGCGGCCGTTTCCACGACGGTTACCTCGGATCTACTGCCGCTGGTGATCGATCGGATCGCGTGGCGACCCTTCGTCCGGCCAGCACCAGGATGACGATCGACACGGCGCCGAACACGGCGTTGCTCGCCAGGTCGACCGTGAGTGAGCCCCCGCCCTCCGGGCGTGTCGGGAACGCGGTCCACACGTACGTCAGCGTGGCGCCGGCGGCGATGGCGAAGCGGTGCCGCCCGTCCCAGCCGTCCCGCCGCGACCAACGAGACACCAGCGGCACACCGCAGGCGACCACGACGCACCACACCACCACGCCGATCCACTCGTAACATCCGGCAGTGACCAGTGTCGACGGCCCCATGTAGGCGCTGGTCACGGCCAGTGCCGCCCCGCCGACCATCCACGGGGTCGGCGCCCGCCCGCGCACTCTGGGCAGCCGCCGAAGCGGCATCAGGAACGCGAGCACGATGAGCCCGACGATGACGGCCGTGATCCCGATGAGCTGGGTCGGCGAGGCCAGGAAGTGCTCCTCGCTGTAGTTACCGAAGAACACCAGCAACGCGCCGAGCACATAGAACACGGCCGTGATCGTCATTCCGGTGCGGCCCAGCCACGGGCCGCGCTTCTTCGCAAACGCCTCCACAATCGCGATTGGAACGCAAATGCTCCACACTGTGTGGAGCGCCAGGATCGCCTGAGTGAGCTCGACGCTCATCCCGAGCACCGGAATGTAGGAGTCACCGGAGAGATAGTCATGGCCGGCGTAGTCGTCGTTCCAGAGCAACTGGTCGACCGGCCCTTCCTCGATCAGCGCGTACGCCGCGGCCAGCAGCACCATCGTCGGCCACCCTCCGCTGCGCCGCCCCATCTCGCGTACCAGCAGGGCACCGCAGCCGTACAGCGGCGCCAGGAACACACCCAAGGCCAGATCGGGGCCCGTGAGATTTCCCAGCAGGAATTCCCCTACGAACGGGGCCAGCAGAAACAGGCCCAATGCCGGTCCAGGTCGTCGCATGCCCGGAAGGTAACGACGCCACCACCGCCCGCGCGTCGTCCGATGGTCGATCAACCGGTAAACCAAGGTCGTCCGCGACCACTGCGGAAGATCGCTTCGCCCTCTCCCCCACCCCCTGGGATGGTGCCCGCCCCCATCGTCGCCGGTGCGCCCCCGCCCCTGGCCGCGCAGGACGCCGCTGCACGTCCGGGCGGTAGTATCTGCCGACCTGATCGCGCATCTCATCCTTGCCGGACACGTTCCTGCGTCCGTCGATCCGTGCGGTGATGCGCAAGCACGCGTCTCGCAGCCCCATGGCGGTCGGATTGCGCCGATCTTCACGATGAGACCGCATGCAGCACGTCGGCCCCGGTCCCCGTACGGGACAAGCGGGACCCCTTGCCGGCGAGGGCCGGCCGTCCTTGCAGTGGGATGTGGCGGGTTCAGTCGGAGTCCTCGCCGGAACCACCGGCCATCCACCGGTTCAGCTTTTCGAGTCCGCTACGCACGTCCAAGGAGGGCTGCTCGGCAGCCGCCTGGCGCCGGGCCTGCCGATACACCTGCGCCGGCGATACCGCAGCGGCCCGTTCCACCGCAGAGCTCGGCGCCCGGCTTTCCGTCAAGTCTGGCGCCTGGCTTTGCACCGGGCCTTCCATCTGGCCTTCCGCCGGATCTGGCGCGTGCTGCCCGGCGGAGGCTCCCGTGCCTATCAGCGCTGCCGTCCGCGTTCGTGCTCGGAGACCCCCCCGCGGGGGATGACCGGGACGGACACCGAGCACGTTGTCGATCTCCGCAGCGGTCAAGGGCCCATCGGCTGCGGCCGCTGCCGAGAGGACTTCGGCGTAGAGTTCGATCTCATCGAGTGCCACTCGATCATGAACGCGGAGGTCGAGGTCCTTTTCCCTCATGACGCCTCCTCCCCGAGATCGTTCTCACTGTCACAAGCATCCTCGGGGCCGTCCAAGAACGGGACGGCAGAACCCACCTGTTCGACCAGTTCGTCCCGCGCGATCTTCAGATGCCACCGCACCGTGGCCGATGCGACGCCCAGCCAGTCGGCTATCTCACGGGTGCTCCACTCCTCGTTCCAGCGCAGGAAGGCCACACGCTGCCGGGTCGTAGGCATCCGCTCAATGGCCGACCAGCATTTCCGCAACGCCAGCGTGGACAAGACCTGGCTGAATGGCTCTGCTGCCGGATGGCCGTGCTCTGCGGGATCGGCGTCGGGCTGCACGCGCCGGTTACGACGCCACTCATCGATCGCCTTGTTCCGCACGACCCGGAACAGCCACTGACGCCGACGCTCGGCATCCAGAGCGGCGAGCTTGTCCCAGCACACCGCGGCCTCCTGAAACGCCACCTGCACTAGGTCCTCGGCACGCGCAGGGTCCACCTGCGGAAGCGTGCAGGCATACCCGAACAACGCCTGCGCGGTCTGCACGTACAGCTTCCCCACTTCATCGGCGTGCTCGGGGGGAATGGCGCCGGTCACCCACTGTCCCGTGCCCGGGAGCGGCGCGGCCGCCCACCCAGCGTGACCTTCATCGTCTGCTCCCCCGGACGATCACTTTGCACGACCACCGTGCCCGGCGGCGCGTCGGCCATCAAAGCAGCAAAGGTCTGGCGCCGCTGCCACTCGACGAGGATCCGCATGGCTCCGCTCACCACCAGGATCGCGACCACCATCGCTGCGGCCCGCCAGGAGAGCACCCCCGACATCACACCGCCTGCCACCGTTGTCCCCCACACTCCCGCACCGGGGGTTCTCATTGCCGCCACACCGCTACCTCGCACCAGACCGCACAACCGTTTGGCCGCCGAGCGCGGAGACGTCGGCAGCACAAGACCAGACCGCCCAGATCACCCGCGCACTCGGCGGGGAGGGCGCGGGACCAAGGCGGAGGACGACCTCACCACGAACGTCACCGGCCAAAGCCAGACGGGCCGTCCCTCACGCGGGCCACGAGCGACACCGCGGTCGGGTAGGCGCGGGTCGACACCGGCGGCGCAAGGTGGGAAAACGCCACCTCACCGACACACAAACGTTGCTGCTTCTCGCGTCGCAACCCGACGGCTCGGGCTGCAGCGCGCGGTCGGTCCGATCTACCAGCTCCGCCACGTCGAACTCCAAGGCCATCTGGCGGCCACTTACCAGACCCTGTCCTGAAGGGCGCCAGTCAGTGCGCGGCGCGGAGCCCGAGAGCCTCTTTGTAGTCGTCGGCGTGGAGGTCGAAGATCGTTTCGACGGTGCCGATTCGGTTCGTTCAGGCCGCCACCGACACCCAGGCGGTGCCCGTGGTCATGCACGTTGCGGGACCGCCGCGTTGGTCCTGCCGGATACCGCGGCCGAGCGGCCTCCGGCTGCCACGCCACCAAGATCCCAACTGAAACCCACCTATCGGAGGCCGCCTTCCTGTGAATGCGCACGGGCGGTCTTCCTGTCTCGTATGTCACATCAGCCGGATTCACTCCCTTCGGTGTCACATCTGCCGATCTTGGCACGTCGCATGTGTACCGGAACCAAATCGGGGAGTGGAGCCAATGCAGGGACAAACCCGCTGGGTGGGCCGGTGGTCACGACAGGCACGGACCGATCATTGGTCGTTCCTGTTCGCCCAGCTCGCCATTTACTCGTTCCTGGTGCTCATCGCCACGGGTGCGTTCCTGACCGTGTTCTTCGACCCCGACATGACGCAGGTCGCCTATGACGGCTCGTACGCGCCGCTGCGGGGCGTTCCGGTCAGCGAGGCGTACGCGTCGACGCTCGACATCAGCCTCGACGTGCGCGGCGGGCTGCTGATGCGGCAGATCCACCACTGGGCCGCGCTGATCTTCGTCGCCTCGATCGCCCTGCAACTGCTGCGGCTGTTCTTCACCGGCGCGTTCCGCCGCCCACGCGGTCTCAACTGGCTGATCTGGGTGACCGTACTGGTGCTGGGCATGGTGACGGCCTGGACCGGCACGATCTTGCCGGACGACATGTTGTCCGGCGGCAGCCTCGGGCTTCTCCAGGGCGTGACCCAGGCGATCCCGCTGGTCGGCACCAGTCTGACGTTCTTGATCTTCGGCGATGAGTTCCCGGGCGAGGAGATCATTCCCCGGCTCTACTGGCTGCACATCCTGGTGCTCCCAGCGGTCCTGGCCGGCCTGTTCGTGCTCCGCCACAGGCTCGTCCGCAACCATGGCCACACCCGTTTCCCCGACACCTTCTCAGGACGTGCGTCGCGCGGCTCAGCGGTGGCGCTTCTGCTGGCAACCTGCGGGGTCCTCGCACTCATCGGCACATTCGCGCAGATCAACCCGATCTGGCAGTACGGCCCGTACCGGCCCGGGGACACCACCGCCGGAGCGGTGCCAGGCTGGTACATGGGCTTCCTGGACGGAGCCGTGCGGATCATGCCGGGCTGGGAACTCAGCGTGGCCGGTCACCCGGTCACCCTCGCGGTGCTGGTTCCCGCGCTCCTGATGCCGGGGGCGTTCTTCACCCTCCTGGCGGCCTATCCCCTGATCGAACGGCGGCTTACCGGCGATCGCGGCATCCACCACGTCCTAGACCGTCCCCGCGACGCGGCGACCCGCACCGCGGTGGGCGCGGCCGGCATCGCCTTCTATGGACTGCTGTGGGCCGCGGCCGCCAACGACCAGATCGCACGCGACTTCCACCTGTCCTTGTACGACGTCACCTGGTTCTTCCGGGTGGCCATCTTCGCCGGACCACCGCTCGCCTACGCCGTCACCCGGTGGATCTGCCTTGGATTGACCTACCGGGAGCAGAAGGAGTCCGAGCACGGCCGCGAGACCGGACGGATCCTGATGAGCCCGGACGGCGGCTTCAGCGAGATTCACGAAGCCCCGCACAGCCCCCGCGAACTGACGCACTGACCAGAAAGGGATGACATGAAGCGCAACCGACTACGCAAACATGTCGCGCGGATGTTCCGGGGCGCCCCCGAGCGTCCTGCCACAGACTCCGGCGACGAGGAGGGCGTGTTCCCCAACACCGTCAAGCTGACCTCGGTCGATCTGGCTCAGCTGCTAAAAGACGGGACCCTCGGCTTGAACTAAGAGCATGTCCTATGTGGTGATCTGAGCGAGCTTCTTGTAGGTCGTCCGAGCCGTTCCGAGGTGTCGATGCCACGTCGTCCAACAGCCGTCAGACGCGCGGCGACTGAATACTTCAGGGCATCGGTCGCCGGCGCCCGCGAAGCCGGCGAATGGGCAGCACCCGGTGTCTTTGGCGCCCTTGCCGATGCCGCCGCACAGCTGGCGCGTTGCCTTGTCTGGAGCTTCCGGTACGGTCACATACGTCCGGTGTGAAGCCCGGACCCGTCCGCGTGTGTACGCGGACGTGCCAATCGAAACCGGAGGTGGCGTTCATGTTGGACGACTACTGGCTCCTTGACCTGGAAGGTGAGGGGGCGCAGGCACGGCTTGCCGTGCTGGACCTCAGCCAGGCGAAACTGCCTGGGCTGGAGTACATCCACCGGATTCACGGAAGCGGCCGTCCCAAGACGCTGCCGCCCGCGCGGGCGGCCGGCAAGTCCGCCAGGGCCCTCATCGAGGGGTTGCGGATCATGCGCGCCGGCGTCGGGTGGTCCGGTGTCAGGCTCAGTCGGCCTGGCCGGGATGAGCAGGTCTACGCCGAGCTGTCGAGTCGGCAGAGCGGCAGGCAGCATGTGGCCGTCTTGGGCCGGCCCGATGCGGTGGCGGCCAGGCTCGCGCAGGACGGCGCGTCCTTCGAGGACAGGCTGACCGTCGTGACCGACGCCGTGACGTTCCAAGACGTCCCGCTGCTGACAGCAGGGAAGTGGTCATTCGCCACGAGGGAGGCGATGCACCGCCATACGGCG
This sequence comes from Spirillospora sp. CA-128828, assembly GCF_050945415.1. Taxonomy (NCBI): domain Bacteria; kingdom Bacillati; phylum Actinomycetota; class Actinomycetes; order Streptosporangiales; family Thermomonosporaceae; genus Spirillospora; species Spirillospora sp. CA-128828. The sequence goes on from NZ_CP191986.1 coordinate 6,413,148, forward strand.
ATCATCGCCATGCTCTGCACCGCCCGTGGGCGGTCCGGGGGGGTGCCGGGTGCCATGCATGTCGTGATCTCCTCGGAGTTCGGGCGGGTCTTGCGCAAACTGGACGCACCCCGGCAGGGCGATCTCGTCGCACGACTGCGCCGGCTGGTCAAGGCTGCCGATCGTCACGACGAGTTCGTGGAGGGGTACTTCCGTGAGCTGCTGGCGGCGAAGGCCAACTACCGTCCCATGGGCGACCTCTACGGGGGGCTGACGGTGGTCGGCGCCTCGGCGGACGAGCCCATCCGCAGGTACGTCCTCGACTGCCTGGCGCAGGACCGGAAGCCGGTCCTGGAGCAGCTGGTCCAGGACCTCCGCGGGGCCACCGAATCGGGGTGGCCGACGGCGCTGGAGTGGCAGGTCCCCGGAACCTTCGGGGACCTGGTCGCCATGTCACGGACGCTGACCCTGACCGCCGAGGCCGAACGGGCCCCGGTCGTCGCGGTCAGCGATTCACCCGACGCGGAGACCGCGATCGGCATGAGCGAGGACTTCACCGACAGGGAACTCCCGCTCGCGCTCGTCTCCTCGCTGCCCAAGGTCCTCGGAGGATCTGGTCCCGGCCCGTTCATCCCCGGCGACTTCACTCCGAAGGACCGCATCTGGATCTCCCCAACCGAGGAAGGGATCGATCCCAAGCAGTCATGGTCGACCCCCCGGGGCGTCCTGACAACCATCCACTAGGCCGCCTGATCGGTGCGGCCCGGTCCAACTGGTGCCCGGTGGGACGGCGTGACGCCGTCCCACCGGGGCACCACCTTTTCCAGGACTCCATGTCAGGCCGTCCACCGCCATGCGCCTCGGCGAGCTCCACCAACCGTCCGCCATAAGTCAGCACAAGCCGGGGCAATGCCTGCAGCACCCGCACCTCATCATCCGGCATGCTCATCCCGCTCCGCCTGCCCAGTGCCGCCGGGCTCCTCACCGCCGGCCTCGGCGGTGGCGGCGGCGTTCAGGCGGTGAGGCGGTCCCAGGCCGCGTCGATGGTGACGGCGAGCATCTCGAACTGGCCCCGCATGTCGAAGCTCCCGGGATCGAGCTGGTAGGCCAGGAAGAGCCCGTCGGCGGCGGCGAGCGTGAACGCGGCCAGCTTGCGGGCGACGGCCTTGCGTTCGGCGGCCGGCGCGTCGGCGAGCATCTCCTGGAACTCCCCGGCCGCGAACGCCAGGACCTCGTCGCGGATGTCGACGAACAGCTGGCGCGCCTTGGCCTCGACGGGACGCCGCTCCAGAGTGAGCATCATTCCGAGACGCAGGAACTCCGGCTGGTCGAGCAGGCTCGCCGCGACGGCGGCGGTCATCTCGCGCAGCCGCCCGGCACGGTCCGTCCTCGGATCGCTGGTCATCTCGGCCCCGAGGAGGCGCTCCCGCCACAGGTGGTAGCTGCGCTCGATCACGGCGGCGAGCAGGTCGTCCTTGTCGCGGAAGTGCCAGTAGATCGAGCTGCGGGGCAGACCGGACCGCTGGCTGACCAGGCCGATGCTGGTCCCCTCGTACCCGCGTTCTGCGGCGATCTCGACGGTGGCGTCGAGGATGCGCCGCCGCGACTCCTCGCCGTGCTGCTGGCGGCGCTCGGTCTTCGGGCCCATCCGTGTCCTTCCCGGCCCGCCCTTCGGCGGGGGCGTCGATGTGCGCCCAGTCTCTCAGCCCGGAGCCGCCGGGACCGACCCGCCCGCGGGCGCTCGTCCGGCCGCTCCCGCTTCGTTGACGCCGCCGCCCGGGGCCGCATACGCTCTGGACCAATCGTTCCGGACTGTACCAATCGTTCCATGACCGGGCCAGGGTAGGGAACGGCCAAGGGGAGGATCATGAGCCGCATCGACGTCCATCAGCATCTGCTGCCCGACGCGTACGTCCGGCGGCTGAACGCCGAGGGGATCGCCCAGGCGGGCGGACGCGATCTCCCCGCCTGGAGCGTCGAGGGCGCCATCGCGCTGATGGACGACCATTCGATCGCGACCGGCGTCCTGTCGCTGTCCACGCCCGGCACCCATCTGGGCGACGACGCCCGCGCGCTCGACCTGGCGCGCGAGATCAACGACTTCGGCGCAGAGCTGGTCAAGGACCGTCCCGACCGGTTCGGCCACTTCGCCACCGTTCCGCTGCCGTATGTCGACGGCGCCGTCCAGGAGAGCGTCCGCGCCCTGGACGAGCTTGGAGCCGACGGCGTCGTGCTGCTCGCCAACTCCCGCGGCACCTACCTGGGCGACCCGGCCTTCGACCCGCTCATGGCCGAGCTGGGCCGCCGGTCCGCGGTGGTGCTCGTCCACCCGGCGGAACTGCCCGCACCCGCCGTGCCCGGGCTGCCGCCGTTCGCCGCCGACTTCCTGCTGGACACCACCCGCGCGGCCGCGAACCTGGTCCTGCACGGCATCCCGCGCCGGCATCCCGGCCTGAAGATCATCCTCTCGCACGCGGGCGGGTTCCTGCCCTACGCCGCCCACCGCATCGCCGTCACCCTCGTCGGCCAGGGGCACGACCCCGGCGAGGTGTTCGAGGACCTGGCCTCCTTCTACTTCGACACCGCCCTGTCGGGCAGCCCGGCCGCGCTGCCGAGCCTGCTGGCGTTCGCCCGTCCCGGGCACGTCCTCTTCGGCTCCGACTGGCCGTTCGCCCCGGACGCCGCCGTGAAGTACTTCACCGACGGCCTGGACGCCTTCACCGCGGACGATGAGGACTTGCACCAGGCCATCGACTCCGCCAACGCTCTCGCGCTGTTCCCCCGCCTGGCCGGGCACTGATCTACCGGACCGGGAGAGCGAGGGTCTCCGGCTCGTCCCGCTCGGGCTCCGGCTCGGACGGGGCCGGGCGGCGGCCGGGCAGGATCAGGGCGACCAGGACGGTCCCGACGGCCAGGATGATGCCGCCGACCAGGCTGGTGTGCGCGACGGCGTGGGCGAAGGCGCTGTCGGCGGCCATGACGAGGGCGTGGGCCTGCTCGGGCCCGCCCGCCGGGTTCCGGCTCACCTGCTCGGCGACCCCCAGGGCGCCGCCGATGGAGTCCTGGGCGGTGGCCAGGGCCGCGGGCGGCAGGTGTCCGGCGAGCGCCCCGCCCAGCTTGTCGCTGTAGGCGGTCGCCAGGACCGACCCCAGGACGGCGATCCCCAGCGAGCCGCCGAACTCCAGGGCGGTGTCGTTGATGCCGCCGCCGACGCCGAGTTCGGCTTCGGGGAACGCGCCCATGATGGTGTCGGTGCACGGTGAGGCGCTGAGCCCGATGGCGACGCCGAGCAGCAGCAGGGTCGGCAGGAAGTCGACGTAGGACGAGCCCGAGTCGACCCTGGTCAGCAGGAAGATCGCGATGGTGCCCAGCACCATGCCGGTCACCACGACGGGCTTCATGCCCAGGCGCGGCGTCAGCCGGCCGGTCAGCACGGCGCCGGCGAACACGGCGGCGGCGAGCGGCAGAAGCCGCGTTCCGGTCTCCAGCGGGCCGTAGCCGAGGACGAACTGCAGGTGCTGGCTGGCGTAGTAGATGGTGCCGAACGCGCCGAGGAAGAACAGCAGCACGGCGAGCACAGCACCGGTGAACGTCCGGTCACGGAACATGCCCAGGTTCAGCAGCGGACGCGGGTGGCGCAGCTCCCGCGCCACGAAGGCGGCCAGCCCGGCGGCGGCGACCACGGCGGCGGTGACGGCGGCGGTGCCCCAGCCGTAGTGCGGGCCCTCGATGATCATGTAGACGAGGGAGCCGACGGTCAGCACCGACAGCAGCCCGCCCATCAGGTCGAGCCGTCCCGTGACCGCGGCCTTGGACGGCGGCACCAGCACCAGCGCGGCGACGGCGGCCACCGCGGCGATGGGCACGTTGATGAGGAACGTCGAGCCCCAGCCGTGGTCCTCCAGCAGCCACCCGGCCAGCAGCGGGCCGGCGGCGATGGCGAGCCCGGAGGTCGCCGACCAGGCGGTGATCGCCCGGGCCCGCTCCCCGCGCGGGAACATGGCGACCAGCAGCGACAGGGTGGCCGGCATGACGACCGCCGCGCCGACGCCCATCATGGCGCGGGCCGCGATGACGGCCGCGGCGCTGTGCGCCAGGCTGCCGGCCACCGAGGCGGCCGCGAAGAGCACGAGGCCGGCGACCAGCGCGCCGCGGCGGCTGTACTTGTCGCCCACCGCGCCCAGCACCAGCATCAGCGCCGCGTACGGGACGGTGTAGCCGTCGATGACCCACTGCAGGTCACTGCTGCTCAGCCCCAGGTCCTTCGTCATGTCGGGCGCGGCGACGAGCAGCGAGGTGTTGGCCATCAGCACCATCAGCAGGCTCAGGCACAGCACCAGGAGGGCCTGCCACCGGCGGGCGTAGGGGGCGTTCATCCGCTCCACCGGCGTGGAGGCGATCAACGACATCGGCGTTCCTTCCGCACGAGCGGGCCGGGAGCCGGCCCACAAAACTTGCTCATTCGTGTGCAAATTTAGTTACGTGCACAGTGATGTGCAAGTATGAGGGGCATGACGAAGCTCACAGGGGGCGCCCCGCAGCGCAGCCACGCGCGTTCCAACCGGGCCCGCATCCTGGCCGCCGCCCGCCGGGAGCTCGGCCGCGACCCGGAGGCGAGCATCGAGGACATCGCCCGCGCCGCCGGTGTGGTGCGCCGCACGCTCTACGGCCACTTCCAGAACCGCCAGATCCTGATCGGGGCACTGGCCGAGGAGGCCGGGCAGGCGGTGGAGCAGGCGTTCACCGAGGCGCGGCGTCCGGGCGCGGATCCCGCCACGGCGATGGCGCGGATGACACTGGCGGTCTGGGGGGTCGGGGACCGCTACCGCATGCTGATCTCGCTCGCGCGCCGGGACCTGGGCGAGGAGGGTGTCCGCGCCGTCCTCAGCCCGGCCCGGGAGGAGACGATCTCGATCCTGCGGCGCGGCCAGGAGGAGGGCGTCTTCGCCCGCCACCTGCCCGTGCCCGTCCTCGCCCAGGCACTGGAGGCGTTCCTGCTGAGCCTCGTCGAGAACAGCGGCAGCCCCGGCTGGACCGGCGACACGGCGGAGCCCGCCGCGACCGCCGCTCTCGTCGCCGCCGGGATCGCCCCCGCCGAGGCCGCTCGCCGCGTCCGCACGATCCTCGACGAGGACGGCCGGACCCCGGCGTAGCCCTCCTACCCGGTGCCGTCGCTGCGCCCGGCCTCGGCGAGACCGGGGAGCGGACGCCGGTAGATCTCGCGCGCCTCGCCGGCCGGGAGGCCGAGCATGCGCAGAAGGTCCTCGGTGACCTGGTCGGTGGCTTCGGCGTCGTCGCGTTCAGGACGGTCATGGAGCAGACGGCCGAGGCACAGCGCCGCGCCCGCCACGGTGACCATGGCGAGTTCAGGGTCACGCACGCTGAACCGGCCGGCGCGGACACCGGCCTCGATGTCGCGCCGGGCGCGCGGGGCGAGGCCCCTGTGGGACGTGGCCAGTTCCAGGCCGTTGTTGAGCAGGACCTTGCTGAAGCCGGGCGACCTCCTGCGCCGCGCGGTGGCGCCGCGGCTGCGTCTCGTCCCGGGCCTCAGGGAATAGATCACGAACAGCGCGACCCCGGCGCTGCGCCGCTCCGGCCTGATGGCGCGGAGCCGTCCCGGCCGCGCCCTGGCGGGCCGGCTGTGCCCGAACGCGCCGCTGGACGGCGGCCGCCGGTTCGACGACGTGGCCGCGGGCCGGTTCGCGATCGTCACAGCCACCGAACCGTCCGCCGGGCAGCGGGCCGAGATCGAGCGGCGCGGGGCAGTGGTGATCACCACCGGGCCGGGTGACGCACTGGACCACTGGCTGAGGCGAGGCCGCGTGGGCGCCGCCATCGTCCGGCCCGACGGCACGGTCCTGCGCGCCGGGCGGCTCTCCGCGCTCCACACCGCCGTGCCCGCTTTCGGGGCGATGGCGTGAAAGGCGGCGAAAGCCGTCTTGACCCTGTCGAAGCGCTTCGATCATCCTCCTCGGACACGCCGCATCCCCGAGGAGGCTCCGATGCGAAGACACCGCCCCCGCCTCATGGCGACCGCCGTGACCGCGCTGACGCTGGCCATCACGTCCTTCACCGCGCCCGCTTCGGCGGCCGCGCCCGCGACCCCCCGCGCGGCGGCCTACAGCTGGCGGAACGTGCAGATCGCGGGCGGCGGTTTCGTCCCGGGGATCGTGTTCAGCCGCAAGGAGCACAACCTGATCTACGCCCGCACCGACATCGGCGGCGCCTACCGGTGGGACCAGGCCGCCCGGCGCTGGACCCCGCTCCTGGACTGGGTGGGCTGGGACAAGTGGGGCTACAACGGCGTGGTCAGCCTCGCCGCCGACCCGGTGGACGCCGACCGGGTGTACGCCGCCGCCGGGATGTACACCAACGCCTGGGACCCGAACAACGGGGCGATCCTGCGGTCCGCCGACAGGGGACGGACCTGGCAGGTCACGCAGCTGCCGTTCAAGCTCGGCGGGAACATGCCAGGGCGCGGCATGGGCGAGCGGCTGGCCGTCGACCCCGGCGACGACCGCGTCCTGTACTTCGGCGCCCCAGAGGGCAACGGCCTGTGGCGAAGCACCGACCGGGGAGCGACCTGGGCGAAGGTCTCCGCCTTCCCCAACCCCGGGAACTACTCCGACGACCCGTCCGACTCCAGCGGCTACGGCAGTCACCGGCCCGGCGTCGTGTGGGTGACGTTCGACGAGAGCACCGCGACGTCCGGAACACCGACGCGCACCATCTACGCGGGTGTGGCCGACAAGGACAACACCGTCTACCGCAGCACCGACGCCGGCGCCTCCTGGCAACGCGTGCCGGGGCAGCCGACCGGCTACATCGCGCACAAGGGCGTGCTGGACGCCGCCGGCCACGCGCTCTACATCGCCACGAGCGACACCGCCGGCCCGTACAACGGCGCCAAGGGAGACGTGTGGAAGTACGACACCCGGGCGTCCACCTGGACACGCGTCAGTCCGGTGCCGTCCACGAGCTCCGACGCGTACTACGGCTACAGCGGCCTGACCATCGACCGGCAGCACCCGAACACGCTCATGGTCGCCACGCAGATCTCCTGGTGGCCGGACGTCGTCTTCTTCCGCAGCACCGACGCGGGCCAGACCTGGACCCGGGTCTGGGACTGGACGAGCTACCCGAACCGCAGCCTCCGCTACAAGCTGGACATCTCGGCCGTCCCCTGGCTGACCTTCGGCCAGAACCCGGCCCCGCCCGAAGCCACCCCCAAGCTCGGCTGGATGACCGAGTCCGTCGAGATCGACCCGTTCAGCTCCGACCGCATGATGTACGGGACGGGCGCCACGATCTACGGGACCGAGAACCTCACCCAGTGGGACGGCGGCGGGCAGTTCACGATCAAGCCCATGGTGACCGGGCTCGAAGAGACGGCCGTCCTCGACCTCGTCAGCCCGCCCTCCGGAGCACCGCTGGTCAGCGGCCTCGGCGACATCGGCGGCTTCCGTCACGACGACCTGAACGCCGTGCCCGCCATGATGTTCGTGCGGCCGGGCTTCACCAGCACCACCAGCCTGGACTACGCCGAGAACAATCCGTCGGTGATGGTGCGCGCGGGCAACTTCACCGACTCCGACCGCCCGAACGACAGCCATGTCGCGTTCTCCACCGACGGCGGCGCCAACTGGTTCCAGGGGACCGAGCCCGGTGGCGTCAACAACGGAGGAACCGTCGCGGCGTCCGCGGACGGAGCGCGGTTCGTGTGGGCTCCCGGTGACAGCGGACAGCCCGTGGTCCATTCGACCGGTTTCGGCAACAGCTGGGCGCAGTCCTCGGGCGTGCCGGCCAACGCCCGGATCGAGTCGGACCGCGTGAATCCCCGCAAGTTCTACGCGTTCTCCAACGGACGCCTGTACGTCAGCACCGACGGTGGCCAGACCTTCACCGGCGCCGCCTCCGGCCTCCCATCCTCAGCACACTTCAAGGCAGTGCCCGGACATGAGGGGGACATCTGGCTGGCAGGCGACACCGGCCTCTTCCGTTCCACGGACTCGGGCGCCACGTTCACCAAGCTGCCCTCGGCCGCCAAGGCGGTGAACGTCGGCTTCGGCAAGGCCGCCCCGGGCCGGTCCTACCAGGCGATCTACACGGTCGCCACGATCGGCGGCGTCACGGGCGTGTTCCGCTCCGACGACACCGGCCAGACGTGGGTCCGCGTCAACGACGACCAGCACCAGTACGGCAACATGGGCGAGGCCCTGACCGGCGACCCCCGCGTCTACGGCCGCGTCTACCTCGGCACCAACGGCCGCGGGATCATCTACGGCGACACCTCCGGCTGACGCGGCCCGGCGGGTCCACTCCCCTGGGCCCGCCGGGCACATAGGCTGTCGTCGCGTGCCAGCGGCGAAGGACGACCGGGAGGACCTCATGACGGCGGCAGTGGACCCGGATCGGTCGGAGTGGGATGTCATCGTCCTCGGCGGAGCCGCCGCGGGCGAGAACGCCGCCCAGTACGCGAGCCAGTTCTCCGGCCTGTCCTCGGTGCTCGTGGAGGACCGGCTCCTCGGCGGGGAGTGCTCCTACTGGGCGTGCATGCCCAGTAAGGCGCTCCTCCGGCCCGTGGAGGTGGTGGACGCGGCGGCCCATCTGCCCGGCGTGTCCGCGCGACTGGATCCCGCCGGCGTCCTCGCCCGGCGCGACGTCGTGATCAACGGACTGGACGACGCCTCCCAGGTCGCGTGGGCGCTGGACACCGGGATCGACGTGGTCCGCGGCTACGGGCGGCTGGCGGGCGACCGCACGATCGCGGTGAGCCGTCCGGACGGTTCGGTCAGGACGCTCACCGCCCGGCATGCCGTCGTCATCGACACCGGTTCCTGCCCGGCCGTACCGGACGTTCCAGGCCTGCGCGCCGCGCTGCCCTGGACCTCACGCGACGTGACGACGATGCACGAGGTGCCGCGCCGCGTGGCCGTCCTGGGCGGCGGCGTGGTCGCCTGCGAGGCGGCCACCTGGCTGCGCGGGCTGGGAGCCGAGGTGACGCTCGTCCATCGGGGCGAGCGGCTGCTGGCCCGCAACGAGCCGTTCGCGGGCGACCTCGTCGGCGAGGAGCTGCGGGAGTCGGGCGTGCGGCTGCGCCTCGGACGCACGATGTCCCAGGTGAAGCGGTCCGACATCCGTGACACGGGCGAGGGCCGCGTGCACGGCGGCGAGGTGAGCGTGACCCTCGACGACGGCACCGCCGTCGTCGCCGACGAGGTCGTCGTGGCGACCGGCCGCACCCCGAACACCGGCGACATCGGGCTGGAGACCGTCGGCCTGTCCCCCGGCGGGTACCTCGACGTCGACGACCAGCAGGGCGTCCGGGGCATCGACGGCACCTGGCTGTACGCCATCGGCGACGTGTGCGGCCGCGCGCTCCTCACCCACATGGGCAAGTACCAGGCCCGCATCGCGGGCGAGGTCATCGCGGCACGGGCCGCCGGGTCGGCCGACCTGCCGTCCGCCGCGGCCGGGCACGTCGGGGCGCCGCAGGTCGTGTTCACCAGCCCCGAGGTCGGCAGCGCCGGCCTCACCGAACGGCAGGCGCGGGAGGCGGGCCTCGACGTCGAGGTGGTCGAGTACGACCTCGGCGCGCTCGCCGGGACCTATGTCATGCGCGCCGACTACCGCGGCCGCGCGAAGCTCGTCGTCGACCGGGCCGCCGACGTCCTCGTGGGCGCCACGTTCGCCGGCGCCGGGATCGCCGACCTCGTGCACTCGGCGACCGTGGCCATCGTCGGACGCGTTCCGCTGTCCACCCTGTGGCACGTCGTGCCCAGCTACCCCACCGCCAGCGAGATCTGGCTCCGCCTGCTGGAGACGCTGCGCACGCAACGGCACGCCGGCCGGTAGCCGCTCGGACCGACGAAGCGAGGCCGAATGCGTTCTCGGCGGCTGGCCGCGATCGTGATCACGCTGATCGCGCTCGGCGTGCTCGCCGGGTGCGGCGGCGGGGCGCCGGTCCGGGAGCAGCGCGCCCGGGTCGAGGTCGCCGTCCTCGACGACGGGGACGCCCGCGTCGACCTGTACGCGGCGGGACGGCTCCGCTCGGACGCCGAGGTGCGTGCGCTCGCCGCCCGGATCGGCCGGGAGCTGTTCCCCGGCGCCGGAAACGTCCGCGTCGGCACGCGGAAAGGGCGCGGTGTGCCGTTCGCCCGGGCCGAGATCGATCGCGCCTACCGGACGGGACGCCGGCCGGTCATGCGGATCGACGCCTCCGGCGCGTTGCGCGAACTCACCGCATGGGGGTTTCACGACACGGCCATGAAACTGCGGCTGCCGCCGGTTTCGGCCACGGTGCGCCCGGATTCGCCCGGACATCGACTGTGGCACCTGCGCAAGGGCGACCCGGCTCCGGTCGTGGACATCGAGATGAGGCCGGAGCCGGGACACTGGTTCGCCGTCATGGCGCTGCCGGTGCTCGGGGCGCTCGGCGTCGCGCTGGGCTTCTTCGTCCGGCGCCGCGTCATCGCCCTTCCGGCGGCCGCGCTCGCCGTCTGCGCCGCGATCCTCGCGGTGCCGCTCTCGGCGGGACGGCCGGGGGCCGACCTCGGCGTCGCCGGGCTGCTCGGCGGGACGGCGCTGGACGTGGCGTCCGTCGCCCCGCTGACGGCCGTCTCGCTCGGTCTCCCGGCCGCGATGCTCCTCGTCACGGTGGCCGTCCGGCGGCTCGGCGGCCCGGCCGGCCGGTACGGGCCCGAGACGCGGCCGCGGGACACCGGCGTCTTCTGGTGACCGTGCGCCCCCCCGATCTCGCGGACCCGGACGGCGCACTCGCCCAGGGTCGATTGATCGTAAACTGAGGGTCATGTCCGGCGATCGTCCCTCGTGCACGTGCGTGATCTGCCGTGACTACGGCGACCGCGGCAGCCTGGACAACTTCCAGCTCCGCACGATCGTGCACATCACGCAGTACGGATGGAGCGTCGTCCTCGTCCACCCGGACGACGAAGGGCCCGGATGGGCGTACACGGTGGGGCTCTGGCACAGCCACCGGGCGCCCGAGCTGGCGATGTTCGGCGGGGACGTGTACGAGACGGAGGAGATCCTCAACAGGCTCGGCCGGGAGACCGCCGAGGGACGCGGCCCGGCGGACGGCGAGCGCCACGACGGCGTCGTCCGAGGGCAGCAGGCGGCCTTCCGGGACGTCGACCCGCACTGGTACGACGGGATGTTCGGCGGCGCGGTCGCGTTCTACCGGCGCCCCCCGCTGCCGGTCCTCCAGGTCGTCTGGCCGAACCCGCAGGGCCTGTTCCCCTGGCAGCCGGGCACCGAACTGCCGTTCCGGCACTCCCAGCCGTGGCTGTGGCTCGACCCGAAACAGCACCCCGACGGCGCCTGGACCAGAAGGCTCTCCGACAAACGCGCCGAGTGGCGCCTCTGACCTGCACTTTCACCTCCTAGTCGGGTGCCAGGGCATACGATCGGCGGGTGTACGGGCCGATCGCCGAGACCATCCGCACCCAGCGGCTCGTCCTGGAGCCGCTGGCGGTCCATCACGCGGACGAGATGGCCCCCGTCCTGGACGACCCGCGCCTGCACCGCCACATCGGCGGCGAGCCCCTCTCGCGGGACGAGCTCCACGCCCGCTACGCGCATCTCGTCGCGGGCCCGGCCCCCTTCCACCAGGAGTACTGGCTGAACTGGATCGTCCGCCGGGTCCGGGACGGGCAGGCCGTCGGCTACGTCCAGGCGACGGTCACGCCCGCGGCACCGGGGTTCACGGTGACGCCCGCGTCCGCCGGGTCGACGGTCACGCCGGGCCCGCCGCGGCACGTCGCGTCGGTGGCGTGGGTGATCGGCATGCCCTACCAGGGGTTCGGTTTCGCCACCGAGGCCGCCCGCGCGCTGCTGCACTGGCTCCTCGGGCACGGGATCGGGGACGTCGTCGCGACCGTGCACCCGGACAACCGCGCGTCCGAGACCGTCGCGTCCAGGATCGGCCTGCGCCGCACCGGCGAGACCCGCGACGACGAGACCGTCTGGCGCCTCCCCCACGCCACCCCACCATGACACCCTGATGCCGGACGGTCGGGTGATGGGTGGGGGTGGGGGGTGGAGGACGGTGGGTAGGCCACAATCGACGGGCCAGGAACGAAGCGGCCGAGGGGTGGAGAGCATGCGGGAGGTTTGGCCCGGGGATCCCTATCCGCTGGGCGCCACCTGGGACGGCACGGGCACGAACTTCGCGCTGTTCTCGGAGGTCGCCCGGCGGGTCGAGCTGTGCCTGTTCGACGACCGCGGGCGCGAGACGCGGCGCGAGCTGCCCGAGGTGGACGGGTTCGTCTGGCACGGCTACCTGCCCGGCGTCGGCCCCGGCCAGCGGTACGGCTACCGGGTGCACGGGCCGTTCGACCCGCGCGAGGGGCACCGCTGCAACCCGTCCAAGCTGCTGCTCGACCCCTACGGCAAGGCGGTGGAGGGCGATGTCCGCTGGCACGAGTCGCTGTTCTCCTACCGGTTCGCCGACCCCGACGCCCTGAACGAGGACGACAGCGCCCCCTACATGCCGAAGAACGTCGTGGTGAATCCGTTCTTCGACTGGGCGGACGACCGGCCGCCGCGCGTCCCCTACCACGAGAGCGTCATCTACGAGGCGCACGTCAAGGGCCTGACGAAGCTGCACCCCGGCATCCCGGAGGAGCAGCGCGGGACGTACGCGGGCATCGCGCATCCGGTCATGATCGACCATCTGCTGGACCTCGGCGTGACGGCCGTCGAGCTGATGCCGGTGCACCAGTCGGTCCCCGAGCACGCGCTGGTGGCGCGGGGCCTCGACAACTACTGGGGCTACAACACGATCGGGTTCTTCGCGCCGCACAACGCCTACAGCTCGTCCGGGCAGTACGGCGAGCAGGTGCTGGAGTTCAAGGCGATGGTCCGCGCGCTGCACGAGGCGGGCATCGAGGTCATCCTGGACGTCGTCTACAACCACACCGCGGAAGGCGACCACCTGGGCCCGACGCTGTCGTTCCGCGGGATCGACAACGCCTCGTACTACAGGCTGAGGGACGACGACAAGCGCTACCACCTCGACTACACCGGCTGCGGCAACTCGCTGAACGTCCGGAACCCACACGCGCTGCAGCTCATCATGGACTCGCTGCGCTACTGGATCCTGGAGATGCACGTGGACGGGTTCCGCTTCGACCTCGCCTCGGCGCTCGCCCGTGAGCTGCACGACGTCGACCGGCTGGCCGCGTTCTTCGACCTGGTCCAGCAGGACCCGGTCGTCTCCCAGGTGAAGCTCATCGCCGAGCCGTGGGACGTGGGCGAGGGCGGCTACCAGGTCGGCAACTTCCCGCCGCTGTGGACGGAGTGGAACGGCAAGTACCGCGACACCGTCCGCGACTTCTGGCGCGGCTCGTACGCGACCATGCCGGAGTTCGCGTCCCGGCTGACCGGCTCGTCCGACCTGTACGAGCACAGCGCGCGGCGCCCGTTCGCGTCCATCAACTTCGTCACGTGCCACGACGGGTTCACGCTGACCGACCTCGTCTCCTACCACCACAAGCACAACGAGGCCAACGGCGAGAACAACCGGGACGGGACGGACGACAACCGGTCCTGGAACTGCGGAGTGGAAGGCCCCACCCGCGACCCCGCCGTCCTGGAGCTGCGCGCCCGGCAGCGCCGCAACTTCCTCGCCACGCTGTTCCTCTCGCAGGGCGTGCCGATGCTCTCCCACGGGGATGAGCTGGGCCGCACGCAGCAGGGCAACAACAACGCCTACTGCCAGGACAACGAGATCGCCTGGGTCCGCTGGGAGGACTCGGACGACATGGAGTTCGTCCGCATCCTGTCCCGGCTGCGGCGCGACCACCCGGTGTTCCGCCGCCGCCGCTTCTTCACAGGGACGGGCACCGGCGCCGCCGCCGACATCGCCTGGCTCACCCCGGCCGGCGAGACCATGACCGACCAGGACTGGAACGTCGGGTTCGCCAAGTCGCTCGGCGTGTTCCTCAACGGCGACGCCATCACCGAGCCCGACCCGCGGGGCCGCCGCGTCCGGGACGACTCGTTCCTCCTGCTGATCAACGCCGGGTCCGAGCCGGTCGAGTTCACGCTGCCCGGCGCCGAGTACGGCGAACGCTGGGAGTTCACCCTCGACACCGCCGAGCCCGGCACGGCCGGCGAACGTCCCCGCGTCAAGGCCCGCGACGTCGTCCGGGTCACCGGCCGCGCGCTCCTCGTCCTGAAGAGGGGCTCGTGACCGTCACGCGCGGGTGACCTCCATCGCGGTCAGGAACACCAGGACCAGCGTGGTGACCGCGACCGTCCCGTGGACGGCGACCGCCGTGGCGGGGAACGCCTGCTCGGCGCCCCGGGCGTGCCGCCCGCCGCGTCCGACGAGCCAGCGGGTGAACAGCAGGAAGCCCTGCAGGATGACGATCAGCAGGGCCGCGAACGCGACCCAGGCGTACGCGGCGGCCCCGTTGACCAGGTAGGCGATCCAGACGGCCAGGCCCGCGACGGCCGCGAGGGGATGCCCCACCACGACCAGGATCGGGAACCGTGTCACCTTCGTCGAGGCTCCCCCGTTGGCCATCCAAATGATCAGTAGATAACCGCCCGCTAAGGCGGCGAGGATCCACGCCCCCAATGCGGCGAACTCCACCCCCGCTCCTTTCGTGAGAATCTCATCCCCGTCCCCGCCGCATAGTGTCGCCCCCCAACGCTCCCGGCATGACGGATTCGTACAGATTGATGTACGGCCGGTCACTCGGACGGTCAGATCCGCGCCCGGTAACGGGCGAACAGCACGCCCTCGTCCAGATAAAGGGCGGTGGGGTCGAGCGGCACCTCGGCGTCGAGGTCGCCCAAGAGACGGGTGTGACGCGGGCCACCGGAGAGTGCCGGGGCGATGTTGAGGCAGAGTTCGTCCACCAGGGACGCCCTGATGAGCGCGGTCGCCAGGGATGGGCCGCCCTCGCAGAGAAGATGCTCGTACCCGAGGTCCTCGCGGAGCGTTCTGACGGCCTCGTTCAGATCGACGTCGCCTTCGCCTTCTGCGACGACCTGGATGTGGGGCGGCACCTTCTGCCGGACGTCCCGTGACGTCACCACGATGGTGGGTGTCTCGGCGCCGGTGAACAGCGGGAGCGTCCAGTCGAGGTCGAGGGAACGGCTCACGACGACGATGGGCGCCGGGGGCCTGCCGCGGCGCGCGCGCAGATCGTCGCCAAGGCGGGCCGGGCCGAGGCGCCCTGTACGGACGGTTCCGGCGCCGACGAGGATCGCGTCGGTCAACGCCCGGAGGGTGCGGAAGACGCGGAAGTCGGCGGCGCCGCCGAGGCCGTCCGTCCAGCCCTCGGCGTCGGTGACCGAGCCGTCCACGCTCATGACCATGCCCAGCCTGAGCCCGGGCTGGTCGCCGTAGGCGTCGTACGGGTCGACGCCGCCGGCGGCGGGCTCGGGCAGCAGGCGGCGCATGACCTGCACATTATCGAACCCCCTTTCCCCGCCCGTGATGTCCTTTGTCGGTGCCGGGGCGCAAGATGGGGGGATGGATCTGCCGATCAGCCCGCCGCTGCCGCCGATGCTGGCCAAGGCGGTCAAGACCATGCCCAAGGGCGACCTGCTGTACGAGCCGAAATGGGACGGCTTCCGCTGCATCGTCTTCCGCGACGGCGACGAGGTGGAGTTGTCCAGCCGCGGTGAGAAGCCGCTCACCCGCTACTTCCCCGAGCTGGTCGAGGCGGTCAGGCGTGAGCTGCCCGCGCGCTGCGTGGTGGACGGCGAGATCGTGCTGCCGAAGGGGACGCGCCTGGACTTCGACACCCTGCAGCAGCGCATCCATCCCGCCGCGTCGCGGATCAAGCTGCTGTCGGAGCAGACCCCGGCCTCGTTCGTGGCGTTCGACCTGCTCGCCCTCGGCGACGAGTCGCTGATGGAGGTGCCGCTCGGCGAGCGGCGGCGGCGGCTCACCGAGACCCTGTCCGGGGTGAAGGCGCCGGTCCACGTCACGCCGGCGTCCGACTCCTACGACCTGGCGCTGCGCTGGTTCGACGAGTTCGAGGGCGCCGGGCTGGACGGCGTCATCGCCAAGCCGCGGGACACCCCGTACCAGCCCGACAAGCGGGTGCTGTTCAAGGTCAAGCACGAGCGGACGGCCGACTGCGTGGTGGCGGGCTTCCGCTGGCACAAGTCCGGCCCGATCGTGGGGTCGCTGCTTCTCGGCCTCTTCAACACCGATGGGCACCTCCAGCACGTCGGCGTCGCGGCCTCGTTCACGATGAAGCGCCGTGCCGAGCTGGTCGAGGAGCTGCAGCCGTACCGGCTGGAGGATCTCTCCGAGCATCCGTGGGCGGAATGGGCGAACCAGACGGAGGCGACCGTCGACCGCATGCCGGGCGCCATCTCCCGGTGGACCGGCAAGAAGGACCTCAGCTGGGTGCCGCTGCGCCCCGACCTGGTCGTCGAGGTGGCGTACGAGGCCATGGAGGGCGACCGGTTCCGGCACACCGCCCGCTTCCGCAACTGGCGCCCCGACCGGACACCCGATTCCTGCACCTACGAACAGCTAGAGGTGCCTGTCGCCTACGACCTCGACGATATTTTCAGCGGCCCGGCGACGAATCCGCGCGTCGACCGCTGAGGACCCGCGGGCCGTGGGCCGGGACGCGTGCGGCGCGTCCCGGCCGCGCGGCGTCAGGGCTGGGTCTCGTTGTCGATGGTCTGCTGGATCAGCTGCCGCTCCGACTCGGCGGCCAGCTTCGGCGACACGTAGGGGCGCAGGTAGGTCTGGTGGACGCCGGGGACGCGGTCCTCTACGACGAACGTCGCCTTGGTGGAGATCGCGGCGCCCGGCGTCCGGACGGTCGGGAGCGTCTTGAAGTCGGCCTTCAGCTCCTCCTTGCCGATCTTCGTCAGCACGTAGCCGCGCTGGTTGTTGTAGAAGCGCAGATGCGGGTTGATCTTGAGGAAGGGCTGGGCGGCGGGGTCGGAGTCCGTGCCGTCGCCGGTGCTGGTGATGGACGTGCACACGAGCTCGGAGCCGACGGTCCTGGAGTTCGGGTCGTCGTAGTCGGCCTTGAGGTCGCTGGCCCAGTGGGCGTGCACGTCACCGGTGAGCACGACCGGGTTGCGGACCTTGGCGTCCAGCCAGCCCTTGGTGATCCGGTCCCGGGACGCGGCGTAGCCGTCCCAGGCGTCCATGGAGGTCTTCTTGACGGGCCCGTCGGTGTTGTCGCGCTGGGCGAAGAACACCTGCTGGCCGATGACGTCCCAGCGGGCGGTGGAGCGGCGGAAGCCGTCGAGCAGCCACTTCTCCTGCTCGTTGCCGGTGATGGAGCGCTTCGGGTCGGTGGCCTCGGGGCAGTCCTTGTAGCCGTCGCCGCAGCCCTGGTCGTCCCGGAACTGGCGGGTGTCCAGCATGTGGAAATTGGCGAGCCGGCCCCACTGCACGCGCCGGTAGGCCTGGATGTCGGGTCCCTTCGGGATGGACCGGCGGCGCAGCGGCATGTTCTCGTAGTACGCCTGGAAGGCGGCGGCGCGCCGGGCGCGGAACTCCTCGTAGGAGGGTGTGTCCGAGCCCGCCTCGGGGATGTAGCCGGCCCAGTTGTTCTCGACCTCGTGGTCGTCGAACACGACGAGCCACGGCGCGGCCTCGTGCGCGGCCTGCAGGTCACGGTCGGCCTTGTACTGGGCGTGCCGCAGCCGGTAGTCCGCGAGCGTGACGGTCTCGGGGCCCTCGTGGTCACGGACGTTGCCGCCCGGGATGGTGTAGACGCCTTTCTTGTACTCGTACTGGTAGTCGCCCAGGTGCAGGATCAGATCCGGGTGCTCCTCGGCGAGCCGCCGGTACGCGGTGAAGTAGCCGTGCTCGAACTGGGAGCACGACACGAAGGCCATGGCGAGGGCGGGGCCGAAGGTGGCGGGGTGCGGGGCGGTGCGGGTCCGCCCCACCGGGGAGACGTGGTCGTCGACGCGGAAGCGGTACCAGTAGTCGCGTCCCGGGCGCAGCCCGCTCAGCTCGACGTGGACGGAGTGGGCGGACTGGGGCCGGGCGGCGGCGACGCCGTGGCGTTCGACGCGGCGGAACCGCTGGTCGGACGAGACCTCCCAGCGCACCGGGATCGTGCGGGCCGGCATGCCGCCGAGGCCGTCCTCGGCGTGGGGGTCGAGGGCCAGCCGGGTCCAGAGGACGAATCCGTCCGGGCCGGGATCACCGGAGGCGACGCCGAGCGTGAACGGGTCGCCGGGGAGGGCACGGGTGCGAAGGGCCGCGTTGGCGGCGGTTCCGGGGGCGATGGCGACGGCGGTGGCGAGTCCGCTGGTGACCAGGAAGGTGCGCCGGTTCAGCGGGCGGGCGAAGTCGGCCATGGAGGAGCGACCTTTCGGAGGGGGTCCGACAGCGATCGCCGGACAGCCTCACGAAGATCGGTGACCTCGGGGCACCGCGCGGATGACGCCCGCCACAACAAAGACGATCTTTTGGGCGGCGCTAGAAGATCATGCGGCGCGGGAGGAAGGATGGTAAGCTTGCAGATCGCGACTTGCGCACAAATAGCTCCATCCTATGAATAGGAGTGTAGCCGAGGCATGGGACTCCGTCAAGCCGACGCTGTCAACCCGGAACGGGAAGAAAAATCGCGGCAGGCCGCCGTGCGCACCGAGCAGGAATACGTGTCCCGCGTGTACGCGCTGCTCGACGCCGAGCGGGAGAGCGCCGAGTCCGCGCTGCGCCAGGGCCCGGCGGCGGGCGGCGGGGCCGCGTTCCAGGCACGGCTGGAGAGCGCCGTCGCCACCGACGAGGCCGCCCGCCGGCTCGCCCGGCTCGGCGGCGTCGAGCAGGGCCTGTGCTTCGGCCGGATCGATCACCGCGCCGACGCCGACGGCCCCGGCGACACGTTCTACATCGGCCGGATCGGCCTCCGCGACGCGGAGCACGAACCCGTCCTGATCGACTGGCGCGCCGCGGCGGCCCGCCCGTTCTACACCGCGACGCCGGGCGCCCCCGGCACGCTCGCGCGCCGCCGCCACCTGCACCTGCGCCACCGCGAGGTCGTCCGGCTGGACGACGAGGTGTTCGACCTGGAGGGTCTGGAGGAGTCGGAGCGCGGCGGCGTCGTGGGCGAGGCCGCCCTCCTCGCCACCCTCCGCCGCCGCCGGACGGGCCGGATGAGCGACGTGGTCGCGACCATCCAGGAGGAGCAGGACCAAGTGATCCGCTCGGGGCTGCACGGTGTGCTGGTCGTCCAGGGCGGGCCCGGCACCGGCAAGACGGTCGCCGCGCTGCACCGGGCCGCGTACCTCCTGTACACGCACCGGGACGTCCTCGAACGCCGCGGGGTCCTCGTCGTCGGCCCCAACGCCACGTTCCTCCGCTACATCGAGCAGGTCCTTCCGGGTCTCGGCGAGACCGATGTCGCCCTGGCCACGGTCGGCGAACTGTATCCGGGCGTCAAGGCGACGGCCACTGAAACGCCCGCGGTCGCCGTCATCAAGGGTGACCACCGCATGGCGGACCTCGTGCTAGCGGCCGTTCACGACCGGCAGCGCGTGCCTTCGGGCGGCCTCCATCTCGACGTGGAGGGCCTCACTCTCGTCGTGGACGCCGAAAAGTGCGAGCAGATCCGCGACCATGCCCGTGGCCTGCGCCTCCCCCACAACGTTCAGCGGCGCCGCTTCGTCCACGACATGCTGGAGGCCCTCGCCGTCAACCGGGCCGAGCAGTACGAGCGCATCATGGACGAGCCTTTGGAGGAGATGGCCAAATCCGGCGGGCTCCCCGAATGGATCCAGGAACTCATCGACGAGGCCGAAGACGAACCCCTCCTGGACGAGACGGACCTCCGCCTGGCCAAGGAAGCCCTCTGGCAGGACCCTGCCGTCCGGCAGGCCCTGAACAAGCTCTGGCCCAAACTGACACCGCAGCGGTTGCTCACCGACCTCTACGACTCCCCCGAGACCCTCGCCCGCCTCGGCGCCCAGGTGGGCCTTCCCGACTGCACGCTCCTGCAGCGCCCGCCCGGCTCCCCTTGGACGGTCTCGGACGTTCCCCTCCTCGACGAGGCCGCCGAACACCTCGGCAAGGACGACTCCGCCGACAAGGCCCGGAAGCGCGCCGCCGACGCCGCCCGTGCCGAGGAGGAGCGCTACGCCCAGGAGGTCATCGAGGCCGCCGGCACCACGAACCTGCTTTCCGCGGCCGACGTGATCTCCGCCGGCGCCCTCGCCGACCGCCACAACGACGACGGCCCGTTCCTCACCACCGCCCAGCGCGCCAAGGCCGACCGCGAATGGGCGTACGGCCACGTCATCGTGGACGAGGCGCAGGAACTCTCCGAGATGGCCTGGCGCACGGTGATGCGCCGCGTCCCGACCCGCTCGCTCACCGTCGTCGGCGACATCGCCCAGACCGGCAACGCGGCGGGCGCCGCGTCATGGGGCCAGATGCTCGACCGCTACGTCCCGGGCCGCTGGCGTGAGCAGCGCCTCCTCGTCAACTACCGCACCCCGGCCGCCATCATGCGGGTCGCCGCCGACGTCCTCGCCGCCGTCGCCCCGGGCGAGACCCCGCCCGAACCCGTCCGCGACGACGGCCCGCCCCCTGCCGCGATGGCGCTGCCGGTGGCCGAACTGCCGTCGCTCGTCGGCTCGGAGCTGTCCCGCATCGCGGGCGACGACGACATCGGCGGCGCGTTCAAGGAGGGCCGCCTCGCCGTCATCACCTCCGGAGCCCGCCGCACCGCCGTCCTGGACGCCCTCCCGGACGCCGCCGTGGGCGCCACCCCGGAGGCCCTCGACTCCCCCACCGTCGTCCTCACCGCGGAGGAGGCCAAGGGCCTGGAGTTCGACTCCGTCATCGTCGTCGACCCGTCCGGCGTCCTCACCGAGTCCCCGAAGGGCGGCCAAGATCTCTACGTGGCGCTGACCCGAGCGACCCGCCGTCTGACGATCGTCCACGACAACGACCTCCCGCCCCTCCTATCGGCCCTGGAGTAGGGCCGCCAGGGTCAGGTGGAGCTCGGTCTCGATGATCCGGCCGGCGGCCGCGGGGTCGCCGGCGCGGATCGCCTCCACCAGGGCGGCATGGGCGTCCCGGCCGTGGGCGGTGTCGGACTCGCGGACGTCCACCAGGGTGACGAGGTCGAGGAGGCCGTCGCGCAGGACCGGGACGAACCCGGCGAAGAGGTCGGCAAGGACCGGGTTGTGCGCGGCGGCGATGACGGCGGTGTGCAGGGCGATGTCGGCGTCGATGAACGCACCGCCGCAGCGCCGGGCACCGCAAATCCCGGCTTTAGCTGCGATCACCCTGGGTATATGCAATCATCACACCTTGTGAAGCTGACGGTGCAGGTGAAATTGGTCCCGACGCCCGAGCAGGCGGCGGCTCTGGCTGAGACCCTGCGCACTTGCAACAGCGCCGCTGACTGGGTATCGCAGGTGGCGTTCAAGCAGCGGGTCTTCACCCGCGCCGGCTTGCAGAAACTCCTCTACTTGGAACTGAGAGCGCGAGGGCTGTCAGCGCAGCCGGCATTGCATGTGATCCGTAAGACCGCCGACGCCTACAGGACCCTCCACACCCATGTCCAGACCGGGTTGCTTGGTCGAGCGGGGTCGGCCCGCCGAGCCAAGGCTGAGAGTAGGCCGATCACCTTCCGTGCGGAGGCTGCGCACCCGTTCGATGACCGGTGCCTGTCGTGGCAGATGGACGCTCGAACGGTGTCAATCTGGACCACCCGCGGCCGGTTGAAGAGCGTCGCTTTTACCGGCAAGCCGTCCCAGCTCAAGACACTCGCCGAGTACCGCAGAGGCGAGTCGGACCTGGTGCACCGGGATGGCAAGTGGTTCCTGATCGCCACCTGCGAAGTCCTCGAGACCCCGCTGAACACCTGCCCGCGCGACTGGATCGGGGTGGATCGAGGTATCGCCAATCTGGCCACCACGTCCGACGGTGACAATCACCAGGGCAGCGGTCTGCAGCGGTATCGGCGGCGCATGGCGCGGGTCCGTGCCGAACTGCAGGCCAAGGGCACCAAGTCTGCAAAACGCAGGCTCAAGCGGCGTGCACGCCGCGAGCGGCGGCACGCCGCGCACGTCAATCATTCGATCGCCAAGACGGTGGTGGCCGATGCCCAACGCACCGGACGCGGCATCGCTCTGGAAGACCTCCAGGGCATCCGCGACCGGGTACGGCTCAAGCGGCACCAGCGGGCCACCCTTTCGTCCTGGCCTTTCCACCAGCTCGGCGCCTTTATCGCCTACAAGGCTCAGCGTGCGGGCGTGCCGGTACTGGAAGTGGATGCCGCCTACACCTCGCAGACGTGCCCGCGTTGCGGGCACGTCTGCCGCAAGAACCGTCCCACCCGGGACGACTTCACCTGCATGGTCTGCGGGCTCGCTGGCCCGGCCGACCACATCGCCGCCGTGAACGTCACCAGACGCGCACGCACGGCATGGGCGTTCGTCAACACGCCCAATGCGGCCGTGTCACCGCCCCCAGGTAAGGGACAGTCACGAGCCGCAAACCCGCCCTCGGGGCCGGGTAGTTGACCGTCACCGAGCCCGATGGAGGTGTGCGACGCGGTCACCGGGCTCTGGGACGCCTCCCCCGACCGTCCGGTGATCCTGAACCTGCCGGTCACGGTCGAGATCGCCACGCCGAACGTGTACGCCGACCAGATCGAGTACATGCACCGCCACCTGGCTCGGCGCGACGCGGTCGTCCTGTCCGTCCACCCGCACAACGACCGCGGGACGGGCGTGGCCTGCGCGGAGCTGGCGCTGCTGGCGGGCGCGCAGCGGGTCGAGGGCTGCCTGTTCGGCAACGGCGAGCGGACGGGCAACGTCGACCTGGTCACGCTGGCGATGAACCTGCACGCCCAGGGCGTCGACCCGCGGATCGACTTCTCCGACATCGACGAGATCCGCCGGACGGTCGAGTACTGCAACCGGCTGCCCGTCCACGAGCGGCACCCGTACGGCGGCGACCTGGTGTACACGGCCTTCTCCGGGACGCACCAAGACGCCATCGGCAAGGGCATGGCCCTCCACGCGCGGCGCGCCGAGGAGAGGGGCGTGCCTCCGGAGGAACTGCCGTGGGACGTCCCGTACCTGCCGATCGATCCGGCCGACGTGGGCCGCGGCTACGAGGCCGTCATCCGCGTCAACAGCCAGTCCGGGAAGGGCGGGATCTCCTATCTCCTGAAGACGGAGTATGGCCTGGACCTCCCGCGCCGCCTGCAGATCGAGTTCTCCCAGGTCGTCCAGCGGGCGACGGACGGCAGCGGCGAGGAGATCACGGCGGCCGAGCTCTGGGACCTGTTCCGCGCCGAGTACCTGGACCGGTCCGACGGCGGCCCGGTGATGCTCGCCGGGTGGCGGACGTCGCACACCGGTGCTCTTCCGGGGGGTGTGGGGGGTCGCCCCCCACAGGAGACAGGTCCGGCGCGGCACGACTTCACCGGCGTCATCCGCGTCGGCGGGAGTGAGCGCGAGTACACCGGTTCGGGGAACGGCCCGCTGGACGCCCTCACCGGCGCCCTGGCGGCCGCCGGGATGAAGGTGGACGTCCTGCAGTACGCCGAGCATTCGACCGAGGCCGGCCCCGACGCCAGGGCCGCCGCCTACGCCGAGTGCCGCGTCGACGGCGTCACGTCCTGGGGCGCCGGCCACGACACGTCGGTGCTCACCGCATCGGTCCAGGCCGTCCTGTCGGCGGTGAACCGCACGAAGACCGTTTAGCGGCGCCGCCGCAGGGGGCGCCGCCAGGACAGGCCGGTCCCAGGGATGCGGAACGTCATCTCCCGGCGCCCGTCCGCCGAGTGGCTGCTGCGGGGATGCCCGGCGAAGAGGCCGGGCATCCCCGCCCTCCTTCACGGCCGGACCGAGAACCGGGATACGGATCGACCGTTGCCCGCAAGGGCAGGAGGTGACCAAAACCGGCCCGAGTTCGTCGTGCGCCGCCCTTTACCCGCCGTCGCGGGGCGAGGAACCTGTGCCCCGTCGGAGATCATTTTCATTCCCGGAGGTGCGGGTTGGCCAGGCGACCCCTGAGACGAACCCGGCGGACGATGACGGTGGCCGTGCTGACCGGCGCGGCGCTCACCGGCGCGGGCGGCGGCGCGACGGCGCTGGCCCAGCCGTCCCCCAAGATCGTGGTGAAGGACGGCGTGACCCAGCCCGCCTTCTCCTACAAGGACGCGATCCGCGAGCACGTCTACGTCGAGTCCGGCGTGGACAGCGACGGAGACGGCAAGAAGGACCGCGTCAACGTCGACATCATCCGGCCCAAGGAGACCGACCACGGTCTCAAGGTGCCGGTGATCATGGATGAGAGCCCGTACTACGACAACGCGGGGCGCGGCAACGAGAGCGAGCTCAAGACCTACGACGCCAACGGGAACCCTGTGAAGTTCCCGCTGTTCTACGACAACTACTTCGTCCCGCGCGGGTACGCGTTCCTCGCCGTGGACATGGTGGGGACGACCCGCTCGGACGGCTGCCCGGTCAGCGGCGGGCCGACGGACGTCCTCGGCGGCAAGGCCGTGGTGGACTGGCTCAACGGGCGCGCCAAGGCGTACCGGCCGGACGGGAGCCCGGCGAAGGCGACCTGGACGACCGGCCGCACCGGCATGATCGGCAAGTCGTACGACGGGACGCTCGCCAACGGCGTCGCCGCGACCGGCGTCGAGGGGCTGGAGACGATCGTCCCGATCTCGGCGATCAGCAGCTGGTACGACTACAGCCGGATGAACGGCGTGAAGTACACCGACGACGAGCAGCCCTGGCTCGCCGACTACGTCGACACCGACCCGCCCGCGAAGTGCGCCGCCGTGAACGCCGGGCTCGACCGGGGCGAGGACGACGCGACCGGCAACTACAACGCGTACTGGAAGACCGCCGACTACCGGGACGGGACGATCGCCCGCGCGTCCCGCGTCCGCGCGAGCATCTTCGCGGCCCACGGCGTCAACGACCTGAACGTCAAGGACGACAACTTCGCCGAGTGGTGGAACGCCCTCGCGCGGCGCGGCGTGCAGCGCAAGGTGTGGCTGACGCAGCGCGGCCACGTCGACCCGTTCGACACCCGGCGGGACGCGTGGGTCGCGACCCTGCACAAGTGGTTCGACCACGAGCTGCAGAAGATCCCCAACGACGTCATGAAGCAGCCGCGCGCCGACATCGAGGTCGGCCCGGACCAGTGGATCACCCAGCGGGACTGGCCGTCCCCGGGCGCACGCGCCATCACCCTCCGCCCCGGCGCGAACGGCACGCTGGGCCTGGAGCAGGCCGCCGGGGGCACGACCGCCACGTTCACCGACGCCGCCGGCCCGCAGGGCGCGGGCCACCCCGAGGACGCGATGGTCTCCGACCCGACGGCTTCCCAGCCCTACCGGGCCGCGTTCGTCTCGGCCCCGCTGCCGAAGACCGGCCGCCTGTCCGGAACCCCGGACGCCCGCCTGAGGATCAAGCTGGACAAGCCCACCGCCAACCTCACCGCCCTGCTCGTCGACTACGGCGACGACACCCGCGTGAACTACCTCGGCCCAGGCTCCGGCATCCGGACGCTGACCACCGAGGACTGCCACGGTGAGAGCACGCCCGCCGACGACGCCTGCTACAAGCAGACCCAGGTCACGACGGTCACCTCACCGGTGAACGTGGTCGCCCGCGGCTGGCTCGACGCCCAGAACGACCGGTCGCTGAGCCGCCCGGCGCCGCTGGAGCCGGGCCGCTACTACGACGTCCGCTGGGGGACGCTCAGCCAGGAGTACCTGCTCAAGAAGGGCCACCGGCTGGCCCTCGTCCTCGCCGGGACGGACGCCGACTACAACTTCGACATGCCGACCGGCGCCCAGGTGACCGTGGACCTGCGCGGCAGCTCCCTCCGCATCCCGGTCGTCGCGGCCGAAGAGGACGTGACCACCCTGGTCGCCCCGCCGCAGCCCGCCGAGACCTGGCGCGGCCCGTCCAAGGTCACCCTGCCCGTCCAGGAACGCAAGCTCTACTGACCCGCCCCGAGGCCCGCCGCCCCCATGCGGCGGGCCTCACGCATGTCTCACAACTCGATGCTCTCGCCGGGCCCGAGCAGGTGGAGGCGGTCGGCGAGGGCGGCCTTGTCGAAGGCGGGCGGGATCGTGTCGCGCCCCCGGGAGAAGTGCGCCCAGCCTTCGAAGTGCAGCGGGACGATGTGGGCGGCGCCCAGGATTGTGGCCGCCTCGGCGGCGTCCTCACTGGTCAACGTCAGGTAGGCGTCGCCCAGGAGCGGGGTCTGGGCTCCCCCGGCGAAGAGGACGGCCACGTCGAACGGGGCGAACCGCCCGGCGACGGCACGGACCACGTCCAGGGACGCGTTGTCGCCGCTCACATAGGTGCTGGGCAGGCCTTCGCCGGACAGGACGAAGCCCGTGACCGGGCCCGTGAGGTGCTCGGTGCCGTCCGGGCCGTGCTGGGCCGGGACACCGGTGACCCGGAGCGTCCCGCCGTCCGGCCGGGGCAGGTCGACGTGCTCCCAGTTCGGCAGCGCACGGGCGGTGCCGCCGAGGCGTCCGGCACCGGCCTCCGTCGTCAGGGTGAGCGGGACCCCGGACAGGTAGGCACGGCCGCCGGTGTCCAGGTTGTCCGGGTGCTGGTCGTGGGAGAGGAGCACCGCGTCGACCGGGCCGATCTCGTCCGGGCCGAGGACGGGTTCGGCGGTCTTGGTCAGCTTCCGGGAACCGATCGGGTAGTCGCCGGGCGCGTCGAACGTCGGGTCGACGACGAGCCGCACGCCGCCGGTCTCCAGGATCGCGCTCGGACCGCCGAGGTACCGGATGTTCAGCGAGGACATCGCGCCGCCTTCAGGTCGATCACGTGGTCTTGCCGTAATCGCCGGGCGGCAGCGGAAATTCCCGCTGATCAGTGGTTGTCGGTGTCCTTGCTCGGCTGGACGCGTTTGGGCTCGCCGGGCATCTTCGGGTAGTTCGGGGGGTACGGCATGTCGCCGAGGCCGTGGTCCGCCTCGTCGCGGTCGGCCATCTCGAGGAGCGCCTCAAGGGAGAACGACTCGTCGTCGATGGACGCGTGGAGATCGCCGACCTTGGCGAAGCGGTCGGGCATGGTGGCGATGGTGAAGTCGTGCGGGTCGACGTCGGGCAGCTCGTCCCAGGTCACCGGGGCGGAGACGGGGGCGTGCGGAGCCGGGCGGACGCTGTAGGCCGAGGCGATCGTGCGGTCGCGCGCGTTCTGGTTGAAGTCGATGAAGATCTGTTCCCCCCGCTCCTCCTTCCACCATTTCGTGGTGACCTCGGCGGGGACGCGGCGCTCCACCTCGCGGCCGAAGGCGAGGGCGGCCCGGCGCACCTCGGTGAACGTCCAGCGGGGCTCGATGCGGACGTAGATGTGCACGCCGCCCTTCCCGGACGTCTTCACGTAGCCGGTGTAGCCCAGCTCCGACAGCAGGTCGCGGGCCGGGCCGAGAGCCACCCTGACGGCGTCGGAGAAGTCGGTGCCGGGCTGCGGGTCGAGGTCGATCCGCAGCTCGTCCGGGTGATCGACGTCGCCCTTGCGGACGGGCCACGGGTGGAACGTCAGCGTGCCGAGGTTCGCCGCCCAGGCGATCACGGCGACCTCGGTCGGGCAGACCTCGTCGGCGGAACGTCCGCTGGGGAAGGCGATCCGGGCGGTCCGCACCCAGTCGGGCGCGCCCTTCGGGATGCGCTTCTGGTAGAACGCGTCGGACTTGCCGGCGCCCATGCCGGCCTGGCCGCGGGCGTAGTCCTCGCGGGTGGCCATCTTGGCGCCCTCGAAGACGCCGGCCGGCCAGCGTTCCAGAGTCGTCGGCCGGTCGCGGGTGGCGCGCAGGATCCCCTCCCCCACGGCCAGGTAGTACTCCACCAGCTGTCGCTTGGTGTAGCCGTGCTCCGGAAAGTAGACCTTGTCGGGATTGGTCACCTTGACGAGCCGATCCCCGACCGGGATCTCGATGAAGGGCGAGGCCATGCCAGCACGCTAACCCACTCGTCCGACAAGGTGGCGGGTACCGTCGGGAGTATGGAGAAGATCCGCAAGAGCGAGGACGAGTGGCGGGCGCGGCTCAGCCCCGAGGAGTACCACGTACTGCGCGAAGCGGGCACCGAGAAGCCCTTCACCGGCGAGTACACCGACACCAGGACCGTCGGCGTGTACCGGTGCCGCGCCTGCGGGACGGAGCTGTTCCGGTCCGGCGCCAAGTTCGAGAGCCACTGCGGCTGGCCTTCGTTCTTCGAGCCGTCGGAGTCCGACGCCGTCGTCCTGATCGAGGACACCACGCTCGGCATGGTCCGCACCGAGGTGCGGTGCGCCGTCTGCGACTCGCACCTCGGCCACGTCTTCCACGGCGAGGGTTACGACACCCCGACCGACGACCGCTACTGCATCAACTCGATCTCGCTCACGCTCGAACCCGCCGGCTGACACCGAAGCCTGCAAGGCAACCCCGGTGGGGGTCCGGACGTCCTATGGACGACGGCACAGGGGGTCGCCATGGACGCGTTCGATGCGGACGAGTTCGATCACTACACGACCGCGCTGCTCTGCGGCGGTCCGTCGAGGGTCGTCCAGATCGCGGTGTTCACCCTGTACGAGGAGCGCCGGGTCCGGATCTTCAGGGGGACGCATCGGGTGGAGGTCGTGCGGCGTGAGGAGTCCGGCGATCCGCTGCTGGACGCGGTCCTCGGCGAGATCCCCCGCATCGGGCGCCCGCTCGGCCAGGTGATCGCGGCGGTCGCCGGGTCGCCGGAGGTGGCCGCCATCGGCGAGGCGATGCGCGAGGCCGGCCTGCTGCGCGGCAGGCGGCTCCGGCCCACCCGGCTGGGCCGGACGCTCCGCCGGACGCTCGCCGAACGGCCAGGCGCGTCCCAGGTCGAGAGGCTCGCCGTGCTCGGACCGGCCGGGATCGAAGACGCCAAGCTGCGGGAGATCCTGGAAAGCGGCGACCCGAAGCCGGTCACGCTCCCCCGGGCCCGGTCGCGCGGCCGCTGGAACCTGGAGGCCAGCAACCTCTCGGACGACCAGTACGGCGGCGGCGCCTACTAGCGGGTCTCGGGGACCTCGCAGTCGTCCTTGTCGCTCTGCTTGTTCGCGAGGACGACGCTGCCGTTGTCGTCGCTCTTGCCGTGGACGAAGACGCGCGGTTCGTCGTCGCCGCCGTCCTCCAGGAACTGGGTCGTCCACTTGCAGAGGTCGAGGGCGGGCTTGGAGTTCTCGTCCTCCTCGCCCAGGTCCGTGTAGACGCGGACGAAGCTGCCGCTGCGGCGGACGTCGGTGACGTGCTTGACGACCTTCCCGTCCGGGTCCTTGGTCTCGAAGTACGGCACCGCGTCGGTGATCTCGTCGGGGTCCCCGGCGGCCGCGAGGCTCTCGTGCGTCGACGGGGAGGCGGCGGCGCTGCGGACGGCGGCGGCGCGGGGGGCGGGCTCCGAGCCGCCGGGCAGCACCAGCACCCCGGCGGTCACGACCGCCGCCACCGCCGCGGCCGCCGTGACTGCGGCGGCCAGCCGGCGCCGCCGCGACCCCCGCAGCGACGCGGTCAGGCGGTTCCAGCGGATCGCGAACTCGGACGGCGGCCTCGCGTGCCGTCCGCGGGAGTGGCTGCCGGGAGACTTGGTCACGGACGGCACCTTACTGCTGATTCGCCCCGTCCTCCGCCGGGTCGGGCGATGTGCCGCTAGGCGAGGCCGGCGACGAGCTCGGCGACCGGCTTGCGGCGGCCGGTGTAGAAGGGGATTTCGAGGCGGGTGTGCAACCGCGCCTTCGCGCCGCGCAGGTGGCGCATCAGGTCGACGATGCGGTGCAGCTCGTCGGCCTCGAACGCGAGCATCCACTCGTAGTCGCCGAGCGCGAAGGCCGACACGGTGTTGGCCCGGACGTCGGGGTAGTCGCGCGCCATCATGCCGTGCTCGGCGAGCATCGCGCGGCGCTCCTCGTCCGGCAGCAGGTACCACTCGTAGGACCGGACGAACGGGTACACGCAGACATAGTTGCGCGGCTCCTCGTCGGCGAGGAACGCGGGAATGTGGCTCTTGTTGAACTCGGCGGGGCGGTGCAGCGCCATCTGCGACCACACCGGCTCGCTCGCGCGGCCCAGCGCCGTCCGGCGGAACCGGGTGTAGACCTCCTGGAGGTCGTCGGACGTGGGCGCGTGCCACCAGAACATGAAGTCGGCGTCCGCGCGCAGGCCGGCGACGTCGTAGGCGCCGCGCGTGGTGACGTCCTTCTGGGCCGCCTGGTCGAGGAGGTCCTGGACCTCGGCCGCGTCCTTCTCGCCGACGGTGCCCGGGTCCGCGACCCGGAAGACCGACCACATGGTGTAGCGGATGACGTTATTGAGTTCGCGTGCCTTCGGCTTGCCCGCCGGCTCGGTCATGATCCACTCCTTCTCGACTGCGCAGATGGTCCAGCACCCGGTTCGCCGCCGCGCGCGCCGAGGCGATGCACGCGGGGACGCCGAGGCCGTCGTAGGCGGCGCCGGCGACGGCCAGCCCCGGTTCACCGGCGACCGCGGCCCGGATCTTGGCCACGCGGTCGGCGTGGCCCACGTTGTACTGCGGGAGGCCGCCGCCCCACCGGGTCACCCGGCTCTCCACCGGCAACTCGGTGACGCCGCACGTCGCGCCGAGCTCGGCCATGGCGGTCGCGGTGAGCTCCTCGTCGGCCCGCTGGAGCGTGTGCTCCTCGCCGAACCGCCCGATGGAGCAGCGGACCGCGATGACACCGGGGTCACGGTCGCGCAGGTGAGGCCATTTTACCGAGCTGAAGGTGACGGCCTTGACCCCTCGGCCGCCGTTGTCCGGGGCGCTCTCCACGCCCGGGACGAGGTAGCCGCTGCCGTCCGGCCGCCGCGGGAACGCGGTGGCCCGGTAGGCGAGCGTGATGATCGCCATGCTGGCGTACTCGATGCCGGCCAGCTCCCGCGCGGCGGCGGGCACGTCCGGCTTCAGCAGCCGGGACGCGGGGGCCGCCGGGACCGCGATCACCACCGCGTCGGCATCGAGGTACTCGGGGGCGCGGACGGGGCCGACGGTGAGCCGCCAGCCGTCCGCGCGGCGGCGCAGCTCACGGACCATCGCGCCGGTGCGGACCGTCCCGCCCGCCTCGGCGAGGTCGGCGGCGACCAGGTGCGGGAGCGTGCCGAGGCCGTCCGGCAGCGTGGCGAACACCGGGCCGGGGTCCTTGGGCGCGGCGTCCCGGATGCCCTGGACGGCGCTGATCAGCGACCGGTGCGCGCGCGCCGCGGCGGCGACGGCGGGGAGGGTGGAGTCGAACGACAGCAGCTCGGCGCGTCCCGCGTAGACGCCGCCGAGAAGCGGCTCGACGAGCCGGTCGACGACCTCCCGGCCCACGCGGGCGCCGATGAAGTCCGCGACGGACACGTCCGCGCCGCGCGGCGTCTCGGGCAGCACCAGGTCGAGCGGGACGCGCGCCAGCCCGGCCGGCGACAGCACCTGCGAGGCGGCCAGCGCCTTCAGGTCGGACGGGACGCCCATCACCTGCCCGGACGGGATCGGCCGGAGCGCGCCGCGGCTGAGGATCGCCGAGGACGTGGTGCCGGGGTTCACGAGGTCACCGGACCGGCCGAGGTCGCGCACCAGGTCCAGGCCCTCGGGGCGGCGGGCGAGCATCGACTCGGCGCCCTCGTCCACCGGGACGCCGGCGATGTCGCCGACCCGCAGCTTGCCGCCGATGTCCGGGGAGCCCTCCAGGACGGTCACCCGCAGGCCGCCCCGGGCGAGCAGGCGCGCGGCGGCGAGGCCCGCGATGCCGCCCCCGACGACAACGGCATGGGACGTGGTCATGGCCCCAGCCTCCCAGACGTCCCGCCGCACCGCGCACCGGGGCGGCGGGCACAGGGGCCGGCGGGCACAGCGCCCGCACAGGGCCGGGCCGTGACCGGCGCGTGCCCTCTCCGTGCCCGCATCGCGATCCGGTCCGCGGAACGGTGATCCACGTCACCTCGTCCAAGCCCTATGCGGATCGTCAGGAGCATCACCTGCGCACTGGTCGTCCTGCTGCTGGCCGGGGTCCTGGCCTCATGCAGCGGCGGCGGCGACTCCGGGACGTCCTCGGAGGCGGCCGACCGGGGCGGCGCCGGCGCACCGGCCGGAGCGAGCGGCACCCGCGGCGAGGCGGGCCCTTCTCGGCCGGGGGCGCAGAAGGCGCCCCAGGCGCCGCTGCCCACCGGGCATGAGGTCGTCCACACCGCGGACCTGCGGGTCAGGGCCGGGGACGTGGAGGCCGCCGCCGGCAAGGCCAAGCAACTGGTCGCGGCGGCGGGCGGGTACGTCGAGCGGGAGTCGACCTCCAGCGACCCGGCGCGCTCGGAGATCGCGCTGAAGATCCCCGGCGACCGGTACACCGACGTGCTGAACCAGCTGAGCACGCAGCTCGGCACGAAGCTCTCGCTCAGCCAGCAGGCCGAGGACGTCACCGGCGAGGTCGCCGACGTCGACGCGCGGGTGCGGTCCGCCAAGGCCGCACTGGAGTCGTTCCGCAAGCTGCTCGACCGCGCGGGTTCGGTCGGCGAGGTGATCAACGTCGAGCAGGAGATCGCCGAGCGGGAGGCCGACCTGGAGGCGCTGCAGGCCCGCCAGAGGTCGCTGGCGCACCGGACGCAGTACGCGACCGTGACCGTGACGGTCGTGACCAAGCCCACGCCGCCGAAGAAGGACGAGCCCCGCGGCGGTTTCGCCGGCGGGCTGGAGAGCGGTTGGCACGCGTTCACCGCGTTCGTCGGAGGCGTCGCCGCCGTGCTGGGCTGGCTGCTGCCGTTCCTCGTCACGGCCGCCGTGATCGGGATCCCGCTGCTGGCGCTCCGGCACCGCCTCCGCGGCCGTCGCCGCGGCGGCGAGGGCGACCGCGCGAACGGCGAGCCCGGACCGGAGGCGGAGAAGGCCGTGGCCGGTGCCGGTGCCGATGAAGAGGCCCCGCAGGCCCCGCCGTCGGCTTAGGACGCGTCCTCGGCACTCGCCTCGTGGACGAGGTCCGCGAGGCGGGCCAGGACGTCCGGGTCCGTGGACGGCGTGACGCCGTGCCCCAGGTTGAAGATGTGCCCCTCGGCGGTGCGGCCGCGGGCCAGCACGTCGCGCGCGCGGCGTTCGACGATCTCCCACGGCGCGAACAGGATCGCCGGGTCGAGGTTGCCCTGCAGGGCCTTGCCCGGTTCGACGCGGCTGACGGCCTCGTCCAGCGGCACCCGCCAGTCGACGCCGACGACGTCCGCCCCGGCCTCGCCCATCGGGCCGAGCAGCTCGCCCGTCCCGACGCCGAAGTGGATGCGCGGGACGCCGAGCGGCTCGACCTCGGCGAAGATGCGGCGGGTGTGCGGGAGGACCGACTCCCGGTAGTCCTGCGCGGCGACCGAACCCACCCACGAGTCGAAGACCTGCACGGCGCTCGCGCCGGCGGCGACCTGCACCTTCAGGAACGCGATCGTGATGTCGGCCAGCCGGTCCATGAGCCTCGCCCAGAGCTCCGGCTCGCCGTACATCATGGCCTTGGTGCGCTCTTGGTTCTTGGACGGGCCGCCCTCGATCAGGTACGAGGCGAGCGTGAACGGGCCGCCCGCGAAACCGATCAGCGGCGTCGTGCTGAGCTCGCCGAGCAGCCCGGCGACAGCCTCGGTGACGTACGGGACGTCGTCGGGCACGAGCGGGCGCAGCGCGTCCAGGTCGGCCGCCGAGCGGACCGGGTCGGCGATGACCGGCCCGACGCCCGGCTTGATGTCGACGTCGACGCCGATCGCCTTGAGCGGGACCACGATGTCGCTGAAGAAGATCGCCGCGTCCACCGCGTACCGCCGCACCGGCTGCATCGTGATCTCCACGATCATGTCGGGCCGGGTGCACGACTCCAGCATCGGCACGCCCTCGCGCACCCGCAGGTACTCCGGCAGGGAGCGCCCGGCCTGCCGCATGAACCACACGGGCGTGTGCGGCACCGGCCGCCGGCGGCAGGCCAGCAGGAAGGGGCTCCCCGCGAGGCCGCCGTCGCCGGGCGGATTCGCGGAGTCGTCGTTGGGGCGGGCAACGTCAGCGGTCACGTTGCGTATGGTCCCACGAAAACACGTCGGCAAGGCACGGGAGTGACATGTGAGGCGGCACGAACTTCCGGACACGCCGAGCGAAGTCCCGCATTCTGTCACCGGCGCGTGCGAACGTGATGCGTGTCATAGCCGAGGGAGGTTCCCCCTTGTACTGCTCCACCTGCGGTGATGAACGTGTGTTCGAGCAGCCGCCGTGTCCCGACGGCCACGGTGAGGAGTGCCCGGAGCGGGCCTGCGCGGAGTGCGGCACGGCCATCCTGGTCGGTCTGCCGCCCGTGACCGCTCCGGCCCCCGTCCGGGTCTCCGGCACCGCCCCGGCGCGCGCCCGCGCCGCAGCCGAGCGGGCCGTGGCCTGAACGGCCCGGCCCCCGAAACGAAACAGCCTGTGCCGTGCCTTTCTCCCCTCCGCGTCCCCCCGCCGCCGCGTGCGGCGGCGGCCCGTCCCGGCTTCCCCGACCCGAGTCACTCCCCCGCGATCAGGCCGGTCCACCCATGAACCCACCTGCCTTCCAGCGGGCCGTCGACACGCTGCGCGAGATCCTCGAGGGCCCCGCCCTCCGGCCGGAGCTCGACCTGGAGGACATGCCGGCCCCGCAGAGCCTCGCGCCGTACGCGGCGGCCATGTCCGGCAGCGTCTACCGCGACGACGACACCGAGGTCGCGATGGGACGCCTCATCGTGCTGTACGACCCCGACGGCCGTCCCGGCTGGACGAACGGCTTCCGCGTCGTCGCCTACATCCGCGCCGACCTGGAGCCCGACATCGCCGCGGACGAGCTGATCGGCTCCGTCGCGTGGGACTGGCTGCTGGAGGCGCTGGAGCCCGCCGGCTACGCGGGCGAGTCCGGCACGATCACCCGCGCGGTGTCGGAGAGCTTCGGCGACAAGCGCGACGAGCCGTCCACGACCGAGCTGGAACTGCGCGCGTCGTGGTCCCCGGCCGGGGACGATCTCGCCGGTCACGTGCTGGCGTGGTGCGAGGTGATGTGCACCACGGCGGGGCTGCCCCCGACCGGCGTCGCGGCGCTGCCCGACCGGCCGGGCGGGGCGGGCGGCTGAGCGACGTACGGTAGGGGGCGTGAGCACAGCGTCCGAAACCGAGGCGGCGGGGGAGAACACGGAAGCAGTGGGAGTGTCCGAAACGCGCGCCACCGGCCCCGAACGGGACGCCGGTGCAGAAAAGACGGCGACGACTCCGCCCGGGACCGTTCCCGGGCCGGCCGGGCCGGAACCCGGCCCGGCGGGCACGGAGGCCGACACCGGTCCCCCCGCCGTCCCGTTGCTGGAGCCGCGCGAGGGCGTCCCGCCGGTGCTCACCACCGCCGCGGATCTGGAACGTGTCATCGCGGCGTTCGCCGCGGGCACCGGCCCGGTCGCGGTCGACGCCGAGCGGGCCTCCGGCTACCGGTACGGGCAGCGCGCCTACCTGATCCAGCTGCGCCGGGCCGGCGCGGGCACCGCGCTGATCGACCCGGTCGCGCTGCCCGACCTGTCCGGGCTGGACGCCGCCCTCGCCGACGTCGAGATGGTGCTGCACGCCGCCAACCAGGACCTTCCGTGCCTGGCCGAGGTCGGCCTCGCGCCGCGCCGGCTGTTCGACACCGAGCTCGCCGGGCGGCTGCTCGGCTATCCGCGGGTCGGGCTCGGCTCCATGGTCGAGAACGTGCTGGGCTTCCTGCTGGAGAAGGGGTACTCGGCGGCCGACTGGTCGACGCGTCCCCTCCCGGAGGACTGGCTGCGCTACGCCGCGCTGGACGTCGAGCTGCTGGTCGAGCTGCGCGACGCCCTGCAGGGCGAGCTTGAGGCCGCGGGCAAGCTGGACTGGGCGCTGGAGGAGTTCGCCGCGATCCTGACCACGCCGCCGAAGCCGCCGCGTCCCGACCCGTGGCGCCGCACGTCCGGCATCCACCGGGTGCGGAACCGGCGGGCGCTCGCCACCGTCCGCGAGGTCTGGGAGGCGCGCGACCGGATCGCCCGGGACCGGGACCTGTCCCCCGGCCGGGTGCTGCAGGACGCCGCGATCATCGAGCTGGCGCAGAAGACCCCGAAGACCCCGGCCGAGCTGCAGTCGCTGCCCACGATGCGGGGCCGCGGCGCCCGCCGGCACCAGTCGGCGTGGCTGCGCGCCGTCGCCCGCGCCCGCGACCTCGGCGACCGCGCGCTGCCGGAGTCCAACCTGCCCGGCGACGGCCCGCCGCCCGCGCACCGCTGGGCCGACCGCGACCCGGAGGCCGCCAAGCGGCTCACCGCCGCCCGCGCCGTCGTCGCCGCGCTCGCCGACGAGCACTCGATGCCGTCGGAGAACCTCGTGCAGCCCGACTACGTCCGCAGGCTGGCCTGGACGCCGCCCGCGGAGTCGTCGGCGTCCGCGGTCGGCGCGGCGCTGCGCGAGCTCGGCGCCCGCGGCTGGCAGGTCGGCCTGACCGCCCAGCCCATCGCCAAGGCGTTCCTCCGCCTCGAAAGCAAAGGCGAGCTGTAACTCCCGGCCTGTGGCGGCTGCGGAGATTCGAGCCTTGTCAGGGGGCGGCCGGGGAGCACACACTGGCTTAGGTTAGGTTTGCCTAAAACGTCTGTGTGACCCCCGAGGAGTGCGGCGATGCTACTGGGCAACTTCCTCATCGGACTGCGCGAGGGGCTTGAGGCCGCCCTGGTCGTGAGCATCCTGATCGCGTACCTGGTGAAGACCGGCAACCGCCGGGCCCTCCTCCCCGTCTGGACGGGGATCGGCATCGCCATCGTCCTCGCGTTCGCGTTCGGCATCGCGCTGACCGCCGCGTCGTCGGAGATGCAGTTCAAGACGCAGGAGCTGTTCGGCGGCGTGCTGTCGATCGTCGCGGTGGGGCTCGTCACCTGGATGGTCTTCTGGATGCGCAAGACCGCCCGGTTCATGAAGGCCGAACTGGAGGGCAGGCTGGAGGGCGCGCTGAACGTCGGGCCGCTCGCGCTCGCCGCCGTCGCCTTCCTCGCCGTCGGGCGCGAGGGCCTGGAGACCGCCCTGTTCCTGTGGACGAACATCTCCAACTCCTCCGAAGGGTCCACCCAGCCGATCGTCGGCGCGTTCCTCGGCCTCGCGGTCGCCGTCGCGCTCGGCTACCTGCTCTACCGGGGCGGCCTCAAGATCAACCTCAAGCGGTTCTTCACCTGGACGGGCGCCGCGCTCATCGTCGTCGCGGCGGGCGTCTTCGGCTACGGCTTCCACGACCTTCAGGAGGCCGAGGTCTTCCCGGGCCTGAACTCCGTCGCGCTGGAGCCGCACACGTTCTTCGCCAAGTTCGGCAGCGCGGGCGACTGGATGCAGACCGTCTTCCAGGGCGTCCTCAACGTCACCCCGCAGATCACCTGGCTGCAGCTGATCATGTGGGCGGCCTACCTGGTGCCGGTGATGTTCCTGTTCCTGCGCAAGCCGTCCACGCCCAAGCCCGCCCCCGCCAAGACCACCGAGCCTGCCGCCAGCTCGTCCTAGAGGTCGGGCAGCGGGTCGCGGGGGAGGCTGTCGCGGGCGAAGATCTCCGCGTCGGCCGCGTTGACGACCGGGACGTACTCGTCGTCCACCTCGAACACGGCGCCGGCGAACTCGAACGACGCGCCGCCGCCGGTCTCCACCGGCCCGATCCGGGTGCCGCGCGGGTAGCTGCCCCAGACGGTCTTCGGGGTGCTGCGGCTCAGCGAGCCGGTGGAGATCACCGCGACCTGGTCGTCGGTGACGACGAAGATGAATCCCGCACCGCCGCCGTAGGCCATCGCGGGGAAGATGTAGCGGATCTCTCCGTCGATCCCGAGGAACTCCCTGCAGCGCTCGCGGAGCGGGCGTGGCACCGGCATGGCTGGTGAGGCACCTCCCCCGGGCGTGACGTCGTCGGCCGTGACAATCATGCACCGGTTCGGCGGAGCGTGACCAGCCTCAGGCCGTCGCGAGCGCCGCGGTCGGCGGCAGCCGCGCCGCGCGCATCGCCGGGTACAGGCCCGCGACCGTCCCGATCGCCAGCGTGGCGGCGAGCGCGCCGCCGAGCGCCCACGGCGGCACGACCGGCGGCCAGCCCTTCCACAGCGCGAACCCGGTGGTCACCGCGGCGCCGAGCACGACCCCCGCCGCGCCGCCGAACGCCGACAGCAGCAGCGACTCGGCGAGGAACTGGACCCGGATCTGGCCGCGGGTCGCGCCCAGCGAGCGGCGCAGCCCGATCTCGCGGCGCCGCTCCAGCACCGAGATCACCATCGTGTTGGCGACGCCGACGCCGCCGACGAGCAGCGCGACGGCGCCGAGCCCGAGCAGCAGCCCGGTGAACGCCCCGGCCGCCGCGGCCCGCGCCTCCAGCGCGTCGGACGGACGGCTGACCTCGACCTCCTCGGGGCGCTCCGGGCTGACCGTCCGGGCGAGCACCTCCCGGACGTCGTCGACGGACGCGTCCGTGGACCGTTCGTAGATCGTCGTCGGATGCCCGTCGAAGCCGAGGTAGCGCTGCGCCGCGTCCCACCCGACGAGGGCGGAGCGGTCGATCTCCGGCGCCAGCTCGGCCGGCCGCAGGACGCCGAGGACGACGAACCAGCGGCCGCCGATCCACACCTGGCCGCCCGCCCGGTCCAGCCCGAGCCGCCGCGCGGCCTCCGAGCCGAGGACGACGCCGGGATAGCGTCCGGTACCTGCGTTGAGCCAGCTTCCGCTCGCCGGTGCGACGTCGAGCGTGCCGAGCAGCTCGGTCGTCGCGGCCTGCACGGCGATGCCCTGGGTGACCTCGTCCGGGATCTTGTCGGTGCGGCGCACGGTCGCCTCCACCGACCCGGTCGCGCCGACCGCCGTCACGGGCCCGATGCGGCGCACCATCTCCGGCGCCGTCTCGGGCAGCTCCGCCTTCTCGCCGAACAGCGTGTCGCCCGGCTTGGCGGTCAGCAGGTTGGTGCCGAGCCGGTCGAGCCGCCGCAGCAGGTCCTCCTTGCTGGACGACGAGATCCCGATGACGGCGACCATCGTGGCGATCCCGATCGCGATGCCGAGCGCCGACAGGACGACCCGCGCCGGGCGGGCCCGCAGCCCGCCGAGGCCGACGCGCAGGACGTCGTTCGCGCCGAGTCTCGCCGGCGCCAGCGCCGCCCTCATCGGCTGCCCACCTCCGCCCGCTCGTCGGCGACGACGAGGCCGTCCCGGACCCGGACCCGCCGCGGCGCACGCGCCGCGACCTCCAGGTCGTGCGTGATGATCGCGACGGTGGTGCCGGCGCGGTTCAGCTCGTCCAGCAGCGCGAGCACCTCGGCGCCCGCGGCGGAGTCGAGGTTGCCGGTCGGCTCGTCCGCGAGCAGCAGGTCCGGCTCCCCCACGACGGCCCGCGCGACCGCGACCCGCTGCTGCTCGCCGCCCGACAGCTGATGCGGCCGGTGCGTCGTCCGCTCCCCGAGCCCGACCCGATCGAGGGCGGCGCGTGCCCGCTCCCGCCGCTCCTTCAGGCCGGCGCCGCTGTAGAGCAGGCCGTCGGCGACGTTGTCGAGCGCGCTCACCCCCGCGGCGAGGTGGAACTGCTGGAAGACGAACCCGATGTGCCGCGCCCGCAGCGCTGACAGCTCCCGGTCGGTGAGGCCGGCGACCTCGTGCCCGGCGACCTGGACGCCGCCCTCGGTCGGACGGTCGAGCGTCCCGATCATGTGCAGCAGCGTGGACTTGCCGGACCCGGACGGCCCGACGATCGCGGCCAGCTCGCCCGGCGCGATCACCAGGTCGACGCCCCGCAGCGCCGCGACCCCGCCCGCGTATTCCTTGGTCACCCCGGACAGCTCGACGATGTTCGCGCCCTGGACGTCTGCTCCGAGTGCGTTCATTCGGCCGGCACCCCGACCTTCAGTCCCTCGCGCAGCCCGTTCCCGCTGATCTCGACCCGCCCGCCGCCGAACGCCCCGACCTCCACGGGAAGCAGGTGCCGCCCACTGACGTCCACGACCTCGACGCCGAAACCGCCCTCCCGCAGCGCCAGCAACGCCTCGACCGGCACCGACAGGACGTTCTCCCGCCGCTCGCTCTCCAGCTCGACGGTGACCGGCGCCTCGTCCAGCCGCCCCGTCTTGGCGTTCCCGAGCGAGATGTCGACGCCGACCGTGGTCTGCTTGTCCTGGCCCGACCCGGTGGTCTCGGCGACGCTGCCGACCTCGGAGATCGTCCCTTTGACGGTCGCGCCGCCGGGCAGCTCCACCGAGACCTTGGCGCCCTCCTTCGCGAGATCCTGCTTGTCGGCGTCCAGATCGACGTGCACGACACGCTTCGTCCCGGCGACCGTCAGGACGGGCTGCCCCTGTGCGGTCCGCTTCCCTTCCGGCGCCTTGACCTCCCGGACCCGGACGGCCCCGCCCAGGAAGACGACCTGGCTCGCGTCGACCATCCCGGTCTGGTCCAGACCTCGATCGTCCTGCCACTCCTTGACCGCGGTCTCGGTCGCCCCCGTGAACTCGTCGTCCACGGTCATGCCGCCGTAGCCGAGGGCCTTCAGATTCTCTTCGAGCTGCCGGACGTCCTTGCCGGAGTCACCGCTCCTGAGCGTCCGGTACATGGGGCTACCGCCGTACATGAGCGTGACCGGTTTACCCGCCACCTTCAGCAGCGTCCCGCCCCGCTTGACGGCCTGGCCCTCCTTCGGCGCCCAGGTCACAACTCCCGACGCGCCCGTCCACACTTCGCGGACGTCGTCGTAGGTCAGCTTCCCGTCCACCTCCTCGGTGTCCACGAGATCGCCCCGGCTCACGGCCACGGTGGTCAGCCGTGTCTCGTGCCCGGCTTCGGCCTCGCCTCCGTCCATCGTCCAGGCCAGCGCGCTTCCCCCGCCGGCCACCACCGCGACGGCGACGCCGCCCGCGACCACGACCCGCTTCACCGTCCGGCCCCGGGCAGGCTGCCCTTGCACGCCTCACGGGCCTTCTCGGCCTTGCTCCGATCGACGCGCTGCGTCGGGATGGTGATCTGCCCGTCCGGCCCCGGGTCCGGGATGTTCACCCCGTGCTCGCGCATGCACTGCGCGAACTTGACGTACTGGTCGCGCACCTTCGGGTCCTTCAGATCGGGCATCTTCCCGCCCGCCTGCAGCCACTGCTGGCACTTCTCCAGCGCCGCCTGCAGCTTCGTCCGGTCGCCGCCCTTCCCAAGCCGCAACGCCCTGCCCTCGCCGGTGCCGGGGTCGGGGACGTCCACCCCGTTCTCCCGCATGCACTGCGCGAACTTCAACTGAGCGTCCTCCGGCGAAACCGACCGACTCGCCGAAGCCGAAGCCGAAGCCTTCCCCGCCGCCCCACCAACACTGGCCACCCCACCCCCACCCCCGTCGTCCCCACACCCAGCCACCCCGAGCACGACCGTCAGCACAAGCACCGCGGTGGGCACACGAATCCCCATCTCATCCTCTCCGCCAAGGCGCCACACCCCGGCGAACAGCAATAAGACCCACCCGCGGGTTAAACCCGCATTAGTCGTGCCCCCTCCGACCGCACCGCCCGGCGGGGAAGACAAGATGACCGCTGTTCTGGCAGCTGGACTGTCGCACCCACCGCCCACACACAACGCGGATGAGGAATCGTCACAAGCGAGGGAAGACGGAGATCTTCGCAGGAGCTCGAGGCTGCCACCGTCGACCTCGCGTTACCTCGCGCAAGGAAAGCGCCGAGGGCCGACGCAAGTGGCCTCGTCAGCAACGTTGCGAGCTGAGCGGGATGATAGGCATACTGTCCGGCCGTTAAGGAGCGTGGCCCCCTTGGACTCAGCAGGAGGGGATACCCCCTTAACAACCGCTCGCACTCGCGGCCTGAACCGGCCAGTAAGAAAATCTTACCAATAGTTCGGGTGGCGAGGCCTCCATCGCCCTGCGTCGAGACCCATCTTCTTGCACCGATCGGTACAGGCGGCCTGCAGCCTCCGAGTACCATCGGACATCCCGATATCAGCTGCTCTCGCTAGGAGATCGAGATTGCATCCGCGTTGCTTGCTGGCCGGCACCGCCCACGATCTGCACACCAGGGACATCATCGCCCTCGTGGAGGAAATGGAAGAACTCGCTGGGCAGCAGTTCCGCTTCAGCGTTGGCCCAGCAGAACTTGATTCCTGGCGGCACAGCATCCCGACCGTCCTTGAAGTTCTCGTCTCAGCCGGGCTGGGACAAGTAATGGTACTTCTGGAGATGAGCACCCTCTCAAGCGACGCTCGAATCGACATGCTCCTGGTCGGGTCCCACCCTTCTTCTGCCAATGAACTTTCCTTGGTCGCGATCGAGAACAAACAGTGGTCACACGCGGGCGTCAACCCGCGGACCAACCTCATCGCACATCCTGGTGCCAGGCATGACGGCAGTCAGCACCCTGCCAAGCAGGTCTGGAACTACTGCAGGGCTCTAGAACGCAACCTTCCCATGCTCGGCGGCCGCTTCCACGCGGTGGTGAACCTTCACAACGCCAACACCGAGGACATCGCCGCCATCTTGCCTCCGCGCTACCCATTCCCCGCAGAAGTGAGAGAACGAGTAAGGACCTACGGCAAGGATAAGCACGCCAGGATAGAGTTCGCCCAGTTCCTGAGTCAGGTACTCAGCCCCGAGAATGCCCATGAACATGCACGAGACATCAACCATGCACATGTTCGTCCGACTGAGTCCCTAATGCGTGCAGTCGCACGAGCCGTAGCCGACCGCGAGATGTACGTCCTCCTCGACGAACAACAGGAGACAGCGGATCGTGTGATCAGAGCAGTGGATCAGGCGCTCACCGAAGATAATAAGCAGGTATTCATCATCAATGGCGGTCCAGGCACAGGCAAGAGTGTTCTAGCCTTGGAGTTGCTCGGCCGACTCAGCAGGCTGGGCTGCCCGACGGTCCACGCGTCGGGCAGTTCCGCCTTTGGCGTGAACCTGCGGGAGCACGTCGTTGGACAGCGGGGCAGCATAAATGAAATATTCACCTACTTCCACCACCACAGGAATCGCAAACCCAACGACCTGAATGTGTTGATCATCGATGAGGCACACCGGCTCCGCAAAGACTCCAATGTGAGATTCACGAAAGCAGAGTTCCGCAGCAACACCCCTCAGGTCTGGGAGTTGATCAGAGCTGCCCGCGTACCGGTCTTCCTCCTTGATCCCCACCAGGTGGTGGCGCGCAACGAAGTCGGCGCACCCGAACTCATCAGACAGGCGGCACTGGATCGCGGAGTAGCCCCAGACAATATTCATGAAATCACTTTGGGACGCCAATTCCGGCACAGCACCTGTCCAGGGTACGTTGACTGGATAGAAGACCTGCTCGGCTACGGTCCCGCACCGCGGCCCTGGAGAAGCGGAGGCGAGTTCCGATTGCTCTTGGCCGATTCTCCTCAACAAATGGAAGACTATCTGAGAGCCAAGATCGCACTCGGATATACTGCACGCATGGTAGCGGGTTTCTGTTGGAAATGGACGAAAGAACCGCTTGCCGGCGGGTGGTTGGCAACCGACATCGAAATCGGGACTTGGAAGCGCCCCTGGAACGCAAACAAGGGAAACGTTAAACTCAACATACCCAGCCGCAATATGTGGCCGACCGATCCCAGTGGGTTCGAGCAGATTGGCTGCATCTACACGGCCCAGAACTTCGACTGGGACCACGCGGGCGTGATCATGGGACCCGACTACACGTGGCGGAATGACCGGTGGACATCCATCCGCAATTTCGATATATGGACACAGAGCAGGAGAAGACATCAGCTCATCCGCAACATTTATCGTGTCCTGGCGACAAGAGGTAAGTTGGGCACTGTTCTCTACTCAACCGATGACGAAACGCAAGGAAAGCTAGCCTCACTTGGCATCCCTCCAGTCCAGCCAATCCTGGCGGATATACTCAGACGACACCCTCACGTCGCGAACTCAATTGCCCACTCAAAGGAGCCTCCACCGATTCAGGAGACCATATTCTGAAGATTGGCACCGAGAAATGAGGTCTTTGAGTTCACGATCGAGGCGATATCAGCACTTCCCTCATCGGCACGGCCAGGCCATAGGCGACAGAACCATCAGCACCGGCGGATATCAGGTGATGACGTGGACATCGAAGAGTTGCAGGAAGAGTTGCGGCGGTTCGCGCATGAGCGAGACTGGGAGCAGTTCCACACGCCCAAGAACCTGGCAATGGCCCTGGCCGGGGAGATCGGGGAATTGCTGGCACTACTACAATGGAAAACACCACAAGAATCTGCTTCCATCATGAATGACCCCGAGGAGAGCGCAGCCATCCGAGACGAAATGGCTGACGTGTTTTC
Source organism: Spirillospora sp. CA-128828 (assembly GCF_050945415.1). Taxonomy (NCBI): domain Bacteria; kingdom Bacillati; phylum Actinomycetota; class Actinomycetes; order Streptosporangiales; family Thermomonosporaceae; genus Spirillospora; species Spirillospora sp. CA-128828. The sequence goes on from NZ_CP191986.1 coordinate 6,457,391, forward strand.
CTACCTTTTGCGATTGGCGGACGTCCTGGACATCGACCTCCCGTCAGCAGTCAACGCTAAAATCCAAGAAAATCAGAGTCGCTACCCTGTATCCAAGTCACGCGGTAATGCGCTCAAATATTCTGCAATACGGGAAGAATAATTCGAAGCAGGGTCCGACTTCTCAGGGCACCTGTTCATGAAAGTTGCGCAAAGACCACGCGCGACATTTTGGGCCTACCCGCTTTGCGTGGAGCCTGACGCGCATTAGGTGAGGTCCAGGCGTCGGCGAACGACTCGGCTTGGTGGATGTGGAAGGACGGGAGCGGCACGTCGATGCCCGGATTGGCCTGAGGATCGTGGCCGCGCCACCTGCCCGGGCACATCCGAGTGCGCGGGTGAGGCGCGGTCGTGCCCGACTGGATCGAGCGGCGTGCCTCGTCGGACGCGTTTATGAAGATCGTCCGGTGGGCAACGGGCGGCGGGTGGACCGGCGGGCCTTCTTGGCTGGTTGATAAAGATTGTTCGCAAAATGTGGGGTCGCGACGCAATGCGTGATGCGGTCGGTCGGTGATAATCCGGGCGTGGCCTCTCAAAGCGCGCTGCCGGTGAACGAGGACTTCCGGCTGGTCGAAGCGCTTCAGGCGCAGCGGCCGGGGGCGGTCGGCCTTGTCTACAACGTCTATGGAGCGGAGCTCGCCGAATACGCGCAGGAGCTGCTCGGCGATCACGAGCGGGCGGTGGAGGCCGTCCAGGAGGCGCTGCTCTCGCTGCGGGACGCGGACGCGCTCGACGCCGGGACGTTCCGGGACCGGCTGTACGAACTGGTGCGCGACCGGTGCCGGACGGCGCCCCCGTGTGGACCGCTCGTGGTGATCGGCGGCGCGGCGGCCGCGGTCGCGCTGACCGGCGGCATGCTCGTCCTGTTCGAGTCGACGGACTTGGAGCCGAAGCCGTCGGCCGCCCCGCCGGTCGCGATGACCACGCCCGCGTCGCCCTCCCCCACGGCCACCCCGACGCCGTCTCCCCCGAAGAAGGAGGAGAAGAAACCCGAACCGAAGCCGGAGAAGGCCGCGCCCGAGAAGACGCACAAGGTGCCGGACGGGCCCGGGCAGCTCTCGGTGGACGACGAGGGCTGTCAAGGAGTGCGGGCCGTCGGGCTGCCGGCCCGGTGCTACATCCGGCTGACCGCCATCGGCGGGCCGGTGAAGTGGTCGGTGTCGTCGGTGCAGGACAGAGCCGGACGCGTCAGCGCCGACGGAGGCGGGACCCTCACCGGAGGGCGGTCGGAGTCGGTGCCGGTGACCGTGCATCCAACGGTGCTGTGTTTCATCGCCGGCCGGGGCCGCGGGACGGTCTCATTCGAGCCGGGAGGCACCGCGACCGTGTCGTTCACCTGCCGACACCACTAGCCCTTATCGGGGTGTAGTCGATGATCTTGCCGCGTGCCTGCTCAGCGGGGTCGTACCAGGTCTGAGGAGCCGATTCGGGAGCCACTCCCCTAGGCTGACTTGCTGCTCTCGTCCTTGAAGATGGCATTCATCTTCTCGGCGCCCGTGGTGATCACGGGTCGGAGTTCGTGCCGGTAGACGGTCTGTGTGGTGCGGGTGTCAGAGTGTCCGACGAGGTCGCTAATCTTCTCCAAGGCGACGCCGTGGTCACTCATGATGGACACGAACGTGTGCCGCAACTCCCGCGGCACCCAGGTGGAACCGATGCCGGCCGCCGCCGTGAGCTGCTGGAAGCGGCGTAGGACGTCGTCACTGCTGTATGGGGTGCCGTCCTCTCTGCAGAAGACGAGGTTGTGCCCCTGCCACGCGTCACCTGCGGCGAGCTTCTCGGCGGCTTGCCGCTTGCGGTGTGCCGTGAGCGCGTCAACGGCCATGTCCGCCACGGCGATGCCCCGGCGGCTCTTCTTGGTCTTGGTGTCACCTCCCTCCCGGTCGGAGCGGAGGACATAGACGACCTTCTCTTTGAGATCCACGTCCGCCCACGTGAGCGCCCGGAGTTCCTCCGTGCGGAGCCCCGAAACGATCGCGAGGATGACGTATGCGCCGAGTCGGTGCTGTGGCCCCTGTGCTTCGCGGAGAAGCTTGGTCGCCTCGTCCAAGGAGAGGGAGCGCGAACGCCTCCCGGGGTGCTTGCCCTGCGGCGTGTCGACCAGTAGGGCAACGTTCCGTGCCACCTTGTCACGTCGTTCCGCGAGGCGGATCGACCGTCTGAGGAGACCGTGGACGATCTTGAGTGTCTGCGTGGTCATCCTCTCGGCGCACTCGTCAAGCCACCTCTCGACGTCGTCCGCCGTGAGGTCTGTGAGCTTGGCCTTCCCGATTCTGCCGATGATGTGGTGATCGGCGAGGCCGCGATAGGTGTCCATGGTCGCCTCGCTCTTGCCTTGCTTGGCGAGGTGAACGAGCAGGGCGTTCACGGCCTTCTCTACCGTGTGGTCCCGTTCTTCCTTGACGCCCTTCTCAAGGTCTTCCACGGCCTTGATGAGCTTGTCTTTGACTTGTGCTTTCGTCCGTCCCTTCCTCTTGAGTCGCTTGCGCTTGCCGTCCGGGCCGAACCCGAGCGAGATGGCGCCGGTGTACCCGTCGCCCTCTTCGTAAATCGACCCTTCGTACTTGCCGACCAGGATCTTTGCCAACGGATCCCTCCTCGTTTCGATCGAGGTCACCACCGACAATAACTCAAGACGTCCCAAGACGTCCCTAGGTTGGGAGGTCCGTCTACGGATGCTGTGTCCGGACGGACCTCCCGCACGTGTCAGCGCGTCGCGTCTTCGAGGGAGGGCTCTTCCAGGGAGGTGACGAACTCGGCGAGGTGCCGGTCAGTGACGCGGCGCAACTTGCCGATTTTGATGCTGCGGAGTTGGCCGGTGCGAATCAGGAAGTAGACCTTGTCCCGTCCGATGTTGAGGATCTCGGCCGCCTGTTCGACGGTGTACGCCTGCAAGGGACACCACCTCCTCTCACCCGGGATCGTCCCGGGGTCGTGCGTGGATGCGGGTTGATGATCATCTCCTTGGCTACGGGGAGTGCCCGTCTCCGTCTCGTCTCATGGACGTCTCCGCCGCCCATACGTGCAGACGCGCACGCGAGACGAGACGCTGAGACGATTACCGGGCGTGATCGGACGCCTTGTAGCGGCCTCGTCCGACCTGGACGGCGCGGCCGGTCCTCACCAGCTCGGCGAGGCGCCGGTAGAGGGTAGGGCGGCTCAGTTGCGTGATCATCAGAAGGTGGGCGATCGGAAGCCCCTCGTCGGGCGCGCCGTCCAGGGCTTCCCTGAGCGCCGTCTCTGCAGGGTCCTCACGGGACGGTATGACGTGTACGGACGGCACGGAGACAGGCATGCGCGCCTCGTCCAGTGCACGCCGAGAGACCTCGTCCAGCGACGGACGGGCGGATGAGTGCCGCTGGGCCGTCTCTGCCACGGTGGCGTCAGTGAGGAGGTAGGCGCGGCCTCGTCGTGGTGTGTCGTGTTCGGGTGCGGAGAGCAGGAACTTGCCGGGCGCGTTGAGGATGTGGGCGTGCCATCCGGCGCTGAGCATCCCTTGCCCAAGGATGAGATCGACGTCCTTGCGTTCCCGCACGCGGAAGCTCACGCGGACGTCCATCTGAGACCGGACGGCACCCTTGCCCATGGCTTTCTGTGTGGGCCGCTGAGTGGCCGCGATCAGCGTTACGGCGACGGCACGCCCCCGCCGCGCGATCGAGTCCGTGTCGCCGGCGGCATCGGGAGCGTCGTCGGCGAGTTCGGCGTACTCGTCCACGACGATGACGAGTGCAGGAAGGTCCGGAGTCGGATCCCACACGCGCCGTCCGTTGGCAGTGAGCCATTCGGCGCGCGCCTCCAGAACGGTGACGGCGTCGCGCAGCATGGCGCGAGCTTGTTCGGGTGTGGTGGCGAGTCGATCGATACAGGACGCCCACGGCTGGAGTTCCATACCGCGCTTGAGGTCGATAGCCCAGATGACCACGTCCTGACACGCGCTGAGGTTCCCCATCAGGACATTGATTCCGCCGCTCTTGCCCGAACCGGCCACACCTCCGAAGAGTCCGTGACGTCGCAGCAGCAGAACGCGTGCGCCGGTCGCGTCCTCGAACGGGCCCAGGTCGATCGGCTCTGTTATGGACGAGACGGACGGTCCAGGCCATGGGATGGCGTCGGCGTGCGGGTCGGTGTCCAGTACCCGCAGTTCGAATCGGTTAGCCTTGTCGTCGCGTGTCGGTGCGACACGTACAGCGCCCCGGAACGTCCCGAGAGCCGACTCGATCGCCGGAACTTTGGCGATGACGTCTTGAATCGTCTGGCCGCGTGCCAGGGCGAATCGTGCGCGCCATCCCCACACGTCCACCACCGCGGATTGTGCGCGTGATCCAGCGAGGCCGACGTCTTTCGCGATGTCCGGCCATGCGGCTATCTGACGATCGACGCGTACTTTGGCGCGCCGTCTCCGGTGTGCCCACCACGGCAAGGCGAGCGCAAGCCCGCCGCCGACGAGAACGAGAGGAAGCGGCCGGAACGTGACTCCCAACGCGGTAGCGGCCGAGAGCCACCCACCGGTACCCGTGGCAACGGCGGCGGCATATGCCCGCTCGATCCGCAGGACAAGCCCGACCCGTCCGCCGAACACGGTGAGAGCCCATGCGGCCACCGTGGCCAGAGCCAAAAGCCACGGCCACCATTCCGAGTGGGTTAGGTGCATGAGCGCGCCCCCAAGGGTGAGCGCGGCCACCAGGTAGACCGGTGCCAGCTCGGACCGGTATCGCCACATGGCCCGCGCGAGGAGGACGCCGGCGACGTCCGGGAACGGCCCCTCACTGTCGATGATCACCATGGGCTGGAGCCCATTGCGGCGCATCTTGTGGGCATGCCGCCGCATCTGACGCGTCCTGCTCATGAGCGCCCCCAGAAGTCCGGGGGAAGGTGCCCTTGCGCACGAAGCTCGTCCCGCAGGTAGTACAACGGATCCGGTTCGGCCTCCCGCTCGGCCTTGAGGGTGGCGCGTCCAGCGGCCACCAGATTCGCGCGGTCGCGCCGCACCTTCGACAGCACGGACGCAAGTCGGGCGATCTCGGAGACGAGCGCGGGGACATCGGCGAGCGCGGCGTAGAGGCGAAGCCACAAGTCCTCAATGGACGGCATCGCGGCGGACAGATTCGAGACGATTTCACGCGCGGCGAGGTTGCGCGTACGGACCTCCTGAACGTTGACCTTCACGTGCGGTGTATCAGGCACCAGGGCATCCCTCCCTTCAGTCAGGGGACGTCAGTGCTGAGAAAGGGACTGGACGAGAACGGACACCAGTCGCCGGATTTCCGGCGCGGCACTGGTCGCGGCGAGGAAGAACCCGAACAGCAGACACACCGCGATGTGCCAGCCACGAAGCCCCATGTACCGCCACGCGACCCACACCACCGCGCCAAGAATCGCCACCAGGGGAACCGAGACGTTCACAGGCTCACCCCCTTCACAGCCACAGGTCCGGGTACCGCGAACCGCGCCCGCGCCGGAGCCACCGGGCGCGGGCGCGGCACTTGCGGCACCGCCGGTTACCGGGCTCCACACGCGCGCCGCACACGCAGGCGTGGCCGGTGATGACGCGAGGCATGTGCCGCATGCTCACCGCCCCGCCGGAACGCGGTCCGGGAGGTCGTCACCCGTCCGGGTGCTGAGCAGACGGCGGGAGGCCGTACCGGCGCGGGACGAGGCGGCGCGCCCCCGTGCCACCCGTCGCTCTTCGGCGTGGATACCGATGACGAGCATGGCGAAGATGCCGCAGGTGGAGCCGGCGAGGAACACAGCGAGAATGGAGGCCAGGACGAGGATCATGTGCGATCACTCCTCTCGTAAGGCCCGTGTCCGGCGGGGGCGGTTTCGGGCGGTCGGTGGCTTACGAGAAAGAGAGTGCGCTTGACCTGGGGGACGAGATCACTACATGACTGGACGTGTTCATGACGTCCTCATAGGGTTGACCGCGTCCTAGGACGTCCCGGATCTCGGACGGGTGCATGCCAAACGAACGTCTACGCGCAGCCCTGCTGGAGCAGGGCCTGACTATCGCCACGCTCGCCGAAGCGATCGACGTGGACCCCAAAACGGTAGAACGGTGGATCACCAAAGACCGCACCCCCTACCGGCGGCACCGCTACGCAGTGGCTTCGCGCTTGGGCGTAGATGAGACGTTCCTTTGGCCGGACGCTCTCTCCAACGAGCAAGTCACGGCAGCGTCCAGCAGCGAACTGGTGACGATCTACCCTCACCGCACGTCCGTCCCAAGGGACGCATGGGGACGTCTCTTCGCTACAGCCAAAGACGAGATCGGCGTGCTGGTCTACTCCGGCCTGTTCCTCTCCGAAGACGCAGGCATTCACCGCACGTTCGCCGAGAAAGCGGAGGCGGGTGTGCGCGTCCGCATCCTCCTAGGCGATCCCGATAGCTCACAAGTAGCCGAACGCGGCACAGACGAGGGCGTAGACGACGCCATGGCCGCAAAGATCCGCAACGCCCTCGTTCTCTACAAGAACCTACGCAAACGAGACGGCGTAGAGTTCCGCCTTCACCGCACGGTCCTCTACAACTCCATCTACCGCGCCGATGACCAACTGCTCGTCAACACCCACGTCTACGGCGTCACAGCCGCACACGCCCCCGTCTGGCACCTGCGCCGCATAGCCGGCGGAGATTTGGTCAACACCTACCTAGAGAGCTTCGAACGCGTCTGGGACGGTGCCACACCGATACCGGGGGACTGAAGCATGGGCCGCAGAATCGATTACTACGACGACCCCAACGCACCCCAGGCCAACAGCCTCGTCCCATCCGTCAACGTCGTCGTCGAGAACGACAACGGCGAGATCCTCATGATACGCCGCACTGACAACGACAACTGGGCCCTCCCCGGCGGAGCCATCGACCTCGGCGAGTCTGTAACCCAAGCCGCCATACGCGAAACTAAAGAAGAAACCGGTATAGAGATAGAGATCACCGGCCTAGTGGGCATCTACAGTGACCCCAAACACGTAATCCAATACACCAGCAACGACGAGGTCCGTCAAGAGTTCTCGATTCTACTCACGGCACGTCTAATGGCCGGCGAACGCCGCACAAGCGACGAGTCTAGTGAAGTTCTTTGGGTTCCCGCCAACAAGGCCACAAATCGACAGATGGACCGATCAATGAGCCTCCGCATCGGCCACTACCTAGAGAATCGCCAACACCCAGTCGTTAACTAATCGCCTATCAATTTCGCAGAGTACTGTCATGAGCTTGAGTGTGTGGTTGGCCAGCATTCCCGGCGTATCAGTGGGCGGCATTATCGCATATGCGAATCAGCGGCGCCTACAAAGTTCGGAGAGAACTTGGGCAAGGCGAGCAGATATCTACATGGAACTAGTCGATCACCTGGGTAGACACAACCGTGAAATGTGGCAGCGCCTGTACGATCGCTCGCCCCCTTCATCCCCATTTCCTGCAGCCCTCTCAAATGAAACAGAGATCGTGCGAAGGGCTGAAATTCTTGCTTCCGACTCCGTACAGATGGCTTTGAATGAACTGTTGACGGAAATAATAAATTGGCGCGAACGTGACATTAGGCGCCTTGAAAGTGAACCAAGGAGATTCTTGGGCGAGTCGCCACTCTTTGGCGAAAGGTGGCATACTCCTCAAGACGATTTCATTGCAAAAGGCGAGTCGGTTGACGATAAATACGACTCCCTGTGCAGCGCCATTCGAATGGAACTGAGAAAGGGTTTGCTTCGACGGCGATGAACTTCATTCACGCGACACACTAGACATCCAAGCATGCGAGAAGCGTCTCCTGCTGCACGTCGAGGACAGCTTGGATTAGGTAAGGCTGGGCACGATTGATGAACCGGGTCACTAGGTGAACGGGGCCGTAACGGTTGCGGATTTCCGCGAGGCGAGCCTCTACCGTGACCTGGGCACCATCTGGGGTTGTGGTCATGTCGCAGTAGGTCAGGGCGCGGGCCAGCCCGGGGTTGGCGGGAGGGAACTCACTGGCAAGGCTCTCGTCTAGACCTCGCTCTCTCGCCTCGATGATCGCGCAGGAATGACCAGCAACGAGACGGCATAGGTGGTCGTCGGCGTGGTGGATGTCACGGAGATAGCGGGCGCCGTCTAGGGGGTGGAAGCCGGTATTGACGAGGTCGGGGGCGTAGCCGATGTCGTGAAGCCATGCGGCGGCCTCTAGGAGGTCGGCGTTGTCGCCCAGGACGGGAGCAAGTGTGCGGGCTTGGCGGGCTACTCCTTGGGTGTGTGCCCAGCGGCGCGGGAGCGGGGTCTCCAGGTGCTTGCGCGCGAGGGCGAGGGCCCATGCTGCGGTGTTTTTCTTCATGAGGTCGACGCTACGGGGGCGAACGTGGACGTCCACGGGCATGTGTGGCTCATCTGGGGACGTCTTGACGGACGTAGCGTCCCTTGCCATGGACGCAGGTGACCAGGCCAGCGGTTTCAAGATCGATGAGGGCCGCGCGGGCGGTGAATCGGGACACGCCATGGCGGCGGGCAAGTTGCGCCTCGCTGGGGAGTGCGTCCCCCGGTTGGTAGCGTCCGATCTCGATCTGGTGGCGTAGATTCGCGGCGACATGCTCGGAACGCGTACGCGGTTGCGTAGCCGAGTCGCGGACGAAGCGTCCTACGCCGGTACGGACGGTGATGAGTCCTTCGGCATGTAGGGCGGAGAGGGCCCGCCGTATGGTGTTGCGGGCAACGCTGAACTCGGCGCAAAGCGCGGCTTCCCCAGGTATGCGGCTACCAGGAGGGTAGGTGCCATTGGTGATGCGCTGACGCAGGGCGTCAGTGATCTTAAGGTAGGCACCCCATTCCGTTCGGCGGGCCATGTCAGAACGTATCTTTAATTTTCTGCGCGGACCCGAAACGAATTATGAGCCTGACTGAAATCTTGTCCACAATTCCTTCTAATTGCAAACCACGTGCATACATTAATGGCCTTTCATTGTTGCAGAGTCAAGCGTGCGTTCTGAGCCCCCGGCGCTGGTTCGCAGGGGTCGGCAGCGATGCGCCGGGGCCCGGCTCAACCCTTGTTGACGCAGGCCCCGTTTTCCCCTGAACGGTGTCCCACCGGGTGCGTATTGAGCCTTGGATTCTCCTGGACGGCCCTTGAAACGTGTGGCGCTTGGGGCCGCGGAGTGACTTTGACGCCAGGGTTGAGTTGGTTGCCGCCCGCCCTGCGGGGACTGGGGAACCCACCAAGCCGGGGGAACCGACGGGGAGACTCCGCAGGGCGGGGGCCGTCTATGGGGTTGCCGCTGGCGCGGTCGGCCTGTCCACGTGTGGCAAAGGTCCGACTACCGGGCGGCCCGCCGCCCGCGCGGCGGACAGCATGAACGCGTAATCGATGGCGATGCGCGCCCAAACGATCTTGCCCTCCCCCAGGCTGCACCATCCCCAGCCACCGGACGCGAACGCCTGAACGATGATCAGCCCACGCCCACACTCGGCACCGTCACGCGGCGATTGCAGCTCGGGGCGCCCGGGGTGCCCGTCCCACACGCACAGCTCTACCCCTGCGTCGATCCGGCACACCCAAGCCCGGATCTCCTCGCCTTCACAGAGCCTTGCGGCGTTTCCCGCAAGCTCACTCATGATCTGACAGGCGTCGCTCGCATACGCCGCCAGCCCCCACCCGTCGAGAGCCTCACGCACCAGAGAGCGGGTCAGATACACGCTGTCGGGGCACGCTTTCGTCAACGTCTGCGAACGCAGATGCGTCGATTTGTCCATTAGGGCTGTTGTGGTCATCGGGGTTGGCCTCTCGCGGGGGCTGTGTCTCGTCGCTGTGCGTGTTGAGCTTTCCGTCCGGAGTGGGACCTCTCCATCGGCATCTAGGGACGTCTAGGGACGTCTTCTGTTAGCGTCGCTTGTGCGTCGTTGTCGCTTGCATCCGCGGGAGGTCCGGTGAACGACTTGTTGAGGCGTGCCCTTGCCGACGCGAACCTGACCGAAGCCGGCGTTGCCGCGCGGCTGGGCGTGGACCCGAAGACCGTCCACCGATGGATCGCCGGACGTGTCCCCTACCCGCGCCACCGGACGAGGGTCGCCGCACTGGTCGGACGCGACGAGGTCGACCTATGGCCGCACGTCGCCGTGACGAGCACACCGGTAGAGGCGCCGGTGATTGAGATCCTTACGACTTACCCGCACCGCTGGGCGGTGCCTCGTACGGTCTGGCACCAGCTCTTCCAAGCCGCGCGGGACGAGATCGGCATCCTGGCCTACGCGGGGCTCTTCCTCGCCGAAGACACGGGCATCATGCGCACGCTCGCCCAGCGAGCACGTGAAGGCGTTCGCGTGCGGATCCTGCTCGGCGACCCGGACGGAACGTGCGTAGCTGAGCGCGGCAGCGACGAGGGCGTGGGCGAATCCATGGCCGCGAAGATCCGCAATGCGCTCGTCCACTACCGGGCTCTACAGGACGTGGACAACGTTGACGTCCGGCTACATGACACGGTGCTCTACAACTCGATCTACCGCGCCGACGGCGAGTTACTGATCAACCCGCATGCCTACGGCATCGCTGCATCCCACGCCCCCGTCCTCCACCTACGCAGGGCTGAAGACGGCAACATGGCGAGCATGTACCTGGAAAGCCTTGAACGCGTATGGTCCGGCGCGTCCCCCATGGCCTAGAACGTATCCCGTGATCTAGCGCACGGAATTTAGCGCCCGGGACCTTGTGCAGACTTTCTGCACGTCTCAAGGCCGCCCTAGAACCGGGCCGCACGCGCCGCCGACTCGGCGCTTGGCCCTCCGCCTCTGCTTGGGCGCCAGGCTACGGGACCCGGCCGACGCCGGTCGGGCAGGCGCGAAGACAAGCAGGAGTCACGGGGCCGCACGAAGACGAAGACCAGCCACGAAGCCGAGTTGACCGCGCCCGTGCCGCTGGCCGGTTTGAACAGCCCGCCGCGGGATCGGACCTCGGGCTAGTTGCCGCGCTCGGCTTCGGCGTTCGGGTCGACCTCGCCGCGTTCAATCCGGCGGGCCACGTCCATGTCCGCTACCGTGGTCACGACCATCTGGTAAATAGCGGTCAGCATCCAGTCGATACGGAGGTAGTCGACCTCGCCGTCGCGCTCGTACGGCACGGATTCATACCAGCCAAACGTGGGCCGCAATTCCACCTCATGACCCTCAACCGGGCGCGGGAACTCGACGCGCACCAGGACATCACCAGCCTCCACTCGGCCCGTCGCCGCCCCGTAGTGCTTCACCACCGGCTCGGGCGTGATGCCGACGGGCCCGAGGTCGAACGCCGCGTACTCGACCACGTTGAGCAGCCGGTGCTTGTCGACGTTGGAGAGTTGCTGGAGCACCGCCAGCGGGTGCAGCCGGTCGGCCGGCGCCTTGAACGGCTGGGCGCGCTCAATGGCGTCCATGGTGGGCTTTGCGTACCAGTCTTTCTTCCGGTTAGCCCACTTGATGAAATCGGCCTCACGGTCGTACAGCGGGAACGCGACGCCTCGCGGGTCCGTCTCGCGAATGCCGCCGTCGACGGCGGCCCAGGTGGAATAGTCGAGTGCGGCGCGGAGGTTGTGGATGACGTCGCCGAGTAGAGCACTGAACGCCAGGGGAAGCGGCGCAGGGGTTTTGGTCACCACCCATTCAACCCACACCAGTGGGTTGGTTTCGTCGCCGCGTGCGTTGTCGCGGCGCTCGTATTGGGGTTCCTCGCGGCCCTCGCGGAGTTCCGCTTGCATGGCCTGGAGTTGCTCCAGCAAGTCGGCCGCCCGGGTAACTTTGGCAATGATGCCGTCGCCGTACTCGTCCTTCGTCACCCGATGGACGCTAGCTGCCGCGAGGGCCCGGAACCGCAGGATTCGGAGTATTCGGCAAACACGGGCGTATGTCGGGCGGGGCGTCCTAGCCTGACCTTGGCCGGGCGGGAACGGGTGTTGAGGGGGAACGTGCCGGAGCGGGCGAGGCGCCACCACGTCGTGTCGAGATTCTATCTGCGGTACTTCGCCGACGAGCTCGACCGGGTCACGACGGTCATGCTGCCGGGTGAGCGGACCTTCACCCAGAACATCGCGAATGCCTCGGTGCAGACCGACTTCTACACGGTCATCGACAACGACGGGCACGAGTCCGACCTCGCGGAACAGGCCCTCTCCCAGATCGAGACGCTCGCCGCCGACGCGTGGCGTGAACTCGCCGCCGGGGTGTGGCCGCTCCCCGAGGAGCACCGAGAGGCCATGGCCGCGTGGTTGGCGCTGCAACTCCTGCGCGGTAGTGGGGTGAGGAACTCCATGAGTGAGATCGCGACCCACGCGCTGCTACTCGAAACGATCATCGGCGGGCGCCGACGGGTTCGCGAGGCCCTCCAAGCCGCGGGCGAACCGGCCGACGACGAGACGGTCGACCGCGAATGGGTCGGCTTCTTCAAGAATCCGCTCCGGGCGCAGGTTCACGCCAACCACCACGTGCAGCACCTAGCGCAGTTGCTACCCAGGGTCACGCAATCACTCCTCGACCGCTCCTGGCTGCTCACCGTGTTCCAACGCAAGACCCTCGCGACCAGCGACCACCCCGTGTTTGTCGTCCCGAACGACGATGCGACCGGAATGGGCATGGGCACCGGTGTTGAGAACGCGACCGTCCTCCATGCGCCGTTGACCCGTCGCCACTCGCTGGCGATGTACCCACCGTCCGCGGTTCCGCCCGAGATATCGGCCCATGAGCGTGATGTCCGCGTTGCCGGGGTCGCCGCGGTGGCGCTATTCAGCAACTCGTGCGTGGTCAACAGTGCCCGTCGCTTCCTGTTCCACCACCCGAAGGACACGCCCCTCGCCGGGTTCGATCTGCCGCAGCCCCGCGAGCGTGAGGTTGCCGTTACCGCGCAGTTGTGGGGGTGGATCCCGGAGGATGACCGGCAAGTGTTGCTCGATGCCGAGTTCGGCCCCGACGACCTCAACGCGCTCATCGAACATATGCTCTAATATCTGGCCAAATTCGATACCAAGATCCGTCAATCCCATTGTATAAATATGTCCAATAGAATCTATGTTCGCAATAGAAACTTGAGCCAAGGGTACGATGAATAACGTGGAGCGGGAGGGGGGACGATGGCCTGTGCATGCAATCTAGCAACTTGGCTCGATGGCTATACTTCGTGGAGATCCGGAGCGATATTCACTGACCGTTTTACATCGCGCGACCAGGCCCCATCTTCGGATGTCAACGCGCATGACATACTAAAAGGTCGACCGCTGCTTCGATACGTTGACGCGAACAATGCCCACGAATCCACGGAAGGGCGTACGACAAAAACCTATGTCACACCGACACCGTATTGCTTGGAGCACGTGTCTTATTTTTTGGTACTACCAGCCCCCGAAAAGAGCCGTACCCACGTAATCCTGCTCGACCCAGATAAGATCGAGAAGATTTATGGCCCCTATCCAATAGAACTCAGCACCGGCATCGAATACATATTGCCTAGCGGATACCTACCCCAGGCGGTAATCGGTCCTGGCTGGGCGATACAACTCTGTTGAGGGAGTAGCATTCATGCATGAGCCGCACACGGAGAAACTGGATCCAATAACCGCCTCTTTTGCTGCAATGTGTGACTCAAGTCATTTCGAGGTCTTGTCGTCCACCGCCGATAGACACGGTTCTTGGGCATGGAGCGCAGTCCGAACAGGCAAGCCTTTGAATCGATGGATTCTGCTATATGTAACATGGCCTCATGTAAACGACACAGAGTCTGCAGAAATTGAAATCATCGTAGGGGTCGACAACGAGGAGAGGTTTCGACGACGCAGCGTCACACGTCACAGCTTGCCACCCAGCGAGGATCTCGTTAATGAAATTCGGACGACTTTGACAGATGAATGGCCGACAGTCCTTAAGTGGGTAGAAGAAATTGACCTTGAAGGGCTAGCCAGTCCAAACGATCCTTACGTGGAGGGCAGTTATGACCGCTTTGACCAACCGCCTCGGCCCCTGCCCAGCTAAGCTTCTCGGCGCGAACAAGAATCTGTTTGTCAAAGAATTTAATCTTATCCGCTACACTAGCCATTTATCGCATAAGCCAGCAGGACGACGCCAAGCATGAATCCTACCCCGAATGCCCACATGGTCACCTTCCAATTGACGACCATCTGTGCTGGCGGAGGTTGTACTGTACCTTCGATCCGGTCGGCGTGATCTCCAATGCTGCGCAAGGTGCTTTCTAGCCGGCTGAGCAGATCATTCCGGCCAGAAGGCGGGGTCATGCCGTTCAAGACAGTGGCCACCCTTTCGAACTCTCCCAATGCATATTCAATTCTTGTGATGGCCTGCGTTAGACCTTCCGCCTCATTTATTTGTCTGCTGGCATGAAGGAGGTTGCTTGCAACGTCTTCATTGATACTGTTTCCGGCAACTAAGAGTGCATGTGCGACATCTTCGTTGATGCTCCGAGCAGCGTGTTCAAGAGCGAAGACGACATCAGACGATACGACGCCATCCTGAAGAGCCTTTTGCAGTAGCTCCGCAAGTGCTGGCGCCTCCTTTGAAAGCTTTGAGAGAATCTTTTTTGTCGTCGCATCAATGGTATTTATTGTGCCATAGTTGTCGCGGGCGATAAATGCACCGGAACCATGGTTGTGTTGCTCGATTCGGGGCTGTTTGCTGTCCGGATGCTCGCCCATCGTCACGATTCTCCAGTTGTAGCGATTTCTCCATAGTTGTCTCGGCCAATGAAGGAGCCCGAGCCGTAATTGTGCTGCTCGCCGACGTTCATAGTCTCCGTCGTCATGAATGTCGATTTCGCCATACCCTCAAGATCGGCCCGGATTTCGGGATGCTCAGCTAGGTACGCTGCTAGGAGTGCACCCCATCTAGCCCTCACTTCAACCTCTGATACCGCTCGTTGTGTCAGAGACGTCAAGTCTTCTTCTACGATGCGGAGTGAGGTGGCTTGATCCTCCTCGCTCCCTCCCCGGAAGATACGCCCGACCCACGAACGCACAGCGTCTACCTGGCCATTGAGCATGTAGGCAACCAGGTTTCCCGCTGCGCCGGTGATGATCGCTGTTGTCTCCGGGTCCAGCATCTCAAGCACGCTCCTGTCAGCAACTCCGGTGATTTCGTATCTCCAGCATCGGGTCAGCTTCACTCTATGTGTAGGCAACGACAGATTCACTTGATCAGTGTGTCCGCAACATGCCAGTTTGATATAGCGCTGCCTTAGGAAACTCTGCCCGAGGCACGTGTCAGGCGGGTCCGTAGCGTCCGGCTGGGGGCCTCGCTTCCCAACATCCCCAGGCCGGACACCGCTGGTACGGAGGGCATAGCAGCATCCAGGGCATACGAAACCCCCGCCGTCCATGTTCCGAATCGGCGAGGGTTTCGTCTTGCACCCCGATGGTTCAGGTCTGCGCCACAGTGGTGATGATCTGTTTCACCTTGCGTCGGTCGATGCCATGCCTCTCGGCCAGCGCTCGTTGCGAGAGTGGCTTGCCTGGACCGTTGAGGCTCGCTACGTAGTCAGCGAGAACCGCTTGTTCGGGGTTGTGCTCCACTTTGGTGTGGCCTGGTTCGGGCTCCATCAACGCTGGCTCCGCCGACTGAGCTTGTTCAGGCGTTCTAGCTTGTGATGCGGCGTTCCGGGTGAGTGTCATCAGTAGCTCAAACGAGCCGACGAGGGCGAGCGCGGGCCATGCGCTGACGAGGGCACCTGTGGGGCCGTGGTTCAGACCGTGCGCCACATTGGCGCCGATGGTGGCCACTATGCCCACGGCGAGACTCCACTTGGCCAACGTTGGTACGCGTTGTTTCCGGCGGCTCGCGTCGAGGATCACCATGGAGGCGGCCCAGATGAGGCCGTCCACGGTGAACGGCACCAACCGGGCAGTGAAGCCGGTCTCGCCATGGGTGCGTACCAACTCGTACGCGTGGCGGTACGAGATCACGGCCGCGATCACGGCGACGATGCCCACGGCCAGCGCGGTAGTGATCCGAGTGAGGCGATCAGCCATGGGCCAACTCCTCTCGGAACGAGATCACCAGGGAGTCGCTCTCGTTGTGTCCCATGGCGAGGAGTTCGGCGAGCGTGAGGGCTGTGATTGCTTGGTTGCGGTTGAGGGGCGTTGGCCACGTGCTGACGTGCCAGGCTCCATCGACGCGGGCGGCGGTGGCGATCACAGCATCGTTCACCGTGAGGATCATGCGGGTGTCGTTGATCTTGAGGGACATGTGATCTCCTCCTCTCGGTCCGGGGAGCCACGGGAGCCAGAGCAGGGAGCCAATGAGATCCGATGTGCTCTGACTCACCGCGACTCACCCGGACGTTTGCGCTGATGAGAGGGGCTCTCGGCGACGTCCTCAGACTTGGCCCGATATCAGCAAAGAGGGTGCGGCTTATCGGGGTTTAACCCGTGGCGGGGGATGCTCGGGGGTATGCGTGTACTGATCGTCGAGGACGAGCGGGTGCTCGCGGACACCATTGCCGAAGGGCTCCGCGACGAGGCCATGGCCGTTGACGTGGTGTACGACGGCGACGACGCGCTGGAGCGGGCCTCGTACAACGAGTACGACGTGGTTGTCCTCGACCGGGATCTGCCGACCGTTCACGGGGACGACGTGTGCCGGGAGCTGGTGGAATCCCGCCGCACCGGCCGGATCCTGATGCTGACCGCGTCCGGGGACGTCGAGGACCGGGTGGACGGGCTGTCGCTCGGCGCCGACGACTATCTGCCGAAGCCGTTCGCGTTCAGTGAGCTCGTGGCGCGGGTGCGGGCGCTCGGACGCAGGTCGGGGCCGCCGGTGCCGCCCGTCCTGGAGTGCCGCGGAATCCGGCTCGATCCGCACCGGCGCAGGGTCGCCCGGGACGGCCGGGAACTGCGGCTGACGAACAAGGAGTTCGCCGTGCTGGAGGAACTGCTGCGGGCGGAGGGCGGCGTGGTGAGCGCCGAACGGCTGCTGGAGCGGGCGTGGGACGAGAACATCGACCCGTTCAGCAACATCGTCCGGGTCACGATGGCGACGCTGCGGCGCAAGCTCGGCGGGCCGCCGGTGATCGAGACGGTGACGGGCTCGGGATACCGGCTGGAGTCGCGGTGAGGGGGCCGGCGGTGACGAGGCTGAGTGTCAGGACGCGGCTGACGCTGGTGTACGGGTCGCTGTTCCTTGTGACCTCGGCGACGCTGGTCGCGGTGACATACCTGCTGACCGTGCGGACGATGGACGACCGGTTCCCGGTGCGCCAGAGCATGGACGCGACGACGGTCACGCGGCTGCGGGCGATGGCGGTGAACGGCGACGTGGGCCAGCTGATGAGGCTGAAGGCCGACGCCGACCGGCAGCTCGCCCAGCAGAAGCACGACGTCCTCCAGCAGCTGCTGCAGAGTTCACTGGTGACGATGCTGGTCCTCGGCGTCCTCGCCGTGGTGATCGGGTACGTCGTGGCGGGGCGGATGCTGCGCCCCCTGCACAAGGTGACGGCGACGGCGCGGCGGCTGTCGGAGAGCACCCTGCACGAGCGGATCGCACTGGACGGCCCCCAGGACGAGATCAAGGACCTGGCCGACACATTCGACCGGATGCTGGACCGGCTGAACCGCGCGTTCGACGGTCAGCGGCGGTTCGTCGCGAACGCCTCGCACGAGCTGCGGACGCCGCTGACCATCAACCGGACGGTGCTGGAGGTCGCGCTCGCGAGCCGGAAGAGCCCGCCGGAGACGAAGGCGCTCGCCGACGTCCTGCTCGGCAACACCGCGCGGCACGAGCGGCTCATCGAGGGGCTGCTGCTGCTCGCGAAGTCCGAGCGGGAGCTCGCGACCCGGGTCGGAACCCCCCTGCCGGACGTGGTCCGCAGCGCGCTCGACCAGCTGGACGATCCGGCCGACGAGGCGGAGGTGGACGTCGAGGCGCGGCTCGCCCCGGCCACCGTGACCGGTGACCCCGTGCTGCTGGAGCGGTGCGCCGTGAACCTGCTGGAGAACGCCGTGAAGTACAACGTGCGGGAGGGGCGGATCTGGGTCCGCACGGGCGTCCGGGACGGCGAGGCGTTCCTGCAGGTGGTCAACACCGGCCGGCCCGTCCCGTCCTACGAGGTCGCGACGATCTTCGAGCCGTTCCGGCGGCTGCGCGCGGACCGGACGGGGTCCAGGGACGGCGCGGGTCTCGGCCTGTCGATCGTCCGGGCCGTGGTGCGCGCGCACGGCGGCGCCATCGAGACCGTCCCGCGGCCGGAAGGCGGGCTGTCGATCACCGTCCGGCTGCCGATGGCGCGGGAGCCGGCCCTCGCCGCGGGCTAGCCCGTCCGCTGCGCGCCGAGGGGCCAGGGCGGCGGCTGCGGCCAGCTGACGCGTCCCTCGGGCTCGGGCCGGTCGGGGCGCGCGGACAGCCAGCGGTGCACGACCTTGCCGGTCGCGTTGCGCGGAAGCTCGGGGATGAAGTGGACGTCGCGCGGCACCGCGTAGCGGGCGACCTGCGCGTGCACGTACTCGCGGACGGCGTCGGCGTCCAGCCGCGCGCCGGGCCGCAGGACGATGTACACGGCGAGCCGCTGACCCCACTCGGCGTCGGCGACCCCGGTGACGGCGACCTCGTGGATCTCCGGCAGGCGCTGCAGGGCGTCCTCCACGTCGCCGGGGACGATGTTCTCGCCGCCGGAGACGACCATGCCGTCGCTGCGCCCGTCCACGAACAGCAGGCCGCGGTGGTCGATGTGGCCGAGGTCGCCGGTGGACAGCAGCCCGTCGCGGACCTCCATCGGCTCGCCGCCGGTGTAGCCCTCGAACAGCAGCTCGTTGGCGGCGAAGATCTGGCCGCGTGTGGAGCGGCCCAGCCGGCGGCCCTCGCCGTCCAGGATCGACAGCTTGGTGTTGCGCGGCGGGCGCCCGGCGGTGCGCGGGTCGAGCCGCAGGTCGCGCGGGGTGGCGATGGACACCCAGGACGCCTCGGTGGAGCCGTAGACGTTGTACAGGCGGTCGCCGAACGCGTCCATGAACCGGGTGGCGAGGTCGCCGGGCAGCGCGGCGCCGCTCAGCGCCGCGATCCGCAGCGAGGAGGTGTCGTAGATGGCGCGGACCTCGGGGGCCAGCTCCATGACCCGCTGCAGCATGACCGGGACGGCGAACAGGGTGACGTCCCGGTGCGAGGCGATCGCGCGCAGCGTCTGCTCGGGGTCGAACCGGCGGTGCAGGACGACCGGCGCGCGCAGCGCCCACGCCATCTGCAGCGCGGCGTAGCCCCAGGTGTGGAACAGCGGCGCCTCGACGATCATCGTGTGCCGGGCGCGCAGCGGGATCCGCGACGTCATCGAGGCCAGCGGCCACAGCCCGGGGCGGGGCGGGCGGCGGGCGCCCTTCGGCCGCCCGGTGGTGCCCGAGCTGAGCATGATCGTCCGGCTCTGGATCTGCGGCGGCGCGGCCACGGCCGCGGACGCCGGCACCGAACGGATGACCTCCTCGATGCTCGGCCCCGGCTCGACCGGGCCGGGGTCGGCGTCCGGCGCCGGGCGCGGCGGGGGCGGCAGCGTCGCGGCGGGGACGGGCGCGGACAGCGGGGCGGCGGCGGGCGGCCGGCGGTCGGCCCACAGGACGGTCCGGCGCAGCGCGATCGGGACGTTCGCGAGCAGCGGCGCGAACTCGGCGTCGGCGACGATCAGGCCGGGCCGCAGCTCGCCGAGCACCGCGCGGATCTGGCCCGTTCCGAAGCCGGTGTTGAGCAGCACGACCTCGGCGCCGCGCCGGGAGCACGCGACGAGCGTCACCGCCATGCCGCGGTGGTTGCGGCAGAGGACGCCGACGCGCGGGCGGGGGCCGCGCAGCGGCAGCCCGGCGGCGAGGCGGGCGGCGCGCTCGTCCAGTTCGGCGAAGGTGAGCACGCCCTCGTCGTCGATCAGGGCGGGGCGGGCCGGGGAGCGGGCGGCGGACGAGGCGACCAGCCCGGCGAGCGTGGTGCCCCAGCGGCGCAGCGTGCGCAGCTGCCGGACGAGCCGGCGCGGGCCGCCGCCGAACAGCAGGCCGGTGCGCAGGAGGAGCGAGGTGAGGTCGCGGATATGCCCGATCCGCCGGCGCATCCCCGGCCGGTACGTGGGCCTCGCGTGCGTCACCGTGCCCTCCTGCGGTGATTTCAAGCCACGTTACACCCGCGCCACCGGTCAGTGGTTACTGACGAGTAGAATAAGCGGTTACCAGCGAGTAGCATCGTTGCAGCGGGTACTCGTGCCGCCGTCCGAAGGCAGGGGCGGCACGAGGCTCGACACCTTCACCGAGTCCCATCCCAGGGAGGACCCCGTGCCTCGCACCGCACGCGACGTCGTGTTCGTCGACGGCGTACGCACGCCGTTCGGCAAGGCCGGCCCCAAGGGCCTGTACGCGGAGACCCGCGCCGACGACATGGTCATCCGCGCGATCCGCGAGCTGATGCGCCGCAACCCGTCCCTCCCGCCCGCGCGGGTGGACGAGGTCGCGATCGCCGCCACCACGCAGACCGGCGACCAGGGCCTGACCATCGGGCGGTCCGCCGCCGTGCTGGCCGGGCTGCCGAAGAGCGTCCCCGGCTACGCCGTCGACCGGATGTGCGCGGGCGCGATGACCGCCGTCACCACCTCCGGCGCCGGCATCTCCTTCGGCTCCTACGACGTCGTCATCGCGGGCGGCGTCGAGCACATGGGCCGGCACCCGATGGGCGAGGGCGTCGACCCGAACCCGCGGTTCCTCGCCGACAAGCTCGTCGACCCGTCCGCCCTGGTCATGGGGTCGACGGCGGAGAACCTGCACGACCGGTTCCCCGGCATCACCAAGGAGCGCGCGGACGCCTACGCCGTGCGCAGCCAGCAGAAGGTCGCCGCCGCCTACGCCGCCGGGAAGATCCAGCCGGACCTCGTGCCGACCGCGATCCGCTCCGCCGAGAAGGGATGGGGGCTCGCCACGGAGGACGAGCCGCCGCGTCCCGGCACCACGCTGGACGACCTCGCCAAGCTGAAGACCCCGTTCCGCGTGCACGGCAACGTCACCGCCGGCAACGCCGCGGGCCTCAACGACGGCGCCACCGCGTGCCTGCTGGCCGCCGAGGACGTCGCCCGCGAGCTCGGCCTCGCGCCGAAGATGCGCCTGATCGACTTCTCGTTCGCCGGGGTGGAGCCCGAGGTCATGGGCGTCGGGCCCGTGCCCGCCACCGAGCGGCTCCTCGCCCGCAACGCGCTGACCATGGACGACATCGGCCTCATCGAGATCAACGAGGCGTTCGCCGTGCAGGTCCTGGCGTTCCTGGAGCACTTCAAGATCGCCGACGACGACGCGCGGGTGAACCCCTGGGGCGGCGCGATCGCCCTCGGCCACCCCCTCGCCTCGTCCGGCGTGCGGCTGATGAACCAGCTCGCCCGCCTTTTCGAGGAGCGCACCGACGTCCGGTACGGGCTGACCACGATGTGCGTCGGCATGGGCATGGGCGGAACCGTCCTCTGGGAGAACGCCAACTGGGAGGGCGCGAAGTGAGCAGCCTTGGAGAACTCTTCTCGGACGAGGTCGTCACGCACGCGTACGTCCGTGACGTGGCGCTTCCCTATGGCGCGGGCACGCTCGCGCTCATCACGCTCGACAACGGCCACGACCACACCAAGCCGAACACCTTCGGCCCGAACGGGCTCGCCGAACTGAACGCCGCCATCGACGCGATCGCCGGCCGCGACGACATCGTGGCCGTCGGCGTCACCGGCAAGCCGTTCATCTTCGCGGTCGGCGCCGACCTCAAGGGCGTCCCGCTGATCGCGGACCACGCGGACGCGCGCGCCATCGGCAAGCTCGGCCATGACGTGTTCCGGCGGCTCGGCGAGCTGGGCGTCCCGTCCTTCGCCTACTACAACGGCGCGGCGATGGGCGGCGGCGTCGAGATCGGCCTGTACTGCACCTACCGGACGATCTCGTCCGGTGTCCCGGCGTTCGCGCTGCCGGAGGCGTTCCTCGGCCTGGTGCCCGGCTGGGGCGGGACGTACCTGCTGCCGAACCTGATCGGGGCGGAGAAGGCCCTCAAGGTCGTCATCGAGAACCCGCTCTCCCAGAACCGGATGCTGAAGGGCGCGCAGGCGTACGAGCTGGGCATCGCCGACGCGGTCTTCGACTCGGCCGACTTCCTGGAGGAGTCGCTGGCCTGGACGGCCCGGGTCCTGAAGGACGAGATCACCGTCCGGCGTCCCGAGGTCGACAAGGGCAAGGCGTGGGACGACGCCGTCGCGATGGCCCGCTGGAACGTTGAAGGCAAGCTGCACGGCGCCGCGCCGTCCTACACCCGCGCCCTGGACCTGGTCGCCGCCGCCAAGGACCGCACCCGCGACGAAGGCTTCGCCGCCGAGGACGAGGCTCTCGCCGACCTCATCATGAGCGACGAGCTGCGCGCCGGCCTCTACGCGTTCGACCTCACGCAGAAGCGCGCGAAGCGTCCCGCCGGGGCGCCCGACCGGTCGCTGGCCCGCAAGGTCACCAAGGTCGGCGTCGTCGGCGCGGGCCTGATGGCCTCGCAGCTCGCGCTGCTGTTCGCGCGCCGCCTGGAGGTGCCGGTCGTGCTGACCGACCTCGACCAGGAGCGCCTGGACAAGGGCGTCGGCTACGCGCACGGCGAGATCGACAAGCTGCTCGGCAAGGGACGCCTCTCCCCCGACAAGGCGAACCGGCTCAAGGCCCTCATCACGGGCTCGCTCACCAAGGACGCCTTCGCCGACGCCGACTTCGTCATCGAGGCCGTCTTCGAGGAGATGTCGGTCAAGCAGAAGGTGTTCGCCGAGGTCGAGGAGTACGTCTCGGCCGAGTGCGTCCTCGCGACCAACACCTCGTCGCTGTCGGTCAGCGAGATGGCGGCGCGGCTGAAGCACCCGGAGCGCGTGGTCGGGTTCCACTTCTTCAACCCGGTCGCGGTGCTGCCGCTGCTGGAGATCGTCCGGGGTGAGAGGACCGACGACGCGGCGCTCGCCACCGCGTTCGCGACCGGCAAGGCGCTGAAGAAGTCCTGCGTACTGGTGAAGGACGCCCCGGCGTTCGTCGTCAACCGGGTCCTGCTGCGGCTGCTCGCCGAGATCGTCAGGACGGTGGACGAGGGCACCCCGATCGAGGTGGCCGAACGGGCCGCCGCACCGCTGGGCCTGCCGATGCCGCCGTTCGTGCTGATGGGGCTGGTCGGCCCGGCCATCGCGCTGCACGTCAACGAGACCCTGCACGGCGCGTTCCCGGACCGGTTCCCGCTGTCGGACAACCTGGCGAAGATGGTCGCGGCCGGAAAGAGCGGCGTGTACCTGCCCGACTTCTCCCTCGACCCGGAGGTCGTGCAGATCTTCGGCGGCGGGACGGCCCCGTCCACCGAGGAGCAGGTCCTGGACCGGGCGCTCGCCGCGCTCGCCGACGAGATCCGCATCATGCTGGACGAGGGCGTCGTCGCGGCGCCCGAGGACATCGACCTGTGCATGATCCTCGGCGCCGGCTGGCCGTTCCACCTCGGCGGCATCACCCCGTACCTGGACAGGTCGGGTGTCGCGGAGCGGGCGGCCGGCCGCCGCTTCCTGCGCCCGGGGGTCGCCTCCCTGCCCGCCTGAGGCTCCCCCTGCCGCACCGCCGAGACCGGAGAACACCGGAGAAGAGGCGTCCCGAGCCGCTCTCGGAACGCCTCTTTTCCGGCGTCTCCGCACGTCACGGACGCGCCCGCGTTTCGGCTGATCATAAGCCGCGCACATATGGGCATACGGCTGACGGCCGTTGAGCACCGGGACGCGAAGGGGCGCCGAGGATGAACCTGCTGCGCACGAAGTCGGTCGAGCAGTCGATCCGGGACACCGAGGAGCCGGCGCACCGGCTCCGCCGGGAACTGTCCGCGCTCGACCTGACCGTCTTCGGCGTCGGCGTGATCATCGGGACCGGGATCTTCGTGCTGACCGGGCAGGTCGCCAAGGACAAGGCAGGCCCGGCGGTCTCGCTGTCGTTCATCTTCGCAGCCGTGGTGTGCGGTCTCGCGGCCCTCTGCTACGCCGAGTTCGCCTCGACCCTCCCGGTGGCGGGGTCGGCGTACACGTTCTCCTACTCCACGCTCGGCGAGTTCCCCGCCTGGATCATCGGCTGGGACCTCATCCTGGAGATGGCGCTCGGCGCGGCGGTCGTGGCGGTCGGCTGGTCCGGCTACTTCGCCGAGCTGCTGGACGACATCGGCATCACGGTGCCGGGCTCCCTCGCCGACCCGCCCGGCGAGGGCGGGACGGTCAACGTCCCGGCCATCGCCCTCGTGCTGCTGGTGACCGGGCTGCTCGTCCTCGGCGTCAAGATCTCCTCGCGGGTCAACGAGGTGGTGGTCGCGATCAAGGTCATCGTGGTGCTCCTGGTCATCTTCGCCGGGCTGTTCTTCATCAAGGGCGCCAACTACGACCCGTTCATCCCGCCCGCCCACCCGACCCCGGACGTGGCGGGCCTCGACGCGCCGCTGGTCCAGGTGATGTTCGGCAGCGCGCCGGTCAGCTACGGCTGGCCCGGCGTCTTCTCCGCCGTCGCCATCGTCTTCTTCGCCTACATCGGGTTCGACGTCGTCGCGACCGCCGCCGAGGAGGCCCGCCGCCCGCAGCGGGACCTGCCGATCGGGCTCATCGGCTCGCTCATCGTCACCGCGGTCCTGTACTCGTCCGTTTCGGCCGTCGTCGCCGGGATGGAGAACTACAAGAATCTGAGCACCGACGCGCCCCTCGCCGACGCCTTCAAGTCCGTCGGCCACACCGCCTTCTCCACCATCATCAGCGTCGGCGCCGTGATCGGCCTCACCACCGTGGTGATGATCCTGCTGCTCGGGCAGAGCCGCATCTTCTTCGCCATGGGACGGGACGGCCTGATGCCGCGCTGGCTGTCGGTCGTCCATCCGCGGTTCGGCACGCCCTACCGCTCGACGATCATCATGGGCGTGATCGTCGCGGTCCTCGCCGGGTTCATCCCGCTGAGCGAGCTCGCCGAGCTGGTCAACATCGGCACCCTGTTCGCGTTCCTCGTCGTCTCCGTCGGCATCATGATCCTGCGCCGCACCCGCCCCGAACTGCCGCGCGCCTTCCGCACCCCCTGGGTGCCGGTCATCCCGGTGCTGTCGGTGCTCGCCTGCCTGTTCGTGATGATCAACCTGCCGGTGGCGACCTGGCTGCGCTTCCTTGTCTGGATGGTCGTCGGCATCGTCGTCTACGCCCTGTACGGGTACCGCCACAGCCGGCTGGGCCGCGCCTCAGAGGTTTCCGTCAAGTCCTGATACCGCGGTCTCATCCGTCATACGATCTTGGTGAGGCGCCACGGCATCCCCCCGCTTGGACGGTGACAGGCACATGGCAGGCGACACCTCCGCCCCTCCGGCGGGCGGCCCCACCCCGTCGGACCGGATCGACTCGACCAGGCCGCACTCGGCCCGGGTCTGGGACTACTGGCTCGGCGGCAAGGACAACTACGAGGTCGACCGCGAGCTCGGCGAGCAGATCGCCCAGGCCAATCCCCACGTCGTCGCGATGGTGCGCGCCGACCGGACGTTCATGCGGCGCTCGGTCGCCTTCCTCGCCGGGCAGGGCGTCCGCCAGTTCCTCGACATCGGCACCGGGCTGCCGACCGAGCCGAACGTCCACCAGGTCGCGCAGGACGTCGTGCCCGACGCCCGCGTGGTGTACGCCGACAACGATCCCGTGGTGCTCGCGCACGCCCGGGCGCTGCTGAACTCCGCCCCGTCGGGCGTCACCGCCTACCTGGACGCGGACCTGCGCGAACCCGGCCGGATCCTCGCCGAGGCGTCCCGCACCCTGGACCTCGGCGAGCCCGTCGCCATCACGCTGATGAGCCTCATGCACTTCGTGACCGACGCCGGCGACGCCCGCGCGATCCTGTGGCGGCTGCTTGACGCCGTCCCGCCCGGGAGCTGGCTGGCCTTCACCCACGCCACGGCGGAGCTCGGCGGCCCGCAGGTGCGGGAGGCGTTCCGCATGTGGAACGAGAACGCCGTCCAGAAGGCGCGGCCGCGCGACCACGACGAGGTCCTGGCGCTGATCGACGGGCTGGAGCTGGTGGAGCCGGGGCTGGTCACGCCGACGCAGTGGCGCCCGGACGGGGAGCGGGAGCCATGCGAGGTGCCGATGTGGGCGGGCGTCGCGCGCAAACCCTGAACACGCCCGACCCGTGACCGGGGTCACGGTGTCCTTTTGACCGACGGGTGGGCACAATGACCCGCATGGCATCTCCAGCGCGCGTCGCGGTGATCGGTTCCGGCCCGGCGGGGATCTACGCCGCGGAGGCCCTCGTCAAGCAGACCGGCGGCGATGTCCGGGTGGACGTGTTCGACCGGCTGCCGACGCCGTACGGGCTGGTGCGCTACGGTGTCGCGCCCGACCACACGTCGATCAAGTCGATCGCCCGGTACCTGCAGAAGGTGCTGGAGACCGCCGGCGTCCGCTTCTTCGGCTGCGTCGAGCTGGGCCGCGACATCACCCGCGCCGACCTCCTGGACTGCTACGACGCCGTGATCTACTCCACCGGCGCGATGGTCGACCGGCACATGCGGATCCCGGGCGAGGACCTGCCCGGCAGCATCGCCGCGACCGACTTCGTCAACTGGTACTGCGGGCACCCCGACGCCGCCGACCACGAGTTCGACCTCTCCGTCGAGGAGGTCGCGGTGATCGGGGTCGGGAACGTCGCCGTCGACGTCGTCCGGATCCTCGCCAAGACGGCCGGGGAACTGCGCGAGACCGACGTCCCCGAGCAGGTCATCGAGGTGCTGTCGCGGAGCCGGGTCAAGCGCGTCCACATGATCGGGCGGCGCGGGCCCGCGCAGGCGAAGTTCACCACCAAGGAGGCTCGTGAGCTGGGCGAGCTGCCCAACGCGAGCATCCACGTCAGCCCGGAGGACATGGACCTCGACCCGGCGAGCGCCGAGCTGGCCGAGAGCGACCGGCACGTCCGCGGCAACGTCAAGGTCCTGAACGCCTGGACCGGCGAGCCCGCCGCGGACCGGGCCCGCCACATCGACGTGCGGTTCTGGCGCGCGCCCGCCGAGATCATCGGCACGGACCGGGTCGAGGGCCTCAGGCTGGAGAGGACCCGGCTGGACGATTCGGGCCGCGTCACCGGAACCGGCGAGTTCGAGACGCTGCCCGTCGGGATGGTGCTGCGGTCGGTCGGCTACCAGAGCGTGCCGCTGGAGGGCGTCCCGTTCGACGAGCGCTCCTTCGTCGTCCCCAACGAGGGCGGCCGCATCATCGGGACGGACGGCGCGCCCGTCCCCCGCGAGTACGTCGCCGGCTGGATCAAGCGCGGGCCGACCGGCGTCGTCGGGACCAACAAGTCCGACGCCGCCGAGACCGTCCGCAACCTGCTGGAGGACGTCGCCGGAGCCGGCACGGCGCCGGAGCGCACCATCGAGGAGCTGCTGGAGTCGCGCGGGCTGCCCGTCGTCACCTACGACGACTGGCTCAACCTCGACGCCGCCGAGATCGCCCTCGCCCGCAGCCTCGACCGGGGCGAGCGCGTCAAGCTCGCCCGCTGGGAGGCGATGACGTCCGCCTGCCGCAAACACGAGTGATTCATCTTCGCGAGAAGATCCCGCCGGGAAAGTAGTGACGGACATGTGACCCGAGCGCTACGGTGCGGCGTGTGACCGGCGGTCCAGAACTGTACGGGTTCCCCCCACCCGAGACGGTCCCCGACCTGAGGTGGCTCGGCCCTGATTACGTGTCCGTGCTCGTGTACGACCTGACGCAGGGACTTCTGCGCCAGGACCCGCGCACGTCCGTCATGGGCGTGCGGTGCGAAGGCGAGCCCCGGCTCGATCCCTCGGTCGACCCGGCGGGCGTCATCCGCGCGCACGACGCCTGCTTCCCGCTCCAGGTCTACGTCCAGGACGGCGCCGGACGCCCCTGGTGCCTGCGTGGGCGATGGACGTACTCGGGACGCGAACTCGGCACGTCCTCCGCGTCCATCACCCACTTCTGGCATCTGGTGTCCGCGGAGGGCGTCTAGGGCCGCTCGTCCGAGGTCGCCGGCTCGTGGGCGTCCGCGGTGATGCGGGCCACGTACTCGGTGATGTCGCGGGCCAGGGCCTGCGGCGTCAGGCCGATGTCGGCGAGGATCTCGCCGCGGGACGCGTGGTCGAGGAACTCCTGCGGGATGCCGAACGTGCGGATCGGGGCGTCCACCTCGGCGTCGCGCAGCAGCCGGGCCACGGCGTCGCCGACGGCGCCGGTGCGGCCGTTGTCCTCGGCGACGGCGACGAGCGCGTGCTCGCGGGCGAGGTCGAGCAGCGCCGGGTCGAGCGGCTTCACCCACCGGGGGTCGACGACGGTGACGCCGATGCCCTGCGCGGCGACCAGCTCGGCGGCCTCGACCGCGGGCGTCGCCATCGAGCCGGCCGCGACCAGCAGGACGCGGGTGCCGTTGGAGCCCTCGTGGCGGGCCAGCACGTCCATGCCGCCGGCCTTGCCGATCGCCTCGATGTCGTCGGCCGCCGAGCCCTTGGGGTAGCGGATCGCGGTGGGGCCGTCGGAGACCTCCACGCACTCGCGCAGCAGCTCGCGCAGCCGGGCGCCGTCGCGAGGCACGGCGACGCGCATGCCGGGGACGAGCTGGAGGATCGACATGTCCCACATGCCGTTGTGGCTTGCGCCGTCGTCGCCGGTCACGCCGGAGCGGTCCAGGGCGAACGTGACGGGCTGCCGGTGCAGCGCCGTGTCCATCAGGACCTGGTCGAAGGCGCGGTTGAGGAACGTCGCGTAGACCGCCACGACCGGGTGCATGCCGCCCATCGCGAGGGCCGTGGCCGAGGTGACGGCGTGCTGCTCGGCGATGCCGACGTCGAAGATGCGGTCGGGGAACGCCTCGGCGAACGGCGCGAGCCCGACCGGATAGAGCATCGCGGCGGTGATGCCGACGACGTCGCGGCGCTCCCGGCCGATCGCGACCATCTCCTCGCCGAACACCTTCGTCCAGGCGGGGCCGCCCTTCTTCGTGACGAACCTGCCGGTGGCGGGGTCGAACGCGCCGCCGCCGTGCATGCAGTCCTCGGTGTCGTTCTCGGCGGGCGCGTAGCCGCGTCCCTTGGTGGTGATGCAGTGCACGATGACCGGGCGGCCGAACCCGCGGGCCCGGCGCAGCGCGCGCTCGACGGCGTCCTCGTCGTGGCCGTCGATCGGGCCGACGTACTTCATGCCGAGGTCCTCGAACATGGCCTGCGGCTGCAGGACGTCCTTGATGCCCTTCTTGATGCCGTGCAGCGCCTCGTACGCGACGTTGCCGACCACCGGGGCGCGCGGCACCGTCTTCTTGATGAGGTCGAGCGCGTTCTCGTAGCCCTGCGTGACGCGCAGGTCGGCGAGGTGGGAGGCGAGACCGCCGATCGTCGGCGAGTAGGACCGGCCGTTGTCGTTGACGACGATGATGACCGGACGGTCGACGCCGGCGGCGATGTTGTTGAGCGCCTCCCAGCACATGCCGCCGGTCAGCGCGCCGTCACCGACGACCGCGACCACCGCGCGGTCGCTCTCGCCGCGCAGCTGGAACGCCTTGGCGAACCCGTCGGCGTAGGACAGGGCGGTCGAGGCGTGCGAGTTCTCGATGACGTCGTGCTCGGACTCGGCGCGGCTCGGGTAGCCGGACAGGCCGCCGCGCTTGCGCAGCAGCTCGAAGTCGTGCCGCCCGGTGAGCATCTTGTGCACGTACGCCTGGTGGCCCGTGTCGAAGAGGATCTTGTCGTGCGGCGAGTCGAAGACGCGGTGCAGCGCGATCGTCAGCTCCACGGCGCCCAGGTTGGGGCCGAGATGCCCGCCGGTCTTGGAGACCGCCTGGACGAGGAACTCGCGGACCTCCTCCGCGAGCCGAGACAGCTGACCGGCCTCCAGTCGTTTGAGGTCGTCGGGACCCTTGATCGACTCCAGCAGGCTCACTCGTTTCAACTCCTCCGTCGGGGCCCGGTCTCGCCCCTGGCTCGGGCCGTTCCGAGTTTAATCCCGGTTCGCCCGCGACGCGTCGCACGCCACCCGCCTCACGGGTGTGAAAAGGCTGACCCCATCGGGAGGGATGGGGTAGGAAGTGAGCATGGGCGTCGAAGAGATCGTGCTGCTCAACGCGGATGACGAGGCGGTCGGGACCGCACCGAAGAGCGACAGCCACCACAGTGACACGCCATATCATCTGGCTTTTTCATGCTATGTGGTGGATACGGAGGGTCGCGTGCTGATCACTCGGCGCGCGCTGGACAAACGGACGTTCCCGGGCGTGTGGACGGGCAGCTGCTGCGGCCATCCCGGCCCGGGCGAGAAGCTCCGCGACGCCGTGCTCCGGCGGCTGCGGGACGAGCTCGGCATCCCGGACGCCTCGCTCACGTCCGTCCTGCCGCGGTTCCGGTACCGGGCCGTGGCCGAGGACGGCACCGTCGAGCACGAGCGCTGCCCCGTCGTGCGCGCGACCGTCCCAGCGGACGAGGCCGTCCACCCGAACCCGGACGAGGTCGAGCAGGCCGAGTGGTGGACCTGGGAGCGCTGCCTGGAGCTGACGGGCCGGCCCGAGTCCTCGCCCTGGTACAGGCTTCAGCTGGCCGAGCTCGCGCCGCTCGGCGCGCCGGCCGACTGGCCGGACGCCGGGCGGTCGGGCCTGCCGCCCGCGCTCGGCTGGTAGCGGCCGGCGGCCCGGCGCGCGCTCGCGCGATCACCGGAAGATCACCGCGCATCACCGAAAGATCACATTGCGGTGCCCGGTGTTGACCGTCCCGTTCCCCGAGCGGACGCTTGCTTTTCGGGGCAACGAAGGGACGGACGATGCGAGTACGTGTTCCCCGGCGCCGCTGGACGGTGTTCGCGGCCGTGGCCATGACCGGCGCCCTTGCCGTCTCCGGTTGCGGCGGAAACGACGACAAGGGCTCGAACGACAAGTCCGAGGTCGAGGTCTTCTCCTGGTGGACCGGGCCGGGCGAGGCGGACGGGCTCGCCGCGATGCAGGCCGACTTCGAGAAGAAGAACCCCGGCACCAAGTTCGTCAACGCGGCCATCGCCGGCGGATCGGGCACCCAGGCCCAGGCCGTCCTGGCGAGCCGGCTGCAGAACCGCAAGCCGCCGGACTCGTTCCAGGGCCACGCGGGCGCCGAGCTGCTCGACTACATCAAGGCCGGCCAGATCGAGCCGCTGGACTCCTTCTACGACGAGAACAAGCTGAAGTCGGTCTACCCCCAGCAGCTGCTCGACCAGATCAGCTACAAGGGGAAGATCTACTCGGTGCCGGTGAACATCCACCGGTCGAACGTGCTCTGGTACAACCCGGACATCCTCAAGGACGCCGGGGTCGCCGGGCCGCCCAAGTCGATCGCCGAGTTCATCACCGCGCTGAAGGCCGTCAAGGAGAAGACCAAGAAGGTCCCGCTGTCGCTCGGCGCGCAGTGGACGGCCGACCACCTGCTGGAGAACGTCCTGCTCGGCGACCTCGGCACCGACGGCTACAACGCGCTGTGGAAGCCGGGCGCCGACTGGAGCGGCCCGCAGGTGACCAAGGCGCTCAACGACTACGCCGAGATCATGAAGTACACGACCCTGGAGGCCGCGTCCACCGACTGGCAGGGCGCCGCGAAGGCCGTCGTGGACGACAAGGCCGCGTTCAACATCATGGGCGACTGGGCGTACGGGTACTTCACCGGCAGCGCGCCCAACGGCCTCGGCAAGAAGCTCGACACCGACTTCAAGTACGCGCCGTCCCCCGGCACGGACGGCACCTACATGTGGCTGTCGGACAGCTTCACCCTTCCCAAGGGCGCACCCCACCGCGGCGGTGCCCTCGCGTGGCTGAAGGAGGTGTCCAGCAAGGAGGGGCAGGACCTGTTCAACCCGAAGAAGGGCTCCGTCCCCGCCCGCAAGGACGCTGACAAGAGCCTCTACAAGGGCTACCTCCAGTACGCGTTCGAGCAGTGGAACAGCCCGAGCATCAAGCTGGCGGGCTCGTTCTGGCACGGCGTCAACGCCAGTAAGAAGCAGCACACCGACATCGACACGGCGGTGGGCCTCTTCCTGCAGAACAAGGACGTCGGCAAGCTGCAGCAGGGACTGGTGAACGCGGCCAAGAACAGCGGCCAGTGAGGTTTCGCCGTAGCCGGAAGTGGTTGCCCGGGCTGCTGCTGGTCTCGCCGTCCATCGTCGCGATCGGCCTGTTCGTCTACGGGCTCATCTTCTGGAACACGCGGGTCGCGCTGAGCGGCAAGCACGACGAGGTCACCGAGTACGGGTTCGACAAGGGCAAGAATTTCGTCGACCTGTGGGACCAGCCCAGCTGGCCCGGCGCGGTGAAGCACGCGCTGCTGTTCACGGCGGTGTTCGTCCTCGGCGCGCTGCTGCTCGGCGCGTTCCTGGCGTTCCTGATGGACAAGGGCATCAGGGGTGAGGCGTCCTTCCGCGTCATCTACCTGTTCCCCATGGCGGTGTCGTTCATCGCCAGCGGCGTCGTGTGGCGCTGGCTGATGAACCCGGCGCCGCCGGAGCGCGCGGTCGGCTTCAACCAGCTGTTCGACAAGCTGCACTTCGGAGCGCTGGCGAACGACTGGTGGCAGGACCCGGACTGGGGGATGGCGGCGATGGCCCTCCCCGCGATCTGGCAGATGTCCGGATATGTCATGGCGCTGTATCTGGCCGGGTTCCGCAGCGTCCCCGAGGAGCTGCGGGAGGCGGCGCGGGTGGACGGCGCGTCGGAGTGGAAGGTGTACCGGTACGTGGTGTTCCCGCAGCTCCGCCCGGTGACGCTGTCCGCGCTGATCATCCTCGGGCACATCTCGCTGAAGGTGTTCGACCTGATCATGGCGATCGCGGGCAAGCAGATCATCACCTACGTGCCGGCCGTCGCCACCTATGTGGAGATCTTCGACCGGCACGATCCCGCGAACGGCGCCACGATCGCCACGTACATGCTGGTCGCGGTGGCCGTCCTGGTGATCCCCTACCTGGTCTGGTCGGTACGTTCGGAGCGGACGCGATGACGCGCGCGGAGGCACCCGGCGCCTGGCGGGCGGTGAAGCTGGCCGTCCTGCTGGCGTTCGTCCTGCTGTTCCTGATCCCCGTGTACGTGCTGGTGGTCACGAGCTTCAAGCCGCTGGACGAGGCGGATCCGAGCAGCGCGTGGAACCTGCCGGGCCAGTGGAGCACGTCCGGCTGGAGCTCGGCCTGGGACGCGCTGCGACCGGGCCTGGAGAACAGCGTCAAGATCGCCGTCTCCGGGTCGCTGATCTCGGCCGTGCTCGGCTCGCTGAACGGATACGTCCTGTCCAAGTGGCGGTTCCCCGGCGCGGACGTCGTCTTCACGCTGTTCCTGTTCGGCATGTTCATCCCGTACCAGGCGGTGATGATCCCGCTGGCCGGGCTGCTGACCGACATGGAGCTCGTCGGGACGATCCGCGGCCTCGTCCTCGCCCACGTGGTGTACGGCATCCCGATCTGCACGCTGATCTTCCGGAACTACTACGTGACGATCCCGGACGAGCTGATCGAGGCGTCCCGCGTGGACGGCGCCGGGATGCTCCGCACGTACTGGTCGGTCGTCCTGCCCGTGTCGGCGCCGGCGTTCGCGGTGACGCTGATCTGGCAGTTCACGTCGATGTGGAACGACTTCCTGTTCGCGGTCTTCCTCGGTGCACCCGACAGCTGGCCCGTCACGGTGATGCTGAACAACACGGCCGGGTCGGGCGCGGTCGCCGTCCAGTACAACCAGCAGATGGCCGAGGCACTCCTGGCCTCCCTGCCGACGCTCCTCGTCTACCTGCTGCTCGGACGGTTCTTCATGCGCGGCCTTATGGCGGGCGCGCTGAAGGGCTGAAAGTCTCACGAACACGTCAACCGGGCCCCATCCTCAGGCGTCACATGGGTGTTCAGACGAGATCCGCATGGGGATGAAACGGCCCGGCAGCCGTCCCATGCGGACAACAACCCATTCGCCTCGTTCATTGGCAAATCAGCCGGGATGCGCCTAGCCTCTCGGGCATCGTCGCGCGGCACCCCGGCGTCCGGCCGGAGGCCCCGGACGATTCCGGGCCGGTGGAGAACGGGCGAGCACTGGAGGTGACCGCGTGCAGGCGATGAGTGTTCAGCAGCCCTGGGCGTTCGCGATCGCGCGTGGTGGCAAGTCGGTTTCGAACCAGAGCCTGCCGTCCGCCTACCGGGGGCCGCTCCTCATCCACGCCTCCATGCGCGTCGACCTGAAGGCGTGCGACTCCCCGCTCATCCAGGCCGCCGGCTGGGACCCCCGCGACCCGCTCGCCACCATCGGCGCCATCATCGCGGTCGCCGAGCTCGACCACGTGTGCTCGGCCGCCGTCGGGAACGCCCCCTGCGACTGCGGCCCCTGGGCCGCGCCGGGCCTCCACCACTGGCATCTGACCGGGATCCGGGCACTCCCCCGCCCCATCGTGGCGCTGGGCCGCACCGACCTCTGGCAGCCGTCCCCCACCCTGGTCAACGAGGTGAACACGATGTTCGCCGCCGCCGCCTTCAACAACGCCACCTGAGAGTAAACGTTTCACTACGCTAGGTCGCGAAAGTCGGGCGGGGTAACGTAGTCCCTGCATGGATTCGTCATGCCACCAACTGGAGCGGAACGTGAGCGTCGCGCACGATCATGGCGGATTTGGTCCGTACACCATGGACGATCTACACGCCCGAGAGGACGAAGGCCGAGGCCTGGAACTCGAAGACGGGTGGCTGATCAACTTGTCCCCCAGCGCGACGCACAACTGGGTCGCCATGCAGTTGCAGGACATCATCAAGGAAGCCGCCGCGGAGGCCGGGGCCTCCGTGTTCGTCGCCGGTGGCGGCGATTGGGAGATCAGCACGCAGGCGGGTATCCGCAAGCCGGATGTCTTCGTGGTGCCCAGGTGTGTGGCCCGGGCGTCGATCGTGGAGCGTAACCCGATCGTGATTCCAGGCCGGGAGGTCCTCCTCTCGATCGAGGTCATCTCTCCCGGCAGCGCCAGCGAACGTACCGACCGCGTGCGCAAGTTGAAGGAGTACGCGGTCCTCGGCATCCCCCAGTACTGGCTCGTCGAGTTCTCCCCTCAGCCCAAGGTCCAGGTCTTCGTTCTAGATCATGGGGTCGCCGCCTACCGTCACGGATGCACGGTCGGGGCAGGCGACGTACTGAAGACCGAGGTCGAGGCGGACAGAGCGTTGACCGTGCGGTTCGACCCGCAGGTGCTCACGGAGTTCTGAGCGGGAAGTTCAGACCAGGTTGCGGACGATGAGCGTCACCGCGGACGTCCCGACGACGATGAGGAGCGCCAGGCGGAGGCGGCCGGCGTCCAGGTAGCGGCGCAGCGGGCCGGCGGCGAGGAACCCGGCGAGCACGAACGGGAGGAGCTCCAGCCCGGCGACGACCTGCCGGGCGGGGAGGCGTCCGGCGGCGGCGAGGGTGGCGAGGGAGAACAGCGCGCCGGCGATGAAGAAGACCGCCAGGGTCGCGCGGACGCGGGGCCCGCTCTCGCGCTGGTAGAGCAGCGCCATCGGCGGGCCGCCGATGCCGGACGCGGTGCCGGTGGTGCCGGAGATGACGCCGGCGGTGGCGAGCGTGCGGCGGTTGCGCGGCACCTCCCGCGACCAGCTCGTCAGGGCGAGCGCGGCGAGGACGACCACGCCGATCACGACGCCGAGGACGCGCTCCGGGGCGGCCGCCACCAGCCACACGCCGAGCGGCGTCCCGACGAGGCGGCCGCCGAACGCCCAGCCGAGCCCGCGCAGGTCGGCGTGCCCGACCTCCTGGGCGAGGGTCGCGAACGGCAGGGCGAGCGCGACGACGAGGATCGACCCCGGCATCAGGGACGGGAACAGCATCGTCACGATCGGCGTCGCGACCAGCCCGACGCCGAGGCCGACGCTGCCCTGCACGATCGCGCCGACCAGCGCGGCCAGGCCGCCGAACAGGAGGAAGTCGAGATCCGGCACGCCGCCGGACGCTACATCCCGACTTATCCGATCGGTGAAGCCACTATCACGCGGACGCCTCGGTGAGGCGCTTGAGCTGGTCGTCGGTCAGGGTCGTCCGGGCGGCCTCGATGATCGGCGGGAGCTGTTCGAGGGTCCGGGCGCTCGCGATGGGCGCGGCGACGGTCGGCTGCGCGGCCAGCCAGGCGAGCGCCACGGCCGCGACGGCGACGCCCTGTTCCCCTGCGACGATGTCGAGCGCGGCCAGGACACGGCGGCCGCGTTCGGTCTCCAGGTGCCCGGCCGCGCGGCCGGCGCGCGCGCTGTCCACCCGGGCCCCGGGACGGTACTTGCCGGTCAGGAATCCGGACGCGAGCCCGTAGTACGGCACGGCGGCCAGACCGTACCGTCGCGCGATGTCGCGGCGCGGGCCCTCGTAGGTGTCGCGGGACACCAGGTTGTAGTGCGGCTGGATGGCGACGTAGCGGGCCGTGCCCTCGCGCTCGCTGAACGCCAGGGAGGCTTCGAGCCGGTCGGGCTCGATGTTGGACACCGCGATCTGCCGGACCTTGCCGGCGGCGACCAGGTCGTCCAGCGCCGTCATGATCTCCTCGACCGGGACGTCCGGGTCGTCGAAGTGCGTGTAGTAAAGGTCGATGCGGTCGGTGCGGAGCCGCCGGAGCGAGTCGTCCGCGGCGGCCTTGATGTTCGGCGCCGACAGCCCCAGGCGCGCGGGATGGCGGCCTACCTTGGTCGCCACGACGATGTCGTCCCGGTTGCCGCGCGACGCCGTCCACTCGCCGATGATCGTCTCGGACTCGCCGCCGCTGTTGCCGGGCGCGGACGCCAGGTACGAGTCGGCCGTGTCCAGGAAGTCGCCGCCGGCCTCGGCATAGGCGTCCAGGATTTCGAACGAGCGGTCCCTGTCCGCGGTCCAGCCGAAGACGTTGCCGCCCAGGCACATGGGAAAGACGTCCAGGTCACCGATCTTCTTCGGGTCAGCCATGTGTCGATCCAATCAAACGGGTTCGAGGCGGCCCTTCCCTTCGCCGCGAAGATGATTCTTGGCAGAATGTCCGGATGCTCGCCGCCTGCCTCGCCTTCGCCGCCATGGCGGCCCTGGTCACGATCACGCCGGGGCTCGACACCATGCTCGTCCTTCGCACCACCGTGACCAGCGGACGGCGGACGGGCTACCTCGCCGCCCTGGGCATCGCGTCCGGCTGCCTGTGCTGGGCGATGGCGAGCGCCGCCGGGCTGACCGCGCTGCTCGCCGCGTCCCGCATCGCGTTCGACGTGCTGCGCGTCGCGGGCGCCTGCTACCTGCTGTGGCTCGGCGGCCAGGCGCTGTGGAGGGCCCGCCGCAAATCCCACGACACCGCCGGGACACCCGAGCCGGAGCTGTCCGGCGCCGCAGCGCTGCGCACCGGTTTCACCACCAACCTGCTCAATCCCAAGATCGGCGTCTTCTACATGAGCCTGCTGCCCCAGTTCGTGCCGGACGGGGCGTCCATGTTCTGGACGAGCATGCTCTTCGCCGCGATCCACGCCGTCCAGGGCCTGCTGTGGTTCGGGCTCGTCGTCGGCGCCGCGGGCGCCGCGCGCCGCGCCCTGGCCCGCCCCGCCGTGAAGCGCCGCATCCAGCAGGTCACGGGCCTCGCCTTCATCGGCTTCGGCCTCCGCCTCGCCATCGAGCGCTAACCCCGGGCCTGGCCGGCGAGCGCCCCGGCCAGCGCGACCGCGTCCGCCTCGGACAGGTCCGCGTGCCCGGTCAGGATGCGATACCAGAGCACGCCGTAGGCCTGGTCGACGATGAGATCGAGGTCGGCCCCCGCCGCGGTCTCGCCACGATCGCGCGCGCGTTCCAGCAGGCCGCGCAGGACGCGGCGGCGCCCCGCGATGAATTCGCGCATGTGCTCGCGGGCGTGCGGGTCGCGCTGCGCCTCGGCCATCGTGTACCGCAGAGCCGAGACGGTCCGCGGATGCCCGCCGGCGAGGAACGTCGCGCGGAGGAACGCCTCAAGGTCGTCCTCCAGCGTGCCGGTGTCGGGCACGGGCACGTCCACCCCCGCCCGCCCCGCCAGCGCCTCCAGCAGGACGGCCCCCTTGGACGGCCACCAGCGGTAGATCGTCTGCTTCCCGACACCGGCCGCCGCCGCGATCGTGTCGATCGTCACGGGCGTGTCGTCGGTGCGTCCCAGCAGGTCGACGGCGACGTCCAGGATCGCCTGGCGCGCGGCCTCGTTGCGGCGCCGGCCGGTGTGCGGGCGGCGGGTCTCGGCGGTCATGGCCCGAGCATACCGTTTGACGAAACCATCGGTCTCGACAAATAATTGACGAGACGGCAAGTCTCGACAATGAAGGAGCGCACACCATGACGCTGAACGGGAAGAAGGTCCTGGTCTGCGGTGGCACCTCGGGCATCGGCGCGGCCACGGCCGCGCTGTTCGCCGGTCAGGGCGCCGACGTCGCCGTCACCGGACGCGACGAGGAGCGCCTTGCCAAGGCCGCGGCCGACGGCCTCACCGCGCGTCGCATGGACGCGTCCGCGGAGGAGGAGGTGACCGCCTTCTTCGCCGGGGACGCCACGTACGACCACCTCGTCCTGGCCTTGAGCGGCGGGTCCGGGGCGGGCCCCATCGCCACCCTCGACCTGGCCGACCTGCGCGCCGGCTTCGAGGCGAAGTTCTGGCTGCACCTGCGGCTCGTGCAGGCGGCGCTGCCCCGGATGGCGCCGGGCGGCTCGATCACGTTCATCACCGCGTCGTCGGCGCGCGCGGCGCTGCCCGGCACGGCCGGCCTCGCCGCCATCAACGGCGCGCTGGAGGCGATGGTCGGCCCGCTGGCGGCGGAACTGGCCCCGCTGCGCGTCAACGCGGTCTCCCCCGGCGTCATCGAGACCCCGTGGTGGGACGGCATGCCGGCCGAGCAGCGCGCGGCCATGTTCGCCGAGCACGCCGCCGCCCTTCCGGTCGGCCGCATCGGGCGTCCGGAGGACGTCGCGCAGGCGGTCCTGCTGACCGCGACGAACGGGTTCATCACCGGCAACGTCGTCGAGTGCAACGGCGGCCTGAGCCTGCCCACCGGCCGCTGACCACGGAAAAAGGGCCGCTCCCCCGGGAGGGAGCGGCCCTTTTCGCGGTCGTGGGCTACTTGCGGATCAGGTTGCGGAGGACGTACTGGAGGATGCCGCCGTTGCGGTAGTAGTCCGCCTCGCCCGGCGTGTCGATGCGGACGACGGCGGTGAACTCCTTGCCGTCGGCCTTGACGGTGACCTCGTCCGGGACGCCGCCCTCGTTCAGCGCGGTGACGCCGGTGATGTCGAACGTCTCGGTGCCGGTGAGGCCGAGGGACTCGGCGGACTCGCCCTCCTTGAACTGCAGCGGCAGGACGCCGAGGCCGATCAGGTTCGAGCGGTGGATCCGCTCGTAGGACTGCGCGATGACGGCGCGGACGCCGAGCAGCGCGGTGCCCTTCGCCGCCCAGTCGCGGGACGATCCGGAGCCGTACTCCTTGCCGGCGATGACAACGAGCGGGGTGCCCTGCGCGGCGTAGTTCTGCGCGGCGTCGTAGATGAACGCCTGCGGCGCGCCGTCCTGGGTGAAGTCGCGGGTGTAGCCGCCCTCGACGCCGTCCAGGAGCTGGTTGCGGAGCCGGATGTTGGCGAACGTCCCGCGGATCATGACCTCGTGGTTCCCGCGGCGCGAGCCGTAGGAGTTGAAGTCCTTGACCTCGACGCCGTTGTCCCGCAGGTACTGCGCGGCGGGGGTGCCGGCCTTGATGGACCCGGCCGGGGAGATGTGGTCGGTGGTGACCGAGTCGCCCAGCTTCGCCAGGACGCGGGCGCCGTGGACGTCGGCGACCGGCTCCGGCTCGGCGGCCATGCCGTCGAAGTACGGCGCCTTGCGGACGTAGGTGGACGCGGCGTCCCACTCGAACAGGTCGCCGGTCGGGATGTCGAGGCCGGTCCAGCGCTCGTCGCCCTTGAAGACGTCGGCGTAGCTCTGCGCGAACATCTCCTGCCCGATGGACGACTCGACGATCGAGGCGACCTCATCCGGCTCGGGCCAGATGTCGCGCAGGTGTACGGGGCCGTCGGCGCCCTCGGCGATCGGGTCGTTGAGGATGTCGATGTCCATCGTCCCGGCCAGCGCGTAGGCGATGACCAGCGGCGGGGACGCCAGGTAGTTCATCTTCACGTCGGGGCTGATGCGGCCCTCGAAGTTGCGGTTGCCGGACAGCACCGCGGTGACCGCCAGGTCGTTGTCGTTGACGGCCTTGGAGATCTCCGGCTGCAGGGGGCCGGTGTTGCCGATGCAGGTGGTGCAGCCGTACCCGACCAGGTTGAAGCCGATCTTGTCGAGGTACGGGGTGAGGCCGGCGCGCTCCAGGTAGTCGGTGACGACCTGGGACCCGGGCGCGAGCGACGTCTTCACCCACGGCTTGCGGGTCAGGCCCTTCTCCACCGCGTTCTTGGCCAGCAGCGCGGCGCCGATCATCACGTACGGGTTGGACGTGTTGGTGCAGGACGTGATGGCGGCGACGGCGACGTGCCCGTGGTCGAGCTCGAACGCCGTCCCGTCCTCCAGGGTGACCGGGACGAGGTCGTGCGGGCGCCCGGCGCCGTTGGTGCCGTGCGGCCGCGGCTTGTCGCCGCTCGTGTCGTGGCTGATCGCCGGGGAGTCCGAGGCCGGGAACGACTCGTTGGACGCCTCGTCGGCCGCGCCCTGCACGCTCGCGACGTAGTTCTGCACGTCCCGCCGCCAGGTCTGCTTGGCCTCCGCCAGGGAGATGCGGTCCTGCGGGCGCTTCGGGCCGGCCAGCGACGGGACGACCGTCGCGAGGTCCAGCTCCAGGTACTCGGAGAACTCCGGCTCCACCGAGGGGTCGAGCCACATGCCCTGCGCCTTGGCGTACGCCTCGACGAGCGCGATCTGCTCCTCGTCCCGCCCGGTGAGCCGCAGGTACTTCAGCGTCTCGTCGTCGATCGGGAAGATGGCGCAGGTGGAGCCGAACTCGGGGCTCATGTTGCCGATCGTGGCGCGGTTGGCCAGCGGCAGCGCGTGCACGCCCTCGCCGTAGAACTCGACGAACTTGCCGACGACGCCGTGCTCGCGCAGCATCTCGGTGATGGTCAGCACCAGGTCCGTCGCGGTCGTGCCGGCGGGCAGCTCACCGGTCAGCTTGAAGCCGACCACGCGCGGGATGAGCATCGAGATCGGCTGGCCGAGCATGGCGGCCTCCGCCTCGATGCCGCCGACGCCCCAGCCGAGGACGCCGATGCCGTTCTCCATCGTGGTGTGCGAGTCGGTGCCGACGCACGTGTCCGGGTAGGCGACCCCGTTCCGGTCGAACACCACGCGGGCCAGGTGCTCGATGTTCACCTGGTGCACGATGCCGGTGCCGGGCGGCACGACCTTGAACTCGTCGAACGCCGTCTGCCCCCACCGCAGGAACTGGTAGCGCTCCTTGTTGCGCTCGTACTCGCGCTTCACGTTGCGCTCGAAGGCGTCCGGCGAGCCGAAGTAGTCGACGATCACCGAATGGTCGATCACCATCTCGGCCGGCGCCAACGGGTTGATCTTGGCCGGGTCGCCGCCCAGGTCCCGCACGGCCTCGCGCATCGTGGCGAGGTCCACCACGCACGGCACGCCGGTGAAGTCCTGCATGATCACCCGCGCGGGGGTGAACTGGATCTCCTTGCTCGGCTGCGCCTGCGAGTCCCACTGCGCCAGCGCGCGGATGTGCTCGGCGGTCACGTTCGCGCCGTCCTCGGTGCGCAGCAGGTTCTCCAGCAGCACCTTCAGGCTGTACGGGAGACGGGCCGCGCCCTCGACGGCGTCCAGCCGGTAGATGTCGTACGACCTGTCGCCAACCTGCAGCTTGTCACGGCTGCCGAAGCTGTTCGCGGACACGGACTCCTCCTCAGTCGACACCGCGCGTCCGGTCCGGGACATGAGCGCGCGGCGCTCGTCTTGTTCCTCGATAGGCCCGCCCCGGGGGCCGTCGCGGGGCGGCGCGCGGCGGGGCGGGATGCTCGTCTTCCTTGATCCTGCCCTAGTCAGGCTCCCGACCGGGAATCAGGTCCGCCTAACTTCCGCGTCTTTTCTCTCGACGTCAAGCTATCTTCAATTTATCTCGACATCAAGTTACTTGCACCCACCGGACCGCGGCTCCGTGGGCTCGACGGGTGGACGCCGACCGCCGTGCGGCGCCGGCGCGCCCACATCGCGGAGGGGGAGGACGGAGGGCACAGGCGGTGTCCGCACGCCTGGGACGCCTACTCCGTGAGCCGCCGTCTCGCCGGGGAATGGACGACCGTCCGGCAACGGGCGGCGTCGATGCCGCGCCTTTCATCGGCCTGGCGCGGAAATGGAACCGCCGCGTGCCAGGGAATCAGAAGGTGTTCGTGGCGGAACCGCCACCGTTCGAGGAATTCCTCGGCGATCCCCTCCCGGGCGAAATGCTCCGGTGGATGGAGGAGACCGCCGAGGCGGGTTACGGCCTTCTTCTCAGCTGGTGAATCGGGTGGATGAGGGGGGCTCTACTTGAGCCACAGGATCCGCTCATGCCGCCGACCGCCGCGATGGCGATCCCGACGCCAACGGCTGTTCTGCGCAGGCGCATCTGCGTCTTCCTCCCTGTAGGGGGATCGCATCCGAAACGATCTTCGACGCGATGGGTCCACGATGCACCGCAGATCTCGGCCTTGCAAGAGGTCCAATGCCCGCCGTTCCGGATCATGGGTTGATGCCGAGAAGGGGGACGCCTCTTGGTCATGTTCCGACATCCCGCCTCGCCGCGCGCACGCGCCGCGATGAGTTCCGGCCGCCCGGAAGGTCTGCATCCGAGAACAACGGCTCCGGAAAGGACACCTCATGACCACGCAACTCGACGAGGCATTCACGGCGGTTCTGCGGAAGAGCCCGGCCAAAGGCGGCTGGACGTACGTCATCTGGCCGAAGTCGGTAGAGTTCTTCGGCACCCGCGGACTGGTGAAGGTCAAGGGGACCATCGACGGGCACCCGTTCCGGGGCTCCTTCATGGCGCTGGGCGACGGCACGCACAAGCTGGCCGTGAAGGCGGAGATCCGCGAGGCGCTCGGCAAGGACGCCGGCGACACCGTCACCGTCCACCTGGACGAACGCCTCGGATAGGGCCGCCCAGGCGGGGCCCTGGAACGGTTCAGGCCCCGGACACGCGCCGTTTAAATAAGTCCATACCTTGGCCAGAGTTTCTCTGGTGCCGGACCGGTCGATCTCATCAAGGTGATCATTGAACCGTCCTGGAGCGCCGCGGAGCACGATCGCGCGCTGGACCGGCTCGCGGCACGGGAGAACTTCCCGGTGGCGGCGCGGCTGCTGCCCGCCCGCCACCGCGCCGACCTGCGGGCCGTCTACGGTTTCGCGCGCCTCGTCGACGACATCGGCGACGAGGCGCCGCCGGAGCAGCGGCCCAAGCTGCTCGGCCTCGTGGACGACGACCTGGACCGGGTGTTCGCGGGGCGGACGCCGGCACTGCCGCAACTGCGCAGGCTGGCGGGGACGGTGCACGCGCACCGGATCCCGGAGGAGCCGTTCCGCGACCTCGTCCAGGCGAACCGGCAGGACCAGGCCGTCCACCGGTACGAGACGTTCGAGGAGCTGAGACGCTACTGCGCCCTGTCGGCGGCGCCCGTGGGACGCATCGTCCTGCACCTGTTCCGCGCGCACCGGCCGCGTCTCGTGGCCGCGTCCGACGACGTCTGCACGGCGTTACAGATCATCGAGCACTGCCAGGACGCCGGTGAGGACTACCGGAACGGCCGGATCTACCTGCCCGCCGAGGACCTGCGGAGGTTCGGCTGCGCGGAGGAGGACCTGGCGCGCCGGGCGACGCCGACGCGGCTGCGCGGCGTCCTGGCGCTGCAGGCGGGCCGCGCCCGCGACCTGCTGGACGGCGGTGCCGCCCCCCTGATGGCGGACCTGACGGGCTGGGCGCGATTCGCCGTCGCGGGCTATGTGGCCGGGGGGCGCACGGCGCTGTCGGCCCTGGAACGCGGGCGCCATGACGTGCTCGCGCATCCGCTGCGTCCACGGCGGGCGACGCTGCCGGCCGGCTG
Organism: Spirillospora sp. CA-128828; assembly: GCF_050945415.1. Classification (NCBI taxonomy): domain Bacteria; kingdom Bacillati; phylum Actinomycetota; class Actinomycetes; order Streptosporangiales; family Thermomonosporaceae; genus Spirillospora; species Spirillospora sp. CA-128828. The sequence continues at coordinate 6,501,370 of NZ_CP191986.1, forward strand.
GGCGCGCGCTCTTGGAAGGAGGGGGCGATGACGGTTTCGGAGGCTTGCGAGCGTTCCGAGCGGGTCGTCGAGGCGTACCGGCACTGCGAGCGGGTGGTGCGCGACGAGGCCCGCAACTTCGCCTACGGGATCCGGCTGATGCCGGCCCCGAAGCGGCGGGCGATGAGCGCGATCTACGCGTTCGCGCGGGGCATCGACGACATCGGGGACGGGCCGGAGCCGGCGTGCGTGCGGCTGGACCTGCTGGACCGGTCCCGGCAGCGGCTGCTGACCGTCCAGGAGGTGCTGCGGCGGCGGGTGGACGTCCAGGCGCTGGAGGGGCATCCGGTGCTGACCGCGCTGGCGGACGCGGCCGGCCGCTACCCGATCCCCCTCGACGCGTTCGACGAGCTGATCGACGGGTGCGAGAACGACGTGCGGGGCGCCGACTACGGGACGTTCGACGACCTGCTGCGCTACTGCCAGCGGGTCGCGGGGACGGTCGGCCGGCTGTCGCTCGGGGTGTTCGGCTCGGACGGCCGGCAGCGGGCGGAGGGGCTCGCCGACTCCCTCGGCGTCGCGCTTCAGCTCACCAACATCCTGCGCGACCTGCGCGAGGACCGGATGGCCGGGCGGGTCTACATCCCGGCCGAGGACCTCGCGCGGTTCGGCTGCACGCTGGAGCTGGACGAGTCGGGCACGTTCATCGACCCGCCGTGGCGGCTGGGCGAGCTGATCGGCTTCCAGGCGGAGCGGGCCCGCGCCTGGTACGCGGAGGGCCTGCGGCTCCTGCCGCTGCTGGACCGGCGCAGCGCGGCGTGCACGGCGGCGATGGCCGGCATCTACCGGCGGCTGCTGGAGTCCATCGCCGCCCGCCCGCAGCTGGCGCTGAACACCCGGGTCTCCCTGCCGACCTGGCAGAAGGCGGTCGTGGCCGCACGCGCACTCTCGGGGGTGGAGCGATGAGCGTCGTCATCGTCGGCGGCGGGCTCGCGGGCATCAGCGCCGCGATCGCGCTCCAGGAGTCGCGGGTGCCGGTCACGCTCGTCGAGGCCCGGCCATGGCTCGGCGGGGCCACGCATTCGTTCGTGCGCGGCGAGCTGAGCGTCGACAACGGCCAGCACGTGTTCCTGCGGTGCTGCTCGGCGTATCAGGGACTGCTGCGCAGGCTGCGCGCCGACCATCTCGTCGACCTGCAGGACCGGTTCGACGTCCCCGTCCTGAGGGCGGGCGGCGGCCCGGCGCGGCTGCGGCGGTCGAGCCTGCCGAGCCCGTTCCACCTGCTGCCGGCGCTGGCCCGGTACGCGCCGCTGTCGGCCGCCGACCGGCTCCGCGCGGTGCGCGCGGCGGCCGGGCTCCGGCGCCTCGATCCCGCCGACCCCGAGCTCGACCTGATCTCCGCGGGGACGTGGCTGTCGCGGCACGGGCAGCGGCCGTGGGCGCGGGACGCCCTGTGGGGCGTGTTCATCACGTCCGCGCTGAACGCCGACGTGGACGAGGCGGCGCTCGGGCTGTCCGCGATGGTCTGCAGGCGGGCCCTGTTCGGACGCGCCGACGCGGCCGACATCGGGCTGCCGCTCGTCCCGCTGGAGGAGCTGCACGGCGGCCCGGCGCTGCGGCGCATCGCGGAGATGGGCGGGACCGTCCGGCTGAAGGCCAAGGTCGAGGCCGTCACCACCGACCCGAAGGTGGTCGTGGACGGGGTGCCGATCGCCGCCGACGCGGTGATCATGGCGGTGCCGCACGAGGCCGCGGCCCGGCTGCTGCCGGCGCAGGCGCTGCCGGACCCGCTGCGCTGGCCCGAGCTGGACGCCAGCCCGATCGTGAACGTGCACGTCGTCTACGACCGGAAGGTCATGGACGGGCCGTTCGCCGCCGCGGTGGGCTCCCCCGTCCAGTGGGTGTTCGACCGGACGGCGGTGAGCGGGCTGCGCCGCGGCCAGTACCTCGCGGTGTCGCTGTCGGCCGCGGACCGCTGGGTCGACATGCCGACCGCGCGGCTGCGCGCCCGGTTCCTGCCGGAGCTGCGGCGGCTGCTGCCCGCCGCGTGGGACGCCGAGGTCCGCGAGCTGTTCGTGACGCGGGAGCGGCGCGCGACGTTCCGGCAGCGTCCCGGCACCGCGGCCGCGCGTCCCGGCGCGGCGACGCGCGCCCCCGGGCTGTTCCTGGCCGGCGCGTGGACCGACACGGGCTGGCCCGACACGATGGAGGGAGCAGTGCGCAGTGGTCTCACCGCCGCCCGCCTGGTCCGCCGCCACCTGGAGAGGGTGACCGACCGATGACCACTGTGCCGGTCTCGATGACCGATGTCCGCGGGCTCGTCGACGGCGCGCTGCGCGCCGCGGTCGGCCGCCTCGACCCGCGCACCTACCGTGTCGCGGCCTACCACCTCGGCTGGACGGACGAGGAGGGCCGTCCGCACAAGGCGCCGGTGGGCAAGGCCCTCCGCCCGGCGCTCGCGCTGCTGTCCGCGCGCGCCGCGGTGGCGCCGCCGGAAAGCGGGCTGCCGGGAGCGGTCGCGGTCGAGCTGACCCATGCGTTCTCGCTCCTGCACGACGACATCATGGACCGCGACCGGACGCGCAGGCACCGCCCGGCGGCATGGACCGTGTTCGGCGAGGCGTCCACGATCCTGGCCGGGGACGCGCTTCTCGCCCTCGCCGGTGAGGTCCTGCTGGAGGCGCCTGGTCAGGGATCGGCGCGGGCGGCGCGCGCGCTGTCCGTCGCGACGCGCCGCCTCATCGCCGGCCAGTCCCTCGACATGGACTTCGAGACGCGCAGGCAGATCAGCGTGGACGAGTGCGTCGCCATGGCGTCCGGCAAGACCGCCGCGCTGCTGGCGTGCTCCTGTTCGATCGGGGCCGTCCTGGACGGGGCCTCCGACAGGCTCTGCGACGCGCTGCAGGCGTTCGGCGAGGACCTCGGCATCGCGTTCCAGCTCGTGGACGACCTGCTCGGCATCTGGGGCGACCCGGAGACCACCGGCAAGCCCGCGCTGTCGGACCTGCGGTCCCGCAAGATGTCGCTGCCGGTCGTCGCCGCGCTGAACTCCGGCACCCCGGAGGCCGCGAAGCTCGCCGCGCTGTACGCGCGGCCCGGGCCGGACGGGAAGGAGCCCGCCGAGGAGGAGCTGTCCGAGGCCGCCGCGCTCGTGGAGGCGGCGGGCGGCCGAGCCTGGGCCGAGATAGAGGCGGAGAGCCGCATCCAGCGCGCCGCCGAGCATCTCGTCTCCGCCCGGCTGCCCGAACCCGTCCGCGCCGAGTTCCTGCACATCGCCGACTTCGTCACCTGCCGGGACCACTGATGACGACCACCGAACCCGCCGCGGCGGCCACCGGGACGAGGACGGCCGCGGAGGCGCTGGACGCCGCCCGCGAGCAGCTGCTGTTCCTCCAGTCGCCGGAAGGCTGGTGGAAGGGCGAGCTGCAGACCAACGTGACGATGGACGCCGAGGACCTGCTGCTCCGCGAGTTCCTCGGCATCCGCTCCGAGGAGGACACCCGCGAGGCGGCCCGCTGGATCAGATCCCAGCAGGCCGCGGACGGCACCTGGGCCAACTTCCACGACGGCCCGCCGGACCTGTCCACGACCGTCGAGGCGTACGTGGCGCTGCGGCTCGCCGGGGACCCGCCGGACGCGGGCCACATGATCCGGGCCGCCGCCTACGTCCGCGGCGAGGGCGGGATCCCGGCGACCCGCGTGTTCACCCGGTTCTGGCTGGCCATGTTCGGCCGCTGGCCGTGGGACCGGCTGCCGGTCCTGCCCCCGGAGATGATCTTCCTGCCGCGCTGGTTCCCGCTGAACGTCTACGACTTCGCGTGCTGGGCGCGGCAGACGGTCGTGCCGCTGACGGTGGTGGCCGCGCTGCGTCCGGTCCGGCCGCTGCCGTTCGGGCTGGACGAGCTGTACCCCGGCTACGACGTCCCGCGTCCCCGGAAGCGCGGCCTGCCCGGCTGGGGCGAGGCGTTCGGGGCGCTCGACCGGGCCCTGCACGTGTACGAGCGGCGTCCGCTGAAAGGGCTGCGCACGGCCGCGCTCCGCCGCGCCGGCGAGTGGATCGTCGCGCGGCAGGAGCGGGACGGGTCCTGGGGCGGGATCCAGCCGCCCTGGGTGTACTCGCTGATCGCGCTGCACCTGCTCGGCTACGGCCTCGGCCACCCGGTCGTCCGGCGGGGACTGGACGGGCTCGAACGGTTCACGATCCGGGACGAGAAGGGGCGGCGCCTGGAGGCGTGCCAGTCCCCCGTCTGGGACACCGTCCTCGCCATGAACGCGCTCGCCGACGCGGGCCTGCAGGCCGGGCACCCCGCCCTGGAGCGGGCCGCGGAGTGGGTGATCGGCGAGGAGGTGAAGGGCCCCGGCGACTGGGCGGTGCGGCGTCCCGGCCTGCCCCCGGGCGGCTGGGCGTTCGAGTTCGACAACGACTGCTACCCCGACACCGACGACACCGCCGAGGCGGTCATCGCGCTCAACCGCGTCCGGCATCCGGACGCCGAGCCGGCGATCGAGCGCGGCGTCCGCTGGATGGCCGGGATGGCGTCCCGGGACGGCGGGTTCGGCGCGTTCGACGCCGACAACACCCGCGCCCTGTGCCGGAGGCTGCCCTTCTGCGACTTCGGCGAGGTCATCGACCCGCCGTCCGCCGACGTCACCGCGCACGTCGTGGAGGCGATGGCGCACCGGGGCATGGCCGACTCGCTGCTCGTGAAGCGAGCCGTCGTCTGGCTGCTGAAGGCACAGGAACCGGACGGGTCCTGGTTCGGCCGGTGGGGCGCCAACCACGTGTACGGGACGGGCAGCGTCGTGCCCGCGCTCATCGCGGCGGGCGTCCGGCCGGGCGGGCGCGCGATCCGGGACGCGGTCGGCTGGCTGGAGCGCCACCAGCGCGACGACGGCGGCTGGGGCGAGGACCTGCGCTCCTACCGGGACCGGACGTGGGTCGGGCACGGCGCCTCCACGGCGTCGCAGACCGCGTGGGCGCTGCTCGCGCTGCTCGCCGCCGGTGAGCGCGGCCCGGCCGTCGAGCGCGGGGTCCGGTGGCTCGTCGAGCACCAGCGCCCTGACGGGACGTGGGACGAGGACCACTTCACCGGCACCGGCTTCCCCGGCGACTTCTACATCAACTACCACCTGTACCGCCTGGTGTTCCCGCTGAGCGCGCTCGGCCGGTACGTGAAGGGGAGTCCGTCCCCCCTGCCACATCCCGCCGCCGCGCACGGTGAGGACAGCGACCCGGAAGGGGCCTAGAAGAATGGCGATGCCACTGCGCCAGAGCCTGCGCGTCGGCGGATACGTCCTGCGCAACCGGCTGGCGGGGCGGACGAGGTACCCGCTGATCGTCGAGCTGGAGCCGCTGTACGCGTGCAACCTGGCGTGCGCGGGCTGCGGCAAGATCCAGCATCCGGCGGACGTGCTGAAGCAGCGGATGCCGGTCGAGCAGGCGGTCGCGGCGGTCCGCGAGTGCGGCGCGCCGATGGTGTCGATCGCGGGCGGCGAGCCGCTGATGCATCCGCGGATCGGCGAGCTGGTCGCCGAGCTGATCCGGATGAAGCGGTACGTGTTCCTGTGCACGAACGCTGCGCTGATCCCGAAGAAGATCGACCGGTTCAAGCCGTCGCGCTACTTCGCCTGGGCGGTGCACATCGACGGGTTGCGGGATCGGCACGACGCGTCCGTCTGCAAGGAGGGCGTGTTCGACCAGGCGGTCGAGGCGATCAGGATGTGCCAGGAGCGCGGGTTCAGGGTCACGACGAACACGACCGTGTTCAACACCGACACCCCGCAGACCGTCATCGACGTGCTCGACTACCTCAACGACGACCTGCGCGTCGACCAGATGATGATCTCGCCCGCCTACGCCTACGAGAAGGCACCCGACCAGGACCATTTCCTCGGCGTCCAGGAGACCAGGAACCTGTTCCGCAAGACGTTCGCCGACGGCCGGCGCAAACGCTGGCGGTTCAACCACTCCCCGCTGTTCCTCGACTTCCTCGAAGGCAAGGTCGACTTCCCGTGCACGGCGTGGGCGATCCCGTCGTACTCGCTGAAGGGTTGGCAGCGGCCCTGCTACCTGATGGACGACGGGTACACGGAGACCTACCAGGAACTCCTCGACACGACCGACTGGAACGCCTACGGCCGGGGACGCGACGACCGCTGCGCGAACTGCATGGCGCACTGCGGCTACGAGCCCACCGCCGTGTTCGCGACGATGGGCTCGCTCAGGGAGTCGCTCCGCGCGATGCGGAGCGTGTGAACCTTCACTCGGGCTCGTCGCGCAGTTCCTCGATGACGTCGTGGACGGCGTCCATCAGCGCGTCGGCGTCCTCCGCCAGGCCCGGGTCCACGGAGAGGCCGAAGCACAGGTCGCGGTCGACGCCGAGCCCGGCGATCGCCAGCGGCGCGCCGGGCGCGAGCGGGACGATCGGGTACACGGCGGTGAGGGCCGCGCCCGCCAGCCACAGCTGCCTGTCGGGCCCCGGGAGGCTCGACACGGTGCCCTGCAGGAACCGTCCGCTGTAGGACATCCGGGCGAAGCGGGCGTGCAGCGGGACCGGCATCAGCCGTCCCGCCTGCCACATCACGAACCAGGCGGCCTGCGCCCGCGTCCCCGACCGCAGCACCCGGCTGCGCCTGGCGATCAGCGCGAGCCGGTCGGGCTCCGACATCTTCCCGACCGGCAGGTCCACCATCACGGCGGTGGTGTGGTTGCCCACCATCGCGCTGCCGGGCGGCCGCATCATCAGCGGGACCGCGACGCGGCAGGTGTCGGGCCGCCCGTCGTCCTCGCTGACGACCCGGTTCAGGGCGCCCGCGACCGCGCACAGGACGACGTCGGTCACGCGGGTGCCGTACCGGCGAGCCACGTCCCGCACCGTGCCCAACGGCAGGTCCATGGTGCTGTACCGGCGTTCGGCCGTCCCGGCGGCGGGCAGCGGCTCCGGCTTCGTGACGGCGGTGGCGAGCTGGCCGAGCCCGACCACGGTGGCGAGCGCCTTGCGGAACGGCGCACGTGGAGGCCCCGCGACGGGTTCCGGCGGCGGGTCCATCAGGTACATCGCCTGCGCCACGATGCCGACGCCGTCGGCGACGACGTGGTGCATCAGGTAGATGACGGCGGTGCGGCCCGGCTCGGCCCCCTTCACCACCACCATCCGCCACGGCGGCCGGTCCAGCGGCAGCGCCTCGGACTGGGTGCGGGCGACCTCGGCGCGCAGGCCCGCCATGCCGTCGACGCGCCGTTCGGGGACGTGCCACTCCCAGTCGACGGAGTCGTGGTCGCGCCACACCGGGCGGCGCCAGCGGCCCCGGCGGACGAGCCGCTGCCGGAAGCGCGGGAGCCCGTCCAGCCGCTCCTTGATCACCCGGACGAGATCGGCCCGGCCGACGTCCGCGCGCGAGGTGTCGAGCATGATCACGCCGCCGGGATGCTGCGGCGCCTCGGGCGTCTCCACCGCGAGGAAGAAGGCGTCGGGCCCCTGGACGCGCGACGACGGCGGGCGGGCGAGGCGTTCCGCGGCGTACACCGGCACGACGACGAAGGGTACGGCGGCGACGGCGTCCAGCAAATAGTGATTCGCGGTCGCCAGGATGACGTAGAGCGTGAGCAGGATGTGCGCGGTGTTCAGTCCCTGCACCCATCGCTTCGCGTTCACCCGGGCGAGTTCGACGCCGACCCACAGTGTCCAGGCCATGTGCAGGGACGGGACGGCGGCGAACTCGTCCGCGTGCTCCACCATCGGGGAGCCCCACGACCCCCACGTGCGGCCCTTGCTGACGGTGTCGATGAAGCCGAGGTCGGGCATCAGCCGCGGCGGCATGACGGGATACAGCGCGAAGCACGCCAGCCCGCCGATGTTGAGCATGACGAAGGCGTTGCGGGCCGTCCGGTACCGCTCGGGATGCCGCAGGAATAACCAGATCAGCAGGACCAGCGCGCTCGCGATGTAGGTGATCGCGTACTCGTAGTTGGCCAGCACCCGCCAGAACGGCTGGCCCGCGAGCCAGCCGTTGAGGGTCGGTTCCACGTCGAGATGGAGGGCCCGCTCCAGGCTGTAGAGCGACTCCCCGTGCTCGCGGGCCGCCGTCATCCTCGACTGCTCGGGCAGCATCGTCACCAGCGAGTACAGCGCGAACAGCGCCAGGCCCAGCGCGAGTTCGTTCCTGGCGCGAGGCCTGCCGACCGTGACGTCCGGTGTGTAGACCGCGTCCGGCGCTGTCACCGCTTCGTGTACGCCCATCGTCCCCCTCGCCCCGGATTGGTACCCACTGATCCGCGAAAACAGACGGCGATGCCGGTATTCGGGATCATGCCCGGTTCGCCGCGATGAACCCCTCCGCGCTCCGCCTGGAATCTCCGGGAACCATCTGGCCCGTCAGTACGTCTTCGATATATCGTTGTCGTATCGCGAGAGGTCATAGAGAGCTCTCAGAAGGTGGTGCAGAACATGGGGCACATGCATGGACGCGGACCGTGGGGACGCGGCGACCTGCCGAACTTCGGCGCGCTGTTCGGCGGCGGACCCGGCCCCTGGGGCCCGCCCGGCGGCTTCGGCCACGGACCGGGCCCCCGCCCGCCCTGGGCGCGGGGACGCGGCGGGCCGTGGAGCCGGGGCCCCAAGGCGCGCAAGGGGAACGTCCGCGCGGCGATCCTCGTGCTGCTGGCCGAGGAGCCGCGCAACGGCTACCAGATCATCCAGGAGATCAACGAGCGCAGCGACGGGGCCTGGAAGCCGAGCCCCGGCGCGGTCTACCCGGCGCTGCAGCAGCTCGCCGACGAGGGGCTGATCGCCGGCGACGAGTCCGGCGGGCGCCGCACCTTCCACCTGACCGACGAGGGCCGGGCCTACGTCGAGGAGAACGCCGACCGGCTGACCGAGCCGTGGGCGGAGATGACGCCCGAGTTCGGCGAGGGCGTACCGGAGCTGTTCAAGCAGGCCGCGCAGACGGGGGCCGCGGTGATGCAGATCGTCCACTCCGGCTCGCCCGAGCAGGTCGCCCAGGCCAAGGACGTCCTGTCGGAGACGCGCCGCAGCCTGTACCGCATCCTGGCCGACGACCTGACCGACGACCGCGGGGACGAACCGGGGCCGACGGCGGACGACACCGAGGAGTGATCATGGCCCTCCACGACGAGATCCGGATCGGCGACGCCGAGCGGGACGCCGTCATGGTCGCCTTGCACGACCACTTCGCCGAGGGACGCCTGGACCGCGGCGAACTGGACGAGCGGCTGGAGGCCGTGCTGTCCGCCAAGACGCGCGGCGACCTGCGCGCCCTCGTCCGCGACCTCCCGTCCCCGACCGGACTGCCCGAACCGCCCAAGGCGCCCGCGTGGGAGCCGGGGATGTCGGTCATGTTCGGCGGGCCGGGGCACCCCGCGTGGCAGCGCCATCACCGGCACATGGCCCGCCATCACCGGCACGGACCGCGCTTCCCGGCGTTTCCGCTCCTGCTCGGGGTGTTCCTCGTGCTCGCCTTCACGGCCGGTCCGGGGACGGGATTCCTCGTCGTCCTGCAGATCGCGCTGGCCGTCTGGGTCATCCGCGCGCTCATGCTGGCGTTCGGGGTGCGCCGGTCCCACCGGCGCCTGCCCGGAGCCTGACGGGCTCAGCGCAGGCCGGCGTCGCGGGCGAGGAGGCCGGCCTGCGTGCGGTTGGCGCAGCCGAGCTTGTCGAGCAGCCGGGAGACGTGGCCCTTGACGGTGGCCTCGCTGAGGTGGAGGCGTCCCGCGATCTGCGCGTTGGACAGGCCCTCGCCGAGGCGGGCCAGCACCTGCGTCTCCCGCTCGGTGAGGCCGCCGACGAGCGCGCGCGTCCGGTCGCGGCCGGACGCGCGGTCCGCCGCCGAGCCGAGCAGCCGCGTCGTCGCGGCGGCCGACATGACCGTGTGCCCGTCGGCGGCGACGCGGACGAGCTTCACCAGGTCCTCGGGCGGCGTCGACTTCAGCAGGAATCCCGCCGCGCCCGCCCGCAGCGCCCGGATGACGTACTCGTCGGCGTCGAACGTGGTCAGCGCGACGACCACGGGCGGGGAGCGCAGCGCGGCGATCCGCTCGATGGCGGCGAGACCGTCCACGCCCGGCATCCGCAGGTCCATGAGGACCACGTGCGGCCGGTACCGGACGACGGCCTCGACGCCCGCCGCCCCGTCGTGCGCCTCCCCGACCACCTGGACGTCGCCGGCCGCGCCGAGGATGGTGCGCAGGTGCGCGCACACCATCGGCTCGTCGTCGACGAGCAGCACGGTGATCACGGCAGGCCGGCCGGGTCGGGCGCCGGCACGGGCACGTAGGCGGGGAGGGACGCCTCGACGCGGAAGCCGCCCCCGTCCGGGCCCGCCGTGAACGTCCCGCCGATCAGCTCGACGCGTTCGCGGAGCCCTGCGAGGCCCATCCCGGAGCCGCTGGCGGCCAGTTCGGCGTCCGGCTCGCGGGACGGGGCCGCGTTGCGGACGGTCAGCGTCACGCCGTCCGTCCGGTAGCGGACGTCCACCTCGACGGCCGCGCCCGGCGCGTGCTTGCGGGCGTTCGTCAGCGCCTCCTGGACGATCCGGTAGGCGGTGCGCCCGACGGCGGGCGAGGCGGACGGCGGGTCGCCGTGCTCGGCCAGCTCGACCGGGACGCCCACCGCGGCCGAGTCGGCGACCAGCGCGGACAGATCCGGCAGCGGCTCGGACACCGCCGCGGGCGAGCCCTCCGGGTCCCGGCGCAGCAGGCCGATCACGTCGCGCAGCTCTTCGAGGGCCTGGCACCCGGTGCCGCGCAACTCCTCCGCGGCCGCGCGGGTCGGCTCGTCCGGCGCCCGGACCCGCAGCGCCCCCGCCTGGAGCACCATCAGCGTGACCCGGTGCGCCACGACGTCGTGCATCTCGGCGGCGAGCCGGGCCCGTTCCTCGGCCCGCGCCTGCTCGGCGAGGAGGTGCCGCTCCCGTTCGGCCCGCTCGGCCCGCTCGGTGAGGGCGTGCAGGACGCGGCGGCGCGCGGCGGCGTACATGCCGAGCAGCGCCCCGCCGATCACGACGGCGAAGCTGCGGAACACCATCGCGTCGACGCTGTCGGTCTCGCCGGCGGAGAAGTGCCGCATGGCCGAGTCGGGGAGCACGTCGTCCGTCCAGCCGAGCGTGAGGAGCAGCGCGGCGACGGGCGGCCAGCGGACCCAGACCGGCCGCCCGCCCTCGCGCGGGAACGCCATCACCGCGTACGCGGCGAGCGGCGCGGTCGGCGGCCACCACAGCACCGGATTGAGGGTGTGGTCGGCGTGCACCCGCAGCACCGTGCCCGGCGCGATCACCTCCAGGAGCCAGACCAGCGCGGCGAACCCGGCGGTGAGCCAGGCGACCCGCAGCGGTGCGCGGCGCCGGAACGCCAGCGCGGCGGCGGGCACCATGAGCAGCGCGATCGACGCGCCGCCGTACCAGCGGACGATCGTGTGCGGGTCGGTGGCGGTCTGCAGGCTGAGCGCCGCCCCGGACAGCACGACGACGGCGTCCGCCATGCGGTCACGGCGCCGTCCGGGCGGCAGGAGCCGGGTCATGCCCTCACGGTACGCAGCCCGGCGGCCCCCGCCACCCCTACGAAAGTCGCGTCCGCCCGGCAGTTCGTAGGGACCGGACGCGACGAACCGCGCTGCCGCCGGGACGCCTCTCCCGGCTGGAATCGGCGGCATGATGGTCAAGCTCGTCTTCCGGGGCCTGGTCGCGCACCGCGCCCGCCTGCTGCTGTCGACGGTCGCGGTGGTCGCCGGCGTGGCGTTCGTCGCCGGCACGCTGATCTTCTCGGCCACGCTGGACCGCTCGTTCGACCGTGCCTTCGACGATCTCGGACGCGGCACGGACGTGATCGTCCGGTCGCAGCGTGCCTTCGAGCCAGGGCTGGGCGAGCGGGCGTCCGACCGTCCGGTCCCGGCGTCGGTGCTCGCGTCCGTCCAGGACGTGGACGGGGTCGCCAAGGCGCACGGGGTCGTCACCGGATTCGCCGCCGTCGTCGACCGGCACGGCCGGATCGCCGGCTCCGAGCCGCAGACCGGGGTGGCCTGGGACGGCGACCGGGACCTGTCCCTGCCCCGCCTCACCTCCGGCAGGCCGCCCGCGGCGCCGGACGAGATCGCGACCGACGTCACCACCGCACGCGACGCCGGCTACCGGATCGGCGACCGGGTCACGGTCGCGCTGCTCTCCGGCACGCGGACGTTCCGCCTCACTGGCCTGTTCGAGGTCGGCGACTCGGCGCTGAGCGGCGCGATCTCGATGACCGCGTTCGCGCCGGGCACGGCGATGCGGGTCCTTTCCGACCATCCCGGGACGTATGTGCGGATCGTGGTGCACGCCGACGACGGTGTCTCGCAGCAGCGGCTCCGGGACGCCGTGGCCGCGGCGCTCCCGCCGGGGATCGAGGCGGTCACCGGCCGGCGGGCCATCGACGAGCAGGCCGGCTCCTTCACGGAGATCCTCAAGGTGATGCGGACGTTCCTGCTGGTCTTCGCGTTGATCGCCGTGTTCGTCGGCTCGTTCATCATCTTCAACACGTTCGCGATGCTGGTGACCGCCCGGGTGAAGGAGCTGGCGCTGCTGCGGGCCGTCGGCGCGTCCCGCGGCCAGGTGACGCGGTCGGTGCTCGGCGAGGCGGCCGGGGTCGGCCTGGCCGGCTCGACGCTCGGCCTGGCGGCGGGCGCAGGCGTCGCGGCCGGGCTGGCCCGGCTGCTGTCGGCCGTCACGGGCGGCGAACTGCCGGTCGGGACGCTGGTGCTGCCCGCCTCGGCCGTGGTCGCGTCCTACGCGGTGGGCATGCCGGTGACGCTCGCCGCGGCGTTCGTTCCGGCGCGCCGCGCGTCGCGGATTCCGCCCGTCGCCGCCCTGCGCGAGGGGACGGCGCCGCCCCGGCCGCTGCGGAGACGTGTCGTTTGCGGCACGGGCGTGTCCGTCGCGGGCGCAGGGCTGATCGCGGCCGGATTCGCGGCGGACGGGCGCGCGGCGCTGACGCTGACCGGAGCAGGGGCCCTGGCGGTGTTCGCCGGGGTGGTCACGGTCTCGCCGGTGCTGAGCCGTCCGGCGATCCGCGTCCTGGCCTGGCCGTTCGCGCGATGGGGCGGCAGCGCGGGCCGGATGGGCGGGCGGAACGCGCTGCGCGAGCCGCGGCAGACGGCGGCGACGGCGTCCGCGCTGACGATCGGCCTCGCGCTGATCGCGACCGTGTCGGTGATCGTCCAGTCGATGGCGTCGTCGGTGGACCGGCAGCTCGACGCCGGCCTCACCGCCGACTACCAGGTCACGGGCCGCAGCCAGGTCACGCCGGTGGGCGCGGACGCGGCCCGCGCGGTGGCGGGGGTCGCGGGCGTGCGGACGGCGATCCCGATCCGGACGGCCCGGTTCAGGCTGGACGGTTCCGTCCGGACGGCCACGGCCGGTTCGCCGGGCGGGCTGCTGGCCCACTTCCGGCTTCCGCTCCAGGCGGGCTCCTCGTCCGCCGGCGGAGACGAACTGCTGGTCGGCGCCACGGTCGCCAAGGCTCAGGGCTGGAAGGCCGGCACCACGATCGGCGGTGAGTACCAGGACGGGACGCGCCGGAGGTTCCGCATCGCGGGGGTCTACGCGGACCGGCCGTCCCTCACCCCGTCCGCCCCCACCATGATCATCAACTGGGCGGGCTACCGGGCGCACGACCCGGACGCCCCCGTCGACCGCATCGAGATCAACGTGACCACCGCGACGCGGGGCGCGCTGGAGAAGGCGCTCGCCCCATGGCCCAACCTGGAACTGAAGGACCGCGCCCAGATCAAGGACGACGCCGCCGGCGACATCGACCTGTTCCTCGACCTCGTCCTCGGCCTGCTGGTGCTGTCGGTCCTCGTCGCCGCGCTCGGCATCGTCAACACGCTCGCGCTCGCGGTGACGGAGCGGACGCGCGAGATCGGCATGCTCCGGGCCCTCGGCATGCAGCGCCGCCAGCTCCGCCGGATGATCCGCTGCGAGGCGGTCGTGGTGTCTCTGTTCGGCGCGGTGCTGGGCGTGGGCACGGGGGTACTGCTCGGGATCGTCCTGCAGCACGCGCTGGCCGCGGGGGACGGCGGTATGGAGGTCCTCGCGATCCCCTACGGGCGGCTGGCGGTGTGCGTCGCGGCGGCGGCCGCGATCGGCGTCGCCGCCGCCGTGTGGCCCGCCCGCCGGGCCGCCCGGCTGAACGTCCTCCAGGCGATCGCCACGGAATGAGTCATGCCGCCATGCGGCCGCAGCGGTCGGGGACGGCGTCCCGCAGCGCCCGGAGCCCGCGCGCGATCAGCGGGTTTCCGCGGCTGCCGCGCCGCACGCAGGTCAGCACGCGCCGCTTCGGGACGCCGTCGCCGCTCAGCGGCACCCGCACGACGGGCTGGTCGGACGGCCCGCCGGCCAGCCGCGGGACGAGGGACACCCCGAGGCCGTTGGCGACGAGCGCCCAGATCACCGACCAGGTGGTGGCGTTGTGCGCGATGCGGGGCGTGAACCCGGCGGCGGCGCAGTAGGCCATGACCTGCTGATGGTGGGCGCAGCCCGCGGGCTCGACGCTGATCCACGGCTCACCGGCCGCGTCCTCCAGCCGGACGCCGGGCCGGAGGGCGAGCGGATGCCCGGCCGGGACGATGAGGTCGAGGGCCTCCTCCAGCAGCGGCTCCCGGTCGAAGCGCGGGTCGCCGGGCGGCGGCGCGTCCGGGGTGGGCTCGATGACCGCGATGTCGGTCTCTCCCGCGGCCAGCATCCCCATGGCGACGTCGGTGTCGCATTCGCGGATCTCGACGGTCAGATCCGGATCGTCGCGCAGCAGCGCGCCGGCGGCCGGAGCGACGAGGCCGCCGACCGCCGTGGTGAACCCGCACATGCGCAGCGGGCCGGCGCCCCCGGCCCGGTGCGACTCCAGGTCGGCGAGGGTCTCCTCCCACTTGGCGAGGAGCCCGTCGGCGTGCTCGATGAGCAGGTACGCGGCCGGGGTCAGCCGCACCTTGCGGCCCTGCGGCTCCAGCAGCGGCACCTTCAGCTCCCGCGCCAGCTCGCGCAGATGGTGCGAGACGGCGGACGGGGTGAGGTGCAGCGCCTCGGCCGCGGCCGTGACCGTCCCGTACTGGTGGACGAGCCGGAGCATGTGCAGTCGCCGCAGGTCAATCATGAAACCATATTGCACGATCCAGTATGTAAATCTGAAATGGACGCCAACGTTCGGCCGGTTGCAGACTGCTGCCATGAGCCAGCAGAACACTCTCGTTTCCCGGCACCTCACCAGCGACGGCATCGTGGTCTGGACGCGCTGCGCCTGCGGGCGGCTCCGGATGGACCTCGTCCCGACGGGCGGCGGCCCGGGCCTCGTCGCGGGCCCCTGCCCGCACTGCCGCGATCACTCCTCGGCGAGGATGAGCTCGTAGTACATCGTCCGGTAGTGCTTCAGCCGGTGCGCGAGCGGCACCGCGATCCCCTGCAGGAGGGGATGCTTGCGGGCGAGCAGCCTGGCGATCGGCTTCGACTCCTCAGCGGCGACGGGCCGGACGCGGCCGTGCACCTCCGGGCCGGTGACCTTGCCCTTGAAGGTGCTCGGCGCCAGTTCCACCTCGGGGTTGCGCGCGAGCCGCTTGGTCTTGAACGCCTTGTCGTACGTGCGGAAGTACGCGCGGCCGTCCCGCACGACGACGTTGACGGGCGTCCCTACCGGCTTCCCGTCCTTTCGGTAGGACGTCAGCAGGAACGTCCGCTGCTTCTTCAGTGTCTCCGGTGTCATCGTGGTGTTCATACCCAGGAGACGGGAGTGCCGCCGCCGGACGTGACATCACCGCGCGCGGAGGGCCGCCGCTTCGGAAGCGAGCTTGCGGATGCGGTCCCAGTCGCCGGCGCGGACGGTGTCGGCCGGGGTGAGCCAGGAGCCGCCGACGCAGCCGACGTTCTTCAGCTCCAGGTAGTCGGCGGCGTTCCGCGGGCTGATGCCGCCCGTCGGGCAGAACCGGACCTGCGGCAGCGGCCCGCCGAGCGACTTCAGGTAGCCGGCCCCGCCCGCGGCCTCGGCGGGGAAGAACTTCATCGCCGTGATCCCGCCCTCCAGCAGCGCGATCGCCTCGGACGCCGTCGCGACGCCCGGCAGGAACGGCAGCCCGGTCGCGACCATCGCCGCCTGGAGCCGGGGCGTGCAGCCGGGGCTGACCAGGAACCTCGCCCCGGCGGCGGCCGAGCGCTCGGCGTCCTCGGGGCGGACGACCGTCCCCGCGCCGACCACCGCGTCCGGGACCTCGGCGGCGATCCGCGTGATCGCCTCCACCGCGGCCGGCGTGCGGAGCGTCACCTCGATGACCGGCAGCCCGCCGTCGACCAGGGCGCGAGCCAGCGGGACGGCGGTCTCCGCGTCGTCCAGCACCACGACGGGAATGACGGGCGCGAGGTCGAACAGGTCTTCGGCGATCATGCGGGCTCCAGGTGGGGCAGGCTCTGCGCGAGCCGGACGGTGGCCCCGGCGAGGGCCGGGGCGGGATGGACGATGAGCGCCGTCGGGATGGCGCGCAGGTAGTCCTCGACGGGGGGCTTCCCCTCGAAGCGGGCGCGGAACGCGCTGCCGCGCAGCACGTCCACGATGCGGGGCAGGATGCCCCCGCCAAGATAGACGCCGCCCCGGGCGCCGAGCGTCAGGGCCACGTTGCCGGCGAGCGACCCGAGCAGCGCGCAGAACATCTCCAGCGCCTCGCGGCACAGCGGGTCGTCGCGGTTCTCGCTGATCTGCTCGGCGGTCCGTACCGTCGCCGGTGCGCCGTCGATCAGGGCCAGGTAGCGGTGGATGCGGGCGAGGCCCGCCCCGCAGAGCAGGTACTCGGCGGTGGCCGCGCCCTTCTCGGCGCGCAGCAGCCGCGTCACCTCCACCTCCCGGTCGGTGGCGGGCGGGATGTCGACCTGGCCGCCCTCGCCGGGCAGCGGCACCCAGCCGGACGGGGCCGGGACGAGACCGGCGACGCCGAGGCCCGTGCCCGGGCCGACCACCGCCCGCGGCCCGCCGGCCGCCGGCCGCTCGTCCCCGATGAAGACCAGATCGTCCGCGCCCAGGCGCGGCAGGGAGAGGGCGAGCGCCTCGAAGTCGTTGATGACCTCCAGGTGCGGCAGACCGAGCCGGGTGCGGACCGCCTCGGCCGAGGTCCTCGGCCATCCGGCGTTGGTCAGGTGGAAGGTGCCGTCCCCGACCGGCCCGGCCACCGCCAGGCACGCGGCCACCGGCTCGGCCTCCGGCGCGTACCGGGCGAGGTAGGCGACCGCGGCCTCCGCGAGGCCGGGGTGGCCGCGGGTCGGCAGCGACCGGACGTTGAACGGGGTGCCGTCCGGGCCGTCCACCAGCGCGAACCGGGCATTGGTACCGCCGACGTCGGCGACCAGCCAATAACCGGCTTCGCTCATGAGAAGACCCCGGCACCGCGTTCGGCCGGGCCGACCGCGTGGCGGAACGACTGGAACAGCTCGCGTCCCGTGCCCCAGGTCTGCTCGGGCGGTCCTGCGGCGGGCTCGCGGGCGGCGAACTCCTCGTCGGGGACGAGGACCTCCAGCACACCGGCGTCCGCGTCGAGCCGGACGATGTCGCCGTCGCGGACCCGCGCGAGCGGTCCGCCCGCCGCCGCCTCCGGCGACACATGGATCGCGGCGGGCACCGCCCCGGACGCGCCCGACATGCGGCCGTCCGTCACGAGCGCGACACGGTGCCCGCGGTCCTGCAGGACCCCCAGCGGCGGCGTGAGCCGGTGCAGTTCCGGCATCCCGTTGGCGCGCGGGCCCTGGTTGCGGACGACCGCCACCACGTCCCGGTCCAGCTCCCCGGCGGCGAACGCCTCCTGGAGCCGCTCCTGCGAGTCGAACACGCGGGCGGGGGCCTCGATCGTCCGGTGCTCGGCACTGACGGCCGACACCTTGATCACCGCGCGCCCGAGGTTGCCGCGCACGGTGTGCAGGCCGCCGTGCGAGTCGAACGGCTCCGCGACCGGGCGCAGCACGTCCGTGTCGCCCGACGCGGTCACGCTCTGACGCCATTCGACCGTGCCGTCGGCGTACTCTGGAACGTTCCTGTAGGTGGCGAGAGTGGCGCCGCCGACCGTCCGCGCGTCCTCGTGCAGCAGCCCGGCGTCGATCAGCTCGCCGATGAGGAACGCGGTGCCGCCCGCCGCGTGGAAGTGGTTCACATCGGCGGTCCCGTTCGGGTAGAGCCGGGTGAGCAGCGGCGTGACCTTCGACAGCTCGTCGAAGTCGTCCCAGGTCAGCTCGATGCCCGCGGCCGCGGCCATCGCGACCAGATGCAGCGTGTGGTTGGTCGAGCCGCCCGTCGCGAGGAGGGCGACGACGCCGTTCACGAACGCGCGCTCGTCCAGCAGCTCCCCGATCGGGGTGTACTCGTCGGCCAGTCCGGTGAGCTTCAGGATGCGGCGGCCGGCCGCCTCGGTCAGGGCGTCGCGCATCTTCGTGCCCGGCGGGACGAAGCTCGCCCCCGGAAGGTGCAGGCCCATGACCTCCATGAGCAGCTGGTTGGAGTTGGCCGTCCCGTAGAAGGTGCAGGTGCCCGGCGAGTGGTAGGACGCGGCCTCGGCGGCGAGCAGCTGGTCGCGGCCGATCTCCCCGGCGGCGAACCGCTTGCGGACCTTCGCCTTCTCCCCGTTCGGCAGCCCCGACGCCATCGGCCCGGCCGGCACCAGGATCACCGGCAGATGCCCGAACGACAGCGCCCCGATCACCAGCCCCGGGACGATCTTGTCGCATACGCCCAGCAGGAGGGCGCCGTCGAACATGTCGTGGGACAGCGCCACGGCCGTCGCCATCGCCACCACGTCCCGGCTGAACAGCGACAGTTCCATGCCCGCACGGCCCTGCGTGATGCCGTCGCACATGGCGGGCACGCCGCCGGCGAACTGCGCCGTCCCGCCCGCAGCCCGGATCGAGGCCTTCAGCATGTCCGGGTAGTCCTGGAGCGGCTGGTGCGCGGACAGCATGTCGTTGTACGCCGACACGATCGCGATGTTCGGCGTGACGTCGCCGCGGAGCCACAACTTGTCCTGGACGCCGCAGGCGGCGAAGCCGTGCGCGAGGTTGGCGCAGCCCATCCCGCCGCGCACGGGGCCCTCGGTGCGGGCGTCCCTCATGCGGCTCAAGTACGCGTCACGCCGTTCGGCGCTCCGCTCGACGACGCGGCGGGTCACTGCCGCCAACACGGGATGCACAGCCATCAGATGCTCCAGGACCGGGGGGATCTCCAGATCATCAAGCTACCGAGACATTGGTCATGCAATCAACCCCACTTATGAACTTTGGATGACAAAAGTTCGTCTGTTCCGCCAACTGGACGTACTGAAGAGGCTCATGCTTGACTGGCCGGATGCCGCGCCCCGTCACCCGCCCCTCAACGAGCGGCGACATCCTCCGCCTGATTCGCGAGGACGGCATCGCCACGCGCGCCGACCTCGGCCGCATCACCGGCCTGTCGCGCCCGGCGGTGGCGTCCCGCGTCTCCTCGCTGATCTCCCGCGGCCTCCTCGTCGAACGCGCCGACGGACCGTCCACCGGCGGGCGCCCCCCGGCCCGCCTGGAGTTCAACGCCGCGGGCGGGGCCGTCCTCGTCGCGAACCTCGGCCAGTCCCGCGGCCAGCTCGCCGTCTGCGACCTCGCCGGGACGATCCTCGCCCGCGCCGACGGCCCCCCGGCCGAGGTCACCGCGAGCAAGACGCTCCCCCGCCTCCTCGACCAGTGGTCGTCGCTGCTGTCGTCCTCCGGCATCGACCCGTCCGCCGTCCGCGGTGTCGGCCTCGGCGTCCCCGACGCCGTCGAGCACGTCGCCGGACGCTGGGACGCCGTCGAGATCGGCGCCCCCGTCTCCGACCACTTCGGTGTGCCCGCCTACCTGGACAACGAGGTCAACGCCGCCGCCCTGGGCGAGCACCAGGCGCATCCGGGCGTCGACGACCTCCTCTTCGTCAAGGTCTCGACGGGCATCGGCGCGGCCCTCATCCTCGGCGGCCGCATCCAGCGCGGGGCCCTCGGCGCGGCCGGGGAGATCGGGCACGTCCCCGTCCCGTCGCCCGTCGAGGCCCCCTGCCGCTGCGGCAACGTGAACTGCGTCGAGGCCATCGCGAGCGGCACGGCGCTCCTCGCCCGGTCCCCGGCGGACGACCTCCCCGGCCTCGCCGCCCTCGCCCGCTCCGGCGACCCCGCCACCGTCGCCCTCCTCCGCGACGCCGGGCGCCGCATCGGCGAGGTCGTCGCCACCGCCGTCAATCTCCTCAACCCCGCCGTCGTCGTCCTGGGCGGCGACCTCGTCGGCGCCGACGAGCCCCTCATCGCGGGCCTGCGCGAGATCGTCTACCAGCGCTCCACCGCGCTGGCCACCCGCAACCTGCGCATCGAGCCCAGCCGCCTGGGCGAACAGGCGGGCCTGACCGGCTGCGCCGCCATGGTGCTGGACCACATCCTCGCCCCCACCGCCATCGACGCCACCTGAGGTCAGGCGCGTTCGGCCAGCAGGGGTCCGAGCACGCGGGTGCCGGGGCCGACGCGCCCGCCCGGGCCGGGCAGTTGCGTGGTGTTGGCCGGCGTCAACGGCCCGCCGCAATGGGCGCATGACGGGACGGACACGGTGTCGTGCCCGCAGTCCAGGTGCCGGATGCGCGCCGGCGGCCCTTCGGGCCCGGCATACCAGCGATCACCCCAGGCCATGAGCGCCAGGAGGACCGGATACAGCTCCTCGCCCTTGGCGGTGGCGCGGTAGTGCTCGCGCGGCGGGTGCTCCTGGTAGCGCTCGCGGACCAGCACGTCCTCTTCCACCAGGCGGGCCAGCCGCGCGGCCAGGACCTTGCGGGAGATGCCCAGGTCGCGGGCCAGATCGTCGAACCGGGTGACGCCGGCGATGACGTCCCGCATGATCAGCGCCGTCCAGGCGTCGCCGAACAGGTCGGTGGCCCTGGCGATCGAGCAGGCGACCTGGCCCAGTGGTGTACGCGTCACGGCATCCGACCCTACCCGAGTTCCCCGAGGGAACCTGGCGATGTTAAGTTCCCTTAGGAAACTCGCTCTCGGGAAGGGATCCGCCATGGCAGCACCGACCCTGGCCCTGAACTCGTCCGCACCCGGCACCGTCGACGGACGCCATGTCCGCGCGGTCGTGTTCCAGGACGTGCGCCTGCGTTATGTCACCGACGTCCTTCACGGCGTGCCCACCGCCGGAATCCGCGCGGCGGTGATCGGCGGCGGCCGGGGCCTGCTCGCCCGCGGCCTCGCCGGCCTGGGCATGGAGGTCACATCGGTGGACCCGTCACCCGAGGCCGCCGAGCTCGCCCGGCAGGCCGACGACGCAGGGGATGTCGTGTACGCGATCGCGCCGCCCGAACGTCCCGGCCTGCCGGAAGGCGCCTTCGACCTGGTGTACTGCGCGGACACCTTCGAGATCACCGAAGACTTGGACGCCGTGCTTTCTGCCGCGTCCCGGCTGTTGCGCAGCGGCGGCACCATGATCTACGACACCGTCAACCGCACACCGCTGTCCCGCCTGATCTATCTCGGTGCGTTCCAGCGCTTCCCCGGAACCCGCATCATGCCGCCCGGCCGATACACCGCCGCCCGGCTGCGTCCGCCCGCCGAACTGGCCTCCCGAATGACCGCGCACGGCCTTACCAACCTGGGGACCTGCTCATTCAAACCCCGCAGCGCCGCCGCCCTGGTGACCGCCACCCGCGCCCGACGCGCGGGACGCGTCACCGACAAACAGTTGCCTTCCCTGGTCGAATTCAAACTCGACCCGAAGGGCCCGCCCCTGGTCACCTACCTGGGCCACGCCCGCCGCAACTGAAGCCCTTTGCTTACGTGATGGTCGGTGAACCTACAGGTGGGTGATTTACTGAAAAGCCTGGCTGATGCGGGTGGACAACTGGGCCCGGTCCTTTCCGCCAGCGCGCCCGTTCCGGTCACCACATATTGCTGTCACGTTGGCTAAGGTAGTCGGTTCTGATGGGCTTCTTATCTGCGGCTTTACGGCCCCTCCGTCCCTTGGCGCGGCCTGACGGCCGCGCGGTCGTCGGCGACGCGCGCCGAAGGCGCGCGCCTCAAGCCCGCACGGACCTTAACCCGATCGACCAAATCCCCAGCCCCCTACCGCAACCAACGTGACTTCAGCCGACAGCGACCTGCACGGATGCACTACCCGCAGTGGCCTCCTCAGCCATCCACCTCACTCAGCCACGCTTTTCCGACAAAAAGACCGCCGCAGCTTTGACGATCAAGAGAAGGGTCGAGAAAAGCTTCACAGATGGTCGCTAATTGGCTTCACAGGGTCACCGTGATGGTATTATGGTTTTACTTGCGAGAGGGGGGATCTTGCGATGACTGCTCTGTCGATCGTCGATGACGTACATACGGAAATCGGCGAATGGGATGGGCGCGGCTGGTTTCCCCCAGGACCGCAGCTGGCGATTTGCCTCTCCGGCGGGCTGGACGAACTTTCGGACACCGAACTCATGGAAGTGGCCGCTGCGGCACGCCGCCAGACCTCCTGGGCACAGGCGCGCGAACTAGCCGCGATCGCCGAACTGTCCCGTCGCCGGACCGCTGCCGAGAACGACGATGCCACCGATTGCCGGATCTTGTCCGCCCATGAGTCGGTCGTCGAGGAAGTAGCCGCCGCACTCACGGTCACCGGCAACACGGCGGCCACGCTCGTCCACCTCGCCGACCGGCTTGCCGATGACTTGCCCGCCACACGCCAGGCCCTGGAGACCGGTCGGATCGACCTGCACAAGACCCGGGTGATCTGCGATCTCACCGACGGGCTCCCGGACGGAATCGCCGAACGAGCCGAAGCCGCCGTCCTCGACAAGGCGCCCGATCAGACCACGGGTCAGCTCCGACGACGCCTCAGGCGCATCGTGCGGCGACTCGCCCCTGAACAACTCGAAGAGCGCAAGCGCGAGGCGGTCCGCCGCCGCGACCTGCAGATCTGGGACACGCCCGACGGTACCGCCGACCTCGCCATCACCGGGCTGGAGACGACCGAGGCGCACGCCATCTTCAACAAGATCACCGCGGTCTCCCGGAGGATTAGGAGTGATGGCGGCACTCGCCCACTTCACGCCATCCGCGCCGACCTTGCGAAGGAACTCTTGCAGGGCGCACCGTTCCCCGAAGCGGCGCACAGACTCCTTACTCAGCCGGTCGAGCCACCATGCGCCGAGGCCACCACCGCCCCGGTCACCGCCCCAGAGCTTCCTCGTCCGGACGTGACGCTCGTTGAAACTCTCGCCGAGATGGCCGATCGGCGCCTCACCAAGATCCTCACTCACGCCCGCGCCTCGGGACGAGCGAAGGCACTCCCCTTCCTGATCACGCGCGCCGTCCAGGACATGCACGACCAGCTGCACGGCCTATGCGAAAACTGGTGCCAGACCACCGGTCAGACGCCCGACCGGCACGGCCACAGCGGCTACCGCCCGCCGGCGGCAATGCGGCGGATGATCGAGGCCCGCCACGAAACCTGCGTCTTCCCGACGTGCAACCGCCGGTCAAACCGCTGCGACCTCGACCACACCATCCCCTGGGGCCGGGGAATCACGTGCCAATGCAACCTCGCCCCACTCTGCAGGCGACATCATCGGACGAAACAGTCCCCCGGCTGGACACTGATCCAGCCCTGGCCAGGCCTCCTCATCTGGGTAACCCCTTCGGGACGCTGGCACATCACCCTCCCCACCCGCCAGTAGCCTTCGGTAGCCGCCACGGGTGTGCGAATTGCACAACCAAGGCGGACCAAGCCTGGACCAAGCCCGCTGAGTTACTTAAAGCGGCTCTTCCGGCTTGAGGGTGTAGCTCTCGGCGCGTCGATCGCCGGGTGAGGGTCGGCGCGTTCTGCCGCCTCGGCGAGCTTGGCTTGGACGTGGTGGGTCAGCTGCTTGTACCCGATTGCGCGGTGCGTGGGAACACCGCAGAGACACGGTGATCAGGCATCTGGCGCACGAACCGGGTGGCCGAACCGCAAGCTCGACTGTCACGGCGTGCGCTGCGCGGGGCGTTTCAGGCCATCGTGCGCCAGTGACCTGCACCGTCTCGACCGCGTGCAAGTCATCGGCGTCAACGAGCACGCGTGGCGACACACCATCGCGGGACAAGGGCGTCACGTTGATCATCGACCTGGCACCGGCGCGTGACGGCACTGACCCGGCGCGGCTGCTGGACATGGCCGAAGGCCGCTCCAAAGCAGTGAGCGACTCTGTCGGGAATCTTGGGGTGTTAGATCACTTGCCCTGGCGCCACCACATGGGCCGGGGGAATTCGCGTTGCTGGAGGTATTGCTGGAACGCGGTCGGCGGGCGGGGCCGGTAAGTGGAGGTATCCGGGTCCTGTTCGCTGAGGCGTTGGATGTTGATCGCGATCGCGGTCAGGACATGCTGGAGGTGGACCTTGGCGGTCTGGTGGTAGCGGCAGCGGCGCATTCGATGGCCGTTGACGATCTCATTGACGGTGCCCTCGACGCCCGAGCGGGAGTGATAGAGGCGCAGCCAGGCGGGATCGTGCTGGTCGGCGCGGTTCTTGGCCTGGATCTGGTGCAGATGCCGGGGCAGGAAGTTGATCGTTCGTGGTGAGGCTCCGCTGGTGCATCGGGACCGGTCGGGACACGGCGCGCAGTGATTTTTGTGGAAGCGGGCCACCAGGTAGGGGGCCATCGCCGGGGCCTGGACCCAGTTGGCGGTGACCTTGCCGTTCGGGCAGGTCACGGTGCGGTGGTCGAAGTCGATGGCGAAGTCTTCTCGGGCGAAACCGGTTTGCTGTTTGCGGTGCCGGTTCGGGCCTCGGGCGGCCAGCGGACCCACCAATTCGGTGTTGTGCGCGCGGGCAGTGTCATCGATGGCGACGGCCGAGGTGTAGCCGGCGTCGACCAGGTGCTGAGCGGGCAGCAGCCGCCGGTGGGCGAGCCGCTGGTGGATGCCGGGCAGGGCCTTGATGTCACCTGCCGAGACCAGGGTGGCCACATCTGTGATCACGTTGGTGCCCTCGTCGTCGCAGGTCTCGGTGACGTGGGCGAGGTAGCCGGTCCACTTGGTGTCGTTGCGGCTGACGTAGCGGGCGTCGGTGTCGTAGGGCGATTGGATCCGGCGCCCCGCCGGTGGCAGGCCGGCCTTCTCATCGCGGGGGCGCAGCCGGTCGCCGGCATCGGTGTAGAACTGCTGCAACAGGACCTGCCGCAACACCCGTACCTGCCTGCCTGCCTGACACCAGGGGGTCTGTGCGCCAACGGCGGTCAGCAAGGCGTGAGCGTCCAGGCCGGCCTGGGTGAGCCGGGACACCGGACGACTGGGCTGGCTGCACATCCGCACCTGCCGCCCGTAACGCTCGCCCCATTCGGCCGTGACCAGCCCGTCCAGAACCTCCGGGGCGGTGCGGGCCACCTCCTCCACCGCGGCCCGCACCGTCTCCAACACCAACTCCAGCCGAGTCAGCACCCGCGCGGCGCTCAGGATGCGGGTGGAATCGGTGCGCTGCCGTCCTCGCTCACGCACCAGCCCCGCCGCCTTCAGCCGCTCCAACGCCAGGTCCAGCAGGGCATCGGCGCGGCCTTCGCGCGCGAGGCGCTCACGGAAGTCGCCCAGCACGCTGTGATGAAAGCCGGGGTCGTCCAACTCCAGGCCGAGCGCGTACTTGAAGTCGATCCGGCAGCAGACCGCCTCGGCCGCCTGCCGGTCGGACAGATTGTGCAGGAACTGCAGGACACTGACGGTGGCCAGCTGCGCAGGCGAGATACCCGCGCGCCCGTCACGCGGATACCAGGCGACGAAATCCTCATCGCTCCACAACCCGTCGAGGCGGTCACGGACCCACATCGCGGCGGTCCCCTTCGGATTACTGGCGCGGGCCACCCGCGCGGTCAGCTCTGGGATCTCGACACCAGACCGGGGACGAACCGACACGTAACCACCTCGGGGGACATGAGAGTCATCATGAACCCGCGGTAGTTTGTCGGTCACTCATCGGCCACCCCGTGAGACGCGCCGACGAGCCCCAAGATTCCCGACAGAGTCCCTCAGTGTTCAAGACCTGACTCGACGCCCAAGCAGCGCCTTCCGCGACGGGAGCGAGGTCGTGGCGATGGAAGCAGACCTGCGGCACCGCGGCGCTCCGGCGACCCGCTCTACGGCATCCGCCGTGTGCGGCGCAGCCACGTCAGTTTTGAAAGAAATCCGGGAGGCGTGTCGGATCGGGGCAGTGGTGTTCGTAGCAGGGGTGAGGCCACCACAAGGGGCAGCGCGACCAACTTCCCGCAAGGAGACACCATGACCGCCACGTACACCTTCGACATCTTCTCCACGCTCGACGGCTTCGCCAACCACAACGGCGACTGGGGCGGCTACTGGGGCAAGCAGGGCCCCGAATTCCTCGCGCATCGCGCCGCTGCCTACCGCGACCCGCTGCGCATGGTGCTCGGGGCCAACACCTACTCCTCGAACGCGCCGTTCCTCAACCCAGGCTTTGACCGCAGCCAGTTCGACGGGTGGATCACGCGCATGTTCGACTCTCCGGTCACGGTGCTCTCCAGCCGGCTGACCGAGCCGCTCGGCTGGCCGGACACCACCATCGAGTCCGGCGATCCTGTCGAGGTGGTCACGCGGCTCAAGGCCGAATCCGACCTGCCGCTGCGATCCCACGGCAGCCTGACGCTCAACCGCGCACTGCTGAACGCCGGCCTGATCGACACCATCGAGGTGACGGTCTTCCCAGTGATCTCCGGGGCGACCGGCGTGGACCGGATCTTCGACGGTGCGGACGACTTCGACCTCGAACTCCTCGATGCCCGGACCTTCGACGGCCACACGCAGGTGCTGACCTATCGGCCGACCCGACACGGCTGATCGGCGACGGGGAAGCGAGCCTCGGCTCGACGACATGGGCTGACCAGGCTGGTCTTCGCGCACCTCGCGCGAGGGCCCTTTCGGGGGTCCCCGAGCCCACGTGTCATCGTCAGGACGGACGGCGGTCCAGGTCCAACTCGCCGGTCCTGATACGCGTCAGCAACCCGCCGAAATCCCGCGAGCTGAACCCAAGGCGGGGGCCGTCCGGGGCCTTGGAATCCCGGACGCCGATGCCGTCACCAAGTCGGGCAACCTCGACACAGGCGTTGTCGTTGACACCACCGCTCCGAGAGCTCTTACGCCATTCGATCACAGGTAGCTCTCCCGCACTTTCTGGATCAACTTCCGCGAGTCATCACGAGATAGGGCCAATGCCCCAAGTTGCTCGAACTGTATCGCGAGGGTGGCAACCTCGTCACCGGCCTCGATGAGGCGGCCCGCAAGCTGCGCACCGGCATAAGCGACCTGCCGACCTCCCATGTCCAGGATCTGAAAGGCGCCATCCAGCCCCGGATGAGCACCCGCCGACTTCAAGATGAATCGCACGGACACATGGGGCAGCGCGTCGACTTCGAGCAGGTACGAGCTGGGCCTTCATGATCTCGCGGGTTCCGACCGGACGGTCAAGCACATCTTCGTCCAGGATGATCCAGACGTAGGGCGGGTTGCGTCTGGTCAGGATCTCCTGACGCCTGCGACGTGCCTCCACTTCGCGATCACTCTGCTGCGCCTGGCCACCCGAAAGCAGCAGCGCTCTCGCGTATTCCAGTGTCTGCACGGGCACCGGGATGGATTTACCATGATAGATCCTGATAATTTTGGCGCCTGATTCGTACTGGATGTACTGCGCGAACCAGTCGGGGTCATGCCCCGTGCGCGCGTAATGCAACAACCTCTGGAAATGCCCGCCGGTCTCCCATGTCCGGTCCAGCACGGCCATGTACTGGTCACCGGGGCGAAGCAGGGCGATTTCAAAGTCGGCGGGTGATCGCTGCCGGTGGCGTTATGTGATCAGTGGGACGGCGCGCATGGGGCGGCGTCCGATCGCCTGAACGGTCTCGGTGATCTTGGTGATGCCGTTGATGGCGAACAGGCCGAGGGACAGGTTGCGCAGGGTGGCCATCACTCGCGGGCCGTTGCCGTGATGCGCCTGCTGGTCGTCCTCGCGCCAGACGGTGTCGCGGGGGCGGTGTTGAAGGTTCTCGATGCCCCAGTGCCGTCGGGTGTGGCCGGAGATCTGCGCCGCCGTCAAGCCGGGGCGGCTGGTGGCCACGAGTGCGATCTCTTTGCTGATCGGCTGTCCGGCCAGGTCGGCGACGTCACGGCGGATGACCGCCAGCCGGGCTCCATGCGGCAGGCCGATGCTCTGGTCGATATCGGTGGCCCAGGTCGTCCAGCGGTTGATCCGTCCGTGGCCGCGTTCTTCGAGCACGTGGCCGGGCTCGGCGCCGACCAGTTCGCGGCCGACCGCGATCGCGGCGGCATGCAGCGAGGAACGGTTCCCCTTGATGGTGAGCAGGTAGTCGGCCTGCTTGTCTTCGACCAGGTAGCGGGCGGTTTCGATGCAGGTGTGGGCCGCGTCGGCGGTGACCAGGGCTCCGGCGATGTCGGCCTGGTCGAGCAGGGTGCGCACCTGGGTGGTCTCGGTGGTGCCCTCGGGCACGGCGATCTGCCCGAGCACGACGGCGTCGCAGCGCCCGGTCCGGTGGGTCATCGCCGAGAACAGCACCAGCCGGCCGTCGTCGGCCCAGGCTCCCCGCAGATCCTTGCCGTCCAGCGCGATCGCCCATCCCTGCCGGTCACAGGCGGCGTGCTCGCGCAGCCACGCCCCCACCGCCCGGTCCAGTTCGTCGGCGTCCAGGCCGATCAATACCCGCCGCAGCGTGGCGCCACTCGGTGCGGCCAACCGGAGGCGGGACCGAGCCCATCGGGCGCCCAGCAGCCGCAACAGCCGCTGCGGCAGATCGGCCGCGGTCGACCCCAACTCCCGGTAGTTCGCCGCCCCGGCCAGTGTCGCCACCACCGCGACTCCCAGAACCGCCAGCAGCGGATGCCGGACCCCGCGCGGATCCCGGGGGTCGGCGATGCCCGCCAGCATCTCCAGCAACGACGAAACCCCGGCCTGAGCATGCGAGACTGGCACCGATGACCTTCTTGTCCTGATCCTGGCAGCGTGAGAACTCCATGATCACGGACGGAAGGTCATCCTCGTCTCGACGTCACGCTCCGTGGTCATCGCCGACCTGGACATCAGGTGACAATCACCCCAGACAGGCGACCTTGAAATCGCCCTGGGGGCGAAGCCTGCCCGCCTCCCAGTTCGAAACAGTGCCGCGCGCGACACGAACGACCTGCGCGGTCTGAGCCAGCGAAAGCCCACGCCGAGTCCGGTAAAGCCACAGGTCAAAGGCCAGCCAGGCCCACAGCGATGAATCCGGGTCGATGGACTCCCGAACGCTCACGCCGACCTCCGGTGTATTCCTTGGATTCCAATCCATCTCACCGTAAGCACTCTTCACCGATCCTGTGCGCGAAAGCCATCAAAACCAGGACGGCGGATATGAGTGATCAAGTTCCGGTACTCTGGGTGCCCAAATCGGACGAATTCCGGATGACTATCCTCGGAGTGGACTCTTCGGTCGCGCTCGCGCGCGAACTCGTCCGGTACGCGCTCCTCAATTGGGGTTATGAGCGAACCGTGATCGACGACTCGGCGGTCGTCATGAGCGAGATCGTCACGAATGCGGTCGAGGCCGCCTCTGGCCGCCTGCTCAGAATCCGGGTCGCGATACAGGACTGCGCCCCGTTGCTGGAGTGCGGGGACCCGTCCTCCGAACTCCCGTGCGCCCGCGCGGCCGGCTCGGACGCCTTGGGCGGACGCGGCCTCGCGATCATCGCCGCCTACGCCAAGGACACCGGCGTCCGCCCGTCCACCACCGGCGAAGGCAAAATCATCTGGGCTCTCATGCCCACCACCGAGAACGCTCCGGCCAAGCGACCCGACGATCTTCGGAGCACCGATCGGCAGATCATCGACGACGATCATGGAAGGTCGCGGACCTGATCTGTCCAGCGAGGCGGCAGTTCCGCAGGCTGGTGCGAATCGTCGCACGTCGGGGCGGTGAGCGGGGGCAGGTCGCGTTGCTAATCGGGGTGTCGAGGTCGGCTGCGCGCCGGGGGGTGGACCACCTTGGCGCCGCTGCCGGCCCTGGCGTCGGTGACCAGGCAGCACGGACAGAACACGGTACCGATCGTGGACGGAACACTGGCCCGACGCACGCACCGCCTACCGCGACTCGGGAGCCGACCGGTCGTGCCGTGGCGCGTACGCGCCCAGGTCGAGCCTGCCTTCGCATCGCCTGGTTAGGGGCGGCAAGCTCAGCATTCGACGACCATCCGCAAGTCCCGGTGGCCGACCCCGGGTTCGCTGAGTGCCAGCCAGCCGTGACCACGCACGTGGATGTCGGGGGAGAGCCGAGCAGGATCCACGGACAGGTGGCCGCACGCCTCGCGGCATGTCGACGTGCCCTCATTGGGGTCGGCCTCGTCATGCACGGGATCGAAGCCGTCTGCGTCGACGCGTAGCCTCTCCCACGGGAGAGGGGTGCCTGTCCATTCGGGGTCGCTCCCCAGGGAGAACCGGCGCCGGATTTGGCCGTCCTCAGCGACGACCCAAGTGTCGGTTCCACCGGCGGTGTCGGTGAAGAACATCTGTGCCTGACCGCAGTGCGCACTCAGCCCTTTCACCGCTCGCATCCACTCGTCCCAGTCGACTCCGATCACGCTGTCCAGGTTGCCGAAAATCAGCCGCCAGCGATCGAGTGCGGGCGTGATGAACAAGGGGACCGCACCCTGGTGGAACGGCAGATCCTCGACGCCGGTCCCCTCGCTGAAGGTCACCGGGAGCGGGTCGTGCAGGTTCAGGGCGGCGAACACGCCCCCGTCCTGGTCACCGGGAACCGCATACCACCAGTCGAGCGACAGGCCGAAGGGCTCGTCACCGGCGCCTCCGGCAAGCGCTCGCTCGGCCAGAAGCGCCTTGTCGTGATCGCTCAGACCATCGGTGAACCCGGCTTCCAGCAGTTCCTCAAGCCTCGTGGCCGTCATGGCGGGAAAGTAGCGACGGGGCCGTGACAAGGCAACAGCGATCTTGGCCGGTTCACTGATCGTCACCGACCGGTCGTCGTGGTTGCGTCCCGCGCGGCGTGAGCGACAACGAGAGAGTTCCTGGTAGATCGAGATTTGCGACGATCTTGACCAGCAGGAGCTCCGATGCTGATCTATCACGCTGCCCTCGATCCCCGCGCCCGGCCCGCACGTTCGTGGCCGATCTGATCCGCAAGCACCGGCGCCGGGTCGGGTCACGGTGGCAGCGGCGTTCGGCGTCGGTGCCGCGACCGCGCACCGCTAAGACGTCGTCTCATTTGGTGAGGTGGCGGTTGCAGATGAGGGCTGCGGCGATGCCTGCGGAGGGCCAGGGGCGGCTACGACCAGTCCGGGGTCGGGATGGAGCGGCTGAAGTCGCCGGTCCGCAAGGCTTCGCTGGGGATCATCCAGTGCATGTCGCCGCCGTCGCCCCCGAGGCCCCACTCGTGTGGCCCGGACAGTTGGAGCAGGTGGTGGAACCGGTGGAGCTTCTTGTCGTCCGGCAGGGGCGGTGAGTTCGACAGAACAGGCCATCCGAAGGCGATGTCATCGGCGGTGAGCGCGCCCGGCCGCTGCTCCCAGTCGGGGAAGTCGTATTCGAGGTACAGCCCGCGCATGATCGTTTCCCTCGTCTCCTTGGCTTCGGGACCGAGGTCGTCCGGCAGGTCCAGGTCGGGGCTTTGGTTGGGGAAGGCGAAGCCCGGCGATGCCGCCCAGGGCACCGGCGCGAAGACGCTCGCTCTCGCCGGTGGCTCCGCCGGGACGGCGTGCGAGGAAGGCACCGCGATCACTCGCGCCAAGTCTGGATCGGTGCCGAAGACACCACGCTCTCCGGCCACCTGAAAGGCGTCGTCGTGGCACTGTTCGGAGCCGGTGTCCAGGTAGAAGAAGTTGAGCAGACCGGTACCGGCCGGGAACAGATCGCCGAGCCACCTCTTTGGCAGTGCGTCGGTGTCGAGCACCGCCAGGAGACTGAGCGGGAAATTGTCGCATGTCGGCCAGGGAGTTCCCGGTTCGAGCATCGGCAGGCCGCCAAACCGGCTTTCCCCTGCCGCCTCGTCCGGTGCGGCGACGGTGAGGTCGAAGCCGGGCCGCGCCATTCTCATGAAGTGGTGGGCGAGCTCCGCCCCCAGCCGTTCGGTGCAGAACTCGTGCAGGGCGGCGAGCGTGGTCGAGGGATTCATGCGAGGCATTCAAACATCCACCAGCGACACGCTGGCCCGACGCGGAGCCACCGGTCCGGCCTTGGTCGCGCTATTAAGTCACCGAGATGATCGAACTGCTCGCCGAACTCGCTCCCGACCTGCGGTAGGCCGTACGCATCGGCACAGCGCAAGGCGCATGTCGTGATCTGACCGCCGCCCGTGAGCACGGCATCATCGACGCTCTGGCGGCTCGGGCGATCGCCGGCTATGCCGACAGGGTGTATGTCGGAGCGGGTGGCGCGGTGCTTTCAGATTTCTTGTGTGAGTGGTTCGATCCAGGTCTCGAAGCGTGCCCCGAAATCGTTCCGGGCCGCCTCGATCAGGTCGTTGGGGTCGCTTGCTGGTTCTAGGCCGAAATGCTGGTTCAGCCACGCGACGTAAGATTGGTGCGCCTGAGGGGCGCCGTCGCGTTCGCGGTGGTAACCCTCGTACTCTCCGAAGCAGGCATCGCTCCAGTCCACCGACAGTGGCCGGTCGCTCGCGAGCTGGCAGAACAGGTCTCGGAGGTTGCGTCCGGTGAGATGGACTCCTCCCTCGTCGCCGAACACCACGATCGGCAAGGTGGCGAGGTCCGCGCGGTCGTCGATGCGCCACAAGGCATAGAACGAGCCCGAGCCGGTGGCTTGGGCGAAGGGGAGGAATGCCTCGACGAACTCCTGGGCGTCCGACCATGCGTCGTGCTTCGGTTCTCCGAATTCGAACAGCTCGAACCCGTCCGAGATGAACTCTCCTTCGAGCCGCCTCTCGAGTTCGCTGAGCAGGTTCAGTTCCGGCACGGGTGAATAGTCACTGTCCACCGGGGCGACGTCCGATCAGTTGGGAGCGAGAGGCAAGATCGTTCGCGAGAAGATACCGGCTCCAGCGGTCGCGCGAGTA
Source organism: Spirillospora sp. CA-128828 (assembly GCF_050945415.1). Classification (NCBI taxonomy): domain Bacteria; kingdom Bacillati; phylum Actinomycetota; class Actinomycetes; order Streptosporangiales; family Thermomonosporaceae; genus Spirillospora; species Spirillospora sp. CA-128828. Next base: position 6,534,425 of record NZ_CP191986.1, read on the forward strand.
CCTTCATGCGAGTCACGGTGAGTTCGGCGTCACCGCATTCCTCACCCCTCGCCGCAGGGTGTCAGCGTTGGTGCGGCCGACTTTTGAAGGACGGTTCGCAACGTTACGGACACGCGTCGGCCGCGGGGAACCCGGCCGTCTGGGCCAGGGTCGGTCTTGCGCGCCGGATAGCGTGCCGCCAGGTGAATCGTGCTGGGCCTGCCATCACGCACAGGCTGCCGGGTTCGAGGTGTACCGGCACGCGCTTCTTGTCCTCTGGGTGAGTGAACTCCATGACGCACGCCGACAGCAGGCTGACCGAAGCGACGACCGGTCCAAAGCCGAGGACGTGATCGACGTGGGCGCTGATGCCCTGACCAGGCAGGTACTCGTTCACGATCACCTGATCAGGTCGGCGGTCGAAGTGACCGTCCTCCTGCAGCCGCCGGGCCAGCGTCACCGCCCAGCCGGGTAGTGGCGGGGCCGGAGCGCCACCCACACCACGGCTCCCATAGTCGTAGCGGTGCCCGTAATGCTGGACACGACGCCGCAGCTGCGACGACCAAGGCATGGCGTCGATGTCCGCCGTCAGTTGCCGCTGACCGTCCTCGTCCAGCCAGCGGTGGACACAGAGAAGACCCGGAACCATGTTCGAAAACTTATTCGATCAGGGCCTACCCGGTCCAGGTTCGTCGAGTCGCCACAGCTCTGCAGGTTTTGGTCGGAAGAGAGCGAGGGCGCGGCGCCGTTGGTGACGCACAGTCCGCGATTGAGGCCCGGGATCCTCGGCTTGTCGTTGGACAAGGGCAGTCCTTTCGATTGCGGGCGGGCCACTGCCATCGAGTAATGGGTAGGTGTTGCGGTTCGTGGTCGATGACCTTGAGGCTGTTATTGCGTTCTTCGTCGAGCTCGGAATGGAGTTGGAGGGCAAGGGGCCGATCGAGGGGCGCTGGGTGGAACGTGTCATCGGGGTCGATGGCGTCCGGCAGGACGTCGCCATGCTGCGGGTCCCGGACGGCCACGGCCGGATCGAGCTGGCGAAGTTCCACACGCCGACGGCGATCAACCCGGAGCCGCAGAACGCGCCGGCGAACACGCTGGGCATCCGCCGCATCATGTTCGCCGTCGACGACATCGAGGACGTCGTGGCCCGCCTGCGGGCCCATGGCGCCGAACTCGTCGGCGAGATCGCGCAGTTCGAGGACAGTTATCGGCTCTGCTACATCCGCGGCCCGGAGGGCATTATCGTCGGACTGGCCGAGCAGCTCGGGTGAAGACCGGGCCCGGATCGCTCCCGCGTCCTGAAGAGGCCGCACGATCGGTGACGGACGCCTGACTTGTCTGTGCCGTCCCGGTAGCCTGATCAAGAGTGTCGGTGAGCGGTCAAGGGGGCGCGGCCCGTGGATTCGTCCTTCTCGATAGTGCCGTCCGGCTCGGTCAGCCCGGAGCGGCGTGGCAGCGGCCCGCTCACCACCCGCGGCGCCACTCCCCTTCATCGTCCGGGTGAGATGACGCTCGGCGAGGGCATGCTGCGTGAGGAATATTGGGAGTCGATCGGACCGCGTACCCGGCAGCGGCTCGCCGAGCTGTCCGGAACCGCCATCGAGTGGTTCGCCGGTCCCGACAGGTCAAGTGGAGACGGCCGTGCCTACGCCGTGACCTTCGGGGACGCGGGGCTGTCCATCGCCGAGCCCCGGATCAACACCGCACACCGCCCGGTGTACGCCATCTCCTCATTTCAGTTCGCGCCCGGTTCGCTGCGTACCGTCGAGGTGGACCACCGTCCGGCTCCGCACGCTTCTCCGTCGATCGGTTCCCACGGAACCACCCCTCCTGACCTGGGTCTCAGCGGGGAGGCCCGCGGAGTGATCGGCAACCTGCCTCCGCGGGCTCAGGAGCTTCTGCAGGAGCCCTTCGGCAGGGGCCAGAAGATCCTGCGCAGCAAGTGGTACTACGAGGGATACGAGCACAACCTCAGTACGTTCATGGTCTTCCTCGCCGGCGCGAAGGACGTGACGGCCGCGACCGGTTCCAAGGTCGTGCCGGTGGGGCACACCGACGCGACCGCCCACTGGAAACTCTTCTGCTACCGGGCCACGGTGGCGCGCAGAATCGGTCGCTGACCAGGGCCGCCGACGCTGGTCAGCGGCTGTCGCGGCGGGCCTGCCTCCGGGCTCCCTTGGCGCGGGTCGCGGCGTGGCGGCGGTTGAGGGCCGGGTCGGCGGTCGTCGGTCTGCGGCGGGGCGTGGTCTGGGGCGTCATCGCCTCCGGCTGGGGGGTCCCAGGCTGTGGCGGGGGCGTGCGGGCGGGGCCGGCGGCGGCGAGGCGCTCGGCCTTCAGTTCCGCGGCGCTGCGCCTCGCGGCTCTTGCCAGGTACCAGCTCACGCGGGCCAGCGCGTCCTCGAACACCTCCGCCTTCTGGGCGTCCCGCTGGTTCTTCGGACGGGCCTTGCCGCGTCCGCCGAACTCCTCGACCCGCGTGCTCGCGGTGCGCCGGTACAGCTTGCTGTACTTGTTGCGGGCACGCCGGATCCGCGTGTGCAGGTCCGCGAGCCCGTCCTCCGTGAGGTCGGAGAGCACAGCGGTCTCGGTCTCCCGGACGAGAGCCAGTTCAGGCTCGTTGAGCGAGTTCAGCAGCGCCTTCATAGGCCCTCCAAGCGGTCGGTCCGCTCCATCGAGCCTCGCACGAACACTCGCAAAGGGAGGGACGAGAACCTCCCAAAAACGGCAATCACCGGTCGGCTGCCGGGACCGGCCCCCGCCTGGTCCCGCCGACGTCGCGCGCACGCTCCGGATGGAGCGTCGGGGCGAGGAGCCGCCCTTCCACAATCGGACGGACATACCTTGAACAACACCACATACAACATCTGACATAGCGGCGGATCGACCAGGGCAGATCGATCGGCGTCGGGCACCGATTCCCAGGTGTCGGATTAGCCCATTTTAAGCATTTGAGGGGATACCTGGTTCTATGTCGCGAATAGTGGCGTCCATGATGGCCGCCGGCGGGCTGCTGGCCGCCGTGATGGCCGGGCTGGCGCAGGCCGCCCCCGGCCCGTCCGCGAAACCGTCGGGGCCGGCGCCGCCCGTCATGACGAAGAACGGCGAGGCATGGGCGTGGACGCAGTTGGTGAACGGGACGAGCCATTCGACCGAGATCCGGTTCGCCACGACCGAGAAGCCCACCGGGCACTGTCCAACCGTGCAATACAGCCATGGGGGCTGCTTCACAGCGCGGTAATGAGGAAGGTCAGCGATCCTTACATCACCGGCGGCGGACTCCAGCAGTTTCCGACCACCTTCTGCACAGTGCCGATCCCCGACGGAGCGGCAAATGCGCTGATCGAGCCGACGACGACCAACGCGCTCACCGTGCATCCGGGAACCATCAGCTCCCGCTGCCCGAGTGGCCCGTGAACGGGCGTCCCCGGAGCGTCGCGGTCATCGGAGACGCCGGTTGCGAGGTCACATCGTCCACGGTCGGCGCTCCGCAGAACCAGGACTGCCAGAAGAACTGGCCCTTCCAGCCGCTCTCCATGCACGCGGCCTCCCAGTCCAGGCCGGACCTCGTCGTCCACGTCGGCGACTACGTGTACCGGGAGCAGCCGGAAGGCGCCGACGACGCCACCCCGGGCTGCGACGCTCAAGGGCAGGCGGCCGACTGGGCGTGCCTCATCAAGGACTTCCTCCGGCCGGCCGAGGCCCTACTCGCCGAGGCGCCGCTGATCTTCGCGCGAGGCAACCACGAGGACTGCAAGGCCGGAATGGTGGGACGCGGCGCCGAGTGGTTCCGCTATTTCGCCACGGTCCCCCGGAACGACAACAAGTGCTTCACGATCCCACAGACCGAGACCGAGCCCGCCCAGATCAATGCGGGCACCCTGCATTTCATCCTGTTCGACTCCAGCTCGGCCAGTGACGGCGACCAGCCGGACAAGTCCCAGGCGCGCGAGTTCGCGAAGCGGTTCGACGAGGTGAACGCCCTGGCCGCCAACGTCCGCCTCGTGTTGTCGGGGCACGTGCACCTTTACCAAATGCTCGACTTCCTCAACAGCACGCGTCCTCCGCAGTTGACCGTGGGCTCCTCCGGGACGACGCTCGACACCCCTCCGGACGACACCAAGGTGATGGGCCAGACGGTCGACGGCCAGACGGTTCAGCACTCGGTCTCGCACGGTATGCACGGCTACGCGCTACTGCGGGACACGGGTGGTCAGTGGCATCTCACCTTCCACGAGAGTTCCGGGCAGGCCTGGCCGCTGGACTGCGTTCTGAGCACCGGCCCCACCAAGGAGTTCACCTGCAAGTGACCGCCGGGAATCCACGGGAGGGGTGGGGTTAGCTCCACCCCTGGCCGTGGGCTTTCCCTCCCGGGTTCGGGTAGCTGGGCCCAATGTCCCGAGAAGTGTCGGACGCGAGGGTTGTGATTGGACGCGGAACACCGGCACGGGAGGACACGATGGCGAGCGGGGTCGCGGCGGGCAGGGCGATGCGGGGCGGGGCCGTGCGGGGCAGGGTGCGGCCGCTCCTCACCGAGATGGGGCTGCTCGCGGTCCTGTTCTCCTTCTACAAGTGGGGCCGGACTCTGATCGAGCACGGCCCCGGTCAGGCCATGTCGAACGCGCATCGGCTGTGGGGGTTCGAGCGGCTCTGGCTGCCGAGCGAGGTCGGTTTCCAGCATTGGGCGCTCGGATGGGATCACACGGCGTTCCTGGCCAACGTGTATTACGTGAGCGTCCATTTCCCGGGGACGGCGTTGCTGCTGGTCTGGCTCTACGTCCGGCATCGCGCCGCCTACGCCAGGGTGCGGAACGAGCTGGTGGTGCTGACGGCGGCCGGGCTCGCCGTGCACATGCTGTTCCCGCTGGCGCCGCCGCGGCTGGCGGGCATCGGCGCCGTGGACACGATGCTGACCGTCGGCCCGTCGGCCTATCCGGCGGCGGCCGGCGGGATCGCCAACCAGTACGCGGCCATGCCGTCCCTGCACATCGGGTGGGCGATCCTGGTCGCCGTCGCGGTCCTGCGGGTGTCGCGGAGCCGGTGGCGGTGGGTCGTCGCCCTGCACGCGCCGGTCACGGTCTTCGTGGTGGTCGTCACGGCCAACCACTACTGGACGGACGGGATCGTCGCCGCCGTGCTCCTCGCGGGTGCCATGGCGCTGGTTTCGATCACCGGGCGGGTGCGGCAGAGTGGGGGGCATGCTGCCGACGCACACGAGTTCCGAGGTTCCGGACGTTCCCGTGGCGGTCCTGCCGGTCGGGAGCCACGAGCAGCACGGCCCGTACCTGCCGCTGGCGACGGACACGGTGATCGCCTGCACGATCGCGGCGGAGATCGCGAAGGTCCATCCGGTGCGGACGCTCCCGCCCGTGACGATCTCGTGCTCGCATGAGCACGACGGCTGGCCCGGGACGGTGAGCATCTCGGCGGCGACCCTCCACGCGGTGGTCAGGGACGTCGCCGAGTCGCTGCGGCGGGCCGGTGTCCCGAAGCTGGTGCTGGTCAACGGGCACGGGGGCAACTACGTGCTGGGCAACGTCGTCCAGGAGGCGCACGGAGACATGGCACTGTTCCCCGGTCTGGACGAGTGGGACGAGGCGAGCGCGGCGGCCGGTGTCGAGACGCCCGGCGCCAGCGACATGCACGCCGGGGAACTGGAGACGTCGATCCTGCTGCACGCCCATCCCGAACTGGTCAGGGACGGGTACGAGACCGCCGATCACCTGGCCGACGACCGGCGGCACCTGCTCACCACGGGGATGGCGGCCTACACGCGGACGGGCGTCATCGGGCGGCCGTCAATGGCCCGCGCCGAGAAGGGCCGGGACGCGCTTCGGAGCCTGGTCGCGTCGTTCGGGGACTGCCTCGCGGTGCTTCAGCAGCAGGGTCGCAGCACCGGGCAGGGACGCGACGAAGGTCAGCACCCCGTACACGACGGAGACGGTCAGGCCCTGCGCTGAGCCCAGCCCGGCGGCGCCGAACGCGAGGGCGAGGACCGCCTCGCGCGGGCCCCAGCCGCCGACGTTCACCGGCAGCACCATCACGAGCAGGGCCAGCAGCAGGAGCGGCAGGAGGGTGAGCAGCGAGGCCGTCGAACCGACCAGGCGGGCGGCGACGACGAAGAGGGCAAGGTGCCCGGCCAGCGCCGCTACGGACAGCCCCACGACGCCGGGCCAGAGATGCAGGACGGCGCGCAGGTCGGCGAACGTGGCCGCCATGGCGCGGTGGCGCCAGCGGGCCAGGATCAGCACGACGCCCAGGACGACACCGGCCGGAATCAGCGCCGGGGCCATCGCCGACAGCAGACCGGGATGCGCGAACAGGGCGATGACGCCCGCGACGATGGCGACACCCTGGCCTGCGACCCGTTCGATGAACACGGCCCGCACCCCACGGGCCACGTCCCCGGATCGATGTCCATGGCTCACCGCGCGGTGGACGTCCCCGAGGACGCCCGCGGGCAGCACGGCGTTGAGGAACTGGGCACGGTAGTAGTCCATGACTGCGCCGCCCAAGGGCAGGCGCAGCCCGAGGCGACGGGCGATCAGCCACCAGCGGGCCGCACTCAGCGCGGTGGTCAGCAGACCCAGGGCGAGCGCCACCACCCCGGCACCGGGGCTGATGGCATGGAGCGCGTTCACGAACGCGTCCGTGCTGTGCCACCACAGCAGCCCGGTGATGATGCCCACCCCGATGAGCAGGCGCAGCCAGGGCCAGAGCTTCTTCACTGTGTACTCCCTGGGAGGGCGAGAAGGTCGACGTGGCGGACCTCGACGGTCAGCCGGCCTGCGACGCATTCGGCGATGCGGCGGCCGAGGTAGTCGTCCGCGAACGGGGACAGGCCGGGTTCCTGCTCGACGGCGGCGGCGACCCAGCCGCGCAGCCACTCGGCGGTCAGCGGGGCCTGTCCGGGGCCGAGCCGCCACGGGCTCGGACGCGTCTGCACGGAGGCGCCGCGGCGCCCGAACGCCTCGGTCATGGCGCCGACGGCGTCGGGCCCGAGGAGCCCGGCGCGGCGCTGGTGGGCGTCGAAGGCGGCGGCGAACTCGGCGTCGAGCGGCTCGGACGGGGAGAGCCGGACGCGGCCGACGACCGACAACGTCAGCAGGGCCGGGCAGGGCGTCGCGGCCGCGATCGCCTCGATCTCGGCGGCGGTCAGGACGTCCAGCAGCGCGGACGCGGTCACGAGGGACGCGCCCACCAGGTCGGACGCGCGCAGCGAGCCGAGGTCGCCCTGCCGGGTCTCGATCGTCGCGGGCAGCCCGTCGGCGGTGACGTAGGCGTTGCCGCCCGCCCGGTCGAGCAGCGCGGCGTCGTGGTCGTGCAGGATCCAGTGCTGCGGGCCGCGCAGCCGCCCGGACAGCCAGCGCCCGAGCGAGCCGGTGCCGCAGCCGAGGTCCCAGATGACCAGCGGCTCGTCCGGCGGGAGCGCGGCGCGCAGCGGGTCGAGCAGTTCGGCGGCGCGCGCGGTCGCGTCGGCGCCCTCCCGGAGCGCCAGCCACGAGGGCGCGTACTCGGTCATCTTGTTTCCCTTCTCAGCCGGGACAGGACGGTCGCCATGCGGCGGGCGGTGTCGTCCCAGCCGGGCAGGGCACCGCGGCGCAGCCGGGCGGCGGCGCGCAGCCGGCCCCGCAGCTCGGGTTCGACGAGCCAGCGGCGCAGCGCCGTGGCGAGCGCGGCGGGGTCGTCCGGCGGGACGAGGAGGCCGGGGACGGCGCCGACCGGGTCCCAGCCGAGCGTGTCCGGGACGCCGTCCACGGCGGTCGCGACGACCGGGATGCCGCGCGCGAGCGCCTCCGTCACGACCATCCCGAACGTCTCCGCCCGGGACGCCAGGACGAGCAGGTCGGCGGCGGCGTAGGCGTCGTCCAGCGGCCTGCCGGTCAGCGGCCCCACCAGGTCGACGCGGTCGTCGAGGCGGTGCCCGCCGATGAGGCCGCGCAGCCGCGTCACGTGGTCGGAGTCGCTGCGCACCGGGCCGACGCATGCGCACTGCCAGGGCAGATGCGCGATGGTGGCGAGCGCCTCGACGAGGACGTCGTGCCCCTTGCGCGGGGTCACCGACGCCACGCACAGGAGGCGGGCCGCGCCGTCGGTGCCGGACGCGAGCGGCGCCGGGTCGGTGCCCGGGGTGACCGCGTGGACGCGGGACGGGTCGAGGCCGTGGTGGGCGAGGACGTGGTCCTTGGCCCACGGGCTGGTCGTGACGACGGCGCCGGCCGCCTCCAGCACCTTGCGTTCGCCCGCGTTCAGGTCGGTCTGCCCGGGTTCGTCCGCCAGCGGGAGGTGGACGAGGACGGCCATCCGCAGCCGCCGCGCCTCCGGGACGACGATCTCCGGCACGCCGCACGCCACCAGCCCGTCGAGCAGGACGACTGAGTCGTCGGGCAGCTCCGCGAGCGACCCGGCGAGGCCGCTCCGGGCCGTCTCGTCCGGGCGCGGCCACGCCCCCGGCACCGCCAGTTCCCGGACGGGCCGCCCCGCCGCCGCGAGCTCGTCGCACAGCCGCCGGTCGTACCGGTTCCCGCCGCTCGGCACCTCGGCGTCGTCGATGTCGCCGGGGACGACCACGCAGATCTCGTGCGCGCCCGCCCGCCGGGCGGGCGCGGCGTCCGCCTCGTGCACGGTCATAGCTCACGCTCGTAACTGGCCCAGGCGACGTGCGACTCGTGCAGCGTCACCTGGATGCCGGACAGGCCGCGCGCGTTCTCGCCGAGCGCGCCCTCGTGGACGCGGCCGGCGAGCCGGTCGGCGATGACCTTGGCGAGGAACTCCGTCGAGGTGTTGACCCCGGCGAAGTCCGGCTCGTCGTCCAGGTTCCGGTAGTTCAGCCCGCCCAGGACCTCACCCAGCTCGCGGGTGGCGAGCCCGATGTCGACGACGAGACCGTCCGGGTCCAGATCGGCCCGGCGGAACGTCGCGTCCACCACGTATGTGGCGCCGTGCAGCCGCTGCGCGGGTCCGAAGACCTCGCCGCGGAAGCTGTGCGCGATCATCACGTGGTCGCGGACGGTGATGGCGAACAAGAACGCCTCCAGTCGGGGTTTCAGTAGGTGATTCGGTGGCACAGCGCGGAAAGTTCACCGGCGGCGAGACGCGGCATGACCTGCGGCAGCTCCCCGAACGGGCTCTCCCCCGTGATCAGGGCGCCGAACGCCGGGTCGGCGAGCAGCCGCAGCGCCAGCGCCACCCGGTCGGCGAACGACCGGCGCGAGCGGCGGGCCGGCGGGACCGCGCCGACCTGGCTGGCCCGGACGGTCAGCCGCCGCGAATGGAAGAACTCGCCGAGCGGGACGGTGACGCGCCGGTCCCCATACCAGCTCAGCTCGATGACCTCCCCTTCGGGTGCGAGCAGTTCCAGCGACCGCGCCAGCCCGGCCTCCGTCGCGCTCGCGTGGACCACGAGGTCGCAGCCCCCCTCGGCCTGGTCGGGGTGGGCGAACCCGACGCCGAGCGCCCGCGCGACATCGGCCCGGGACGGGTCGGTGTCGATCAGCTGGACGCGGCTCCCGGGGAAGCCCGCGAGGACGCCCGCGACCGCGCTGCCGACCATTCCGGCGCCGACCACGGCGATGCGGTCGCCGACCAGCGGCGCCGCGTCCCACAGCGCGTTCACGGCGGTCTCCACCGTCCCGGCGAGGATCGCCCGCTCCGGCGGCACCCCGTCCGGGACGACGCTGACCGCGCCGGCCGGGACGACGTACCGCGTCTGGTGCGGGTAGAGGCAGAACACCGTGCGCCCGGCGAGCTCGGACGGCCCGTGCTCCACCACGCCGACGTTCAGGTACCCGTACTTGACCGGCCCCGGGAACGCCCCGTCCTGGAACGGCGCCCGCATGATCGCGTGCTGGTTCGGCGGGACGCCGCCGCGGAACACGATCGCCTCGGTGCCGCGGCTCACGCCCGAGAACACCGTCCGGACCAGCACCTCCCCGGGTCCCGGCTCCGGCAGGACGACATCGCGGATCTCTCCCTTACCGGGCGACCGGATCCAGAAGGCGCGCGCCTCGCGCTCCATCCGTGCTCCTCCCCCGAGCCCCCCGATGATCGGCGTGGCGCCGCGTGAACAGCCACACGACGTCGCGTCCGAACGACCACACCAGCAGCCCCAGCGCCGCCGCCACCAGCACGCCCGTGTACGGGACGACACCGGACGCCGCCACGACCAGCGTCACGCCCTGCACGACCGCGACGGCCTTGCGCGCGACGCTCGGCCGCAGCCGCCCGCGCAGCCACGGCGCCGCCCAGGCCGCCGCGCCGAACACGTACCGCATCGCCCCGATCGCCAGCACCCACGCGCCCGCCGACCACGCGACCTCGACGCTCAGCACGAGGACGAGGAAGGCGTCGACCTCCATGTCGAAGCGCGCGCCGAGTTCGGACGCCGTCCCGGTGCGCCGGGCGACCTGCCCGTCCACCCCGTCCAGGACCAGCGCCACGGATGCGACCGCGACGAGCAGCCAGGTGTGCCCGACACCCGTCAGATGCCCCGCGACCAGGGCCGCGACACCCCCGGTGAGGACGACGCGGACCAGCGTCACATGGTCGGCCGGGCCGAGCGTCCGGCGCCGCCGGAACGCCCTGGCCAGGACCGCCCACGACGCCAGCGCGTATCCGGCGCCCACGGCCAAGCCCGCATGGCCGGGGCGGAGCAGCGCCAGCAGCGCGACCTGCGCCATGACCGCGGCGGCCAGCTCCGGCCCCCGGGTCAGCCGGGGACGGCGCGGCGCACCCGGCAGCCGCACCGGCGCCGGCGGCACCGCCGGCCCGGCCACCGGCTCCGTCAGCGGCCGGGTCACCGGCCGTGTCATCGTCATCGGCCTCGTCATCAGCGGACCTCGCTGACCTGGGCGTCGTCGAGAGGCACGGCCGGGACGTCGAGCTGGGGCAGGTCGTGACCGAGCCGGTCGCGCTTGGCGGTGAGGTAGCGGACGTTGTCGTCGCTGACCGGGACGAGCAGCGGCACACGCGCCGCGACGGTGATCCCGTAGGACTCCAGTGCGCGGAGCTTGACCGGATTGTTCGACATCAGCCGCACCGAGCCGACGCCGAGGTGGCGCAGGATGCGGGCGGCCGGGCCGTAGTCGCGGACGTCCACCGGCAGCCCGATGGCCGTGGCGGAGTCGACGGTGTCCAGGCCCTGGTCGTCCTGCAGGATGTGGGTCCGGACCTTCGCCACGAGGCCGATCCCGCGTCCCTCGTGGCCGCGCAGGTAGACCAGGACGCCGGCGCCCTCGCGGACGATCGCGTCCAGGCCGGCGCCGAGCTGGTCCCCGCACTCGCAGCGCGTCGCGCCGAAGATGTCGCCCGTCATGCATTCGGAGTGCATCCGGACGAGCACGCCCTCGCGCCCCCGCACGTCGCCCCGCACCAGCGCCATGTGCTCGTGCCCGTCGACCGGGTCCCGGAACGCGACGGCGCGGAACACGCCCCGCCGGGTCCTGAGGTCCGCCTCCGCGATGTCCTTCTGGTCGATGCCCTGGTCGTGCATCGCTCCCCTTTCTCGGCTACGAATCACCCTTGGTACGTGGCGACCGCACCGGGTGGTTGCGTCCTGAAACGGTCCGTATAACCGGTGGCACGCAGGGGAGGCGCCTCAGGGTTCACCCTAGGCGGGACCGAACCACCAAGTCGTGGAGGGCGCGACGGTTCGAAGGGGATTCGGGGAGGTCGCCGCCGTCGCGTTCCTCCTCCAGCCGGGCGGTGAGCGAGGCCACGTCGTCCTGGAGGCGGGACCTGCCGGGCGCGTCCTCCGGCAGCGCGCCGTGCTCGGCGGCCCGCTTCGCCTCGATCAGCTCGGGAAGGTAGGACGGCCCGTCGCCGGTGAGCCGTGTCAGGTCGGCCTCGACCTCGCCCGTCCGCATCAGGTGGATGCCCGTCAGCAGCACCCGGAACGTGTAGAGCAGCGGTTTCAGCTCGCCGGACCGCTCGAACAGCTTCCACTGGGACCGCGCGAATCCCAGGTAGTGGTGCGCGTGGTTGAAGGTGATCAGTCCTGGGACGAGGGCCTTCAGCTCGGCGTGCACCGGGGAGGTCGCCACCACAAGCGGCGACATGACCTGCTCCAGGACGTACCCGTTGCGGCGCAGGAGCAGCGTGCAGAACTTGGCCAGGTCATGGGTGACGGCGTCGGCCTCCACGCCCGCGTGGTCCCACATGAGCGTGACGGTCTCCTCCCCCGTCTCCAGGCCGACGATCTCCTCCAGCGGCAGCAGGTGGACGCCGCGCAGGTCGACGTCGGAGTCCTTGGACGGGAAGCCGTACAGGTGCGCGCCGCTGACGGTGACGAACGCGCGCGGGTAGGGGTGGTCGGCGGCGAAGCGGTCGATCATGCCTTCGGGCAGGTTCACCAGGTCACGCTCCTGCGTCGGACGGAGATCAGCAGTTCCTCGATCGTGGCGCGGTCGGGTTCGGGCGGCAGCGGGCTACGCTCCAGGGCCTCGTCGAGGTCGGCGGTGAGGGAGGCGCGCCACGCGCCGATCTCGTCCCAGCCGACCTCTCCGCGGCGGACGGCGAGGAGGCGGTCGCGCAGGTCACCGACGTCCACGCGCGGCTCGCCGTTCCGGACGAGGTGCACGCCGCTCTCCAGCAGCCGAAGCATGTGCATGACGTGCTTCCAGCGCGGAACACCGCCGTTGCGCAAGTCACCTTCCAGCTTGCGGAACTGGGCCTCGGCATAGCGGAGGAAGGTGCGGTGCGCGTGCCGGGAGAGGAAGGCGGACCGGGCGGCCAGCAACTCCTTGCCCACCGGCGTGACCCGCTCGACCAGCGGCGACCACAGGCACTCCAGGACGGTCGGGTTCGCGCCCAGCGCCAGCTCGCAGAAGCGTTCGAGCTCCCACGAGAACTGCTCGGGGAGCGGGCCGTCCAGATGGGTCGGCGGCTTGGTGAAACCCCAGAACAGGGGCGCAGGGGCTGCGTAGACGCCGCGCCGGTCGACGTCACTTTCGCCTGTGGCGAGCCCGTATGCTCGCGACCCTGTCACCACGGACAGGATCGTGTGGTCGCGGACGAGGTCGAGCGCGGGGTCATGGCCGGGTTCCGTCACGGAGGAAGCCTGGCGCAGGGTGCGCGGGCGTGTCGACCGTTTTGGCCGGCCTCTGCAAGGGGGTTACAGATCGGCCACGGACTTGCTGAAAGTTTCTGCAAGAGGTTTACGAGACTGAAACACCTTGCTAGCGTCCCGGTCCAGCCACCCCCACTTCTCACCTGCGGGACGACGGCCCGGCGAGGCGGCGTCCCGCGAAGGAGGACACCATGCGGCGCATCCCCCCGATCGGCCGCGCCCCTCTGGCCGGAGGCGTCGTGTGCGCCGCCCTCGCGCTCTCGCTCTCCGCCTGCGGCGGCGATGACGACGGCGGCTCGAAGGGCGGCACGAGCGCGGCGAGCCTGCAGGGCCGCGGGCCGATCACCTTCGTGACCGGCAAGGACCGCTCGGGCTACCAGCAGAAGCAGGTCGACGGCTGGAACGCCGAGCACCCTAAGGAGCAGGTCCGCGTCATCGAACTGCCGGACGAGCCGAACGACCAGCGCCAGCAGATGATCCAGAACGCCACGACGAAGTCGGACGCCTACTCGGTGCTGAGCCTCGATGTGGTGTGGACCGCGGAGTTCGCCGCGAACCGGTGGCTGACCGAGCTTCCCAAGAACCAGGTCGACCTCGCCAAGATGCTGCCCGCGACGATCACCACCGGGCAGTACCGCGGCAAGCTGTACGCGGTGCCGTCCACGTCCGACGCCGGGATGCTGTACTACCGCAAGGACCTGCTGGAGAAGGCCGGCATCTCCGATCCGCCGAAGACCTACGACGAGATGTGGGCCGCCTGCGAGAAGGTCAAGAAGCTGCCTGAGGCCAAGGACGCCGACTGCTACTTCACCGAGGTCAACAAGACCGAGAGCATGACGATCAGCGCGGTCGAGGCGATCGAGAGCGCCGGCGGCTCGATCGTGGGCGCCGACGGCAAGCCCACGCTGAACACGCCGCAGGCGAAGCGGGGCGTCGAGTTCCTCGTGGGCGCCAAGAAGGACCACATGCCGAAGGAGGCCGTCACCCTCGACACCGAGGGCGGGCGCCGCCACTTCCAGTCCGGCAGGCTGCTCTTCCAGCGGCAGTGGCCGTACCAGTACGCCCTCGCGAACTCCGATGACGGCTCGTCGAAGGTCGCGGGCAAGTTCGCGGTCGCGCCGCTGCCCGGCCCGGCGGGCCCGGGCGTCGCCAACCTCGGCGGCCACAACCTCGCGATCTCCGCGTTCGCCAAGAACAAGGCCACCTCGCTCGACTTCATCCGGTATCTGACCGGTGAGCAGTCACAGCGCGCCAACCTGCTCGCGACCTCGAAGGCGCCGACCGTCGCCGCTCTCTACGACGACCCGGAGATGGTGAAGAAGTTCCCGTACCTGCCCGTCCTCAAGCAGGCCATCGCGAACGCCAGGCCGCGTCCGGTGACGGTGAAGTACGGCGACGTGACCGCCGCCGTCCAGGGCGAGATGTACGACGCGGTGACCGGCAAGAAGCCCGTCGACCAGGCCCTGACGGACCTGCAGTCCAAGCTCCAGCCGCTGACCGCGCAGTGAGCGGCATGACCACCACCGAGAGCGCGTCCGCCGCGGGCACCGCCGCGGCGGGCGCGCCCCGCGGACGCAGGGGCGACGTGCAGGGGACGCGGCGGCTCGCGGCGCTGCTGCTGTCCCCCACGCTGCTCGTGCTCGCGCTGGTCATCGGCTACCCGGTCCTCGCCGGATTCCGCGAATCGCTGTACGCGCGGGGCGAGGGCCTGGACGCCGAAGGGTTCGTCGTGGAGGGCGACAGGTTCGTCGGTCTCGGCAACTACACGGCGATCTTCCAGGGCGACCGCGCCGACGCGTTCTGGAACGCCTTCTCCAACACCACGTTCTTCACGCTCACCACCGTCGTGCTGGAGACGCTGATCGGCGTCGCGATGGCGCTGATCATGCATCAGGCGTTCCGCGGGCGGGCGATCGTGCGCGCGAGCATCCTCGTCCCGTGGGCGATCCCGACCGCGATCTCCGGCCTCCTGTGGCGGTGGATCTTCCAGGCGGACGGCGCCGCCAACGCGGTGCTGCGCCAGGAGATCCTGTGGACCGCCGACGGGTTCCCCGCCAAGATGGCCGTCGTCATCGCCGAGGTGTGGAAGACGTCCCCGTTCATCGGGCTGCTCGTCCTCGCCGGCCTGCAGATGATCCCCCGGGACGTCTACGAGGCGGCCCGGGTGGACGGCGCCGGGGCCGTCCAGCAGTTCTGGCGGATCACGCTGCCGCTGGTCAAACCCGCGCTGCTGGTCGCCGTGCTGTTCCGGATGCTGGACGTGCTGCGGATGTTCGACCTGCCCGCCGTGCTGATCGGCGTCAACCAGAAGTCCGTGGAGACGCTCACGATGATCGCCTGGTTCGAGGCGTCCAACCTGCGGTACGGGTCGGCGGCGGCGTACGCGACCGTGCTGTTCCTGTACATCGCGCTGATCGCCTACCTGTTCGTGAAGCTGCTCGGCGCCGACATCATCGGCGATGCCCGCCGGCACACGAAACGCGAACGCAAGAGCCGGCCGGTACGGGGCAAGAGGAGGGTCGCGCAATGACCGGGGCCAAGCGTCTTCTCTCCTACCTCGGGTTCGCGGCGGTGGCCGTGTACTGCCTGGCGCCGTTCTACTGGATGGCGATCTCGGCGTTCCGCCGACCGCAGGACCAGTTCGACAACTCGATCGTCCCGTCCCGGTGGTCGTGGGAGAACTTCTCCGCGGTGTTCTCCAGCGGCAACGGGTTCGGCCGCGCCCTGCTGAACAGCTTGATCGTGGCGGGCAGCACCACCGTGCTGACGCTGCTGATCGGCACGTTCACCGCGTACGCGCTGGCCAGGCTGGACTTCCGGTTCAAGAACGCGGTGCTCGGGCTCATCGTCGCGACCACGATGTTCCCGGGAATCTCGCAGCTCGTTCCTTTGCTGAAACTTTTCACCGATATCAAATGGATCAACACCTACCAGGCGATGGTGCTGCCCAGCCTCGGGTTCGCGCTGCCGCTGTCGGTGTGGCTGCTCACCGCGTTCTTCCGGCAGCTGCCGTTCGAGCTGGAGCAGGCGGCGATGGTGGACGGCTGCACCCGCGGCCAGGCGTTCCGCAAGATCATCGTCCCGCTGGCGGCGCCCGGGGTGTTCACGACGGCCATCCTGACCTTCATCGCCGCGTGGAACGAGTTCCTCATCGCGCTGTCCATGGTCAACAAGAAGGAGATGCAGACCGCCACGGTCGCGATCTCCAAGTTCGCCGGCGTCTCCGGGTTCGACCAGCCGTTCGGCACCCAGATGGCGGCCGGGGTGGTCGTGACCGTCCCGCTCATCGCCGTGGTGCTGGTCTTCCAGCGCCGGATCGTCGCCGGGCTGACCGCCGGCGGCGTGAAGTGATTTCCCGCTCCCGATCCGAAGGATGTTCATGACCCAGGACACCCTGCTCGCCCCCGCGGCCGGCGACCTCGCCGCGGAGGACACCCGATGGTGGCGCGACGCCGTCATCTACCAGGTGTACGTGCGCAGCTTCGCCGACTCCGACGGGGACGGCGTCGGCGACCTGCCGGGCATCCGGTCGCGGCTGCCCTACCTGGCCGGCCTCGGCGTGGACGCGCTGTGGCTGACCCCGTTCTACGTCTCCCCGATGGCCGACTTCGGCTACGACGTGGCGGACTACCGCGACGTCGACCCGCTGTTCGGCACGCTCGCCGACGCCCGCGACCTGATCGCCGACGCGCACGCGCACGGCCTGCGGATCATCGCGGACATCGTGCCGAACCACACGTCCGACCGGCACGCCTGGTTCCGGGCCGCGCTCGCCGCACCTCCCGGCTCCCCCGAACGCGCCCGCTACATCTTCCGGGACGGGCGGGGACCGGACGGCGCGCAGCCGCCGAACGACTGGGAGTCGGTGTTCGGCGGCCCCGCCTGGACGCGGCTGCCGGACGGCCAGTGGTACCTGCACCTGTTCGCGCCCGAGCAGCCCGACCTGAACTGGGAGAACCCCGAGGTCCACGCCGAGTTCGCGGACGTCCTGAAGTTCTGGCTCGACCTCGGCGTGGACGGCTTCCGCGTGGACGTCGCGCACGGCATGGCCAAGGCGCCCGGGCTCCCGGACGTCGGCCACGCGGACCAGGTGGAGATGCTCGGCACGGCCGTCCTGCCGTATTTCGACCAGGACGCCGTCCACGGCATCCACCGCGAGTGGCGGCGCCTGCTCGACTCCTACGACGGGGAGCGGATCGCCGTCGCCGAGGCGTGGGCGCCCACGCCGGAGCGCCTCGCCGCCTACACCCGCCCGGACGAGCTGCACCAGGCGTTCAACTTCCACTACCTGACCGCGCCCTGGGAGGCGCCCGGGATGCGGGAGGTGATCGAGGAGTCGCTGCGCACCGCCGAGGCGGTCGGCGCGCCAGCGACCTGGGTGCTGTCCAACCACGACGTGAAACGGCACGTCACCCGGTACGGCGGCGGTGAGCGGGGGTTGCGGCGCGCCCGCGCGGCGGCGCTGCTGACGCTCGCGCTGCCCGGCTCCTCCTACGTCTACCAGGGCGAGGAGCTGGGCCTGCCGGAGGTGCTCGACCTGCCGGAGGAGTTCCAGCAGGACCCGCAGCGGCTGCGCGGCGAGGGCGCGGGCCGCGACGGCTGCCGCGTCCCGCTGCCGTGGGAGGGCGAGGAGCCCCCGTTCGGCTTCGGTGCGGGAGCCGCCTCGTGGCTCCCGATCCCCACCGCGTGGCGTGACCTGACCGTGGCGGCGCAGCGCGACGACCCCGGCTCCATGCTCGCCCTGTACCACGAGGCGCTGCGCATCCGCCGCGAGCACCCGGCGCTGGGCGACGGCGACCTGCGGTGGCTCACCGGCCCGCCCGGCACACTGGTCTTCGTCCGGGAGGCCGGCGACGGGGACCGGCGGCTCGCCTGCGCGATCAACATGGGCGACCGCACCGTGCGCGTCCGCGTGCACGGGAGCCCGCTCCTGGCGAGCGGGCCGCTCGACGTGGACGGCGAGCACGTGCACCTGCCCCCGGACACCGCACTGTGGTGGGACGCCGAGGAGATAGCTTGAAACCCATGACGACGCGCCTGGCGGATATCGCGGCACATGCCGGGGTGAGCGAGGCGACCGTGAGCCGTGTGCTCAACGGCAAGCCGGGCGTGTCCCCGAGCACCCGCCAGGCGGTGCTGACCGCCCTGGACGTGCTCGGCTACGAGCGCCCGGCCCGGCTGCGCCAGCAGCGGGCCGGGCTGATCGGGCTGATCATCCCCGAGCTGACCAACCCGATCTTCCCGGCGTTCGCCGAGGTCATCGAGAGCGCGCTGGCCCGGCACGGGTACATGGCGGTGCTGTGCTCGCAGGCGCCGGGCGGCGTGGCCGAGGACGACTACATCGAGATGCTGCTGGAACGCGGCGTCGCCGGGATCATCTTCGTCAACGGCCTGCACGCCAACGCCAACTCCGACCGGGCCCGCTACGCGCGGCTGCTGGAGCAGGCGCTCCCGATCGTCCTGGTCAACGGCTACCGGCCGGACATCGACGCGCCGTACATCTCCAACGACGACGTGGCGTCGCTGGAGGCGATCGTCGCGCATCTGGCCGCAATGGGCCACCGCCGGATCGGGCTGGCGATCGGCCAGGACGTGTACGTGCCGACGCGGCGCAAGACCGAGGGGTTCCGGCGCGGGATGGCCGCGCATACCGACCTCGCCCCGGACGAGGTGGACGAGCTGATCGTCAACACCATGTACACGGTCGAGGGCGGGCAGGCCGCGGCGGCGAAGCTGCTCGACGCGGGCTGCACGGCGATCTGCGGCGGCAACGACATCATGGCGCTCGGCGCGATCCGGGCCGCGCGGGCGCGCGGCCTCCGGGTGCCCGGGGACGTGTCGGTCACCGGCATGGACGACTCGCTCCTCACCGCCTACCTCGACCCTCCGCTCACCACCATCAGGCAGTCGGTGCGGGAGATGTCCATGGCCGCGGTGAGCACCGTCCTGGACGAGATCCGCGGCGCCCGCGCACCCCGCACCGAGCTGCTCTACCGGCCGGAACTCGTCGTCCGGCGGTCCACGGCGCCGGCTCCCGCGGCGGCCCGGCTGTCCCCCGTCAAGGACGGCTGACCCGGCGCTGACCGGGTGTCGGACGGGGACTGACCGGCCTCGTGCCGGGGCCAGGTTGTTGTAACGGTTCTGTTTCGGCGCATTGACAGTGAGCCGGGTCACGGTCTTTCCTTCGTGGGAGCGCTCCCACACCACCCGGAAGACACAACCTGAGAGGGGTCCGCGATGAGGGCCATCATGCGGCGCGGACTGAGTACGGCCCTGGCGGCCGTGCTCGTCGGCGGCCTTGGCGTCGCCTGCGGCGGGGACGACAACGAGAAGGACGGCTCCGACAGCGGGCCGGTCGAGCTCACCGTCGACGTGTTCGGCGAGCCGGGCTACGACGCGCTCTACAAGCAGTACGAGCAGTCGCACCCCAACGTGAAGATCAAGCAGCGCAAGGTCTCCACCCTGGACGAGTACAAGCCGCGCATCCAGCAGTGGATGGCCACCGGCAGCGGCGCGGGCGACGTCGTCATGCTGGAGGAGGGCATCCTGCCGCTCTACATGCAGCAGAAGGCCAAGTTCCTCAACCTCTTCGACTACGGCGGCAAGTCGCTGGAGAAGAACTTCCTGCCGTGGAAGTGGCAGATGGGCGTCACCCCGGACGGCAAGCAGCTGATCGGTCTCGGCACCGACATCGGCCCCCTCGCCATGTGCTACCGCAAGGACCTGTTCAAGAAGGCGGGCCTGCCCACCGAGCGCGACGAGGTCGGCAAGCTCTGGCCCACATGGGACGAGTTCCTGTCGACCGGGCAGAAGTTCCAGCAGAAGGTGCCCGACAGCAAGTGGCTGGACGGCCCCACCGCCGTCTTCCGCGCCACCGTCCTGCAGAACGCCGGCAACGGGCCCGGCTACAGCTTCTTCGACAAGAGCGACAACCTCGCCTACGACACCAACCCGGCCGTCAAGCAGGCGTTCGACACGTCGCTGAAGTTCGCGGAGAACAAGCTCACCGCCGACATGTCGATCTTCACGCCGCCGTGGCAGACCGCCCTCAAGCGCAACACCTTCGCCACTCTGCCGTGCCCGTCCTGGATGCTCGGGGGCATCGAGGAATTCTCCGGCGACTTCGGCAAGGGCAAGTGGGACGTGGCGACCACTCCGGGCGGTGCCGGCTACTGGGGCGGCTCGTGGCTGGCCGTGCCCAAGCAGACCAAGCACGCGAAGGCCGCCGCCGAGCTGGCCAAGTTCCTGACCTCCCCGGAGGGGCAGGTCGGCGCGTACAAGGCCGCGAACGTCTTCCCGTCCTCGCCGCAGGCCGCGCAGGACCCGGCGGTCGCCGGCGCGAAGAGCGCGTACTTCAACGACGCGCCGGTCGGCCAGATCTTCGGCCAGCTGGCTGCCGGGGTGAAGCCGGTCTACCTCGGGCCGAAGAACGAGGACGTGCGGGCCGCGGTGGAGAACATCCTGATCTCCGTGGGCCAGGGCAAGCAGAAGCCGGGCGACGCCTGGACGAAGTCGGTCGACGAGGCCAAGAAGGCCGCCCGGTAACCCCGGACGGCCCGTGACCACGGCGGCGGCGCCGCGCTACCTCCCCGCCGGCGCCGCCGCCGTTCCCATCTCCCGCTCCGTCCCGTCCTCGGAAAGGAGGCGCACGACGTGACCACCGATCTGCGCCCCAGCCGGAACGGCCCGCCGCCCTCGCCGGCGCGGGACCGCCCGGGGCCGTCCCGCACCTGGCGGGCCCGGCTGGCCCGGCTCGACGTGAAGGGCGCGCCCTACGCCTTCATCTCGCCGTTCTACCTCGTCTTCCTGGTCTTCGGCGCGTTCCCGCTCGTCTACACGCTCTGGGTCTCCCTGCACGACTGGGAGCTCGCGTCCGGGACGCGCAAGTTCGTCGGGCTCGACAACTACGACTACCTGCTGACCGACGCCGACTTCTGGCACGCCACGGTCAACACCCTCGGGATCTTCGCCTTCTCGACCGTCCCGCAGCTGCTGCTCGCGCTGCTGATCGCCAACGCCCTGAACCGGCGGATGCGGATGCCGACGCTGTTCCGGATCGGGATGGTCGCCCCGCTGGTCACCTCGACCGCCGCCGTCGCGATCGTGTTCACCCAGATGTTCGACAAGGACTGGGGCATGATCAACTGGGCGATCGGGCTGGTCGGCATCGACCCGATCCAGTGGTCGAGCAGCCGCGGCTGGTCCTGGGCCGCCATCGCGATGATGGTCGACTGGCGCTGGACCGGCTACAACGCGCTGATCTACCTGGCCGCCATGCAGGCGATCCCGAAGGACCTCTACGAGGCCGCCGCGATCGACGGCGCGTCCCGGATCCGGCAGTTCTGGCAGATCACCGTGCCGATGCTGCGGCCCACGATCATCTTCACGGTGATCATCTCGACGATCGGCGGGCTGCAGCTGTTCACCGAGCCCGTGCTGTTCAGCGTCGGGACGCCGAACAAGATGGACGGCGGCCCGGCGCACCAGTTCCAGACGATCACGATGTACATGTACGACAACGCGTTCGGCCATGACCGATACGGCTACGGCGCCACCGTCGCCTGGGCGCTGTTCGTGATGATCATCGTGTTCTCCCTGATCAACTTCCTGGCCGTGCGGCGCACGGGAGGCACCAAGTGACCACGCTCCTCGCCGGCCCCGGCCGGCGCTCCGACGCCAAGCACGCCGCGCATTCCGGCCGCTATCGCGGCCTGTGGAACGCCAGCCCGCTGACCTATCTCACGCTGATCGTCGCGCTGGCGCTGTCGGTCTTCCCGATCTACTGGATGATCATCGTGGCGACCCGCACCAACAGCGTGGTCGCCGACGTCCCGCCGCCGCTGCTCCCGGGCGGGCAGGGCTCCGACAACGTCGGCCGGCTGTTCGACAACCCGGAGGCCTACTTCGCCAAGGGCCTGCTGAACTCCGCGATCGCCTCCGCCGCGGTGACGGTCTCCACCGTGTTCTTCGCCTCGCTCGCCGGCTTCGCGTTCGCCAAGCTGCGGTTCCGCGGCAAGAACGGGCTGCTGCTCACCATCATCGCGACCATGATGATCCCGGTGCAGATGGGCATCATCCCGCTCTACATGATCATGGTGAAGCTGGGCTGGCAGAACCATCTGCAGGCCGTCATCGTCCCGTTCCTCGTCACCGGTTTCGGCGTGTTCATGATGCGGCAGTACGCCGACCAGGCCGTCCCGGACGAGCTGATCGAGGCGGCCCGGGTGGACGGCTGCACCACGTTCGGCATCTACTGGCGCGTCGTGCTCCCCGCGCTGCGTCCCGCCGCGGGCGTCCTCGGCCTGTTCACGTTCATGCAGACCTGGAACGAGTTCATGTGGCCGCTCGCGGTGCTCAATCCCGACAACCCGACGGTGCAGCTGTCCATCAACAACCTGGCGAACGCGTACTTCAAGGACTACACGCTCATGTTCGCCGGGACCAGCGTGGCCATCCTGCCGCTCCTCGTCGTGTTCATCATTTTCGGCCGCCAGATCATCGGCGGGATCATGGAAGGTGCAGTGAAGGCGTGACCTCCCTACAGGACGACACCAGCGCGGCTCCGGCCGCACCGTTCCCGACCGGGTTCCGCTGGGGGGCCGCCACCGCGTCCTACCAGATCGAGGGCGCCGCCGCCGAGGGCGGCCGCGGGCCCTCCATCTGGGACACGTTCTGCCGCACTCCGGGCAAGGTCCTCGGCGGCGACACCGGGGACGTCGCGGTCGACCACTACCACCGGTTCCCCGAGGACGTGGCGCTCATGGCCGACCTCGGGCTGACCGCGTACCGGTTCTCGGTGTCCTGGTCGCGGGTGCAGCCGGCCGGCGCGGGGGCCTTCAACGAGGAGGGCCTCGACTTCTACCGGCGGCTGGTGGACGCGCTGCTGGAGGCGGGCATCGAGCCCTGGCCGACGCTCTACCACTGGGACCTTCCGCAGTCGCTGGAGGACAAGGGCGGATGGCCCGAGCGGGAGACCGCGCACCGGTTCGCCGAGTACGCGACCCACGTGCACGCCGCGCTCGGCGACCGGGTCAGGCACTGGACGACCGTGAACGAGCCGTGGTGCGCGGCGTTCCTCGGCTACGCGTCCGGGGAGCACGCGCCCGGGCGCCTCGACCCGTCCGCGTCGCTGCAGGCCACGCACCATCTCCTGCTCGCCCACGGCCTCGCCGTGGAGGCGATGCGCGCCCGCCACCCGGACAACCGTTTCGGGGCGGCGGTCAACCTCTACGCGGTGTCGCCGGCGACGGACGCCCCCGCCGACGTGGACGCGGCGCGCCGCATCGACGGGCTGCAGAACCGGCTGTTCCTCGATCCGCTCCTGCTGGGCCGCTATCCGGAGGACGTCCTCGCCGACACCTCCCGCTACGGGTTCCGGCCCCCGGACGCGGACCTGGCCGTGATCCACCAGCCGATCGACCAGCTGGGCATCAACTACTACTCGCGGCACACCGTCGCCGGCACGCCCGGCGAGGCGTCGCAGACCGCGTCGTCGCCGTTCTCGACGCACTCCCCCTGGGTCGGGAGCGACCACGTCCGGTTCGTCCCGGCCGGGCGCCCGGTCACCGGGATGGGCTGGGAGATCGACGAGCGCGGACTGCACGAGGTGCTCACCCGGCTCCACCGCGAGTACCCGTCCGTCCCGCTGTACATCACCGAGAACGGCGCGGGCTACGACGAGACGCCGGACGGAAATGGCACGGTCCAAGACGCGGGGCGCATCGCCTACCTCGACGCGCACCTGCGGGCCTGCCACGACGCCATCTCCGACGGCGTGCCACTGCAAGGCTATTTCACCTGGTCGTTGCTGGATAATTTCGAGTGGGCTTGGGGCTACTCCAAGCGTTTCGGGCTGGTCCACGTCGATTACGCCACGCAGCGCCGGGTGCCCAAGGACAGCGCACGGTGGTACGCCGGGGTGATCCGGCGGGGCGGGCTGCCCGAGCGGGGCTGACCCGGGGCGACGGTACGGACGAAGGGGGCCAGATGACGGGCAGGAGCACGCGCCCGACCCTGGAGGAGGTCGCGGCGCGGGCCGGGGTGGGCCGCGGCACGGTGTCCCGGGTGGTCAACGGCTCGCCGCGGGTCAGCCCGCAGGCGCGCGAGGCGGTGCTGAAGGCGATCGACGAGCTCGGGTACGTGCCGAACCGCGCGGCCCGCACGCTCGTCACCCGCCGCACCGACACGGTGGCGCTGGTCGTCGCCGAGTCGGACCAGCGGCTGTTCGGCGAGCCGTACTTCGCCGGGATCATCCGCGGGATCAGCAACGGCCTCGGCGACACCGGGCTGCAGCTCCTGCTCGCCCTGGCCCGCTCCCCCGCCGAGTACGGGCGGCTGGAGGACTACCTCACCACCCAGCACGTGGACGGGGTGCTCCTCACCTCGCTGCACGCCGAGGACCCGCTGCCCGCCAAGCTGGAGGCCAACGGCGTGCCGACCGTCCTCGGCGGCCGGCCGCCCGGCCTGCATCCGGTCAGCTACGTCGACGTCGACAACCGCAGCGGCGCCCGCGAGGCCGTCGGCCATCTCATCGCGGGCGGCCGGCGGCGCATCGCGACCATCGCCGGCCCGCAGGACATGGGGGTGGGCATCGACCGGCTGGCCGGCTACCGGGAGGCGCTCGCCGCCGCGGGGCTGCCCGAGTACGTCGAGTTCGGCGACTTCGGCGAGGCCAGCGGCATCACCGCCGCCGAGCGGCTGCTGGCCGCCGAGCCGGCCCTGGACGCGGTGTTCGCCGCCGACGACCCGATGGCGCTCGGGGCGCTGCGCGTCCTGCACCGGCGGGGCCGCCGCGTCCCCGACGACGTCGCGGTGATCGGCTTCGACGACTCGTCCGCCGCCCCGCTGGCCGACCCGCCGCTCAGCACCGTGCACCAGTCACCGGAAGAGATGGGCCTGGAGATGGCCCGGCTCCTGGTCTCCCGGATCCGCGGCGAGACGGTGCCGGACCCGGTGGTCATCCTGCGTCCCCACCTGGTGCTGCGCGACTCCGCCTGAGGCCGCGCCGGTGGGGGGTCAGCGCCGTCCGACGGCGGCGTACATCCAGCGGGTCCCCTCACCGGCGCCCTCGGGGCGCCACTCCGGCACCCACACGACACCGGGGTCCAGCAGCTCGAACCCGTCGAGCAGGGCGGCGACCTCCGCGCGGTTCCGGCTGCGGAGCCGGGCGGTCGCGTTGCGCCACGCGCCGACGGCCTGCCGGCCCGTGTCCGGGTGCCCCTCGGTCGTGCTGTGCGAGACGATCAGGAGGCTGCCGGGGGCCATCACGTCCCGGAACGTGCCGATCGTGTGCCGGACCTGGTCGTCCTCGGCGAAGTGCAGGACCGCGAGCATCAGGACGGCCACCGGCTCGTCGAAGTCGATGAGATCGCGGACCTTGCCGTCGGCGAGGATCTTCTCGGGCTCCCGCATGTCCGCCTGGATGACGGCGGTGGTCTCGGACGGCGCGAGCAGCGCCCGCGCGTGCACGAGGACGATCGGGTCGTTGTCGACGTACACCACGCGTGCGCCGGGCGCATGGGCCTGGGCGACCTCGTGCACGTTGCCCTGCGTGGGCAGCCCGGTGCCGAGGTCGACGAACTGCCGGATGCCGGACTCGATCGCGAACCGGACGGCCCGTCCGAGATAGGCGCGGTTCTCGCGCGCCGCCTTCGGGATGTCGGGGCCCGCGTCCGTCGCGACCTTCGCGGCCTCACGGTCGACGGCGAAATTGTCCTTGCCTCCGAGGAAGACGTCGTAGATCCTCGCCGGACTGGGGGTTTCCACATCGATGCCGGGCGGTGCGATCTCGTCGCTCATGCCCCCAGTTTAAGATCATTTACGACTTCATGCGGCAAGGAGCTGTGAAATGGCCTACGAACCGACAGCCGACGAGCTCGTCTTCCTGAACCGTTGCGTGGAGCTCGCCGCCGAGGCGCTCGATTCGGCCGACGAGCCGTTCGGCTCGGTCCTCGTGTCGGCGTCCGGCGAGGTCCTGTTCGAGGACCGCAACCGGACCGCGGACGGCGACCAGACCCGCCATCCCGAATTCGAGATCGCCCGCTGGGCGGCGGCCAACATGACCCCCGGCGAGCGGGAGGCCGCCACCGTGTTCACGTCCGGCGAGCACTGCCCGATGTGCTCGGCCGCGCACGGCTGGGTCGGCCTCGGCCGCATCGTCTACGTCATGTCGTCCGCGTGGCTCACGGCGCTGCGCACCGAGCTGGGCGTGCCGCCGGGGCCGGTCACCGCCATCCCGATCCAGGAGGTCGTCCCGGGCCTCCGGGTGGACGGCCCGGTCGCCGCCCTCGAAGCCGCCATGCGCGAGCTGCACACCCGCGCCTGCGCCTGAGGGCGGCGGCGCGTGTGCAGCCGCCGCCCTCAGGCGGCCTTCGCGCTCAGCGCCTGGTCAGCGCCTCCAGCCGCTCGACGGCCGCCCGCCAGTCGGACGGCAGCCGGCACCGTGTGGCGCCGTGCCCCCGGTAGGTGAGCGTGTAGGTGAAGTGGTCGGCCACTTGGCACCCGTCGGGCGAGGAATCCGTGGTGACGACGCGGCCCAGCGCGCGCCGCAGGCCGCGCATCTGCGCGTCGTCGAGCACGACCTTCTCGTCATTGACGAGGGCCGTTCCCGTGACATCCACGGTGACCTTTTCGTGAATTCCGGCGAAACCGCCGGAACGCTCGTAGGTGACCAGCACATCCGGCCCGGTCGTCGCGAGCATGGACGCCTCCTTTTCATGCGGGCCGCCGGACAGCACCCCGCTCCCCATTCCGGCGGCCCGCGGTCCGTGGGTTATTCGCCGAAAAGGATTCCGCCGGTGTCGCGCACCGCGACGCACCGGTTCGGGAACGTCCGCGCGAAATGCCGGGGCCGGCCGTGCCAGGCGCCGTCCGCGGTGACCCTCACCGGCGCGTACTCCAGCGTGCACAGCCCCGGCCGCGCCGGGATGCGCGCTATCTCACCGTCGGCGGCCGCGAGCTGGTCACAGGCTTGGGACGCCGCGTCCAGCGTCCCTCCGTCCGGGTCGCACCACAGGCGCCACGTACTGGCGGGGCCGTGCCGCGGCGCCAGCGTGAGCAGATAGTCGCCGGCCGGTCCGTCGGCCCACGCCGGCACCGCCGGCGCGAGGACCGCCATTCCCGCCAGCACGGCCGCCCACCGGAAACGGGCACGCGACATGTGCATGTCTTCCTCCCTGGATTCGCCCACCGCGATCTGCGGCATTGGCCGGCAGGACGCCCGAATTGTGGTGGTCGTCCCGCCGCATCCAGACATTAGGTGCCGCAAACTCCCCCGAACAAGGCCAATTCTCGTCCCAACCTGGCCATCGGTTCACACTTAAATCAAGTCTGCCCATTTGTGCAATGCCCTTTGAACACAAATTGGCCCGGTCCTGTGCTATCGCGGATACGGGGCCCTGGACTCACCAGGGGTAGGCGCCGCCGTTCTCGTTGAGGAAGGCACCGGTTTCCGGCCGCGCGATCTGCCGGGCGATGTGGGCTCCGCCCTCGTCCGCGCTCAGGACGCCCGTGTGGTTGTTGAGATCGGTGGCGCAGAAGCCGGGCGACAGCGCGTTGACCCTGATGCCGGAGTCCCGCAGGGCGTTGGCGTAGATGAGCGTGATCGCGTTGAGGGCCGCCTTGGAGGAGTTGTAGCCGAGCAGGTTGGCGTACTGGGCGAGCGCTTCGTCCGGCCCGCTCAGGAACGCGAAGGTGCCGAGGCCGCTGGAGACGTTGCCGATGTACCCGGACGGCGACCTGCGGAGAAGCGGCAGCATGGCGTTGGTGACGGCGACGACGCCGATCACGTTGGTCTCGTAGACCTCGCGCAGAGCGGGGACGGGCAGTTCGCCCGGCGGCCGCGACCTGTCCCGGGTGATCGCGGCGTTGTTGACGAGCACGTCCAGGCGGCCGTACTCGGCGTCGATCAACCCGGCGGCGGCGGTGATCGTCGCGGCATCGGTCACGTCCAGCCGGACGAACCGGGCGTCCAGCCCCTGCTCCGACAGACCGGCGGCGGCTGCGGCCCCGCGGTCCGGGTCACGGGCGCCGAGCAGCACCGTGTGCCCCGCCCGCGCGAGCGCGCCGGCCGTCGCGAGGCCGATGCCCTTGTTGGCGCCGGTGATGAGGACGATCTTGCTGGTCGTTGTCATGAGGGCCACCCTGGCCGCCGGGCGGCGGAACCGGGAGAGCACCGTCGAGGCTGGTATCGGGAGTCCCATGGTGACCGCGGGGACGAGCGGCCACACTGGAGGGGTGGAGCACGGGGACCGGGCGGAGCTGGCCGCCTTCCTGCGGCGTTGGCGGGCGCGAGTGCAGCCGTCCGACGTCGGGCTGGAGCGGGGGCGCCGCCGTACGCCCGGCCTCCGGCGGCAGGAGGTCGCGAACCTCGCCGGCATGTCGGTGGACTACTACGTGCGGCTCGAACAGGGCCGCGGGCCCCGGCCGTCGAGGCAGATGCTCGCCGCGCTCGGGCGGGCGCTGCGGCTGACCGACGACGAGCGGTCCCACCTGCACCACCTCGCGGGCGAGATGCCCGCACCGCCGCCCACGCCGGTGCGCGAGGTGCGGCCGAGCCTGCTGCATCTGCTGGAACGGCTGGACGACACGCCCGCGCTCGTCTGCGACGCCAAGTACGACATCCTCGCGTGGAACCCGATGGCCACCGCGTTGCTCGGAGACTTCTCCGCCGTGCCGGAAGACGAGCGCAACGTCGTCTGGCGGTTCTTCGCCCGGCCGCAGTCGCGTGAGCGCATCGACCCCGGCGACGCCGGGCGGTTCGCCCGCGAGGCGGTGGCCGACCTGCGCGCGGTGGCGGCCCGCTACCCGCGCGATCCCGGTGTCCGTTCGCTGGTCGATCGGCTCCTGACCACGAGCCCCGAGTTCCGGATGCTGTGGGCCGAGGGGGATGTCCAGGTCCGGCGTTCGGCGCGTAAGCGGATCCGGCATCCGGTGGCGGGGTGGCTCGATCTCCAGTGCGAGGCGTTGCACGACCCGGCCCGTGACCAGTGGACCGTCTTCTACGTGGCGGCGCCCGGGTCCACGACGTCCGAGGCGCTTCGGGCGCTGAGAGGTGTGAGCGCGGGCCGGTGACCCCGGCCCCGGAGGGCCGGGGTCGTTGACTCAGCGGGTTTGGACGCCTCCTCGTACGTTGGCGGCGGCCTTCAGGGAGACGGCGCCTGGTTTCGACTGGTCTTCTGCGACCACGGCGAGGGTGATGGTGTTGCCGCCGCGGGCCTGCAAGATGCCGTTGGGGAGGGTGAAATCGTGCTGGATTTCGCCGTTCACGTATTCGCCCATGTTCCAGCCGTTGATGAAGATGAGGGCCCGGTAGCGGCCGCTGCCGTTGTCGAAGTGAAGTGTCACCGGGACGTCCTGGTCCTTCGGCAGGGCCAGGTCGGCGTTCGTGGTGTACCAGTGGACGCCTGGCTTTACGGGGTCGGCCGGGGACATGGACGGCCAGGTCCGGGTGGGCGCGGACGGCAGGTGCCAGCCTTCCCGCTCGCCATAGAGGCCGCCTGTGTTCAACGGGCCCCGGACCGGGTCGTTCGTACGGGTGCCTTGGATTCGCCAGGTCACCGGGTTCGTCGTGAATTCGGCGTTGACGAGGCCGCGCGGTTGCTTCTGCCGGTAGTCGTCGGCGGTCCAGTCGTCGTTGTGGCCCATGTTCTCGACCAGGACGGAGAGAACCGCTTTCTGGCCCTCGTGGAGGAGGCCGGCAGGTATTTCGAAGCTGCCGGGTCCCGGATTGTCGTTGATGGGGGCGTCGGCGTCCTTCTGCTCTCCACCGGCCGCCGATCCCAGGTAGCGGCCGTTCAGCCAGACCTGGTAGATGCCGTGCTTGCCGGTGATGGCGTTCAGGTCGACGTTTCGCTCGGAGCCGGTCGCGGTGAAGTGGCCGCGGTACCAGACATGGCCGTGGTGGAAGCCGTAGTCGTCGGCGTAGAGGACGGGTGGATTCTTCGGCTTGATGGGGCTGACCGTGGTGGTGTGGTCGGCGATCTTCCAGGAGGAGTCGTCGAAGTCCGGAGCCGTTTCCGGTGCGCCTTGCTTTCCGCGCCAGTTCTCCAGGGCCGGGAGTTCGACGGGGCGCGGTCCCTTGGCGTGGGCCAGGAGCGTGCCGCTGCGGGTTGTACGGGCGTAAGTGTCCTTGCCGTTGAGGGTCAGGCGCCGGGCGGAGGTGAAGACCTCGATGTCGCCCGGCTTGGCCAGGTCGGCGCGTATCACAGCGGTGCCGTTCCTCATTTCCGCGGAGCGGACAAGGTCGGTGCCTCGGACGAGAGTGTCGCCTGAACGCCAGAACTTGGCGGCCTCTTCGTCCGTGCCGATGAGGAGCAGGAGGGGCTTGCGGCCGCCGCCCGTTATCTGGACGCGCGCCAAGCCGTGGTGTTCGTAGTCGAGTTTCAGGTTGCCGTCGGAGTAGGTGGACTTCACCGAGCCGCTCAGGACCTTGACGTCGGGTCGCGAGTTGTAGCGGAGGACGGTTGTCCCTGCGATGCCTTCGGTGCCGTAGAGGACGGCGACGTCCCGGTCGTTGGCCGTTGTGTGGGTGAGAAGTTCCGAGGTCGTCGCGGCCAGGCGCTGACCGCCCATGTCGTAGCCGGCCACCAGGATTTTCGCGTCACGGCCTTTCAGGCCTACCGGGAGGTTGTAGGTGCCGTCCGGTGTGTTCCAGGTGAGGTTCGCGGATTGGTCGTCGCCGGTCTTCCGGTCCGCGTGCCGGACGAGGACGAACTGTGTTCCGGTGTCGGGATTGGCACGGGCTTCGGTGTGAACGGCGGGGTTGTCGGACGCCGGGGCCGCGACCTGGTCGGTCTTCGTCAGGGGCGCCACGGTGGTGACGAAGAGGCCTTGCCGCTTGAACTCGTCGTACTTGGTGGTGAGCTGCCGGTTCTCGGTGATGGGCGCGCCATAGTCGTAGGACGTGTAGACGTCGTTGGGCTGGGCGAGACGTCCCCAGTTCGTGCCGCCGAAGGCCATGTAATAGCCGAACATCGTGGCGCCCGAGGTGACGAGGTTCGACTTGTAGTAGACCTTCATGTACTTCGCGCCGGTGAGTTCGCGGCACTTCTCGTAGCCCGCGCGGTTCGCGTCGATGGCGCCGGCCTGGTATTCGGCGGCGTAGACGGGAGCGTCGGGGCTGAGGCGTTCGGTCACGCCTTCACCCCAGGTTCCCCACGTGTCGGGGTCCCGGCATTCGAACGCCTGCGGATAGTCGTCCACCCCGGGAATCTGTACGGCGCCTTGGCCGGACGCCCACGTGGGCGTCCAGGACGCGTCACAGCACTGGTTGTGGGTGATGGGGACGTCGATCCCGTGGGCGCGGGCCTGGCGCTGTACGTCCTCCATGTAGGCGGGGTCGGTGTTGGCGGCGTACTCGTTCTCGGCGTTGTAGACGATGACCGATCCGCCGCGCGTGACCTGGTGCCGGGCGATGATCGGGTCGATGTGGGCGAGCCATTCCCGGTAGGCGCGGGTGTAGTTCGGGTCGCTGGAACGGGCGCGGCCCGGAACGGTCTTCAGCCATGCGGGAAGACCGCCGCCGGTCGTCTCGGCGTTGATGTACGGGCCGGGTCGCGCGACGACGTACAGGCCGAGGTCTTCGGTCATGCGGAGGAGACGGTCGACGTCCCGTACCCCGCTGAAGTCGTATTCTCCGGGGTTCGGTGAATGGTAGGCCCAGTCGAAGTACAGCGACACGCCGTTGAATCCGGCGGCCCTGATCTTCTCCAGGACGTCCCGCCAGAGAGCCGGGCTCGGGAGCCGGAAGTAATGGAACTCGCCCGCCCACAGCAGGACGCGCTGTCCGTCCACGGTGAGCGAGTAACGGTCGTAGCCGACCCGATGCGCCTCCGCCTGTGCGGGACGGGCGGGAGCAGGGGCGAACAGGAGAGCGGCGGCGGTGAGAAGTGCGGCGATGGCGGCGGGTTTGCTGTTGGCACGCATGGCAGGCGTCCTTTGCAGCGGCCGGCCCGCCCCGGACGGGCCGGGGCGGGCCGAGGAATTCATCGGGTGAGGGAGAAGGTGCTCAAGCGCGTCGCGCCGCCGAAGACCAGGTAGACATCATGGTTTCCGGCGGCATTGCCGAGCTGTGCTGTGATCTCCTTGTAGGTGTACTCGTCGCCGGTGGCCGGGACGTTCAGAGTCCCCGCCACGGGACCGTTCGGGCCGTCCAGACGGACCTGGATCGTGGTGGCGGACGTGCCCGCGACCCGGGCGGTGATCTTGCCGGCCGAGGTGCCGAGGTCGGCGTCGGAGAACTTCAGCCAGGAGTTCGCGGCGCCGGCCACCGCGTCGCCCTTGACCTTCGTCTCGTCGACCAGCTGGATGCCGTTCTGGTCGTCGAAGTCGGCGGCGCGGGTGGTCTTCGACAGGTCGCGGTCGGGGATCGTCTCGCCACGCACATCGAGGGTGGTGTGCTGCCGGATGTCGGCGGACGAGGAGCCGATCAGCAGGTCCTGCTTCGCCTTCTCGACCGTCCACTTGTTGCGCGTGACGTCCCAGATGGCGAGGTCCGACGCGCGCAACGTCAGCTTCGCCGTCACCGTGCGACCGGGGGCGACGTGGACCTTGTCGAAGGCGCGCAGCTTCTTCACCGGCTGCTTCACCTTGGAGTTCTGCTGGTGCGTGTAGAGCTGGACGACCTCGTCCCCGACCTTCTTGCCCGTGTTGGTCACCGGCACCGTGACGGTCACCGTTCCGTTGCGTCCCACGGAATTGCTGCTGAGCCGCGGCTTGCCGTACCGGAACGTGGTGTAGGAAAGGCCGTGGCCGAACGGGTAGAGCGGCTTTCCTTGGAAGTACTGGTACGTCCTGTTTGACTTGATGATGTCGTACTCAAGGATGTCGGGCAGGTCGCTCTCGGAGCGGTACCAGGTTTGCGGAAGCTTGCCCGAGGGGCTTTCGTCGCCGAACAGGATGGACGCCAGGGCGTTGCCCGTTTCGGCGCCGGCGTGGGTCGTCCACAGGATCGCCGGGACGTTCTCCTGCTCCCAGTTCAGCGTCGTCGGGTAGCTGTTCTCCACGACGACCACCGTGTTCGGGTTGGCCTTGCGGACGGCCTTGATGAGTTCCGACTGCCCTTCGGCGAGCGCCATCGTGGTGCGGTCGTGGTCCTCGCGGCCGTTGATGAAAGGCATGCTGCCGACCACGACGACGGCGGCGCCGGCGCCGGTCACGGCCTTCACCGCCGAGTCGATGCCACTGCTGATGACGTCCTTGGAGAAGGTGGACGCGCCATCCTTGGTGGTGAGGGCGAGCGTCCCGTCGTCCTGTGTCTTCACGTAAGTCTTCGCCGGGTCGGCCCAGTCATAGGCCTTCTCGTAACCGGCGTAGCGAAGCAGGTAGTCGCCGTTGTCCTGCTTCTCCAGCTTGAACATCTGCTGGACGAACCAGTTGTTCGGCTGGTCCTGGTCGTTCGCGAACGTGTCGCCCCAGTTGTAGCGGCCGACGGTCTTGCCGTTGGCGGCGCTGCGCAGGGTGACGATTCCCTGGCCCCAGTCGAACACGTCGAACTGGGTCGTTGCGTCGGTGGCCGACGTCGGGCCGGTCTTCAGGACCGCCCCGGAGCCCGTCCCGCCCGCGATGTACTTGCCGGTCTTGACGTCCTTGAGCGCGATCCGGTCGACGCCCTCGCTGGACGCCACCGAACCGGCCCGCTTCCTGATGCCGTCCAGCGGCGTGACCTTGTACGGCAGCGAGCCCGAGTACCAGTCGGTGTAGAGAGTGTTCGAGAGCGGTCCGACGACCGCGACCTTCCCGGACGAGAGCGGCAGCGCGCCGCCCTGGTTCTTCAGCAGCACCATCTGCTCGGCCGCGGCCTTGCGGGCGAGGGCACGATGGGCGGGGCTGTCCACCACGTCCTTGGTGATCTTGCCGTAGGGGCCGCCGCCCGGGTCGAACTCGCCGAGCCGCACCCGGATGCTCAGGATGTGCCCGACCGCGCGGTCGACATCGGACTCGGCGAGCAGCCCGCGCGACAACGCCTCCTTGACCGCGTTGACCGTGATGGACGAGTTGGTGTCGTCGGTCGTGAAACTGTCCACGCCCGCCTTGACGACGGCCGCGTCGGCGGTGGGCAGGTCCGGGTAGTACTTCTGGGAGTTGACCAGGCCGTTGGGGGCGCCCGCGTCGGTGACGTTGAAGAGCGTCCGGTCGCTCCAGGAGCGGACCAGGCCGCCGGCGTCGGGGGTGACCGTCGCGGGACGCCCGTTGACCAGGTTGTAGGACGTCATGATCCCGGTCGCGGCGTCGTTCGTCAGCGGGATCTTGAACGGGACCTCGTCGAACTCCTTCTTCACCCGGGGCCGCAGGCTGGAGGACGTCTGGTCGCGGCGGATCTCGTTGTTGTTGGCCATGTAGTGCTTGAGGACGGGCGCCGCCCTGAGGTGAGCGGGGTCGTCGCCCTCGATGCCGCGGCCGTAGGCGGTGGCGAGCAGCCCGGTGAGCACCGGGTCCTCGGAGTAGCCCTCCTCGTTGCGGCCCCAGCGGGGGTCGCGGAGCAGGTTGACGACGGGCGCCCACAACTGCAGGCCCCAGACGTCCGGGTTCTCGCTGTTGTAGCCGCGGGCCTCGTCGCCGACGGCCGAGCCGATCTTCTTCACCAGCGCCGGGTCCCAGGTCGCGCCGAGCCCGACCGACTGCGGGAACACCGTGCCCTTGGCGGTCACGACCGCGCCGTTGTTGTGGACGTCGGTGGACCACGCGACACCGTGCAGCGCCTCGGTGCCGGTCTTGAACCGGCCGATGCCGAGCCGCGGGATCGCCGGCTGGTACTGGTGGAGCAGCGAGACCTTCTCGTCCAGCGTGAGCCGTCCGAGCAGGTCGTCCACCCGCGCGTCCACCGAGAGGCGCGGGTCGCGGAACGGGTAGGTGTCGCGGGCGGCGGCGGGCGCCGCCCACGCGAGGGGGGCCGCCAGCGCGGCGGCCAGGACGAGGGTCAGCGACCGGCTGCGCCGGCCGGGGGAACGGGGGTTTCGATGGGGTCTGGACATCGATTCTCCTCTTGGACTAGCCCCCGAAAGATGACTATCGAAGCGCTTCGATAAGGGCCGAGCGGGGCCCTGCTCCTCCTTGTCGGCTTGTCAGCGGGCAACGGGCGCGCTGCTGGCGCGCCGGGTCAGGGTGGGCGGGAGCAGGGTGGCGGCCGGGACGGGCACGCCGTCGAGCTTGGACATCAGCAGCTCCACGGCGCGGCCGCCGACCTCCTCGGCGGGGATCGCGACGGACGACAGCGGCGGCTCGGCGTGCTCGGCCATCTCGTCCGGGCACAGCGCGACGACGGACACGTCCTCGGGGACGCGGCGGCCCGCGGCGCGCAGCGCCCGCACGACCGGGCCGACCACCGGCTCGTTGTGGACGAGGACGCCGGTGAGGCCGGGACGCTCGGCGAGCAGCCGCGCGACCAGCTCGCGGGCGGCGTCCGCGGTGGACTCGCACGGGTGGACGTCCCCGGTCAGGCCGTGCTCGCGCACCGCCGCGGCGAACCCGTCGGCGACCCGCTGGGCGTAGCCGGTCTGCCGCGCGTACACCTCGGGCGGGGAGCCGATCAGCGCGATCTCCCGGTGCCCGAGCTCGGCGAGGTGCTCGACGCAGACCGCGCCGGCGGCGTGGAAGTCGAGGTCGATGCAGGTCAGGTCGTCGGCGTCGGCGGGGAAGCCGATGAGCACGCTCGGCCGGTCCAGGGAGCGCAGCAGCGGCAGCCGCGGGTCCTTCATCTGGACGTCCATCACGATCAGCGCGTCGACGAGGGCGCTGTCGGCGACGCGGCGCAGCCCGTCCTCGCCCTCCTCCTGGGTGAGCAGCAGGACGTCGTGGTCGTGGCGGCGGGCGGCGGTGACGACCGAGACGGCGAACTGCATGACGACGGGCACCGCGATGCCGGAGCGCAGCGGGATCATCAGCGCGAGCACGTTGGACCGGCTGCTGGCGAGGGCGCGGGCGCCCGCGTGCGGCCGGTACCCGAGCTCGCGGATGCTCTCCCGGACGCGCCGCCGGGTCTCCTCGGAGATCGAGCGCTTGCCGCTCAGCACGTAGGAGACCGTGCTCGGCGACACTCCCGCGTGCCGCGCCACATCAGTGATCTTGACCACGGACCGTCCCGTCGTCCTCGAAGGGGTGGAGAGTGCGAATGATCGTAGCCCGGCCCGACCCGGTCGGGGCGCGGGCGCGGGACGGCCGCTCCAGCCCGATGACCGCGAGGGCCGAGCCGGCCACCGCCGCGCCCGCGAGGGCCGTGCCGCGCACCCCGGTCAACGGCAGCAGCGCTCCGCCGAGCAGGGCACCGCCGGCGATGCCGACGTTGAAACCGGCGGACGTCCACGCCGAGGCGATGTCGGTGTCGCCCGGCGCCGACTCCAGCACCCTGGCCTGCATGGCGGTCGCGGCGCCCGGCAGCCCGATGCCGAGCAGCACGAGCATGACGACCGCGGGGATCGCCGCGGCGCCGAACGCGAACAGGCCGAGCAGCGCGAGCGCCAGCACCGCGGTGGACCCGGCGAGCAGGGCGCGCGGGCCGCGGTCCACCACGACGCCGGCGATGACCACCCCGGCGATGTCGGCGACGCCGTTCGCCAGCAGGAGCGGGCTGAGCGCCGATTCCGGGAAGCCGCTGACGCGGGTCAGGAACTCGGCGATGTAGGTGTAGGCGGTGAAGACCCCGCCGACGACCAGCATGATCGTGACGACCAGCAGCCGGAAGCGCCGCGCGTCCGGATCGGTCGCCGCGACCGGGTTCGGGCCGTCCGCCCTGCCGCCGGGCAGCAGTGCGGCGATGGCCGCGAAGGAGATCAGGCACAGGACGCCGAGGACGGCGAAGGACGTGCGCCAGCCGGCGACCCGTCCGATCCACGCCCCGGCGGGAACGCCGAGGACGATGGCCAGCGACCCGCCCGCGAACACGTAGGCGGCGGCCCGGCCCCGCGACTCCGGCGGCAGCAGGCCGGCCGCCGCGACCACGGCCACCGGCCAGAACACCGCCTGCGCGAGCGCGGTCACGAGCCGCGCGCCGAACAGGGTGCCGTAGCCGGGGGCGGCCGAGGCCGCGAACGTCATGACGACGAACACGGCCATCACGCCGGTCAGCAGCCGGCGGCGGCCCATCCGGACCGTGATCCGGACGAGCGGGACGGAGACGACCGCGACCACGATCCCGTAGCCGGTGACGAGCAGGCCGACCGCCGACGGGGAGACGTCCAGGTCCTCCGCGATGAGCGGGAGAAGACCTATCGGCAGGTTCTCGGTCGTGCCGAAGGCGAACGCGGCCAAGGCAAGGGCCGCGACCGCCGCTCCCGCGCGTGCCCCGCTCATGACGGCCCACGGGCGATGGTGTCGCGGTACCAGGAGGCGCTGTCCTTCCAGGTGCGCTCGCCGGTGGTGTAGTCGACGTGGACGAGGCCGAAGCGCTTGGAGTAGCCGTAGGCCCATTCGAAGTTGTCCAGCAGCGACCAGGCGAAGTAGCCGCGGACGTCGGCCCCGGCCTGGCACGCCCTCTCGACGGCGGCGATGTGATCGCGCAGGTAGGCGACGCGCCGGTCGTCGCGGACGCGGCCGTCGTCGTCCACGACGTCGTCGAAGGCGGCACCGTTCTCGGTGATCATCAGCGGTGTGTGCGGGTACTCGCGGTGCAGCCGCAGGAGAAGCTCCTCCATGCCGGTCGCGTCGATCGGCCAGCCCATCGCCGTGTGGGGGCCTGGCTGTTCGGCGAACTCGACGTCGTCGCAGCCGACGAACGGGGTCGCGGCGCCTGGGCGGTGGCCGTCCGCGTGGGCCCGCGGGGACACTCCGTCCCACTCCCGGACGAGGGTGGGCGAGTAGTAGTTGACGCCGAGGATGTCGAGCGGCGCGGCGGCGATCTCCGCGTCGCCATCGTGCAGGAAGCTCCAGTCGGTCAGGTGCGCCGTGTCGTCCAGCAGGTCGGCGGGGTAGCCGCTGCCGAGCATCGGGTCGAGGAACACGCGGTTGGAGACGGCGTCCACCCGCCGGACGGCCTCCGCCTCGCCGCGCAGATGGTGCAGGTTGAGCGTGACCGAATGCTGCGCGGATGGGGAGACCACGCCGCGCAACGCCCGGACGGCGAGACCGTGGGCGAGGTTGAGGTGGTGGGCGGCCCGGAGCGCGGCCACCGGGTCGGTGCGGCCCGGGGCGTGGACGCCGGACCCGTAGCCGAGGAACGCCGAGCACCACGGCTCGTTCAGCGTCGTCCACGTGTGGACGCGGTCGCCGAGGACGCGTCCGATCCGCTCGGCGTAGTCGGCGAACCGGCGGGCCGTGTCGCGCTCGGGCCAGCCGCCCGCGTCCTCCAGGACCTGCGGCAGGTCCCAGTGGTAGAGGGTCGCGACGGGGGCGATGCCGTGTTCGAGGAGCTCGTCGACCAGTCGGGAGTAGAAGTCCATGCCCTTCTGGTTGGCGGTTCCTTCCGGGAGGACGCGCGACCAGGAGATGGAGAACCGGTAGGCGCCGATGCCGAGTTCGGACATCGTCGCCACGTCCTGTTGCCGGCGGTGGTAGTGGTCCGTGGCGACGTCACCCGTGTCGCCGTTGAGGACCTTGCCGGGAGTATGACTGAACGTGTCCCAGATGGACGCTGCGCGGCCGTCCTCCTGGGCGGCCCCCTCGATCTGGTAGGCGGCGGTGGCCGCTCCCCACAGGAACCCTTCCGGGAACCCCATCAGTTCTCCTCTTCCAGGGTGATGAGCACTTCGCCGCTGGTCGACTTGACGAGAACACCGTGCGGATGGTCGGAGCGCTCGCCGCCCTCTACC
Source organism: Spirillospora sp. CA-128828 (assembly GCF_050945415.1). Lineage (NCBI taxonomy): Bacteria > Bacillati > Actinomycetota > Actinomycetes > Streptosporangiales > Thermomonosporaceae > Spirillospora > Spirillospora sp. CA-128828. The sequence goes on from NZ_CP191986.1 coordinate 6,573,209, forward strand.
GCGGTCACCCGTGCGTTGACGAGAAGAACGTTCCAGGCTCCCTCGCCTGTCACGCGCAGGCTTTTACCGTTTCTCGTCGTGGTGAACGTGCGGTCGCCTATCTGGGTGACGACCGTGGTCCCGTCGGACGGCTCGTACACGCGCAGCGTGACGCCGTCGGCGTGGTCGTAGTCGGGACGATCGTCCACGGCCCCCTCAGGAAGGACCGTCCCAGGACGGACGAGCAGCGGCACGCTGTCGAACCCGTGCCGCTCCCGAACCCAGCGTCCGCCTTGGATGCGTTCGCCGGTGAGGTAATGCGTCCACACACCTTCCGGCACGTAGTACGAGACCTCGCCATCGGACGAGAACACGGGCGCGACGAGGAGGTCGTCACCGAGCATGTACTGGCGTTCCAGGTGCGTGCAGGCGGGGTCGTCCGGGAACTCGACGAGCATCGCCCGCATGATCGGCAGCCCTTCGCCGTACGCCTGGCGGGCGGCTCCGGCGAGGTAGGGCATGAGCCGCATCTTCAGATGCGTGAACTCCCGGAGGACGTCCACCGACTCCTCGTCGAAAAGCCACGGCACCCGGTAGGAATGGCTGCCGTGCAGGCGGCTGTGCGAGGACAGCAGACCGAACGCGATCCACCGCTTGAACAGCGCCGGGTCGGGCGTCCCCTCGAAACCGCCGATGTCGTGACTCCAATAGCCGAACCCCGACATGCCCAGGGAAAGACCACCGCGAAGGCTCTCCCCCATGGCCTCGAACGTCGATTCGGAGTCACCGCCCCAGTGCACGGGAAAGCGCTGCCCCCCGGTCGTGGCGGAGCGGGCGAAGACCACCGCCTCGCCCTCGCCGCGCTTCTTGCGGAGCAGGTCGAAAACCGTCTGGTTGTAGAGGTATGTGTAGTAATTGTGGGCCCGTTCCGGGTCAGAGCCGTCGTGGTAGACGACGTCCGTTGGGATGCGCTCGCCGAAGTCGGTCTTGAAGCAGTCCACGCCCATGTCGAGCAGCGCTTCGAGCTTCCCGGCGTACCATTCCCGCGCCTCGGGGTTGGTGAAGTCGACCACGGCCAGGCCGGGCTGCCACTTGTCCCACTGCCACACGTCCCCGTTGGGGCGCTTCAGCAGATAGCCGTGGGAGCGTCCCTCCTCGAACAGAGGTGAGCGCTGCCCGATGTAGGGATTGATCCAGACGCAAACGCGCAGCCCACGTTCCCGCAGCCGTCGCAGCATCCCCCCGGGATCCGGGAAGACACGCGGGTCCCACTCGAAGTCGCACCACTGGAACTCGCGCATCCAGAAGCAGTCGAAATGGAAGACGCTGAGCGGCAGGTCGCGAGATGCCATGCCCTCGATGAACGAGGTCACCGTCTCCTCGTCGTACGAGGTGGTGAACGACGTGGACAGCCAAAGCCCGAACGACCATTCCGGCAGCCGGGCGGGCCGCCCGGTGAGGGCCGTGTACTTGCGCAGGATCTCCTTGGGAGTGGGCCCGTAGATCACGAAGTACCGCATCGACTGGCCCTCGACGCTGAACTGCGTCCGGGCGACGGCCTCCGACGCCACTTCGAACGACACGCGCCCGGGATGGTCGACGAACACGCCGTAGCCCGCGTTCGTCAGGAAGAACGGCACGTTCTTGTACGCCTGCTCGCTCGCCGTCCCGCCGTCGGCGTTCCACACGTCCACGGCCTGGCCGTTCTTCACCAGTGGCCCGAACCGTTCACCGAGCCCGTAGACGAAGTGGTCGACCCCGAGATCGAGTTGTTCCCGCACGTAATGGCGTCCGTCGTCGGTGTCGATGACGGCCTGCGCCTTCGGCGCGCTTCCGGTCAGCCGGCGTCCGCCCGCGAGGAAATCGACGCCCCATTCCTCACCCCGCCCGACCCGCACCGACAACGCACCGGACGTCAGCGTCGCCGCTTCGTCGTCCACGGTCACTTCGCCGGTCGGATCGGTGGCCAGATCGAAATCGGGGCCGCGCCGCCGCTCCCCCGCGAAATGGGTGAGGGTGACGCCGATGACGTCCGGCATCGGCGACTCGCAGGTCACCGTCACCACCGGCCCTTTGAGCAGGTCGCCCCGGTGCCTGATCCGCTGAACGGGCGCATAGACCTTGAAAGAGCCCAGCCCGGCGTCGACGTCGAGGACCTCCACCGGATGAAACGCCCGCACACCCTCGCGCATCATCCAGTAGCCATCGCTGAACTTCATTACTTAATGGCCCCCGCTGTCAGTCCGCGCGAGAGAGTGCGCTGGAAGATGAGGAAGAAGACGACGGTCGGGAGGAGGCCGAGCAGCGACGCGGCGCTGGACATGGTGGCGTCCATGAGGCGCTGTCCCTGCAGCACGCCGAGCGCGACCGAGACCGTCTGGTTCTCGTTGGAGATGAGGAAGACCATGGGGATCAGGAACTCGTTCCAGGTCCACACGAAGAAGAACACGAGCAGCACCGACAGCGTCGGCCGGACGACCGGGACGACCACCCGCCACAGCACCTGCCAGCGCCCGGCGCCGTCGATCCGCGCCGCCTCCAGCAGCGGGCGCGGGAACGCCGTCATCACGGACGACAGCAGGTAGGTGCCGAACGCGCTCTGGATGACCGTGAACACGATGATCACGCTGATCCTGGTGTCGTACAGGCCGACCTGCTTCGACATGTAGTACAGCGGGTAGACGAGCGCCTCCTGCGGCAGCGTGTTCGCCATCAGCAGCAGGACGAGCACCCACATCCGTCCCTTGATCCGCCCGATGCCGAGCGCGTACGCGTTCAGCACCGACAGCAGCACGGCGAGGATCGCGACGGACCCGCTGATGATCACGCTGTTCAGCAGGACGTGCCCGAACCCGACGCGCTCCCAGAACTCCTGGACGGCGTCCAGGTTGAAGCCGTCCGGCGGCGACAGCGGACCCTTCGAGGAGTACTCCTGCGGCGTCTTCAGCGCGTTGAAGACGACCACGACGAACGGGATCAGCATCACGCCGGCCAGCGCGACCAGTGCCACCAGCACCGCGTAGGCGGACGGGCCGCGCCGGCGCGGGCGGCGCGCCGTGCCCGGCCGGCCGCGCGGCGGCGTCCCGGCCTTCTTGGTAAGCGTCGCCGTCATCGGGCCCTGCCTTTCTGGGGGGCGACCCCCAGACCCCCGGGCCTGGAGGCCCGAAGATCCTCGCTTCGCTGCGGTCATCGGGCCTCCTCCAGATCACGGCCCTGCATGCGCAGGAAGACGACGGTCAGCGCGATGATGACCAGCGTCAGCACGGTCGAGATCGCCGAGCCGTAGCCCACGTCCGACTTCTCGAAGAAGTTGACCCAGGAGTAGTAGGACGGCACGTTCGTCGCCCCGCCCGGGCCGCCCTTGGTGAGCACGAAGATCTGCGGGAACGCCTTCAGCGCGGCGATCGTCGTCCACAGCAGGACCACGAAGATCTCGGGCCGGATCTGCGGGATCGTGATGTGCCGGAACCGGCGGGCCCAGGTGGCGCCGTCGATCTCCGCCGCCTCGTAGAGCGACGGGTCGACCCGCTGCAGCCCCGACATGAAGATCACCAGCGGGAATCCGATCTGCATCCAGACCATGACGCCGACGACGCTCCACAGGGCCGTGGCCGGGTCGCCGAGCCAGTCGTGCGCGAGCGAGCCGAGGCCCACCGCGTCCAGCAGCGAGTTGACCGCGCCGTTCTCGGGGGCCAGCAGCCAGCTCCACACCACGCCCGCGATGACGACCGGCAGCACCTGCGGGAGGTAGAGGCAAGCGCGCAGGACGCTCGCGGTGCGCGGCCCGAAGTGCCGGTCCACGAGGTCGGTCAGGGCCGAGGCCAGCACCAGCCCGATCATCGTCGGGACGATCGCCATCCCGACGATGATCAGGATGTTGTGCCGGAACGAGGCCCAGAACTCGCCGTCCTCCACCAGCTCCCGGTAGTTGCCGAGCCCGATCCACTTCGGGGTGCCGACGCCCGTCCACTCGGTGAAGCTCGTCCCCAGGTTCATCAGGAACGGCACGCCGATGACGGCGATGAAGAGGAGCAGGCCGGGGAGCAGGTACGGCAGGTACGCCAGCTGCTCCCGCGACCGGCCACGGCCCTGTTGCATCACTTCGGCAGGCCGCCGTCGTAGGTCTTCTGGATGTTGCCCAGGACCTCGCCCGGCGCGGTGCCGTTCATCAGCTTCTGGATCTGCGACACCCAGGCGTCGTAGAAGCCGGCGACCGGCCAGTCCGGGTAGTAGGCCAGCCCGTCGGTCTGCGTCAGCTTGTCGAAGTCGGCGATGAGCTTCTTGGCCTTGGCGTCGGTGATCGCGGACTGGTCCGCCGCCACCGGGACGCCGCCCGCGTTGCCGAGGATGTTCTGCACCTTCTTCTTCATCGTGATGTCGATGAAGTCATAGGCGAGCTGCTTGTTCTCCGAGCCCTTCGGGACGACCCACAGGTTCCCGCCCGAGCCGAGCGTCATCTTGGCGCCCGGCCAGACGGCGGTCTCCCAGTCGAACTTCGCCTCAGCGGCGACCCGGCCGAACCACCAGGATCCGGAGAACATCATCGGGAACTTGCCGCTCATGAACGCGACACCGGCGTCCTCCGCCTTGAGGCTGACGGAGTTCTTGGCGACGTAGCCCTTCTTCACCCAGTCGGCGAAGGTCGTCGCCCCGGCCGTCCAGGCGGCGTCGTTGAAGTTCGTCTTGCCGGTGTAGCGCTGGAAGGCGTCCACCCAGGAGCGGTCGGCCTTGTCGAGGGCGAGCTGGTAGACGAACTGGTGCGCCATGTACTCGGCGCCCGCGTTGGTCAGCGGCGTGACGCCCTTCGCCACGAACTTGTCCATCGCGGCGGTGAGCTCGGCGTAGGTGGTCGGGATCTCGACGTCGTACTTCTTGAACAGGTCCTTGTTGTAGTAAACCTGCAGGTACTCGGCATAGTTCGGCACGCCGTACCATTTGTCGCCGCCCATCGTGCCCTTGGCGTCGTACTTGGCGGTGACCTGGACGTTCGGGCTGATCAGCTTGTCCCAGCCGCGCTTGGTGACCTCGGGGGTGAGATCGGTGAGCAGTCCCTGCTTGGACAGCAGGCCGGCGGTCGCGTTGCCCTTGTTGTACTCCATGACGTCGGGGGCGTCCTTGGAGTTCAGGACCATCGGCGCGGTCTTCTGGATCTGCTCGAAGCCCTTCTCCTCGAACTTCACCTTCACGCCGGGGTGGGTGGCCTCGAACTCCTTGATCGCCTCGTTCCAGGCCTTGCCCATGGCGCTGTCGGGGGCCTCGTAGTGCCAGAGCTTCAACTCCTTGCCGCCGGAGCCGCCGTCGTCGCCGCCGCACGCGGTGAGCGACAGCGCCGCCGCGGCAAGGGCGGCGAGCACCGCCGCACTCCTGCCTGCCTTGATCATGGTCTTCCTCCGGGGGTGGGACCGAGTGCCTGTCGAAGCGCTTCGATTGCCGGGATGCTAAGCCCTGGGTGAGCCGCGACACAATAGGCGGACCCGCATCAATTCGGGCACGGCCACACTGACCTGCAAAAACAGGCTGGGAGCGCTCCCATGATCGGGATCAGCCCCGGCACTCCCCGCCGTTCAGGGTGAACCGCGAGGGCGTGCCGTTGTCGCCGTCCTGCCGGCCGAGGAACCCGAACTCCGCGGTCCCGCGCGGCGGGATCGACCGGTTCCAGTCCGCCGCCGTCACCGTGACGGACGCCCCGTCCTGCTCCTGGGCGCCGTTCCAGATCTGGGTGATGGCCTGACCGTCCGGGAACGCGAAGCCCAGCTTCCAGCCGTCGATCGCGGCGCCCCCGAGGTTGGTGATCCGCACGGTCGCCTGGAAACCCTGCGGCCAGGCCCCGTCCACCCGGTACGAGACCGAGCACGCGATCGCCGCCGTCCTTGTCGCGGACGGCGGCGCGGACGGCCCCGCCCCCGCGCGGTCGGAGGAATCGGGCGCCAGCGCCGCGAGGAGCGCGGCCACCACCGCCGCCGCACCCACCGCGGCCCCGGCGATCACCAGCGGTTTCCGCGCGGACGCCGGTGCCGGCTTCCCGGACGGAGGTGAGCCGCCAGGAGCGGCCGGCCCGCCGGAGGACACCGGCTCACCCGCGGTCTCCCGGGGTTCTGCGGGTGGGGCCGGATCGTCCAGGACGACCGTCGGCACCTCCGTCGGATCCTCCGGCGGATCCGGAAGCCAGCGGCCGTGGTCGGCGGGTGGGGCCGCCTCGTCCGACGGGAGACTGGCCAACTGGATGCCGGCGGCGCCGGCCAGCAGGCGGGCGACGTCGGTGGCGGACGGCCGGGCCCCCGGGTCGGGGGCCATGCACCGGTGGCAGAGGTCGGCGACCTCGTCCGGAGTGTCCTTCCGGAAGGTCGAGGCGGGGGTGGGCGGGGCGCCGGTCAGGCACTCGTGGAGGACGACGCCCAGAGAGTAGATGTCGGCCGCCGAGGTCGGGGCCGTGCCGGTCAGCAGTTCGGGGGCCACGTAGGCGGGGGTGCCCAGGACCTCGCCGCCGGACGTGCCCGTGAACGCGATGCCGAAGTCCAGGACCTTCACGCCGACCGGGGTGAGGAAGACGTTCGCGGGCTTGATGTCGCGGTGGACGACGTCGGCGGCGTGCGCGGCGGCCAGCGCGTCCGCGACACGGGCGCAGATCCCCGCCGCCTCGCGCCACGGCAGCGGGCCGCGGGCCAGCCGCGCCGACAGGGTCTCTCCGTCCAGCAGTTCCATGACCACGTAGGGGATACGGCCCCGCCGGCCCACCAGGCCGGTTTCGTGTTCGCCGTAATCGAAGACGCCGGTGATGTTCGGGTGGGTGAGCGCCGCGGCGGCCTGCGCCTCCCGGCGGAGCCGCCGCGTGAACTCCTCGGGCCGGCCCTCCAGCGGCACCTTGACCGCGACGGCGCGGTCGAGGACGAGGTCGACCGCGCGCCAGACGGTCGCCATGCCGCCGGCGCCGAGGGGCCGTTCCAGGCGGTAGCGCTCCCCGAGGCGGTCGCCCGGGGCGACGATGTCCGGCATGGACGCAGCCTATGCCGGATCAGGGCACGAGGTACCGGTTGTCGCGGACGTCGGTGATCGCCATGTGGCCGGGGGCGTGCCCGATCGCGAGCTTCGGGCGGGACGCCATCACGGCGGCCTGCGGCGTCACGCCGCACGCCCAGAACACGGGGATCTCGTCCACCCGGACCTCGACCGGGTCGCCGAAGTCGGGGGCGCCGAGATCGTCGATGCCGAGTTCGAGCGGGTCGCCGACGTGCACCGGGGCGCCGTGGACGGACGGGTACCGCGCCGTCACCCGCACCGCGTCGGCCACCTGCGCGGCCGGGACCGGGCGCATCGACACGACCAGCGGGCCGCCGAACTCGCCGGCGCGGCGGCACATCCGGTTCGTCCGGTACATCGGCACGTTGCGGTTCTGCTCGATGTGCCGGACCGGGACCCCGGCCTCGCGGAGCGCGTCCTCGAAGGTGAAGCTGCACCCGATCAGGAACGACACCAGGTCGCCCCGTCAGTACCCGGTCACGTCGGACACCTCGGCCACCGGTTCGCCGTGCTCGTAGACGACGTAGCCGGGCAGGTCCGTGCGCAGGTCGCCGGCGAACAGGGAGGCGGACACCTCGCCGGGTTCGGTGACGTCCAGGACGGGGCACGGCTTGGGGTTGCGCTGCGCGAACAGCAGCAGGTCGAACGCCTGCTCCCGGGGGACGGCGATGAGGTTCGCCTGCGTCCAGCCCGCGCACCAGCCCGAGGTGGGCACGCGGAGGCCGGCGCGGAACAGCGCCCTGGCCTGGCCGGGCGACAGTGCGCCCGGGTCGATGGGTGCGGTCATGGTCTCTCCTTTCCGAGCGGTGGCGCGGGATGCGGCACGAAGCGGAGCCGCTGTCCCGGACGGGCCTGCGCGGCACGTCCGATGTCGGCGGAGGCGACCACCGCGATGACGGGGTAGCCGCCCGTCAGCGGGTGGTCGGCGAGGAACAGCACCGGCAGCCCGGACGGCGGGACCTGCAGCGCCCCGGTGACGGTCCCCTCGCTGGGTAGTTCACCGCGGCCGGCGTGCGGCAAACCGGGTCCGTCCAGCCGCATGCCGACGCGGTCGATCTCGCTGGTCACCGTGTAGGCGGCGGTGAAGAGGACGTCCAGCGCGCCTGGGGCGAACCAGTCGTCGCGGGGCCCGGGCACCGCGCGCAGTCCGATGTCGCCGGCGGGCGGCGGGCGGACGGGCAGGACGTCCAGGAGCGGGGCGCCGGCGGGCGGCGGGCCCACTGGGAGCAGGTCGCCGGGCCCGAGCGGGGCCGGGCCGAGCCCGGCGAGCGTGTCGGTGGACCGGGACCCGAGGACGGGCGGGACGGCGATGCCCCCGCGGACGGCCAGGTAGCTGCGGAGCCCGGTGGGCGGGGAGCCCATCCGGAACTCGGCCCCGTCCGGGAGGTGGAAGACCGAGTAGGGCGCCTCGGGGCGGCCGCCCGCCAGCAGCGGGGCCGGTGCGCCGGTCACCGCGGCGAACACGCCGCCCCGGCAGCGGACCCGCAGGCCGCCGAACGTGACCTCGATCGCGGCGTCGCCCTCGGCGTTGCCGAGCAGCCGGTTGGCGAGGCGAAGCGAGCCCGGGTCCGCGGCGCCCGACACCCCCACGCCGAGCGCCGCGTGACCCGGGCGGCCCAGGTCCTGGACTGTCGCCAGCGGCCCTGTCCCGAGAACGTCCAGTCCCCGCTTCATGGTTCCCGCTGGACGAAACGGACCCGGACCCCCGGGCGGAGCAGAGCGGGCGGGTCGCGGTCGAGGTCCCATAGCACGGCCTCCGTGCGTCCTATGAGCTGCCAGCCGCCCGGGGACTCGACCGGGTAGACGCCGCTGAAGCGTCCGGCGAGGCCGACCGCGCCCGCCGGGACGCGGACGCGGGGCGTCGCGCGGCGCGGGACGTCCAGCCGCGGGTCGCCGCCCTCCAGGTAGCCGAATCCGGGCGCGAACCCGGTGAACGCGACCCGCCACGGGGTCCCGGTGTGGGCGGCGACGACCTCGGCCGGAGTGAGGCCGGTGCGGCGGGCGACCTCGCCGAGGTCCTCGCCGTCGTAGACGACGGGGATCTCGGCGGTGCCCGCGCCGCCGTCCGCCGTGCCGGGCCGGGCGGCGCGCACCGCGGCGGCGACCGCGGCCTGGTCGGCGGACGGATCGAGCAGCAGGGTCAGGGTGCGGGCCGCCGGGACGAGGTCGGCGACGCCGGGCGGCGGGGACGCCGACAGGGCCGCGTACAGGCCGAGCATGTCCGCCAGGCCGGGCAGCTCGACCAGCAGCGCCGCGTCGCCGCTCGGGAGGATCCGCACCCCGCCCCTCACTTCCACAGGTTGTCGAGCTCGGACAGGCTGTTCCAGCCGAGGTAGAGGGAGAGCAGCCAGGCGGCGGCGCCGAGGGCGAGGAGCCAGAGCGGGTACCGGTAGCCGCCGAGCAGGTCGCGGCGGCGGCCCGCCGCCCACAGCAGCACGGCGAGCCCGAACGGCAGGATCAGCCCGTTCAGCGCCCCCGCGAGGATGAGCAGCTTGGCCGGGGCCGTCCCGATCGCGAGGTAGATGGCGGTGGAGACGAGGATGAACGCCACGACGAGGCGGTTGCGGTACCGCTCGACGAACGACGAGAACGACACCAGGAACGACACCGAGGTGTAGGACGCGCCGATCACCGAGGTGATCGCCGCCGACCACATGATCAGCCCGAAGAGGCGGAGCCCGGCCTCGCCCGCCGCGTGCTCGAAGGCGGACGCCGGGGCGTTGTCCTTGGCGAGGGTGACGCCGCCGGCGACGACGCCGAGGACGGCGAGGAACAGCAGCACCCGCATCAGGCCGGTGACGAGGATGCCGGTGACGGCGCTGCGGTTGATCTCCTTGACGTTCTCGCTCCCGGTCAGCCCGGACTCGATCATGCGGTGCGCGCCCGCGTAGGTGATGTAGCCACCGACCGTGCCGCCGATCAGGGTGGTGATGACGAGGAAGTCGACCGTCCCGGGGGCGACGCTCTGCTTCAGCGCGTCCCCGACGGGCGGCTCGGACACGAACGCGACGTACAGGGTCAGCAGGATCATCAGCGCGCCGAGCACGACCACGATCCGGTCCATGGCGACGCCCGCCCGCCGGATCAGGAAGATCGCGATGGCGGCCAGCGCGGAGAGCGCGCCGCCGATCTTGACGTCCAGGCCGAGCAGCGCGTTCAGCCCGAGGGCCGTGCCGGCGATGTTGCCGATGTTGAAGACCAGGCCGCCGAAGACGTCCAGCGCGGCGAGGCCGTAGCCGGCGCCGGGCAGCACCCGGTTGCCGAGTTCCTGTGCGCGCATGCCGGAGACGCCGACGACGCGCCACACGTTCAGCTGGATCGCGATGTCCACCAGGACGGACACGAGGATCGCGAACGCGAACGCGGCGCCGAGCTTGGCGGTGAAAACGGTGGTCTGGGTGATGAAGCCGGGCCCGATGGCGCTGGTGGCCATCAGGAACATGGCGCCGAGGAGCGCGCTGCGGCGCGAGGGGGCGGCGGTCGTGGGGTGCTTGTCCAGGGTGGTCCGGTCCGTCATGGGCGGGCCCCTTCCAGGGGGTGAGCTTTCCGCCAGGGTAGAGATTGTTCAACAATCCATCAAGAGACCTGTTGATGCATTCTCCTGCCACTGCGGCTAGGCTGACGGGCACACCAACGCGCGCGCGGTGTCCCGCGCCGACCCCGGGGAAGGTGGCTGATGCCCGTGCCGGCGCAGGGTTCGTGGCTGACCGACATCGCGGCCGCCCGGCACGATCTCGACCGGACCAGCACCGCCGCGCGGATCGCCGACCTGCTGCGCGAGAAGATCACCGATGGGCGCCTCGCGCCCGGGGAGCGGGTCCGCGAGGAGGAACTGGGCGAGGCTCTGAAGGTTTCGCGCAACACCGTACGCGAGGCGTTCCGGCTGCTCGCGCAGGAGCGGCTCCTCGTCCACGAGTTCAACCGCGGCGTGTTCGTGCGCCGTGTCACCGCCGACGGGCTCGCCGACCTGTACCGGGTCCGGCGGATCCTGGAGTGCGAGGGGGTGCGGTGCGCCGCGGGCACCACCCGCGCGGCGCTCGGCCGGGTCGAGGCCGCAGTCCTGGACGGCGAGCGAGCCGCCGCGGCCGGGCGCTGGCCGGACGTGGGGACCGCCGACATCCACTTCCACCAGGCCCTCGCCGCACTGGTGGGCAGCCCCCGAGTGGACGAGATGACCCGGCACCTGCTGGCCGAGATGCGGCTCGTGTTCCACGAAATGGGCTCGCCGCGCGAATTCCACGAGCCGTACCTCGCCCGCAACCGGCGCATCTACGACCTGATGGCGCGCGGCGACCTGGCGGGGGCCGAACGGGAACTGCGCTCCTACCTCGACGACGCCGAGTCACAGCTCACGAAGGCCTACCGCGAGGGCGCGTAGTTCATGACGTGGTCGTGAAGCAGTTGCGGGGCCTGCGGGTCGGCGCGGCGGAACGCCTCGATCAGCTCGGCGTGCTCGGCCGACTTGGAGTAGATCTCCGTGTGGTGCAGGCGGAGGGACAGGGTCGTCCACAGCTCGATGCCGAGCCCTTCCCACACCGAGACGAGCAGCCGGTTCCCGGCCGTCTCGACGATCTCGCGATGGAAGGCGATGCTGAGCCGCATCTGCTCGTGCAGGTCACCGGTCCGCGCGGCCTCGCCCAGCCGGCGGTTGTGCTCCTCCAGCTCGTCCAGGCAGCCGGCGAGCCGGGGCAGGGCCAGCTCCACGGCCGTCCGCTCCAGCCCGGCGCGGACGGGGAAGATCTCGGCGAGGTCCCGCTCGGTGAACTCCCGGACGCGGGCGCCGCGGTTCGGCAGCGACTCGATCAGCCGCTGCGCCTCCAACTGGCGCAGCGCCTCGCGGACCGGGCCCTGGCTCACGCCGAGCTCGGTGGCGATGCGGCGCTCGACGATGCGCTCGCCCGGCTCCCACCGGCCGGAACTGATGCCCTCCACGATGAACTCGCGGATCTGGTCGGCGAGTCCGGTGCGGAGCAGCTGGGCGGGGATCGGCGCGTTCACGGGATCACATGTTAGACGGAGCGTCGGTAAGTAACTCTTGACGGATCGGCGAGTAGACTCGAATATGATCGATCATAGATCAAAAATGATCGGGAGTGTCGTGGCGATCCTACGGCGCTGCCCCGGACAGAGGAAGGTCGCCGATGGCTGAGACCGTCCAGTCGGCCAACAGGGCCGCCCCGGCCCGCGCCCGGAGGACGCGCGGCGCCAAGGCCCCCCGGCCGAAGACCGCCGCGACGCCGGCGACGCCCGCCCCGGCGGCCGACGCCGAGACGCTCGTCGGCTACTACCGGCAGATGCTGCTGATCCGGCGGTTCGAGGAGCGGGCCGCCCGCGCCTACACCGAGGCCAAGATCGGCGGCTACTGCCACCTGAACCTCGGCGAGGAGGCCACCGTCGTCGGGCTGATGGCGGCGCTGCGTCCCACCGACTACCTGTTCACGAACTACCGCGAGCACGGCTACGCCATCGCCAAGGGCATCGGCGCGGACCGTGTCATGGCCGAGCTGTATGGCCGGTCCACGGGCGTGTCCAAGGGCTGGGGCGGGTCGATGCACCTGTTCGACGCCGAGGCCCGGCTGCTCGGCGGGTACGGGATCGTCGGCGGCCAGGTGCCCCTCGCCGCCGGCGCGGCGCTCGCCGTGTCCTACAAGGGCGGCGACGAGGTCGTCATGTGCCACATGGGCGACGGGACGACCGCGATCGGCGCGTTCCACGAGTCGCTGAACATCGCGGGCCTCTGGAACCTCCCGGTCGTCTTCGTCGTGATCAACAACGGCCTCGGCATGGGCACGACCGTGGAGAACTCCGCCGCCGAGCCCGAGCTGTACCGGCGCGGCGCCGCCTACCGGATGGAGAGCGCCCGGGTGGACGGCACCGACGTGGTCGCGGTGCGGGACGCCGCGCGCGTCGCCGTCGAGCGCGCCCGCGCGGAGAGCAGGCCCTACCTCCTGGAGACCGTGAGCCCCCGGCTGAAGGGCCACTCGGTGGTCGACCCGGCCCGCTACCGGTCCAAGGAGGAGAAGGAGGCGCTGAAGACCGCCGACCCCCTCGCCCGGATGGCGCTGGACCTGGAGGAGGCCGGGATCCTCTCCCACGACGACCGCGACCGGCTGGACGCCGAGATCAAGGCCGAGGTCGACGCGGCCGCCGCGTTCGCCGACGAGAGCCCCGCGCCCGAGGTGTCCACGCTGTTCGACTACACCTATGCCACCCCCGTTCAGGGCGAGCTCCGCCGGCTCCCCGCCGACCCCGTATTCGGTTCCTGAGAGGCACCCCCATGGCAACCGCGACCTACCGCCAGGCCCTCCGGGACACGCTCCGCGCCGAGATGCTCCGGGACGAGAACGTCTTCCTCATGGGCGAGGAGATCGGCCTCTTCGAGGGCTCCTACAAGATCACCGAGGGCCTGCTGAAGGAGTTCGGGCCGCGCCGCGTCCGGGACACCCCGATCGCCGAGGAGGGCTTCGTCGGCGCCGCGATCGGCGCCGCCATGCTCGGCCTCCGGCCGGTCGTGGAGATCATGACGATCAACTTCTCGCTGCTCGCGCTGGACCAGATCGTCAACCACGCCGCGAAGATCTACGGCATGTTCGGCGGGCAGGCCAGCGTGCCGATGGTGATCCGCACGCCCGGCGGCGGCGGGCAGCAGCTCGGCGCCACCCACTCGCAGAACGTCGAGCTGTTCTACTCGTTCATCCCGGGGCTGAAGGTCGTCGCGCCGAGCACGCCCGCGGAGGCGTCCGCGATGCTGAAGGCCGCGATCCGGGACGACGACCCGGTGCTGTTCCTGGAGAACCTCGCCCTCTACAACAGCAAGGGCGAGCTGCCCGCGGCGGTCGAGGACATCGAGCCCGCGGAGATCGGCCGCGCCGCCGTCACCCGGCCGGGCACCGACATCACGATCATCGGCTACTCCCGGATGGCGCGGGTCGCCGCGGAGGTCGCCGAGACCCTCGCCGCCGAGGGGATCTCCGCCGAGGTCGTCGACCTGCGCAGCCTGCGTCCGCTGGACCGGCGGACGATCGTGGACTCGGTCCGCAAGACCGGCTCCGCCGTGGTGGCCGAGGACGACTGGCTCACCTACGGCATCGGCGCCGAGATCGCCGCGACGATCCAGGAGGGCGCGTTCGACTGGCTGGACGCCCCGGTCCGCCGGGTCGCGATGGCCGAGGTGCCGCTCCCCTACGCCAAGTCCCTGGAGACGGCCGCGCTGCCGTCGGCCGAATCCCTGCTCACCGCCGTCCGCGCCACGCTCCGCGCGACCGGCCGTCCCGTCCTGGAGCCCGCCCGATGACCGAGATCCTCATGCCCCGCCTCTCCGACACGATGGAGGAGGGCGTCATCAGCTCCTGGCAGAAGCAGCCGGGAGACGAGGTCGCGGTCGGCGACGTGATCGTCGACATCGAGACCGACAAGGCGGTCATGGAGTACGAGGCCTACGAGGCCGGCGTGCTCGAGAAGATCTTCGTGGCCGAGGGCGAGTCCGCCGCGATCGGCGCCCCGATCGCCGTGATCGTCCCGGCCGGCGGCGCCGCCGCGCCCGCGGCCGAGCCCGCCGCCGAACCGGCACCGGCCGCCGAACCGGAGCCGGAGCCCGCGCCGGTGGCCGCCGAGGCTCCCGCGCCCGCCGCGGCCCCTGCGCCGGCGCCGGTGCCGGCGCCGGCACCGCAGCGTCCGGCCGCGTCCCGGCCGCCGTCGTCGCCGCTGGCGCGCCGGCTGGCCCGGGACCACGGCATCGAGCTGGCGACGCTGAACGGATCGGGGCCGGGTGGACGCATCGTCCGCGCCGACATCGAGGCCGCGGTCCGCGCCGGCGTCCAGGCCCCCGCCCCGGCTCCCGCGGCGTCCGCCCCGCCCGTCCAGGGTCGGCCCGCCCAGGCTCAGCCCGTCCAGGCAACGACCGACGACCCGGACGTCGAGGCCGTCCCGCTGAACCGGTTCCGCAAGGTGGCGGCCAAGCGGCTCACCCAGAGCAAGCGCGAGGCGCCCCACTTCTACCTGAACCGCGAGGTGGACGCCGAGGCGCTGCTGGCGTTCCGCGCCACGCTGAACGAGGCGCTCGCCCCGGCGAAGGTCAGCGTGAACGACCTGGTCGTCAAGGCCGTGGCGACCGCGCTGCGCGAGCACCCGGCGGTGAACGTCTCCTACACCGAGGAGAACCTGCTCTTCCACAAGCGCGTCCATGTGGGCGTCGCGGTGGCGGTCGCGGACGGCCTGGTCGTCCCGGTCATCCGGGACGCCGACCGCAAGAGCGTCTCGCAGATCGGCCAGGAGACCCGCGAGCTCGCCGGCAAGGCCCGCGAAGGCAAGCTCTCCGCGCAGGAGATGAGCGGCGGGACGTTCAGCGTCAGCAACCTCGGCATGTTCGGCGTCGACTCCTTCTCCGCGGTGATCAACCCGCCGGAGGCGGCGATCCTCGCCGTGGGAGCCGTCCGGGACGAGCCGGTCGTCCGCGACGGCCAGGTGGTCCCCGGCAAGCGCATGGCGGTGACCCTCTCGGTCGACCACCGCGCCACCGACGGCGCGACGGGCGCGAAGTTCCTGGCCCGCCTCGCCGAGCTGCTCCAGAACCCGCTGCTCATCGTGGCCTGACGCTCGGAACATCACCCCCGGCCTCCGGCGACGTCGACCGTGAGGCCGGGGTTCGATCGTGGCCGTATCCGGCCAGCCGGCGGGACCGACCAATCAGATCCGGCGCGGCGTGCGAAGTATCCGCGGGCATGGCGAAGAAACCGGTCGATCCGGCGTCGCGGCAACGTAGCCCAGCGCCACGGAACGGCGCCGCCGCGGCGAGCACCCGGAGACCGGCGAGGGTTCCACGATGCCGACACTCCATCCAGCCGGGGGAACGTCCAGGGCACGGGTCGTCGCAATGGTCGCCGCCGGGGGCATGCTGCTCGCGGGCGGGCTCGCGGGGCTCGCGCCGAGGCAGGGCACCGCGTCCAGCCACCGCGAGGCGCCGCTCATCTCGGGGCAGCCGCAGTACGACAACACCGACGTCTACGCGTTCGTCAGTCCGGACAAGCCGGACACCACCACGCTGATCGCGAACTTCATCCCGTTCGAGGACCCCGCGGGCGGGCCCAACTTCTACAAGTTCGCGCGGGACGCCCGCTACGACATGAACGTCGACAACGACGGCGACTCGCTCCCCGACCTGACGTTCCGGTTCGAGTTCCACGACCGGCTGAAGAACGGGAACACGTTCCTCTACAACACCGGTCCGGTGACGAGCCTGGACGACCCCGACCTCAACTTCACGCAGACCTACGACCTGACGCTGGTCCGGCGCGTGGACGGCCGGCTGCACAGCATCCACAAGCTCGTCGACAACGCCCCGGTCGCGCCGTCCAACGTGGGCAAGGCGTCCATGCCCGACTACGCGAAGCTGCGCTCCCAGGCCGTCAAGTCGGCGGGGAACGGGGTGACGTCGTTCGCCGGGCAGGCCGACGACTCGTTCTTCCTCGACCTGCGGGTGTTCGACCTGCTGTACGGGGCGAACCTGAAGGAGGTCGGCAACGACACCCTGAGCGGCTACAACGTCAACACGGTCGCGCTGCAGGTGCCGACCAGTCATCTCGTCAAGGGCAAGGACCCGGTGATCGGGGTCAACTCGACGGTGTCGCGGCTCGGCGCGTCCGGCGGGTACACGCAGGTGTCGCGGCTCGGGAGCCCGCTGGTCAACGAGGTGGTCATCCCGCGCGGCAAGAAGGACACGTTCAACGCCTCCACGCCGTGGGGGGACGCCCAGTTCGCCGGGTTCGTCACCGACCCCGAGCTGCCGAAGCTGATCGAGAAGATCTACAAGATCCCGGCACCGCCCGGACCGCGCAACGACCTCGTCCAGGCGTTCCTCACCGGCGTGCCCGGCCTGAACCAGCCGGCGAAGGTGCGGCCGGCCGAGCTACTGCGGCTGAACACCTCGATCAAGCCGGTCGCGAAGCCGAACCGGCTGGGCGTGCTCGGCGGCGACAAGGCGGGCTTCCCGAACGGGCGGCGGCTCACCGACGACGTCATCGACATCTCGCTGCAGGCCGTCGAGGGCGAGCTGCTCGGCAAGAAGAACGACCTCGGCGACGCGGTCAACGCCAACGACGTCGGGTTCGAGAAGTCCTTCCCGTACGTGGCGCAGCCCCATTCGGGGTCGGACGTGCGCGGCGCGCAGAAGCCCGGGTCCAAGAAGTCCGGGGCGAAGGCGTCCGGCGCGTCGAAGAAGAAGGACGGCGAGACCGTGAACTTCCTCAACGCCGGCGCGACCGAGAGCACGTCCGGGTCGGACGACGACGGCGGGATGATCCCGCTGCTGCCCACCGCGGCGCTGGCCGGCGCGGGGACGTTCGTGCTGACCGGCGGGCTGCTGTGGTGGCGGCGCAGGCGCCCCGCGACGGGACGGCACGAGAGCTGATGCGTCCCCTTCTCACCGGGGCCTCGGTGGCGGGGCTCGTCGCGGCGCTCACGCTCGGATCGGCGGTCCTGTTCGGCCGCTCGTCCGGCGCGCCCGCCGCGGCGAGCCCGGCCGGGGTTCCGGGCTCCGGCATCGCCGGCCTGCAGAAGCGGCTGCGCGAGCAGCCCCATGACGCCGCGGGCTGGGCGTCGCTCGGGGCCGCGTACGTGGAGCAGGCCCGGCTGACCGCCGACCCGACCTACTACCCGAAGGCCGACGAGGTGCTGCGCCGTTCGCTGCGCGAGGCGCCCGGCAACGACGGCGCGCTGGCCGGGCTCGGCGCGCTGGCCGCGGCGCGGCACGACTTCCACGGGGCGCTGCGGTACGCGGACGGCGCGCTCAAGGCGAACCCGTACGGGCAGCGGGCCGCGGCCGTCCGGGTGGACGCGCTGGTCGAGCTCGGACGCTACGACGACGCCCTGGCCGCCGCCCGGCGCGCCGACACGACACGTCCGGGCATCCCGATCTTCACGCGGCTGGCGTACGTGCGGGAGCTGCGCGGGGAGGTCACCGAAGCACGCCGGGTCCTGGAGCTGGCCCGTGATTCCGCCACCGATCGCGGCGACCTCGCCTACATCGCGACACAGCTGGGCGAGCTGGCCTGGAACGACGGCGACCTCGGCCGGGCGGGACACGAGTACGCCGAGGCGCTGCGCCTCTCCCCCGGCTCCATGCCCGCGTTGGACGGACGGGCCCGCGTCCGCGCCGCGCAGGGCGACACGGCCGCCGCGCTCAAGGACCGGGCGGAGATCGTCCGGCGGCTGCCGTTGCCGCAGTACCTGACCGAGTACGGGGAGCTGCTGGAGTCGGAGGGCCGCCGGGACGAGGCAAAGGGGCAGTACGCGGTCGGCACGGCGTGGGCGCGGATCGCCAAGGCGAACGGGGTCGACGCCGACCTGGAGACCGCGCTGTTCGAGAGCGACCACGGCGATCCGAAGGAGGCGCTGCGGGCGGCGCGCGCCGAGTACGAGCGGCGCTGCCCGGGTGCGGACGTCCGGCAGTGCAGCGTGCACTCGGCGGACGCGCTGGCCTGGGCGCTGCACGTCAACGGGCGGGACGACGAGGCGCTGCGCTACGCCCGCCAGGCGACGGCGACCGGATACCGCCGCGCGCAGTTCCGCTTCCACCTCGGCACCATCGAGAAGGCGCTCGGGAAACGCGCCGAGGCCCGCCGTGACCTGGCCGAGTCGCTGCGCCGCAACCCGGGTTTCGCGCCGCTGTGGGCGCCTCGCGCCAAGGCGGCCCTGGACGATCTGGGAGGTGCGCCGTGATCGCGCTCGCCCTCGCCGCCGGGATGCTCGCCGCGCATCCCCTCGGCAACTTCACCGTGAACCGCTATGACGGGCTGGTCGTGGCCCCGCACGAACTGCGGATCGACCACGTCGAGGACCTCGCCGAGATCCCCGCCGCGCAGGCGATGCCGGAGGTCGACACCGACGATGACGGACGTCGGTCCGCCGCCGAGCTGGCCGCCTGGGCGGACGGGTCGTGCCGGAGGGCGGCGTCGTCCTTCCGCATCACGGTGGGCGGACGCGCCGTGACCGCGTCCGTCGCGTCCGCGGCCGCCACCGCGCCGCCCGGGCAGGCCGGGCTGCCGACGCTGCGGCTCGAATGCCGGGTCACCGCGCCCGCCGGGCCGGGCGCGATCTCCTTCCGGGACGCCGGGACGGCCGGCCGGATCGGCTGGCGGGAGATCACCGCGCGGGGCGACCGGATGACGCTCGCCGCGTCCGATGTGCCGGAGTCGTCGCGCAGCCGGCGCCTCACCGCCTACCCGGAGGACATGCTCGCCTCGCCGCTCGACCAGCGGTCGGCGACCCTGGACGTGCGGGAGGGCGGACCGCCGCTGGCCGCGCCCGCGTCCGGCACCGGGCCCGAGCGGCTGCTGCCGCGCGGCACGGACGGGCTCACGCAGCGGTTCACCTCCCTCGTCGCCCGGCACGACCTCACCCCGGGTTTCGCCGCGCTCGCGTTCCTCATCGCGCTGCTGCTCGGCGCCCTGCACGCGCTCGCCCCCGGCCACGGCAAGACGATCATGGCGGCGCACGCGATCGGGAACGGGCGGCGGCGGACACGGGACGTCCTCACACTGGGGCTGACGGTCACGCTCACCCACACGGTCGGTGTGCTCGCCCTCGGCCTGCTCGTGACGACCGGTTCGCTGCTCGCACCGGACACGCTGTTCCCCTGGCTCGGCGCGGCGGGTGGCGTCCTCGTCACGGCGGCGGGAGCCCTGCTGCTGCGCCGCGCCCTCCACAACCGCCACCACACCCACGGGCACGGCCACGGGCATGGGCACGGCCACGGGCATGGGCACGGCCACGGGCATGGACATGGACATGGACACGGACATGGGCACGGGGCTTCGCGGCGGGGCGGGGTCGTGCTGATGGGGTTGGCGGGGGGCATGGTGCCGAGCCCGTCCGCGGTGGTCGTGCTGGTCGGCGGGGCGGCGATCGGGCGGGCGTGGTTCGGGGTCGTCCTCGTCCTGGCGTACGGGCTCGGCCTGGCCGCCGCGCTGGTGTCGGTCGGTCTTCTCGTCCTCGGTTCCGGGCGCGCCCTCGCGCGGCGCATTCCGGCCAAGCGGCTGCGGCTTCCAGGCGGAATGATGCCGATAGGGACGTCCGCCACGGTCGTCGTGCTCGGGCTCGGGCTCACGCTGCGCAGCCTCGTCGTGTGACGTCCGATCCGAGGCGGCCCCGGATGCGTAGTGCCGGAAGGACGGCCTACCGAGGGGAGCGCGGCATGCCAGCGGAAACGAGACCGCCGGAGAACGGCACGGTGTCCGGGCATGACGCCGAGGCGCTGCTCGGCCGGACGGCGCGTGGCGACGAGCGCGCGTTCGAGATGCTGTACGACGTGGTGGCGGCGCCCGTGCACGGGCTGATACGACGGGTCGTCCGCGATCCGGCGATGGCGGAGGAGGTGACGCAGGAAGTGATGATCGAGGTGTGGCGGACCGCGACCCGGTACGACCCGGACCGCGGCGGCGCGATGGCGTGGATCATGACGATCGCGCACCGCCGGGCCGTGGACCGGGTGCGGCGCGAGCAGAGCGCGGGCGAACGCGAGGCGCGGGCCGTCCACCCCGCCGCCCACCAGGGGACGGGCGCCGCGCACGACCCGGTGGGCGAGCGGGTGGAGGCCCGGCTGGAACACGAACGGGTGCGGCGCTGCCTGCGGACGCTGACGCACCTGCAGCGCGAGTCGGTGACGCTCGCCTACTACGGAGGGCACTCCTACCGGGAGGTCGCCGAACTGGTGGGGGCGCCGCCGAACACGGTGCGGACCCGGATGCGCGACGGCATCATCCGCCTGCGCGACTGCCTGGGGGTCGAACGATGACGACGGACGATCTGCACGCCCTCGCGGGCGCGTACGCGCTGGACGCGATCGACGACGCCGACGAGCGGCGGCTGTTCGAATCGCATCTGGCCGGGTGCGAGACCTGCGCGACCGAGCTGCGCGAGTTCCGGGCGACGACGGCCCGGCTGGGCACGGCGGTCGCCGAGGCCCCGCCGGCGCGGCTGCGCGCCCAGGTCCTGGCGGACATCCGGAACGTCCGGCAGCTGCCGCCGGTCTCCCCGCGCCGGGCGGCCACGGTGCGGCCGATGCGGCCGAGACGGTGGCGCCGCGGCGTGGCCGCCGGGTTCGCCGCCGCGGCGTGCCTGGTGACGGCCGCGTCCGTCGGGGTGGCGATCAACGAACGGCAGCGGGTGGAACGGTCGGAGGCCGCCTACCAGGACGTGGCGTCCGTCCTGTCGGCGCCGGACGCGCGCTCGGCGACGGGCCGCGCCGCCGGCGGCGGGACGGTGACGATCGTCGCGTCCGCGTCGCGCGGCCGGGTCGTCGTGGCGTCGGCGGGGCTGCGGACGCTGCCGTCCTCGCACGCGTACCAGCTGTGGCTGATCGACGCGGCCGGCCCCCGCTCGGCGGGCCTGCTCCCCGCGGACCGGAGCCGTCCGGTCGTCGCCGGGACGTGGCGCCCGTCCGACAAGCTGGGGGTCACCGTCGAGCCCGCGGGCGGCTCCGCGCAGCCGACCACGACGCCGCTCGTCCTGCTCAGCGCCCTCTGACCACTTGTCGTCTCTCTGACGATATGTGATCATTGCGGCATGTCGGTGAACGTTCCCCTGGGTCCGCTGCTCGATCCCGCCTTCCATCTCGGGTCGGTGCCCACCACGTGGGCGGAGCTGCTCGGTTTCGCGACGGGCGCGGTCAACGTGTGGCTCGTCGTCCGGCAGAACATCCTCAACTGGCCGATCGGCATCGCCAACGTGATCCTGCTCGGCCTGGTGTTCCTGGACGGCGGCCTCTACGCCGACGCCGGCCTCCAGGTCGTGTACGTCGCGCTGCAGGTGTACGGGTGGTGGGTGTGGCTGTACGGCGGAGAAGGCCGCGACCAGCTGCCGGTGAGGAGCACCCGGCGCGAGGAGTGGGCGGTGCTCATCGCGGCCGGTGCCGCCGGCACCGCGCTCCTGACGTGGGCGCTCTCCACCTGGACGGACTCGACCGTGCCGTTCTGGGACGCCCTGACCACCGCCATCTCCCTCATGGCGACCTACGGCCAGTCGCGGAAACTGCTGGAGTCGTGGTGGCTGTGGATCACGGCCGACCTCGTGTACATCCCGCTCTACTTCTACAAGGACCTCAAGCTCACGAGCGCCCTGTACGTCATCTTCCTGACCCTGTGCGTGTTCGGCCTGCTGGCCTGGCGCCGCGACCTGCGCGCGCAGGCGGTGAGCCCGGCTGCGGCGCCCGCATGACGTACGCGCACGGCCTCGTCATCGGCAAGTTCTATCCGCCGCATGTCGGCCATCAGCACCTGATCGACACGGCCGCCGCGGCCTGCGCCCGAGTGAGCGTGGTCGTCGCGGCGTCGACCGTCGAGAGCATCCCGCTCGCGCTGCGGGCGGGCTGGCTGCGCGAGATCCATCGGCAGCCGCATGTGGAGATCTTCCCGGTGGTGGACGACGTGGAGATCGACTATGACTCCGACGAGATCTGGTCGGCGCATGTCATGGCGTTCCGGGCGGGTCTCGCGATGCGGTCGGG
The DNA here is from genome assembly GCF_050945415.1 of Spirillospora sp. CA-128828. Lineage (NCBI taxonomy): Bacteria > Bacillati > Actinomycetota > Actinomycetes > Streptosporangiales > Thermomonosporaceae > Spirillospora > Spirillospora sp. CA-128828. The sequence goes on from NZ_CP191986.1 coordinate 6,595,704, forward strand.
TCTCGGCGTGCATGTGCCTCCGGTGGACGCGGTGTTCAGCTCGGAGGCGTACGGCCCGGAGCTGGCGGAGCGCTTCTCCGCCGTCCATGTCCCGGTCGACCCGCCGCGCGACCTTTTTCCGGTCAGCGGCACCGCCGTGCGGGACGATCCCGTGGGGAACTGGGAGTTCCTATCGCCGCCCGTCCAGGCCTATCTGGCGCGCCGGGTCGTGATCGTGGGCGCCGAGTCGACCGGCACGACGACGCTGGCCCGTGCGCTCGCCGCGCACTACGCCGGGCGGGGCGGCGTCTGGGCTGCGACCCGGTGGGTGCCCGAGTACGGCCGGACGTTCACCGAGGAGAAGCTGGCCGCCGCGCGCCGGCGGGCGGGCGACCCGTCGCTGTGGCTGGACGACCTGGTGTGGGAATCGGCCGAGTTCACGCAGATCGCGGAACACCACGCGGCTTTGGAGGATGCGGCGGCCCGGTCGGGGTCACCGCTGCTGGTCTGCGACACCGACGCGTTCGCCACGGCCATCTGGCACGAGCGCTACCTCGGCGTTCCGGCGCCGGAGGTGGAGTCCGTCCATGAACGGACCCCGCATCACCTCTGGATCCTGACCGATCCGGAGGGCGTCCCGTTCGAGCAGGACGGCTGGCGCGACGGCGAGTCGATCCGATCGTGGATGTCGGGCCGCTTCGAGGAGGAGCTTGAAAAGCGGGGCCTGCCGCACATAACCGTGAAGGGCCCCCACGAACACCGCCTGGCCACCGCCGTAACGGCGACCGACGCTTTGCTGGCCAAGGGCTGGACCTTCAGCACCCCACTGAAACCCTAGCCCTGGGCCACCTACTTACCCTGCCCAGGTGATGTCGGTGATCTGGAATTCCTTGATGTCGCGGAGCACCAGGTAGTCGATGGACACGTCGACATCGTCAAGCGAGACGGTGTAAGCAACTCCGACGTCGTCGAGCGGCTTTCCCGGTGGCGGCAGGCCCAGGTCGATTGCTGCGCCACCCTGCCAAGCAAGCTCACAGAGGTAGCCGACAAGGCGGACTTCGATCGGTTTCGGAAGGGAGGTATGGAGAATTTCACCCGCAGTCTCGGAGCAGAAGACCGTCCAGCCGCTCTTGGCCGTGGTCACTCTGCGTCGTCGTCTTCGAGCCCCCATCGGGCTCGGAGTTCGTCGATCGAGACCTTCTTGCCCGCCTCCATCTCGGCGATCGCCCTGGCACGCCGCTCCGCCCGGTCCGGCACCTGGCTGAACATGGCCTCCGCGTGCCATCCGGCCAGCAGGTTCGTGAGTTCGGCACCGAACTCCGCCCCCATGACCTCGCTGAGGAACTGCTCCCGCTTCTCCTCGGGCAGCCACTCGCGGATGCCCTTGATCGTCCGCGGTACCCGGCGGACACGGCCCATGGACGATAGTGGCGGTTCCAGTGGTTCTGCGCTCATGTCGCTCCTGACTCTCTCGTTCGGTCCCCGCTCACCCGTACGTCCGGGACCCTACAACCTCCCACCGACAGGACGGAGGGTCATTTCGAGAAACGCAGCGTATTGACCTCTGCCGGTGTAAGAGGACACAAAAGCGTTTTGTAGGTATAGGTGCGATCCGGGCGGGTTTGGTATTCGGGCCGGACGGGATTGGGCGTGTCCCCCACTCCGGTGACCGAATGGTCGATGTGGAGGGTGTTCCAGCCCGGGTTGCGGACGCGGGCGAACGGATACAGGGCGCGGTCCAGGTCGTCGTACGGGGTGACGCTCGCCTCTATGGTTCCGTCCATGCCTGCGGCCAGCAGACCGGATTGGCCGTCGGTCAGCATCGTCCAGCGGACGTCGTCGTGGTTGCCGTGATCCTGGGGCCGGTAGTACGAGACGTACTGCTGGTCGACCGTGGACGACCAGACGCCCATGGGCGTGCCGTCCTTGCGGTCGTTGTAGTTGCCGACCGGGCCGCGCCCGTACCAGGCGAACTGCTTGTACCGGTCGGGCACCTTGAGCGTGTATCCGACGCGGGGCAGGTAGGGAAGGCTTCTGACCTGGCCTTGCGGGACGACCTGGTGGGTCAGTTCGATCCGGCCGGCACCGTCGACGACGTAGGTGGCGGTCTGGTCGAACCAGGCATCGGGATGGTCTGGCGCAGCGGTCTTCGAATCGATCTCGACGGTCACACGGTCGCCGCCGGTGACGGTGACGCCGGTCGGTGTGGTGGCGAGGCGGTCCAGGCCGAGCCCGCGCCAGTCCTCGCCCTCGGCACGTCCCCAGGTGTAGGTCTCGTTGCTGATCGGGGGACGCCACACGTCGAGTTCCGGGCCGGTGCGGAGCAGTTCCCGCCCGCCGGCGCGCATGGACGTCATCGTGCCCTTGGACTTGTCGAAGACGTACCGGAATCCCTTGCCGGTGACGATGATTTCCTTCCCGTTATCCTCGCTCCTGACCTCGCCGGTGCCCTTCTTCTTGATTCCAGGGACTTCCGTCCCACCGGCGGGGAATTGACCGAAGCCCACCACGCGGCCGTTTTCCGCGGCTTCGACGGTCAGCCATCGTGCGACATTGGACGGATTGGCGGGTGGTGAAGGAATTCGGACTTCGCTTGAACCACCGGGCGGCAGTTTCACCGGCGAGACGCCCGAGGAAAGCGTCCGGGCGCCTTCGGTGTACCGCCAGCGCATCTGGACGGCGCTGGTGGCGAAGACCCGCTCGCTGGCGACGGACACCGTCCCGTCCCCGGCCCGGGTCACCCGCAGAGGCGACTGCACCCACGACAGCTGGGCCGTCTCCGGCTGGACGTACCGGTCGGAACCGACGAGGCCGTCATCGCCCGACAGGCTCTCGCCGTTCGACAGGAACGTGCCCTTGGTGTCGAAGCGGTCGAAGTCGAGCGCGAGGACGGCGTCCTTCTTCGGGTCGGCGCCCGCGCCGAGCTCGTCCGAGGTCAGCGCGCGGCCGTAGATGCGGACGTCGTCGATGGTGCCGTGCGCCATGCGGCCCCGGTAGCCGTCCTGCATGGTCTCGGAGTTGCGGGCGACGTTGACGTCCCCGGACGACCGGTCGATCTTCCCGGTGAACGGCACTGACGCGGCCTCACGGCCGTCGACGTACAGCCGGATGGCCGTCCCGTCGTAGGTGCCGGTGACCCGATGCCACGTGTCGTACCAGTTCGCCGGAACGGGTGCCCGGACGGTCCGCCATGTGCCGCTGTGGACGAAGAACTCCAGCGTGTTCTCGTTCGACATCTTCAGCGCGTACGAGTGGTCGCCCTTCCCCACGATCGTGAAGTCGCCCGTCCACGGGCGGACGGGCTTCACCCACGAGTCCAGCGTGACGGACGTCCCGGTCAGGTCGAAGCGGCGGTCGCGGTAGACCTCGACGAAGTCGTCCAGGCCGGAGAAGTACAGGGCCTTCCCGCGATGGCCGTCCACGGTCTTCGGCAGGCCCTGCAACCAGGCGAGGACGCCGTTGCCGGAGCCGTCCGGCGTCGTGACGACGGGCTGCCGCAGGTTGGCCTCGGCCCAGTCCCAGATGAACCCGCCCTGCGTCTGCGGATGCCGCCGGATCACCTCCCAGAACTCGCGGAAGTTGCCGAGGCTGTTGCCCATCGCGTGGGCGTACTCTCCCATGATGATCGGCTTCTGGGTGGCGGCCGCCTGCGCCTCGAGCCGCGCCGGGGTCGGATAGCGCGGGCCCCACACGTCCGCGAACGGAGCGTCGCCGTCCGGGCTGTTCGACTGGTGGTACAGCGGCCGGGTGGGATCTGCTGCGTCGGCGTAGTCGGCCATCTTGTAGTGCGCAGCGCCGAGACCCGCCTCGTTCCCGGTGTCCCACATGAGGACGCTCGGGTGGTTCTTGTCGCGAGCCATCATCGCCTGGAACCGGTCGAGGAACGCCTTCTGCCATTCGGGACGGTCGGCGAGGCAGTCACGGTCACCGGTCCGGTTACAGTCCTCCCAGTTGTGGGTCTCGATGTCGACCTCGTCGTCGATCCACAGCCCGCTCCGGTCGGCCAGTTCGTACAGGTAGGGGTCGGACGGGTAGTGCGCGGTCCGGAGGGCGTTCAGGTTGAGCGACTTCATCAGCGCCACGTCCGACTCCATGCGGGCGCGGGTCTGGTGCCGTCCGGTGTCGGGGTCGGTCTCGGGACGGTTCACGCCCTTGATGAGGATGCGTTTCCCGTTGACGAGGACCTGCCTGTCCTTCACCTCGATCTCGCGGAAGCCGAGCGTCTCGGCGGTGGTGTGGACGACGTGTCCCTGCGCGTCGGCCAGTTCGAGGACCAGTGTGTAGACGTTCGGTGTCTCATCCGACCACTTCGCAGGGTTCGTCACAGGCGCCGTCAACCGCACAGACGTGCTGTCACCCATGACGGACGTCTTTCCGGAGAAGCGCTGCACCGTCCGCCCCTGGGGATCCACGAGCGTGGCGCGAACGGTGTGCTCGCCTTGCGGCCCGTCCTTGCGGCCCACGACCAGACCCACGTTCAGAGTGGCGTTGCGGTAGGCGTCGTCCAGGTCAGTGGTGATGGTCGCGTCATGCAGATACGTCTTCGGAGTGGAGTAGGCCCAGACGGAGCGGAAGATGCCGCTGTACCGCCACTGGTCGTAGTCCTCCATGTAGGAGCCGGAACTCCAGCGGTGCACCTGGACGGCGACCTTGTTGGCGCCCTTGTGCACGAGGCCGGTGATGTCGAACTCGGCCGGGGTGTAACCGCCCTGGTCGTAGCCGGCGTACTTCCCGTTCACCCACACGAAGTACGCGCTGACGACGCCTTCGAAACGCAGGAACGTACGGCGGCCGTCCCAGGAGCCCGGCACGTCGAGCGTCTTCACGTAGGCGCCGGTCGGGTTGACGTCACGCGGCGTCTTGGGCGGGGCGTCCGGCCATACCTCGGTGGGGATGTTGCGGAACATCGGATGGTCGAGCCGGTCGCGCTGCCACGTGTGCGGCACCTTCACATGGCGCCAGCCGGACGTGTCGTAGCCCTGCTCGTAGAAGCCCTGCGGCACGTCGGCGGGACGGTCCGCGAGCGCGAAACTCCAGTCGCCGTCCAGCGACTTTGTCCATCGTGAGGGCTTCCCAGTCATCGCCTGGCGGGCGTTCTCATAGGGGCGCAGGACGGAGTGCGGGGTCTCCTGCCCCTCCCCCACCATCTCGGGATCGTCCAGATAGGTGTAGACGTCCGACGGCGGCGCGGCCCCGGGCCGAGCGGCGGCGAGGCCCTGCAGCGCCGACGCGACCAGCGCGAACGCCGCGAGGCACAAGATCAGGACGCGGTACACGTATCGATCATCGTTGCCGCGGGCGGGGAATCGGGGGAACGCGGTCATCGGCGCGGCGCCTCCTCGCGGGCAGGCCCCCTGACGCCCGAGCTGGATCAAGTACACCCGTCTAGATCAAGTACACCTGGGACGCTAGGTGCGCATCACACGATGGTCAACGCATGGAGTCAGGAGTGGCGCTTCATGCCAGCGGAGACGGCCGCGCTTGGCGTTCCTCGCCTGTTTCGGACCCGCCGTCCCGATCGGACGGGCGGTCGAGGCGGAAAAGGTCCTCGTCGATCCGGTCGAGGGCGAGGCGGACGGCGCCGAGCCCCACCGACTCGTCCCCCAGCTCGGACGCCTCGATCCGGACCGGGCTCAGGCACAGCGGCCGGACCTGCCGGCGGAGCTCGGCGACGAGCGCGTCACCGGCCCCGACCAGCGGCCCGCCGACCACGATCGTCTCGGGGTCGAGGGCGAGCGCCATCGCCGCGACGCCGCGCGCCATCCGCGCGGCGAGCCGCTCCACCACGGCCTTCGCCTCGGGGACGCCCTCCACTGCCGCGTCGAGGACCTTCTCGGCCTCCTCGGAGGCGGGGCCGGAACCGGCGCCCGACACCAGGGCGGCGGTCGTGTCGCGCAGGCCGAGTTCGTCCAGCATGCCGATCTCTCCGGCGGCTCCCCAGCGGCCCCGGTGCAGGCGCCCGCCGATGAGCGCCCCCATGCCGGTGTGCAGGGCCGCGTAGACGCAGACGACGTCGTCGGCTGCGCGGGCGGCGCCCCGCCACCGCTCGGCCATCGCCGCGAGGTTCGCGTCGTTCTCGACCGCGACGGGGCAGGGGAACGAGCGTCCCAGCTCGCGCGCCAGGTGGACGCCCTCCCAGCCGGGCACGACCGTGCAGGACGTGACCGTCCCGTCCGGGGCGACGACGCCGGGCGTGCCGGCGGCGACCGCCCAGAGTGACTGCCGGTCGACGCGCAGGTCGGCGAGGCACGCCTTGACCGCGGCGCGCACCCCCGCGATCCGCTCGCCGGGCGGGTCCTGGGCGTCCAGGGCGGCGCGGTGGCCGCCGACGACCTCGCCGGTGAGGTCGGCGACGAGGAGCCGCACCCGGTGCGCGTCGATGTCGATGCCGAGGGCGTGACCGGCCTCGGCGCGGAACCGGTACCGGCGGGCGGGACGGCCGAGCCCGCCGCCCGGACGAGGCGCGTTCTCGGCGGCCAGGCCGCGGTCGATCAGCTCGCCGAGCACACCTTCGGTGGTGGGCCGGGACAGCCCGACGCGGCGGGCCAGCTCCGACAGCGTGGCCTCACCGCCGTCGCGCAGCGCCCGCAGCGTCGCGGCGGAGTTGAGCCGGCGGAGCACCGACGGGTCGCCCCCGTGGAGAGAGTGTTGCGGCACGGCACCCCTTGACAGCGATCGGCGGACGGACGACATTATTGCCAATCTACTTATGAAAGAACCTTGCATAACGGTGGTATCCGCCCGGCGGCGCCAAGGATACCCAGCTCAGGAGGGTTTGCTCGATGCAGGAGACGGGACCCGCGATCGCCGTGGCCGGAGCCGGACTGCGCGGCCGCGGCTACGCCGCGCGGATCCGGGAGACGGGGGCCGGCCGGATCGCCGCGGTCGCCGAGCCCGACCCGGTGCGGCGCGCCCGGTTCGCGGCCGAGCACGGTCTCCCGCCGGAGCGGACGTTCCCCGGCTGGCGCGAGCTGGCCGCGGCGGGCCGCGTCGCCGACGGTGTGATCATCGCGACGCAGGACGCCGCGCACGCCGAGCCCGCGGTCCGGTTCGCCGAGCTCGGCTGCCACATCCTGCTGGAGAAGCCGATGGCCACCTCCGAGGCCGACGCGCTGCGGATCGTGGACGCCGTCGAGCGCGCCGGGGTGATGCTCGCCGTCTGCCACGTCCTGCGCTACACCGGATACACCCGCGCCCTCCGGACGCTGATCGCGGACCGCCGGATCGGCACCCCGATCAGCGTCCAGCATCTCGAACCAGTCGGCTGGTGGCACCACGCCCACTCCTACGTGCGCGGCAACTGGCGGCGCGTGGACGAGTCCGGGCCCATGCTGATGACGAAGTCGTGCCACGACATCGACTGGCTCGTCCACGTGATGGGCGAGATCCCGGCGCGCGTGTCCTCGTTCGGGCGGCTGTCGCATTTCCGTGCGGAGAACCGCCCGTCCGGCGCCGCGGCCCGCTGCCTCGACTGCGCGGTGGAGTCACGCTGCCCCTACTCGGCGACCCGGCTGTACCTGTCGTGCCTGGGCGACCCCGACCGGGAGACGTGGCCGCTCGGCGCGGTCACCGACGACCGCACCGAGGAGGGTGTGCTGCGGGCGCTGCGGGAAGGACCGTACGGGCGCTGCGTCTACGCCTGCGACAACGACGTGGTCGACCACCAGGTGGTGAACATGGAGTTCCCGTCCGGTGCGACCGGGGTGTTCACCATGACGGCGTTCTCCCCCGCCGCCCAGCGCCAGACGCGCGTCTTCGGGACGTCCGGCTGCCTGGAGGGGGACGGCGCGCGCATCTCGGTCCGCGACTTCGTCACCGGCGAGGTGGAGACCGTCGAGCCGGGCGACGCGTCCCCCGACGGCCGGCACGACCGCGCCGACGACGCGCTGGCCGACGCGTTCGTCGCGGCGCTGGCCGGCGGCGACCCGGCCCCGCTCAGCTCCGGACCCCGGGAAAGCCTCGCCTCACACCGCGTCGTCTGGGCCGCCGAACGGGCCAGGCTGGACGGCGCGGTCATCGACCTCGCCCCGGATTCACCCCCCGCGAAAGGCACGGTGCGCCCATGACGATCAGGCCCCTGCGGGGCGGCGCCGCGGCGGCGCTGTCCCTGACCCTCGCGCTGAGCGGCTGCGGCTCGTCCGATCCGGCGGCGCCGTCGGGCAACGACGGACGGGGTCCCATCACCGTCGCCACCGGCAAGGACCTCACCCAGACCGTCCAGAAGCTCGTCGCCAAGTGGAGCGAGGGTCATCCTAAGGAGAAGGTCCGGCTCGTCGAGCTGCCCGAGGACGGCGACCAGGCGCGGCAGCAGCTCGTCCAGAACATGCAGATCAAGTCGGACGCCTACGACGTCGTCCGGCTGGACGCGGTGTGGACGGCGGAGTTCGCCGCGCGCCGCTGGGTCCTGCCGCTGCCGGACGGCCTGGTGAACACCTCCTCCTTCGTCCCGGCGGCGCTGGAGACCGGCAAGTACCGGGGCAGGCTGTACGCGGCGCCGTGGCTGACAGGCACCGGCGTCCTCTACTACCGCGAGGACCTCCTCGCCAAGGCCGGCATCAAGAACCCGCCGACGACGTGGGACGAGTTGCGCGACGCCTGCGCCAAGGTCCAGAAGACACCGGAGGGGAAGGGCGTCGACTGCTACGCGGGCCAGTACGGCAAGTACGAGGGCCTCACGGTCAACTACTCGGAGGCCGTCCAGTCCGCGGGCGGCGAGGTCTTCGACGCCTCGGGCAAGCCGCAGGTGAACACACCGCAGGCCAAGGCCGGGCTCCGGTTCCTCGTGGACGGCTTCAAGAACGGCACGATCCCCGAGAAGGCCATCACGTACAAGGAAGAGGAGGGCCGGCGCGCCTTCCAGGAGGGCCACCTCGTCTTCCACCGGAACTGGGCGTACGTGTACGCGCTCGCGTCCGAGAAGGACGGCTCGAAGGTCGCCGGCAAGTTCGGCGTCGCCCCGATCCCCGGCGAGGACGGGCTCGGCTCGGGCACGCTCGGCGGCAACAACCTCGCCGTGTCCGCGTTCTCCAAGCACCAGGCGACCGCCCGCGACTTCATCGCCCACATCGTCGGCCCGCAGGTCCAGCACGAGTACGGCCGCGCCCAGTCGTTCCCGCTCTCCCTGGCGGCCCTCTACACCGACCCCGAAATGATCAAGTTGTACCCGTACCTGCCCGCGCTGAAGCAGGGCATGGACAAGGCGAAGCCGCGCCCGGTCGTCGTCCGGTACAACGAGGTCAGCACCGCCATCCAGGAGCACGTCACCGCGGCCGTCACCGGGAAGAAGCCGGTCGACCAAGCGGCGGAGGACCTCCAGAAGGCACTGGCGGCCTTGGCCGACTAGCCGAGCGGTAGGCGCTCGGGGTCATGCCGAGCCTGCGGACGAAGTGCAGACGCAGGGAGTCGGCGCTGCCGAGGCCGCTGCGGCGGGCGACCTGGTCCATCGGGAGTGCGGTGCCCTCCAGCAGTTCGCGGGCCCGGTCGATCCGCTGGTGCAGCAGCCACTGCAGCGGGCTGTGCCCCGTCTCCGCGTGGAACCGGCGCGTCAGCGTGCGGGTGCTGACGCGTGCGTGCCGGGCCAGGTCGGCGAGGGTGAGCGGCTCGCCCAGGCGCCGCACGGCCCAGGCGCGGGTCTTCGCGAGCGACGCGTCCGGTTCGGCGGGCAGCGGATCTTCGACGCGCTGGACCTGGTCGGCGGGACGCGGCGGCGCCGCGACCGTCAGGCGCGCCGCCCGGGCCGCCACCGCGGCGCCGTGGTCGTCGCGGATCAGGTGCAGGCACAGCTCGATCCCGGCGGCGGCTCCGGCGGAGGTCAGCACCGTTCCGTCCGTGACGTACAGGACGTCGGGGACGACCTTGGCGGCGGGGAAGCGGCGGGCCAGGTCGCCGGTGAGGCCCCAGTGCGTCGTGGCCCGGCGGCCGTCCAGCAGACCCGCCTCGCCGAGCACGAAGGCGCCCGTGCAGACGGCCGCGACCCGCTTCCCCACGCCCGACGCGGCGCGCAAGGCGTCCAGGACGGGCCGCTCGATGCCGGTGCGGCCCCCGCTGCCGACGACGATGACGCTGTCCGCACTCTCCACGGCGTCCAGCCCGTGCGGGGCGACGACGTCCAGGCCGCCGACGGTCTCCAGCGGACGCCCCGGCTCGGCGGCGCAGAGCCGCAGCTCGTAGGCGGGTCCGCCGTCCGTCTCGGCGGCGCCCAGCACCATCTGCGGGATCGTGACGTCGAAGGTCATCACCGGCGGGACGACGACGACCGCGACCGTGTGCATCTGGCCAGAACCTCCGGACGGTTGGCGATCGGGCCCCTGCCGTCCGGGCGCGGCGGACCGCAGAGTGGATCGGGTGACGGCCGGGATGTCCGGCCACTATCTCACCCGGAGTGAATCATGCCGTTTCATGTCGTCGTCGGCAGGGGAGCCACCGCCACCGCGACCGCACTTCTCCTCGCCGACGCGGGCGACCGCGTCCGGATGGTGTCCCGGAGCGGGGCCGGGCCCTCGCACCCGCTCGTCGAGCGGACCGAGATCGACGCCACCGACACCGATGCGCTCAGCCGGCTCGCCGAGGGCGCCACGACCCTGTTCAACGCGGCGGCGCCCGCGTACAACACCTGGCCGGAACTGCTGCCCCCGCTGTTCGGCTCGATCCTGACGGCCGCCGAGCGGTCCGGCGCGGGGTACGTCATGCTGGGCAACCTCTACGGGTACGGGCCCGTGGACGGCCCGGTCACCGAGGAGCACCCGCTTGAGGCGACCGGGTCCAAGGGGCGGGTGCGCGCCGAGATGTGGCTCCGGGCCAAGGAGGCGCACGACGCCGGACGGGTGCGGGCCACCGAGGTGCGCGCCGGCCAGTTCCTCGGCGCCGGGGCCTACTCCATCTTCACGCTCCTGGTCCAGCCGAAGGTGCTCGCGGGGCGTCCGGCGCTCGTCCCGGCGGCCCTCGACGTCCCGCACGCGTACTCGGCGATCGGCGACACCGCCCGTGCGCTCGTCGCCGTCGCCCGCGACGAGCGCGGATGGGGCCGGCCCTGGCACGCGCCGACGATCACCGCGTCGGTGCGCGAGGTCGCCGGACGCCTCGCCGCGCTGGCCGGCGTCCCCGAGCCGCACCTGGACACGATGACCGACCGTGAGCTCACCCTGCTCGGGCTCGGCGACCCGTTCTGGGACGAGATGTGGGAGACGCAGCACATGTCGCACCGGCCGTTCACGGTCGACTCCGCGGCGATCGAGACGACGTTCGGAGTGGGCGCGTCCCCGCTGGACGACGTCCTCAAGGAATCGCTCAGTCGTATGTGAGGCCGTAGCCGAAGGGGAACAGGGGCTTCTTGCCGTCGTCCTTGTTGATGGGCTGCTGGGAGGCGTCGCGCATCCACGTCACCGGGAGCCGTCCGGAGGGAGCGGTGTCGCCGTAGAGAACGTCGGCGACGCCCTCCCCCTGGGTGCCGGGCAGCCAGGAGGCGACCAGCGCGTCCCACCGGGGCAGTTCGCGGGCGATGTCCAGCGGACGTCCCGACACCAGCACCACGACCACCGGGACGCCGGCGGCGCGCAGCCGGTGGATCGTCTTCAGGTCGGCGTCGTCGAGACCCATGCCGCCGGTGATGTCGCCGTGGTATTCGGCGTACGGCTTCTCCCCCACGACCGCGATCGCCGCGTCGTAGGACTTGTCGATGCCGACGCCGTCCTTGCTGTAGGTCACGGTGGCGGACCGGTTCGCGGCCTTGCGGATGCCGTCCAGGATCGTCGTGCCCGGAGTGGTCGGCCCCGGAGCGCCCTGCCACGTGATCGTCCAGCCGCCGGACTGCATGCCGATGTCGTTCGCGCTGCGGCCAGCGACGAAGACCTTGTCGCCGTCGTCCAGCGGGAGGACGTCGCCCTTGTTCTTCAGCAGCACCTGCGACTCGGCGACCGCGCGCCTGGCGAGCCTGCGGTGCGCGGCGCTGCCGACCGTCGTCAGGTAGGACCGGTCGGCCATCGGACGCTCGAACAGGCCGAGCTGGAACTTCCTGGTCAGGATGCGGCGGTTCGCGTCGTCGATGCGGGACATCGGGACGTCGCCGTCCTTCACCGCGTCCCGCAGGTAGTCGATGAACCTGCGCCATTCGGCGGGGACCATGGCCATGTCGATCCCGGCGTTGACCGCGGCGGCGACCTCGTCCTTGGTGAACCCGTGCTTCCCGTCGATCCCGTCGATGCCGTTGTAGTCCGAGACCACGAAACCCTTGAAGCCGAACTCGTTCTTGAGGACGTCGGTGATGAGGTACCTGTTCTGGTGCATCTTCAGCCCGTTCCACGAGCTGTAGGAGACCATCACCGAGCCGACGCCGCGCTTCACCGCCTCCTGGAACGGCGGCAGGTGGATCTCACGCAGGGCCTTCTCCGGGATCCGGGTGTCGCCGCGATCGTCGCCGCCCTCCGTGCCGCCGTCCCCGACGTAGTGCTTCGCCGTGGCCAGGACGGACGTGGGGTCGCCCAGCTCGTGCCCCTGCAGCCCGTCGATGAGCGTCGTCATGATCGTGGGCAGCTCCGGCACCTCGCCGAACGACTCGTACGTCCGGCCCCAGCGGTCGTCGCGGGCGACGCACAGGCAGGGCGCGAAGTCCCAGTCCACGCCCGTCCCGGCCATCTCCTCGGCGGTCGCGGCGCCGATCCTGCGGACCAGGGCCGGGTCGCGGGCCGCGCCGAGCCCGATGTTGTGCGGGAAGATCGTCGCGCCGACCACGTTGTTGTGGCCGTGCACCGCGTCCACCCCGTACAGGATCGGGATGGGCCGGGTGCCGGCGAGCGCGGCCCGCTGGAGCTCGTCGTACATGTTCGCCCAGTTCGCCGGGGTGTTCGGGGTGGGCGCCGACCCGCCGCTGGACAGCACCGACCCGATCCCGTACCGGGTGACCTCCTCGGGGGTGACGTACCTGCGCTCCGGCTGCGTCATCTGGCCCAGCTTGTCGTCCAGGCTCATCCGGTCGAGCAGGTCCTCGACCCGGTCCTCGACCGACAACCGCGGATCGAGATAGGGGGCCGGGCCCGACTCCGCCCGGACGGGACCGCCGTGGGCGACGAGTGCGAGCGCGGTCAGCATGCCGAAGGCCAGAAGGCGTGACCGCATCGCCCGCACCCAGGAGCCGTCCATGCCGGAAGGTCTCTCCAGCGTCGATCAAACACAACGCAACCGGACACCAGCGACTGGGCAATATCTGACGGTCACCGCCGGACGAACGGCGCAAAGGGCCATCGGTCGGGATCGAACCGACACCTCCAGGACCACAACCTGGCGTGCAGACCACTACACCACGAAGGCCGCGTCTCCGGCAGGAATCGAACCTGCGACCTCCGGGTCCGCAACCCGGCGCGCTCTCCACTGCGCCACGAAGACTTGTTCACTTGCCGTACCGAGTGCAGGAATCGAACCTGCCTGTGACGGGATATGAATCCGCCGGACACACCAGCATCCTCACTCGGCGCGGAGGGTGCGAGATTCGAACTCGCGCAGGGGTGACCCTGACGACGGCTTAGCAAGCCGCTGCCTTTCCGCTCGGCCAACCCTCCGGAAAACAAAAAGACCGCCCGTGGTCCGCGGGCGGTCGGCGTCAGGACGTGCAGGTCACGTCCGTCGGCGGCTCCCGAGACCGGAAAGGCTGCTGCTGTGCATTCGATGGCGACGCATCTTCCCTCTCCTTCCGGTCTCGCTGCCTACGACGTCCATGGTGCCGGGGCGGTTCCCGCCCCGGCAACCCATTTATCGGCTCACTCCTCGAAATCGGTTCCGCGGGACGTGGATTCCCAGCTTTCGAACTCCTTCTGCGCCCCTGTCAGGGAGGCGGCCACCGCGTCGGCGGCGTCGTTGCCCAGCGGCAGCCGGAGCGGGGTGTCGTCCGCGTCCAGCGCCTTCAGGATCGCCGCCGCGGCCTTGGCCGGATCACCCGGCTGCTTGCCGTCGCTGCTCGGCAGGCCGGCGCGGACCGGGCCGACGCTGTCGGCGTACTCCGGCATCGCGGCGGTCTGGTACAGGCCGCCGCCGGCGAAAGACGTCCGGAACGCGCCCGGCTCGACCACCAGCACCTTGATGCCGAACGGCGCGACCTCCTGGGCCAGCGCCTCCGACATGCCCTCCAGCGCGAACTTGGTCGCCGAGTAGGCGCCCACGCCGGGGAAGGAGAACCGGCCGCCCATGCTCGACATCTGCACGATCGCGCCGCTCCCCTGCCGCCGCATGTGCGGCAGCACCGCGCGGGTCAGCGCGGCCGGACCGAAGAAGTGCAGGTCCATCAACTCCCGGAGCTCCCGGTCGGTGGTCTCCTCCACGGCCCCGACGACGCCGCGGCCGGCGTTGTTGACCAGCACGTCGACGCGGCCGTGCCACAGCACCGCGTCCGCGACCACGTCCGCGATCTTCGACTGGTCGGTGACGTCCAGCGCGACCGCGTGCACCCGGCCCTCGTGCCGCGCCACCAGGTCGTCCAGCTCCCCGGGACGGCGGGCCGCGGCGACGACCGTGTCACCGGCCGCCAGCGCCGCCTCCGCGATCGCCCGTCCGAAGCCCGAGTTCGCCCCGGTGATCAGCCAGACCCGTCCGTTCTCAGTGGTGTTCGTCATGCCGCAGTTATCGCAGCACACCGGGCGCCTCGTCCAAGACAGAAATCAACGCGCTCGATAAAGAGCCTTTATGATCCTCGCATGGAGTTGCGCCAGCTGCGCTACCTGATCGCCATCGCCGACGAGGGCAACCTCGGCCGGGCCGCGGCGACCCTCTACGTGAGCCAGCCCGCGCTCTCCTACGCGCTCAAGAACCTCGAAGCCGAACTCGGCGTCCGGCTGTTCGACCGGCACGCCGGCGGTGTGGCCCCCACCCCGGCCGGCCGGGACGTGATCGCCGAAGCCCGCCGGACGGTCCGGCAGGCCGACCGGGTCGCCGCCGTCGCCGAACGGCACCGCCGCGGCCAGACCGGCGTCCTGCGCGTCGGGTTCGAGGCCAGCGGCGCCGGAGAGCTGACCACCCGCGCCCGCGCCGAGTTCGCCCGCACCCACCCCGGCGTCCGCGTCGAACCCAAGCGCTACGACTGGGGCGGCGAGGCCGCCGCGCTCCGCGCCGGCCAGGTGGACGTAGCGTTCGTGTGGCTCCCCGCCGACCTCACCGGCCTGCACTCCGAGATCGTCCACACCGAACCCCGCGTGGTGGGCCTCCCCACCGACCACCCGCTCGCCGCGGCCGCGGGCGTCTCCATCATGGACGTCAAGGACGAGCCGCTCATGTGGACCGAGCGCGCACCCCGCGCCTGGGTGAACTGGTGGGCGGTCAACCCGCGGCCGGACGGCTCCGAGCCGCGCTGGGGCCCCACCAACGACAACGTCGAGGAAATGCTCGAACAGGTCGCCGAGGGCACGGCCATCTGCTTCGCGCCGTCCAGCATGGCGCTCTACTACACGCGCCCCGGCCTCGCCTGGGTCCCGCTGACGGACGTGGAGCCCTTGCGCGTCGCCCTCGCCTGGCATGGCGGCGGCGCGCTCGTCCAGGCGTTCGCCGCGATCGTCCGCGACCTCGCCGGTTCCCCGGCGTGACCGTCAGACGATCGGCCGCGGCTCCTCCACGGCCGCGCTGAGCGCCCGGAGCGCCTGGTAGACGCGGACTTTCACCACGTCCACCGGCACCCCCAGGGAGGCGGCGGCCTCATTGACCGACCGGTCCCTGAAGACCGTCTCGGTGAGGATCTCGCGGTGCGCGGACGGCAGCGCCTGGAAGGCCCGGGCGACCACCGCGGGGCGCATCCGCTCCCCCGGCGAACCGGGGAGGAACGAACCGGTGTCTTTGCCCACTCGCAGTGCCACACAAGAAACCTCGCACCCCCCACCCCTCCCGGCTCCCCCCTTATGCCCGCGTTAAGGAAGGAATGAGGAGGACTTATCCGCCCCTCGTCCGGCCGAGTCCCGGGAAGTCGTCTAAGGAGCCGCTCACCTGCGAAAACAAGGGAGGGAAGCCAGAGGAACCATCCGGCACCGTCGATCATGGTCGGCTTAACCCGACCTACGTTGGCTCCCGAGGCCGGCTCACCGAACGGCTCGTCGGGCACGGCGAGGACCGCCCGTGCGGGATCGAGTGGCGCAAGAGGTCGGCCCGTGACTGACCACCTCATCCGGATCACAACGGCACTCGCCGTGGTGGCGGATGAAGCAGTTCATCACCAACGTGGAACAACCTGCCCCAGCGTGAACCAGGGAACCCCGGCAACGGGCCGTGGCCGGGGCTTCTGCTTGCCGCCGACACCCACGTTGCACGTGGGCTGCGCATGGTCCCCAGGATGGTCTGTCACGACCCCATGCGCCCTCGTGCCTTCGTCTGACGGTGAGGGTCTGAAGCTGGTCTCGGCCATGCTCTTCGCATTTGCCCCCAGGACGGGACGTGATCTCCACAGGCCCGCGGTAACCATCTTGCGCGTTGAGTGATCTCCCCTTGTCCGATCGCACACCGCTTTGGCCGGCGATGAAGCAGATATGAAGCAGATATGAAGCCGTCGACTGCTTGAATCGCATTATCGATGGTCAATGCCGTCGATGCATTGAAATGTTGCCCATAAAGGAGAGACTGAAATGACATGCAGCAATTGCGGTGGACGCTTGATCGGCAAGACGGACAAGCAAGGCAACACCACTTGGGTGTGCCCGAAGTGTGACTGATTGACGATTGAGATTTGACTAATCGACCGGCCCTCGCGCACGCGCGGGGGCCGGTTCTTGTTTCTCGAATACCATTGAGCGACCACTCGGCATCGACGATTACTGCCGAACCGTGGGCTTGCGGAAGCCGGACGGATTCGGGCTTGCCCGGGGGCGCCGGGCATTGATCGCGGGCTTGGCACCGCCGATGTCCAAGGCTAGGGCGGTTATGGCCCAATCGCCGGGAGCACGCGGTAGAGCGTGCCTGGGCCGGTTAGGTGGGTTGCGGGGGCTGCGGCGGGGATGAAGGCGGCTTCGCCTCGGGTGAGGGTCAAGGTCCGGTCTGCCGTCAGGTGGGCTTCGCCTTCCAGGCAGAGAAGTGTCTGCGGAAGTCCGGTGGGCAGGTTCTCGGGGCCGCCTGTGAGGTCGTGGCGGGTGAGGATGAATTCCTCGGCGGGTGTGCGGTAGTCGTGGCCGGCCGTCGGTTCGATGCGGTGGGGGGCGGTCGGAGCGAATTCGACCACGCGCATCAGTTCCGGGACGTCGATGTGCTTTCCGGTGAGGCCGCAGCGCAGGACGTTGTCGGAGTTCGCCATGACCTCGATCGCCAGGCCGCCCAGGTATGAGTGGGGCACTCCGGCGTCCAGGAAGAGGGCCTGGCCGGGGCTGAGTTCGACATGGTTGAGCAGAAGCGCGGCGAGGATTCCGCGGTCGCCGGGGTAAGCGCGGGCGATGTCGGCGTAGACGCCGGTCAGGGCCGGTTCGACCGCCTTCTGGACGGGCTCGGACGCCTCGTCCAGCATCTGGGTGAGGACGGTCCGGAGCGCTTCGGCGGGCGGCTCGGTGCGGAGTGTCCGTATCCACGGGCGCAGTTCGGCGACCGACAGGTCTTCGAGTAGATCGGCGGTCTCCGCCGGGTCACGGAAACCGCAGAGGCCGTGGAAGTCGGTGAGGGCGCACACCATTTCCGGCTTGTGGAAGGGGTCTTTGTAGGTGCGCGTGTAATGGTCGACCGGGATGCCGTGCGCCTCTTCACGGGCGAACCCGGCCCGGGCCTGCGCCGTGGTCGGGTGCACCTGGAGGGAGAGCGGCTTCTCTACCGCCAGTACCTTGAGCAGATACGGCAGCGTCGGACCGAAACGGTCGATCGACCGCGCGCCCAGCATCCCGGACGGGTCGCGTTCGATGAGCGCGTGCAGGGGCGTCCCGTCCACGGCGGAAGAGGCGGCGGGATGCGCGCCCGCCCACAGTTCGGCCTGCGGACGCCCGGTCGGCTCGACTCCGAGCAGTTCGGCCAGCGCGGTTCGCGAACCCCACTCGTAGGGCCGGATCGCCGTGGTCAGCGGCAGTGGCACCAACCTGCGCGATCTCCTCACTCGGGGCGCCACAACGGGAGTCGGCGCTCGTGAGGACAGCGTACAAGCGCCGGGCGGCGCCCCGGGTCAGGCCCTCATCCGTACGGCGTACGCGGTGAGCCGGGTCGTGAGCCTCAGCGCGCTCGGGCCGTGCCAGTCCGCGCGGCGGGCCGGCCACGCGTAGCAGGGGGCGCCGTCGCTGATCAGCGCTTCCACGCCGGGGAGGCCGAGCGACTCGGCGGCGAACTCGTACAGCGGGACGAGCCGCGGCACGATCACTCCGTAGTCGAGGACGCGCGGCAGCAGTCCCTCCGCCGCGACGAGGTCCCCGGCCAGCAGGTCCCCCAGCGGATACCGCTCGGGGAACGCGCGGCGCAGGTCGAGGAAGAATCCGACCGAACCGCCGCGCGGGTCGCCGAGGAGACCGCCGAGCGGCGCGAACGCGCCGAGCGCCAGCCGGGGCCGCGCCACCAGCGCGTGCGCGTACAGGACGCGGACGAGCGCGACGTTCATCATGAAGCGTTCGGCGGGCAGTTCGGCGAGGGCGAGCGGCTCGCCGTCCAGGTACCCGGCGACGACGCTCGCGTTGTGGGCGCGGTACCACGCCGCCGGGGACGGTCCGCGGAGGAACTCGCCCCACAGGCGCACGCCGTTGGACGACGGCTCGCCGCGGTGGCCGTCGTCCAGCAGGGCGGCTTCCGCCTTGTCGCGCAACAGCCGGTCGTTGACGGCGCGCCACCACGGGCTGCCCGGCGGATCGCCGCCGGGCGGGTTCAGCACGCCCCGGGCGATCTCCCAGCGCAGGAAGCTCAGCTCGGCACGGCCGTAGCGGGCCCGGTCGCCGACGTAGAACTCGGCGGCGAGCCGGAGCCGTCCCGCCGCGCCGTCCGCGACGTGCCGCACCATGGCGTCCGCCGCTCCCACCGTGTCGATCATGCGCCGCCCTCCGATCGCAGCTGCCCTACCTCCCTGCACGGTGCCCGTTACGGTGCGGGTTCAGCGGCGGTCCGGGTGAACCTCCGGGGTCCGGTCGGCGAACTGATAAGCGGGCACGGCGTTCGATCGGCCGAGCCCCTAAGATGAGGCGACCTGGGGGTGGTGGACGTGGGCAAGCACAACAAGCCGGCGACGCGGGCGTGCCCTGGCTGTAGAGGCACCGGCACCAGCACCGCCACGCGCGAGCAGTGCAATGTCTGCCGCGGCACGGGCCGTATCTGACCCGCCGGTCAGGTGCGTCCGATCCCCGGTTCGACGGCCTTTTCGCTCGTCCCCCGCACCGGCTCGCGGCGCCGGGACTGGGTGAGCGTGACCGCGAGCGCCACGACACACGACGTCCAGGCCAGCACGGCGTAGCCGCCCGCCGACAGCACGACGGTCGACAGCAGGCTCGCGGCGGCCGCGATCGTCCAGACGGCGGCGTCGACGGCGCCCTCGGCGTGCGGGCGCTCCGCCTCCGGAAGGTCGCGGGCGAGCAGGCCGCTGCCGCCGACGAAGCAGAGGTTCCACCCGTAGCCGAGCAGGAAGAGCGCCGCGGGACGTCCCGGCGAGCCGGTCGCGACGGCCGCGAGCGCCGTGGACAGGGCCAGGGTGAGGAGTCCGCCGAGGATCACCGGGCGGGCGCCGAGACGGTCGACCAGGCGGCCGGTCACGGGTGACAGGGCGAACATGCCGAGGGTGTGCGCCGACAGCACCATGCCGACCGCCGCGAGGCCGTCGCCGTGCATGTGCATCTCCAGCGGCGCGGCCGTCATGACGGCGACCATCACGACCTGCGCGGTCACCATCACTGCCAGCGCGGAGCGCGCGACCGGCGTGCTCACCAGCCTGCGCAGCGGCGGCGGGCTGCCGGTTCCCGTCCCGCCCCTCGGTCCGCCGGTCGCGGCGAGCGCGGCGGCCGCGCAGGTGACAACGGCCAGGAGGAACGGTCCGGTGAACGCCGGGAGGCCGATCCCGGCGGCGGCCGCGCCGGCCGGGTCGAGCAGTAGCGGCCCGCCGACCGCGCCGGCGGCCGCGCACCCCACGACGAGCCCGATCGCGTGGCCGCGCCGCCCGGGCGGGTGGAGATCGGCCGCCGCGTACCGCGACAGCTGGGCTCCCGCGTTGCCGAGGCCGAGCAGCAGCATCCCGAGGCACAGGCCGATGACGTCGCCGTTCGCGACCGCGGCGGCCGCCAGGCACGCGCCCGCCGCCGCACCGGCGTACCCGAGGACGAAGGTGCGGCGCCGGCTCGTCCGCCGCACCAGCCGGGTCAGGGCGACCGCGCCGGCGCCCGTCCCGACGATGCCGGCCGTGCTCGGGACGCCTCCCCAGCCGGCGCCGAGCCGGTCCGCGGCGACGAGGGTGCCGGTCGCGCTCGCCACCGCCATGGACGCGTTCATCAGTGCGGTGCCCGAGCACAGGGCGGCCATGGGACGGGATCGGTTTTCCATGCTTTAACGCTAGAAACGCTGATTCGGCCCGGGAATGGGAGATCCCTGGCGTTCGACCGGTTCCACCTCTAATTTGGAAGGTATTTCGCGGAAAGGACCTTCAAGATGGACCGGGAGCTGGATCAGACGGACTGGCGCATCATCGCCGAACTGCAGCGGGACGGGCGCCTGTCGTTCAACAGGCTGGCGGGCCTCGTCAACCTGTCGTCCCCGGCGGTGGCCGAACGGGTGCGGCGCCTTGAGGAGTCGGGGGTGATCACGGGCTACCAGGCACGGATCGACCCGGCGCGGGTCGGGCAACCGCTGACGGCGTTCGTCCAGATGCGCTGCGCCCTCGGCCGGTGCCTGCTGAAGACCACCGCGGCCGAGGACCTGCCCGAGGTCACCGAGGTGCACAAGCTCAGCGGCAGCTGGTGCTCGATGCTGAAGGTCCGGGTGGCCTCGATGCCGCACCTCGAAGGGCTGCTGGAACGGCTCGGCGAACACGGGGAGATGAACTCGCACATCGTCCTGTCGACCGCCTACGAGGGACGCGCCGTCGAGCCGCCCGCCCCGGACGCCCGCACCGTCACCGCCTCCGACGGCTGGACCCGCTAGCGCACCGCGCGCAGTCTGCCCCGGCGCAGACGGGCGAGCGCATCGGACGTGGCGTCGTCGGCGGGCAGGTACGCGACCAGCCGCTGGTCATCACCCACCGGAAGTTCGAGGGTCTCGTAGGCCAGCCGGAGCTCGCCCACGTCCGGGTGGACGAACCGTTCGACGCCCGACTTCCTCGGCAGGCTCGGCAGGGCGCCGACGCGTTCGCTGAACGGAGCACCGGCGGTGACGGTCAGCTCGTCCACGAGGATCTTGTAGTACGGGTCGCCGCCTACGAACGCACTACGGAGAGCTGCGACGCGCTCGTCCGCGACGTGGTCCCAGTCGGGATAGACGGTCTTGGCCCGCACATCGGTGAATGCGAAGCGGACGACGTTGGGCGGGTCGCCGTCCAGAAGCCCGACCGGGCCTGCCAGCAGTTCGTAACCGTCCGTCCAGGCGAGGATGTCGCCGAGCCTGTTGACGAGGATCGCCGGAGCGGGCTCCATACGTTCGAGCAACGCTCGGACGGTGGGCCGCACGACGTCGTTCGGCGCTGCTTGGCACAGGCCCCCGTCACCGCCCTTCGAAAGAATGCGCAGGTGGAGGCGCTCGTCGGGGGACATATGCAGCGCGTCGGCGAGCGCCCCCAGGACGGCCGCCGAAGGGTGACGGTCGCGTCCCTGCTCAAGCCGCGCCAGGTACTCGACGCTGACGCCGGCCAGCGTGGCGAGTTCCGAACGGCGCAGCCCCGGCGTCCTTCGCCGAGCGCCCTCAGGCAGTCCTGCCTGCGACGGCGTGACGGCCTCGCGGCGGGCGCGCAGGAAGGCGCCCAGTTCGTTGTCGCTCACACCCGGAACCTACCAACGGCGCTGCCCCGGATCGTGGCCCTGTCAGTGCCCGTCTAAGCGCGGCCACAGGCGCAGGGCCGGGTCGTCTCGTCATGAGGCTGGGGGTGGGAGGCGGGATTGCAGGCGGGTCAGGACTCGCCGGCTGAGGGCCGTTCTGCGGATCACGGGGTCGACCAGGCGCATGCCGGGAAGTCGCAGGGCACCGGTGAAGGCGACGCGGGTGCCTTCGGGGGTGGGGGACGCGGCGATGCCGCCGTGGAGGAATCTGCTCTGCATCCAGCACCAGCCGGGGCGCATGACGATGTCGAAGCGGGCGCGTTGCCCCAGGCGGCCGACGGCGACGGCTTCCAGGTTCTCGCCGTCAGACCGGGTGATCCGCATCGTGCGGACATCGGTGAGGAGCATGGGGAACTCGGCCTCCAGGTCACTCGCCACCGCCCAGACCTCCGCGAGCGTGTTGGCGAGTGTCTGCTCTGCGTACGAGGCACCGGGAATGGACGCCGCCATGACGCGCAGCCGCCTGACGGGGTCGAGGCCGGCCACCGGCCAGTCGGGCTGGTTCATCGTTCCCACGCCTTTCGGAAGCCCCGCCGCGCCCGGTGCAGGCGCGACTTCACCGTTCCGGTGGAGATGTCGAGCAGGTGGCCGACGGTCCGTTCGTCGAGACCCTCGACATCGCGCAGCACCAGCACGGCGCGATGCTCGGGCGACAGCCGGTCGAGGACGTCGCGGACGTCCGCGGCCAGTTGGGGGTCGCCGCGCTGCGGCACCGCCTCCAGGTCGAGCGGCGGGGCGGGGCCGCCCTGACGGCGGGCGACCCGCACGGACTCGCGGACCGCGATGGCCCTCACCCAGCCGAACAGGGCGGCGGGATCGCGCAGCCGGGAGATGCCGCGGAAGACGGCTATGAGGGTCTCCTGCGCGGCGTCCGGGCCGTCCTGCAGGGCGATCGGACCGCAGA
Organism: Spirillospora sp. CA-128828; assembly: GCF_050945415.1. NCBI lineage: Bacteria > Bacillati > Actinomycetota > Actinomycetes > Streptosporangiales > Thermomonosporaceae > Spirillospora > Spirillospora sp. CA-128828. The sequence goes on from NZ_CP191986.1 coordinate 6,618,507, forward strand.
GCCTGCCGACGTAGGGGGTCAGCAGGTCGAGCAGTTCCTGCATGGCCAGGCTGTCGCCCTTCTGCGCACCGCGCACCAGCGCCGCGACCCGCTCGGGTTCGGCCATCACCACGCTCCCCCGTCGCGTCATCGTCATCCGGCCGGTTCCCTGAACGTAGAGGCGAACGCGTCCCTCACCGGAAAGGTGGAGTGGATCGTTTCGGCGACGAGGTCGGGACGGTCGTTGGGCAGGTAGTGACCTCCTGGGACGGTCCGGCACTCCAGGGCGTCGGCGTGGTCGGCACCGCCGGCCAGCATCTCGGGGGCCACCATGAAGTCGTCGAGGCCGAACAGGATCGTAGTGGGGACGCTGAGGTGCCTGCGCTTGAACCGGCCCCCCGCCAGGGCCGGGATGTCGCGCAGGACGTACTGCCAGTGCAGGGTGCGGCCGGCGTGGGCGTGGCGGCGGGATCGGACGGCCTCCACGAACTCGTCGAGGTCCTGTGGGCTCCAGGCGGAGGGATCGGTGACGCCGCGGCGCAGATGGTAGCGGGTGAAGCCCGGCCAGTGCCGCAGGACGGCGCCGCCGAGCAGGGGGTACTCCCACAGCGCGGTGTGCCACATGCGCCAGGCGTTGCGGAGGACCGCGCGCTGGCGCGGCCACGGGTGGATCATGTTGATCGCCAGCAGCCCGCTGAAGCGGGCGGGCGCGTCGAGGCACAGCCGGAAGCCGGTCCAGGCGCCCCATTCGTGCGCGACCAGGCCGACCCGTTCGAGGCCGAGCGCGTCCATGAGGGCGAGGACGTCGGCCGCGCGGTCACGGGTGGCGTAGCCGCGGTGGGGCGCGCCGGACCATCCGGCTCCGCGCAGGTCGGGCATCACCAAGCGGTACCGGCCGGCCAGGAGGGGGATCAGATGCCGCCAGGCGTACCAGTTCTGGGGGAAGCCGTGCAGGAACAGCAGCGGCGGCCCCTCGCCCGCCTCGGCGACGTGGAAACGGACGCCGCGTACCTCCGTGTATCGGTGCTCGACTCCCTCGACCATGGGCATGGGCCGCGGCATGGTTCCTCCCCGTTCGGATGGTCCTTCGTGAGGTAGGGAGGGGCCGCGGCCGGGAAACGTTCCACCCGACTTCGCCGGTCTCCAAGCGGCACGGACACCCCGAAGATGATTGAATCGGGCGCTATGTGGCACTCGTCACTACGTTCCTCGCCCTGGCGGCGGCGGTATGAGCCCGGGGTCCCCAGCGAGATCGACATCCCGGACATCCCCGTCACGCGGCTGCTCGACGACGCCGCGGAGCGGTACCCGCGCCGGCCCGCGCTGATCTTCTTCGGCCGCCGGATCGGCTACCGCGACCTGCGCGAGGCCGTGGACCGGTTCGCCGACGGGCTGCACCGGCTCGGGGTGCAGCCGGGCGACCGCGTGGCGCTGATCCTGCCGAACTGCCCGCAGCAGGTCATCGCGTTCTACGGCGTCCTGCGCAGGGGCGCGATCGCGGTCCAGCACAACCCGCTGTACACCGAGGAGGAGATGCTCCGGCAGCTCGCGGACTGCGGCGCGCGTGTCGCGGTGGTCCTGGATCGTTCCTACGCGACGGTGAAGGCGGTGCGTTCCCGGCTCCGGCTCGACCACATCGTGGTGACGTCGCTGGTCGACTTCTTGCCGGCCTCCAGGCGCGTCGCCCTGCGGCTGCCGCTCGTGCAGACGCAGCGGCGGCGCGCGGCCATCACCGCCGACGTGCCGGACGATCCCGGCGTCGTCCGTTTCAAGGAGCTGCAGAGGGCGCCTCGCCGGAAGGTACGGCAGCTCCCGCTGGACCCGGCGCGGCACCTGGCCGCCATCCAGTACACGGGCGGGACGGAAGGACGTCCCAAGGGCGCGATGCTGACCCACCGGAACCTCGTCGCGAACGCCTGCCAGCAGCACGCGTGGGACCTGAACACCCGTCCCGGTGAGGACGTCACGCTGGCGGTCCTGCCGCTGTTCCACTCGTTCGGGCTGATGAGCTGCCTGGTCGCACCCGTGATGACGGGCGGGGCGGTGGTGCTGCTCCCGCGTTACGACGGCGATCGCGTGATCCGTGCCATCCGCAAGTACCGCCCGACCATCTTCCCCGGCGTGCCGACCCTGTACGAGCAGGTCCTCGACAGCCCGCGTCTCCGGCCGGACGACCTGCGCTCGCTCCGCATCCACATCTCCGGGGCGATGGGGCTGACGCAGGCCACGATCGACCGGCTCGACCAGGTCGGGGCGCGGGGCCTGATCAACTGTTACGGGCTCACGGAGGCGTCTCCGGCCGTCACGGGGAACCCGCTGGGAGGCGGCGCCCGGAACCTCACGGTCGGGCTGCCCCTGCCCATGACCGACGCCGTCATCGTCGACCCGGAGGAGCCGACGAGGGTCCTCTCCCCGGGCGAGACGGGCGAACTCGTCGTGCGGGGACCGCAGGTTTTCGCCGGCTACTGGAACGCCCCTCTCGCCACCGCGCAGAGCCTGTCGAAGGGCTGGCTCCGCACGGGTGACATAGCGGTGATGGACGAGAACGGTTTCATCACCATCCTGGAACGCCAGCGGGACATGATCAAGGTGAACGGCTTCACCGTGTTCCCGTCCGAGGTGGAGAAGGTGCTGCGCCGCCATCCCGCCGTCTACGACTGCGCCGTGGTCGGTGTGCCGGACGTCCGGCGCGGCGAGCGCATCATCGCCCACGTGGTCGAGCACCCCGCGTACCCGTTCTCGGCGGACGAACTGCGGCGGCACTGTGAGCGCTACCTGTCGCACTACAAGGTGCCGGCCGAGTTCCTTCCCCGGACGGATCTGCCGCGGAACTTGCTGGGGAAGGTCAGCCGGCAACGCATGCGGGAGGAGTTCGTCGCCTCGCCTGCACAGAGGATGAGGTCCGCGCAGAGTGGTTGACTGGTCGGGTGCACACGGAGACCGTCCAGTCCGGGCTCTTCACCCGGCTCGTTGAGATCGGCCAAGCGAAGGCCCACGGAGCCGCAGACCCGGAGACCCTTTACGACCGGCACGGTGTGCTCGTGGTGCGGATCGGTGACGTGGTCGTGAAGGCCCATCAGGCCGATCGGGACCACGGACCTCTGTTCCTCGACCGGATCCGGCTGGCGGGCACGCTGCCGGATGTCGTGATCGGGCCGCTGGGTCCGCCGCTCACCGTGGACGGCCGTACGGTCACGCTCTCGACCTTCGGTGAGCCCGTGGATCCTTCCCAGGAACTCCCCTGGGAGGAAGGCGCCCGGGTTCTGGCCGCCCTTCACGCCACGGCTGTTCCGGCCGACGCGCCGCCGTGGGGGCGCCCGACGCGGGTTGCGCGTCTGGTTTCAGGGCTCACGGACGGTCCCGCCCAGGACGTGGTGCGAGACGCGTTCAGCACCCTGCCCGCCTGGGTACGCGGCGACGAACAGGAGCCGCAGGGAAAGTCCGAATCACTCATCCATGGCGACTGGCACCTGGGCCAGATGGTCCGCGCGCCGGGCGGGCAATGGCGGCTCATCGACATCGAGGACCTCGGCAAGGGCGACCCTGCCTGGGACCTCGCCCGCCCTGCCGCGCTCTACTCCGCCGGGGTTCTCTCCCCGGACGAGTGGGAGCGTTTCCTGGACGCGTACAGGGAGGCCGGCGGTCCGGCCGTCCCCGCGCAAGGCAGCCCCTGGACCACGCTGGACATTCCCGCCCGAAGTCTGGCGATCCAGATCGCCGCCACGTGCGTCATATCCGCGGAAAGGGAAGATCGACCACTCGACGGGGCGGAGCAGGCGATGATCGACGCCTGCGCGAGAATATCCACGGCGGGGGGCGCGGCATGACGTGGCGCGGAACCTGTCCTACATTTAGCCTCTACCTGGGGATCCATACCGGAAGGATGACAAGGCGATGCACTGCCCAAAGTGTCGTGGCGTGATGCGGACCTACACCCGCAGCGGCGTCCACATCGAGCAATGTGACAGCTGCCGGGGCGTCTTCCTCGACTACGGGGAGCTTGAGGCCCTGGCCCAGATGGAGTCGCAGTACCGGGCGGCCCCTCCGCCCGCCGCGGCGCCGGGATGGGGAGCCCCCGGAGGAGCGGTCCACCACCATCACCACGGACACCACCGCCCTCATCACGGCAGCGTGTTCCACATGCTCTTCTCGACCTGACCAGAGCGCCGCGGCCCGCCCCCCGAGGGGAGGCGGGCCGCGGCGTACGGGCAGGGGTCAGAGGCGCGGGTCCACGGGTTCGGACTCCAGCGCCAGGACGGCGAACACCGCCTGGTGGACGCGCCACAGCGGTTCCCCGCCGGCGAGCCGGCCGAGGGCCTCGATGCCGAGCGCGTGCTCCCGCATGGCCAGGGACCTCTTGCGGCCGAGCGACCTGCGGCGAAGCCGGTCGAGGTGGTCCGGCTCGCGGTAGTCGGGGCCGTAGATGATCCGCAGATACTCCGGCCCGCGGCACTTGATGCCGGGCTGGACCTTCCGCTCCTCCGGGAGCGGCCCCAGCGGCTTGACGACCATGCCCTCGCCGCCGGCCGCGGTGAGCTTCTCCCACCACTCGATGGCGGCGGCCCCCGACTCGGGCGATCCCAGGTCGACGGTCACCGACCCCGTCCGCTGGACGAGCCCGCTCGTGTCGTTCTCCGCGAGCCGCTCGGCGGCGGCCATGTGCCACTCGTGGTCGCGTGCGTCCGCCCAGGAGCGGCCTTCCCCGGCGAGGATCTGGAACGGGGCGAACCGCAGCCCGGCCAGCCCGTCCACCGTCCAGCAGTAGCGCGCGTAGGCGTCGCGGAACAGGGACGCGTTGGCGGCGCGCCGGTCGACGCGCTCGCGCAGCCCGCCGAGGTCGAGGCCGCGTGCCTCCGCGCGCCCGAGAACGCCGGCCGCCATCGGGAGGACGGCGCGCGCGGCCGCACCGGTCGCGGCGTACTGCGTGCGGATGAGGTCCATGGCCTTCGCCGACCACGGCATCAGTTCGCCGTCGATGACGAGCCATCCGGTCTCCAGCTCGTCCCAGAGCCCGGCGGCGCCGATCGCGGTGCGGAGCCGGTCCAGGACCTCGGCCGTGCGGGACGGGTCGCGGAAGAAGGAGCGTCCGGTGCGCGTGTAGACGGCACCGGTCGTCCCGTCGGTGACGCCGAAGCGCTCCTCGGCGACGGAGGCGTCACGGCAGACGACCGCCACGGCGCGCGAGCCCATGTGCTTCTCCTCGCACACCGCGCGGACGACGCCCTTGTCCCGGTAGGCGGCGAGGGCCTCGGCGGGATGCTCCAGGTATCCCGGCAGCGACGACGTCTCGGCAGGGGCCATGGTGGGCGGCAGATAGACGAGCCAGCGCGGGTCCACGGCGAACCGGCTCATCACCTCCAGCGCGGCCAGCGCGTTCTCCTCGCGGACGGAGACGCGGCCCATCAGGCGGGTCTCGACACCCTGGTTGCCGAGGACGTCCTCGATGTTGAGGAGGTCGTCCTCCCGGTGACCGCCCGCACTCGCTCCCTGCGGCGTCTCCAGCGGACGCGTCGGCTCGTACCAGACCTGGTGGGCCGGAACCGACACGATCTCACGTTCCGGGTAACGCAGCGCGGTCAGCTTCCCGCCGAACACGGCACCGGTGTCCAGGCAGATGGTGTTGTTGACCCACTCCGCCCTGGGGACCGGGGTGTGCCCGTAGACGACCATGGCCTTGCCCCGGTAGTCACGGGCCCACGGGTAACGCACGGGCAGGCCGTACTCGTCGGTCTCCCCCGTGGTGTCACCGTAGAGCGCGAACGAGCGGACCCGTCCGGATGCGCGGCCGTGGTAGTCCTCCTTAAGGCCGGCGTGTGCCACGACGAGGCGGCCGCGGTCCAGGACGTAGTGGCTGATAAGGCCGTCCATGAAACGCACCGCGTCGCCGCGGAAGTCCTCGTCCTCGGCGGCGAGCTGTTCCATCGACTCGGCGAGGCCGTGCGCGACGCGCACCTTGCGTCCGCGCAGAGCACGGACGAGTTTCGCCTCATGGTTGCCCGAGACGCACAGCGCGTCGCCTGCGGCGACCATTCCCATGACCAGACGCAGCACGCCGGGGGTGTCGGGCCCGCGGTCGACCAGGTCGCCGACGAAGAGGGCGCTGCGTCCACCCGGGTGGTTCGCTCCAACGGCACGCCCCTGCGCGTCCCTGTCGATCTCGTAGCCCAGGCTGGTGAGAAGTTCCTCCAGCTCGGTGCGGCAGCCGTGCACGTCGCCGATGACGTCGAACGGACCGGTCAGCTCTCGCTTGTCGGTCCACGCCTTCTCGTACGTCACCGTCGCGGCGTCGATCTCGTCGGGGCCGTTCAGGACGTGGACGCGTCGGAACTCGCTCCCGAGCGACCGCATGCCGCGCCTCAGCTCGCGCCGCTGGCGCGGGATGACGTGCGGGGCCAGGTCCCGCTCCGGCCGGGCCGCGTTCCGCTCGGCTGCGAGGCTCTCAGGGACGTCCAGGACGACGGCGACCGACAGGACGTCGTGCTCTTTGGCGACCCGGAGCAGCGACTCGCGCGCCTTCTTCTGCACGTTGGTCGCGTCCACCACGGTCAGCAGGCCGCGCCGCAGCCGCTTGGCCACGATGTAGTGCAGGAGGTCGAACGCGTCGCCGGTGGCCGCCTGGTCGTTCTCGTCGTCCGACACGACCCCGCGGCAGAAGTCCGACGACACCACCTGGGTCGGCTTGAAGTGCTTGCGCGCGAAGTGCGACTTGCCCGACCCGGACACGCCGACCAGCACGACCAGGCCCATCTCCGGGATCCGGATCTCGGTCATCGGGTGAACACCCCCATCTGGGTGGGCGCGCCGACCTCGGGGTCGTCGTCGCCTACGGGCACGTGGCGGACGCGGTAGCCGTGCGCGGCGGCGACCCGGTCCGCCCAGGCGCGGAACTCGTCCCGCGTCCATTCGAAACGGTGGTCGGGGTGGCGCATCGACCCCGGCGCCAGCCCTTCGTAGCGGACGTTGTGCTCGGCGTTCGGCGTCGTCACGACCACCACGCGGGGCGAGGCGTGCCCGAACACGACCCGCTCGACCGCCCCCAGGCGGGGCGGGTCGATGTGCTCGATGACCTCCATCAGCACGGCCGCCTCATAGCCGCGGAACCGTTCGTCCGCGTAGGTCAGGGCGCCCTGGAAGACGTCCTGGACGCGGTGGTTCTCCCGGCTCGGCTGCTTGTCCCAGCGGAGTCGGCGCCAGGCATGACCCAGCGCCCGGTACGAGACGTCCGTTCCAGAGATCTCGCTGAAGAAGTCGTCCTTGACCAGTCGCGCGAGCAGCTTCCCGGAGCCGCAGCCAAGGTCGATGACACGGCGGGCGTTCTCGTCGTGCAGCGCTTGCACAACCGACTGGACACGGCGTTCCGCGAGCGAAACGGGCTGCTCCTCCGAGGGCGCCTGCTCCTGCTCGTCCTCGGTGGCGGACGCCTCCTCCTCGACCTCAACAGGGTCGAGTTCCTCTTCCGGCGCGTCCTCCGCGTCGGCGAGGCGCCCCAGCGCGGTACGGACGAGAGCACGCCGGTTGGCCAGGTAGCGGCGCGTGATGGCTCCGCGGTCGGGATGCGCGGCCAGCCAGCCCTCGCCTGCCCGGATGAGCTTGTCGACCTCGTCCGGCGCCATCCAGTAGTGCTTGGCGTCGTCCAGGACGGGCAGGAGCACGTACAGCTGGTTGAGCGCGTCGGCCAGCCGCAGCGTCCCGGTCAGCGTGAGCGTCACGTACCGGGAGTCACCCCACTCGGCGAACTCCGGATCGAGCGGGACCGGCACGGCCGACACGTCCCAGCCGAGTGGCCCGAAGAACCGCTCGGCCTGCCCAGGCCCGCCCCTGCACGGAAGTGCCGGAAGAACGATTTCCAGCGGGATCGGCGTCTCCGCCAGGTCAGGACGCAGATCGCACCGACCGCGCATGGCGGTGCGGAAGACGTTCGCCATGGCCGAGGCCAGAAGGGAGGACGCCGCATACGGGCGGTCGTTCACGTACTGGCCGAGCGAGAAGTCCGGCGTGCCTCTGCCACGCGTGCGCACGAGCTTGACCGGGTCGACGTCCAGCAGCAGTGCCGCCGTGCAGTGCCCTTCATCCGCGTCCGGGTAGAAAACGTGCGCCGTGCCGAAGGACTGCTCGAAGCTCTGCACCCGGCCGGGATGCTTGTGCAGGAGGAACCCCAGGTCGGTCGCCTGGCTCATCGTCGTGGTAATCGTCAGAAGCACGTCCCAAGTGTGGCCGAACGTACCTGACGTCCCCCATTGGTTTTCCGGAATCCGCGATCAGGGCACGGACGGGCCCTTCACGAACCGGCCGCTCCGGTCGTACGGCCAGCCGTTGATCCGGCAGCCCTTCAGCCCGAAGATCTGCTGCTGCATGACGGGCGCGAGGCGGCCGCGTCCAGAGCACGTCATGTGCCCGAACCCGAGCCGGTGACCGACCTCGTGGTTGATGGTCAGCGCGTGGTAGTGCTCCGCCTGACCCCGGTAGTAGGTGGTGAGCAGCAGCCAGCGCTTCAGATTGACCACGACCTGCTTGCCCGCGCTGCAGTTCACCTTGCCCTCGGTCGTCATCCCGTAGGCGCCGCAGATCTTGTCGACGGTGCCCGGCGCGGCGAGCTTCACGACGAAGTCGTACGAGCCCGAGGTGACGCGCTTGAACGACCACTTGCCGCCGGCCGTCCACCCCCTGGGGTCCGCCAGGATCTCGTCCACGCTCTGCGCAAAGGCGACGGGGTCCTGCCGTAGGCCGCCCTCTACCTCGACCATGTAGCGCATGAGCTTGCCTTGCCCGTGGACCTTGCCGCTTGAGGTGGGACGGGAGAATTTCCCGGTTCCCTTAGCGGGGATGTACGGGGCCCGCTTGGGCTTGAGGAGAGGGGGGTCGGACGGCTCGGCCTCGACTCTGGCGCCGTTCCCTTGACTGCCCCCCTCATCCCCACCGCCCCTGCCGGTCGTGGCAGACGTGCCGCGCGACGGCCGGGATCCCGGCGCGAGGAACCAGGCGACCGCCCCGCCTAACACGACCACGAGGACGAGGGTCACGGCTCCGGCGACCGCCCCGCGCTTCCGTGCCTGCCGGGCCCGCTCGAACTCCGCGTCGAGGTCGCCGCGTTTGCTCCGGCCGGACCGTCCGGACCGTCCGGTATGCGATCTTGTCGGCTGCATGTTGCGCCAGCATGCCAGAAATGATCTTAAAAGGGTTTGCGACCGGGATTCCCGGACCAGCAGAATCCGAGGCGACATGAGCAGACATCCCCGCCGGATGACCGCGCAGGAGACCGTGGCCATCCTCGAACGCGGCGACTACACGGCCCCGTCCGGCCGCACCGTCTCGATCGCCGACCGCCTCGCCGGCGCCGTCCGGCGCACTGTCCTCTACCGGCCAGGCGAGCTGGACACGCTCCTCAAGAACCCGCCCGCGGCGGACCACGGCGCCGGGACGCGCATCGAGGTCACCGGCGAGACCACGCTCGCCGCGGCACACCGGCTGTGCGCCCCGGGCACGGTTCCGTTCGCCCTCAACTTCGCCTCCGCGAAGAACCCCGGGGGCGGGTTCCTGAACGGAGCACACGCTCAGGAGGAGGGGCTGGCCCGCTCGTCCGGCCTGTACGAGTCGCTGCGTTCGGCCAGGGAGTTCTACGACTTCCACCGCGCGCAGGGAGATCTCCTCTACAGCGACCACATGATCTACTCGCCCGACGTACCGGTCTTCCGGGACGACGCGGGACGGCTGCTAGAGGAGCCGTACGACATCGCGTTCCTGACGTCCCCCGCTCCCAACCGGGGTGCGATCCGGGACGACGCCAAAGCCGAGCAGATCCCCGCCGTCCTGCGCCGGCGCGCCCGCAAGGTCCTCGCCGTGTCGCTGGCCAACGGACACCGTCGGCTCGTTCTCGGTGCCTGGGGCTGCGGCGTGTTCCGCAACGATCCGGTCGAGGTCGCCGAGGCGTTCGCGGAGGCCCTGCTTCCGGGCGGGGAATTCGCCGACCGCTTCGAGCACGTCGTCTTCGCCGTCTGGGACACCGCCAAGGGCTCCCCCAGGCACGTCGCCTTCCAGGACGTTTTCGTCTAGGCCACCCGTCAGGACGAGGGCGGTTCTTCCACGTAAGAGGCGATGCCCCGGACAAGGAGGTCGAGCCCGAACTCGAACCGTCCGTCGCCGCCCTCGGCGGTGAGTTCGTCCACCATCCCGACGAGGTTGGGGTAGCGGTCGGGCGGCAAGGCGGCGAAGTAGTCCCGGATCTGCTTGACGTACTCCTGGAAGTACGCCCAGAGGTCCTCGCCGGGGGACACCTTCGTGAAGTAGACCGTGTCCTCAATCGCGCCGGCGTCGAGGAACATGCCGAGGGTGTCGACGGCGATGCCCGCGACCGGCTTCGGCACGCCGCCGGCCCGCATGAGTGCGAGCTGTGCCTCGGCGACGTCCAGCAGGTGGGGACCCGTCGGGATGTGTCCCATGGACACCATGGCGATGTCGCGGTGCGAGGTGTAGACGCGGCGTACCTCACGCGCCAGTTCCTTCAGCTGCTCCTGCCAGCGCTCAGGGTCGGGGACGGGAATCCTGACCTCGGCGGCGATCCGGTCGAGCATCAGCTCACGCAGCTCCTCTTTGCCCGAGACGTGGGCATAGAGCGACGCCGGGCCGGTCCCGAGCTCCTGCGCGACACGGCGCATGGTGACCGCCTCCAGCCCCTCGGCGTCCAGGACGCGGATCCCCGTGTCAACGACGAGCTCCTGGGTGAGCGGCCGCTTCGGCGGGGCGGACTTGCGCGGCTTGCGTCCGGGCGGTGTCGGCATCTCCGGTGCCGGCGTCTTCTCCGGCGGCGGGCCGTCCGGGCGTGCGGTGGCCATGGCGCGACCTCCCAATCTCGCGATACATCTTGACTATCGCGAATCGCGATATATCTTCTCTACCAGAGAGAGAAATTTGGTCGTAACGCGAACATCGTACTTGACACGAACAACGTTCGGTCGTAGAACAGTGTTCGTTGCGAACGAACAGCGTTCCCCCCTTCGGAGATGACCATGACCGACACACTGACGTCCCCCGCGCGGGGCACCGCGGAGGCCGGCTACCGCTGGCGCTGGGTCGCCCTGTTCGTGATCCTCGCCGGCGAGATCATGGACATGCTGGACGCGCTGATCACCAACATCGCGGCCCCCACGATCCGCGCCGAGCTCGGCGGCTCGGCCGCCACCATCCAGTGGCTCGCCGCCGGCTACACCCTCGCCATGGCCGTCGGCCTCATCACCGGCGGACGCCTCGGCGACCTCTACGGACGCAAGCGGATGTTCCTCATCGGCGCCGCCGGCTTCACGCTCGGCTCGCTGCTGTGCGGCGTCGCCGTCTCCCCGGGGATGCTCATCGGCGCCCGCGGCATGCAGGGGCTGTTCGGCGCGCTGATGCTCCCGCAGGGCATCGGGATGATCAAGCAGATGTTCTCGGCGAAGGAGATGGGCGCCGCGTTCGCCATGTTCGGGCCGGTGATGGGTCTGTCGTCGGTCGGCGGCCCGGTGCTGGCCGGCTGGCTGATCGACGCCGACCTCTTCGGCACCGGATGGCGGATGATCTTCCTGATCAACCTGCCGCTCGGGGCCGCCGCCCTGGTGGCCGGGATGAAGTACCTGCCCGCCGGACGCGCCCAGCACGCGTCCAGGCTCGACCTGGTCGGCGCGGCCCTGGCCTCCCTCGGCGCCGGCCTGCTGATCTACCCGCTCGTCCAGGGCCGCGAGCACGACTGGCCCGCCTGGACGTTCGCCATGATGGCCGCGTCCCTCGTCGTCTGGGGCGTCTTCACCTGGTACGAGGCCCGCAAGCAGCGCACCGGCGGCGACCCGCTGATCGTCCCGAGCCTGTTCCGCAAGCGCGGCTTCACCGGCGGCCTCGTCGTCGGCCTGGTGTTCTTCTCCGGCGTCGCGGGCCTCGGACTGGTGCTGTCGCTGTTCTTCCAGCTGGGGCTCGGCTACTCCCCGCTGAAGGCGGGACTCGCGCAGATCCCCTGGTCGGTCGGCATCATCATCGGGTTCGGCGTGATGCAGGCCGTGCAGCGCTTCGGCCGCACGGTGATCCACGCGGGCGCCCTCATCATGGCCGCCGGCATCGCCGGGCTCTACGCCACGCTCCAGTACACGGGGATCGACGTCACGCCCTGGCAGCTCGTCCCCGCCCTGACGGTGACCGGCCTCGGCATGGGCCTGCTGATGGGGCCGTTCTTCGACACCGTGCTGGCGGGCGTCGAGCCGGAGGAGACCGGCTCGGCGGGCGGCACGCTCACCGCCGTCCAGCAGCTCGGCAGCGCGCTCGGCGCGGCGGTCCTCGGGACGATCTTCTTCGGCCTGCTGGGCGGGCATGTCGCCGGCGCGGCCGACGACGGCGCCGCCGGGCTGCGCCGGGACCTCGCCGCCGCGTCCGTCACGGCGGTGCGGCAAGACCGCATCGTCGACGGCCTGCGCGACTGCGGCCACGACCGCGCCACCGCCAAGGACGCCGCCGCCGTGCCCGCGTCCTGCCGCCGGCTCCAGGACGACGTCAAGGCCGCCGTCGCCGCCGCGCCCCAGTCGGCGCCCGCCGTCCAGAAGGCGGTCGCACAGGCCGGCGAGCACTCGGCCAAGGTCGGGTTCGGCGACGCCATGAAGATCACGCTATGGGTCGAGGTGGGGCTGCTCGGCCTGACCTTCCTGGTGACGTTCCTGCTGCCGATGCACGCGCGCCCCGAGGAGGAGGCGGCGGAAGCCGCCTGACGGGACGCGGAAGGCCCGCGGCGAGGTGCTCCCCCGCCGCGGGCCTTCCGCCGTGTCACACCTTGCTCAGCACCTCCGCGGCCAGCAGCTCCAGGTGCTCCAGATCATGCATGTCGAGAACCTGCAGGTAGATCCGCTCCGCACCCAGCTCGGCGAACCGGCCGATCTTGTCGACAAGCTCGCCCGGCGTGCCGGCCAGGCCGTTCTCGCGCAGCTCCGGGACCTGCCGCCCGATGGCGTCGGCGCGGCGCCGCAGCTCGGCCTCGTCCCGGCCGCAGCAGACGACCTGGGCGGCGGAGCAGACGAGCGGCTTCGTCCGGCCGGCCTCCGAGCACGCGGCGCGGACCCGGTCGAACGCGGCGCCCGTGTCCTCGACCTGGTGGAACGGGACGTTGTACTCGTCGGCGTAGCGGGCGGCGAGACGCGGCGTCCGCTTCGCGCCGACCCCGCCGATGATGATCGGCGGGCCGCCCGCCTGGGCGGGCTTGGGCAGCGCGGGCGACTCGTTCAGGGTGTAGTGCTCGCCGCTGAACGCGTAGGTCCCGCCGGACGGCGTCCCCCACAGCCCGGTGAGGATCTCGAGCTGCTCCTCCAGCCGGGCGAAACGCTCGCCGAGGCTCGGGAACGGGATGCCGTAGGCGGTGTGCTCCTCCTCGAACCAGCCCGTCCCGAGGCCGAGGTCGACGCGTCCCCCGCTCATCTGGTCGACCTGCGCGACGGAGATCGCGAGCGGTCCCGGCTGCCGGAACGTCGCGGCCGTCACCAGCGTGCCGAGCCTGATCCGGCTGGTCTCCCTGGCCAGCGCGCCAAGGGTGATCCAGGAGTCGGTCGGGCCCGGCTCGCCCGTCACCTCGCCCATCTTGACGAAGTGGTCCGAGCGGAAGAACGCGTCGAAGCCGAGGTCCTCGGTCGCCTTGGCCACGGCCAGCTGTGTCTCGTAGCTCGCCCCCTGCTGGGGCTCAGTGAAGATCCGAAGTCGCATGCCCCCATCCTCGTACGGAACCGGCGGCGGTCACGCCACGGGCCGGCTCCGCTGGGTCGCCCGCGGCCGCGGACCCGCGCCCCCGGCACGCTTGGTGATCTTCGTGCGGACCGTCGCGCCGTTGTTCCCCTCGTTCGGGTCGAGGGTCCCGGAGACCGCCATCCACCACGTCTCCACCACCGTCCCCGCCCGGACGTCCCCGCGCGGCACCGCCCTCAGGTGCAGCGTCCGCGACTCGCCCTTCCGGAGCGGACCGACCGAGCACACGTAGCCGCGTCCTCGCGGGATGCACGTGGCATCGCGCCCGATGATCTTGATCGGCCCCTTCGACTCGACGGTCACGTTCTCGGCGTCGGACGGGCCGAGGTTGCGGACCTTCATCACGTAGAGGATCTTCGTCCCGGCCCGCGCCGTCGACGGCGCCGCCTTGGACAGGACGAGGTCGGCGGCCCTGGCGACCCGCACGGCCGGGAACCCCCAGGTGATGAGCGCCCCGCCCCACGTCACCGCCCCCCGCACGCGGATCTTCTGCCCGGGCCGCGCGCGCCTGACCACCTTCGCCCTGATCGCGCCGGTGACCGTCCGGCCCCTCCGGACCGTGCCGAGGTCGCACTCGACCGTCCGTCCCTTGGACGCGCAGCCCTTCACACCGGAGGCGAACGCCAGCGACGCGGGCAGCGTCGTCCTGAACATCGCCTTGCCCGACCACTTCGGCCCCTTGGCCGTCATCCTGAACGTCCACTCGTACGTCCGTCCCGGGATCACTTTCCTCCCCGGGCTGCGGGTTTGCAGCGTCACGGCCGCGGCCTTCTTGCTGAGCTTCCTGGGCTTGGGCTTGGCGTGCGTCCTGGGCCGGGGCGGCGGCTTGGACGCAGCGTCGTGGTGGCCGTCGGGCGCGGCGGGGCCGGGACCTGCGGCGTACGCCCCGGCCGCAATCGGCACGGCCCCCAGCAGTGCTGCTGCGGTCAGCGGCACCAGGCCGCGCCCCTTCCATGTGCGGATCACTATCAACCCCCGTGGCCTGCGTTTCCTGCGAACAACGTCCGTTGTAGCGAGTGCCGGGCCGACCACCTAACGTTACGTCGGCGTGTCGCTACGGACGGTAATCCTTGACCCGCGCGGCGATTACGGACGGCGATCCTGTGAAATAGGCTGCGTCGCTAACGACAAAGCCTGTTAAATCGGCGGGAACCTGGCTCCCAACCCATGGAGTGGACATGGCTGTCTTCGGTGTCGACTACGCGTGGGGACGCCCCGGTGCCTCCGCGCTGAAACGCGCCGGGGCGAAGTTCGCGTGCCGCTACCTGTCGCACGACACCACCGGCAAGAACCTCACCCGCGCCGAAGCCGACGACCTGTCCGACGCGGGCATCTGGCTGGTGGTCGTCTGGGAGTCGGGCGCGCAGCGCCCGCTGGCCGGACGGTCCGCCGGCGTGGCGGACGCCAGGGCGGCGGCCGCGCAGGCCGAGGCGTGCGGCATGCCGGACGACCGGCCCATCTACTTCGCCGCCGACTGGGACGCCTCCGCCGGCCAGCAGGACGAGATCAACGCCTACCTGGACGGCGCGGCGAGCGTCATCGGCCGCGACCGCGTCGGGCTCTACGCCGGCTACGGGCCGGTCAAGCGGGCCTTCGACGCCAAGAAGATCACTTACGGCTGGCAGACCTACGCCTGGTCGGGCGGCAGCTGGGACGCCCGGGCGCAGCTCCAGCAGTACTCCAACGACCACACCATCAACGGCGTCGGCGTCGACTACGACCGCGGCGTCAAAAGCGACTACGGGCAGTGGCGCGTCGGCGCCTCGCCCGAGGGAGACGACATGCCCGACTACGTGTCCGTCGGCACCGGCGACGGGAAGCAGCAGCTCGCCCCCGGGAAATGGACGAACGTCACCTGGAACGAGGAGTACTCCGACAAGGATCACCAGCACAACGACCCGGGCGGCCCGAGCCTGCTGACCGGATCCGCCCGGTACAGCCTGTCGGTCGGCGCGACCGTCAGCGGCGTCCCCGCCGGAACGCTCATCCAGGCCCGCGTGGTCGAGGTGGACATCGAGGACACGAGCAAATATCAGGTCGGCCCCGTCCAGGACTTCCCCTCCTCCGGCGACACGACCAACCTCGTCTACGGCCTCGCCGCCGACACCGTCGAGTCGGGCAAGCGGGTGCGCTTCCAGCTGCTCCAGCACGGAGCCGCCGCCGCCACCCTCACCAAGGCCAGCGCCAAGGTCTTCTTCTGGCGGTAGGCGCTAGAACTCGTCGTTGATGTAGGGGGCCAGCGGGACGGCCAGAGCCGCGGCCAGCCGGGCGGCGGCGCCGGGCGTGTGCTCGGTGACGGCGCCGATCCGGGCCAGCGTCACCGGGCTCTGGCCACCGAGGTAGACGGCGGCGAGGTCCGCGGCGGTCAGGCTCAGGTCGGGCTGCTCGGTCGTCGGGTCACAGGACGCGGTGGCGCCGGTGGTGAGGCGCCAGCGGCCGTCGTTGCCCGCGATGCGCGCATCGCCGACCTGCAGGACGAAGGTGTCGCCGGTGGCCCAGGAACGGGCGCGGAGGGCGGCCGGCACGTCGATCAGCCGGAGCCAGAGCACGCCGGTGTCCTTCGTGACGGCGACCCGGTCCGGGTCGGCGGCCATGTGCGGGAGCAGGTCGTCAACCGCGCGGTTCTGCGCCACGATGCGGGACGACAGGTCGATGGAGGCCAGGAACCGCCAGAGTGCGGCCTCGGCCGGCGGGGTGTCGGCGACGAGGTCCGCGACCCTGATCGTCCTCTCGTGCGCCCGGTAGACGGCGTAGCCGGCGGGGTGGACGACGACGCGCGGCGCGCTGTAGCCGGGCGCCTCCCGGTCCGTCTCGCTCAGGATCCCGCGGGTCCACCATTCGGTGTCGCGGACCAGGCCGCCCGGGCGCGCCGACAGCGCGCGGCGGTGGATCGGGTCGAGCAGCTCGGGCGCGGACGCGGCGTCGACCAGCCGCAGCGGCCGGTCGTCCAGGGGCGTGCGGAGCTCCAGCGGACGGGACGTGTCCACTTCCATGACGATCGCGCGCGTGGCCAGCCCGAAACCGTAGCGGCCGTAGATGACGCCTTCGGACGCCCACAGGGCGGCCACCGGACGGCCCGCCGCGATGGCGTCGGCGTCCATCCGGTCCATCATGGCCGTCAGGATCCCTTGGCGGCGGTGAGTCGGCAGGACGCCGACGAACGTGACCGCGGAGCAGTCGAGCAGCGCACCCGGGACCGCGAGCCGCATCGGCAGGGAGGCGAGCTGGCCGACCAGGGTGCCGCCGTCGTAGGCGCCGACGCGCTCGGCACGGCGGAGCAGCCAGCCGTCCCGCTCGTGGTCGCCCTCCTCGATGCGGGTGTGGAAGACCGTTCCGGCCAGGTCGAACATGCGCCCGATCTCGGCCTCGGGGATGTCCCTGATCTCGGTCACACGACCACGCTATGCCCCCGGCGCAACCGGTTTTCCCAGGTGGGGTCAGCCGCGCACCAGGGTCGCGAGGCACTCCACGTGCTGGGTCATGGGGAACGCGTCGAAGGCGCGGAGGGTCTCCAGCGTCCAGCCGCGCTCGCCGAAGTAGGCCAGGTCGCGGGCCAGGGTCGCGGGATCGCACGACACGTAGGCGATCTTGCGGCCGGCCAGCCGGGTGATGTGCTCGACGACCTCGCGGCCCGCGCCGGTGCGGGGCGGGTCGAGGACGACGAGGTCGGCGCGCCGGACGCGGGAGCCGCCCTGATGGCCGGTGCCGCGCTTGTTCTGCGTGCGGGACGAACTGGTCGCGCGCCCGAACTCCAGATCGGCGACGACCTCCTCCACGGGACCGCGCTCGATGGAGACGTTCGGCAGGCCGCGCAGGTTGTGCCGGGCGTCCCGGACCGCCTGCCCGTCGGACTCGATGCCGACGACCAGGCCCTCCGGCCCGATCCGGTCGGCGAGGACGCCGGCGAAAAGCCCGACGCCGCAGTACAGGTCGAGGGCGATGTCGCCCGGCTTCGGTTCGAGGGCGTCGAGCACGGCGTCGGCGAGCAGCTGCGCCGCGCCCGGGTGCACCTGCCAGAAGCCGCTGCCGCTGATCTGGAACAGCCGCCCGGAGACCTCCTCGCGGACGTACGGGAGCCCGGCGCCCGGCTCCGGCTTGCCCCGGACGAGCCGGACCGGCACGTCCAGCCGGGGCACCCGGATCTTGCGGCGGTCGCGCCCGCGCAGCACGACCAGGCGGTCACCGGTGGTGGCGGAGACGATGCCCTCCACGCCGGTCGCGCCCGGCCAGCGCTTGCGCTCGATGCCCATCAGCTCGACGCCCGGGTGGGCGATCAGGCATTCGTCGATGGGCTCGATGTCGTGGGAGCGGTGCCTGCGCAGGCCGACGGCGCCGGACGAGACGGCGAACTGGACGCGGGTGCGCCAGCCGAGCCCGGGCGGCGGGACCACCTCGGCGTCCACCGGGTACGGGACCTCCTCGACGGTCACCGTGCGGGTGATCCCGGCGAGCCGCTGGAGCTGCTCCTCGACCACGGCGGCCTTGAGCGCCCGCTGCGCGGGCAGGGAGGCGTGCTGCCAGTCGCAGCCGCCGCAGCGGCCGGGACCCGCGAACGGGCAGGGCGGCTCGACGCGGTCCGGGGACGCCTCGATGATCTCCACGGCGTCGGCGCGGAGGAAGTTCTTGGTGCGGTCGGTGACGCGGGCCCTCACCCGTTCGCCGGGCAGGGCGTGCCGGACGAAGACCACGCGGCCCTCGTGCCGGGCGACGCAGAAACCGCCGTTGGCGACGTTGCCGACCTCCAGGTCGAGGACGTCGGGTTCGAGTTCAGTCACGGTCCGAAACACTACCGGCACCGGGGCGTGTCCCGGCCCGCGGCGGGCGCCGGGACGCGCCCGGGCCGGGCGGCTCGACCCGTCCCTTGAGCCGGTCGGAGGAATGCAGCTGCCACGCGACGCTCGTCACCATGACGCCCGGCTGGAACAGCAGCCGGCCCTTCAGCCGCAGGGCGCTCTGGTTGTGCAGCAGCTGCTCCCACCAGTGGCCGACGACGTACTCGGGGATGAACACGGTCACGACGTCGCGCGGGCTCTTGCGGCGGACGCTCTTGACGTAGGACAGGACCGGGCGGGTGATCTCCCGGTACGGGGAGTCGAGGATCTTCAGCGGGACCGGGATGTCGAGGGCGTCCCACTCGTCCTGGAGCCGCTGGGACTCCTCGGCGTCCACCGCCACGGTCACCGCCTCCAGCGTGGACGGGCGGGTGGCGCGGGCGTAGGCGAGGGCCCGCAGCGTCGGTTTGTGGATCTTGGAGACCAGCACGATGCCGTGGTTGCGGGCGGGCAGCGCGACGTCCTCGCCGGAGGGCACCAGCTCCGCGGCGATCCGGTCGTAGTGCCGCCTGATCGCCTTCATCAGCAGGAACAGCACCGGCATCGCGATGCAGACGATGTAGGCGCCGAGCGCGAACTTCGTGATCAGGACGACGACGAGGACGATGCCGGTGAGGGTGGCGCCGAACGCGTTGATCCCCCGCGAGGTCATCATCCGGCGCCGCTGCGCCGGGTCGGTCTCGGTGGCCAGCAGCCGGTTCCAGTGCCGGACCATGCCGACCTGGCTGACGGTGAACGACACGAAGACGCCGACGGTGTAGAGCGGGATCAGCCGGCTGACGGACGCGTCGTAGGCGTAGATCAGCAGCCCCGCCATGGTGGCGAGGATGATGATGCCGTTGCTGAAGGCGAGGCGGTCGCCGCGGGTGTGCAACTGGCGCGGGAGGTAGCGGTTCTGCGCGAGCACCGAGCCGAGCACCGGGAATCCGTTGAAGGCGGTGTTGGCGGCGAGGAACAGGATCAGCGCGGTCATCGCGGTGACCAGCGCGAAGCCGAGGCCGAAGTTGCTGAACACGGTGTGCGCCACCTGCGCGATCACCGGGTCGGCGTCGGTCACGGTCTTTCCGGTGGCCGGGTCGATCAGCCGGGTGCCCTGGTCGGGCTCGGCGAACTTGGCGTCGGTGATGTGGGCGAACGCGGTCACGCCGCCGAACATCGTCATGGCGACCAGGCCGAGCATCAGCAGGGTGCGGGCGGCGTTCTCGCCCTTGGGCTTGCGGAACGCGGGCACCCCGTTGCTGATCGCCTCGACTCCTGTCAGCGCGGCACAGCCGGAGGAGAACGCCCGCAGCAGCAGGAACACGAGCGCGAAGCCGCCGACCCCCATCTCGTCGCCGCGGATCTCGTAGTTCGCCGTCTCGGCCTGCAGGTCGGTGCCCGCGACCAGCCGGACCAGGCCCCACGCCAGCATGCTGATGACCGCGAACATGAACAGGTAGGTGGGGATCGCGAAGGCGATCCCGGCCTCCTTGAGACCGCGCAGGTTACCGATCGTGAGCAGCACGACGATGATGATCGCGACGGCGACCTCGTGCGGTTGCAGGAACTTCAGCAGCGCGCCGAGGTTCTCCACGCCGGACGAGACCGACACCGCGACGGTGAGGACGTAGTCGACGAGCAGCGCGCTCGCGACGACGACGCCCCAGTTGCTTCCGAGGTTGGTGGTGGCGACCTCGAAGTCGCCGCCGCCGCTCTGGTAGGCCCGGACGTTCTGCCGGTACGAGGCGACCACGGTGAGCAGGATCACCACCACGGCCGCGGCGACCCAGGGTGTGTAGTGGTACATCACCAGGCCGCCCGCGCCGAGCGCGAGGAGGATCTCCTGCGGGGCGTAGGCGACCGACGACAGCGCGTCACTCGCGAAGACCGGGAGCGCGATGCGTTTCTTCAGCAACTGCTCGTGCTGCTGGGAACTGCTCAGCGCGCGGCCGAGGAGCAGCCGCTTCGCGAGGTCCGGAACCTTTGACACGCAACGAGACTCTAGCCGCTGCGGACGACGCCCCTGACGACCGCCCGCCGCCCTGCCGGCGGCGGCATGCTCCCCTCTCGCCACCCCTCACGACCACCTGGTTGGGTAGTACTCGCCTGGGGGGATGTGTAGGTTTGCAGCCCGGCAGGGATCATTCACAGGAAACGGTCCTCGGGTGCGGCACGGTGTCGGCGGCGAACGCCGTGCACGGCGCGGGGGTACAGGGGGAGCCTCCCCCTGGACGGAAGAAGGAACGGCCGTGCATATCGTGATCATGGGATGCGGGCGGGTCGGGTCGACGCTCGCCCACATCCTGGAGGACAAGGGCCATTCGGTCGCCATCATCGACCAGAGCCCGGAGGCGTTCCGCCGGCTGCGCAGCGGGTTCAAGGGCCGCCGCATCACCGGGTTCGGGTTCGACCGCGATGTGATCGCCGAGGCGGGCATCGAGCGCGCGTCGGCGTTCGTGGCCGTCAGCAGCGGCGACAACTCCAACATCATCTCCGCCCGGGTGGCGCGGGAGACGTTCGGCGTCGACAACGTGGTGGCCCGGATCTACGACCCGCGCCGGGCGGAGGTCTACCAGCGGCTCGGCATCCCCACGGTCGCGACCGTCCGGTGGACGGCCGACCAGATCATGCGCCGGCTGCTTCCCGAGGGCGCCGAACCGCTGTGGCGCGACCCCACCGGAGCGGTCGTCCTCGCCGAGCTGGACTCCGGCCACCTGTGGGTGGGCGAGAAGGTCGAGGCGCTGGAGGAGCACGCGAGGACGCGGGTGGCGTTCCTGTCCCGGATGGGCGAGGCGCTCGTCCCCGAGCGGGACACGGTGATCCAGGACGGCGACATCGTGCACATCATGGCGGGCGCCGACGATCTGGAGCGCGTCAACGCCGCGGTCGCGGCGCGGAACGGGGAGGACGCCTGATGCGGGTCGCGATCGCCGGGGCGGGCGCGGTGGGCCGCTCCATCGCCCAGGAGCTGCTGGAGAACGGGCATGAGGTGCTCCTGATCGACAAGGACCCCAAGGCCATCAAGGTCGAGATGGTGCCGCGCGCGGAGTGGCTGCTGGCCGACGCGTGCGAGATCTCCGCCCTGGACGACGCGGCGCTGGAGCGCTGCCAGGTGGTCGTCGCCTCGTCCGGGGACGACAAGGTCAACCTGGTGGTGTCGCTGCTGGCCAAGACCGAGTACGGGGTGCCGCGGGTGGTGGCGCGGATCAACCATCCGAACAACGAATGGCTGTTCAACGAGTCGTGGGGCGTGGACGTGGCCGTGTCCACGCCGCGGCTGCTGTCGGCGCTCGTGGAGGAGGCCGTCAGCGTCGGCGACCTCGTCCGGCTGATGACGTTCCGGCAGGGCGAGGCGAACCTGGTGGAGCTGACGCTGCCGGAGGACGCGCCGCTCGGCGGCGAGCGGGTCGGATCGGTGGACTGGCCGCGCGACACCGCGCTGGTGGCGATCCTGCGCGAGGGCCGGGTGCTGGTCCCCTCGTCCGACGACACGCTGGAGGCGGGCGACGAGCTGATGTTCGTCGCCAGCCAGGACGTGGAGGACGAGCTCGCCGAGCTCCTCGGCGGCAACTGACCGCCGGCGCCGCGAACCCGCCCGGCCGTCCGGTCAGGCGGGTTCTTCGCGTTTGATGGGGGTGCGGCCGCGGGCGAGCAGCCAGACCATCGCGGCCAGCGCCGCGACCTGCAGCGGCCAGCCCATCACGATCTTGGCGGGGCCGAGCAGCCCGCTCTGGTCGCCGTCCGCGAGGTAGATCGGGTACTGCACGGCGACGCGCACGACGCAGGGCAGCACCAGCAGCCAGGTGAGCCGGGAGCAGAGCCGCACGATCCCGGGGTCGGCGCGCCACGCGGTCGGGTCGCCGGTGACCGAGCCGATGATGAAGCCGACGACCGGCCAGCGGACCACGATCGAGAAGATCATCGCGGCGGCGTAGCCGGCGTTGAGCATGATGCCGGGCAGGAAGGCGTTCTCGGCCTTGCCCGAGCGCAGCGCGAAGAACGCGGCGATCGCGATGCCGATGAGGCTGTTCAGGACGAACTGGGGGCTGGAGCGCTGCGCGAGCCGGACGATCAGCAGCAGCACCGCCGCGCCGACCCCGGCGGCGACGGCGATCTTGACGTCCTTCACGGCGACGTAGGCGCCGGTGAAGGCGATCGTGGGCACGGCGGCCTCGGCCATGCCGCGGACGCCGCCGAGCGCCTTGTTGAGCTGGGCGCGGACGGCCGCCTCCACCGTGTCGTGCGCCGTGCTCTCCGGCTCGGCGCCCGCTTTCACTTCGCTCACGTCGCTCTCCCGGCGGGTCGCCGCGGCCTCATGAACCGCCGCGCAGCTCGTATCGCGGATTGAACATGACCTTGCGTCCGTCCTGCTCGCTCACCAGTCCCTCGGCGCGCAGCCGGCGCCCGGGGTCGATGCCGGCGATCTTGCGGCGGCCGAGCCAGACCAGGTTGATCACGTCGGTGCCGTCGTAGAGCTCGGCCTCCAGCGCGGGGGCGCCGCCCCGGGGACGAAGGGTCACGGTACGTAGCGTACCCGCCACGCAGTGCCGCTTGCGCGCGGCGCAGTCGGTGATCGGCGTCGCGCCCTCGTCATCGGTGGTCTTCTGCAGCTCCTCGGCCTCGAGCTCGGCCGTGCTGGACGCCATGCGCCGCAGGAAGCGCCGCAGCCCGCCCTTGCCGCGCCGGCGCTCGGCGGGGCCCGCCCCAGGTGGCGTACTGGCCGAAACCTCGTCCATACCTCGAAGCGTATGGCATCCCCGGACGAACCGGACCCCTTGCCCCGCCGATGAAAATCGAGGCGGGTCCAACTGTGGAATGAAGCGTTCCGTTCTGCTATTCTCGGAACAGAACATTCCGCTCCGAACGAAAGGAAGAGCCGTGACCGCCACCTTCGAAACGCCGTCGACTCCGGCCGAGGCCGCCCCGGAGACGCGCCCGGGCAACACGGCCGCGCAGCACCCCCGCCGCTGGCTCGGCCTGTCGGCGATCCTGGCCGCCACGCTGCTGAACCTGCTCGACTCCACCGTGGTGAACGTGGCCGCCCCCGCGATCCGCGCGGACCTCGGCGGGTCCTTCTCCGCGCTGCAGTGGACGGCGGCCGGCTACACGCTCGCCCTCGCCGTCGCGCTGCTGACCGGCGGGCGGCTCGGCGACATGTTCGGCCGGCGGCCCGTCCTGCTAGCGGGCGCGGCCGGGTTCACCGCCATGTCGGTGGCCTGCGCGCTCGCCTGGTCGCCGGAGAGCCTGATCACCGCCCGGGTGGCGCAGGGGCTGTTCGCCGCCGTGATGATCCCGCAGGGCTTCGGGCTGATCCGGGACCTGTTCGGCGCGGACACCGGCAAGGCGTTCGCGCTGTTCGGGCCGGTGATCGGGCTGGCCACGATCCTCGGCCCGGTGGTCGCGGGCCTGCTGATCGACGCGGACGTGTTCGGCACCGGCTGGCGCGCGATCTTCCTGGTGAACCTGCCGGTCGGCGCGTACGCGCTGGTCATGGGAGCCCGGGTGCTGCCCGCACCGGTCACCGCGGACCGCTCCGGCGGACTGGACGTCACCGGGATGCTGCTCGGCGGCCTCGGCATGAGCATGCTGGTCTACCCGCTCGTCCAGGGCCGCGAGCTCGGCTGGCCCGCGTGGGCCCTGGCGCTGCTCGCCGGCTCGGTGCCCGTCCTGGCCCTGTTCGCGCTGCACCAGTTCCGCCGCACCCGCGACGGCCGGACGCCGCTGGTCCGGCTGAGCGTGTTCGCGAACCGCTCGTACGGCTCCGGCGTCGTGTTCGTCCTCGTCTTCTTCGGCACGATCACCGGCTTCTCCCCTCGCCACCGGCCTGTTCCTGCAGCTCGGCCTCGGGTACACGCCGCTCGCCGCGAGCCTGGCGATGTCGTCCTGGGCGATCGGCGCGTTCGCGGGGTCGGCCTTCAGCGGCATGACGATGACCACCCTGGGCCGGAAGATCCTGCACCTCGGCCTGGCGCTGATGGCCGCCGGGCTGGTCGCGCTCTACGCGGTGTTCGAGGCGGCCGGGACGGGCGTCGGCGGCTGGCACCTGGCCGCGCCGCTGCTGCTGTTCGGCGCCGGAATGGGCATGATCTTCGTCCCGCTTTTCGACATCATCGTCGCGGGCATCGCCGACCACGAGGTCGGGTCCGGCTCGGCCGCGCTGGAGTCGGTCCAGCAGCTCGGCGCGTCCCTCGGCATCGCGATCCTCGGCACGGTCTTCTTCGGCGCGATCGGCACCCCGGTGGCCGGGCACTTCGCCGCGGCGGCCGCGCTGGACGCCGCGAAGCAGGTGACCGCCCTGACCGTCGGCCTCACCGCCGCCGCGTTCCTCGTCGCCTTCCTTCTCCCCCGCCACGCCCGCGCGCACTGACCCGCGGCGCCCGGCTCGCCGTCCGGCCAGGACGGCGAGTCCGGCGTTTCACGGGCCGATGAGTTCCGCCCGGCCGGCGGGTCTCCACCACAGGCTCCCCTACACGAAGGAGAAGGACATGAGCCGTGTGGAACTCGGGATCGGCCTCCCCACGTCCGGCCGGAACGCCTCGCCGGAGACCATCGCGCAGGTCGCGGAGGGCGCGGAGCGGATCGGGCTCGGCTCGGTCTGGACGTTCGACCGGCTGCTGCGGCCGACCGTCCCGATCGCGATGGGCGGCGCGGGCGGGCCCGTGATGGACCCGCCGGAGGCGTTCGGTACGGTCTACGACCCGCTGGAGACGCTCACCTACGTCGCCGCCCGGACGAGCCGGATCCGGCTGGGGACGAGCGTGCTGGACGCCCTGTTCCAGAACCCGGTCGTCCTCGCCCGCCGGATCGCGACGCTCGACCGGCTGAGCGGCGGACGGCTCCTGGCGGGGCTCGGCCAGGGCTGGATGTCGCAGGAGTTCGAGGCGGCCGGCGTGCCGCTGAGCCGGCGCGGCGCCGGGTTCGGCGAGCACATCCAGGCCATGCAGGCGGTGTGGGGCCCCGACCCGGTCCGCTACGAGGGCAGGTTCTACCGGATCCCGGAGAGCGAGATCGGGCCGAAGCCGGTGCGTCAGGGCGGGCCGGCGGTCCTGGTCGGCTGCGTGGCCCCGGCCGCGGTCGAGCGGGCGGCGCGGCTCGGCACCGGCCTGAGCCTGGTGATCTTCGACTGGGACATGCTGCGCGACACCATCGCCCGGTTCCGCCGCACCGCCGAGGAGGCCGGGCACGACCCGGCCGCCCTTCCGGTGGTCGTGCAGGTCAACGGCGACGTCACCGACAAGCCGCTGGACGAGCGGGCGCCGCTGACCGGATCGCCCGAGCAGGTGGCCGGCGACCTGGCGGCCCTGGACGAGCTGGACGTCCGGCATGTCCTGTGGATGAGCGACATCGAGCCCGCCGAGCGCCTGCGCCTCATGGAACGGCTGCGGGCGCTCGCCTGACAGGTGATCATGGCCGCCGCTACCGTGGCGCGGATGATCACTCCTGTGGACGGCGGCCCCTACCGGTGCGCGCTGGTGGTGCGCTACGAGGACGAGGCCGACGAGACGCTCTTGGGCGCGCTCGCCGCCGCGACGGGCCTGACCTTCGAGTACTACGGCAACGGCGGTTTCGGCGGCGAGACGCTCGCGGACGTGTACGCCGACGCGTCCGGCCGGAACCTGCTGATCGAGGTGATGGCCGACGAGGTCGGGGCGAAGGCGATGCTCGTCCGGGCCGAGTCGGCCGAGCGGGCCGTCGCGATCCGCTCGGTCGTGGGCGAGCGGTTCCGGGTCTGGACCGAGCAGATGCTGCGCGCCCAGCTGGAGACGTCGCTCACCGAGGCCCCCTGGACGCTCGTCGCGATGATGATGGCCGTGGGCGGCGCCACGCCCGACCCGGAGACGATGGATCTCCTCCAGCGCGCGCTCGACCACGGTGACGATGACGTCCGGGAGGCCGCCGAGTACGCGCGGGAGGTCGCCGGGGAACTGGTCCATCCGCCCGTGGTGATGCGGGAGGCGCCCCGGCAGAAGCCGACGGGCGTCCTCGCGCCCGAGCGGCCGGTGGAGGGCGAGGAGGACTGGGTCACGGTCCGGCCGGGGATCCCGGACCGGGCCGTACCGCGCCCGGTCGCCTGGCTGCGGCTCGCCACCGACGACGCCGAGAAACCCGCCATCTGGGCCTACACGGAGGACTGGAACATCGCCGTCATCGGCAGGGACACCGACGGCTCGGGCTGGACGGAGGCCATCTACACGACGATGAACGAGGAGACCGCCCTCCACATCGTCCAGCACCCGGCGCTCGGGACGGCCGTCCACGTCGCCGTGCACGGGACGGGCGCGGAGGCGACTGCCACCGCGCTCCGCGAGGCGCTCGACGGCGAGGCCCTGGCCGGCCCGCCGCCCGGCCTGGAACGAACGGCCCCGTGAGCGAGGTCAGGAACGGCGCAGGCGATCGGAGGCCATCGCGGTGAAGTAGCCGATCTCCGGGACGTTCATCAGGCGGGCCGTGAGCAGGTAGAGCGTGCCCCCGCCGAGCCCGCCGACGAGGAGCGCCAGCAGGCTCGGGACACGGTCGCCGGGCAGGTGGCCGAACGCCCAGACGGCCGCCGCCGCGAAGGCGAGGGCGGGCAGGGCGGCCACGTGCAGGCGGATGAGCGCGCGGAGGATGCGGCGGCCGTCCATCCCGCCGAGCCGCCTGCGCAGGACGAGCGCGGCACCGGCGGCGCCGACCGCGTAGAACAGCCCGTACGCGACCGGCAGGCCGAGCACGACCTGCCGCGCCGGGACGAACCAGAGCAGCGCGAACGCGGTGACCGCCTGCGCGATCCCGGCGGGGACGGCGATCAGGCCGGGCGTGCGGGTGTCGCCGAGGGCGTAGAGGACGCGCATCAGCAGCTGGTGGAGGGTGAACGGCAGCACCATCACGGCGAACACCATGAGGACGACGCCGATGCGGCGCGCCCCGTCCGGGGGGAGGCTGCCGTAGGCGAAGAACGTGACGGAGCCGGGGATCGCGAACACCAGCATCCCGAGCCAGAGCGGGACGAGCAGCGCGCAGGCCAGCCGGAGGCCGCGGGAGAAGTCGTCGCGGACGAGGTCGCGGCGCCCGTCCGCGACATGGGCGCTCATCCTCGGCAGCAGCGCCGTGATGACCGAGACGGCGATGATCGCGTACGGGAGCTGGAAGACGACGAGGGCGAACTTGTAGGTGGCGAGCCCGCTCCCGGCGGCGTGGGCCCGGTCGCCGGCCCGGGTCGCGACGTTGGCGGTCACCAGGACACCGGCCTGTGCGATGACGATGTAGAGCAGCATCCATGTCGCCGTCCGGGCGGCCTCGCGGAAGCCGGAGCCGCGCAGGTCGAGGCGCGGGCGCCAGCGGAACCCCGCCGACCTCAGCGTCCAGGCGAGGACGCCGCTCTGCGCGACCGTGCCGAACGCCGAGCCGAGCCCGAGGAGGGTCAGCTGCCCGTCGGTCACGGTCTTCGCGGTCTGCCCGCGCCCGGCGATCCACAGGAACAGCAGCCCGGCGCCCATCGTGATCAGGTTGTTGACGACCGGCGCCCACATCGGCGCGCCGAACCGGTGCCTGACGTTCAGCAGCGTGCTGGCGAGGCCGCTGACGCCGATGAAGAAGATCTGCACGAGCAGCAGGCGCGTGAGCAGCACCGTGACCTCACGCTGCCGTCCCGTGTACCCGCCCGCGTAGAGCGAGATCAGCAGGTCGGCCGCCAGCACGGCGACCACGGTCAGCACGGCGAGGGCGACGAGCGCCACGCCGAGCAGCCGGTTCTCGGTCGCCGCTCCCCCGTCGGCGTCCCGCATCCGGCGTTTGACCAGGAACGGGACGAAGACGCTCGCCAGCATCCCGCCGAGCAGCAGCTCGTACACCGTGTAGGGGATCATCTCGGCGGCCTGGTAGGCGTCGCCGAGCAGCGCGGTGCCGAGCGCCGCGCCGATCACCACGGTGCGCAGGAAGCCGGTCAGCCGGGCGAAGACCGTCCCGACCGCCATGACCGCGCTGGAGTGCGCCACGCCCGGCGGGGCGGCCTGCGCGGCGCCGCCGATCTCGTCGCGCTCGGACCCCGGCCGGTCGGCGGTCCCCGGGTCGCCGACGTCGCCGGGGTCGCGGACGGGGACGAGCCCGGGCTCGGGGTCGCCCGGCGGCTCCGCGCGCTCCGCCTCGTCGAAGACCCCCGGCATGAGGATCCGGCGTTTGTCGCGCTCGTCCATCGGCAGCACCCCCGGACGCGCCAGTATGCCCCGCGTCCGGGCGGCCCGCCTCGGCCGAACGGACGGTTCAGGCGGTCGCGAACCGGATGGCGGAGACGATGATGACCACCGCGGCCACCACCCCGTAGGCGGCGGAGGCGAGCGCGACGGCGCGGACGCGGCGGGCCTCCGCGAGGCCGGTGAAGGCGAGCAGCCAGGCCAGCAGCGGCAGGACGAGGATCGCGTGCATGGTCACGAAGTGCGCGGGCTTCAGGGCCGCGACCACGTGGTAGGCGGCCTGCTGGTCGCCGGACTCCACCTTCGCCACGCCGCGGGCGATCATCGCGGCGCCCGAGGCCAGCGCGAACATCAGCGCCACGAATCCGGCGCGCACCGCCAGCCGCATGCTGGGCGCGGTCTCGGGGGCCCGGCGGAACGACGCGACGGCGAGCGTGACCAGTGTGACGACGAGGATGCCGCCGCCCGCCGCGAGCATCCGGGTGACGGTCGTGTCGAAGGCCGTCTCCTCGTTGAAGTGGGACGGCACCTTCCGCCATGCCTGGACGGTGATGAGGGAGACCTCGGCGACGCAGTCGGCGGCGAACACGCCGAGGACGGCGTTCCGCGCGCGGTCGCCGAGCCGGACGAAGGTGCTCACCCACGCGATCGTGACGAGCGTCAGCCCGAACGAGAGCCCGAAGGTGACGGGCTTGCGCCAGGAGACGGGTCCGGTCCACGGGCCGCCGTCAACGGCGAACACGACCAGGTGCAGCAGGCCCGACAGCATGAGCGCGGCCCCGACCGCGTAGGCGGCGCGCTCGACGCGGCGTCCGGCCGTCCAGAACGTGCGCAGGTCGCGGACGGCGCCGGGAAACCCGCCGTGCGCGATCTCGGTCGTACCGGCCATGTCCGCCTCCGAAAATGAGTGGGTGCTCACCCAGTTTGGATGAGCACCCACCCGGAACGCAACCGGCCGGTCAACGGAGCGCGGCCTCGACGGCCGGGACCCGGATCGCGCGGCGGGTCGCGCCGTGCGCCGTCACGCCGGTCAGCACGGCGGCGAGCGCGACGACCGCGAGGTAGGTCGGCAGGTTCCCGTCCGGGACGAGCGAGTCCCGGCGGGCGAGGCCGAACGGCACGACCGTGAAGACCGCGGCCACCGTCCCGCAGATCACGCCGGTGACCGTCAGCACCGCCGACTCCACCGCGACCGCGCCGAGCACCTGGCGCGGGGTCGCGCCGGCGAGCCGGGTCTGGCCGAACTCGCGGCGCCGGTGCGCGGTCGCCGCGATCAGCGTGTTGACCAGCATGATCGCGGTGAACAGCACCACCATGCCGGTGACGACGAAGTTGAGCGTCTCGATGCTCTTCTGGTCCGCCGTCTTGGTCAGCCCGGCGGCGTCCGTCGCCGCGTTCTCGGCGGCCTGGAGGAACACCGTCCCGACGGCGATGCCGACGAACAGGATGATCGGGGTGACCGCCGAGGCCAGGGCGCCGGTCCGGTGCCGCATGGTGCTGATCGCGAGGTCCCCGGCCGTTCCGCCGAGCGCCCGCAGCGGCCGGGCCAGCAGGCGGGTCACCCGGCGCACGATGGCCGGGGCCAGCAGGGACAGGGCGATCCCGGCGAAGATGTCGGCCTGCCCGGACGTCGCCATCGCGTCGCTGCCCTTGCCGTCCATCACGGTGACGGTGGTGATCGCCTCGGCCACCGCGAGGGACAGGAACAGGACCGCGAAGACGATCCGCTTCCGGCCGAGCCGACCACGGTCGGTGGCGGCGGCCGTCATCGACTCCGCCACCCGGACGCGGGTGGCGCGGCGCGCGCTGATCAGGGCGGCCGCGACCGCCGACACCAGCGTGACGCCGGTCCCCATCGACAGCGCGACCGGACCGAAGTGGTAGCCGATCTCCGCGGGCACCTGGCCGGTGTCGTGCAGCAGCCCCAGCAGGCCCCGCCCGATCAGCATCGCCGGGACGATCCCGAGCAGCGCCGCCGCGCCGGCCAGGCCCGCCGCCTCCCCGACGATCATCCGGGCGAGCTGGCCGGGGGTCGCGCCGACGCTCTTCAGCAGCGCCGTCTCCGCCGCCCGCTGGCGGACCGACAGGGTGAGCATGGAGGTGACCGCGAAGACCACCAGCAGCAGTCCCCAGCCGCCGACCACGGTCGCCATC
Organism: Spirillospora sp. CA-128828; assembly: GCF_050945415.1. Classification (NCBI taxonomy): domain Bacteria; kingdom Bacillati; phylum Actinomycetota; class Actinomycetes; order Streptosporangiales; family Thermomonosporaceae; genus Spirillospora; species Spirillospora sp. CA-128828. Next base: position 6,649,360 of record NZ_CP191986.1, read on the forward strand.
GTGGTGAGCGTCTCCTCGGCGGCGCCGGTCGCACCGCTCGCCGCCGCCGTGTCGAGCATCGAGGCGAACGCCATGATGATCGCCGAGCCGAGGAACATCGCGAGGAAGCTCGCCGTGAACGCGCTCGCGCGCCGGCGCAGGGAACGGATCGCCAGACCGAACATGTCACGCCCCCGCCATCGTCCGCTGACGCTCGACCTCGTCGGCCAGGTGCGTCATCCGCTCCGCGACGGCCTCGGCGGTCGGCGCCGCCTGGTGGCCGACGATCCGCCCGTCCGCCAGGTAGAGGACCGCGTTCGCGTAGGACGCGGCGACCGGGTCGTGCGTGACCATCACCACCGTCTGCCCGGACATCCGCACCGACTCCCGGAGCAGGCCCAGCACGTCCCGGGCGCTGCGGGTGTCGAGCGCGCCGGTCGGCTCGTCCGCGAACACCACCCGCGGCCCGGTGACCAGCGCCCGCGCGATCGCCACCCGCTGCTGCTGCCCGCCGGAGAGCTCGGAAGGCAGGTGGTCGAGCCGCTCCCCCAGCCCCACGCGTCCCAGGACCTCCCGCGCCCGTGCCCGGTCGACCCTGCGGCCCGCCAGTTTCAGGGGCAGCACCACGTTCTGCATGACGGTCAGCGTCGGCAGCAGGTTGAACTGCTGGAAGACGAAGCCGATCCGCTGCCGCCGGAATTTCGTCAGCGCGGCCTCCCCGCCGCCCGCCAGTTCCGCGCCGTCCACGAAGACCCGGCCGCCGGTGGGACGGTCCAGGCCCGCCGCGCACTGCAGCAGCGTGCTCTTGCCCGACCCCGACGGGCCCATCACCGCGGTGAACGACCCGGTCGGCAGCGACAGCGACACACCGTCCAGCGCGACCACCTGGTTGCCCTCGGCGCCGTACACCCTGCGCACGTTCTCAAGCCGGAGCGCCTCACCCGGCGCCTGGGGCGCCGTGCGCGGCTCCTTGCGTCCGAACATCGTCCTCACCTCCGCCCGGCGCCCCCTCGCGGGGCGCCTCGGGAACGAAATTACGGACGGCGACGGCCGCCGAGGATGGGTCCAGCACACCGATCGGGGTAGGCAAAACCCCACCATCGGCAGGCCCCCGCCTTCGCCGGGACGCCGGGAGACGGCTAGAGTCGCTGCCGGTGCGCCGGGAAGTCTGGTCGGCAGGTCCCGTCACACGCATGCCGGCCAGGAGGTTCCGTGCAGGCCACCGCCGCGGTCATCGTCTTCGTCTGCGCGTACGTGATGATCGCGTCGGAGAAGGTGCACCGGACGGCGGTGGCGCTCGGCGGCGCGGGCCTGATGCTCCTCCTGCACATCACCGACGCCGAGGGCGCCTTCTTCTCCTCCGAGTCCGGGATCGACTGGAACGTCGTCTTCCTGCTGCTCGGCATGATGGTGATCGTCTCGGTGCTCCGGCGCACCGGCGTGTTCGAGTACGTGGCCATCTGGGCCGCCAAGCGCGCGCGGGGGCGCCCCTACCGGCTGATGGTCATGCTGATCGTCCTCACGGCGGCGGCGTCCGCGCTGCTGGACAACGTCACCACCGTCCTGCTCATCGCGCCCGTCACGTTCCTCGTCTGCGAGCGGCTCGACCTGAGACCCGAGCCGTATCTGATCGCCGAGGTCATGGCGTCCAACATCGGCGGCACCGCGACGCTGGTCGGCGACCCGCCGAACATCATCATCGCCAGCCGCGGCGGCCTGTCGTTCAACGACTTCCTGGTCCACCTGGCGCCGCTCATCGTGCTGCTCGTGATCGTGTTCTGCGGGCTGTGCCGGTGGCTGTTCCGCTCCGCCTTCACCTACGACCCCGATCTCGCCGCCGAGGTGATGTCCCTGGAGGAACGGGAGGCCATCACCGACCCGCGGCTCCTCGCCCAGGGCCTCGCCGTCCTCGGCATCGTGATCGCGGTGTTCGTGCTGCACCCCGTCCTGCACTACGAGCCGTCCGTGGTCGCGCTGCTCGGCGCCGGGCTGCTCGTGGCCGCCACCAGGGTCACCACCGAGGAGGCGCTCAGCGAGGTCGAATGGCCCACGCTGGTGTTCTTCGCCGGCCTGTTCGTGATGGTCGGCGGGCTCGTGCGGACCGGCGTCATCGACACGATCTCCGAGGCCGCCGCCGACGCCACCGGCGGCCGGCTCGGGACCGCCGCGATGCTGCTGCTGTGGGCGTCGGCGGGGCTGTCGGCGATCGTGGACAACATCCCCTACGTCGCGACGATGAGCCCGATCGTGTCCGACCTCGTCCAGCGGCACCCGGGCGGCGACGGGCACGTCCTGTGGTGGGCCCTCGCCCTCGGAGCCGACCTCGGCGGCAACGCCACCGCCATCGGCGCGAGCGCCAACGTCGTCGTCCTCGGCATCGCCGCCCGCAACGGCACGCCGATCAGCTTCTGGCGCTTCACCCGCTACGGCATCGTCGTCACCCTGGTCACGGTCGCGCTGTGCACCCCGTACATCTGGCTCCGCTACCTCTGAGCGGGGCTACCTCTGGGCGGGCGGGCCGATCCGCTGGAGCACGGAAGCGTAGCGGGGGCGCCGGTCCGGGCGGGCCCGTCCCTCGGCGTGCCGCAACGCGGAGACCGCCGCGCCGCCGAAGAGGACCAGCCCGTCCACGGCGGCCTCCCGGACGGGCGCGCGCGGGTGGCCGAGCAGCTCGACGAGCCGCGGGATCGCGGGCTCCCAGCGCGCGTGGCTCACCGTCCTGATCGCCGAGCGCACGACGCCGGGCTCCCGGTCGGACAGGAGCCGCGTGGTCTGCTCCAGGTAGGCGGTCCGGTCCAGGACCCGCCGCGAGACGCGGTGGGCGAGGAGCCTGATCCCCGTCTCACGATGCCCGACGAGCGCGTCGATGAGCGCCTCCAGTTCCGGGTCGCGGCCGGACGCCCCCTCCTCGTGCCGTTCGGCCAGCCTGGTGAGCGCCCGCCGGATCTCCTTCGGGCCCCCGGTGCGGGCCCGCTCGAACAACTCGTCCCGCGACGGCTCCCGGGCGGCGGCGGGGTCGCGTTCGCGGAGCGACCGCAGGGCGGCCTCGTCGGCGCGTGCGGCCGTGCGGGGGTCCCGGAGCGGGCCGTCGACCAGATGGAGCCTTTCCGCCAGGTCGGCGCGTCCCTCGTCGTGGAGGGTCCGGACCATTGCCTCCAGAGCGGACGTGCGCAGCAACGGCCGTCCCGCGAGCAGGTCGAGGAATCCCCACGCGCCGCCGGCGAGCCGGTCCGCGACGGCCTCGCCCACCAGGTCGGCGGGCGCCCGGCGCAGCGCCCGGGCGGCGGCCTCCCGCGCCACGACGCTCCCGTGCTCCCAGCAGGAGACGAGGGCGGGGACGAGCCGATCCAGCCCGTCCGGCTCGATGTGGGCGGCCAGGCGGGCGAAGCGCTCGCCCGGTTCATCCGCCCAGGGCGGGTCGGTGCCGGCCTGGTCCGCCAGCGCCCCGGCGAGCGCCGGGGCGTCGCCCGGCCCGGCCTCGACGCGGCCCTGCAGGTAGGCGCGCAGGACCGCGGCCCGGGTCGCCGGCTCCGGCCAGCCGAGCAGAATGCGCGCGGCCTTCTCGCGGCGGTCCGCCGGCTCTCCGTCCAGCATCGCCAGAAGGCGGCGCCGTTGTGCCTTGGAGCGCGGCTGGTCGAGATCGTCCGGCCGCGGGATCCGGGCTTGCGGCGCGGGCCGGGAGGCTTCGGCGAGGGTCCACGGCGGGGCACCGAGCGGCTGCGTTTCGAGCATCCGGTCGAGCAGGGCCCCGCGTACGGGGGACGGCACCTCCGGGAAGGCGTCGATCATCGCGTCGAGCCGCGCCCGCGAGGTCACGTCCGTGCGGGCGCACCACGCGCGCAGAGCTTCGGGATCATGGACGACCCGCAGGAGGGACTCCCGGAGGGGCGCCGGGTCCTCCACCGGTGGCCGGCCGAACGCCTCGCGCAGGACGGCCCGCTCCTCGTCCGCCGGTGCCGGGCCCCGGCCGGCCGCGGCGAGCGCCTGATCGAGGTCGTCCCGTTCTGGGACGGCCCCGCACAGCCGCAGGACGACGAGCCGCGCCGCGCCCAGATCCAGCCCGCGTACCCGCGCGGCGACCCGTGATCGGCCCGCCGGCTCCAGTCGCGGGACGGCCTCCCCCAGCAGTGCCAGCAGGCGGTTCCGCCGGTGTCGTCCGACGACCGCGAGCCCGCCGGCCAGCGTCTCCGCCGACCGCGCGAAGATCTCCAGTTCGACGTCCGCCCAGGTCGGCGGGCAGAGATCGACGACCAGCCGCAACGCCCGGTTGTCCGAACCGGCCAGGTCGAGCCAGTGGGGCAGGAGGGACCGCGGTCCCAGGCCGACCGCCGATCCGGGGCGTCCCCGTTCGTCATGATCGGCCAGGACGCGGCGCGCTGTTTCGGCGTTCCAGCCACCGGCGAGGAGCAGCGCGTCCGCCGCACGCTCCGCGGGCTCGACCACGATGCCGTCGCGGGCCAGGGCGGCGGCCGCCCGTCCGTCGAGCAGGCCGGTGAGGCTCTCCAGCAGCAGGGACCGGGAACGGTCCTCCGTGGCGCGCTCCGCCGCCGCGAGGACGGTGGCGGCGAACGCGCCGCCGAGGATCGCCCGCAACGCCGCCGTCAACTCCTCCCGGAACCCCGGGTTGTCGTGATGGCCGAGCCAGAACAGCAGCCTCGGGACCGCGGCCGGCCCGCCGGCCCGGGCGAGCGCGCCCGCCGCCGTCTTCTTGACGTTCATGTTCGGGTGGTCGAGACGGCCTGCGATCGCGGGCGCCGCCCCGTCCGCCCCGGCCTCCGCGAGGGCGAGCAGCGCCTGCCGGACGGTCTGCGCGTCGCCCGCCGCGGTCAGCGGGATCAGGCTCGCCGACAGCGCCCGCGCGTCGCCGGCGTCCCCGGCGATCACCGCGATCGCACCGCCGCGGACATGCCGGTCCCGGTGCCGCAGGAGCGGGTGAACGCGCGCCCTGGCCCGGCGGTGCGGATTCCGGCGGACCAGGTCCAGCAGGATCGCCGATTCGCGCGCCCCGAGCCCCGGACGTTCCAGGAGGTCCAGGGCCATGTCCGCGACGAGGACGGGCCCGGCCTCGGCCGCGCCGGCCGCGTCCAGCAGGCAGCGCGGCCGGATCGCGCCGCGGCGGAAGAGCCGGCCGCCGAGTCCCCGGAGGGCCGTCTCCACCTCCTCGGGAACGGACGGCCGCGCGCCCTCATCCGGGGCGCCGGCAAGGTCGGACACCACCCGGAGCAGCAGGTCGGCGACGGCGGGCAGCGCGGCGGCGTCGCCGTTGCGGGCCAGCCTGCACAGCGACTCGGCCGGCTCGTCCGGGTCCAGGTGCGCGCGGAGCAGGGCGAGTTCCCGCGGATCCGGGCCGCCGAGGTCGGCGGCGATCCGCCGGGGCAGATCACGCGGGTCGAGCCGGTCCAGGATGGAGTGCCGCACCGCGGGGTCGCCGCCGAGGTGCCAGAGCAGTTCCAGGGCCCGGTGCGCGAACGGGCGCAGGCGCGGGGCGATCTCCCCGCCGTCCAGCCCGAGCCCCTCCCGCAGGACGGCCACCGCACGGTCCCCGCCGACGGCTTCGAGCGCGTCCAGGGCGGCCCGGGGCGCGCGCTCCACAAGGCCGATGACGGTCTCCTCGCCCGCCTCGTGGCGGAGTTCGCGGATCGCCCTCAGATACGGGACCGGATCGGCGGCGGCCCGCGCCGCATCGCAGACCGCGGCACCCGCGTCCAGCCCGGAACCGCCCTGCGCGTCGAGCGCGACCAGTAGTTCGAGCCGCCGGGCGGTGCCGGAGTCCGCCGCCATCAGTTCCCGGAGCGTCTCGTGCCGCCGGGTGTAGAGGAGCACGGCCACGTCCTCGGCGGGAACGCCGTGGTCGGCCAGCGCCAGGCGCACGATGTCCGGAACGTGCCGCTCGTCCGGAAAGTGGCCGCGCCGGTGCAGGCCGCCGAGGCAGCCGAAGGCGGGCCGCCCGAGCAGCAGCGGGTCCGAGGCGGCGACGGCCACGACATCGCCGACGTCCTCGCGGGCCGCCACGTCGCCGAGCAGTTCCAGGGCGCGCCGCCGCAGCCGCGGAGGCCGGTCCGGATCGGCCGCGACGCCGAGCAGCAGGTCCCGGTGACCGTGCCGGGCGGCGACCTCGACCGCCGCGTCCGCCGCCCCGGATCCGAGCAGCCGGCGGACCCGGTCGTGCGGCAGCGGATCGAGGGCGGCCCACGGCTCGGCGAGTTCGCGCAGAGCGCCGGGGACGTCGGCGAGCGGCCCGCTGAGAAGCGCCCGCGCACGGGCCGGTGCCAGGACCCCCGCGTGGAGGGCCGCCCGGGTGATCCGCACCGCCTCGGCCCGGAGCGCGGAATCGTCGCGTTCCGCCAGTTCGCGGGCGAGTGTCTCCGGCTCCTCCAGGTCGAGGACGTCGAGTCCGTGCACGGCCTGGTAGAGCGGCTCACCGCCCGGCTCGTCCCGCAGCACCCGGGGATCGTCGGCGATCCTCGCCGTCAGCCGGACGATCCGCGCGGGAACCGGCGGCTCGTCGATCATGCCGCGATGATAGGGCCGCGGCGGCCGTGCCGATCGGCGAGGATGGCGGCATGGACGCGAATCCGAACATGCCGGCGGTGCCCGAGGACTGGGACCGGGCGCTCGCGATCGTGGCGCACCCCGACGACCTGGAGTACGGGACGTCGACGGCGGTCGCCAAGTGGACGAGCCAGGGCAAGACGGTGACGGAGGTGCTCGCCACCCGCGGCGAGGCCGGGATCGACTCGATGGACCCGGACGAGGTGCGCCGGATCCGCAGCGCGGAACAGATCGAGGCGGCACGGATCGTCGGCGTCGATACCGTCGAGTTCCTCGACATGCCGGACGGCATGCTGGAGTACGGCCTGCCGCTGCGGAGCGCCCTCGCCGCCGCGATCCGGTGGCACCGGCCCGAGGTGGTGCTGTCGGTGAACTTCCGGGAGACCTTCCCCGGCGGCGGGTTCAACATGGCCGACCACCGGGTGCTCGGCCTCGCGGTCGCGGACGCGATCCGGGACGCCGCGAACCGGTGGGTGTTCCGCGACCTCGACCTCGAGCCGTGGCAGGGCGTCCGGTTCGCGCTGTTCGGCGGATCACCGCAGGCCACCCACCACGTGGACGTCGGCGGTCACCTGCAGGCGGGCATCGACTCGCTGCTCGCGCACCGCGTGTACTTCTCGAACCTGGGCGAAGGGTTCGACGCGGCGGCGTTCCTCACCGGGATGGCCGAGACGGGCGGGCGCGCCGCCGGCGTCGAGCACGCGATGACGTTCGAGATGATCGGCGGCTAGCGGCGGGCGTTGGGCCGCTTGCCCTTGTTGTGCTTGCTCCGCTTGCGGGCCCGGCGTTTGCGCGTCTTCTTCGACATGCCCCGATTGACCACCCGCGGGGCGTCCGAGGCAAGGGTTCGTGCGCCCGCAGACAGCGAAAACCCGCCCGCCCGCACGTCCGAAAAGGGCGCGCGGGCGGGCGGGTGACGGTCCGGGGTCAGCGTCCATCTGGGGGGACGACCCCCCAGCCCCCCGGAAAGACCCGCTGACCCGCTCCTTCGCTGGCGCTCAGTCGACGGGTCAGCGGACCTCGGTGATCTCGGGGCCGCGTTCGAAGGGGGCGAAGGTCTGCACGGCCTCCTCTTCCTCCTCCTCGCCGGCCTCGCTGAACTCCTTGGGGATCTGCAGTTCCAGCAGGTCGCGCGGCGGCATCGGCGCGTCGCCGCGGTGCACGACCACGCCGCGCAGCACGTCCTCCAGGACCTGCCACTGCTCCTCGTCCTCGATCGCGGCGCCCTGCACCACGGCCTGCAGGAACCAGCGGGGGCCGTCCACACCGAGGAACCGGATGATCTGCGGTGCCCAGCCCTGCTCGACGAACTCCTCCGGGATCTGCTCGCGGACCTCCGGCGGCATCTCCGCGAGGACCTCCTCGGTCAGCGCCGCGGGGACCATCGCCAGAAGTTCGGGGCCGAACGGGCCCTCGCCCTCCTGCGTCTGGCCCTGCGCCTCCTCCTGGATGTCCTTGGCGGTCTCACGGCGCACGTCGTCCCAGATGCCGCTGCGCTTCGGCGCGGCGAACGCCTGGAGCTGCATGGCGCTCTCCTCGTACTGCACCAGCACGGCGACGGGTCGCGCGTCCAGCGGGTTGCCGTCGTCGTCCACCTGGGTCGGCTCCAGGTTCACCTGGAAGCCCAGCCCCGGGGCGACCGGCACCCGGATGCACCCGAAATCAAGCCGCTGCATCTCGGGGAAAGAGTCCGCGGAATCCCACGGGCCGCCCGTGGCCGACTCCGCCTCGGCGGGAGCCTCCTCGGCGGTCTCCGCCGGCTCCTCGGTCACCTCGGCGCCCTTCGCGGGCTCCTCGGCCTGCCGGCGACGTCCAAAAGCCACGACTCACACTCCTTCTCGACTGTGCTCATTGTTCCCGAAACCAGGCGCCGGACCGAATCCGCCGGTGGAACCGAGGCCGTTCGTCCCGCGGGCCGATCCGGGAAGGCCGGTGACCTCGTGGAACACCGCCTGCTCCACCCGCTGCACGACCATCTGCGCAATGCGGTCTCCGCGCCGCAGCGTCACCGTGGCGCGGGGGTCGGTGTTCAGCAGGGTCACCTTGATCTCACCCCGATAGCCGGCATCGACCGTACCGGGTGCATTGACTATGGTCACTCCCAACCTAGCGCCCAATCCGGACCTCGGGTGAATGAAAGCCGCGTAGCCGTCAGGCAGCGCGATCGCCACCCCGGTGGGAACGACGGCGCGCTCCCCCGGCGGCAGCTCGACGTCCACGGCCGTGACCAGATCGGCGCCCGCGTCGCCCGCATGGGCGTACCGCGGCAGGGGCAGCTCCGGATCCAGCCGCTGGATCAGCACATCGACCTTGCTCACGGGCTCCACCTCACGCGCGTACCTGCCGGAAAACCACACGACCCTACCCAGGTCACAGTGTCCGGCGGCCGCCGAAACGCCGCCGCCGCCGCGCGAGTCCGGCAGTTGACCCTACCCGTTCCCGGGGGTGACCACTTCCGGAAGGTTTGCTCCTGAACCGACGGATTACGCGTAGCGTCGCTTCTGTTACCCGCGGTGCTTCTGTGGGAGTTGCGTCCCGCAGGAAGGGGACGACATGGCCACACCCGAGCGCGAGGTCACGCACCGGTCACTGGACGGCGTCCGGGTCCGGCTCGCCGGCGCCCACGATCTCGGCCGTCCGTGCACCTCGGTGGCGCGGATCGCCGACGGCGGACGGCTGCACGAGATCTCCAGCGGCACCCGCGAGGACGCGCTGGGCTGGGCCGACGACATCGGTCTCGGCCCCTTCGAGCAGGAGTTCCGCATCCAGGGCGGGCGGCTGCGGGTCGGCCGGACGGCGACGCGGGACGCCGAGACCGGGCTGAGCGACCCGGTGCTCGGAGCCGTGTGGGAGGGACGCCGCCACGCGGTGTTCACGCACCTCTACCACGGGCGCCCGGCGGACGCGGTGGCGTTCTTCGACAAGGTGCGGCTGACCGAGCACGGCGACGGGATCACCGCCGTCCCGCGTGGCCGCGCGCGGCGTCCCGAACCCGCCGAGCTGGTCAAGGAGATCCCCGGGCTCGGCCTCCTGGAGATCACTCCGCTGACGACGGGCACGCGCAAGCGGCTGCCGCCGTGGCGCGGCGCCTCGGTCGCGGGCGGCGAGCTGTTCCAGGACACGGTGGAGGGCCAGGGCCCGTACTTCCTGCTCGCGCTGAAGTCGCTGCTGGTCACCGTCCTGCCCGAAGAAGATCGGGCACGGGACGTCCCGCGGCGGCTCGGCGGGCTGACGGTGGAGGCGATCCATTGATCGGGCTGCTCGCCGGGATCGCGGCGGTCGCGGTCCCGCTCGTGCTGCTGACGTCGCTGTTCGGGCAGGTCAGGCGGCCGTCGGCGGTGGCCGGGGCGCTGCGGGCGCAGCGCGTGTTCCCGGCCCCCTTCGCCGGCGCGGTGGCGGCGGCCGTGATCGCCTCGGAGGCGGTGGCGGGCCTCGCCGGCGCGGCGGCGCTGCTGCTCTGGCTGGACGGCCCCATGCGCGTGACCAGCGGTGCGGCCGCCGTGCTGCTCGCGCTGTACGCGCTCTACGGCGCGTATGTGTCCCGCACTCGGCGCGGTGCCCCCTGCGGCTGCGCGGGCGCGGGCACTCCGATGACCGGCTGGGTCGCGGGGCGGGCCGCCGCCTTCTCCGGGCTCGCCGTGGTCGGCGCCCTCCACGGCCTTCCTACTGGTTCGAGCGCATACGAGTTGTTCACCGCCGTGGTGGCGGGGCTGGGGTTCGCGGCGATCCTCTGGACGCTCCCGCACGCCCTGGCACGGGAAAGCATGACCCATAAGAGGAGGACGGCCGGATGAGCTTCCAGAACAGCGCGCTGCTGCTGTCGTGGGCGGCGATCCTGCTGCTCGCTCTGGTCGTCGCCGGCCTCGTCCGGCAGGTCCACGCGCTCGGCCGTGGAGCGTCCCCGCCCGCCGGCCTCGGCCTCGCGCCGGGCGCCCGGGCGCCCGCGTTCGACCGGCTCGGGCCGGGCCTGCTGCTCTTCCTGGACCGCGACTGCGGCGTCTGCGCCGACGTGCTGGCCGCCGCCGGTTCGCTGGACGGGCCGCTGCACGCGATCTTCGCGGGCCCGCCGCCCGGCGACGCGTCCCGTCCCGGCATGACCGTGCTGGGCGGCGAGCAGGACGGCCTGTTCGCCGACTATCGCGTCCCCGCCACCCCGTTCGCCGTGCTCGTCGGCGCCGACGGGCGGGTGCGGGCCACCGAACCCGTCGGCTCCCCCGAAGCCCTCCGCGAACTCACCCTGGAGGCGGCCCGATGACCGCAGCGAAGCGAGGATCGTCGGGCCTCCGGCCCGGGGGTCTGGGGGGCGCCCCCCAGAAGGGCAGGGCCCGATGACCGAGCTCGAAGACGTCCCTCCGCTGCGCGGGCCCCGCCCGGCCGGCGCAGAGCGCGCCCGGCGGCGTCCCGCCCCCGCGGACGAGCCGAGGTTCCGCCCGGTGCGGCGCAGCGTCCTCACCGGCCTCGCCGCGGCCGGCGCCACCGCGGGGCTGAAGGCCCTCGGCGTCTTCCCGCCCGCGCGGGAGGCGCTCGCGTCCGGATTCCAGCTCGTCGGCTACTACGACATCTATCCGCGCTGCCCGTCGTACGCGGCTAACCACAACTGCTCTCCCGGCTGCGGGCCGAGCCTGGTGTGCAGCGTGTGCTGCCGGACGAGCGGAAAGTACAAGGGATTCCACAAGTCCGGCGTGTCGGACCCGGGGCGCTACAAGCTGCGTCCCAACCAGTGCTACGGCGGCGGATACGACGGCTGGATCTGGGCCTACGCCAAGAGTTGCGGCAGTTGCAAGAAGGGCGTCACCTGGCGCTGCCACGACGGGTGGAAGAAGTCCAAGGCGGGCAACTGGTACAAGACCATCTGCCGTAAAGCGATGGCGTGCAAGAACTGACCGCCGGGCGCTTGCGGCGGGGCGCGACCGATCCGCTCATCCCCGTGGCCGCCCTCGCACTTCTCGCGGTCGCGTCGGCCGCCCTGGACGCCACCGTCCTGTGCTGGTCGTCGATCGGCGCGCTCGCCGGTTTCTCGCTGTCGGGCAGCGTTTGAACGCGCAACAGCGAATCCGTGCTGTTCTCGCCAGGTTGGCGGGCTCCGATACGGCAGGGCGAGGTCCTGGCCGTCTTCACCCTCGGGCTCCTGCTCGGGGGCACGCTCAGCGCGACGGTCGTCTGGCTGCTCTCGGGCCTCTCCGCCCCGCTGCCCTCGCCCGCACGCACGGCCGCGATCCTGGCCGTCGCCGCCCTGGGCGCCGCTCGCGAGTTCGGCCTGATCCGCCTGCCCCTCCCCCAGAACGCCCGCCAGATCCCCCAGGAGGTCCTGCAAACCCACCTGCGCCGGGGCACCCTGCAGTTCGGGTTCGAACTGGGCACCGGCGTCCGGACCTACGTCTCCGCCACCGCCCCCTACGTCCTGGCCCTGGCCCTGCTCCTCGTCCACGAGGACCTGCCGGTCACCCTCCTTGCCGGCACCGCCTTCGGTCTCGGCCGCGCCCTGAGCGCCGCCCTCACCTACCTGGCCCGAGACGACCACCGAGACGCCGCAGTGGCCCTCCGCATTCCCCACATGAAGACCACCACGGCGGCAGCGTCCCTTCTCGCCCTCGCCCTCCTGCTCTTGTGACGTGCACGCGGAACCGGTCGGACGCCCTCGGCGTCGGTTGTGGGAGAGTTCGTCGTGAAGGAGGGCCCGTCATCTGGTCGCTGGTGGTCGCCGCGCTGTTGCGGTGCTTCGCCGTGGCCGAATGAGTGGGGCCCGCATCGTGACAATCGCTGCTGATGGCGGTCGGCTCGCTGACCGTCGCGAAGCTGCTGGCGCCGGCGGCCGTGCGGGGCTGCGCGCGGCATTCCTCCGCAGCGCGACCCGGAGGCAGTAGATCCGTCCGGCAAGAGGACGATCGGTAGCATGCGAGGTAGCATTTATCGCATGAGCGAGCCCACCCAGAAATACTCGGTGACCATGCCGCGCGATATCGCCGAGGAGGCGAAGGCCAGGAGCGGCCCCTCGGGTTTGTCCTCATACGTCACGGCCGCGGTCGCACGCCAGATCGAACGCGACAAGCTCGGCGAGTTGATCGCAGCATGCGAAGCAGAGAACGGACCGGTCGACCCGGCCGGGGTCGAGGCCAAGCTGGCCATCTTCGATGAAGTCGAATCCACTCACCCTGGGCAAGTGGCGTGACTCGTTCACCCGTCCTCCCGAACGGGACTTTGGTACTCGACTGTGAGGGGCTTGCTAAAGCCGCTCTCCGTGATCCCAACATGGCCGAGTGGCTGGCCGCTGCGCGCCTCAGAGACAAGCGCGTCATCACGAGTGCGGCCACTCTGGTCGAGGTGGCCCACCCTGGGATCAAGTGGGCTGCTCTTCAGTGGACCCTTTCTCGAGTGACCGTTGAGCCTGTGACCGAATCGGTCGCCCAACAGGCGGCCACCCTGCTCAAGGAAGCTCGTCTACACGGCCACAAGTACGCGGTCGACGCGATGCTGTCCGCGACCGCGCTGGCGGCTTCACCACCGGTCATGGTGCTCACCTCCGACCCGCAGGACATTCGGGCTTTGTGCGGTGGGCGGGTGGCTGTGGTCAAGATCTAGGCGGAGGGTTGTACCTGCTGGCGTCGGGGGCGTGGACGGCCGTGGAGCGGGCCGTGCTGCACCGGAGGATCGTGGCGGGGGCCTGATCGCCCTTGACGAATGTCCGGAAGGGTCGGTTCGATAGAAACCGAACGGCGTTCAGAATCGTGAGGACGGTGTGCGGTGACGACGGTACGGGCGACCGCCGAAGACGACCTGTCGGACCTCGCCTTCTGGTCCCTCCCCCAGACCCGGCGGCTGGAGGCGTTCGCACGGCTCCGGGAGCGCGAGACCCCGGCGTTCTTCCCGGAGCTGAAGCTGCCGTTCATCAGGACGGGGCCCGGCTACTACGCGCTCGCCCGGCACGCGGACGTCGTGGAGGCCAGCCGGACGCCGGAGGTCTTCAGCAGCGAGCCCTGCTCCAACAGCATCGCCGACCTGCCCCGGTACATGGCCCGCTACTTCGGCTCGATGATCAACATGGACGACCCGCGGCACGCCAAGATCCGCCGGATCGTGTCGCGGGCGTTCACCCCGCGCGTCCTCGCCAAGCTGGACGCCGACCTGCAGACGACCGCCACGCGGATCGTCGACGACCTGCAGCGCAGGGGCGCGGCCGACTTCGTCACCGACGTCGCGGCCCGGCTCCCCGTCCAGGTCATCTGCGACATGATGGGCATCCCCGAGCGGGTCCGCCCGATGGTGTACGACCGGACGAACATCATCCTGGGGCTCGGCGACCCCGAGTACACCGGCGGCAAGGACTTCAACCGCGACGGCATCACCCGGATCGGTGTCCTGTACGGCCTGCTCAAGGCGATGACGGCCGGGTACGAACTGAACCATCTGGCGATGAAGCTGGCCCGCAGGCGGCGCCGTCATCCCGGCGACGACCTCGTTTCGAGGCTCGTCTCCGCCAACGTGGACGGGGAGTCGCTGACCGACCAGGAGATCGGCTCGTTCTTCATCCTGCTCGTCGTCGCCGGCAACGAGACGACCCGCAACGCCATGACGCACGGGCTGAAGCTGTTCACCGACAACCCGGAGCAGCGGGCGCTGCTGATGGAGGACTTCGACGCGCGCATCCCGGGCGCGGTGGAGGAGATCGTCCGGATGGCGACGCCGGTCATCCAGTTCCGCCGGACGGTGACCCGCGACCACGAGATGAACGGCCAGGAGTACAAGGCGGGCGACAAGGTCCTGCTGTTCTACAACTCCGCCAACCGCGACGCGGAGGTGTTCGAGGACCCGGACGTCTTCGACATCACCCGCTCCCCCAACCCGCACGTCGGGTTCGGCGGGCCGGGCCCGCACTTCTGCCTCGGCGCGAACCTGGCCCGGCAGGAGATCACGGTGATGTTCCGGGAGCTGTTCACCCGCGTCCCGGACATCCGGGCGAGCGGCGAGCCGCAGATGCTCTATTCGAACTTCATCAACGGCATCAAGCACCTGCCCTGCGCGCTCTGAGCGGCTCAGGACGCCCGGTGTCCGGCGGCCCGTGCGGCCGGCGACACGGCCAGGTAGTCGAGGGCGCGCTGGGTCGAGCACTCGCGGGACGGGTGGTAGTCGCGCCGCAGGTACGCGCGGGCGGCGGCCAGCATGAAGCGGTTGCCCGGGAACAGCCCGCGCCGCACGGCCCGCCGGTAGTCGCGGACGCGCGGGCGGACGCCGTGCAGCGTCGGGTCGGCCCGGCACAGGAACGCCGCCCCGACGTACACCGTCAGCGGCAGCGCGAGGACGCCGACGAAGAACGCGATGAACCGCCTCCAGTACAGCCCTGACACGTGCTCGTACACGTCGAACGCGACGGAGCGGTGCTCGACCTCCTCGGCGCCGTGCCAGCGGAGCAGGTCCATCATCGTCGGGTCGGCGCCGGCGTCGTCCAGCGTGTGGGCGTCCAGGATCCACTGGCCGAGCACCGCCGTGTAGTGCTCGATCCCGGCGATGGTGCCGATCCTGACGAGCAGCCAGTGCCTGCGGGAGATCAGCGGCAGCGGGGGCCGGTCGCCGAGAATCCGCTTGAAGAGCCACTCGATCCGGTCGGTGAGCGGGCGCGGGTCGAGGCCCTGCGCGCGCATCTGCCGGTCGAGAACGCCCTGGTGGGAGTAGGCGTGCACGGCCTCCTGGCCCATGAAGCCCTTGACCTCCTGGTACAGGCGCTCGTCGTCCTCGACGAGAGGGAGCGCCTGCTTGTAGACGTGCACGAACCACCGTTCGCCGGCGGGCAGCAGGAGGTGCAGCACGTTGATGAAGTGCGTGGCGACCGGCTCGTCCGGGATCCAGTGCAGCGGCGTGTCCGCCCAGTCGAACTTCACCCGCCGGGGGGTGATGACGGGGTGCCGCTCGTCGATCTCGCTCATGTCCGCCCCTACAATTGGACTTGCGATCCAATATGCTGAACGGGCGAGGCCCGGGTCAAGAGCGATCCGGGCCCGCCGGGCGTGATCTACGTCGCGGGGGCGAGGACGACGTCGACCGTCAGGTCGGCGGGCGCGTCCTCCAGGGTGAGCTCGGCGATCCGCCCGGCCGCGGCCAGGTCCGGCCGCGCGATCCGCATGACCTCGGCGCCGCGGACGACCGCGCGGGACACGTCGGCGCGCATCGACGCCTTCGCCTCCGACTTGGCCTTGCGGACCTGCCGGAGCGCCTCGCCCGTCGCCGTGAGGACGGCCGGGTCGCCGCCCCGCGGCAGCTCGGCGGTGGACGGCCAGGCCGCCGCGTGCACCGACCCGCGCCGCCACCACGACCAGACCTCCTCGGTCACGAACGGCAGGACGGGCGCGAACAGCCGCAGCAGGACCGACAGCGCCGTGCGCAGCGCCGCCCGCGCGGACTGCGCCTCCGGGCCGTCTCCGTAAGCGCGCGCCTTGACCAGTTCCAGGTAGTCGTCGCAGAACTCCCAGAAGAACCGCTCTGTGCGTTCCAGAGCGCGCGCGTAGTCGTAACCCTCGAAGGCCTCCGTCGCCTCGTCGACGACACCGGACAGTGCCGCCAGCATCGCCCGGTCCAGCGGCTCCGAGACCGCGGCGTCAGCGGCCACCTCACCCAGGCCGAGCACGAACTTCGAGGCGTTGAGGATCTTGATCGCGAGGCGGCGGCCGACCTTGATCTGGCCTGTGTCGAACGCCGTGTCGGTGCCGGGACGCCCGCTCGCCGACCAGTAGCGGACCGCGTCGGAGCCGTACTCGCGCAGCAGGTCGATCGGCGTGACGACGTTCCCCTTCGACTTCGACATCTTCTTGCGGTCCGGGTCGAGGATCCATCCGGAGAGCGCGGTGCCCTTCCACGGCAGGGAGCCGTGCTCGAGATGCGAGCGGACGACCGTGGAGAACAGCCACGTCCGGATGATGTCGTGCGCCTGGGGACGCAGGTCGTAGGGGAAGACCCGGCCGAACAGGTCGGTGTCGTGCTCCCAGCCGCCCGCGATCTGCGGGGTCAGCGACGACGTCGCCCAGGTGTCCATCACGTCGGGGTCCCCGGCGAAGCCGCCCGGCCTGCCGCGCTGGTCCTCGGTGAAGCCCGGCGGGACGTCGGACGAAGGGTCGACCGGCAGCGCGTCCTCGGACGGGACGATCGGCTCGCCGTACACCGGCTCCCCGGAGTCGTCCAACCGGTACCAGACCGGGATCGGCACGCCGAAGAACCGCTGCCGCGAGATCAGCCAGTCGCCGTTCAGACCTTCGACCCAGTTCTCGTAGCGGGCCCGCATGTAGCCGGGGTGCCACGCCAGTTCGCGCCCGCGGGCGAGGAGCTCCGCGCGGACGCCCTCGTCACGGCCGCCGTTGCGGATGTACCACTGCCGGGTCGTGACGATCTCCAGGGGCTTGTTGCCCTTCTCGTAGAACTTCACCGGCCGGCTGATCTTGCGGGGCTCGCCGTCCAGGTCGCCGGACTCGCGCAGCAACTCGACCACGCGCTCCTTGGCGGAGAAGACCGTCTTGCCGGCCAGCTCGCCGTAGGGCTGCGCGGGGACGCCCTGCGGCGGGTCGGCGGCGAGCCGGCCGTCCCAGTCGATGATCGCGCGGGTGGGCAGGTTCAGCTCCCGCCACCACGTGACGTCCGTGATGTCGCCGAACGTGCAGATCATCGCGATGCCGGAGCCCTTGTCGGGCTCGGCCAGCCGGTGCGCGACGACCGGGACGTCCACGCCGAAGAGCGGCGTGCGGACGGTCGTCCCGACCAGCTCCCGGTACCGCTCGTCGTCGGGATGCGCGACGAGCGCGACGCACGCCGGCAGCAGTTCGGGCCGCGTCGTCTCGATGTAGACGGGACGCTCGTCGCCGTGGAAACGGATCCGGTAGAACGCGCCGGAATGATCGCGGTCCTCCAGTTCGGCCTGCGCGACGGCGGTGCGGAACGTGACGTCCCACAGGGTCGGCGCCTCGGAGACGTACGCCTCGCCCCGGGCCAGGTTCCGCAGGAAAGCGCGCTGGGACGCCGCCCTGGAGACGTCCCCGATGGTCGTGTAGAGGTGGTTCCAGTCGACCGACAGGCCGACCTGGCGCCACATTTCCTCGAACGCCTTCTCATCGACCTCCGTGAGCCGTTCGCACAGTTCGATGAAGTTGCGCCGGGACACCGGGAGCTGCCGTTTCGGGTCCGGCTCGGCGGGCGGCTCATAGTCCGGGTCGTACGGAAGGGACGGGTCGCAGCGGACTCCGAAATGGTTCTGCACCCGGCGCTCGGTGGGCAGCCCGTTATCGTCCCAGCCCATCGGGTAGAAGACCGCCCGACCGCGCATGCGGTGGAACCGCGCGACGGTGTCGGTGTGGGTGTAGGAGAAGACGTGGCCGACGTGGAGGGACCCGCTCACGGTGGGCGGCGGGGTGTCGATCGAGTAGACCTCGGCGCGCGGCCGCGTCCGGTCGAAGCGGTAGACGCCCTTGTCCTCCCAGACGCGTACCCATTTGTCCTCCAGGCCGTCCAGGGAGGGCTTCGGAGGGACGTTCGGGATACGCGGCTGCTCGGTCATGAACCAATCGTATTGACATCCACCCAGCACGCATGCCGATTAACGGCGGCGGGTGGGGTTGCGGGTGGGGGCTGGAGGACGGTGACGCGGCGATCGCCTCCGCCGCCGGGGGCGGGCCGTTCCGGTAGCGTCGGAGACGACAGGACGAGTGGAGGACGAATATGGCGGACAAGGGCGACATCGGCTGGCGGGTGATGGCCGGCGCGGCGGCATTCGCGGGCGGCTTCGTCGCGAAGAAAGTGATCACGCTGGCCTGGAAGAAGAGCACCGGCAAGGAGCCGCCGACGAATCCCGAGTCCCCGGACGTCGCGCTGACGGAGGCGCTCGGGTGGGCCGTGGTGATGGGCGTCGGCATGGAGATCGCGCGCCTGCTCGCCACCCGCGCCGCCGCCCGCCAGTGGGCCAAGGGCACCGGAGAGCTGCCGTCCCACCTCAAGGCCGACGTCTGACCCCGGTTCCGGCTTCGGCTAGGACGTGAGGCCGCGGGTGTCGTCGCCGGGAAGCCGCGGCGAGATGCCGGCGGCCTCACGCAGGTCGTTGCGGACCTTCGTCGCCAGGACCCGGGTCGCGGAGCGGTTGAGCGCCGCGCCCGCGGCGGCGCCGGTGAGGAAGGGGCCCATGGTGCCGAGGGTGCGGCCGAAGGTGCGGAGCATGCGCTTGCGCAGGGCGGACTTGGCGGCCGTCCCGAGAGCGCTGGTGAGGGAGCCGGTCTCCAGGGGGTTGACGCCGCGCTGCCGGGCCCAGGACGTCACGAACGCGGCACCGCGGGCGGTGCCGTTGCCCTGGACGCGCACGCCGTACGCCTCGTGCAGCTCGGCGATCATCTTGACCTCGATGGCCGCGACGACGAGCGTCTCGGCGGCGAGCTGGGCGGGCGCCGAGAGCAGGAGCGGCGGCGCCGCGAACTCCACCGCGGCGAGCGCGCCGCCGGCCGCGCCGACGGCGGTGGTGCCGTTGCCGGCCACCTTGACGATCCGGTCGGCGAGCTCCTCGCCCATCAGCCCGTGATGGTGCGCCTGCAGGGTCTCCAGGTCGCGGATCGGTATGTGCGGGGCGGCCTCCACGAGCAGGTCGGCGAGCCACCTGCCGCGCCCGACACCCGCGGCGCCCACTCTGCGGGCGCTCTGGCCGAGCAGTCTGGCCAGTCGCCCGAGCAGGCGGCCGCGGGTCTCGCGGTCCATGTCCTCGTCGGCGGTGAGCCGGCCGATCAGCTCACCGAGCTCTGTGGAGCCGTCGCCACGCGCCGACTCCACCTCGTCATCACGTTTCTCCAGATCTCCCGTCACCCCGCGGCCACTCCCGGTCAGGCGGCGCACTCGCGGCAGACCGGCTGGCCGTTCTTCTCGGTGGCCAGCTGGCTGCGGTGGTGCACCAGGAAGCAGCGCGTGCAGGTGAACTCGTCGGCCTGCCGCGGAACCACCCGGAAGGTGAGCTCCTCGTTCGACAGGTCGGCGCCGGGCAGCTCGGCGACCTCACCGGCGTCCAGGTCCTCGTCGATGATGCTGGCGGCCTTGTCGGCGCGCCGGGCCTGGAGCTCCTGGAGGCTGTCCTCGCTCAGGTCGTCGTCTGTCTTGCGTGGGCTGTCGTAGTCGGTCGCCATCTTCTATCTCCATCCCCCTCAGTGCTTTATGCGCCCCGTCGCGCGGATCTAACGCTCGGGGGACCGTTCTTGTGCCCGATCCGGGCGGGAAATTCTGTCACGGTTGGTGACCTGCGACACACGAGGCGCGACCGTTCCCACGAGTGACACCCATCACCCGGATCTTTCCTCGTATTGTGTCTTCCGTCACATACCCGGCGGATGTCACGGCCCTGGTCCGGGGGCCGGGACGCCTGCCGGGGATCCAGCGGCGGCGGGGATCATATCGGTCCCGGGGGCGTTCCGCGCGCCGACCGGCCCGGCGCGGCGGGACGGCCTGATCCGGCTACCGGGACACCGAACCAGACGCTTCGGTGAAACGTCTGAACTAACGCGATATCGTGCCCGCCTGAGGTTGGGGGGCGGGTCCCCTGCGGGGGCAGGCCGGCGATCGCCGGCACGAGGCCCCCGGGGCGGGTCCCGCGCACAATGTCGCAGACATCACTGCGGGTCACTGGAGGGTCAGATGCCGGATGCCGCTCCGCTGGAGCCGGGCGATCCTAGGGCACTCGGACAGTACGAGGTCATCGGACGGCTGGGGGCCGGCGGTCAGGGCGCCGTCTTCCTGGGCAAAGCGCCCGGAGGAGAGTACGTCGCGGTCAAGCTGCTGCACGCGCAGATGGCCAACGATCCGGCCGCGCGTGCCCGGTTCACCCGCGAGGTGGCGGCGGCGCAGAAGGTCGAGCCCTTCTGCACGGCCCGGGTGCTGGAGGCCGACGTCCAGGGCGACCAGCCCTACGTCGTCAGCGAGTTCATCGACGGGCCTTCGCTGCACGACGTGGTCGCGCACGACGGGCCGCGCGGCGCCGCCGAGCTGGAACGGCTCGCGATCGGCACGGTGACCGCGCTCGCGGCCATCCACGAGGCCGGCATCGTGCACCGCGACTTCAAGCCGAACAACGTCATGCTGGCCTCGGACGGCCCGCGCGTCGTCGACTTCGGCATCGCCCGGACGGTCAACTCGCAGGAGAGCGCCGTCACCGCCACCGGCATGGTGGTGGGCACGCCCGGCTATCTGGCGCCCGAGCAGCTCACCGGCGCGCCGCTGACGCCGGCCGTGGACATCTTCGCCTGGGGCGCGACCATGGTGTTCGCCGCCACCGGGCAGTCGCCGTTCGAAGCCGACACGCTGCCGGTCATCATCAACCGGATCCTCAACGAGGAGCCCGACCTGTCCGCGCTGCCCGCGGGGCCGCTGCGCGACCTGGTCGGACGCTGCCTGTCCAAGGACGCGGGCCTGCGCCCGCCGGCCCCGCAGCTGCTGCTGAACCTCCTCGGCCACGTCGGCGCCGCGCCGGCCGGCCAGGGCGGCGGCCAGGAGGAACTGCTCAACCAGGGCACCCGGATCGCCTCGCAGCTTCCGCCGCCGCCCCCGGTGCCGCCGGCGCCGCGGCCCCAGCCGCAGCAGCAGCCGGTCACCCCGCCGCCCATGCCGCTGCACCAGGGCGGGATGGGCCCGGCCACGCCGCCGCCGCAGCCGATCACGCCGCCGCCGATGCCGATGTACCAGGGCGCGGCGATGCCGCCCCCGCCGCAGATGCAGCCGCGGGCGCCGATGCAGCAGCCGGTCCCGCCGGGGCCGGGCTACGGGCCGCCGAAGCGGTCCAGCTCCGCCGGGCCGATCATCGCGATCGGCTGCGGCGCGCTGGCACTGATCGTGATCCTGGTGGTCGTCGTGCTCGCCATCATCGGCGCCAACAGCGACGACGACCCGCCGACGCCTCCCTACACCCCGCCGAACACCTACACGCCGAGCGATACGCCGACAACGTCGACGACCGGCGGGCTGCTCGGGAACTTCACGGGCACCGGGAACCAGCCGGGCGCCGACGCCGGCCACAACTCGTTCAACGCCAAGTTCTCCCTGCTGTACTCGAGCGGCGTCGCGACCTACACCTACCCGTCCGGATCCCAGTCGACGTGCTACACGCGGCTCTCGCTGATCTCCGGTGACGAGAGCAGCTCGAAGGTCGAGTACCGGGAGACCCCCTTCGCGGGCATGGACCCGAAGGAGTGCGCGGCCGGCTACGTGACGTTCATCCCCTCGTCCGGCGTCTCGATGCGGTGGGAGTGGCGCACCGTCCAGTCCGACCCGACCCCGACGGCGTACGGGACCGTGTCCAAGTCATGACGGACGTCGCCCCTCTCCGTGAGGGCGACCCGTCCCGGCTGGGCGCTTACCGGCTGACCGGCCTCCTCGGGGAGGGCGGTCAGGGTGCCGTCTACCTCGGGGAGGACGAGCCGGGCCACCGGGTCGCCGTGAAGCTGCTGCACGCGCGCTTCAGCGGCGACCCGAAGGCCAGGTCCCGGTTCGCGGCCGAGGTCGACGTCGCCAAGCGCGTGTCGGCGTTCTGCACGGCCCGCGTCCTGGACTCCGACGTCGAGGGCGACCGCCCGTACATCGTCAGCGAGTACATCGACGGCCCTCCGCTGTCGCAGGTGCTGTCCGCGGAGGGCCCGCGGCGGGGCGCCGACCTGGACCGGCTGGCGATCGGCACGATGACGGCGCTCGCCGCGATCCACCAGGCGGGGGTCGTGCACCGCGACTTCAAGCCCGCCAACGTGCTGCTCGCGCCGGACGGCCCGCGGGTGATCGACTTCGGCATCGCCCGGGCGCTGGACGCGACCGGGACGATGTCGAGCACGGCCGTCGGCACGCCCGCCTACATGGCGCCCGAGCAGATCTCCGGGTCGCGGGTCGGGCCGGCGGCGGACGTGTTCTCCTGGGGCGCGACGATGGTGTACGCGGCCACCGCGCGCCCGGCGTTCGGGCAGGACTCGATCCCCGCGGTCATGCACCGCATCCTCAACATGGCGCCGGATCTCGGCGCCCTTCCCGAGCCGCTGCGCGGGATCGTGGCGAACTGCCTCAGCAAGGACCCGGCGCTGCGTCCCGCGTCCCAGCAGGTCCTCGCGTACCTGCTGGAGCTGGCGGGGAGCCTGCCGCAACCGGGCGCCCCGGAGGACGGCGAGGCCGCCGTGATGCTGACGCAGGGCGCCCAGACGGCGGCCATGGAGTCCGCGCGGCTGCGCGCCCTGGGGGCGCCCTCGCCGTTTCCGCCCGGGCCGAACACGCCGCCGCCGATGCCCGGCGGTCCCGTGCCCGGCGGGCCCGTGCCCGGTGTTCCGGTCCCAGGGCCTCCGCCTCCGGGCGGAAACGCTCCCGGGATGCCGCCCGGGGCGGCGTGGTCTCCTCCCGTCCCGCCGCACAACGGAAACGGCGGATCCACCTGGCCGTCCGGTCCGGGCGGCGGCCTCACCCACCCGGGCGGGACCGGAGGCAAGGGCGGTGGGCGCGGCATCGGGGTGCTCGCGAGCGTGGGCGGCGCCGGGCTGGCCGTGCTGACGCTCGCCGCCGCTCTGGCCTGGGTCCAGTTCCGCGGGGACGGCGAAGGGGACACGACCGCCACGCGCGGGCGGATCGGCGGGACGCTGCCGATGGCGATGTCCGCACCGACCACCACGGACGGCGAGATCGACCCGTCGCACGCCTACGGCGGCACCGAGCGGTTCCTCACCAAGCAGCTGTTCACCGGCCTCACCGAGGTCGGCCCCGGCGGCGCCGCGCGCAACCGCCTCGCCACGGGGATCAAGCCGGACGCGGAATGCCGGCGCTGGACCATCACGATCAAGGGCGGGACGGCCTTCAGCAACGGTGAGCCCGTCGACGCGCAGGCGTTCGCCCGCGGCTGGGGGCGCAGCGCGGCGGCGAAGGACGGCCCCGGGTCCTACCTGATGAACGACATCGAGGGGTACTCCTCGGTGGCCGACGGCGGGACGGGGAATCTGGCCGGGGTCAAGGTCGTGTCGGGCACCGCCTTCGAGGTCGGCCTGACCGAACCCAACTGCGACTTCGGGGCGCGGCTGTCGGAGCCGGTGTTCATGCCCGTACCGCAGGAGGCGGGCAGGGCGGACAACGCGACGTTCAACGCCCGTCCCATCGGCAACGGGCCCTTCACGCTGAAGGACTACCGCAGGGACGCGTCGGTCTCGCTCGCCCGCAACGACTCCTGGGCGTTCGGCAAGGCCAGGCTGGACGGCGTCACCGTCATGCTCAGCAGCGACGACGCCAAGGGGCGCGCCGCCTACACGGCCGGCGAGGTGGACTGGTACACGGTGGGCACCGAGCAGCTGGCCTCGACTTCGAGGACCGGTCTCGTCTCCGGTCCCGTGCCGTTCACCAGGATGATCGTCCCGATCACGGCCAGGGGCCCGATGAAGTCGCGGGAGGCGCGGGAGGCCGTCTCCTACGCCATCGACCGTGCCCAGCTCAGCGCGAGGCTCGGCGGCTTCTCCAAGCCGGCGCACGGGATCGTCCCGGTGTCGATCCCCGGGTTCGGCAAGCCCGGGCCGTGTCCGTCCTGCGACAAGACGGATCCGGACAAGGCGAAAACGCTCGCCACGCAGGCCCGGCTCAAGTCCGGCACGACGATCCGGATCTACTACCGGCAGTCGCCCGTCGACCAGCGCCTCGCCGAGGTCGTCGGCGCACAGCTGAAGTCGGTGCTCGGTCTGCAGGTCGAGATGAAGGCGTATCCGATCGCCGACTTCACGAAGTACCGCGACGAGGTCACCTCCGGCGACGCATCCGGGCTTGCCTTCCTCCCCTACGGCCCCGACTACCCGGGCGCCTACACGATGCTGTGGCCGCTCTTGGGCGGGGACTCGACGAGCAGCACGGACTCCTTCTACAACCTGGGCAAGTGGAAGAACGCCAGTTTCGACGGGCTGATCTCCAGCGCCCTCAAGAACACGTCGTCCGACGGCCGCACCGTCGCGTTCCAGCAGGCCGAGAAGCTGGCGCTGGGCGACCTGGCCGTCATCCCGCTCCTGAACGACGGCCGTGTCGCCGCCGCCCGGCCCGGCAGGTACACCGGGCTGGGGATGGACTACGACGGCGACCCGACCGTGGCGACCGCCGCACTCAGGTAGGGGCGGCGGTCGCGGCCGGTCAGCCCGGCGGGAGCCGGACCGTGACGATCAGGCCGCCGCCCGGGCGCGGCGCCGCGTACACGGCGCCGCGGTGCGCGAGCACCACCGAGCGGACGATCGACAGGCCGAGGCCCGCGCCCTTGGACGACTCGACCCGGTCGGCGTTCAGCCGCCGGAACGGCTCGAACAGCCGCTCCACCTCGTAGGCGGGCACGACGGGGCCGGTGTTCTCGACCTGGACGGTGGCGTAGCCCTCCAGCATGCCGGTGCGGATCCACAGTTCGCCGCCGTCCTCGGCGTTGTGCTTGATCGAGTTCTCGACGAGGTTGGAGACCAGGTGCTCCAGCAGGACCGGGTCGCCGAGCGCCGCCCCCGGAGTCAGCTCCGGGTGGACGACCACGTCGTTGTCGTGGTCGCGGCGGGCGGACTGCTCCAGCACCGCCGCCGCCACCTCGGCCACGTCGACCGGCGTGCGGGTGGTCAGTTCCCGCTCGCTGCGGGCCAGCAGCAGGAGCCCCTCGATGAGCCGCTCGTGCCGGGCGTTGGTCGCCAGCAGCGTCCGGCCGACGGCGCGCAGGTCGTCCGACACCTCGGGGTCGCCGAGCGCCACCTCCAGCAGCGTCCGGTTGATCGCGAGCGGGGTGCGCAGCTCGTGCGAGGCGTTCGCGACGAACCGGCGCTGCGAGTCGAACGCCTGCCCGAGCCGCTCCAGCATCGCGTCGAAGGTGTCGGCCAGCTCCTTGATCTCGTCGTCCGGGCCCTCCAGCGCGATCCGCTCGTGCAGCGTGCTCTCCGACAGCCGGCGCGCGGTGGTGGTGACCCGCTGCAGCGGGCCGAGCGCGCGGTCGGCGACGAACCAGCCGAGCACCAGGGTGATGACCCCCACCCCGCCGAGCGCGAGCAGCGACCGCCCGACCAGCTGCTTCATCGTCTGCTCGACGAACTGGCGCTGCAGCTCGGCCGCCTCCGAGTCGGAGATGCCGAAGCCGATCACCTTGACGTTGCCGAGGATGTTGGCCACCAGCACCGACATCACGAACAGCAGGAGTGCGCCGGCCATGAAGAACAGCAGCCCGTACAGGAGGGTGAGGCGCAGCCGGACGCTCATCCGGCCGGGCATCGTCCCGCGCCACATGCCCGTCGCGGCCGGGTACGGCTGCGGGACCTGCTGCGGGCCGGGGCGCCGCCACCGGCCGCTCCGCCGGGCCCCGCCCGTGTCGCCGTTGCTCGCGCCGTTGCTCGCGCCGTCGCCGGGGAGGGCCGTCGGCTGGGTCGCCTGGACGCCGTTCTCGCCCGTGGCGCCGGCGTCGCCAGTTCCCGGTCCCGGCGCGGCCGCGTTCGCGTCCGGCCCGTCCGGGCGGTTCTGGGGTACGGATTCCTCGGTCACAGGCGGTATCCCACTCCGGGCACGGTCTCGATCACCGGGGGGTCGCCGAGCTTCTTGCGCAGCGTCATCATCGTGACCCGGACGACGTTGGTGAACGGGTCGATGTGCTCGTCCCATGCCTTCTCCAGGAGGTGCTCGGAGCTGACGACGGCTCCGTCCGCGCTGAGCAGCACCTCCAGCACCGCGAACTCCTTGCGGGTCAGCTCGACCGGGCGGCCGTCCCGGGCGACCTCGCGGCGGGCCGGGTCGAGGGTGATCCCGGCGCGCTCCAGGACGGGCGGCAGCGGCGCGGCGGCGCGCCGGCCGAGGGCCCGCACCCGGGCGATCAGCTCGGCGAACGCGAACGGCTTGGCCAGGTAGTCGTCGGCGCCGATGGACAGGCCCTCGACCCGGTCGTCCAGCTCGCCCGCCGCCGTCAGCATGATGATCCGCGCCGGGTAGCGCTGGGCGACGAGCTGCTTGCAGACGTCGTCGCCGTGGACCTTGGGCAGATCCCGGTCGAGCACGATCACGTCGTACTCGTTGACGCCGGCCCGCTCCAGCGCGCCCGCGCCGTCGTAGGCCACGTCCACGGCCAGCGTCTCCCTGCGCAGGCCGGTGGCGATCGCGTCGGCGAGCACACGCTCGTCCTCGACGACTAGAACACGCACAGGGTCCCCCTCCTCGCCGGGGCACGCCGCCCCGGGCTTCCGACATGCCCGCTTCACATATGCCATGGGAGCCGTAAGACGCCCGTAAGCAGCTGTTCCGCTCGTTGTACGCCTGACCGGTACCTCACGGACGCAAGAATCCGCGAAAATTGCATCGGTGGACAGGTTTATCTCCAGCCTAGGTCTGGGTAGGCCTGGGCAGGATCCGGGAGGAGGCCTATGGGCGAGTTGTCACGCATGATCCAGCAGCGGCTCGACGACGCGTACGCGTCGCTGCGGAGCGCCCACGCAGACGGCGACAGCTACCTGGCGGACATTCGCCAGGAGGAGATCAACGATCTGCGCCGGATCGCAGCGAACAACGACATCGGCGTCGAAGCACCCCGCTGCGACTGACCCGCCTTACCGCGTGGCGCGACCCGAAACGGGGAGCCCGGGACCACTCCCGTCCCGGGCTCCCCGTCTCATTTCAGTCTCTGGCCGGGTCCAGGGGTGCCAGGAGGTCGTGCAGGGCCTCGAAGGTGCCCGGTCCGGCGGCGATGGTCAGCTCCGGGCCCGGGGCCGTCCCGTGCAGGCCCTCGATGCGCCCGCCCGCCTCCTGGACGATCAGCCCTCCGGCGGCGATGTCCCACGCCTGGACGCCGCGCTCGTAGTAGGCGTCCGCCCGTCCGGCCGCGAGGGAGCACAGGTCCACGCAGCAGGAGCCGCCCCGCCTGATGTCGCGGATGTTCGGCAGCACCCCGGTGAGGACCTCCGCCTGCCGGGCCCGCCGTCCCGCCGCGTAGCCGAACCCGGTGGACACGAGCGCCCTGCCGAGCGGCACGTGCTCGTTCACGCGTAGCCGGCGCTTGCCGGACGCGGTGTGCTGGAAGGCGCCGCCGCCGCGCACCGCCGTGTACGACTCGCCGCGGCGCGGTATCCCGATGGCGCCGGCGACGACCTCGCCGTCCACCTCGGCGGCGATGCTGACCGCCCAGTCGGGCAGGTCGTAGAGGTAGTTCACGGTCCCGTCGATCGGGTCGACCACCCAGCGGACGCCGCTGCCCCCGGCCCGGGTGCCGCCCTCCTCGCCGAGGAAGCCGTCGTCGGGGCGGACCGCCCGGATCCGCTCGATGATCAGCTGCTCGGCGGCCCGGTCCATCTGGGTGACGACATCGGTCGGGGACGACTTGGTCTGGACGACGTCCGGGCCGTCCGCCGGGCGCTCGTCGATCAGCATCCGGCCGGCCTCGCGGACGGTCGCCGCGGCCAGTTCCAGCAGTTCCTCGGCCAGACTCAT
The DNA here is from genome assembly GCF_050945415.1 of Spirillospora sp. CA-128828. Lineage (NCBI taxonomy): Bacteria > Bacillati > Actinomycetota > Actinomycetes > Streptosporangiales > Thermomonosporaceae > Spirillospora > Spirillospora sp. CA-128828. Next base: position 6,677,308 of record NZ_CP191986.1, read on the forward strand.
GAACTCTCTTCCAGAAGGTGGCGGGGCAGCGCGGCGAAGCGCGGGTCGGTTCCGGGCGTGGCGGCCCGCGCGAACGCGAGCCCGAGTTCGGCCGCCCGTCCCGCGGCCTCGACGTCGAGGTCGTACTTGACCTCCATGTGGTCGGAGACGAAGCCGATCGGCACGACCGCGACGGCGCGTACGCCTTCGCCGTGCAGTTTCTCCAGGTGGTCGGTGATCTGCGGCTCCAGCCACGGTTGGCTCGGAGGTCCGCTCCGGCTCTGGTAGACGAGATCCCACGCCTCGCCGGAGGCCTTCCGCGCGACCGTCTCAGCGGCCTTCTCCAGCTCTGCGACGTACAGGTCGCGGTTGGGCTGGGACAGCGGCACGCTGTGCGCGGTGAAGACCAGCCGCGCGCCGTCCGGGAGGCGGCTCAGCGCGTCCTTCGCCGCGTCCACGAACGGGTCGACGAAGCCGGGCCGGTCACAGTAGACGGGCAGCTTGTCGATCTCGGGAGCGCCCGGGACCTCTTCACGCGCACGCGCGATGTCGTTGAGGTACTGGTCGTTCGTGGAGTAGCCGCTGTAGGCCGACGTGACGAACGCGGCCGCGCGCCGGATCCCGTCCTCCTTCATCTGCCGGACGGTGTCGGCGAGGTACGGGGTCCAGTTCCGGTTGCCCCAGTACACGGGCAGGTCCACGCCGTGGGACGCGAAGTCGGATTCGATCGCGGACTTGAGGTCCCGGCACAGCCGGTTGATCGGACTGACCCCGCCGAAGAGGTGGTAGTGCTCCCCGACCTTCTCCAGGCGTTCCCTGGGGATGTTCCGGCCACGGGTGACGTTCTCCAGGAACGGGATCACGTCCTCGGGCCCCTCCGGCCCCCCGAAGGACAGCAGAAGCAACGCGTCGTAGGACGTCATGCCCCCATCCAACCAGCCCCCGCCCGCTGCCCGGTCAAGGGTCTAGTCGTAACGGGCCTGGTAGGCCCGGGCCAGGTTGAGGACCTTCTGGACGTACCAGTCTGCGTGGTTGTAGCGCCATATTGCGGTGTAGAGCTGTTTGCCGCCCCTTCCCGCGCCGTTCGAGCACAGGTATTTGGCCGCCCCCGGGATGGCGTCGTAGGGGTTCATGATGTCGGCCTTGCCGTCCCTGTCGCCGTCCACTCCGAACGACTTCCACGTCGACGGCAGGAACTGCATCGGGCCGAGGGCGCCCGCGCTGGAGAGGCCGGCGTTGCGCCCGTGGTCGCTCTCGACCTGGCCGATGGCGGCGAGCACCGTCCAGGACAGGCCCGGGCAGCTGGTGGCCGCCTGCTTGTACAGGTCCAGATAACTGCCCGGACGGCCGCCGTCGGCGGGCGTCCGGTACTTGCCGTCGTGCAGGTTCAGCACGCTCGTGCCGGAGCCGAGGACCTTGCCGACGGCCTTCACGACCTTGGCCGGGCTCACCCCGGGGGCGTTGACGAGGAGCGCCACGTTGGGCACGAGGCCCATCTCGCCACCGGACTTCCCGCTGACGAGCATGTCGATGCCGGGCAGGCCGAGGGTTCCGGAGCCGCCCATCGTCAGCTTCGGCATCGTCCGCCCCACCACCGGGTACTGGTAACCGCGGGTGAGCTGGAGCTGCTCCGCGGCGGCCGGCGACACCACGAACCGGTCTCCCGCCAGCGCCTCCCAGAGGCCGGTGTTCTTCGCCGTCCCGGGCGGCGTCCACGAACGGAACGCCGACGGGTCCACGGCGAACGCGTTCACCTGGCGGCCCTGGAGCTGGACGGCGCCCCCGGCGACCGCCATCACGTCCTTGACCCGGCCGAGCCGGGCTATCCGCTTGATCTTGGCGGCGGGGATCGAGCCGGTGCCGACCGCGAGCACGTCCGGCGGCACGACGCGGCGCAGCGGTGCGACCTGGCCGCCGGTGGCCACGTTGACCGGATCGCCCGGCACGCTGGGCGGCGCCTCCTGCGGGGTGTCCGACGCCGCCGGCTCCGCCTTCTGCGTCGTCAGCGCCGCGTAGACGCCGCCGGAGGTGCTGGCGACGGCGAGCACGGCGATGCCGCCGGCGAGGAACGGCAGCGCCCGGCCGCCCCGCCGCCTGCCCGGCCGCGTCCCGGTGCGCGGTGCTGAAGGAGGAGCCACACCATTTCCCAACGAGTATCGCTACGGACGGTTACCCTGCCGTGGTTACCGGATCGTACGGTATCGCCGGATCTGTGCCCCGTGCCCGGCCATCAAAAAACGTGAACTTTCCTCACGATCGAATCCTGAGTAGAGTCACCGCATGTCCCCCGTGACGAACCAGAAGTGGCAGAACTGGGCGGGAAACCAGCAGGCCACACCACGCCGCGTCGCGACACCGCGCACCGCCGGAGAGGTGGCCGCGGCCGTCCGGTCGGCCGCCGGCGACGGCCTCACGGTCCGCATGACCGGCACAGGACACTCCTTCACCGGCGCCGCCGTCGCCGAGGGCGTCCTGCTCCGTCCCACCGCGCTCAACGCGGTCCGCTCCGTGGACACCGCGAGCGGGCTCGTCACCGTCGAGGCGGGGCTCCCGCTACAGGCGCTCAACCGCGTCCTGGACGAGCACGGTCTCGCGCTGGCCAACATGGGTGACATCCAGGAGCAGACGGTCGCGGGCGCCCTGCAGACCGCCACTCACGGCACCGGACGCGACGCCGCCGGGCTCGTCTCCCAGGTGGCCGCCCTGGAACTCGTCCTGGCGGACGGCACGATCGTCACGTGCTCGCGGGAAGAACGTCCCGACCTGTTCGACGCGGCCCGCGCGGGACTCGGCGCGCTCGGCATAGTCACCGCCATCACGTGGCAGACCGTCCCGGCGTTCCTCCTGCGCGCGCAGGAGGAGCCGATGAAGTGGGACGAGGTGCTCGCGCGCGTCGACGAGTTCGACGCCGCCAACGAGCACTTCGAGTTCTACTGGTTCCCGCACACCGAGGGCTGCCTGACCAAGCGCAACAACCGCGTCGAGGGTCCTACGCAGCCGCTGTCCACGTTCAGGCACTGGCTGGACGACAGGTTCCTGTCCAACACGGTCTTCGAAGCCGTCAACAAGGTCACCCACCTGGCCCCGGCCACGACGCCCTTCGTGAACGGCATCTCCGCCAAGGCGCTCGGTGCCCGCACCTACAGCGACACCTCGTACAAGGTCTTCACCAGCCCGCGAACGGTCCGCTTCAAGGAGCAGGAGTACGCGATCCCGCGCGAGGAACTCGTCCCCGCGTTGCGTGAGCTCCGCGCCCTGTTCACCAAGAGGGGCTGGCAGATCAGCTTCCCCATCGAGGTCCGGCTGCTCCCAAGCGAGGACGCGTGGCTGTCCATGGCGCACGGGCGCCAGAGCGCGTTCATCGCCGTGCACGTGTATCACCGCGACCCGCACGCGGACTACTTCCGCGGCGTCGAGGAACTCCTGATCACGCTCGGCGGCCGCCCCCACTGGGGCAAGCTGCACACCCGCGACGCCGAGTATCTGGAGAAGGCGTACCCGAGGTTCGGCGACTTCCTCGCCCTGCGCGACCGGCTCGACCCGGACCGGCGCTTCGCCAACCCGTACACGAGGCAGGTCTTCGGCGAGTAGGGCCCGCATCGTCAAGCACGGCGGCCCCGTTCCACCCCCCGAGGCACGGTGTGGAAAAGGATGCACAAGAATCGGGCAGGGCGACCCCTCGCCGGTCGCGACACCGGCAAGCTTGGGCAGGTGCCCCCTTCGACCTCGTGAAGGGGGCTTCGAGAGCGGCGATGTTCGGACATGCCGGGTACGGTGCTGGCAGCAGGTGTGTCCGAAAGAGAGACTCGGGAACCCGGGGGAAGGGCACGCATGCGCCCTCGGTGGGCATCGGACGGCCGACCGTTGAGAGCACGGTCGGTGCGGTCCGGCGTCCTCCGTGCCATATGGACAGGGCAGGAAGGACACGCATGCAGGAGCTGCGCCTCGTCGCGGTCAGCGAGGACGGTACGTACCTCGTCCTGGCCACCGCGGGCCGAGGCACCCGGTTCACCCTGCCCGTCGACGACCGGCTCCGCGCCGCGGTCCGTGGGCACTTCTCCCGCCTCGGCCAGTTCGAGATCGAAGTGGAGAGTCCCTTGCGCCCCAAGGAGATCCAGGCCCGCATCCGGTCCGGGGAGACCGCGGAGGAGATCGCCGAGTCGGCGGGCATCCCGGTCGAACGGGTCCGCTGGTTCGAGGGCCCGGTCCTGCAGGAACGCGAATACATGGCCCAGCAGGCGCAGCGCGTCGCCGTCCGCCGTCCCGGCGATTCCACCCCGGGCCCGCCGCTCGGCGAGACCGTCGAGGAACGCCTCGGCCGCGGCGGCGTCGACCTGGAAGAGGTCGAGTGGGACTCCTGGAAGTGCGAGGACAACACCTGGCGCGTCCGGCTGTCCTTCTTCGAGGGCGGCCGGCCGCACGCCGCCGAGTGGACCTTCGACCCGCGCCGCCGGCACGTCTCCCCGCTGGACGAGATCGCCGCCCGGCTCACCGCCGTCGAATGGGACGACGACGCCCTCTCCGACACCGTGACCCCGCTCGTTCCGCGCCGTCCCGCCATGAAGGTCGTCTCCAGCGACCGCGACGTGCCCGCCCGCGGCCTCCCCGCCGAGCCCGAGCAGCCCGGCGCGCCCGGGCCGCTCCGCGCCGCGGAGCCCCGCGAGTACCTCATCGACCGCGGCCGCATGGCCGACCCCCGCCCCGGCTTCCGCGAGGCGTCCGAGGCCGCCTCGCTGCGCGAGGCCGCCCAGCCCCGCGCGACCGACCTTCCCCGGGAGACGGGCGCGCCCGGTGCGGGCACCGAGGGACGCGCGACCGCCCCGGCGGGTGTCCCCCGCCCCAGTGAGCCCCACGCCTCCGAAGCCGCCCGGCCCGGCGGCACCTCCGAGCCGCGCGAGACCGCTCAGCTCCGCGAAGCCGCACAGCCGCGCAGCGCGTCACCGGCACGCGACACGTCCCGGACGCAGGAGAACGCACAGCAGCGCGAGGTGGCCAAAGGGCACGAGACGGCACAGTCCCACGAGGGATCCCGGCCACGCGATACGTCCCAGCTGCGCGAAGACGCACAGTCCCGCGACGCCGTGGAGCCGCGCGACACGTCCGAACCACGCGACGCGGAGCCGCACGGGGCCGCGGACGCATCCCAGGCATCGCAGGAGCTGGACGAGTCCCGGACACGCGAAGCGGCGCAGCCGCGCGACGCTTCACAGGCACGCGACGATGGGCAAGAGCGCGAGGCCTCCGACGCACGCGAAACCTTCCAGGCACGTGACACGGCGGAGGCCCGCGATGCGGCGCGGGAAAGCGACCTTTCCCAGGCCGGCGAAGTGACAGAAGTCAGCGGTGCCGCCCAGCTCGGGGAGATGACCGATTCCGACGAGGCCGCAGAGGCACTTGGGGCGTCTTCGGAGCAGGAAACCGGCGAGGTCCGCGAGAGCGTGCGCGAGGCCGCCCCGGCGGACGGTACCGGCGAACCGGTCGAGACGGCGCAGGATGCTGAGGCGCCGCAGGCGGTCGATGCGGATGAGATCGCCGGCGAGGAGAGCGAGCCGGACGGGTCCGACACGGAGCTCCCGGCAACGGCCGCCACCCGGCCGGAGGCCGAAGCCGACGGCTCGCGCCCCGACGAGGGGACGGAGGCCGCCGCGGACTCCGGTGCCGGTGCGCCGGCCGGCCCGCGGGAACCGGGCGAGGGCAGGCCGGCGGCCCAGCGGCAGGCGCCGCGCCCGCCGGCCAAGAAGAAGCCGGCGAGCCGTCCGGCCATGCCCGCCGCTCAGGACAAGCCGGCCACAGGCTCGCCCGCGGCGGCGAGCGGGGAACCGGCGGCTCCGCAGCGGCCGGCGCGGCGGCGCAAGGCGAAGGGCAAGCGCGCTTCCGTCCCGTCCTGGGACGAGATCATGTTCGGCGCCCGGCGTCCCGAATAGCCGCGGACTCCGGGGCGGGCGGCCCGTCCAGGAACGGCGTCAGCCAGTCGGGGGTGATGGCGGTGGCGAGGGCCACCGCGTCCTCCTCGGACATGTCCGCCGCCGAGTAGCCGCCGTCGCCCGCGCCGACGGCGGCGAAGAGGGTGGCCAGGCCGAGCCTCCGCTGGAAGAGGGTCCGGCGGATCCGCCAGCCGACGATGGCGCTGTGCTCGACGACGACCTGCCGGCGCCGCAGCGAGCCCGAGCGGACGCTGAGGCGCTCCCCGTCGGTGGCATGGCCCAGCTGGCGGTAGCGATCCAGCCCGAGCGGGACCGCCAGGACGGCGAAGGCCGCGAACACGTAGGCGACCAAGGGCTGGCCCGCGATGATCGCCAGGATCGCGATGCCGGCCGGGGGCGCCACCGCGCGTGCGACGCGGCGGCTCCGCGCGGCCCGCGGGTGCGCGGTCAGCGGCCCCGGCACGTTGCCCGCGACGCGCGCGGCGAGGGCCTCGGCGACCGCGCGGGGTGAGGCGGGCAGGAGCCGGCCGCGATGAGCCGCGTCCCCGAGGCCGGTGATGAGCGCGCCGAGACGGGTGACGCCCGCCATCCGCTCGAAGGGGTTGTCGGTGAGTTCGACGCCGCGCAGCCGGCGGCGTTCGAGGGAGACGCTGCGGCGGGTGACGAGCCCGCGCTCGGCGACGACGGAGCCGTCCCGCTCGTGGACGGTGAAGTCCCAGTTGAAGAGGGTGAAGGCGATCACCGACATGACCGGCATGGCGACCAGCGTCAGGATGACCAGCGCGAGGACCAGCGCGGTGGGCAGGCCCACGACGTCGTGGCCGAGGTTCTCCACCCGTTCCCGCGTGATGAGGCCGAGGTCGTCGCCGAGGTTGTAGACGGTCCCGAGGAGGCTGCCCGCCAGCGCGAAGGGCGTCAGCAGGTAGGCGCCGCTGAGCGGGGCGTACACGTACCAGCGCCGCCGCATGCGCCCGAGGACGCGCTGGGGCGGAGCTGGCGCGTCCCGGGTGAGCAGGACGCGGCGGAGCCGCTCGGCCTCGTGGCGGGAGACCGCGTTGAGTTCGCCTTCCCCTCCGTCCGCGCCGGCGTCGATGTGGACGATCGCCAGCCCGAGCAGCCTGTGCGGAAGGGAGGAACTGATGTCCACACCCCGGATCCGGTCGCGCGGGATGCTCTTGACCGACCGTCCTATGAGCGCGCGCCGCAGTTCTATGCGGTCGTCATGGAGGATGTAGGTGAACGTCACCCAATTGGCGACGTGGAAGAGCAGCCCGAAGGTGAGCCCCACGAGCGTGAAGTAGAACGCCGTGGACATCCCGCCGACGAGAAGGCCCGTGGCGCCGGCGGCGAGCAGGGCGACGAGTTCCCGGACGGCGCCGACGACGAACGTGAGGGGATGCAGCCGGAGGTTCACGTGGCGTCGTCGCGGAGGTCGTGCGCACGGTGCGCGAGGTCTTCGGCGAGGCGGGTCGCGACGTCCACGGGAAGGCCGGACACCTCCGAGGAGCCGGTGTGGGAGGCCGTGTTGACCTCGATGGTGGCGAGACCCAGCATCCGCTCGATCCAGCCCTGCTTGCTGTCGACGGTCTGGATGCGCCCCACGGGCACCAGCAGCCACTCGCGGCTGAACCAGCCCGTCCGGGTGTAGACGACGTCGGCGCTGACCTCCCAGCGGTGGACGCGGTAACGCCACACGGGCGCGACGGTCACCATCAGCAGTCCCGCGATGCCCACGACGTAGGGCAGCCAGCCGACCCGGCCGGTCAGCCAGCCGGGCAGCGCGTCCCAGCCGGAGTCGCCGACCCAGGCGGCCACGCCGAGGGAGAGACCGAACGCGAGCCCCCACACCAGCAGGTATTCGATCACCCAATGCGCGATGGCGCGGGGCGAGACCCGGTGTGCGGGCGGCCGCAAACGCGGCGGGCGCGGCCCCCCGCCGTCCAGCTGGCGACTGCGCCGCACCGACGTCACACCGCGAGTTTAGAACGCCGCGCGCCCTCCTCCGCCGCCACCGTGGGCCGGGACCGGCCGGAACCGGCGGCACGATCGCTGGACCGCCGGCGTTTTGTCAGTGGCGGCTGCAACGGTGGGAACGCGTCTCTCGTCCCCGGCGGTGCAGTGCCGAGGGCGGCGGAAAAACTGGATGCGCATCGCCCGGACACCGCATATTTTGGCTGGTTCCTCGGTCAGAGGGACACGGACGTCCGGCACCGAGTACCTAGGAGATCACATGACCTACGCGATCCAGGCCGACGGCCTGGAGAAGCGCTTCGGTGAGACCCAGGCGCTGGCCGGGGTCTCCCTCACCGCCGACCCCGGAACGGTCCTCGGCGTCCTCGGGCCCAACGGCGCGGGCAAGACGACCATGACCCGGATCCTCGCCACGCTGATCGAGCCGACCGGCGGCACCGCCCAGGTCGGCGGGTTCGACGTGGTGAAGGACGCGCACAAGGTGCGCCAGCTCATCGGCCTGACCGGCCAGTACGCCGGGGTCGACGAGATGCTCACCGGCACCGAGAACCTCGTCCTCATCGGACGGCTGCTCGGGATCTCCCGGGGCGCCTCCAAGGCGCGGGCCGCCGAACTGCTCGAACGGTTCCAGCTCACCGAGGCCGCCGAGCGCGCGGCCAAGACGTACTCGGGCGGCATGCGGCGCCGTCTCGACCTGGCGGCGAGCCTCGTCGGACGTCCGCAGATCCTGTTCCTGGACGAGCCGACCACGGGCCTCGACCCGCGCAGCCGCAACGGCCTCTGGGACATCGTCCGCGGCCTGACCGACGACGGCGTCACCGTCCTGCTCACCACGCAGTACCTGGAGGAGGCCGACCAACTGGCCGACGACATCATCGTCATCGACCGCGGCCAGGCCATCGCGCACGGCACGTCCGACGTGCTGAAGGCGCAGGTCGGTGGGCAGGTGCTGGAGGTCAGGCCGGTCAACGCCACGGACGTGCAGACCGTCGCGAAGATCGTCGGCGAGCTCGCCGAGGCCGTCCCGGAGGTCCGCGATGACCTGGTCAGCGCGCCCATCACCGATCCGCAGCTGATGCCCGCCGTGGTCCGCCGCCTCGACGACGCGGGGGTCGCCGTCGGCGAGCTGTCGCTGCGCAAGTCCAGCCTGGACGAGGTGTTCTTCGCCCTCACCGGCCACCACACCGACGACATCGACGCCGAGGCGGACGAACTCGCCCAGGCGGCCGACAAGGAAGAGGCGTCCGCATGACCACCGCGACGTTCGCACCGGAGGGCCTGTCCAAGCGGATCGCCCCGGCCACGGCCGTGCGCAACACGATCACGCTGGCCTGGCGCAATCTGGTGCAGATCAAGCACAACCCGATGGAACTGCTGGACCTGTCCATCCAGCCCATCATGTTCGTGCTGCTGTTCGCCTACGTGTTCGGCCCGGCGATGACCGGCAGCGTCGAGAAGTACCTGCCGGTCGTCATCCCCGGCATCATCGCGCAGAACGCGCTGTTCGCCGGAATGAGCACCGGTTTCGGGCTGAACACCGACATCACCAAGGGCGTGTTCGACCGGTTCCGCAGCCTGCCGATCGCGCGCAGCGCCCCGCTCGCCGGGCGGATCATCGCCGACACCGTCAAGCAGGCGTGGTCGATGATGATCCTGCTGCTGGTCGGGTTCGCCATCGGCTTCCGGATCGAGACGAACCTGCTGGCGCTGCTGACCGCGTTCATCCTCCTGCTGACCTTCGCGATCCTGTTCTCCTGGACGTCGGTCTTCATCGCGATGAAGGTCAGCGAGCCGGAGAAGGTGCAGATCTTCGGATTCGTGGTGATCTTCCCGCTGAGCTTCCTCAGCACGGCGTTCATCCCGACCACCAAGGGCATCCCCGGCTGGCTGGCCTTCGTCATGGACAACAGCCCGGTCACCCAGCTGGTGGAGGCGATGCGCGGCCTGCTGGTCGGCGGCCCCGTCCTCGAACACGCCGCGGTCGCGCTGGCCTGGGGCGTCGGCATCTCCCTGGTGTTCGCCCCCCTCTCCCTCCGCGCCTTCAAACAGCGGGCGTGATCTCCCAGGGGGCGACCCCCTGGAACCCTCGTCACGAGCCGGTGCCGGGCTTGAGGTCCTCTACGAGCGGAGCGAAGTCTTTGAGGATGTCCTCGAAGGTTCGGGTCTGGCCGCGGGTGTAGGCGGTGGTGAAGGGTTCTTCGCCCAGGTCGGCACGGGTTGCCGCCTCGATGGCGAGGGAGTCGGCCAGGGAGAGGTCGCGGGTGCCGCGCAGGGCGTCGGCCGTGCCGAGGAGTTCGGCGGCACGGACGGGGTCGCCGAGGACGCGGGCACGTTCGGCGTGGCCGGCCAGGACCTGCGAGACGATCGGGTAGTCGCGTGTCCGGACGGCGCAGCGCAGCGCTTCGTCCAGGCGCGCGGTGGCCTCGCCCATCGCGCCGATCGCCATGTCCAGCTGGGCGCGGGCGCAGAGGACCATGGCGCGGAAGTGCGGCGGATCTGAAAGGTTCTCGGTGAGCTCGTCCGCGTGCGACAGGCGGCGCAGGGCCCCGGCCGTGTCGCCGGAGCGGCGGGCAAGCTCGCCGAGCTGATAGTGGAGCGCGACCGTCTCCTCCTGCCCGCGGAGACCGTCGGGGTCGCGCAGGGCGGCGTGGAGCATCGCCTCGGCCCGGTCCCGCTCGCCCATCAGGTCGAGTTCGTTCGCCAGCTTCATGCGGACGTGCAGGAGCCCGGCGGTGCCGCCGCCGAGTTCCGAGTCCAGCCGGAGCGCCTCCTCGTAGAGGGCCGCGGAGCCGGAGTGGTCGCCGTGGCGGCCGAGCACCTCGGCCTGCGAGGTGAGAGTGAACGACAGGCCCCAGCGGTCTCCGGACTCGCGGAAGGCGGCGAGCGCCCGCGCGAAGTCGGCCTCGATCTCATCGAGCCGGCCGAAGTTGTGCGCGATCTGGCCGTGGACGAAGTATCCGATCCCCCGCACCCACGGGTCGGGGTCCACCAGGAGGGCGTCGCTGCCCAGAATGGACGGGCTGTCCCAGCCGACCTCGTACATCTGCGTGGTTTCGAGCATCAGCCGCAGCATCGGGTGCAGGGACGCGCGGTCGAGCCCGGCGCAGATGTCCTGGGCGCGGGCGAGCCAGGCCGGGACGCGGTCACCGCGGCGGCCGTCCAGCGAGGCCAGGGCGCCGAGTGCGAGGGCCCGGGCGGTGACCTGATCGTCGGGGACGCCGGGCAGGGCGAGGATCTCCTCCAGCGCGTCGGCGCCGTCGCCGATCCGGCCGTGCAGGAACCAGTACCAGCCCAGCGCCGCGCAGAGCCGCATCGCGAGCGGCGCGTCCCCCGCGGAGATCGTCCAGCGCAGCGCGGCGGACGTGTTGTCCTGCTCCGCGGTCAGCCGCCGCAGCCAGGGAAGCTGGCCGGCGCGGGTCAGGTGCGGTTCGGCGTCCTCCGCCAGCCGGACGAAGTGCTCGGCGTGCGCCCGCCTGACCGCGTCCTCCTCGCCGGACTCGGCGAGCCGTTCGAGACCGTAGGCGCGGATCGTCTCCAGCATCCGGTAGCGGGGCTCGCCGCCCGTGCCGGTGATGGTCAGCAGCGACTTGTCGACGAGCGCGGCGAGAACGTCCAGGATCCCGGCGGGGTCCAGGCCAGGGCCGGCGCACACCGACTCGGCGGCCTCCGCGGTCGCGCCGCCGGGGAAGACGGCGATACGGCGCCAGAGCGCGCGTTCGGGCTCGTCCAGGAGGTCCCAGCTCCACTCGACGACGGCCCGGAGCGTCCTGTGGCGGGGCATGGCGGTGCGGCTGCCTGAGCTGAGCAGCGCGAAGCGGTTCCCGGAGCGGAGCTCCGGCGGAGCGGAGGGAGCCGGTTCGGCCTGCCCTTCCGGGGGGTGTTTCGGGGCGTCCCCCCGCAGGAGACCGAGCCGGACGGCGACCTGCTCCGGTGTCATCGCGCGGAGCCGGGCGGCGGCCAGCTCGATCGCCAGCGGCATCCCGTCCAGCGCCCGGCAGATCCGGACGATCGACGCGGCATTGGCCCCGGTGACCTCGAATCCCGGCGAGACGGCGGCGGCGCGGTCGGCGAACAGCCGGACGGCCGGGCAGGCCAGCGCCTCCTCCGGGCCCGCGGACGGCGCCGGCCGCTCCAGCGGCTCCACCGGCCAGAGCGTCTCCCCGGTGATGCCGAGCGGTTCCCGGCTGGTCGCGAGGATCCGGACGCCGGGGCAGCGCTCCAGCACCGCCTCGGCGAGCCGGGCCGCGGCGTCCAGCAGGTGCTCGCAGTTGTCCAGCAGGAGCAGCAGCCGCCTTTCCGACAGCGCCGAGACGAGCCGGCCGGCCGCGTCCGGCGCGGGCCCGGCGGTGATCAGGCCCATCTCGCGGAGCCCGAGCGCGGTGAGGACCGCGGCCGGGACGTCTGCCGGGTCGGTGACCGGGGCCAGCTCGACGAGCCAGGCGCCGCCCGGCATCCGGCCGGCCGGCCGCCGGGCCGACTCCAGAGACAGCCGGCTCTTGCCCGAGCCGCCGGGCCCGGTCAGCGTGACGAGCCTGGCCCGCGACAGCATCTCGTCCACCTGACGGAGGTCGGCGTCGCGACCGATGAAGCTGGTCAGCCGGGCGGGCAGGTTGCCCTTCGACGGGGGCTCGGGTGGCGCCGCCTCCGGCCGGAGCGACGCGTCCTGCCGGAGCACCGACAGGTAGACGGCCTCCAGTTCGGGTGACGGGTCGACGCCGAGCCCCTCCTCCAGGGCCCGCCTGGCGTCCTCGTACAGGGCGAGGGCCTCCGCCTGACGCCCCGCCGCGTAGAGGGCGCGCATCAGCAGGGCGATCACCGGTTCGTGCAGCGGATCGCCGGCGGCGAGGGCCCGCAGTTCGGGGATCAGCTCAGCGTGGCGGCCGAGCGCCAGTTCGGCGTCGAGCCGTTCCTCCAGCGCGGTGCGGCGGAGTGAGTCCAGGCGCGCGGCGGGCGCCTCCGCGAAGCGCAGCCCGGCCGCGTCGGCGAGCGCCGGGCCGCGCCAGAGGGCGAGCGCCTCACCGAACCCGGCCGACCGCGCCTCCGGGGAGGCGGCGCGGCGCGCGGCGCGCACCCGCGCCTCGAAGTCATGGACGTCGACCGCCTCGGGAGGCAGGGCGAGCCGGTACGCGCCGGGCCGCGACTCGATCACGTCCCGTCCGATCGCGGTGCGAAGCCTCGACACGAGCGACTGCAGCGCGTTCGGCGCGCCGCGCGGCACCTCGTCCTCCCAGAGCGCGTCGATGATCCGCTCGGCCGGGATCACCGTGCCCGGGTCGAGCGCGAGCAGCGTCAGCAGGACCCGCAGCGCGCGCCCCCGACCGCGACGGGCGCGCCGTCGTCCGCCCGCACCTCCAGGGACCCCAGTATCCCGATCCGCACACCCCGATTCTCCCCCAGAACGGGCGACGCCCCGGCGGTCGCGGGGACCGCCGGGGCGTCGTGGTGCCGTGGATCAGGCCGCGGACTCGGTGGCCTTGGCCTTCGCCCTCGCGTCGTCGAGCGCCGCCAGCTCGAAGTCGGCGCGCGGCTGCTCGATGGTGGCGAGCGAGATGGTCTCGCGCTTGAGGAACAGCGCGAGCGTCCAGTCCGCGATGACGCGGATCTTCCGGTTGAAGGTCGGGACCATCGCACCGTGGTAGCTGCGGTGGAAGAACCACGCGGGCCAGCCCTTGAGCTTGATGCCCAGGGGGTTCGCCACGCCCTTGTGGAGGCCGAGCCCGGCGACGGTGCCGAGGTTGCCGTGCACGTAGGGCTTGAGGGTCTTGCCGCGCAGCGACCGGACGATGTTGTCGCCGAGCACCTTGGCCTGGCGGACCGCGTGCTGGGCGTTCGGCGGGCAGAACATGCCGTCCTGGGTGAGGTCCGGGATCGCGGCGTTGTCACCCGCGGTGAAGGCGCGGACCAGGCCCTCGATGGTGAGGTACTCGGTGCCCTTCACGCGGCCCCGCTCGTCCACCGGGAGGTCGCCGTGCCGGACGACCGGGGACGGCTTCACGCCCGCGTTCCACACCAGCGTCCCGGCCGGGAAGCGGCTGCCGTCCGACAGCTCGATCTGCCCGTCCACCGCCGACTCCAGGTAGGTGCCCATCTTCACCGCGATGCCGCGGCCGCGCAGCTGCTCGGCGGTCCACTTGCCCATGTCCGGGCCGACCTCCGGCAGGATCCGGTCGGTGGCCTCGACCAGCACGAACCGCAGGTCCTGCGGGGTGACCTTGCGCATGTACTTCGTCGCGTCGCGGGTCATGTCCTCAAGCTCGGCGACCGCCTCGACGCCGGCGAACCCGCCGCCGACGAACACGAAGGTCAGCGCCTTGCGGCGCAGCTCCACATCGTCGGTCGACTCGGCGATCTCCAGTTGCTCCAGCACGTGGTTGCGCAGGTGGATGGCCTCGCCGACCGTCTTCAGGCTGATGCCGTGCTCGGCGAGCCCGGGGATCGGCAGCAGCCGCGGCACCGCGCCGGCCGCCATGACCAGGTAGTCGTAGGAGATCCGCTCCGGCGGCCCGGCCAGCGGCTGGACGATGGCCCATCGCTCGTCGTGGTTCAGCTCGGTGACCCGCGCCTTGCGGACGGTGCACTTCGGCAGCACCCGGCGCAGCGGGACGACGACGTGCCGCGGGGAGATGTTCCCGGCGGCGGCCTCGGGAAGGAACGGCTGGTACGTCATGTACGAGTTGGGGTCAACGACGGTGACCTTCACCTCGCCCCGCCTGAGCTCGCGCTTCAGCTTCTTCTGCAGGCGCAGGGCGGTGTACATGCCCACATAGCCGCCACCCACGATGAGGATGTGGGGAGCGCCAGGGGTCCCCTCGGCGGTCCTGGCCATTGCGGCCCTCCAATGTCACGGTCGGCTTGTGAAGACATTCACAAGCTAGCTCATCCAACGCCCTCGACACCAATCGATAACCACGAAAGAACAACGAAACTTCCGCTTCTGGCAAACCAGAGCGCTAGATCGGGTGTGAAACCCGCCACTCCTTCGCCAATTTTTGACTGGAACGCGACAAAGCACGCATGACGAACGTCACAGTGCCCCCGGCCGGGCCGGCCGGGCCCGAGGCCGGGCGAACGGCCCGTTCCACCCCCGGGAAAGCCCTAAGGTTGGGGCGGACGAGGAAGGGGGCGCCGGCGGCGGGACGCACGCGGCCGAGATGCGGGGCCGAGATGACGGCGATCCGGCGGCGCGCGGCGTACGATCTCGCCCGGGAGCGTATCGATGATGAGCAGAGACCGGCGTCCGATCGCGGCCGCGGCGGGGGCCCTCGCGCTCGCCGGGGCCCTGAGCGGCTGCGGCCTGATCGGCGCACCGCAGAACAAGAGCGCCGAACTGTCGGAGTGGTTCACGGTGACCAGCCCGGTCTTCCGGGATGGCGGCGACTTGCCCCCGCGGTACGGCTGTTCGACGTACCCTGGCGGACAGGGAAAGACCCCGCCCCTCCGTTGGTCGGGCACGCCGGCCGGGACCAGATCGTTCGCGATCGTCGTGGACGACCCGGACGCCTCCGGCGGCGCCCGCGTCCATTGGGTGATCGCGGGCATCGACGGGACGGTGAACGAGATCGTCGAAGGTGCCCGGCTGGACAGGACCGTCGAAGGGTTGACCACAGGCAGGAAGAAGGCGGGCTACGCGCCCCCGTGCCCGCCCAAGGGAAAGAAGCACCGGTACCGGTTCACCATCTACGCGCTGGACGATCCGGCACCGTTCCAGAACGGCGCAGAACTGAAGGACTCGCTCCCCGCCATCGCCGAGCACACGGTGGGACGCGGACGGATCACCGGGAACTTCGGCGGCGAGCGGGCGCGTTGACCGTGGGGCCTGTGAGCACAGGGTCAGGGCGAACGCCTCCGGGGGCCGGAGCTGACAGGGGTGTGCGGGTCGGCGAGGTTTGCCGATCGGCACTCGCCGTGTGAGGGTAAATGTGCGCGAAGGGTGTGACAACGGTCATAGCGGTCGGAGAGAATCGAGCTGAGCCGAGGCGGCGGAGGCCCGTGACAATCCGGTCGCTGGCGACAATCGGGACGGACCCGCGGTCCGCGCTGGCGACTCTCGCCGGGCCAAGGCATTGGGTGGTGGCATGACTTCTTACATCGTGGTCTTCGGCCTCATTGTGGTCGTGGTCCTGGTGGTCGTCCTCGTGGCCCTGGGCCTGCGGGCCAGCAGGGCGGGACGCGACGACGACTGGATGGACGACGAGCCGAAGCAGCCGCGCGGCCGCCGTGCAGCCCCACCGCAGGAGCCGATGGGCGGCGGCCCGGACGAGTACGGCCCGGGATACAACGACGGGTACGACGAGGGCGGCTACGATCGCGCGCCCGAGCCCGCCGTCGACCGCCGCGTCGCCGGCGGCCCGCTCGCCGCTCCCACCGCCCCGCCCCCGCAGGCGCCGCCGGCTCCCCAGGCACCGCCGCCTCCGCCCCCCGGCCAGGCGTCCGACGAGATGGAGGACGACGACTACTGGGCGACGATCACCTTCGACAAGCCCAAGTTCCCCTGGCAGCACGACCATGACGGCGGGCGCCCGGAGCCGGACCCCGCCGCCGACCCGCTGAACGCGCAACCTCCCCCGCCCGAGCAGCCGGCGGTCGAGCCGCCGGGCCTCACCCAGCCCGTGTCGCTGAGCGCCGACGGCACCGTCCTCAACGGTCTCGGCGGCGGGACGGGCCCGCAGCAGATGCCCCCCGGTCCCGCCGGATTCCAGGGCGGCTCCCCGTTCCCGGGCAACGACCCGTTCGCCGGCAACGACGCCTACCCCGCGAACGACCCGTTCCCCGGCAACGACCCGAGCGCGACCTCGCTCGACCCGATCCCGACCGACCTCGGCCCGGGCGGTTCCGGCATACCGGGCGGCCCGCAGTCTCCCTACGGCGGCCCGGGCGTGCCCGACCAGCCGGCGTACGGCGGGCAGGAGCCGCAGCCCGCGTACGGCGCGGCCGACTACGGCTCCGGCGACCCGTCCTACGGCGGGCAGGACCAGTACGGCGGGCAGGACCAGTACGGGGTGCCCGACCAGCAGCCGCAGTACGGCTCCCAGGAGCCGTCCTACGGCGACTACGGCTCGGATCCGCTGGGCGGCCGTCCGGCCGCCGCAGGCCCGCCGCCCGCCCGCCCGGACTTCGACATCCCGCTCGGCTCGTCCGGCCCCGGCGGGCCGCTCGGCGGCGGCGACCCGCGGGTGTCCGACCCGCTCGGGCTGCCGATCGGCCGCCCCGACGAGCCGTCCGCACCGCCCGCTCCCCCTGTGACCCCACCGGCTCCCCCGGCTCCCATGGCGCCGGCCGCGCACGCCGGCCCCGGCGGGGGGTCGGACACCGACGGCCACAAGCTCCCGACCGTGGACGAGCTTCTCCAGCGCATCCAGTCCGACCGGCAGCGGTCGGCGCCGCCGCCCGCGTCCGACACGGGCGGCTCCTACGGCGGCTCCCTCAACGACCCGCTGGGCGACCCCCTCGGCACCGGCTCCTACGGGACGAACGCGCCCGGCGCGCCGGGTTCGCAGGGCACCGGGAACACCGGTCCGTGGCCGTCGCCGTCCGGCGGGCAGGTCGGCGGGTACGACTCGGGCATCGGGTCCGGCCCGGGCTACGACTCCGGGATCGGGGCGTCCTCCGGGTACGGGCAGGGCCAGCCGGGCGACGGCTACCCGACGTCCCCGGCGTACGGCGAGTCGCCGCGCTACGACGACCCGCTCGGCGGCGGCCGCGAGCCCTTCGGCGGGTTCGGCGGCGCGGAGGGCGGCCAGGGTCCGGGCACCGGTCCGGGAACGGGCCCGGGCGGCGCCGGGGCCTACGGCGACTTCAGCGGCAGCAGCTACAACGGCGGCGACCCGCTGTCCGCGCCCCCCGACCAGGGTGCGCCCGGCGGCTACGGCGACCCGAACGCCACCCAGGCCTACGGCTCCGGCTACCTCGGCGGCACGCAGCAGCAGCCGGGCGGCTACCAGCAGGGCGGGCCGCCGAACGACAACCCCCAGTACGGCTCGCACCAGCCCACCGACGACTGGGAGAACTACCGCCGCTAGACAGCCGCACCACGACGAGGGCCGCCGGATCCGTCCGGCGGCCCTCGTCTCATTGGGGAGCGCGTCCGCGCCACCCGGTGCGGGGTCGGCTTCCGCGGCCGCGTGGCGTCCCGGCTGAAGGCGAGCGAATCCTGGTTATATACGTTGAGTGACTTCAAAGCCACTCAACGTATCCGTTCTTCGGCGGGACCTGCTCGCGTCGTTCGTCGTGTTCCTGGTCGCGATCCCGCTGTCGCTGGGCATCGCGGTGGCGTCCGGCGCACCGGTCGCCGCCGGGCTGGTCGCCGCCGTCGCGGGCGGCGTCGTCGCGGGCCTGATCGGCGGCTCGCCGCTTCAGGTCAGCGGGCCGGCCGCCGGGCTGACCGTGGTCGTGGCCGAACTCGTGCAGACCTACGGCTGGCGCGCCACCTGCATGATCACCCTGCTCGGCGGGCTGCTGCAGCTCCTGCTGGGCGCCACCCGGGTCGCCCGTGCCGCCTTCGCCGTCTCGCCCGCGGTGGTGCACGGGATGCTCGCCGGGGTCGGCGGCGTCCTCGTGCTGGCGCAGGTCCACGTGATGCTGGGCGGCAGCCCGCAGGGGTCCGCCGTCGCCAACCTGCGGGAGCTGCCCGGCCAGCTCCTGCACCCGCACACGCATCCGGCCCTCGTGGGCGGTCTGACCCTCCTCGTTCTGCTGGTCTGGTCCCGGCTGCCCCGCGGCGGGTGGCTGCTCCTCGTCCCCGGCCCGCTGCCCGCCATCGCGCTCGCCACCGTGGCCGTCTGGTCGCTCGGCTGGAACGCCCGGCGGGTGGACCTCCCCGACACCCTCCTCGGCGGCTGGAGCCCGCCCGTCCCGCCGCACGGTTCGCTGCCGGGCATCGCGGGCGCGGTGGTCTCCGTCGCGCTCGTGGCGGCCATCGAGTCGCTCCTGTGCAGCGTGGCGATCGACCGGGCACGGCCGGCCGGCGTCCGGCGCGCCGACCTCGACCGGGAGCTGCTGGGCCAGGGCGCCGGCAACGTGGTGTCCGGGCTCCTCGGCGGGCTGCCGGTCGCGGGCGTGATCGTCCGCAGCACGGCCAACGTCGAGGCGGGCGCCCGCTCCCGGACGTCCACCGTGCTGCACGGCGTGTGGGTGCTGGTGCTCGCGCTGTCCTGCGGCCCGGTGATCGAGCAGGTGCCGCTGTCGGCCCTCGCGGCGCTGCTGGTCGTGCTCGGCATGAAGCTGATGGACACCGCCCGCGTGCGCGATCTCCGGCACCACCGTGAGTGGCCCGCCTACTACGCCACCTTCGCCGGCGTGGTCCTCCTCGGCCTCGGCGAGGGCGTGCTGCTCGGCATCGGGATCATGGCGGTGCTGGCGCTGCGCCGGCTGACCCGGCTCTCCGTCCGCTCCGAGCAGCTCGCCCGGGAACCGGACGACGGCCCCGGCCCGGCCCGCACGCACGTGGTGGTCGAGGGCACCCTGACCTTCCTCGGCGTCCCGAAGGTGACGCGCGTGCTCCAGGCCGTCCCGGCCGGCTCCAGCGTCGACCTGGACCTCAACGTCGACTTCATGGACCATGCCGCGTTCGACGCGATCCACCAGTGGCGGCTGGCGCACGAACGCCAGGGAGGGAGGGTCGACATCGACGAGGTTCACGAGGCTTGGTATGAAAGAGCCGTGACAGGCGATATGTCCCAACCACGTAAAACGCCCCCCAGCCGCTGGTGGGCCCCCTGGGCGAACCGGAGGCGGCGCTCGGAGGCCGAACTCGACGCGCCCGAGATGTCCCCGGCGGACGTGCTGCTGAACGGCGTCCGGGAGTACCACGGCCGCACGGCCCGGCTCGTCCGTCCGATCATGGCCGAGCTCGCGATGGAGCAGAAGCCCGAGCACCTGTTCATCACCTGCGTGGACTCGCGCGTCGTCCCCAACATCATCACCGCGAGCGGGCCCGGCGACCTGTTCATCAACCGCAACGTCGGCGCCCTCGTCCCCCGGTACGGGACGCGGACGCCCGACGACTCCGTCTCCGCCACCGTCGAGTACGCCACCAACGTCCTCGACATCCGGACGATCACGGTCTGCGGCCACTCCAACTGCGGCGCGATGGCCGCGCTGCTGGCGGGCGGCACCGAGGTCGAGCACCTGCACGGGCTGTCCCGGTGGCTGAAGCACGGGAACCACAGCCTCGCCCGCTTCCTCGCGGAGAACCCGGCCGGCGACGAGCCGCCCCTGGCCCGCCTCTGCAAGATCAACGTAATGCAGCAGCTCGACAACCTGCTGACCTACCCGTGGCTCCGGGAGCGGGTCGAGGCCGGCGAGATCGAGCTTGTCGGCCTCTACCTGGACATCCAGTCCGCCACCGTCGAGATCCTCGACCACACCGCCGGCGCCTTCGTCCCCGTCCCCGCCAAGGCCCCGGACACCCGGACCCTCACCTGAGCCGCGGGCCGTCCCCCGGCGGGACGGCCCGCGCCCGGCGGGTTCCTCACCAGCGGCCGACGAGTTCGTCCTCGTGGTGCGCGTAGTCCCGCACGTACACCCCCGTCACCCGGCGCGCCTGCCGCGTGCGCCGGTCGGTGGCCGGAAGGAACAGGGCGTCGCGCCGGCTGGCGCGCGAGAAGTCCCACAGGTACGCCAGGCCGCCCAGCATCCCGGCGACCACCATGGCCGCGAACACGATGATGATCATCACCGCTCCTTTCCCCGGGGCCCAGCACCGCTGCCCCGCCGCCGTCACCGATCAGGGCGATCAGCTCTTACCAGGACGGTAATGGCCGCGTTTCAAGCTCTCTGTGTCGTATGACCCGATTTCCGGGAGTCGCACGCCTCAGGACGAGCACGGTGCCGGCCAGATGCCGGGGGGCGGACGAGCCGGCCTGTAAGCCGGGTTCTGTGCCCGCCGGCCCTCGCGGGCGGCGGGTGACGGCCATCCATCTCGGGCCGCCGTTGCCGGCGGCCTCCAGCGGTCTACCCGCAGGCTCGGGCGAGCAGCCCTCGGACACCTGCGCGGGGCCTCTCGCGGGGCCCCTTCTTGACCTTGCTCCGGGTGGGGTTTACCGAGCCGCCCACGTCACCGTGGGCGCTGGTGAGCTCTTACCTCACCGTTTCACCCTTACCACCGGCGGACCGGTGGCGGTCTGCTTTCTGTGGCACTGTCCCGCGGGTCACCCCGGGTCGGCGTTACCGACCACCCTGCCCTGTGGAGCCCGGACTTTCCTCGACGGGGATCGCTCCCCGACGCGGCCGTCCGGCCGGCTCGTCCGCCGTGCTTCAAGGTTAGCGGCTCCGTGTGCTGCACACGCACCCGTCGGCGCCCTTGTACCGGGTCCCGTTCAGGACGGGAGGTGGTGCGTGTCGTTGTAGGTGCGCAGGGTCGCCGGCCCGTCGGCGTACCAGTCGATGGACGACAGCGCCGCCACGTCCAGATGCATCCGGTACAGGGCCGACATGGGCGCGCCGAGGGCGTCCTTCACGAGAAGCTTGATGGGCGTGACGTGCGAGACGACCAGCACGGTCTGCTCGCGGTACCGGACCTTAAGCTTGTCCAGGGCCGTGCGGACGCGGCGGGACACCTGGGTGAAGCTCTCCCCGCCGGGTGGCGCGACGTCCGGGTCGGCCAGCCACGCCTTCAGTTCGGCGGGCCATCCCTTGCCGGCCTCGGCGAACGTGAGCCCCTCCCAATCGCCGAAGTCGGTCTCCCGGAAGCCGTCCTCCGCACGGACGTCCAGGCCGGTGACGGCTGCGACCTCGGCCGCCGTGTCGCGGCAGCGGGCCAGCGGCGAGGTGACGATCGCGTCGAGCCCGCGGTCCTTGAGGGCGAGGGCGGCGGCGCGGGCCTGGGCGGCGCCGTTCGCGGTGAGCCGGGTGTCGCCGATCCCGGCGAAGCGCTTCTCAATGGACAGTGGCGTCTCACCGTGCCGCAGAAGGAGCGTGGTCATCGGCGTGGAAGAGACGGGCCGCGGCGGCGGCTCGGGCTCCCCCGGCGTCTCCTCCACCTTGCGGGTCCAGTGCTCGCCGCGGGCGGCGGCGTCCATCGCCTCGTTGGCGAGCCGGTCGGCGTGCGCGTTGCGGTTGCGGGGGATCCAGCCGTAGGAGACCGAGCCCAGGCCGGCGGCGAGCTCACGGGCCTCCAGCGCCAGCGGCACCATGTCCGGGTGCTTGATCTTCCAGCGGCCGGACATCTGCTCCACGACGAGCTTGGAGTCCATCCGGACCTCGACGCGGGCGGACGTGTCGATCCCCGCGGCCGCGGCCAGCCCGGCGATCAGGCCCCGGTACTCGGCCACGTTGTTGGTGGCGTGGCCGATCGACTCGGCGACCTCCGCGAGGACCTCGCCGGTCAGCGCGTCCCGGACGAGCGCCCCGTACCCGGCGGGGCCGGGGTTGCCGCGGGAGCCGCCGTCCGCCTCGACGACCAGCCTGCGAGAGCTCCCGCGTCCCCCGGCGGCCGCACTCACAGGCCCGACTCGGGGGTCCGGACGAGGATGCGGCGGCATTCCTCGCAGCGGATCACCTCGTCCTCGGCGGCGGTCCGGATGCGGTTCAGGTCCACGGTGTTGAGCGCCAGGTGGCAGCCCTGGCAGGCGCCGCGGAACAGCTTGGCCGCGCCGACGCCGCCGAACTGGCCGCGGAGCTTCTCGTAGAGGGCGAGCAGGTCGTCCGGGACGTCCTTGGCGACGGCGGTGCGCGCGGCGCTGGTCGTCCCGGACTCGTCGTCGATCTCCCGGCTGACGGCGTCGCGGCGGCCGGTGAGCCCGGTCAGCTCCTCCTGCGCGGCGGACAGGTCGGCGCGGAGCGCGGTGACCCTGCCCTCGGCGCCCTCGGCGCGCTCCATGATCTCCAGCACGACCTCCTCCAGGTCGGACTGGCGGCGGTGCAGCGACTCGATCTCCGCCTGCAGGCTGCCGAGGTCCTTCGCCGAGGTCACCTGCCCCGAGTCGAGCCGCTTCTGGTCGCGCTCGGCGCGGGTGCGGACCTGGTCGACGTCCTGCTCGGCCTTCTTCTGCTCGCGCTGCAGGTCGCCGACCTCGGTCTCGGCCGCCACGATCGCGTCGCGCAGTTCGGTCAGGCGGCCCTCCAGCCGCTCGATCTCCGCGAGCTCGGGCAGCGTCCGGCGGCGGTGCGCCAGCCGGTCCAGCGAGCTGTCGAGGTCCTGCAGGTCGATCAGGCGAAGCTGGGCTTGCGGTGCGGCTTTCACTGTGCTCCTTCTTCGTGAAGGCGCCACGCGTCGGTGACGAGCGTGGACACCCGTGTCTCCAGCTTGCCGGTTTCCGGGGAGGCCGCCGTGAGCCGCCGTTCGGCGTCGGCGAGCCAGGGCCACTCGGTCGCCCAGTGCGCGGCGTCCACCAGGGCGGGCCCGCCCTGCTCGGCGAACTCCGAGGCAGGGTGGTGCCGCAGGTCGGCGGTGAGGTAGACGTCGACGCCGGCCGCCTGCGCGGTGCCGAGGAGGGAGTCGCCCGCGCCGCCGCAGACGGCGACGGTGCGGACGACCCGGTCCGGATCGCCCGCCGCCCGCACGCCCCAGGCGGTGGACGGCAGCCCGGCGGCGGCCCGCCGGGTGAACTCCCGCAGCGGGACCGGCTCGTCCAGCTCGCCGATCCGGCCGAGGCCGCGGCGCGGATCGTCGTCGGCGGGGACCATCGGACGCAGCTCTCCGGTGAGGCCGACGGCCCGCGCCAGCGCGTCCGACACGCCCGGATCGGCACGGTCGGCGTTGGTGTGCGCTGTGTGCAGCGCGATCCCGTTCGTGATCATCCGGTGGACGAGCCGTCCCTTGGGCGTGGTGGCGGCGACCGAGTGCACCCCGCGCAACAGCAGCGGATGGTGCGTGACGATGAGCCCGGCCCCCCATTCCAGCGCCTCGTCGATCACGGCGGCCACCGGGTCGACGGCGAACAGCACCCTCCCGACCTCCTGGTCGGGATCGCCGCAGACGAGGCCGACGGCGTCCCAGGACTCGGCCCACGCGGGTGGATAGAGCTCCTCCAGAGCCGTGATCACATGGGATAGGCGCACGTCCCGCAGGCTACCGCGCCGAGCCGCTCCCAACGAGCCACCGAGCGTCACCACGGGGCGCCAGGGTCTGTAACGATATGGGACGGGACAGTGCACGACCGAGGGAGGAACGCCATGTCGGCTTCCGGCGCCGCCGCGGAACCGGAGCCCATCAAGCCCGTCGAGCCCGTGGCGGAGCGTCCGTACATGCCCGGCTACGGCATCCAGGGGCCGGACGAGGGAAGCGGCCTGCTGCCGTGGTCCTGGGCCGTGGAGCGGCTGCGGGCCGCCCGCAACTTCTGGGTGTGCACGGTGCGTCCGGACGGACGCCCGCACGCCATGCCGGTATGGGGCGCCTGGTCGGGCGAGGCGCTGCTGTTCAGCAGCTCGGCCCCGTCCCGGAAGATGGTGAACCTGCGGCTGAACCCGCAGGTCGTGGTGACCACCGAGGAGGCGGAGAACCCGGTCGTCATCGAGGGCCGCGCCGAGGTGATCACCGAGCCCCGGGATCTGCAGCGGTTCATCGACCTGGTCAACTCCAAGTACGCCACGCGCTATCGTGTCGATTTCCTGGACCCCGAGGTGAACGCGACCGTCGCGGTGCGGCCACAGTCGGTGTTCGGGCTCCGCCAGGGAGATTTCACCGGTTCTCCCACCCGGTGGTCGTTCATAACCTGAATGTCCGCTGGGATCATTCTGGAGACTCATCGCGTTGGAGAGTGTGTGAAGTCACCCTTTCGCCGCCGCAAGCGCGTCAAGGGCCGTCCCATGGGCACGCGCCCGGAGGCGGCCGAGCCGGAGGCCGTCGAGTGGCCCCGTGAGGGGACGGGCAAGTCGTCCCTGATGGGGGCCATCCGCGGCGAAGGCGAGACCGGCGCCGGTTTCGGCGGCGGCATGTTCGAGGATCTCGCGTCCGCCTTCGAGGGCTCGAAGAAGGTCAAGCAGGAGGAGCAGCAGCGGCAGAAGGTGCTGCGCCAGGACGACCACGAGCAGACGGGCTCCGGCGAGGTCCGCGACGATCTGGACTCGGGCAAGATCCAGATCCGCCGGACGCCGCGGACCGAGTGATCGTGCCCGATTTGTATCGAACATAGGTTCGAAGTCGGGTTATCCTGCGCTCGTGAGCACCTACGTTCCGCCCGGCTGGCCCTCGCAGGTGCACCCGCCGGGCACCGACCGTTTCGAGGACACCGCCCTCGCCTGGCTGCTCGAGCTCGTCCCGCCCGAGTACCGGCGGTACGGCGTCCTGCGCCGCTACCCCATCGCCCTCGCCCGGATGGCGCGCCACCACGTCGACGCGGCCGTGGAGGCGGCCCGCGAGGGCTTCCGCACGGCCCGCGTCGATCTGGGGGACGCCGTCCCGCCGCACGGCATCGAGTCCGTCCTGGAGGCCTACCGGCGCGAGGGCGCCCGCCTCGTCGCCCTCCGTCAGGCGATCGAGCTCGTCGAGACGGCTCTGCGCGGCCTCGCCGAGCCGGACGATCCCACTCATCGCCGCCCCTTCACCCCCAAGCTGTGACCGCCGTGTTGACGCTGTGTCGTGGCGTGCGCAAGCCTTGACCTGTTCCTGACGGGAGGCGGGTTTCCGGTGAGCACACCACCTGGGTGGTACCCAGATCCAGAGTGGATGGGCCGCGAACGCTACTGGGACGGGCAAACATGGACAGAACAGTCACGCCCCTTCTCCTCCCGAGCCCGGCGCCGAGCCTCCCTGAGCGCCACCCCGCCTCCTGAACCACCTCAACGCCCCCAGCCACCACCGGCCGAGCCCCCACCGGCCGAGCCGGCACCGCCCACCGCTCGGCCCGGTCCCGTTCCGCCACCCCGGCCGCCGACGGCACCGCCCGCGGATCCGACGGCCTACCCCGCGGCACCTGCGCCCCGTCTCGGGCGCGTCCCGCCCGCACCCCCACCACCTGCCGTGCCCCCGCCGCCCGCTGCGCCCCGGCCCGGCCCGGCCGCGCCCCCGCCTCGTTCGCCGGCGGCCCAGCCGCCGCTGGAGCAGGCTCGGATGGAGTCGACACCGCCTCCGCCGGCCGGTGCCCGCAAGCCCCGGCCGCCGCGCCGCCCGCCGCGGCCGGCCGCCGCTCAGTCCCCTTCCCACCGCGGCAGACCGGTGCACGTCCCACCGCCGGTGCCGGTACCGGTGGCCGACGTGCCGGCGGTTCCGGCGGCCGCCATGGCGCCG
Organism: Spirillospora sp. CA-128828; assembly: GCF_050945415.1. Taxonomy (NCBI): domain Bacteria; kingdom Bacillati; phylum Actinomycetota; class Actinomycetes; order Streptosporangiales; family Thermomonosporaceae; genus Spirillospora; species Spirillospora sp. CA-128828. Next base: position 6,703,348 of record NZ_CP191986.1, read on the forward strand.
GTCCCGGTTCCGGGCGCCGAGGTCGGGCCGGCGCCTGCACCTCCGGGCGCGCCGGGGCGGTATCTGGCGCCGGGACGGTCGCAGGAGGCGTCCGGGCGGGTCGGCCTGGCGGTCGGTCTGGTCGTGGCATCGGAAGGCGTCCTGGTCGCGGCCGCCGCCTTCGGGGCGCACCTCGTCTGGCCCGTCTGGGGCGCGGTCGCCGCGGTCGCGGTGTGGGCGGTCCTGCTGTCGGCGCCCCTGACCGCGCGACGCGCCTACGGCTACCGGGAGCCGGACACCACCGAACGCGTCCGGCTGGGGCAGTCGTGGCGGGACGTGCAGCACCGCGCGGGCGCCGGTGCCTACCGGCTCGTGGTCGTCGAGTCGGACGAGCTGAACGCCTGCAGGCCGTTCGGGCGGACGATCGCGGTCACGTCCCGTTCGGCGCGCTCACTGCCGCCCGAGCACCTGGAGGCCGTCCTCGCCCATGAGCTGGGACATCTGCTGGGGTGGCGGGCGGTGCCGGCGTTCGTCCACGCCCAGCTGACGCTGCCGAGCCGCGCGTTGCTGTGGACGCTGCGCAGGCCCTGGTCTCCGATCGTCCCGATGTGGAAGCGGGCCGTCGCATGGCACCGGCCGATCGGCTTCCTGCCGGTGATCCTCCTGGCCGTCCTCGCGACGGCGGTCACGGTCGTGGTGGTGGTGCCCGCGGCCGTCGCCTACGCGGCCGCCGCGACGGCACGGCTGCTGAGTGCGCACGGTGAGGCCCGGGCGGACGCCGCGGCGGTACGGATGGGGCTGGGCGCGGAACTGGTCGCGGCCGTGGAGCATCGCATCGAGCATCAGCCGCACGGGCTGCCGCTCCCCCTCGTCCGGCGGGCGCAAGCCCTGCGCCGGCGGCTGGGCTGAGCCGGTCAGCTCCTCCCGCCGAAGAGCGGCGGCGGCCCCTGCGGGGGGTTCTCGGGTGGGCGCGGCCGCTGCTCCTCGGGTGGCCTCGGCCCGGTCTGCTGGCCGGGCGGCGGGCCCGGCTGAGCCGTGAGGGGCGCCCGCGGGGGCGGTGCCACGGGAGGGGCGGCCCATTGCGGAGCGGGCGGCGTGGGCCATTGCCGCGGCTCCGGACCGGGCGAGGTCAGGGCCGGGCCGGGTCCGGGGATGGCCGGCTGCGGGGCGGGCGGGTCCGGGAGGGGACCGGTGGTGACGCGCTCCAGCGTGATGATGGCCGGGTCGCATTCCACGGGGGTGATGGTGCGGCCTCCGCCGGGCGCCGACTGGACCAGCAGGAGCGCGTGGTCGGGCAGGTGCTGGAGGGTGACGGGTTCGACCGTGTACTCGTACACGCGCTGCGTGGTGTCGGCGTCGCTCCAGTTGGTCCCTTCGGCGTAGGAGTAGGCGGCCGACCAGTTCCGTGACGTGGTGACGGACGTGCCTTCGGTGTCGCTCTGGCTGGTCGAACCGCCCCGGTTGCTGCCGCGCTGGTAGTTGGTCGACCGGTCGGGGAACAGCCCGAACAGCTCGCCGCCCGAATAGGTGCTGCCGGAAGAGCGGCTCGTCCCCCAACTGCGGGACGTCCCCGTCGTGCGGCTGGTGCTGTAGGTCTCGGAGTCGCCGCCGCCCTCGGTGTCGGTGGTCGTGTGGGACTCGTTCCCGCCGATGTTCTTCGTGATCTGCGACAGGACGAACCGGTGGTCCCGTCCGATGAAGTCGGCGGCGCGTGTGGCGTCCTCGTTGCTGCCGAGCCGCATGAACGCGACCGCGCCGCCGCCGATCATCTCCGCGGACGTCTCCCGCAGCCGCCGGAACAGCAGGGTCAGCGGGACGCCGCGCCGCTCGCAGGCGTCCGACAGCCGTTCCAGATGGCGCCGGGCCAGCTCGTCCGCGCCGGCGACGACCAGGGCGGGCGTGGAGTCCTGCGACGCGGTGATGCGGTGCGTGACCCACTGGACGATCAGGTCGGTGAGCAGCTCGGACCGGACGTTGCGGGCCTGGCTGTCCAGCGCGATGCAGGTCAGATAGCCGACCCCCACCTTGGAGGGCTCGGTGCCGAGGTTCTCCAGCGGGTGGACGTACGACTCGATCCGCGACAGGTTCGCGTGCGCCTGCCGGCGGTACTCCACGGTGAACAGCTCGGCCGCGATGTGCCGCCGCTCGTCGCGGGTCAGGAGATCCCCGTCGTCGGGCTCGCCCATCAGGGCGCGGAGCGCCGCCGCGATCCGGCCGAGGGTGATGTTCTCGCCGAGGGCACCGCACACCTTGGTCAGGATCCGGTCGTCCATGCTGCGGTCGGCCCGCGCGGCGTCCGGCGTGCCGCCGTGCATGGACTCGACGATCGCGTCCACGAGGTCCTGCGGCGGCATGTCGGCCAGCAGGCCGGACGATGCCTGCCGGCTCGGCAGGAGCTGCGCGTCCACCCCCATCCACGCCGCCTGGGACAGCTCGACCAGCTCACGGCAGACGACCTCGCGGGACAGGTCGAGCACCAGCAGAGGCTGGACGGCGAGGGTGGACGCCCCGTAGGTGGTGAGCAGCGCCTCCCATGCCCACAGGGTCCCGCCAAACACGTCTAGGCGGCGCCCGGGCCGCGTCGCAGCTCCCCACTCGGGCAGGTCGTTGAGCCGCGTACGCTCTGCGTCGTCGTGGGCCTGCCTACGCGCATGCCATTGCCGCGCCTGGTCCTGGTACCCGCCGATGATCTGCTTCTGCGCCGTCGCGTACGCCTGGCGTGCGCTCTGCCGCTGGCGGACCGCCCACCACGCCAGCACCGCGCTCGGTGTGATGACGATGACGGCCAGCATCAGCGAACCGACCGAGAGGGGCGAGCTCGCCTTCGCGGAGCCGCTGGCCGAGCAGGCGGCGAAGAGCATGAGGCACACCGCGATGCCCGCGCTCACGGGGAGCGTCCGGGTCATCCTGCGCTGTGCCTGCTGCTCGGTCTCGGTGACACGGCGCGCCAGGTACTCCGGCAGGACCTGCTGTCGCGGCGGCGCCTCGGGGAAGGGCCGCAGAAACCACCATCGGTCCCGGAACACCCAGCCGAGGCGAGGATCGGGGCTGAACAGCCGCTCGCGGCGTGAGAGCAATCCCCCGGGATCGATCGGTCTGCCCCTCACGATGCTTTACTCCCGTTCTGTCCGGGTGCCGACTCGATCGTCACGCTTGGCGGGGTCATGCGCGGCGATGCCGCAAACAACCCAAGCAGATTGACAGGGAACTTGTCAGGCCCCCGGCCGGGAATCGGCCTTCCCAATGGCCGCCTTGCTCAATAGCCTGACTGTCCATGGCGCTGGACAGGGACGGAACCACGGAGCAGACCGACCGCCCGTCACCTGCGGTGGAAGCGCCGCCGCTCCCGCCGGACCGTCCGGGCGACGAGGGCGCCCCGTCACGTGTCGCCAGCCGCGCCGCCGCGCAGATCCCCGACCGCCCGGCGAGCGCTCCCGGCCGGCCGGACGACGACCTGCCGGAGACCTCCGCAGGAGAATCCCCGCCGGATCCCCCGGTTCAAGACGCCGAGCCGCCGGTCGACGAGCCCGCCGGCGAGGTCGTCGACGCCATGGCCGTCGACGACACGGCCATCGACGACACGGCCATCGACGACGCGGCCATCGACGACGACGCCGGGCGGCCCGCGGACACCGGCGGCCCGCCCGAGGCCCGGCCGGCCGCCGGCACCCGCGAACCCGCGGCGGATCGGCGGGACGATCCGCCCCGGTCCGGCGCGGCGCCCGTGGAGGCGCCACCGGTCGCATCGCCTCCGCCCGAAGGCGGGCGGCCCGGCGCACCTGATCCGTCGCGTCCCGCCGAGCGGGCCGGTCCATCGGACGCGGCAGCGGATCGCGCGATGTTCCCGGAGATGACGGACCGGTCGGGATACGTGTTCACCGATCGCGAGTACGCGTTCGCGAACGTCTCCCCGGACGAGGCATGGGACATGAAGAACCGGCGTGTGCCGCTGGGGATGCAGTCCCTGCAATGGCACGAGTGCGTCGACCAGTTGCGTGAGGCATTGGCCGCGGACGGCATCACCGACGCGGTCGTCCGGCTCCGGGGTCCGGGCGCCCGGTTCCACTCGGACGGCGCGCGGCGATGGTTCCCGCAGAACGAGGACGACCTGCGCACCAGAGTGGCCGAACGCCACCGGAAGGCGTCCGAGGAGGAGCGTGCCCAACGTGCGGACAAGGCCGTCGCGAGGTACCGGGCGGCCGGTTTCTCGGAGGACGGGGCCAAGCCGCTCACACCGTTCTTCGACAGCCTGTACCGGCTCGGCATCGCCGAAGAGCCCGACGGCTACGACTTCCGGATCGACGGCGACATCACCGAAGCCCCGGCACTGCGCGACTGGGCCGGACGCTGGGCGGACGCGGTCGGCCGCGGGGTGACCCTCACCGCGTCCGAGCATGACGGCCCCGTCCCGCGCGACGACGACTGGACCGTGATCGACCCCGCGGAGACCGACGAGGAGGCGAGCTGACGTGGAGCAGGGCGTGTTGTTCCGGAACCCGGCCCGGCGGGACGGTTGATCATGTGGGACCTGGTGCGGGGCCTGCCGGTGTGCCGGCTGCTGGAGGTCCCCCGTCCGGAGGAGACGGACGGCCGGGACGAGTGGCGCGACCAGCGGCTCGCGGCGCTGGTCTCGGCCTACCACGCGGGCAGGGACCCGGTGCTGGTCGGCTGGCGGCGCGCGCAGGCGTTCGGGCCCACCGAGGTGTTCGTCGGCGGGGACGGCCTCCTCGCCGACCGTGTCGGGGACACCGCGACGCTGAGCCTCCCCGCCGGCGGACGCGGAACACTGCTGCCCCAGGGGATCACCGAGGACTCGATGGCGCACTGGGTGAGCATCGGCGGGATCGCCGACGGCCTCCTCGTGGACGACCTGCCGCCGGAGGAGCCCGCGCGCCCGTCCCTGGAGGACGGCGTGCTCTCGGTGTGGATGCAGCCGTTCGCGTGGATGCTGGTCGCCGAGCCCGTCGACCCCTCGGAGGCCCGGCGCATCGCCGACGACCTGGCGGAGCGGCAGCAGCGCGCCCAGTCGATGGCGGAGCTGTCCCCGGAGGACTCGGTGACGGCCGTCCGGATGGAGAAGCGGCACCGCGAGCTGCGCCGGTCCGCGACGTCCGGCCTCTGGCGGGTGCATCTCATGGCGGGGGCCGCGACGCCGCGGGCCGCCGCCCGGGTCGCGGCGCTCGTGAGCGCCTCCGCGGACCTCGGCCGGTTGCCGTACGCGCTGGTCCCGGGGGCGGCGGGGCCGTTCGAGGCGAGCACCCAGCTGGTGGCGGCGCTGGCCCGCCCGCCCGTCCGGGAGGTCGCCGGCGTCCGGTTCGTGATGCGGCCGGAGTTCGACGTCACGCCCGAGTCGGAGGACACCGGCGTCCGGCTCGGACGGGTGCTGGACCGCAACCGCCGCGACGTCGGACCGCTCTCGCTGCCGCTGTCCAGCCTGAACCGGCACACGTTCGTGTGCGGCGCGACGGGCGCCGGGAAGTCGCAGACGGTCCGGTCGCTGCTCACGTCCGCGTCCGAGGCGGGGCTGCCGTGGCTGGTCGTGGAGCCGGCCAAGGCGGAGTACCGGCTGATGGCGGCGCGGCTCCCGGACGCGGAGGTCGTCACGATCCGGCCCGGGGACGCGGAGGCGATCGCGGCCGGGATCAACCCCCTCGAACCCTCCGCCGGACCGGACGGCCGGCCGTTCCCGCTGCAGACGCACGCCGACCTCGTCCGCGCCCTGTTCCTCGCCGCGTTCGAGGCGGACGAGCCGTTCCCGCAGGTGCTCGCGGCGGCGCTGACCCGCTGCTACGAGCGGCTCGGCTGGGACCTCGCGCTCGGCGAGCCGACCGTTCCGGGGACGTCGCCGCGCTACCCGACCCTCGCCGACCTGCAGGCCACGGCCGAGCAGGTGGTCGACGACATCGGCTACGGGCAGGAGATCACCGACAACGTCCGCGGTTTCATCCGGGTGCGGCTGTCCAGCCTCCGGCTCGGCACCACCGGGCGGTTCTTCGAGGGCGGCCATCCGATCGACTTCGACGCGCTGCTCGCCCGCAACGTCGTCCTGGAGATCGAGGACGTCGGGGACGACCGCGACAAGGCGTTCCTCATGGGCACCGTCCTGGTCCGCCTGGTCGAGCACCTGCGTCTCCGGCAGCGCCAGGGCGTCCCGCCCGGCCTGCGCCACCTGAGCGTGTTCGAGGAGGCGCACCGGCTGCTGCGCCGCAGCGAGCAGGCCGGGCCCGCGTCCCACGCCGTGGAGACGTTCGCGAGCCTCCTCGCGGAGATCCGCGCCTACGGCGAGGGGCTGATCGTGGCGGAGCAGATCCCGTCCAAGCTCGTCCCGGACGTCATCAAGAACACCGCCGTCAAGATCGTCCACCGGCTGCCGGCGAAGGACGACCGGGACGCGGTCGGCGCCACCATGAACATCACCGAGGCCCAGTCGCAGTTCCTCGTCACGCTCACGCCGGGCGAGGGCGCGGTGTTCACCGACGGCATGGACTACCCGCATCTGGTCCGCATGCCGGACGGCTCGCACCTGGAGAAGGCCGCGCCGGTGACCTCGCCCCGCGTGCTCGTGACCCCGCGCAGCGGCACGTGCGGGGCGGAATGCCGCGACTCCCCCTGCACGCTGCGGGACATGCGGGCCGCGCAGCGCGCCGTGTCCGACCGTCCCGAACTGGTGGTGTGGGCCGAACTCGCCGCGGCCGCGCACCTGACGGGCTGGGGCACTCCGCGAATGGACCCCGCCGTCCTGGACGGGCTGCCCGCGCGGCTCCGCGACTGCGCCGTCTCCCATGCCGTCGACGCCGCCGTCGCGTCCCGGGCCGCTCCGGGCGAACTGTCCGTCCACCTGGCGGCGATCCTGCAAGGCGATGCGTGCACGGACGCCGAGACGGACTACTTCGCGGCCCCGTACCGGTGGTGCATCGTCCTGGAACAGCTTGGAGAAGCCCACCGGACGGCTCCCGACGGCGGGCGCCACCCGCTGAGCGAGGAGTGGGAGGCGCGCTACAAGCGCGCCATTCCCGGCGCCGCCGTCGCCGACCAATACCGGACCGTCAACGCCTGGTGGGACCGCGACCAACGCGACCTCGACACCCGCAACCTCGCCCTGTGGGGCTCCAACGGGACGCTCGAAACCGCCGTCGGCGCGCTCCGCACGGACCCTGACTGGCCCGACCGCTTCCGCGAGGCGACCTCCGGCCTGCGCCATTTCGAAGCCCTGGCCGACGCTTTCATCTCCTCCCACTCCTCCGAATAGCCATGCACTATGGAGGCATGGGGCTCATGGAGCAGGTGGCACCGAATCTGGTCGACGTTCTCCGCCGGGACGCCTGGTGGATGGGCTGGAACACCTTCCTGGCATGGATTCCGGTGCTCCTCGCCTGCCTGCTCTTCCGCGGGCGGCACGTATCCCGGTCGCCGTTCTGGTGGGCAGGTCTGACCCTTTTCGTCCTTTTCCTGCCGAACGCGCCCTACGTCGTCACGGACCTGGTGCACCTGCGCGGCGACATCCTCATGGCCGACCGCGGCGGCCCGGTCGTCACCGCCATCCTCCCGGTCTACGCCGTCCTCATCGGGTCGGGCTTCCTGGCCTACTACCTCGCGCTGTCGGCCGCGCTCCGCCACCTGGCCCGCGTCGGCCTGGGCGCCTGGCAGGGCCGGGTCGCGCTCGCCGCGCACGCCCTCTGCGCCATCGGCATCTTCCTCGGACGCTGGGCCCGCCTGAACAGCTGGGAACCCGTCGTCGACCCGCACGCCGCCCTGGAACGGGTACTCGTCCACCTGACCTGGACGTGGGCTCCCGTCCTGATCCTGGCCACCTTCCTGGTCACATGGACGTGCCATTTCATGACCAAGGCCATAGCCGAGGCATCGTTCAAAGCCACCATGAAAAGCGCCCGCCACCTCCACACGACCCTCACCTCCTGACGGATCCGGCCACCGGCGGGCAGGGCTCGTCATCGGTCAGGACCTGCGCGCGTAGACCTCGATCTCGATCTTCATCCGGGGGTCGGCGAGGCCGCACACCATCATCGTCGCCGCCGGCCGCACCTCGCCGAAGCGGCGGCGCAGCACCGGCCAGCAGGGCTCGAAGTCCGCCCGGTCGGGCAGCAGGTACCGGACGCGCACGACATCGGCGAAGCCGCATTTCGCCTCCGAGAGCGCGGCCTCGACGTTGCGCAGGCACTGCTCCGCCTGCTCCACCACGTCGTCGGAGATCGTCATGGTGGCGTAGTCGAACCCGGTCGTCCCCGACACGTGCACCCAGTCGCCGTCCACCACGGCGCGGGCATAGCCGATCTGCTCCTCGAACGTCGAGCCGCTGAGGATCGCACGTCGCTCCGTCATGTCCCGAAAGCTAGATGACCGGGGGCGATACGTCTAATACTGCCTCCGGCATCACCCGATATCTCTAGAGGTATGGAGCGTCCCGAACTCCCCCTCGCGCAGCTGCACGCGTTCGTCGTCCTCGCCGAGGAGCTCCACCTCGGCCACGCCGCCGGCCGCCTGGGCATCGCGCAGCCGCCGCTGAGCCAGCAGATCCGCCGTCTGCCGGCCTGCTGCACGAGCCGGCGGCGGACGAGCCGGGGCTCGCCTTCGAGACAGTGCTGACCGAGCCCTTCGTGGCCGTCCTGCCGTCCGCACACCCCCTGGCGGGGCGCTCAGGCGGCGTAGTTGCGGAGGACGCGCAGCGCGTCGGCGGCGTGCGGGCCTTCGGCGGTCAGGCCGGACCGGCCGGGAGCCAGGCGGCGGGCGCCGACGCGGCAGAAGTCCGACGCCGGGCCGGTGACGCGGGACGGGGCGGAGGGGTCGCCGAACGTCCAGCGCGTTCCGTCCGGGGCGGTGAGGTCACAGAAGACGGGAGCGTCCGGGAGCCCTTCGACGGAGAAGGCGTAGGGCAAGGTGCGGTGGGCCAGCCAGGCGATGTGGCGGATCCGGGCCGTGTCGGGGTAGTCGATGTCCAGCGGAACGGTGATGTCCAGCGAATGGGCCCAGTGCTCGGCGAGCCTCGTCGTGGCCAGCGTGCGCGGAGACAGCGACGTCCTCACCCAGGAGAGGCGCGTGCCGGGCGGGTGCGCGCGCAGCGCGTCCGGCGTCGCGAAGGCCGCCTTCCGCCAGCGCGCCAGGAGGTCGGCCGGCGAGATTCCGCGCTCGGCGGCGACCATGTCCGCGGCCATGCCGTCGACGGTCTCCGCGGACGCCAGGAAGGCCGTCCCCTCCCCGATGGACGGGTCCGTGATCACTTCCTCGGTCTGCACGAGATGCAGGACGACGTCGGAGACGGTCCAGCCTTCGGCGTCGGACGGCCGCGACCACTGCTCGGGCGATAGGGATTCCAGGACCGCGTCCAGCCGGCGGTACTCCGCGGCCAGATCGTCGAAGATGTCCGCCATGGCGCCACCATACCGAATTACATTCGGTTCTGAGATGTCCAACGTCGGCCAGAACGCCTCAGATCGTCAGGTAGCGGGGTGGCCGGGGCAGGACGGGCGCAAGGCATGACGTGACCCGTCTCCGGACGTCGAGGACGGTCTCCAGCGGGGCCAGCGCCACCACGCAGGCGCCGATCGTCCGGCCGCCGAGCGCACCGGCGTCCAGCGCGGCCTCCAGGGTGTCGTCGTGGACCGGGTTTCCGGGACCGTGGGCGTCGGTCAGCAGCGGGCCGAGGGCGGACAGGCGGCCCGCACGCAGGGCGGCGGCGGCTCGTCCCGCCGCACCCGGGTCCGCGGGCGGGACGGCGGCGGGATGCCGGGCACCGACGTCGATCACCAGGAGACGCAGACCCGACCCGGCCAGGTCGCAGCGCGGGTTCGGCGGCGCGTCGGCGGGGGGCCCGCCGTGCAGGTCGCGCAGCGCCAAGGCCGTGGCGTGCCTGGTCTCGGTGCCGGTGAGCAGGCCCGTCACCGCCGGCAGCTCACGGTTCACGACGAGGCGGGTTCCCGGGGCGGCCCGGGCACGCAGAATCTCGTCGCACTCGCGGGCCCAGGCGCCCGCCCGGGAAGGTGCGACGGCGCCCTCCGTGTGATGGTTCATCGAGTAGAGCGATGTCGCTCCGTCGGCGGAGCGGCTCGCGGCCACGACCACGCCCCAGGGCAGGGGGACGTCCAGGCCGTCGAGCAGCGGCAGGGCCCCGCGGACGTGGCGGGTCGTCTCCGGCGGCGCGCCGTGGACCTGCTCGAAGATGTAGGCCGTCAACCGGACCTCGGGCGCCGCGGCCAGGTCGGTCACGCCAGCTTCTCCAGGCGGTCGGCGGCCTCGGCGGCGCCGCCCGCCGCGGCGAAGGAGTCCCGGATGCGCCCGGCGGCGCGGCGGTGCGGCCCGTCCGCGAGGACGGTCGTGAGCGCGCTCCGGAGGTCGCCCGGCCGAACACGGGTGAACCGGACGGCGACACCGGCCCCGGCGGCCTCCACCTGGCGGGCGATGACCGGCTGGTCGTTCCGGATCGGGGCGACCACCAGCGGCAGGCCGTGCGAGAGCGTCTCGCAGACCGTGTTGTGGCCGCCGTGGCAGACCACCGCCGACAGCCGTTCCAGGAGCTTGAGCTGCGGGACGTGCTCGCGGACGAGGACGTTCGGCGGCGGGTCCTCCAGCAGGCCGGGCGGCGCCACGAAGATCGCCTGGATGTCCAGGCCGCGGACGGCCTCCGCGGCGACCCGGAAGAACCGCTCGCCGGACGGGCCGTTGATCGTGCCGAGCGAGACCAGGACGGCGGGACGCCCGTCCAGCCGCTCCCACGGGAACGCCCTCGGCGTGGGACGGCCCAGCGCGGGCCCGACGAAGGCGAAGTGGTCGGGGAAGAACGAGATGTCGCCGACCAGCGCGCCGGTGGAGAAGATCAGCACGAGGTGGTCGGAGAAGCGCAGGTCGAGCAGGTCGTCGATGCCGTGGTCGAGCTGGAAGTCGCCGATCCGCTCGCGCACCCACTCCTCGACCTTCGGCATGCCGGCGAGCGGCCGGGTGAACTCGGCGGACGTCGTCGCGGAGGTCGCCCAGGGGATCTCCCGGCGCCGGGCGGCCACCGGGGCGGCGAGGACGAGCTGGTCGGAGACCACCACGTCCGGGCGGAACCGGTCGATCGCGGTCTCGACGCCCGGCATCATCGCGTGGCCCAGCGGGACGATGAACTCCTCCCACAGGAAGCGGAGCGCGGCGCCGCCGCGCAGCCGCAGGTGCTCGCCGCGGACGGTGAGCAGGTGCGTGCCGAAGGCGTCGCCGCCGGCGCTGAAGACGCGGGAGCCGGGGCGCAGCAGCGGCTGGAGGAAGGCGGGATGCCCCGTCCAGGCGATCTTGTGGCCGCGGCGGGCGAGCTCGGCGGCGACCGCCGCGACCGGGTTGACGTGCCCGGTGAGCGGCGGGACGGCGAACAGGAAGCGGCGCTCCGGTGTGCCCGTCCGCCGGATCCCGGCGTCGCCGAGCAGGGACGGGACCTGGACGCGGCGGCTCATCGGGCGGCCGTTCGCACGCCGGCGTGGTGGGCGAGCCAGGGCAACAGGACCTCCAGGATCTCGGCCGTCCCCTCCCGGAGCACCGTGTGGGCGTGGCCGGTCATCGTGTGCAGCGTGCAGTCCGGGACGTGGTGGAGCAGCAGCCGGCCCGCGTCCGCCACGTCCGAATGCTGCCCGTAGATCGCGAGGACGGGGCAGGTCAGCGCGGCCAGGCCGGCGGGACGGACGGGCTCGGCCGCGGCGAGGTCGTCCACGAGCGTCGTGCCGTTGAGGAGGGCGCCCGCGGTCGCGGTGAGACGCCCGAGACGGCGCCGGCCGGAGGCCAGGAGCCGGTCGGCGGTCCGCTCGTACTCCAGCGAGAGCGCCGACTTCGCCAGCGTGTTCAGAAGGTCTTCATGCCAAAGCGGCCCGTCGCCCGGGCCGTGCGCCTCGATGAGGACGAGTCCGGCGACACGGTCCGGACGCAGGAGGGCGGCGTTCAGTGCGATGACCCCGCCGAAGCTGTTCGCGACCAGATGGACGCGGTGGTGGCCCAGGGCGTCGAGGACGGCGAAGAGGTCCGCCACCGAGTCCTGGACGGTGTATCCGGTCGGCGGGCGCTCGGTCCGGCCGTGCCCGCGCTGGTCGTACAGGACGCAGTGGGCCCCGGCCTCGGCGACCGGGGAAGCGAGCGTGTAGTAGAAGCTCGACAGGTTGTCGATCGCGAGGCCGTGGACGAACGCCACGGCGGGGCCGTCCCCTTCGCATTCCTGGACGTGGAAGCGGAGGCCGCGCGCGGTCACCTCAGGCATGCGCCCGCTCCGCCGCCGTGATGTGGTCCACCACGTCGCCGACGGTCAGGTTGATGAGCTGGTCGAGGTCCAGACCGGCGATGAACGCGGGGAAGTCGGCGCGGTCGCCGTAGTGGGCGCGGAGCCGGTCGACCAGGGCGACGAATTCGATGCTCTCCAGGGCGAGGTCGTCGCCGAAGCTGGTGTCGGGGCCGACCTCCACGTCGAGGAGGAAGTCGTCCCCCACGACATCGGTCAGCATCCGGACGACCTCGGACAGGACGTCGGTCATACTCGGCTCTCCTCCATGTCCGTTCCACCTGACGCGGCCGTCCAGGCGACGACGTGTCCTTCGAGTTCGCGTGTCTCCACCGTGGTGACCGTCCCGTCGGCCGCGATGAGGAGCCGTTCGGCGTCGGCGACGGTCACGACCAGTTCGGGACGTTCCGATCCCGCGTCCATCGACTGCAGCACCGCCTGTTCGGCCGCGCGGACCCTTGCGTCCTTCTCGTCCAGGGCGAGCCCTATGCCGGCCGGTTCGTGACCGGCCCGCACCAGGGCCACGCCCAGTTCGCTGTTGGAGGCGATGGAGACGGTGAGGGGCTCGTCGAAGGGTCCCGTCACGACCGGACCGTCCCGGACGGTCAGTTCGGCGGGGAACAGGGGGCCGTGTCCGTTGCGCCAGAGGTGGTTCCGGACGGCGTCCTTGGCCGCGATCCGCCCGAGCAGCCACGGACCTTGATCGAGCGGCGGAAGCGCCTCGTATTCGGCGCGTTCGCTTGCGCAGAGGTACTGGCGCATCAGGAGGTCGCGGGAAGCGGTGCCGTCCCACCGTTTGCGTGCCAGGCACCATCCGCCGGGTTGCGGCTCCCCCGTTCCCGACACCTCCGGGGTGAACTTCATCCGCCATAGGGCTTCGTCGGTGTAGAAGCGGTGCGTGGTCCATCCGTCGATGCGCGCCCACACCGTCCCGTTCTCCAGAAGCATCTCCGCCGAGCAGCGCATGGTCGTGTCGGTGAGCGACTGGTTCCAGATGGTCGTCTCCAGTTGCTCCCCGGCGGGCGGCAACGGTCCGTAGAGGGCGACCCGTTCGATCCCCACGGGGAACACCGTCTGGTTGGTGTCTCCGTACACCTGGATCCAGTGGCCGCAGAGCTGACCTGCGGCGTCTATGAGCGCGCCCGGGGTGGGCAAGGAGGTCAGGACGGCGCGCACACCGTCCTCCGCGAGCGCCGTGATTTCGGTGATGCCGCGGAAGAGCGGGCCGTGGAACATCCAGCGTTCCTCGTAGAGCCGTTCGGCGGTGACGATCGGCGGACCTTCGATGGTCAGCGGCGTCCGGTCCGGTACGGGCGGCAACGGGTGACGCTCGGCAAGCAGGACGGTCCCGTCGGCGTGCCCGTGGACGACGACCTTCACCTTGCGCGGCCGGTCGCCTTCCTCGACGAGGGAGGCGCGGATGTCGGCGGTGGTCGCCGGGTCCACGACGATCCACCGGACCGCCCGGACGTTCTCGAACCCGACCACCACCATGTCGGGCAACAGTTCGCGGGCGGTGTCGGCCATGACCTCCAGCAGCGTCGCCAGCGGGACGATCGGAAATCTGTCCGACATGTCCGGCCAGTCGGGGGCCTGCGGGACCACGCAGTGATCCCGCAGGCTGGGCATCGCGTCGATCGAGAAGGAACGGGAGACGTTCAGTTCGGCGGCCACGGGCGACGCGTCCGCCTCCGGCGCGTGCGCGGACGCGGCCCCGCCGCCGAGCGCCTCCAGGACGGACTGCGCCCCGCTCGACGCGTCGTTGAGCAGCGCCTCCAGCTCGGCCACGACGGGATCGTCGTCCGGCAGCGCCGGCACCCCGGGGGTCAGCCGGATGGGCGGCACCGCGCCGTCCAGCCTGACCAGCGGCGTCCCCAGGTCCAGCCGCATCCCCGCCGCCGGCGGCGGGGCCGGCGTGGACGCGCCGTAGCCCTCGGCCCACAGCGCCGCGACGACGCGGCGGAGCTGGGCCATCCCGTCCCGCTTCGGCACGTTCACGGCCATGGCGAGGTGCTCGCGGTCGCCGAGGCGGTCGGCGACGAAGCCGGTGAGGCTGCCCGGCCCCACCTGCACGAAGGCCCGGACGTGCGCCGTGCCGTACAGCTCCTCGATCAGCTCGCTGAACCGGACGGGTTCGAGTAGGTGACGGACGACGAGCTCGCGCACCTCGGACGCGGAGCGCGGGAACGGGGCGACCGTCGCCGCCGACCACAGCGGGACCCGGGGCTCGCGGATCGCCAGCGCCTCGAACGAGTGCTGCACCTGCTTCTCGTAGGCTTCGGCGAGCGGCGTGTGGAAGCCCGTCCGGAACGGAAGCTCCTGCCCGAGGACCCCTTCGGACGCCAGCCCTCCGAGTACCTCGCGGACCTCATCGGCCGGACCGCAGATCACCGACTGGTGCGGGCAGTTGTCGTGGCTGACGAAGACACCGGGACGTCCACCGATGGCCTCCCGCGCCTGCTCCGCGCCGCAGCCGAGCGCCCCGTACACGACGTCGGGAACGTCCAGCGCCTCTCCGTCGAGGGCGTCGAGGAACGCCTCGGCCGCGTCCGCCTCGTACATCCCGGCGACGATCATCGCCGTCCATTCGCCGAGGCTGTGGCCCGCGGCGACATCGGGCTCGACGCCGAGCTCGGCGAGCGCCGCGGCCAGCAGGCGCCCGACGCGCAGGACGTCGGCGGCGTGGCCGATCATGTCCGTCCGTCCGGTCAGCTCGGGTCTCGGCATCCCGAAGTGCTCGGCGACGTCGTCCACGCGCGGATCGAAGGCGGGCTCGAACCCGGGGAACAGGAACGCGAGCCGGCCGCCCTCCGCGAGCAGCGGCCGGGGCGAGAACCACACGTCGCTCCGGCCCCGCCAGGCGGTCCCGCGCTGGACGACTGCGCGCGCCAGATCGAGCCTGCGCGGTGTGGGGCCGACGATGGCGAGACGGCACGGCAGGTCGGGGGCGTCTTCGCCGACCCGGGCGAGAAGCTCCTCGTCGGGGAGGGCCAGCGCGTCGGCGAGTTCCCCGGCCGTCCGCGCGGCCAGCCTCAGGACGCCCTCGTCCGAGGGCGGCGTGTCGAGCCTGCGCCGCCGGCCCCTCCGGGCGGCGGGCGGCTCCTCCAGGATCACGTGGGCGTTGGCGCCGCCGAAGCCGAACGCGTTGACCGCCGCCCGGCGCGGTCCGTCGCCGCGCACCCACTCGGCCGCCGCCCGGACGAGCCGCAGCCGGCCGTCCTCCAGCGCCGGATGCGGGTCGTCCGCGTGCAGCGTCGGCGGCAGCACACCGTCGCGCAGCGCGAACGCGGCCTTGATCAGGCCGGCGATCCCGGCGGCGGGCATCGCGTGCCCGATCATCGACTTGACCGTGCCGAGGCCGATCGGCGCGCCGCCGGTCCCGAACACGCGGCGGAGCGTCGCGAGCTCCGCCTCGTCGCCCGCCGGGGTCGCGGTGCCGTGTGCCTCGACCAGCCCGACCGCGCCGGGCGCCGCCGGGTCGAGTCCCGCGTCGCGCCAGGCCCGCTCGACCGCGAGGACCTGGCCGTCCACCAGCGGGCTCATGATGCTCGCCGCGCGGCCGTCGCTCGACGACCCGGTGCCCAGGATCACCGCGTGGATCCGGTCGCCCGCCCGCCGCGCGTCCGACAGCCGCTTGAGCAGGACGATGCCGGTGCCCTCCGCGAGGAGCGTCCCGTCCGCGGCCCGGTCGAACGGCCGGATCGTCTCGCTCGGGCTGAGCGCGCGCAGCTGGCTGAAGACACTCCAGACGGTGACGTGGTGGGTGTGGTGGACGGCCCCGGCCAGCATCGCGTCGGCCTGCCCGCCGCGCAGCGCCCGCACGGCGTGCTCGACCGCGAGCAGCGACGACGCGCACGCCGCGTCCAGCGTGTAGGCGGGGCCGCGCAGGTCGAACCGGTTGGCGACGCGGGACGCGGCGAAGCTCGGCACGAGCCCGATCGAGGCGTCCGGGCCGTCCGGGCCCAGCCGCTCGCAGAACGCCCGGCGGATCTCCTCCAGCCGCCGCGTCCCGAGTTCCGGCACCAGCTCGGCGAGGACCCCGGTGACCTGGTGGGACGTCCGCACCCGCTGGTCGAACCGCGCCACGCCCGGGGTGATATAGCCGCCGCGGCCGATGACCACGCCGATCCTGGACCGGTCGGGCAGCCGCTCCTCGCCGCCCGCGTCCGCGATCGCGTCCGCGGCGACCCGCAGCGCGATGAGCTGGTCTGGTTCCATCCCCCGCACCGCCGAGGGCATGATCCCGAACCGGGCCGGGTCGACGGTGGCCAGCTCGTCGACGAACCCGCCGCGCCGGCAGTAGAACCGGTCGCTCTCCGGCTCCCGCCCATACGCCCCGCGGTCGTAGTAGAGCGCCGGGTCCCACCGGCCGGCCGGCACGTCGGTGATCGCGTCGAATCCGTCGAGGACGTTGCGCCACAGTTCGGCCGCCGACCCCGCACCCGGGAACACGGCTCCGGCGCCGACGATCGCGATCGGCTCGCGCGCGTCGCTCACCGGACGGTCCCGGTCAGCACGACCTGCGTCTCGTCCCCGTGTGTGATCTCCCTGAGCAGGGCCGCCGCTCCCGCGTCCGGGTCGATCAGGCCGACGCCGCGATCCTCGTACGCGCGGGCCAGTTCCGGCGACACCATCCCGCCGCCCGCCCACGGACCCCAGTCGGCGACGAGCACGCGCCCGCGCAGCCGGGTCCGCCACACGTGCGCGAGCGTGTCGCAGGCGTCGTTGGCGGCCGCGTACCCGGCCTGCCCGCGATTGCCGTGCACACCGGCGACGCTGCCGAAGACGACGAAGAACCCGAGGCCCGGCCGGACCGCCTGGACGAGCGCGGCGGCGCCGTCGGCCTTCGTCCGGTATACCCGCGCGAACGACTCGGGCGTCGTGTCCCGGATGAGCCGGTCCTCGACGAGCCCGGCGCCGTGGACCACCCCGTCCAGGCGCCGGTGACGGAGATGGATCCCGTCGACGACGTCCCGGACCACGTGCGGTTCCCGGACGTCTCCCGCGTGGTACCGGACGGACGCCGCGTGCTCTTCCAGCGCCACCAGGTTCCGGCGTATCTCCCGCTCGGTCAGGATCCTCCGGACCGTCGCCTCGATCTCGGCGGGCCGGCTTTCGCCGCTCGCCACGAGCGTCCTGCGCAGCCCGGCCTCGTCGGGGACGTCCGGGAACTCGGGCTCGCCGGCCGGTTCCGGGGTGCGTCCCATGACCTCGATGTGGCAGCCGCTCGTCCGGGCCAGCTCCAGGGCGACCCGCGCGGTGATCCCACGCGCGCCCCCGGTCAGCAGGACGACGCCGTCCGGCCCGAGGTCCAGCGCCCTCTCCGGCGGCGTTGCGGCCGGCACCACGTCGAGCCCGTGCCGCAGGCCCCCCTCGTGCCCCACCACGACCGGCGCGTCCGCGGTCAGCAGCTCGGCCATGATCCGGTGGGCGATCGCGCGCGGGGTGTCCTTGGTGTCCACGTCCAGCGCCCGGACGAGCACCTCGGGATACTCCAGCGCGACGGTCTGGGCCAGCCCGCGCAGACCCGCTCCCGGCCCGGGGTCCCCGATGCCGCCGCCGTCGAACCGCCGCCCGAACGTCCCGCCGGCCCCGCTCGCGAGGACGAGCCACCGGAGTCCCCCGGCCAGCGCGTCGCGGATGCCCTCGAACGCCTGCGGCAGCACGCTCGCCGCACCCGGCCGCAGCGCCCCCAGATGGACGAGCCCGTCGCAGGGCCCGTCGACGTCCAGCGGCGTCCGCGCCTGCGCACCGTGCCGCTCCAGCAGGTCGGCCAGCTCCAGCGCGACACCGCAGCCGTCGTCCACGACGAGGAACCGCCGCCCGGCGAACGCCGTTCCCGACTCCGGCGGCACCGGCAGCGCCTCCAGATCCACGACCCGCACGACCTGCCGCACCACCCCACCCCCGCGAGGCAAGTGCTCCTCGACCGGCGCCACGCCCCGCTCGACAGGCACAGCGTGTTCCTCGGCGGGCGGCGGGTGCTCCTCGACGGGTGCGGCGTCGTGAGCGGGTGTCTCCGCTCGCTGCGGTGGGCCTCCGGAGAGCGCCGCGGTCGTCACGTGGGCCGCGGCGGGGCGCGCGGGGCGCGGGACGGCGGGCGGTTCGGCCGGGGTGTCCAGACTGCCGCTGAGCCAGGCGGCGATCTCGCCGATGGTCGTGACTCCGGTGAGGTGGTCGGGGGCGGCCACGCCGGCGCGGTCGGCCAGCTCACCGACGATGACCGCGCGCTTGATGGAGTCGATGGAGAGGTCCGCCTCCAGGTTCAGGCCGTCCTCCAGCATGTCCTCCGGGTAGCCGGTGCGCGCGCTGATCACGGCGCGGACGGTGGCGCGGGCGTCGCGCGGAGCCTCGGCGTCCGGTGACTCCGCGGCGGACGGCTCGTCGTCCGGCAGCGTCTCGCCCGGAAGGACCGGACGGGGCGCCGGGACGCGACGAGGGCCCGCCGTGTGCGCGGCCAGATGCCGGAGGACCACCTCGCGCTGCGCCGCGATCATCTCCCGGCTCGTGCGCAGGTACTCCAGGACGGCGGCCGCGGAGCCCGGGTGACCGGGGCCCTCGATGCGTTCGGCGGGGCGGAGCGCGCCCGCCGGGTAGCCGCCGTCGGCGGTCCGGACGAGATGACCGTTGACGAGCCATCCGGGCGCGGGCGCGGGGTCCCCCGCGAGCGGGCGGGCGCCGCGGCCGGAGAACAGCGGCAGCGGGTCGACCGGGACGCCGGCGGCGGCCAGCTCGGCGAGCGCGTGCAGGAGCCCCGTGACGCCGTTCTCCCCGGGGGCGTCGCAGCTCACGGCGGTGTGCGGACGATCGCCGAGGATCCTGCCGACGAGACCCGTGAGGACGCGTCCCGGCCCCGCCTCGACGAACGTGCGGGCGCCCGCGCCGTACATCGCCTCGATCTGCTCGGCGAAGCGGACGGGCGCGGCGAGCTGCCCGGCGAGCGTGGCGGCGAGCTCGGCCGGGTCGCTCTCGTACGGGGCGGCGGTCGTGTTCGACCAGACCGGGAAGGCCGGTGAGCGCAGGTCGCGGCCGAGGAGATCGGCGCGCAGATCGGCGGACGCGGCGGCGACGAGCGGGCTGTGGAACGCGCACGCGACCGGGATCCGCTCGGCGGGAAGCCCCGCGGCGGACAGGACGGCAAGCGCGCGCTCCAGTCCCGCGGACGATCCGGAGATCACGACCTGGCGGGGCGCGTTGTGGTTGGCGACGACGATCTCCGAGACCCCGGCCAGCGCCTTGCGGACCTCCCGCGGCGTCGCCCCCACCGCGGCCATCGCGCCCGGGTCCTCCCCGGCGGCGGACAGAATCGCGGCGGCGCGGACGGCGCTCAGCTCGACCATGCCGGCGTCGTCGAAGACGCCGGCGGCGCACAGCGCGACGAGCTCGCCGTAGCTGTGCCCCGCGGCGAGGTCCGGGTGGACGCCGACCGCGGTGAGCAGGCGGTGGACGGCGAGCCCGGCGATGCCGAGGGCGGGCTGGGCGATCCGGGTGTCGGTGATCTCGGCCCGGTGCCGGCGGGACTCCGACCGGGTGAAGGCCGCGGGCGGGAACATCGCGGGCGCGTACCGCCCGCCGGCCAGCCGCAGCAGGCGCTGGAGGCGGGGGAACGCGACGAAGAGGTCGGCGAGCATGCCGGGCCGCTGGCTGCCCTGCCCCGGGAAGAGGAACGCGACCTGCCCCGGCTCGCCGGACGCGACGAAGACACCCCGCGCCGGACGGAACTCGGCCGCGAGCGCGAGCTTCTCCCGGAGGTCGTCCAGGCCCGAGGCCACCAGCGCCACCTGCACCGGTCCTTCGGTCGCGGCGGCGGCGCGGGCCAGGTCGCGCAACCGGGGTCCGCGCGGGAGCAGGCCGGACAGCCGGTCGATCCGGGCGCGTGCGGCGGCCCGGTCGGCTCCCTTGATCAGGAACAGCTCGGCGGGCCATTCGGCGAGCCCGGACACCGGCTCGGGCGCGCCGTCATATCCGGACAGGACGGCGTGGAAGTTCGCGCCCCCGAACCCGAAGCCGCTCAGCCCCGCGTACCGTTCGCCCGGCGGGACGGCCCAGGGCCGGGTGCCGTCGCCGAACACGAACGGGCCGTCGGGCGTCCACTCCGAGTTGGGACGGACGAGGTGCAGCGTCCCCGGCAGCACGCCGGTGTGCAGCGCGTACGCGGTCTTGATCAGCCCGGCGAGTCCGGCCGCGCATTTGGTGTGGCCGATCTGCGACTTCACGGACCCGAGCGTGACGCCGCCCGGTGTTGCCGAGGAGAACACCGAGGACAGCGTCGCCAGTTCCGTCCTGTCGCCGACCTCGGTGCCGGTGCCGTGCGCCTCGACCAGCCCCACGGCCGCGGGGGTGATGCCCGCGCGCTCATAGGCGCGTTCCAGGGCGCGGCGCTGCCCTTCGGGGCGGGGGGCGGTGAGGCCGAGGGAGCGGCCGTCGCTGGCCCCGGCGACGGACTTGACGACGGCGTAGATGCGGTCGCCGTCGCGTTCGGCGTCCGCGAGGCGCTTGAGGACGACGCAGGCGACGCCTTCGCCGAGCGCGATGCCGTCGGCCGACGCGTCGAACGCGGCGCAGCGGCCGGACGGCGACAGCGCGCTCACCGACGAGAACAGCAGGTAGTCCTGGATGCCGTTGTGGAGGTCGGCGCCGCCGCACAGCACCATGTCGCTGGTGCCGGCTGCGAGGTCCTTGCAGGCGGCGTCGAGAGCCGCCAGCGACGCCGCGCAGGCGGCGTCCACCGTGTGGTTCGCGCCGCCGAGGTCGAGCCGGTTGGCGATCCGCCCGGCGATCACGTTGGTGAGGACGCCGGGGAAGGAGTCCTCGGTCGGGCGCGGCAGCTGCTCGTCCAGCCCCGGCGGCACCTCACCGAAGTAGGACGGGAGCGTCGCGCGCATCCCGTAGGCGGTGCCGAGGTCGTTGCCGCCCTCCGCGCCGAAGACCACCGACGTCCGGGACCGGTCGAACGGTCGGTCGGCGTAACCCGCGTCCGCCAGCGCGCGGGACGCGACCTCCAGCGAGAGGAGCTGGATCGGGTCGATGCTGCCGAGCGCGTTGGGCGGAATGCCGTAGGCGAGCGCGTCGAACGGGACGTCCGGGAGGAAACCTCCCCATTTCGAGGGCGTCTTCCCCGCCGCGGAGGGGGAGTAGTAAATCTCCGGGTCCCAGCGGGTGACCTCGGTGACCGAGTCCACGCCGCCGACGATGTTCGCCCAGTACCGGTCGGTGTCGCCGGCGCCGGGGAAGACGCAGCTCATGCCGATGATCGCGATGTCGGCCGGGCGGGGCGCGCGCGGAGCCGGCGCCGGCCCGGCGACGCCCAGCTCGGCGGCGCGGCCGGCCAGGAACGCGGTCGCACCGGAGGTGACCTGCTCGTGAAGGGCGGCGACCGTGGTGGTGGCCGAGCGCAGCGCGGCGACCTGCCCGATCATGTACAGGCCTTCGGCGCGCTGGCCGGCGGCGTCCACCGGCGAGCTGCGGCGCAGGCCCTTGCTGGCGACGCGCAGGCGGCCGAGGTTCAGCTTCTCCAGCCGGCGCCACACCTCCTGCCGCTGTGTCCCGACCTGTTCCAGCTCGCGGCGGGTCTCCTCGAACGTCCGGACGTACGGGGTCCGCGCGCAGCGCGTGGCGTGGCCGGGGGACGTCTCCAGCAGCGCGGTCCCGGCGCAGCCGAGGGCGACGTCCTGGAAGCCCGGCAGGATCGCCCCCGTCGCGACCGCCTCAGACGTGAACAGGTACGCCGTGCCCATCAGCACGCGGACGTCGGCGCCGCGCTCGGCGAGCGGCCCCGCGAGCGCGGCCACCATCGCGGCGGACCGCTCGTCGTGGACGCCGCCCGCGAACATCACCGACAGCTCGCTCGCGTCGCCGTCGAACGCCGTCAGCCGCTCGACCTGCGCGTCCCAGAGCGGGAAGCTCGCGTGCGGCCCGACGTGGCCGCCGCATTCGCCGCCCTCGAAGACGAACTTGCGGGCGCCCTCGTCCAGGAACCGGTCGAGCAGCTCCGGGGACGGGACGTGCAGGTATGTGCCGATCCCGGCGGCCTCCAGCGGTGCCGCCTGCGCCGGGCGGCCCCCGGCGATGATCGCGTACGGCGGGCCGGCCTCGAGGACGGCGGCGAGCTGGGCTTCGCGGAGCTCCGCCGGCGCGAACCCGAGGATGCCGACGCCCCAGGGCCGCCCGCCGAGCCGGTCCGCGGTCTCGCGCAGCAGCGTCCGCACCCGGCCGGCGTCCATCAGGGCGAGCGCGAGGAACGGCAGCCCGCCGTCCTGCGCGACCGCGCCGGCGAACGCGGACCCGTCGCTGACCTGGGTCATCGGCCCCTGCACGGCGGCGGGTTCCGGGCGCGGCGCGAGCGGCTCGGCCCGGACGGCGGCGCGCAGGTGCAGATCGATCTGCTCCCGGACGGCCTGCACGACTCCCCCGGCGGTCTTGTGGCGTCCGGCGAGCGCGGCGGCGAGCGGCCCATCCTGGCCCACCGGGAGCAGCCGCGACCGCAGCCCGGTGGCGCCGAGCCGCGCGGCGACCCGCGCCGGGTCGAGCCCGGCGAGGTCGATCTCCGGCAGGCCGGGGCGCGTGTAGACGCGGTGGCCGTTGACGATCGTGGTCTCGGTGCCGTCCATCGCCGCCAGCGCGGCGGCGACGTCGTCCGGGAGGTCCATCTCGCGGACGAGCGCGAGCTGCACGTCGAGGACGACCCCGGCCGCGCCCCCCGCGACCGCCGCCGCGGCCGTGTGCGGCCCGATCCCGCCCGCCGCGTACACCGGGACGTCCACGTCGGCCAGGAGCCGCTGCAGCAGGACGAACGCTGTCAGGTCGCCGACCCGCCCGCCGGCCTCGGCACCCCGCGCGACGAGCCCCACCTCGCGGGTGAGGCCCCGCGCCACCGGGATCACGGCGGCGGCCTCGTCCGGGCCGACGACCTCGATCAGGAGCCGGCGCCCGCGGGCGAACCCGGCGACGTCCAGCGTGCCGTCGGAGCACAGCGCCGGGGCGTCGACCAGGACGGTGCGGACGGCGGCGGGGATCTCGGCGGGCCGCACCCGGCAGCAGGCCGGGACGCGGACGCCGAACGGGCCCGTCCACCAGCGGCCGGCGTCGGCGAGGGCGGCGAGCCCGGTCTCCCGGTCCGTGCCGAGGTCGAGGACGCCGGTGCCGCCCGCGCGCGCGACGGCGACGGCGAGATGAGGTGCGGGGCGGCCGAACGGGGTGACCCCGATGATCTCGGTCCGGGGCCGGTCCCCCGGCCCCCCGCCGTACTCGCCCCTGTCCGCCGTCATGCACTGCCCCCCGACGTCCCGCGGCCCGGCCCCGCGGCCGGTGCGGCTCGTAACAACGGTGCGTCACACTACGGTCGGCGACGGGCCGATCACGGCGGCGACACACCCGGGGACGCGTTGATGGCGGCACGGCAAAGGAGATTGGAACGTCCCTTGACGTGCGGGAGGACTCGCTCCCGGTCAGACGGTGGCGGCGCCGCGCTGCGCGCGGATGCCGTGCCTGACGGTGCCCTCGTCGAGCCACCGGTCCAGGTGCCGCCACGTGGTCGTCCTGGCCGAGCGTCCGGTCAGCACGCCGAGGTGGCCGCCGGACACGATCTCGAAGCGCACCTGCGGCGCGCCGCCGAGCAGCCCGACGAGCGGCCGGACGGCCCGGACCGGGGCGAGCGCGTCGCCGCGTCCCGCGATGGCCAGAACCGGCACACGCACCGCGCGGAGATCGACCCGGCGGCCGCCGATCACGATACCGCCGCGCATCAGGGCGTCGTCCCGCAAAAGGGCCCGGTAAATCTGCCGCGCGGTCTGTCCGGGATAGGCCGCCATCGTGTGCATGAAATGATCGACGGCCTCGATCTGCTGCAGAAAATCGGCATTGTCGAGGTTGGTCAGCATTCGGTAGGAACGCAGCACGGCGCCGGCCACGCCGGCGACCCGCCGGGCCGGGTTCGGCACCGCCGCCGGCGGCACGGCGAGGCGCACCGCGCGGGCGTCCACCGGGACGGCGATCGCGGCGACGGACGCGATCGGCAGCCCCGGATCGGCGGCGGCGGCGAGCAGCGCGAAGATCCCGCCGAGGCACCAGCCCACGAGCTGGACCGGCTGCCCGCCCGCGTCCCGGCTGACCGCCCGGATCGCCCCCGGCAGCACGTCCCGGACCTGCTCGCGGACGCCGAGGTCGCGGTCCGCGGACCGGATCGGCCCATGATCGAGGAGGTAGCTGAGCCGCCCGGCCCGGACGACGTGCTCGGCCAGGCTGCATCCGCGGCGCAGGTCGTAGCAGCGCGCCGGGGCGGCCGGCGGCGGGACGAACAGCACCGGCGGCCCGGCCGGCACCACCCCCTCCGGGGGCCGGTAGCGGTACACCGGCCGCCCGCGGCCCTCCCCGATCGTCTCCGCCGGCATCGGGCGCAGGTCGGCGACATGACCGTGCAGCGCGAGCTGGAGGACATTCGACGTGGCGGCTCGCAGGCCCCGCGGGGAGAGGATCATTTCGCCATTATCCATCCGCATGAGAAGAACACCTTGGAGGCGCCATGACCTAACACGGCCCGCATCCACTCAACGCATTAATACCCTGGTCAAGGCCCGGCAGAAATCATCCGCCTGTGAAGCCTTCGTTAATTCGCATTGACATGCGAGGGGTCGCCCCCTGGGCGGACAGCGCGCATAATGGCGGTCACAGTCCGTGGCGGCGGTGCCGCGGGCAGGCGGCCAGGCGGGTGCGTGATGGCGACGCTCAATCCGGCGACGGGACGGTTCCGCCTCCCGGCGCGGCGCCGGGAGGCGGCCGGCGGCGGCCCGGACCCCGTGCGGGCCGCCCTCGCGCCCCTGCTGGCCGCGCACCGCGCCGCCCACCCGGACGCCGCCCGCCCCGGGTCCGCCGAGGCCGAGCTGCTGCGCGGGTACGCGGTCGCCGAACGGCTGCACCGCGGGCAGCTCCGCAAGTCCGGCGCCCCTTACATCACCCACCCGCTGGCCGTGGCGCTGATCCTCGCCGGGATGGGCCTGGACACGACGACGCTCGTCGCCGCGCTCCTGCACGACACGGTCGAGGACACCCCGTACACGCTCGGGGAGGTCCGCGCCGACTTCGGGGACGAGATCGCGGTGCTGGTGGACGGCGTGACCAAGCTGGACGGCAGGCGCTGGGGCGACCGCGCCGAGGCCGAGACGCTCCGCAAGATCGTGCTGTCCGCGGCCGCCGACCTGCGGGTGCTGGTGATCAAGCTGGCGGACCGGCTGCACAACCTGCGGACGCTGCGCTACCAGCCGGAGCACAAGCGGGCCCGCTACGCCGAGGCGTCGCACGAGCTGCTGGTCCCGTTCGCGGACCGGCTCGGCATCCACGTCCTCAAGCGGGAGATGGACGACCTCGCCTTCGCCGCGCGCCACCCGGAGGCGCACGAGGCGACCCGGTCCGCCGTCCGGGCGGCGCTCGCCGGGGCCGGACGGACGTTCGGGCCCGCCACCGAACTGCTCCGCGCGTCGCTGGCCGAGCACGGCGTGCGGGCCCGCACCCAGATCAGGCCGTCCCACCTGTACGCGGTGCACCAGTCGTCCGGCGGCGACCTCGCCGGGCTGCGGCCCTGCGAGACGGCGCGGCTCCTGCTCCTCGTGGACGGCGCCGAAAGCGACTGCTACATCGCGCTCGGCGCCGTCCACGCCGCGCTGCATCCGGTCGCCGGGCAGGTCCGCGACTTCATCGCGACGCCGAAGGACAACATGTACCGGTCGCTGCACACCCGGGTGATCAGCCCGGACGGCGACCCGTTCGAGGTGATCATCCGTTCCGAGGCGATGCATCCGGTCGCCGAGTACGGGATCGTCGCGCACATCCGGGACGCGGGCGGCGACACCGCCACCGCGGTCGCGGGCCGCCGCGACCTGGTGTGGCTGAGCCGGCTGCTGGCCTGGCAGTCCGACGCGCCGTCCGCCGAGTTCCTGGACCGGCTGCGCGCCGACCTCGCCGCCGGCAACGTCGCCGCGTTCACCACGCGCGGCGACATCGTGCCGCTGCCCGCGGGCGCGACCGCGCTCGACTTCGCCTACGCGCTCGGCCCCGGCACCGGCGACCGCTGCATCGGGGCCGTCGTCAACGGGCGGCTCGCGCCGATGTCGGTGCAGATCCGCAGCGGCAACGTCGTCGAGATCCTCACCGATCCGGCGGGCGCGCCGTCCGAGGACTGGCTCGGCATCGCGGTGTCGGTGCCGGCCCGCGTCCGCATCCAGCAGAGCCTCGCGCTGCGGCGCGCCGAAGAGGCCGCCGACGCCGGGCGGCGCCGCCTCGTCCGGGCCCTGGCGGGACGGGACGTCGACCTGCTCGCGGCGGAGGCGCACGGCGACTCCCTCGCCGTCGCCCGCGACCTCGGCTACACCGAGATCGACGAGATGTACGCGGCGCTGAGCACCGGCGCCCTCGGCCTCGACGAGCTGCTGGCCCGGTTCGCCCGCCCCTGAACCGGTGATTACAGTGATCGCGAGGTGATCACATGGGACCTTTCGAGTACGGCATGGACGGGCCGAAGGTGATCGTGGTGGGCGTGGACGGGTCCGAGACGGCGCTGCGCGCCGGCGCGTACGCGTGGGGCCTCGCCCGCCGCGGCGGCGCCCGGCTCGTCGTGGTGCACGTGGCGCCGGTCGCGTCGCTGACCACTCTCACCCCGGGCGGCGCCGCCGTCATGCGGGAGACCGCCGACGAGATCGCCGCGGAGATCCGCCGGGAGCTCGCGGCCGCCGCCGGACGCGATCGGGTCGCCTACGAGTTCGTCACCGAGCAGGGCGATCCGTACACCGTCCTCGCCCGCGTCGCCGACGAGTCCCGCGCGGACGCCGTGGTCGTCGGCGCGTCGGCGCAGGCCGGGCACCGGTTCATCGGGTCCGTCGCCGTCCGGCTGGTCCGGACGGGACGGTGGCCGGTGACCGTGGTGCCCTGAGTACCGCCGCGGCGATCATCATCGGGTGCGTCTGAACGGGCCGTCCCACGGGGGCTGCCCGGACGCCGCCACCACGGCGGACAGCAGCACGACCACGGCCGTCCCGCCCGCCAGGTTGATGCCGGCCGTCGCGAGCGCCGCGTCGAACGGGCCGCGCAGCGTCAGCGGCAGGATCGTCAGCAGCGCGACCGCGACCCCGCCGATCCACGCGAACGCCCGCACCGGCCGCGCGGCCGAGGACAGGAGCAGGTGCATCAGCGCGGTCGCCTGGATCGTCCCCGCCGCCACGCACAACGCGTAGCTGGTCGCGGCGGGCGTCGCGGCGGCATGTCCGCCTGCGAACACTGGCGCCTCGACGCCGAACATCGTCCGCAGCCCGATCACCGCGGCGAACGTCAGGACGCCGCCGAGCAGCGCCGTGGAGACCCCCGTCCACCACAGCGGGCGCAGCGGCGGGCCGGCGCCCTCGGCGGAGATCTCCTGGTGCAGCGCGACGAATTCCTCGTATCTCCTGGGCGGCGCCTCCATCGGGCGCTGCCGCGCCGTGGAGGGACACCGGAACGAACGTTCCCAGGGCCGTGGCGCAGGGCGGCCGGCGTGCCTGCCGGGCAGGCCTCCGGAGTACCGCCCGAAGGGTGAATCGGGCATGTTCCCTCCCCCGGTGCGAACGTAGAGGTGCTACCCGGCACCGATAGGAGGAACTCGCCCAAGCTCACCATTTTGCAGATGTTTGGCCGCGTTCACCGGTATGGCTGGGACGGCCGGAACGCGGAGATCCCCGGGGAGAGCGGCGCTCCCCGGGGATCTCCCGTCGCTCGTCAGACCTGGCCGGCCTTCTCCAGCGCCGCGCAGCAGGTGCCCGTGATCAGGCGGGCCACCACGTACGGGTCGACGTTGGCGTTGGGACGGCGGTCCTCGATGTAGCCCTTCTTCTCGACCTCGACCTGCCACGGGATGCGCACCGAGGCGCCCCGGTTCGACACGCCGTAGCTGAACTCGCTCCAGGGCGCGGTCTCGTGCATGCCGGTCAGCCGCCGCTCGATGTCGGCGCCGTACCCGGCCACGTGCTCCTGTGCCTTCTCGGCGAGCGCCTCGCAGGCCGTGATGATCGCGTCGTAACCCTCGCGCATGGCCTTGGTGGAGAAGTTGGTGTGCGCGCCGGCGCCGTTCCAGTCGCCCTCGACCGGCTTCGGGTCGAGGGTCGCGGACACGTCGTGGTCCTCGGCGATGCGGTACAGCAGCCAGCGGGCGACCCACATGTGGTCGCCGACCTCGAGCGGCCCGGCCGGGCCGATCTGGAACTCCCACTGCCCCGGCATGACCTCGGCGTTGATGCCGGAGATCTTCAGGCCGGCCTCCAGGCAGGCGTCCAGGTGGCGCTCGACGATCTCGCGGCCGAACACCTCGTCGGCGCCCACGCCGCAGTAGTAGAAGCCCTGCGGGGCCGGGTAGCCGCGCTCGGGGAAGCCGAGCGGCCGGCCGTCCTTGAAGAACGTGTACTCCTGCTCGATCCCGTACCAGGAGTCCTGCGCCTCGTACTTCTCGGCGATCGGACGCAGCGTGGCCCGGGTGTTGGTCTCGTGCGGCGTGCCGTCCACGAGGTACACCTCGCAGAGCACCAGCTTGTTGTCACCGCCGCGGATCGGGTCCGGACAGGAGAAGACCGGCTTCAGCACGCAGTCCGAACGGTCGCCGGGCGCCTGGTTCGTGCTGGACCCGTCGAAGCCCCAGTCCGGCAGGTCGGCGCCGTCGGCGAGGATCCTCGTCTTCGACCGCAGCCGCGCGGTCGGCTCGGTGCCGTCGATCCAGATGTACTCGGCCTTGTAGCTCAACGTCGGTCCCTTCGTGTCCACCGGGCCTTGTGGGTCGGCCCTACAGAACGTGCCAACCGGTCATTTCGCATCTGTTGCCCATATGTGAACGCCATGTAACACGCGCCCTGACCTGCTGAGACCTAGCTCACAAGGCCCCCGGCGGCCGGCCTGGACGGGCGGGCACGACGCGCGAGGCCGTCATTGGTTGTCACGATCACGGTAATTGGCGCGAATTAGCCATTCGCTCACCTTTGACCAGCGACAAGCAAAAAGGATCATACATCTCGTACGCCACGGCGTGTCCCTCCATAGGGCGGAGGTAAGGCACAAACCCTCCCGAAATGGGACGCAATAGTCGAGAGGAATCGACCTTCACCGGAACGGTGGTGCCCACGGCCTCCACCTCGGAAGGCCGACAAATGCCCCTGAACGGCACGCCGACGAGAACGCTTCGCGACGCCTCCTGCACTGCCACCGGCACCGGCGACGCCGGTGCGCTCCCCGGCCTCGCCGCCAGTTGAACGCCCTGCTCGGCCTGGGCCGGCAACCTTCCCGGCCACCCCCGTCCGACAAAAGCCACCACTCACCCTTTTTCGCCGCCAAAAGGACATCAATTCCCCGACTCCCGGAGAAACTCGGAACCCACCAAAGTCAGGGTTAAAAATTTCGGTTGTTCAAAGCCCCCCGAATGTTTACTTCTCTGGCATCGACGGAAGGGCCTTGCCGATCCAAGATGATCGGGGGAATCACGTCACGGCGCGACGGCGCGCCGACCACGGATTCTCATTCAGCAGACCAGAAACGGGGGAACAGGATGAGGCGGACTTTTGTGGCCTCGCTGAGCACGGTCACCGTGCTGGCAGGGCTGGCATCCTTCGCACCGTCCAGCCAGGCGGCGCCCGCCGGCGGGAAACACCACCGGGTCCATGTCGTACGGCCGGGTCACTCGATCCAGCGGGCCGTCGACCATGCGAGACCGGGCGACGTCATCAAGCTCAAGGCGGGTCACTACGACGGGGGCGTCCTCGTCCGCAAGCGCCTCACGATCCGTGGCGCGGGCAACCGGACCGTCCTCAGCCCGGGCCGCAAGGACAACTGCAAGAAGGCCGGGGTGCCGGGCATGGGGATCTGCGTGGTCGGGTCGCCCAGGCACCTGGTCCGCGGCGTGACGATCAAGGACCTGACGGTCGAGAGGTTCAAGGAAACCGGGATCTTCGGCATCTACACCGACCGGCTGACGGTCGAGCGCGTCCTCGCGAAGAGGAACGGCGAGTACGGCATCACCGAGTTCCACTCCACCCGCGGCCGGTTCGTGCACAACTGGGCCATCGACAACCGGATCGATGCCGGCCTGTACGTCGGGGACATCGAGAACGCGCGCGGCACCGTCGTCGCGAACAACCACGCCTCCGGCAACGCCATCGGCCTGCTGGTCCGGCACGCCCGCCACATCAAGGCCTGGGGCAACGAGCTCGTCGGCAACTGCACCGGCGTCATCCTGGTCGACGACGACCAGAAGGGCGGCCAGGGCAACACCACGGTCTGGAAGAACAAGGTCTCAAGGAACAACCGGTCCTGCGCGCAGCACGAGGAGGTCCCGCCGCTCGGCGGTACGGGCATCCTGGTCTTCGGCGGCGACCACAACACCATCGAGAAGAACGTCGTGACCCGCAACCGCGGCAACCTGCCCTACTCCGGCGGCATCGTCCTCTTCCCGAGCCCGAAGGGACACCCCGCCCGCTTCAACCTGATCAAGTTCAACCTCGTCCGCGGCAACGCGCCGTTCGACCTGGTCGACAACAGCGGCAGCAGGACCAACCGCTTCCGCGGCAACAACTGCGCGACCTCCAAGCCCGACGGCCTCTGCCACCACTGACGGCACGCCACGGCACGAACCCCCTGTTCCCAACCCGGGAACAGGGGGTTCGCCCCATGATTCACCCCAGTAACTTCACTACAAGTCACCGAAGGGGAGTGGATCATGGTGATCACCGTTTGGAGAAAGGCCGCCTTCGCCGCCGTAGGCCTCGTGATGACGACCGGCCTGACCACCGCGCAGATCGCAGCCGGTGCCACCCGCGTCGGCGGGGACTCGGCGAACACGCCCGTTTACCTCATCAAGGGGTACCGGCAGAAGGTCACCGACACCGGATGCGCCAGCAAGTGGAGCAGCGCGGTGAGCGCGATGCGCGGCTGGGGCTGGACGGGCAGATTCCACCGGGTCGGCTACTACTCGACCGACAATCCGAAGAACTGTGTGCGAATCGCCAAGGGGTCGAATGACACCTCCATCAAGGACCTCGGCAGGAAGCTGGCCCAGAACATCTACAAGAACTACTCGTCCAAGGGCCAGACCGTCGACATCGTCGCGCACTCCATGGGCGGCCTGGTCGCGCGCGCCGCGATCGCCGGCTACGCGCGCCGCGAGCCGGGCTGGCCGCCCAAGCTGCTGATCCAGGACGTGGTCACGCTCGGCACGCCTCACAAGGGCGCCGTCCTGCCGACGTTCTGCACGTCCGGCAGGCAGTGCCGGGAGATGAGCGGGACGAGCTCGTTCCTGAGCTGGCTCGGCCCGCAGGTGCCCCAGGCCGACGGCGGCACCGACTGGACGCTGCTCGCCACCGACAGGGACGAGGCGGTCAACTCCTCCAGCGCCGCGCCCGCGCTCATCGGAGCCCAGCACCGGGTGCGCTACGCCCCGTCCGCCGGCCTCCGGCACAGCGACCTGCGCACCAGGGTCTCCGGCCACTACCGGCTGAACTACAGCCTCAACGACGCCAATTGGAAGCACGTCCGGAACGGCGCGCCGCCCGTCCGCGTGGCCATGGAGGCCATCTACTGGTCCAGCAAGTGGTGACCTAGAGCTCCGGGGCAAGCGACCTGATGGCGCGAACCCCCTGTTCCCTTGATCGGGAACAGGGGGTTTTCCCTGGTGGGCGCGGACGGTTTCGAACCGCCGACTCCTCGCTTGTAAGGCGAGTGCTCTACCCCTGAGCTACGCGCCCGGGTGTTCGTTGCCGGGAAAGCGTACCTGGTTCTGAAGGGGGTTCGCGAAACGGTCAGGAGGCGGGGGTCATTCTCGTCAGGGCCGTGGCCAGGCGGTCGGTGGACGTGGTGGGCAGTCCGCCGAGGATCTTGAGGGCGAACCGCGTCAGGGACGGGTGGGAGAGGCCCTGGCGGGTGGCCAGGCGCATGACGCGCGGGTCGTCGATGGGGCGGGTGAAGGCGCGGCCCAGGGTGAAGGGGCCGCCGTTGGCGTGCCGGACGGCCGCCGGGTAAGTGCGGAGGACGTATTCGGGGAGCGGGACGCGGTGGTGATCACTTAGGCGATGCCTTCGCCGTTGGAGCGCTTCGTGATTTCCATTGGCCGTGCGCACGCCTGCCATCCGCCCGTTGGCCAGCAGCGGACCTGTGACCTTGGTGTTCTCCAGCAGGGTCGCGCCGGCGGAGACGGCCTGGCCGGCGAGGATCTCGTCGAGGTCGGTACGGGTTCGGGTGAGGCCGAGTTCCAGGCGGCGGCCCGCGCCGATGAGGCGGATGCCCTTGTTCCGGAACCAGCCGGGGCCGGTGATGGCGATGCCCAGAGCCTTCAGTTCCCGGACGGCGCGCGGCGTCATCACAGGTGCCTGTTGAACCAGTCGGCGGCCTGCATGGTGACCTCTTCGAGCGCGCCCGGCTCCTCGAACAGGTGGGTCGCGCCGGAGACGACGTGCACCTCGGACGTGCCGAGCCGCTCGTGGGCCCGCTCGTTCAGCTGCAGCACCTCGGTGTCCCGGCCGCCGACGATCAGCAGGACGGGCGCCCGGACGCGGGCGAGGGACGGTCCCGCCAGGTCGGGGCGTCCGCCGCGGGAGACGACCGCGGCGATCCGCGGGCGGGCCGCCGCGGCGGCGAGGGCCGCGGCGGCGCCGGTGCTCGCGCCGAACAGGCCGATGGGGAGGCCGGCGGTGTGCGGGGCGGATTCGAGCCCCTCGGTCAGCCTGTCGATCGCGCCGATGAGCCGGAGGGTGAGCAGCTCGATGTCGAAGCGGAGGGTGGCCGTGACGCGGTCGATCTCGTCCTCGTGCTCGGTGAGGAGGTCGATGAGGAGCGTGCCGACGCCTGCGGCGTTCAGACCGTCGGCGACGGCGCGGTTGCGCGGGCTGTGCCGGGAGCTGCCGCTGCCGTGCGCGAAGAGGACGACGCCCGTGGAGCCGTCCGGTATGGCCAGGTCGCCGGCCAGTTCGGCGTCCGGCAGCTTCAGCGTGATCATGTGTTGGGCGGCTCCGCGCTTATGTCGGCGAGGGCCGAGTGCTCGTCGCGCTGGACGGCGAGGTCGCCGATGGACACCATGCCGATCGGGCGGTCTCCGTCCACGACGGGGACCCGGCGGACGGCGTGCCGGCGCATCAGCCGCACGGCCTCCTCGGCGTCCTCCCCGGGCGCGACCGTGATCATGTTGGTGCTGCAGATGTCGGCGACGGTGGTGCCGGACATGTCCCGGTGGGCGGCGACGGCGCGGACGACGATGTCGCGGTCGGTGACCAGGCCGCGGAGCCGTCCCTCGTGGACGACCAGGACGTCCCCGATGCCGTGCTGCCGCATCAGGTCCCCGACCTCGACGAGGTTCGTGTCCGGGGACACCGCCACGGGCACCGGCGTCATCACCTCGTTCACCTTCTGGGCCATGCGAAACCTCCCCTCTCGGGGCTCGCCTACCCAGCGGCGGACGGGATATGTCTACCCGGGCGCGTCGGGCCCTTCCCGCTCGGCGAGGAACCGCTCGAACTGGGCGCCGAGTTCCTCGGCGGTGGGCATGTCCTGCGACTCGGCGAGCAGGTTGTCGCGCTCGGCGGCCCCCGCGAACGCGTCGTACTGCTGCTCCAGGGCCCGCACGACCTTCTCGACCTCGTCGTTGCCGTCGACCTGCTCGGCGATGTCGGCGTCGGTGGCGGCGGCCGCCTCGCGGAGCCGGTCGACGGGCAGCACCAGGCCGGTGGCGGAGACGACGGCCTCCAGCGCGGCGACGGCGGCGGCCGGGTAGGCGGACTGGGCGAGGTAGTGCGGGACGTGCACGGCGAACCCGACGGCGTCGTGGCCCGCCTCTCCGAGCCGCAGTTCCAGCAGCCCGGCGGCGCTGCCCGGCACCTGCACCTTGTCGAACCAGGAGTTGCGGGCGACCAGTTCGGGCCGGGTGGCGTGCGAGGTGGTGCCGACGGGGCGGGTGTGCGGGACGCCCATCGGGATGCCGTGGAAACCGACGACCAGGCCGACGCCGAGCCGCTTCACCAGGTGCACGACGGACGCGGTGAAGCCCTCCCACAGCCGGTCGGGCTCGGGGCCGGAGAGCATCAGGAACGGGCTGCCGACGTCGTCGCGCAGCAGCCGGACGACCAGTTCGGGCGCCTCGTAGGAGGCCCAGTGGTCGCGGTCGAAGGTCATCGGCGGCCGGCGCGCCCGGTAGTCGATCAGCGAGTCGACGTCGAAGCGGGCGATGACACGGTGCTCAAACGCCTCCAGGAGGTGCTCCCGCACGAGCTGCCCGGTGGACCCGGCGTCCACGAAGCCGTCGAGGCTGTGCAGCATCACCGGACCCGTCATCTCCGGCAGGTCGGCGTCAAGCTCGTACAGATCCTCTGGGTTAAGCAACTTCTCCCCCACCTCTACATGTCTTGCGCACAACATTAGGACATGCGGAGGCGCATCCCCGGTCCGGACGTGACGCCGGTCACATGAAGACCCTGCTGGCGAGGAAGTCGTCCGGGTGAAGGGTGGTGAGGGCCTCGCGGTCCACTTCGCCGCCCGCGGCGAGGAGGCGGCTGGCGTGCCGGAGGCGGGCGCGTTCTATGGCGTTGCGGACGGATCGGGCATTGGCGAAACGGGGCTGGGAGCGGCGCCGGGAGAGGTAGTCGCGGAAGACCGGTTCGGTCTCCGGGGCGAGGCCGTAGCCTTCGCGGTCCATCATCAGGTGGCCGATGGCCTCCAGCTCGTCCGGCTCGTAGTCGGGGAAGTCGATGTGGTGCGCGATGCGGGAGCTCATGCCGGGGTTGGACGCGAAGAAGGCGTCCATGCGGTCCTTATAGCCGGCGAGGACGACGACGAGGTCGTCTCGCTGGTTCTCCATGACCTGGAGGAGGATCTCTATGGCCTCCTGCCCGTAGTCGCGTTCGTTCTCGGCCCGGTACAGGTAGTACGCCTCGTCGATGAACAGCACGCCGCCCATCGCCCGTTTCAGGACCTCCTTGGTCTTGGGGGCGGTGTGGCCGACGTACTGGCCGACGAGGTCGTCCCGGGTGACGGAGACCAGGTGGCCGCGCCGGATGTAGCCGAGGCGGTGCAGAAGCTCGGCGAGCCGGACGGCGACGGACGTCTTGCCCGTCCCCGGGCTGCCGGTGAAGCACATGTGCAGGTTGGGGCGCCCCGAATCGATGCCGAACCGGGCCCGGACACGGTCGACGAGCAGCAGCGCGGCGATCTCGCGGATGCGGGTCTTGACCGGGGCCAGGCCGACGAGTTCGGCGTCGAGAGCGTCCAGGACGGAGTCGACGAGCGAGTCGGCGCGTTCCTTGGCGAGGTCGACACGGGCGCCGGGAGGGAGCGGCTCCCCGGTGGCGGGAGCTTGGGGCGGGTCCACCGGGGAGCCGTTCTGGCGCATCCCGAAGCCGGGGCGGTCGCTCAACGTCCCGCCCCGTAGCGGTCGCCCTCGGGGCGGTCCAGGGCGTAGGGGTGGACGGTGTAGCGGACGCGCCGGTCGGACGTCTCCGTGCGGTCGAGCCGGAAGCCGGGCTCCTCGGCCGGACGCTGGACGATGAACTGCAGCGCCGTCGTCTGCCGCCCGTAACTCGCGTCGTAGGCGTTCAGCCGGATGTAGTGGTCCGGGTACGCCTTGCGGCACTCGTTGATCTCGTACAGGACGCCGGCCGGGTCGGCGAGGTCGAACATCGGCAGTCCCCACATCTCCCAGTAGGAGTTGCGCGGGTGCGGGTCGTCGGTGAACTCGACCGAGCACGGCCAGCCCCGGCCGAGTGCGTAGGCGATCTGCGCGGTGATGTCCTCGTCGGTGAGATCGGGCAGGTACGAGAAAGTGCCTTGGGTGATCCGCATCAGACGCTCACAGGTGTTTCGACGACATCAGGTGTGTCGGTGGACTCATAGGTGAAGGTGATGTCGCCCCAGGTGGACAGGGCGATGTCCAGTTCGCGGCTGTGCTTGGCGGCGGCGCGCAGGATGTCGGGGCCTTCGGCGAGGTAGTCGCGGCCCTCGTTCCGCGCCTTGATCATCGCTTCGAGGGCGACGCGGTTGGCGGTGGCGCCGGCGGCGATGCCCATCGGGTGGCCGATCGTCCCGCCGCCGAACTGCAGGATCGAGTCCTCGCCCAGGTAGTGCAGGAGCTGGTGCATCTGCCCGGCATGGATGCCGCCGGAGGCGACGGGCATCGTCCCCGGCATCGACGCCCATTCCTGGTCGAAGTAGATGCCCTTCACCGGGTCGGCGGCGATCTTGTCCAGGCGGAGGGTGTCGTAGTAGCCGCGGACGCTGTTCGGGGCGCCCTCCAGCTTGCCGACGACCGTCCCCGCGTGGATGTGGTCGACGCCCGCGAGCCGCATCCACTTGGCGATGACGCGGAAGTTCACGCCGTGCGTCTTCTGCCGCGTGTAGGTGGAGTGCCCGGCGCGGTGCAGGTGCAGGAGGACGCCGTTCCTGCGCGCCCACTTGGCCATCGACTGGATCGCCGTGTAGCCGACGGTGAGGTCGATCATCACGATGACGCTGCCGAGGTCCTTGGCGAACTCGGCGCGCTCGTACATGTCCTCCATCGTCGCGGCGGTGACGTTGAGGTAGTGGCCCTTGACCTCGCCCGTCGCGGCCTGCGCACGGTTGACGCCCTCCATGCAGTAGAGGAAACGGTCGCGCCATCGCATGAACGGCTGGGAGTTGATGTTCTCGTCGTCCTTGGTGAAGTCCAGGCCGCCGCGGAGGGCCTCGTAGACGACGCGTCCGTAGTTGCGTGCCGACAGGCCGAGCTTGGGCTTGACCGTCGCGCCCAGCAGGGGACGCCCGAACTTGCCGAGGTGCTCGCGTTCCATGACGATGCCGTGCGCCGGGCCCTGGAAGGTCTTCACGTAGTGGACCGGGATCCGCATGTCCTCCAGGCGCAGCGCCTTGAGCGCCTTGAACCCGAAGACGTTCCCGATGATGGACGACGTCAGGTTCGCGATCGACCCCTCCTCGAACAGGTCGAGGTCATAGGCGATGTAGGCGATGAACTGGTTCTCCTGGCCCGGGACGGGCTCCACCTTGTAGCACTTGCCCTGGTAGTTCTCGTAGGACGTGAGCCGGTCCGTCCATACGACCGTCCAGGTCGCGGTGGACGACTCGCCCGCCACGGCCGCGCCCGCCTCCTCCGGCGGCACGCCCTCCTGGGGTGTGATCCGGAAGGCGGCGAGGATGTCGCTGTCCTTCGGCTCGTAGTCCGGACGCCAATAGCCCATCTCCGCGTAGGGGATCACGCCCGCCGACCATCTGCCCGAGCTCATCGCCGCTCTCCTTCAGCCGAAGCCTGGAACCCTGCCGCGTCGAGCTTCACCTCCGGACACTTGCGATGTCCATCAAGTGTTCTACCGTGACCATTGAGCATTCACTTGAATGAGGAGGCCGGACGTGACGGAGGCGCGGCTGCGGACGTTCGTCGCGCTCGCCGACACCGGGTCCGTGCGGGCGGCGGCGCGGCGGCTGTACGTGACCGAGTCGGCGGTGTCCGCGGCGGTGGCGGCGCTGACCCGCGATCTCGGGGTCCCGCTCGTCCAGAAGGCGGGGCGCGGGATCGTCCTGACCGCCGCCGGCACCGTCTACGCCGGGTACGCGCGGCAGGTGCTCGGCCTGCTGGAGGAGGGCCGGGCGGCGGCGCGCGGCGCGGCCGACCCGGGGCGGGGGCCGCTGCGGCTGGCGGCGGTGACGACGGCCGCCGACCAGATCCTCCCCGGGCTGCTGGCCTCGTTCCGGGCGCGCTGGCCGGATGTCGAGCTGACGCTGGAGGTGGGGCCGCGCCGCCAGGTGTGGAGCAGCCTGGCGGCGCACGAGGCCGATCTCGTGCTGGCCGGCCGGCCGCCCGCCGGGGTCGCGGCGACCGTGCTGGCGAGGCGGCCGAACGAGCTGGTCGTCGTCGGCGCGCCCGGCCTGGCGGACGGTTTCGCCCTCGCGCGCACGCCCTGGGTGATGCGGGAGCCGGGGTCGGGGACGCGGGCGACCGCGGACGCCTATCTGGCCGAGCGGGAGGCGGCGCCGCCCCGGCTCGTCCTCGGCTCCAACGGCGCGGTGATCGCGGGCGCGGCGGCCGGGCTCGGGGTGGCGCTGGTGTCGCGGGACGCCGTCGGCACGGACCTGGACGCCGGCCGCCTCGTCGTCGTCGACGCGCCGGGCATGCCGCTCGACCGGCCGTGGCACGCGGTCGCGGGGGCCGCGCCGACCGCGACGACGCTGCTGTTCGTCCGGCACCTGCTGGACGCGCCCGGCTGGAGCCCCGTCAGGGCAGGCTCCACAGCGACACCGACAGCAGCGCCAGGCTGACGGCGATCAGGACCAGCGCGACGGATCGCCCGCCCTCGTCCCCCGGCACGGTGCTCCTGCGCGTCAGCAGGACCACGAAGCTCACGAGGAAGCCCGCGGCCACGACGTCCATCGCCAAGGCGAGCCCGGTCACGTCAGCACCATCCGCATCATCGGAGCAACCTTAGAGGAGTGCGGTCGCTCACATCGCCGGTCCCAAGCAGTCAGAGGCTCGGCGACGCGACAGAATCGGGTTCGGAACCGTGAAAGGGGCCATCATGACCGCCGACCGTCCGTACGACATCGTCCTGTTCGGCGCCACCGGCTTCACCGGCGCCCTCACCGCCGAATACCTCGCCGAGCACGCCGGCCCGGGCACCCGATGGGCGCTGGCGGGACGCAACCGGGCGAAGCTGACCGCCGTCCGCGACAGGCTGGCGAAGCTGAACCCGGCGTGCGCCGACCTGCCGCTGCTGCACGCCGACACGACCGACGCCGTATCGATCGAGGACATGGCGGAATCGGCGCGGGTCGTCATCACCACGGTCGGCCCCTACGTCAAGTACGGCGAGCCGTTGGTGGCGGCGTGCGCGCGCAGCGGCACCGACTACGTCGACCTCACCGGCGAGCCCACGTTCGTGGACCGCATGTACGTGAAGTACCACCAGGAGGCGGTGCGCAGCGGCGCCCGGATCGTGCACGCCTGCGGGTTCGACTCGATCCCGCACGACCTCGGCGCCTACTTCACCGTCAAGCAGCTGCCGGAGGGCGTCCCGCTGCACGTCGAAGGGTTCCTGCGGGTGCGGGCGGAGGCGTCGGGCGGCACCCTGCACTCCGCGGTCGGCATCTTCGGGGACACCACCGGCATGGTGCGCGCCGAACGGGAGCGCCGCCGGGTGGAGGAGCCTCCCGCCGGCCGTAGGGTGCGCCTCTCGCGCCGCCCCTCGCCGAAGGCCCGCATCGGGGACGGCTGGACGCTGCCGCTCCCCACCATCGACCCGCGGATCGTCGCCCGGTCGGCCGCGGCCCTCGACCGCTACGGGCCCGACTTCACCTACGGCCACTACCTCGCCGTCAAGCGCCTCGCCACCGCCGCCGGGCTGGCGGCGGGGTCCGGGGCCCTGCTCGCGCTCTCCACGCTCCCGCCCACCCGCAACCTGCTGCTGCGCCTCGGTGCCCCGGGCGAGGGGCCGTCCGAGGAGCGGCGCGCCCGCAGCTGGTTCAGCGTGAAGTTCGCCGGCGAGGGCGGCGGCGCGCGCGTCGTCACCGAGGTCGCGGGCGGCGATCCCGGCTACACCGAGACGGCGAAGATGCTCGCCGAGTCGGCGCTGTGCCTCGCCCACGACGATCTTCCCGCGACGTCCGGGCAGGTCACGACGGCGGTGGCGATGGGCGACGCGCTGATCGAGCGTCTCGTCAAGGCCGGGATCACCTTCCGGGTGCTGGACGCGGAGTGATCCGGCGGCGGCCGGGGATGGGGATGACGGCCTCGACGGAGGTCCCGCCGCCGGGCCGGCTCGTCACCGCGACCCGTCCGCCGAGCAGCTCGGCGCGCTCCCGCATGCCGCGCAGCCCGTAGGAGTCGGGACGGCGGCCCCGGCCGCCCCGCGCGAGCACGTCCCGCATCGAGAAGCCGATCCCGTCGTCGGCGACCCTCAGCCGGACGCGGTCGCGGGAATGCTCCAGCAGCAGGTCGACGCGGTTCGCGGACGCGTGACGCAGGCTGTTGCCGACCGCCTCCTGCGCGATCCGGTACAGCGCGGTCTGCACATGGTCGGGCAGCTCGTCCTCCAGCTCGCCCTCGACGGTCACCGTCACGTCGATCGTGCCGGCGGGCCCGGGGCCGTCCCCGGCCTCCCGGGCGAG
This sequence comes from Spirillospora sp. CA-128828, assembly GCF_050945415.1. Taxonomy (NCBI): domain Bacteria; kingdom Bacillati; phylum Actinomycetota; class Actinomycetes; order Streptosporangiales; family Thermomonosporaceae; genus Spirillospora; species Spirillospora sp. CA-128828. The sequence continues at coordinate 6,743,699 of NZ_CP191986.1, forward strand.
GGTGGCGAGCGCGGCCGGCAGGCCGAGATCGTCCAGGACGGGCGGGCGCAGCCCGCCGATCGCCGCGCGGGTCTCGGCGGCGGCCAGCTCGCACAGCCGGCGCGCCATCATGATCTGCGCCAGGCCCTCGGGATGGTGCTCGGGCAGCGCCCGCTCGGCCGCCGACAGGTGGAAGCCGAGGCTGGCGAGCCGCTGCGCGATGCCGTCGTGGATCTCCCGGCTGAGCCGCGACCACTCGGCCTCCTGCGCCTCGACGGCCCGCTCGGCGAACCGTTCGGCGGCGTGCTCGCGCTCGCGTGCCGCGCGCAGCCGGCGGCACGAGGACAGCACCGGCGCGAAGAGCCCGGCGAGCGCGGTGACGAGCGCCAGGTCGCCGGGCGGGCAGGGGCCGGCGGACCGGACGTCCACGACCGCGATCACGGCCCCCTCGCCGTGCACGGGGACCGCGGCGCCCCGTCCGTCCGGGTGCGGGCGGGCCCGGCCGTGCGCGGCGACCCAGCCGACGTCGCCGTCCCCCAGCGGGACGGGCGCGCCCCGCCATTCGAGGACGCGTTCCTCGTCGTCCAGGACGTACACGTCGCAGAACGTCAGCGCCCGCGCGGACCGGACGACCAGTTCGGCGAGCTTCTCGGCCATCCGCGGCAGCTCACGGTCGGAGCAGGCGACCCCCGCGACGCGGACGAGCAGGTCGCTCCCGCGCCCGGCGAGCAGTTCCAGCGGGGCCGTCACCGGAACAGGCCCTCGCGCAGCGCGACCGCGATCGCCGCCGACCGGTCGGTCACCTCCAGCTTGCGGTAGAGGGCGCGCAGGTGGCTCTTGACCGTCTCCTCGCTCAGCACGAGCCGCGCCGCGATCGCCTTGTTCGACAGGCCGCCGACGAGCAGCGACAGCACCTCGCTCTCGCGCTGGGTGAGCCCCCGGTTCGCGCCCGGCCAGAACTCGCCGCGGGTGAGCCGGGCCGCGGTGACCGCCATCCGGCCGGCGAGCGTCGGGTCGACGACGGTCTCGCCCTGGGCCACCTCCTCCAGCCGCCGGACGAGCTCCGGGCCGTCCACCCGCTTGAGCAGGTAGCCGCCCGCACCCGCCCGCAGCGCCTCGAAGACGTACTGCTCGTCGTCGTACACCGACAGGAACACCACCCGCGCCTCCGGCACCCGGCCGGTGATCAGCCGGCACAGGTCGAGGCCGCTCTCCGGGCCGAGCCGCACGTCCAGCAGGACGACGTCCGGGCGCAGCGCGGTGACCAGCCGGGTCGCCTCGTCCCCCGTCCCCGCCTGCCCGACGACGCGCACCCGGCCGGCGAACCCGGCCAGCATCGCGGTCAGCCCGGCGAGGATCATCTCGTGGTCGTCCACCAGGACGACGCGTACGGGGGCGCCCATTCCGGCACGATAACAACCAGAAGCTACTCACCAGTAGCCCGCGGCGCCGGCAGGCTCCCGAACTTCACCTGTTGCCTTCAGCGTGGAGGCCCCGTCCTTCACCGCGCGGGGGGGAACGGGGCACGGTGCCGCATGATGGTCTGCACGGTGGACCGCGGGTTTTGTCGGCGGCGGCCGGTAGCTTTCCGGGCATGTCCCGCTACCGTCTGCAGCCGACGCCCGCTCAGGAACAAGCGCTGCTGGAGCATTGCGGGCACGCACGTTTCGTGTGGAACCTGTGCGTCGAGCAGCGTGCGTGGTGGCGGCCGGGGCGCGGTTCGGCGCCGGGATTCGTCGAGCAGTGCCGCCAGCTGACGCAGGCCAGGTCGGAGTACGGGTGGCTGCGGGCGGGGTCGGTGACGGTGCAGCAGCAGGCGCTCAAGGACTTCCACCAAGCCATGGCCCACTTCTTCGCCGGCACCCACCGCCGCCCGACCTGGCGCAAGGCCGGACGGCACGAGGGGTTCCGGATCGTGGCGGTCAAGCCCTGTGACGTCCGGCGCGTGTCCCGCCGGGTGGGTCAGGTGAAGGTGCCCAAGGTGGGGTGGGTGCGGTTCCGCTGGTCCCGGCCCGTCCCCGACGCAGCCAAGTCCTACCGCGTCACCCGGGACCGGGCGGGGCGCTGGCATGTCGCGTTCGCCGCGATCCCCGCCCCCATCCCCGCACCAGGCAGCGGTGAGGTGGTGGGAGTGGACCGCGGTGTGGCCGTGGCCGCGGCGTTGTCGACCGGTGACCTGCTGCACGCGCCCGGGCTGCGGGAGACGGAGCGGGCCCGGCTGGGACGGTTGCTGCGCAGACTCGCCCGCGCCCAGCGCGGCTCGAAGCGGCGGGCCCGGGTCAAGGCCGCCATCGCCCGGTTGAAAGCCCGGGAGACCGACCGGCGTAAGGAGTGGGTGGAGAAGACCTCCACCGGCCTGGCCCGCCGGTTCGACGTGATCGGCGTCGAGGATCTCAGCATCCGGGGCATGACACGGTCGGCGTGCGGCACGGCGGAGGCGCCGGGCCGCAACGTGCGGCAGAAGGCCGGGTTGAACCGGGGCATCCTGGCCGCCGGGTGGGGCGGTTTGGTGCGGCGGCTCGAGGACAAGGCGCCCGGGCGCGTTGTGAAGATCGATCCGCGGTACACGTCGCGAACCTGTAGCGCCTGCGGGCATGTCGCTGGGGAGAGCCGCAAGAGCCAAGCGGTCTTCTCGTGCGTGGCCTGCGGGTTCGGGATCAACGCCGACGTGAACGCGGCCTGCAACATTCGTGATACGGCCGCAGGGCATGCGGTCGCTGCACGGGGAGGCCCGCCGTTGGGCGGGCCTGCGAACCGTGAACCTCAACACGACCTGCCCCTCACGGGGCAGTTGGTCGCTGTTGGAATCCCCCTCGTTCACGTTCACGAGGGGGAGGATGTCAACCCCGCTCTCCCCTGAATGGGGGACGAATCGCACGGCGGACCGGCCTACGCTGCCAAGCGAAAACTGAATTCCGCAGGACGGAGGATCCAGGTGCCCCATCGGATCGTGCACATGCTCCGGGCGCGCGGGACCGGCCGCCGCCCCGTCATGCTCGCCATCGCGGGGGACAGCGCGGCGGGCAAGACCACCTTGACCAGGGGGCTTGTGCGGTGCCTGGGGGCCGGCCGGATGACCGCGGTCTGCGTGGACGACTACCACCGCTACGACCGCGCCGAACGGGCGGGGAAGCCGTTCACGGCGCTGCACCCCGACTGCAACCACATCGACATCATGGAGCAGCACCTGCAGCTGCTGTCGATGGGCGAGCCGATCCTCAAGCCGGTCTACGACCACGCGACCGGCGAGCTCGTCCGGCCGGAGCTGGTCGAACCCCGCGACTTCGTGATCGTCGAGGGGCTGCTCCCGCTGCACACCCGGCTCGCCCGGGCCTGCTTCGACATCACGGTCTACCTCGATCCGCCCGAGCCGCTGCGGCACTCCTGGAAGGTCCGCCGCGACTGCGACAAGCGGGGTTACAGCCCCGAGCAGGTCATGGCGGAGCTGGCCCGGCGCGAGCCGGAGAGCGCCGCCTACATCCGCCCGCAGCGCAAGCACGCCGACATCGTCGTCCGGTTCGCGCCGGTCGCCGGACGCCTCGACCCGCCCGGCACCCCGCTGTCCGCCGAGCTGCTGCTGCGCCCCACCATCGATCACCCCGAGCTGGCGGACGTCTTGGACGGCGGCCCGGGCGACGCCGAGACCGCCATGCATCTGCGCCTGCACCGCGACACCGACGGGCGTCCCGTCGACGCCCTGCACGTGCACGGATACGTCTCGCCCGACGAGTCGCAGGTCGTCAAGAAGGCCATCTGGGAACGCCTGTGCCCGCGGGCCGGCACCGCCCTCCCCGACCCCGGGGCGCTCGGCCGCCTCGGCGACACCGGCACCAGCGACCCCCTGGCCATCACCCAGCTGCTCCTGCTCTACCACCTGCTCGACGCGGACCACCGTCAAGCCGCATGAGCGAAGCGAACCGGGGGGTGTGGGGGGGCGCCCCCCACAAGAGACACGCATGAGCTCCGCGTGCGCGCGGGGAGGCCCCGGGGCTTCGGACCTGTGCCCCGGGCCGCGCGCGACGCGGTCCCCCCGGGAGGACGCCCATCGCGGGCGCGCGGGGCGTCCTCCCGGGGCTCTTCTCAGAGCTCGTGCCAGGGGATCTCCGGACGGTCGGGCGCCACCACCGCGAGCGACTGGCCGCCCTTGATCTTCTCCTCGGGCGCGGACGTGAGCCGGAAGCGCGCGTTGGGCCCGTGCGACTCGCCCACCGCGAGAAGCGTGCTGCCCCGCCGGAGCAGGAAGATCGCGACGTCGATGCGGGACCATTCGCCGGCGTCCTCGGGGACGTCCACGCGGTAGAGGGTGCCGTCGCTGTCGAGCGTGCTGGCGAGGTTGTGGTAGATCGAGGCGACGCCCGGGTTGCGGATCGCCACGGCGACCACGGCCGGGTCGTCGATGTCGACCGGCTCGATGTCGGTGCTGATCAGGTTCAGCGCCTCGGTGATCTCCGCGCGCCGGCCGCCGTCGCGCACCCCCGCCAGCAGATGGATACCGGCCCCGCCGCTGCGCCGCAGGTAGGCGGACACGCCGAGCATCACCCGGACGGTCTCGTCGTCGGAGCGCCCGACGACCACCACCGTGCGCGCCTGCTCCAGGCACGCCCGCTCGTACGCGGTCTCGTCGAACGCGACCACGTCGTACAGGCCGGGATCGGGGTTCTCCCCCGTCAGCTCGCCCGGCCAGAAGATCGTGACGACCGGCGTCTTCGCGTACGCCGGGTCCGCGCGCAGCTGGCCGATGATGGCCCGCAGGGCGTCCCGCTCGTATCCGACCATCACGATGTGGCGCCGCCTGTGCAGCCGCGCCTGCCCGTTGGCCTTCATTGTCCTGCCCTTCGCCATCCAGAGCGTCAGCTCGGCGAACAGCACGAGCCCCGCGGTGAGACCGGACACGATGACGATCGCGCCGCCGATCCGGCCGCCGACCGTGGTCGGGTACAGATCGCCGTATCCGACGGTGGTGCCGCTGACCAGGAAGTACCAGAGGTACTCGTGCGGCTTCTTGATGTCGGCGCCGGGCTCCTCGAACACCGCGATGAGCAGCCAGCCCAACAGGAACGCGGCCAGCAGCACGAGCGCGGGGACACGCCACGTCCGCCCGGTGACCCTGTGCACCAGGCGCATCAGCACGATCGGCATCCGCGAAGCGTTGCAGCAGGCAAAATGCCGCGTCAAGCCCGGAATGCCCGCTCCGCACCAGGTCGCGCCGATCGCAGCCCGGCGGCGGCGCGGCTCAGCCCGCCGGGCCCCGTCTCAGGACGCGCGAAAGGGCCGCCTCGACCTCCGCGGACAGGCCCCCGTCGGCAGGGGCCTGCACGCCCGAACGCACCAGGCCGGCGGCGCCCGGGTCGTCCCGGACGGCGTCGCGGGTGTGCCCGCAGTCGCGGCACTCCACCTCGCCGAGCCGGCACACGAGGGCGGCCGAGCCGCACATCGCGCAGCGGTCCAGATCGTCCGCCCAGTCGTCGGCGGCCTGGCAGCCGGGGCAGACCAGGACCTGGTGGTCCGCCTGGACCCCGCGCTTCCACGGGCTGGCGCCGCGCACGGGGTCGGTCTGCCGCGCCCCGCAACGGAAGCAGGGCATCACACCTCCAAGGGTGCGGGGGCCGGTTCCGGCCACCGGTGTGGCGGCGGGCCGGAACCGGTCCGTCTCGCTCAGAGCCCGGCGAGCGCCTTGCGGTACTCGTCGATGTCACGTGCGTCCGGGATCGCGTTCACGACCTTCCAGCGGACCACGCCCTCGGTGTCGATGATGAAGGTGCCGCGCAATGCCAGCCCCTTGGCCTCGTCGAACACGCCGTAGCGCTGTGCCGTCCCGCCGTGCGGCCAGAAGTCGGCCAGCAGCGGGAACCGATATTTCTCCTGATCGGACCAGGCCCGCAGCGCGAACATCGAGTCGACCGAGACCGCGAGCACCTGCACGTCGTCCGCGTCGCCCAGGGTGGGCAACTCGTCCCGGATCGTGCACAGCTCGCCCGTGCACACGCCGCTGAACGCCAGCGGGTAGAACACGAGGACGACGTTCTTCTCGCCGCGGAAATCCGACAGCCTCACCGGGGCGCCGTGCTGGTCCTTCAGCTCGAAGTCCGGCGCGGCGTCGCCTACGTTGACCTCCAACGTCTCTCCAGCCCCGGCCCTACTTGTGGCCCTTCGGCGCGACCAGCCGCGTGCCGGACCACTCCTTGGCGGCGCTGACACTGCTGGTCTGCGACAGCCCGGCGGTCTGCGCGGCCTCGCCGATGTCACTGGGCTCCACGTGCCCGTCACGGCCCGCCTTCGGCGTCAGCAGCCAGATGTTGCCGCCGCCGGTGAGCGGGATCATCGCGTCGGTCAGACCCTCGAACAGGTCGCCGTCATCCTCGCGCCACCACAGCAGCACGATGTCGACCACGTCCTCGTAGTCCTCGTCGACCAGCTCGTTCCCCGTGAGTTCCTCGACGGAGCGCCGAAGCTCCTCGTCGACGTCGTCGTCGTAGCCGATCTCCTGCACCACCTGGCCCGCCTTAAGGCCGAGCCGTTCGGCCAGGCTGCGCTCAGACTGCGCCTGACCCGCGGTCGCGCTCACGAAAGTCCTCCCATTGTCGTCAGTCCGCACGGTGCCGTGCTCATGTCCTTTGGCCCCCCGGAGCGGGGTGACCCGTCCGCACCTGTGCGGTGTTTGCGGGACAGTCCACACAAGTGAGGGCCCCTTGCGCAAGTGTCTTCCCGGCTTTTGGTGGCCTCATTGGCCCGATTACGGAGATCGCCGTCACAGGACCTCCACGCAGGGTGACGTGCCCCGGGTTCGCTCCGCTCATCCTTTTATGAAGGACAACCGGATTTGACGATCGGGATTGTCCATGTTCAGGTCTACCAGGGCCACCGACTGCCACGTCCCGAGCGCGAGCCGCCCGCCCACCACCGGCAGCGTCGCGTACGGCGGTACGAGCGCGGGCATCACGTGCGACCGCCCGTGCCCCCGGGAGCCGTGCGCGTGCCGCCAGCGGTCGTCCGCCGGGAGCAGGTCCCCCAGCGCGGCGAGCAGGTCGTCATCGCTGCCGGACCCGAGCTCGATGATCGCCACGCCGGCGGTGGCGTGCGGGACGAAGACGTGCAGCAGCCCGTCGCCGCCCGCCGACGCGGCGAACCGCTCGCATTCGGCCGTGATGTCGTGCACGGCCTCGCCCGTACCGGTGGCCACCCGGACCACGGTGCTCTCCATGATCCCGTGTGTACCCCGTCCGCGGCGCAGGACGCATCCCCGTCCGGACGGATCTCCCGGCCGGGCACGCGCGGCCGCGGGTTAGTGCGAGACGTGCGCGCGGGGCTCGATGACGGCGTCCGGCCCCGGGTAGACCAGGGTCTCGTGGCCGTCGTCGAACCTGACCAGGTACGGCGGGCCGCCGGACTCGCCCCGTACCTCGATGATCTTCCCCGTCCGGTCGGGCTGCCCCACCACGTTGCCGTGCACGTGCAGCCGGTCTCCGATCTTTCCGTACATGACTACTCCCCAAGCTCGCCGGAAAAACGGCTCTCCCAGGGTCGGTACCCCGCTTGACCGGGGAGAATGGTTACTGGTTGGTAGAGATGCGTTAGCCGCCATAAACGGCGACGATGGATCACGAACCGAGGCGACGAACAGTCTGCCGGGACCGGCGGCCTCCCGCGCGGGCGGCCCAGGTCTGACCAGCAAAGACGGCTAGGACAGAGGGGACCCCGTGGCTTCCGGACGTCAACGCTTTTCGATCATCAGCGACGGCCTGCCGAGCCAGCTGCCCGACATCAACCCGGACGAGACCCGGGAGTGGCTGGAGTCGCTGGACACGGTCATCAAGACAGAAGGCCGCGGCAGGGCGCGCTACGTGATGCTGCGGCTCCTGGAAAGGGCCAGGGAACTCCAGGTCGGGGTGCCCGGCCTGCGCAGCACCGACTTCATCAACACCATCCCGCCGGAGTCCGAGCCCTGGTTCCCCGGCGACGAGCATGTGGAACGGCGCATCCGCGCCTACATCCGGTGGAACGCCGCGATCATGGTGTCGCGGGCGAACCGCCCGGAGCTCGGCGTCGGCGGCCACATCGCGACCTACGCCTCCGCGGCCTCGCTGTACGAGGTGGGCTTCAACCACTTCTTCCGCGGCAAGGACCACGGCGAGTCGGGCGACCAGGTCTTCATCCAGGGGCACGCCGCCCCCGGCATCTACGCCCGCGCGTTCCTTGAGGGCCGGCTGCCCGAGGACAAGCTCGACGGGTTCCGGCAGGAGCACTCGCACCCCGGCGGCGGCCTGTCGTCCTACCCGCACCCGCGGATCATGCCGGACTTCTGGGAGTTCCCCACGGTGTCCATGGGCCTGACCGCGATCGACTCGGTGTACCAGGCGCGGTTCAACCGCTACCTGTACAACCGCAAGATCAAGGACACGTCCCGGTCGCACGTGTGGGCGTTCCTCGGCGACGGCGAGATGGGCGAGCCGGAGTCGCTCGGCGCGATCGGCCTCGCCGCCCGCGAGGAGCTCGACAACCTCACCTTCGTCGTCAACTGCAACCTGCAGCAGCTGGACGGCCCGGTCCGCGGCAACGGCAAGATCATCCAGGAGCTGGAGTCGTTCTTCCGCGGCGCCGGCTGGAACGTCATCAAGGTCATCTGGGGCCGCGACTGGGACCCGCTGCTCGCCCAGGACGTCGACGGCGTGCTGGTCAACCAGATGAACACCACCCCGGACGGCCAGTTCCAGACGTTCACCGTCGAGTCCGGCGAGTACATCCGGGAGAAGTTCTTCGGCGCCGACCCGCGGCTGCGCAAGATCGTCCAGCATCTGTCGGACGACGACCTGCGCAAGCTGTCCCGCGGCGGGCACGACTACCGCAAGGTGTACGCGGCGTTCAAGTCGGCCCGCGAGCACGTCGGGCAGCCGACGGTGATCCTCGCGCACACCATCAAGGGCTGGACGCTCGGCTCCGACTTCGAGGCCCGCAACGCCACCCACCAGATGAAGAAGCTCACCAAGGCCGAGCTCAAGGAGTTCCGGGACCGGCTCTACCTGGACATCCCCGACTCGGCGCTGGAGGCGCCGCTCCCGCCCTACTACCACCCGGGCGAGGACTCCGACGAGATCCAGTACATGCGCGAGCGGCGGGCCGCACTCGGCGGGTTCCTGCCGAAGCGCGTGGTGCGGGCCAAGCCGCTCAAGCTGCCCGGCGAGCCCGTCTACAGCGAGCTGAAGAAGGGCTCCGGCAAGCAGAACGTCGCCACGACCATGGCGTTCGTCCGGCTGCTCAAGGACCTGATCAAGGACGAGAACATCGGCGCCCGGTTCGTGCCGATCGCGCCGGACGAGTACCGCACGTTCGGCATGGACTCGCTGTTCCCCACGTCCAAGATCTACTCCCCGCACGGGCAGACCTACGACGCGGTGGACCGCAAGCTGCTGCTGTCGTACAAGGAGTCCGAGAGCGGCCAGATGCTGCACGAGGGCATCAGCGAGGCCGGCTCGATGGCGTCCACCATCGCCGCGGCCACCTCGTACGCCACGCACGGCGAGCACATGATCCCGGTGTACATCTTCTACTCGATGTTCGGGTTCCAGCGGACCGGCGACCAGATGTGGGCGCTCGGCGACCAGATGGGCCGCGGGTTCCTGCTCGGCGCCACCGCCGGACGCACCACCCTCACCGGTGAGGGCCTGCAGCACGCCGACGGCCACTCCCCGCTGCTCGCCGCGTCCAACCCGGCCTGCGTCCACTACGACCCGACGTGGGCGTTCGAGCTGGCGCACATCGTCAAGGACGCGCTGCGCCGCATGTACGGGACGTCCGAGGAGCACCCCGACGGCGAGGACGTCTTCTACTACCTCACCGTCTACAACGAGCCGTACCAGCAGCCCGCCGAGCCGGACGGCGTCGACGTCGACGGCCTCCTCAAGGGCCTGTACAGGTACAAGGCCGCCCCGGACGTCGCGTCCGGGAACGGCGAGACCCCCCGGGCGCAGATCCTCGCGTCCGGCGTCGGCGGCCGGTGGGCGCTGGAGGCGCAGCGGCTCCTCGCCGAGGACTGGGGCGTCGCCGCGGACGTCTGGTCGGCGACGTCGTGGAACGAGCTGGCCCGCGAGGCCCGCGACTGCGACGAGTGGAACCTGCTGAACCCCGACGCCGAGCAGCGCGTCCCCTACGTCTCCCGGACGCTCGACAGCGTCGCCGGGCCGATCGTGGCGGTATCGGACTACATGCGCGCCGTACCCGACCAGATCGCCCCCTGGGTGCACGGGGACTTCACCTCGCTCGGCACCGACGGGTTCGGTTTCTCCGACACCCGGGCCGCCGCCCGCCGGTTCTTCCACGTGGACGCCGCGTCCGTCGTCCTCGCGGTGCTCACCCGGCTCGCCCGGCACGGCGAGGTCAAGCCGGAGACGCTGCCGCAGGCGATCGCCCGCTACCGCCTGGACGCGCAGGTCAGCGACGTCTTCGCCGGCGGCGTCGGCAGCCCGGAGAGCAACACCGGCGGCGACGCGTAGTTCGTGCCGGAGACGGTGATCGCGGAGGTGTAGGCCGCAATCGCCGCTTCCCGGGACGGGAAAGGGCCCCGAGGTTCGCCTCGGGGCCCTTTGCGCGCCCGTGTCAGGGCGCGGGGGGTGTGAAGACGCCGAAGCGGTTGCCCGCCGGGTCCTCGACGTAGGCGAACTTGAGACCGTTGCCCGTGGTCACGGCGGGCAACGCGATCTTGCCGCCGCTCTTCTCCGTCTGCGCGCAGGTGGCGTCGACGTCCTCGACCATGACCAGGAACATCGCGTGGTTGCCGGACGCGTCGGGCTGGTGCGAGATGCCGCCGCTCGGCATGTCGGCGCCCGGGTAGCTGACGAGGTCGTAGCCGTCGGTGTCCGGGTCCTCGGCGAACTTCCAGCCGAACATGTCGCCGTAGAAGCGGCGGGCCTCCTCCGGCGCGTCCGTGCCGACCTGGAACCACGTGACGGTGTTGAACGCGGGAACACTCATCGATTTCCTCCTTCGAACGCTGCGGACATCAGCGTCCTGGAGCTTTGCGACAGCCCCCTGTCGGGGTTTCCGGCCGAGTTCTCGAATCGGAGTTCCGACCACACGACGGTGCGGTCCCCGTCCGCCCGGAACCCCCAGCTCTCCGAGAGAGCTTCCACGACCCGCAGCCCGCGTCCGCTCTCTGCACCGGTCTCCGCCTTGAGGCGCGGACGCCCGCCGCCCGCACCGTCGTCGGCGACCTCCAGGCGGTAGACGTCCCCTCCGGCCAGCAGGCTGACCGTCACCCGGCCGCCGTCACCCGAGGCCGTGTGGGTGATGGCGTTGCAGACGGTCTCGCTTCCGACCGTCACCAGATCGTCCAGCACAGGATGGCCGGGCGGCAGCAGGTCCCGCAGGAACCGCCGCGCGTACCCGACGGACCTCCGGACGCCCGGAAGCGTTATGGTGCCGACCACGACCAGCCCGCCGCTCATCACGACGCCACCCACGACACACCACGACGGACCGTCGTCCCCTTCTTGATCGGCCGGGTCCTTCTCGTCTCGGGCGCTCCCATCGGGCGCCTCCTTTCGATTCGGAGTCGCCCGCCACATTCGCCGCCCGATGTCCTCGTGTCGCCCGCCCTGAACGTTTCCCGGCTGAACGTTCAATGCGCCGCGATTCCGTGTACGCGCGACCACACTCGGTGACACGCTGGAGAGATGCCTTCCGGGAACGCCCCCACCGTTCGCCAGCGCCGGATCGGCTCGGCGCTCCGCAAAGCCCGCGACCATCACCACCTGACCGTCGCCACCGTGGCCCGCCGTTTCGGCCGCTCCCAGGGCTGGCTGAGCATGGTCGAGAACGGCCTCCAGTTCGTCGCCCCCGAAGAACTCGGCGACCTCCTCGACTTCTACGGCATCGACGACGGCCCCCTCCGCGAGTCCCTCCTCCACCTCGCCACCCACAACCCCGGCACCTGGGTACGGACGTACGAATACCGAATCTCCGCCGCCGCCCTCGACCTTGCAAGCCTGGAAGAGGACGCCGCCGAGATCCGCACCTTCCAATCCGGCATCGTCCCAGGGTTACTCCAGAACCCCGCCTACGCCCGGGAGATCATCGGAGTCGGCAGCGCCAAACATCCCCACGATGTCAGAACTCTGGTCGATTTCCGGATGTCGCGGCAGCAAGTGCTGAATCGCCCTGACCCACCCCGCTACATACCGATCATCGCGGAAGCTGTCCTCTACAACCAGGTCGGCGGTGATCCCGCAATCCTGCGCACGCAGGTTCGGCGACTGGCCGAAGCCGCACGGCTCGATCACGTGGAACTCCACGTCCTTCCCCGGACGGCAAGCGAGTACCTCGGGCTCATCACCCCATACCATCTGCTCTCCCTGCGCCCACCCGGACGGCTCACGGTGTCCGTGGGCGACCAGTTCAATGAGAGCATCTTCGTGGAGGACGAGGACAAGGTCGCGACGCACGAGGACACCTTCAAGCAATTGCTCGCGGCAGCACTCAGCAGGACTGCTTCGCTGGAACTCATCAACGAGGTAGCGTCACAATCATGAAGATCCCCGACCCGTCCCAGGCCCACTGGCGCAAAAGCACCCACAGCGGCGCCAACGAAGGCGAGTGCGTCGAGATCGCCGAACTGAACGACCACGTCGGCATCCGCGACAGCAAGAACCCCGCCGCCCCACAGCTCACCATCACTCGCCAAGACTTTGCCACCCTCCTCACCCACCTGAAGCGCTGACACAGTCCGGCGCGGAGTTCACCAGGTGATTCCGGCCGCTACTGGCAGGTGGTCGCTGCCGGTGGCGGGCAGCACCCGCGAACTCTCCGGCTTCACGCCGCGGACCAGGATCTGGTCGATGCGGGCCACCGGGAAATTCGCCGGCCAGGTGAAGCCGAAGCCGTCCCCGGCCGCGACCTGGGCCGAACGCATCTGCGAGGTGATCTCGGCGAACGCGCGGTCGTCCATGGTGCCGTTGAGGTCGCCGAGCAGCACCACCCGCTCGTTCTGCTCGGCGGCGATGGCCTGGCCGAGCGCCTGCGCGCCTCTGTCCCGCTGGGCCACCCCAAAGCCCGCCCTGGGATTCACCCGTACGGACGCCAGGTGGGCCACGTACACCACCAACGGCCCCTGGTCCGTGGCCACCGTGGTGCGCAGCGCCCGGGCGTCGTCCATCTCGATGTCGACCGGCTTGGAATCCGCCAGTGGCCCGTAGTCCATCTTGATGTCGACCGGCCGGGTGTCGGACAGCGGCAGCTTGCTCCACAGCCCGACCGTGCCCTGCACCGTGTGGTGCGGGTATGCCTTGGCGAGTTCCTTCTCGTACGTGCCTCGGGCCTGCTGGGCCAGCTCCTCCAGTGCCAGCACGTCCGCGCCGGACGCGGCCAGATCACGGGCGGTGCCGACCGGGTCGGGGTTGTCGGCGCCGACGTTGTGACTGGCCACGGTGAGGTCGCCGCCCGGGCCGGACTTGTCGCCGAGCAGCCCGCCGAAGAGGCTCAGCCACACCACGACCGGCAGCACCAGCGCGACCACCGCGGAAGCCGAGCGGCGCCACAGTGCCCCGGCCAGCAGCACCGGGATCACCAGGCCGAACCACGGCAGGAACGTCTCCACCAGGCTGCCGAGGTTCCCGACCCGGTTCGGGATCTGCGCATGCAGCAGCATGACCAGGCCCAGCAGCACCGCCACCACTGCCAGGACCAGGCCGCGCTTCCAGGGACCCGGCCGCGAGCAGACACGGAGCACCCGACGGATCCGCACGCGCCAGGTCCCGTCGCCGGCATCCCGGGGAGCGGCGGCGCCACCCTGCTCGGTCTCCGCCGTGTCCACCTCCGTCATCGACCGTCCCGGCTCACTGCCCGCGATGATCACGTGGCCTTGCCCCGGGCGATGTAGAGGTTCATGTGGGTGAAGTCGAGGGTGATGTTGTAGGGCTTGAAGAAGCAGTGGGCGAAGTGGCCCGTCATGTCGATCCCTGGCCCGTAGGGCCAGGGCACGTTGACCTGCCCGCCTGGCTTCGTTTCGCAGTAGACCTCCTTGGCGACGGCGGCGCCGAGGCGGATCTCCTTCGGATAGCAGGGGTAGGTGGTGGCCGGGTGGCTGTGGGCAAAGGTCTCGATCGGGCGGTCGTAGTCGGTGCGGACCCCCAGCTGCTTGGCCACCTCCCCGGGCATGCCCGCGGCGGCCTCGCCGCTGCGTCCGCCGAAGTTCACGCCCATCACCCGTGGGCCGGAGCCGGCGATGCTGCCGATGCTGCTGACGTCGTGGTCACGGGACAGCCACACCGGCAGGGGCCTGGTGCCCCTCTGAGCGGCGTCGGCGCGTACCTTCCTGGCCGCCGCGGGGGTCGGGCGGCGCAGGATCAGCGACTGGCCCGCGTAGTCGAAGGTGGTCAGCAGGTGGTAGAAGACCCACGTGCCGATCAGGCCGTTATCGTCGGTGCCGACATCTCCGCCCGACTCCGTCGACGACCAGCCCACGGGGACGTTGCGCAGTTCGAGGCCGCCCAGCTTGAAGGAGTCCAGCACCCCGTAGTACACCCAAATGGAGATGCCTTCGAAGTCGGTCTTTTCCTTGTACACGGGGTTCAGCCCGGCTTGTTTGGCCGCCGATGCGGACAGGCTCAGATTCGGGGCGCCGGTGTAGAACGTGAAGAGCTTGGGTGCGCCGCCGTTGACCGAGGCTTCTACCAGCGGTTCCGGGTCCAGCTGCTTCCATTCCACCCGGCCGATGTCGCCGTGGATCTCATACGGCGTACCGCGGACTGCCGCGAACCATTTGGCGTAACCTTCCTCGCCGCCCGCTCGCCAGCGTGGTACGGAGAGGGCGAACTTGTCCTGCCGCATGTAGCAGTCACCCAGCAGCTGGTTGGTCTCCTTGTCGTCGGGCGCCAGCTTGAGGGCCATCGTGAGGAACTTCTCCGCGTCGGGGAACTTGTTGCCCAGTAGCCCGACATAGCCGCGCTGGCGCGCCGCGTGCAGATTCGTGGGGTCCTTTTTCAGAATCTCCTCATACGCGCGGCCGGCCTGCTCGAACTTCCCGGCCTTGAACAACGCGTCCGCGTCACCGCCGTCGGCCTGCGCCGTACCCGTCCCGCCCAGCAGCGGTGCCGCCGCAGCGGCACCGGCCACCACGGCCGCACCCCGCAGCAGCGAACGCCGGTCCCATGCTCTGTCATCGGCCACGGCCATCTCCCTTGTCGTGATCACCCTCCGAAGCCGGGGCGCCCCGCCCTCGGCACGGACCGCCGTGGTCCGCGCCTCCATGGAAGATGGGAGCCTGTTGCGGTGGCGTATGCGTTTTTCGATACGCCCGCGATACGGGCACTGGATCTCTAGCCGTGGTCCGGCGAGCGGGGCAGCCGCAGGACGAACGTCGCGCCCCGGCCCGGCTCGCCGCGCACCGCCGCGGATCCGCCGTGCGCCTCGGCGAGGTGCCGCACGATGGCCAGGCCCAGGCCGCTGCCGCCGGTCTGCCGGCTGCGCGACTTCTCGGCCCGCCAGAACCGGTCGAAGACGTACGGCAGGTGCTCGGGCGCGATGCCCGGCCCGGTGTCGGCCACCTCGATCAGCACGTCATCGCCGTCGGCGTGCGCGCGCAGCGTCACCCGCCCGCCGGCCGGCGTGTAGCGGACCGCGTTGGCGAGCAGGTTGCCGACCGCCTGCCGCAGCCGCACCGGGTCGGCGTCCAGGTGCGGGCGACCGGTCACCTCGACGGTCAGCACCAGCTCGGCGGCCTCGGCCGCGGCGCGGTAGACGGTCGCGAGCTGCTCGACCAGGTCGGCCACGTCGACCGGCTCCGGGTGCAGCCGCAGCCTGCCGACGTCGGCGAGCGCGAGTTGCTGCAGGTCGTCGACGATGTGCTGCAGCAACGTGGCCTCCTCGACCAGCGAAGCGGTCAGCGCCGGATCCAGCTCGGCCACGCCGTCCTGGGCGGCCTCCAGCCATCCGCGGATGTTGCTCAGCGGCGTGCGCAGCTCGTGCGACACGTCGCTGACCATCGCCTTGCGCTGCCGCTCCATGCGGTCCAGGTGCTCGGACATCTCGTTGAACGCGGCGCCCAGCTCGCCGACCTCGCCCTTGGCGCGCACCATGATCCGCGCCGAGCCGTCGCCGGCCCGCATCAGCCGGGCCGCCGCGGTCACCGCCCGCACCGGCCGCACCAGCCGGGTGGCGACGAGCACGCTGACCCCGACCGCCAGGACGAGGATCACCGCGGTGACCCCCGCGATGCCGTACGGGTCGATGACCGGCGTACGGTCCTCCGGCGAACCGATGTAGAGCAGCGCGGCCGGCGCGACGTACGACTTCAACTGGGTGCGGCGCGCGGTGGCCAGGCACTCGGCGGCCGACGCCGGGGCGGCCGGCGTGCCGGTCTCGTCCAGCCACACGTCGACCTTGCTTCCGCGGCACTGCCTGACCAGGGCGGCAAGCTGGTTCAGGGCGCGCTTCTCGGTGGTGGTCGGCCCTGGAGCGTCCGGCGAGCACGGCGCGGGCGGCACCGCGGGGTCCGGCGCCACCGTGGGGATCGGCGTCGCGGCGGGCCGGTCCGCCGGCCTCTCGCCGGGTGCGCCGGTCGGCGTGCCGGGCCTGGTCCCCGGCCGCCGCGCAGTCTCCCCCGGATCGGTCGGCGAGCCGGGTGCCGGCGTCGTCGCGACCGCGACCGGCCGCGTCCCGGCGCCGCCGGTGAGCCGCACCGCTTCGCCACCGGACGATCGCGGTGCGGAAGGGCCGAGTCCGGACGGCGCCCCGCCGGGCGGGCGAGGGCGGTTCGTGGGCGGTGCCGGGTTGCTCGGACCGCCCTCGCGGCGGAGGTACGGGCGGCCGCCGGGCCCGACGACGACCGTGGCGCGCTGCCCCTCACGGCGCAGGCACGCCGCCTGCGCGTCGACCTCCTCGCGCAGCCGTAGCCGCTCGGACTCCGGCAGCCGGAACGGCCCGGCCGCACGCGCGTCGATCCGGTCGGTGGCCGCGCCGGGCAGCAGCGAGACGTCGACGGCGAGCGGGTCGACGACGGCCGAGGGGCGCGCGGGCAGCGGCGGCCGGCCGGCCGCCGAGTCCGCGATCCGGGTGCCGCCCTCGGTCGCCAGCGCGACCCGCTGGCCGCTCTGCCGGGCCAGCCCGCGCACGGTCTCCTCGACGCCGTCCCAACGCGGGTGGCTCGCCGCGTAGCCGAGCAGCGCGTCGTTGATGCGGGCGTCACGGGCGAGCGTCCGGCCCTGCTGGTTCCGGATCTCACCGGACGTGCTGCGCGCCGCAAGCCACGCGGTCGCCACGATCGAGCACACCGCGATCAGCACCGAACTGGCGACCAGCCGCACGAGCAGGCTATGGCGCACGGTCGCCGACCAGCTTGTACCCGACGCCGTACACCGTGCACAGCCGGACCGGCCGCCGCGGCTGCGGCTCGATCTTCTTGCGCAGGTTCTTCACGTGCACGTCGACCGTGCGCTCGGTGATGAAACGGTCGAAGCCGTGCAGATGCTCCAGGAGCTGCGCCCGGGTGAGGACCCGCTCCGGCCGCGTGGCCAGCGCCTCCAGGATGCGGAACTCCGCGGGCGTGCACTCGACCTCGCGCCCGTCCACGAGCACCGTGTGCCGCTCGGGGTCCACCGTGATGCCGCCGACCCGGTACACCCGCTCGCCGTTTCCGGCCCGCCGCAGCAGCGTGCGCACCCGGGCCATCAGCTCGCGTGGGCTGTACGGCTTGGTGACGTAGTCGTCGGCGCCGAGGTCGAGGCCGAGCAGGAGGTCGTCCTCGGTCGAGCGGGCGGTCAGCATCAGCACCGGCACGTCGGACTCGGCGCGCAGCCCCCGGCACACGTCGAGGCCGTCGACGCCCGGCATCATCACGTCGAGCAGCACGAGGTCGGGGCGGCGCGCGCGAGCCTCGTCGATCGCGGCCCGCCCGTCGTGGACGACGACCACGGAGTGCCCCTCGCGCTGGAGATAGCGGCGCAGCAGCTCCGCCTGTTTGGCGTCATCCTCCGCGACAAGGACATTCGCGCACATGGCCCCCGAGCGTAGGCGACCCGTGACCGGCACCACGAGATCATCACATCGGCCTCACAGGTTCTTCACAGTCCTCGGCCAGCATCTCGCGGCATGCGCCAAGTCAAGATTCACACCGGCGCCCTGCTCGCCGCCGGCCTGATCGCCGGACTGGCCGGCTGCGGCTCGTCGAGCGACGGCGGATCAGGGGACGGTCCGCCCCAGGCGGCCCACCCGGCGGCCGCCGCCGAGCAACAGGGGGCAGGGCAGCAGGCCGGTGCCGAGATAGCGACCGTGCGCGGCCGCCAGATCGCCGTCCACAAGGAGAAGGGCGACGGCGCCGTTTGGAAGACGCTGTCCAGCCCGAACGAGATGGGCGCCACCCGGGTCTTCCTCGTCGACGCCAAGGACGGCGACTGGCTCAAGGTGCTGCTGCCGGTCCGGCCCAACGGCAGCACCGGCTGGGTCAAGGCGTCCGACGTCACGCTGTCGTCGACGCCCCACCGCATCGAGATCGACCCGAAGGCGTTCACGTTCACCGTCTTCGACGGCGGCAAGGTGCTGCGCACCGGCAAGGTCGCCACCGGCGAGGGCGGCACCCCGACCCCGGCCGGCCGTTTCTACTTCACCGAGCTGGTCGAACCGCCGAACCCCAATGGCGCCTACGGCGCTTACGCCTTCGGGCTGAGCGGTTTCTCGCCGACGCTGAAGTCCTTCGCAGGTGGCCGGGGCCAGCTCGCCGTACACGGCACGAACAAGACGTCGGCGCTGGGCGGCAAGGCCAGCCACGGCTGCGTGCGGGTCGGCAACGACGACATCACCTGGATGGCCAAGAACCTGGCGATCGGCACACCTGTCGTCGTCAAGAAATGAAACAGCAACGGAAGGAACATCGATGCGCCTGAAGCCTCTCATCGCGGCCGTCGCGCTGGGCGTCGGCCTGGCCGGCACCGGCCTGGCCACCGCGGAGGCCACCACCACCCCGCCCAAGCCGACCGCCTCACCCGGCGCCCAGGACCCGACCCGCCGCCCCGGGCACCTGGACCCGACCCGCCGCCCTGGCGAGCCGAACCCCACCCGCCGCCCCGGCGGCAGCCCGGCGAAGCCCGGCGTGCCGCCGATCGCCAAGCCCATCCCCAAGGCGCCGAACTACACCGGCTGACCGTGACCGGCAGGCCCGCACGTCTCCCGTCATGCGGGCCTGCCGCACGGTCAGGCGGCGGGCTCTTTGAAGATGCCGAAGCGGTTGCCTGAGGGGTCTTCCAGGTGGGCGAAGCGGAGGCCGCTCGTGGCGGTCACCGGAGGGACGGCGATCTTGCCGCCGTGCCGCTCGGCCTCGGCGCAGACGGCGTCCACGTCCTCGACCAGGATGAAGAACACGGCGTGCGGGCCGCCCTGGGCGGTCAGGCCGCCGCTCGGGGCCTCGGCGCCCGGGTAGGTGATCAGCTCATAGCCCTCGTCGGCGGTGTCGTCCGCGAAGCGCCAGCCGAACATGTCGCCGTAGAAGCGGCGGGCCTCGTCCGGCGCGTCGCTGCCGACCTGGAACCAGGCGACGGTGTTGTACGGGGTGCTCATGATGCGTGTCCTCCGTGTCGGTGTCGTGGCGGTGTACGCCGCCGTGGAACCGATGCTGGGCGGAGGGCGCGACAGCCTTGTGTCGGAGTTCCTAGACGAATTCCAGGGGGCGGACGACGTAGCCGCTCGGGATGTCGTCGTGCAAGGCCTCGGCGGCCCGGTCGGGGGCGGTCTCCTCCAGCAGGGCGGCGCGGCGGACGCGGTCGGTGCGGAAAATGCGGCGGCCGCCCCGCATCCGGCACCAGGCGGTCAGGTACCAGCCCTTACCGGACCCGGTGAAGGTGACGGGCTCGACATCGCGTTCGGTTTCGACGCCCGTCCGGTCGACGTAGGTGAGGCGGACCACCCGGCGGGTCGTGACGGCCTCCTCCAGCACGGCGGGCACGGACGACGGGTCGTCGTTTCCGGCGGGGGTGAGGAAGCGGATGCGGTCGGCCAGTTCGCGGGCCGAGGCGCTGTCGGCCGCCGACATCGCTGTGACGATCTTCTGCAGAGCCGTGCGGGCCGACCGGGAGTACGGCGAGCCGCCCGCCCGGGACAGCGTGATCGCGACGGCGACGGCCTCGGCGGGGGTGAAGTTCAGCGGCGGCAGTGTCCGGCTCTTGTCGAGGGTGTAGCCGCCGCCTCTGCCGACGTCCGCGAAGATCGGCACCCCGGCCTGCTGGAGCGCGCCGATGTCGCGCTCGATCGTGCGGACGCTCACCTCGTACCTCGCTGCCAGCTCCCGCGCGGTGAGCCGACGCGGCGCGCAGGCGCGCAGTTCCTCCACCAAGGCGTACAAGCGGTCGGTCCGGTTCACGCGGCGACCGTACGCGCCGGCTCCGACATTTTCCGGGGTCGCTATGGGAAGCGCCAGAGGCGCACCGTTCCGTTGCCGCTGCCCGCACCGGCGGCCAGCAGACGGCCGTCCGGGCTGAACGCCAGGGTCGTCCCGTCCGACCTCTCCCAGTCCAGCTTCGCGAAGTGGTCGCCGGTGCGCGTGTTCCACAGCCGGATCGTCCCGTCATTGGCCGCGCTGGCCAGGACACGGCTGTCGGGGCTGAACGCCAGGCCCTGCACGCGGCCCTCGTGTCCTTTCAGCTCCCGCAGCTTCCCGGCTTGCAGGTCCAGGATCCTTACCGTCCAACCCGGCTCGTCCGGAACGTCGGACGCGGCGGTCCGCCCGTCCGGGGCGAACGTGAACAGCACGTTGACGCGCCTGGGCACGGCGTTCGCGATGTCCCGGCGCGCCCGCAGGTCGTGGATCTGGATGTCGCCGCGGCTGCCGACGACGGCGATCCGCTCACCGGCCGCGTCGAAGACCAGCCGCAGGGGCGCACCGTTCCTCGGGGCGAACGCGCCGGTGCGGCGGCCGGTCGCGGTGTCCCAGAGCTCGATGCCGGCTCCGACGGCGGCGAGGGTCCGTCCGTCCGGGCTGAGCGCCTTGGTGTACGCCCTGACCTCAGGCATGATCGTCCGGAGCCGGGCACCGGTGGCCGCGTCCCAGAGCCGGACCGGGCCCTGCCCGCGAAGGGTCGCCAGCAGCCGGCCGTCCCCGCTGAGCGCCGTGAGCTGGTCGGCGCCGTCGTCGCCCAGCTCGTGCGCGGTTCCCCGGCCGGTGGCGACGGTCCACCGCCAGATCTGCCCGGTACCCGCGCAGACCAGCGTCGCGGAGTCCGGGGTGAACGCGAGCTGGAACGTCGCGACCGGTCCACCGGCGAGGACGACCGGCTGGGGCTTCTTCAGCGGCGTGCTGCCCTCGGCGTCACGTGACCACCACCACAGAAGGGCCGGCACGCCCAGGACGGCGACGGCGCCCGCTGCGGCGCCGCCGATCAGGACGGTGCGGCGTCCCGTCCGGGTGGGCGGCGCCGCCAGCAGCCGGGCCGCCTCGGCGGGAGACGGCCTCCGCTCCGGTTCCTTGGCCAGGCACGCCTCGATCGCCGGGCGCAGTTCCGCGGGCACGCCGGTCAGGTCGGGTGGAGCGCTGACGATCCGGTGGACGATTCCCGGCACGTTGTCCGCGTCGAACGGCGCGCGTCCGGTCGCGGCGAACGCCAGGACGCAGCCGAGGGAGAACACGTCCGACGCCGGGCCCGCCGTGTCGGCGCGGACCTGCTCGGGCGACATGAACGCGTACGTGCCGACGACCGCGCCGGTGGACGTCAGCGCGGTGGCGTCGGCGGCGCGGGCGATGCCGAAGTCGATGATGCGCGGCCCGTCCTCCGACATGATCACGTTGCCCGGCTTGAGGTCCCGGTGCACCAGCCCGCTCGCGTGGATCGCCGCCAGCCCCTCGGCCAGCGCCGCACCGAGCGCGCGAATGCCGGGGACGTCCAGTGGCGCGGCCTCACGCAGGGACGGGCCGGCGACGTAGGCGGTCGCCATCCACGGCTCGTCCGCCTCCGGATCGGCGTCCACCACCTGCGCGGTATAGAAGCCGCCCACCTTACGGGCCGCCTCGATCTCACGCGCGAACCGCACCCGGAACTCCGGACGACCCAGATGCTCGGCACGAATGACCTTCACCGCGACCCGCCGACCACCGGACGAGACACCAAGGAACACCTCGCCCATACCCCCGGCACCGAGGCGCCCCTCCAGCCGGTACGGACCCACACGGCGGGGATCACCGTCGCGCAGCGGATGCATCAGCGCAGCCTCCACAGGTTCACGGCGGCCTGTCCGCGGCGTTCGCTGCCGCCCGCCACCGTCCGTCCGTCCGGGGCGAGCGCGAGCCCCCTGATCCGTTCGCCGGTCCCGGCCAAGGTGGCGGTCACTCGGTGCGCCGCCAGGTCCCACAACCGGACGGTGAGATCGGTGCCGGCGCCGGCCAGCACCTTGCCGTCCGCGCTGACGGCCACTTCGGTGACGTCTGCGGCTTGGCCGGAGTCGAGGACACCGGTGATGCGGACGCGAATGGCGTCCCACAGCCGGATCGTGGCACCGCCACCTGCTGAAACCCATGTTCGGCCGTCCGGGGTGAGGGCCAGTGAACTCGTCTGCCCCCGGTCGGCGACGTGGATGATCGGGTTGCGGGTGCGGACGTCCCACACCCGCACCGAACCCGGGTCGCCTTCCAACCCGGCCATGACGCGGCGGCCGTCCCGGCTGAACACCACGGCCCGCACCCCGTCGGCGCCGGAAAGGTCGCCAAGGACGCCCCCGGTGGCGGTGGTCCAGAGCCGGTCCGGCCCGGCGAGGGTCCGGCCGTCCGGACTGAACGCGAGGGCACCGACACCGGCCCCCTTGCCGCGGAGCGTCCGCAGCCGGCGGGGCGGCCGGGTGTCCGCCGACTCGACGTCCCACAGGAGGACCATGGCGTTCGTGTGGCCGGTGGCCAGCAGCTTGCCGTCCGGGCTGAACGCCAAGGCCGCCACACCGGCGGGTGCGCTCAACTCGTGGATGACGTTCCCGGCGGCGTGGTCCCACAGGTACACGGTCTCCGCCTGCGTCCCGCCGCAGACGAGGAACCGGCCGTCCGGGCTGAACGCCACCGCCTCCACCGGTTGCCCGTCCTTGGTGAGAGTCGTGGTGGGCGGCAGCATCGCGTCGCCGGACGGCGCCGTCTGAGGCCGTTCGCCGCCCCGAGTGAGCAGGAATGCCGGCACCCCCAAGGCGGCCGCCGTTGCCGCCGCCGCTCCGGCGAGCATCCTCCGGCGCGGAATCCCGGCGGGCCGGACAGCGTCCGTCACCCGGGTGACCAGCATCGTGCGGCGCTCCACCGTGGGGTCGTCGTCCCGGCGTGCGGAGGACGCGGCGAGCGGCGCGGTGTCCGGGTCGGCGAGGTGAGCGAGGATCCGGTCGGTGTCCGGGCGGTCGGCCGGGTCCTTGGCCAGGCAGGCCGTCACGAGCGGACGCAGCGGCTCCGCCACCCCGTCCAGGTCGGGCTCCTCGTTGAGGACGCGGTGCACGATGGCCGGGATCGTCGCGGCGTCGAACGGGCTGCGCCCCCGCGCGGCGAAGACCAGCACGCAGCCCAGCGCGAACACGTCGGCGGGCGGCCCGGACGTGTCGCCCAGCACCTGCTCGGGCGCCATGTAGGCGTATGTGCCGAGGACCGCACCGTCCGCGGTCAGTGATCCCGCGCCGACGGCGCGGGCGATGCCGAAGTCGATGATGCGCGGGCCGTCCTGCGACATGATCACGTTGCCGGGCTTGAGGTCCCGGTGCACCAGCCCGCTCGCGTGGATCGCCGCCAGCCCCTCCGCCAGCGCGGCTCCCAGCGCCCGCACCCCGGCGGCGTCCAACGGTGCGGCCTCGCGCAGCGACGGGCCGGGGACGAAGGCGGTCGCCATCCACGGCTCGTCCGCGTCCGGATCGGCGTCCACAACCTGCGCGGTGTAGAAACCGCCCACCTTCCGCGCCGCCTCCACCTCACGTGCGAACCGCACCCGGAACTCCGGGCGCCCCAGATGCTCGGCACGGACGACCTTCACCGCGACCCGGCGACCGCCGGACGAGACGCCGAGGAAGACCTCGCCCATACCCCCGGCACCGAGCCGCCCCTCCAACCGGTAGGGGCCGACACGGCGGGGGTCACCGTCGCGCAGCGCTTCCATATGGGCGCTCCCGTGTCCATTCAGCCGTCCCGCAGTCTTCTCTGCGGGTGTGACGCTGCTTGAACGACTAAAGATCGCGGAGGAAGGCGAGCATGGCGCCGGTGACCTCGGCGGGACGTTCCTGCTGCGTCCAGTGGCCGCATCCGGACAGCCAGACGGTGTCGCGGAGGTTGGGCACGAAGTCGGTCATGGAGTCGATCGCGTCGCGGGCGCCGACGGCGACGAGGTCGCGGTCGCCGGCGATGAACAGGGCGGGCGGGCCGATCGGGGCGCGGTGCCAGGCGGCGGTCAGCTCCCAGTTGCGGTCGAGGTTGCGGTACCAGTTGACCGGGCCGGTGAAGCCGCTCTCCGCGTACTCCTCCACGTAGGTCGCGATGTCGTCCTCGGTGAGCCAGCCGGGCAGCTTCTCCGGCTCCGGCAGGACGTCGAGGAAGCCGCCGTCCGGCGGGGCGATCAGCGCGGGGGCGGGGCCGTCGCCCGACGTGGCGTACAGCATGCGGCGGAAGGTGGCCGCCCGGTCACGGTCGAGTTCGGCCTCGGGGAGGTCCGGCTGCTGGAAGCGCACCATGTAGAAGCCGTCGCCGAACAGGCCGCGCATGGCCTCGACCGGCGGCCTGCTGCTGCGCGGACGGTGCGGGACCGACATCCCGATCACCCCGCGGACCTTGTCCGGGCGCATCTGCGCGACGGCCCACGCGACGGGCGCGCCCCAGTCGTGGCCTGCAACGACGGCGCGTTCGGCGCCGAGCGCGTCGATGAGCCCGACCGCGTCCCCGGCCAGGTGCAGGATCGTGTACTGATCGGTTTCGGCGGGGCCGCCCGTCCGGGCGTAGCCGCGCTGGTCGGGGGCGACGGCGTGGAAACCGGCGTCGGCGAGCGCGGTGAGCTGGTGGCGCCAGGAGTACCAGCATTCGGGGAAGCCGTGCAGGAGCAGGACGAGCGGCCCCTCGCCCGCCTCGGCGACGTGCATGCGCAGTCCGCTGTCCGACCGGACGAGGCGATGCGTGATCTCGGTCATCGATATCCCTTGCGGCGTGGGCGGACTGTGGGGGCCAACGCTAGCCCGGCGGGTTCGCGGGCGGGACGCGGGATGGGGAACGACGCGGATGCCGAGGGCCCATACCGTCCGCGGGTGGATTGTGTGTGCGGGGCACATGGGAGGGCGGGGTCCCGCTTCGTAGGTTCTGCGCATGACGAGCGTGACACCGCGGCCCGCCGCGGGGACTTCGGGGACGCTGGATCTGGCGGGCCGGCGCGCCCTGGTCACCGGCGGTGCGGGCGGCATCGGCCGCGCCTGCGCCCGGCGGCTGGCGGCGGCGGGCGCCGAGGTGGTGGTGGCCGACATAGACGGGGACGCCGCGCAGCGGACCGCGGCCGAGATCGGCGGTGTCCCGCTGCTCGCCGATCTGGCCGACGTCGAGTCGCTCGGCGGGCTGGCGTCCGGGGTCGACATTCTCGTCAACAACGCGGGCATCCAGCATGTGGCGCCCATCCATGACTTCCCGCCCGAGACGTTCGCGCGGATCCTGCGGCTGATGCTGGAGGCGCCGTTCCGGCTCGTCCGGGACGCGCTGCCCGGCATGTACGAGCGGGGATGGGGACGCATCGTCAACATCTCGTCCGTCCACGGGTTGCGGGCGTCGCCCTACAAGTCGGCCTACGTGACGGCCAAGCACGGCCTTGAGGGGCTGTCCAAGGTGATCGCGTTGGAGGGGGCCGCGCACGGCGTGACGTCCAACTGCGTCAATCCCGCCTACGTCCGGACGCCGCTGGTGGAGAGCCAGATAGCCGACCAGGCGCGCACGCACGGCATGCCCCCGGACGAGGTCGTCGAACGCGTCATGCTGGAACACGTGGCCGTGAAACGGCTGATCGAGCCGGACGAGGTGGCGGAACTCGTCGCCTACCTGTGCTCGACGCAGGCGTCGATGGTGACCGGCGCGTCCCTGGCTCTCGACGGCGGCTGGACGGCGCACTGAGAATGGGCCGTATGACCTGCGGCGTCTTCCTCGAACTGCTGGCCCGCGAGGCCTCCCCCGTCGAGTTCGAGGGTCCCCTCGTCCAGGCGCGGGCCGAGGGCGCCTCGCCGGCCGTCCTGGAGGAGCTGGAGGCGGCCAAGCTGGCGGCGCTCCGGGTCCGGACGATCATGCGGCGGCACGCCCGCCGGGAGACGGAGCTGGCGGCGCTGTTCGACACCGCGGGCGACCTCGCCGGGCTGCGCGACCTCGACGCGGTGCTGGAGGCGATCACCCGCCGCGCCCGGCGGCTGCTGAACGCCGACATCGCCTATCTGACGCTGAACGACGACGAGCGCGGCGACACCTACATGCGGGTGACGGACGGGTCGGTGTCGGCGGCGTTCCGGCGGCTGCGGCTGCCGATGGGCACCGGGCTCGTCGGACTGGTCGCGCAGACCGCGATGCCCTACAACAGCGCCCACTACCTCGGGGACGCCCAGTTCCAGCACCGCGGTTTCATCGACGACGCGGTCTCCGAGGAGGGCCTGGTCGCCATCCTCGGCGTGCCGATGCGGCTGGGCAGCCGCGTCATCGGCGTCCTGACGGCCGCGAACCGGAGCGAGCGTCCGTTCGACCAGGAAGAGGTGGCGCTGCTCGGTTCCCTGGCCGCACATGCCGCGATCGCCATCGACAACGCCCGCCTTCTGGAGGAGACCCGCACCGCTCTGGAAGAACTGAGCGGCGCCAACGAAGAGGTCAAGGCGCGTAGCGCGGCCGTAGAGCGGGCGGCGCGCGCGCACGACCGGATGACCGCCGTTGTGGTCAGGGGCGGTGGCGTCGAGGACGTCGGCGCGGTGGTGACCGAGTTGCTGGGCGGCACCCTGCACGTGCTGGACGCGGACGGCCGCCACCTCGCGACGACCGGCGTGGCGTCGGCGCCGCTCAGCGATACCGAGCTGGTCGGCGTGTCGGCATCGGCGCACTCTGCGCGCGCGCAGGGCCGGACGGTCCGGCGCGGCGATCTGTGGATCGCCTCGGTGTCCACCGGTGACGAGATGCTCGGCACGCTGGTGCTGCGCACCGCCGACGAGGTGGACGACGCCGACCAGCGGATCCTGGAGCGCGCCGCGCTCGTCACCGCGCTGCTGCTGCTGTTCCAGCGCAGCGTCACCGAGGCGGAGGGACGGGTCCGCGGCGAACTGCTGGACGACCTGCTCTCCGGCCGGCGGGCGGGCGCGGAGGCGCTCACGGCCCGGGCACGGCGCGTGAACGTCGATCTGGACGCCCCGCACGTCGTGCTGTGCGCCAAGTACGACTCCCGGGAGCACCGGCAGCGAGCCGCGTTCTGGGCGTCGTCCTTCGCGGCCGTGGAACACGGGCTGGCCGCCTCGCGCGCGGATGAGATCGTCCTGCTGCTGCCGGGCGACCGGCCGGGCGACACCGCGCGCCGGGTCGCCAAGGAGCTCGGCGCCTCCCTCGGCGGTCCGGCCACGGTCGGCGCGGCCGGGCCGGTGCGCGGTCCGGGCGGGGTCGCGTCGGCGCACCGCGAGGCGCAGCGCTGCGCCGACGCGCTGCTGGCCCTCGGGCGCCTCGGCGACGGCGCGGGCGCGTCCGAGCTCGGCTTCGTCGGCCTGCTCATCGGGGACGACCGCGACGTTACGGGCTTCCTGGCAAGCGCGCTCGGGCCGGTCCTCGATTACGACGAGCGTCGTGGCACGTCCCTCGTCCAGACCCTTGAGGCCTACTTCGGCACCGGCGGCAGCCTGTCGCGGACGGCGGAGCGCCTGCACATCCACGTGAACACCGTCAGCCAGCGCCTGGACCGCATCGCCCGCCTCCTGGGCGACGACTGGCAGACCCCCGAGCGCGGCCTGGAACTCCAGCTCGCCCTCCGCCTGCACCGCCTTTCACGCTGAACACGGCGCGCCGCCCGCATGGGCGGCACGCCGCGTGCGCGGTTCGATGTCAGACGGAGGCGCCGACCTTGCTTTCGCTGGTCTCGGGAGCGGGACGCCGGCGGGCCGTCCGGGCGGCGACGAGGTCGCGGGCGGTACCCCAGACGCCGCGGCGGAACAGCAGCACGACCAGGATGAAGATCGCGCCGGTGATGATCCCGGTCTCCTCGAAGCCGGCCGTGGCCAGGTAGTCGTTCAGCTCCACGACCAGCGCGGCGCCGATGGCCCCGCCCCACAGCGTGCCGATGCCGCCGAGGACGACCATCATCACGGCTTGCCCCGAGGTCGTCCAATAGACGCCCTGAAGGGAAGCGAAGCCGTGGCCGATGGTGAACAGTCCGCCGGCCAGGCCCGACAGGGCAGCCGACAAGACGAAGGCCACCAGCTTGTAGCGGTCGATGCTGTAGCCGAGTGCCCGCGCCCTGTTCGGATTGTCGCGGATGGACATCAGGACGCGTCCGAAGGGGGAACGGACGATGCGCCATGCAATGGCCAGTCCCATTAACACGAACGGGAGTGCCGCGTAGTAGAAGTAGAACGGGTCTGACAGGTCGACCCCGAAGAATTCTCTGGGGATGCTTTGCAGGCCGTTCTCTCCCCCGGTCGCGTCCCTCCACTGGTTGGCCACGAAGTAGACCATCTGCGCGAAGGCCAGGGTGACCATGGCGAAGTAGATGCCGCGCAGTCTGACCGACAGGAAACCGATCGGGACGGCGAGGGCGGCCGCGAACGCCGCTCCGCCCAGCACGGCCACTGGGAAGGGCAGGCCGGAGTGCAGCGCGATCAGCCCGGTCGCGTACCCGGAGCCTCCCCAGAAGGCGGCGTGCCCGAACGAGAGGAGCCCGGTGAAGCCGAGCAGCAGGTCGACGGCGGCGGCGAACAGCGCCCAGCAGACGATGTCGAGCGCGACCGGCGGATAGATGAACCACGGCAGGACGAGCGCGACCACGATCCCGGCGGTCAGCAGGAACGGCCGT
The DNA here is from genome assembly GCF_050945415.1 of Spirillospora sp. CA-128828. Taxonomy (NCBI): domain Bacteria; kingdom Bacillati; phylum Actinomycetota; class Actinomycetes; order Streptosporangiales; family Thermomonosporaceae; genus Spirillospora; species Spirillospora sp. CA-128828. Next base: position 6,772,645 of record NZ_CP191986.1, read on the forward strand.
CCGGCCAGCCTGGAGAGGATCACAGGGCCTCCTCGCGTCCGAACAGGCCGGCGGGGCGCCACAGCAGCACGACGGCCATGAGGATGAACACCAGCGTCTGCGAGAGCGACGGGACGTAGTAGTTGCCGAGGGCCGAGACGAGCCCGACCGCGAATCCGGCGGCGACCGAGCCGAACACCGACCCGAGCCCGCCGATCACCACCACGGCGAACACCGTGATGATCAGGTCGGAGCCCATCAGCGGGTTGACCGCCCGCATCGGCGCGGCGAGGACGCCGGCGAACGCGGCGAGGGCGATGCCGAACCCGAAGACGGGCGTCACCCAGCGGGCGACGTCGATGCCGAGCGCGCGGGACAGTTCGGGACGCTCCGTCGCCGCCCGGACGATCATGCCGACGCGGGTCCGGGTGAGCACCACCCACACGACCCCGCACACCAGCACCGACACCCCCAGCACGAACACCTGGTAGGCCGGGTAGGTGAACAGGCCGAGGTCGATCGATCCGCCCAGCGCCGACGGACGCGGATACGGCTGCGACTGCACGCCGTACTGCCGCTTCACCAGGTCTTGCAGGATCAGCGCCAGGCCGAAGGTGAACAGGAAGTTGTAGAGCGGATCCAGGGGCGCGAGACGGCGGATGAAGAGCCGCTCCAGGACCACGCCCACGACGCCCAGCACGACGGGGACGATCGGCAGCGCCAGCCAGAAGTTCACGCCGAACGAGTCGAGCAGGATGTACGAGCCGAACGCGCCGAGCATGTAGAACGCGCCGTGCGCGAAGTTGACCACGCCCAGCATTCCGAAGATGACGGCCAGGCCGAGGGCGAGCAGGGCGTAGAACGCCCCGCCCACCAGCCCGTTGAACGCCTGTTGCAGCACGTCGCCGCCCGCCTAGAGCTTGCAGGCCGGGTCGGGCTGCTGGAACGCCTCCGCCGCCGGGATCGTCTTGAGGATCTTCTCGTAGTCCCACGGCTCCTTGACCTCGCTCGCGGGCTTCACCTGGGCGGCGTAGGCGTCGTGGGTGAGCAGGTGGTCCTCGGGGCGGATCGTTCCGGTGGAGGTGAAGACGTCGTTGACCTTGTGGCCTTCGAGCTGCTTCACCACGCCGTCGGACTTGTCGGTGCCCCCGCGCTGCACGGCCTCCAGGTACTGCAGCGCCGCCGAGTAGTCGGCCGCGTGCACGGCCGTCGGGCGGGCGCCCGTCTTGGCCTTGAACTTGTCGGCCCAGGCGCGGTTGCCCTGGTTGGCGTTCCAGTACCAGAAGTCGGTGAAGTGCGTCCCGGCGAGGGCGTCCGAGCCGAGCGAGTGGATGTCGGTCAGGAACATCAGGCCCACGGCGAGGCCCACACCCTTGTCGCGCAGCTTGTACTCGTTGTACTGCTTCACCAGGTTGACGAGGTCACCGCCCGCCTGCATGGCGCCGAGCACCTGCGGCTTGGGGTTCAGGCCGGGCGCCTTCAGCAAGAACGTGGAGAAGTTGTCGTTGGGGAACGGCGTCGGATCGCTCTTCACGACGTTGCCGCCGGCGCCCTTGACGGCCGTGGTGAACGTCTTCTGCATGTCCTGGCCGAACGCGTAGTCCGGGTAGACGATGTACCAGTTCTTGGCGCCGTCCTTGGTCACCCCGGTGCCGGTGCCGTGCGCCAGCATGTAGCTGTTGTAGCCGTAGTGGAAGGTGTACTTGTTGCACTGCTTGCCTTCCAGCTCGGTGGTCGCAGCGCCGACGTCGATGAAGACCTTCTTCTTGTTCTTGGCGACGGTGGCGACGGCGAGCGCGGCGGACGAGGTCGGCACGTCCACGATCAGGTCGGCCTTCTGCCGGTCGTAGAGCTCCTGAGCCTTGGAGTTGGCGACCTCGGGCTTGTTCTGGTGGTCGGCGGAGACGACCTCGATCTTGTCGGTCACGGCCTTGTCGCCGTACTTGGCCTTGAAGTCGGCGACGGCCATCTTCACCGCCTCGACCGCGTTCTTGCCCGACAGGTCCGCGTACACGCCGGACTGGTCGGTCAGCACCGCCAGGACGATCTTGTCATCGCTGATCTTGCCCCCGCCCCCGCCGGGTCCGCCCGCGCAGCCGGCCAGCAGCGCTCCGGCGGTCGCGAGCGCGGCCGAACGTCCCAAAACTCTCATGGGGTTGCTCCCTAGATTCCGAGGTACTGCAGGAGTTCGCTCTCGCGGGCGCGGACCTCGTCGTTGTCCATGGACTCGACGATCCGGCCCTCGGCGAGCAGGTGGTGGCGGTCGGCGACGGTCGCGGCGAAGTGCACGTTCTGCTCGATCAGCAGGACGGTCACCCCGGCCGCCTTGACCTCGCGGAGGATCTCGCCGATCTGCTGGACGATCAGCGGCGACAGGCCCTCGGTGGGCTCGTCGCACAGCAGCAGCCGGGCGCCGGTCCGCAGCACCCGGGCGAGCGCGAGCATCTGCTGCTCGCCGCCCGACAGCTTCGTCCCGGGGAACCGGCGCCGCTCCTTGAGGCGCGGGAACGTCGTGTACACCCGCTCCAGTGACCACGGGTCCGGCCCCATGACAGGAGGCAGTGTCAGGTTCTCCTCCACCGAGAGCGTGGCGAAGATGCCGCGATCGTCCGGGACGTAGCCGAGGCCGCGCCGCGCGCGCTTGTGGGAGCTCAGTGCGGAGATGTCCTCGTCCAGGAAACGCACCGTCCCCGACACGCCCTGGTGGAGGCCCATCAGGCTGCGCAGGAGCGTTGTCTTGCCGGCGCCGTTGCGCCCGACGAGGGTGACGATCTCGCCCTCGTCGACGTGCAGCGACACCTCGCGCAGGGCCTGGGCCTCGCCGTACCAGGCGGACAGTCCGTCAATGCGCAGCATTGGAGTCTCCGAGGTAGGCGGTGACGACGCGGGGGTCGTGGCGGATCTCGGCGTAGGGCCCCTCGACCAGGACCTGGCCGTGCTGCAGCACGGTGACGCGGTCGGCCAGGCTGGAGACGACGCTCATGTTGTGCTCGACCAGCACGACCGTCCGCCCGGCGCGCACCTTCTTGATGAGCTCGACGGTCCGGCCGACGTCCTCGACGCCCATGCCGGCGGTCGGCTCGTCCAGGAGCAGCACCTTGGGGTCGAGCGCCAAGGCCAGCGCCAGTTCCAGCGCGCGTTTGCGCCCGTAGGCCAGCGAGCCCGCCGGGACCTCCGCGTGCTCGTCCAGGCCGACCTGGCCGAGCAGTTCCGCGGCGCGCGCGGAGTAGCGTCCGAGCGCCTTGTCCGACCGCCAGAACCGCCAGCCGAGCCCGGTGCGCCCGGCGAGCGCGAGTTCCACGTGCTGCCGCGGCGTGAGCTCGGCGAACAGGCTCGTGATCTGGAACGACCTGGCGAGCCCCAGCTTCGCGATCCGCTCGGGCCGCCGTCCGGCCAGCTCGTGCCCGCCGAGCCGGACGCTGCCCGCGGTCGGCTTCAGGAACCCGGTGAGCAGGTTGAACAGCGTGGTCTTGCCGGCGCCGTTCGGGCCGACCAGCGCGTGGACGGACCCCTCGGCCACGTCGAGGTCCACGCCGTCCACGGCGCGGAAGCCGCGGAACTCCCTGACCAGGCCGCGCGCCGCCAGAACCGGGGCCTCCGGAACGGGGTCGCCCATGCGCCCTCCTCACGCTCGTCATGGACGGCCTGAACCACGCCGGGCCGCCGTGACCGGGAACGCTAGGTGGGACCCGCAGGCCGGACCATGTGAGCGGGCCCCACATTCGGACACTCCGATACGGGTGTGAGCCACATCACGTGCAGGTCACGACCATGGGCACATGGCGGCCCCGGCCGATATGTGGCCGGGCCACGTGGTCGTGGTCACAAGCGGCGCTCACCATGACGGCACCTGACGTCCGTCCCCCGAGGAGCCGGAATGCCGATCGTCCGCACCGCCCTGACCGCCGGCGCTCTCACCGCCGCCCTGGCCTCGCCGGCACACGCGCACGACGGCCCCGGTTGCGGGTCGGGGCTCACCGTGCCGGGAGCGGAGAAGCAGGTGGCCGCCTGCCTGGACGACCTCACCACGGCGGGAACGACCGGCTCGGGCCATACCGTCCCCGCAGACTGGGCCGGCCTGCACGCCGCCGGGACGCGCAACCCGGCCGGTGTTCCGGGCATCCAGCTGGACGGCTACTTCCCGGACACCTCCACGACCAACGCCAACAACGGCTGGAACCACGACGCCCAGTTCGTCGTCCGCCTGCCCGAGCGCTGGAACGGCGGCCTCGTCGTCGCGGGCTCTCCCGGCACCCGGCGCCAGTACGCCAACGACTTCACCATCTCCGACTGGGCGCTCGCCAAGGGCTACGCCTATGCCGCGACGGACAAGGGCAACACGGGCACCGAGTTCTACAAGGACGGCCGCCGCCCCGGCGACGCCGTCGTCGAATGGAACGACCGGCTGACCCAGCTCACGCGAGCCGCCAGGAAGGTCGTCGCGGAACGGTACGGCCGCTCCCCGCGCCGCACCTACGCCGCGGGCATCTCCAACGGCGGCTACCTCGTCCGCTGGCAATTGGAGAACCACCCGGAACTGTACGACGGCGGTATCGACGCGGAAGGCACGCTCTGGCGCGCCGGCGGCCCGAATCTCTTCACCTACCTGCCGCCCATCCTCCGCGCCTACCCGTCGTACGCGGCCACCGGCGACCCGTCCGCCCACAAGGCGCTTTTGAAGGCGGATCTGGCCCCCGGATCGGAATTCCTCTGGCCATTCCACGACCAGATCTATTGGGGACTCACCCAGCGCATCTACCGCGAAGAGTTCGACCCCGCCTACACGGGAGAGGAGGCCGCCTACAACTACGCCGCACGCCCGAAGAAGGTCCACCGCGCCGTCGCCCGTGTGGCCCTCACCGGCCGAATCCGCAAACCCCTGATCACTCTTCAGGGAACCTACGACTCGCTCCTGCCGATCAAAACCGACTCCGACTTCTACGCGAAACTCGTCCGCGTCGGCGGAAAGGCTTCCTACCGCTATTACCGCGTGGAAGCCGCCAACCATGTCGACGGCCTGTACGACTCCTACCCGGATCGGCTGCGACCGCTCCTGCCCTGCATGCGGTCGGCTTTCACGGCCCTGGAGTCCTGGACGCAGGGCGGCACGCCCCCACCGGCGAGCGCCACGCTCTCCCGCCCCGCATCCGGCGACATCGTCAACACCTGCTCACTCGACTCTTGAACGAGGTGCCCCGCCATGAAACGCACCCCCTTCCTCGCGGCCGCCGCACTCGCCTTGGCGACCGTCACCGCCTCTCCCGCGTCCGCGTCCGCCCCCGCGGCGCTTCCCCGCCACACGATCAGCGCCTCGTTCGTCAGCGGCGTCTCCTCCGGCGGGTACATGGCCGACCAGCTCCATGTCGCGTACTCCGGGACGTTCAAAGGCGCCGGCATCTTCAGCGCCGGGCCTTATCACTGCGCGAGAGGCAACGTGACGACGGCGCAGCTCGCGTGCATGAACGACCTCTACGACGACAATCCCGCAGAATTGGAGCGGACCGCCCGCGACCGGGCGTCACAGGGAAGCATCGACCCCGTGGCCAATCTGTCCGGGCATCCGGTATGGATCTACCACGGGACGAACGACTCCACGGTGAAGCAATCGGTGAACGACGACCTCGCCGGGTTCTACGGGAATTTCGGGGCCGCCGTCTCCTACACGAAGACCTCGCCGGCCGGGCACGCCTGGGTGAGCCCGATCGGGCCGAATCCGTGCTCCGCCACCTACACCCCGTACGTCAACAAGTGCGGTGACGATCCCGAAAGCGCGATGCTGGGGCACCTGCTCGGCTCGGTGGCGGGTCCCGCGTCCGCTCCCGGCGGCACGCTCACGCAGTTCGACCAGAACGCCTATGCGCCGGGCGGGAGCGCGTCGTCCATCAGCATGGATGCGACAGGCTTCGTGTACGTCCCACCGGCATGCGAGTCGGCGTCATGCCGGCTGATGGTGGCGCTCCACGGCTGCCAGCAGGGGCGGAGCGTCGTCGGGACGACGTTCGCGACGAAGGCGTATCTCAACGAGTACGCCGACACCAACAACATGATCGTCCTGTACCCGCAGGCCACCGCGTCGAGCTGGACGGGCGGCAACCCGCAGGGCTGCTGGAACTGGTGGGGCTACGGCGGCGACACCGCCTACGACATGAAGGGCGGCAAGCAGATCGAGACCATCATGCGCATGGTCCACGCCCTGGGCGGCTGACCGTCAGAGCTTGGCCCGCGTCCACGCGACCAGATCGCCGGCCGGAAGGGTGTTGACGATCTGGGACGCGGGCACCGCGCACCGGGCGGCTCGCTCGCAGCCGAAGGGCTGCCAGTCGAGCTGCCCCGGCGCGTGGGCGTCGGAGTCGACGGAGAACCGGCAGCCCGCCTCGACCGCGAGACGCAGCAGGCGTTTGGGCGGGTCGAGGCGTTCCGGACGGGAGTTGATCTCGACGGCGACGTCGTAGGCGGCGCAGGCGTCGAAGACGAGGGCGGCGTCGAACTCCGACTCCGGGCGCAGGCCGCCGCGCTTGCCGCCGGCTTTGACGATCCGCCCGGTGCAGTGCCCGAGGACGTTCACCCGCGGGTTCGCGATCGCGGCGACCATGCGCTTCGTCATCGCGACGCGGTCCATGCGGAGCTTGGAGTGGACGCTGGCGACGACGACGTCGAGGCGGTCGAGCAGATCGGCGTCCTGGTCGAGGGCGCCGTCCTCCAGGATGTCCACCTCGATGCCGGTGAGTATGCGGAAGGGCGCGAGGTCCGCGTTGAGTTCGGCGACGACATCGAGCTGGCGGCGCAGGCGGTCGGCCGACAGGCCGTTGGCGACCTTCAGGCGCGGCGAGTGGTCGGTGAGCGCGAGGTACTCGTGGCCGAGGGACCGGGCGGTCTCGGCCATCTCCAGGATCGGGGACCCTCCGTCCGACCAGTCGCTGTGGGTGTGCAGGTCGCCCTTCAGCGCGGAGCGGAGCGCGGCCGTGGTCTCGTCCAGCGGCTCGCCCTCGGTGGCCTCCAGCCGCCGCAGGTAGACGGGGGTCTCGCCGCGCAGGGCCTCCTCGATCACCAGGGCGGTGACCTTGCCGATGCCGGGCAGCGCGGTCAATGTCCCGTCGCGGGCACGGTCGGCCAGCTCGCCGGAGGGCGTCTGCCCGGCGAGGTCGGCGGCCGTGCGGAACGCCCGGACGCGGTAGGTCGGCTCATGGGCGCGCTCCAGGAGGAACGCGATCCGGCGCAGCGCTTCGACGGGCTCCACGCCTCGCACGGTACCCAGGTATGACCCGGCGCGTCCCACCGCGGTGTCATCCGAGTGAGACCGGGCCTCTCTAGCCTGGGGCTCATGGCCGGGGAGAATCTGACACTGCGGAGCGTCCTGCGCGACGTGCTGCTGGCCGCCGCCGTGACCGGCAAGGCGGACCCGGCCCCGCTGAACCGGCCGTGGCCGCTGCTGCTGCGGTGGACGCGGTACATCGGCGTCGGGCGGCTGCCGTACGGGGTCGTGACGAACCTGTTCGGGCTGGCGCTCACGGCCGGGCTGGTCGCTGGGACGGTGTCGCTGCTGACGACCGAGACCGCGCGGCGCGGCATCGACGTGTCCGACGGGACGAAGCTGTTCATCGCGGTCGCGGTGACGGCGCCGCTCGCGCTGCGGGACCGGCATCCGCTCGGCGCGTGGCGGCTGAGCTTCGTGTCGATGGCGCTGATCGACGTCGACGGGTGGCTGACCGTCCCGTACGTCCCGGCGGGCACGTTCGCGGCGATCGTGTGCGTGTACACGGTCGCGGTGCGCTGCTCGCGCGACATCACCCTGGGCGTCGGGATCATCTCCTTCGCCGGGGTGTGGCTCAAGGACCCGGAGACCGGGCCCGGCGCGTCGGTGCTGCTCCTGCTGCCGCTGGCCGTCGGCTACGCCGTCCGCGTCCGGCAGACGTCGCGGCGCGAGCTGGCCGAGCAGGAGAGGCGGCACCAGGACGCCGAGGCGGTGCTGACCGAGCGGCAGCGGATCGCGCGGGAGCTGCACGACGTCGTCGCGCACCACATGTCCATGATCGCGATCCAGGCGGAGGCGGCGCCGTACAAGGCCGAGGACGTCCCGGACGAGACGCGCCGGGACCTGGCGGAGATCCGCGCGACCGCCCTCGACGCGCTGACGGAGCTGCGCCGGATCCTCGGTGTGCTCCGCGCGGAGGACGGCGCCGAGACCGCGCCGCAGCCGAGCCTTGAGCGGCTGGACGAACTCGTCGGCAACGCGCGGGGCGCCGGCCTGCGCGTCGAGACCCGGCTGCGCGGCGACCTCGCCGGCCTTCCGCCGGGCGTGGGGCTCACCGCGTACCGGATCCTGCAGGAGGCGCTGAGCAACGCCATGCGGCACGCACCCGGTTCGCGGGTGGAGGTCGAGGTGTCCCACGAGGACGGCATAGTGTGGCTCGGCGTAGTCAACGGCCCGGCCCGCGACGGCCAGGCCGGCGGCATGCCGCTCCCCGGCGGCGGCCACGGGCTGGTCGGGATGCGGGAGCGGGCCGCCGCGCTGGGCGGCGAGCTGACCGCCCGCCCGACCCCCCAGGGAGGATTCGCCGTGACCGCCAGCCTGCCGGTGAAGACGCGGGACGCGACGTGACCATCCGGGTCGTGATCGTCGACGACCAGGGCATGGTGCGCACCGGATTCGGCGTGCTGCTCAACGCCCAGCCCGACATCGAGGTCGTCGGCGAGGCCGTCAACGGCGAGGAGGGCGTGCGCCGCGTCGCCGAGCTGCGTCCCGACGTGGTGCTGATGGACGTCCGGATGCCGGTGATGGACGGCCTGGAGGCGACCCGCCGGCTGCTCGACGGCGCCATGGACGGCGCCCCGAAGATCCTCATGCTGACGACGTTCGACCTGGACGACTACGTCTACGCGGCGCTGCGGGCCGGGGCCAGCGGGTTCCTGCTGAAGGACGCCTCCGCGACCGAGCTCGCCGAGGCGGTGCGGGTCGTGGCGGCGGGCGACGCGCTGCTGTCCCCGTCCATCACCCGGCGGCTCATCGCGGAGTTCTCCCGGCTCGGCGGGCCGCGGGCGCCGTCCCGCAAGCGGCTGGACGAGCTGACCGAGCGGGAGACCGAGGTCCTCGCGCTGGTGGCGCGCGGGCTGTCCAACGGCGAGATCGCCGGGCGGCTCGTCGTCGCCGAGCAGACCGTGAAGACGCATTTCGGGCGGATCCTGATGAAGCTCGGGCTGCGCGACCGCCCGCAGGCGATCGTCTACGCGTACGAAGTGGGGCTGGTGCGCCCCGGCGACTGATACCTCGGTCGCATCCGTCGCACCGGGGTCGCACGGCGCAAGACCACACCGCCGGTTGATCTCCGCTACGGCGTCCGATTTCTACCTTCCTGATCAGTGCGCAAAAACCACTGACCAGGAAGGACGCACCGGATGCCCAGCGTTCGCACGACCGTCGCCGCCGCGGTCCTGGCCGCGACCGGCTCCACGACCGCCGCGGCCGGACACGCCGAGGTGTACGCGCCGCCGGCCACGGCGCCCGCGCTGTCGGCGTCCACCCTCGACGCCCGCTACCAGGCCACCGGCCAGGACATCACGCGCGCCCTGGTCACGGCGGAGCGCGTACGCGACGAGGCGCGGACGCGGGCGCTGTCCGCTTTCCTGGCGCCCGGCCGGCGGTTCCTGTCGTTCGACCCGCGAGGCAACGGACGGGCCGTCGAGGTCTTGGGCGACCTGGAGCACGCCGACCGGATCGCGGTCGTCGTGCCCGGCGCGGACAACACGCTGGCCAACTACGACTCGCCCAAGTTCGTCGGCGGGGGCAGCCGTGCGCTCTACCGGCAGGCCTCCGCCGACGTGCCCCGAGCGCGGATCGCCGTGATCGCCTGGCTCGGCTACGACACGCCCTCGATGCCGAGCGTCGCGGCCGTGACGAGCGGGCGCGCGGAGGACGGCGCACACGGCCTCGGGCGCCTCCTCACCGGCGTGCACCGCGTGAACGGGCATGCCAGGTTCGCCCTGCTCTGCCACAGCTACGGATCGGTCGTCTGCGGCAAGGCGGCCCGGCACATCGCGCGCCTGCCGGTGGACGAGATCGCTCTGTTCGGCAGCCCCGGCACCACCGTGGAACACGCGTCCGGCCTCGGGACGTCCGCACGGGTCTGGGCGGGCCGGGCCAAGGGCGACTGGATGCGGTACGTGCCCAACGTCCGCTTCGCCGGGCTGGGGTTCGGCGCGGATCCCGTCTCGTCCGGCTTCGGCGCCCTGCGCTTCGACGCCGGGACGGGCCCGCACAGCGGCTACCTGAAGCCCGGCTCCCGCGCGCTCCGCAACCTCGCCCTGATCGCCCTCGGCCGCGACGCGGAGGTCACCCATGCCTGAGGACCCGGGTCGCGACCGGGCCGTGGACGCCCTGCGGGCCTTCGCCATCCTCGGCGTCGTGCTCGGCCACTGGCTGGTCACCGCGTTCGTCGCCGACGGCTGGGGCGGCGACCTGCATGTCACCAGCCCGCTGAAGACGATGCCGGGACTGACCCCCATCACCTGGATCTTCCAGACCCTCGCCTTGTTCTTCCTCGTCGGCGGCTACTCGGCGGCGAAGGGCCTGCGTCCCGGCGAGCCGTGGGGCCGCCGGATGCGGCGGCGCCTGACGCGTTTCGCACGGCCGCTCCCCGTCCTGGCGCTCACGTGGGCCCTGGTGGCCGCGCTCCTGTGGTGGGCCGGGTTCTCCGCGAGCGGCATCCGCACGCTGATCGAACTGGTGCTCAGCCCGCTGTGGTTCCTGTGCGTCTACGTGGCGCTGACCGCGCTCACCCCGCTGATCGCCGCCGCCTGGAACCGGCTCGGACTCCGGGGCGCGGCACTCCTCGTCGGCGCGACCGCGGCGCTCGACCTCGGCCGCTTCCCGCTCGGCGCGCCCGGATGGACGGGCTGGGCCACCGTCCTCACCGCCTGGCTCGTGCCGTTCTACCTCGGCGTCGGCTGGGCGGGCGGGGCGCTGCGCTCCCGCCGGGCCGGGTTCGCCCTTCTCGGCGGGGGCGCCACGGGGGCCGCCCTGCTCGTCCTCTTCGCCGGATACCCGGCGAGCATGGTCGGCGTGCCCGGCGCCGCGACCTCCAACCTCAGCCCGCCGACGCTCGCGGCGGTCGCGTTCGGGCTCGCCCAGACCGGCCTCGCGGTGCTGCTCCACGGGCCGCTGACCCGCTGGACGCGGCACGCCCGGGTCTGGTCGCCGATCCGCGCGGCCAACCGCTCCGCGATGACGATCTTCCTATGGCACCAGACGGCGCTGCTGACCGTCACCGTGGCGGCACTGGCGGCGTTCGGTAGCCTGAGGGGGCTGCACTCCGCACCTGACCAGCCGGAATGGATCGTGGAACGCCTTCCGTGGCTGCTGGTCTCCGGTATCGCGCTCGCCGCGATCCGGGCCCTGGTGGACGGGGGATCCGAACGGCCGGGGCGTCCCGTCCGGGAAAGCGCGCGAAAAAACGTCCGGGGAACCAACTCGATCTCGGACCCGTACATCTCAAGAGGCGTCTCCTGATTCCGGAGGTGAGCCGCGACCCACTGAACGATCTTGGATGGTGGAAACACGACGATGCCGCCGCATCTGACGACGACCTCGCCGCGCCAGCGCCGGCCCCGTGCCCGGCGTTTCCGGAGGGTCCTGGCCGCCGCCGCGTCCATCGGGGTCGTGATGCTGACGACCGCCGGGACCGGGCATGCCGACCCCTACGCCGCGCCGGTCGCCGTCCCCCGGATGGCGCCGTCGACACTGGACGTCCGGTACGCGGCCGAACGCGGGTCCATCGAGGAGGCGCTGAAGACGGCGCAGAAGGTCGGCGACGTCCGCCGAAGCAAAGCGCTCGGGGCGTTCCTCCAGCCCGGGCGCCGCTTCCTCTACTTCGACCCACGCGGCGGTGGACGAGCCATCGAGGTCGTCGGCGACCTCACCAGAGCACGGCGTGTGGCGGTACTCGTCCCAGGTGCGGACACCACACTGTCCGCGTTCGACAAGCGCGGCGGGAAACCGTGGTCGACACCTGGTGGCGGCGCACGCGCGGTCTACACGCAGGCACGCTCCATGTCTCCGGACCCTGGTCTGGCGGTGGTCGCGTGGCTCGGCTACGCGGCGCCCAAGACTTTCAGCAGTGACGTCCTGACCGACGAGAGGGCCGCCGAAGGCTCCGTCCAGCTACGCCACTTCCTGAAGGGCGTGCACCAGGTCAACCCCGGTGCGAGCGTGGGTCTGCTCTGCCACAGCTACGGCTCCGTCGTGTGCGGCCGTGCCGCGCTGGACGGTCCTGACAGCGCCGCCTTGCGGCAGGTCACCGACATCGCCCTCTACGGCAGTCCGGGAACCACCGCCTGGTCGGCCTCCAGGCTGAGCAGCACGGCCCGCGTCTGGGCGGGACGCGGCGCGACCGACTGGATGGAGGACGTCCCCCACGTCCGCATCTTCGGGCTCGGGCTCGGCCCCGACCCGGTCTCCCCCGGGTTCGGCGCACGGGTCTTCGAGGCCGGATCCGGCGGCCACAGCGACTACCTCGCGCCCGGCTCCGCCTCGCTGCGCAACCTGACCGACATCGCACTCGGGCGCCCCTCCAAGGTGACTCCCGGCTGACGCCGGTTTCGTCACTTTCGGACTGGCCACCTGCGGGGTGGTGGCACCCTGGGAAGGTGAACACCGCGAACGAGGCCGAAATCCGCGAGCAGACCACCCAGCGCCTGGAGAAGGCCATGGGGACCTTCGGCACCGCGGCCCTGACCAGCATGGAGGAGCAGCTCCCCTGGTTCCGGCGCATGCCCGCCGACCAGCGCTCCTGGATCGGCCTCGTCGCCCAGGCCGGCATCGCCGCGTTCGTGGAGTGGTTCAAGAGCAACGAGCGGACCCGTCCGGCCATCGCCGGCGAGGTCTTCGGCACCGCGCCCCGCGAGCTGCTGCGCTCCATCAAGCTCCAGCACACCATCGACATGATCCGCGTCATCATCGACGTGGTGGAGACCCGGCTGGACGAGCTCGCCGCACCCGGCGGCGAGGCCCAGCTGCGCGAGGCGATCCTTCGCTACACGCGTGACGTGGCGTTCGGCGCCGCCCAGGTCTACGCGCGCGCCGCCGAGACACGCGCCGCCTGGGACGCACGGCTGGAGGCCCTCGTCGTCAACGCGGTGCTGCGCGGCGAAGTCGACGACGGCATGCACTCCTGGGCCGCCGCGCTCGGCTGGACGTCCAAGCCCGTCACCGTCATCGCGGGGTTCACCCCTGAGGACGAAGAGCCCGAGGTCACCATCGACCAGATGCAGCTGGCCGCGCGCCGCGCGCGCGCCGACGTGCTGGCCGGCGTCCAAGGACACCGGGTCATCGCCATCGTGGGCGGTGACGCCGACCCCCTGGAGGCCGCGCGCCCGATCGCGGCCAAGTGCGGACCCGGCCCGGTCGTCGTCGGCCCGCGGGTGGGCGACCTCTACGACTCCACCCGGTCCGCGCGCGCCGCCGTCGCCGGCCTGCGCGCCGCCGCCGGCTGGCCGGACGCGCCCCGCCCCGTGCAGGCCACCGAGCTGCTCCCCGAACGCGCGCTGGACGGTGACGACGAGGCACGCCGCTACCTGGTGGAGAGCGTCTACAACCCGATGCTCGCCGCCGGCGCCCCGCTGCTCGACACGCTCACCACCTACCTCGAACAGGGCTCGTCGCTGGAGGCGACCGCGCGGCTCCTGTTCGTCCACCCCAACACCGTCCGCTACCGGCTCCGCCGGGTCACCGAGCTGACCGGCCTCGCCCCCACCGACGGCCGCAACGCGTTCACCCTCCGCATCGCCCTCGTCCTGGGCCGTTTCCAGAGCCGCTCTACGCATATTTAGGGTCCCTTGTAGGGGTCGTACAAAGCTCCCTGACCAAAGTTCGTCGCGAACGGCATCGTGGTGGAGGAGGCATTGCGGGCAGGCTGGACGCTGTGATTCTCCTCGCATCGCCCGGCCAGGGCGCCCAGACCCCCGGCTTTCTGCAGCCATGGCTAGAGATACCCGGAGTCGCCGACCGGCTCGCCTGGTGGTCGGCGGTCACGGGTCTCGACCTGGTCCGCTACGGGACGGTCGCGGACGCCGAGGAGATCCGGGACACCGCCGTGGCGCAGCCGCTGCTGGTCGCCGCCGCGCTCGCCGCCTGCGAGGTGCTCTACGAGGACGGGCAGGCGGGGCCGGACGCCGTGGCCGGGCACAGCGTCGGCGAGCTGTCCGCCGCGGCGATCGCCGGGGTGCTGACGCCCGAGGCGGCGCTGGTCCTCGTCCGGGAGCGGGGCCGGGCGATGGCCGAGGCCGCCGCCGTCACCGAGACAGGGATGACCGCCGTGCTCGGCGGCGACCCCGACGAGGTCCTCGCCTCGATCGACAAGCACGGGCTCACCCCCGCCAACGTCAACGGCGCCGGCCAGGTCGTCGCCGCCGGGACCACCGAGCGCCTCGCGCGGTTCGCCGAGGAGCCGCCCCCCAAGGCCAGGCTCCGGCCGCTGTCGGTCGCGGGCGCCTTCCACACCGAGCACATGGAGCCCGCCGTCGACACCCTCCGCCGCCTCGCGCCCGGCGCGCCCGTCGCCGCCCCTCGGACGCGGCTGCTGCAGAACCGGGACGGCGCCGTCGTCGAGGACGGCCGCGAGTTCGTCGCCCGGCTCGTCGACCAGGTCAGCACGCCCGTCCGCTGGGACTCGTGCATGACGACCATGCGGGACCTCGGCATCACCGCGATCATCGAGCTGCCGCCCGCCGGGACGCTGACCGGCCTCGCCCGCCGCGAGCTGAAGGGCGTCGAGCTGCTCGCCCTCAAGACCCCCGCGGACCTGGACAAGGCCCGCGAGCTGATCAAGGCGCACACCTCATGACCGCCACGATCAAGATCCCCGAGGCGACGCCCGGCGCCCGCATCCTGGCGTTCGGCGACTACCGTCCCGCCCGCATCGTCACCAACGACGAGATCGCCAAGACGGTCGACACCAACGACGAGTGGATCCGCAGCCGCGTCGGCATCTCCGAGCGGCGCATCGCCGGCGACGACGAGGGCATCGTCGAGCTGGGCGCGCACGCGGGCGGCAAGGCCCTCGCCAACAGCGGGCTCGCCCCGTCCGACATCGACCTCGTGATCCTCGCGACCTGCTCGGCGGAGTCGCCGATGCCGGGCCACGCCGCGCAGGTCGCGCACCGCCTCGGCATCGACGCGCCCGGCGCGTTCGACCTCAACGCCGCCTGCGCCGGCTTCTGCTACGCGCTCGGCACCGCCAGCGCCGCCGTCCGGGCCGGGAGCGCCCGCAACGTGCTGGTGATCGGCTCGGAGAAGATGTCCCAGTGGATCGACTGGACCGACCGGTCGACCTGCATCATCTTCGCGGACGGGGCCGGCGCGGCGGTCGTCACCGGCAGCGAGACCCCCGGCATCGGACCGGTCGTGTGGGGCAGCGCCGGCGACAAGTACGACAAGATCATCATCGAGGACCGGCACTCGTTCATCCGCCAGGAGGGCCAGGCGGTGTTCCGCTGGGCCACCACGGCCATCGCGCCCATCGCGGTCCAGGCGTGCGAGCGCGCCGGGATCCGCCCGGAGGATCTCGCCGCCGTCGTCCCGCACCAGGCCAACCTGCGGATCATCGAGGCGATCGCCCGCAAGGTGAAGGCCACCAACGCCGTCGTCGCCGACGACATCGTGCAGTCCGGCAACACGTCGGGCGCCTCCATCCCGCTGGCGCTGTCCCGCATGATCGAACGCGGCGACGTGCCGTCCGGCGCCCCGGCCCTGCTGGTCGGTTTCGGCGCCGGGCTGTCCTACGCTGCCCAAGTCATCCAGATCCCGTAGGCCGTCACGCCTGCTCGCAGGCTCTGGACCAACCCACCGAAGGAGAACGCAGAACCATGGCAGTCGCCACCGAACAGCAGATCCTGGACGGCCTCGCCGAGATCATCGACGAGATCGTCGGCATCGACAAGGCCGAGGTGACCCCGGAGAAGAACTTCATCGACGACCTCGACATCGACTCGCTGTCGATGGTGGAGATCGCCGTCGCCGCGCAGGACCAGTTCGGGGTCGAGATCCCCGACGACGAGCTGCGCAACCTCAAGACCGTCAAGGACGTCATCAACTTCGTGCAGAACCTGCAGAGCTAGATCCGCGGGGAGGGCGCGCCGCCGGCCGGCCGGAGGCGGCGCGCCCGACCCTCCCCCCTCACAGTCCGCAAGGAGCACCCACATGAGCAAGAGCCAGACCAGAGTCGTCGTGACCGGTCTCGGTGCAACGACCCCACTCGGCGGAGACCTGCCGTCGACCTGGTCCGCCCTGCTCGCCGGAGAGTCCGGGATCCGCAAGCTGGACTGGGAGGGTGTCGAGGACCTGCCGGTCCAGTTCGCCGCCACGCTGAAGGTCCAACCGTCGGAGGTCATGCCGAAGCAGATCCTGCGCCGGCTCGACCGCAACCAGGCGATCGCGCTGATCGCGGCGCGCGAGGCGTGGACGAGCGCCGGGTTCGCCCAGCCGTCCGGCGGCAAGCCGCAGAAGGGCATGGACCGGGCCGGTGTGGACGGCGGCTTCGCCGTGGACGGCGAGCGCCTCGGCGTCGTGCTGTCCAGCGGCATCGGCGGCCTGCACACGGCTCTGAACAGCTACGACGTCTTCCGGGAGAAGGGCTGGTCGCGGGTCTCGCCCTTCACCGTCCCGATGCTGATGCCGAACGGCGCGTCCGGGCACGTCGGCATCGAGTTCGGCGCCATGGCCGGCTCGCACGCCCTGGTGAGCGCCTGCGCGTCCAGCGGCGAGGCGGTCGGCTACGCCATCGACATGATCCGCGCCGGCCGCGCGGACGTGGTGATCTGCGGCGGCACCGAGTCGTGCATACACCCGCTGCAGATGGCCTCGTTCGGCGCCATGCGCGCGATGTCGACCCGCAACGAGGAGCCGGAGCGCGCGTCCCGGCCCTACGACAAGAACCGCGACGGGTTCGTCCTCGGTGAGGGCGCCGCCGCGATGATCCTGGAGTCGGAGGAGCACGCCCGTGCCCGCGGCGCGGAGATCCACGGCTTCGCCTCCGGCTGCGGCTACTCCGGCGACGCCTACGACATCGTCCTGCCCGACCCGTCCGGGGCCGGACAGGCCAAGGCGATGCAGCGGGCCCTCAAGGACGCCGGGCTGGAGCCCGCCGACATCGTGCACATCAACGCGCACGCCACCTCCACTCCCGCCGGCGACGTGGCCGAGCTCGCCTCCATCAAGGCCGGCCTCGGCGAGGAGGCCGCGGGGCAGGTCGTCGTCACCGCCACCAAGTCGATGACCGGGCACCTGCTCGGCGGTGCGGGCGCGCTGGAGTCGATCTTCACCGTGCTCGCGCTGAAGGAGGGCCTCGTCCCCTTCGTCGCCAACCTGGAGGACCTCGACGACGACGTCGACCTGGACGTCGTCCGGGACGAGCCGCGCAAGCTGGCCGACGGCCCCGCCGCGGCGCTCAACAACTCGTTCGGTTTCGGCGGCCACAACGTCTCGGTCGCCTTCGAACGCGCCCTGTGAGACTCCTGCGCGGTCGGTGACCGCGCACGTCAACGGCCCGGCGAGACGCAACTCGCCGGGCCGTTTCGTGCTGCTGTTCTGTTCCAGGAGTCCGGCAACGACCTCGGCCACCGCGCGAGCGCGCTACCTGACCGGTGGGGCGAAGCCGAAGGCGAGCCCCACCGGGAAGCTCGCGAAGCGAGGTCGCGCTCGCCCAAGCCCGGTCAGAGGGCGAGCCGCCAGGCGAGCCCTCTGGGCCGGGCTTGCAATCAAACAGCCGCGTGGAGCCAGCGGACGGGGGCGCCGTCGCCGGCCCGGCGGAAGGGCTCCAGCTCGTTGTCCCACGGGGTGCCGAGGAGACGTTCGAGCTCGTGCTCCAGGGTGATCTTCCCGACGGCGGCGTTCGCCATCACCGAGCGGAGCCGGTCCTCGGGGACCATGATGTCGCCGCTGGCGCCGATGACGCCGGTGAACACCCCGAGTGACGGGGTGAAGCTGAAGCGGACACCGTCGGTGCCCGGCGTCGGATCCTCGGTGGCCTCGAACCGCACCAGTTTCCAACTCCGCAGCGCGGAGGTGATGCCCGCGGCGGTGCCCGGCTTCCCCTCCCAATGGAGCTCGGCGCGCAGCGTGCCCGGCGCCGCCGCCTGATCAGCCCACTCAAGGGAAACGGGCACCCCAAGGACACCTGCGGCGGCCCACTCGATGTGCGGGCTCAGCGCAGGTGGCGCGGAGTGGACGTAGAAAACGCCACGTGCGGTCACCGGACCTCCTGGATCTGTACCGAGGCTCGTCTTCCCCTACGGCCTCGTAAGTCCCAAGTCGGCGTCCGCGTCCCTCATTGTGCATCATCGGCACGAGTCGCACCACCGTGAGTCCACCGTTTGTTGAACGCTTGACTACGGGATGCGCGCCGTTCACCTGGCTCGCGCGCAAGATTAGGCCCTCCCGAACCCGCCTTGGGGCGAAAAGGCGCAAGAGGCAGAGACCGCATCCGGCTGCGACATCGATGACTTTCCGTTCGATCGCCGTCACCCTGCGTCGCAAGTTCGGCATGATGAGCGCGGGGGCCGGTCGTGAACGGAGGCGAGGACCGATGTTCGACCAACAGGCGCGGCTGGAGCGGCTCCTGGCACGGCACCGCGACGCCGTCGTGGTGGAGCCGCTGCCGGGGCGGCCGGCGCTGATCCGCCGGGACGAGATCCTCGTCGCCGCGCAGGACGCGGCCGCCGCCGAAGACCTGGTGCGGCGCTGGCACGACTCGCGCCAGGACGACCACGGCGTCACCCGGCTGCGGCTGCGCGCGCCGGCGAAGGTGGACGTCTGCGAGCTCGCGGCGCGGCTCGGCGGCGACGGGCGGCATCGCCGGCTGAGCGTCTCGCCGAACCATCTCGTCCTCGGCCAGCCGATGTGGTGGAGCGGACCGGCGGACTCACCCCGCGCGGCCGCGCCCGTGCCGGCGCCCGAGGCCGTCCCGGCGCGCCGGGACGTGACGGTGGCGATCCTCGACACGGGCCTGTCGCCGCACCCCTGGTACGCGGACGCGGAGTGGTACCGCGAGCAGCGCGACGAGGTGGCGGAGGTCCTGGACGCCGACCTGGACTTCGAGCTGGACGCGCAGGCGGGCCACGGGACGTTCGTCGCGGGCGTGGTCCTGCGGCAGGCGCCGGCGGCGCGGCTGCGGGCCCGGCGGGTGATCGGCGGCGACGGGGTCGGCGACGAGCTGGACGTGATCCGGGCGCTCGGGTGGCTCGCCGGATGGGGGCGCGCCGACGTCGTGAACCTCTCGCTCGGCTGCCACACCTACGACGACCGTCCCTCGCCGGTGCTGGCGCGGGCCGTCGCCGCGCTCGGCCGCCGCACGGCCGTCGTGGCGTGCGCGGGGAACGCGGGCACCGACCGCCCGTTCTGGCCCGCCGCGATGAAGCCCGTCATCGGAGTCGCGGCGCTGGACGGCGGTGACCGCGCCTGGTTCTCCAACTACGGCTGGTGGGTGGACGCGTGCGCGGAGGGCGTCGGCGTCGCCAGCACCTTCGTCCGCTTCGAGGGGTTCGACGGCTACGCGACGTGGAGCGGCACCTCGTTCGCGGCGCCCGTGGTGGCGGGACGGATCGCCGCCCTGGCGGCGGCGGAGGGCATCGGCGCGGCCGAGGCGGCGGACCGCGTCCTCGATCCGGCCCGGCACCCGGTGCTGCCGGATCTAGGCACGAAAGTGCACGCTGCGTCAGCGGAGAATGTCATAGGGTGAGCAACAAGCGGGGGGCCTCGGGAGGAGACTTCGGTGGCCCGCAGGGACGGTACGGACGAGCTGGTGGTCCGGGCACGCGACGGCGACGGTGACGCGTGGGCCCGGCTGGTCGAGCGGCACAGCGCGCTGCTGTGGTCGATCGCCCGCTCGCACGGGTTGAACGACGCCGATTCGGGCGACGTGGTGCAGACCACGTGGCTGCGTCTGGTGGAGCGGATCGACGGGCTGCGCGAGCCGTCCGCGATGGGCTGCTGGCTGGCCACGACCGCGCGGAACGAGAGCCTGCGGGTGGTGCGCCGGCGCGGCCGCGACCTTCCGCAGGTACCCGCGCCGCGCGAGCCCGAGCCGGGCCCCGACCAGGTGGTCGCGGCCCGTGAGCGGCTCGGCCGGGTCGGCGCCGCGCTGGAGACGCTGCCGCGGCGCTGCCGGACGCTGCTGCGGCTGTTCGCGCTGGCGCCGAGCCACGCCGAGCTCGCCGCCGCCCTCGGGATTCCCGTCGGCAGCGTCGCCCCGACGCGGGCGCGCTGCCTGGAGGCGCTGCGGAGGCTCGTCCCGTGAACGACGACGAGCTGATGGCCGAGGTCCGGGACGCGTTCGGGGTTCTCGACCCCGTACCCGAAAATGTGCTGGCGGCGGCCCGCGCGTCGATCGCATGGCGGGCGCCGGCCGCGACCCTGGCGGAGCTGACGCACGACCGGGCCGGGCGTCCGGCGGCCGGTGTCCGCGGCGGCGCCGCCCGGACGCTGACGTTCACGTGCCCCGGCTCGACCGTCGAGATCGAGGTGTCGCCGGACGGCCGGCACCGGGAGATCACCGGGCGGCTGGTCCCGTCCGCGGCGGCGCTCGTCCAGGTCCGGCACCGGGACCTGCCGGAGGGCGGGGTCACGGCGCGGGCGGAGCCCGCCGGGCTTTTCTGCCTGCCGCGCGTGCCGGCCGGCCTGGTCAGCCTGACGTTCCGGCTGGACGACGGGACGTCGATCGTCACGAGCTGGATCCGGCTGTGACCGGGCCGGACGAGCGGGCGCTGCTGCGGCTGGCGGCGATGAACCCCGCGACGGCGCTCGCACGCGCACGCGACCTGCTGGAGGCCGGCGGCGGGATCCTCGCGCTGCGGGTGGCCGCACTGGCGGCCAAGGAGCTGGGCCGGCTGGACGAGGGTCTCTCCTACCTGCACCGCGCTCTCGAATCGGCCCGTGAGTCCGACGGCTACGCGGCGGCGCAGGTGCGGATGAATCTCGTCGGCCTGCTCACGGCCCAGGGTGACGTCACCGGGGCCCTCACCCATGCGCGTGAGGCGGAGACCGTCCTGCGCGGCGCGGACGCAGACCGTCTGGCCGCCAACAAGGCATGCGCTCTGGCGCGTGCAGGGCGCCTGGACGAGGCCCACGAAGTCGCCGCCGAGGCCTTACCTCGGCTACGCGAAGGGCACGATCCAGCCGCGCTCAACGGGTTGCTCACCAACCTGGGCCTGGCACGGGCCTTCCTCGGTGACTACGACGGTGCGGAGAAGGCTTTGGCGGAGGCGGTCGCCGTTGGTGAGGCCGCCGGGATGCATCACCAGACGGCCATGTCCAAAGGCAATCTGGCGTTCACGGTGTCGCGCCGAGGGGACGTCCCGCGCGCGCTTCGCCTCTTTGCCGAGGCCGAACCCGGTCTGAGCGGCGAACGCTGGGCGCAATGCCGGTTCGACCAAGCCGAGACCCTCATCATGGCCGGTCTGCCAGGCGAGGCACGTCTCCTCTTGACCTCCGCCTTGGACGCGGCCACGGCGAACGGCTACCGATGCGACGTCGCCGACGGTTACCTGCTCCTCGCCCACGCCGAACTGGCCGACGGCAACGCCGAGCAGGCCACGGAAGCGGCCGAACAAGCCCGCACCGCCTTCGCCGAACAGCAGCGCACCGGATGGATGCTGCTGGCCGAGCATGTACTGCTCAAGGCCCGCTGGACGTCCGGTGAGCGCCACGCCATCCTGCTCCGCTCGGCCGTGGCCACGGCGGAACGCCTCGCGAACGGAGGCTGGGTGGACGCCGCCGACGAGGCCCGCATCGTCGCCGCGCGCGTGGCGCTGTCCCTGGGCAGACCGGCAGGCCACCTGCTCACCTCTGTCGGGCGCTCGCGCGGCCCCGCCCCGGCCCAGATCGCGGCCTGGCACGCGGTGGCCCTCGAACGCTCGGCGCGGAACGACGACAGGGGCGCGGTGGCGGCGGTCAGGGCCGGGCTTGAGGTGACCGAAGACCACGTGGAGGTGCTCGACGCGCTCGATCTGCGTGCCCGCGCGGCCGGGCTCGCCGCCGAACTGGCGGAACTCGGTCTCCGGCTGGCCGGTTCGGCGCGGGAACTGCTCGCGGTGGAGGAGCGGCGGCGGGCGATCGCGCGCCCGGTCCGGGTCCGTCCGCCCAAGGACCCCGAACGCGCCGCCGCGCTGACCGAGCTGCGCTCCCTCAGCGCCGGCCACACGGCCGACACCGCCCGCGGCGGCGCACCGTCCGTGCTCTCGGCCAACCTGGAGGCGCGGATCCGCGCACAGACGCGCCGCCGCCCGTCCGGTGCCCTACCGCCGCGCTCGGCCGCCGCCACCGAGGTCGCCGCCGTGCTCGGCGACCGCGCCCTCGTCGAGCTGATCGCCATCGGAACCGAGTTGCACGCCGTCACCATCGCCGGTGGCCGCCCCCATCGCCACCACCTGGGAGCGTCCGACGAGGCCGTCCGCGAGATCGGGCTGATCCGCTTCGCCGCCCGCCGCCTGGCCGACGAGGTCGACCCGCAGACGCTCTCCGCCCTCCAGGGCGCCGCCGACCGCCTCGACCGTCTCCTCCTCGCCCCGCTGAGACCCGTCGTCGGCGACCGCGAGCTGGTCATAGCCCCGACCGGCGCGCTGCACGGCCTGCCCTGGGCGGCGCTCCCGTCCCTGACCGGGCGCCCGTTCACGATCGTCCCGTCGGCAGGGGCGTGGCTTCAGGCCTGCACACGGACCTCCTCGGATGGACACACCGTCCTGGTCGCGGGCCCTGACCTCCAGCACACCGAACGCGAGATCGCCTCTTTGCGACGCCTCCACCCGCATGCCGTCGTCTTAGAGGGCGACGACGCGCGCGCGGAACGCGTCCGGGACGCCCTCGACGGCGCCGCGCTCGCCCACATCGCCGCTCATGGCGAGTTCCGCGAGGGCAACGCCCTGTTCTCCCGCCTGCGCCTGGCGGACGGCCCGCTGATGGTGCACGACCTCGATGAGCTGACCGTCCCGCCGCACCTGATCGTCCTGTCCGCGTGCGACGTCGGCCGCGCCGACGAGGACGACGCCGTCCTCGGCATGGCCGGTGTCCTCCTCGCCCTGGGCACGGCCACGGTCATCGCCAGCGTCACCCCCGTCCGGGACGAGGCTACCCCGGCCTTCATGACGGCCTTCCACACCGCCGTGGCGGCAGGCCTGCCCCCCTCGCAGGCTCTGGCCGCGGTCCCCCGCACGACCGCCACGACCGGGTTCCTGGCCATGGGCGCCGGCTGAGAGGGCGAGGTCGTGTCAGTTGTCGCCGGTGGCCACCGGGTTGGCGGGATCGGTCACCCAGTTGGACCAGGAGCCCACGTAGAGGGCGGCCGGGATGCCGGCGAGGTTGAGGGCGAGGATCTCGTGGGCGGCGGTGACGCCGGACCCGCAGTAGGCACCGACGTCCAAGGCGTCGGTGGCACCGAGCTGGGCGAAGCGTTCGCGCAGGAGCTCGGGGGGCAGGAAGCGGCCGTCCACGCCGACGTTGCCGGACGTGGGGGCGTTGCGGGCGCCCGGGATGTGACCGGCGACGGGGTCCACGGGCTCCTGCTCACCGCGGTAGCGCTCGGCGGCGCGGGCGTCGAGGAGGACGCCCGCAGTGGCCAGTTCGGCGGCGCCCTCCGCGTCCAGGACGGGCAGCCGGCCCGGCTTGGCGAGGAAGTCGCCCGGTTTGACGTCGGGTTCGGCGGTGCTCACCGGGAGGCCGGCCTCCGTCCAGGCGCGGTAGCCGCCGTCCAGGACGCGGACCCGGTCGTGCCCGAAGTAGCGCAGCGACCACCAGACGCGGGCGGCGGACATGGAGTCGGCGTCGTCGTAGGCCACGACCAGGCTGTCCGCCGAGACGCCGGCGCGGCGCATGGCCGACTCGAAGGCGACGGGTTCGGGAAGGGGATGGCGGCCGGCGGCCCCGGGCGGTCCGGCCACATCGTGGTCGAGGTCGACGAAGACGGCGCCAGGAAGGTGCCCCCTGCGGTAGGACTCGATCCCCGGCGGTCCCGCCAGATGCCATCGGACGTCCAGCAGGACCACGGGCGTCTGCCGCCGGAGCAGCCGGTCCAGCGCGGGCACTTCGATGAGAGGGTGCACATCGCCAGTTTGACCGCCGTTGCCCCGATTAGGGAGGGGCGAATGCCGGTTCATCTCAACTCCGCAGGTGTCAGGGCCGGGACGTGCTGAGCAGCGGCACGAGTTGCTCCGCGGCCACGAGGGAACCGTGCATCCCGACCATCTCGTTCAGCCACGGTTCCCGCTCGGACGCGACGATCGCGAGGTCGGCGTGCGGCACGGCGATCACGTCGCCGATGCGCTCCAGCATCCCCGGGCCGATCGGTCCGAACCAGCCGCCGTCGACCGCCTCGGCCCGTGACACGACCCATGCCCGGTCGCCCAGCATCCCCGTCCAGGCGGCGAGCACGTCGTCGTGCGCGCCGGCCTCGCTGTAGACGTAGCGGCATCGGGCGTCGCCGCCGAGGAGGGCGACACCGTCGCGCAGCTCGGGCACCGTGTCGGCGTCGACCCTCTCGGACGGGTCCACCATGCCGTGGTCGGCCGTCACGTGGAGGGCCGATCCGGGCGGCAGGGCGGCCGCGATCTGCTGCGCGAGGCCGTCCACGAACCGCAACTGGAACCGCCACTCCGCCGAGCCGGTGCCGAACTGGTGGCCGGCCGCGTCGAGGTCGGCGTGGTACACGGTGACGTACGACCGGTCGCCGCGGCGCAGGGCCGTCCTGGTGCGACCGACCAGCTGCCCGGGGCCGTCGGAGGCCAGGTAGTCGGCGCCGCGCGTGGTGGCGCGGCTGAGGCTGGAGCCCCGGTAAAGGCCGCGCGCCACGTAGGCGACCTTGACGCCGTCCGCGGCCGCGCGCGCGTACACGGTCGGGACGGGCTGGAACGTCTCCGGGTCGACGGACTCGTCCTGCCAGCGCAGGCAGTTCAGCAGGCGACCGGTGCCGGGGATCGCGACCTGCACCCCGAGCAGCCCGTGCTCGCCGGGCGGGACGCCGGTCGCCAGCGAGCCGAGGCTGCTGACCGTCGTCGCCGGGAACCCGGCGGTGATCGGGCCGCCGGTCATCGCGGTCAGGTAGGGCGCCTCGTCCGGATGGGCCCTCAGCTGCTCCCAGCCGAGCCCGTCGAGGAGCAGGACGCAGACGCGCGGAACGGCGGGCAGCCTCAGGACGTCCACCGCGCCGGGCACGCCCAGCGACGCCAGCACCGAGCCCGGCAGATCGGCGAGCGCCCCCGCCCCATAACGCGGAACCGGCACCGCCAGGGTCGCCGGGCGGGTCACCGGGCGGTCGCCGCGGACAGTTCCTCGGCGAACGCCAGCACCTGGCTCACCGCGTCCGCGCCGTCCGCGGCCTCGCTGACCCGCAGCGACAGGTCGTCGGCCGTGACGCTGCCGGTGTAGCCGTGGTCGGCCTCGCAGTTCTCGTCGCCGCACGTCGCGGGTTCGAGGTCGATGTGCGCGATGGCGCCCCAGCCGATGGTGAGCACGACCTCGGTGGGCGGGACGCCCGGCACGTAGGACGCGGGGTCCGGGACGACCCGCGTCACCGCGACCGACTGGACGCGTTCCAGCTTGACGGCCTCGGTGGTGGTCGACGCGTGCGGGCGGGTCATGCCCTCGCCGGGCGGGTGCTCGTCGGTGTGGCACACCAGCAGCCGGGCCGCCGACAGCACGAGCACCGTGACGTGCCGCCGCACCTCCATCGCGGGGTCGAACGTCGCCTCATGGTGAACGACATAGGCGACGACGCGCTCGTCCCCGACGGCCGACTCGACCGCGTCCGCGACCAGGGCCGGGTAGTAACCGCTGCGCTCGATCGCCGTGCGCAGACCACTGGTGGTCGCTCGGGTTTCCCTCATGGCCCCATCCTGCCCTGTCCAGGGCCGGACGCGCACATGACCGTTCCGGCACGCGGTCATTCGCGCGCGTGCGGGGTACAGGGGGTGCATGGACGAGCATCCACTGCCGACACCGCCGCCGGTGCCCCCGCCGACACCGGACCCGGCGCCGCCCCCGCAGCCGCCGGTGCCGCCCGAACCGCCGCCCGGCCCCGCACCGGGGCCCGCGCCTCAGCCGCCCGGGCCCATCCCTCCCGGCCCGTCACCCGAGCCCGTGCCGCCCGGCCCGCCGCCGGAGCCCGGCCCGCCGGCGCCGCCGCCCGAGCCGATCCCGCCGGGGCCCGCACCGGACCCCGTCCCGCCGACACCGGAACCCAGCCCACCACCGCCTCCGGACTGAGCCTCCGCAACACCGTCGGGCAAGGCGACGCGGCCGGCGCTCCCCCGGCATGGCGGAAGGCGCCGGGCCACCGCGTCGCCAGGCCGATGCGGAGAATCAGAGGCGGCGCGGGCCGAGTTCGGGACGCGGGCCGAGGGGGCGCTCCAGCGTCAGCGTGACCTCGCGCACCGTGACGCCGTCGCCGTCGACCATGACCGGGCTCAGCTCCAGCCGCGCCACCTCGGGCAGGTCGTAGCCGAGCCGGGAGGCGCGCAGCAGCAGTTCTTCCAGCGCGCCCACGTTCACGGGTTCCGCGCCCCGGTGGCCGAGCAGCAGCGGGGCGGTGCGGATGGCACGGATCATCTCCGCGGCCTCCACGTCCGCGAGCGGCGACAGCCGGTAGGCGCGGTCGTCCAGCAGGGCGGCGGTCTCGTCCGCGATGCCGAACGAGATCAGCGCGCCGAACGAACGGTCCTCCCTGACCACGACGCGGGTCGGTACGCCGTCCCCGCCTTCGGCGACCCCGATGCCGTAGCAGGCGAGCAGCTCCGCCGCCTGCTTCGGCGTGGCTTCCACCGGCCCGCCGTCGCCGAGCCAGCCGGCGACCAGCTCCCGCGCCCGGTCGCGGTCCACGTCGCCGAACACGGGCATGCGTCCGGCGGGACGCTGCCGCCACTGCGCGTACCGGATCACGTACGCAAGCGCCCGGACGGCGTCCTCCGGCGCGGTGTAGGACGGCACCGACCCCTCGGCCGCCATCCCGTCCGGGCCGGTGACGCGCAGGTCGGCCGGCATCCCCTCGGTGCCGAGGTAGGTGGCCACGATCGGTTTCCTGCCCTCGGCGGCCAGCCGCAGGATCCGCTCCGGGACGCGCACGTCGTAGCCGCCGATCGTCGGGGGCGTGAACAGTGCCACGACCGCGTCGACCGTGTCGTCCTCCAGCGCCCCCGCGAGGGCGGCCTCGTAGTCGTCGGCGTCCGCGCGGGGACCGAGGTCGATGCGCGGCCGGACCTCCAGGCCGAGCGCCACCGCCGCGTCCTGCGCGAGCAGGCCCAGCGAGTTGGAGTTGTCGATGATCGCGATGCGGTCGCCCGCCGGCAGCGGCTGGTAGGCCAGCACCTGCGCGACGTCGAACAGCTGCGCCAGGTCCTCCACCCGGATCACGCCGGCCTGCTCGAACAGCGCGCTGACCGCGTGGTCGGGCAGCGTGAGCGCCTGCGCGGCGTGCCCGAGCGGGACGCCCTGCGTGCTGCGGCCGCTCTTGACCGCCACGATCGGCTTGCGGCGGCCGAGCCTGCGCGCCAGCCGGGCGAACTTGCGCGGGTTGCCCAGCGACTCCAGGTACAGCAGGACGGCCTTGGTCGCCGGGTCCTCCTCCCAGTACTGCATGAGGTCGTTGCCGGACACGTCCGCACGGTTCCCGGCGGACACGAACGTGGAGAGGCCGAGGCCGCGTTCGGCCGTCCGCTGCAAGATGGCGATGCCGAGCGCACCGGACTGGGAGAAGAAGCCCACCGGCCCTCGTCCGGGCATGGTCGGCGCCAGGGTCGCGTTCAGCCGCACGTCTGTGTCGGTGTTGGCGATCCCCAAGCAGTTGGGGCCGACGACGCGCATCCCGTAGGCGCGGGCGAGCCGCACCAACTGCTCCTGGGCGCCACGTCCTTCGTCCCCTACCTCGCCGAAGCCGGACGACACGACGACCAGGCCGTGCACGCCCTTGCTCGCGCACTCCTCCACGACCTCGTGGACGGCGTCGGCGCGGACGGCCACGACCGCCAGGTCCACATCGTCCGGGATCTCCAGGACGGACGCGTACGCGCGCACCCCCGCCACCGCCACCGCCGTCGGATGCACCGGGTACACGGGCCCGCTGAAGTCCCCGGACAGCAGGTTGCGCAGGACGGTCTGCCCGACGCTGTGCTCGGCGCGGCTCGCCCCGATCACCGCCACCGAACAGGGGAACAGCAGCCGCTGGATCGACCGCGACTCGGCCCGGTGCTCGCGCGCCGTCATGACCTCCAGCGAGGTGTCCGTCGGCTCCAGGTCCAGGACGAGCTCGATCACGCCCTCCTCGAACCGCTGCTCCGCCCGGTACCCCGCCTCCCGGAACACCCGCGTCATCCGGCGGTTGTCGGGCAGGACGCTCGCCACGAACCGGCGCACGCCCCGCTCCCGGGCCGCGGCGGCGATGTGCTCCAGCAGCACCGGGCCGACACCGCGGCCCTGGTGCGCGTCCTCGACGAGGAACGCGACCTCCGCCGTCTCGGGCCGGTCGCTCAGCCGGTCGTACCGGACGACCGCCACCATCTCCCCCGCGATCGTGGCGATCAGCGCGACCCGCCGGTCGTGGTCGACGGTCGTGAAGTGCTCGACGTCACGGTCCGACAGGTGCGGGCGCGGCGAGAAGAACCGGTAGTAGATCGACTCCGGGGACAGCCGCGCGTGGAACGTGCGGAGCAGATCGGCGTCATCAGGCCGGATGGGACGCAGATGGGCCGTCCCGCCGTCGCTGAGGACGACGTCGGCCTCCCACTGATCCGGGTAACGCTCGGTCACGTACCCGAGGGTAAGGCACGGGCGCCCCGTGGCCCGAGCCACGAAAAACGAGGCTTCCTGAGTTTCGCTGCGCGTTCGAGACCTAATCCGGGCTCAAGAGCTGTTACGGTCAAGCACACGCCCAGAATTGCCGCTCGCGCGGGCCGTGTTGATCGAGGTGATGACTCCATGACGCGCGTGGTCGTGGTCGGCGATCTTATGACTGACACCGTGGCGCGTGCCGCGTACCCCTTGTCCAAGGGGAGCGACACGCCCGCCGCCGTGACGATGCACGGTGGCGGCTCCGGCGCCAACGTGGCCGCATGGCTCGCCGTGGAGGGAACCGACGCCGCCTTCGTCGGCCGCCGCGGCTCCGACATCGCCGGCCGTAACCGGGACATGGAGCTGATGGGCTACGGCGTCGACGCCCGCCTCGTCATGGACCAGGAACGTCCCACCGGAACCTGCGTGGTGATGGTCACCCACAAGGGCGACCGGACGATGCTGTCGGACCCCGGCGCCAAC
This sequence comes from Spirillospora sp. CA-128828, assembly GCF_050945415.1. Classification (NCBI taxonomy): domain Bacteria; kingdom Bacillati; phylum Actinomycetota; class Actinomycetes; order Streptosporangiales; family Thermomonosporaceae; genus Spirillospora; species Spirillospora sp. CA-128828. Next base: position 6,801,899 of record NZ_CP191986.1, read on the forward strand.
GGAGCGCTCCTCCCCGAGGACATCGAGCGCTGCAAGGACCTGTTCTCGCAGGGCACCCACCTGCACCTGTCCGGCTACTCGCTGATCAACGAGGGATCCCGCAAGGCGGCCATCCACACGCTGGACATCGCCCGCAAGGCGCAGATGTCGGTGTCGGTGGACGGCGGCTCGTCCTCGCCCCTCAAGCGGATGGGCGCCGAGCCCTTCCTGGAGTGGACGCAGGGCGCCCGCCTGCTCGTCGTCAACGCCAAGGAGGCCGAGATCCTCACCGGCCGCGACACGCCCGAGCAGGCCGCCAAGGTGCTGACCGCCTGGTACCCGCAGGTCGTGATCAAGAGCGGCGCCGACGGTGCCCTCTGGTACACCAACGGCCGTCCCGAGCCCGTCACCGTCGCCGCCGAACCCGTCGACAAGGTCGTCGACGGCACCGGCGCCGGCGACGCGTTCGTCGCGGGTCTCCTCCCGCCCTGGCTGGACGGCAAGCAGCCCGCCGACGCCCTCACCGCCGGATGCCGGCTCGCCGCCCGCGCCATGCAGCACCTCGGCGCCCGCCCCACCCTCGACGTGGTCGACAACCAGATCAAGTGAGAGGGGCCCCTCAGGCGAGGGGCGTGTAGGTGCGGACGTCCTCCTTGACCGCGGCCCAGAGGCGGTTGAGGGGGTGGCCGGCGTCGTACCGTTCGAGGTCGGCGCGGCGGACGAAGGCGCCCGTCATGAGCTCGGCCTTGGGCTCCAGATCGTCGTGCAGCCCCACGGCGCGCAGCGGAGCGGCGTCCGGGTCCTCCTGCGCGGCCATGCCACGGCCGATCGAGCCGGTGACGATCATGCTCCCGCGGACGAAACCGGACCGCAGCAGCGACAGGCCGTAGTGCACGTCGTCGATGTCGGCGACGACGTTGAGCCGCTCCCGGAAGTTCGTCCCGTACCAGGTGGCGAGGAGGTCGGCGACGAGCCCGGCGGGCGGCACCACCAGCGGGACGCGGGCGAGTCCGCTGGTGGCGACGGGCGTGTCCGGCAGCTCGTCGACGGTCAGGTTGGTGAGCAGCAGCGCCTGGCCCCGGGCGTACTCGACGACCTCGTACTCCTTCAGGCGCAGGTCGCCCTCCGGGGTGCTGACGATGCTGCCGCAGATGAGGTCGACCTGGCGGGTCTCCAGGCGTGACCACAGGTCCTTGGTCCGGACGTGGGCGACCTTGAACTCCACCTCGCGCTGCCGGAACTCCTCCGAGACCCGATCCCACGCACGGGACACGATCGGCAACGTGAACTCCGTCGTGCCGACGGTCAGCATGCGGCCGAGGCGACGCCGGCTCCAGTGAATGGACTCCAGCCATTTCTCGAACGTCATGCGCGCCAGTTCGACCGTGGTCTCACCGGTCGGGGTGAACAGGAAGTCCTTTCCGCGCCCCTGCCGGACGGTCAGCACCTCACCGCAAAGGGTCTGGCTGTTCCGGTTCAGCGTGTCGAGCTGTTTCTGGACGCTCGACTGCTCGCGCCCGAGAACCCGGGCGGCCCTCAGCGCCGACCCCGTCTCGTGCACCACCAGCAATGTCCGCAACTGGTCGAACGTCATGTCGAGCAGCCCGGGCGGGCAGTCGAGGAGCGCGTCGAGATTCGGTGACACGGGGAGGGACATTACTACCTCTTCGGTCGCCCGGCGGAAATGGCCGGACGGTCAACTGAGCCGGAAATGATGACATTTCCTTCTGAACTTATCTCAAGATGTTCTCCAAAACAACTGGACATACTTTTCTAACCTCTAGAACACTTTCCCCTGGAGCCGCTCTTCGCCGCCGTCATCCGTCCCGACCCGGACGGCGGCGCTCCCGGGCGCGCCCCGGCGGTGCCGGCCGCCGGGGCCGCCGCCCGGCGCCCCGACTCCCGTTCGCCGCGGCCCTTCTCCGCCGCGGCGCCGGGAACGGACGCCGGCCCGTGCGCGGGGCCGCGCGCACGGGCCGGTCCGATCGTCCCGCCCGCGCCCACGGGGGCGCGCGGGCGCCGGACGCCCCACGGCCACCGCGTCTGCCCAGGCCGAGTGGGGGGCTGTGCGTGGTGGGGTCGGGCCGGGTAGGAGTGCAGGGGATCCGTCATCAGGAGTGGTGGTGGTCGGTTCGTCATGAGCCGTGAAGGGGTTCGGGATCGCGTCCAGGCGGCGGTCGACGAGATGGTGGCGTCCGGCGCCGAGGTCGGGTTGCAGGTGTCGGTGATCGAGCACGGCCGGGTCGTGGCGGACGCGGTCGGCGGGGTGGCGGACACCCGGCGGGGGCCCGCCGTGGCCCCGGACACGCTCTTCTACTCGGCCTCCACCGCCAAGGGCGTGGCCTCGGCACTCGCGCATGTGCTCGTGGAGCGCGGTGAACTCGAATACGACATGCGAGCCGCCGACGTCTGGCCCGAGTTCGGTGCTCACGGCAAGGACGGGATCACGCTTCGCCACGTGCTCCTGCACACCGCGGGCGTTCCCGCCCCGCCCTACGACACCACGGTCGGGAACCTGTGCGACTGGGACCACATGTGCGCGGTGCTCGCCGAGTCCAGGCCCTGGTGGGAGCCCGGCACCCGCTTCGGCTACCACGCGCAGACGTTCGGGTTCCTGCTCGGCGAGATCGCGCGCCGGGCGACCGGGCGCACCCTGTCGTGGTGGCTGCGCGAGGCCGTCACCGTGCCGCTCGGCATCGAGGACGAGGTGCACTTCGGAGTTCCCGCCGCCCTGCTGGACCGTGTCGCCCGCCAGGAACCGCAGGCCGGGCCGCCTCCCCCGCCGCCCGAGCCGGGATCGCCGGCGGACCGGGCGATCCCGCCGGGCATCAGGTCCGACGCCGCCTACGCCAACCGGCACGACGTGCTCGGCTCGGACATCCCGTCCGCCGGCACCATGACGGCCCGTGGCGCGGCCCGCGTCTACGCCGCGCTGCTGGGGCACGTCGAGGGCGTCGACCTCGTCTCCCCCGCTCGCCGGGCGGGCATGGCGGCCGTCCGGTTCCAGGGCATGGACGAGGTCATGGGCGTGCCGAGCACGTGGGCCTTCGGCTTCGGCACCTACCGACCCGGTGTTGAGGCGCGCCCCGGATCGACCTTCGGGATGGTGGGCATGAACGGCTCAGCCGCCTTCGCCGACATCGACTCCGGCGTGGCCGTCGCGGTGACGCGCAACCGCTTCGACTTCGACCTGGCGGCGGTGTCGCGGATCGACCGCATCGTCTGTGACGCCTTCCAACCCGATCGGAGTGAGTGACCATGCAGGATCCGGTGACCCGGCTCGACGAGCGGTTCAGCGCCCCGGACGCACAGGCGACGCCCTGGGCGGCCACCCGAGAGGTGCTGGAGACCGCCCAGCTCTTCTGGATCACGACCGTCCACGCCGACGGGCGCCCGCACGTCACGCCCCTGGTGGCGGTCTGGCTCGACGACGCTCTCCACTTCTGCACCGGTCCCGAAGAGCAGAAGGCTGTGAACCTGTCGGGCAACCCCCACGTCGTCCTGACGACCGGCTGCAACGACTGGACGCAGGGGCTCGACGTCATGGTCGAGGGCGAGGCCCGGCGCGTCACGGACCGCACCGCCCTCGAACGGCTCGCCGGCGCCTGGGCCGCCAAGTGGGACGGCCAGTGGCGGTACCAGGTGACCGATGCCGGTTTCACCCACGAATCAGGCGAGGCGCTCGTCCTCGCCGTGCGGCCGACCAAGATCCTTACCTTCACCAAGGGCACCTTCGCGCAGACCCGCTACACACCCGCCGAGTGACCCGGCCCCGCGAGCCGGTGTGCGGCGGGTCCAGCGGTCAGGTGGGGGTGGCCAGGACCAGGGGGAGCACCGGGCCGGCACCCGCCTCTTTGAGGAGGCGGGTCGCCACGGTCATTGTCCAGCCGGTTTCGACGCGGTCGTCCACGAGGAGGACGGGGCCGCTGTTGGCGGACAGGGCGGCGGCCAGGTCGTCGGGGACGGTCAGGGTGTGCCAGACGGAGCCGAGGCGCTGCGCGCTGTTGTGGCGGCGCGGGACGGGTTCGCCGACCGGGGTCAGCTCGCCGAGGTGGGGCAGGCGGCCGATCCGGGCGATGCTCTGGCCGAACGTCGTGACCAGGCGTGGGCGGGAGCGGGAGCCGATGGTGACCACGCCGGTGGGGCGGGCGGTCCAGTTCCAGGCGGCGAGGACCTTGACCACCGCCTCCATCAGGTCGGCGGGGACCTCGGTGTCGTCGGCGGCGAACAGGTCGCGGAGGCGATTGCCCCAGCCGATGTCGGTGAGGCGGCCCAGGGCGCGCCCCGTCTCGGCCTGCAGTTCGGGCTTGATCCGGCCTGAGACGCCGAGGTCGTCCTTGACGCCCGTGGGCCACATGCGGCGGGGAGCGATGTCGACCCCGGGGCGGTGCAGGCGGTCGCGGGCCTTCGTGGCGCCCTCTTGGGTGACGTCGGTGGACCAATGGCGGCCCGTGCAGTTGTCGCAGCGGCCGCAGGCGGTGGCGGCGGGGTCGTCCAGCTGGCGGCGGAGGAACTCCTCCCGGCAGGCCGGGGTCGCGATGTAGTCGAGCATCGCCTGCTGCTCGCGGCGGCGTTCCGCGGTGACGCGCTCGTAGCGTTCCCGGTCGTAGGCCCAGGGCTCGCCGGTGGCGGTCCAGCCGCCCTTGACGCGGCGCACGGCGCCGTCCACGTCGAGGACCTTGAGCATCATCTCCAGCCGGGCCCGGTTGAGATCGACGAGCGGTTCGAGCGCGGTGGTGGACAGCGGCCTGCCGGCGGTGTCCAGAACGTCGAGCGTGCTGCGGACGATGTGCTCGGGCGGGAACGCGAGGCTGGCGAAGTAGGCCCAGATGTCGCGGTCCTCCCGGCCGGGAAGCAGGATCACCTCGGCGCGGTCGACGCCGCGACCGGCCCGCCCGATCTGCTGGTAGTAGGCCACCGGGGACTGCGGGGCGCCCACGTGGACGATGAAGCCGAGGTCGGGTTTGTCGAAGCCCATGCCGAGCGCGCTGGTGGCGACGAGGGCCTTGAGCTTGTTGTCCCGGAGGTCCTGTTCGGCCTGCAGGCGTTCGGCCTGCTCGGTCTGGCCGGAGTAGGCGGCGACCTCGTACCCGTGGTCGCGGAGGCAGCCGGTGATCTCGTGGGCGGCGGCGACGGTCAGAGTGTAGATGATGCCGGAGCCGGGCAGTTCGCCGAGGTGCTCGCCCAGCCAGGCGATGCGTTGCTCGGCGGTGGGGAGCGTCACGGCGGCCAGGTGCAGCGACTCGCGTTCGAGGGGCCCGCGCAGGACGAGGGCGTCGTCGCCGGCGAGCTGCTCGGCGACGTCCTGGGTGACGCGGGCGTTGGCGGTCGCGGTGGTGGCGAGCACCGGGATGCCGGGCGGCAGCTCGGCCAGCAGCGTGCGCAGCCGCCGGTAGTCGGGCCGGAAGTCATGGCCCCAGTCGGAGATGCAGTGCGCCTCGTCGACGACCACCAGCCCGGCCCCGGCGGCGAGCTTGGGGAGGACGAGGTCGCGGAAGTCGGGGTTGTTGAGCCGCTCGGGGCTGACCAGCAGCACGTCGACCGCGCCCGCCTCGACCTCGGCGAAGATCTGCTCCCAGTCGCCGGTGTTGGACGAGTTGATCGTCCGGGCGTGGATGCCGGCCCGGTCGGCCGCCTCGATCTGGTTGCGCATCAGCGCGAGCAGCGGCGAGACGATCACGGTCGGGCCGGCGCCGCGCTCGCGGAGCAGCCGGGTCGCGACGAAGTAGACGGCGGACTTGCCCCAGCCCGTCCGCTGGACGACCAGCGCCCGGCGCCGGTCGACGACGAGGGCGCCGATCGCCGTCCACTGGTCGTCGCGGAGCCGCGCGTGCTCGCCGGCCAGGGCGCGCAGGCACCGCTCGGCCTCGTCCCGCAGGCTGTCTGAAGAGCTCATGCGTCCTTGGTACCAGCGCCGTGGAAGACACCGCACCAGAATCGCGTTCTGTGGAAAAGGTGGGGCGGTCGCCGCAGATTTGGGACGCCGGGGACACGGGTAGCCTGCCAGGCAAGATCGGCGACAAGGGCGGGAAGGGACACAAGCGGAGGTATGGGCGCGGCTGAACGCTTGCGGCGGACATGGCAGGTCCTGATGGACGGCTCACTCCCGGAACCGCCCGAAGATGAGCCAGGCGAGGTCGTCGATCCGAGAGCCGTCGACTTGGTCTTGCGTGTGGGCGAACTGCTCCTGGCCAGTGGCGAGACCACCGAGCGCGTCAACGAGGCGATGCTCGGCCTGGCCGTGGCCTATGAGCTCCCCCGCTGCGAGGTCCAGGTCACACTGACGAGCCTCCTGGTCTCGGCGCACCCCGGAGGGGGAGCGGCGCCGATGACGGGGACACGTGCCATCCGGCGCCGCACCCCGGCCTATTGGCGGCTCGCCGCGCTGCACCAGCTCGTGCAGGACGCGTCCATCGGAATGCTCGAACTGGACGAGGCCCACAAGCGCGTCGCAGGGATAAAGAGGGGCCGTCCCCCGTATCCGTCCTGGCTGCTCGTGGTCTCGCTCGGGCTCATCGCCGCGTCGGGGAGCGTGCTGTCCGGCGGCGGACCGCTGGTGGCGATCACCGCGTTCTTCGCCACCCTGCTCGGCGACCGCGCCGCCGCCTACCTGGCGCGTCGCGGCATCGCGGAGTTCTTCCAGCTCACGGTGGCCGCCGCGATCGGCGCCGCGGCGGCCGCGGCGGTGGTCGCGATGGGCAACCCGGGCCAGGCCGCCACGATCGTCACCGGCGCGATCCTGGCGCTGCTGCCGGGACGTCCGCTGGTCGCGAGCATCCAGGACGGCATCACCGGCGACCTGGTCAGCGCGGGGGCGCGGGTGCTGGAGGTGTTCTTCATGATCGCGGCGATCGTCGCCGGGCTGGGCGCGGTCGTCTACGTCGCGGTCAGCATGGGCGTGCAGGTCAACGTCCGGCATCTGCCCGCTCCGGCGGCGGACCTGCAGCCCATCGCGGTCATCGCCGCCGCCGCCATCTCGCTGACGTTCGCCATCTCCCTCGCCGCGCCGCGGGACGTCCTGACGGCCGTGGCCCTCGGCGGCGGGCTGATCTGGGTGCTGTACGTGGTGGTCCGCGGATGGCACGTTCCACCCGTCCTGGCGGCGGCCCTGGCCGCCACCATCGTCGGTGTGCTGGCGAGCTGGCTCGCCCGCAGGCACGGGCAGCCCGTCATGCCGTACGTGGTCCCGACCATCGGACCTCTTCTGCCCGGGACGGCGCTCTACCGGGGCATGGTCGAACTGAACACCGGCGACCCCAGCACGGGAGTTCTGAGCCTCATCGGCGCCGTATCGGTGGCCCTCGCGCTGGGCGCAGGCGTGAACCTCGGCGGCGAGCTCGTCCGGGCGTTCCAGCGTGTCGGGCTGAGCGCGTCCGGACGCTGGGCCCGCCCTGCAGCCCGCCGCACGCGCGGCTTCTGACCCTCCCGGTTCTGTCGGTGCTCCCTTTTCTGTCAGTGGCGGACGTTACGTTCGCCACATGTACCGACAGGGAGACGTCCTGATCCTGCCCCTGCCCGAGGAGGCGGTCCCGCGGTCCGTCCGCGACCTGCCGCCGTCCCCGCGCGACGGCCGGGGCCGCATGGTGCTCGCGCTCGGCGAGGCCACCGGGCACGCGCACGCGCTGACCGCGCCCGGCTCGCTACTGCGCACCCCCGATCCGCTCGCCCCGGACCATCTGCACCTGCCGTCCGGCGGGCGGCTGGTGCACGAGGAGCACGCGCCGATCACCCTGCCCAAGGGCTGGTACCGGGTGATCCGCCAGCGCGAGTACGTGCCCGGCGCGGTCCGCGTCGTGGCCGACTGAGGGGCCCGGGATGCTCACCGGAACGGCACGCGAGACCCACTACGTCGTCGGCGACTGGCAGGCGGCGGCGTTCGCCACCGGCCCGGCCGACCGGGCCCGGGCCGAGGCGGGCGTGGCCGCCGCCTACCTGTCCGCGGGCCTGGACGCCCCGGAACGGTACGTGTGGGTGCCCTCCCCCGCCCGCGGCGCCGTCGTGGCGGCCGTCCTCGCCGGGCATGGCGACGCGCTGAAGGCGGCCGGGCTTGACGACCTGCTGGACCAGGCCCGCGCAGATCTCGGTGACGGCGGGGCAGGGCCGAGCGTCCTGACGGACGTGCGCACCCGCCCGTGGGAGGCGGAACGCGCGGCCGCCTGCTCCGAACAGGGGCCGGAGCAGTGGCCGCGGACCTGGGCCGAGACCGGCGGCCTGCTCTGGAACCAGGTGCAGGCCCTGGTGACCCGGGTGCGCGGCGCCGTGGGCGAACAGGCGCACGGCCGGCCGGTCGCGGCCGGGAACGATCGATCGACCCCGCAGGAGGACGCGGCCGGGTCACTCCTGCGGGCGGCCACGCTCGACGCCGTCCTCGGCCAGCACGACGCACCGTGGCTGGCGTTGTTCGAGTCGCTCGGACGCCTCGACGGCCCGCTCGCCGGGCTGGCGGAGGTGGCCCGCTCGGCGGGCTGGTGGTGGCCCTACGAGCGGCTCGTGATCCTCTCGGAGCGTCCGGCCGAGCTGCACCGCGACGAGCCCGGGCGGCTGCACCGCGGAGACGGTCCCGCCCTCGCCTACCCGGACGGTTTCGCGCTGCACGCCTGGCGCGGCATGCCGATCCCGCCCGACTTCGTCGAGTCGCTGGCCGATCTCACGCCCGACCGCATCTCGTCCGAGCAGAACGCCGAGCTGCGCCGCGTGATGCTGGAGATCTTCGGCTACGACCGCTACCTGGCCGAGACCGGGGCGCGGCCCCTGCACCGGGACGAAACGGGCGTCCTGTGGTCGATTGATCTGCAGGGCGACGAACCGGTGGTCATGGTGGAGGTGGTCAATTCCACGCCCGAGCCGGACGGGACACACCGCACCTACTATCTGCGCGTCCCGCCGGGCACCCGCACAGCGCGCGCGGGCGTCGCCTGGACGTTCGGTGTGGACGAGGCCGACTACCGGCCCGAGAAGCAGACCTGAGCCTGGGAGCGGCCGGGCGCTCCCGGTCGGCCGGGCGCCCCTGGTCTCCCTTTCCCCGGTCACCAGAGGGCGCCCGCCCCTTCACAGGGTGGCGGTCTGCGCCCAGGTGACCTTTCCTTCGCCGGTGGAACGCCAGCCCCAGGAGTGCGCGAGGGCGCCGACGAGCATGAGCCCCCGGCCGCCTTCCGCTTGCAGGTCGACGATTGGTGCGGCCGGGCCTTCCGGGTTGTCGTCCCACACCTCCACCATGGCGGTGTCGTCATCGGGCAGGTAGAGGACGAGCGTGATGGTGTTCGCGTGGCGGATCGCGTTGGTGACGAGCTCGCTGGTGATGAGTTCCAGGTCACCGTTGACGTCGGACCGGTTCCAGCCCTCCAAGGCCGCGCGCACCGTGTCGCGCGCCGCGCGCACGGCGGCGTCCACCGGTTTCAGCGCTAGGACGAAGTGGGGTCGCTGTCGATGGTCCACGGATCCGCCTAAGCTCGCCGGCTAACGCAAGCATGCGCCCTCGGCGGCGGTCGTGCACGGGATCCGCCCGCACTGCGATGTCCGGCTCGGGCCGGTCAACCGCTTCCCGTCACCGCTCGTGGTGGAGGCTCGTGGTGGAGAAGTGCGGGGATGCGTTCGAGGATGCCTCCGGCGAACGTCTCGTAGAGGCCGAGCGGTTCGAGGTGGACGTACCCGATGTGGCAGTCGCACGCGTCCAGCGGGCAAGGGCGCGGCGCGAGGGCGTCCCTGAACGAGCCGTCATAGAGGTTGCCCAGCACGGACGGGACGAAATGGCAGCGGCGCACCGTGCCGTCTCCGTCCACCGACACGACGGTGTCACCCGTCCGGCATGGGAGGCCGCGGCTCGCGTGCGGGTGGCGGCTGACCGGGAACAGCGGGTCGATCTCGGTCCAGGACGCTGCCTCGGCGTCGTCGTAGGCACGTCCCTCGGCGGCGTTGACCCAGAGATAGGTCCCGGTGGGCAGGTCGGCGCGGAGGCGGCGGGCGGCGTCGAGATGCTCGGGCTGCCCGACGATCCCGACGCTGAAGCGAACCCCGCGCGATGCCAGATCGCGGCATTTGCCAAGGAACCGCTCATAGGGGACCTGACCGGGATGGTAGGTCGCCCACAGCGCCAGCCGTGTGAGGTCTGCACCGGCCGTCCACGACACGCGGTGGCTGAGGTTCGTCTGGATCGCGACCCGCTCGACGTGCGGAAGGTGGCTGAGGCCGGTCAGGGCACGCCGGTACCAGGACCGGACGAGACCTTCACCCCACGGCGTGAAGAGGACGGACACGCGGTGCCCGCAGCCGGAGACCCATCCTGTGAAGCGTTCGAGCGCGGCACGGTCGGCGCGCAGCTGCTCCGGCGTGTCGCGGCGCTTTGCGAACGGGCAGTACGGGCAGTCGTAGTCGCAGCTCGCGAGCGGCCCTCGGTAGAGGAGCGTCAGGTGGTCCATCAGCGCGCCTCGTAGGCGTCCATGAGGGTCTGGACGCGGGATGAGAACAGGGCCGGTCCGATGGCGTCGGAATAGGCGAGCCCCTCCGGCGTCAGCCGGATGATGCTCTCGGTCGCTTCCAGCCATCCACGGTCGCCGAACGACGTCAGATCCGCTGCGAAGTCGTCCATCGGATCGGTGCCGAAGCGCGCGCGGTACGCACTCCGGTCAACCCCGGCCGTTTGGAGAAGGGACTGGACGAGGTGCCGGCGGCGGCGTTCATCGTCGTCCACTTCGAAACCCACTCGGGCGGTGTCGAAATCGGACTCGCGCACGTAGTCGTCGATGATGGAACGCACCTGGCTCGTCCCGACCGCGTACTCGAACGAGTAGTGCAGGCGGGACGTGTACGAGCGGGCCCCGCAGCCCAGGCCGACCATGCCGTCCGTCTGGCAGCAGTACTCGGTTCCGCCCGCGTCAGCGGAGGGCAGCCGGAACATCCGCATCGACACCTGCTCGTAGCCCTCCGCCAGCAGGTGGTCGCGGCCGATTCCGTAGAGGGTGAGGCGCTGGTCGTCCCAGTCACGGGCACGGCGCCCGAGACCGGTCAACGGCCGGACGTAGAGGGGATACAGATAGATCTCCTCCGGACGCCACGCGAGAGCCGCGTCCAGAGAGTGCATCCAGGTCGCTGCCGTCTGGCCGTCGATGCCGTAGATGAGGTCGATGTTGAGCACCGGAAACCCCACGGCCCGGATCCGGTCCAGCGCGGCCTCCACCTCGGCGCGTTTCTGTGGCCGGACTGCCGCCCGCGCCTCCTCGTCCAGGAAGCTCTGGACACCGATGGAGATGCGCGTGGTTCCGCGTTCGGCGAGAACGGTCAGCCGGTCGGTGGTGGCGGTGGCAGGGGACGTCTCAACACCCAAGGGAATCGGCCCGAACCCGGAGAACCGCCCGGCGATGTCGCAGAGCCTTCCCAGTTCGGACGCGGTGAGGTAGGTGGGGGTGCCGCCGCCGAACGCCGCGGTGGCGAAGACGGGTGCGTCCAAGGCGCCGAGGACGGCTGTGGCCTGCCGGTCGAGCGCGTCCAGGTAGGCGCCGGTCAGCTCCTCGGGTGCGCCGGTGCGGGTGAAGAGATTGCAGAAGCCGCACCTCATCTCGCAGAAGGGCACGTGCATGTACAGGAAGAGGGCGTCCAGTGGTTCGTCCGCCCACACGTCCCGCAGTGCGGGCGCAGGGTGCAGCGGACGGTAGGCGGTCTTGTGCGGGTACGCGTACACGTATCCCTGGTAAGGCGTCACGGCAGAACGAACTCCCCGTACGGAACGGTCCAGACGACCTCGTGGCCGATGCGATGACCCGTGTGGCCGTCCTCGCCGTACGCCGTCCCATGGTCGGAACAGACGATGACGAAACAGGGACGGCGCATCAGGGCGAACAACCTGCCGATATGGGCGTCGACATGGCGAAGCGCGGCCGCGTGGGTCGCGCGCGTATCCCCGTCCGTGCGCGTCGCGCCGTCCAGGTAGAACCAGTTGGGCTGGTGCAGGGAGGCGACGTTCAGCAGCAGGAACAAGCGCCGTCCGGCGGGCAGCCGTGCCATGATCTCCGCGATGCGGTCGATCTGGTTGGGCAGTGACTCCGGGTCGGTGACGCCGAACTCGCGCTCCCAATGGCTCTCCGCGAACAGCGACGGGAGCGCCGATCCGAGCGGCGTCAGCTTGTTGAAGAAGCCGACCCCGCCCACGCAGACCGTGTGATAGCCGGCGGTAGCGAGCCCGGACGGAAGGTCGGCCGCATCGAACGTCCACGTCCCAGGGGCGGTCGTCTCGCTGCCCGGGAAGGCCCCGGCGAACAGGCGCGGATGCGGCCCTGGGGACGCGGGCGTCGGCAGGAACCCGGCCAGCATCGCCGCGTGCGCGGCATAGGTGAAACTGCCCGGCGTGTGCCGCCGCTCCCACCGTCCGTCCGGGAGCAGACCGGCGAGTGTCGGCGTCTCCCCCGCCGCGGCCAGTTCGGCGGCCACGTCGTAGCGCAGGGTGTCGAGGGTCACCAGCAGCACATCGTGGCCGCCGATGACCTCGTTCATGTCGTACATGCCTGCGACATCGCCCTGACCTGGGCGGCGTAAGTGTCGAGCCCTTCGGCGGAACTCCCGGGGAGCCCGGTCAGCCCGGGAAGCAGGTCGCCGAAGGCGTTCACCTCGCACACCGCGAACCGCTTCAGCCCGAAACCCACGAGGAGATCGACACCGACCATCGGGCTGCCCGGGAAACAGGCGGCGGCCCGCGCGCACACGTCGAGCGCCCGCCGCCAGCCGTCCTCCCCGAGCGCGCGCTGCACAGCGCCGAGGTCTCCCCTGGCACCGCCCAGATGCAGGTTCGTCATCGGGGTCCGGCTGGTCCGGACGACCGCATGCGTGGGTTCGCCGCCGACGACGACCACACGCAGATCGAACACCCGCCCGCCGAGAGTGGCCTTGGGCAGCCACCTCTCCACGTGCAGGCCGTCCGGCGCGAGGAGGTCGATCAGCGCCGCGACCTCGTCCTCGGTCTCGTAGGAGCGGACGCGCAGCGAGTTGAGCAGCCGGTCACCCGCCATGAACGCCGAGGTCACGGCGCGCACCCGGCCCGGCGCGGTCTGCAGGGCCACGACCCCGGAGGCGGACGAGCCGTGCGCCGGCTTCACGAACACCCGCCGCTCCCCCATCTCGTCCATCCGGGAACGAAGCGCCGCGTATCCATCGACATCGGGCAGAGCCGCCGGGACGGGCACTCCACCGGAGAGCAGCCGGACATGGGACAGCCGCTTGTCGAACATGACCCCGATCTCGTCGATGTCACCGAGGATCCGGGCGCCGGACGCCGACGCCGCCGAAGCCAGCCGCCGCAGCGCCGCCATGAACGTCCGGTGCCAGCGCGCCCCGCCGCCCACCCGGGCCGGTGCGCCCGCGCCGCGTAGCAGCGCGTCGGCCTCGGGATCCTCGCCCGGCGAGTCGACGCGGACCACCTCGCCCGCATCGAGGCCGAGCGGAACGCCGCGCAGCACGTCCGTCCACGGGATGAGCCGCGGCTCGGGCAGCCCGGCCGACCGGCACGCCGACGCGAACAGCGCGGGACGCCGGTCACCGGGCGTCCCGACCACCGCGAGGGTCATTCCGACACCGCGATGTACGAGGCGCTGGAGGCCCATTCGTCGCCCACCCACTCCGCCTGCCCCACGGCCTCGCCGAGGTCGATCTCGACCCGGGGCAGCGCCGCCTTCAGCCGCTCCACCATCGGTTCGCTCAAGAACGCGTGGTGCAGGTCGAGCTTCCGCAGGTGGGTGAGGGGCTGGCCGGACAGCAGCGCCTCGGCGCCCCGGTCGGACAGCATGCCCATCGCCAGGCTGAGCGACTCCAGCCGCGGGACGACCGGGGCGCTCGCGAGTGCCTCCGCCAGCTCGTCCTGGAACGGGCCGTTCTCCAGGCCGAGGTGCTTCAGGGACGGGAACCGCTCACCGGTCAGGAAGGGCGCGAAGTCCGCGGCCTCGGACGTCCCCGAGTACCACTCCGAGCCGATCCAGAGGTCCAGGTGCTCCAACGCGGGCAGCTCGCCGGCCGTCACCGCCCGCACGACCTCGGCCGGGAGCCCGCCGGACTCGATCCGCAGCGCCCTCAGCCGTTCGTGGCGCAGCGGCTCGAACCGCAGGTCCGACGCGCCGCGGATCTCGAAGTGCTCAAGACCCGGGTAGGCGCGGAACAGCGGCGAGATGTCCCCGTGCTGGATCCAGGAGATGTGCAGGTCCCAGTCGAGGATGTCGCCCAGGAACAGGGAGCGCAGGCGCGGGAACCGGCCGGCCTTGTCCACCAGCCACTCCACCGGGGAGAACTCCTCGACGTCGAACCCCCAGAAGCCGATGACAAGGTGGGTGACCTGGGTGGTGTCGACCGCCCGGAGGAAGAGGTCGAGGTTCGCGGGGACCTCCGCGCCCCACACCCCGTTGTCGTGAACGTGATGGTAGACGCCCCAGGCCACGTCGCCCGCCGCCGGCAGCGGACCGTCCGGCTCGCCGTCGAAGGTGTGGACGGGCAGGCCGGCGAAGGAGGAGAGGCGCGCCTGGATCATTCGGACACCGCGATGTAATGCCAGTCCCCGTCCGGCTTCTCCTGGTCGTCCAGGTCGACCTCGACGCCGGGCAGCGCCGCCCGCACCCGCTCGACCATGGCGTCGGACAGGAAGTGATGGTGCAGGTCGAGCTTCCGCAGGTGGGTGAGGGGCTGGCCGGACAGCAGCGCCTCGGCGCCCTGGTCGGTCAGGATGCCCATCGCGAGGCTGAGCGACTCCAGCCGCGCGACGACGGGCGCGCCCGCGACCGCCGTCGCGATCTCGTCCTGGATCTCGCTGTCCTCAAGGCCGAGATGGCGCAGCGCGGGCAGCCGGTCGCCGCCGAGGAACGGCGCGAGGTCGGCGACGGCGGTGTCGCCGCCGTAGTTCTCCTCGCCGAGCCACAGGTCGAGGCGCTCCAGGCTCGGCAGCTCGCTCGCCCCGACGGCCCGGACGATCCGCGCCGGCAGCCCGCCCGACTCGAACCGCAGCACCTTGAGCCTGTCGCTCTTGACCGGGTCCAGGACGAGCCCCTGCGCGCCGCGCACGTCCAGCCGCTCCAGGCCGGGGAACGCGGTGAACAGCGGCGTGATGTCGGAATGCTCGATCCAGGAGATCTCCGCCTCCTCGCCGGTGATGTCGCCGACGAACAGGGCGCGCAGCTTCGGGAAGGACGCGGCCGCCTCGGTCAGCAGCGCCACCGGGTCGGCGGCGCCGTCGTCGTAGGACGCGCCCCAGTAGCCGATGATGAGCGCCGTGACCTCGGCGGTGTCGATGGTCTGCAGGAACCGCGCGAACACGTCGCCGAACGGCTCCTCGTCGAAGGACGTCCCGACGAACCAGGCGGCCTCGGCCGCGGGCGGGAACTCCTCCCCGGTGACCGGGTCGGCGCCCGCGCCGCGACCGTCGTCCTCCTCCTCGTCCGCGCCGGTGTCCTCGTTGAACGTGGCCACCGGCAGGCCGGCGTACTCCTCAAGGTGCTCATACACGCCCATGGGTCCCCCTTCAAACGATCGTCGGCACATGTCCTATCAGGACCGGCGGACATACCGCGGCGCTTTCGATCGGACGGAGACAGAGCCCCGGCGTCAGGACGCGATCAGCACCGACCCCTTGTACTTGTCCTCGACGTACTTCTTCACCTCGGGGCCCTGCAGCAGCTGGACGAGCTTCTTCACGCGCGGGTCGTCCTTGTTCTCCGGCAGCGTGACGATGCCGTTGGCGTAGGGGCTGCCCTCGGCCTTCTCCGCGGCGAGCGCGTCCTTGTTCGGCGCCAGCCCGGCCTCGATCGCGTAGTTGCCGTTGATCACCGACAGGTCGGCGTCCTCCAGCGAGCGGGGCAGCTGCGCGGCCTTCAGCGGCTTGAACTTCAGGCCCTTGGGGTTGCTCGCGACGTCGCGCTCGGTCGCGCTCGCGGGCGCGTCCGGCTTCAGGGTGAGCAGGCCGTTGTCAGCGAGCAGCTTGAGAGAGCGTCCCTCGTTGGCCGGGTCGTTCGGGACGGCCACGGTCGCACCCTGCGGGACGGCCTGCAGGCTCTTCACCTTCTTGGAGTACACGCCGAGGGGCTCCAGGTGGACAGGCGCGACGAACGCCAGCTTCGTCCCGGACTTCTTCTCGAACTCCTCCATGAACGGCACGTGCTGGAAGTAGTTGGCCGTGACCTGCTTCTCCTTCAGCGCCGTGTTCGGCTGCTGGTAGTCGCTGAAGGTCACGATGTCGAGCTTGAGCCCGGCCTTGCCCGCCAGGTCGTCCTTGACGTACTTGAGGATGTCGCCGTGCGGGACGGGGTTGACCGCGACCTTCAGCGCGGCGTCCGGATCGTCCGACGCCGCGGACGAGCCGCAGGCGGTCAGGCCCGCGAGCAGAACGGCGGAGGCCAGCGCGGTGGTGATCTTGCGAAGCACGAGGAGTGCCCTTCTGTGCGTTACCGGTGGGTCAGGCGGCGGGCGACGAGGTCCCCCGCGGCCTGGATGAGCAGGACCAGGACGACGAGCAGCGCCACGGTGGCGACCATGACCTTGGTCTCGAAGCGCTCGTAGCCGTAGACGACGGCGAGATTGCCGAGCCCGCCGCCGCCGACCGTCCCGGCCATGGCCGTGTAGCCGATCAGCGCGATGACGGTGACGGTGAGCCCGGACACCAGGCCGGGCCGCGCCTCGCGCAGCATGACCTTGCCGACGATCTCGCGGCGGGTGGCGCCCATCGCGTCCGCCGCGGCGAGCACGCCCGGGTCGACCTCGCGCAGCGCGATCTCGACGAGCCGCGCGTAGAACGGGATGGCGCCCACGGTCAGCGGGACGATCGCGGCCGCGTTGCCGATGCTGGTGCCGACGACGATCCGGGTGAACGGGATGATCGCCACCATCAGGATCAGGAACGGCAGCGACCGGCCGATGTTGACGACGACGCCGAGCGCCCTGTTCACCGGCGGCGCGGGCAGCAGCCCGCCGCGCTCGGTGATCACCAGGAACACGCCGAGCAGCAGTCCGAGCACGGCGGTGAACAGCGTCGCGACACCGGTCATGTAGAGGGTCTCGCGGGTGGCGGGCCACAGCAGCGGCATGACCTCGTCCCAGCTCATCGGGGGTCCTCCTGTACAGGGTTCTTGAGCTCCACGGCCAGGCCCGACTCGCGCAGGAACGCGAGCTGCGCGGCGTTGAGCGACGGGTCGCCGGGCAGTTCGAGCTGGAGCCGCCCGACGCGCTCGCCGCCGACGGTCTCCACGGCGCCGCCGAGGATGTTGACGTCCAGCGAGTACTTGCGGGCGAGCGCGGACACGACCGGCTCGTCGGTGGCGCCGCCGGTGAAGGTGACCTCGACCAGCGTCGTGCCGTCGCGGGGCACGGTCGGCGGCAGCGGGAACAGGCCCTTCGCCAGTTCGGAGCCCGGGCGGGCGAGCAGTTCGGGCACCGGGCCCGACTCGGTGAACCGGCCGTCCCGCATGACCGCGGCGGAGTCGCAGATGCGCTTGACCACGTCCATCTCATGCGTGATCAGCAGGATCGTGAGGCCGAGGCGCCGGTTCAGGTCGCGCAGCAGCTCCAGGATCGACGCGGTGGTCTCCGGGTCGAGCGCCGACGTCGCCTCGTCCGACAGCAGCACCTTCGGACGCCCCGCGAGCGCGCGGGCGATGCCGACGCGCTGCTTCTGCCCGCCGGAGATCTGCGCCGGGTTGGCCCTGGCGTGCTCGGTGAGCCCGACCAGCTCCAGCAGTTCGGCGACGCGTGCCGCCCGCTCCGCGCGCGGCACGCCCATGACCTCCAGCGGGAACGCGACGTTCCCGGCGACCGTCCGGCTGCCGAGCAGGCCGAAGTGCTGGTGGATCATGCCGATGCCCTGGCGCGCCCGGCGCAGCTCGCCACCGCGCAGCGCGAGCAGGTCCCGCCCGCCGATCACGACGCGGCCCTCGTCCGGCCGCTCCAGCAGGTTGACGCAGCGCAGCAGCGTGCTCTTGCCGGCGCCGCTGCGCCCGAGCACGCCGAAGACCTCGCCCTCGGCGACGGTCAGGTCGACGCGGTCGACGGCGGTCACCTCGCGGCCGCGGCCGCGGTAGACCTTACGAAGTTTTTCGATCTGAATCACAGGGAATCACCCATGCGAACGGGGGCCACCGGACGGGCGGCGTCGGTCAGGACGGGAGGCGGCGCGGTGCGCTCAGGAGAGCCCGGGCGGGTACGGCGCGTGGCTCAGCAGATGGCGTTCGATGCACATGCGTGACTCGGATGTCGGAGTTCGCTCGCTTCGGGGCGCGAGGCTCAGGCGGGGGCCCTCAGCGGTCACACATTCGCCGGCAACACGTACGCCGCATGGCCCGCGCAGTCGGCGGGCGGTGCTCACGGCACAGGCGTACGGAAGGCATGTCAGCAGTTAACCGGCTCTACACCAATGACGCAAATCCACCCGATGTGATGCTGATCGCTCCGAGTTTCCCGGGCCTGACCGGCGTCCTCCACTCCGCTGGTGCTCCGTTCCGGACGCCGGTCAGTCGTCGCGATAGTCCAGGTAGGTGGCGCCGGAACCGCTGTGGACGAAGATCTGGCGGAGGGCCCGGCCGTCGACGAGGGCCTTGTTGAGATGCTCGCTGCCCGAGCCCGCCCCGCCGGCGACGCGGTAGCGCGAGCCCGGCGGGACGATGATCTTCGCGGTGCCCGACCCGGCCGACGCCTCCACCGTGTCCGGAGGCTCGGCGTAGCGGAGGTCGAGGTAGCCGGAGGACACCCGGGCCTGCGTCTTCGGCGAGGCGAGCCCGCGGCCCCTGATCGCGCCGGACCGGGCCAGCAGCCGCAGCCGGCCGCGCGTGCCGGCGATGTCGATCTCCCCCGAACCGGTCCGCAGATCGAGGTCGCCGGTCAGCCCGCGGACGTCGATCCGCCCGGATCGGGACACCGCCGAGACCCGGACCCCGGCCGGGACCTGGACGTCGATGTCCGCGTCGCACTCGGCGCCGATCCAGTCCGATCCCGAGCAGCGGAAGGTGACGAAGAGCACGTCGTCCACCAGCGACTCAGTGACCTCGGGTTTGCTCAGCCCCCAGCGCAGCGTCTTGTAGACGCGCGCCTGGCCGTCCGGCCCGGGGCCGACCGAGACGGCGGCGCCGCCCGCGTCGAGCCGCAGCTCCTTGATCGCGTGCCGGTAGGGGGTCATGGACGTCGAGGTCCGGCGGGTGGCGCGGCCGGACGCCAGCAGGCCGACGGGGGCGACCACGACCAGCGCCGTCGCGATCGCCAGCGCGATCCACACGCCTCGCCGCCGCGGGCGGCCGGGTCCGGGCGTCACGTCTCGCCGTCCAGGAAGCGGAGGACCGCGAGGACGCGGCGATGGTCGCCCTCGGCGTGCGGGAGGTCGAGCTTGGCGAAGATGTTGTTGATGTGCTTGGCGACGGCGCTCTCGCTCACCACCAGCGCCGCGGCGATGCCCGCGTTGGAGCGCCCCTCGGCCATCAGGGCGAGGACCTCCTTCTCACGCGGCGTGAGCCGGTCGAGCGGGTCGCGGTGCCGGCGCAGCAGCAGCTGCGAGACGACCTCGGGGTCCAGGGCGGTGCCGCCGGACGCGACCCGGCGCAGCGCGTCCAGGAAGACCGAGACGTCGGCGACGCGGTCCTTGAGCAGGTAGCCGATGCCGCTGGTGCTGATCGACAGCAGATCCGCCGCGTACCGCTCCTCGACGTACTGGGACAGCAGCAGCACGGCGACCTCGGGCGACTCCCGCCGCATCACCAGCGCGGCGCGGACGCCCTCGTCGGTGAAGCCCGGCGGCATCCGGACGTCCACGATCGCCGCGTCCGGACGGTGCTCGCGCACGGCGGCAAGGAGGCCCTCGGCCTCGCCGACGGCCGCCGCGACCTCGAACCCGGAGGTCTCCAGGACCTTGATCAGCCCGGCTCGCAGCAGGACCGAGTCCTCGGCGATCACAATGCGCACGGCAACTCCACGGTGACGGTCGTCGGGCCCCCAGCGGGGCTGGTGATCCGGAACGTACCGTCCACCGACCGGACGCGCCGGGCGAGGCCGGTCAGGCCCGTCCCGCCGGCGGGGTCGGCGCCGCCAACGCCGTCGTCGCGAACGGTCACCCGCAGCACCTCGCCACGGCGGACGACGGAGACGTCCACCTCGTCCGCCCGCGCGTGCCGGACGACGTTGGTGAGGGCCTCGGACACGACGAAGTACGCGACGGCCTCGACGGTGGACGACGCGCGGGGCTCCACCTCGACGCGGAGCCGGACCGGGAGCGGCACCCGCGCGGCGACGCCGGACAGGGCGGCGTCCAGGCCGCGGTCCTCGAGCACGGCCGGGTGCAGGCCGCGGATCAGGTTGCGCAGCTCGGTCAGCGCCTCCTTGGCCTCCTCGTGCGCCTCGACGATCACCCGCATGGCGTCGTCCGGGACGCCGGTCAGCGTCTCGCGTGCCAGGCCCAGGTTGAGCGCGAGGGAGACGAGCCGCTGCTGCGCGCCGTCGTGCAGGTCGCGCTCGATGCGGCGGCGCTCGATGTCGGCGGCGTCCACCACGCTGGCGCGCTTCTCGGCCAGGTCCTCGACGCGGCGCTCCAGTTCCCTGGCGCGGTCGGGGCCGAGCAGCGCGGCCGCGGCGCGGGCGTCCAGGCGGCGGACGCCCGCCGCCGCCCACGGCGCCGCGACGAGGAGAAGGACGCCGACGCAGGTCAGCACGCCGAACCGGGTCGGATGGCCGAACGGGCTCATCGGGCTGGTGTAGGCCAGCGCCCACGTGTACAGGCCGGACGTGGCGAGGGCGAGCCCGGACGCCCAGGCGGCGATCACGGTGAGCCCGCCCAGGGCGAGGAACGGGCCGGCCAGCAGGTGGTACTGGAGCACTCGCCACAGCTCGGGCGAGCGGAGGTTGCGGAGCGCGTCCCAGGGGCGTCCGTCGTCGAAGTCGGGCATGCGAGGGATGTCCAGGCCGAGCATCGCCCAGCACCGCTCCCGCTGCCAGGACGTCAGCGGCCGCAGCGCGAGCAGCAGCAGGACGAGCGACGCGGCGGTGAGGATCAGGATCGGCGTGACGCGGACCGGCGTCCAGAGCATCCAGAAGAAGCCGAGGATCAGCCAGCCGGCGAACTGGAGCGGCACCCCGGACGCGACGAAGACCGTGTCGCGCCACGCCGCCGCCGACCACGGAGCGTGCACGCGGGCACGGCGGGCCGCGGAGATGGATGCCATGAAGCAACCGTATTGCCGCACTTCGCCCGCCACCATGAACCACGCTGCAGATCGGAAGGTGAACCTAGTACCACCCCAAGTCGGATATGCGGGTTACCGACGGTGACTCGGACGGCGGCGAGGCTTTGACCGGGCATCCGGCGAGCGGATGCGCACCGATCACCGTCCGCAGGAGTTCCCATGGTCACCGGCGTCACCCCCCTCGGTCCGCGCAAGATCGCCATCCGCCGCCCTCCGCTCTCCGCGCGGAACTCGGCGCCCGGACGGCGCCGGACCGCGTCCCCGGCACCGTGGCAGACCCGAGGCCGGTGGGTGGGCTGGGGGTTCGTCGGGAGCGCGATGGCGCTGGTGCCCTGGATGTGGGTGCTCGCCACCACCATGCCGTCCACGACCGTGGTGTCGAACTGGTCCGCCGCCTGGGTGGGGCTGGACGCGATGGAGGCCGTCGCGCTTCTCGGCACCGGCGTGCTGCTCCTGCGTCGCGATCCCCGGTACGGCCTGGGCGCGGCCGTCGCCGGGACGCTGCTGGCCGTCGACGCGTGGTTCGACGTGACGACCGCCACGCCCGGCCCGGAGCGGACGATGGCGATCGCCCTGGCCGCCGGGCTGGAACTGCCGCTCGCGGTCCTGTGCGCCGCCCTGGGTGCGCGGGCGCTCCGCGCCCGCGCACCCATGATCGACCACGAGATGAAGGGCGGATGGCAAAGCCTTGAAGGGAGTGCCTCAGACGGGTGAAACCAGACGAGCCGGACCTCTAGAGTGAGGTGCCACGTGGGGGCCCTCTCGTGAGAGGGCCCTTTGCCCTGCCTGCACGATCAGAGGTCCCCCAAGATGAACGACCACGAGGTGCACGAGGAGTGCCTGCGGCTCCTCAGGGACGGCCTTCCCGTCCCGGCTCCCGCCACCTTCGAGGAGGGACGGGACTACCTTCCGCTCGGGCTCGACATGGACGGCGACGTCGCCGTTGTAACGTTCCTCCACCAGTGGGGCGACGCCGCGTCCGCGTTCATCGAGGGCTGGACGTTCCATCGCCGCGACGGCGAGTGGATGGAGCTCGGCGGCGCCGGCGGTTCGGCCCCGGAGGAGCCGCTGGCGCGCCGCTCGTCCGGCGAGATGGGGCGCCATCTGCTGAAGTACGGATCGGCCCGGACGGTGCGCAACGCCAACCGGCTGCTGCCGTGGGGCGCCAAGTGGGTGAACGAGGCGCGGCTGCGCGCCTCGGCCGAGGTCGCGCGGGTGCGGGTCGGCAAGCGGATCCTGGACGTTCCCGAGCACGGGCACGTCGTGGTGGTGTGGGGCGCGCGCCGGGGCCCGGTCGTGGAGGCGCTCGCCACCGACGGCTCGGTGCTGGACGCCATGGATCTCGACCGTCCGTCCGTGCCGGCGCGCTCAGAAGGCTGATATTTGACCGTTCGTTCTTGAATGGTCTACCGTTCTCGCCATGGCACGGACGAAGGAGTTCGATCCGGACGCGGTCCTGCAGCGAGCACTGGAGCTGTTCTGGGAGCGCGGGTACGAGGCGACGTCCATGTCCGACCTCGTGGCGCATCTCGGCGTCGCGCGCGCCAGCATCTACGCGACGTTCGGCGGCAAGCACGAGCTGTACCTGAAGGCTCTGGACCGCTACCTCCAGGACACCGACCCCAAGATCGCCGAAGCGCTCTCGCGGCCCGGGCCCGTGCTGCCGGCGGTGCGGACGCTGATCGAGCGCTACGCCGAGGAATCGACCCATGACCGGCCACGGCGCGGCTGTCTCGTGGTGAACACCGCGGTGGAACTGGCCGCGCACGACGCCGAGGCCGCGCGGATGGTGGAGGCGAGCTGGAGCTTCCTGGAGGCGTCGCTCACCTCGGCACTGACACGCGCGCGGGCCCAGGGCGAACTCTCTCCGGACAAGGACCCCCGGGCCCTGGCCCGCCTCCTGCTCGTCCTTTTCCAGGGCATGCGCGTCCTGGGCCGGGCCCCCGCGGACGACAACCGGCTCAGGGACGCGGCCCGCCAGGCCGTGGCCCTCTTCGACTGACCGTCCCCCGCCCGTCTCGCAGGGCGGGGTTCTTTCGGCACAAATTCAAGAACGATCGATCCAGTATCAGGAGCTGAACATGCGATTCGACGGCAAGATCGTCCTTATCACCGGGGGCGCCGGGGGCATCGGCCGCGCCACCGCGCACGCGTTCGTCCGGGAGGGCGCGACGGTCGTTTTGGCCGGACGTGACGTCACCACGCTGGCCGAGGCCGTCAAGGAGGTCGGCCCAGGCCAGGCCGACCACGTCGTCGCCGACGTGAGCGACGCCCCGTCCGCCGCCCAGATGGTCGAGACGGTGGTGGCGCGTCACGGAGGCCTCCATGTCGCCGTCAACAACGCGGGGATCCTCGGCGCTGCGGGGCCCGTCGCCGACATCGACGCCGCCGCATGGAACGACGTCCTGGCGGTGAACCTGACCGGCGTGTTCCTGTCCATGAAGCACGAGATCGCCCACATGCGCGCCCACGGCGGCGGCACGATCGTCAACGTCGCGTCCAACATCGGTGTGCACGGGCGCCGTCCCGGCCTCGCGGCGTACGCGGCGTCCAAGGCGGGGGTCAGCGTCCTCACCCGCGCGGCCGCCCTCGACCATGTCGCCGACGGCGTCCGCATCAACGCCGTCAGCCCCGGGGCCAGCGACACACCGATGTCCCTCCTTCCCGGCGAGACCCGCGCCGGCCGCGCGGAACGGATGCGCACGGCGGCCCCGTCCGGACGGGTCGCCGACACCGCCGAAGTGGCGGAGACGATCCTGTGGCTGGCCTCGGACGCCTCGTCCCACGTGGTCGGTCACGACCTGGTCGTCGACGGCGGCGCGACCGCGTGACGACGCTTTTCGGGGCGGTTCACCGGGCAGACTCACAGCATGGCCCTCACACCCGACTACGACTCCGATCCGGAGCGCTTCCGCCTCGCGAGCAGGGTCACCAGGAAATACCTGATCGGGGCGCGCAGCCTGCACGACCACATCGCCTCGAAGCTGCTGAACTCCGGCGCGCACCGCGTCCTGGACATCGGCTGCGGGGAGGGGTCCCTCAGCGACGCCCTCCCCCACCCGCCGCCGTTCCGTCTGGTGGGGCTGGACGCGTCCGGCGTCCTGCTGCGCGCCCACCCGGCGCCGCGCGTCCGCGCCGACGCGCTGCGCCTGCCGTTCCGGGACGGCACGTTCGACGCCGCCGTGGCCGTCAACATGCTCTACCACCTGGACGATCCGCGGCGCGCGCTCCGCGAGGCGCGCCGCGTCCTCGCCCCCGGCGGGCTGCTCCTGGTCACCGCGATCTGCCGGACGGACAGCCCCGAACTGTCCCCCGTCTGGCGCCCCGAGCCCACCACGTTCGACGCCGAGGACGCCCCGGCCCGGGTCTGCGAGGTCTTCGGGGAGGTCGAGGTGGAACGCTGGGACGCCCCGCTGATCACCCTCCCCGACCCCGCCGCCGTCCGCGACTACCTGATGGCCCGCCGCGTCCCCCGCCCCAAGGCGACCAAGGCCGCGACCCAGCTCACGACCCCCCTCCCGGTGACAAAGCGAGGCAGCCTAGTCCTAGCCCGCCGGTGAGGCGGAACGAAGACCGCAGACCAGCACCCACTACTGCAACAACGCAGACCACCGCCGCAACCACGCAACAACCTCAATCGTCGCGATCGCGTCCGAAGGCCGAGCCGGGGGCGGAGACCCGAGCTTGCGAGAACCTGATCGCGCAGCGAGCCGCAAGGCGAGCCGGAGCGATGCCAGCGATCGCACCGCGTTTCTCGACGATGGAGGGCAAAGAATCACAACCAGCCGCGTTCGCGGGCGGTTCGGGCGGCGGCGTGGCGGTTGTCGGCGCCGAGCTTGGTGACGGCGGCGGAGAGGTAGTTGCGGACGGTGCCCTCGGAGAGGCCGAGGGCGCGCGCGATGCGGGAGACCGGGGCACCGTCGGCGGCGGCGCGGAGGGTGTCGAGTTCGCGCGGGGTGAGGGGGCATTCCTCGGCGGCGAGGGCGTCGGCGGCGAGCTGCGGGTCGATGTACCGGGTTCCGGCGGCGACCTGCCGGATGACCTGGGCGAGCCGGCTGCCGGGGGCGTCCTTGCCGAGGAAGCCGCGGACGTCGGCGGCCATGGCACGGCGCAGGTTGCCGGGTCGGCCGTGCGCCGTCACGATCACCAGCCGGCAGCCGGGCAGTTCGCGGGAGAGGCGTTCGGCGGCGGCGAGCCCGTCCAGGCCGGGCATGTCGATGTCGAGGACGGCGACGTCGGGCTTGAGGGCGAGGGCACGTTCGACGGCCTCGTCGCCGCGTCCGACGTCGGCGGTGACCTCGATGCCGTCCTCGGTCTCCAGCAGCAGGACGAGCGCCTCCCTGATCAGGAGGTGGTCGTCGGCCAGCAGCACGCGGATCATGCGTCTCCCTTCGCGGGGACGGCGGCCGCCACCCGGAAGGTTCCGTCGCCGCCGGGGCCGGCGTCGAACCGGCCGCCGGCCGCGGTGATCCGTTCGGCGAGGCCGGTGAGGCCGCTGCCCGCCTCGCCGGTGCGGCGTCCGGCGCCGTCGTTCACGATCTCCAGGTGGACGCGGCCGGCCGCGGTCCGGACGGTGATCTCGCACCAGGTGGCGCTGGAGTGCCGGAGGACGTTGGTGGCGGCCTCGCGGGCGACCCAGCCGAGCGGCTCGTGGACGTGGGCGGGCAGCACCGGCGACACCTCGGGGCGCTCGCAGCGGATTCCGGCGGCGCGCAGGACGGCCGACATGCCGTCCAGCTCGGTGCGCAGGGACGTGGCCCGGTAGCCGCGGACGACCTCGCGGACGTCCCGCACGGCGTCCCGCGCCATCGTCTGGATCTCGGTCAGCTCCTTGCGGACGCGCCCGTCGTCGTTCTCCACGAACCGTTCGGCGACCTCGGCACGCAGCGCGACCGCCTGGAGGCTGTGGCCGAGGACGTCGTGCAGGTCGCGGGCGAAGCGGAGCCGTTCCTCCCCCACCGCGGACCTGGCGAGCTCGGCCCGAGCCTCCCGGAGTTCCTGGACGACGTGGAAGAACCAGACCGTGACGTACCCGGAGAAGGCACCCAGCGGGACTCCGGTCGCCTCGTACAGGACGGCGAGCGGCGGGAGCCCGAGGAGCGCGCCGTAGACGGGCGTCAGGACGGTCGCCGCCGCGGTCGCGATGACCGCCTGGCGCAACGGGAGGGCGACGGCGATCAGCCCGGCCGGGACGAGGAGCGCGTTGCCCCAGCCCTGGCCGGTGCCGAGCAGCGGAGGGAGCGCCCAGCAGACCGCGGCGATCGCGGCGAGCCCGAACCGGTGCGCGGGGGCCGTGCGGCGCATCAGGTTCTGCCAGAGCAGCCGGGCGTAGAGGGCGGACACGACGGCGACCCCGGTGAGGGCCAGGATCACGCGTCCCGCGTCCCGCCGGTGGACGATCTCGTACCAGAGCGCCGGCAGCAGGAACCCGGCCAGCGTCAGCGCCGTCATCCCCACGATGATCGCGGCGATGACGGTGGGGCGCGGGATCCTGGGCTGCACGCGGACAGCGTATGCGGCCGTCAAGGGACGCGCCGGGGCGCTCAGGCGGCGCGGACGCGGCCGGCGTGGAGGCGGGCGGCGTCCCGGCCGGTGACCAGGCGGCCCTCGTCCAGGACCCCGACCCGGTCGGAGCGGCACGCCTCGTCCGGGTCGCGGGTCGCGATCACCACGGTGACCCCGTGCGCGGCCTGCGTCCGCAGGACGGACCACACCTCGCGGGCGTCCGCGTCGTCGAGCCCGGCGGTGGGCTCGTCGAGGAAGAGAACGTCGGAGCGTCCGACGAGGGCCAGCGCGAGGTCGAGCATGCGCCGCCGTCCCGGGGCAAGCCGCTCGAACGGCACGTCGGCGACGTCGGTGAGGCGGGCGAGGCGCAAGGCATCGTCACGGGTGAGCGGGTCGAGCGTCCAGCGCCGCCATGTGTCCACGACCTCGGCGACGGTCAGCCCTGGGAACAGGCCACCGTCGCGCCAGACGGCACCAGAGCGCACGGTGTCACGGTCGGTGTAGGGGTCGGCGTCACGAAGCCGGACGGTTCCGCCGGTGGGGCGCCGCAGTCCCGCAAGGATTTCCAGGAGGGTGGTCTTGCCCGAGCCATAGCGGCCCAGCAACGCGTAGACCTCTCCCTGCGCCACCGAGAACGAGACATTGCGCACGGCCTCGTTCAGGTCCAGGTCGCGTACCTCGATCGCAGGTGCCTTCATGGCACCCATGCTGCCCGGCGGAGTCGTGGGCGTGCAGTCACGGGTGTCAGAAAGCGGTCATGAAGATCGCATGGGTCGCCCATGACAAACGTCATGGCTCTGAAATCAGTACGTCATCGCGAACTATTCGGCGATCCGTTCCATGAGACGGGCGGCGATCAGGAGGACATCGCGCTCGGTCTCGGTCAGGCCGTCGAGCGCGCCGGCCAGCCAGGCGTCGCGCTCGCCGACATCGCGGCGCAACGCGTCCGTCCCCTGCTCGGTGATGGTCAGCACGACCTGGCGGCGGTCCTGCTCGGCGCGGGCCCGGGAGATCAGCCCGTCCGCCTCCAGCTCGGCGAAGACCCGCGTCAGGGACTGCGGCCGCTGGCCTTCCGCCTCGGCGAGCTCGCCCGCGGAGGCGGGCCCGTTCCGGTACAGGTGACCCAGCACGACGAGCTTGTTGGTGCTCAGCGCTTCGGGTGACCTCGCGGTCCGCATCCGGCGCGAGACGCGCATGATCCCGTGCCGGATCTCCGCCACGGCCTCCATCGACACCCTGTCCACAATGTTACGCTATCACTTACTAAATTCGGGGAGGCGCCATGACTCTTGCCGTAGTGCGGCCCCGTTCCGTGGCGCCGGCCGTCCCGACGATGGCGGCGGTCCTGGCCGCCTTCGGTTCGGCGCTGCTCCTGGAACGGCTCGCTCACCTCGGGACGGACGTCGTCATGCAGGCGGTCGTCCTGTCCGTCACGCTCTCCAGAACACAGCGGGACACGGCGATGGCCGACCGGATGACCGGCTTCGTCGTGCTCCCCCTCGTCGCCGTCCTCGCGATCGCGCTGGGGACACTGATGTCCGGCAGCCCCATCGCGGGGGACGCCGCCTTCGTGGTGCTCATCGCGTCCGCCATCTGGATCCGCCGGTTCGGGCCGCGTCTCACGCGGGCGGGCACGCTGATGATGCTTCCCGCGATCGCGCTCCTCGTCGTCCCCCACACGCGGTCCTCGGGGCATCTCCTGTGGGCACCGGTCGTGGCTCTGATCGCTTGCTTCTGGGTGACAGCGTTCCAAGTCCTCGCCGACCGCGTGGGGCCCACCAAGGCCTCTGCGCCTGAGGCAAGACAGGGACGGAGCAGGGCCAGTGGACGGATGGCCGCTCAGATGGCAGTCGCACTGGTCGGTGCGTTCACGGCAGGTCACCTCCTCTTCCCCGACCACTGGTCCTGGGTCGTCCTGACCTCGTTCATCGTGTGCAACGGGGCCCTTGGGCAAGGTGACGCCTTGCATAAGGGCATCCTGCGCGCGCTCGGTGCGACCGGTGGCACCCTTCTGGCAGCGCTCGTGGCAGGGACGTTCGCTCCAGGCAACCGCGGTTCTGTCGTCCTCATCTTCGTTGTGCTGGGCGTCGCCGTCTGGCTGCGTCCCCGGAATTACGCGTACTGGGCCGGCGGGGTCACGGCAGCGCTGTCCCTGCTCTACGGATACTTCGGGCAGCCCGCGATGCCTCTGCTCTGGACACGGATGGAGGCGATCCTTGTCGGAGCGGTCATCGGTGTCGCGTCCGCATGGTTCGTGCTGCCTTTCCGCACCAGGGACGTTCTGCGACGCCGCGCAGCCGGGGCGCTCGCCCTCCTCCCCGAGGTTCTCAAGGGCGAGCCCGGTGCGCTGACCAGGTTCGAGGTTTCGGTCGCAGAGCTGGACAAGCTCTACCCCCCGCTGAGGATGCACCGTGCCATCACGCGCAAGAGCCCGCACCACGCCGACGTGGTCGATCTACTGCGCGGCATCCGCAGCCACCTGGTCACGGACGACCCTCCCATCAGCGCGATCAATGCGGCGGTGGCCGGGATCCGCGAGATCTACACGCCGCCTACGCGCGCACAAGCAACTCCGGATGCAGCTCGTCCGGACGCCTGATGCCAGAGAGCGCCATGGTCAGCTCCAGCTCTGCCTGGAGGCACCGCAGGACGTGCTGGACACCGGCCTGGCCCTCCAGCGCAAGCCCATACGCGTACGGGCGCGCGACCAGAACGGCCTTGGCGCCGAGGGCGAGTGCCTTGGCGATGTCCGATCCCGTCCGGATTCCGCTGTCGAACAGGACGGTCGCCTGGTCGTGAACGGCCTCGACCACACCAGGCAGTGCGTCCAGTGAAGCGATGGCACCGTCCACCTGGCGTCCACCATGGTTGGAGACGATGACGGCGTCCATTCCGGCGTCCACGGCCTGGCGGGCGTCGTCGGGATGCTGGATGCCCTTGAGCGCGATGGGCCCGTCCCAGTGCTCACGCAGGAAGATCAGGTCATCCCAGGTCAGGCTGGGATTCCCGAAGTTGGCGACCCAGTGCAGGATCGCCGTGTCCCGGTTGGCGTCGGTGACGGGACCGCCGACGGCCTTCTGGAAGACCGGGTCGCTGAAATAGTTCGCGACACCGATCCCGCGCAGGAACGGCAGGTAAGCCCGGTCCAGGTCCCGTGGACGCCACGCAAGCGTGAACGTGTCGAGAGTGACGACGAGGGCCGTGTACCCCGCCGCCTTGGCCCGCCCCAGGAAGCTGAGAGCGAGGTCCCTGTCCTTCGGCCAGTACAGCTGGTACCAGCGCGGCCCGTCCCCGCTCGCCTCCGCCACGTCCTCGATGCAGAACGAGGACGCCGTGCTCAGCACCATCGTCAGTCCCTCGGCGGCCGCCGCCCGCGCGACCGCCAGTTCGCCGTCCGGATGGAAGATCGACTGGACACCGATGGGGCCGAGCAGGACCGGAGACGGCATCGCGGTGCCCAGCACGTCCACCGACAGGTCGCGCTCGGCGACGTCGCGCAGCATGCGCGGGACGATCCGCCACCGCTCGAACGCCGCCCGGTTCGCCCGCGCGGTCGCCTCGCTGCCCGCCGATCCCGCCACGTAGCCGAACGCCTGCGCCGGCAGCGACCGCTCGGCGAGGCCCTCCAGCTTCGTCAGGTCGGTGGGCAGCGTCGGCAGGACGTCCCCGAGACCCTGCAGATAGATCGAGTTCTGGAAGTCGGCCAGCCCGCTCAACGAAACCTCCACCTGGGGAATCGGACCCGTCCGTCCTCAATCTGCCAGGTTCGCGGAGGTGACGAAACGGGATCGATCGCCGACTTGGGCGGCACACCCGGTTGGGTAAGGCGAAAGATGTCCCCGGGACCGGCCACAATGTGGGGCATGGCACGACGCGCATCCCAATCCCCTCCACCGCCGCCGGACTTCGAAGAGAACATCGTCGACGTCGACGTCTCCGACGAGATGCGCGGCAGCTTCCTCGAGTACGCCTACTCGGTGATCTACCAGCGGGCGCTCCCCGACGCGCGCGACGGCATGAAGCCCGTCCAGCGCCGGATCCTGTACTCGATGAACGAGATGGGGCTCCGCCCCGACCGCGGGCACGTCAAGTGCGCCCGCGTCGTCGGCGAGGTCATGGGCAAGCTGCACCCGCACGGCGACAGCGCGATCTACGACGCGATGGTGCGGATGGCGCAGCCCTGGGCGATGCGGATGCCGCTCGTGGACGGGCACGGCAACTTCGGCTCGCTCGGCGGCGACGACGCGCCCGCCGCGATGCGGTACACCGAAGCCCGGATGTCCCGCGAGGCGATGCTGATGGTCGCCTCCATCGACGAGGACACCGTCGACTTCCGCCCCAACTACGACGGGCAGGAGCAGGAGCCCGAGGTCCTGCCCGCCGCGTTCCCGAACCTGCTGGTCAACGGCGCGTCCGGCATCGCGGTCGGGATGGCCACGAACATGGCCCCGCACAACCTCAGCGAGGTCATCTCCGCGGCCCGGCACCTGATCGACAACCCCGAGGCCACCCTCGAGGACCTGATGCGCTTCGTCCCCGGCCCCGACCTGCCCACCGGCGGCAAGATCGTCGGGCTGGACGGCATCCGGGACGCCTACGAGCGCGGCCGGGGGACGTTCCGCACCCGCGCCACGGTCGCCATCGAGAACGTCACGCCCCGCCGCAAGGGCATCATCGTCAGCGAACTGCCGTACGCCGTCGGCCCCGAGCGCGTCAAGGCCAAGATCAAGGAACTGGTCAACAACAAGAAGATCCAGGGCATCGCCGACCTGAAGGACCTCACCGACCGCAACGTCGGCCTCCGCCTGGTCATCGAGATCAAGAACGGCTTCAACCCGGAGGCGGTGCTGGCCGACCTCTACCGGCTCACGCCGATGGAGGAGACGTTCGGCATCAACAACGTCGCCCTGGTCGACGGCCAGCCGCGGACGCTCGGCCTCCGCGAGATGCTGCAGGTCTACATCGACCACCGCATCGACGTCGTCCGCCGCCGCTCGATGTTCCGCCGCAAGAAGCGCGAGGACCGCCTCCATCTGGTGGACGGCCTGCTCGTCGCCCTGCTCAACATCGACGAGGTCATCCAGGTCATCCGGCAGAGCGACGACGCCGCCCAGGCCAAGCAGCGCCTCATGCAGATCTTCGAGCTGTCGGAGATCCAGGCGCAGTACATCCTGGACACCCCGCTCCGCCGCCTCACCCGCTACGACCGCCTGGAGCTGGAGAAGGAGAAGGAGCAGCTCACCAAGGAGATCGCCAAGCTGACCGCGATCCTCGAATCCGAGCGGAAGCTCCGCGGCGTGGTCTCGAAGGAACTGGGCGACGTCGCCAAGGAGTTCTCCACGCCCCGCAGGACGATCCTCCTGGAATCCTCCGGCCACACCGCCGCCGCGGCCGTGCCCCTGGAGGTCGCGGACGACCCGTGCACGGTGCTGCTGTCGTCGACCGGCCTCCTGGCCCGCACCCACGACGCCGGCCCGCTGCCCGACAGCGGCCCCAGGGCGGCGCACGACGTCCTGACCTCGGTCGTCCCGGCGACCGCACGAGGCCAGGTCGGCGCGGTGACGTCGCTGGGCCGGATGATCCGCATAGACGTCCTGGACCTCCCGACGCTCCCGGCCTCGGCGACACCCCCGTCCCTGGCGGGAGGAGCCCCGGTCACCGAATACGTCGACCTGGAACCGGACGAGACGGTCGTCGGTATTGCCGCCGTCGGCGAGGAGGGCGGCGGCCTGGTCTTGGGCACCGCACAGGGCGTGGTCAAACGGGTCGTCCCTGACTTCCCGGCCAACCGCGACGAGTTCGAGGTGATCGGCCTCAAGGAGAACGACCGCGTGGTCGGCGCCGTCCAGCTGCTCGCCGAAGACCAGCACGTCGTCTTCATCTCCACCGACGCCCAGCTCCTGCACTTCGCCGCCTCGCTCGTCCGTCCGCAGGGCCGGGCCGCCGGCGGCATGGCCGGGATCAAGCTGGGCGCGGGCGCGAGCGTCCTGTGGTTCGGCGCCCTCGACCCGTCCCGCGAGGCCCGCGTCATCACGGTCTCCGGCTCGTCCTCGGCCCTGCCCGGCACCCAGACCGGGGCGATCAAGCTGGCCGACTTCGCCGACTTCCCGTCCAAGGGCCGCGCCACCGGCGGCGTCCGCGCCCACCGCTTCCTCAAGGGCGAGGACGTCCTGCTCCAGGCATGGGCGGCCCCGACTCCGCTGCGCGCCGCGGCGGCCAACGGCAAACCGGCCATGCTCAACGTCGCCATGGGCCGCCGGGACGGCTCCGGCGAGAAGCTGGACAAGCCCCTGACCGTCATCGGCGGCCCCATCGGCCCGGCCCCCGAAGAAGACACCTCGGAAGAGTGACGCCGGAGGCCCCGGGTCACCGACCCGGGGCCTCTGACGACCGACGCGTGGAGATCGCCGCGTTGCGGCCGGTCAGCCGCGCCGGTGCCCCGGCAGCAGCAGGCTGACCATCGCGATGGCCACGGCCAGCCCGGCCGCGACGAGGAAGACCAGGTCGTAGCCGGCGGCGAGGGCGGCCCGGGAACTCTCGCCGGCCTCCGCCGCGGCTCTGGCGCCGGCAGCCGTCGCGAGCACCGCCAGCCCCACCGACCCGCCGACCTGGTTGGACGTGACGGCCACGCCGCCGACGATCCCCGCGTCGCCCTCGGGAACGTCGGCGGTCGCCGCGGCCATGAGGGTGGGGAAGGTCAGCCCGATGCCGACCGCGATGAGCAGCGTGGGCCCGAGCACGCCGGTGACGTAGCCGCTGTCGGCGTGGGCCTGGGAGAGCCAGCCGAACCCGGCAAGGAAGCAACCGCAGCCTGCCAGCACCAGGTGACGCACCCCGGTTCGCGGCAGCAGTGCGGAAGCCCACCGTGCGATCACCATGAACGTCACCGCAGCGGGCGTCTGCCCGAGCCCGGCTTGAAGCGCGCTGAAATGCAGCACGTTCTGCAGGAACAGCGACGTGAAGTACCACATCGCGATGGCGATGCCTCCGAACAGCAGCAGCATGCCGTTGCCCACAGCCACGCCCCGGATTCCGAACAGCCGCAGGGGCATGAGCGGCCGGCCGGCGAAACGGGCCTCCACCACGGTGAAGACGGCGAGCAAGAGCAGGCCCGCGACGACCGGCCCGGCGACCCGCACGGACGTCCAGCCGTGATCGGCGCTCTGCATGACCCCGTAGATCAGTGCGGCCAGCCCCGCCGTCCCCGTGACCGCGCCGGTCAGGTCGAGCGGTTCCCGCCGGCCGGCCGGGGTGCCGGCCAGCGACATCATGGCCACGACGATCAGCACCGCGCCGATCGGCACGTTGATCAGGAAGACCCACCGCCACGACAGGCCGGTGGTGATCGCACCGCCCGCGACCGCGCCGGCCATCCCGCCGACACCGCCCGCGGCGGACCACGCGCCGAACGCCCGGGCACGCGCGCGCTCCTCGGTGAACCAGGTGTTGATCACGACCAGCGTCGCCGGGGCCATCATGGCGGCTCCCATGCCCTGCGTGACGCGGGCCGCCACGAGGACCTCCGGAGCGGCGGCCAAGCCGCCGGCGAGGCTGGAGGCGGCGAACAGGGACAGCCCGGCGACCAGCACGCGGCGAGGGCCGAACAGGTCGGCGGCACGGCCGCCCAGCAGCATGAAGCCGGCGAAGGTGAGCAGGTAGCCGTTCACCACCCAGGCCAGGCCGGTGGCGGTGAAGCCGAGGTCCCGGTCGATCGACGGGAGGGCGACGTTGACGATGGCCGAGTCCAGGATCACCATGAACTGGCCCGCACACGCCAGCGACAGGACCGTCCAGGCGGCGCCGGCGTGCGTTCTCGCCCGCCGCGTCGCGGTGCCGGTGCTCACGCGGTCTGGGAGGTCGCGCCGACCGTGGTCTCGCGGGCGCCTCCCCCGTCCGCGGCGGTGCCGGCGAGGCGGCCGCCCTCCAGCAGCCTGATCGTGATCTCGGCCAACCGCCGCCCCTGGTACCTGGCGGCTTCCAGCACCGCGGCATCGGGGCCTTCGCCGGTCGACGACGTCCCGTAGGGGTTGCCGCCGGCGGCGTACACGACCGGATCGGTGTATCCGGGCGGGACGATCAGCGCGCCCCAGTGGTAGAACACGTTGGCCAGCGACAGGATCGTGGCCTCGCTGCCGCCGTGCCGGTTGTACGCCGAGGTGAAGGCGGTCACCGGCTTGTCGGTCAGCCCGCCGTCCCTCCACAGGCCGCCGGCCTGGTCGATGAACTGCTTGAGCTGCGCGGCCGGCGCGCCGAACCGTGTCGGCGTCCCGAACGCGAGCGCGTCCGCCCACGCCAGGTCCTCGACCGACGCCTGCGCGAGCTCCGCGGCGGCGTCGGTGTGCCGCCGCCACAGCGGGTTCTCATCGATCGCGCTGTCGGGCGCCAGCTCGGCGACCCGCCGCAGCCGCACCTCGGCCCCGGCCGAGACGGCCCCCTCGGCGACGGCCTGCGCGAGCGCGTGCACGGCGCCTGTCGCGCTGTAGTAGATGACGGCGACCTTCACGGTCATGTCGGCCCCTCGAAGTCAGGTAGGATTAGTTACGCGCATAAATATTATGCAGATAACTAATTCCGTCAAGGAGGGTCCGTGGACTTCGCGCAAGCCGACGCCATCAACCAGGCCATCCGCCTGCTGAGCCTGCGCCACCGGGCCAGGACCGCGACGCTCCTGGCGCCGCTCGGCCTGCACCCCGGGCAGGAGGCCCTGCTGCTCGAACTCGCCCGGACCGGCCCGATGATCCAGGCGCAGCTCAGCGAGGCGCTCGGCTGCGAGCCGCCCAGCGTCACGCTCATGACCCGCAAGCTCGAAGCCTCCGGCCACGTCCGCCGCGGGCCGGCCCCGTCGGACAAGCGCGCCAGCGTCGTCGAACTCACCGACAGCGGCAGGGCGCTCGCCGACCAGGTCAAGCGGATCTGGTGCGCGCTCGCGGAGGAGACCGTGTCCGGCCTGCCCGCCGAAACCGTGGCGGATCTACCCGGCGTCCTCAGAACCCTGACCGGCAATGTCGACGCCAGGCGCCGCCGGGACGACCGGTAGGAACCGCGCGCCGTCCGCCGCCGGAGCGCGGGGGCGGCGCGACGCCGACAGCGCCAGCGCGGCCAGGACGATCAGGGACCAGCCGCCCGAGGCGGGCTCCAGTACCGAGATCGGGACGCCGAGGGCCAGCAGGATCCATCCGGCCTCGGCGGGCACCGTGCCCGTGGCGATCACGGATCGTCTGACGAGCAGGCCGAGGCCGAAGAAGGCCACACCGCCGAGCAGGAACCAGAGGGTCGTCATCCGGCCGTCGTCGTCGTTGGCGACGGTGTTCCACAAGCCGTCCGACGCGATCCCGCGCCAATGGGAGCGGTCGGCGCCGAGGCCCACCAGCATGTGCACGACGGCGACCGTGAGGATCAGCCGCGGGGTCCAGCGGGCGAGGGCGGCGGGGCGGCGTGGTTCCGGTGTCATGACGGCCTCTTCTCTCGGGTGCGTGCGCCCGCGCGGGTCATCCCGGCGACGATCAGGTGGTGGAACGGGCGGATGACGGTGAAGTAGAGAGGGCCCGTCCAGCGGTGGTACTTCACGACGGTCGCCAGTTCGTAGCGGGATCGGCCGCCGGCGGGTGCCGTGGTGAAGATCAGGCGGCCGGTCAGGTGGGTGTCGGTCGCCGCCAGGGCGAGGTAGCGGTCCTCCGCCCCATGGGTGACGGTGAAGAAGGCGGCGGGGTCGCCGGGCGTGAACGAGATCTCGGCCGGGCCCGGAGGCGTGCCGAGCGGGACGTCCGGATCGCGGAGGCGGAGCGCGCGGGCCAGCACCGCTCTGGCCCGGAAGAGTGCCCTCAGCCAGGCGGGCCGCCAGCCGAGGGCGGCCGCGACGAACTCCCGCAGGGACGCCTCGGACTCGATGCCGCGGACGTCGACGTGGTCGGCGTCCGTCAGGAGGCCGGCCAGTTCCGGAATGGTGTCGATCTGCCTCATGGCGTGTTCCCCTCGGCGTCCAGGAGCGGGTACAGCAGTTCGTAGATGTCGTGCTTGTCCGCGGCCGGGAGCGGCGGCATCAGGTGTGCGCCGCCGATCAGGACCAGATAGAGCAGGACGGCCAGCCGGTCCGGGGACGAGTGACCCGCTTCCTCGCACAGGCCGCGCAGGTAGGCGATGCGGGTCGCGTCCACGCGCTGCTGCATCTCCGCCGCCTCCCGGTCCTGGTTCGCCCAGGCCCGCACGGCGATCTCCAGGTCCGGACCGGTGTCGATGATCGCCTCCCTGGCGAGGCGGTCCAGTTTCCGCCGGGCGGACAGGGCGGCGTCCGCCTCCACCACGTCGATGATCGCGGTGGTGTACCGCTCCTCGTAGCGGGCGAGGAGACGGGTCCGGAACTTCGGCATCGAGCCGAAGTGGTGGTAGAACGCGCCCTTCGACATGCCCATGCGCTCGCACATCCGGTCCAGCGTCACCGCGGGCGCTCCCTGTTCGGCCAGCAGGACGAGCCCCTCGTCCAGCCATGCCTCGGCGTTTGCCATGCAACCTCCATACCAAAAGGTTTGGTATGGAGCCTAGCAGTGCGCGGCCGGACCCCGGTTCGTGACGTTCGTCTCGGCCTCAGGCCAGGCGGTCGCGGATCTCGGTGAGGTGCTCTCTCAGGGCCGGCCAGGGAAAGGTGCCGTCGGGATCGCCGCCCGAGTCGGGCGTCGGGAGGCGGGCGGTGTCCAGGAGGACGGTGACGCCCCAGTCGCGCAGCTCGGCGATGCTGCGGGCGAAGACGGGGTGGCGGGCGAGGGCCGAGTTCGGCCACGGTGCCGCGACGATGGGGAGGCCGAGTCCGACGGCCTCGTTGAGCAGGCCGAGCGCCAGCGTGTCGCTGGTGCCGTGGGCCCACTTGTTGACGGTGTTGAACGTGGCGGGCGCCACGGCGAACGCGTCCGCCGGAGGCAGGACGTCGGGCTCCTCCGGCCGTTTGTAGTCGGAGCGGACGGGGTGGCCGGTGATCTCGGCCAGCCTCCCGGCGTCCAGGAACTTCAGGCCGGACGGCGTCGAGACCACGCACACCGTCCAGCCGTCCGACCGGAGGCCTTCGACGAACGGGGGCAGTTCCGCGGCGGGACGGCCGCCGCAGGTGATCACATAGAGCACGGCCACGGTGGAATTACATACCCTGTAATCACATCGCCCGAATCACAGCGGACGAGTTACGCCGGGGTGGTCTGCCCCTCGCGCGGGTGCGGCAGCGGCGCCTGCAGGCCGCGCTCGGCGCAGGCGGCCAGGGCTTCGAAGAGGTCGGCCGGTCCTCCGGAAGCGTCGTCGTAGTGCCAGAAGCGGATGAGGGCCTCGCCCTCGACGCCCGGGTTGAAGCGGCCCAGAGCGAAGCAGCCGGCTATGGCCATGCGGACGATGACGCGTTCGCTGTCGTCCAGTTGCAGGACGTAGGCGGCGGCATCGATGAGGCCGATCGCGGCGCGGGCGTTGCGGCCGCCGTCGCAGGGATCGGGGCGGTTGATCCGCCATTGCGCGTACGGGCGCAGGTAGTCCGCGATCATGCAGGTTCTGAGCACGGTCTCATGCTGAGGGCGGAGGACCCGGACGGCGCGGCCTTTGACCCAGGTCTTGCCGGACGCTGACCGATGATCAGCCCGTGAGGCCGTGTCTGAAGGCGTAGGTGACCGCCTGGGCGCGGTCGCGGAGGTTCGCCTTGGCGAAGAGATTGTTGATGTGGGTCTTGACGGTCG
This sequence comes from Spirillospora sp. CA-128828, assembly GCF_050945415.1. Taxonomy (NCBI): domain Bacteria; kingdom Bacillati; phylum Actinomycetota; class Actinomycetes; order Streptosporangiales; family Thermomonosporaceae; genus Spirillospora; species Spirillospora sp. CA-128828. The sequence goes on from NZ_CP191986.1 coordinate 6,840,261, forward strand.
CCTCGGAGATGAACAGGTCGCCCGCGATCTCTGCGTTGGAGCGTCCCTGCGCGATGAGGGTGAGCACCTCCGCCTCCCGCCGGGTCAGGCCGTCCGGCAACTCGCCGCGCGTGGTCCGGCGGGGGCTCTCGCCGACGGCGACGGCCTCGACCAGGCGGCGCTGGACGGCCGGGTCGAGCTGCGACGCTCCCCCGCGGACGGCCGCGACGGCGCGCGCGATCTCGTCGGCGTCGGCGTCCTTGGTGAGGTAGCCGCGGGCCCCGGCACGAAGCGCGGCGAAGATCGATTCGTCGTCGGCGTAGGTGGTCAGGATGACGATGCCGATGTCCGGGTGCGACTCCTTGATGCGGCGGGTCGCCTCCACGCCGTCCACGCGCGGCATCCGCAGGTCCATCAGGACGACGTCGGGACGCAGTTCGGCGACCATCGCGACGGCCTGCTCGCCGTCGCCGCACGCCCCGGCCACCTCGATTCCGGGAAGCAGTTCCAGCAGAAGCACCAGGCCCTCACGTACCACGGTCTGGTCGTCCACGACCAGGATCCTCGTCTTGTCGCTCACCGCGTCCCGTCTCCCGTTCAGGCCGGCACTCTGAGGGACACCCGGAATCCCTTGCCGTCCGGTCCGGTGACAAGCGTGCCATCGATCAGCTCGGCGCGCTCCCGCATCCCGACGAGGCCGTACCCGCCGCCGCCCAGCTCCACGGCGGGCTCCGTCCCGCCTGTATCGGTCACTTCGAGTTCGACCCTGCCGGTGAGGTATCGCAGGGTGACCTGTGCCCGCGCACCAGGGGCATGTTTGCGGATGTTGGTGAGGGCCTCCTGCGCGGTGCGGACGACCGCGAGCCCGGCCTGAGGCGGTAGTTCCCGGGGCACGCCGGTCACCTGCACATCGCAAGGACGGCCGGTACTGGAGTAGAACTCGTCGGCGAGCTCCTGGATGACCTCCTTGGGCTCGGGCACCTCCCCGCGAAGCGTGGCGAGGGCCCGCCGTGTCTCCTCCAAGCCGGAGCGGGCGAGGTTCCGCGCGCGCTCCACCCGGTCCAGGGCCTGGACGCGGTCACCGTCACGTGCCAGCAGCAGGCGTGCTCCTTCCAGATGGACGATCTGCGCCGACAGCGAATGGGCCAGGATGTCGTGGATCTCCCGTGCGAGGTGCGACCGCTCGGCGAGCACCGCGTTGGCGGCCTCCGCCCGGCGGGTCGCCTCCTGCGCGGCCGCGCCCTGGCGGCTGGCCACGGCGCCCAGCGTGAGGCCCGCGAACGCCGACATCAGGCCGAGATCGGCGCCACCGGACCGGAACCCCTCCCCCAGCCCGCCGATCACAACGACGGTCACGACGCTCAGGGTGATTCCCAGGCGTAGCGGCAGCCGCGACATCAGCACCCACAGACCGGCCATGCAGAAGAAGAACCCGCCACCGGCGTGCGGCGCGATCGCGTACAACGCCATCGCCGGCACCAGGGACAGAAGCAGGAGGACGATTCCCAGCTTCCGGTAGGGCGAGCCTTGGCCGCGCCCGACACAGATGCCGGTTCCCAGGAGGGCGAACATGACCACGTTGAGCACGAGAAGGGCCAGTCCCGTGCCGTGCAGGGCGGGCGCCGGGTCCTCTTTCAGCAGGCCGCGGACGTAGGCGACGAGGCCCCAGGTGAGCAGGGTGCCGATGACGAGAACGCGGGTGATCCGCTCCCCGGAGGTCTTCACGGTACGACGCTAACCGGTCCGGCCGTGCCGAGCCTCCTCGCGCGCAGCCCGACGACGAGGTTCTGGACGAGCAGCGTCACGCTCAGGAAGAGCAGGACACCACCGGTCGCGACCTTGATCCCGGCCGCGTACCCGGCGCCGATGAACGCCGCCCGGATCGCGAGCGACGTCAGCCAGGCCGCGAGCGTCCAGCCGGTGCCGCGCCGCCACAGCCTTCCGTCGTCCTCCCGCCACAACCGGACGGTGATCGCGCGGAGCGCACCGAGCCCGACGGCGGCGACGGCCTCACCGGCGAGCAGCGCGACGCTGAGAGCGGGATGCACCTTGTCGACCAGCCCGCCCTGGGCCGCGCCGACCACCGCGAGGACCAGCGGGACGGTGTACATCCGCCGCTCGTCGAGGGGACTCGACCGCAGCTGCCGGTACAGCACCAGCGCGAGCACGGCGAGGGCGATGAGGACGTTGTCCAGCGTGTTCATGCCGTCGACGCTAGGGAGCGGCGGCCCTCTCGCGGATCGGCGCCCGGCTGGACTTCCCGTTCTCCACCGCAGGGTGGACGCCCGGCTCAGGTGTCGATGCGCTCCATGTCCAGCTCGGTGGCGCCGGCGGTGAGGAACGCCCGGCGCGGGGCGACGTCGCTGCCCATCAGCAGGTCGAACACCTTCGCCGCCTCCTCGGCGTCCTCGATGCGGACGCGCCGGAGCACCCGGTGCCGGGGGTCGAGGGTCGTCTCGGCCAGCTGGTCGGCGTCCATCTCACCGAGGCCCTTGTAGCGCTGGATCGGCTCCTTCCAGCGCTGGCCCTTGCGCTCCAGCTCGACGAGCCGCTGCCGCAGCTCGGCGTCGGAGTAGGTGTAGATGTACTTGTCCTGCCCCTTCTTCGGCTTGATCAGCTCGATCCGGTGCAGCGGCGGGACGGCGGAGAAGATCCGCCCGGCCTCCAGCATCGGGCGCATGTACCGGTGGAAGAGGGTGAGGAGGAGGGTCCGGATGTGGGCGCCGTCGACGTCGGCGTCGGCGAGGATCACCACGCGGCCGTACCGGGCGGCGTCGATGTCGAACGTGCGGCCCGAGCCGGCGCCGAGCACCTGGATGATCGCGGCGCACTCGGCGTTCTTCAGCATGTCGGCGACGGACGCCTTCTGCACGTTGAGGATCTTGCCGCGGATCGGCAGCAGCGCCTGGAACTCGGAGTTCCGGGCGAGCTTGGCGGTGCCGAGGGCCGAGTCGCCCTCGACGATGAACAGCTCGCTGCGGTCGTCGGCGGTGCGGCAGTCGACGAGCTTGGCCGGGAGGGCGGAGTTCTCCAGGGCGTTCTTGCGGCGCTGGTTGTCGCGCTGCGTGCGGGCGGCGATGCGGGTCTTGGCCGCGCCCACGACCTTCTCCAGCACCGCCCGGAGCGGCTGCTTCTGCCCGCGGGACGGGTTCTCGAAGATCGCGCGCAGCTCGCGCATCACCACCTGGGAGACGATCCGGGTGGCGGCGGAGGTGCCGAGGACCTCCTTGGTCTGGCCCTCGAACTGCGGCTCGGGCAGGCGGACCGTCACCACGGCGGTGAGGCCCTCCAGGACGTCCTCCTTGATGACGTCCTCGTCGCCGTTCTTCAGCAGCTTGGTGGCGCGCAGCTGCTCGTTGACCACCTTCAGGACGGCGCGGTCGAAGCCGCGCACGTGGGTGCCGCCCTTCGGGGTGGCGATCACGTTGACGAACGACTTGGTGATCGTGTCGTAGCCGCCGCCCCAGCGCAGCGCGATGTCGACTTCGAGGTCGCGTTCCACGTCGGTCGGCGTCAGGTGGCCCTGGTCGTCCAGGACGGGGACGGTCTCGGTGAAGTGGCCGCGCCCCTGGAGCCGGAGCACGTCGACGAGCGGCGCGTCCTTGGCGAGGTAGGTGCAGAACTCGCCGATGCCGCCGTCGAACCGGAACGTCTCGTCGACGATCTCCTCGCCGCGCTCGTCGCGGACGTCGATGGTGAGGCCGGGGATGAGGAACGCGGTCTGCCGCATCCGGTCGAGGACGAGGGCCTGTTCGACCGTGGCGTCCTTCAGGAAGATCTGCAGGTCGGGCCAGAAGCGGACGCGGGTACCGGTGACCTTCTTGGCGACCTTGCGGGTCTGCCGGAGACCCGACTTCTTCTTGAACCGGGCGTTGGGGCGCCCCTCGTCGGCGAACTCCCCGGGAAGGCCGCGCCGGAAGCTGATCGCGTGGGTGTGGCCGTCGCGGTCGACCTCCACGTCGAGCCGCGCGGACAGGGCGTTGACCACGGACGCGCCGACGCCGTGCAGGCCGCCGGACGCCGTGTAGGACACCCCGCCGAACTTGCCGCCCGCGTGCAGCCGCGTCATGACCAGCTCGATGCCGGGCAGGCCCGTCTTGGGCTCCAGGTCGACCGGGATGCCCCGGCCGTTGTCGCCCACCTCGAAGGACCCGTCGGCGTGCATCGTCACGCTGATGTGGGTGCAGTAGCCGGCGAGGGCCTCGTCGACGCAGTTGTCGACGATCTCCCACAGGCAGTGTGCGAGTCCCCGGCTGTCGGTCGACCCGACGTACATCCCGGGTCGCTTGCGCACGGCCTCCAGCCCCTCCAGCACCGAGAGGTGCCGGGCGGAGTAGCCGTGCGGGTCATCGGTTGGCACTTCGGCGGTCGCGGCGGTCAACGTGCGTGTGCTCCTCGGGGGTAGGACGGTCGGCAGAAGGGTACCCCCGGACGCCGACAATCCACCGAAAGGCTCGCCGCCGCCGACGTTCCGCACGTCCGCGCGGCGGGCCCGGACGGTTCGCCAGGCTACCCGGACTTCGACTTCTAGACCCGGACGTCCACCTTTAGGTGGGTGTGCGATGAAGGCATCCGTCCCTAATGTCCTTTGCATGGCGCAAACGATCGAGGTCACCGGCCTCCAGAAGCGGTACGGGGACGTCCGGGCGGTGGACGGGGTCACGTTCGCGGTCGAGGAAGGCGAGTTCTTCGGCATCCTCGGCCCGAACGGGGCCGGCAAGACGACGACGTTGGAGATCATCGAGGGGCTGCGCGAGCCCGATGAGGGAGACCTGTCGGTCCTCGGGCTGCCGCCGTGGCCGCGCAACCCGAAGCTGCTGCCGCGGATCGGCGTCCAGTTGCAGGCGTCGTCCTTCTTCGAGCGGCTGACCGCGCGCGAGCAGCTGCGGACGTTCGGCTCCCTCTACGGCGTACCGGCGAAGAAGGCCGACGCGATGCTGGAGCTGGTCGGGTTGGACGACAAGGCGGACGACCGGGTGGAGAAGCTGTCGGGCGGACAGGCGCAGCGGCTCTCCATCGCGTGCGCGCTCGTGCACGACCCGGAGCTCGTGTTCCTGGACGAGCCCACCGCCGCCCTCGACCCGCAGGCCCGCCGCAACCTGTGGGACGTGCTGCGGTCGATCAACACGGAGGGCCGCACCATCGTCCTGACCACGCACTACATGGACGAGGCGGAGAGCCTCTGCGACCGCGTCGCCATCATGGACTCGGGCAAGATCCTCAAGCTCGGCCCGCCGGCGGTCCTGGTGCGCGGCCTGGACGCACCGGCCCGCATCAGCGTGGCCAGCGGCGTCCTGGCCGTGGCGGACGCGCGGCTCCTGCCGGGCGCGGACGAGGCCGACGACGACGGCGTCTCCCTGACCATCACGACCCGCGACCCGTCCGCGGTGGTCGCGGCCATGGCCGCCAAGGACGCCCTGGACGGCGTCCAGATCCGCGGCGCCACCCTTGAGGACGTCTTTCTGGAGCTCACCGGACGGGAGTACAGGGCATGAGCACCTACGAGAGCTTCAAGAGCCTTTCCAGGGCGATGTTCCTGGGCTTCCGGCGCGACCGCACGGCGCTGTTCTTCACCGTGCTCTTCCCGTTGATGTTCCTGGTCATCTTCGGCGGGATCTTCGGTCACCAGACGACGTCCAAGGTGAAGGTCCTGGAGGTCGGCCAGGCGTCGATCATCGATGGGGCCGTGGCCGGCGGATCCGACCAGCTCGGCAAGGTCATGGAGGTCGAGAAGACGTCCGATCGCGCCGACGCCCTGCGCAAGGTGGAGAAGGGCGACGCGGACGCGGTCGTCGAACAGCACGGCAACCAGTTGGTCGTTCACTACTCAGCGGCCGACCGGGTCAAGTCGGGGACGGTGCGGGGGCTGATGAACTCGATCGTCGAGTCGGCGAACGCCGCGGCCACCGGCAAGCCGCCCGCCTACCAGGTGTCCAACCAGCAGGTGGAGGACGACTCGCTCAAGGCCATCCAGTTCTTCACGCCGAGCCTGCTGGGCTGGGCACTGGCGTCGGCGGGGGTCTTCGGGGCCTCCCAGACGCTGGTGACGTGGCGGACCAAGGGCATCCTGCGGCGCCTCCAGCTCTCCCCTGCGCCTATCCCCACCGTTTTCGCGGCGCGTGTCGCGGTCAGCCTCGCCATAGCCCTCGTCCAGTTCGCGCTGTTCGTGCTGGTGGCGCAGCTGCCGATGTTCGGGCTCCAGCTCAGCGGCGCCTGGTGGATGGCGATCCCGATGGTGATCGCGGGCGTGCTCGCCTTCCTGTCGATCGGGATGATGATCGGCGCGTGGGCCAAGACGCAGGAGACGGCCCAGGCGGTGACGCAGCTGGTGGTGCTGCCGATGGCGTTCCTGGGCGGCTCGTTCTTCCCGCTGGACGCGTCACCGGGCTGGCTGAAGACGCTGTCGTACATCTTCCCGCTCCGGTATCTCAACGAGGGCATGCTCAATGTGATGGGCCGCGGGCTCGGGCCGTCCTCCGCGCTGCCCCAAATCGGTGTTCTGCTGGGCGTCGCGGTCGTCGGTGCGCTGATCGCCGTGCGCCTGTTCCGATGGGACTCCGTCTAATGTGACCTCGGTCACTTATTGGGCCATTCTGCTGTGGGCGTACGAAGAACCAGGTTGGGAACGCCAGCGTCGGGTTAGATGTTGTCCTAAGTACCGACCCCGAGCATGAGGAAGGTGCCGTGACTGGAGCCCTTGCCCCAACCAAGCCGCTGACCGTCGCCGACCGATGCGACCGCTGCGGCGCCCAGGCCTACGTCCGTGCAGTCCTTGTAGGCGGCGGCGACCTTCTGTTCTGTGCCCACCACGGGCGCAAGTACGCGGAGGCGCTGCGAGCCAACGGGGCCGACATTCAGGACGAGACCGACCGGCTCAACGAAACCCCGGCCACTGCCCCGGAAGACGAGCGGTAGCCCTCCAAATAGCACGAGCCCCGCGAACGGCGGTCACCGGTGACGGTGGCCGCCGTTCGCATTCCGCCCGTTCGACCCTTCTCCAGAGCCAATTGGCCCATGGCTTCACAGTGTAATTGCGTGATCGCATAACGTAGCGAATATCGGACGCTCAGGTGATGCGGATCACTTGATCCACAAAGTTCTCACCCGGCCGTGACATTCTTCACTCGATAGTGATAGGCGCCGGCCCTGGTGAAGCCCTCCGCCTCGTACATGGCCCGGGCCGCAGCGTTCCGTTCGACGACGACCAGGTAGGCCCGTTCGCATCCCTGATCGCGTCCCCAGCCGAGAAGCGTCCGCAGCACGCGCCGCCCCAGGCCCTGCCTGCGCGCTTCCGGCGCGACGGCCATCGCGTAGACGCCGAACCACTCCCCTTGGGGCACGCCACGGCCGACCGCGACGCCGTCCAGCGATGCGTAGCCCGCCGGTACACCGGTGAGGATCTTCTCCGCCATCGGGAGCTGATGGTCGTAGCGGCCGTCCACCGACCACCAGAGGTCGAGCCACTCCCTGGACGGAGTCTCCTCGATCTCCACACCGTCTGGCGCGTAGGTGCCCGCCAGGTCCGTCACCATGCAGAGCGTCGGATCGACCAGTTCGTAGCCGCGCCCCTCCAGGAATCCGTCGAGCCCGTCGGGTCTCGCGCCGGCGTCCATGGAGAACACGGTCGGCAACCCCAGTTCGGTGTAGAAGCGCTCCGCGCGGTCGACGGCGGCTTCCACGTCCCCTGGATCTCCCAGAGGCAGGACGGAGTTGGCCCGCTTGGTGACACCGTCGGCATGGCGCAGCAGCCATCCGCCCATATCCTGGCCGGACGGCGCGGGCCACGCCTCGGCGACGAGCCGGCCGAACTCTGGGAACCGCGTCATCAGTCACCGCTTTCGGGGGAATCGTGCACATCCTGCTGCCGCCGTCGGAGAAGAAGGCTACCGACGGGGACGGTCCGCCCCTCGACCTGACCTCCCTGAGCTTTCCCGGCCTCACGCCGGCCCGCGAGCGCGTCCTCGCGGCCTTGGCCGAAGTGTGCCGGCGGGAGGACGCGCCAGAGGTGCTCGGCCTGCCTCCAGGGCAGACCGAGGAGGCCCTGACCCGCAACAAGGCGCTGCAGGACGCGCCGACGCTGCCGGCGGCGCGGCTCTACACCGGTGTCCTCTACGACAACCTCGATCTCGCCGGCCTAGAAGCGGACGCTGCCGCCGAACAGATCATCATCTTCTCCGGCCTGTGGGGCGCGCTGAGGCTCACCGACCACGTCCCGCCATATCGGCTGGCCATGGCGGTGGCCCTGCCGTCTGAGGGACGTCTGGGAGCGCTATGGCGCCCGGTGATGCGCGAAGCCCTCAGCCTGGACGGCGATCTGATCGTCGACATGCGCTCCGGGCCGTACGCGTCCGCGTGGAAGGCGCCCGGGCCGGCCGTCGCCGTGCGGGTGTTCCGCGAACGGCTCGCCGGAGGCGTGCCCAAGCGCACCGTCGTCAGCCACATGGCCAAGGCCAGCCGAGGGCGGATCGCCCACGACCTGCTCAAGTCGGGTGCCTCGCCGCGCACCCCCGAAGAGCTCCTGAAGGCCGTCGCCGACCTCGGCCACACCGCCGAACTCAACGGCGCGAACCTCGACGTCGTCCTGCACGACTGACGTCCCACGACGGCAAAGCCCGACAACACGAAGCAGGGCCCCGCACCCGGCGAGGCCCTGCTGTCGAGCGATCAGTGCGATCAGTCCAGGTAGTCGCGCAGCACCTGGGAACGGGACGGGTGACGCAGCTTCGACATGGTCTTGGACTCGATCTGCCGGATGCGCTCCCGGGTCACCCCGTACACCTTGCCGATCTCGTCCAGCGTCTTCGGCTGGCCGTCGGTGAGGCCGAACCGCATCGACACCACGCCCGCCTCACGCTCGCTGAGCGTGTCCAGGACGGAGTGGAGCTGCTCCTGCAGCAGCGTGAAGCTGACCGCGTCGGCCGGGACGATGGCCTCGGAGTCCTCGATGAGGTCGCCGAACTCGCTGTCGCCGTCCTCGCCCAGGGGCGTGTGCAGCGAGATGGGCTCGCGCCCGTACTTCTGGACCTCGACGACCTTCTCCGGAGTCATGTCGAGCTCCTTGGCCAGCTCCTCCGGGGTGGGCTCGCGGCCCAGGTCCTGGAGCATCTGCCGCTGCACGCGCGCCAGCTTGTTGATGACCTCGACCATGTGCACCGGGATGCGGATGGTGCGGGCCTGGTCGGCCATCGCGCGGGTGATCGCCTGCCGGATCCACCAGGTGGCGTACGTGGAGAACTTGTAGCCCTTGGTGTAGTCGAACTTCTCGACCGCGCGGATCAGGCCCAGGTTGCCCTCCTGGATCAGGTCCAGGAAGAGCATGCCGCGGCCGGTGTAGCGCTTGGCCAGCGAGACCACCAGGCGGAGGTTGGCCTCCAGGAGGTGGTTCTTCGCGCGGCGGCCGTCCTCGGCGATCCACTCGAAGTCCTCGAGGTCTTCCTCGGACATCGTGGGGCCGGAGACGGCGAGGCGCTCCTCGGCGAAGAGGCCGGCCTCGATCCGCTTGGCGAGCTCCACCTCCTGCTCGGCGTTCAGCAGCGGAACCTTGCCGATCTGCTTGAGGTAGTCCTTGACGGGGTCAGCGGTGGCGCCGGCGGCCGCGATCTGCTGCGCGGGCGCGTCCTCGTCGTCGTCGCCGAGGGTGAACCCCTCTTCCTCGTTCGTCGGGGTGTCCGGCTTGGCGCCGGGGGCGGCGGCCTTCGCCGCGGGCGCGGGCGCCTCCTCGGCCTCGGGCTCCTCCACCTCGGCGGCCGCGTCGGCCTCGAGTTCGACGTCGAGGTCGGTCAGATCCTCGTCGAGGTCGACCTCGACCTCGTCGTCGACCTCAGGGTCGTCGCCCTTCTTGGCCGGTGCGGGCTTGGCGGCCTGCGCGGCGCCTTTCTTGGCGGGCGCGGCCTTCTTGCCCTTGGCGGCCGCGCCTTTGGCGGCGGCCTTCTTCGGCGGCCCGGGCTTGGGCGCCGCCGGGCGGGGCTCGGCGACGGCCTCCTCCGGCGCGTCGTCGCCGACGACGGCGGTCACCGTGTCGGGCTGCTCCTTGGCGGCGGCAGCGGTCTTGGGCCTGCGAGCCGGCTGCGTCGCGCGCTTGCGCGGCGGACGCTTGGGCGCCGCGGAGTCGGCAGCGCTCACCATGACGGTCACACCCTCCTTGCTGAGGCTCCGCAGAATGCTGGAGGCCTTCGACACGGGGATGTCGGCCTCCTCGAACGTACGTCGTACGTCGTCGGCTTCGAGGTAACCCTGGGACCGTCCACGCTCGATCAGTTGCGCGATGACGTGATCGTGCAGATCTGACGCTTTCGAGGTCGAGCTAGCAGGCGACACAAATACCTCTCGAACGAACGTGTGGCTTGGTTGACCCAAGTGCCCTGGCGGGCCCGGCCTCACACTGGGTGGGACCACACACGGAGCGGACCTCCCGGTGCGGGACCGCAGCGTACCCGCTCTCTCTGGGTCAAGCATTCTGGCACTGCTGCGCATTCCGCCTTGAAGTCCTACCCGGTAACTCTCCACCTTAGAGGGCGCGGGACGGTCCTTCGAACGTGCTCCACCGTCTTCGCGCCGTCTTCGGCGGGCTTCACACGGGCTTGGGCGGGACGTGCAGGGCAAGCACGGTCACATCGTCTACCTGCTCATACCCGGCAAGCATCCGATCGACCAGGAAGTCGACGAGTCTCTCTGGATCTCCTACCACTTCAGGTGGGGCGTCCGCGGCCACGGCGACAAGCTCCTCCAGCCCGGCGTCCACCCCACGCCTACGGTTCTCCACAAGTCCATCGGAATAGAACACCACAGTGTTGCCGGTCTCGATGGAAAAACTTGTCTGCTGCCTCTGACTCGGCCAGCCGAGCGGCGTCCCCGGCTCCCGCGTGCTCACGCGCGCGGGCGCGTCAGGCGAGATCAGAAGGGGTGGCGGGTGGCCCGCGTTGCTGAACTCCCCGTGCCCGGTCTCCGGGTCGATCACCACGTAGGCGACGGTGGTGAACTGCTCTTCGTCCTCGGTCGCGCTGAACAGCCGGTCGAGCCCGGCCAGGACGGCGGCGGGACGCGGGTCGTTCAGCGCGAGAGCGCGCAGGGCGTTGCGGACGCGTCCCATTCCGGCCGCGGCGAGGACGCCCTTGCCCATGACGTCGCCCACGGCGACGGCGAGCCGCTTGTCGGGGAGCCGGAAGACGTCGTACCAGTCGCCGCCCACCTGAACGTGGCGTGTCGCGGGGTTGTAGCGGGCGGCGAGGACCATCCCGGGCAGCTGCGGAAGATCGCTCGGCAGGAGGCTCCTCTGGAGCTCCTCGGCGGTCTTGTGCTCGCGCTCGAACAGCAGCGCCCGCTCCACGGCCAGCGCGCACTGGCCCGCGAGCGCCTCCAGGAAGACCCGTTCCTCCTCGGTGATCTCCCTGGGCCGGGTGAACGAGAAACGGAGGGCGCCTATCGGGGCGCCCGCCGCGAGCAGCGGAAGACCCACCCAGGCACGCTCCTCGGTGTGCTGGGCGAACAGGTCCCGTTCTCCGTGGCCGAGCTGCAGGCGCAGGCTGTCGGGGTGCTCGGCCAGGAAGGGCCGGCTCTCGCGCACCGCCACCGACATCACGGTCTGGTCGCTCACCTTGATGCCGTCGCGGGACGGCGGCGCCGTCTCGCTCTCCGCCCCCGGCTGGGACGGAGCCACGATGCTGAGCCGCAGCTTGTCGTCGTCCAGCAGCGCCACCGCGGAGTAGTCGGCGCCTATGGCGGACCGTCCCACCTCGGTGATGACCTGGACGACCTGGGAGACGGTGAGGGCCTCGGCGAGCATGGAGGTGGCCTGCTGGAGGCGCGCCGTGCGCAGTGCCGCCGCCGACAGCTGCTCGGTCAGCCGGCCCCGCATCTCCTCGGCCTCGCGCTGGCCGGTGACGTCGGTGTTGGCGCCGACCCACTCGATCACGGCGTCGCCCTGCCAGATGGGCACGGCCCTGACGTCGAAGTGCCGGTAGGTGCCGCTCTTGGTGCGGATGCGGTAGTTGGTCTCGAAGACCCGGTTGTCCTCGACGCAGTCGCGCCAGGCCACCTCGATGCGGGGGCGGTCCTCCGGGTGCACCACCGACAGCCAGCCGCCGGCCGTGTAGTCGTCGGGCGTCTGCCCGGTGATGGCGCGCCACTCGGGCGCGTCGTCGATCACGCCGCCGGCCGGGGCGGCGACCCACACCACCTGGGCGCTGGCCTCCACGAGCGAGCGGTAGCGCTGCTCCTTGCGGCGGATGACCTCCTCGGCCCGGCGCCGCTCCGTCACGTCCAAGGCCGTCAGGACGACGCCGAGGCGCTCACCGTCGCCGCCCTTGGCGGGCAGCCAGGTGCACGCCAGGATGCGCTCCTCGACCGCCGTGGCCACGCCGGAGGCCTCTCCGGACGCTCCCTGGGGACCGCCCGCCGGAACGACCAGGTCGAGGTCGCTCACCGGCCGGTCCTCTGCGATCACCTTCCGCAGCGCCGTCTCGAACGCCGCCGCCACGCCCTCCGGCAGCACCTCGGACGGCCTGCGCTGGTGCAGGTCGCCCACGGACACGCCCAGCAGCGCCGCCAGCGCGTCGTTGGCCCGGCGGCAGTGCAGCTCACGGTCATAGAACGCAAGCCCGCCGGGGGCTTCTTTCAGCAAGGTCGCGTACAGTGCGGCGTCGGACGCATCCATGGGCTGCCCCTCCACCCCTGAGACGCGGGGATGCGGGACGGACGTATCGGTGCTCAAGGACAACACCTCCGCCCCAGAGGGTCCCGTACCGCGCGGCAAGTTTTCATCACTATGAGTGAATGGGAGCAGGTTAGCGCTCCCGCCTCCATCACAACACCGGTCGGAGTCAGGTACTCATCATCCCGATCGTTCGCCGCGTACGGAAGCCCTGCTGAACATCCTTGTCCCTTCGGCCCCGGACGAACTCGTCGGATTCGGACACCGTCCCACAAGGACGCCAGGGCGCCCCGCCCGGACGGCGAGTAGGAGATGTTACGGCGCCGGGGCGTCACGGGGCGTCAACTCGGCCGGTTCGGCGAGTTCCGGCCGTCGTCATCTTCTTCGCAGGCCGGGTTCTACTTCGCGGCTTTTGCGGCGGCCTTCATCTCCTGCTTGAAGGCACGCACCTTGGCGAGCGACTCGGGACCGGTGATGTCGGCGACGGACCGGTGCGATCCCTCCTCGCCGTACACGCCTGCGGCCTGGCGCCAGCCTTCCGGCTGAATCCCGTACTGCTTCCCTAGCAGCGCCAAGAAGATCTGTGCCTTCTGCTTGCCGAAGCCTGGGAGGCCGTTCAGTCGCTTGAACAGTTCCTTGCCGCTGTCCACGCCCTTCCACACCTGCTCAGCGTCCCCGTCAAAGTGCTCCACGAGGTACTGGCACAGCTGCTGCACGCGCTTGGCCATAGAACCGGGATAGCGGTGGACGGCGGGCTTCTCCGACAGGAGCGCCGCGAACCGTTCCGGATCCTGGGCGGCGATCTCGTGGGCGTCCAGATCGTCGGAACCGAGCCGCTGGGCGATGGTGTACGGGCCGGAGAACGCCCATTCCATCGGGATCTGCTGGTCGAGCAGCATGCCCACCAGCGCGGCCAGCGGGCTGCGTCCGAGCAGCTCATCGGCTTCGGGACGCTGTGCGAGATGAACCTTCGTGGCCATGGGCTCAGCTTAGGGCGGGGCCCGGATGTGTCAGAAGTCTTACGGAGGCTCCCGGAGACCTGGCGGGCGGTCGGCGGCAGTGCTCGAATGGAGAGGTGAACGAGGAGGAACGTGCGGAAGGCAGTCCGGTCGGACGGCGGGTCGTCCTCGGGATGCTCGGCCTCGGCGTGGCGGGGGTCGCCGTGGGGGCGTCCATTCAGGACAAGGTGAGCCGGACCCTGGCACCGATAGGACCGATCGGGGACGTCCTGCCGGCCGCCGGGGGGTTCCGGTATTACTCCGTCACCCCCAGCGTGAAGCGGCATAGCGCCGCAACCCACCGCGTGACCGTTTCCGGCCTTGTCGACAAGCCCCAGTCGTTCGGCATGGCCGATCTGGCGCGGCTCCCGCAGACGGTGCTCGACAGGGACTTCCAGTGCGTCACGGGCTGGCGCGTACCGGACGTGCGGTGGGTCGGCGTGGCGCTGCCCGATCTACTCGACGCGGTCGGAGTCTCACCTAAGGCACGGGCTGTGCGGTTCACGTCGTTCGACGGCCTCTACACCGAGTCGCTGACGCTGGACCAGGCGCGACGCCGGGACGTCCTCGTGGCGACCCAGATGGACGGCAAACCGGTCACACACGATCACGGCGGGCCGACGCGGCTGTATGTGGCGCCCATGTACGGCTACAAGTCGCTGAAGTGGCTCGGCGGCATCGAGCTGACCGACAGGGTGAGACCCGGCTACTGGGAGGACTTGGGGTACGACGTGGACGCCTGGGTGGGACGGTCGAACGGGCGCAGCGATGAACCGACGTGACGCGTCGAGGTGGCTCGTGCGGTTCACCCGCGCCGAACGGTCGATCCACCATGTCACCGCGCTGCTGATGCTGGTCTGCCTGCTGACGGCGGCGCTGTTGTATCTGCCGATGCTGTCGACGCTGGTGGGCCGCAGGGAGATGGTCAAGACGGTCCATGTGTGGTGTGGGTTCGCATTGCCCGTGCCGATCCTCCTTGGGCTCCTGTCCCGGGCTTTCAGAGCCGACCTCCGCAGGCTCAACAGGTTCGGCATGTGGGACTGGGAGTGGCTCAGGCGCAGCGACCGCAGGGCCGTGCGGGACGGACGCGGAATCCTGCCGGTGGGCAAGTTCAACGCGGGACAGAAACTGAACGCCGCGTTCACGGCGGGCGCGATCCTCATCATGCTCGGCACCGGCGAGATCATGACCTTTCCCGGGCCGTGGGGCGATCGGTGGCGAACCGGCGCCACGTTCGTCCACGACTGGCTCTTCCTCATCATCGTGGTGGTGACGGCAGGGCATCTGTGGGAGGCGTCGCGGGACCGCGGGGCGCTCACCGGGATGCTGACCGGGCGGGTGGACGCCGACTGGGCCGCCCGGCACCACGCGCGCTGGGCCGACGCCATGAGCAGGTCACGGAACGCCGGTGGAAAATCACCGGGCGACCAGCAGGATGCGCAGGTCAGTACGGTGGACGACGATCCAGGCGACGCCGCGGCCGGACACGGCCCAGAATTTGCGAAACGACGTCCGGGTATGTCTTGACTCTCCCGGCAAAAGCGCTGGAATGGGACATCGAGGCGGGGTTCTCGCGGAGCTCCCATGCCAGGGTCGGTCCGCGCCGCACCGTCTCACGCCGGCGGCGTCCCCGCCCGCCGGAACCCCGTGCGCGGAGGTGTACGCAGATGCCTGCACTGGCCGATCACCGGAACGAGATCCGCGACGAGCTCGCACGTCGCCTTTGCGGCGAGTTCGCGACCTTCCCCTCGGACGCGGTGCACCGGTGTGTGGCCGACGTCCAGGCGTGCATGGCCCACCTGGGCCTTGAGGCGACGCCGGCGAGGGTCGAGCGGATGGCGCGTGAGCATCTCACCGGAATCCTGAAATCGAAGCCGCCCTCTGGGCGGACCCCCGCCGGTGGGGTCGACGGCTGAGCAGCCGGTCACCCGGTCCATGTGACGTAGCGGCGACCCATTCCGGTCTTCGGCCGTGTCCTGGACACCGTCCGCGCCGGATCTGAGAGGGTGGAAGGGTGAGTCCCCGCAGCCGCAGCCGCTCCTCCGGGGACCCGGCCCGGGACGGACCCAAACCCGCGGACGAGGTCTCGGCGATTTTCGACGGCATGCTCAGGCACGCCCGCGAGCTGCTCGCCGTGCGCAGCCCCCTGGATGCGGAACTCATCGTCAGCGAAATCCTCGGCTCCTGGTGGGGGCAGCGCATACCTGACGGCGACGTGGAGGAGGTCATCGGCGAGGCCCTGGTCGACTACGCCGCGGCCGCCGGTACTCCGGCCGCGCTGGCGCTGCTCACCGGCGTCGCCTACATGGGCACCCCGCGCCAGGCGGCCAAGGCCGAACGCGCGGCACTGGAGCTGATGAGCGAGGGTGTCGCCCGGCCGGGGTGGGCCGACCGCGTGGGCATGGTCGAACCGGAGGCGTGCTTCGCCTCAAGGGACGTCTACGGCGACCAGGACTCCATCGTCTGCACCTACACCTACGGCGGCACCGAAAGACACGCCCTCGTCATCCTGGTCGATCGCAACAAGGCCGGCGCCGTCCAGCCGCCCGGCGGCCCGTTCGCCCCCGCCGCACGTGCGGGACGGCCTCCGACGAGCGGGATGGTCAGGGACGCGTGGGTCTCCTCCCGGGTCGACAAGCTGCTCGACCACTGCCGCCGGGAGGGCCGGGACAACCCGCTGATGCGGTTCGAGACGCTCGACCCGCGCGATACGAAAGCCTTGCTGCAGAGCGCCCTCGATCTCACCGACGACACCGACGACCCGCCGGTGAACGAGAACTTCGGCTCTTACCACGCGTTCGTCCGCGCGCGTGTGGACATCCTTCCGCCGGGCGGCCGGCTGCCCCAGCCGCCGGTGTACGGGCGCGACAGGCGCGCCACGATCGCGGCCCGGTTCCTCGCCTCGGACGAGGCGGAGGAGCTGTCGGACCTGTCCGCCGCGAGCCGCTGCGTGGACCGGATCATCGACTACGGCTGCGTCCACGACTTCGGCCGGCCGTTGCGGGTCAGCCCGATCAAGTGCGAGATGTTCCTCCTCGACTGGCTGCCGCGAAAGGTCCTCCTCTCCCCATCGGAACAAGAGGCCGTCCCCCACGTCCTGGCCGCATGGGTGCGATGGGCCGGCAAGCGCACGGGGCTGCCCGAGGAGGGCATCAGGGCGACGCTCGACGCCCTCTGGGACGCCACCGCGAAGTTCGCCGAGGCCTATCGGGACCCGTCCGCATTCGGCCTCGACCGTGAACTGGTCGACCGGCTGCTGCCCGACGGCGACCTGGAAGCCCTGCCCCGGCGCGCGTTCGCCCTGCCGTTCCTGTCGGGCACGCACAGGCGCTCGGGACGGCACGGCTTCGTCAACCTGTCGACGCTCGATCCCTCCGACCCCGGCGACCGCCGCGTCATCCTGGAGTTCGAGCACCCCGGCGCAGACGAAGAGCACCTTGACGCGCACGAACGCCTCACGGAGAGGCTGTGGAACGGCGACCCTCCGCAGCTGTGGGACACCGCCCAGTCCCTGCTGGACGTCGGCTATGAACGGCACGAGATCCTGCACAAAATCATCGACGTCCTCGACCGTTCCGGGGACGATCCGGAGGCGCTCCGAGAGGCCCTGCGTGTGCTTCGTCACGAACCACCGCCCGAGTGAACTCCCGGTTTGCGCGCGGCGCTCCCGGCGACAATCATCGGTTCCCGGGCATGGTCTCGCGGGGGCCCGGGGGGCGGGCCCCCGGTCGTAGGGAGTGATCTTGTTGGAGTGGTCCGAGTTCGCCCGGCGGCTGGGACGTGAGCTGGCGGGTCTCGAACGGGACACGATCCTCATCGTGCGCGAACGCGATGAGAGCCGTCACTACGTCCAGGCCATGCGCGAGCCCGACCGGCTCTACGCCGAGGCGGTCAGCAACAACTTCCTCGAAGGACCGCTTCTGCTCACCCTGGCCGACGAGGAGGTCATGAGCGACGCGGGCTGGCGCCCGCCCGCCGAGCCCTCTCCGCGCAACTGGTGGACGGAGTTGCCGGAGGCGGGCATGCCCGGCGGGATGCTGAGCGTCACCGGCGGGGACTACTCGCGACTGGCGGACGTCATGGTCACGGCGCTGCGCGACGTCCAGGGCGTCCGGCGCCCGTCCGATCTGGTGTACGAGTCGTTCCACCGGCACGGTACCGGCCTCATAGAGCTGCTCGATTTCGGGATCGACGTGGCCGACCCGTCACGAGTGAACAAGCGGCGCGCGTCGTCGGGCGGTGCGCTGCCGGAGGCGAACCCCTTCCCGGCCGGCCCTCCCCCTGCGGGCGCTCCCATGGCGCTGGAGGAGCAGAGGCCGAAACAGGAGCAGTTGCCTCCGCTGGAGCAGAAGCCGCCCGGCATGAGTGCCGAACTTCTCGAACCACGCCTGGCCGAGGCCAAGGCGAACGGCGACAACACGACCTACTTCAGGCTGCTGGCGAGTGCCGACCTGGTGCTCCCGGCGACCGCCTCCGCCGTGGAGGACCCCGACCGCGCCGAGTTCCCCACCATCACGATCGGCAGCGGCACCTATGTGACCGTGTTCACCTCGCCGGGCGCCCTGGCGCGCACCGGTGACCGGCACCCGGGCCTGTACCGGCGCACATCGTTCGCGCAGCTCGCGTCCAGCTGGCCCGACCCCGCATGGCAGCTGGCCATCAACTGGGGCCTGCCGAGCGAAGTCCTGCTGGACTCGTCCGTCATCAGCCGCCTGCACGGCGGCCAGGGCACGGCTCCCGCGGCGGAGCGTGAGGTCGCCAACCCCTACGGGACGGTCGATCCCACCGCGCTGTCCGGGCCGAACCCGGTCGCCGGTGGCTCGGTTCCCGCGGTCAACGGTTCGGGCCCAGGCGCGGACCGTCCGCACGACGATTCCCACACGGCGATCGACCCGTACACGGCGGCCGACCTGCGGGCGGCGCTCGAAGGCGGTGCCGCCGAACCCGAGACGCTCGCCCCCGAACCGGAGAGCCTCGCCCCCGAGCCGGTCGCGGCATCCCCTCTCAGCGCGCCTGCGCCCGCCGACAAGGCGACGAGCCAGGCAGCCGTTCCTGCCGAGCCTCCTGCCGGCGTCGCGATGCGGCCACCGCACGGCACCCGGCTCTGGCGCTCGACCAGCGAAGAGGACCAGACCCCCCTTGCGATCTACGACGCCATAGGCGGGGTCTGGGCGCCGGTAGGGGCCGACGCCGTTCCGGCTCCACGGACCGAGTGACCCGCCGTTCGGCTACCGTCGAGTACCGAATCGTCGCCCCGCGGACGTGAAAGTGGATCCCGAGTGGACTGGAACGACTTCGCCAAACGGCTGACTCTGGAGCTTTCACGGCTGCCGGTCACATCGTTCCTCATCGTGCAGGGCCCGAGCGGTCTCCCCTATGTCCAGGCCATGCGGTCCGAAGGGGTGCTCGACGCCGAGGCCGTCGGCAGCGCGTTCCTGCCCCGTCCGCTGGCGCCGCGCCAGGAACGGCGGCTGAGGGCGCTCGGATGGGAACCGCCGGACGAGGAAGAGCGCAAGAACTGGTGGGACCGGCTCACCTTCCGTGAACGCGGTGGCCGCGCCTCCAACGAGCTCCTTGAGTCGTGCGCCCTTCTCGCCGGGCAGATGATGGGCGCGTTCCGCGACGTCTACGGCATCGAGTCCCCCCTCGAACTCGTCTATCAGGCGAGCAAGTCCGGCCCTGACGGTGGTCCTCTGGCCCTGCCGGGCCTCGGCCTCCCGCTGGCGGTCCCCGAGGACGAGGGGCGCACCGCCCGGTCCTCGGCACGTCGTGCACGGCCGTCCGGGTCCACCCTGGAGACCGCCCTCACCGAAGCCCGGGAACGCGGCGACCAACACGGCTACCTGGAACTTCTCGCGCGCGCGGTCCTGTACCTGCCGACACCCGGCGACCCGGAGGGCGGCGAGCACCAGTTCGCCACGGCCCAGTTCGGCGGCGGCACCTTCGTCCTGGCGTTCACCTCGCCCGAGGCCATGGACCGCTCCCTCCAGGGCCAGGCCGTCCACCACCGGCAGGGATCGCTGGCGGAGCTGTCCAGGCACTGGCCTCATCCGGAGTGGCAACTGGCCGTGAATCCCGGCCTTCCGAGCGCGGGTTACCTGGACGCCAACGCGCTATTGGAACCGGAGGCGCCCCGGCCCCCCGCCGCCCCGAAGCCTCCCGCTCCGACGGACGTCCTGGTGGCCGGCCCGTCGCACACCCCGTCGTCGCGCACCCCGCGCACGTCTCGCGCCGGGACCCGCGGCACCCGGACGGCCCGAGGCGACGCACCCGAAGCGCGGCGCGCCCCCAAGGCGCCACAGAGACCCGAACCGCCGCCGCCCAACCCCGAGCCACCCCCCGCCGCCCCCGCGCCGTCACGGGCGCCCACAGCCCCGTCCGCGCCGCGCCGGCCGGCTCCCGCTCAGGAGTCCCCGGCGCCGCCGCCGCACTCCCGTCCCGAGGTGCCCGCGACCAGGGAGACCCCTGCGGACCCGCAGGGGTTGCCGGTGTACACGCCGCCCAATCCGTCCCGCGAGACGCCAAGCGATCCCAACGGCCTGCCAGTGGCGCCGCTCTACGGCCAGCGTCAGCCCATCCCGACCGCCGCACAAACCGACGACACGTCCCAGGTCATGGTGATGCAGAAGGTCGTGCGACCGGAACACGTGCAGCACTATCTGGAGGGCGGCTATGACCTTGTCGCCGGCTACGTGCACCGGTTACAGGATGTGCAAGAGATCAGGTCCCCGGCGGCGCTGATCCGGGCGCTGGGGCTGGTGTACGAAGGGTCGCCCTTCTCCCCCGCGGACGAGCGGCTCTTCATGCTCCGCTGGCCGGCGGTGAAGCCCGCTCTGTTCCGGCGTCCGCTCGGCGGTATCGACGAGTGGAGCATGGGCATCATCCCCGGCGGCTGGGTGATCGAGAAGGCGCCGTTCCCCGGGTCGGGGTACGCGCCCGGCGACGGGCCCGCCATTCCCGAGTTCAAGATCGAGAGCCAGCGGCTGCCGCACGGGGCGGAGATGTACCGGCTCGACGCCCGCGGCACGGAGAGCCTGGCGGCCCAGTACGACGCCGACCTGCGCAGGTGGCTCGTGAAGCTGCCGGGAGGACGCGCATGAGCATCCGGCACGGGTTCTACGCGGGCTGGCGGGGCAGCGAGTACGAGGCGAGCCCGGACGGTGACCTTGTGCGGCTCTACGTCGCGCAACAAGCCACCGGGTTCCGGCAGATAGCCCCGGACCGGTACGTCCAGGTGGTGCCGCTGTCCGACGTCGACCATCTCCAGTACGTCACCACGCACTGCATGTGGCGTGGCGAGCCGTTCGTGGTCCTCGGTGAGCACGAAGGCTGGCTGCGGGTGGAGTACAGCGGCGGGAAGGCTCCCGTGGCGGAGCGGCTCGGGCTGGAATCGTTCGACCGCGGCGTGTACCAGGCGTGGGCGTCCGGCCATGAAGTCGAGGACCTGCACGAGGAGACCGTCTGAGGCACGCGGATCGGTGGTAGGTCTTGGGCATGGCGGTCATGGACATCAACGCCGACCTCGGCGAGGGGTTCGGCATCTGGGAGCTCGGCGACGACGTGGCGCTGCTCGACGTCATCACGAGCGCGAACGTGGCGTGCGGGTTCCACGCGGGCGATCCGCTGATCATGCGCCGGGTGTGCGCGGCCGCCGTCGAGCGCGGCGTGACCATCGGCGCTCAGGTGTCGTACCGGGATCTGGCCGGTTTCGGACGCCGCGAGATGGACGTCGCCGCGCCGGAACTCACCGCCGAGGTCCTCTACCAGCTCGCGGCGCTGGACGGCATCGCCCGCACGGAAGGCGGGCGCGTGGCGTACGTCAAGCCACATGGCGCGCTCTACAACAGGATCTCTCGCGACCCTGTGCAAGCCCGTGCGGTGGCCGACGCGGTGCGTGCGTACGACCCGTCGCTGCCGCTGCTGACGCTTCCCACGTCCGCGGTGCATGACGTCGCCGATGGGCTGACCGTGGTGGCAGAGTGCTTCGCCGACCGGGCCTACACACCGTCCGGCGGGCTCGTGTCCCGCCGTGAGCCGGGGGCCGTCGTCCACGATCAGAAGGCCGTCGTGCAGCGCGCCGTCCGGATGGCCGTGGGCGGCACCGTCGTGGCCGTGGACGGCGCTGAGGTCGCGTTGAAGGCCCGGTCCATGTGCGTGCACGGCGACACCCCGGGTGCGGTCGCGCTGGCCCGGTCCGTCCGTTCGGCCATGTCCGAAGCGGGGGTCTCGCTGGAGCCGTTCGCGTGAGAGTGCTGCGAGCCGGTGGCGCGGCCTTACTCGTGGAGACCGGCGACCTGGCGACGGCGCACCGGCTGAACGCCGCCCTGCGGAACGCCCGGCCGCACGGTGTGGTGGACGTCGTCCCTGGGGAGCAGACCGTCCTCGTGGTCGCGGACCCCTCGGCCGACCTCGACCGGCTCGCCGCGCGGATCCCGAAGTTGCGACTGCCCGGCGACGCGGAGGGCGACGTGGACCCGGTGGAGATACCGGTCGTCTACGACGGCGAGGACCTCGACGAGGTCGCGGCCCTCACCGGGCTGTCCCGCGACGAGGTCGTCCGGCGGCATTCCGCGGCCTCGTACACGGTCGCCTATCTGGGGTTCTCCCCTGGCTTCGGCTACCTGTCGGGACTGGACCCGGCGTTGCACGTGGCCCGGCGGGAGTCGCCCCGCACGGCCGTTCCGGCCGGTTCGGTCGCGATAGCGGGGCCGTACGCGGCCGTGTACCCGTCCCGGTCGCCCGGCGGCTGGCGGCTGCTCGGGCACAGCGGGCTGCCGCTGTGGGACGTGACGCGCGACCCGCCGTCCCTGCTCCGGCCGGGCATGCGCGTGCGGTTCGTCCCCGGGGGGCGTTCTTGATCGAGGTCGTCAGGCCCGGGCCGCTGGCGACCGTCCAGGATCTCGGCAGGCCCGGTCACGCCCATCTCGGCGTGCCGCGTTCCGGGGCCGCCGACGAGCGCGCGCTCCGGCTGGCCAACCGGCTCGTGGGCAATCCCGAGGGCGTGGCAGGCGTGGAACTCACCTTCGGCGGCGCGACGCTGCGTTTTCACGAACCTGCTTGGATCGCGGTGGCCGGAGCCCCGGCGCCGTTCAGCGTCGATGGCCGCGCATTCGGGACGCACGCGCCCTGCTATGTGGCGGCCGGTGGCGTCGTCGACGTCGGCACGCCCCGCTCTGGGCTTCGAACCTATCTCGCCGTCCGAGGTGGCGTCACGGTCGATGCGGTTCTTGGGAGCCGCTCGACCGATCTCTTGTCCGGCCTGGGCCCGGCACCACTGGCGGCGTGCGACCGTCTACCGGTCGGTTCCGCCAAAGGGCTTGATGACATCACCGTCGACATCGCGCCCACATCACCCATGCCGGAGACACCGGTCCTGCGCATCGTGGCCGGCCCTCGCGACGACTGGTTCACCGACGAAGCGATGGCCACGCTCACGTCCACGCGGTACGAGGTGTCGACGGACAGCAACCGCGTAGGCGTGCGGTTGAACGGGCCGCCCCTCGCCCGCGCGCGCGAGGGCGAACTGGGCAGCGAAGGCATGGTCACGGGTTCTCTTCAAGTGCCGCCCAGCGGGCTGCCCATCATCTTCCTGGCCGACCATCCGACGACCGGCGGCTACCCGGTGGTCGCGGTGCTCGACCCCACCGCGGTGGCCGATGCGGCGCAACTGCGCCCCGGGCAGATGCTCCGCTTCCGTCTCTAGGTGAGCGGCCCCCGGCTCAACGGCGCCTATGTCAACGGCGTAGGCGCGGACCGGTCCAGGTGCGAGACATCGTTGAACCCGCGGATCGACGACAGGTCGCCGAGCCTGACGAGCCGCGAGATCGACCCGTTGTCCGGGGCGAGGAACGCGAACGGCCTGGCGCCCGTGGCGGACGCGAGCGCCTGCGCGATCACCCCGCCATGTGTGAACACCGCGATCCGGCCGCCCGCGTGGGCCGCCGCCAGCCGGGTGAGGCTCTCCTCGACGCGCCCGGCGAACGCCTCACCTTTCTCCGCTCCCGGAATGACGTCCCAGCGCTCCTCGGCGAACATCCGCTGGGCGACCGGATCGTTCTCGGCGACCATCTTGCGGAACAGTCCGCCCTCCCATTCGCCGAGATGGACCTCGCGCAGGCCGGCCTCGACGCGTGGCTCCAGTCCGAGGCGGCGGGCCAGCGGCTTCGCTGTCTCCACTGTGCGGCGCAGGGGCGTCACGTAGACGGCGTCCAGGTTCTCCTCGGCAAGGCGCTCACCGACGCGTTCGGCCTGTTCGCGTCCTTCTGGCGCGAGTTCGGGGTCGCCATGGCCGTCAACGAGCGGGAACGGCCGGCCAGGGCGGGCAGGGGCGGAGGCGCCGTGCCTGATCAGGAGCAGTTCGGTGGCGCCGTCCGGCGGCCTGTACCGCGTCTGCCTGTACTCGGTCGGCTCGTCACGCTCGTCCACGCTAGGCACCCTAGACGACGATTCGATAGCGAGGCTTCACCGGGGGCCCGCCATGAGCAGCGCCGTGTATCAGGACAGCAACGGCCTCAGCCGGTTCACCTCGTCCTTGAGCGGACCGGCGGGAACGTCCTCGAACACGGTCACCGCCAGATCGCCGTCTTTGGATTCCCAAATGCCGGCCACCCGTCCCTGGTGGAGGACGACAGGTGAGATCCAACCCGCTGCCCGGCTCACCTGGCTCCTGTGCACGGCGGGTACCAGATAGGTCGCGCCGGTCCCCGCTCCTAGCACGTACTGGTCGAACGCACCGAGCAGCCGGACGGACGTGGTCGGCTCAGTGTCGAGCAACTCGTCCCTGTGCTCTTCCAAGACGTACATGGGCACGCCTTCGACCTCGACGGTGGCCAACCCATCCTCAGCAGCCGCGAACCACGCTTTGACGTCCCCCTTCCGGTTCTGCTTGCGCATCAACCAGTTGTCGAACATGTCCGGGGTCGCCGGACCGTGGGCGCCGAGGTATCCGTGGATGACGGTGCGGGCGGCGTTCTCCATGGACGGCAAGCCCGTCCAGCCTGGCAGCCAGTGCGCCGGTGAGGTGAAGGTGACCCTGGTTCCTTGAGACGGTCCGTAGCAGAGCACGCCCCACCACGCGAGCGGCTTGAGGAGCGTCCCCCAGCCGGAGCCGAGCACCTCGGCGAGATGCTGCGAGCCCGTCTCGTCGACCACGGCTTGGGCGAGTTCCTCGCGGGTGAGCGCGGCGCCGCCCGACAGCGCGTCGGAGGCGGCCGCGGCGATCGCCTCCAGGTCTGCCGGTGTGGCACCGAAACTCCGCTGCCAGCTCGGCTTCTCCCAGTTGCGGACGGCCGAGCACAACACGAGATGGGCGGCGGCCTCGTCCGAGGGGAGAAGATGCAGGGTGCCTCGCGCCGCCCAGGTCTTGACGAGCGTCCTTTCATCCAGCAGCGCCCGTGCGACCGCACCGGCCGCAGGAGTCCGCTGACGCACCGCGACGGCGAACTCGGCCGCGGACGCGACCTGCGCCTGCACACCCGCGAGTCTCCGGGCGATCTCCAGCGGGGACGCGTCCTCCGCCGTCTCGACGAACTGCCGCCGCATCCGCCAGGCGAGCACCTGATCCCACGTCACCGAAGACATGTCCCGATTACATCGCAGCCCGCCGACACCGAGGCCCGCGGGTGAACGGCGGTCAGGCGAGGCGGTGGGCCAGGTCGTTGAAGGCGTCGCGGACGTCGTCGGTGGTGAGGAGCGTCAGGTCGGCGGCGGTCGCCGCGGAGCCGAGCCGCGCCGCCCGGAGGGCGCGGCATGCGCACGCCTTCTCGTACATGGAGCGGGCGAAGCGTCCGTTGCCCAGTTCGTCGATCCGGCCGGTCCCGCAGGCGCGCTGGAACACCAGGGCGAGGTCGTCGAGGGCGCGTTCCTCCCATTGGTCGCCGCCCTGCTCGGCGATGAGCTGCGCGATGCGGAGCAGTTCGTCCGGCCCATAGGACGGGAAGTCCACGCGCACGTCGAAGCGGGAGGCGAGCCCAGGGTTGGACGACAGGAAGCGGCCCATATCGGCGTCGTATCCGGCCAGGATGATGACGAGGCGGTCTCGGTCGTCCTCGGCACGCTTGAGCAGCGTCTGCACGGCCTCCGCACCGAAGGCGTCACCGCCCGAATAACCCGCGTTGCTCAGCGCGTACGCCTCGTCGACGAAAAGGACACCGCCCAAGGCCGAGTCGACGACCTTGTTCGTCTTCAGGGCGGTGGCCCCCAGATGCTCACCGACGAGGTCGGCGCGCTGCGCCTCGACCACCTCCGGACGGGCGAGCAGGCCCACCGCGGCGAAGATGCGGCCGAGAACCCGCGCGACGGTGGTCTTGCCGGTGCCGGGCGGCCCCGTGAAGACGAAGTGGCGGGTCGGGGGCCGGGTGACCAGGCCCTGCTCGTGCCGCATCCTCGCCACCTGCAACTGGGCCGCGATCTCCCGGACCTGCCGCTTCACCGGCTCCAGGCCGATCATCATGTCGAGCGAGGCGAGCGCCTCGTCCAGGGTGGGGGTCTCGGTGTAGCCGCGGAATCGTTCGGTGACCTCGGCGAAGGCGGTCTCGACGTCCTCGGCGCGCACGGTGACCAGGTCGGCGGCGGTGGGTCTGGCTGGTTCGCCGGAGGACGAGACGGCTTCCACCACGCGTACGTCCCGCGCGCGCGCCGCCGCCTCGGTCAACGACCTGACGAATCGACCGTTACCCAGGTCGTCGATGATGCCGCGCCGCTCGACCTCGTCGAAACGGGCCGCGAGCCTGCCGCGGGCCTCCGCGTCGAGACGGTCCTCGCGGAGGCCGGTGTGATAGTCGGCGATCTGCAGCAGCTCCGAGGGACGGTAGGACGGGAAGTGCACACGGGTGCCGAACCGAGAGGCCAACCCAGGGTTGGAGTCGAGGAGCTCGGCCATCTGCGCGTCGTATCCCGCAAGGATGATGACGAGGTTGTCGCGGTCGTCCTCGGCACGCTTGAGGAGCGTCTGGACCGCCTCGTCACCGAACCGGTCGGGTTGCCCCTCGGCGGAGTTGACCAGGCTGTACGCCTCGTCGATGAACAGGACCCCGCCCAGGGCGGAGTCGACGAGCCGATTGGTCTTGATGGCCGTCGCTCCCAGGAACTCACCCACGAGGTCGGCGCGGTGCGCCTCGACCAGAGCGGGCTCCGGCAGCAGCCCGAACGCATAGAAGATCTTGGCCAGGACGCGGGCGACGGTGGTCTTGCCGGTACCGGACGGCCCGACGAAGACGAAGTGCCGCATCGGCTTCTCGGTGGGCACCCCCGCGGCGGCGCGCATGTGCGCGGCCTCGATGGATGCGGCGATGGAACGGACCTGACGCTTGACCGGCTCCAGCCCGATCATGTTCTCCAGTTCCGCGAGCGCGTCCGCCACCGAGATGTCCGGCGCCCCCTCCGTCCGTCGTTCCGGTGGCGCCGGGCGTTCGGGTACGGCCACGGCATCTGCGGCCTGTGCGGTGGCGCGCTGGTCATGAGTCCCTTGCGCGGCCGCCGTACCGCTGTTGCCGGTACCGCCGTCTTCACCGGAGCCACGCCGGTCGGGCTTGGCCGGACGGTCCGGCCGTTCGGGCTTCGGCCCCGTCATGCCGTCCCCCTTCGGGCTCGCCTGTTCCTGCACCCACCCCGTCTCGTAGGCCTCTGCTGGGACCGTGCGCCTTGCCCGGTCCCAGCGGTAGGCGAGAACGGCCAGTGCCGCCGCCCAGCCCGGCGCCACGCTCGCCTCCGGAAGCGCATTGACGGTCGCGGCCGACGTCACCCCTGCTGCCGCCAAGGCCAGGAGGGCCGTGCGCCACGGCGCGTATCCGCGCAAGCGGAAGGCGACGAACGCCACGGGCAGGGCGAGGACCCCGAGAAGCAGTGCCGGGCTCAAGTACGGCGGGTTCCCCTTGTCGGGGTAGAGCCCGCCCAAGGGCACCGATAGGGCCAGCCAGGACACGATGACCGCGACGACGGCCATCCCCGTCGGCGACCGCAGCATCAGGTGAAAGACGACCAGCAGGATCACCGTGAACGCCGCCGCGCCGAGGATCGGCCCCTCCAGCACTACGGTCGCCGACAGCACGAGCGCGGCGAGCAGCAGAGCGCCGAGGAACCTCAGTCCAGGAGTGACCTGGAAGTAGCGCCACCTTAGGCGCTCGAAAAGATCCCGCGCCGCGGCGCCCCTCGCCGGGCGGGAGCGGGACCTGCCGAACAAAGTCATCAAGAGCGAGTAAAGCGCAGGACCGCCCGGAACGGGACTCCCCGTGCCCGGTTCGTTGAGTCACGCCGGTCCGGCCTGGTGCGGAGCAGGGCGCGCCTCGCTCCCGAGACCAGGTCATTTGTACTGTCCAGAAGTGGATGTTCGGCTCTGCAACCGGCATCGGCCCGCGCATACCGTGTTCCCGTGAACGAGGAGCCGCAAGTGACCTCCTGGAAGGGCACCCCGAAGCGACGTGTTCCCGACCTGGACTTGGAGCAGATGGACAGGCGCGGCCCGGGCGGCCTCGTGTTCGTGTTCTGGCTCGTCATCCTCGTATGGCCGGTGTGGGACATGGTGCAGGGGCGGACCCATCCGCTGTGGCTTGCGGCCTTGGCTCTCGCCCTGTTCGCGTCCCTCCACTCAGCGGTCGTCCATACCGCGTTCGATGGGCGCTACCCGATGCGCCTGCCGATCGCGTTGCTCGTCGCCCAAACGGGAGTCGCGGTTTGGGGCGCCCTGGTTTTCCAGGGACGGTGGTACACCCTGTTCCCCCTGGTCGGGCTCGCCACCGGGGTCGTCGTGGGACACCTGCCCCGCAACTCGAAGGGACCGGAGCTGCACATGCTCATCGGCATCGGCTCGGTCTCGTCCCTGAGCGCCCTGATCGGCTGGGCGAGCGGGGAGGACGGCGGCGCCCTGGCCGCCAACTGGTACGGAACCGTGACGGCGGGGATCGTGACCGCGGTCTTCCTTCGGCTGTCCATCGTCATCGGGCTGCTGCGCGACGCCCGGGAGCAGCTCGCCGACGCGGCCGTGGCGCGCGAACGGCTCCGGTTCTCGCGTGACCTGCACGACCTGCTCGGCCACACGCTGTCGCTCATGGTGGTCAAGGCGCAGGCCGTCCGCCGCATCGCCGAACGCGATCCCGCGGTGGCCGCCGAACAGGCCGCCGACATCGAGACCGTGGGGCGCAAGGCCCTGGAGGAGGTCCGCCAAGCCGTCAGCGGCTACCGCGGCCGCGGGCTGGCCGAAGAGCTGGACGCCGCCCGGATGGCACTGGCCGACAACGGCGTGGACGTCTCCGTCCGGCGTACAGGCCCGCCACTGCCGCCCCAGCCGGACGCACTGCTCGGCTGGGCGGTGCGTGAGGGAGTCACCAACGTCATCCGGCACAGCGACGCCGGCCGCTGCGAGATCACGCTCCGGAGCGACGATGACGGCGCCGTCCTGGAAGTGAAGGACGACGGAACCGGAAAGGGCGGAATCGGCGGATCGGGCGGTCATGGTCTGCGCGGCCTCTCCGAGCGGATGGAAGTGGTCGCCGGCACCGTCCAGGCCGGCCCGGCGCCGGACGGCGGCTTCCTGCTCACCGTCACCATCCCCGTCACGGCGGCCCTGGACGCCGGTGGACAATGAGCCACGTGATCAAAGTTCTGCTCGCCGAGGACCAGGGCATGATGCGCGGCGCGCTCGCGCTGCTGCTCGGCCTGGAAGAGGACGTCGAGGTCGTCGCCCAGGTCGGCGACGGTGCACAGGCCCTGTCCGAGGCGCTGCGGACGGAACCGGACGTCGCCGTGCTCGACATCGAGATGCCCGGGCGCAGCGGCCTGGACGTCGCCGCCGACCTGCGCCGGGAGCTGCCCGCCTGCAAGGTCCTGATCGTCACCACCTTCGGGCGCCCCGGATACCTGCGCCGCGCCATGGAGGCGGGTGCGAGCGGGTTCCTGGTCAAGGACGGACCCATCGAAGACCTGGTCGCCGCCCTGCGACGTGTCCTGGCGGGTGAACAGGTCGTGGATCCCGCGCTGGCCACCGCCGCGCTGTCGGTGGGGCCGAACCCGCTGACCGAGCGGGAACGGGACGTGCTGACCGCCGCGGCGGACGGGGCGACCATCGCCGACATCGCCGGGCGGCTGCATCTCTCGGAGAGCACCGTCCGCAACTACCTGTCCGCCGCGATCGGCAAGACGGGGGCGCGCAACCGCATCGAGGCGGTGGGCACCGCGCGCCACAACGGCTGGCTGTGAACGGCCGCCTCCGGGCATGCGGGGCGACGCGGCCCTACGATCGGTCGCGCAGGCCGTTCCGCCGTCTGAAGGAGACCTCTTGACCGACTCCACCGGTGCCCTCCCCGGGTTGGTCCCCTCTCCCGCCGCCGCCAAGAGCGCGCAGCGCGCCGCGTGCTACGAGATCGAGGATGAGCTGCGGGCCGCACCGTCCGGGAGCGGCCGTCCGGTCGTGATCGCGGGTGTGGACGAGGTCGGACGCGGCGCCTGGGCGGGGCCCGTCGTGGTGTGCGCGGCGGTCACCGACCTGAGCCCGCCTCCGGCCCTGCCGGGACGCGGGAAGAAGACGATCGCGCTGACCGACTCCAAGCTCCTCACCCAGGCCCATCGCGAGTCGTTCGCCGGGATCCTCCCCGGCTGGCTGGCCGGGCACGCCATCGGCGCGTCCAGTCCGCAAGAGATCGACGAAGTGGGCATGACCGAAGCGCTGAAGCGCGCCGCCGTCCGCGCTCTGGAGTCACTGCCCGTACGGCCCGACGTGGTCATTCTCGACGGCAAGCACGATTTCCTCAGCCGGCCCTGGCGGGTCCGGTGCGAGATCAAGGCGGACCAGAGGTCGGTCACGGTCGCGGCCGCCTCCGTCTTGGCGAAAGTCCACCGTGACCGGCTCATGGCCGACCTCGACGGCGAATTCCCCGGTTACGGGTTCGCCGCCAGTGCCGGGTACCCGTCGCCCGTCCACCAGAACGCTCTGGAAGAGCACGGGCCGACGCCGCACCACAGGCTTTCGTGGTCCTATCTGGACGGCCTTCCACGCTGGCGGCACATGAAGAAGCACCGTGACCCGCTCGCCGGAGAAGGGCAGCTCAGCCTGCTGTGAGCCGGCCCCGCGCGCGTCCAGGAGTCATCTCCGATGACCCGGGTAAGGCGGCAGCAAAGGGAGGTGGATGCCATGGATGCCGTCGTCAAGAAGCTGCTGCACGAGTCGGGTGAAACCTTCGCCGAGGAGGCCGGCATACCGCTGAAGGACCAGCCGGCCGCTCTGTTCAAGCTGCTCGTCCTGGCCAACCTGCTGAGCGCGCGCATCTCGTCGGAGATCGCACTCGCCGCCGCCCGCGAACTGTTCGACGCGGGAGGCGGGACGGCGCGGGGGATGACCAAGCTGACGTGGCAGGAACGCGTCGACGCGCTCGGACGCGGTCACTACGTCCGCTACGACGAGAGCACCGCATCC
Organism: Spirillospora sp. CA-128828; assembly: GCF_050945415.1. Classification (NCBI taxonomy): domain Bacteria; kingdom Bacillati; phylum Actinomycetota; class Actinomycetes; order Streptosporangiales; family Thermomonosporaceae; genus Spirillospora; species Spirillospora sp. CA-128828. The sequence continues at coordinate 6,871,291 of NZ_CP191986.1, forward strand.
CGGCTGGGTGACATGGCGGAGATGGTCCAGGACAAGTACCAGGGCGATCTGCGCCGGCTCGCCATCGATGCGGGGCGAGACCCCAAGAAGGCGGCGGATCTGCTGCAGGAGTTCCCCGGCGTCGGCCCCACCGGCGTGGACATCTTCTGCCGTGAGGCCCAGGCCATCTGGCCGTGGCTCCGCCCCTACGTCGACGACCAGGTGAAGAAGGGCGCCGAGCGGCTCGGCCTGCCCACCGACACGGACAAGCTCGCCTCCCAGGTGCCGGACAAGGATCTGGCCCGGCTGACGGCGGCGCTCGTCCGGGTGGCCCGGGACAAGAAGCTCGCCGAGCACATGAAGGCCGCGTGACCGCGGGCCACCCTGGCCGTCGGCCGGCCGTCAGTCCTTGCCGCGTGAGGCGACCCACTCCAGGTTCCAGTTGTACGCCTGGTCGACCGTCATCTTGCCCCAGCGCGGACGGCCGGGCGGCGGGAGGACGAACCGGCCCTCACGGCGGACGACCAGTTCGCCGTTCACGTTCTCGATGAGGGCCAGGACGGCGTCACGGGACGCGTCGGTGCAGTCGTCCATGCGCATGTCGATCGGGGGCGCGCCCACCGGGAACAATGTGGCGACCGCGTCCAGGCCGCGGAAGTCGTCGGCGCCGTCGTAGATCTCCGCGAACACGAGGATCCGCTTGAAATCCGCCTTGTGGTCGAGGTTGATGTGGAGGTTCTCCCCCGTCTCGACGGCACCGGTGCGGTCGTCCTTGTCGAGCTGGATGAAAGGCGGACGGTCCAGCGCGCCCATGTCGCCGAGCGCGTGGATGATGCCCTTGCGGCCGTCCTGGAGTTCCCAGAGGCAGCACAGGTCGAGGTCGAGGTCGACGCCGCGGCGGCGCTTGCCGAGCCGCCCCTTGGCGACGCCCTCACGTGCGGTCCAGTTGAGGTTGACGCGCATGTGGCCGGTCGTCGCGCCGTGCTTGGTGAGCGACACCGACGGCGCGTTCTTCGTCAGAGAGATCTTGCCGCCGGGCTGCTGCTGCGGCTGTTGCGGCGGCTGCTGAGGCTGTTGCGGTGCGTACTGCCCGGGCGGGGGCGGGGTGTACTGGCCTGGAGGCGGAGGGTACTGGCCTGGCGGCGGAGGAGGCGCGTACTGGCCGGGGGGAGGCGTGTACTGGCCGCCGGGAGGTGGCGGGGGTGGCGTGTACTGGCCGCCTGGGGGCGGCGGTGGCACGTACTGGCCTCCGGGCGGCGGAGGCGGCGCGTACTGCTCCTGCGCGGGCGGAGGCGGAGGCGGCGCCTGCGGCTGCGGGGGTGCCGGCGGTGCCTGCGGCTGCGGCGGCGCGGGCGGGGGCGGGGGCGGGGCCGCCTTGCCGGGGTCGTCCACCGAGATCCCGAAATCGGTGGCCAGGCCGGCGAGACCCGAGTCGTAGCCCTGCCCCACCGCACGGAACTTCCACGCACCCTGGCGGCGGTAGAGCTCACCGAGCACGAACGCCGTCTCCGAGGTGGCGCCCTGGCTGTCGAACCGGGCGACCTCGGTTCCGGCCGCCGCGTCCACGACGCGCACGTACAGCCCCTGGAGCTTGCCGAACGTCCCGCCGTCCGAAGACGCGGCGATGACGATCCTGTCGATGGCGGGCTCGACCCTGTTCAGGTCGACGGACAGGACGTCCAGGACGGTCGGCCCCTGCTGCTTGCCTTCATGCCTGACCGCGCCGGACCCGTGCGCCGGCTGGTTGTAGAAGACGAAGTCGTCGTCCGACCGCACCTTGCCGGTGTCCGCCAGCAGGAGCGCCGACGCGTCCGCGTCGGGCACGCCGGGGCCGCTCTGCCAGCCGAGCTCGACCCGTACCGAGGGAACCGGCACCGCGGTGTTGGCACCCTTCTGCATCGACATGAACGCTCCTCATCATCGACCGATGTCACCAACCTACGGGCAGACGTGCGGCCCCCGCGACCTGCTGCCATGAGAGGAGGACGCACGACGGGGCCGGTGAGTTCCGTCCGGTACCGCGCGGGGCCTCAGCCGGACAGGTCGGTGGGCGGCGCACCCGGAAGCGGCGCCGGTTCGGGGGTGCGAAGGCCGTCCAGGACGATCCGCAGGTTGCGGTCCCACTGGTGCTCGCCCGCGTGCAGGCCCACCGTATGGTCACCGGTGGAGACGGAGACCAGCAGGAACGCGACGTCCTGCCAGGTGATGTCCGCGCGCATGGCCCCGGCTCCCTGGGCCCGCTCGACGAGCAGGCGGATCCGCTCGCGCAGTTCCGCGCGCGCGTGGTCGAGGGTGCCGCCCAGCACGTCGTTGATGTCGCACAGTTCGTTGCGGAGTCTCGTGTAGGCCGCGGCGAAGCCGCTGAAGCCCTCCCACGGGTCGGGATCGGCGAGTCCCTCGTCGCCCTGGGCGACGATCTCTTCGAGGATCTCGGCCATGACGGCCTCCAGGAGTGCCTCCAGCGTGCTGACCCGCCGGTAGAACGTCCCGACGCCCACCCCGGCGCGGCGCGCGATCTCATGGGCGGTGATCTCACCGCCCATTTCGCCGGCCGCTTCCCGGGCCGCCTCGACGAGACGCTCCACGTTGCGTCTGGCGTCGGCGCGGGGACGGCGGCCGGAGCCGTCGTCCAGCAGCCGGTCCACGGCGCTCTTGGTGCTCCGCATGAACCCGATTCTAGCCATAACCGGACTCATGCCGTCCGATTTAAGTGGACAACTCGCGTCCGCTTGCACTAGCGTTCCTTGAAACGGACGCGAGTTGTCCGTTTAGCGAAAGGGATTGATCATGGAATCGAGACCCGCGGGCTCCTCCGCCCTGAAGATCACCGCACTCGCCGCGGGATTCGTGATGGCGGGCGTGGACGCCACGGTGATGCAGATCGCCGGGGCGACGATCCAGGAGCGCCTGGACGCCTCCCTGAGCCGGCTCACCTGGGCCGTCGACGGCTACGTGCTGACGTTCGCGGCCCTGTTGATGCTGGCGGGCGGTCTCGCCGGCCGGCTGGGCGCGCGGAGGGTCTACCTGTCGGGCATGGCGGTCTTCTTCACCGCCTCCGTCGCCGCCGCCCTCGCCCCCACGGTCGACGTGCTCATCGCGGCGAGGCTCGTCCAGGGCGCGGGCGCGGCTCTGTTCATGCCGAGTTCGCTGGCGCTGCTGGTCCAGGCGTTCCCCGATCCGCGCCGGCGGACCCGTGTGCTCGGCCTGTGGTCGGCGATCGTGGCCTCGGCCGTCGCGCTCGGCCCGACGATCGGCGGTGTCCTCGTGAGCACGCTCGGCTGGCGGAGCATCTTCCTGATCAACCTGCCGCTGGGCGTCGCGGGCATGGCGCTGACCCGCCGATTCATCGCGGCCGCCCCTGGGCGTCCCGCCCCGCTGGCCGTTTCCGGGCATGCCGCGCTGATCGCCGGGCTCGGCGCGCTCAGCTTCGCGCTGATCGAGGGACCGCACCTCGGGTGGGCCTCAATCCCGGTCCTCACCGCGATCCTGGTCGCCCTGGCCACCGCCGTCCTGCTGCCCCTGAGAGAGCGCCGCGCCCGCACGACCGTCATGCCCTGGGCGATGTTCCGCAGCCCGCTCTTCACCGGCGCCAACGCGGTGGGATTCCTGTTCAACGCCGCCCTCTACGGCACGCTCTTCCTGGTCGGGCTGTACTTCCAGCACGCCGCGGGCTCCGGCCCGCTCCGCGCGGGCCTGCAGATCCTGCCGCTGACGATCTTCATCCCGCTCAGCAACCTGGCCTTCGTGCGCCTGTCCGCGCGCATCGCGGGCGGACCGCTGCTCACCGCCTCCCTGCTGCTCGCGGCCGCGGCCTCCTTCACGCTGACCACCATCACGCCCGCGAGCCCCTACTGGACGACGGCGGCCGCCCTCGCCGTGACCGGCATCGCGGGCGGCATCACCTCCCCCGCCATGACCGCCGTGATGGTCGACGCGGCGGGCCCCGAGAACGGCAACGTCGCGGGCTCCGTCCTCAACACGGGCCGCCAGATCGGCACACTGATCGGCATCGCCGTCATCGGCGCCGTCCTGGGCGCGTCGTCCGGCTGGACGACCGGCGCCGAGATCTCGTTCTCCCTGATCGGAGCCGCCTATATCGCCGCCGCCCTCGCGGCCTGGCGCCTCATCACCCGTCCCGAACGAGCCACACGCCGCCTCCGGCACTCCCGGCCCGAAACCGCAGAGGCATCCCCGCAGCAGCCGCGGAAGACAGTGCCGCACCTCGACGGCTGAGGCGGGGATCAGGGGACTCGGGCGGTCCAGTCGGAGGTGCTGAACTTGTCCGTCACGTACTTCTGGGCCAAGCGGAGTTCGTCCTCGCGCACGCCGTCATGGGTGAGGCCGTAGCGGCCGCGGAAGTGGGCGATCATGCGGTCGATGATCTCCTCACGGGGAAGGCCGGTCTGGCGGCGCAGCGGGTCCACGCGCTTGACCGCGCTGGCGATCCCCTTGTCGGAGATCTTCTCCCTGCCGATCCGGAGCACCCGCAGCATCTTGTCCGCGTCGATGTCGTACGCCATGGTCACGTGGTGCAGCACGGCGCCCGCGGCGAGCCGCTTCTGCGCCGCACCCGCGATCTTGCCCTGGTCGGAGGTGATGTCGTTCAGCGGCTGGTACCACGCCTTGATCCCGAGTTCGCCGAGCGCGCCCAGCACCCAGTCGTCGAGGAACGCGTAGCTCTCGGCGAACGACATGCCCGCCACCAGCGTCTCCGGCGCGTACAGCGAATAGGTGATGGTGTTGCCCGGCTCGATGAACATCGCGCCCCCGCCGCTGATGCGGCGGACCACGTCCACGCCGTACGTCCCGGCCGCCTCGGCGTCGACCTCGTTGCGCAACGACTGGAAGCTGCCGATGACCACCGCGGGCGACGCCCACTCCCACACCCGCAGCGTCGGCGGGCGGCGTCCCGCGCCGACCTCCTCGGCGAGGACCTGGTCGAGCGCCATGTGCAGGGCGGGCTCCTGAGGCGGCTCATGGATCAGCCGCCAGTCATGGTCGCGCCAGTCGGACGCCCGCGAGACGGCCCGCCGCACCGCGATGCCCACCGCCTCGGCGGTGATGCCGAGCATCACCGTGTTCCGCGGCAGCCCCGCCTGCACCCGGACACCGATCGCCCGGGCGTCGAGCCCCGCAGGCAGACCGTCCAGGGCGGTGTTGATCGCCTCCAGGGCCTCGTCGGGCTCCAGGAAGAAGTCGCCGCTGATCCTCGGTCCGCGCAGCAGCCCGTCCACCACATCGACGTCGGCGACGACGAGCTTGCCGCCGGGAACCTTGTACTCACCGTGCATCACGTAGACCTGAACCCCGCCGCGCCGCACTCGATTCCGCGTGTCTCCCAGGGCATCGGCGAGCACGCGTGTCCGGAAGCGGATGCCGGGCACGGTGCGGTGACCGGGTGCGCGCCCGCTACTGTGCCGGAAGCCGAACCACTGGAGGGGGCATGCCGAAACCGGGGAGGCCGGTCCGCGGCTCGACCGGCGGCCGTCCGCTCATGGCGGCCCTCGACCTCTTCGGCCGGCGCTGGACGTTGCGCGTCATCTGGGAGTTGCAGGACGCCCCGCTCGGCTTCCGCACCCTCCAGCAGCGTTGTGACGACATGTCGTCCAGCGTCCTCCGGCAGCGTCTCCTCGAACTGATCGATGCGGGCCTCGTCCAGCAGACCCCGGAGAACCGGTACGCCCTGACCACGCTCGGCCAGGACGCCCGCGAGGCGCTTCGCCCGCTGTCGCGCTGGTCCGACCGATGGGCGGAGGCACTGGAAACCGACGCACCGGCCACCGACCTCGACTGACACCGGGGCCTTGCGCTTCTATTTCCGAAGCAGCACACTGCTTCTGTTATCGAAGCACAGGAGAGGAGCGCCATGCCGCGCATCGCGCCGCTCGACCCCCCGTACGACCCCGAGATCGCCACGGCCCTGGCCAAGTGGATGCCGCCCGGCGTGGCGCACGACCCGCTGGTCCTCTTCCGCACCCTGCACCGGAATCCCGAACTGGCGTCCCGCATGCGCGTCCTCGGCGCCGGACTGCTCGCCCACGGCCGGCTCCCCGACCGGGACCGCGAGATCGTCATAGACCGCACCTGCGCCCGCGCCGGCTGCGAGTACGAATGGGGCGTCCACGCCGCGACGTTCGGCGAGACCGTCGGGCTCGGCGACGAGCACCTGCGGGCGACCGTGTCCGGCGCGGAGGCCCCCTGGTCACCGAGAGAACGGCTCCTGATGGCGGCGGCCGACGAACTGTACGACTCCGCCCGGATATCCCGGTCCACATGGGACGCTCTGGCCGGGCACTACGACGAACCGCAGCTCCTGGAGCTCCTGGTGCTCGCCGGCTGGTACCGGAGCATCAGCCAGCTGATCAACACACTGGAGATCGACAACGAGTCCTGGGCTCCCGGCTTCCCCGCCACCCTCGCGGTTCGTGGTGAGCGGCCGGGGCATGTTGAGTGACGGCGTTCTGGGAGGGCGGTTCGGTGAGCAATCTTGATGTCAGGCCAAAGCCGGTCGAGTGCGGAGGACGGGACGATGTGCCGGGACGGCCGGTCCACGAGCTGCTTCCGCCCCGGCGCGTTCCCCTGGGTGAGAGCACGGTCGTCCGGCGGCTGCTGCCCAGCCTGGGACGCCGGATGGTGGGCGCCTGGTGCTTCGTCGATCATTACGGGCCGGACGACATCACCGACGAGCCCGGCATGCAGGTTCCGCCGCATCCGCACATCGGGCTGCAGACGGTGAGCTGGCTGCACGGCGGTGAGGTGCTGCACCGCGACAGCCTGGGCAGCCTGCGGACCGTCAGCCCGAGGGAACTCGGGCTGATGACGTCGGGCCGCGGGATCGCGCATTCGGAGGAGTCGCCGCGCGGCCACGGTCCCGTCCTGCACGGGGCTCAGCTCTGGGTGGCGCTCCCCGGCTCGGACCGCGGCACGGACCCGGCGTTCGAACATCATGCCGACCTGCCCGTCGTCGACGGCCCCGGGTTCAGCGCCACCGTGATCCTCGGGGAGCTGGACGGCGCCGCGTCCCCCGGCACGGTCTTCACCCCGATCATGGGTGCGGACCTCGCCCTGCGGGACGGGGCCGACGTGCGCCTGCCCGTCGACCCGGACTTCGAGTACGCGGCGCTCACGATGTCCGGGATCACGGAGGTCGACGGGATGCGCGTGGAGCCCGGTTCGATGCTGTACCTGGGTTCCGGCCGCCGCGAACTGCCCCTCAGAGCAGATGGTGCCAGCGGTCTCGTGCTCCTGGGAGGCGAGCCGTTCGAGGAGAAGCTCGTCATGTGGTGGAACTTCGTCGCCCGGACGGGTGAGGAGATCGCCCGCGCCCGGGAGGACTGGATGACGGGCGACCACTTCGGTGCGGTGCGCGGCTACGACGGCGCCCCTGTCCCGGCTCCCGCGATGCCCGCGACGCCTCTGAAGGCCCGTGGACGCGCCCGCTGAGGCGGTGGTCGTGGAGGGATCTCATCAGGACGCCCAGCATCAGCGCCCCGCCGACGATGGCGAGACCGTGGACGACCGCCGCCACGGCCGGATACTCGGCAGGCGTGTAGCCGCCCGGGCGGAGCAGTAGCACCGCCAACTTCCAGCCGCCCCACGCGAACAGGGAGCCCGACGCGGTGAACCCCAGCGTCATCGGCGGCCAGACGGGCAGGTTCGGCCGCGCGGAGGCGACGGCCAGGACGCTCCAGACCCCGAGGAGCGCCCAGAGCGCCGAGTCCCCCAGCAGGAGTCGCGCGTTCTGGTCGAGGAGGTCACGGTGTGCCGGGTCCAGGCCGAGGGTGCCGCCGCCTGACCAGTAAGTCCAGAGGACGGCCGGGACGGCGGTGACCGCGCCCGCCGTGCGCGCCCGCCGGACGGCGGTCCGCGGACGGCCGGCGAGACGTCCGAGGAAGGCCGCCGGCCACCGTTCCCGCATGTAGATGGGGAGGGCAATGGCGACGCCTACGGCCATGCCGGTGAAGCCGATGCCGATGAGCATCAGTTCCCAGGAGGGAACCGAATCGCCGCCGTCCCCACCGGCGCTCTCCCCATCGCCGCCTAGCACAGCGCTGACCACGCCGTAGGGCATGAGTGGGACCAGGAATCCACACCCCATCCAGGTGAAGAACACCAATGGCGCGGCTGGGATCCGCCATTTCCGGCCTTGAGCCAAGACGACGCCCAGCGCGATCCCGGTCGCGGCCATGCCGACGGTCACCACGTTGAGCACGACCCAGTCCAGGCCGCCGAACTCCGCCGGGACGCTGCCGAGCAAGGCGGCCACCACCCAGACGATCTTGACGGCCAGATACAGCGACAGCGACGCGGCGGCGCCGTACCCGGCGAGCCGCCGCACCGCGTTCCAGCCCGGCCCGACGGCTCCGGGCATCTGAGGCGTTTCCGTCATGATCGGAGCCTGTCGTCCGCCGCCCGGACGGCGCCTCCCCCGCACGGGTCGCCCGCCTCCCCCGTGCGGCGGAGGGGCCGGTCCTAGCGGTCGGCGGGGAGGAACTCGTCGAGGGCGTCGGCGACCAGGTCGGGACGTTCGAGGGTCTGCATGTGAGGGGTGCCCGGGAGCTCCCGGTAGGTCGAGCCGGGGATGCGTTCGGCGATACCGGACATGATCTCCGGGGTCGTCGAGGCGTCCAGCTCGCCCGCGAGCACCAGCGTCGGGAAGTCCTCCTTGGCGAGGCGGCCCTGGACGTCCACGCCCCTGAAGGCCCGCCAGGCCGCGGCCCAGTCCGCGCCGTCGAAACGGCGGATGTGCTCCCGTGCGTACCGGACGCCCCACGGGTTCGTGGCGAGTGCGGCGGGCGTGAACCAGCGCGTCAGCGTCGGGACGACCTGCGCCTCCATCCCGTCGACCTCCCCGGAACGGGCGCGGCCCTCGAACGCGTCGAAGGCGTGGTCGGTGGTCGCGAGCAGGGCCAGCGATGCGACGCGTCCGGGTGCGCGGACGGCGGCCGTCTGCGCGATGCCGCCGCCCATCGACAGGCCGACGATGTGTGCGCGGTCCACGTCGAGCGCGTCGAAAACGCCGAACATGTCCGCGGCGAGGTCGTCCATGGTGAACGGACGGGGTGCGCCGGCGGCCGCGCCGTGTCCGCGGAAGTCGTAGGCGAAGACTCTCCGGCCGTTGGAAAGCCGTTCCATGACCGGCTCCCACATGCGCCAGTCCACGCCCAGGGAATGCGAAAGAACGACCGCTGGTCCGTGGTCGCCCTTCTGCGCGACAACGGTCTCGTGGTCGGCGAGCGCGACGCCGCGCATCTGCGGCGGGTTCGGAATGCCCTGCTCATCCAGAACGCCTTGGACGACGGCGAGTGCGTCGAGCGCGCGCGGGAAGCCCGCATACACCGAGAGGTGCTCGCAAAGGGCCAGTAGTTCGGACGGCTCGACGCCTTGCCGAAGCGCCCCGCGCACGTGGCTGGCGAGACGGCCTTCGGCACCTCCCAAGGTGGCGATGACGGCGACGGTGGCGAGTTCACGTGTGCTGCGGCCCAGTTCAGGACGGGCCAAGGCCCCGCCGAACGCCCCTTCCACGACGGCCTCGAACATCTGCGGGGATGTCCGGAGCACCTCAGGGAGTGCCTCCTCGGGCTTTCTTCCCATCAGCCCCTCGTACTCGCGTCGTCCACGCTCACCACGGTTCATGTCGTGCCCCTTTCAAGAAGTCCGCGTTAGGCGGAACACGACAATCTTCATGCCGCTAGAAGCTAGATGTCCAAGACTTAATGAAGCTGTCGGTCATATCCATCTCTTATCACCCGGAGGACCACGGTCCGGCCGAGACGAGATCCGGACGGCCCGCCATGAAGTCGATGAAGGCGGCCAGGGCGGGGCCTGGCCGGCGTCCCGCGGGCCAGGCGAGCGACGGCGCCCAGACCGGTTCCGGGTCGAGCCGGACGACACCGACCGGCTGCCCCGGTTCCTCGGCGACGGAACGCGGGACGACGGCCGCGGCCAGCCCCACGCTCGCCATGGCCCGCGCGGTGCTGTACTCCCGGGTCTCGAACCGGATCCGCGCGGTCGCGCCCGCGTCCGCCAAGGCCGACAGGACGATTTCGCGGATCACCGAGCCGGGCGGGTAACAGACCAGGTCGATGCCGTCCAACGCCGGGACGGGCACCCTGTACCTGCTCGCGAGCGGCGCGGACGCCGAGGTGATGAGAACGAGGGGTTCCTCGCCGAGCGGAAGGGAGTCGAGCCGCCGCCCCTCCTCCTGCGGCGGCAGCCGGACGACGGTCGCCGCGTCGAGCCGTCCACCGTGCAGGCCCGTGACCATCTCCTCGGTGTTCATCTCCCGCAGTTCCACATCGATCGCCGGATACTCCCCGGAGAACTCGGCGAGCAGGCGGGCGAGCCTCGCGGTCAGCCCGCGGGCGCCGCCGAGGCGGATGCGCCCGCGCGTGCCCTCCGCCCAGCCGCGCATCTCGTCCTCGACCGCCGCGATGTCGGACAGGATCCGTTCGGCGTGCTCCAGCAGGGCGGACCCGGCCGGGGTCAGCGCCACCCGGTGGTTGTTCCGTTCGAAGAGCGCGATGCCGAGCTGCCGTTCGAGCTTGCGGATCTGCTGCGACAGCGCGGGCTGCGCGATCTGCAGCGCCTCCGCCGCCCGGGTGAAGTGCAGCTCACGCGCGACGGCCCGGAAGTATTCGAGCTGGCGAGAACCCATCATGCAGTCAGCATCTCACCAGAACCGAATGTCATGCGTTGATCGTCTAGCTGAACTCGCGTGGCCATCGCCTAGGTGCGTACCCGCAAAGGTGTTAACAGAGGGGTAACGGGCCACTCACGACACTCCCGTTCATGCATTCCGAGGCAGGGCCGCGCCCATGAAGCGCGCGGGGCTTCTCATAACCGCGACGCTCACAGCGGTCGCGATACTCACGGCCGGTTCCACGAGGGTCGCCCGCGAACCCGCAGCCGTCCCTACGATTGCCACGACGACCCCGACCCCGAGGCGGCAACCGACGGCGCCCACGTTCACCGATTCCGAGCGCGACGCACTCACCCGCGCGATCCGCCGATATCTCGACGGCAGACCCGTGCATCTTTCGGTGGCAGCGCGCGATCTGACGACCGGCCTCTCGTATTCCTATGGAAAGAGCCTGCGCACCGCGACGGCCAGCATCGTCAAGGTCGACATCGTCATCGCGCTGCTCCTCCAGGCCCAACGCGAGGAACGCGGCCTCACGTCCGCCGAGAAGGCCCTGGCCGAGCGCACGATCACGGTCAGCGACAACGACGCCGCCACGGCGCTCTGGCATTCGATCGGCGGCGCGGACGGCCTGGCATCCGCCAACCGGAAACTGGGCCTGCGCGACACCGAACCCGGCCCGGGCGAGTCCTGGGGCTCGACGACGACGAGCGCGGCCGACCAGATCCGGCTCCTCGCCGCGCTCACGTCCAGGAAAAGCCCGCTGCATTCAGCGAGCCGCCGCTACCTCCGCCACCTGATGCGGAACGTGACGCCGGAACAAGCATGGGGAGTGAGCGCGGCGGGATCCGACGCCGAAGTGAAGAACGGCTGGCTTCCCCGCGAAAGGCACGGCGGCGCCTGGACGGTCAACAGCATCGGCATCGTCCGGCAGGACGGCCACACCTTCCTGCTCGCCGCCGTCTCCGAACGCGACAGCACGATGCAGAGCGGAGTCCAGGCCATCGAGCACATCGCCGAGACCGTGACCGCCGCCCTCGCCCGCGCCTCCCGCGACACCTGAACAGGCCCCTTCACCTGCGACGTTCGCGATATCCGCACAAGGGCGGTCATACTCTCCGTCTGAACCGGGCCCAGTTCCCCGCCCTGAAGGAGTCGACGGCATGCGCTCTCGACCGCTGTACGACGTCATCGCAGTCCTCGCACGGCTCGGTGTGGGAATCGTCTTCATGGCGCACGGCTGGCAGAAGATCGAGGCGGGCATCAACGAGACGAGCCGCACGTTCGACGGGCTCGGCGTCCCGCTGCCCACCGCGGCCGCCGTCTACTCCGCGTTCGTGGAACTGCTGGGCGGCGCCGCGCTGATCGTCGGCCTGGGCCTGCCGGTGACCGGCGTCCTGCTGTTCCTGGACATGGCCGGCGCGTTCGCCTTCGTCCACGCCGACCAGGGCCTGTTCATGGTGGACGGTAACCGCGTCCGCAACGGCTACGAACTGGTCGTCGCGCTCGGCATGGCCAGTCTGCTGTTCGCCGCGGGCGCCGGCGGGCGGCTGACCCTCGACCAGTGGGTCATCGGGAAGCGGCTGCGCCGCCCGGACGACGAGGACGAGGAGGACGCGGCGAGTTTCGTCGCCTCCCTCCGCCAGGCCGAGACGAAGCCCGTGAAGAAGCCGCGGTCACCGCGTCAGCTCAAGAGCCCCGCACCGGCGCCCGGGCCCGCCGAAGCCCCCGAGACCTCGGGCAAGGACACCGGCGTCGCCGAAGGCTCGGCGGACGACGTACTGGTGGCGGGCCGCCGCAAGTCCCAGCGGCGCCGCGCTTCGACGACCCAGCCGATCAAGCGCGGCGACGACAAGGACCCGTCCGCCTGACCCGCCCCGGCCGCCTCCCCGACGCACGGAACGGCCGGGACCCCGGCGGAAACCAGGATCCCGGCCGTGGCCGTTCTCAGCTGCAGCCGCTGGTGGAGCCGCAGCCTTCGCAGACGTAGCAGCTCCCCGCCGGGCGCATCTTCGTGCCGCAGGTGAGGCAGAGCGGCGCGTCGGCGGTGCGGCCCTGGCGGCTCTCGATGACCTCCATGGACGAGCGCGCCTCGGTGGACGGAGCCGGTGCGGGCGTCGCCGGACGCGTGATCTCCGCGGACTGCGCCAGCGACTCGTGGTCGACCTCGTCCTCGGCGTGCAGGGCGGCGGGGTCCTCACCGTTGGCCTGCATCGCGCGCTCGCCGGCGGTGAAGATGCCGAGGCCCGCGCGCTCCTCGTAGGGCAGGTGGTCCAGCGCCAGGCGGCGGAAGATGTAGTCCATCACCGAGGTCGCCATGCGGATGTCCGGGTCGTCGGTCATACCGGCCGGCTCGAACCGCATGTTGGTGAACTTCTCCACCCACGTCTCCAGCGGGACGCCGTACTGGAGGCTGATGGAGATCGCCATGGAGAAGGCGTCCATCACGCCGGCGAGCGTGGAGCCCTGCTTGCCGAGCTTGAGGAAGACCTCGCCGACACCGTCGTCCGGGTAGGACGAGGCGGTCATGTACCCCTCGGCGCCCGCGACGGAGAAGCGGGTGACGGTCGCGGGGCGCTGCTTCGGCAGCCGCCTGCGGACCGGACGCGGCGTCGCCGTCTCCGCCGGCTCGGCCTTGGCCGTCTCCTTCTTGCCCGCGACGGACAGCGGCTGGCCGACCTTGCAGTTGTCGCGGTAGATCGCCAGCGCCTTCAGGCCGAGCCGCCAGCCCTCGAAGTACACCTTCTCGATGTCCTCGATGGTGGCCTGCTCCGGCATGTTGACGGTCTTGGAGATCGCGCCGGACAGGAACGGCTGGACGGCCGCCATCATCCGGACGTGCCCCATCGGGCTGATCGCCCGCTCCCCCATCGCGCAGTCGAACACCTCGTAGTGCTCGGGACGCAGCCCGGGAGCGTCCACGACGTGGCCGTGCTCGGAGATGTACTCGACGATCGCCTCGATCCGCTCCTGCTGGTAGCCGAGCTTCTCCAGGGCGCGCGGCACCGTGTGGTTGACGATCTGCATGGACCCGCCGCCGACGAGCTTCTTGAACTTCATCAGCGCGAGGTCCGGCTCGATGCCGGTGGTGTCGCAGTCCATCATCAGGCCGATCGTCCCGGTCGGGGCGAGCAGGCTGGCCTGCGCGTTGCGGTAGCCGTGCTTCTCGCCGGCCTTGAGGCAGTCCGCCCACTGCTTGGCGGCGGCGGCGTGGATCGCCTTGTCCATCGCGTCCAGGGTGCGGATGCCGTCGTTGGCGGCGGCGTGCTTGCGCATGACGCGCTTGTGGCCCTCGGCGTTGCGCGCGTAGCCCTCGTACGGGCCGACGACGCCGGCGATCTCGGCGGAGCGCCGGTAGGCGACGCCCGTCATCAGGGACGTGATCGCCGCCGCGAGGGAACGTCCGCCTTCGGAGTCGTAGGCGTGGCCGGTCGCCATCAGCAGCGCGCCCAGGTTGGCGTAGCCGATGCCCAGCTGCCGGTAGTCGCGGGTCGTCTGCGCGATCTTCTCGGTCGGGAAGTCGGCGAAGGTGATGGAGATGTCCATCGCCGTGATGATCAGCTCGGTGAGCTTCACGAACTTCGCGACGTCGAACGTCCCGGCGCCGATGAGGAACTTCAGCAGGTTGATGCTCGCGAGGTTGCAGGACGAGTTGTCCAGGCTCATGTACTCGGAGCACGGGTTGCTGGCGGTGATGCGCCCGGTCTCCGGGTTGGTGTGCCAGTCGTTGATCGTGTCGTCGTACTGGATGCCGGGGTCGGCGCACTCCCACGCGGCCTTCGCCATCCGCCGGAACAGTTCCTTGGCCTTGACGGTCTCGACGACCTCGCCGGTCATCCGGGCGCGCAGCGCGAACTCGCCGTCCGACTCGACGGCGTGCATGAACTCGTCCGACACCCGGACCGAGTTGTTCGCGTTCTGGTACTGGACGCTGCCGATGTCCCTGCCGCCGAGGTCCATGTCGAACCCGGCGTCGCGCAGCGCGCGGATCTTGTCCTCCTCGCGCGCCTTGGTGTCGATGAACTCCCCGACGTCGGGGTGGTCGACGTCCAGGACGACCATCTTCGCGGCCCGGCGGGTGGCGCCGCCCGACTTGATGGTCCCGGCGGACGCGTCCGCGCCGCGCATGAACGAGACGGGGCCGCTGGCCGTTCCGCCGGAGGAGAGCAGTTCACGGCTGGAGCGGATGCGGGAGAGGTTCAGGCCGGCTCCTGAACCGCCCTTGAAGATGACGCCCTCTTCCTTGTACCAGTCCAGAATCGACTCCATCGTGTCGTCCACCGACAGGATGAAACACGCCGAGACCTGCTGCGGGGACTTCGTGCCGACGTTGAACCAGACGGGAGAGTTGAAGCTGAACAGCTGGTGGACGAGCGCGTACTTCAGTTCGTGGTCGAAGACCTCGGCGTCCTGCTCGGAGGCGAAATAGCCCTGCTTGATCCCGGTGTCCACGTACATCTGGACGACACGGTCGACGAGCTGCTTCAGGCTCCATTCCCGCTGCGGCGTTCCGACCGCCCCGCGGAAGTACTTGGACGTGACGATGTTGACGGCGTTCAGCGACCAGAAGTCGGGGAACTCGACGCCGCGCTGCTCGAAGTTCACCGAGCCGTCGCGCCAGTTGGTCATGACGACGTCACGACGTTCCCAGCGCAGCTCATCGTACGGATGCACGCCGGGCGTGGTGAAAATGCGCTCGACCTTCAGCCCTTTGCGGCTCCCCTTGCCGCGCCGTGCCGCCGAGCCGCTCACCGTCTCCGTCATGACCTTCCCCCTTCTCGGGCCCTCCCGCCGGGCCCTGCTCAGGAACAACCCCGCCGCCGCCCGGGCCATGCCCGCACGGAGACGCCTTTACGTGTGCTGATACGTGCTGACGTGCTTCCGGAACCGTCCCTACCGGGACGGGCCGGGCTCCCCCGAGGAACCGGCCTTCCGCAGTGCTTCGATCTCCTTGGCGAAGTCGTCCAGCGACTCGAAGCTCCGGTAGACCGAGGCGAATCGCAGATAGGCGACCTCATCGAGTTCGCCGAGCGGCCCCAGGATGGCGAGGCCGATCTCGTGCGAGGGGATTTCCGCGGATCCGGACGACCTGATCGCCTCTTCGACCCGCTGCCCCAGCTTCGCGAGCGCATCCTCGTCGACCGGCCGGCCCTGACAGGCCCTGCGCACACCGGCGATGATCTTTTCCCGGGAGAACGGCTCGGTGACCCCGCTGCGCTTGGCCACCATCACGAGCACATTCTCCTGCGTCGTGAATCGCTTGCCGCATTCGGCGCACGACCGGCGACGCCGAATGGCGCCCCCGTCGTCGGTCGAACGGCTGTCGATCACTTTGGTGTCAGGGTTGCGGCAGAACGGGCAGTGCACGTTTCCTCCCCTCCCCTGACGTAAACGAGTTACACCGATGTGAGTGCCATATATAGGGAACTACATCGACGTAACTACTAGATGTTGTGGTCAACCGTACGGCTCGCCGCAGGCGTTCGCAACCTGATCCGGCGCCTCAGGAGCCCCATCCGCCGCGTCCGCGCAGGTCACCTCGCGGCTCCCGATTTTCGCTCCGGGCGTGTCGTCACCGACCGTCCCCGTCCCCCACCTCGCAGTCACAGGATCCCTGGTGAGAGGCCGAACATCAGGGAGGCCGGTGGCGTCTGAGGGGTCATGACCCCTAGGTGCGAACGGTGCGACGGGGCGTTGGTCCCGGTGGTGTACGGCATGCCCGCCGACGACGAGCCCTACCGGCGGCACGAACGTCGCGAGATCTACTTCACCGGCGGGTGCATGGGCGGGCCCGAACCGTGGTGGTGCTGGTCGTGCGAAGCGTTCGCCGACCCGGAGCCGCGGCCTCCACGCACGCTGACCAAGGAGGGCTACCAGCTGTCGCTGCTCGCGGACATGCGCCGCTGGGTTCCGGACGCTCTCCTGGAGCCTCCGGCGCCCTACGACGACCCGCCGGCCCACCTGCTGGAGGAGGCCGGTCAGTGGGACCGCATGGAGTCGCTGAAGATCAAGGACCTGTCGGCGATCCTGGGTGATCCGGTCGGCGGCGGCCCGTCCCGACACCGGTTCACCCTTCCGCTCTGGCCCGGCTTCTGGCTTGAGCACACGACCCTGGACACCGAAACCGCGGGTTACGTCCTCGACCGACGGTTCGTACGCCGGTCGGGCGAGCCGATGCGGTCACCGGGCGAGCTGCGCCCCTGGTCGGTCCTGCTGTCCGAGGCTCAGGCGTTCTTCGGCTGGGAGGAGACCCGGATGCCCAACGCCATCCGGCACGTCGTGCCCTTCCGGCTCGAAGGGCGGCCGATGCAGGCGTGCTTCGTCTACGACCTTCTCCAGCACGTCTCGGAAGCTCCGGAGGAGCAAGGTCCGCACGCGCCGAATCCGTGGCTCAGCCGAGGATGAGCGGGAGCCTCGCGGCGAGGTCGCCCAGTGCGGCTTCCTCCGCGTCGGCCGGCGTGCGGCGCCCGGTTCCGATCAGCAGCGCGTCCCGGTCGGAGAACGAGGCGGGAAACGCGGCCTGAGCGATCTTCTCCAGCGCGGTGCGCGCCGCCGCGAGGGTCTCGGCGGGGGGCTCGGCGGCCGATGGCAGATGCGCGATGAGGTCGAGATGGTGCAGGGTCCATTCGAGCACGTACGCGGACAGGTAGTCGCCGACGGTCAGCACCTCGTCGCGGGTGCCGACGCGGGCCGCGGGATCGGCGAGTCCGGCGGCGCGGCCGGCGGCGGAACCGACGTCGTCCAGGTGGAACTTGAGCAGCCGCGGCTCGCCGTATGCGGCGGCGAGCCGGGGGATCAGCGCGTCCAGGGGGTCCTCGCCGTTCGGGGGTTCGGCGAGGAGTTCCCAGTAGGTGACCGCGTCCACGGTCGGTTCGGCTCCGGCGGGCGTGGCCAGGGTGATCAGGACGTCCTGGGCGTCGATGACCAGATGGCACACCAGGTCCCGCACGAGCCAGCCGGTACAGCCGGACGGCCGTTCGAAGTCTTCGTCCGGTACTTCGGCGACCGCCGCGAGCAACGCCTTCCAAGAACGCGAGAAGAGATCCACTGCCGCACGGTAATGCCAGACCGGAATGACGACCAAACCGCCCCCGGCCCGCACCCTGGCCGGAATCAGCCGGTGGGGAGGCGAAGCTCCTGGCCCGGCTGGACGGTGGGGTCGCCGCCCAGGCCGTTGAGGTCGATGATGCGCTGGACGACCAGGCGGGGGTCCGTGCCGGGGTCGGCGGCGGACGCTATGCCCCAGAGGGTGTCGCCGGGTTCGACGACGACCGTCCTGCCCGGACGTGACGGGGCGTGACGACTGTCGCGGGAGCCGGCGAACGCGCCCGGCCCCACGGTGAGCCAGAGCAACACGAGTGTCACCGTGGCCGCGAAGCCCACCACCACGGCGCGTCCCCGGCGGGTCAGGCGGATCGGAGTGCGGTCACTGTGGGGCGAACCCGGCATCTCTCCCCTCCTCGGCGTCGAATGCATTTTCGATCGAACGCCTGTACGATGTTCTACCAGGGGGCGCCGACAAAAAGCGAGCACATCTTCGAACAATTGTTTGATCATCGGGCCGGGACGCGATAGCGTTCATGACAAGGAGTGACGGATCGAGGCGCCCGGGAGGCGACGAGCGATGAGCAAGGTCCGGGAGCTGCCCGACGGGCCGATGGACGAGACGGGCCTGACCCAGCGGCAACGCATGGTGCTGGAGGTGATCCGCGACTCGGTGCAGCGCCGGGGGTACCCGCCCTCGATGCGCGAGATCGGCGAGGCCGTCGGGCTGACCAGCACCTCCAGCGTGTCGCACCAGCTCCGGGCGCTCCAGCGCAAGGGTTTCCTGCGGCGCGACCCCAACCGGCCGCGCGCCGTCGAGGTGCGGGTACCGGGGGCGACGCCGGTGCGGACCGACGAGGAGGGCTACGAGCCGGCCGGGTCCCAGCCCGCGCCCGCGTACGTGCCGCTGGTCGGGCGGATCGCCGCCGGTGGGCCGATCCTCGCCGAGGAGGCCGTCGAGGACGTGTTCACGCTGCCGAAGCAGCTGGTCGGCGAGGGCACCCACTTCCTGCTGAAGGTCACCGGCGACTCGATGATCGAGGCCGCGATCGCGGACGGTGACTGGGTCGTCGTGCGGCAGCAACCGGTGGCCGAGCAGGGCGACATCGTGGCCGCCATGATCGACGGCGAGGCCACCGTGAAGACCTTCAAGCGCCGCGACGACGGCCACATCTGGCTGATGCCCCAGAACCCCGCCTACGAGCCGATCCCCGGCGACGAGGCGTCGGTGCTGGGACGCGTCGTGGCGGTCCTCCGCAAGATGTGACGCGCGTGTTGAGCGGCCGCCGGCAACGTCCCGGCGGCCGCTTCTCCATGTCCGCCCGAGGTCGCCCCGGCCCCGGGCGGAAGCGGGTTCCGGCCGGGGGTGAGGGGGCGTTCGCTAGCGTTTCGGGACGATGTTGACGATCTTGGGGGCGCGAACGATGATCTTGATGATGTCGGCGCCGCCCAGGGCCTCCTGGATCCTGACCGAGGCCAGGGCCCGGCGCTCCAGTTCCTCGTCGGCGATGCCCGGGGGCACCTCCAGGCGGTCGCGGACCTTGCCCGCCACCTGGACGACGCAGGTCACCGACTCCTCCACCAGCAGGGCGGGGTCGGCGGACGGCCAGCCGGCGCGGATCACCGGTGCGGTGCGTCCCAGCAGCTCCCACGCCTCGTCGGCGGTGTAGGGGGCGAACAGCGACAGCAGGACCGCGATCGTCTCAGCGGCCTCGCGGACGGCGGGGTCGGCGGCGCCGGGGCCGGAGTCGATGGCCTTGCGGGTCGCGGTGACCAGCTCCATGACCCGGGCGATGGCGACGTTGAAGCGCTGCGTCTCGATCAGGGTGGTGGCCTCGTCGACGGTGCGGGCCGTCACGCGGCGCAGGGCCGTGTCACCGGAGGCGACGTCGGCGCCGGGCGCAGAGGTCACCTCGGTGGCGATGCGGTGGACGCGGGACAGGAACTTCGACATGCCGTGGGGGGACACGTCGGCCCAGTCGATGTCGTCCTCGGGCGGGCCGGAGAACAGGATCGCCAGCCGGACGACGTCCACGCCGAACTCACCGATCTGCTCGCCCAGGTCGACGCCGTTGCCCAGCGACTTCGACATCGCCTTGCCCTGGTTGATCACCTGGCCCTGGTTCAGCAGCCGGGTGAACGGCTCGGTGAAGTCGACCATGCCCATGTCATGCAGGACCTTGGTGAAGAACCGGCTGTACAGCAGGTGCAGGATGGCGTGCTCGACGCCGCCCGTGTACTGGTCGATCGGCATCCACCTGCGGACCTGCTCGACATCGAACGGGCCGCCCTCGTAGCCGGGCGAGCAGTAACGGAAGTAGTACCAGGACGAGTCGACGAACGTGTCCATGGTGTCGGTGTCGCGGGTGGCGGCGCCGCCGCACTTGGGGCACTCGACGTTCACCCAGTCGGACGCGGCGGCCAGCGGCGAGGTGCCCTTGGGCGCCAGGTCGGCGCCGCGCAGGCCCTCGGGCAGCGTCACCGGCAGCTGCTCGTCCGGGACCGGGACCTCGCCGCACGCCTCGCAGTGGATGATCGGGATGGGGCAGCCCCAGAACCGCTGGCGGGACACCAGCCAGTCGCGCAGCCGGAAGTTCACCGACGCGCGGCCGGTGCCGCGCTCCGCCAGGATCTCGGTGATGCGGGAGATGCCGTCGGCCTTGGTCAGCCCGTCGATCGGCCCGGAGTTGACGATCGCGCCGTCGCCGGGGGTGGCGACGCCGGTCTCGGCGGGGTCGGGCAGGCCGGTCTCGATGACGACGCGGACCGGCAGGCCGAACTTCAGCGCGAAGTCCAGGTCGCGCTGGTCGTGCGCGGGAACGGCCATGATCGCGCCGTGTCCGTATTCGGCCAGCACGTAGTCGGACGTCCAGACGGGCAGCCGCTCGCCGTTGACCGGGTTGACCGCGTAGCGGCCCAGGAACACGCCGGTCTTCTCACGCTCGGTGGACAGCCGCTCGATCTCGCTCTCCCGGGAGACCTCCTCGCGGTAGGCCTCGAACGCGGCCCGGTGGTCGGGGTGGCAGATCTCCTCGGCCAGCGGGGCGTCGGCGGCGACGACCATGAACGTCGCGCCGTACAGGGTGTCCGGACGGGTGGTGTAGACGGTGACGGGCTCGTCCCGCCCCTCGATGACGAAGTCGACGTCGGCGCCGGTGGAGCGGCCGATCCAGTTGCGCTGCATCAGCAGGACGCGCTCGGGCCACTTGCCCTCCAGCTGCGCCATGTCGTCCAGCAGCCGGTCCGCGTACTCGGTGATCTTGAAGTACCACTGCGTCAGCACGCGCTTCTCGACCAGCGCGCCGCAGCGCTCGCAGTGCCCGCCGACGACCTGCTCGTTGGCCAGGACGGTCTGGTCCTTGGGGCACCAGTTGACGTGGCCCCCCTTGCGGTAGGCCAGGCCCCGCTCGTAGAAGCGCAGGAACAGCCACTGCGTCCACTTGTAGTACTCGGGGTCGGAGGTGTGCAGGCGACGCGTCCAGTCGAAGGACGGCGCGTAGCGGCGGAACGAGGACGCCTGGGTCTCGATGTTGGCGTACGTCCACTCGGCGGGGTGCGAGTCGCGCTTGATGGCGGCGTTCTCGGCGGGCAGGCCGAAGGAGTCCCAGCCGATGGGGTGCAGGACGTTGTAGCCGCGCTGGAACCAGTAGCGCGCGGGCACGTCGCCGATGGCGAACGCTTCGGCGTGCCCCATGTGCAGGTCACCGCTGGGATAGGGGAACATGTCCAGCGCGTAGCGACGCTCCTCGGCGGTGTCCTTCTCGTCCGCCTTGAACGGGTCGAGCTCAGCCCAGCGGGCCTGCCACTTGTCCTGGACCGCCCGTGGATCGTAGTGCTCGTCGCTGCTCACGCTTCTGGCTCCGGTTTCCTGCATGGGGTCGTGGCCGCCCGCCGACATGAAACGGCCCCTCGCACAGGAGGGGCCACCACGCTGACGTCAGATCGTCAACGTGGTCCTTCGAGGAGCAGCCTGGCTGGCATACCTCAAGAGTAGCGCAACCGCAACCCCGCCCGCGGCGACTTAGTGGCCGGACTCCTGGCGGGCCATGGAGACGACGCCCGTCACCTGGACGCGGGTCAGGTCGAGGTCGGCGCCGACGGCGGAGAGGGTCTCCTCCTCCGAGACCGACAGCGGGCCGTCCACGAGCGCGATCTCGGCGGCGGCGCGCAGGATGCTCTCCCGCGCCTCCGGGGCGAGCGCCGAGGCGGCGCGCGCCATCTCGGCGCGGACCTCCTCGAAGGGGCGGCCGAGGTCGGCGTTCAGCGCGGCGTCGTCGTAACCGCCCTCGCCCGCCTGCCGGACCACCCCGACGGCACGGGACCGCGCGGCCGCGTTGGTGTAGTCGCCGGAGCGCAGCACCTGGGCGATGGCCATGCGCAGCAGCATCGCGGGCATCTGGGCGAGCTGCGCGGTGGTCGGCACGCTCAGGACGCCGGGGTTCCAGCGCCCGTGGCAGGTGTCGCACTCGACGAACTCACCGCCCGCCTTCGTCAGCGGGATGACCGGGATGAAGAACAGCGTGAAGAAGTTGCGTCCCTGCCGGCGGCGGTAGTCGCGGTCGCCGCCGCAGGAGGGGCAGTGGAAGATTCCCCTGGTCAGGGTGAAGAACACCACCCGCCAGCCAAAGATGATCAAGACAGTGCGCCCTTTCTCGGTGAGGCGGCACATCGTAGCGGTGCCCCGCGCATCAGGATGCGCGGAACGATTCATACACTCGTCGGTAACTAACCGGCCGGTCACCTTTCCGCGCGAGGAGTGCCATGCTCAACCTGTCCGTGCTGCTGGAGGACGCCGCCCGGGAGACCCCCGATCGCGACGCGGTCGTGTTCGGCGACCTCCGCCTGTCCTACTCGTTCCTCGACTCGGTCGCGAACCAGGTCGCGCACCTGCTGCGCGAGCGCGGCATCAGGCCCGGCGACAAGGTGGCCCTGTCCAGCCCCAACCTCCCGTACTTCCCGATGGTGTACTTCGGGGCGCTCAAGGCGGGCGCGGTCGTCGTCCCGCTGAACGTCCTGCTCAAGAAGCGGGAGATCGCGTACCACCTGGGCGACTCCGACGCGAAGGCGTTCTTCTGCTTCGAGGGGACGCCGGAGCTGCCGCTCGGCGAGACGGGGTACGCCGGGTTCGAGCAGGCGGAGGGGTGCGAGCACTTCTTCCTGCTCCCCGCGAACCCCGCCGCCGCCGAGTCGCCGATCGAAGGGGCCGAGCTGTTCTGGGCGGCGCTCGCCGGCAAGCCGGGCACGTTCGACACGGTGCGGACCGGCCCGGACGACACCGCCGTCATCATCTACACCAGCGGGACGACCGGCCAGCCCAAGGGGGCCGAGCTCACGCACAGCAACCTTCTCGCCAACGCGATGGTGGACGACACGCTCTTCTACCGGACCCTGCACGACACGTCCCTGGTGACGCTCCCCCTGTTCCACATCTTCGGGCAGACGTGCGTGATGAACGTCGGCCTCTACCGGCGTGCGACGCTCGTCATGCAGGCGCGGTTCGACGCGAAGCAGGCCGTCGAGCTGATGGTCAAGGAGAAGGTGAACATCTTCGCGGGCGTCCCGACGATGTACTGGGGGCTGCTGACCGACGACACCTCCGAGGAGGACATCGCGACGATCCGGGAGAACCTGCGCGTCGCGGTGGCGGGCGGGTCGGCGCTGCCGATGGAGGTCCTCAAGGGGATCAAGAAGAAGTTCGACGTGGACGTCCTGGAGGGGTACGGCCTGTCGGAGACGTCGCCGGTGGCCTCGTTCAACCGACCGGACCGGCCGACCAAGCCCGGCTCGATCGGCCTGCCCGTGTGGGGCGTCGAGATGAAGCTGATCGACGGCGACGGGAAGGAGATCGAGGGCGAGGGCCCGGGGGAGATCGCCATCCGCGGCCACAACGTCATGAAGGGCTACTACAACCGGCCCGAGGCGACCGACGCCGCGATCAAGGACGGCTGGTTCCGCACCGGTGACGTGGCCCGCCGCGACGAGGAGGGCTACTACTTCATCATCGACCGGTCCAAGGACATGATCATCCGGGGCGGGTACAACGTGTACCCGCGGGAGCTGGAAGAGGTCCTGATGACCCACCCGGACGTGTCGCTGGCCGCGGTCGTGGGCGTCGCGCACCCCTCCCACGGCGAGGAGGTCAAGGCGTACGTGATCCGGAAGCCGGGTTCCGCCGTCACCGAGGACGAGCTGATCAAGTGGGGCAGGGAGCAGTTCGCCAACTACAAGTACCCGCGGATCGTCGAGTTCCGCGACGAGCTGCCGATGACGGCCACCGGCAAGATCCTCAAGCGCGAGCTGCGCTGACGCGAGTCCCGGGATCTCAGCGCACGCTGAGGTCCCGGGTCCCGAGGACGCGGAGCCGCTTCATCGCCTCGTGCGACGGCGTGCCGGGCGCGACCGTGTACAGGACCACCCGCTGGTCCCGTTCCGGCACGTAGAGAACGTCGCAGTGCAGCTCCAGCTCCCCCACCACCGGGTGCGTCATCCATTTGCGGCTGCCGCGCCTGACCCCGACCTCGCCCTCGTCCCAGAGCCGGGCGAACAGCGGACTGCGGGCGGACACCTCGGCGACCAGCCGGGCGATGCCGGGATCGCCGGGGTAGCGGCCGGACGCGGCCCGCAGGTCGGCCACCGACTCGCGCGCGAGCCGCGCGACGTACCCGTCGGTGTCGTACTGCTCGATCGCCGGGCCGGTGAACAGCCAGCGGACGACGTTGCGCTCGCTCGGCTCCTTCGCGGCGAAGTCGGTCATGAGAGCCGCCGCCATGTCGTTCCAGGCGAGGATGTCGTGGCGGGCGTTCAGGACGTAGGCGGGCGTGTCGTCCAGCCGTTCGAGCAGGTGCAGGATGCCTGGCGGAACGTCCTGTGAAGGCACCTTGGGCGGTTCCGGAGGCTCACCGGCCAGGTGGAAAAGGTGCCCACGCTCGTCATCGGTCAGCCTCAGCGCGCGTGCCAGCGCGCCCAGGATCTGCCTGGACGGGTGAGGGCCGCGTCCCTGTTCCAGCCGGATGTAGTAGTCCACCGACATCCCGGCCAGTTGTGCGATCTCCTCGCGGCGCAGTCCGGGCGTGCGGCGGCGCGTCCCCGCCCGCAGCCCGACGTCCGCGGGCTGGATCCGGGCTCTGCGGGAACGCAGGAACGCCGCCATCTCCTGCCTGTCCATGCCTTACAGCATGTCGGACGTGGGCGGCCGCCGTCACGCGCAGGGTGGTACCGCCGATCCCAGCCTCGGCCGGTCTCTCCTCGCCCGGTCCGCCGCCGAACAGGCTGAGGGCATGACTGCACAGATCGCGCTCATCACAGGAGCCAACAAGGGCATCGGCTTCGAGACGGCACGGATCCTCGGCCGGGACGGGGCGACCGTCCTGATCGGGGCGCGCTCGGCCGATCTCGGGGAGAAGGCCGCGGCGGCACTCGCCGAAGAGGGGATCGACGCCCGTTTCATCCGCCTGGACGTGACCGACCCGGCATCGGTCGAGGCCGCCGCCGACCGGATCGGCGCCGAGCTCGGGCGCCTCGACGTCCTGGTCAACAACGCGGCGATCGCCGGGGCGGACGCGTCCGACCCGGCGACGGCGACCCCGCCGAGCGGCACCTCGCCCGCTCTCGTCCGGACGACGTTCGAGACCAACGTGTTCGGCGTCGTCGCGGTGACCAACGCGATGCTGCCGCTGCTGCGCCGCTCCCCCGCCGGGCGGATCGTCAACGTCTCCAGCGAGCTCGGCTCGCTGACGATGCTGACCGACCCGTCCGTCCCCTTCTACGGGACGAACCTGCTGCCGTACAACGCGTC
Organism: Spirillospora sp. CA-128828; assembly: GCF_050945415.1. Lineage (NCBI taxonomy): Bacteria > Bacillati > Actinomycetota > Actinomycetes > Streptosporangiales > Thermomonosporaceae > Spirillospora > Spirillospora sp. CA-128828. The sequence goes on from NZ_CP191986.1 coordinate 6,896,751, forward strand.
CAAGTCGGCGCTGAACGCGGTGACCGTCGCCTACGCCAAGGAACTGGCAGACACGGCGATCAAAGTGAACGCGGTGACGCCCGGGTACTGCGCCACCGACCTCAACGGGCACACCGGGTACCGCACCGCGGCGCAGGGCGCGGCGGTGGTCGCGGCCGCGGCCGTGCTCGGCGACGACGGCCCGGCGGGCGCGTTCATCGCCGAGGACGGCCGGGTGCCCTGGTAGACCCGGGCACCCCGCGAGGTCAGATCGTGTAGGGCAGGCGCTTGATCCCCGTGACCGCGGCCTGAAGGCCGCGGTCACGATGCTTGACATGATCTTGGTATATCGTGTCAGGTATGAGCCGAGTGGTGAAGCGGGCGTACAAGTACCGCTTCTACCCGAGCCCCGAGCAGGCGGATCTGCTGAACCGCACGTTCGGGTGCGTGCGCCTGGTGTGGAACAAAGCGCTGGCCGAACGCATCCGCCGCTACACCGACGAAGGCCGATCCACCACGTACGTGGACACCGCGAAGTGGCTCACCGCCTGGAAGCACGACGAGGGCCTGACCTTCCTGCGCGAGGTGTCGAACGTGCCGCTCCAGCAGGCCCTGCGTGCTCAACAGGTCGCGTTCAACAACTTCTTCGCCAAGCGGGCCAAGTACCCGCGGTTCAAGAACCGAAAGAAGTCGCGCAGGTCGGCGACGTTCGCAAGTAATGCCTTCGCCTTCGGCGATGGGCGGCTGACGCTGGCGAAGATGTCCGATCCGCTGGCGATCCGCTGGCACCGCCCGCTCCCCGAGGGCGCCCGGCCGTCCACGATCACCGTCTCCTGCGACCCGGTCGGACGCTGGTTCGTGTCCATCCTGGTGGAGGACACCATCACCCCGCTGCCGGCGACCGACGCGACCGTGGGCATCGACGCCGGACTGGATCACCTGGTCACCTTGTCCACCGGGGAGAAGGTGACCAACCCGCGTCACGAACGCGCCGACCGCCGCAAGCTGGCCAAAGCCTCCAAAGATTTGTCGCGCAAGGCGAAAGGATCGGCGAATAGAGACAGGGCCCGTCGGCGGGTCGCCAAGATCCATGCGCGGATCGCCGACCGGCGTCGAGATCACCTGCACAAGCTGTCCACGAGGCTGGTTCGCGAAAACCAAGCCCTGGCCATCGAGGACCTGACCGTCCGCAACCTGCTCGCCAACCATGCCCTGGCCCGCGCCATAGGTGACGCGGCATGGAGCGAGTTGCGGAACATGCTGGAGTACAAGACCGGCTGGTACGGGCGCGAACTACTGCTGGTGGACCGATGGTTCCCATCCTCGAAACTGTGCTCCACACGCGGGTGCGCCCACATGAACGAGAAGATGCCGCTGAACGTGCGGTCCTGGACGTGCCCGCAGTGCGGCGCCGTCCACGACCGCGATGTCAACGCGGCCCGCAACATCCTCGCGGCGGGGCTCGCCGAGAGGTAAACGCCTGCGGAGGACCGGTAAGACCGGCCCCGGAGTCTTCCGGGAAGGCACAGTCCGATGAACCAGGAACACCGACCCGCGAGGGAAGAAAACCCTCCCGTCAGGGAGGGGTCAAGGCCACGAAGTTGGACTCCAGCAAAATCAAATCCGGGTCCACGCCTCCTTGAGGACCGAACGGAGGATCTGCTCGATCTCGTCGAAATGCCCCTGGTCGCAGATGAGCGGCGGCGCCAGCTGGACGACCGGGTCGCCGCGGTCGTCGGCGCGGCAGTACAGGCCCGCCTCGTAGAGCGCCTTGTCGAGGAATCCGCGCAGCAGCCGCTCGGACTCCTCGTCGTCGAACGTCTCGCGCGTGTCCTGGTCCTTCACGAGCTCGATGCCGTAGAAGAAGCCGTCGCCGCGGACGTCGCCGACGATCGGCAGGTCCCGGAGGCGCTCCAGCGTGCCGCGGAAGGCGTCCTGGTTGCGCAGGACATGGCCGTTCAGGTCCTCGCGCTCGAACAGGTCGAGGTTCGCCAGGGCCACCGCCGCCGACACCGGATGCCCGCCGAAGGTGTAGCCGTGCGCGAACATCTCCGTGCCGTGCCTGAACGGCTCGAAGAGGCGGTCGGCGGCCAGCATGCCGCCGAGCGGCGCGTATCCCGAGGTCACCCCCTTGGCGAAGGTGATGATGTCGGGCGTGTAGCCGAACTTCTGCGCGCCGAACATCGGGCCGAGGCGGCCGAACGCGCAGATGACCTCGTCCGACACCAGCAGGACGTCGTGCCGGTCGCAGATCTCGCGGACGCGCTGGAAGTAGCCGGGCGGCGGCGGGAAGCACCCGCCCGCGTTCTGCACCGGCTCCAGGAACACGGCGGCGACGGTGTCCGGGCCTTCGAACTCGATGGCCTCCTCGATCCGGCCGGCGGCCCACCGGCCGAACGCCTCCGGGTCGTCGCGGTGCTCGGCGGCCCGGTAGATGTTGGTGTTCGGCACCCGGAACGCGCTCGGCACCAGCGGCTCGTACGGGGCCTTCAGCTCGGGCAGGCCGGTGATGGACAGCGCGCCGTGCGGGGTGCCGTGGTACGCGACGGCCCTGCTGATCACCTTGTGCTTGGCGGGCTTCCCGGTCAGCTTGAAGTAGTGCTTGGCGAGCTTCCACGCGCTCTCGACGGCTTCGCCGCCGCCGGAGGTGAAGAACACGCGGTTCAGGTCGCCGGGGGCGAGGGCGGCGAGCCGCTCGGCCAGCTCGACCGCCGTCGGGTGCGCGTACGACCACAGCGGAAAGAAGCCCAGCTCGGCGGCCTGTTTGGCGGCGGCCTGGGCCAGTTCCTCGCGCCCGTGCCCGGCCTGGACGGTGAACAGCCCGGACAGCCCGTCCAGGTAGCGCCGGCCCGCGGAGTCGTAGATGTAGGGCCCCTCGCCCCGGACGATCACCGGGATCTCGGCGCCGTCCTGGGACGCCGAGTGGCGCGCGAAGTGCATCCACAGATGGTCGCGCGCCGCCCTCTGCATCGCGTCGTGCCGCTGGCTGGTCACGTCCGGCTCCGTCATCACGTTTCCCTCATTGCGATCGATCCAGTTGTATTGATGCTAGATGACTACGAAATTCGCTGCAAATACATACTTGCACGCCGATATCCGAAGTAGGACGACCCTGACCATCGGCGGTCACCGGGGCGCCGGTACCGTTCGCCGCGAGCACAGGAGGCGGACATGGGCGACATCACGACCGGATCGGTGAACGCGAACGGGCTCGACTTCGGATACCTCACGGCCGGCCCCGAGGACGGGCCGCTGGCGCTGCTGCTGCACGGCTTCCCCGACTCGCCGCACACGTGGCGGCATCTGATGCCCGAGCTGGCCGCCGCCGGATACCGCGCCGTGGCCCCGTTCATGCGCGGCTACGCCCCCACGTCCGTCCCGGCGGACGAGGCGTACCAGAGCGGTGCCCTCGCCGCCGACGCCGTCGCCCTGCACGAGGCCCTGGGCGGCGGCTCCGACGCCGTCGTCATCGGCCACGACTGGGGCGCCTTCGCCACCTACGGCGCCGCGAACGTCGCCCCGGACCACTGGCGCAAGGTCGTCGCCATGTCCGTCCCGCCCGTCTCCGTGATGACGACCGCTTTCTTCGACTACGAGCAGCTCAAGCGCTCGTTCTACATCTTCGTCTTCCAGACGCCGCTGGCCGAGGTCGCCCTGAACCGCGCGTTCGTCGAAGGGCTGTGGCGGGACTGGTCGCCGGACGACGGACGCGACCGGTCCGCGGACGTCGACCACGTCATGGACTGCCTGGGCACGCCCGCCAACATCGCCGCGGCGATCGGGTACTACCGCGCCATGCTCGACCCGTCCCGGCTCGTGGACCGTTACGCGGCCGCCCAGCAGGCGACGACCATCGTGGGCGAACTGCCCGTCCTGTACCTGCACGGCGCAGAGGACGGCTGCCTGGGCCCGGACGTGGTGGACATGGACGCCGTCCGCGAGGCCCTCCCGCCCGGGTCGCGGACCGGCCTCGTCTCCGGCGCCGGCCACTTCCTCCAGGTGGACCGTCCCGCCGAGGTGAACGAGCACATCCTCAGCTGGCTGTCCGCCTGATCAGGTCGGCGGCCATCTCACCGATCATGATGGCCGGCGCGTTGGTGTGCCCCCGGGTGATCCGCGGCAGGACGGACACGTCGGCGACGCGGAGCCCGCCGACGCCGCGGACGCGCAGGTCCGGGTCGACGACGGAGCCGTCGTCGGTGCCCATGCGGCAGGTGCCCACCGGGTGGTAGAGCGTCTCGGAGTGTCCGCGGACGTAGCGGGCCACGGCCTCGTCGTCGTCCGCGCCCGCGTAGGGCTCCATGGGGTCGCCGACATAGGGCTTCAGGGCGTCCGCGGCCAGGAGCTCCTCCGCGCGGCGGATGCCGTGGACCAGCCGGCTCAGGTCACCGGCGCAGGTCAGGTAGGCGGGATCGATCACCGGCGGGGCGGCCGGGTCGGCCGACGCGAGCGTGATGCGGCCGGCCGACTCGGGCTGGAGCAGGACGACGCCGAGCGTCACGCCGTGCTCGGCCGGCGGGGTGAGGCCGTGCGCGATGTACGGGACCGGCGCGAAGATCAGTTCGAGGTCGGGGGCGTGCAGGGCCGGGTCGCTCCTCGTGAAGAGGACCGCCTCGCCGACGTTGGAGGTGAACGGGCCGCGCCGGGCGAGCAGGTAGCGGGCGACGTTCGGCAGCGACTCCGCACCGGTGAGGGTGATCTTCTTCGGGCAGTGCCGGACCACGGCGACCGACAGGTGGTCCTGGAGATGCCGCCCGACCTCGGGACTGTCCACGACGGGCTCGACGCCGGCGGTCCGCAGGTGGTCGGAGTCGCCGATGCCGGAGAGCATGAGGAGGTGCGGTGAGCCGATCGCGCCCGCGGCCAGGATGACCTCGCGGCGCGCCGAGACGCGTTCCCCACCGTGCTCGACGCCCGTCGCGCGCCCGTCCTCGACCACGATCCTCGACACCTGCGCGCCGGTGACGACGGTCAGGTTCGGTCGTTTGCGCGCGGGGCGCAGATAGGCGTCGGCGGCACTGCACCTCCTGCCGCGCCGCTGGCTCACCGGCGTGAGCGCGTACCCCTCGTTGGAGGGACCGTTCAGCTCGGGCAGCCGCTTCAGCCCGGCGGCGGCGCAGGCGTCGAGGAAGGCGCGGGTCGCCTCGTTCGGACTGCGCTGCTCGGAGATCCGGACGGGACCGGACGTCCCGTACACGTCGCCGGTGTTGCTCCCGGCGCGGCCTTCAACGCGTTTGAAGTACGGGACGACGTCCTCGTACGACCATCCGGGAATGTCCCATTCGTCATAGTCGTCGTAGTGCCCGCGCACCCACATCATCGCGTTGAGCGAGGACGAGCCGCCGAGCATCTTGCCGCGCGGCCAATACATCTCGCGGCCGTCCAGTTCGGGCTGCCCGGCGGTGCGGTAGTCCCAGTCGTACCCGGTCTTGAAGAGCTTCGGGAACGCGGCCGGGATGTGGATCTCGCTCTTGTCGTCCGGGCCGCCGGCCTCGAGCAGGGCGACCGACACGGAGGCGTCCTCGGACAGCCGCGCGGCCAGCGCGCAGCCCGCGGACCCCGCGCCGACGATGACGTAGTCGTGTTCCATCAGGGCTCCCGCGCTCTCGCGGGCCGCGGCGCCGGCCCGTCACCCCCCGACTTACCATCGCCGGGCTCTCGCGTCCATGTATTCCGCCACCCATGCGGGCGGAACCGAGGGTGGACGGGCGGCGTCGATCCGTAGTCCGAGATCTTCTGAGTGGAGGCGCACGCATGAGTGAGTACCCGGCCGAGTCGATCGATCTGCACCGGCGCGGTCTGGAAGCGCGGGACGCCGGCCGTCTGGACGAGGCCGCGGACCTGCTCCGGCAGGCGTACGAAGCCGGGCATCCGGCAGGCGCCCACGAACTGGGCATGATGGCGGCCGACCGCGGTGACGAACGCCAGGCGGTGGGGTGGTGGCGGCGGGCCGCCGACGCGGGACTCCCCGAGAGCGCCTTCGAGGTCGGCTACGCGGCGGAGCGGGCGGGCGACCGCGACGAGGCCGGACAGTGGTACCGGAAGGCCGCGGAGGGCGGCCACACCGGCGGCACGCTGAATCTCGCCGTCCTCACCGAGCACGGCGGGGATGTGGACGAGGCCATGCGTCTCTACCGCCGGGCGTGGGATCTGGGATCGGACGAGGCGGCCTTCAACCTCGGCCGGCTGTACGACGACGAGGGAAAGGGCGACCTCGAAGCGGCGGGGACCTGGTACACCCGCGCGGCCGAGCGCGGCAACGGAGGCGCCGCGTTCAACCTCGGGTTCGTGCGCCAGGACCAGGGCGACTCCGCCGGGAAGATCGAGGCGTGGCGGCGCGCCGCCGACCTCGGGCATCCCAATGCCGCCTTCTGCCTCGGCCTCCACTACGGGGAGTCGGGGGACGAGGACACCGCCATCGTCTGGTTCCGCAGGTCGGTGCAGGAGACCGGCCACGACAAGGCCGGCCACAACCTCAGCGGGATCTACCGCCGCCGGGGGGACGAGCGCGGCGCGAGGTTCTGGTCCGAGTTCTCCACCGGGCTCAGCGGCTACAGCCCGGAGTTCGAGGCGTTCGCCAGTGCGGGCTCGGCCGCCGCGATCCAGCAGCAGGACGTCCTCAACGACGCGCTCGGCGACGGCTACATCTCCTTCGACGTCGACGCGCGCACCCTCGACTCGGGTGGACGCACCTTCCACGGCATGACCTTTCTGGGCAGCTTCTCCCATGTGAGCCAGACCTGGCTCTGGGCCTGGGACAACCCCCACTACTCGTCCGACCTGCCCGCCATCGCCCCGCTGCGCGCCATCCGCGAGCACGGCGAGCGCCACGCCATCCCGGAACTGGTGACGGGCGGCCTTGACCTGTCCGGCTTTCCCGACCCGGCGCAGGCCGCGGCCACCATGGCCATCGCGGCCGCCGGACTGCTCGGCGGCAACGGGGTGCGGAGCTGCCGCGTCAACGACGGGAAGGGCTCCTTCTACTTCCACCTCGACGACCCGGCCCTCCCGGTCGCCGGGTTCGACCACCTCGCGGCCAGCCGCCTGCTGATGACCGCCGCCGAGATCTTCCCCGCCGAGCAGCGCCGCGTCGTCCGCGGCTTCCTGGCCCACCACGGCTGCCGGATCAGGGAGTCCGCGGACGTCGTCGACGGCCTCTTCCCGCAGGGCGGCCAGGTGACCGTCGCCTTCACCGGCGAGGGCCGCATCAAGGCCATCTCCTCGGGCCGCACCGCGGCCGAGTGACCCGCGTCCGGCCGCCCCGCTGTTCTGCGGGGCGGCCGGACGGACAGGCACGGATCAGGCGGAGAACCGGCTGAGCAGGACGGCCAGCCGGAGGTCGTGCTGCTCGCGGCGCAGACGGCCGTCGCGCATGAGAGTGAGCATGCCGTGCAGGCCGCTCCAGAACGTCTCCGTGAGCGCCTCCAGGTCGTCGTCCCCTGCGAGCGGCCGGACGGTCTCGCGTAGTTCGCCGAAGCTCTCCTGGAGGGCGGCCGGTGCCTCGGGGCTGGCGAACGGCAGGTCTACGGCCTTGGTGAACATCACGTCGTAGAGAGCGGGCCTGCGCTCGGCGAACTCCGTGTACGCCGTGGCGACGTCCGCGAGCGCCCGGCTCGGATCGGTGGACGCCGTGCGCGCCTTCCGCAGCTCGGCGGCGATCTCGGCGAACCCCTCGACCGCGACGGCCGCCATGATGGCGTCCTTGCCCTTGAAGTGGCTGTACAGGACGGGCTGGCTGTACTCGATCTCCGCGGCGAGCCGGCGCGTCGTCACCGCGTCCCAGCCCTCCTTCTCTGCCAGTTCCCTGGCCGCCCTGATGATCAGCTTCTCCCGCTCGGCACGCTCGCGCTCCCGGCGCCTCTGGATCGACATGGCAGTGATTCTAGCACCGCTAGCGAAACTATCCTCGCTATGCTAGCGTCGATTCTGTTCCTAGCACTGCTAGCACATGGAGATCCTGATGCTCACTCCCCTCGCGTACGGCCTGGCCGTTGTACTCACCCTGTTCGTCGCCTTCATCGGCGCGCGGTTCCTCGTGTCGCCCCGCCCGGCGGCCGCCGGTTACGGCGTTCCCACCGAGCAGGACGGCGACTCCGCCTACCTGGAGGTCAAGGGTGTGCGCGACCTGACGTTCGGGATCCTCGGCCTCGCGTTGATCGCCTTCGCCGACGCCCACGCCGCGGGCTGGTACATGCTGGTCGTGGCGCTGGCGCCGCTCGGTGACACCCTCATCGTGCTGCGCCACGGCGGCACCAAGGCCGTCGCGTTCGGCATCCACTTCGCCACCGCCGCCATCGTGCTCGTCAGCGCGGCCCTGCTCTTCGCCGTCTGACCGCCCGTCCCGAACACACCTCCCATCCCGGACAAGGAGTCATCCAGATGTCGCTGATCGCACCGGACTTCGACGAGTCCGTGATCGTCCGCTCCGCCGAGGCCGAGGTGATCGGCCGGTCCCCCACCACCATCCGGCTGCTGGCCGACAGCAGCTCGACCGGCGGCGCGCTGTCCACCCAGAGGGTCACGCTGGCCGGCGGCGCGGACGGTGCCAGACCGCACCGCCACGACGGTTCCGCCGAACTGTTCTACATGCTGAACGGCACCGCCCAGCTGCTGTCGGGCGAGCAGGTCGTGACCGCCCAGCGCGGCGACCTGGTCGTCGTCCCGCCCGGCCTGCCGCACGCCTTCGCCGCCGCCCCCGGCGAGGACGCCGACATCCTCATCGTCATCACCCCGGGCGTCGAGCGGTTCGAGTACTTCCGGCACCTGGAGCGCATCGCCTACGGGAAGGTGCCGCCCGAAAGCCTCCTGGACGTCCAGGAGGTCTACGACACGTATTTCCTCAGCAGCGCGGCCTGGGACGACGCACGCGCCTGAAAACGGCGAGGAGCCGGCCGGAGCATCCGGCCGGCTCCTCGCGTTGGCAGGAGCGGGTGCGCCCCCCTCACGATCCCCAGTCGGGACGCAGCGGCATGTGGCTCGTGCCGTCGTCCTCCAGCTTCACGCCGAGCGTCTGGTGCAGCTGGATCCAGTTCTGGTTGAAGCCGAGCACGCAGCCGGCCATGTAGACGCGCCACACGCGGGCGGTGCCCTCGCCGACCTCGGCGACGGCCTCGTCCCAGTGCTCGTCGAGGTTCTCGCACCAGCCGGTGAGCGTGCGCGCGTAGTGCTCGCGCAGGTTCTCCTGGTGCCGGATCTCGAAGCCCGCGTCGTTCATCTGCATCTGGACGTAGCCGGGCCCCTCCAGCTCACCGTCCGGGAACACGTACCGGTTGATGAACCCGTTCTCCTTGCGGGACGGCGTCGTGTTGTCCGGACGGGTGATGGTGTGGTTCAGCATCCGCCCGCCCTTCCTCAGCTTCCCGTGGAGGAAGGAGAAGTAGGACGGCAGATTCGCCTTGCCGATGTGCTCGGTGAGGCCGATGGAGCTGATCGCGTCGAAGCCGGTCTCGGTCACGTCGCGGTAGTCCATGTGCCTGACCTCCGCGAGGTCCGACAGGCCCCGGTCGGCGATGGCCTTCTGCGCCCACTCGGCCTGCTGCTTTGACAGCGTGACACCGAGCGCCTTGACGCCGTACTCCTTCGCGGCGTGCATCACCATGCCGCCCCAGCCGCAGCCGACGTCCAGCAGCCGCATCCCCGGTTTCAGCGCGATCTTCCTGGCCACCAGGTCGTGCTTGTTGAACTGCGCCTCCTCCAGCGTCGCGTCCGCACGCGGGTAGCAGGCGCAGGTGTAGGCCATGGACGGGCCGAGCACCCACTCGTAGAAGGTGTTGGACACGTCGTAGTGGTGCGAGATGGCCCGGGCGTCCCGCCTCTTGGAGTGCCGCAGCCATGACGGGATGCGGCTGAACGGAGCCTCCTGCGGCGGCGGGTCCAGCCGGCGCGTGATCGCGGCACGCAGCAGCGGGTCACCCATGACCGCGCCGACGATCCGCGCCTTGTCGCGCGCCGTCACGTCACCGAGCACCTCCTGCATCGTCGTCAGCGCCGTGATCATGTCGCCGTTGACGTCGATCATGCCTGTGACGTAGGCGCGGGCGAGGCCGAGCGCCCCCGGCGAGTGCAGCAGATACGACACCGCGTATGGCGACCGCACGTCGAACCTGATGGCGGCGCCGGGCACCCCCGCCCGCGAGCCGTCGTACGCCGTGAACTCCACTGGCGCCTCAGCCCCGGCGAGCTGCTGGAAGACCCTGGCCAGCGTCATCTTCTTCCTCCTGTCTACTTCGCCCCGGGCCGGCGGTGGTCGGCCGCCGCCCCCGCGGGGCTCCCCCGATACGACGGGCGCCTGGTCAGCGTCCGCGCACGCACTTCTCGTAGAGATCCAGCAGCCGCTCGCCGGGGTCGTACCGCCCCTTGAGCCGCCGGTAGGTATCCCCGTCGTAGTACCGCCAGAACTCGTCCCGGCCGTAGAAGGCGGTGGAGTAAAGCGACTTGTGGCCGTCGAGCGCCGCGACCTTACGCTCGATGAGCCGGTTGTGGTGCTCGGGGATCTGCCCCGGCGGGATCCGGACGGTTCCCCAGAAGCCCGCGTTCACGTACGCGCGGCCCACGTCCAGCGGGTACAGCGGCCACCGCTCCTTCGCACGCAGCGGGCACAGCCAGATGGGGCTCATGCCGACCTTGCCGTGGAAGAACTCCAGGAACTCCGGCAGCCGCTCGATCGGCACCTCGATGTCCTGGATGACGTCCTCGCGCGGGCGCAGCCCCCGCCACCGCTCCGCGCGCGCGACGATGTGGTACCGGCGGTCGTAGGCGACGAGCTTGCGGTACACGTCGGAGCGCTTGTACTTGTCGGGCCACAGCCGCCGGACCGCCGGGTTCTGCACGCCGAACGCGCCCGAGCACCAGAACCAGTCGGTGTCCCAGCGCCAGATGTAGTCGCGGATCGTCAGGAAGTCCACCGACCGCTGCCGGATCGACCGGTAGTAGATCTTCTGGCCGGTGTAGTCGGACGTGTAGGGCGCCGAGTCGGCGAAGAACCCGAGCGTGATGTACTGCTCGTTCGCGCTGAAGACCGTCCCGTCCATGAAGTCGACTTGCTCGTCCTCGAACGTCCCGGAATCGGTGATCTCCCCCATCACCCGGGCCAGTTCCGCGGCGTCGGTGAACCGCAGGTGCCGCAGCCGCACGTACGGCCTGACGGGCCTCAGCTCCGTCTTCAGCCGGAGGCTGTAGCCGAGCGTCCCGTAGGAGTTCGGGAAGCCGTAGAAGAGGTCCTTGTGCTCGTTGTCGCGCGTCGCCGTGACGATCTGGCCGTCCCCGGTGAGGATCTCCATCTCCAGGACGCCCTCGTGCGGCAGCCCGTCGCGGAACGACGTCGACTCGATGCCGAGCCCCGTCACCGCACCGCCCAGCGTGATCGTCTTCAGCTGCGGGACGACCGTCGGCATGAGGCCGTGCGGGAGCGTCGCTGCGACCAGGTCCTCGTAGGTCGTCATGCCCTGGACCTGGGCGGTCCGCTCGTCCGGGTCGACGCTGAGCACCTTGTCGAACCCGGACACGTCGAGCCCGGGCGCCTCCGAGGGGTCGCGCCACCGGAACAGGTTGGAGGTCCGCTTCGCCAGCCGCACCGGCGTGCCCGCCGGGATCGCCTCGTAGGACCTTCTGAGCGCCTCTACCGCTCGCTGGTGGTCGCCCTTGACCGCAAGCTCCGTCATCTACCCCTCCCTCGCATAGTTAATCGATCATCCCATGCATGGTCCACATAACTCGGACGTTAGGGGAGTCACAGGTAGAGAGGGGAATAAAGCCACGGGCGTACACATCGGCGTCGTTTCATCTCCTGGAGGTCACGGGGCCGCGTACAGAGCGGCCACGTCAACCTTTCCCCGAAGGGGTACGCCGACAAACCCGCGAGGCGCTCACGTCGTCGTCGCGGGTGCTGTCAGGCGCCCGGATCGTGGCCGCCGACCAGCCCCGACCCGCGGACGTGTCACTTCACCAAGCGCAGGATCCACGGGTAGCGGAACGTCTGGCCGGTCAGCGCGAAGACCGCCGCGATCGCCGACAGCACCCACGCCACCGCGTACACGATCCCGCCGACGCCGAACGTGACGATCGTGAGCAGCAGCAGCGTCACCTGGAAGTTCACGGCCTCGGCCGCCTGCCTCCGGACGTACTGCGACCGCTTGCCGCTCACCAGCATCAGCACGAGCGGGCCGACGAACAGCGTGGGGACGGCTACGGCGTGCGCGGCCGCCGCGAGCATCCGGTCCTCACCCGTCGGGGCCTCGCCCTCCAGGGCGGCCGGTTGCCGGGGCACGGGCACCAGGTCCCTGGTGACCGCGCCGAGGTCGTTCCGCGTCCTGGCCGTCATCGCCAGTTGGACGCGCATGTCGAATTCGTCCTCGTCGAGCCGGCCCTCGGCGTACGCGTCCTGAAGCCGCTGGATGACCGGTTCCCGTTCGGCGTCCGAGACCCGCAGATCCCCCACCGCGTAACTGCTGTCCATGCCCTCCATGCTCGGCGGCCCCCGGACCCCGGGCCATCAGGGAAGACCCTGAGCCACCCCTGAATTCCGCTGGAGGTACTCCTCCCCGGGGGTCAGCCGCCCGCCGAACAGGTCCGGCACCGTCACGAACACGTAGCCCTCGGCGGCCAGCCGGTCGATGATCTTCGGGACGGCCCGCACGCTGGTCGGGTGGATGTCGTGCATCAGGACGATGGAGCCGGGCTTCACCGACTCCAGCACCCGCTTCTCGACGTACCCGGTGTCGTGGTGCTCCCAGTCGAGGGGGTCGACCGTCCACAGCACCTGCGCCATGCCCATCTCCCGCGTGATCCTCGTCAGCCGCCCGGACGTCGACCCGTACGGCGGGCGGAGCATGACGGGCGTGACGCCGGACGCCCGCCGGATCGCGTCCTGCGTCCGCGTCAGCTCCGAGAGGATCTTCTTCTTGGACGCCCTGCCGAGGTCGGCGTGCGTGTAGCTGTGGTCGGCGATCTCGTGCCCGGCCTCGTGCTCGCGCCGGACGAGTTCCGGATGTTTCGCCGCGTTCTCCCCGATGATGAAGAACGTGGCCCGCACCCTGCGGGCCGCGAGAATGTCCAGCAGCTCGCCGGTGCTCGCCGCGGGCCCGTCATCGAACGTCAGCGCCACGCACCTGACCCGCCCGCAGTCCGGAGCCCACGGCCGAGGCATCCCCGTCGCCCGCCCTGGACCATTGTGCTGCCCCGAACTCATGGACTGCCCCGAGCCCGTGGTCTGCCCGGGACCGTCGGGCTGCCCCGGACCACAAGGCTGCCCCGGACCCGTGGGCTGACCCGAGCCACCAGGCTGCCCTGGGCCATTGGTCTGACCCGGGCCATTGGGCTGCCCCGGACCGCCAGGCTGACCCGGACCGCCAGGCTGCGCCGGGCCACAAGGGTGGCCCGGACCGCCGGGGTGCGTCGGGCTGCCGGGGGGTGCCTCGGCCTGGGGCTCGGTGTTCGGGTTGGGTCCTGTCGTCCGGGTCTTGTTCTGCGCGACGGCTAGGCCGGAGGGGCCTGGGGCCGGGGCGAGCGTGCTGAGGCCCGCGAACACCGAGGCCGCGAGCACGGCGGCCGCCCCCCGCCGGACGAGTTCCGGCCCGCCCATCAACACCCCCGCTGCCGATCCCCCGAAGGCGCAAGTCTAGGGCTCGGGCCCCCGCCCGCCGGGGATGCCGCCGCTGGTGTCGGGAACCCGGACACCTCCGGTCTCGTTATCGTCGTACACCGCAACCCGGCACCGGGAGCGTTCCGGGCGGGGACCAGACGACGGGGTGGGCGATGAGATTCCGGGACCGGTTCGGGATCCGCAGGCATCGCGGGTCCACGGTGACGAAGCTCGACCGGGAGGCGACGGACTCCGACATCGAGGCGCTGATCGCGTTCGCCCGCGCCCGCCAAGGCGTTGAGTTCTTCGTCGAGCCGGAGACGTTCGCCACCGACACCACGGCCGTCGCCGTCGCCAACGACGGCGAATGGACCCGCCGCCGCGTCGGCTCGCCCAAGGTCATCGGCAAGGTGGCCCGCGACCTGGGCCTCCCCGTCTACGACGTCCAGATCGTCGGCTACCCGCCGCGCATGCGCGCCTGGAACGAGCGCAACCGCGACCGCCGCATCGACCCCGGCACCCCCGGCCAGGCCGTGGCCCCCTGACCCGGGCTAGCCGGCCTCGCGGTAGGCCTGGTCGTCGTAGGCGGCCGCCAGCTGGTCGGAGCTCATGCGCATGCGGAGTTTCCGGGGCGGGATGCCTGCTTCGATCACCTCCCGGAGGATGACGGCCATGGAGTACGCGGGGTCGGCGGCGAGGGCGCGTTCCAGGGCGACGTTGGCGAGGCCGCCGTCGCCGGCGGAGTAGGCCGCGAAGGCCAGGAGGGACGCCGGGGCGGGGACGCAGGGTTCTTCGACGCGGCGCACGATGTCGCGCCAGAAGGCGATGTCGGCGGCCGGGGCGTCCTCGTCGATGCGGATCCAGGTCTCGTCGCGGATCCGCAGGTCGGTCAGGAGGAGGCCGAGCCAGGCGGCCTCGTCGTCGGTAGGGCGGATGCCGGTGCGGGCGTGGGCGAGCAGGGCCAGGACGAAGGCGAGGTCCTCCTCATGGGCGGCGCGTGTTCGGGACAGGTAGCGCTTGCGGGCCCGTTCGGTGGCCTGGTGCATCGTGGCCTGGCCGGGGCCGTCGAGGGGCTGGACCGAGCGGACCAGTTCAGAGCGGTCGGCCAGGGCGACATGACCGGCGAAGGTCGCCTGGGCGGCGACGACGCTGCCGGAGATGTCGTACGGGACGCCTTCGGGTGGGCAGCAATCGTCGTCGCAGGTCAGCGACCACCAGCGCCCGTCGCCGACGCGGATCGCCTCGACGGCGGGGACGCCCGCTGCGGCGAGCGCCGCGCGCATGGGGGCGGCGGCCTCGGCCACCTCGTCCGGTGGCCCGTAGCCGAGGAGGAGCGAACGGGCGAAACCGTTGCCGGCGAGGAGGGCGGCCACCCGGTCGGCGGCGTCCGCCGGTAAGTCGAGCCGGATCGCGCATGTGCCGCGGGAGCGGCCCTCGAAGCCGATCACGACGAGGCTGCGGGCCGGGTGGAAGCCCAGCAGGTAGGGGACGGCCGCGATGGCGTCCTGCGCGGTGCGAATCACCAGGGATGTCATGGCGTCGAGGCTCGCAGGGGCGGCGGAGGCACGGCCGGCGAACGAGAGACTGTGGATAACCTTCGGCCGGCCACTCGGTCCGTGCCGGTTCACCCGGTATCCCGCCTCGCTCTCGTCCGCTCCGGGACACGGGCGCCGGGCCGGGACGGTAGCGTTGGGCGACGTGCCCGCCCCTGATCTGCTCACCGGCAGCGAGACCAAGATTCCCGACGTGGCGACCCTGCTCGCCGCGGCCGTCACGTCCATCGGGGGTGCCGAGCGCCCCGGACAGGTGACGATGGCCCAGGCGGTGGAGAGGGCGATCGAGTCCGGGGAACATGTCGCGGCGCAGGCGGGTACGGGCACCGGCAAGTCGCTCGCGTATCTGGTGCCCGCGATCCGGTATGCGGTGGAGAAGCAGACGACGGTCGTCGTCTCGACGGCGACGATCGCGTTGCAGCGGCAGCTCGTCGACCGGGACCTGCCGCGGCTGGCGGAGTCCCTCGGGCCGCTGCTCGGGACCGAGCTGAAGTTCGCGATCCTCAAGGGCCGCCGCAACTACCTGTGCCTGCACCGGGTCCAGACCGGGGTGCCGGAGGAGGAGGAAGGCGGGCCGAGCCTGTTCGACCCGCAGCAGCTCTCCACGCTCGGGCGGCAGGTCAAGCGGCTGAACGAGTGGGCCGAGGAGACTCAGACCGGCGACCGCGACGAGCTGGTGCCGGGGGTGGGCGAGCAGGCGTGGCGGCAGGTCGCCGTCACGGCCAAGGAGTGCCTGGGCGCGACTCGGTGCCCGCACGGCACCGAGTGCTTCGCCGAGCTGGCGCGGGCGGAGGCCGGTGAGGCCCACATCGTGGTCACCAACCACGCGCTGCTGGCCATCGATGCCCTGGAGGAGTTCCAGGTCCTGCCCGAGCACGATGTCGTCATCGTGGACGAGGCGCATGAGCTGGTCGACCGGGTCACCTCGGTCGCGACCGGGGACCTGAGCGCGGCCGGTGTGGAGACGGCCGCGCGGCGCTGCGGACGTCTCATCGAGGAGAACGTCGCCGACCGTCTGAAAGAAGCCGCGGAAGGGCTCGGCCTTCTCCTGGAGGACATGCCCGCAGGCCGCATGGATGTCCTGTCGCCTGCCCTGGGGAACACGCTCGCCTCTGTACGCGACGCCGCCCATGCCTGCATCACGGCGCTCGGCCCGGAGAAGAAGGATTCCGACCCGGGTGACATGGCCGCGCGTAAGGCGGCACGGTCATCGCTAGAGGATCTGCACGACACGGCCGTGCGGACGCTGGAGGCGTTCCAGCCCGAGATGGCCCAGCGCTTCGACGTGGTGTGGTTGGAGAAGCCGTTCGTCCAGGAAGGACGTCCGAAACGGCCGCCGTCGTTGCATGTGGCCCCGATCGGGGTCGGCGGACTGCTTCGGACGACCCTGTTCGAGCAGCGCACCGCGATCCTCACGTCGGCGACGCTCACGCTGGGCGGGTCGTTCGAGCCTCTCGCCCGTCAGTGGGGGCTGCCTCCGCTGAACGAAAGCGGGCCGAGGGACGCGAAGACCGCCGCCGAGGGGCTCGCGCAGACCGCCACGGAGAAGGGCGAGGAAACCGAGGTCGTGTGGTCGGGGCTGGACGTCGGCTCGCCGTTCGACCACCCGAAGGCGGGCATCCTGTACGTCGCCCGGCATCTGCCGCAACCGGGACGGGACGGGCTCGCCGCCGCGTACCTCACCGAGATCACCGAGCTGATCGAGGCGGCGGGCGGTCGCACCCTCGGCCTGTTCTCCTCGATGCGGGCGGCGCGCCAGGCGGCCGACGAGCTGAAGGACCACCTGTCCCACCCGCTGCTCTGCCAGGGTGAGGACTCCACGTCCCTGCTGGTCAAGCAGTTCGCCGAGGACGAGCGGACCTGCCTGTTCGGCACCCTGTCGCTCTGGCAGGGCGTGGACGTCCCAGGCCCGTCGCTGCAGCTCGTCATCATGGACCGCATACCGTTCCCGCGTCCGGACGACCCGGTGTCGTCGGCGCGGTCGCGCGCGGTCGCGGCACGCGGCGGCAACGGATTCATGGCGGTCGCGGCCACGCACGCCGCGCTGCTGCTCGCCCAGGGCGCGGGCCGCCTGCTCCGCTCGATGGACGACCGCGGCGTCGTCGCCGTCCTCGACCCGCGGCTCGCCACGGCCCGCTACGGCGGCTTCCTGAAGAACTCGCTGCCGCCGTTCTGGGCGACCACCGACCCGGACGTCGTCCGCGGCGCCCTCCGCCGCCTCGACGCCGCCGCGTCGGAGCAGCCCTAGAACCCGGCCACGCGCCGGGCCGCGGGCGCGGCGCTCAGCGACGGTAGCCGGCGAGGAACTCGCCTATGCGGCCGACGGCGTCCTCCAGGTCGTCGGCGTACTGGAGCGTGACGACGCGGAAGTGGTCCGTGGTCGGCCAGTTGAACCCGGTGCCCTGGACGACCAGGAGCTTCTGCTGTTCCAGCAGGTCGAGGGCGAAGCGCATGTCGTCCTCGATCGGGTACATCTCCGGGTCCAGGCGCGGGAAGACGTACAGGGCGCCGGTGGGCTTGACGCAGCTCACGCCGGGCAGGTCGTTCAGCAGTTTCCAGGCGCGGTCGCGCTGCTCCCCTAGGCGCCCGGTCGGCAGGACGAGGTCCTCGATGCTCTGGTAACCGCCGAGCGCGGCCTGGATGGCGTGCTGGCCGGGGACGTTCGGGCAGAGCCGCATGTTGGCGAGGATGTCGAGCCCCTCGATGTAGGACTCGGCGTGCTCCTTCGGCCCGGACAGCACCACCCAGCCGGACCGGAAACCGGCGACCCGGTAGTTCTTGGACAGGCCGCCGAAGGTGAGGCACAGCAGGTCGGGGGCCAGGGACGCGATCGGCACGTGCTCGGCGTCGTCGTACAGGATCCGGTCGTAGATCTCGTCGGCGAAGACGATGAGGTTGCGGCGGCGGGCGAGCTCGACGATGCGGGTCAGCACCTCGCGCGAGTAGACGGCGCCGGTCGGGTTGTTCGGGTTGATGATGACGATGGCGCGGGTCCGGTCACCGATCTTGGACTCGATGTCGTCGAGGCTCGGCTGCCACCCGTCGTCCTCGTCGCACAGGTAGTGGACGGGCGTGCCGCCGCACAGCGACACCGAGGCCGTCCACAGCGGGTAGTCGGGCGCGGGGATCAGCACCTCGTCGCCGTCGTTCAGCAGCGCCTGCAGGGTCATGACGATGAGCTCGGAGACGCCGTTGCCGAGGTAGACGTCCTCCACGTCGATGCCGGCGACGCCGTTGTCCTCGAAGCGCTGCACGATGGCGCGGCGCGCGGGCAGGATGCCCTTGGAGTCGCTGTAGCCGTGCGCCTCCGGCAGGTTGCGGATCATGTCCTGGAGGAGCTCGGGCGGGGCCTCGAACCCGAACGGGGCAGGATTGCCGATGTGCAGCTTGAGGACGTTGTTCCCCTCGTTCTCCAGCTGCTTGGCGCGCTTGAGGACCGGTCCCCGGATGTCATAACAGACGTTGGTCAGCTTGCCCGACTGGTTGACCTGCATGGACTCACCATAGCCGCGGCCCGCCGGCGACACGCGAGGCGACCCCGTACACCCTTGGCCGGGCCCGGACGGAGCCGGTCGGGCCTGGACGGAGCCGGCCGGGCCTGGACGGAGCCGGCAAGGCCCGGACGACGCCGGAATGGGGTCGCACGCACGCCCGGCGAGCCGACGCCGCCGGACCCGGCCCTGACGCCGCCGGCCGTTCCCCTCGCGGCCGACCGCGGGGGGAACGGCGACGCGCGTCACGGTGCGGAGATCGCGGAAAGGATCGCCAGGCGGGCCGCGCGCCGGGCGGGGCGGATCGCGGCGAGGGCGCCCGCCACCGCGCCGACCACGGCGATGACCGCCAGCTGGACGGGCGGCGGCGCGAACGGGTTGCCGAGGGCGGCGCCCAGGCCCCAGCCCAGGAACGCCCCCAGGCCGAGCCCGCCGCCGGTGCCGAACACCGCCACGATGACCGACTCCCAACGCACCATCGACCGGACCTGCGGACGCGTCGCGCCGACCGCACGGAGCAGGCCGAGTTCGCGGGTCCGTTCGTGGACGGCCAGGGACAGCGTGTTGGCGATGCCGAGCAGCGCGATGACGATGGCCAGGATGAGCATCCCGTAGACGACGGTGATGAAACCGGCCATGTCCTCGGTCTGCGCGGCCACGAACTCGTCCCGCGACTCGATGTCCGGTGCCCCGTAGGGCTTGGCCAACGCCGCCAGGGCCTGCCGGGCGGACGCGACCGACGCGCCGGGCTTCAGGTCGACGAACGCCTTCGTGTCCAGGGGCTGCCTTGTGTGCGCGTTCCATACGGCGCGCGGAACCAGGTAGTCGCCGGTCATATCGGTGTTCTTGTAGACGGCCCCTACCGTCAGCTTCTGTGAGGCGCCGTCGGCGAACGTCACGCCTACCGTGGTGCCCACACGCCAGCCCTTGTCGTCCGCGGCCTTCTTCGAGACGGCGAAGGTACCCGCGTCGTTGAGGCTGCCCTGCGTGACGTCCAGGTCGAGGACGCGCCGCAGGCTGGACGGGTCGGCCACGCTGACGGTGGACGGCTTGTCCGCCACCCGCATGCTGCCCGTGCCGAGCCCGGCGACATCGCTCACCTGCGGCAGTTTCGCCGCGTCCTGGACGAGGGACGTGCTGAACCCGCCCGTCTCGTTGCCGCCCGCGTCCACGACGATCGGGCCCTTGAACGAGCCGGCCACGCCGTCCTCAAGGGACGCGCGCAGCGAACCGATGAACACCGTCATCAGCGTGACCACCCCGACGCCGATCATCAGCGCGGTCGCCGCGCCGGCCGTGCGCGCCGGGCTGCGGGTCGCGTTGTCGCGCGCGAGCGCCCCGGGGACGCCGCGCAGCCGCGCAGCGGGACCGCCGAGCAGCGCCGCGACCGGACGGGCGGCCACGGGCCCGAGCACGACCATCGAGACCACGGTCACCACCGCGCCCGCCGTCGCCATCGCCATCTGCTCCTTGACCGCGCCGAACACGACGGTCCCGATCGCGACCGCCGCGAAGACGGCGCCGACGATGACACGGCTCTCGGACGGACGTGACGCCTCCGCCGCGACCTCCCGCAGCGCGGCCAGCGGCGGCACCCGCGACGCCTTCAGCGCCGGGCCGAGCGCCGCGACCAGGGTGACCAGCAGCCCCACCGGAACCGCGATCAGGACCGAGCTCGCGGCCACGGTGACGCCCTCCATGGCGATCCCGATCCGGAACTGCGTGAACAGCTGCCGGAGCAGCGCCGCGAACCCGAGCCCTCCGGCGAGCCCGGCGAGGGTGGCGGCGCCGCCGACCATCAACGCCTCGAAGCCGACGATCGTGACGACCTGCCGGCGTCCGGCGCCGAGCGCGCGCAGCAGCGCCGACTCGCGGGTCCGCTGCGCCATCGTGATCGCGAACGTGTTGTGGATGCTGAACGCCGCGACGAGCAGGGCCACGCCGCCGAACGCGGCGAGGACGATCCGGAAGATCCGCAGGAAGCCGCTCTCGACGAGGCTCATGCCCTCCTCGACCTGCGCCTTGGTCGAGATGGCCTGGACTCCGGAGGGCAGGACGTCCTGCACGCGGGACGCCAGCTCACCCTGGCCGACGCCGTCCCCCGCGCGGATGGCGACGCCGCTGATGCGGTCGGTGCCCTTCGCGACGTACTGGCGGGCGCCTTCCAGGGAGAACGCCGTGAACGACGTCTCGCCGAAGGCGTCCTCGTCACCGAACTTGCTGATCCCGACGACGGTGACCGGGACCTTCTCCGGCGTGAGCACGGCCGTCCGGTCGCCGACCTTCAGGTGGCCGTCGTCGGCGAACATCTTGTTGATGACGACCTCGTCCGGCGCGCGCGGTCCCCGTCCCGACACGAGGTGGTACGGATTGAGCTTCGGGTCGGTCATCCAGTTTCCGGCCGTGCGCGGCCCGCGTGACGGGATCGTCGTGCCGTCCTTGGCGAGAAGCTGCCCCGAGCCCTCGATGGTCGGTTCGGCGTTGGCGACGCCGTTCACCTGGCGCACCCTGTCCAGGACGGACGCGTCGATCTGGCCGCGGCCGCCCCACGGGGCGTCGCTCACCTTGGTCGCGTTCCGGACGGTCACGTCCGTCCTGCCGTACGCGGTGGAGAAGTACCCGTCGATGCTCGCGGCGAGTGTGTCGCCGAGGACGAGCGTCCCCATCAGGAACGTCACGCCCAGGAAGACCGCCACCAGGGAGCCGACCAGGCGGCGTTTGCGTCCCCACAGTTCCTTGAACACGAGCCCGGTCATCAGTGGTCCCCCAGTCCTCGCATACGGTCCAGCACTCGGTCGGGTGTGGGCGCGTCCATGACGTCGACGACGCGGCCGTCGGCGAGGAACACCACCGCGTCGGCGTGCCCTGCGGCGACCGGGTCGTGGGTGACCATCGCGACGGTCTGGCCGAGGTCGTCAACGGCGTTGCGGAGCAGCGCCAGAACCTCGCCGCCGGTACGCGAGTCGAGGTTGCCGGTGGGCTCGTCCGCGAACACGATCTGCGGGCGGGTGACCAGCGCGCGCGCCAGCGCCACCCTCTGCTGCTGCCCGCCCGACATCTCGGACGGGCGGTGCGACAGCCGGTCCCCCAGCTTCAGGACGCGGACGACGGTGTCCAGCCACTGCTGGTCCGGGCTCGTCCCTGCCAGCGTCAACGGCAGCAGGATGTTGTCGCGCGCCGTGAGCGTGGGGAGCAGGTTGAACGCCTGGAACACGAACCCGATGCGCTCGCGCCTGAGCCGGGTCAGGCGGCGGTCCGACAGCGCCCCGAGTTCCTGGTCGCCGACATAGACCTTGCCGGCCGTCGCGTCCTCCAGCCCCGCCACGCAGTGCATCAGCGTGGACTTGCCGGCACCGGACGGACCCATGATCGCGGTGAACCGTCCGTCCGGGAGCACCACGCTGACGTCGTCGAGCGCCCTCACCGCCATGTCACCGGACCCGTACACCTTGCTGAGCCCGACCGTGCGCGCCCCGCCCCGGCCGGTGTCCTCGTGGATCGATCGTCTTGCTTCCGCTGCGTTTCCCATGCCGGGATCGTCGTCCCGCGCCATGGGGTCCGTCGTCGGGGCAGAAGAGGCACCGGGCCTGCTCCCGCCGGCGCATCGGGGACGGCCCGGCTACGTCCCCCGCGGTACGCCGGCCGAAGATCAAATAAGACTCGGTGTCCAATTGTGATGCGGGCAACATACATGCAGGCTTGATTGCATGTATGTCGCGCTCGTACCGTCTGAGGCGTGTCAGCAACCAGCCGCCGACGTCACCGGCACGGCCCGTCCCGGCGCCGGACCCAGGAGGAGCGCAGGTCGCGCACGCAGGCCAGGCTCCTGGAGGCCACCATGGAGTGCCTGGTGGACCTCGGCTGGTCCGGGACGTCCACCACGGAGGTCGCGCGTCGCGCCGGCGTCTCGCGCGGGGCCCAGCAGCACCACTACCCGACGAAGATGGAGCTCGTCGCGGCCGCGCTGGAGCACATGCTGGAGGCGCAACGCCTGGCGTACGAGACCGCGTTCGCGGTGCTGCCGCCGGAGCGGCGCAACGTGTCGGGCGCGCTCGACCTGCTCTGGGAGGTGTTCCGCGGCCGTCCGGCCAAGGCCCTCATGGAGCTGGCGGTGGCGGCCCGCACCGACGACGAGCTGCGGCCCCTGTGCCTCGACCTCAACGAGCGCGTCCTCCAGGTGATCCTGGAGACGTTCGAGCGGCTGTTCCCCGGCAACACCCTTCCCCCCGACTTCGTCCCGACGATGCTGCGCGGCGTGTTCGCGATGTTCGTCGGGCTGTCCATACAGAACGCGCTGGACGACGACGCCGACGGCCACCAGGCCGCGGTGCTGCGGCAGATCAAGGACGTCGCGCGGCTGATCGTCCCCGAGCAGGGCCTGCCGGAGGCCCAGCCGCAGACCGACCGATAGCCCCCAGTCACACCGTCGGCCCCCCGGCCGGCCGCACCATCCCGAGGGAGCGCATCACATGCCGAAAGCCCCCACAGAACTCGCCGACGAGGTCCGCGAGCAGGTCAAGGACAAGAAGTCGTACCTCGGTGTCATCGACCGCCTGAACAAGGCATCGGTCGACAAGCACTGGGAGGCGTACGCCGACATCCCCTGGGACGACCCCGAGTTCACCGTCGACAAGAACGACCCGCGCTGGGTGCTGCCGCCGTTCGACCGGCTCGGCGAGACGGCCTGGTACCAGGCGCAGCCGCCGGAGGTCCAGGCGCAGATCGGCCTGTGGCGCGTCGCGACCGCGATGAAGATCGGGCTGCAGTTCGAGAACCTGCTGAAGCGCGGGCTGCTGAACTACGCCTACCGGCTGCCGAACGGCCGCCCGGAGTTCCGGTACGTCTACCACGAGACGACCGAGGAATGTCACCACGGGATGATGTTCCAGGAGTTCGTGAACCGGACGAAGATGCCGATCCGCGGCATGCCGCGTTCGCTCAGCCTCGTCGCGCAGGCCGCCCCCTGGATCCCGCTGATCAGCACGGAGATGTTCTTCGTGTTCGTGCTCGGCGGCGAGGACCCGATCGACTACGTCCAGCGCAAGTCCCTCAAGGGCGGCCACATCAAGCACCCGCTCGAAGAGACCATCATGAAGATCCACATCGCGGAGGAGGCCCGGCACATCTCGTTCGCCCGGCACTACCTCAAGCACCGGGTGCCGAACATGAACCCGCTGCGCCGCCGGATCCTCGGCGCCGCGACCCCGGTCGTGCTGGGCGTGATGGCGCGGATCATGCTGTCCCCGCCCGGGCCGATGGTGCGGCACTTCGGCATCCCGAAGGACGTCGTCCGCGCCGCCTACCGGAGCGAGGCGTCGCAGGCGGAGATCTCCAACTCGGTCGGCAAGATCCGCGACCTGATGGCCGAGCTGGGCGTGATCGGCCCGGTGAACAGGCAGGTGTGGAAGGCGTTCGGCATCTGGGACGAGCCGAAGCAGCGCCGCGCCGTGGGGACCGCCAAGGCCGCCTGAGCATCCGCGGGCGCGAGTTTGTGGCCGGGATGAGTATCGGCGGCCCGGACCCGCCCCTAGAATCCCCGCAATTCAACGCAATATCCAATTAGCCGCCGCGGTCCGGGCTCACTCCCCCTCGAGCCCGGGCCCGCGGTTCATCGAGCGGAGCGCGCAATGAGCATCGCGATCGTGACCGGAGGAGCGTCCGGCATCGGCCGTGCGATCGCCACGTCCCTGGTGGCACGGGGCGACACCGTCGTGGTCGGCGACATCAACGCCGACGGTGCCGCTCAGGTCGCCGAGAAGCTGAACACCCTCGGCAGGGGCAAGGCGTCCCACGCCGCCCTCGACGTCACCGACGCGGACGCCGTCGCCGCACTCTACGCAGGTGTCAAGACCGAGCACGGCCGGCTCGACCTGGTGTTCAACAACGCCGGCATCGCGGTCGGCGGACTGGCCGAGGAGCTCACCCTCGACCACTGGAACCGCGCCATCGACATCAACCTCAAGGGCGTCGTGCACGGCGTCCACGCCGCCTACCCGATCATGCTGGAGCAGGGCCGCGGCCACATCGTCAACACCGCCTCGCTGGCCGGTCTCGTCCCGATGCCGATCGGCATCCCCTACACCGCCACCAAGCACGCCGTCGTGGGCCTGTCCCTCGGCCTGCGCGCCGAGGCGGCCGGACGCGGCGTCAAGGTCAGCGTCGTCTGCCCGAGCTTCGTCGACACCCCCCTGCTCCACAACGTCAACCCGGACCTGCCCGACACACCGCTGAGCGGCGACGCCACCGGTGACATAGCGAAGGCCGCCCCGCGCCTCTACACGGCCGAGAAACTGGCCCGCGACATCATGCGGGGCGTCGCGAAGAACCAGGCCCTCATCGTGGCCCCCGCCCACGGCCGCCTCGCCTGGCGCGGCGTCCGCCTCAACCCGGGCGCCGCCGTCCGCGTCGCCCAGATCGCCGTCGACCGGATCCGCTCCGGCAACTGACCGGGCGGCCGGTCACCCGGTGGTGTAGCAGGGGGCGTCCAGCCGGTAGCCCTTGGCGGTCGGCCCGGCCTCGAAGTCCGTGATCGCCTTGATCCCGGTGAACTCGTGCTCGTCCGGCCTGCCGATCACCGACTGCCGGAACGCCGAGGCGTCCGGTGAGCCGGAGGAGTTGCCCGCCACGGCCGGCAGGATGCCCTCGTAGTCGACGTGCTGGATCCTGCGGACGGCCGCGAGCAACCCCTTGCGCGTCAGGTCCTTTGCCTCGACGGCGCGCTCCAGGGCGGCCTTCAGCGGGTAGGACATCACCCACCCGCTGGTGAGAGAGTCGTCCGGATCGACCCGGCCGAGCGCCTGCCGCATCGCCGTGTGGCCAGGCGAGTCGGCCGCGAACGGCTTCCACGGCGCGACCTGCAGGTAGCGCTCCTTCAACGCGCCGATTGCGGAGTTCCGCAAAAGCCCCTTGGCCCACGTCGGGTTGTCGCCGACGAACTTCCCCTTGTAGCCGCGCCGGACCGTCGTGCCGACGATGGCCGCCGCGTCCGCGGGGCTGGTGGTCAGGACGACCAGGTCGGGTTTGCGCGAGAGGATGGCGCGGACGGCGTCCTCCTGCGCCGCCGTGCTCTTGCCGGGCGTCCCCTGGACGGTCGGCACGTCGGTGAAGGAGAGGCCGCGTGCCTTGGCGGCGATCCTCGCGCCGGCGGCCGCGTCGTCGCCGTAGTCGCCGGAGTAGTGGACGGCCATCACGCTCTTGGCGGCGAGGTGGTCGACGCCGTAGTCGACGCCGTTCATCGCCTCGAAGCAGTACGAGGCCCCCGACTCCAGGATGTTGTCCTCGAACTCCCACTTCGACGTCCATGAGACGGGGAGCGCGATCATCTCGTCCGCGCGGAGGCGGCCGAGGATCGCGTCGGTCGCCGGCGACCCGAGCGTCTGCGCCAGCGCCAGCACCTTGCCCTTGATCTCGTCGTAGGCGCTCACCTGCACCCGCGGGTCGTAGTGGTTGTCGCGGACGTAGGTGACGACGTCGACGTCGTAGGCGCCGATGCCGCCCTGCCGGTTCACACGGTCCCAGAACGCGCGCTGCACCTTGGTGATCGGGACCCCCATCTGCGTGAACGGCCCGGTGCTCAGGTCCGACAGGGTGCCGAGGTAGATGCAGCCGTGGTCCTTGTTGACCGGGTGCGGGCAGGGCTCCCGGGTCACCCCCGGCGCATCGGTCGTGAGCAGACCGTCCGCGGACGAGCCGCAGCCGGCGACCGCCGGCGCGGCCAGCAGAACGGCGCCCGCGAGCAGGGCCTTCACCCGGGTCAGGTCACAGCGCACGGAGACCATCGATCACTTCCTTGAGAAGACGCGGGTCGGCGGCCCCGGTCCGGGACACCGCCGGCCGCCGCACGTTGACCAGTCCGCGGTCCAGCAGATCGCTCAGCAGCACGCGGACGACGCCGACGGGCAGCGCCAGGTCCGCCGCCAGATCGACGACCGCCCGGGGCCGGATGCACAGTTCGAGGATCCGCTCGTCCTCCGTGCCGAGGGTCCGCGGATCCGGCATCGGCACCTCGGCGGTGACGACCACGGCGATGAGGTCGAGGGCGGCGCCCCGCTGCCGCGTCCGGCCCCGGGCGACGGCGAACGGGCGCACCACGGGTCCGGCCTGCTCGTCGACCCACAGTTCTTCGGGCTCCCCGGTCATCACTCACCGCCGGGGCCCGGCGGCGGCTGGGGCCCGGCGTCCCGGCCGCGGCGCCAGCCGCTCTGCATCCTCGACAGCAGGCGCCCGGCGTCCTCCGGCGTTCGGTCGTCCGGCTCCGCGCCGGGCGGCTCCTCCGGTTCCTCCCGAAGCTGCGGGGCGAGGCTCTGCTGCCGCCGTCGCCTGGGCAGGTCGGGCTCGTCGCCGACGGCCGACCCGTCCCCGGTCTCGCGCCGGCCGCTCTCCAGTGCGAGCGGCTCGGTGGCCGAAGGCCCGGCCTGGACGGCGGACGCCCGCAGGCGTCCTTCCCGGACCGTGTCCGCCGTGCGGGCCACGGCGACCAGCGGCCGGTGCTCGGCGGAGCCGCCGCCCTCCTCCACCGCGTCCGGCGGTTCCACGATCAGCGCGTGCGGAATGAGCACGATCGCGACGACGCCGCCGTAGGACGAGGGCCGCAGTGTCACCGTGATGCCGTGCCGCGCCGCGAGCCGGGCCACGACGAACAGCCCCAGCCGCACCGAGTCGTCGAAGTCGAGCTCGGGGTCGGTGGCGAGCAGGCCGTTCAGCCGCTCCAGCTCCTCGCGGGAGAGCCCGAGCCCGCGGTCCTCGACCTCGATCGCGAATCCGTGCGCGGCCTCCCCGCCCGTCACCCGGATCCGCGTGGTGGGCGGGGAGAACACGGCGGCGTTCTCGATCAGCTCCGCGAGCAGGTGAATGGTGTCGGCGACGGCGCGGCCGGACAGCGCCGTCCGTCCCATCGGCACGACCTCGACCCGGGTGAAGTCCGCCACCTCGGACGCCGCCGCGCGCGCCACGTCCATCAGCCGGACCGGGTGGCGCCAGATCCGGCCGGACGGCCGCCCGGACAGGATGACCAGGCCCTCCGCGTGCCGGCGCATCCGGGTCGCCAGGTGGTCGAGCTCGAAGAGCGCGGCCAGCGCGTCGGGGTCCTCGGTGTCACGCTCCATGCCTTCGAGCAGGCCGAGCAGGTGCTGCAGCAGGGACTGGTTGCGCCGGGCCAGGGTGACGAACACGTCGTTGAGGCGCTTGTGCGCGGCCGCCTCGCCCGTCGTCGCCCGGACGACGGCCCGGCGCGCCTCGGTGAACGCCGCGTCGATCCTGGCGATCTCGGTCACGGCGAACGCCGGCCGCTGCCCGGGCTCCTCGTCGGCGATGTCCTCCCCGCGGCGCGCCCGCTCGGTGATCTCCGGGATCCGGTCCCGGGTGAAGGCCGCGACCGTGCCGGCGATGTCGCGGCTCTCCCGGACGAGCCGGCGCCCCATCCGCACCGCGACGACGATCGCGATCACCACGGCGAGGAGCCCGAGGCCCCCGGCGAGCTCGAGCCGGAGCAGCACCGCGTCCGCCTTCTGCGCGGCCCGCGCGGCGGTGGCGGCGCGGATTCGGGACGAGAGCCCCGCCAGCTGCGCGTTCACCGACTCCGTGGAGGTGTGCCAGGCTCCCACGTCGACCGGCGGGCGCTCCTCGGTCGGGCCGGACCGGACGAGCTGGGTCTCCAGCCGGCGGAACAGCGCGAACTCGGGCCCGGCGATGATCGCCTCGTACCGCTCGCGGTCGGCTTCCGGCAGGGCCCCGGCCGAGTCGCCGTAGAGGAAGTCGCGCGTCCCGGCCAGTTCCACCAGCCGCCGGTGCTCGTCCTCGCTCAGCTTGCCCGCGGCCAGAGCACCGGTGATGAGCGCGTCCTCGCGCGTCAGGTTCTCCCTCGCGCGCTCCAGGGTGCCGAGGACGCGGGTGTCGCGGACGATGCGCTCGTCGGACGAGCGTGTCTCGTCGTAGATCTCCGCTGCGAGGTCGATGAAGGCGGTGTAGCGGCCGAGGGCCTGCCCGCGGTTGATCAGCCGCCGGTCGACCGAGTCGCGGACCGATTCCAGCTCGCCCAGGGAGGCGGCCAGCTCGACCATCCGCCGCCTGGTCTCGGGCCGGGCCGCACCGCGGACGGAGGGGTCCGCCGCCGACCTGCGGAACGCCGCCCTGGCCCGATCCGTCATCGCCCGCTGGGCGTCGAACCCGGACCGGCCGATCGTGGAGTCGTCGCCGAGATAGGACAGCGACATGCGCCGCTCGTCCTGCAGCGCGTCGATCATCGCGTCGGTCGGCCGGATGACCTTGTCGGTGAAGGTCCGGGACCGGGTCTGCCGCAGGGTGTCCCCGAGCGTGGTGCCCGCGGCGAAAACCCACAGCATGACCAGCGCGGTGATCGGCGGGACGAGCAGGATGACGATCCTGGTCCTGACCGATCGTGCTCGCCGGGTCATCACGCCTCCACGTTGCCGGCACCGCCCTCGTCCGCGGCGATCCGTGCGCCGCCGCTTGTGACACAGGTCACCATAGCGTGGCCGAACCTAGCCCACCCTGACGAATCACTCGCCTGCTTTGTCCCACTAGCGCAGATTGTTGCCCTTGCGTTATTTAGGTGACATGGCAGGTCAGTGGCAGAATCCGGCCATTGGCTCACCGATCAGGACGGGTCCTACGGCCGCGACGAGGACCAACGCCGAGACGCTCCCGGTCGGCACGGGCCCCACCCGCCGGCCTCATTCTGCCCCACCGCCGGCCCGCTCCCCCCGAACTTCGGATGATGGAGGTCGAAGGCGGGACGTTCTGAGCGGAACAGCAGCAGCATGATCGTGCCGTGCATCGTGAACAGCCGGTTGTACTGCTCGTCGCCATCGCCGGGGTTCCCTGCCGGGCAAGGCGTCGGGGAGGCCCGCATAGGCTGGACGGCGTGGAGCGCATTCTGGTCAGCTCATGCCTCGCTGGAAGGCCCGTCCGCTATGACGGCGCGGCCAAGCCGGTCGCCGGCGACCTCTTCGAACGCTGGCGCACGGAGGGGCGCCTTGTCCCGTTCTGCCCGGAGGTATCGGGCGGGTTGGCGGTGCCGCGTCCACCCGCCGAGATCGTCGGCGGCGACGGCGGCGACGTCCTGGACGGAACGGCCCGCATCCGCACCGAGGCCGGCGCCGACGTGACCGGCGAGTTCCTCCACGGCGCCCGCCTGGCCCTGGAAGCCGCGAACCGCTCCGGCGCCCGCATCGCCCTCCTCAAGGAGGGCAGCCCGTCCTGCGGAAGCCACCGCGTCTACGACGGCACGTTCACGGGATCCGCGGCTCCCGGCACGGGCGTGACGACGGCGTTGCTGCGACGCTCGGGGATCCAGGTCTTCAGCGAGGACGAACTGGACGCCCTGCAGGCCCTGCTGGTCGACCTGGAGTCCTGACCGAGAGGACGACCGCCTCATTCCAGGAAACGGGCGACCTGCTCCGCGGTGAGCGACGGGGCGGGCAGCGGCCGCGCGGCCTCGGCGCGCAGTCCGTCGAGGAAGAACCCGAGGCACCGCCGCCAAGCACTGGGCGCCGCGTCCGCCGACTCCCGGATGACCTGCGACATCGCCCACATCAGCGGCACGATGTCCGGCGGTTCGAAGTCGGGCCGCAGATCACCGGACTCCTTGGCCCTGGCCATGATCCTCACGAGGTGGTCGAATCCTCGGTGGCAGGCGGCCTCCAGTTCGGGGGCGAGCGGGAAACGGCGCGCGAGGACGTCGTTGAGCCCGCGGTCCTGAGCCTGCAACGCGAACAGACCTTCGACGTACACGACGAACCCGTTCCAGGGATCGGGGTCGGCCAGGGACCGCTCGACGATGTCGTCCAGGGCGGCCAGCCGGGCGGGAAAGATCGCGTCAAAGAGGTCCTGGCGCGCGGGGAAGTGGTTGTAGAGCGTGCCGATGCTCACCCCGGCGCGGCGCGCGATCTCGTCCAGCGGTGCGTCGAGGCCGCGTTCTCCGAACACGGCCGCGGCGGCGGCCACCAGTTTGTCCCGATTGCGCGCGGCGTCCGCCCGAGGCGGCCTGCTCTTCCCGGCCATGCCCCCATCGTACGAAGTTGAGGATGCCCTCAAGTTTTCTGCTAACTTGAGGGCATCCTCAACTTCATGGAGGTTCGTCATGTCTTCCACGACCGTCGTCATCGGGGCCGGACCCGGGCTCGGCATGTCCATCGCGCACCGGTTCGGTCGCGAAGGCCACAAGATCGCGCTCATCTCCAGGAACGCGACGCGCCATCCCGGCTACGTCGCGGCGCTGGAGGCCGCGGGCATCGAGGCCACGTCCCACGCGGCGGACATCCGCGACCGTGACGCGCTGCTCGCCGTCCTGGACGCGATCGGCGACATGGAGGTCGTCTACTACGGCCCCGCCGCCGTGGACGGCGCGCGGCCGACCCCCATCATCTCGACGGACGTGCCCGCCGTTCAGGACGCGATGAACTGGGTGTATCCGGCGATCGACACGGTCGGCGCCGTCCTGCCCGGCATGCTGGAGCGAGGCGGCGGCGGACTGCTGTTCGCGGGCGGCCTCAGCTCCGTCGTCCCCATGCCCGTGCTCGGCGGTCTCGCGATCTCCTCGGCGGCCCTGCGGAACTATGCCCGCACGCTCAACGCGGCCCTGGCCGACCGGGGGATCTATGCCGGCACGCTGACGATCGGCGGCCTCATCGAACGCGGCGACATCCACCGGATGATCACGTCCCAGCAAGACGCCATTGGCGGCATCACCGTCGGCACACTGAACCCGGACGCCATCGCCGACACCGCCTGGAACCTCTACGCGAAACGCGACAGCGCCGAAGCGGTCTTCAACGCGTTGACGTGAACTCCGGCCGCTGCGCCATCTCGGCGGCGAAGTCCACGAGAAGGCGCAGCGCCTCCGCCGACGAGGAGCCCGGGTCGGCGGTGAACACGGCCATGCGCTGGCCCTCGTCGTTGGACAGCTCCATGATCTCGTTGTTGAGTGTCATCGCGCCCACCAGCGGGTGCCGGAACTCTCGGGTGTACCGGACGGCGCAGTCCTGGACGGGATGGGCCGCCCACAGCGACGCGAACTCCGGACTGTGCAGAGTGAGTTCCCCGACCAGGCTGGTCAGCGTGGGGTCGTCCGGATACCGGGCGGCGGACATCCGCACGTCCGCGACCGTGTCCCGCGCCTTGGTGCGCCAATCGGCGTACAGCTCGCGCGTATGCGTGTCCAGGAAGACGAGCCGCGCGATGTTGGGCCGCTCGCCGGGGCGCTCCGGGGCGTCATAGGCGACATGGCCGGCGAGCAGCGCGTGCGCCGCCCGGTTCCAGGCCAGTACGTCGTAGTGGCGGCCGAGGATCAGCGCGGGCGCGTCACCGAGGGCTTCGAGCATCAGCCGGACGGCGGGCCGCATCCGCTCCGGCCGCGGCCGCGGCCGCGCCTTGGCCTTCCGGTGCGCGAGGCGCCGCAGATGCGACAGCTCCGCCTCGTCCAGCTGCAGCACGCGGGCGATCGCGTCGAGGACCGCATCTGAGGCGTTGCCGCTCTGCCCCTGTTCAAGCCGTGTGTAGTACCCGGCGCTGACGCCGGCGAGCTGTGCCAGTTCCTCACGGCGCAGGCCGGGGACGCGCCGCCGCCCGCCGTAGTCGGGCAGGCCGACGTCCTCCGGCCGCAGCCGCGCACGGCGCGTCCGCAGGAACTCCCCGAGGTCGGAATGCTGCACCATGCCGTCCAGCATGCCTCCTCCCACCGCGCTCCGCCTGCACCTGCCAGGTGTAGGCACCGCATGGATAGCCCCGGCAGAGGGCTGGGTAACGCTCACCGCCCGCCACAAGCTGGGCCCGTCCATCAACTACTCATGAGAGACGGTCATGGCTGCGCCCGAAACACAACGCATGCGTGCCGGAGAGGCGAACCGACTCGGCAGCCGAGGATGGCTGATCCTTTTCACACTGTGCGGCGCCACCTTCATGACAGGGCTGGACTTCTCGGTCGTGACGGTGGCGCTGCCAGAGATCGGACGTGACCTGGGCTTCACGAGCACCGGCTCCCTCCAATGGGTGGCGACGGCGTGCCTGCTCCCGACGGCGAGCCTGCTGCCGCTGTTCAGCCGGGTCTCCGACATCGTCGGCCGCCGCCGGCTGTTCATCCTCGGGGTCGCCCTGTTCGGCGCGTTCTCCCTGACGGCGGCGCTGGCGACCGGCCCCGCGCTGCTGGTCGCCGCTCGCGCGGGCCAGGGAACGTCCGCCGCGATGATCGCACCGACCGCCATCGCGCTGATGACGGCGGCGTTCCCGGAAGGGGCACAGCGAACGAGAGCGCTGGGCGTCAACGGCGCGGTGCTGTCGCTGGGATTCGTCCTCGGCACCCTGGGCGGCGGCGTCATCACCAGCGGCCTGAGCTGGCGCTGGACCATGCTGCTCCTGGCCGCCGTCGGCGCACTAGTGCTCCTCGGCGCGGTCACCGTCCTCCCCCGGACCGGCACGCGCGTCCCGGCGCGGCTCGACGTCCCCGGCGCCGTCCTGGCGAGCATCGGCCTGTTCGCCCTGGTCTACGGCATCTCTACCGGCGCCGACGCCGGCTGGGGCGGCCCGTCCACGTCGGCCTCCCTTGCCCTGGCCTCGCTGTCCCTCACCGCGTTCTTCCTGGTGGAGCGGCGGCACCCGGCCCCGCTGATCCCGCTCGGCCTGCTGAACAGGCCGACCGTGAAGTGGAGCGGCCTCCTCGGCTTCATCACCTTGGGCATGTGCGGCGGCACGACCGTCCTGCTGAGCCTCTACATGCAGGACGTCCTGGGTTACTCACCGCTCGCCGCCGGTGCGGCCTTCCTCGCGGAGGGCATCACGGCTCTGATCGGCGGCACACTCGCCGCCCGGCTGATCGCCGCACGGGGCAAGGTGGGTGTCATGGCCATCGGCCTGACCGTCCAGGGCCTCGGCACAGGTGCGATGGTGCTGCTGCCCGCGCAGGACGGGCTACCGCTTCTTCTGCTGACGTCCAGCGCGATGGGCTTCGGGCACGTCCTGACGGTCGTCGGCTTCATCACGACGATGACATCCGGCCTCCGGGACGACGAGCAGAGCACCGCAGGCGGCCTCTCCCAGTTGCCCCAGTTCCTCGGCGGCATCGGCACCGCAGGCCTGGCCGCCATCGTCGCCGCCCGTACCGAAGCACTCTCGTCCACGACGGGCCCTGTCGCAGCCACCCTGACCGGCCTGCACACCGCCACCCTCACGGCCGGAGTCATCTGCCTCACCGGCGCCGCCCTCGCCATGCCGCTCCTCCGGCAGCATGCGGTGGACACGGGCTGATACCCCTGCCGGGCAGGCCGACCGCATCGGGGCGTGAACCCGGCAGCCTCGTTCCGCGACTGTGAAGGGGACGGAAGGACGGGGATGGACGATGAGCTGCTGGTGGTCCGCTGCCAGCTCGGGGAGTCGGAGGCCTTCGCCGAACTCGTGGGCCTGTGGCACGCCCCGGTGTTGACGTTCGTCCGGCGGATGCTGGATTCCGAGCGGGCGGACGACGTGGCCCAGGAGATCTGGGTGGCCGTGCTGCGGGGGCTGCCCCGGCTCGCCGATCCGGGCCGGTTCACGCCTTGGCTGTTCACCATCGCCAGGCGGGCCGTTCTGGACCGGCTCCGTCAGGAGTACACGAACGCCGAGAGGCCGGGCAAGGCCGAAGAACCGCCGGCAGGGGATCTGGCCGAGGAGGTGGTGGAACGGACCGAACTGGTCGCGGCCCTGGCGGACCTGTCGATCGCGGATTGCGCGCAGATCTGCGGGATCCCGGCCGGCACCGTCAAGTCGCGCCTGCACCGAGCGCGGCGGCAGTTGCGCGAGCACGAACCGCGCACGTCGGCGGAGGAGATGCTGGACCGGCTGGCCCCGACGCTGTCGCGCGGACGACGGCTGAGAGGTGTCGCGGCGCTGCTGTCCGGGCTCGCCGGGGCGGCCTTCACCACGGTCCTCTGGGCCAGCGAGCCGGGGCCGCTCCCCGACCGCACTAGCCTGTCCTTCGCTCTGCTCATCCTGGTGTGCCTTGCGTGGACGGGCCACGGCATCTGGTCGGCCACCACCCGGCGTGCCCCGCCGTTCGCCCTGGATCGGGTGATCGGCGCCTGGATCGGTCTGGCCGCCGCGCTGCTCACCACGACCGTCACGGTCACTCTCGCCGCCGTCCGGGGCCGGGGTCTGCTCCTCGCCCTGGTGGTGAACACGATCCTCATCACCGCGGCTGTGCTGATCGCCGTCCGGGCTCACAGGCGCCGTACGAGCCTGCTACGCCGGAAGGCAGAACTCACTGACCTCGACGCGCGGTGAGGCGCCACGGGTGGCTCACAAAGTTCGGAACCAGCGATCGAGGACGGTGAAGTCTTCGTCGCCGAGTCCTCGGAATGACTCCACGTGGTGGAGGAGAGCTCGGCCGCCATGGTGCGCGGAGACCCATTCCCGATCGGCGTCGGTGATCTCGTCGTCGACCCAGGCGAACGGGCGCCCGGACGCCCAGGTCACCAGGACCCGTGTCTTCCAGCAGAGCCCGAACCATTCGTCCTCGCGTTCATGCTCGCCGGATGGCTCCGGCCACTTCACGACCGGTAGTGGTGGCAGCCCGATTCGGGGGGCTATCTCGGCGTTCGCTTCGTCTTCCCAGGTCGTGGCCCAGACAAGGTCGCACGGTAGCGCCGACAGCCGGCGTCCGACCTCCAAGGTGAGCCGCGCCAGGTGCGAGTCGGATGCGGTTCCCCGCCCTTCCCATTCTGGTCCCTCGCCGAAGGGCAAAAGCGGTCCGTCAACGTCGAGAAAGAGCAGCGGATGTTCGGTGTGGTCGCGGCTGGACGGGCCCGGAATCAGGGCGGGCATCCGGGTCTGCCTTCCCAGCCGACAATGCGACGTCGGCCTGATTGGAGAACATGCGTCCGGCATCGGAGAAATGAGAAAGGCCCCGCCGGTATCGGCGGGGCCTTTCTGCAATATGAGTCCGGCGGTGTCCTACTCTCCCACACAGTCTCCCATGCAGTACCATCGGCGCTGAAGGGCTTAACTTCCGGGTTCGGGATGGGACCGGGTGTTTCCCCCTCGCCAAAACCACCGAACGACCAACCCCCAACACCCCTGCGGGTGCGGGAAGAACTCGTCCGAGCAACCAAGGCTCGATATTATGTTGTGCGGGTTCCCGGTTGTTTCCTGGGAACCACACAGGGACGCGAACATCGTCTCGCAGCGAGATGCTTTGAACGTTCAGTGTGTTCAAGCCACTCGGCCTATTAGTACCGGTCGACTCCACACGTCACCGTGCTTCCATCTCCAGCCTATCAACCCGGTCGTCTACCGGGGGCCTTACACCCCACAAAGGGGGTGGGAGAACTCATCTCGAGGAAGGCTTCCCGCTTAGATGCTTTCAGCGGTTATCCCGACCGAACGTAGCCAACCAGCCGTGCCCCTGGCGGGACAACTGGCACACCAGAGGTTCGTCCGTCCCGGTCCTCTCGTACTAGGGACAGACCCTCTCAATTCTCCTACGCGCACAGCGGATAGGGACCGAACTGTCTCGCGACGTTCTAAACCCAGCTCGCGTGCCGCTTTAATGGGCGAACAGCCCAACCCTTGGGACCTACTCCAGCCCCAGGATGCGACGAGCCGACATCGAGGTGCCAAACCATCCCGTCGATATGGACTCTTGGGGAAGATCAGCCTGTTATCCCCGGGGTACCTTTTAGCCGTTGAGCGACACCACTTCCACACGTAGGTGCCGGATCACTAGGCCCTGCTTTCGCACCTGCTCGACACGTCCGTCTCACAGTCAAGCTCCCTTGTGCCCTTGCACTCGCCACCTGATTGCCAACCAGGCTGAGGGAACCTTTGGGCGCCTCCGTTACTCTTTGGGAGGCAACCGCCCCAGTTAAACTACCCACCAGGCACTGTCCCCCACCCGGATACACGGGTGCGGGTTAGACGCTCAAAACGACCAGAGTGGTATTTCACCAATGACTCCACCCAAACTGGCGTCTGGGCTTCACAGTCTCCCACCTATCCTACACAAGACGCTTCAGGCGCCAATGCCAAGCTGTAGTGAAGGTCCCGGGGTCTTTCCGTCCTGCTGCGCGAAACGAGCATCTTTACTCGTACTGCAATTTCGCCGGGCCTGTGGTTGAGACAGCGGGGAAGTCGTTACGCCATTCGTGCAGGTCGGAACTTACCCGACAAGGAATTTCGCTACCTTAGGATGGTTATAGTTACCACCGCCGTTTACCGGCGCTTAGATTCTCAGCTTCGACACCCGAAAGCGTCTAACCGGTCCTCTTAACGTTCCGGCACCGGGCAGGCGTCAGTCCGTATACAGCGTCTTACGACTTCGCACGGACCTGTGTTTTTAGTAAACAGTCGCTTCCCCCTGGCCTCTGCGACCCCACCCAGCTCCCCGTGCAATACGGTTCACCAAGCGTGGTCCCCCTTCTCCCAAAGTTACGGGGGCAATTTGCCGAGTTCCTTAACCACAGTTCACCCGATCGCCTTGGTATTCTCTACCTGACCACCTGAGTCGGTTTAGGGTACGGGCCGCCGATACACTCGCTAGAGGCTTTTCTCGACAGCATGGGATCACTCACTTCACCTAAAACGGCTCGGCATCACATCTCACCCTTAAACGGTGCACGGATTTACCTGCACACCGGGCTACATGCTTACCCCAGGACAACCATCGCCTGGGCTGAGCTACCCTCCTGCGTCACCCCATCACTCACCTACTACCCCCTCGGGCCCCACGCTCCCCACACCCAGAGCCCGAAGGCCCCGAGCATAGTTCGGGTGGTTAGCATCAGAGGGTTCAGCGTTGGCGCATACCAGCGGGTACGGGAATATCAACCCGTTGTCCATCGACTACGCCTGTCGGCCTCGCCTTAGGTCCCGACTTACCCTGGGCGGATTAGCCTGCCCCAGGAACCCTTGGTCATCCGGCGCACACGTTTCTCACGTGTGATTCGCTACTCATGCCTGCATTCTCACTCCCACACCCTCCACCCCTGGGTCACCCCGAGGCTTCACCGGACGCAGGACGCTCCCCTACCCACCCCAGACACATGCCTGGAGTGCCACGGCTTCGGCGGTGTGCTTGAGCCCCGCTACATTGTCGGCGCGGAATCACTTGACCAGTGAGCTATTACGCACTCTTTCAAGGATGGCTGCTTCTAAGCCAACCTCCTGGTTGTCACAGCAACTCCACATCCTTTCCCACTTAGCACACGCTTAGGGGCCTTAACCGATGATCTGGGCTGTTTCCCTCTCGACTACGAAGCTTATCCCCCGCAGTCTCACTGCCACGCTCTCACTTACCGGCATTCGGAGTTTGGCTGACGTCAGTAACCTTGTAGGGCCCATCAGCCATCCAGTAGCTCTACCTCCGGCAAGAAACACGCAACGCTGCACCTAAATGCATTTCGGGGAGAACCAGCTATCACGGAGTTTGATTGGCCTTTCACCCCTAACCACAGGTCATCCCCCAGGTTTTCAACCCTGGTGGGTTCGGGCCTCCACACCGTCTTACCGGCGCTTCACCCTGCCCATGGCTAGATCACCCCGCTTCGGGTCTACAGCATGCGACTAAAACGCCCTATTCAGACTCGCTTTCGCTACGGCTACCCGCCACCGGTTAACCTCGCCACACACCATAACTCGCAGGCTCATTCTTCAAAAGGCACGCCATCACGAACAAGAGAAACAAGTTCCCCTCGAGGACGCTCTGACGGCTTGTAGGCACACGGTTTCAGGTACTATTTCACGACCCCTCACCGGGGCACTTTTCACCTTTCCCTCACGGTACTAGTCCGCTATCGGTCACCAGGAAGTATTCAGCCTTACCACGTGGTCGTGGCAGATTCACACGGGATTTCACGGGCCCCGTGCTACTCGGGAACACACCCAGAAGCCACTCGAATTTCGTCTACCGGACTCTCACCGTCTACGGTCGGCCATCCCAAGCCGTTCAACTATCCGAGCAGTTTATAACTCCTTGCCGTCCCGGCAGAGACGACCAGATGGTCCCACAACCCCGCACACGCAACGCCTGCCGGCTATCACACGCGCACGGTTTAGGCTCCTCCGCTTTCGCTCACCACTACTCACGGAATCACAATTGTTTTCTCTTCCTGCGGGTACTGAGATGTTTCACTTCCCCGCGTTCCCACCAACCTGCCTATACATTCAGCAGGCGGCGACACCCCATGACGAGTGCCAGGTTTCCCCATTCGGAAATCCCCGGATCAAAGTCTGGTTGCCGACTCCCCGAGGCATATCGCAGGCTCCCACGTCCTTCATCGGCTCCTGATGCCAAGGCATCCACCGTATGCCCTAAAAAACTTGAACACACAAAACGATCAAAACAAATCGCAGACAAACAACAAAACCCCACAAAACCAACCCCCAAAGGGATCAGCCTGCAAGATCTCATCATTCGCCAGAGATGCTCGCGTCCACTGTGCAGTTCTCAAAAAACAACCGGGCCCACCAAAACCACACCCCGATGAAGGAATGTGGTCCTGGTCCCGCGATCCAGAGGCACCCGGGCGAAGCCCGTTCCCTCAGGACCCAACAGCGTGTCCAACCCTCTACCCGCCCGAGGCCGCCGTTCCCACTCCCCACAGACCCGAGGGTCCTTGAGGCGGTACTTGCCGGCTCACACAGGCAGTGAGCTGAGTAGCCAGTGCTCCACATCTATGAGCAGCCACCTGACGAACATGCGCCGTCACTGGCGGCCACCGACCTGAGCCTTCCCGGAAAGGGGAAGCAGCTCGGGCCAGTTGGTGCTCCTTAGAAAGGAGGTGATCCAGCCGCACCTTCCGGTACGGCTACCTTGTTACGACTTCGTCCCAATCGCCGGCCCCACCTTCGACCGCTCCCCCCACACAAGGTGGTTGGGCCACGGGCTTCGGGTGTTGCCGACTTTCGTGACGTGACGGGCGGTGTGTACAAGGCCCGGGAACGTATTCACCGCAGCGTTGCTGATCTGCGATTACTAGCGACTCCGACTTCACGAAGTCGAGTTGCAGACTTCGATCCGAACTGAGACCGGCTTTAAGGGATTCGCTCCACCTCACGGTATCGCAGCCCTCTGTACCGGCCATTGTAGCATGTTTGCAGCCCAAGACATAAGGGGCATGATGACTTGACGTCATCCCCACCTTCCTCCGAGTTGACCCCGGCGGTCTCCCATGAGTCCCCACCATTACGTGCTGGCAACATGGAACGAGGGTTGCGCTCGTTGCGGGACTTAACCCAACATCTCACGACACGAGCTGACGACAGCCATGCACCACCTGTCACCGGCCCAAAAAGGACCCACCATCTCTGATGGTTTTCCGGCAATGTCAAGCCTTGGTAAGGTTCTTCGCGTTGCGTCGAATTAAGCAACATGCTCCGCCGCTTGTGCGGGCCCCCGTCAATTCCTTTGAGTTTTAGCCTTGCGGCCGTACTCCCCAGGCGGGGCGCTTAATGCGTTAGCTACGGCGCGGAATCCGTGGAAGAACCCCACACCTAGCGCCCAACGTTTACGGCGTGGACTACCAGGGTATCTAATCCTGTTCGCTCCCCACGCTTTCGCTCCTCAGCGTCAGTACAGGCCCAGAGAACCGCCTTCGCCACCGGTGTTCCTCCCGATATCTGCGCATTTCACCGCTACACCGGGAATTCCATTCTCCCCTACCTGCCTCTAGTCTGCCCGTATCCACCGCAGACCCACGGTTAAGCCGTGGGCTTTCACGACAGACGCGACAAACCGCCTACGAGCTCTTTACGCCCAATAATTCCGGACAACGCTTGCGCCCTACGTATTACCGCGGCTGCTGGCACGTAGTTAGCCGGCGCTTCTTCTGCAGGTACCGTCACGTTAGCTTCGTCCCTGCTGAAAGAGGTTTACAACCCGAAGGCCGTCATCCCTCACGCGGCGTCGCTGCGTCAGGCTTCCGCCCATTGCGCAATATTCCCCACTGCTGCCTCCCGTAGGAGTCTGGGCCGTGTCTCAGTCCCAGTGTGACCGGTCGCCCTCTCAGGCCGGTTACCCGTCGTCGCCTTGGTAGGCCATCACCCCACCAACAAGCTGATAGGCCGCGAGCCCAACCCTGACCGAAAAACTTTCCACCACCCACCATGCGGAGAATGGTCATATCCGGTATTAGACCCGGTTTCCCAGGCTTATCCCAAAGTCAGGGGCAGGTTGCTCACGTGTTACTCACCCGTTCGCCGCTCGAGTACCCCCGAAGGGGCCTTTCCGCTCGACTTGCATGTGTTAAGCACGCCGCCAGCGTTCGTCCTGAGCCAGGATCAAACTCTCCATCAAGGTCCAACGACCAACCAGGGGGCGAACCCCAGCCGACCAAACCTCAGGAAACAATCCCAGCACCACACAACCCCCACAAGAGGGCCGTGCATTGCCTCAAAGAAATCCCCGACCATCCAAAGACGGCCACGGGGCGACCCGGCCAACAAACAGACCGGGCCGATAAAGGCACTGGCTTTTAACACGCTGTTGAGTTCTCAAGAAACGGACACCCACCGCGCCGAACCCCGCTCCCGCAGGCCCCGGCTCCGGGGCAACCCTTCTAACTTACCCGATACCCGCCGTCTGTCAAGCCGATCAACCAAGATCTTTTCGACGAGTCGGAGAGAGTCCAGGCCCCCACGCGACGACACACCCCCAGGCCGAAAACCTGGAGAGATCATCTCGTGGGAAGTGCCCTGCGGGCCGGCCACCTCTCGGCGTCCTGCATCCCGTCCGGGCGTGCCACTCAAGAGTACCTCGGCCCGGAGCAAGCTGCGAACCGTTTTCCTCTGTCGGCGTCCCCGGGGCCGTCCGCCTCTCGGCGTCCCGCATCCCCTTGGGGCACGACAGACATTAGGCAGCCCCGCGAGGTCCGTCAAATCGGCTCGTCCACCCGCTCGTCCGCTCTCCGAAAGCCGCAGGTCACGCGTGGTTCATGTGATCGACCTCAGTGTCGCGTCAGCACGGTGTCAGTGCCCGGGCCCCGATGTGCGCGTGATGTCAGCGCCTTCCCCCACGGTGGTCATCGTCACAGCGAAGAACATGTGAGAGGCGGACAGATGGACGACGTGATCCGCGCGGAAGGGCTGCGGAAGCGGTTCGGCGAGACGAAGGCCCTTGACGGTGTGGACATCAGCGCCCGCCGGGGGACGGTGCTCGGGGTCCTCGGGCCGAACGGGGCGGGCAAGACGACCGCCGTGCGCGTGCTGGCGACGCTGCTCAAGCCGGACGCCGGGCGTGCCGAGGTGTCCGGTTACGACGTGCTGAAGGACCCCGCGCGCGTCCGGGCGAAGATCGGGCTGACCGGGCAGTACGCGTCGGTGGACGAGGAGCTGACCGGCACGGAGAACCTGGTGATGATCGCCCGGCTGCTGGACTTCGGCCGGCGGGAGGCGAAGGCGCGGGCGCGGCAGCTGCTCGACCGGTTCCGGCTGACCGACGCCGGAGGACGCGCCGTGAAGACGTACTCGGGCGGGATGCGACGGCGGCTCGACCTGGCGGCGAGCCTGATCAACCATCCGGAGGTCATCTATCTGGACGAGCCCACGACCGGGCTCGACCCGCGGGCCCGCAACGAGGTCTGGGACACGGTCCGCGCCGTGGTCGCCGACGGCGCCACGGTCCTGCTGACGACGCAGTACCTGGAGGAGGCGGACGCGCTCGCCGACCGGATCGCGGTGTTCGACCACGGACGGGTCATCGCGGAGGGCACGTCCGACGACCTGAAGGGGCAGATCGGCCGGCAGACCCTGGTGGTCCGCGCGTCCGAGCCGTACCGCGTCGCCCAGCTCACCGCCATCGTCGGCGAGCTGACCGGCGAGCGTCCGGAGGTGCAGGAGGCCACCGGGCTCGTCACGGCCCCGGTGCACGATCCCAGGCTGTTGTCGGTGCTGGTCCGGCGGCTGGACGAGGCGTCCATCGTGGCGGCCGAGCTGGCGCTGCGCATGCCGAGCCTGGACGAGGTGTTCCTCACGCTGACGGGCCACCTCGCCGAAGAACCCAAGTCCGAACTCGTTTCCGAGGGGAGCGTGGCATGACCGCGATCACCGTTGACAGCCGTCCGTCCGCGGCGGAGCCGCCGGCGCGGATCAGCCCCCGGCGCACGCTGCGGCACGGCCTGACCTTGGCGTGGCGCAACGTCGCGCAGCTTAAGCACTCGCCGGAGAAGCTGCTCGACACGACGTTGATGCCGATCGTGTTCCTGCTGCTGTTCCTGTACGTGTTCGGCGGTGCGGTGGCGGGCGA
Organism: Spirillospora sp. CA-128828; assembly: GCF_050945415.1. Classification (NCBI taxonomy): domain Bacteria; kingdom Bacillati; phylum Actinomycetota; class Actinomycetes; order Streptosporangiales; family Thermomonosporaceae; genus Spirillospora; species Spirillospora sp. CA-128828. The sequence continues at coordinate 6,939,576 of NZ_CP191986.1, forward strand.
CACGCATTCCTACCTGCAGCAGCTGCTGCCGGGCCTCGTGGCGCAGATGGCGATGTTCGCGACGATGGGGCTCGGGACGGCGCTGAACGAGGACATCCACAAGGGCGTGTTCGACCGGTTCCGCAGCCTGCCGATCGCCCGCTCGGCGCCGCTGATCGGCACGGTGCTGGGGGACACGGTCCGGTTCATCACCGTGATGACGGTGCTCGTCGGGTTCGGGTCGGTCCTGGGGTTCCGGTTCCACACCGATCCGCTGTCGGTGCTGGCGGCGTTCGCTCTGGCGTACGTGTTCTACCTGGCCGTCTGCTGGATCTCCGTCCTCGTGGGGCTGATCGCGCCGACGCCGGACACCGTCCAGGGGCTCTCGTTCATCTGGGTGATGCCGCTGACGTTCGGCAGCAGCATCCTCGTCCCGGACACGTCCACGATGCCGGGCTGGCTGGAGGCGTGGACGAAGGTCAACCCGGTCACGCACCTCGCGGAGTCGGTGCGTGCGCTCACCGTCGGCGGACCCGTCGGGAACCACGTCTGGTACACGCTCGCCTGGGCGGCGGGGATCGTCGTCGTCACGTTCCCGCTGGCCATGCGCATGTACTCGCGCAGGGCCTGACATCGATCCCGCCAAAGGCGCGCCGCCCCGGGCAGCATCTCCCGGGGCCGGCGCGCCTTGGCCTCCGAACTTCCGCGCGACGCGCATCCCACGGACGCGACCAGGCCAGCGTCCCATCACCACACCGCCCACCGGAACCGACCTCAGGCACCCACCCCGACCAACTCATGTCGGCCCCAACACCGCCCGAAGACGGCCTCCCAAAGGACTCGTCAATCCGTTACGCACACAGCACACGGAACGAATCTCGAAGCCCGAACCCCCGCTGAGCACAGGACACGAACAATGCCGAAGCAGCGGGCCGGCCAAAGACGTCGTACCGAACAGCCCGTCGGGCACACACCCCCACAGCCACCGGAACAGACCTCGCACCCCACCCCGGCTGAGCTCAGGACAGGGGCGCCGCCAAACCGGCCCACCAAGACGTCGTACCGAACAACGCGCAGGGCAAGCACTCGCACACGGCCATCGGAACAGACCTCGCGCTGGGCTGAGCTCAGGACACGGTCGCGATCAGGTCGGCGGCCTGGTCGAAGATGTCCTCTCGGGTGACCTGGCCGCCGCGCTCGTAAGCGGCGGCGAAGGCGTCCTCACCGAGGGCCCGGGTGACGACCGGAAGCGTCCGGCGGACCTCGTAGCAGGCCTCGTCCCGGTAACCGTGCAGATTGTGGGCGGTGCCGAGTAGCTCGGCGGCACGGACGCAGGCGCCGCGGGCCGCCGCGTAGGCGGCGATGCCCTCGACGAGCGCCGCCAGCGTCGGGTTGCCCATGAGCGCGTCGTTCCGCAGGTCATCCAGCGCGCGGACGTGCCAGCGCTCCGCCGCGTCCAGGTCGCCGTCCTCCTCGGCGAGGCAGCCGAGCCGGCTGTACGTCCTGCGCGCGGCCTGTGCGAAGTCGGGACGGTGCCCGCGGGACTCGACCCACTTGTACGCGCGGTCGGCGTGCGGCCGGGCGCCCTCGCGGTCGCCCTCCTGAAGGTGGAGCTCGCACAGCATGAGCGACGCGCTCGCGGCGTCGGCGAACTCACCGATCCGTTCCGTCTGCGCCATGGCCCGTTCGAGGTCCGCGCGGGCGCGGTCGACCTCGCCGAGCTGAGCCCGCGCCCGCGCGAGCTGGGCGAGGATCCCGGCGCCCTGTTCGGGACTGACGTCGCCGGTCACGTAGCCGTAGGCCTCCTCGCCGAGCCGGACGGCCTCCGCCAGGTCGCCGCGCGCCATGGCGACGTGCATCATCGCGCCCAGCCCGAGGATCATCCCGAACCGGTCGCCCAGCTCGCGGAACCGCGCGTAACCGTCGGCGGCCTGCTCGGCGGCATCGTCGATGTGTCCGGTGTTGATGCCCATGTGCGCGAGGATGACGCGGACGACGGCACGGACCCACGGGTCGGGATGGTCCTGGATGCGGCCAAAGCTCTGCTGGACCTCCTCCATGTCCTGTCCGAAGACGCTGGACGCCGGTCCGGCGAGGGCGAGGACGGGATGCACCGGTGACTCGGGCACCGCGGTGAGGACGTCCGTCATGACCGCGCGCATCGACTCCTGGGTCGGTCCCGATTCCTTGGTCATCTCGGCGACGACACCGGCCGACACGACGCACAGCGCGTACTGCTCCTCCAGGCCGGGCGGCGCGGTGCCCGCCGCCATGTCCCGGACCGCGACCGCCCAGCCGCCCGCTTCGCTCTCCATGTCGCGCATGACCCAGAACCACACCAGTCCCGCCACGAGCCGCAGCCCCGTCTCGATGTCGCGGGTCTCGGTCACGTGGCGGAACGCGACGGTGAGGTTGTCCCGCTCGGCGGCCAGCCGGTCGGACCAGACCAGCTGGTCGCGACGGCGCAGCTCCGGCTCGGCGCGTTCGACGAGCGCGACCAGGTGGGCGGCGTGCGCGTCGCGGGCACGCCGGGTCTCGCCGGCCTGCTCAAGGCGCTCCCCCGCGTAGACGCGGACGGTCTCCAGCAGCCGGTAGCGGACGTCTGTGTCGCCGTCCGCCATCACCAGCGACTTGTCGATCAGCGCGGCGATCACGTCGATGACGTCGTGGGGTTCGGGCGCGTCCGGCGCGTCGAGCCCGCACACGTGCACGGCGGCGTCCGGTGAGGCGCCGCCCGCGAACACCGACAGGCGGCGCAGGACGGCGCGTTCCACGTCGTCCAGCAGGTCCCAGCTCCAGTCGACGACCGCGCGCAGCGTCCGGTGCCTGGGCAGTGCGGTGCGGCTGCCGCCCGTCAGCAGCCGGAACCGGTCACCGAGGCGGGCCGCGACCTGGCCGGAGGTGAGCGAGCGCAGCCGGGCGCCGGCCAGCTCGATCGCCAGCGGGATGCCGTCGAGTGCGCGGCAGATGGCGACGACGTCGGCGACCGTGCCGGCGTCCACGGCGAAGCCTGGGCGGACGGCCGCGGCGCGGTCGGCGAACAACCGCACCGACGCGTACCCGAGGGCATCGGCCGGGTCGGCGACGTCCTCGTCCGGAAGCGGGAGGGACGGCACCGGGCACAGCGACTCGCCCGTGATGCCGAGCGGTTCGCGGCTGGTCGCGAGGATGCGGACGCCGTCGGCCTTCGCCACGACATGGTCGGCGAGCCGCGCGACGGCGTCGATGAGGTGCTCGCAGTTGTCGAGGACGAGGACCATCCGCTTGGTGGCGAGGAAGTCGGTCAGCCGTTCGAGGGGCCGCACCACCGCGCGGGTCTCGGTGGGACGGACGGTCTCCGGGACGCCCAGCGCGGACAGCACGGCCTGGACGACGTCACCGGGGTCGCTGACGGGGGCGAGCGGGGCGAACCACACGCCGTCCGGCATTTCGTCGACGAGCGCGGCGGCGCTCTCGCCGGCCAGCCGGGTCTTGCCGGCGCCGCCGGGCCCGGTGAGGGTGACGAGCCTGGTCTCGCGGAGGAGCTTGCCCACCCGCTGGGACTCCTCCTCCCGTCCGACGAAGCTGGTGAGCTGGGAGGGAAGGTTGGTACGGGCGGACCGCGGGGCGGTCGGCCCGGGCGCCGGCCCGGGTGCCGCCGGAACGTCCCCACCCGCCGTCTCCCGCCGCAGGATCGACAGGTGCACGGCGGCCAGTTCCGGGGACGGGTCGACGCCGAGCCGGTCGGCGAGGGCGCGCCGCGTCTCCTCGTACACCTCCAGGGCGTCGGCCTGCCGTCCCGCCGCGTACAGGGCGCGCATCAGCTGGGCGCGCAGCCGTTCGCGCAGCGGATGCGCCGCGGCGAGCGGCTCCAGCTCGGCGACCGGCGGGACGGGCAGCCCGGCGGCGCTCTCGGCGTCCACCCGGTCCTCGAAGGCGGCGAGCCGCAGGTCCTCCAGCCGGGTGACAGCCCCGTAGGCGAAGTCGGCGTCGGTGACATCGGCCAGGGCCGGGCCGCGCCACAGCGCGAGCGCCGCCCGCAGTCCGCCGGCCCGCCTGGCGGGATCGTCCTCCGCGCGGGCCGCCGCGACGGCGCGCTCGAACGCGACCGCGTCGATCTCGCCGGGGTCGATCCCGAGCCGGTAGCCGGCCGGGCCGTGCTCGACCATGTCGCGGCCCGCGACACCGCGCAGCCGGGAGACGAGCGCCTGCAGCGCGTTCCCGCCGGGCGGCGCGCCCTCCCACAGGTCGTCCAGCAGCCGCTCGGCCGACACGGGCCTGCCCGCCTCGGCCGCGAGCCGGACGAGGAGGGCGCGCAACCGCCGGCCGGCGACCTCGACGGGCCGCCCGGCCTCGTCCCGCACGTCGAGCGGGCCCAGGATGCCGATGCGCAAGCGAGTCCCCTTCCCGGGGACATTCTCTCCGATGTGTGGATCGCGCGGGCCGGGTACGTGTCCGTTATGCCTAGAGCACAGATCAAGGACGAGAAGACGTACCAGAAGCTCCGCGAGAAGGGCGAGAGCAAGGAGAAGGCGGCGCGGATCGCCAACGCGTCCGCGGGCCAGGGAAAGAAGAAGGTCGGCCGCAAGGGCGGCAAGAGCCCGTCCTACGACGACTGGTCGAAGGACGACCTCATGAAGCGCGCCCGCGAGATCGGCATCGAGGGCCGCTCCTCGATGAACAAGTCGGACCTCGTCAAGGCGCTGCGCGACCACTGAACCGAGCGCGTTAGGGAGATTCCATGAACGCGGTCGTGGACACCGCGCGCAAGCAGGCGCAGGAGTACGCCGGCGAGGAGGACCGTCCGCTCGGCTCGTACCTCGGCACCCTCGGGGTGTACGCGCTCACGACGGCGACGATGGCGCTGCTGGGCCGGCGCCTGCGCGACCGGCCCCCCGCCATCGGCCTCGCCGACCTGGCGCTGATGACGGTCACGACGCACAAGGCGTCCCGGCTGATCGCGAAGGACCCGGTGACGAGCCCGCTGCGGGTCCCGTTCACCCGCTACTCGGGGACGGCCGGTCCGTCGGAGGTGTCCGAGGAGGTGCGCGGGAAGGGCGTCCGGCACGCCGTCGGCGAGCTGATCACCTGCCCGTTCTGCACGGCCCAGTGGGTCGCGACGGCCTACGCGGCGGGCCTCGTGTTCGCCCCGCAGGCCACCCGGCTCGCCGGCGCCACGATGACGGCGGTCGCGGGCTCGGACTGGCTGCAGCTCGGCTACGCCCGGCTGCAGCGGGCCGCCGAGGGATAGCCCCCAAACGCCACATTCTTTACGTTTGCCCCAGCTGTCGGGGGTAGGGCCAACCTATGGATCTCGCATTCCTCAAGACGCTGTACCACCGTCCGGGCCCCTACGCGTCGGTGTACGCGGACCTCACCCGGACCACCGAGGACGCGTCCAAGGCCGCGGAACTGCGGTGGCGGGCGCTGCGCGCGGGCCTGGAGGCCCAGAAGGCCCCGAAGGGGACGCTTCGCGCGGTCGAGCAGACCATCGAGGACGAGCTGGAGCTGCGCCGCTCCGAAGGCATCGTGATCTTCGCGGCGGACGGCGAGGTGGTCCACAGCGAGCGCCTGCCGGGCCCGCCCCGCACCCCGCGGGCGACGCTCGCACCACTCCCGGACGTCCTCCCGTACCTGGTCGAACGAGGCGAGAAGTTCCCGCACCTGCTGGCCGTCGTGGACCGCCGGGGCGGCGCCATCGACTTCGTCACGGCCGACGGGCGGCACGAGCACATCGACGTCGAGGGCGACGAGGACTACCCCATCCGCAAGGTCAAGGCCGGCGACTGGAACCAGTCCCGCTTCCAGCGGTCGTCGGAGAACGTCTGGAAGGTCAACGCCAAGAAGGTCGCCCACGAGATCGACCGGGCCGCGGAGCGCTGCGGCGCCGAGGCCGTCGTGATCGCCGGCGACACCCGCGCCCGGACCGCCGTCCTCGAAGAGGTCTCGGAGCACGTCCTTGAGCGCACCGTCGAGGCCGACAAGAACACCACCGTCGACGACCCCGATCTCGACGCCGAACTGCGCCGCCTCCTGAAACTGAAGACGGCCCAGCACGTGATGACGGTGGCGGAACGCTTCGACCGGGAGCTCGCCCACGGCCAGCGCGCCGTCTCCGGCCTGTCCGCGACCACGGAGGCCGTCCGCCAGGCCCGGGTGGAGACACTCCTGCTGGCCGACGAGCCCGACTCGGACGCCCGCCTGTGGATCGGCCCCGACCCCGCTCAGGTCGCCACCACCGCCGACGAACTCCGCGACGAGTTCGGCGTGTCCGACCCCCGCGAGGCCCGGGCCGACGCCGCCCTGGTCAGGGCGGCCGCCGCGACCGACGGCGAACTGGTCGTCCTCCCGCCCGACGGTCCGACTCCACCCCTCCGGATAGGCGCCGTCCTCCGCTACACCGCCTAGGGGTCAGCCCAGCCGCTTGAGCAGTTCGGCGGCGAGCGGGCCGGACGACATCGGGTTCTGGCCGGTGAGAAGGTCGCCGTCGATGACCACGTTCGGCGTCCACGCGTCCGCGACCTGCACGTCCGCTCCGACGGCCCTCAGCCGGTCCTCCAGGAGCCAGATCGCCTTGCCGGCCAGACCGCCCTGCCGTTCCTCCTCGTTGGAGAAGGCCGTGATCTTCCGGCCGGCGAAGGCCGAGGTGCCGTCGGCGCGGTCGGCCGCCAGCAGCGCGGCCGGCCCGTGGCACACCACGCCGAGGGGCTTCCCGGAATCCAAGGCCTCGACCAGCAGCCGCCCGGAGGTGGCGTCGACCGCCAGGTCCTCCATCGGACCGTGGCCGCCGGGGTAGAACACCGCCCGGTAGTCGGCCAGATCGACCTCCGCCAGCTTCATGGGCGACGCCAGACCGGCGATCTCGGCCAGCTCGGCGGTGACATCGCGGCCGCCGTTGGCCTCCGGCGCAAGACTGCCCGCGTCGGCGACCGGGACCGCCCCGCCCGGCGTGGCGAACACGACCTCATGGCCCGCCTCCGTGAACGCCTTGTACGGAGTGAGAAGTTCCTCGGCCCAGTAGCCGGTCGGATGGCGGCTGCCGTCATTGAGCGTCCAATAGGTCGCGCCTGTCACCACGAAAAGAATCTTGGACATCAAGGGTCTCCTTGGAGTTCGCCGGTCCGGCGGCGTCGAGCCGCCACGACTCAAGCTAAGACCCTTATCCACAGCCACAAAATAGACTCTTCTATGTGAGCGATAGAAAATCCAATGGGCCGCTGGACCTGACCCAGCTACGGACCTTCCTGGCCGTCTATCGCGCCGGTTCCCTGACGGCTGCCGCCAGGCTCGTCGGCCTCTCCCAGCCGACGGTGACCACGCAGCTGCGCGCCCTTGAAGAGCACCTGGGCCGCCGGCTGTTCGAGCGCCTGCCCCGCGGTGTGACACCCACCCCCGCCGCCGACGACCTCGCCGCCCGGCTCGCCGCGCCCATGGACGCCCTGCAAGCGATCGCCGGCGGCGGCCTCCAGGAGGCGGTCCCCGAGCCTCCGGTGCTCCTCGCCGGACCCGCGGAGTTCCTCGCCGCCGCCGTCGTCCCCACCCTCGGCCCGCTCATGGAGAAGGGCGTCCGGCTCCGCATCACCACCGGACTGTCGGAGGACCTCCTCGCGGGCCTCCGCGCCGGCCGCTACGACCTCGTCGTCTCGACGATCCGCCCCCGCGGCCGCGCCCTGGCCTCCGAACCTCTCACCGATGAGGACTTCGTGCTCGTCGCCGCCCCCGGCTGGACCGACCGCATCGACCGCGACCTCCTCGCCCGCGACGGCCCCGCCGCCCTTGCCGGCGCCCCGCTCATCTCCTACGCCGACGACCTGCCCATTCTCCGCCGCTACTGGCGACACGTCTTCGACACCCGCCTGGTCGCCGAACCCGCGCTGGTCATCCCCGACCTCCGGGCCGTCAAGGCCGCCGCCGTCGCAGGCCTCGGTGTGACCGTCCTCCCCCGCTACCTGTGCGGCCCCGAACTCGCCAGCGGTTCGCTCAGGCTGCTCCTCGACCCCGAGGACGCCCCCATCAACACCGGCTTCCTCGCCCAGCGCAATGGCGCCCACCCTCTTCCTCACGTCGACCTCGTCCGTGACCACCTGCTCAGGTTGACCCGCGGATGACCCGGAACAGCACGGGCTGGTCGTTCGCCTAGGCGAGGAAACAGGCTTCCATAGAAAGCACAAGATCCCGTCGGATCGAGACGGGATCTCACCAACTGCTCTCAGCCGTCTCAAGAACGGCCCTGGGGTGGAGCTATGGGGATTCGAACCCCAGACCTCCTCCATGCCATGGAGGCGCGCTACCAACTGCGCCATAGCCCCTCGGTGGGAAAAGCTTAGTGCACGTTGGGAGCGGTCGGGACGCGCGGGCCGCGGAGGTCGTGCCTCCGCGGCCTCGCGGGCCGTTCAGCGAGCGCCGGACTTGTAGGTGTAGTAGCCCTCGTTGAAGGTCGGGACCTTGATGGTGAGGCTTTTGGGCCACTCGACGGGGATGCCGAGGAGTGCGTTCTCCTCGACGGTCCTGCCGGTGTCGTCGGTGTGCAGGCTGTCGATCTTGTCGGTGTACGGGCTCTCTTCCTTCTTCGCCCGGTTCATGGAGCACAGCGTGCGGGCGAGATCGGGCTGGTTAGGGAGCAGCTTGAAGTAGGACAGGACGTTGAGCGCCTTGCCGCAGTCGTCGGGCTTGTAGGTCTGCGGCGCCGGCGGCGGCGCGTCCTGCGCGGAGGCGGGAACGGTCATCGCCAGGACGGAGGCCGCGGCGACCGCGGCGGGCAGCAGCAACAACGTTCCGGTGGTCCGGCTTCTCATGGGGTCAGCCCTCATCTCGATCATGTATCGCCACGTCATGCCTGTTCCCGCATGATCGACATGGTGAAGCGCGGCCGGAGAAAAGGTAGCCGCCACCATGGTGAAGGCTTTGCGCACGGATCCGCCCCACCAAGAGAAGCCGAGGCCGTACACCTCAGGAGGCCGGGGGCGAAGCCCGGCGGGGGTCCAGGGGCGGAGCCCCGGCGGGGGGGGTGCGGGGGCGGAGCCCCCGCCTCGGGGGCCCGGGGGTCGCCCCCCGGGCAAACACGACGAAGGAGTGGCGGGAAGAAGCCCCAAGGCTTCGACCACACCACTCCCAACTCCGAGTGGAGCTATGGGGATTCGAACCCCAGACCTCCTCCATGCCATGGAGGCGCGCTACCAACTGCGCCATAGCCCCGCCGCTGCGTGGACGTTCATCCCGCAGCGCCTCGCCAGTGTATAGGACGGACGGGGGTGGGCTCGAATCGTTTGGGGGTCAGGAGCCGGTGTCGGGACGGTCGTCGCTGAGGACGGGTTCGGGGAGGGTGCCGGCGTTGTGTTCGACGAGGCGCCATCCGCCGTCCCGCATCTCGGTGATGACGGACCAGCAGCAGTTGGAGAGCCCGCCGAGGCGTTCCCAGACCTCTTCGGGGAGGCCGATGAGGTGGGACATGCCGAGGCGGAGTGCGGCGCCGTGGGAGGCCACGACGAGCTGCCCCGTGGGCGGCAGGTCGTCGAGGGCGCGTTCGAGGGCGGCGCCGACGCGCTTGGCCACCTGGGCGCTGGTCTCGCCGCCGGGCGGCTGCCAGGCGGCGTGCTCGGCGGGGTAGCGTTCGCGGATCTCGCGGGCGGTGAGCCCCTCCCAGGCGCCGCCGTCGCGCTCGATCAGGTCCTGGTCGTAGCGGACGGGCAGTCCGGTGATGTCGGCGAGGGCCTGGGCGGTGTCGGCGGCGCGGCGGAGCGGGGAGGCGAGGAGCGCGGTGGGGCGGAGCCCGGCGAGGAGGCGGGCGGCCCGCTGGGCCTGGGCGACGCCGGTTTCGTCGAGGGGGATGTCGGTCTTGCCCTGGAATCGACGTTCGACGTTCCACGCGGTCTGGCCGTGCCGCCACAGGACGAGCCGGCGTTTGCCCGGTTCGCGGGCCGGGCGGGCGTCAGTCACTCGGGCTCCCGACGGCGCGGGCGCGCTGGGCCTGGTGGGCGGTGACGGCTTCCGGCAGGTCGATGAGGGGGCAGTCTTTCCAGAGCCGTTCGAGGGCGTAGAACATGCGGTCCTCTTCGTGCTGAATGTGCACGATGATGTCCGCGTAGTCCAGCAGGACCCAGCGGCCCTCGCGCTCGCCCTCGCGGCGTACCGGCTTGGCTTCGGCCTCTTCGCGCAGGCGCTTCTCGACCTCGTCCACGATGGCGCGGACCTGGCGGTCGTTCGGGGCCGAGCAGAGCAGGAACGCGTCGGTGATGACGAGCTGCTCGCTCACGTCGTAGGCAAGAATGTCGTCGGCCAGCTTGTCGCCCGCCGCCTCGGCGGCGATCCGGACGAGCTGCGCCGCCCTCTCGGATGCGGTCACGGTGCGCTCGCGATCCTCCCTGTAGGGGTCGTCTCCGCCTACACCTTCTCACGTGCGACGGTCGACCGACCTCTTTGTCGTTGTTCGACCGCAATTGCGAATGCGGCCCCTTCCTCGTCCAGAATATGTGGCCCCGGCGGATCGACGCTCAGCCACCGGCCGGCGGACGCCCCGGGGGATTACGCGCTCCGGTAGAGATCGCGTTTGTTGATGTACTGGACGATCCCGTCCGGGACGAGGTACCAGATGGGTTCACCGGAGTGGACGCGTTCGCGGCATTCGGTGGAGGAGATCGACAGGGCGGGGACCTCCATGAGGGAGACCCGCCCGTTGGGCAGACCGGGGTCGGCGAGCCGGTGGCCGGGGCGCGTGACGCCCACGAAGTGGGCCAGCTCGAACAGCTCGTCGGTGTCGTGCCAGGTCAGCATCTTCTCCAGCGCGTCGGCGCCGGTGATGAAGAACAGGTCCGCGTCGGGCCCCTGGAGCTCGCGCATGTCGCGGAGGGTGTCCACGGTGTAGGTGGGGCCGGGGCGGTCGATGTCGATGCGGCTGACGGAGAAGCGCGGGTTGGACGCGGTGGCGATCACGGCCATGAGGTAGCGGTCCTCGGCGGCGGCGACCTTGCTTCCCTCCTTGTGGGACGAGAGGCCGGTGGGCACGAACACGACCTCGTCGAGGGAGTAGAAGTGCGCGACCTCGCTCGCGGCCACGAGGTGCCCGTGGTGGATCGGGTCGAACGTGCCGCCCATGATCCCCAGGCGCCGCTTTTGCGTCATGGCGACGAGAATAGCCAGCCCGGTCCGCGGCCCGAACGTCCGGGGCCGCGGGCTCAGGCCAGCCCTGGCAGAGGCGGGCCTCCGTCCGCCCAGGTCACGACGCGGACGGCCTTGCCGACCTCGACCCTCGGGACGGTGCCCTCAGGGAGGACGAACACCTCGGCGGTGAGGCCGAGCGACTCGTGCAGCGCGTGGACGAGCGCGTCCTTCGGGTCGCCCGACAGGGCCTCGCAGGCGACGAGGAGCCGGACGGCGGGACTGCGGCGGTCCACCACGAGCTGGTAGTGCGGCCGGACGAGCCCGGACCCGAGCAGCACGCGTTCGACCTCGCTCGGGTACACGTTGACGCCCCGGACGACGATCATGTCGTCGGCGCGTCCGAGGACCTTGCTCATCCGGACCAGCGTCCGCCCGCAGGCGCACTCACCGCGGGTCAGGGAGGCGATGTCCCCCGTCCGGTAGCGCAGCAGCGGCAGCGCCTGCTTGGTCGGGGTGGTGAACACCAGCTCGCCGGGCGTCCCGTCCTCGACGGGCTCGCCGCTGGACGGATCGACGGTCTCGACGATGAAGTGGTCCTCGTTGACGTGCAGGCCGTCCTGCTCCAGGCATTCGGTGGCCACACCCGGCCCGATGACCTCCGACAGCCCGTAGATGTCCATCGCCTTGATCGGCAGGACGTTCTCGATGGCCGCCCGCAGTTCCTCCGACCACGGTTCGGCACCGAAGAGCCCCGCCTTGAGCGAGTGCACCTCGATCCCCGCCTCGGCGACCGCCTCACCGAGCCGCAGCGCGTACGCGGGGGTGCAGGTCAGGATGTCGGGGCGCAGGTCGGCGAGCATCCGCACCTGCCGGTCGGTCATACCGCCCGACATCGGGACCACGGTCGCGCCGAGCGCCACGGCGCCCTGATGGACGCCGATCCCGCCGGTGAAGAGCCCGTACCCGTAGGCGTTGTGGACGATGCTCCCCGGCGACGCCCCGGCGCACGACAGCGAACGCGCGCACATCGCCGCCCACAGGTCGAGGTCCGCCTTGGTGTAGGCGACGAGGGTCGGACGCCCCCGCGTCCCGCTCGACCCGTGCACCGCGGCGACCTGGTCGCGCGGGACGGCGAGCATCCCGAACGGGTAGTTGTCCCAGAGGTCCTGCTTGGTGGTGAACGGGAGCTTGCGCAGCCCGGCGAGCGTCACGTCCGAGCCACCGCCGACACCGGCCTCCTTGAGCCGCCGTCCCTGCACGCCGTCCGCGGCCAGCAGCCGGTCCACCAGCCCCCACAGCCGGTGCCGCTGCAGCGCGGCGCGCTCGTCAAGGGACATCGCCTCGGCTTTAGGGTCGAACATGGTCGCCTCCAGGACGGGGCCGGAGCCGGACGGGCTTCCGCGGCGGGGAACCCTGCGGCACGGTGGTTCGTCGGAACTACCATGCCAGACATGACGGAGAACACACCGGATCGAGCACGTACGCGGTTCCCGGGCATCAGTTCCCGGGCCTACGAACACCCGGCGGACCGTTCGGCGCTCGTCGCGCTGCGCTCGCTGTCCGGGTTCGACGTCGTGCTGCGCAAGCTGTCGGGGCTGGTCAACGAGCGTTCACTGCGGCTGATGTTCCTCGGCGGGACGGTGCGCGTCGGCGAGGACCAGTTCCGCCACATCAACGACATGGTCCGCGACGCGTGCTATGTCCTGGACCTGCCGGAGGTGCCGGAGCTGTACGTCCGGCAGGACCCGACGCCGAACGCGATGGCGCTCGGCTCCGACCACCCGTTCATCGTGGTGAACACCGGCCTGATCGACCTGCTGGACGAGGAGGAGCTGCGGTTCGTCGTCGGGCACGAGGTCGGGCACATCCTGTCCGGGCACGCGGTGTACCAGACGATGATGCAGATCCTGCTGCAGCTCGGGTCGCGGCTCGCGTGGCTGCCGCTCGGCAATGTCGGCATCGCGGCGATCATCATCGGGCTGCGCGAGTGGTTCCGGAAGGCGGAGCTGTCGTCGGACCGGGCGGGCCTGCTCGTCGGTCAGGACCTCGACGCGGCCAAGCGGGTGAACATGAAGCTCGCCGGCGGGACGCGGCTGGGCGAGATGAGCAGCGAGGCGTTCCTGCAGCAGGCGCGCGAGTACGACGCGGCCGGCGACGTGCGGGACGGCATCCTGAAGTTCCTGAACCTGCTCGGGCAGTCGCACCCGTTCGCGGTGATCCGGTTCGCCGAGATCGACCAGTGGGCGCGCAGCGGCGAGTACGAGCGGATCCTCGCAGGCGACTACCCGCGCCGCGACGAAGACGAGGACGCGTCGGTCCGGGACGGGATCAAGGACGCGGCCAAGTCGTACCGGGAGTCGTGGGAGCGGACGGCCGACCCGTTCGTGGGCAAGGTCCGCGACATGGCGGACGCGGCGGCCGGTGCGGCCGGCGGGCTGTTCGACCGGTTCACCCGGCGGGACAACGGGCCGACCGACAGCAACTGAGACGCCACGGGCCAGGGCCGCCGCGACACGGACGCGGCGGCCCTTTGACGTCCTAGAAGGGGGCCGGGACGAGGAGTTCGACGTTGCGGTCGGTGACCTCGCCGCGGCGGTGCTCCTCGCGGTCCTGCCAGTCGTTGCCCGCCAGCTCGCGGGAGAGTGACGCGAGCCGGACGGGGTCGCTGAGACGGCCGCCGTAGGACGCGGGCCCGGCGGAGTCCAGGACCGTCGCGAAGACCGACAGGGTGCCGTCGCCGTTGTCGGCCAGTTCGACGATGCGGCTCTGCTGCGGGAAGTCGATGTGCGCGGCCGTGTTGACCTCCCAGAAGCCCCCGCCGGACTTGCGCGCGTGCGGGATGACCTGGTTGCGGTGCGTGTGGCCGTTCACCCACAGGACGACGTTCGGGTAGCGCAGCAGGAGCGCCTCGACCTCGTCCCCAAGGACGCGGTCTGCGCCGAGCGGGTTCCCCAGCGAACCGATCGGATGGTGGCTGAACAGCACGAAAAGGCTGTCTTTGACCGTGTGCTTGACGACCGAGCCGTCCGGCGCGAGGTAGCGGCTGCTGCCCGCCTTCAGCTGCGATTCCAGCCAGGCGAACTGTTTCCTGTCGAGCGACCCCTCCGAGTAGCCGTTCGGGTTGACGGTGTCGAGGACGAGGCCGCGCACGACGCCCTTGTCGAAGGCGTAGTAGGCCGTCCCGTCGCGGAGGTTGGCGGGGGTGAAGCCGTGACCGCGCAGGGACGCGGTCGTCTTGAAGTGCTCTGCGACGACCTCGGCGCGGGACAGCATCCTGCGGTTCGGGTCGGGCGTCACGGGACGGAACAGGCCCCCTGCGCCACCCTGCTCGCGGCTGAGCCGGACGAGTTCGGCGGCGTCTCCGTTGCGGAGCATGCGGGCGAGGCGCTCGGCCTGGCCGTCGTCCGCCGGGGCGCCGATCTTGATGCCGCCGGTGGCGAGACCGGAGACGAGCGGGTTGACCGGCAGGTTGCCCTGGACGAGCCCGTCGTGGTTGCCGAACGCGGCGAGCCACGGCGCGTCGAGTCCGGTCGCCTGGAACGGCCGGCGCGCCGCGTCGATCAGGCCCTTCACCCGCGGGAACCCGTAGGTGCCGGTCGGGATGTCGGTCTTGGCACCGGGCGCCGGCCCCTCGGGATGCCAGAACGAACGGTCGTAGGACGCCCAGTCCATGACGCCCTCGTACCGGTTCGGGTCGCCGGAGTCGGGGCGGATGCGCCCGCCGTCCAGCAGGTCGATGATCCAGCGGATCTCGTTGTACTGGACGTTGTCGGCCGCGTCGCCGGTGTTGATGGTGAACGCGAGGCCGAGCCCGGTCGCCGGGCCGCGCCCGACCTTGTTCACGGCCTGCACCATCGCCTCGGCGACCTGCGTGGAGAGGATCTCCTGCGGCCGGTAGGCGCCCTCGACGGGCAGGACGTTCAGGGCGTCCTTGAACCGGTCGACGAACTCCACCCGCCCCGGGGACTGCGCGTCGATGACGTGCACGTCGGTGAGGTGCCCGAACGCGAGAACGCCGCGGCGGGTGGCGGCGCGCCGGGCGGACGCGGTGCCGCCGAGGTCGCGGCGCAGGACGTGCGGCTCCCCCGGCCCGGTGACGACCGGACGGTACCCGCCGGCGCCCGCGGCGCCGAGGACGTACGTCCGGTCGAGGGTGGTGCCTGCGACGGGGCCGCGCAGCGCGGGCGCCGCGGCGGCGGGACGCGTGGGGAACGCGGCCAGTCCGGTGGTGGCGATTCCGGCGCCGAGGGCGGCGGTCCGCAGGACGCCGCGGCGGCTGTACTCACGAGTCACAATCGTGAATCAGACCACACGGGCAACGTGACATCAATGGTAAAAACGTCACAAGTTGGACGGTGGCCGCCCGTGGCCGTCTAGCCGCGCAGGTGGCCCTCCCCCGTCACCACGTACTTGGTGGACGTCAGCTCCGGCAGCCCCATCGGACCGCGGGCGTGCAGCTTCTGCGTCGAGATGCCGATCTCCGCGCCGAAACCGAACTCCTCGCCGTCGGTGAAGCGCGTCGAGGCGTTCACCATCACGGCCGCCGAGTCGACCAGGGAGACGAACCGCTTGGCGGCGGGCTGGGAGGTCGTCACGATCGCCTCGGTGTGGCCGGACCCGTACTGGCGGATGTGCGCGACGGCGTCCTCCAGGGAGTCGACCACGCGGGCGGCGATGTCGAGCGACAGGTACTCGGCGTACCAGTCGTCCTCGGTCGCCTCCACGACCTCGGACCCGTACGACCGGATCCGGTCGTCGCCGTGGACCGTCACCCCGGCGTCCTTGAGCGCCTCAAGCGCGCGCGGGACGAACGTCTCCGCGATGTCGGCGTGCACAAGGAACGTCTCCGCCGCGTTGCAGACCGAGGGACGCTGCGTCTTCGCGTTCAGCAGGACGTCCACGGCCATGTCCACGTCGGCAGCAGCATCCACGTACACAGCGCAGTTCCCGACGCCCGTCTCGATCACGGGAACCGTCGACTCCTCCACCACCGAGTTGATCAGCGAGGCGCCGCCGCGCGGGATCAGCACGTCCACCAGTCCGCGCGCCCGCATCAGATGCTTCACCGACTCGCGGGACGTCCCCGGAACGAGCTGCACCGCGTCCGCCGGGACCTCGGTGCCGGCCAGCGCGCCCTGCATCACCTCGACCAGCGCCGTGTTCGAGTCGTGCGCGGACGACGAGCCGCGCAGCATCGCGACGTTCCCGCTCTTCAGGCACAGCGCGGCGGCGTCCACGGTCACGTTCGGGCGGCCCTCGTAGATGATCCCGACGACGCCGAGCGGCACCCGCACCTGCCGCAGGTCCAGCCCGTTCGGCAGCACGTTCCCGCGCACCGTCTCCCCCACCGGGTCCGGCAGCGCGGCGACCTTCCGGACGGCGTCGGCGATCGCCGCGATCCGCTGCTCCGACAGGCTCAACCGGTCGATCATGTACTCGGAGGTGCCGCCCTGCCGGGCCCTCTCGACGTCGACCTCGTTCGCCTTGACGATCTCCGGCGCTGCCGCGACCAGCGCGTCCGCGATCCGGTGCAGCGCCGCGTCCTTCGCCGCGCGCGGCAGCGGAGCCAGCCCGGCCGCGGCCTGCCGGGCGCGCCGCGCCACCCGCAGAAACTCGTCGCGCTCGTCGCTCATCACAACGCTCCCTCGTGCAGGACCACCAGGTGGTCGCGGTGGATTATCTCGCGTTCGTACTCGGCGCCCAGCTCGCGGGCCAGCCAGCGGGTCGAGCGTCCCATCAGGTCGGGGATCTCCGACGCGTCGTAGTTCACCAGCCCGCGCGCGACGACGCGGCCGCCGGTGTCGCACAGGTCGACGGGGTCGCCCGCGGCGAAGTCGCCGTCCACGCCCGTCACACCGGCCGGGAGCAGGGACTTGCGGCGCCGCACGACCGCCTCGACCGCGCCCGCGTCCAGCGTGACGCGGCCCTGGCCGGTCGTGGCGTGCGCGAGCCACAGGTTCCGGGTCGACATGCGGCGGCCCTCGGCCGGGTGGAACAGCGTCCCGACCCGGTCGCCGGCGAGCCCGTGCGCGGCGGACGCGGCGTTCGTCAGCACGACGGGGACGCCCGCGATCCGGGCCGCCTCCACCTTGGTGACCATGCCGCCGGTGCCGACGCGTCCGGACCGGCCGAGCTTGACGTCCTTCAGGTCCTCCGGGCCGCGGACGTCCTCGACACGGCTGGCGCCGGGCTGGCGGGGGTCGCCCGTGTAGAGGGCGTCCACGTCCGAGAGCAGGATCAGCGCGTCCGCGCGGATCAGGTGCGCGACCAGCGCCGCGAGCCGGTCGTTGTCGCCGAACCGGATCTCGTCGGTCGCGACGGTGTCGTTCTCGTTCACGATCGGCAGGACGCCCATCGCGAGGAGCTGCCCGAGGGTGCGCTGCGCGTTGCGGTGGTGCGAGCGGCGCATCATGTCGTCGGCGGTGAGCAGCACCTGCCCGACCGTCAGCGCGTACCGGGCGAAGGACGAGGTGTAGCGGGCGAACAGCAGGCCCTGGCCGACGCTCGCCGCCGCCTGCTGGGCGGCGAGGTCCTGCGGGCGGCGGGTCAGCCCGAGCGGGCCGAGCCCGGCGGCGATCGCACCGGACGACACGAACACGATCTCGGAGCCGTCGGCGCGGCGGCCGGCGAGGACGTCCACGAGCGCGTCGATACGGTTCGCGTCGATCGTCCCCTGCGGCGTGGTCAGCGACGACGACCCCGCCTTCACCACGATGCGCCGGGCCTTGGCGATCGCCTCACGCCCGCCCATGGTCATGACTCCGCTCCCTGCGGGAGGACGACCCCCCGCACCTCCCGGTTCGCTCCGCTCATGACCAGCCGTCCAGGCGGCGATCGGTGCCGCGGGGCCCCATGGCGGCCTCGCCGGCCGGGACCTCGGGCTCCCAGTCGAAGACGATCGAGTCCTCGCTCGTGCCGATCAGGACGGTCGCGCCCGCGTTGGCGCCCGCCTTGGCCAGCGCCTCCTCCACGCCGAGCCGGGCGAGCCGGTCGGCGAGGTAGCCGACGGCCTCCTCGTTGGCGAAGTCGGTCTGCCGCAGCCACCGGACGGGTTTCGTGCCGGTGATCAGGTACGTGTTGTCGCCGAGGGTCCTGACCTCGAAGTCGGTGTCGCCGCCGACCGGCTCCGGGCGGATGACGATGCGGGTCGGCTCCGCCTGCGGCAGCGACGCGCGGTGCTCGGTGACCATCGCCGCCATCGCGAACGACAGCTCCCGCAGCCCCTCGTGCGTCGCCGCCGACACTTCGAAGACCTTCAGGCCGCGCTCCTCGAACATGGGCCGCACCATCTCGGCGAGGTCGCGGCCGTCCGGCACGTCCACCTTGTTCAGCACGACGATGCGGGGACGGTCCGACAGCGGGCGGTCGCCCAGCACCCGGTCGTACGCCTGGAGCTCGCGTTCGATGACCTCGAAGTCGCTCACCGGGTCGCGTCCCGGCTCCATCGTGGCGCAGTCGAGGACGTGCGCGAGGGTCGACGAACGCTCGATGTGGCGGAGGAAGTCCAGGCCGAGGCCGCGCCCCTCGCTGGCGCCCTCGATCAGGCCCGGCACGTCCGCGACCGTGAACGTCGTGTCGCCCGCGCCGACCACCCCGAGGTTCGGGATCAGCGTCGTGAACGGATAGTCGGCGATCTTCGGCTTGGCGGCGGACAGCGCGGCGATCAGCGACGACTTGCCCGCACTGGGGAACCCGACGAGCGCGACGTCGGCGACGCTCTTCAGCTCCAGGACGACGTCACGCTCGTCCCCCGGCTCGCCGAGCAGCGCGAACCCGGGCGCCTTGCGCTTGGCGGACGCCAGCGCCGCGTTCCCGAGCCCGCCCTGGCCGCCCTTCGCGACCACGTACCGGGTGCCCTCGCCGACCAGGTCGGCGAGCACGGTGTCGCCGGACTTCACGACGGTACCGTCCGGGACGGGCAGGATCACGTCCCCGCCGTCCGCGCCCGTCCGGAGGCTGCCCTGCCCGGGCCTGCCGTTCCCGGCCTTGCGGTGCGGACGCCGGTGGTATTCGAGGAGGCTCGCGGCGTTCGAGTCGACGACCACGACGACGTCGCCGCCGCGCCCGCCGTTCGCGCCGTCCGGGCCGCCGAGCGGCTTGAACTTCTCCCGGTGGATCGACGCGCAGCCGTTCCCGCCGTTGCCCGCGGCGACGTGCAGCACCACCCGGTCGACGAACTGCGCGCCCGATCCCGCTCCAGCGGCCACGGTGAACTCTCCTCAGTGAAAACGGCGAAGGGGCGGACCGACGAACGGTCCGCCCCTTCGAAAGTCTCTTCCCTCGGCGGAGCTTATCTGGGGGACGACCCCCAGACCCCCGAAGGGGCGGACGGCCGATCCTCGCTCCGCTGCGGTCGCCCGTCCTTATTCCGCCGGCGGGACGATGGCCACCGCGTTGCGGCCGCGGTACCGGCGGAACTGCACCGCGCCCGCGACCAGCGCGAACAGCGTGTCGTCGCCGCCGCGCCCGACGCCCGGGCCGGGGTGGAAGTGGGTGCCGCGCTGCCGGACGATGATCTCGCCCGCGTTGACGACCTGGCCGCCGAACCGCTTCACGCCGAGGCGCTTGGCGTTGGAGTCGCGACCGTTGCGGCTGGACGATGCGCCCTTCTTGTGTGCCATGTGACCGCTCTCCCTTACTTCCCGGCCTTGATACCGGTGATCTTGACCTCGGTGTAGGGCTGACGGTGACCCATCCGCCGCTTGTACCCGGTCTTGTTCCGGTAGTGCATGATGTTGATCTTCGGGCCCTTGACCGCGCCGAGGATCTCGGCGGTCACCTCGTAGCGGGCGAGGTCGGCCGTCTTGCTGACGACGTCGTCGCCGTCCACGACCAGCAGGGCCTGAAGCTTCACGGTCGAACCGACCTCGCCGGCCAGCTTGTCGACGGTCAGCACGTCGTCGACGGCGACCTTCTCCTGCCTGCCGCCTGCGCGGACAATCGCGTACACCGCGGAAACCCTTCGTCTGCGCGCGCTTCCGGACTGAACCGGTCCCGCGCGTGGCTCACCAGCCCCCGGATGGGGGCCTACCCCCGGCACCGGGCCGAGGGCGGCACACCAGAGGAGACCTCTGGCGCTCTCTGCTTGGCCTCACCGGATCGGCGAGGTGAGCACCGAACGAGCCCCGGACGGGGTTCGCGGTGCGGGTTCGGGCGACGCGCACACGACGCGCCGAAGTACAAGGGTACCGGATGCCCTGACCGGAACGCGAACGCGTCCGGTCAGGGCACGGACCTTCGTCAGTCCCCGGATTCCGCGGTCTCGGCGGCCTGGGCGGTGGCGCGGGGGCGGCGGGCGCGGCGGCGTCCGGACGGCTGCTCTCCGGATT
Source organism: Spirillospora sp. CA-128828 (assembly GCF_050945415.1). NCBI lineage: Bacteria > Bacillati > Actinomycetota > Actinomycetes > Streptosporangiales > Thermomonosporaceae > Spirillospora > Spirillospora sp. CA-128828. The sequence goes on from NZ_CP191986.1 coordinate 6,959,960, forward strand.
CGGCGGGCGCCTCGGCGGGCGCGGAGCCATTGGGCTCGGCGGCCGACACGTCGGCGGTCACCCCGGTGCCGTTCAGGTCCGGCCCGCTCGGGTCGGTCCCGTTGGCGGCGACCGCGACGGGCTCGGCCTCGGCGGAGTCGAGGGCGCCCGGGGTGGAGCCGGCGGTCTCCTCGGCGGCGTCGGCGGCCTCCACAGCGGCCTGCGCCGGGGGCTCGTCGATCTCCGGGGGCGGGCCGGCGGGCCGCTTGGCGGGCCTGGACTTCTTCGGCCGGGAACGGGCCGGTTCCGGCGCGGGCTCTGCCGCGGCCTCTGCCGGAGTCTCCTCCACGGGCTCCTTCGGCTTGGACTCGTGGCGGGCCAGCTTCTCCTCGACCGCCTTCTCGACCTCGCCCTTGCGCTTGCGGCGGCGGCCGCTCTCCTTGCCGGCCGCCTTCTCCGCCTTCGGCTCGACGGGCGTCAGCTGGACGTGGATGCCGCGGCCGTTGCAGCACTCGCAGGTCTCCGAGAACGCCTCCAGGAGCCCCTGGCCGACCCGCTTGCGGGTCATCTGGACCAGGCCGAGCGAGGTGACCTCGGCGACCTGGTGCTTGGTACGGTCCCGCGACAGGCACTCGACGAGCCGGCGCAGCACCAGGTCCCGGTTGCTCTCCAGCACCATGTCGATGAAGTCGATCACGACGATGCCGCCGATGTCGCGGAGCCGGAGCTGGCGGACGATCTCCTCGGCCGCCTCCAGGTTGTTGCGGGTGACGGTCTCCTCCAGGTTGCCGCCCTGCCCGGTGAACTTGCCGGTGTTGACGTCGATGACCGTCATCGCCTCGGTGCGGTCGATCACCAGCGAGCCGCCGGACGGCAGCCAGACCTTGCGGTCCAGCGCCTTGGCGATCTGCTCGTCTATGCGGAACGAGGTCAGGGCGTCCTCACCGCCCGTCCAGCGCTCGACGCGGCCGGCGAGGTGCGGGGCGACGTACTCGACGTACTCGGAGACGGTGTCCCAGGCGTCGGCGCCGGACACCACGAGCTTGGAGAAGTCCTCGTTGAAGATGTCGCGGACGACCCGGATCGTCAGATCGGGCTCGCCGTAGAGCAGCGACGGGGCCGAGGCCGTCTTGACCTTCTTCTGGATGTTCTCCCACTGCGCGGCCAGGCGCGACACGTCCCGGGAGAGCTCCTCCTCGGTGGCGCCCTCGGCGGCGGTCCGGACGATCACGCCGGCGTTCTCCGGCATGACCTTCTTCAGGATCGACTTGAGGCGGCTGCGCTCCTTGTCGGGGAGCTTGCGGCTGATGCCGGTCATCGAGCCGTCCGGCACGTACACGAGGTAGCGGCCGGGCAGCGAGACCTGGCTGGTCAGCCGGGCGCCCTTGTGGCCGAGCGGGTCCTTGGTGACCTGGACGAGCACCGACTGGCCCGACTTCAGCGCCGACTCGATGCGGCGCGGCTGGCCCTCCAGGCCGGAGGCGTCCCAGTTGACCTCGCCCGCGTACAGGACGGCGTTGCGGCCCTTGCCGATGTCGACGAACGCCGCCTCCATCGACGGCAGGACGTTCTGGACCTTGCCGAGGTAGACGTTGCCCACGTACGACTGGTGGGTGGCGCGGTTGACGTAGTGCTCGACGAGGACGTCGTCCTCCAGGACGCCGATCTGGGTGCGCTCGCCCTCCTGCCGGACCACCATCACCCGCTCGACGGCCTCGCGGCGCGCCAGGAACTCCGCCTCGGTGATCACCGGCGGGCGGCGGCGGCCCTGCTCGCGGCCCTCGCGGCGGCGCTGCTTCTTGGCCTCCAACCGGGTCGAGCCCCGCACGGACCGGACCTCGTCCTCGGCGGCGGCGCGCTCCTCCCGTGCGGTGCGCACGTGCACGACGGTGTTCGGCGGGTCGTCGGAGCCGTTGCCGGTCTCGGCGTCGCCCGCGGAACGGCGCCGGCGGCGGCGACGCCGGCGACTCGACCCGTCCTCGGCGCCATCGCCCTCGTCCTCGGCGGCCTCCTGCTCGGGCTCCTCGGCCTTGGGCTCCTTGTCCTTGCCCTTGTCCTTCTCCTTGCCCTTGGCGGGGGCCTTGGCGGCCTTGGTGGTCTTGGTGGTCTTGGCCGCCCTGCCGCCCTTGGCCGCCTTGCCGGCCTGCTCGTCCTTGGGCTCCTCGTCGGCGGCCTCTTCGGGCTGCTCCTCGTCCTCGGCGCCCTCCTTGCCGCCCCGGCCCCGGCCGCGGCCGCCGCGGCGGCGGCGCCTGCGGGACGGACGGTCCTCGGAGTCGTCCTCGTCCGACGGGCCCTCGTCCTGGTCGTCCTCGCCGGTGTCGCGCTCGGCCGGCTCGGGCTTCGGCTCGTCCTTGGGACGGGCAGGCCCCTCCGCCTTCGGCTGCGGCGGCTGGAAGACGACCATCGGCGGCTGGAAGGTCACGCCGGGGACCCCGACGCCGCTCGCGGGCTCGGTCTCCGACACCTGCTCGGGGGCCACCTCCGCGCCGGCGACCGGCACGGCGGGGACCTGCGGCACCGACGGCACGCCGGGCACGTCCGGCGCCTCGGAGGCGGCGGCCTGGGCGGAACGGCGCCGGGTGCGGGTGCGGGGTGCCGGCGCCTCCTCAGGCTCGGACGCGGCCTCCGGCTCGGACGCGGCCTCGGGGGACGCCTCGGCACCGGTCATCGGGACGGGCTCGGACGTCTCGGCGGCGGCCTTCGCCGTCCTGGTGCGGGTACGGGTCCTGGTGGCGCGCTTCGGCGGCTCGGGGGCCTCCGCGGGCGGGACGGCCTCCTCCGCGGACGCGGTCTCCGTCTCGGCGGCGGGGGGCGCGGCCGGGGCGTCGTCCACCTCGGGCGGGGGCCCGGCGGGACGGCTCGCGCGGCGCGGCCGTGTCGTCACGCCCGCGTTCTCCGCCGGCGCGTTCTCGGCCGGCGCGGTCTCCGCGGTCCCGTTGTCGACGGTCTGGTCATCAGTGCCTTCGGCCGTGGCCGAATCGGCTTCGTTCTCAAGCATCCGGGCAATCTCCCGTCAGGCTCCCGGGCGCGTCCGCTCGCTCCGCCGATGGGCGGATCGGTGCGGTGCGCCGCACGAGAGCACCTCGTCAGTCGTCGGCGTCGTCACCGCCGGACGGTCGTCCGGCCATGACGACGAAGTCGTCGGGGGCGCGCCCGCCGTACCCTGCGGACCGGTTCCGTGCCACCACGGCTTCGGTCCCACGGTCAGGCGCTGACGGCATCCACGCTCGCGGCGTCCCCGGGCTGCGGCCGCTCCTGGCCGCGGGCCGTGCCGGCGTCGTCGCCGGACGGCAGGCCGATCTCCCGGTCGGGATCCAGGGGATCCGCGAGACCACCGGTGTCCGCGTCGAGGGGCCCCTGCGCCAGCCTGGTCACCAGCGGTGGTGACGGCGGCGCGAGGTCGGCGACCTGGCGCAGTCCGGTGAGGATGTCGTCGGGTCGTACGGCGGGTGTGGAATGCCGAACAACCATTCGAAGTATCGCACAAGGGGCATCCGCCGCCTCCGCGGCGCGCCGGTCCAGCTCACAGGAGGACACGGCAGCGCGCACGTCGAACCGGCGCCGCCCCTTCTTGGTGAGGCGCTCGACCTCGATGCTCCCGGCGTCCATGAAGACGGCCACGGCGGCGGCGGCGTCGCCCTCGGCCACGCCGTCCAGCCTGATCCGCCATTCGGACGCCTCGAGCCGATCGGCGAACGCGCCCGGCCTGACCGGCGCGTCGCCGCGTCCCGTCCCGACCGGCACGACGTCCACGATGTCGAGCCCGGGGGGCAGGGCCGCGTCGAGATCGGCCCGCACCCGCGCAGGGTCGCGGGTCTCGGTGAGCCCGATCTCAAGGTACTCGGCCTCACTGGCCACCCCTGTCGCCGCCGCACCCGCGTACGAGATCTTCGGGTGGGGGGTGAATCCGGCGCTGAACGCGACAGGGATCCCGGCGCGCCGCACGGCGCGTTCCACGGCCCGGGAAATGTCGCGGTGGCTCGTGAACCGCAGCCTGCCCCGCTTGGCGTAGCGGACGCGCAGTCGCTGGGTCACGGGGGCCGGCGCCGGACCCTCCGGCATGGGTGCCAGGGTTCTGGTCCTTCCTACTCGTGTCGAGCCGAAATCTAAGGTCTCCCTATAGAGTACGGGTCACCGGACACGGTTCCGCCAGGCACCGGTCCCTCAGGCTCGAAACCCTCGCAGCTCAGGGCTTTCACGAGGCCGAATCCGGTTACACCGGGCTCAGCGGCAGCAGCTTGCGGCCGGTGGGGCCGATCTGGATCTCGGTGCCCATCGTCGGGCAGACGCCGCAGTCGTAGCAGGGCGTCCAGCGGCAGTCCTCGACCTCGGTCTCGTCGACGGCGTCCTGCCAGTCCTGCCAGAGCCACTCGCGGTCGAGGCCGGCGTCGAGGTGGTCCCAGGGCAGCACCTCGACCTCCTCGCGCTCCCGGACGGTGTACCAGGCGAGGTCGACGGTCTCCTCGCCAAGAGCCTTCTCGGCGCAGGCCGTCCAGCGCTCGTAGGAGAAGTGCTCGCTCCAGCCGTCGAAGCGGCCGCCGTCCTCCCAGACGGCCCGGATGACCCGGCCGACGCGGCGGTCACCGCGCGACAGCAGGCCCTCGATGATGGACGGCTGGCCGTCGTGGTAGCGCAGGCCGATGGCGCGGCCGTACTCCTTGTCGCCGCGCAGGGCGTCCTTGAGGGCGTGCAGGCGGCGGTCGACGGTCTCGTGGTCGCACTGCGCGGCCCACTGGAACGGGGTGTGCGGCTTCGGCACGAACCCGCCGATGGACACGGTGCAGCGGATGTCCCTGCGGCCGGTGGCGTCGCGTCCGGCCTGGATGACCCGCTTGGCCATGTCGGCGATCGCGAGGACGTCCTCGTCCTCCTCGGTGGGCAGGCCGCACATGAAGTAGAGCTTGACCTGCCGCCAGCCGTTCTCGTAGGCGGTGGTGACGGTGCGGATCAGGTCGTCCTCGGTGACCATCTTGTTGATGACCTTGCGCATCCGCTCGGAGCCGCCCTCGGGGGCGAACGTCAGGCCGGAGCGCCGCCCGCCGCGGGAGAACTCGTTGGCGAGCGTGATGTTGAAGGCGTCCACGCGGGTGGACGGCAGCGACAGCGAGGTGTTGGTGCCCTCGTAGCGGTCGGCGAGGCCCTTGGCGACGTCGCCGATCTCGCTGTGGTCGGCGCTGGACAGGCTGAGCAGCCCGACCTCCTGGAAGCCGGACTCCTTGAGGCCCTGCTCGACCATGTTCCCGATCGTGGTGATCGACCGTTCCCGCACCGGACGGGTGATCATCCCGGCCTGGCAGAACCGGCAGCCGCGCGTGCAGCCGCGGAAGATCTCCACGCTGAACCGCTCGTGCACCGTCTCGGCGAGCGGGACGAGGGGCTTCTTCGGGTACGGCCACTGGTCGAGGTCCATGACGGTGTGCTTCTCGATCCGCCACGGGACGCCCGGGCGGTTCGGCGCGACCCGCTGGATCCGGCCGTCCGGCAGGTAGGTGACGTCGTAGAAGCGCGGCACGTACACGCCGCCGGACGCGGCGAGGCGCAGGAGCACCTCGTCCCGCCCGCCGGGCTCGCCCTCGGCCTTCCACTCGCGGATCACCTCGGTGATGGCGAGCGCGATCTCCTCGCCGTCGCCGAGCACGGCGGCGTCGATGAAGCCGGCGATCGGCTCCGGGTTGAACGCGGCGTGCCCGCCCGCGATGACGATCGGGTGGTCGCCGGTGCGGTCCGCGGCGTCCAGCGGGATCCCGGCGAGGTCGAGCGCCGTCAGCAGGTTTGTGTAGCCGAGTTCGGTGGAGAACGACACGCCGAGCACGTCGAACGCGGCGACCGGGCGGTGCGCGTCCACCGTGAACTGCGGGATGCCGTTGCGGCGCATGACGGCCTCCATGTCGGGCCAGACCGAGTAGGTCCGTTCCGCCAGGACGCCGTCGCGCTCGTTAAGGATCTCGTAAAGGATCTGGACGCCCTGGTTCGGCAGCCCCACCTCGTAGGCGTCCGGGTACATCAGCGCCCACCGGACCTCGGCCTCGTCCCAGTCCTTGAGCTGGGAGTTCAGCTCGCCGCCAACGTACTGAATCGGCTTCTGCACGCTCGGGAGCAGCGGCTCCAGGCGCGGGAAGAGCGACTCGACCGGCATGACGGAAACCCTCCGTGCAGGGGACGTGGGATGAACGCCCAGCCTACGCCGTCCCCGCCCCCTAATCGAACGTGCTCTTGGGTGGCGACCGCTCAGTCGAACGGCCGCCTGCGCACGTGGACCGCCTGCAGGAGGCCGAAGGCGATCATGTTCGCGAAGGTGGCGGAGCCGCCGTAGGACACGAACGGCAGTGGCAGCCCGGTGATCGGCATGATCCCGATCGTCATCCCGACGTTCTCGAACGTCTGGAACCCGAGCCAGCACACGACCCCGGTCGCGACGAGCGTCCCGAACAGGTCGGCGGCCTGCGACGCGATCCGCAGCCCGCGCCACATCACCACACCGAGCAGCACGACGATCACCGCGGCGCCGACGAAGCCGAGCTCCTCCCCCGCCACCGTGAAGATGAAGTCGGTCTGCTGCTCGGGGACGAAGTGGCCGCCGGTCTGCTCGCCGTGGAACAGGCCCTTGCCGAAGGCGCCGCCCGACCCGATCGCGATCCGCGCCTGCTGGGCGTTGTAGCCGGCGCCGCGCGGGTCGGCCTCCGGGTTCAGGAACGCGGTGAACCTGGCGATCTGGTAGTCCTCCAGCAGCCCGAAGAACCAGACCGCGGCGGCGGCCGCGGCGCCGCCGCCGACCAGGCCGACCAGCCAGCGCTTCTGCGCCCCGGAGATCGCCAGCATGCCGAGCACGACCGCGATGAACACCAGCGTGGTGCCGAGGTCCGGCTGCAGCATGATCAGCACACCGGGCACCCCGGCGAGCACGAGCGCGAGCAGCACGTCGCGGCGGCCCGGCCCGATCTCCCCGTCCCGCGGCTCGCCGAGGATCATCGCGAGCAGCACCACGAGGCCGACCTTCGCGAACTCCGACGGCTGCACCTGGAACCCGCCGCCGATCACGATCCAGGAGTGCGAGCCGTTGATCGTCGAGCCGAGCGGGGTCAGCACGGCCAGCAGCCCCGCGCACGCCAGCCCGTACAGGATGGGGACGTAGGCGCGCAGCAGCCGGTAGTCCAGGACGGTGACGAAGCCGCCGAGCACGAACCCGATGATCAGGTTCAGGATGTGCCGCTTGAGGAAGCCCTCCGGGTCCTTGCCCTGCTCGGTCAGCAGCTGGAACGTCGCCGAGCGCACCAGCAGCACGCCCGCCGCCGACAGCGCCAGCACGGCCACGAACAGCGGCCAGTCCAGCCGCCGCAGCACGGCCAGCCGGCTGCCCCACGTCCGCCGCGCCGCATACCCGTCGACGCTCCCCACACCGGATCCGGTGATCACGGGGCGGCTCCCTCACCGGGCATCTTCGGCAGGTCGGACGGGAGCTTCCCGTCCTTGAGGATGGGCTTCTTGTCCTTCGTCCCGTACATGGCCTCCCAGATCTCCCGGACCGCCGGTGCGGACGTCTGCGCGCCCTGACCGCCCTGGGAGACCATCGCGACCACCGCGAAGCGGGGCTTCTTGACCGGGCCGAACGAGGCGAACCAGGACGTGTCCTGCTTGCCGTAGACCTCCGCGGTACCGGTCTTGCCGCCGACGTCGACGCGTTTGAAGTCGAATCCGGAGAACGCGCCGGACGCGGTTCCGCTCTTCGGCACGTCCGCGAGGGCGGTGCGGATGTACGTCAGCACCTTCGTGTCGACCGGCAGCTTCTTCGGCGGCGGGGCCTCGATCCGGCGGACGACCGTGCCGTCCGCCCGCACGATCGCCACGCCCAGCCGCGGCGTCAGCAGCCTGCCGCCGTTCGCCATGGCCGCGTACGCGCGGGCGAGCTGCAGCGGCGTCACCAGGACGTCGCCCTGCCCGACCGAGAAGTTCGCCGCGTCACCGGGCCGCCACACGAAGCCCTCGGTGCAGTTCTCCGTCGCGACCGCCTTCAGGTACGCGGCGCGGGCCGGGTCGGTCTTCGCGACTTCCGGGTAGCCCTCTTTGGCGCCCTTGCAGTTTCCGGCCCTGGTGACCTCCCAGAAGTCCTTCTTCCAGGTGCGGTCCGGGATGCGGCCGTCGCTCTCGCTGGGAAGGTCGACGCCGGTCTTCGCCCCGAACCCGTAGTTGCGCGCCATCTTCACCATCGGGTCGGACGGGTTCTTCTTCGGCTTCATCCCGCCGTCGCGCTGCCACTCCTGGTAGGCGAACCGGTAGAAGATCGTGTCGCAGGACTTGACGAGGGCCGTGTGCAGGTTCATCGGCCCGAGCGCCTCGCCCTCGAAGTTGCGGAAGGCGCGGTTGCCGACGTTGTACGAGCCCGGGCAGTCGTAGGTGCCGTGCAGGCTGTTGCCGTCCTTCACCGCGGCCGACACCGAGGAGATCTTGAACGTGGAGCCGGGCGCGAACTGCCCCTGCGTCACGCGGGAGATCAGCGGCTCGCCCTGCTTCTTGCCGAGCAGCGCGTCGTACTCGTCCTGGGAGATGCCGCCGGTCCAGATGCCCGGGTCGTAGGTCGGGTAGCTCGCCATCGCGACGAGCCTGCCGGTCTGCACGTCCATCACGACGGCGCCGCCGGCGTCGGCCGGGCGGCCCGCCTTGCGCGCCCCGTCGATGGCGTGCTTGAGCGCGGTCTCCGCCGCGCCCTGCACACCCGCGTCGATGCTGGTGACGAGGTTGCTGCCGGAGATCGGCTGCTGGTCCTCGGCGGTTCCGGTGACGCGTCCCTGGCTGTCGACCAGCACCTTGCGGAACCCGGGCTCGCCGCGCAGCGCCGCGTCGTACTGGGCCTCCAGGCCGTCCCGTCCGACCAGGTCGACGCCGCTGTAGCCGGTGACCTTGAGCCCGGTGCGCTTGTCGAGCTCCTCCTGCGTGACGGGCTGGAGGTAGCCGAGGACCTGGGCGGGCCGCGCGGCGTCCGGCTGCGGGTAGTCCCGGACGGCCTGGACCTGCGCGGTGACGCCGGGGAAGTCCTCCTGGCGCTCCATGATCTGCAGCGCGCGCTTCGCGTCGACGTGGTCCTCGACCGGGATCGGCTGGTACGGCGAGCCGGGCCAGCAGGGCCGCTTGATGCCGGGGCCGCACAGCCGGATCCGCTTGGAGATCTCGTCGTTGCTCGTCCCGAGAACGGCCGCGAGCCGCCGCAGGACGGTCTTGCCGCCGTCCTTCTGCCGGGACAGCGTCGTACGGTCGACGGACACGACGAGCGCGCTGCGGTTCCGGACGAGGGGCACGCCCCGGTCGTCCAGGATCATGCCGCGGGTCGCGGGGACGACGATGTCGCGGGTGCGGTTCTGGGCGGCGATCCCCCTGTAGTGCGCGCCCTCCAGGACCTGCAGCGTCCACATGCGCCCGACCAGGACGAGCAGCAGCGCGGCGACCAGCACGTACAGGACGACGAGACGAAAGTGGGTCCTCGGGTTCACAGGTTCCCGCCCCGCCCCGACATCGCGCGGTAGCGGGCGGCGGGCACCGCGAAGCGGTCCCGGGTTCGTTCGCCGCGTTCGTACCGGCGGGTGGCGCGCAGCACCGCCCACACGACGAACGGGCTGGCGATGACGTCGTACAGGACCTGCAGCGGCACCATGCTGGACACGGTCGCCCATTCGGCGCGCGGGTCGCCGAGGATCATCCCGGTCCCGGCGTACAGGACGGTGCCGGCGAGCGCCCCGGCGGCGACGGCGAAGAACGGCACCGCGGACTGGCGGTCCATCTCGGCGGACGCGGCGCCGCACAGGTAGCCGATGAGGCAGTAGACGAGCGCGTACCGGCCGAGGGTGTGGTCGGCGGGCGGGATGATGTCGGCGGCGAGGCCGGCGAGGAACCCGGTCACCATGCCGGTCATCGACCCGGCGACGAGCGCCAGCGCCACGACGGCGAGCAGCACCAGGTCGGGCTGGACGCCGCCGGGCAGCGGCAGCCGGTTCGCCACCGACACCTGCAGGATCAGCGTCACGGCGATCACCACCGCGGTCACCACGGTGCGGCCGGCGGGCGACGCCTCGGGTGGGTTCAGCACGTCAGTCCCCCGCGCTCGGTTCGGTGGTCGGGCTCTTCGAGCCGTGCGGCCTGGCCTTCGGGCTGCCGCTCGGCGACGGGCTGGTGGTGGGGCTCGTGGTGGGGCTCGGCGACGGGGGCGGTGGCGGCTTCGGCGGCAGGACCGAGTCCCGCGGGTCGGTCTTCGGCGGGGCGACCACGACGGCGACGACGTCCAGGCTGGTGAACCGCACGAACGGCCGGACGTAGGCGGTGCGTGTCAGTGCGCCGGTGGCCCGCTCGATCCGCTCCACCACGCCGATCGGGACGCCGGGGACGTACGGCCGCTGGCCCTGCGATCCGAGCGTGACGATCCGCTGGCCGACGTGGATCGGCGCGGCGGCGTCCAGGAGCTGGAACCGCAGCGGCGTCTCGCCGCCCCCGCCGAGGCCCCGGCGGCCGCGGCCCTGCGTGATGCCGATCTCCTTGGAGTCCTCCAGGCGGGAGCCGATGGAGGAGGTCTGGTCCGTGGCGAGCAGGACCGTGGACGTCGCGGGGCCGACGCGGGTGATGCGGCCGACGAGACCGTCGGCGCTCATCACGGTCATGTCGGGCTTGATGCCGCTGCGGCTGCCGACGTCGATCGTGACGGTGTCCTCGAAGCCCTGCCCCGCGGAGATCACCTGCGCGGCGTGGATCTTGTAGCCGCCCATCCCGGCGGTGCCGAGGAGCCGCTTCAGCTGCGCGGACCGGTCCTGGTCGAGCCGCGCGGAGCGCAGTTGCTCGCGCAGCCGCTGGTTCTGCCGCTCCAGCTGATCCGCGCGGCGCCGCTCACCGGGCGCGTCGGTGACCGCGTCGAAGGTGTCGCTCACGGGCCGGACGACGGACGCCGACGCCCGCTCCACCGGGCCGAACACCGTCGCACCGAGGCCGCGCAGGCCGCCCAGCGGGGAGTCCGCCCCGCCGCGGTAGTCGATGGTGATCATCGCGAGCGCGACGACGAGCAGCGCACCGAGGACCGCGCGGGTGCGCCGGGTGTCCTTCACGCACCGACCTCCCGTTCCCTGGTCCGCCTGGAGCGCAATGCCTCACGAAGGGGACGACCTCCACGTCCCCGGCGGACTACGTCCGAATCCATGCCTCTCGAGGAGGGACGAACGACGTCCCCCGGCGGACTACGTCCGGCTCAGTGCCGCGGCTCCGGCACGAGGACCTGCCGCAGAGACTCGAAGTCCTCGACGCACTTGCCGGTGCCGAGCACCACCGAGTCGAGCGGGTTGTCCACCAGGTGGATGGGCATCCCGGTCTCCTCGCGGAGCCGTTCGTCGAGGTTCTTCAGCAGCGCCCCTCCGCCGGTCAGCGCGATCCCGCGGTCCATGATGTCGCCGGACAGCTCGGGCGGGCACTTGTCGAGAGTGGTCTTCACCGCGTCCACCACGGCGTTGACCGGCTCCTCGATGGCCCGCCGCACCTCCTCGGCGGAGATCACGACGGTCTTCGGCAGCCCGCTCACGAGGTCGCGGCCCCGGATCTCGGCATGCGGCTCCTCGTCGCCGCCGGGATAGGCCGACCCGATCGCCATCTTGATCTCCTCGGCGGTACGTTCCCCGAGCATCAGGGAGTACTCCTTCTTGGAGAACGAGATCACGGCCTGGTCGAGCTCGTCGCCGCCGACGCGGACCGACTGGCTGGTGACGATCCCGCCGAGCGAGATGATGGCGACCTCGGTGGTGCCGCCGCCGATGTCGACGACCATGTTGCCGGTCGGCTCGTAGACGGGGAGCCCGGCGCCGATCGCGGCGGCCATCGGCTCCTCGATGATGTAGACGCGGCGGGCGCCGGCCTGGTAGCCGGCCTCCTTCACCGCACGCTGCTCCACCCCGGTGATCCCGCTCGGCACCGCCACCACGATCCGCGGCTTGGCGAAGTGCCGGCGCTTGTGCACCTTCTGGATGAAGTAGCGCAGCATCCGTTCGGTGACGTCGAAGTCGGCGATGACGCCGTCCTTGAGCGGCCGGACGGCGACGATGTTGCCCGGTGTGCGGCCGATCATCCGCTTCGCCTCGATGCCCACCGCGACGATCTTCCCGGTGTTGGTATTGATCGCCACCACGGAGGGCTCGTTCAGGACGATGCCACGCCCGCGCACGTACACCAGGGTGTTGGCGGTACCAAGATCGACCGCCATGTCACGGCCGAGAAACGACAGCTTGTTACCCATGAAGAAAGGGAGCCCTTCACGATTGACGGGCGTTCATAGCGGCCCGTCCATCGTAACGTGGACCCCCGCCCGTGGGCAGTCACCCCGGCGCCGCGCGTCGCGAAAAAACCGCGTCCTGACCAGCTCGGTTTTCCATAAACAAGAACCCCGGCAGGTTTAACCTCTGCCGGGGTTACCGGCCGCGCGGTCCAGGGGGGCGCCCCCTGGGTGAACACGGCACCTGGGGCGAACTCAGCCGAGTTCGGGGAAGAAGAGCTTGATCTCGCGCTCGGCGGAGAAGGTGGAGTCGGAGCCGTGCACAATGTTCTCGCCGATCTCCAGGGCGTGGTCGCCGCGGATTGTGCCGGGGGTGGCGCTGACCGGGTCGGTGGCGCCGGCGAGGGAGCGGAACGCCTCGATGGCGCGCGGGCCCTCCACGACCATCGCGACGAGCGGGCCGCCGGTGATGAACTCGACCAGCTCGCCGAAGAACGGCTTGGCGGCGTGCTCCTCGTAATGCGCCTCGGCGGTCTCGCGGGCGAGGGTGCGGAGTTCCAGCGCGACGAGCTTCAGGCCCTTGCGCTCGATCCGGGAGACGACCTCGCCGACGACACCGCGGCGGACGCCGTCGGGCTTGACCAGAACAAGAGTGCGCTCGGACACGTGTGGTTCTCCTCGAAAACTGTTTTCGGATTCGGCAAGCGCGCGAATACTACCCGGCTCGCGGGCCTGGGGCGGCATCGCCGGGAAGCGGCGCGGCGGCGGAGCGCGCCGTTCTCGCGCGCGCGGCGCACAGGCGGGCGGCGGCTCCGGCGAGCAGCGCGGCGGCCGCTCCCGCGACGATCAGCCAGATGCGGTAACCCTCCAGCAGGGCGTACATCTGCTGCGCGCCGGTCGCGGGACGCAGCCGCTGCAGCCGTGCGGCCTGCAGCGACAGGACGAGGAGCTGACCGGCGAGCACCGCGGGGAAGCACAGCGACAGGCCGAACAGCGCGGCGCCGACGCCCGCGTCCCGCAGCGAGGCGGCGAGGGCCAGCCCGGCGCCGGCGCCGAGCGGGACGAGCGCGGCCAGCGGCGCCCAGCGGCCGTGGGCGTCGGTGGCGAGTCCGGCCAGCACGGCGGCGAGCATGAGGAGGTGCCCGGCGGGAACCGCGCCGCGCGCTCCGGCACGGGTCGCGGCGAGGGCCCCGGCGAGCGCGGCGGCGGCCGCCACGGCGAACGGGAGCAACGGGATGCCCGCGGCGCCGGTCATGCGGGCGTCGGCGGCGGTGAGCCCGGCCAGCGGGCCGGCGACCGGGTAGCAGAGCAGCCCGGTGGCGATCATGACGACCGCGCAGCCGAACGGGCTGCCCGCGGTCGCGTCCCGGGCACCGGTGAGGGCGAGGCCGACCAGGGCGGGCAGCGCGAGCCCGGCGACGAGCAGCCGGGCGCCGGGCGACCAGCCGTGGGCGGCGATCACGGCGAGGAACGCGAAGCCCGCCGCCGGGACGAACGGGAGGAGCAGCTGCCCGCGCTCGGTGTGCCGGGACGCGGGTAGCCGCCAGGGGCCGCGCCCGCGCAGGAGCGGGTGGGCGAGCACCGCTCCGGCGGCGGCCACCGCGAGCAGAGGGCAGGGCGCGAGCGCGACGCGCCAGTCGCGGACGGCGGCGCCGCCGGGGGGCATGGGGACGGCCTTCAGCGCCAGCGGCATCGCGAGGATGAGCGACCCCGCGAGGGCGCCCGCCCATGCGGCGGACAGGGCACGGTCCCGCCGCTCCCACACCAGGACCAGGGTTGCGGGCAGGACGATGCCCGCGCCCGCGCCCTGGACGGCGCGGATCGTCCCGACGAGAGGCACCGACTGCGCGAACCGGACGGCGCTGACACCGGCCATCAGGATCGACATACCGGTGAGGAGGACGGCCCAGGCGGGGAACCGGCGCGCGGCGACCGCGGCGAGCGGCACGGTGACCAGCAGCGCGGGAAGGGAGAGGCCGGTGGCGCGCAGCAGCCCGGGGATCTCGGCGTCGCCGAGTCCGAGCGCGCTCGCGGCGGCGGGGACGACGTTGACCGACGCGTCGGGCACCACCAGGACGGCGGCGGGCAGTGCGGTGAACGTCAGCAGCAGCGCGCCGAGCGCCGCGAGCCGGTGCCGCGTGGGCCCTTCACCGGTGGGCTCCAGCAGCTCTGCCGAGCACTCCAGCGGCTCCGCCGGGCTCTCCAGGGGCTCGGCCGGGCGTCCGGCGGCGAGGGCTCCGGGCGGGTTTTCGGGTGCGTGGGAGGACACGGCCTGCTCCTTCGGACGTCGTCGTCCGCCGCGCGCATTTCCCGAAAGAGAAAGATGTCCAAATTAAGGCAATAATTCGAATTCGCGATAATCGGCGGACGAAATGATGCCGTCCCCGCGAACCTAGCGCGGCTGAGCGCCTCCCACCTTGTGTCCCAGCCAAATGGCGGTTCCCCAAAGCGCCCCGAACACGACACCGAGGAAGAACATGGCCGGCACGATGAACCCGGTCGCGATGATCAGCACCTGCAGGACGGTGCCCGCCGTGATCGCCCAGGGGAATCGCAGCAGCCCGGCCAGCACCAGGCAGAGGACCGCGAGGCCGCCGCACACGCCGCCGGCGGTCGCGCCGTCCACGTCCAGCACCGACACGGCCACCGGGATCGCGAGCGCGACCACGATGGCCTCGCAGGCCAGCACCGTGGCGAACAGCCTCCGTGCGGGGTTCGCGGCGGGCCGCGTGCCCATGCTCGTCACCGGCCCTCCTCAACGCGCAAGAGCGTGCGGGCGTCGCCCGCCGTGACCACCGAGCCGGTGATCAGGACGCCGGCGCCCCGGTACTCGCCGGTCTCCTCGGCGAGGCCGATGGCCCGGTCGATGGCGTCGTCCAGCCGCGGCTCGACATGGACGCGCTCGGGTCCGAAGATGCTCTCGGCGAGCTCGGCGAGCTCCTCGGGCGGCATCGAGCGCGGCGAGGAGTTCCGCGTCACCACCAGCTCCGCCAGCACGGGTTCGAGCTGGTCGAGGACCCCGGCGACGTCCTTGTCCGCGGCGATGGCGAGCACCCCGGCGAGCCGGGTGAAGCCGAACGACTCGGTGACCGTGGCGACGGTGGCGGCCATCCCGGCGGGGTTGTGCGCCGAGTCCAGCAGGACGGTCGGGCCCGTCCGCGCGACCTCCAGCCGTCCCGGCGAGGCGGACTTGGCGAAGCCGCTGCGGACGAGCGCGGGATCGAGCTGCCCCTCGCCGCCGCCGATGTAGGTCTCGCCGGGCGCGATCCGTGTCGCCGCCTCCAGATTGGGCTCGCCCCTGGTCGGTGCCCCGCTGGCGAAAGCCTCCACGGCGGCGAGCGCCGTCGCCGCGTTGCTCGCCTGGTGCTCGCCGAACAGCGGCAGGAAGATCTCGTCGTAGCCGCCGTGCAGGCCCTGCAGGCGAAGCTGCTGGCCGCCGACGGCGACGTCCCGGCTGAGCACGCCGTACTCGATGCCCTCGCGCGCCACCGCCGCGCCGGTCTCGGCGACCCGCCGCAGCAGCACCTCGGCCGCCTCGACCGGCTGCTGGGCCAGCACCGCGACCGAGCCCGGCTTGATGATCCCCGCCTTCTCCCCGGCGATCTGCTCCAGCGTGTCGCCCAGGTAGCGGGTGTGGTCCAGGCCGATCGGGGTGATCACCGCGACGGCGCCGTCCGCGACGTTCGTGGCGTCCCACACGCCGCCCATGCCGGTCTCGACCACCGCCACGTCGACCGGTGCGTCCGCGAACGCCGCGAACGCCATGGCCGTGAGGACCTCGAAGAACGACAGCGGCACCGCATGCTTGCCGTCGATCAGCTGGAGGTAGGGCAGGACGTCGTTGAACGCCTCGACGAACCGTTCCTCGCCGATCGGTTCCCCGTCGATCGCGATGCGCTCCCGCAGCGTGGTCATCTCGGGGCTGGTGTAGAGCCCGGTGCGCAGGCCGCGTTCGCGCAGCAGCGACTCGACGAGCCGGGCGGTGCTGGACTTGCCGTTCGTTCCGGCGATGTGGATCACCGGGTACGCGCGGTGCGGTTCGCCCAGGACGTCGACCAGATCGGCGATCCGGTCGAGGGTCGGGTCGATCTCCCACTCGACGCCGCGTCCCATGATCGCGCCGACGGCGGCCCTGTAGTCGGACGGCTCGGTTACCTGACTCACGGTCACAGAGCCTACTCGGCGGTGCCCGTGCCCCCGTCCGGGCCCACACTGGAGACATGGACGTGTTCTTCCGCGAGTGGGAGCGGCGCGCACCGGGCGAGACCCGCGACGTCGGGCGCGCCCGTGCCCTCGCGAGCGCGCTCGGCCTCCTTGCGCCGGACGCCCCGGTCCTGACCGTCGTGGGTTCGAAGGGAAAGGGCACGACGGCGACCTACGCGTCGGCCTTCCTCGGGGCGGCCGGCCTTCGTGTGTGCACCGTCACAAGTCCGGGTCTGCGCAGCCACCGCGATCGGATCAGGGTGGACGGGCGCGCCGTTTCCGGCGAGGAGCTCGCCCTTCTCGCGGATGTGCTCGAAGAGGCCATGGCCGCGCTTCCGCCGCCCTCGAACGGTTATCTGTCCCCATCGGGGCTCTTCACCATCGCGGGCGTCCTGCACGCGGGCCGGGTGGACGCGGAGGCGATCGTCCTGGAGGCCGGGATGGGCGGGCGGTCGGACGAGGCCGCGCTCTTCCCGCCGGACGTCGCCGCGATCACGCCCGTCTTCCGCGAGCACGCCGGGGTCCTCGGCGACACGGCGGCGGAGATCGCCGAGGAGAAGCTCGGCGTGGCCGGTCCGGCCGCGCACGTCCTGTCGGCGCCGCAGTCGGCCGGGGTCACCGCGGTGCTCGGCGACGTGGAGTTCGTCGGGTCCGGCGGGAGCGGGCTCCCCCCGGACCTGCTGCCCGCCGGGCTGGGCCGCGCCGGCGCCGAACTCGGCGTGGCCGCCGCCCGCCGTCTCCCAGGCGTGACCGAACCCGCGCCCGGGGCGGTGCGGGACGTGCTGTCCTCGATCGTCCTGCCCGGGCGGCTGTCCTGGCACGACGTCCCCGGGTCGGCGACGAGGCTGCTCATCGACTCGGCCATCGACCGGACCGGCGTCGCGGCCGCCCTCACCGCCGCGCGGGAGACCTGGGGGACGATCGACCATGTCGTCGTCTGCCTGCCCGACCACAAGGACCTGGAGGGGGCCGTCACCGAACTGGAGGCGCTGCCCGTGACGTTCGTCCGGCTACCCCTGCCGCACCTTCGCTTCACCCACGCGCTGCCGCCCGGCTGGGACGTCGTCGACTCCCCCGCCATCACGCCCGAATCGCTCGCGACGCTCGGTCATCGCGTCGTCGTCCTCGGCACCGTCTACTTCACCGGGCACGTCCTCGACGTGGTGGACGCCGACACCGAACGCCTCTACGTCACTTCGGCCTCTCGACGCCGTTCCTGATCCGGCGCATCACGTCGGCCATCAGCGAGAACTGCGGGTTCACCGTGGCACGGTTGGACGCGACGATGCCGAACGAGTCCCTGGTCGCCCACGCGCAGTACGTGTGGGTCTCGGCGAGGACGGCGAACGTGCCGCAGACGGCCTTGCCGCCCTTGCCACCGGGGTCCGCGTCCTGCCCCGCGATGAACGTGGTGGGCTGCGCCTTCTGCAGGAAGTCCGCGGGCTTGCCGATCGCGCCCGTCCCGCCCATGAACAGGACGTTGACCTTGCCCACCGGCTCCTCGGTGTAGACGGCGAGCCCGTGCTTGGCGACCGGAACGCCGCCGGCCTCGATCGCGCCCGCGATGAACGGGTACGCCGCGCTCGCCTGCGGTGCGGTCAGGCCGTCCTTGCGC
Organism: Spirillospora sp. CA-128828; assembly: GCF_050945415.1. Classification (NCBI taxonomy): domain Bacteria; kingdom Bacillati; phylum Actinomycetota; class Actinomycetes; order Streptosporangiales; family Thermomonosporaceae; genus Spirillospora; species Spirillospora sp. CA-128828. The sequence goes on from NZ_CP191986.1 coordinate 6,977,986, forward strand.
AGGCCGCCGGCCTCCTGGCCCGCGTCGATCACCTTCTTGGACGCGGGATCGGCCGTCGTGCGGCCGCCATCCAGCGCGCCGCCGCCGGTCCCGAACGCCAGCACACCCGCCATCAGCACCACCGCCGCGACCACGGCGACGCCCGCGACCAGCAGCAGCCTCGGCGCACGCTTGCCGGGCGTGGGCGGACCGCCCGGGACCGTCGGCAGCGGGCCCGTGCCGCCCGGCAGGGCGCCGTGCGGGCCGGTGCCGCCCACGATCGGATGCGCCCCCGACCCGTTCACCGGGCCGGGCATGACCTGCGGACCCGAGCCGTCCCGCGGCGCGGGAAGGATCTGCGGGCCCGTGCCGTTCACGAGCACGTGCGGGCCCGTCCCGTCACCGGAGTCCACCGACCACCATGGCCGCGCACCGCCGAAGGGCTCCGGACCGGCGGTCTCCGGTACGGCATCGTCCTCGATGACCTGCCCCGCGTCCCCGTCGTCCCCGGACGAGGAACCGGACGGATCTCCTGTGGGGGGACGACCCCCCACACCCCCCGCAGGAACGGGCCGGTCCGTTTCCCTCCGCTCCGCCGGAGCTCCGCTCCGGGAACCGGACCGGCGTGGTGATTCGGCCATTGCACTCCCGATGGTTCATTACCGCCAAAAGCCCGCGGGCCCAACCGGATCGTAACCGCGACGGGCCCGGCCGCGCCGTAGGATCGCCGTGTCAGCGCCGGTGTCAGGACCGGTCGTCCGGGAGCGCGGCCAACTGCGCCTCCAGCCTGACGATGTCGGCCTCCGCCTGCGCGAGACGGTCACGGTTCTTGGCGACGACCGCCTCGGGCGCCTTCGCCATGAACGCCTCGTTGCCGAGCTTGCGCCGTGCCTGGTCGGCCTCCTTGCGGGCGGCGGCCAGGTCCTTCTCCAGCCGCTTGCGCTCAGCGGCGACGTCGATCGCTCCGGCGGTGTCGAGGTGCACCTTCACGTCCTCGACCGGCAGGGACGCCGTCGAGGTGAAGCCGTCCGCCGGCTCGGTGAGACGCAGCAGCGCGCGGATGCCGTCCTCGTGGGCCTGCAGGGGCGAGCCGTTCCACTCGACCCGCGCGGCGACCCGCTGGCCCGGCTTGAGCCCCTGGTCGGCCCGGAACCGCCGCACCTCGGTCACCATCCGCTGGAGCGAGCCGACGAGTTCCTCGGCGCCGCCGTTCTCCCGCGCCTCGTCCACGACCGGCCAGGGCGCGGTGACGACCGTCCGCTCGCCGGTGAGGGACGTCCACAGCTCCTCGGTGACGAACGGGACGACCGGGTGCAGCAGCCGCAGCAGCTTGTCGAACACCTCGCCGAGGACGCGCCGCGTCGCCTCCGCCCGCTCGTCGGCGAGCTGCACCTTGGCGAGCTCGACGTACCAGTCGCAGACCTCGTCCCACGCGAAGTGGTAGAGCGCCTCGCACGCCTTCGCGAAGTCGAACGCCTCCAGGTGCGCGTCGACCTCCGCGATCACCTTCTGCAGGCGGGACAGGATCCAGGCGTCGACCGTCGAGACCGCGCTGGGCAGGTCTCCGCGCGTGTGCGCGCCGTTGATGAGCGCGAACCGGGTCGCGTTCCACAGCTTGTTGCAGAAGTTGCGCGACCCCTGCGCCCAGTCCTCGGCCACCGGGACGTCGCCGCCGGGGTTCGCGCCGCGCAGCAGCGTGAAGCGGGTCGCGTCGGCGCCGTAGCGGTCGATCCAGTCGAGCGGGTCGATGACGTTCCCGAACGACTTGGACATCTTCTTGCCGAACTGGTCGCGAACCATCCCGTGCAGGGCGATGGTGTCGAACGGCTGGACGCCGTCCATCGCGTACAGCCCGAACATCATCATCCGGGCGACCCAGAAGAACAGGATGTCGTAGCCGGTGACCAGGACGGACGTCGGGTAGAACCGCTTCAGGTCGGGCGTCTCGTCCGGCCAGCCGAGGGTGGAGAACGGCCACAGCGCCGAGGAGAACCACGTGTCGAGGACGTCGGAGTCCTGCGTCCAGCCGGCGGGCGGCTCCTCGTCCGGGCCCGGGCAGACGACCTCGCCGTCCGGCCCGTACCAGACCGGGATGCGGTGCCCCCACCACAGCTGCCGGCTGATGCACCAGTCGTGCATGTTGTCGACCCACTCGAAGTAGCGGGACGCCATCTCCGGCGGGTGGATCTTGACGCGGCCGTCGCGGACGGCGTCGCCGGCGGCCCGCGCCAGCGACTCGACCTTCACGAACCACTGCAGCGACACGCGCGGCTCGACGACCGTGGAGCAGCGCTGGCAGTGCCCGACCGAGTGCTTGTAGGGGCGGACCTCCTTGACGATCCGGCCCTGCTCGCGCAGCGCGGCGACGACCGCCGGGCGCGCCTCGAACCGGTCGAGGCCCTCGAACGGGCCGGACGCGGTGACGACGCCGCGCTCGTCCATGACCGACAGCGACGGCAGCGAGTGCCGCCGCCCGATCTCGAAGTCGTTCGGGTCGTGCGCCGGGGTCACCTTGACCGCGCCCGTCCCGAACGACGGGTCGACGTGCTCGTCGGCGACGACCGGGATGCGGCGGCCGGTCAGCGGAAGCTCGATCTCACGCCCGACCATGTGCGCGTAACGCTCGTCCTCCGGGTGGACGGCCACGGCGGTGTCGCCCAGCATCGTCTCCGCCCGCGTGGTCGCGACGACGATCTCGTCCGCGCCGGAGCCGTACCGGATCGAGATCAGCTCGCCGTCGACGTCCTCGTGCTCGACCTCGATGTCGGACAGCGCCGTCAGGCAGCGCGGGCACCAGTTGATGATGCGCTCGGCGCGGTAGATCAGCCCGTCGTCGAACAGCCGCTTGAAGATCGTCCGGACGGCGCGGGCGCGGTCGTCGTCCATCGTGAACGCCTCGCGCGTCCAGTCGACGCTGTCGCCGAGGCGGCGCATCTGGCCGAGGATGCGGCCGCCGGACTCGGCCTTCCACTGCCAGACCCGCTCGACGAAGTCGACCCGGCCGAGGTCGTGCCGCGACAGGCCCTCTTTGGCGAGCTCGCGCTCCACCACGTTCTGTGTGGCGATGCCGGCGTGGTCCATGCCGGGCACCCACGCGGTCTCGTGGCCCTGCATGCGGCGCCGCCGGACGAGGGTGTCCTGGATGGAGTGGTCGAGGGCGTGCCCCATGTGCAGCGAGCCGGTGACGTTCGGCGGCGGGATCACGATCGAGAACGCGGGACGGTCGGGGGCGCGCTCCGGGTCGGCGGTGAACAGCCCCGCCGATACCCACCGCTCGTAGAGCCGGCCCTCGACGTCGGCCGGTCGGTACTGGGTGGGCAGGTCGACGTCCGCTGCGGCCCCCTGGCCGCGCTCATTGCTGGGCTGTGTCACGGCTGACGATTCTACGGGGACCGGGAGGGTGAAGTGCCCGCCGAACCGGTTCTGAGAGCGTTTTCCCGTGGCGGTCGGGACACAGGTCACCTGACATCGGGTCGCCCCGACGGAAAGGGTGACCGGGTAGGTCCGCGCCGGGACAGAGGAAGAGGGACGGGATGCGAGCGGTACTGGCACGCGCCGCCGTGCTGGCCGGCGCGTTCACCGCGGGGGCCGTGGCGGCACGTGCCGCGACCATCCCTCACCTCCGCAGCCTCACCGCCGACCTGCAACGCTCCCGGGAGCGGATCCTCGCCAGCCGGGAGGAGGAACGCCGCCGGCTCCGGCACGACCTGCACGACGGGCTCGGACCGACGCTGGCGAGCCTCGCGATGTCGCTGGACGCGGCGCGCATCACGCTCGCCCGCGAGCCGGAGCGGACGGACCCGCTCCTCGCGGACGTCCGGGACCGGCTGGCGACGGCCGTCGGGGAGATCCGGGACCTGGCGCACGGGCTGCGCCCGCCCGCGCTGGACGACCTCGGCCTGGTCGCGGCCATCGAGTCCTTCGCGGAGGGCTCCTGCGAGCGGGTGGACGTCCGGTTCGACGGCGATCCGGCGGGGCTGCCCGCGGCGGTGGAGGTGGCCGCGTACCGGATCGCGCAGGAGGCGCTGACGAACGTCCGCCTGCACGCTCCGCAGAGCACCACGATGGTCCGGCTGAACCGCGACGCCGACCTGCACCTGATGGTCGCCGACACCGGGCCGGGCCTGCCGGACGCCGCCCGCAACGGCGGGCAGCCGAAGCCGCGCCGCGGGCTCGCCGCCATGAAGGAGTGGGCCGCCGAGCTGGGCGGGAGCTGCGCCATCACGTCCCGGAACGGCGGCGGGACGGTCGTCACCGTCCGCCTCCCGCTCGCCGCCGCGGAGACCGCCGCCGGGTATCATCGTCCCTCGATCGGAGAAGGCGGGGGGAGATGACGGAGACCATCCGGGTCCTCATCACCGACGACCACCCGGTTTTCCGGCAGGGGCTGAAGGGGCTGCTGCAGGCGCTCGGGGTGGACGTCGTCGGCGAGGCCGAGAACGGGCCGGACGCCGTGCGGCTGGCCGCCGAACTGCAGCCGGACGTCGTCGTGATGGACCTGCACATGCCCGGCGGCAACGGGATCGAGGCGACCCGGACGATCACCCGCACCAGCCCGCGCATCGGCGTGCTGGTGCTGACGATGTTCCGCGACGACGACTCCGTCTTCGCGGCGATGCGCGCCGGCGCCCGCGGCTACCTGCTGAAGGAGTCGGGGGCCGAGGAGATCGCCCGCGCCGTCCGGGCGGTCGCGGCCGGCGAGGCCATCTACGGCCCGGAGATCGCGCGCCGCGTGCTCACCTACTTCACCGACATGCCCGACCCGCGGCAGGCCGCGTTCCCGCAGCTCACCGAGCGGGAACGGGAGGTCCTGGAGCTGATCGCGCAGGGCCGCAGCAACGCCGAGATCGCCGGGACGCTGTTCCTCAGCCAGAAGACCGTCCGCAACCACGTCTCGAACATCTTCATGAAGCTGCACGTCGCCGACCGCGCCCAGGCGATCGTCCTGGCCCGCGAAGCCGGCCTCGGCGAGTCCTCCCCCCGCTGACCCCGTCTTCCGCCCATGGGTGATCGTCAGCGGAGATGTCGCGGCGATTCGCTGGAACCCGGACGACGACACGAGCCTCGAAGGAAGATCCGTTCGCCGAACACCGAGGACCACCCATGGCCCAAGAGGACCGGTTGACCGCCGAGCAGCGCCGACTCGTCGACGACCTGTGCGCGCAATGGAAGGAGCGCGCCGCCGAGCCGGACCGCCGCGATGCCGAGCGGGCACTGGCCGAGCTGTACGACCACCGCGGGTGGCGGCGGCCCAGAACCGTTATCTGGCTGGACTCTCCACTGGCGGGTGCAATCGCGGCACGGACCCTCCTCTACGGCCACGGTCACCTCGACGGTGACCGGTACCCGGAGGCCCACCGCGCGTGGGTCGGCGCCACCATGGCGCACCTGGAAGGGGCGTTCGGGACGTTCGACCGCCAGGAGCCGGACTCCTTCGAGGAGGACCAGCCCGCCGCCGCCAGGTGGCGGCTGCCGGACGTGCTCTCGGCCTACAAGCTCGCCTACGACCTGGACGGGCCGGACCTGCGAGCCGTTCTCGAGCGCGTCGGCGAGCCCGCCTGGGCGATCAACACCGGGGTCGCGAACCGGTTCCAGCAGGAGGCGCTGTCGCCCCCCGACCCCGAACACTTCGCCCGTGTCAGCGCCGCCGCCCATGCGCGCCTACTCCAGGGACTGGAACCGGTGTTCCCCGCGGGGCAGTGGGAGGCGATCAGCGCCGCGCTGCGGACCTGCGCCGACGCCCCTCACACCGACCGCTGGAAGCAGTGGCGGCAGACGTGGGCCGCGGCGCGAGCCCCGGAGAACCACGCGACGCTGATCCTGGAGGCCGTGCGCCGCCGCGCCGGCGGGGACGGGGATGCCCGGGACGCCGAGAACGCAGGGTACGGGGGGCACGCGGGGAACACCGGGCCGCTGGGGACGCGGCTGCGCTTCACCCCGGCGGTCGGATGGTGGTGGGCGCTCAACGACATCGCGCTGCTGACCCCGCCCCCCACCGAGGTCCACACCGACGACTCGGGCCGGCTGCACCGCGACGACGGCCCGGCCGTGCGCTTCGAGGACGGCTTCGCGCAGCACTGCTGGCGAGGGCGGCTGGTACCGCCGGACCTCATCGACCCCGGGTGGAGCGCCGCCGACATCGTCCACGCCTCCGATGAGGAACTGCAGCGGCGCGCGGTGCGGCAGTTCGGGTCCGCCTCGTACGCGGCCGTCCTCAGGGCCGAGCACGTCGTCCCGGACCGGCGCCGCTGCGCGCTGGAACGCCTGGGCTGGCCCAGGTTCGCCGCCGAGGCGCCGCTGGCCGCGGTCGCGGGTCCGGCGGCGGACCCCGGCGATCCCGGCTGCGAGCTGGCGCTCTACGACGTCCCGGCGATCGTGTTCGGCCGTGCGGCCCGGGTGGTGGTGCGCACCGGAGGCGCCCGCCACCAGACCGCCCTGCTGGTGCCGGCCGACGCGACCGATCCCGTGGCCGCCGCGGCCTGGCTCGGCGACGCCGCCCGCCCCCCTTCGCCGGAGCCGGAACTGCTCGCGCGCATCCGCCAGAGCGAGCGGCTGCGGGATGAGCTGCACGGACTGGATCTCGACATGTCCCACATCGAGCACGTCGAAGAGGTGCACCTGCTCGGAGGCGCCCGCCTGGAGCCGATCGGAGGGCACGGCACGGGCGGCACCTACTTCCTGTGCGGCGACGGCCCCCGTCGCCCGCTGCTGTACGCCGACTCCGAAGGCGGTTACCAGATCCTGGGACGCGACCTCACCGAGGCCCTCCAGTTCATGGTGAGCGCCGACCCCGAAGGGGACGACCCGGAGGAAGAGGAGACGGAGGTCGCCGAGGCCCTCGGCCTGCGAGCGCTGTCACCGGACGAGTACCGGGCGCGGCTGGACGAGGCCGAGGCGATGTCCGGTGCCCTCATCCTGGTGATGACCGAGGAGGGCAACACCTACGAGTACCGCCGGCGGACGTGGTTCCGGTGACGTGACCGACGGGGCGTGATGGAGCGGGCCGTGGTCCGCGCTCTCCGCGGACGGACCTGCTCGATCACGCCCCGATCACGCGGACTTCTCGCGGGGTTCGCGCTTGGGGCGGTCGCGCGGGACCAAGGTGGGGTTCACGTGCTCCAGGACGGCCTCCCGGGTGATGACCACGCGGGCGACGTCCTGGCGGCTCGGTACCTCGTACATGACCGACAGGAGCACCTCCTCCATGATCGCGCGGAGGCCGCGGGCGCCGGTGCCGCGGAGGATGGCCTGGTCGGCGATCGCCTCCAGGGCGTCGTCGGTGAACTCCAGGTCGACCCCGTCGAGTTCGAAGAGGCGGTGGTACTGGCGGACCAGCGCGTTCTTCGGCTCGGTGAGGATGTTGATGAGGGCTTCGCGGTCCAGGTTGTGCACGGACGTGATGACCGGGAGGCGGCCGATGAACTCCGGGATCATCCCGAACTTCAGCAGGTCCTCCGGCATGACGTCGCCGAGCACGGCGGACGACTCCTCGAAGTCGGACTTGGAGCGGATCTGCGCGCCGAAGCCCATGCCCTGCTTGCCGACCCGGGACTCGACGATCTTCTCCAGGCCGGCGAACGCGCCACCGCAGATGAACAGCACGTTCGTGGTGTCGATCTGGATGAACTCCTGGTGCGGGTGCTTGCGGCCGCCCTGCGGCGGGACGCTCGCGGTGGTGCCCTCCAGGATCTTCAGCAGGGCCTGCTGGACGCCCTCGCCCGAGACGTCCCGGGTGATCGACGGGTTCTCGCTCTTACGAGCGATCTTGTCGACCTCGTCGATGTAGATGATCCCGGTCTCGGCCTTCTTGACGTCGTAGTCGGCCGCCTGGATCAGCTTGAGGAGGATGTTCTCGACGTCCTCCCCGACGTAGCCGGCCTCCGTCAGCGCCGTGGCGTCCGCGATGGCGAACGGGACGTTGAGGAGTTTGGCGAGCGTCTGCGCGAGCAGGGTCTTGCCGGATCCGGTGGGGCCGAGCAGCAGGATGTTGGACTTGCCCAGCTCGACCGGGTCGTCCCTGCCGGTGTCGCCCGACTGGATCCGCTTGTAGTGGTTGTACACGGCGACGGACAGCGCCTTCTTCGCCGTGTCCTGCCCGATGACGTAGGAGTCGAGGAACTCGTAGATCTCCCGCGGCTTGGGCAGGTTGTCCCACTTGAGGTCGGAGGTCTCGGAGAGCTCCTCCTCGATGATCTCGTTGCAGAGATCGATGCACTCGTCGCAGATGTACACGCCCGGACCCGCGATGAGCTTCTTGACCTGCTTCTGGCTCTTACCGCAGAACGAGCACTTGAGCAGGTCACCACCGTCGCCGATGCGTGCCACCCAACCGTCTCCTTTTCGTGGGGCCGCCCGCCTTGGAGGTTGCGGCGCAGCTGGATTGCGTCCCGAAGGCTTACGACGTTGGATTCGACGTTACCGCCTCCAGTGGACTTGGAAAGCCCCTCGCCCGGAAGTGTGACGACCGGGCTGGGGGACTCCCCTCGTCCTCGTGCCGTCTCAGGACGACACTACCTCGGCCTTACGCTTCCTGCTGGCGAAGACGTCGTCGATGAGACCGTAGTCCTTCGCCTCGTCCGCCGTGAGGATCTTGTCACGCTCGATGTCGCGGCGGACCTCGTCGATGCTCCTGCCGCTGTGCTCGGCAAGGATCGTCTCCAGCAGCTCGCGGATCCGCATGATCTCGCGCGCCTGGATCTCGATGTCGCTGGACTGGCCGTAGGTGCCCTCGGTCGCGGGCTGGTGGATCAGGATCCGCGAGTTGGGCAGCGCGGCCCGCTTGCCCGGCGTCCCGGCCGCGAGCAGCACCGCCGCGGCGGACGCGGCCTGGCCGATGCAGACCGTCTGGATGTCGGGCTTGACGAACTGCATCGTGTCGTAGATCGCCGTCATGGCGGTGAAGGAACCGCCGGGCGAGTTGATGTAGATGCTGATGTCGCGGTCGGGGTCGATCGACTCCAGCGTGATCAGCTGGGCCATCACGTCGTTGGCGGACGCGTCGTCGATCTGCACGCCGAGGAAGATGATGCGCTCCTCGAACAGCTTGTTGTACGGGTTCATCTCCTTGACCCCGTACGTGGTGCGCTCGACGAAAGACGGGATGATGTAGCGGTCGTCGACCGGCTTCGGGGATCCGCCCGCGTGCACGCCGGGCCGGACCATATCGCTGAAGCCGGGTCGGATGAGGTCGCTCACTGTGTGCCTCCGATAAAGGTTCAGGTCGTCAGGAGACGGTGCCCTCGGAGGGCACCTGGGTGGCACTGAGCACCACGTGGTCCACCAACCCGTAGTCCTTGGCCTCGTCGGCGGTGAACCAGCGGTCGCGGTCGGAGTCGCGCTCGATCTGGTCGAGCGACTGACCGGTGTGTTCGGCGATCTTCTCGGCGAGCGTCTTCTTGACGTACAGCATCTGCTCGGCCTGGATCTTGATGTCGGAGGCCGTGCCGCCGATGCCGCCCGACGGCTGGTGCATCATGATCCGCGCGTGCGGCAGGGCGTACCGCTTGCCCTGGGTGCCCGCGCAGAGCAGGAACTGGCCCATCGACGCGGCGAGGCCCATGCCGACCGTGACGATGTCGTTCGGGACGTACTTCATGATGTCGTAGATCGCCATGCCGGCGGTGACGGAGCCACCTGGCGAGTTGATGTAGAGCGTGATGTCGCGGCGGCCGTCCTCGGCCGACAGCAGCAGGAGCTCGGCGCAGATGCGGTTGGCGATGTCGTCGTCGACCTGCTGGCCGAGGAAGACGATGCGCTCGCGCAGCAGCCGCTGGAACAGCTGGTCGCCCAGGGGCGACAGGGGCGCCTCGGCGACCCGCGCCTGGATCCGCGACGACTCGTCGAAAGTCGGAGGCATGCTCACCGGGTGTTCCTCCGGTCCTTTTAATCGGTTCGGATGATTGGACATTAACGCGCTCTCGGGCCCGCTTAAGCCAGGGGGCCCGGCTTTTCGCCAGGGGCGTACCCGAGCCCGCCCCGGCGACTCCCGCTTTCCGGACGATCCACACCTCCCCGGCACCCGGGGAGACCGACTTCCGCGCCGCTCACGCGACACGCCCCGCACCCGTGATACGGATGCGGGGCGTGCCCGGGACGACTCAGACGTCGAGAACGTCCTAGGCGTCCTTGCCCTTCGTGTCCTGCTCGTCCGACTCGTCCGCAGCCTCGGCGGCCGGAGCCTCCGCAGCGTCGGCCTCAGCGGTCTCCGCGGGGGTCTCCTCGGCGGCGCCGGCGTCCCCGGCCTCCTCCGCCTCGACGGTCTCGCCGTTCAGCTCGCGCTGGACGGCCTCGACGTCGATCTCGTTGCCCGACTCGTCCTTGACCGTGACGTGCTCGACGACGAGGTTCAGCGCCTTGCTGCGCAGCACCTCCGAGACGATCGCCGGCAGCTGGTTGTTCTGGGTGAGGTACTCGGCGAGCTGCTGCGGCTGCACGCCCATCTGCATCGCCTGCGAGACGACGTACTCGCTGAGCTCCTCGTTCTCGACGTTCAGCTCCTCCTGGACGGCGAGCTGGTCGAGCACGAACCCGCCCTTGACCGCGAGCCGGGCCGCGTCGGCGACCTCGGTGTCGAACTCCTCGGCGGTCTTCTCCTCGTCCTCGAGGTAGTCCTCCTTGGTCATGCCCGCCATCTGCAGCTGCTGCTCCAGCTGCTGGTTGCGGCGGTCGACCTCCTCCTCCACGACCTTGTCGGGGAGCGGAATGTCGACCTTCTCCAGCAGCGCCTCAAGGGCCTTGTCGCGCGCATCGGACAGCTGCTGCAGCCTGACCTGGCGGCCGAGCCGCGTCCGGACGTCCTCGCGCAGCTCGTCGATCGTGTCGAACTCGCTCGCGAGCTGGGCGAACTCGTCGTCCAGGTCGGGCAGGTTCTTGACCTTGACGCTCTGCACGGTGACGGTGATCTCGGCCTCCTCGCCGGCGTGCTCGCCGCCGGGCAGGGTGCCGGTGAACGTCGTGTCCTCGCCGGCGGCGAGGCCGACGACCGCGTCGTCCAGGCCCTCGACGGCGGACTTGCTGCCGACCTCGTAGGAGTAGCCGGACGTGGAGGCGTCCTCGACCTCCTCGCCGTCGATCTTGGCGACCATGTCGATGGTGGCGAAGTCGCCCTCCTCGACGGCGCGCTCGGCGCTGGTGAGCGAGGCGAACCGCTCGCGCAGGTTGCCGATGGTCTCCTCGATCTGCTCGTCGGTGACCTCGGCGTCGTCCACCACGACCTCGAGGCCGTCGTAGTCGGGCACCTCGAACTTGGGCCGGATGTCGACCTCGGCGGTGAACGCGAACTGGGTGCCGTCCTCCAGCTCGGTCACCTCGACGTCGGGCTGCCCGAGCACGAAGATCTCGGACTCCTCGACGGCGCGGCCGTACAGCTCGGGAAGCGCGTCGTTGACCGCCTCCTGCAGGACCGCACCCCGGCCGACGTACTTGTCGATCAGCGGGGCGGGGACCTTGCCGGGCCGGAAGCCCTTGATCCGCACCTGCTGCGAGATCTCCTTGTACGCCTTGTCGAGGTTCGGCTTGAGCTCGTCGAACGGAACCTCGACGGTGAGCTTGACCCTCGTGGGGGTCAGCTCCTCGACATCGGTCTTCACTGGGGTCGGTCTCCTTGATCGGGCGCTGTCTCGGCCGCGGCGTTCGACGCGTTCTCTTCCTCTTCTGCCTGCGAGCCCTCGGCCTCACGCGGCGGGCTGCGCCGTGATCGTCGGCCGGTCAGTCTCTCAGCGGCGCGGGCACGCCGAAATACGGCTCCGCGCCTTCGCGCGGCCAAGTCTATGGGGTCGCGGCGCCGGCTGCGGACATAGGACGCCCGCAATACCAGGAATCCGTGTCAACGGCGCCGCACGGGCAGTGACATAAAGCACTGGAACCCCCATACTCGTCCGGGATGAACGGGACAGCCGCGGCCTTCGGCGCGACGGGCCTCTACTACCTCGGGTTCGCCGTGTTCAAGCTGGCGGCGGACCGGATGCCCGCGCTGCGGGGCAACCGCATCCCGCACATGGTCTGGTCGATCGTGCGCAACTGGATCTTCCTGATCGCGCTCGCCGTCGTGCTGGGCGGGCTCACGCTGCAGATCATGGCACTGCGGAACCTGCCGCTGTCCACCGCCGTGCCGATCTTCATGTCCGGCATCGTCCCGCTGCTGCTGATCGCGCTCGCGTTCTTCGGCGAGCGGCTGACCGCCCGCGAGTGGCTGAGCCTGGTGCTGATCGGCGCGGCGATCCTGCTGCTCACCGGGTCCCTCGGCGGGGACGAGCCGATCCGCTCGGCGGACGCCCCGCTGTGGAAGATCGCGGCGGTGGTCGCCCCGGCGGTCCTCGTGCCGATGCTGATCCTGGTCCTCGGCGACCACCGGCCGGACGGCCGGCACGCCCGCCCGGTCACCGGGATCGCCTACGGGCTGAGCTCCGGCTTCCCGGTCGGCACCGCCGAACTGGCGATCAAGGGCTGGAGCGACGACCCGCACGCCACCGGCCTGCGCATCGCGGCGACGCCGTGGCCGTATCTGACGGTGCTGGCGGCGGCCATCGGGTTCGGGATCATGGTCATGGCGTTCCAGCGCTGCCGGGTCTCGATCGTGGCGACCGTGATGACCGTGAGCGCCAAGACGTACCTGCTGACCATGGGCACGTTCATGTACGGGGAGCCGTGGCCGCAGGACGCGGCGCACTCCGCGATGCGGCTGGGCGCGCTGGCGCTGGGCGCGGTGGCCGTCCTGCAGTTCCCGCGGCACCGTCCGATCCCCGAGGAGCCGGACGAGGCGTCCCGCGCCGAGGACCCGTCCGCCACGGCGGATCCGTTCGGCGGCCCGCCGGTCGGCGGGCCCGTGCTCGGCGGGCCGCAGATCCCGCACGCGCCCCAGGTGCCGCAGCCGCGGTCCCCGCACGTGCAGGAGCCGCACGTGCGGGAGCCGATGGGCCGGGGCAGGTACAGCCGCCCCGATCCGAAGCCGCCGCAGCCGCGCCGGCCCGTCCGTCCGCAGAGCCCGACCGAGACGGGCTCCGACGGACGGTGGCGCGGCTTCGGCGACGGCTGAAGGGCTGCGCGGGGTCGCCCCCACGTCGCAGGTCAGCGGCCCTTGCGGTCCTTGCCGGGGAGGCCCTTGTCCAGGCCCGCGCGGCGCAGCGCGTCGGCCATGGCGCCGCCGCCCGAGAAGCCGCCGCCCTGACCGCCGCCGCCCTGGCCGCCGCGGCGCTGCCCGCCGCGCTGGTTCTGGTCGCGCCGGTTCTGGCCATCGCGCCGGTTCCGGCCATCGCCCTGGTTCTGGCCGCCGCGGTTCGGGCGTCCGCCCCGGCCCCGCTGTTCGCCCCGGTCCTGCTGTTCGCGCTGTTCGCCTCGCCGTCCGCCGCCCTGCTGGTCGCGGCCCGGTTCGTCGTCCAGGCGCAGGGTGAGCGAGATCCGCTTGCGCTGCAGGTCGACGTCGAGCACCTTGACCCGGACGATGTCGCCGGGCTTCACGACCTCCCGCGGGTCGGCGACGAACTTGTCGGACATCGCGGAGATGTGGACGAGCCCGTCCTGATGGACGCCGACGTCCACGAACGCCCCGAACGCGGCGACGTTGGTGACGACACCTTCCAGGATCATTCCGGGGTCGAGGTCGGCGAGCTTGTCGACGCCTTCCTTGAACGTGGCCGTCTTGAACGCGGGACGCGGGTCGCGGCCGGGCTTCTCCAGTTCGGCGAGGATGTCGGTGACGGTCGGCAGCCCGAACGTGTCGTCGACGAACTCGGTCGGCTTCAGGGAGCGCAGGACGGCGGTGTTGCCGATGAGCCCCTTGATGTCGTTGCCCGCCGTGTCGAGGATCCGGCGGACGACCGGGTACGTCTCCGGGTGCACGCTGGACGCGTCGAGCGGGTCGTCCCCGCCGGGGATGCGCAGGAAGCCCGCGCACTGCTCGAACGCCTTCGGGCCGAGCCGCGGGACGCCCTTCAGCCCGGCGCGGCTGCGGAACGGGCCGTTGGCGTCGCGGTGGGCGACGATGTTCTCCGCGAGCCCCTCGCCGATTCCGGACACGCGGGTGAGCAGCGGCGGGGACGCGGTGTTGACGTCGACGCCGACCGCGTTCACGCAGTCCTCGACGACGGCGTCGAGGGAGCGGGACAGCTTCACCTCGGAGACGTCGTGCTGGTACTGGCCGACGCCGATCGACTTGGGGTCGATCTTGACCAGCTCGGCGAGCGGGTCCTGGAGGCGGCGGGCGATGGAGACGGCGCCCCGCAGCGAGACGTCCATGCCGGGCAGTTCGCGGCCCGCGTACTCCGACGCCGAGTACACCGACGCGCCCGCCTCCGACACCATGATCTTGGTGAGCTTCAGGTCGGGGTGCCGGGCGATCAGGTCGGCGGCGAGCTTGTCGGTCTCGCGGGAGGCGGTGCCGTTCCCGATGGAGACGAGGTCGACCTTGTGCTCGCGGGCCAGCTTCGCGAGCGTCTCGATCGACTCGTCCCACTTCCGGCGGGGTTCGTGGGGGTAGATCGTGTCGGTGGCGACGACCTTGCCGGTGGCGTCCACGACGGCGACCTTCACGCCGGTGCGCAGCCCCGGGTCCAGGCCCATGGTGGTGCGGGTGCCAGCGGGCGCGGCGAGCAGCAGGTCGCGCAGGTTGGCGGCGAACACGCGGACCGCCTCGTCCTCGGCCTCCTGCCGCAGCCGGGTGCGCATGTCGATGCCGAGGTGGACGAGGATCCGGGTGCGCCAGGCCCAGCGGACGGCGTCCGACAGCCACTTGTCCCCCGGACGGCCCTGGTCGGCGATCTCGAACCGGCGGGCGATCTCCACCTCGTAGGAGCTGCGCGCGGCGGCGTCGTCAGCGGACTCTTCGGGCTCCAGGTCGAGGTCGAGGACCTCTTCCTTCTCTCCCCTGAACAGCGCGAGGACGCGGTGCGAGGGCAGCTTCGCGAACGGCTCGGAGAACTCGAAGTAGTCGGAGAACTTGGCGCCCTGCTCCTGCTTGCCGTCCTTGACGCGCGAGACCATCCGGCCCTGGTTCCACATGCGCTCGCGCAGCGCGCCGATGAGGTCGGCGTCCTCCGCGAAGCGCTCGACGAGGATGGCCCGGGCGCCTTCGAGCGCGGCAGTCTCGTCCGCGACGCCCTTCTCGGCGTCCACGTGAGCGGCGGCCTCGGCCCGCGGGTCGCGGGACGGGTCGTCCAGCAGCAGCTCGGCGAGCGGTTCGAGCCCGGCCTCGCGGGCGATCTGCGCCTTGGTGCGCCGCTTCGGCTTGTACGGCAGGTAGATGTCCTCCAGCCGTGCCTTGGAGTCGGCCGTCATGATCCGGGCCCGCAGCTCGTCGGTGAGCTTGCCCTGCGACTCCACCGACTCCAGGATCGCGGCCCGGCGCTCGTCCAGCTCGCGCAGGTAGCGCAGCCGCTCTTCCAGCGCGCGGAGCTGCGCGTCGTCGAGCGCTCCGGTCGCCTCCTTGCGGTACCGGGCGATGAACGGGACGGTCGCCCCGCCGTCGAGCAGGTCCACCGCGACCCGCACCTGTCCCTCGCGGACGCCGATCTCCTCGGCGATGCGCTCGGTGATGGGCCGGATGGCGGGCCGGCCGCCCTGGCCGTCGGACGTCTGGCTGATGGTCGCTGTCACAGCTTGGATTCGCTTTCTCCCCTGAGTGTCGACTGTGCATTGTCCAGGGAACGGGGTCGGTTGTCTTGTCGCCGCTCGATCGACGGTAGGTCTAACCCCACCGGCTCCGCCGCGAAGAGGGGGTCTAGCACCACCGAGGCCGGGCGCGCGACCCAACACAATGGGGTGAGCCAACCCGGCACGGCGATTGCTTGGAGGAACAGGTGAGCGAGCTATTCCGCGGGTACGGGCGCCGCTTCCTCACCGGCATCGTGCGCGGCCTCGTCCAGATCGTCCTCGCCTACGCGGTGAACCTGCCGCTGTTCATCCTGGCCGTGCTGTCAATCGCCTTCATCCCACTGGGTGCGGGGGTCGTGCTCACGCCGGTCATGTTCCAGGCGATCCGGACGGTCGCCAACCAGCAGCGCGTCTGGGCGGCCGAGTGGTCGGGGGTGAAGATCCCCATCCCGTATCGGCCGGAACCGGCCGGAACCGGGCCCTTCGGGCGGCTGCGCTGGATACTCACCGATCCGGCCTCCTGGCGTGACCTCCTGTGGACGCTGCTGAACGTCCCGATCGCGCTCGTCCTCGGCGTCCTCGCGAGCGGTCTGGCCGTCTACGGGCTGGAAGGCGTCTTCGTCGCGCCGTGGGTGGCGCAGATCACCGACTACGGGTGGGGGCCGTTCTGGACGCTGGACGACTACGGGATCTTCGGCATCGTCGGAACGGTCGTGCTGGGCGCGGCGATGACGGCCGCGGCGGTCCCGCTCGGGCCGATGTTCCTCAAGGCACACGCCCTGTTCGGTCAGTCGCTGCTGGCGCCGACGCGGGGCGCGCTGGCCGAGCGCGTCCGGCAGCTCACCGAGACCAGGTCGGAGACCGTGGACGCCTCGGCCGCCGAACTGCGCCGCATCGAGCGGGACCTGCACGACGGCGCGCAGGCCCGGCTGGTCGCGCTGAGCATGAACATCGGTCTCGCCGAGGAGATGATGAAGCACGACCCCGAGACCGCGCAGAAGCTTCTGGCCGAGGCCCGCGAGGCCAGCGGGACGGCGCTGACGGAGTTGCGCGACCTGGTCCGGGGCATCCATCCGCCGGTGCTGGCCGAACGCGGCCTGGACGGGGCCGTGCGCGCCCTGGCGCTGACCCTGCCCCTGCCCGTGGACGTCCGGATCGACATGCCCGGACGAGCCGAGGCGCCGGCGGAGTCGGCGGCGTACTTCGCGGTCGCGGAGATGCTCGCCAACGTGGTCAAGCACTCGGCCGCGCAGCGGGCCTGGATCCAGATCGAGCACACCGGGGACCGGCTGCTCATGATCATCGGTGATGACGGGACGGGCGGCGCCGACCCCGCGGACGGGAGCGGCATGCGCGGGATCGAGCGCAGGCTCGCGGCGTTCGATGGGACGATGGCGGTGACGAGCCCCCCGGGCGGGCCGACCGTCGTCACCATGGAGCTGCCGTGCGCGTTGTCATCGCCGAAGATCTCGCCCTCCTCCGAGACGGGCTGATCCGCCTGCTCGGCGCGTTCGACTTCGAGGTCGTCGAGGCGGTGGACAACGGGCCGTCGCTGCTGCGGGCGCTGACAGCGCATCGCCCCGATGTCGCGGTGGTGGACGTCCGGCTCCCGCCGACGTTCACCGACGAGGGGCTGAGGGCGGCGCTGGAGGCCCGCAAGCAGATCCCGGGGCTGCCGGTGCTGGTGCTCTCCCAGCACGTGGAGCAGCTGTACGCGCGGGAGCTGCTGTCCGACAGCACGGGCGGCATCGGCTACCTGCTGAAGGACCGGGTGTCGGACGTCAAGGTCTTCGTGGAGGCGGTGCGCCGGGTCGCCGGCGGCGGCACCGCCCTCGACCCGGACGTCGTGTCCCAGCTGCTCACCCGGCACGCCCGCGAGGAGCCGCTGCAGCAGCTGACCCCTCGCGAGCGCGAGGTGCTCGGGCTGATGGCGGAGGGACGGTCGAACGCCGCGATCGCCGGCAAGCTGTTCGTCACCGAGAAGGCGATCAGCAAGCACACCAACAGCATCTTCGGCAAGCTCGGGCTGCCGCCGGACGGGGACGACAACCGCCGCGTCCTCGCCGTGCTGGCGTATCTCGGCGCCTGATCACCTGTCTCGGCGCCCGATCACCTGGCCCACGGAGGGACGAGCCGCTCCTCCCCCTGCGGCGCGAGTTCGCACTTGCCCGGGTCGACGACGGCCTCCGGATCGTAGGCGAGGCAGCCGGCGTGGGCCGCGACCACCGCCGCGAACCCGGTGTCGCCTGTGGTCATCTGCCTGGGTGCGTCGGCCGGAAGGACGACGGTGTCGCCGGGACCGGCCTCCATCTTGCGGCCGTCCAGGTCGATGGTCGCGGCGCCGTCCAGGAACGTCCACACCTGCTCGGTGTCGAAGGCGTGCAGCGGGCCGGTCTTGCCGGGCGCCATGTCGACGCGCCAAACGGCGATGCCCTCCGTGCCGCCCTGGGTGGGCGTCGCGAACGTGGTCATCACGCCGTTGGGCGTCTCGGTACGGCGGCTTTCGGTGTCGCGGATGAGCGTCACGGGCTTCCATCCCCTAACTTAGACAATGCGGTTGTCCATATAGTCAATGAGGTTGTCTTTCATGTCAAGCGATGCCCCGGGCTTCGAGCTGCCGCTGCGGCTCTTCCTCGCCTTCCGCGTGATCATCGACGAGCTGCACGCCGAGCTGGCCAGGGAGGGGCATCCGGATCTGCGGCCGATGCACGGCTTCGTCTTCCAGGCCATCGGCCCGGACGGCACGACGGCCGTGGAGCTCGGCCGCCGGCTCGGGGTGTCCAAGCAGGCAGCAGGCAAGATGGTCGAGTCGCTGGAGCGGGCCGGCTACGTCCAGCGCGGTGCCGACCCCCGGGACGCGCGGCGCAAGATCGTCCGGCTGACCGGGCGCGGCGTGGACTCCCTCGCCCGGTCCGAGCGGATCTTCGAGCGGATCCGGGACGACTGGACGCGGCACCTCGGAGCGGACCGCGTGCGCGCACTGGAGGAGGATCTGCGCCGGATGACGCCCGCGGACCTGTGGCGGCTCGACATGCCCGGCTGGTTCGGCACCGTCTGAACTTTTCGGCGACCGGTGACCATAGGACCCCAGACAGTCGGCTAGACCACCGATTCCGCCGTCCGCGGGCCTTCGCGAGGCCCTTGTCCGCACCGTTCCACCCGGTTACCATCAGGCCAATTCTTAGGAAACTTTCCTAAGAGTGAGCGGGGATTCCTGTTTGTTTCGGGGGCCGGACCGAACGGAGAATCATGTCCAGACCGGGCGGACGGCGGGCCATCGCGCTCGCCGGCGCAGCGACACTGGCGGTGGCCACCGCCCTGCTCACGGCGCCGCCGGCGTCGTCGGCCCAGGCGGTCACCGCCGCCTGCAAGAAGACCTCCGACTGGGGCACCGGCTTCGAGGGCAGCTGCACGATCACCAACGGGACCGGCACCTCGATCGGCAACTGGAAGCTGGAGGCCGACCTGCCCTCCGGAACGTCCATCGGCAACGTGTGGGACGCCACGAAGACCGTCTCCGGGAACCACTACACGTTCGCGAACGCGAGCTGGAACGGCACGCTCGCGGCGGGCGCCAGCACCAGCTTCGGGTTCGGCGGCAGCGGACCCGGCTGGTTCACCGGCTGCACGGTCAACGGCGCCGCCTGCGACGGTTCCGGGACACCCCAGAACGACACCGAGGCCCCCTCGGCCCCGTCGGGTCTCCGCTCCACCGGCAAGACCGCCACGAGCGTGTCGCTGACGTGGAACGCGTCGACCGACAACGTCGGCGTCACCGGCTACGACGTCTACAACGGCGCCGCCAAGGCGGCATCGGTGACGGGGACCACCGCCACCATCAGCGGGCTGTCGGCCAAGACCGCCTACACCTTCACCGTGAAGGCCCGTGACGCCGCGGGGAACACCTCCCCCGCCTCCGGCGGCGTGTCGGTCACCACGGACGAGGGCGGCGGCGGCAACCCCACCGCCGGCGACAAGGTCATCGGGTACTTCGCCGAGTGGGGCGTCTACCAGCGGAACTACCACGTCAAGAACATCGAGACGAGCGGCTCCGCGGCGAAGCTGACCCACATCAACTACGCGTTCGGCAACGTCACGGGCGGCAAGTGCGCCATCGGCGACGGCTACGCCGACTACGACAAGGCGTACACCGCCGACCAGAGCGTCGACGGCGTGGCCGACACCTGGGACCAGCCGCTGCGCGGCAGCTTCAACCAGCTCCGCAAGCTCAAGAAGCTGCACCCGAACCTGAAGGTGCTGTGGTCGTTCGGCGGCTGGACGTGGTCCGGCGGCTTCGGCCAGGCCGCGCAGAACCCGGCCGCGTTCGCCGAGTCCTGCTACAACCTGGTCGAGGACCCGCGCTGGGCGGACGTGTTCGACGGCATCGACATCGACTGGGAGTACCCGAACGCCTGCGGGTTGTCCTGCGACACCAGCGGACCCGCCGCGTTCAAGAACCTGATGTCGGCGCTGCGCTCCAAGTTCGGCTCGAACAACCTGGTGACGGCCGCGATCACCGCCGACGCGAGCGACGGCGGCAAGATGGACGTGACCGACTACGCCGGCGCCGCGCAGTATGTCGACTGGTTCAACCCCATGACCTACGACTACTTCGGCGCCTGGGACGCGCAGGGGCCGACGGCGCCGCACTCGCCGCTCACGTCCTACACCGGCATCCCGCACGCCGGCTTCAACTCCGCCGACACCATCGCCAAGCTCAAGGCCAAGGGCGTCCCGGCGAACAAGCTGCTGCTCGGCATCGGCTTCTACGGGCGCGGCTGGACGGGCGTCACCCAGTCCGGGCCCGGCGGCACCGCGACAGGCGCCGCGCCCGGCACCTACGAGGCGGGCATCGAGGACTACAAGGTCCTCAAGGGCAAATGCCCCGCCACCGGAACCGTCGCCGGAACCGCCTACGCCAAGTGCGGCAGCGAGTGGTGGAGCTACGACACGCCGTCCACCATCCGCGGGAAGATGTCCTTCGCCAAGGACCAGGGCCTGGCGGGCGCCTTCTTCTGGGAGCTGAGCGGCGACACGACGGGCGGTGAGCTGATCACCGCGATCCGGAGCGGTCTCGGCTGAGCTGTTCGCAGGAGGGGTACTCCCAGCCCCTCAGACGGCCGAGACTTCGGGCCCCTGACCAGTTGGACGCCGGTCAGGGGCCCGCCCTCGCGTCGGCGGCCCCGGTCAGAGGCTCGCGCCGCCGTCGACGGTGAGGACCTCCCCGGTCATGTAGCCGTTGGCCATCAGGAACAGCACCGCCGACGCCGCCTCCTCGGGCGTCCCCCAGCGGCCGAGCGGCAATGCGGCGCCCGCCGCCGCGACGGCCCGGTCGCCGGCCTCGTCCGCCCCGGCGCCCATCATCGAGCGCGGCAGCGGGGTGTCGAAGGTGCCGAAGCGCAGCGCGTTCACCCGGACGCGGCGCGGGGACAGCTCGGCGGCGAGCGCCCGGGTCAGCGTCTCCACACCCCCGACCGCCGCCAGCGGCGCCGCCATGCCCGGACGCGGGCGCGCCACGAAGACGCCGGACGAGAAGGTGATCGACCCGCCCGCGGGCAGCCGGGGCACCGCCGTCCGCGCGACGGCGAGCGCGACCCAGAGCCGTTCGTGGAACGCCTCCCGGGCCGCCTCGCGGGTGATCTCGGTGACGGGCGCGGCGCCGGTCAGGCCGCCGGCCGTCAGCAGGACGTGGTCCACGGTGCCCGCACCGTCGAAGACGGCCTCCAGCGCGTCCTCGTCGCGGGCGTCCGCGGCGATGCCCAGGACCGTGCCGTCGCCGGCCGCGCCTGCGCGCCGCACCGCCTCGTCCAGCCGTGTCTTGTCCCGGCCCGTGAGCACCACCCGGGCGCCGAGGGACGCCAGTTGCTCACCGGCGGCCAGGCCGATGCCGGAGCTGCCTCCGATGATGACCGCCGTCCGCCCGGCGAGGGCGTGCGAAAAGGGTGGGCGCACGGGAACGGGAGCCTCGGTCGTGGTCATGTCGTCCTCCAAGTAAACCATCCGGTTGTTTTATAGTTCCGGGTCGCGCGAGCGAAGTCAACCGGATGGTTTAATTCGGCCATGACGTACGACGCGGAGGCCACCCGGCGGCGGATCTTCCAGGCCGCGACCGCCGAATTCGCGGCGCACGGGCTCGCGGGCGCTCGCATCGAACGCATCGCGACCGAGGCGCGGGCCAACAAGCAGGCCATCTACCTCTACTTCGGCGGCAAAGAGAAACTGTTCGGCGCAGTCGTGCGCGCCAAGGTCGACGAGATCTGCCATGCGTCCGGGATCGACCCGAACCGGCTGTCCGAGTCGGTGGGGGAACTGTTCGACTGGTACCGGGAGCACCCCGAGCTGATCCGGCTGCTGCTGTGGGAGGCCCTGGAGACGCAGGGCGAGGTGCAAGGCGAGGCGGAACGCCGGGCGGAGTACCGCCAGAACGTCCGCGGCCTCAAGGACCTCGGCCTCGGCGCGGACCTTGCGGAGCCGGACCGTACGCGGGACGCGCAGGACTGGATGTTCACCATCCTCGGCCTCGTCGCGTGGAACTTCGCCGTTCCTCAGCTGTGCCGCTTGGTGCTGGACGAGGACGACGATGAGGCGGCCTCGGCGCGCCGCCGTGCGTCCGTCGTGGAGACGGCCCGCATGCTCGCCGAATCACGCCGGTTCGGGTAAGCGGGTCATGGGCAGGACTTACCGGAGCCACACCGGTGAGGTCCGGTGGTGGGTGTTCGGTGGGACATGCCGGGCTATCGGGCGTCCGAGCCGAGCGACGGGCAGGACGTCGCGCCGGCCGCGCAACGCGAGGTCCTCACCGAACTGCCGGCGCATTGGGGTCTGGAGGAGCCGTCCATTGTGACGCACGACTTCGGCGGGGCCGTGGCACTGCGCGGACCCCTTCGCGTTCGCCCGGACGAGGCGGAAGAAGATCCGGCCGCCGCGCTCACGGCGGTCCTTCCATGATCACGGCGGTGCTGTTCGACCTCGACGGGACGCTCCTCGACCATGAGGAGGCCGCGGCCGAGGCGATCGTCCACTCGTTCCCGGACGTGGATCCGGCGTGGCTCGTCCCGCGCTGGACGGAGCTGTCCGAGGAAGCGGTCGACCGGTACCTGGCAGGCGAGCTGAGCCTCGCCGAGCAGCGCCGCTCCCGGATCGTCTCGCTCGCCCGCGAGCTGGGGCTCGGCGACTGGGACGACGCCCGGGCCGACGCGTGGCTCGCCGGATTCCTGGCGCTGTACCAGGCGGCCTGGCGCCCCTTCCCCGACGCGGAGCGGACGCTCGCCGTCCTGGCGGGGGGCGGCCTGCGGCTCGGCGTGATCACGAACGGCGACGCGGAGCAGCAGCGGACGAAGGTCCGGCGGATCGGGTTCGCGGACCGGCTGCCGGTCGTCGTCGCGTCCAGCGAGACCGGCCAGGCCAAGCCCGCCGCCGGGATCTTCCGGACGGCGTGCGCGGCCCTCGGCGTCGAGCCGGACGCGGCCGCCTACGTCGGGGACCGGCTCATCACCGACGCGCAGGGCGCCGCGGCCGCGGGCCTCACCGGCGTATGGCTCGACCGGTCCGGTGATCCCGCGCCCGACGCCCTCGACGTCCCGCGCATCACGACGCTGGACGCGCTTCCCGGGCTGCTCGACGCGCAGCGCCGGGAACCGCCACCGCGATGAGGCGCCTGAACCGGTCGGTCGCCGGTCAGTCGCCGGTCTGGAGAACCGCCTCGATCTCCAGGACGATCTGGACCTTCTCGCTCAGCCCGAGCCCGTTGCCGCCCGGGACCTTCGTGGTGTCGCCGACGCCGAACTCCAGCCGGCTGATCTCGCCGGTCGCGGTGAACCCCGCACGGGCGCCCTTGAACGGGTCGTCCTGCCGGAACGGGTCGGGGCCGAAGCCGCCGACCTCCAGCTTCAGCGGGACGCTCCGGGTGATGCCGCGCAGCGTGAGCTCGCCGTCCAGGACGTAGTCGTCGCCGTCGGCGCGCAGGCCGGTGGAGCGGTAGGTCATCGAGGGATGCTTCGCGACGTCCAGGAAGTCGGCGGACCGCACATGCTCGTCGCGCTGCGCGTTGCCGGTGTCGATCGAGGTCAGGTCGATGGTCGCGGTCACCGACGAGTCCAGCACGTCGGCGCCGGTCACGATCGTCCCCTCGAACGTCCCGAACCGGCCGCGGACCTTGCTGACCATCAGATGCCTGATCGTGAAGCCGACGCCGGAGTGCGCGGGGTCGATGGTCCAGGTGCCCGCGACGTAGCCGGGGATCTCGACAAGTTCGGCCGTCATCGTGTCTCCTAGGTTATGAATGGTAAGGCGGTTCCGATCGGGAACCGTCTCCATGGTGCGGACACCTCGGAGTCGGCACAAGAAGGCACTTTTTTCTGCCCTGGTCACCTGGAGATAACCATGGAGCACACACCGGCCGGATGCCGTGCCCGCGAGATCCTCGACCGGGTCGGCGACAAGTGGTCGCTGCAGGTCATCTCGCTGCTCGGCGAGCGCGCCAAGCGGTTCAACGAGCTGAGGCGCGAGATCGACGGCATCAGCCAGCGGATGCTCAGCGTCACCCTGCGCGGGCTGGAGCGCGACGGCATCGTCAGCCGTACCGTCTACCCGGTCATGCCTCCGCGGGTGGAGTACGCGCTCACCTCGATGGGCGCGACCCTGATGGACGCGGCCAGCACCCTCGTCCGCTGGGCCGAGACCCATCTCGACGAGATCGACGCCTCCCGCGCCCTCTACGACGCCCGCTCAGCGGAGGCAGAGGCAGAGGCACTCAAGACGCCCTGAAACCATGTGCCGCCCCATAAGGCGAGGCGGTAACTTGTTGAGTGATGGTCATTCACGAGGTGGGACGGCGAGCTAGCCGCGCCGAGCTGGGGAACGAGCAGACGTGCCCGGCCCGGCTCGGCGGTGTGCGCCGTCATCCCATCGACCTCGTGAGGCCGTCCCATGCGTTCGACTGACATTCGTTCGACCTTCCTTGGGTTCTTCCAGGACCGCGACCACCGCGTCGTGCCGTCCAGCCCGCTCATTCCGTCCGATCCCACGCTTCTGCTGGCGAATGCGGGCATGAACCAGTTCAAGCCGTACCTCCTCGGCGAGACCACGCCGGAACATCCCCGTGCGGTGTCCGTGCAGAAGTGCGCGCGAACGTCCGACATCGAGAACGTGGGCCGTACTACGCGGCACGCCACGTTCTTCGAGATGCTCGGCAACTTCTCCTTCGGCGACTACTTCAAGGAGGAGGCGATCTCCTGGGCGTGGGAACTCTTCACACGCCACTACAACCTCGACCCAGAACGCCTCTGGGTCACCGTGTACCTGGACGACGACGAAGCCATGCGGCTATGGCGGCGCGTCGGAGTCCCCTCTGAGCGGATCCAGCGGCTCGGCATGGAGGACAACTACTGGTCGATGGGCATACCCGGCCCCTGTGGACCGTCCTCCGAACTGCACTACGACCGAGGGCCGTCCTTCGGACGTGAGGGCGGGCCCGCGGTGGACGGCGAGCGGTACCAGGAACTGTGGAATCTCGTCTTCATGCAGAACCTCCGTGGGGAGGGCTCCGGCAAGGACGGCTATCCGATTCTGGGCGAGCTGCCCGCTAGGAACATCGACACGGGACTCGGTCTCGACCGTCTCGCGGCGGTGTTGCAGGACGCGGACACGGTGTGCGAGACGGATCTGCTGGCGCCGACGTTCCGGCTCGTCCAGGAGATGGCGGGACGGGACTACCCAGGGCGGGACGGCAGCGACGACTCGACGTCCTTCCGCGTCGTGGCGGAGCACTCGCGGTCGATCGCGTTCCTCATCGCGGACGGCGTCATGCCCGCGCGCGACGGCCGCGGCTACGTGCTGCGGCGCCTCCTGCGGCGGGCCGTCCGGCACGCGCGCCGGCTCGGCATCGACGACCTGGTCCTGCCCTCGCTGACGTCCAGCGTCATCGCGAACCTGGGCGGCACGTGGCCTGAGCTGTCGCGCCAGTCCGAGCTGATCCGGCAGGTCGTCACGGCCGAGGAGGAGGCGTTCGAGCGGACGATGCGCCAGGGGTCCCAGCTGCTCGACGCGGCGATCGGCCGCGCGACGTCCACCATCTCGGGCCGCACGGCGTTCGAGCTGCACGACACCTACGGCTTCCCGATCGACCTGACCATCGACGCGGCGCGGTCGGCGGGGCTCACGGTCGACGAGGACGCCTTCGCGGAGCTCCTCGACGAGCAGCGCCGCCAGGGGCACCGGGCCGGCCAGGGCCGGAAGGGCGACGCGGTCGCGCGGCAGGACGCCTACCGGCGGATCACCGCGCGGCACGGCTTGACGGACTTCGTCGGCTACACCTCGGAAACAGCGGAAACACGCGTCCGCGCGCTGCTCGGCTCCACCGGCGAGCTTCACCATGCGGCCGAAGGCGAAGAGGTCGAGGTGATCCTGGCGCGCAGCCCGTTCTACGCGGAGTCGGGCGGCCAGGTAGGCGACACCGGGACGATCCGCACGTCCGAGGCGAACCTCCAGGTCCTCGACACCCACCTCGGCCTCGACGGGCTGCACGTGCACAGTGTCCGCATCGTGGACGGCGAGGTGCGTCCCGGGGACCTGGCGGAAGCGGTCGTGGACGCGGACCGGCGGGCGGCGACGGCGCGCTCGCACAGCGCCACCCACGTCCTGCACGCGATGCTGCGCCGCCTCCTGGGAGAACACGCGACCCAACGCGGGTCGCGCGTCGAGCCCGGACGCCTGCGTTTCGACTTCTCCCACCTCTCTCCGGTCGACACCGACCCCGTCCAGACCCTCGTCAACGACTACCTGCTCGACGACCCCGAGGTGCGCGTCTGGGAGGCGAGCCGGGCGGACGCGGAAACGGCGGGCGCGCTCGCGCTGTTCGGCGAGAAGTACGGCACCGACGTCCGCATCGTGGACATCGGGGACGCGTCCCGCGAACTCTGCGGCGGCACGCACGTCGGGCACGGCGCGCAGGCGGGGTCCGTCCACATCGTCGGCGAGTCGTCCATCGGCACCGGCCTGCGCCGGATAGAGGCCCTCACCGGCGCGGACGCCCTGCGCCACCACGACCACCAGCGCCACCTGCTGCACGAACTCGCGGCGCTGCTGAACGTGCGGCCCGACCAGGCACCGGACCGGCTGCGGCAACGTCTGGAAACTCTCGCGGAAACCCAGCGGCAGCTGGAAACACTGCGCCGAGCGGACCTGGACGCGCACGCGGACCGTCTCGCAGCGCTGGCGGAACCGCTCCCCGGCGGCTGGCTGGTCGCGCGATCTGTCCCCGGCCTGACCAGCGCGGACCTTCGCACCCTCGCGACCGGCATCCTCGCCCGCCGCGACCCGCGCGGCCTGGTCGTGCTCGGCACGGAGTCCGGCGGCAAGGCGCTCCTCGTCGCGGCGGCCGGCGCGGACACCGGCGTCCAGGCCCGCGACCTGCTCACCGGCGCGGCGCGCGAGGTCGGCGGCGGCGCGGGCGGCAAGGGCCTCATCGCGAACGCGGGCGGACGCCGTCCGGAACGCCTGCCCAAGGCGATCAGCACCGCGGCGACCGACGCCCGCACCCTCCTCGCGGCCACCGTCTAGATACGCCGAGCGGGCCCCGGAACACTCCGGGGCCCGCCCACGGCGTCGAGTCAGCGCAGCAGTGTGTTGCGCAACGTGATGCCGTGCAGTCTGCGCAGTCTGCGCATCTCGTAGTACGCAAGCGCGGACACGGTGACCGGCGCCCCCAGAAGCAGCACCACGGCCAAGAGGCCCGGCACTCCCTTGTAAGGATCCGTGACCAGGTTGACCACAGCCACCGCCCAGGACGCCGAGACGCTCACCAACGGCGGCACCAACTCGTGGATGTCCGCAGTCCGGAACACATTGGTCAGGGACAGCACGATGCCGTAGAGAGCGAAAGGGACCATCCACAGGAACAGGACAACCCCCGCGGGGACCAGCACGACCATCCCGGCCGCCTTGCGAGCACCCTCAAGCTCGGGCCCCGCCGCAAGGTAGAACGAGAACATCGCGCCGAAGATCGCCCCCACCGAGATCAGCGGGTAGCGGATCCGGCGGACGAACTCGGCCCGGTTCGGTGGCCGCGCGGCCAGGATGAAGCCGCCCACGGCCAGCGGCAGGACACAGGTGAGGACGAGGACGTTGTTCCAGGCATCGTCGAACCGCCCGCTCGCCAGGTCCTTGGGGGCGGCGGCCTTGTAGACCACCAGCACGGCGAGGGTCACCACGATCCCCGCCCAGGCACGGGCGACCTGCAGGTTCCGGACACGCGAGTCGACGATCAGGTCCGGCCGCGAGGGCCGGAACACCGCCTGCGCGGCCCGAAAGGGATTCAACACCCGCGAGACCCCACCCGAGCGCGCCGGCGGACGCGGCGGAGGCTGCCAGGGCGGCTGCGGAGGCGGCGGAGGTGCTTCGTGCTCCCACGGCCACGGCCCTTCGTACCCGTGGTGGGGCTGCCGGCCAGGCGGAAGGGGAGGCGGCCGATGCCCACCTTCTTCCCACGGCGGACGAGCGGAACCTGTCACAGGGAGCTCCTCGGGTGTCACCACCGACTTCCAGAATCCGCACCTGCCGCTGCGGACGGGCGCCGGCACCCCGTCGGCAAGGGCCCGGCCAGTATGTGACTACTATCCGACCCCAGAAGTTCACAACCGACTGGCCGAGCGTCGTCGGCGACCGGCACGAGTCGCAATGGCCACGGCCTGCGACCCGTCACCACACCTGCAACAGTCGGGACGCAAGAGACCCCATCCCACGCCTTCGGGACAGGGTCTCTGATCTGGGTCGGGCTGGCGGGATTTGAACCCACGACCCCCGGCACCCAAAGCCGGTGCGCTACCAAACTGCGCTACAGCCCGCACATCACCGCAGGACGCGACGACGCGAGAAGTCTAGTCCCGTTCAGGCCCTGCCCGCTCCGCCGACCGCCCGGCACGTCCACCCCGGGAACCCTGTACGCTACGGGATGGCGATCGAGGCCCACCCGGGCCCTCATCCGCTCGCGGGCGTAGCTCAATGGTAGAGCCCCAGTCTTCCAAACTGGCTACGCGGGTTCGATTCCCGTCGCCCGCTCCCACCACAAAGGCCCAGGCCGGAGCCGCATTTCCCCGCCTGGGCCTTGTCTTTTCTCAAGATCGCAAAGGCTTCCGTGCCCAATAGTTTCAGCGTGCCCTTGTCACTGGCCCGAGCGACCTTGAACGCCTCACTGAGAGCCGCCGCGATAACCTTGTGTCGATCCTGGCTTGCGTGCTGGTAAATCAGCGCGGCACGAGACGAGGCGTGGCCCATACGGGACATCAACTCATTGAGACTTGTGCCCGTGGTGGCCGCCAGGGTGTTCCCGACGTGGCGAAGGTCGTGGGAGGAGGTCGGTCTTTCTCTGGTCGATCCGCTCCCCCCGCATGATCTCCGACCTTGACGAAGCGGATACGCCGTTCCTCCACCGGCCGGCGAGGGAACCGCGGAGTCGTGTTGAGAACCTCGGCCGCCTGGTCGTAGGTCAGGATGCGGCCCTCTGGGTTGAGGGCCGTCATCTGCTTACGCCGGTTGGTCACGCTGCCTCCGGAGTAGCCGGAAGATCGGTCGAGGTTGCTTGGTCAAGGGGCGGCGGCGCTTGAGCCGCTGGCGCGGCCCCGCGCCAGGCCGCCCGGAGCGCGCGGCGTGGGCACTGGTCACAGGACGGCCGCGCCGGGGCCGCGCATCGCACCACATCCGCCATCCCCGCTCCGACCGCTCGCCATGGGGTTCGCGCCGCCGCCCGAGTCACCAGCGCTCATCCAAATGAGCCAGCATGGCGCGGAAACGGCGAGCATCACGCCGAGGCAAGACGTGGGCAGCCGCCTCCAAGTAGGCCCGCACCTCCCAGGGATCGGTGCAGCACTCCCAGAAGCCGCAGCCCTCATGGCTCGGGTCGTACAGGCGGTGGTGGGGATCGTTCAGGACAGATTCCCAGAGTCGTAGGGCTTGCGCTGTTGTCCCTGGACCTCTGCGGCGAAGCTCGAACCGGATCAGCAAGGTCATGCCGTAGGGCGACACCCCAGGGATGCACGCCACGAGTCCTCGGCCTGCGGGCGGGAGGGTTTAAGGCTCCGCTCGGCGGAGCTGGCCGGGCCGTCTACGCGGCATAGCCCTTTCGCGTCGACACCATGCCGCACATCGTGACACGGACCGATCTCTAAGGCCATCCGACGGACAAGGCCGTTACCGGCTGGACTGGAAGGGCGCGGGGCTCCCCGACCCGATGTGTTGATGCCGGAACCGGTCAAGGGCGCCTTGGACGATCCGTGAAAGAGCGAGAGGCGGGGGTCCGTGAGGGATCCCCCGCCTTTCTGACTACTTGTCTGTCAGCCGGTTCAGCCGGCGACGGGTGCGTCCAGCAGTGGCGGGAGTTCCGCCAGGCTGGCGATTTCCAGCGACGGTGCCGTCCCCGCAGGGCGGTCGAGACCGCCCCTGTTGAGCCACACCGGTCGCATCCCGGCCGCATGTGAAGCGGTCACGTCCTGCTCCGGGTGGTCGCCCACATGGACACAGGACTCGGGTGTCGTTCCGAGCCGCTTGGCAGCGTGCCGGTAGATGGCGGGGTCGGGCTTGCGCAGTCCGCAGTCGTCCGCGTACACCTGCACTTCCAGCAGCGCGTCCAGCCCGAGCCGGGAGGGATCGCTGTTGCCGTTGGTGATCAGCGCCAGGCGCCACCCGCACTGTGCCAGGTCCGTCAGGCACGCCAGCGTTTCCGGGTAGACCCGCACGCTGTCATGCCTGACCGCCATGAATTGGTCGAAGACCTCGGCGGCGAACCCGGCACGGGCCCCGGTGTGCTCGGTCGCTTTCTGCAGCGATTCCATCCTGATCTCCGCGATCCTGGCGTCCCGCCATTCCGGCCGGGCCGCCACCTCCGCGCGCAGCTTCGACAGCCATTCGGCGGTCACCGGCGTGCCGTCGTGCTGCGCGAGACCCTCGGTGTGGAAGCACCGCACGGCCGCCTCCAAGCCCGCGCGCAGCGCGGTCCCGAAGTCCCACAGGGTGTCGTCACCATCGAAGGACACCGCTCGGGTGTGGGGCATGTACCTCTCCTCTGCTTTGTTCGTGGTCGTACTTCAATGACCACCTCGTCACAATGTGAATCGTCCGCGAACAGACTGTGATGGCAAGCGATGCCCGGGGAGGACTGTCCTCAGACCGACCCGCCGCCGACCGTGGGCGCCCCGCCGGTCGCCGCAATGGTCGAGGGCGATTACGCCGCCTTCTGGACGGTGTGACCGTCAGACCCCTCGGGGGTAGGTCGGGATCCCTCCGAGTGGGCGGAGTCCTTCGGCGCGAGCGGACGCTGGGATGGCGTAGCGGTCCAGGCGCTTAGGTGGACGTGACCGAGAGGGCTGAGCCGGGCGAAATCTTTGTCCTTGACGGGCACGCCCTGGAATCGTTGGATCCGCGGCGGCTGCGGCTAGTCTTCTTCCTGCTCCGGTGCGAACGGCTCCAGAGGGCGGTCACCGAGCAGTCGTTCCAGCGTCCGTATGAACTGAGCAAGACCATCTCGTCCGGCACATCCAGGTCCAGGACGACGTAGCGGGCGTACTCCTCGTCGGTCTCCGGGCAGAGGAGGGACTCGGCCGTCACGGCTACCGCGTTGTCGCGGGTGTCCGGACCGAGCCACGCCCACACTGGCGGGAGGCCCCGGCAGTCGAGGCCGCGGCGGGCCATCTCCGCCACCATCGCGTCGTACACCGGCCGGTACGACGCGACCGGCAGGCGGGCCCAGTCGCCGACCGACTCCCCGCTGGTCTCCAGCGAATCAAGAACCGCGCTGTGCTGCACCGTCCACAATCGCACCGGGCGATTGCGGCGAACACGGTCGGACGGCCGAGGCGGATCGGCCTTTCGGCCGAGGCTGCCGAGCCCGCACGCGAGCAGCATGGTCACCGTGAACAGCGCACTTCTGGCGCTCTTCCTGGCGCTGCCCCCCGCGACCGTCCCTGCCCATGCGCCGCCGATCTCCTGGCGGCCCTGCGGCGAGAGACAAGCCGAGTGCGGCAACGTCGAGGTCCCGCTCGATTGGGCCGCTCCGACCGGCCGCAAGATCAAGCTGTCCGTCGTGCGCCGCAAGGCCACCGGGAAGCCCCTGGGCACGCTGTTCTTCAATCCCGGCGGTCCCGGCGGCCAGGCGGCGATGCTGCTGCGCGACTACCCGGCGTACGCCGTCAGCGACGCGTTGCTGCGCCGGTTCGACGTGGTGGGCATCGACCCGCGCGGGGTGGGTGAAAGCTCGGCCGTAACCTGCGGGCGCCCGGTCCACGACCCGGCCGTGACGCAGTTCCCCCGGACCCCTGCCGGCTACCGCGAACTGATGGCGCACAACCGGGCCGTCGGCCTGAGCTGCCTGTCGGGCACCGGCCCCCTGGTGCGCGAGATCGACACCACGAGCGTGGCCCGCGACTTCGACGCGGTCAGGGCCGCGCTGGGCGAGTCGAAGATCAGCTTCTTGGGCAAGTCCTACGGCAGCATGCTGGGCACCGAGTACGCGCGGCTGTTCCCGGGCAGGGTGCGCGCGGTGGCGCTGGACGGCGCGGTGGACCACAGTCTGGGTTCCGAGCGGCTGGTCGCCGACGCCGTCGTGGCCGTCGAGGATTCCTTCGGGCGCTTCGCGCAGTGGTGTGCCCAGACGCCGGCGTGCGCACTGCACGGTCGCGACGTCGCCCAGGTGTGGGACAGGCTCCTTGCCAGGGCCGAACGCGAGCCGATCCCGGTCAAGGACGACCGTCCGCTGACCGGCGAGGAACTGCGCTATGTCGCCTACGTTTTCCTCAACCAGCTCCCTGAATACGGCAACGGCCTGGCCAACGGCATCGTCCAGGCCGAGCACGGCGACGCCCAGATCCTTTCGTCCGTGCGCGCCTCGGCCCTCGACGACCCGGCGAGTACGTCGGCCTACCGGTCGATCCTGCGCCTGGACATCGCCCACGGCATCACGGGCTACCGTGATCTCCGCGCCCGGCTCGACCGTGTCAGGCGGCTCGCGCCGCACATGAAGGGCACGTCGGAGTTCTGGGACATGACGACGGGATGTCTCGGCTGGCCGATCCCGCCGACGAACCCGCAACGGCCGCTGAACGTCCGCGGCGTCCCGCCCGTGCTCGTGGTCGGCAACACCCACGACCCCGCGACCCCGCTGTCATGGGCGCGCAGCCTGTCGTCCCACATCCAAGGGTCCGGGCTCCTGGTGAACGACGAGAACGGCGGGAACGGGCACAGCTCCTACCTCAGGACGTCCTGCGCCACGTCCCGCATCGACGACTATCTGATCTCGACCCGGCTTCCCCTTGCCGGAACCGTCTGCCGATAGGCCCGCCGTCCGTCGTCGCCTCGCCCCTGCTCACCAGGCGGGCGGTCGCCGTCGAAATCTTGCCAGCCCTCTCGGCCGCGTCCGTCTAGGGTCGCGGGCATGTCGCAACACAGGAGGGCCATCGTCCGGAACGCCTGGAAGGCCTTCGCCACTCACGATGCGGATCAGATCTCCGCGGTCTTCACCGACGACGCCGAGTGGCTGGCGTGATTACTGCTTCCTAGCCATTGGGCTGACCTCGCTGGCGTGGCAGCCCCGGTAGGGCTGCTGAAATTGAACGCGCAGTTGCAGTTGCGCGTCGGTGGGGTTCTTGCTCGCCGTCTCGCGGTAGATCCCCGCCAGGAGAGACAGGAGAACTTCCGTGTCCTCGGCGAGATGTCGGGCTCGTGGGTCGCCCCGGAGCCGGTGGACGGGCTGCCAGAGGACAGCATCGACCGCGACCGCATCCCCGGATGGTGGGCACCGGGGGCCATCCTCATCGCTGGCTGTTGCTGGAGGTCGGCGCGACGTGAAGCCACCATTTCGCCGAAGCGGAGTCGCTCCCTCGCCGGGCCCTCTGCGCCCGTCCGGCCGGCTCTCGGAACCGGGGGCGTGCGGCGTACGTCTGTCGATCATGAACGAGAACGACATCGGCGGGGAGCCGCCCGAGGACACCAGCGACAAGGAGCTGACACGCGAACTCGGCAACCTCATCGAGGGCTACCCCTATGGCTCGCCTTCGGGCACCATCGCCCTCTGCTCGTCGCAGCTGGCGGGCGATCCGGGTGGGCCGGGACGCGGCGGCTGGATCATGGTGCTCCACGCGCTCACCTGGTACGCCACCTCCGGCCAGATCGGTTCGCGGCATGTGCTGGAGGAGATGATCGAGGCGCTGGAGGCGGCCCGCGGCGAGCCGGAGGGGTGGGAGGGCTGCGGACACGAGGGGCACCCGCCCGTCGAGAAGAACATCACGACCCTTGCCGAGCTCGGGGTACAGCTGTCCACTCCCGGAGGGCAGGCGTACTACGCGCACGACAGCGCCGATGAGTACGGTGAATGGGCGGACCACGGATCGCTGGACGAGCTGCTGTGTCCCGCTCACCTGACATCGGTCGCCGACGCGGCCCTTGCCGAGCTCCGCCGCGGGCTGGCGCGTCTGTTCGATGCGCCAGACCTTTCCCACCTGGACGAGACCTATTTGCGCCCTGACGGCCGCGTCGACCTGCACAGGCTGCTCGACACGATTCGGAGGCGCTACAGGAGCGACAAGGACGCCGACGAGGCAGGATTGTGGGCCGCGCAACGTTGGGAATCCGGTGTCGGCGCGCCCGAGGACCGGCTGCTGCTGTTCGTCGCGCTTTGCGGCGCCGTTCTCACCAACTATCCGGGCATGTCCAGAGCCGGATACGACGAGGTACGCCGGGTCGCCGGGAAGGTCGACCGCGCGCCGCTCGGCGCTCCGTGCCGGCACGCGGACGGGCTCCATCCGTGGTTCGCGGCATCGAAGAAGGCCGCCCTCGGAAATGTGATGGCGCGGTCCGATCCCTTCGATGCTCTCAAGGCCGTCTACGAACCCGGCGAACATCAGGAGCCCGGGGGACCCTTCACCCGCGAGGAATGGGAGTGCCCCAGGCACTTCGCCGAGCTGGCCAGGGTGATGGACGAACGGCTTGACGAGTGGAGCGAGATGCGCCAGTACGACTACGAGGACTGAGCCTGCTGCTCAACGTCCGGCCACGGTCACTCGTCGTCGAGCACACTGGTGTTCTGGCAGGCGGTCAGGCGCCACTGCCCTTCCTCCTTCGACATGACGAACATCGGCGTGCCCACCTCCTGTCCGTCCGGTGTCTCATACACCTGGCGTACCTTGACGGCCGCGACGTCGGGACGGATGAACAGCACGTGTTCCACCTCGAACGTGACCGTCGAGCCCCGCATGCCGCCTGGCAGCACCTGATGTGTGAAAGCGGAGATCGCCTCACGGCCGAAGAGTCGCTTGCCGCCGCCCGTCGTCCAGATGGCGTCGTCTCGGAACAGGCCGGCGAACTCGTCGGGCAGCTCGTTGTTCTGGGAGTGCTCAACCGCGGCGACCACTTGCCTCAACGCTTCGATCTCGGACTCACGTGTCGCCGCGGCGATGTTCGTTGGGCTCATGAGGATCACGGTGCTCCCTCAAGCAAACTTGAGGTCAAGCCCCGGCCGCTGCCTGGGGTTGATCCCCGTCGCCCGCTCACACCATCGGGTGCCAGGTCACTACGTGGTAGGCGACGCCGAAGGGGGCTGCCTCGTATAGGCGGTGTGTAGACCATGAGCTGCTCTCGCAGGCTCCGGCCAGCACTTGCCAGGCGGGGCGGCCGGTCAGTAGCAGGTCCGCGCATAGTTGCGGGTCCAGGGCTCGCAGCGCTGTGGTGTCGGCGTTGTCGAGGGCGCGTGCGACCTGGTCGTCGAGCGCCGGTGCTCGGGGGTCCAGGTGCCCTGGGGCCTTTTCGCCTCGTCGGGCGCTGCCGTCGGCGGCGACCAGCAGCGCGGTCCGGCCGGGGCCGCGGGCCAGGCCGGCGCCCAGTGCATGACAGCGGGCGGGTGGGGCGGAGTCTTCTACACCCTGAAGGACGTACGAGACCTGATGCCCTTCGAGTGCCGCCCGGCCGATTGCGAGTGGCAACGGCAGCGGGGTCTGTTCTGGACGGCGGTCGACGGCGGGGGCCAGACGTCCCGCCGGTGCTGGGGCGTCACGCGGATAGTGTCCGGTCGTTTGTGCCGCGCCAACCACGATCACCTCGTCGGGTGCCTGCTCGATCATCAGTGTCACGGCCTGCTGGATGCGGGCCCGCAGCTCTTCGACCTCGGCGACCGGGCCGCCGGTCAGCCCGGGCAGCAGGAGCGGAGGCTGGGGGATGCAGGCGGCGGCGACGATCATGCGAGTCCGCGGACGGTCCGCGCGGGTGGCTTCAGGCCGCGGGTCACCGCGACCATGTCGAGTACCTGCCGGGTCGCG
Organism: Spirillospora sp. CA-128828; assembly: GCF_050945415.1. Taxonomy (NCBI): domain Bacteria; kingdom Bacillati; phylum Actinomycetota; class Actinomycetes; order Streptosporangiales; family Thermomonosporaceae; genus Spirillospora; species Spirillospora sp. CA-128828. The sequence continues at coordinate 7,013,844 of NZ_CP191986.1, forward strand.
GCGACATTGTGCGCGCGGAAGACCCGGGCCCCTTGCCACGCGCACACCGCGCTCACCGCGAGCGTGCCGAACATGCGCTGATCGACCGGCAGGCCCAGGGACTCGCCGACGAAGTCCTTGTTGGACAGGGACACCAGGACCGGCCATCCGGTGGCGACGAGCTCGTCCACGCGGCGGGTGACCTCCAGCGAGTGCCAGGTGTTCTTCCCGAAGTCATGGCCGGGGTCGATGACGATGCCGGCCGGATCGACGCCGGCGGCCACCGCTCGTTCGGCCAGCCCCGTCGTCCGGTCGATCACATCGGCGACGACGTCGTCGTACTCCAGCCGGTGCGGACGTGTCCGCGGGGGCAGGCCCCCGGCATGGGTGCAGACGAGGCCCGCGCCGAATTCGGCGGCGACCTCGGCCAGCAGGGCGTCCACCCCGCCCCAGGCGTCGTTGAGCAGATCGGCGCCGACCAGGCAGGCCTCGCGTGCGACCTCGTGCCGCCACGTGTCGACGCTGATGATCAGATCGGGGTACCGCTTCCGGATCGCGGCGATGAGCGGGACCGTCCGGTCGATCTCGTCGGCGACGTCCACCTCGGCGCCGGGGGCGGCCTTGACCCCTCCGACGTCGATGATGTCGGCGCCCTCGGCGACGACCTCGTCGACGCGCGCGAGCGCCCGGTCGAAGGCGAACGTGGCCCCTCGGTCGTAGAAGGAATCGGGTGTGCGGTTGACGATGGCCATGACGAGCAGGTCCCCACCGGCGAGCCGCTCACCGAACCTCACCGCGTCGCCTCAAGCCGCCTGCCGGCGTACGAGGGCTCGGAGACCGCCGGCGGACGTTCGGCCGTCGGCACCGGCCGGACCGTCCAGCCCGTGACCGGGTCGTACTGCCGCAGCGAAGGGGAAAGGGCGCCGCCCGGGATCAGCGCGCCGCGGCGGTGGACGACCCCAAGCAGCTCGGCCGCCATCACGCCGAGGTCGCGGACCGGCTGGTTGCGGTGCCCGCGCCGGCCCAGGTCCACCTGTGCGAGTGCGTTCAGGCCGTGCCGCTCGAAGGTGTCGATCAGGGTGGCCAGTTCGACGCCGTACCCGACCGGGATCGGCAGTGCTTCCAGCAGGGACCGCCGTACGCCCCACTCACCGGCCAGCGGCTGGACCACCCCGGCCAGGTCGGGCCACAGCAGGTTGAGCAACGGCCGGGCCACGAGTTCGGTCACCCTGCCACCGTCCTCGTCATCCGCGGATCCGGGCGGTGACAGCCGGTGGTAGTGCCCCTTCACCAGCAGCGCTTCCGGCTGGGAAAGGAGCGGTCCAAGCAGGCCGACCACGAACTGCGGCGACCAGACGGTCAGGTCGGCGTCGAGGAACACCAGGAGATCGCCGCTCGTCACGAACAGCGACTTCCACAGCGCCTCCCCCTTACCGGGAAAGGAGCCCGCCTCCGGCACGACGTCCACTGTGCGGTGGACGGTCGCTCCGGCAGCGGCGGCGGTGCGGGCGGTGTCGTCGTCGCTGTCGGAGTCCATGACGACGACTTCGTCGACCAGACCGGCTCCCTCGACCAGTTCCCCGAGGATGCGTCGGACGACCTGGCCGACCGTCGCCGCCTCGTTGCGCGCCGGAATCACCACGGTGACCGTCAGGCCCGAAGCCCTCTTGGCCGCCAGGACACGGTCGATCGGCCAGGCTTCGCTGCTCGATGTCGACTGGCGGAACCATGAGGTCGGGATGTCCACGCAGCGCCTCCCTGGCATGTGGTAGGCCAAGGTTACAGTCGCGTTCCGGGCATCGACACGGAGCCCTTTGAGTCGTCTGACGGACGTATGGCTGGTCAAGGGCGGTCCGCCACGCGGCTGCCGCCGGTCCTGCCGGGGGCCGGCGGGCGGACGCCATTCCGCCGAAAAGACCCGTCATTCCCGGCGGACGAAGCCGTGCCGGGCGAGGAGGTCGGTGAACTGCCGGCCGGCCGCGGTGAGCTGCTTGCCCATGCCCCGGCATGCCTCGCAGCGGTCCTTCTCCGGCTCGGACGGGCGGGCCTTCATGTGATCGTCGATGGCGCGTTCCACGGCGGTCACGATGGCGGGCTCCGCCGTGGCGCGCTCCGGGACGGCGACGGGAGCGGAGCCCGGCGTGGGACGCAGTTCGTGGGCGCGGCGCGCGGCCTGGGCGACGGCGATCAGCTCGCCGGCGCGCCGGTGCCATTCGAGCCAGCGCTCGTTCGGTGTGGTGCCCGTCCCCCCGCACAGCGAGCAATCGTCCTCCAGCGCCTGCAGAAGCCGCGCCCACTGCCCGGCGCCGCCGGGCCGGTCAGCCACCGTTGCCACCCTGAGCGGGTTTCACGAATCCCTGTCCATTCCCAGTCCCAACGTCTCGGATCCCACAGGGCCCCCGCTTCCTCGTACGCGCGCTGGTCCCACCGGGTTCGGACCGTCCGCGAATGCACCGGAACCGGTCGGCGCCCGCCGGGCAGTCCGGTGGCGGATGTTTGCGTTAACTAACAACTCGATCAATGACCGTCGCGACAGAGCGCCGGAACGTTGCTGTTCTCCCTGGTCAGAAGGTTTCCGGCAGATGAAGGCGCACAGAGTGTTGACGTGCGGAGTGATAACGCTAACAATCGTGGGGCGAGTTCGTCCCGGCGGGTGGTCACGGTTGTGACGCGGCGCACAGCGAGCTCTTGACATGGAAGTGTGACCGGTAACAGTGTGTCCCGGAACACCAGCACCCACCCCTAAGGTGAGACGTGAAGCGAAGGAAGCTCGTCAGCCTGGCGCTGGGCCTCGGCCTCGCGTTCGGCATGACCGCATGCGGATCGGCGGAGAAGACCGTCGACAAGAACAAGGCCGAGAACAAGTCGGCGGCGGGCGCCCTCGTCGGCGTCACGATGCCGACCCGCTCGTCGGAGCGCTGGATCCACGACGGCGACAACGTCAAGAAGCAGCTGGAGCAGCTCGGCTACAAGGTCGACCTCCAGTACGCCGAGAACGACATCCCGACCCAGGCGAACCAGATCGACAACCAGATCACCAAGGGCGCCCGGCTGCTGATCGTCGCGTCGATCGACGGGACGGCCCTCACGACGCAACTGCAGACGGCGGCCGACAAGGGCATCCGGGTCATCTCCTACGACCGGCTGATCCGCAACTCCCCGAACGTCGACTACTACGCGACGTTCGACAACTACAAGGTCGGCGTCCAGCAGGCGACGTCGCTGCTGGTCGGGCTCGGGCTGAAGAAGGAGGACGGCTCGGAGGGCACGGCGAAGGGCCCGTTCAACATCGAGCTGTTCGCCGGCTCGCCGGACGACAACAACGCGACGTTCTTCTACAACGGCGCGATGGACACCCTGAAGCCGTACCTCGACAAGAAGGCCCTCGTCATCAAGAGCGGCCAGAAGGACTTCAAGACCATCGCGACGCTGCGCTGGGAACCGGAGCGGGCGCAGAAGCGCATGGAAGACCTCATCACCCGCTCCTACGGCGGCGGGACGAAGGTGCAGGGCGTCCTGTCCCCGTACGACGGGCTGTCGATCGGCATCCTGTCGGCACTGAAGTCCAGCGGCTACGGGACCCCGGGCCAGCCCTACCCGATCGTGACCGGGCAGGACGCGGAGGTCGCCTCGGTCAAGTCGATCATCGCGGGTGAGCAGTACTCGACCATCTACAAGGACACGCGGCAGCTCGCCACGGTCACGGTGAAGATGGCGGACACGGTCCTGAAGGGCGGCAAGCCCGAGGTCAACAACACCAAGGACTACAACAACGGCGTGAAGGTCGTGCCGTCCTACCTGCTGAACCCGGTGATCGTCAACAAGGGCAACTACAAGCAGCAGCTCATCGACACCGGTTACTACACCGAGAGCCAGCTGAAGTAGCGCCACGCGGGCGGGCGCTCGTGCCGGCGCCCGCCCGCCTCCCTGAGGAGGACCATGACCGACGCGATACTGCGGATGCGCGGCATCACCAAGACCTTCCCCGCGGTCAAGGCCCTCCAGGACGTGAACCTGGAGGTGCGGCGGGGTGAGATCCACGCGATCTGCGGCGAGAACGGCGCCGGCAAGTCGACGCTGATGAAGGTGCTGTCCGGCGTGTACCCGCACGGCGACTACAGCGGCGACATCGAGTTCGACGGCGAGCCGTGCCGGTTCTCCGGCATCCGCGACAGCGAGCAGCGCGGGATCGTCATCATCCACCAGGAGCTGGCGCTCAGCCCGCACCTGTCGATCGCCGAGAACATCTACCTCGGCAACGAGCGCCGGGGACGGTTCGGGCTCATCGACTGGAACCGGACGAACGCCGACGCGGCGGACCTGCTGAAGCGGGTCGGGCTGCACGAGAACCCGGTGACGCCGGCGATGGACCTCGGCGTCGGCAAGCAGCAGCTCGTGGAGATCGCCAAGGCGCTGTCCAAGCGGGTGAAGCTGCTGATCCTGGACGAGCCCACCGCCGCGCTCAACGACGCCGACTCCGAGCACCTGCTCGACCTGCTGCGCGGCCTGCGCGACGAGGGCATCACCTGCGTGATCATCTCGCACAAGCTGAACGAGATCCGCGCGATCGCCGACTCGACCACGATCCTGCGGGACGGCCGGACGATCGAGACGCTCGACATGAGCGGCGACGTGTCCGAGGACCGCATCATCTCCGGCATGGTCGGCCGCGACCTGGAGCACCGGTTCCCCGACCACGTCCCCGAGATCGGCGACGAGGTGCTGCGGATCGAGGACTGGACCGTCCACTCCCCCACCCAGCGCGGCCGGACCGTCGTGCACGGCGCCGCCCTGACGCTGCGCCGCGGCGAGATCGTCGGGCTCGCGGGCCTGATGGGCGCCGGGCGGACCGAACTCGCGATGAGCGTGTTCGGCCGCAGCTACGGCATCGGGATCACCGGCCGGATCTACAAGGACGGCAAGGAGATCACGATCCGGACCGTCACCGACGCGATCCGGCACGGGCTCGCCTACGCGACCGAGGACCGCAAGAAGTACGGCCTGAACCTCATCGAGGACATCAAGCGCAACGTCTCCGCCGCCGGGCTGCGCGGCCTCGCCAAGGCGGGCTGGGTGGACGACAACCGCGAGTACGAGGTCGCCGAGGGGTTCCGCAAGGAGATGAACATCAAGGCGCCGAGCGTCATGTCGGTGACCGGTCAGCTGAGCGGCGGCAACCAGCAGAAGGTCGTGCTGTCGAAGTGGATGTTCACCGACGCCGACGTCCTGATCCTGGACGAGCCGACGCGCGGCATCGACGTCGGCGCCAAGTACGAGATCTATTCGATCATCAACCGGATGGCCGACCAGGGCCGGGCGGTGCTGGTGATCTCCTCCGAGCTGCCCGAGCTGATCGGGATCTGCGACCGCGTGTACGCGATGGCGGGCGGGCGGATCACCGGTGAGGTGAGCCGGGCGGAGGCGACGCCGGAACGGCTCATGCAGTACATGACACAGACCGAGGAGACCAGAACATGAGCAGCGTGGCGCCGGCCGACCAGGCCGTGACCCCGCCTCCGGCGGAGCGGCCGGCCCCGGGCCGGGCCCTGCCGGTCAACCTGCGGCAGAGCGGGATCTACATCGCGTTCGCCCTGATCGTGGCGCTGTTCGCGGTGCTCACGGAGGGGCGGCTGCTGTCGCCGGAGAACATCTCCAACATCATCGTCCAGAACTCCTACATCCTGATCCTGTCGATCGGGATGATCCTGATCATCATCGGCGGGCACATCGACCTGTCGGTGGGATCGGTGGTGGCGGTCACGGGCGCCATCTCGGCCGTGCTGATGGTGAACCACAACGTGCCATGGCCGCTGGCGGTGCTGCTGACGATCCTCGCCGGCGCCGCGATCGGCGCCTGGCAGGGGTACTGGATCGCCTACTTCGAGATACCGGCGTTCATCGTCACGCTTGCCGGGATGCTGGTGTTCCGGGCGCTGACCCTGACCGTCCTCGGCAACCAGGGCATCGGACCGTTCCCGGAGCAGGTGCGGACGATCGCGAACGGGTTCCTGTCCGGCTACTTCGGCAACATCGCGCTCGGGCCGCTCGGCGGCGCCGACCTGTTCACGCTGCTGGTCGCGATCGCGCTGGTCGGCGGGTACGTCGCGATGGGGTGGCGGAACCGGCAGGGACGCATCGGCTACGGGCAGAAGGTCGAGCCGCTCGTCGTGTTCGCGCTGAAGAACGCCCTCGCCGTCATGGTCGTCATGTTCATCGCCGTGCAGCTCGCGCGGTTCAAGAACATGCCGTGGGTGCTCGTCCTGCTGGGCGTGCTCATCCTCGGCTACACGCTGGTGACCAACCGGGCCGTGTTCGGACGGCACGTCTACGCGCTCGGCGGCAACCCGCTCGCGGCCAAGCTGTCCGGTATCAAGGTCAAGTCCGTCTCGTTCTGGCTGTTCGTCAACATGGGCGTGCTCGCGTCCATCGCGGGCATCGTGTTCGCCGGACGCCTCAACCAGGCCGGCCCGACCGCCGGGACGAACTTCGAGCTGGACTCGATCGCGGCGGCGTTCATCGGCGGCGCGGCCGTGCAGGGCGGGGTCGGCAAGGTGATCGGCGCGATCACCGGCGGCCTGATCATGGGCGTGATCAACAACGGCATGTCGCTGCTCGGCGCGCCGAGCGAGCGGGTCATGCTGATCAAGGGCCTGGTGCTGCTCGCGGCGGTCGCGTTCGACATCTGGGCGAAGCGGCGCAGCGGGACGGCGCGCTGACCGGCAATCCCCCGCCCCGGGGACCGGGGCGGGGTATGTTCCGGGGTGACATGACCACCACACCACCCGCCCGGCCCGGGCTGCGTGATGTCGCCCGGCTCGCAGGGGTCTCCCACCAGACCGTGTCGCGGGTGTTCAAGAACCATCCGATGGTCAGCCCGAAGACCCGGGACCGGGTGCTGGCCGCCGCGGCTCAGCTGGACTTCCGGCCGAACGCGGCGGCCCGGGCCCTCGCCACCGGGCGGTCCCGGACGCTCGGCGTCCTCAGCTTCGACACGGCGCTGTTCGGCCCGGCGTCCATCATCGCGGCGATCGAGCGGAACGCCAGCGCCGCCGAATTCTTCACCAGCGTCGCCAGCCTGGAGTCACCGGGCCACGGCGCGGTCGCTGGAGCGGTGGAGCGGTTCCGCGACCAGGGCGTGGACGGGATCATCATGATTCCCGGGCACGTCCCGGTGGAGGCGGCGCTGCGCCATCTGCCGGACGATCTGCCGACCGTCCTGCTGGGGCCGGAGGCGGCGGTGCCGACCGTGTCGGCCGACCACTACCTGGCCCCGCGCGAGGCGACCCGTTACCTGCTGGAGCTCGGGCACCGGACCGTCCACCACCTGCCGGGGCCGGCCGACTGGGCGGAGGCGAACGAGCGGACCCGCGGCTGGCGGGACGCCCTCGCCGAGGCCGGCGCGGACGTCCCGGGCTGCGCGCCCGGCGACTGGAGCGCCCGGTCCGGCTACGAGCGGGGCCGCGTCCTCGCCGCGGACCGGGACGTGACGGCCGTGTTCGCGGCGAACGACCAGATCGCGCTCGGGCTGCTGTGGGCGATCCACGAGAGCGGCCGCCGGGTGCCGGACGACGTCAGCGTCATCGGCTTCGACGACATCCCGGAGGCGGCGTTCCTCACCCCGCCGCTCACCACCGTCCGGCAGGACTTCACCGCCCTCGGCCGGCACTGCGTCGAGCTGCTGATCGCGCAGTTCATCGAGGGCGGGGCCGCCCCGGACGTGCCGAAGCTCGTGCCGAGCCAGCTGATCGTCCGGCGCAGTACGGCCCCGGCCCGTTGACGATCATCGGGGGGGCGCCGTCAGCACCTGCACCAGGGTGCGGTGCAGCCAGGCGCGGTATTGCCCGGGTGCCCATCCCGTAGTGCGCCGCAGTAGCAGGTAGGTTTCCGCCTGCCCCGCCAGCGCCACCGTCTCTTCCTGCCACGCCGGGTCCGCCGTCTCGGTGAGCAGGCCATCGGTGCGGGCGCTCCGGACGAATCGGTGCAGCAGCTCGCGGGTGTCGGCGCGGCCGGCCTGGAAGGCTTCCGCCAGCTCGGGTTCTGTGGCCTGAGCCTGGAGCACCACGTCGAACAGATCGGCGGCGCGTTCCATCAGGCCGGTGGTTCCTTCGACCAGCGCCTCGATCCGGTCGGCGAGGGTCCGGCCCGTGAGGGCCGCCTGGTACCAGTCCCTTTCGGCGACCGCTCGTTCTGCGGTGTCCCCCGCCACGGCCACATCGACCACGTGTCGCAGCAGTGCCGCCTTGGTGCCGAACCGGACGTAGACGGTCCGGTGTCCGACCTTGGCGTGGTCCGCGACCGCGGTCAACGTCGTCGCATGGTAGCCGTCGCGGACGAACAGCTCCCGCGCGGCGCGGAGGATGCGCCGTTCGGTCTCGGCCACCCTGGCGGCGCGAAGTCCCTTGACAGGCTCGTTCATTTGATGCAGTCTAACTGTAATGATGCAGTCCCACTGCAATTCGAGGGAAGAATTCCATGAACACCGACGACGCTCCTGCTCTGGACGGGGTGCACCACCTGAAGTTACCGGTCAGTGACATCGAGCGCTCGCGCTCGTGGTACGCATCCCGGCTCGGCTACGTGCCGGTGATCGAGTTCACCAAGGACGGCCGGACGACCGGGATCACCATGGCCCACCCGAACGGCGGGCCGGTGATCGGATTCGTCCTCGATCCCGAACGCGCCCAGCGGGCGAGCGGCTTCGACTACTTCGCGATCGGGGTGCCGGGCAAGGCGGAGCTCGAGGGTCTGGCCGCTCGGCTCGCCGCACTCGGCGACGAGCACGCCGGCGTCCACTTCGCCACCATCGGCTGGATCCTGCCCGGCACGCACGACCCCGACGGGCACGAGGTCCGCTTCTACACCACCGACCACCACACCCGGATTCCCGCCGACGGCAGGCCCCTGGTGGTGGACGACCCGGTCGGCACCGAAGCCGAGCGCAGGCGGACCCAGCAGGCGCGCAGCGCCGACGATCCCGGCACGGCCCGGAGCACCAGGTCAGATGATCAGCCGTAATGTCCCCGGTGGCGATGGAGGAATCCCGGTGGCCAGTCCGCAACAGCGTCAAGGCAGCCTCGGGCCGGTCCTGCCGGCGATGCTCGGTGCGCTCTGCTGCTCTATCGTCGGCACACTGATCACCACCTCGCTGCACCTGTCGCCCACCACCCGGATGGCCGCCGCCGCCGCGGGCGCGGCACTCGGGCCGATGATCGCCACCGTCGGTCGGCTGCACCGGCTGCGCATCGGCGCCGGCCTGATGATCACCATCGTCGCGCTGGCCGTCACCTACGGCGGGTTCACCATCGTCGACAGCGCCACCGGGCGCACCGACCCGCACCTGCCGCTTCCCCCGGTCGGCGGCGCCCGCGGCCTCGGCGAGTTCAGCGGCAACCCCACCAGGACCGGCCTGCACATCAAGGCAGAGCCCGCACCGCTGGAACTGGACTGCGACGACACGGGGACGGCATGTGAGGGGACGGTGCGCGTGTCCAACGCCGGGACCCTGCCGCTGCGGATCGGCGCGATCGAACTCCAAGGACCCGCCGCCGCTGCCTACGGCCACACCGGCTGCGAACACCGGACCCTTGCCGTCCACAGCGACCCCTGCCAGATCACCGTCAGAAGACGGACGGCCACCGCCGGCACCGCCCGTCTGATCATCCACCAGAACCTCCCCGGACCGCCCACCGAGGTCGGCGTGAGCAGCGGGCAGACGGGCGGCGGGGAAGTCACCGGGCCGGTGAGCCTGACCGCGTGCGAGACCCCGGCCGACGGCGCGGCCTGCCCGATCAAGGGCACGGGGTTCAAGCCCGGCGAGATCGTCGAGCTGGCCTACACCTGGCCGCTGGGCGCACGCAGCCGGTACCAGCTCACCACCACGGGCGACGGAAGCTTCGAACACCAGCTCCTGCGCGCTTCGCCGCCCGGAACGGTCGAGGTCAGCGCCGTCGGCCGGACATCAGGCCGCACCGCCGCGACCAGCTACCTCATCTCCGGCTCCACCCGCCCGCAGTAAGGCGGCGGGCCCGCACTCTGGGCGCGGACCGCCGCAGGTCAGCGGAGTGCGCGGAGGCGGTGCATGATCGCGCCGTCGGCGAAGTGGTCGTGCAGCGACCCGTAGATCTCGTAGAGGGCGTCGTAGGCGTCGGCGCGGTCCCGGTCGGGGACGTAGGCGGACGGTACGCGGCGGCCCATCGCGGCGGCGGCCGAGGTGATGTCGGGGTGCGCGCCGGCGGCGACGGCGGCGTGGATCGCGGCGCCGAGCGCCGGCCCCTGCGCCGAACCGATCAGCGAGAGCGGGCGCCGGAGGACGTCGGCGTACACCTGCATGAGGAACGCGTTCTTCATCAGCCCGCCGGCGACGACGAACTCCTCGACGGGGACGCCCGACGCCTCGAACGTCTCCACGATCTTGCGGGCGCCGAACGCGGTGGACTCGATGAGCGCGCGGTAGACGTCCTCCGGCCTCGTCGCGAGGGTCTGCCCGACGATCAGGCCGGACAGGTCGTGGTCGACGAGCACCGACCGGTTCCCGTTGTGCCAGTCGAGCGCGACGAGCCCGTGCCGTCCGACCGGCTGCGCCTCGGCGAGCGCGGTGAGGTGCTCGTGGACGGTCAGCCCGGCGGCCGCCGCGACCTGGTTGTACTGCGCGGGAACGCAGTTGTCGACGAACCAGGCGAAGATGTCGCCGACGCCGGACTGCCCCGCCTCGTAGCCCCACAGGCCGGGCACGATGCCGTCCGCGACGACGCCGCACATGCCGGGGACCTCGGCGAGCAGGTCCGCCGACATGACATGGCACGTGGACGTGCCCATGATCGCGACCATCTGGCCGGGCCGGACGGCGTCGGCCGCGGCGGCGGTGACGTGGGCGTCGACGTTGCCGACCGCGACCGCGATGCCCTCGGGCAGGCCGGTCCACGCGGCGGCCCGCGCGGTCAGGGTGCCGGCCCGGCCGCCGAGCGGCTCGAGGTCGTGGCCCAGTTTGGCGGCAAAGTCGGCGAAGCCGGGGTGGAGAGCGGCCAGGAACTCGCGGGACGGATAGCTCCCGTCCTGGTAGATGCCCTTGTAGCCGGCCGTGCAGATGTTGCGCGACTCCCGGCCGGTGAGCTGCCAGACGATCCAGTCGGCGGCCTCGATCCAGCGTTCGGCCGCGGCGTACAGCTCGGGATCCTGTTCGAGCAGCTGCAGGGCCTTCGCGAACTCCCACTCCGAGGAGATCTTGCCGCCGTAGCGGCGCAGCCACGGCTCGCCGCGCTCGGCCGCCAGCGCGTTGATCCGGTCCGCCTGGGGCTGCGCGGCGTGGTGCTTCCACAGCTTCGGCCAGGCATGCGGCCGCGACGGGTGCAGCTCGGACAGGGGCGTCCCGTCCGCGGTCACCGGCAGGACCGTGCAGGCGGTGAAGTCGGTGCCGATGCCGATGACCTGCGACGCCTTCACGCCGGCGACGGCCAGTGCCTTCGGGACGGCGAAACGCAGCACGTCCAGCCAGTCCTGGGGCGCCTGGAGCGCCCAGTCGGGGCCGAGTTCGCCGCCTCCCGGCAGCTCCGTGTCGATGACCCCGTGGTCGTACTCGTGCACGCCGTCGCCGACCTCGGCGCCGTCCCGGACGCGGACGAGCACCGCCCGGCCCGACAGCGTTCCGAAGTCGACGCCGACGACGTACCGCTCGTCCGCGCTCATCAGGCTCCTTCCTACAGGCCCTGGGCCAGGCGATGGTACGCCTGGTTCCAGCGGATCTCCTTGGTGAACTGCCGCATCGTGGTGCCGGCGTCGATCGTGAGCAGCTCGACCCCGGCCATTTCGGCGAGATCGTCCAGTTCCTCCGTGCCGAGCGCCGCGGACAGGACGGTGTGGTGCGGGGCGCCCGCCGTCAGCCACGCCTCGGTGGACGTGCGCAGGTCGGGCAGCGGGCGCCACACCGCGCGCGCGACCGGCAGCATCGGCAGCGGCTCCGGCGGGGCGACGACCTCGATCTCGTTCGCGACGAGCCGGAACCGGTCCCCCATGTCGGCGAGGCCCACCACGACGGCCGGGCCGGGCACGGCGTCGAACACCAGGCGCACCGGGTCCTCGCGCCCGCCGATGCCGAGCGGGTGGATCTCCAGCGCGGGACGTCCGGCCGCGATGGACGGGCAGACCTCCAGCATGTGCGCGCCGAGGATCAGCTCGTTGCCGGGTTCCAGGTGGTAGGTGTAGTCCTCCATGAACGAGGTGCCGCCCGCCAGGCCGGACGACGCGGCCTTGAGCGTGCGCAGCAGCGTCGCGGTCTTCCAGTCGCCCTCGCCGCCGAATCCGTAGCCGTCCGCCATCAGCCGCTGGACGGCCAGGCCGGGCAGCTGCCGGAGCCCGCCGAGGTCCTCGAAGTTCGTGGTGAACGCCTTGAAGCCGCCCTCGTCCAGGAACGTCCGCAGCCCCAGCTCGATCCGGGCGCCGTAGCGGAGGGACTCGTGGCGCTCGCCGGCCGCCCGCAGCTCCGGGACGACGTCGTAGCGGTCCTCGTACTCCTTCACCAGCTCGGTGACGGCCTCGTCCGGGACGGCGTCCACCACGTCCACCAGGTCGTTCACGCCGTAGGTGTTGACGGAGACGCCGAACCGGAGCTGCGCCTCGACCTTGTCGCCCTCGGTGACCGCGACGTCCCGCATGTTGTCGCCGAACCGGGCCAGTTTCAGCGTGCGAAGCTCGTGGTGGCCGGCCGCGGCCCGCGCCCAGGCCGAGACGCGCGCGCCGACCGCCGGGTCGCTGACATGCCCGGCGACGGTCTTGCGTGCGACGCCGAGCCGCGACTGGATGTAGCCGAACTCCCGGTCGCCGTGCGCGGCCTGGTTGAGGTTCATGAAGTCCATGTCGATCGAATGCCAGGGCAGACCGACGTTCGCCTGCGTGTGCAGGTGCAGCAGCGGCTTGGTCAGCGCGTCCAGGCCGGCGATCCACATCTTCGCCGGGGAGAACGTGTGCATCCATGCGATGACGCCGATGCAGGAGTCGTCGGCGCCCGCGTCCACGCACATGCGGCGGATCGCGGCCGCGTCGGTCAGGACCGGCTTCCACTTCAGCGCCACGGGCAGCGCCTCGCCGAGCCGCGCGGCGATGGCCTGGGACTGCTCGGCGACCTGCTGAAGCGTGTCCTCGCCGTAGAGGCCCTGGCTTCCGGTGAGGAACCAGATCTCGCGATTCGGAAAGCTCATTGCCGGCCCTTCTGCCCGTAGACGTTCTGGTAGCGGTCGTACAGCAGGTCGATGTCGCCCGCGTCGATCGGCAGCGGGTCGCCGAGCTGGTGCGACACGTGGACCGTCCTCGCGACGTCCTCGCACATCACGGCCGCCTTGACCGCCGCGCGGGCACCGGCGCCGATCGTGAAGACCCCGTGGTTGCGCATGAGGACGGCCGGGCTGCGGTGCCCGTCCAGCGTCTCCACGATGCCGCGGCCGATGTCGTCGCCGCCGATGAGCGCGAACGGGCCCACGGGGATCTCCCCGCCGAACTCGTCCGCCATCGCCGTCAGCACGCACGGGATCGGCTCGTTCCGCGCCGCCCACGCGGTCGCGTAGGTCGAATGCGTGTGCACGACCCCGCCGACGTCCGGCCGGTGCCGGTACACGTAGGCGTGCGCGAACACGTCACTCGACGGCGTGAGCGGCGACTCCCCGATCGGCTCGCCCTCCAGGTCGCACAGCACCATCGACTCGGGGGCGAGGTCCTCGTACGGGACGCCGCTGGGCTTGATCAGGAAGCTGTCCTCGCCGACGCGGGCGGACACGTTGCCGGCCGTCCACGCGACCAGCCCGCCGTCCACGAGCATCCGGTGCAGGACGGCGAGCTCGGCGCGGAGCACCGCGGTCCCGTCGGCGGGCACGGGACGGCCTCCGGGCGAAGCCCCGGCGGTCCGGGGGGCCGCCCTCAGGGGGGACTCTGACATGTGCGCTCCTCTGTTAGCGCTAACATCACCGACGTGACGACGATGGACTCTCTGGACCGGTCAGGGGGTCAGGACCGGCGGCGGACTCCGGTGCTCTCCCGGACGACGAGCTCCGGTTCGACGACACGGCGCGTCCGGGCCGCCGCGCCTCCTCCGATCCGGTCGAGCAGCAGGTCGAAAGCGCGCCGCCCCACCTCCGCGAAGTTCTGCCGGACGGTGGTCAGCGGCGGCGGGAAGTAGGCGGCCTCCGGGACGTCGTCGAAGCCGACTACGCTGACGTCGCCGGGCACGTCCCGGCCGGCCTCGCGCAGCGCGCGCAGCAGGCCGAGCGCCATCGCGTCGTTGGCCGCGAACACCGCGGTGACCTCGGGGTCCGCGGCGATCTGCCGGCCGAGCTCGTACCCGGACCGGGCACTCCAGTCGCCCGCCGCCGGTTCCGGGAGCTCGTGCCCCGCGGCCTCCAGCGCGGCCCGCCAGCCGTCCAGCCGGCCGCGCGCGTCCACCCAGTCGGACGGGCCGGCGAGATGCAGGACGGTCTCGTGACCGAGGCTGAGCAGGTGCCGGACGGCGCGCTCCGCGCCCGCCCGGTGGTCGACCGCCACGGCCGGGAACGGCACGTCGGCGCCCGCGCCGACCGCGACGAGCGGGGTGTCGGAGGGCAGTTCCTTCAGCCCGTCGGCCGCCGACTCGTGCGGCGCGACGACCATGATCCCGTCCGCGGACTGGGCGCGCAGCCGCTCGACGCCCTCCCCGATCGACCGCCGGTTCAGCGAGCTCAGGCTGACGATGCTGACGGTGTAGCCGTGCTCGCGGGCGGCCTGCTCGATGCTGAACAGCGTGGACGCCGGCCCGTACAGCGTGGTGTCGAAACTGACCACGCCGAGCACCCCCGACCGCCCGGTGGCCAGCACCCGCGCCGCCGAGTTCGGCCGGTAGTCGAGCGCCTGCACCGCCGCCATCACCCGGGCGCGCGTCTGCGGCCGCACCTTCTCCGGCGTGTTGAGGACGCGCGACACGGTCATCGCCGAGACGCCGGCCATCGCGGCCACGTCCTCCATCACCGCCAGCCGCCGGCCGTCGGGCGCCTCCGGTGAATCGGCGGCCACATCGCCTCCCCGAGCATGTCTCACCATCGTTTACGCCCCGAATGTTTGCGCTAACTCCCGCAAATGTCAACAGGTGGTCACGGGCCCCACTGGGTCCGTCGCGCCGTGGCGCCCGTGCCGTGTGCCCTGGAGCTACGTGGTGCGGGGCGGGGAGGCGCCCTCGTGCTGGCGGCGCCCGGGCAGTAACCTCCCGGTTACTTGTGCGCCGACGAACCGGGAGAGCACCGATGGGCGAGCTGAGCGCAGCGGAGACCGTCCGCGCGGCCGACAAGATCATTCACGATGTCGGGTCGAGGTGGATGCTGTCCGGGGCGACGGCGAGGCACGGTCAGGAGCACGGGTTCGAGAACCCGTTCGCGTACTACTTCGCCGGGCGCGGCGGGGTGCTGGGGGACGCCGACGCCGATGTGGTCGCGGCGGCGCTGGGCTGGTTCGAGCCCGGGTTCGTCCGGGCCCAGTGGGACGAGGGGGTCGCGGTCGCCGGGGCGCGCGAGGCGACCCGGCGGTATGCGCTGGGGTGCGCGGCCTGGGGTGAGGCCCGGCTGCCGGACGACCCGCGCCTGTCCGAGCTCGCCGGGCGCGTCGCCAAGGCGGCGGAGGGGTCGGGGCTGCCGCTGTTCTGCGGCTGGCGCGCGGAGGCGCTCCCGGAGGCCGGGCCCGCCCGGCTGATGCAGCTGGTGCAGGTGCTGCGGGAACTGCGCGGCGGCCTGCATCTCGTCGCGACGACCGCGGTCGGCCTGTCCCCTCTGGAGGCGATCCTGACGCAGGACGGGCCGGACACCGCCCGGTTCTTCGGGTGGCAGGGCGACTTGCCCGAGTGCGACGCGCTCAAGCCGCGTCGCGTCGAGGCCGAGGAGATCACCGACCGGCTCTCCGCCGCCGTGTACGAGCGGGCGCTCTCGCCGTCCGAGCGCGCCGAGTTCGCCGAGCGGGTCGGCGCGATGGGGTCGTCCGTCCTCGGCTGAGCCGTCCTCCCAGGCCGCAGGCACCGGATTGTCGGCCGGGCACAAGAGCGGGCCGGAGATTATGCAAATGAACAACTGTCGTAAGCAGAACGACAGGTTCATTGTTGCCCCGTAACCGATCACGTCCGGAGGGAGAGCGTGATGGGGCGACGGATACTCCCCCTTGCGGTCATCGCGGCGTCGACCCTGGTCGTCGGGGCGGCGGCGGTGCCGGTGAGCGCGCGTGAGGCCGACCGGACCGAGACGCCCGTCGCGTCCGGCTCGCCGGTCACCGACGTCAGCGAGTCGGTGGTGCGGGTCAGGGTGCCGCTGCCGGCATCGGCCGGCCCGCACCCGGAGGCCTGCGACTGGCTGTCCTACCTGCGGTTCCGGCACAAGGACGGACCTGCCGACGCGGCCCGGGCGGACAGGATCCTCGTCGCACAGCCCGGCATCCTGGAGGGCGCGGGCGCGTTCGACAGCGTCGCCCGCAACACGGTCTCGGCGGCGGCGAAGAGCGGTGGGCACATCGAGTTCTGGGCGCTCGACCGTCGTTCCAACTGCCTTGAGGACGCCACCGGCCTCCAGGCGGGCCTGAAGGCGAAGGACGCCCATCTCGCGGTGGACTACTACTACCGGCAGAAACCGGTGGACGGCCGGACGTTCGCCGGATACCAGACCAACGACCAGGTGAAGTGGCTGCAGAACGTCGGGCTGGAGCAGACCGTCCGCGACCAGTACGACCTGATGGTCAAGGAGCTTCCGGACCGGGCCGCGCGCAAGCGGAAGATGCTGTGCGGAGGCCATTCGCTCGGCGGCGTCCTGACGGCGTACTTCGCCGAATGGGACTTCGACGGCGACCACTCCACCACGGACGACGCCGGGTACAACCAGTGCTCCGGCTATTTCGCGCTGGACACCCGGATCGCGACCGGGCTGCCCGGACTCGGCGGGGAGGTCCCCGAGGACTGGGTCCCCCTGGTTCAGTTCGGCGCGGGCGCGGTCCAGGCCGGGTTGGAGAGCGGGGTCGTCCCGCGGGCGCTGTCGGCTCCGGCGGTGATCAACACCGAGACGATGAACCTGCTCGGCATCGCCGGGCTGGCCGCGAACCTCGCCCCGGGCGGCGTCTCGGACCTCGCGACCTATGTGCCGTCGTCGTTCAACACCGACTCGACGTACCGGGTGCTGTTCTCCAAGGACTACCCGACCTTCCTCAAGGGCTCCCCCACGGTGCGGGACTTCCGGATCACCAACGCCGCCGCGCTCGGCGGGCTGCTGGACGACAACTCCGAACCGCTCGCGTTCATGCAGTCCAGCGTCGGGTTCTGGGACGGCGGGAAGATCGTCGACAAGGAGTTCCCGGCGCCGAACGACCTGGAGGAGATCGGGCTCGGCGGCCTGGCCAGGCTGCTCGGCAAGGAGAAGAAGGCGATACCCGACGAGCCGGACGGCCCGCTCTACACCTGGCGGAACTTCGACCGCGTCGGCGCGCCCGACGACCCCGTCCACAAGTCCAAGGACGGCACGCCGTTCACGTCCGCGGGCAAGGAGGTCACCGACATCGGCGAGCTGGCCCGCAGCCTGTCGGAGCACCCGCTCGACTTCACTGAGCACTACTTCCCCACGAAGATGGTCACCGACATCGCGCTGGCCGAGTCCCCGGGTATCGCGGACGACGCCGTCCACGAGAACGGCATCACCGCGAACCCGACGCTCAACCTGGAGGCGGGCGACGGTCTCGGGTTCAGCGACCCGCACCCCGGCGACATCGTCGCGGCCGGGTACCAGCACCTGGACGTGCTGACGGCGTCTGCCGTCCAGAACGACGGGAAGCCGGAGCCGATCTCCACGAACCTGGCCGCCTTCGCCGCCAGATGACGCTCGTGCGCGCGCTTCACGACCGGAGCGCGCGCACAGCGCCCGCTTCGGGGACGGGGACGGGCCTCCGGCGCGGGACGGCGGCGGAGGTCACGGCCAGCGCGGCGAGGGAGAGCCCGGCGGCGGCGAATCCCAGCCACCGCAGCCCGCCCGCCGCGACGAGCCCGCCGCCGAGCGCCGACCCGGCCGCGATCCCGATGTTGAACGCGCACACGTTCACCGAGACGGCGAGCGTGGGCGCGTCCCCGGCCCGCTGGAGCATGACGCTCTGCAGAACCGGGGTGGTCGCCGCGGCCAGCAGCCCGAAGGCCAGGACGGCGGCCACCGCCGGCACCCGCCACGGGAGGGCCATCGGGAGGAGCGCGAACACGACCGCGAGCCCGGCGAACGTCCCGCGGACGGTCGCACCCGCCGAGCGGTCGGCGAGACGGCCCGCGACGAGTCCGCCGGCGAGGCTCCCCGCGCCGTAGACGAGCAGCAGCACCGAGACGGCCGTGGCGGTGAACCCGGTGATCTCGCCCAGCGCGGTGGCGAGGTAGGTGAACACGGTGGAGACGGCGGCCAGGCCGAGCCCGGTCAGCAGGATGACCAGCAGGACGGGTGGCCGCCTCAGCGTGCGCAGCTCGTCCCGGACCCGGCCGCCGGGGGCGCCGGACCGCGGCAGCGCGGCGGCCAGCAGCAGGGCGGCGGCCAGCGCGAGCACCGCCAGTACCGCGAACGGGGTCCGCCAGCCGGCCCGTTCGCCGAGCAGCATCCCGGCCGGAACACCGAGCAGCGTCGCGACCGCGAATCCCGAGGCGACGGCCGCGATGGCGGTGCCGGTGCGCTCGGCCGGGACGGTCCGGGTGGCCAGCAGCACGACGAGGGTGAGGAACGCGGCGTGGCTGAGCGATGCGACGACGCGTCCGGCGAGGAGCAGTTCGTACGATCCGGCTACCGCGCAGATCGCGTTGCCGGCGGCGAACAGGAGCAGCAGCCCGATCGCGAGGCCCTTGCGCGGCAGTCGGACGGTCAGCACGGTGACCAGCGGCCCGCCGATCACCACGCCCAGCGCGTAGCCGGTGACGGCCTGCCCGGCGGTCGCGACCGTGACGTCCAGATCGGCCGCGACGCGGGGCAGCAGGCCGGAGATCAGGTACTCCGACGTCCCGACGACGAAGACGCTCACGGTCAGCGCCGCGAGCACCGCGATTCCTCTTCCCATGGCCGCGACGTTAAAGTCTCACATGGATGTGAGAGTCAAGTCGTTGTGACGGAGGTCCCGCCGGTATGCGCATCGGGGAACTGTCGGGCAGGACGGGCGTGAGCCAGCGCCTGCTGCGCTACTACGAGGAGCAGGGACTGCTGCGGCCCGTCCGCCTCGCGAGCGGGTACCGCGAGTACCGCGAGGACGATGTGCGGCTCGTCGGCCGTATCCGGTGCCTCCTCGCCGCCGGGCTGAACACCACGACGATCGGGACCCTCCTGCCGTGCCTGCGCGACGAGGACGAACGGCTCGTCCCCACCTGCCCCGACACGCTCGCGGAGCTGCGCCGCGAACGGGACCGGATCAGCGACGCGATCGACGGGCTGGAGCAGTCCCGGTCGATGCTCGACACGGTGATCGGCGCCGGTACCGCGGCGGGCGTGTTTCACGGATCCGCCGAGGGGTAGGTGGACCGCGCGCCGAGGTGAGAGGGGCGGTGTGACGTGGGCGTTCGTACATGGATCGGATCATGGCCCGTCTACCGCCAGCTCACCGGCGATGATCCGCTGGGCCGGGGAGCCGCGGCCAAGAGCGCGGGCACCGAGCGGATCACGGCGAGGGTGAGCACCGCCGACCAGGTCGTCAAGTCGGTCTGCCCGTACTGCGCGGTCGGCTGCGGGCAGGACGTGTACGTCAAGGACGGCAAGGTCACCCAGATCGAGGGCGACCCGGACTCACCGGTCAGCCGGGGGCGGCTGTGCCCGAAGGGCTCGGCCAGCCTCCAGCTGACCACCGGGTCGGCCCGCGAGCACCACGTGCTCTACCGGCGCCCCCACTGCACCGAATGGGAGCGGCTCGACCTCGGCACCGCGATGGACATGATCGCCGACCGGGTGGTCGAGGCGCGCCGGCACGGCTGGCAGTGGGACGAGGACGGCCTGCGGGTGCGGCGGACGCTGGGCATCGCGAGCCTCGGCGGGGCCACGCTCGACAACGAGGAGAACTACCTGATCAAGAAGCTGTTCACCGCGCTCGGCGCGGTGCAGATCGAGAATCAGGCCCGCGTTTGACACTCCTCCACCGTTCCCGGTCTGGGAACCTCGTTCGGACGCGGCGGCGCGACCACCTTCCAGCAGGACTTGCAGAACGCGGACTGCATCGTCATCCAGGGCTCGAACATGGCCGAGTGCCATCCGGTCGGGTTCCAGTGGGTGATGGAGGCGAAGGCGCGCGGGGCGAAGCTGATCCACGTGGACCCGCGGTTCACGCGGACGAGCGCCCTGGCGGACGCCCACGTCCCGCTGCGCGCGGGCAGTGACATCGCGTTCCTCGGCGGGATCATCAACCACGTCCTGCGGAACGAGAAGTACTTCCGCGACTACGTCGTCTCCTACACCAACGCGCCGGTGATCCTCACGGAGGACTTCCGCGACACCGAGGACCTGGAGGGCGTGTTCTCCGGTCTGAACCCGGAGAACCGCAGCTACGACCACAGGACGTGGCAGTACGCGGGCCTGGAGGTCCAGTCGGCCGCCGGCGAGCGGGACATGGAGTACGGGGAGCGCATCGAGGCGGTCTCGGAGTCGGGACGCGGCGAGGCGCACGGATCCGGCGGCGCCGCGATCGGCGAGGGCGAGCCGGAGCGGGACCCGACCCTGGAGCATCCGCGATGCGTGTTCCAGGTGCTGAAGCGGCACTACGCCCGGTACACGCCGGAGATGGTCGAGCGGATCTGCGGCGTCCCGCAGGATCAGTTCCTCCAGGTGTGCGAGATGCTCACCGAGAACTCCGGCCGGGACCGGACGTCGGCGTTCGTGTACGCGGTGGGCTGGACGCAGCACACGGTCGGCGTCCAGTACATCCGGGCGGCGGCGGTGCTACAGGGGCTGCTCGGCAACATCGGGCGTCCGGGCGGCGGCATCATGGCGCTGCGAGGCCACGCGTCCATCCAGGGCTCCACGGACATCCCGACGCTGTTCAACCTGCTGCCCGGCTACATCCCGATGCCGCACGCGCACACCAACGAAGACCTGGACGCGTTCCTCGTGGCGGAGGCGGCACAAAAGGGCTTCTGGGGCAACATGCGCTCCTACTTCGTCAGCCTGCTGAAGGCGTACTGGGGCGACGCCGCGACGGAGGACAACGACTACTGCTTCGACTACCTGCCGCGGCTGACCGGCTCGCACAGCACGTACGAGACGGCGATGGCGCAGATCGACGGGCTCTGCAAGGGCTACTTCCTGATGGGCGAGAACCCGGCCGTCGGGTCCGCCAACGCCAAGATCCAGCGGCTCGGGATGGCGAACCTCGACTGGCTCGTCGTCCGCGACTTCTCGCTGATCGAGTCGGCGACGTGGTGGAAGGACGGCCCGGAGATCGAGTCGGGCGAGATGCGCACCGAGGACATCGGCACCGAGGTGTTCTTCCTGCCCGCCGCCGCGCACACCGAGAAGGACGGCAGCTTCACCAACACGCAGCGGATGCTGCAGTGGCACCATCAAGCCGTGGAGCCGGCCGGGGACGCGCGCAGCGACCTGTGGTTCATGTACCACCTGGGCCGCATCATCCGGCGGAAGCTCGCCGGTTCGACCGACGAGATGAACCGGCCGATCCTCGACCTGACGTGGGACTACCCGACGAAGGGCGCCCTGGACGAGCCCGACGCCGAGGCGGTGCTGGCCGAGATCAACGGCCACGACGGCGAGGGGAACCCGCTGTCGTCGTACACGCAGCTCAAGGACGACGGATCCACCTCGTGCGGTTGCTGGATCTACTGCGGCTGCTACGCCGACGGCGTCAACCAGCCCGCGCGCCGCAAGCCCGGCAAGGACCAGCACTGGGTGGCGCCCGAGTGGGGGTGGGCGTGGCCGGCGAACCGCCGCATCCTGTACAACCGGGCGTCCGCCGACCCCGACGGCAACCCGTGGAGCGACCGCAAGGCGCTCGTCTGGTGGGACGCCGAGGCGGGCACGTGGACGGGCCACGACGTGCCGGACTTCATCGCCGACCGTCCCCCTGACTACAAGCCGCCACAGGACGCGACGGGCCCGGACGCGATCGCCGGCGACGACCCGTTCATCATGCAGGCGGACGGCAAGGCGTGGCTCTACGTCCCGGCCGGGCTGATGGACGGCCCGCTGCCGACGCACTACGAGCCGCAGGAGTCGCCGCTCACGAACCCGCTGTACAGGCAGCAGCGCAACCCGGTCCGGCATCTGCTGCCGCCGCATCCCGACAACCTGTACGCGCCGAGCGGCGAGGAGGCGGGGGCCGGCGTGTACCCCTTCGTCGCGACGACCTACCGGCTCACCGAGCACCACACGGCGGGCGGCATGTCGCGCTGGCAGCCGTACCTGGCGGAGCTGCAGCCGGAGTTCTTCTGCGAGGTCTCGCCGGAGCTCGCGGCCAAGCGGCACCTGGAGAACGGCGGCTGGGCGACGATCGTCAGCCCGCGCGCCGTCGTCGAGGCGCGGGTTCTCGTCACGCGGCGGATGCAGCCCCTCGTCGTGGACGGCCGGACGCTGCACCAGGTCGGCCTTCCCTACCACTGGGGCCCGAACGGCTACAGCGTCGGTGACGCGGCGAACGAGCTGCTGCATCTCTCCTTGGACCCGAACACGCACATCCAGGAGGCGAAGGCGCTGTCGGTCGACATCCGCCCGGGCCGCCGCCCGCGCGGCGCGGCGGCCGTCACGCTGGTCCGCGAGTACCGGGAGCGGGCCGGCATCACCGACCGGACCGGCACCGAGGTCTAACGGACGACCAGCGGATGCCCGGCGGCGGGGATCAGCTCGCCGATGACGGGCGCGCCGGGGACCTCGCCGGCGACGAGGAGGCCGCCGGACGTCTGCGCGTCGGCGAGGAGGAGGCGGTCCTCCTCCCCCGCCCGGCCGAAGTCGGTGTGCGGGGCGACCCAGTCGAGGTTGCGGCGGGTGCCGCCGCTGACGTATCCGTCGCGCAGGGACTCGCGGGCGCCGTCCAGGTACGGGACGGCGGCGGCGTCGACCACGGCGGTGACACCGGACGCGCGGGCCATCTTGTAGAGGTGCCCGAGCAGCCCGAAGCCGGTCACGTCGGTGGCGCAGACGGCCCCCGCGTCGAGGGCGGCGGCCGAGGCGTCGCGGTTCAGCTCGACCATGGTCGCGACCGCGTGCGGGAAGACCTCGCCGGTCGCCTTGTGGCGGTTGTTCAGGATTCCGAGGCCGAGGGGCTTGGTGAGGCTGAGCGGCGTGCCCGGCTTGCCGGTGTCGTTGCGGAGCAGGCGGGAGGGGTCGGCGATGCCGGTGACGGCCATGCCGTACTTGGGTTCGGGGTCGTCCACGCTGTGGCCGCCGCCGACGTGGCAGCCCGCCTCGGACGCGACGTCCAGGCCGCCGCGCAGGACCTCGCGCGCCAGGTCGAACGGCAGGACCTCGCGGGGCCACGCGAGCAGGTTCACCGCGACCAGGGGACGGCCGCCGACCGCGTAGACGTCCGACAGCGCGTTCGCGGCGGCGATGCGCCCCCAGTCGTACGGGTCGTCGACGACGGGGGTGAAGAAGTCGGCGGTGGCGACCGTGGCGAGGTCGTCCTGGAGCCGGACCACGGCCGCGTCGTCACCGGTGTCCAGCCCGATGATCAGTTCGGCGTTGGGCTCGGCAGGAGCGGTGGTCAGGCCGGCGACGACGTCTTCGAGCTCGCCGGGAGGGATCTTGCAGGCGCAGCCGCCGCCGTGCGCGTACTGGGTCAGCCTCTTCATGACGTCCCTTCGATACAGCGGCGGCGGAGGTCGTCCACCCTGGCCGTGTAGCCCTCGTCGTCCAGGAGTTCCAGGAGCGGGACGGCGACGCGGCGGGTCGTGCCGAGCGCGCGGCGCGCCTCGCTCAGCGTGAACGGGCCGTCGAGCTTCGCCAGCAGCGCGGCGGCGCGCGCGTCGTCGCCGGGCAGCAGGACGATGCCGTCGGCGACCTTGAGGAGCGCGCCGGTCGCGGCGGCGACCGCCAGCATCTTCGGCGTGAGCCCGAGGTCGGCGAGCCGGTTCGCGTCCGGGGCCTGGAACGGGTGCTCGGCGAGGTCGCGGCGGACGGCGTCGATCGCCTTCCGGACGGCCGGGGGAAGTTCCGGGGCGGTCGTGCGGCCGTAGATCCTCCCGTCACGCTGGTGCAGGCCGCGGGCGAGAGCGTCCACGAGCGCGCGGTCGGGGAGGCCGAGGGCGCGCCGGGCGGCGTCGGCGGGAAGCCCGGGGTCGGCCGGGTTCGCGGCGGCATGCTCCTCGACGGCCGATTCGAGGCGCCGGCGCAGGTCGTCCCAGTGGCCGGGGTCGGCGAGCCAGTCCCCCGCCACCGGCTCGGACGGCACGGGGACGCCCATCGCGACCAGGTCCGAGCGCGTGATCAGGCCGCGACGGCGCAGTTCGGCGGCGCCGTCCGGGCGCCCGGTCGCCGAGGCCAGTACGTGAGCGCGGGACGCCGCGGCGCCGCGGCGCGTGAACGGCTCCGGGCGGACGTCCAGCACGGTCACCCCGGCCGGGACCCGATGCCGTCCGGGGTCGCGGAGCAAGGCGACGTCGCCGATCCGCAGCGGCAGTGCGCGGCGCAGCGACAGGCGGGCCGTGTCCTCGCCCAGCGGACGGACATGCACCGGCACCGCCGCCGAACCCACATGGAGGGTCAGTTCGCGAGGGAGGTCGTGTGCGGGGTCGCCTCGAAGGCGCACGTCGACGACCTCGGTGGCGAGCCAGCGCCCAGGAGTGAGCAGGGCGTCGCCGCGGCTCAGCTCGCCCGCGTTCCCGTGCAGGTTGATGGCGACGCGGGCGACCGGCCCGACCTTCTGGTGGTCTTCCTTGAGGCTCTGCAGGCCGCGCACGCGGAGGGTCTCGCCGCCGACGGCGAGGCGGTCGCCGACGGCGATCGTCCCGGCGCCGAGAGTGCCGGTCACGACCGTGCCTCTGCCCTTGATGGTGAAGACGCGG
The DNA here is from genome assembly GCF_050945415.1 of Spirillospora sp. CA-128828. Lineage (NCBI taxonomy): Bacteria > Bacillati > Actinomycetota > Actinomycetes > Streptosporangiales > Thermomonosporaceae > Spirillospora > Spirillospora sp. CA-128828. The sequence goes on from NZ_CP191986.1 coordinate 7,038,808, forward strand.
TCGATCCAGAACCTCACGTCGGCGTCCTCGTGAGGATCGGGCAGCGATCCGGGGAGCCGTTCCAAGGCCGCGCGCAGCTCGTCCAGGCCGTCGCCGGTGGCGCCACTGACCATGACCGATTCGACCTCGCCGAGCGAGGTGGCGGCGATGCGGGCGAGCGCCTCGTCCCGCACCCGGTCTGCGGTCGCCTCGTCGGTGAGGTCGCGGCGCGTCACGGCGAGGAGGCCGTGCCGCACGCCGAGCGCGTCCAGGACGGCCAGGTGCTCCTCGGACTGCCGCTGCCATCCCTGGTCGGCGGCGACCACGAACATCACGGCCGGGACGGGGCCGACACCGGCCAGCATCGTGGTGACGAGCCGCTCGTGCCCGGGGACGTCCACGAACGCGAGGTCGCCGCCGCCGGGCAGGGCCGTCCAGGCGAAGCCGAGCTCGATGGTCAGGCCGCGACGCCGCTCCTCCTCCAGCCGGTCGGGTTCCATGCCGGTGAGGGCGCGGACGAGCGTCGACTTGCCGTGGTCCACATGGCCGGCGGTCGCCACGACGTGCATCATCGCGCCGCCGCCCGGACGGCCTCGGCGAGGTCATCGTCCTGATCGGAGGGTACGGAGCGCAGGTCGAGCAGGCACCGGCCGTCCTCGACGCGTCCCATCACGGCCGGGACGCCCTGCCGCAGCCGGGCCGCGTACTGCTCGGGCACCGCCACGGCCGCGCTCGGCAGGACGACCCCGGGTGCGCCGCCGCCGCCCACCGCCGCCTCACTCTCGACGGCCAGCGCGTCCACCCCCTCGTCGCGCAGGCGGGCGGCGAGCCGCCCGGCCCGCTCCCGCAACGTCGCCTCGTCGGCGTGCAAGGCCGCGTCGGTGGGTGTCCGGGGCCCGCGGACGGTCGCCTCCAGCGCGGCGAGCGTCATCTTGCCGACGCGCAGCGCCCGGGCGAGCGGATGGCGGGCCAGCCGCCGCACCAGGTCGTCCCGTCCGAGGACGAGCCCGCACTGCGGACCGCCGAGCAGCTTGTCGCCGCTCGCGGTGACCAGATGGGCACCCGCCTTGAGCATGGACGCGGCGTCGGGCTCGTCCGGAAGAAGGGGCTCCGGGGCGAGGAGCCCAGAGCCGATGTCGGCGACGACCGGGACCCCGAGCCCGGTCAGCTCGGCGACGTCGGCCCCTCGCGTGAACCCGGTCATGCGGAAGTTCGAGGGATGCACCTTGAGCACGAAGCCGGTCTCGTCGCCGACGGCCGCCGCGTAGTCGTCCGGCGTGGTCCGGTTGGTCGTGCCGACCTCGCGCAGCCGGGCGCCGGTGGCGGCGAGCAGCTCCGGAATCCGGAACCCGTCCCCGATCTCCACCATCTCGCCGCGGCTGATGATGATCTCCTTGCCGGACGCGAGCGCCGTGGCCGCCAGCACGAGCGCCGCCGCGCCGTTGTTGACGACATGCGCGGCCTCCGCCTGCGGCACCCGCTCCCGCAGCGCCGCCAGCACGGACCGTCCCCGCTTGGCGCGCCGCCCGGTCTCCAGGTCGAGTTCGACGTCCGTCGCGCCGGCGGCGACCGCGACCGCGTCGCGCGCGGCGTCCGACAGCGAGGCCCGCCCGAGGTTGGTGTGCAGGAGGACGCCGGTGGCGTTGATCACCGGACGGAGCCCGGAGGCGGTCGCCGGCAGCGACGCGAGGGCGGCGTCCGCCACCGCGTCCGGTGGGATCTCACCGTTCCGTGCCCGCTGCTGAGCCGCGACTATCGCCGCCTTGACCACGCCGCGCCCGAGCCGTTCCGACGCCTGGGCGAGCCGCGGATCGGCGAGCAGCGCGTCCGTGCGGGCGATCCGCCGCCGCCCGTCCTCCCCCGCGTCAGGTGCGGCTCCGCGATCCATCAGGCGACCTCCGAACACCAGCGTTACCCGCCAGCATCGCACGCAAACGACGCCGCGCCGGGGTGGGACACACCCGGGTTCCGCGCTATAATGCATGAGTCATGCATGAACGATTGGGGAACCTGCTGGGCGCCGCCTCGCTGGCGGTGACCGACCTCGTCGTGGCCGGGGCCACGGACGCGGGACGGGTCAGCACGAGCGGCGCGGCGGCGCTGATCGTCCTGTCCGCGGCGCCCGATCTGGGCGTCACCGAACTGGGGCGGCGCGTCGGCCTCACCCAGTCCGCCGCCGCGCGGATGGTGGACGGGCTGCAGGCCGCCGGCCTGGTCCGGCGCCGTTCCGGCGGAGGCCGGGTGGTCCACGTGCGGCTGACGCCGAAGGGCGAGGAGGCGGTGCGCGGGATGCTGGCCGCGCGGGGCGCACCGCTGGCCGAAGTGCTGACCGTCCTGGACGACGACGAGCGCGAGACGCTCACCGGCCTCCTCGCCAAGCTGCTCACCCGCCTGTACGAGGAGATCGGCGACTCGGACGTGATCTGCCGCCTCTGCGACCGGCGGTGCTGCACCGCCGGCGCGGTGTGCCCGGTCGGCCAGGCTGAGCGCGACGCGGGAGGCGTGTGACCGGCGTCCTGCTCGCACTGACTTCGGCGCTGCTCTACGGCATCGCCGACGTCTGGGGAGGGCTGCTGTCCCGCCGCGCCGACTTCGCCGCCGTGGCGCTCCTGGGCCAGGCCGGCGGGCTCGTGTTCGCGGTCGTCGCCGCGCTGTTCATGCCCGCGACCGAGATCGCCGCCACGGACCTGGGTTGGGGCGCGGTGTCGGGCATCGGAACGGGCCTGGCGATGGTCTTCCTCTACCGGGGCATCAGCAGGGGCGATCTGAGCGTGGTCGTCCCCGTCAGCGCGGTCGGCGGGGTCGCGCTGCCGGTCGTCGTCGGCGTCGCGTTCCTCGGCGACCGCCCCGCTCCGGCGGCATGGATCGGGATCGCCATCGTGCTGCCCGCGCTGTGGCTCGTGTCCCGGTCGCGGTCGGAGGAGCGGGGCACGGTGCGCGCGGCACTCTTCAACGGGCTCGCCGCCAGCGTCGGGATCGGGGTTCAGTACCTGGCCCTCGCACAGGCCGGCGACGATTCGGGCATCTGGCCGGTCGCGGCGGGACGGGTGGCGGCCGTCGTGACGGTCGCGCCGATGATGTGGTCGCCTGAGCGCCGTTTCCCGTCCGGGCGGATGTGGTTCTGGTCGGCGGTGAACGGAGGGTTCGCGGCCGCGGCGCTCGTCTGCTACCTCCTGGCCACCCGCGAGCAACTGGTCGTCATCGCGGTCGTGCTGTCGTCGCTGTACCCGGTGGTGCCGGTGCTGCTCGGCGTCACGGCGCTGCGCGAGCGGCTGTCGTGGCCGCAGGCCGCCGGCCTGGGCGGCGCCGGTGTGGCCGTCGTGCTGCTGACCCTCGCGTCGCAATAACGGAAACCAGGTTTTGTGCGAATTCGCGTGTCGCATTCGCAGGGCGTGACAAGGAATCAGGCGGTCTTGTCATCGATGTGAGTGTCTTGTGTGACGTCCGCTCCTTAGCCTGACGGCCGAGGTGTCCGCTCATGGAGGTGACACTTTTGACGGAACTGCACGAGAGGTCCGGGGAAGCCGATGGCATAACCGACGATCTTTCGGGTGAACCGTGGCGCGACGTCCCCCGGGAGGAGGCGCAGTGGATTCGCCCGCACCTCCCGGCACTGGTGGACTCCATGGTGGAGGGCGTGCTGCGGCACGTCCCCGAGTACGCCCGGCCGGACGACCCCGTCTACACCGAGGTGATGCGGGTCGCGGTGGCGCAGGGCATGGGACATTTCGTGCAGATGATCGCCGACCCGGACGCGTCCTGGCAGGAGGTGCACCAGGTCTTCTTCGACATCGGGTACGGCGAGGCGATGGAAGGGCGCTCGCTGGAGCATCTGCAGAACGCGCTGCGGGTCGCGTCCCGGACCGCCTGGCGGTACCTGTCCCGGGAGGCCGAGCGGCTGACGAAGCCCCGCAGGCTGGCGATCGTGCTGACCGAGGTGAACTTCGCCTACCTGGACCTGCTGGCGTCCGCCGCCGCGCAGGGCTACGCGCGGGCGCGGGAGAGGACGGCGGGCGATCGGGAGCAGCGCCGCGGCCGGCTGCTGAGCCTCCTGTTGTCGGATCCGCCCGCGCCGCGGGACGTCGTCGCCGAGCAGGCGAACCTCGCCGGCTGGGCGCTGCCCGGGCGGCTGGCGGTGATCGTGCTCAGCCCGCGTCCGGGCGGCGGCGGGGAGGGGCCGGCCGGCCTGCCGCCGTTCCTGCTGAGCGGGGTCGACCGGGGGCGGCCGTGCCTGGTGATGCCCGACCCGGACCGGCCCGGAGGGCCCGACCGGCTCACCGCCACCCTCGGCGGGTGGGAGGGCGCGGTCGGCCCGTCGGTGCCGGCCGAGCAGGCCGGGATCTCCCTGCGCTGGGCGCACCGGACGCTCGACCTGGTGGCGGCCGGACGGCTCACCCGGGACGGGCCCGGCACGCTCGTCCACGCCGACCGGTACGTGCCGGACCTGCTGCTTCAGGAGGGCCGGACGCTCGCCGAGGCCGCGGCGCGGCGCCGGCTGGCTCCGCTCGGCGCGCTCGGCCCGCACCGCGGCGCCCGGCTCGCGGCGACGATGCTGGAGTGCCTCAAGCACGGCTTCAACGCCACGGACGCGGCGGAGACGCTGTGCGTGCACCCGCAGACCGTCCGGTACCGGCTCGCGCAACTGCACGAGATCTTCGACTACGACATCGAGGATCCGGCGATCCGGCTGGAGCTGATGCTGCTGCTCCCCGTCTGGCTGCGGGACAACGCCGACGGGGAGCACACATAGATCGCCCAGCGGTGCTCATCCCGGTCGTGCCGCCACCTCCGTGACCGGCAGCCTTCCGTCGAGGTAGGCCAGGCGGCACGCGGACCGGGCGATCTTTCCGCTGCTGGTGCGCGGCAGGCCGCCGGGCTCGATCAGCACGAAGTCGTGAACGCGCAGGTCGTGCTGCTGGTTCACGGCCGTCCGCACCGCCCCCGCCACCTCGTCCAGGTCGAGCAAAGACTGGTCCGTCATGTAGTCCTTGACTTCCTCCCCTCCTTGCGGAGTGGGATCCCTACGGCTCACGTCGCAGGGTTTCCTGCTTCGTCGCCGACTGCCCGCCCGGAGTTCTCCGTTGAGGTCTTACACCGGCTCCACAGGCCGACACCGCCAGCCCGGCGGCCAAAATGTTGCAGGCTGCGTTCACGTCCCGGTCATGGGTCGTGCCGCAGCCGCACGTCCAGGCACGGACATGCAACGGCATCTTCTCAGCGAGAGCGCCGCAGACCGAGCACAGCTTGGATGAGGGGAACCAACAGTCGACCGCGATCACTTCACGGCCGTACCAGCGGGCCTTGTACTCCAGCATGCTGCGAAACTGCGACCACGCGGCATCGGAGATGGCGCGGGCCATCCTGCCGTTCTTCAGCAGGTTGCGAACGGTCAGGTCCTCGATCACGACCACTTGGTTTTCGCGGACGAGACGAGTACTGATCTTGTGAAGGGCGTCGCGCCTACGGTCGGCGATCCGGGCATGAATGCGGGCGACCTTCCGGCGCGCCTTCCTGCGGTTGGCGCCGCCCCCGGGAGCCTTGCGCGCCAGTTCACGCTGGGCCCTGGCCAGACGCTCCCGCTCACGGCGTTCGTGCCGGGGATTGGTGATCTTCTCCCCGGTGGACAGGGTCAGCAGATGATCCAGGCCTGCGTCCACACCGACCGCGTCGCCGTTGACCGGCAGCGGCCCGACCGCCGGGTCCTCCACCAGGATGGATACGAACCAGCGGCCCGCACTGTCCTGGGACACGGTCACCGTGGACGGCTGCGCCCCCTCGGGCAAGGGCCGGGACCACACGATGTCCAGCGACTCGGCCATCTTGGCCAGTGTCAGCCTGCCGTCCTGAAAACGGAATGCGCTCGTGGTGTACTCGGCGGACCTGCGGGACTTCTTGCGACTCTTGAACCGCGGATATCTGGCCCGTTTGGCGAAGAAGCCGGTGAACGCCGCCTGAAGATGGCGCAGCGCCTGCTGCAGCGGCACCGAGGACACCTCGTTGAGGTAGGCGAGTTCGTCGGTCTTCTTCCACACCGTCAACATCGCCGAGGTGTCGTTGTAGTTCACTCGCTCCCGCCGCAGCGTCCACGCCTCGGTACGGGCGGCCAGCGCCATGTTGTAGACCTTGCGCACGCACCCGAACGTGCGCGACAGCTCCGCCGCCTGCGCATCCGTCGGGTAGAAGCGGTACTTGAACGCCCGCTTCACATGGGTGGCCACGGCTCACAAACTAGCGCATCAGTGTGTGGCCAGCAGCAGGTTCCGGGCAGCCCGCGTCGAATCGCCCTGGCGGCGGCTCGGCTGCTCCCCGCTTCGACAGGAGTCCGTTTCGTACCCCGCCTGAAGTGGCGGGCCGCGACGTAATCCCATGAACGTGTACGCGCGGTCGTCCGGGAAGTCCTCGGCGAATCGCGAGAGACGCTCGATGAGGGGTGTCCGGTCGAGCGCGGGGAGGCCGGTCATGACGCTTCTCCGTCGCGGACGACGCCGTCGCGGGAGACACGGCGGGCGGCGAGGCGGTCGTGGTCGGGCCAGCGGACGTCCCAGACCCAGCCGAGCCTTTCGAAGATCCAGATGACCCGGGCGCTGATGTCGATCTGGCCCTTGAGGACGCCGTGCCGCGCGCAGGTCGGGTCGGCGTGGTGCAGGTTGTGCCAGGACTCGCCGAACGACGGGATCGCCAGCCACCACACGTTGCGGGCCTTGTCGCGGGTCTGGAAGTCCTCCTTGCCGAACACGTGGCAGATCGAGTTGATGGAGAACGTGACGTGGTCGCCGATGAAGACCCGCATCACCCCGGCCCAGAACATCGCCGTGACGGCCCCGTGCCAGGAGAACGTGAGCAGCGCGCCCAGCCCCATCGGGATGAGGAAGGTCGACAGGACGATCACGGCGTAGACGGGGTCGAGCGACAGGAACCGGATGTCCCTGTCCTTGAGCAGGTCGGGCGCGTACTTGCTGCGGGATGTGCGGTCCTTGCTGAAAAGCCAGCCCATGTGCGCGTGGTAGAGGCCCTTGGTGAGGCCCCAGACGCCGGGGCCGTACGCCCACGGCGAGTGCGGATCGCCTTCCTGGTCGGCGTACTTGTGGTGGCGGCGGTGGTCGGCGACCCAGCGGACGACCGAGCCGTGCATCGCCTGCCCGCCGAGAACGGCGAGGACGATGCGCAGCCACCGCTTGGCCTTGAAGCCGCCGTGCGTGAAGTGCCGGTGGTAGCCGACGGTTATCCCGATCGCGTTCAGCGGATACAGGAACGCGAAGATGGCGACGTCCGTCCAGCCGATCCCCCAGCCCCACAGGAAGGGGACGGCGCCCAGCAGCCCGATGATCGGCCCGACCACGAACACCACGACCGCGACGCGCTCGGGGAACGGGACGGTGCCGGAGATGTCCGGCTGCGGGGTTCGGCTGCCGACGTCGGCGACGCCCGCTGTCATGTTCAGGACTCCTTGTTTCGAGGTTCGGGGGTTTTCGAGTTGCCGGTGTCTCAGGTCGCGGATCAGCAGTCGCCCTGGACGGGCTTGCCCTCGAAGCGGTCGGCGAGGAAGTTCGTCACGTCGCCGGCGGCGCCCCAGTCCGTGGACAGGTGCTCGGTCGGGTAGGTGTTCTTCCACGTCGTGTTGATGCCGGCCTTGCAGTAGGCCTGGCGCGTGGCGTCCTCGGTCTCGTGCGGGATGATCTCTTCGAGCCACCCGCGGTACTGGAACACCGGGAAGCCGATCTTGTACGTGGCGGTGGAGGACGGGGGGCCGATGTCGACGCCGAGCCTTTGCCGGTCGACGATGTCGCCCCACGTGACGCCGCCGGGGCCCTTCAGCGCGTAGATCCGCTCCAGGGACAGGCCGTCCTTGGAGAAGTCCTCGACCCTCGCGCCTAGGAAGACGGCGAGCGTCCCGTACAGGCAGTTGGACCGCACGTCCTTGATCGCCTGCTCGCCCCTGTCGTTCATCAGGTCGTCGAACGGCATCTCGGGGTGGGCTGCGTGCAGGCCGACGAGCGCGTCGGCGAGGAAGCCCGCGAAGAATCCGCCGTTGAGCTGCTCGGCCGTCAGCTTCAGGTCACCTGGGACGCCGCCCGCCGCCGCTCCGGCCACGTCCAGCTCCGGCGCATAGGACGCGGCGAGCTGCGCGCCCCACAGCGCCGCGGCGCCGCCCTCGGAGTAGCCGGAAATGCCGACCTTGCCGCCCGGTGTGAGCGTGCCACCGGGAATGCGGCGCGACGTCCGGACGATGTCGAGCAGCGCGTGCCCGGCGTTCGCGCCGACCATGTACGTGTGGACCTGCCCGTTCAGGTACCCGGCGCCGTCGGTGGCGGCGACCGCGAACCCGGCCTTGAGGAACAGCGTCAGGTTGGCGCCCTCGTGCATGTCGACGTATTCGCCGGCGAGCTGCTTGGAGAACGCGCACTGCGGGGCCGAGCCGAGCGTGCCGGGGTTGAACGCGACCGTCGGGCGGGCGCCGCCCTTCGTCCAGGCCGCGTCCGGGACGGCGACCGTCCCGGTCACCACGTTCCGGGCGCCCTCGGCGTCCGTCGAGACGTACCGGACCTTCCACGCCTTCATCGGGACGTCGCCGGGGATGTTCGTCAGCTTCGCCGGGCGGCAGGCGAGCAGGTCGCCGGGGTCCCCCGTCACCGTCGCCGGCGGCGCCGCGTAGATCTCGGCGTTGGTGGCGCCGCAGCCCGCGGGCGCGGCCGACGCGGTGCCTGCGGGAACGGCCAGGGCCGCGCCTAACGCCGCGGTGGTGAACAGGGCACGGAAACGCATGCCGACGACTGTGTCCCACCGCCCTTGAGGGGCGGAATGAAGTCTCGTCACATGCCGGGCGGCCGTTATTAGCACCCAACTCAACAAACGAGAAGGCCGGCCACCTCACGGATCCCGTCGCGGACGGCGGTCTCGCCGAGGTCGCCGAATCCCAGCACGAGCTGCGGAGGCTCGGCCGCACCGGACGCCCGGTACGTGCTCATCCCGTACAGGCCGACGGACCGCTTGCGCGCCTCCGCGACGACGTGCCGCTCGTCCGCCCCTTCGGGGAGGTGGGCGACGGCATGGAAGCCGGCGTCCAGGCCGGTCAGCCTCACCTCCGGCGCGTGCCGGGCCAGCGCGTCCACGAGCGCGGCGCGCCGTGCGGCGTAGACGGGCCGCATGTGGCGCAGATGCCGCCCGTACCGGCCGGACTCGATGAGCGCGGCGAGCGCGAGCTGGTCGAGGACTGGCGAGCCCCTGTCGTCGAGCCGCTTCTCCTCGGCGACGGCCCTGGTGAGCGCGGGCGGGCACAGGATCCAGCCGAGCCGGACGGCCGGGGCCAGCGACTTGCTGACCGTCCCGAGACCGAGGACGCGGCCGGGCGCGAGCCCCTGGACGGACCCGACGGGTTCGCGGTCGTAGCGGAACTCGGCGTCGTAGTCGTCCTCGATCACGAGCGCGTCGCGCTCGCAGGCCCAGTCGGCGAGGGCGCGGCGCCGCTCGGGCGCGAGCACGACGCCGGTCGGCCACTGGTGCGCGGGGGTGACGACGACCGCGCGGGCACCGCTCGCGTCCAGCGCGCCGACGTCCAGCCCGAGGTCGTCGACGGGGACGGGCACCGCCTCGACTCCGGCGCGCTCGGCGGCGGCCATGGTCGCGCCGTCGCCGTAGCCGGGGTCCTCGAACGCCACGCGCCGCACACCCCGGCGGGCCAGCACGCGCAGGACGATGTTGAGGCCCTGCGCGAAGCCCGCGCAGACGACGATGTCGCCGGGTTCGGCGACCGCCGCGCGCACCCGCCGGAGGTGGCCGGCGAGGACGTCGCGCAACGGCTCGGCGCCGCGCGGATCGCCGTAGCCGAGCGCGTCGTTCGGCGCCGTCCGGGCCACCTCCCGCTGCGCCCAGCACCAGTCGCCGCGCGGGAAGGAGGCCAGGTCGGGCACTCCCGAGGCGAAGTCGACGCGGAGCCGCGGCGCCGGGCGCAGGCCATCGCCGGCCTCCTCCTCCCGGTGGACCCGGACGGGCGCCACGCGCGTGGCCGAGCCCGTTCTCGTGCACAGGTATCCCTCGGCGGTGAGCTGGCCGTAGCACTCCTGGACGAGGCCGCGCGAGACGCCGAGCTGGCGGGCCAGCTCCCGGGACGACGGCAGCCGCTCCCCCGCCTTCAGCCGTCCGGTGCAGATCGCGTCGCGCAGCCCGGTCTCCAGCTGGGAGCGCAGCGTCCCGGCGGCGTCCCGGTCCAGGGGCAGCAGCAGTTCCGGCGGTGAACCGGCCCACTCGATCGCCATGGAATTGGACCATACAGCAGGCCGGATCGTCCCCTAGCGTCTCAAGCATGAGCGAGACACTGCAGCGCACCGAGGTCGTCCGTGAGTCGCGGCCGCGTCTGGTCGGACGGCATCTGGCGCTCGTGTTCGTGGCCACCTTCACCACGTTGACCGGGTTCTTCCTGATGTTCTCGGTCGTCCCGATGTACGCGGCGTCCGGCGGGGCGGGCGGTGTCGGCGCGGGCGCCGCCACCGGCGCGCTGATGCTGACGACGGTGCTCGCCGAACTCTCGCTCCCCCGGCTGCTCACGTGGTTCGGGCACCGGAGGGTGTTCGCGGCGGGTCTGCTGCTGCTCGGGCTGCCGCCGCTGGCGCTGCCCCTGTCGTCGTCGATGGCGGCGATCACGGCGGTCAGCCTGGTGCGCGGCCTCGGCTTCGCGGTCGCCGTGGTGCTCACCGGCGCGCTGGTGGCGGCGCTCGTCCCGGCGGAGCGGCGCGGCGAGGGCCTCGGCCTGTTCGGCGTCGTCGCAGGAGTGCCGTCGCTGCTCGCACTGCCGCTCGGTGTCTGGCTCGCCCACCGGGTCGGCTACACGCCGGTGTTCGTCGCGGGCGCGCTGTTCCCGCTCGCCGCGCTCGCGGTGCTGCCCGGGCTGCCGCGCCGCCTCGGCGCGCCGTCCGCGGAGGCGGAGCGGCCGTTCGGCATCGCGGCGGGACTGCGGTCGGCGGCGCTCCTGCGTCCGGCGATCGCGTTCGCCGCGACGGCGATGGCCGCCGGGATCCTGGTCACGTTCCTGCCGGAGGCGGTCCCGGGCGGCGGGGTCGCGGCGGCGGCTCTCTTCGTCCAGCCGACGGCCACGACGCTCACCCGCTGGTGGGCGGGCCGGGTCGGGGACCGGCACGGCGCCGGACGGCTGCTCCTGCCCGCCGTGGCGGCCGCCGCGTCCGGGATCGCGCTGCTGTTCCTCGTGCCGAACACGGTCGCCGTCCTCGCCTCCATGGTCCTGTTCGGCGCGGGCTTCGGCGTCGCCCAGAACGCGAGCATGGCGGTCATGTACGAGCGGGCCCCCGCGTCCGGCTACGGAACGGTCAGCGCCCTGTGGAACATCGGCTACGACGGCGGAATGGGCATCGGCGGCGCCGCCTTCGGCCTGACCGCCGCCCAAACCGGCTACCCAACAGCCTTCGCCCTGACGGCAACGGCAATACTCCTAGCCCTCCCCCTTACATTTTCCCGCCGCAGCTAACGGAGACGCGTTCGACGCCCTGATGTCACCTTTTTGGCTCACCAGAGCCGGTGGTTGGCCCACTCTCGGGCTGGACGCGTCATCGGATCGCCTCTTCCGCGGCAAGCCGGGCCTCGGCCTGGGCCGCCCCGCCGAGGTACCCGCACCCGAAGGTGCGCCCGGGCCCGATCGGCTGCAGGTGAAGGCGGCGGAGGTGTTCGCGGCCGAGCTTGAGCAGGGCCGCGTGCCGGGTCCGGAAGATCAAGGCCCGGCTGAGTGTCGGGCAGCCGCGAGCGAAGGAGGTACAGGGGTACCTCGCCGTACTCGCGGGGGCATCGCCGAGGTAGGCGAGCCTGGGTGTACTTGCCTGATGAGGGCAGGCACGTCCCGCCCAACGTGAGGGCCCCGGACGGGTGGACCGTCCGGGCGCTGGCATGTCTGGGAAAGACTTACGCCCCGCCTCGGAGAGGGGCGGGGCGCCGGTGCATCGCCCCGTCAGCGTAGCGGCGCCCGACCTGCCCCGGCATGGGTTCGCCTACGATGCGTCCGTGCGAACCCTGGTGCTCTGGGACATAGACCACACACTGATCAGCATCGGCAGCCTCAGCGGCGAGATCTACGCTGAGGTTTTCCACCACGTCACCGGGCGCCCGCTGGAGAAGCTCGCGGACATGACCGGACGCACGGACCGCGCGATCACCGCCGAGACCCTGCGGCTTCACGGCATCGACCCCACAGACCAGCTCACGCGGGCCTTCGCCGAGTCGCTGGCCAGCGCGTTCGCGGCCCGACAAGACGACATCAGAACGCGCGGCCGGGAACTGCCCGGGGCCCGGGCAGCACTGGAGACGCTCGGCCGCCGAGCCGACGTCATCCAGTCCGTTCTCACGGGCAACATGAGACCGATCGCGGCATGCAAGCTGGCCGCGTTCGGCCTCGACGGGTTCGTAGACATGGAGGTCGGCGCGTACGGCCTGGACGACACCGAGCGGCCACCCCTGGTGAAGCTGGCCCGAGCGCGGGCGGGCCAGCAGTACGGCCAGACCTTCGACAGCTCCACAACCGTCCTGGTGGGCGACACCCCCAACGACGTGTCCGCCGGGCACCAAGGCGGCGCCCGCGTGGTGGCAGTCGCGTCCGGGGCCAGCACCGCAACGCACTTACGCGCTGCCGGCGCGGAACTGGTTCTCGACTCCCTGACCGATACCGGAGCTGTCGTCCGGGCGGTTCTCGACGTCACCCGGTCGTGACCCGCTCCACCAGCGCCCGCACCTCCGGGACGTCATAGGGCTGCATCCGCTCGACCAGCTCGGCAAACCGCTCGTCGACGCGCGCGGACCCGATCCGCGCCGCGAGGTCGTACGCCTCGGCCGCCACATGGGCCGCCTGCTCCGGCTCGTCCTGGACGAGGTGCGCGGCCGCAAGCCGCGTCTTGTAATGGGCGAGGTCACGTGCATGGTCGGGTGCGGTGGCCTCGGCGAGGTTGACCGCGTCCGTGAGTGCCGTGATGGCTTCATCAGGGCCCAGCAGGTCCTGTATCGACAGGTCTAGCAGGCACGCGCCGCGTTGCGCCGCGAGCTCGACCTCGCCGACGTAGGCGGTCCATTGGGGTTCTTCGTCCTGGTGCTCATCGGCGGCATACGCGGTGGCCGCATGGTCGAGTTGCTCGCGGGCTGCGCTGACGTCGCCGAGCCGGGCGCACGCGCGGGCCGCGCGGTTGTGCAGTGTGGCGCGGGTGCGGTGCGTTGCCTCGGCACGGGCGAGGCTGAGGGCGGCATCGGCCAGTGCGCGGGACCTCTGGGGTTGATCACGGTAGAAGGCGTGCAAGCTCAGGTATCCCATGGCGTGCGCGGCCAACCCGAGATCATCAATCTTGTGAGCTGCGTAAATCGTCGCGGACAGATTTCGGGACGCGTCCCCGTGGCGCGTCGCGTCGATCGACAACCACCCGGCCATCTGGGTGAGCCCGGCCATCGCCGACACGAGCCGACGTTCCACCGGGAGCCTGAGCGAAGCGTTGCTGAACAGCCGGAAGGCCGCAGCTACCTGACCCTCGATGACGCGGCACAGCTCGTTGCCGCCGAACTCGTCATCGAGCCGATACAGCCGGCCGAGCAGAGCCTCGACGCTCTCGACCGTGAGCGGCGGGGCCGGTCGGGAGTCGGGGTGCGATGCCGGATCCGAGAGCAGCAGGGGCAGAGGGTGTGCGTCCGCAGAGGGGGCTTCCGGGTCGAATAGCTCATCCTCAGGCACTTGGAGGGCGCGGGCCCACAAGATGCGGTAGCGAGGCCCCGGGGTGTGCGCGCCGGCCTCATGACCGCGAATAGTGCGCTCAAGGTCCCTGAGGGCGGGGAGCCTGCGCCGGACGGGTTCGGGCGCGAGGTCGCGCCACTGTTCGGCGAGGTCGGCGACGGTCAGCCCGGCCGCCTTCCTCGCGGCGCGCAGGCGCGCACCGATGGCCGCGTTCTCGGACGACATGTTGCGATGCACCTCGGCCGGGATGTCCGCGGATGCGGGCCCGCATCCGCGCGTATCCGCGATTATCACGCTGACCTGTAGCCCCCGCCACAACTTCACTGGACGTGACCGGATCACAACCCGTGCATCGCAGCCCAGGACGGTCCTCCGTGAACGCGACGTCGCAAGACATCGAGCAGGTCAAAGAACAGCTTCGGGCCCAGTTCCCCGGCTGGTCGATCATCCGGACCGACCGCGGCCGGTGGTGGGCGACCCGTGGGCCCCTCGTTCGTGCGGAGTTGAACGAGGAGGCGTCCGCCGACGCTGACACCCCCGAGGAGTTGGCCGAGGCGATCCGGGCGGTGTCCAGTGGCCGCTGACCTTTCACCCGGCGGCAGGGCGCTCGCGGAGCTCCGCGAGCAGTTCCCCGGCTGGCAGATCGATTGCCACCACCGTGGTGCGCTGCCGTGGGAGGCGCGGCGGCTCCGGATCCGCCCGCCCGGTGGCGTCGCGTGCATCGTGGCGGCCGAGCCCGGACACCTCCGCGAGTTGCTCACCGCGGCGACTGCGATCAACACGCGGAACTTGGGGCGGTTGCCGTGATGCGGGGACCGTTGGAGGACACCGCCAAGGTCGATCCGGTGCCCATCCGGGTGGCCGAGGCGCGGCGCATCGAGGCCCGGTATGGGGGCGTGGTGTGGTTCGGGTACTTCACCGGCCTCTGGTGGGCCCTGGTCGACCGGCGCGCCCTCGTCCAGGCCGCGACTCCGGACCGGCTCGGCGAGGCCATCATGGCCGCGAGGAGGCGGGCCGCATGAGGCTCTCCAGCGGACACGAGGTGTACGGCAAGAACGGCGTGTTCATCATCGCCGAGCGCCCCTCCGGGGACGTGGTCAGCGCCTTCTACGCCGTCGAGGGCTCGCCGGGCTGGTGGCGAGGGCACGCGTTCGGGAGGGTGCGGCGGCTGTTCCTGCCGGGCGCCGAGCCGCTGACGGTTGCCGAGCGGTTCATGCGCCGGCCGTGAAGCCGGGGCGGCGCCGCTCAGGTAACCCCGGGGCCGGGCGGCGCCGCCCCTTCCAGACACCTGCGGCCCGGGCCCCATGTGGCGCGCACCCGGGCCGCGGCGAACAACCCGATGGAGCGCGCCGAAGAGGAGGACTCCCAATGACGTTGTCAACTGACGATCTGGGCTCATGCCGCCTTGAGCGTGGGTGGGGTGGCCTGGAAGGTGCGGTTGTCGCGCAGGAGGGCCCACAGGACGTTGACACGGCGTCTGGCCAGGGCGAGGACGGCTTGGGTGTGCCGTTTGCCCTCGCGCCTCTTCCGGTCGTAGAAGGCGCGCGATTCTGGATGTCGCTGGATGCTGATCAGCGCGGAGGTGTAGAAGACCCGCTGGAGTCCGCGGTGGTAGCGCTGCGGGCGGTGCAGGTTGCCGTGGATGCGTCCGGAGTCACGTGCGGCGGGAGCCAGGCCGGCAAAGCCGGCCAAGCGGTCGGGGCTTCCGAAGACGTCCATGTCGCCGCCGGTGGCGGCCAGGAACTCGGCACCGAGGATGACTCCGATGCCGGGCAGGCTGGTGATCACTTCGGCTTTCTCGTGTCGGCGAAACCGGTCCTCGATGAGCTGCTCGACGTCCTTGATGTGCTCGTTGAGGGTCATCACCTCCCTGGCGAGAGCCTCGATGAGCTGGGCGGTCAGGGTCTCGCCGGGCAGCGTGGTGTGCTGGCGGCCGGCCGCGTCGGCAGCGGCCTGAGCGAGCTGGGCCGCGCCGCGGACCCGGCGGGCCTTCAACCACGCCTCCAGCCGGGTGCGGCCGAGGCGGCGCAGCCCGGCGGGGGTCTGGTAGCCGGTCAGCAGGATCAGCGGCCCCGCATTGGTAACGTCCAAAGCCCGCTCCAGGGCTGGGAAGATGCTGGTCAGTGCGGCGCGCAGCCGGTTGATGGCGCGGGTTCGGTCGTGGACCAGGTCGGTGCGGCGGGCGGTGAGCAGCTTCAGCTCCACGCTGATCTCGTCGGCGCCGCGCAGTGGAAGCAGGTCCCGGCGGATGCGGGCCTGGTCGGCGATGACGGCGGCGTCGCGCGCGTCGGTTTTGCCTTCGCCCCGGTAGCCGTCGGCAGCCCGGTTGACCTTGCGGCCGGAGATGTAGAGCAGCGGCTGGTCGTGGGCGGCCAGGATCGCGATCAGCAGGCCCGCTCCGCCGTCGGCCAGGTCCACCGCCCAGGTCGCCTCACCCAGATCCAGGACGTCGCTCATCAGCTTCAGCAGCTCGGGTTCGTCGTTGGCGACGGGCCTCGACAGCAACCGCTTGCCGTCGCCGTCGATGACCACGCAGTGATGGTGGATCTTCCCTGCATCGACACCAGCCCAGATCTGGCCCATCACGCTCCCATACGACGACGTCACCTATCCCGCAGACGGCCACGCTGGCATGTCCCTACACGGCGATCAGTTCGCAGCTCCCAATCAGCAGCCGTGCCGTCAGGGGGTGCCGGGCGGCCAGTCCTCCGGAGCCATATCGGCGGCAGAGCCGTGAAAGCCACACCCGGCACCCCTGGGCGCCAGAACCCTACGACGGTCCGGGCCACCCATGAGCTGAAAGGTAGGGAAGCCGTGACCATCACCACCGAACGGGCGACCGGAACCGCCCTCGACCCCCGCGGCCTGGTGGACGCCGAGGTGTTCGAGAAGCTGTCCGCCTACGTCGCCAAGCACCAGGAGGTCACCCGCACCTACGCCGAGGGCGTGGTCGGGCAGGCGCTCGTGTGGCTGCGCGCCGTCGCCGAGAACCCCGGTGTCCGGCTCGCCATGTCCGACACCGTCGACCCTGGCTGGCACGCGTTCATGCTCCACTCGCAGGACTACACGCGGTTCTGCGAGCAAACGCTCGGCTTCTACCTGCACCACGTTCCGCCGGCGCCCGGCGTCACCTCGGGTGAGGACGAGATCGCGCGGACTCTGCCCGCGCTGCACGCCACGGGGTACCGGGTCGAAGTCGAGCACTGGGCGGGCGCGGCGTACCCGTGCTGCCCGCCGAACCCGTGCGTCGCGAAGGTCGCCGAGCAGGCGCGGGCGTCCAGGTGCGACGCTGACACCGGCGCACCCCCGCCGGCGTCCAGCGCGTCCGGGCCGCAGAGTGCCTGACCGGATGGCAGGCTCTCCCGTCATGGACCGCATCGGGTGGGAGAGCCTGCCGACCAATCTGGTCGGCGCTGTCGCTGACGAGTTGGGGCCGCTGGTGAAGGTCGAGCAGATCGGCGAGGGCCGCCGCTCGGCGTTCGCCGCCGTCGCCCACCTCGACGCCGGGCGGGTGTTCCTCAAAGGCGCGCCGGTCAGCGACGAGCGGGCGGCCGCTCAACTCGACCGTGAGGCCACCATCAACCCGCACGTCCAGGCGGTCACCCCGGAAATGGTGTGCGACCTGGAGGCCGGCGGGTGGCGGCTGCTCGGGTTCGAGCACGTCGAGGGGCGGCGCGCGGACTACACGCCCGGGTCCCGGGACCTGCCCGCCGTCCTGGATGCTCTCGACACGGTGGATGGTCTGAAGGTGCCCGCCGATGTGGGGGTGATGTGGTTCGAGGGGCGTTGGTCGGACTACGCCGCCGCCCCCCAACACCTCGCCCAGTTGGCCGGCGGAGCTCTTTTGCACACCGACCTGAACCCCGGGAACGTCGTCGCCGGCCCGGGCGGCGCGACGGTGGTCGACTGGGGCATGGCCAGCATCGGCGCGGCGTTCGTGAACCCGGCCGACCTGGTGGTGAACCTCGTCGCGTGCGGGCACGCCCCGCGTGACGCCGAGGCCGCCGTCACCGGGATGGCCGCGTGGAATGAAGCCGACCCGTCGGTGATCGACTACTACGCGCGGCTACTGGCCACGACGTGGCTGGAGGCGTTCTGGTCGTTCACGCATCCGTGGGCGCGTGCGGTGGTGGGCGCTGCGGTGCGGTGGGCGATGTACCGGAGAGGTGGCCGCTGACCCTTCCCAGAGGGTCGGCACTTTGACGCGCGCCGGGTGGGGGGTGGGTCCTCGGCCGGAACGTCCCCGCCCGGCGCGCCCAAGCACGCGACGTCGATCCTTGCCCGACCTCTGGCGAGGAGCCGGTGGCGGAGTTGGGCTTCCGTGTCGGCGCAGAGGGTGTGAACGAGCCCGTCGCGGATCTCCGACTCGGTCAGCAGGCGGTCGCGTGTGGCCGACCATGTCTCGCGGTCGTCCTGGCAGGAGGACTCGCACGCGTCCGCGCGGCCCGGGATCGATACGAACAGATGTACCGGCGGGTCGGCGGTATTCCGGTACGGCCGCGCGTGGTCGCCTACCTCAACGACCGGGTGGGGCCGCTGATCCGCGGCGGGTACGACGACCGCACCGGGAGGGAGCTGCTGCGCGCGACCGGTGGACTGGTCGCGCTGGCGGGGATCTCCGCCTACGATGCCGACCGGCAAGCGCTCGCGCAGCGGTATTTGCTGCATGCGCTACGGATGGCCAAGGCGTCCGGCCATCGCGGGTTCGGCGGGTACTGCCTGGCGTTGCTGGCCAACCAGGCGATGTACCGCAAGGACTACCGGCGTGTGCTGCAGTACACGCAGACGGCGCTGCGCGGCGCCGAAGGGCACCTGTCCCCGGCCCTGGCGGTGGACCTGCACACGTTGCAGGCCAAGGCGTACGCGTGGATCGGCGACACCCGCAGCAGCCACCGCCGCATGACCCAGGCTGAGGGGCATCCAGATCCGGCCGGAGAACGAACCGCCGGAGACCAGGTATGTGCAGCCCGGCCTGCTGGAGACGCAGCATGCACGAGGTGCTCCACCGCCTCGGTGACCTGACCGCAGCCGAGACCTACGCCGAGCAGGCCGTCCATGCCTCCAGCGGGACGCACCTGCGAGGCCAGGCGCATCGGCTCGCGACTCTGGCGCAGGTTCAGGAGGACCGCGGTAATGCCGAGATCGCCGCGGCGACCGGGCAGCAGATGCTGGACCGTACCGAGGGCATGGAGTCGGGGCGCATACATGACCGCGTCACCGGTCTCGTCCGTGCCCTCGCCCCCTACGACACTGCCGACGTGCGTACGTTTTGCGAACGCGCAGAGCTTCAGCTGCACCGCGACCAGTAGCGTGACGGGGTGATCGGCGCCCACCGGACAAGGGAGCTCGCCTCGTGCGCTGGAAGATCCATTCCGAGAAACCGCATTATAGCGACCCCTGGCTCGACATCCGCCTCGCTGACGTCGAGATTACCGGCGGTCGGCACCTGGACCACCGTCTCATCCGGTCGGAGCCGGGCGCTGGTGCGGTGGTGGTCGACTCGGAGCAGCGGGTTCTGCTGGAGTGGCGGCACCGGTTCATCACCGATGCGTGGGGCTATGAGATACCCATCGGCGGCATCGGGGACGGGGAGGCACCCGAAGCGGCCGCCGCGCGCGAGGTAGAGGAAGAAACCGGATGGAGGCCCGGCCCGATGCGTCCGCTTACCATCGTGCACCCCACCCCGGGCATCAGCGACAGCCGCCACTACATCTTCTGGGCGGACGGCGCTACGCACGTCGGCCCGCCTGCCGAGGACTGGGAGGCCGAGCGCATCGACTGGATCCCGCTCGCCGACGTTCGCGGGCTGGTCGAGGCGGGGGACATCGTCAGCGGCACGAGCATTGCCGCACTGCTGCTCGCCGCGTCGACGCCCTCGCACTGATCTTCGAGGCCTTCCGCGCTCCAGGAATTCGCAACCGTGACTTCCTCCCAAGGCTTTAAGCCTGGGCTGAAGGGGTCTGGCATGGCGGGTCTCGAACGGGTCATGATCCTGCCTCGACCGGGTGATCGTCACCCGCACCCCGCACAGGCGAAAGGCAGGACTACATGCTCTCAATCCGCAGGCTGTCGGCCGGGGTACTGGTGGCGGGGGGCGCGATGTCGGCGATGCTGGCCACCGGGGCGCCCACCGCCCAGGCCGCACCCGAGGTTCCCGCGACACCCACCGAGGCCAACATCGGCAGTGAGGCCGTCGAGCCGATGACGGCGCCCACCGCCGACGCCAAGGGGACCAAGCCCCCCAAGACCGCCAAGTGCTACACCTGGAAGAACGCCTTCGGCACGAGGTTCGGTGATGGCTGCTTCGACTACAAGTCCGATGACGTCTGGGTCCGTGATCGCTGGAACAACGGCCTGAACTTCCGCGTCCACACGCAAAATGTCCTCGACCGCCACAACCGCTACTGCAAGAGCACAGGCGGTAACTGGCACCGGTGTCGTTACAACTACGAGGAAACCCTCTGCGCCCGCATGCACGGTTATCACCCGCCACACGTCGTGGAGCAAGGCTGGGGTCCATACATCCATGTGAAGAACGGTTACACCACCCCCAGTGGGAAGTGCTCCGACGGGTGACAGGTCAGGAGGCATCTCCATCTTCAATCGGGGAGTGTCGCCCGGTCGTCACTTGGTGGATCCGGGCTGAGGCGGGCGGCGATCCGTTCGACGTCGCCGCGCTCCGGCTCTGGCAGCGGGGCGCCTGTGGCTGCGCGGGCTTCGGAGGCGGCTGTTAGGGACTTCGTGGCCTCTTCGGAACGGCCTGTCAGGGAAAGTGCACCGGCCATCCCTTCCTGGGCGAGCGCGATCGCGCGCGGGTTTCCTGTTGTGCGGGCTGCCGCTAGGCCCTCGGTGTGCAGCGCGAGCGCCTGTTCCGCGTCGCCTCGGAGTTCGGCGATGAAGCCCAGCTCGGCCAGGAGGAATGCCAGGCCGGGAGCGCCGTCGATGTCACGGCACCAGCCGAGCCAGCGGCGCAGGATCGTCTCGGCCTCGTCCAGGTGTCCGCGCCGGCGGGCCGCGAGGGCGAGGCCGACCTCGGCGAAGTGCTCCATCCGCTTGTGCGACTCGCGGATCGCGAGCCGCCTGCCGCGTTCGTGGAGTTCGTCCGCGCCGTCGAGATCGCCTTCCAGCAGCGCGATGCGGCCGAGGCGTGTCAGCCGTCCGGACATTTCCGTCCAGAGCCCGAGTTCCTCGGCATCGTGCAGGCCACTCTCGTGGAGTTCCTTTGCGCGGGCGTAGTCGCCCGTGACCTCGGCGAGCAGGCCGAGGGTTTCGGTGGCCTGGAGGCGTCCCCAGCGGTCACCTGTTCTGCGGAACAAACCCAGGGCCCGCTCGCCGTCCTGTCCGGCCTGGTCGAGGTCGCCTGCCGAAAGCGCCTGCGCGGCCCGGGTGGCGAGCGCCGCCGCCTCGCCCCAGACGTCACCATTCGTCTGGAACCCCCCGAGCGCGCGGGTGGTGAGTTCGTCGATCGCGTCCAGGTCGCCGAACCCGGCGCGGACGAACCCGAGGAACCAGTGCGCCCATGGGTCGTCGTCGGAGGCCAGGGCCTTGCGGACGCGCTCATCGCGGTCGGTGCCGTCGCCGTCGAGCATCACGAAGCCGGTGTGCCAGGTCCGTGCCCTCGCCGTGGACGTCGCGCCCGGGACGTCCAGCGCCCGCTCGAACGCCCGGCGCGCCTCACCGGATCGTCCCCAGAGGAACCAGGCCCAGCCCATCGCGTTCACCAGCCGCAACGCCTGATCCGCGTCCCCGGCCCGGACTGCGCCATCGAGCGTGGCCCGCAGGTTGCCGGCCTCCGCGGGCAGCCGCCGCAACGCGTCACGCTGACCCGGGCCGCGCAGATCGGCGTGCTCGGCCAGTTCTGTGTAGTAGGCGGCATGGCGGCGGCGCGTCTCCTCGTACTCGCCCGCCTCGTGGAGCCGCTCGGCGCAGTACGCGGCGACCGACTCCAGCAGCCGGTACCGTCCGTCCCCCGCCACGACGAGCGATCGGTCGACCAGGCTCGCGAGCACGTCGACGTCCGCGCCGCAGACCTGTTCGGCCGCTTCCAGCGTGGAGCCGCCGGTATGGAGCGCCAGCCGTCGCAGCACCGCCCGCTCGCGTTCGTCCAGGGGCTCCCAGCTCCAGTCGATCAGCGCGCGGAGCGTCCGCTGCCGGGCCGGGGCGTCCCTCGTGCCGGACGACAGCAGCCGGAACCGGTCGTCCAGCCGGGCCGCCAGCCCGTCCACGCCGAGCGCCCGCACGCGGGTCGCCGCCAGTTCCAGCGCCAGCGGGACGCCGTCGAGCCGCTCGCAGATCGCCGCCACCGCCTCGGCGTTCCCATCGCCGCGCGAGATACCCGCCCGCTCCGCGAACAACTCGGCGGCGGCGCCGGAGTCCAGTGGCGAGACGGTCCAGAGTCGCTCGCCCGAGATCGCGAGCGGCTCCCTGCTCGTGGCGAGGACGCGCAGGTCCGGGACGTCCCGCAGCATCCTGGCGGTCAGCCGCGCCACCGGGTCGGCCACATGCTCGCAGTTGTCGAGGACGAGCAGCGTCCGCTTCCCGCGCAGGGCCTCGCCCAGCCTCGCCGCCGGACTCCCGCCGGAGCCGGCGTCGTCGCGCAGCCCCAGGACCCCGGCCACGAACGACGCCACCTCGTCAACCGACGTACCCGGCTTCAGGCCCTCGTCGAGCGGCACCAGCCAGACACCGCCTGCGTGGTGCCGGCCGCGGGCGACCGCCACCGCGAGCCGTGTCTTTCCGACACCGCCCGTCCCGTGCAGCGTCACCAGGCGCGACACGTCCAGCAACCCGGTCAGTTCTCGCACGGCCTCGTCCCGGCCGATGAGAGGCGCCACGTCGGCCGGCAGGTTTCCCCTCGTCCCGGTGAACACGGGATCACGGCGGAGGATGGCCGCGTGCAAGGCGGCCAGCTCGGTCGCGGGGTCGATGCCAAGTTCGTCGCGCAGGCGGACCCGCAGATCGTCGTAGGCGGCGAGCGCGTCTCCGGGACGGCCCGCGTCGTACAGCGCCCGCATGTACGCGGCCCGCAGCCGTTCCCGCAGCGGGTGCTCGTCCACGAGACCATGCAGCTCAGCGACCAGTGCCGCGTCCTCGCCCAGCTCAAGCCGGGCCTCGGCACGGCTCTCCATGGCCGCGAGACGCAGTTCGTCCAGGCGGGCGCTTTCGGGGTCGGCGAACGACGCGTCGCCGAAGTCGGCGAACGCGGGGCCGCGCCACAACGCCAGCGCGTCGGCGAGGAGAGCGACACGGGTCGCCACGTCGGGTTCCCCCATCGCCCGCTCGGCCAGGTCGGCGAAGGTCCGCGCGTCGGTCGGTCCGTCCAGCCGGTAGCCCGGAGGACGTGACTCGACCAACGCGCGGGCGCCCGGCTCGGCGTCCTCCAGGGTTCGGCGCAGCTGTGAGACACGGGCCCGGAGGGTGGCCGAAGGATCGGCGGGCAGGGCGTCGCCCCACAGGTCGTCGATGAGCCGGTCGGCGGAGACGACGCGTCCGGACCGCGCGAGGAGGGCGGCGAGGAGCGTGCGCACCTTGCGGTCGGCCACCCGGACGGGCCGGCCGTCCTCGGTCCGCACCTCCAGCGGACCGAGGACCCCGAAGCGCATACGCCCACCGTAATGCGGCCCGAACCTTTCCCGAACCCGGCCGCCGCAGTCTGGGGCCCTACCGAACGAAAGGACCGGCATGAACACGTCCGTGACCGTCCTCGGCCTGGGCCTGATGGGATCCGCGCTGGCCGAGGCGCTCCTGCGGGACGGCCGAACCGTCACCGTCTGGAACCGTTCGCACGCCAAGGCCGACCCGCTCGTGGCCAAGGGTGCGGTGAAGGCGGAGACGGCGGCCGAAGCGATCTCGGCGAGCCCGCTCGTGATCGTGTGCCTCTCCGTGTACGCCGACGCCGAGGGGATCCTCGGCGACGCGGCCGGGCGCACGATCGTCCAGCTCACCAACGGAACGCCCCGGCAGGCCCGCGCCCTGGCAGACCGCGTCACCGGACAGGGCGGCCGTTACGTCGACGGCGGGATCATGGCCGTCCCACCGATGATCGGGCGGCCGGAGGCGCTCATCCTCTACAGCGGCGACGAGGAGGCCTTCGAAGAGCACGGCGAGACCCTCGCGGTGCTGGGCCGGCCGCAGTTCCTGGGCGGCGATCCCGGCCTCGCGCCGCTGTTCGACCTGGCGCTGCTGGACGCCATGTACGGCATGATCGCGGGCTTCCAGCACGCGGTGGCGCTCGTCCGCTCGGAGAAGGTGCCGGCCACGACGTTCGAGCCGATGGCCACCGCGTGGCTGACCGCGATGATGGCGTCGTTCCCCGAGCAGGCCCGCGCCGTCGAGGCGGGCGACTTCGCCACCCGGGTCTCCAGCGTGGCGACCAGCCAGGTGGCTTTCCCCGGCCTGATCGAGACGAGCCGCGACCAGGGCGTCGACCCGGGCCATCTGCCCGCGCTGCGGGACCTGTTCGACCGCGCGGTCGCCGAGGGCCACGGCGACGACGGCCTCGCCCGCCTGATCACCCTGCTGGAGCGCCCCGCGCGCTAGGCGTCCGCGAGGAGGCCGGAGGTCTCCAGGTACTGGCGGCCGCGGGGGGTGAGGTCCCAGGCGTTGTGGCGCCACTCCTTGCGCCGCCAGACGACGCCGGCCGACAGCAGCTTGCGGCCGACACGGCTGATCTCGGTCTCGTCGGTGCCGAGTTCGGCGGCGAGCTGCTGGTTGGACAGCCCCTGGCGACGGAACACGGCGACGAGGAAGCGGGCGGCGTGACCGTCGGGCTGCAGCGCGAGCTGAAGGCCGGACGGGAGCCGCCTCAGCGCCCAGTGGACGACGTCGATCAGCCCGAGGATGCGGCCGCGCTGCTCGCGCTGGGGGCCGTCGAGGGCGTCGACGTCGAGGTAGTGGCGGTGCAGCCACTGGAGCCCGTCCTGGCATTCGACCAGGGCGGGCTCGTCGGCGCTCAGCGAGGCGTCGGTGATCAGCATGCCGAGCGCCGAGAAGTGGCCGTCGCTGATGACCTTCGCGTGTTCCATCGCGTCGATGAGGCGCCGGACCTCGGTCCGGCGGTCGTGCGTGCTGGGGACTCCGTCTGCGTTGACGTTCACCGCTCACTCCCGGGTCGAGGACCACACCGCCGGATGCTTCCAGGGTGCGTCCATGCCAAGTGAATGTCAAGTGATGCGCCCCGAAGCCCCTGGCACTGTTGCGGACGACACGGAAACGGGTGCCCGTGAGAGTTAGCATCGATCCACCACCTGTAACCGCGCGTGTCAATCCCCCCGGGGGCGCTTATGACGGATCAGTCGGCCACCGCCGTGTACCCGGCCGAGCCTGCTGATCTCTTCGTCCACCTCTACGA
Source organism: Spirillospora sp. CA-128828 (assembly GCF_050945415.1). NCBI lineage: Bacteria > Bacillati > Actinomycetota > Actinomycetes > Streptosporangiales > Thermomonosporaceae > Spirillospora > Spirillospora sp. CA-128828. The sequence continues at coordinate 7,063,845 of NZ_CP191986.1, forward strand.
CACGATCGCGGACGACGTCTTCCAGGGCTGGACGGCGACCCGCTGGCACCGGCGCGAGCGGGTGCGGCGGGAGGCGAACGAGATCGCCGAGACCGTGCTGGAGCACGGCGTCCTCGATCCCGCCGTGACCGCGGAGATCGTCGCGGAGCACGGGGACCTCGGGCGGTTCACGATCCTGCTGGGGCTGGACGTCGCGCTGGCCCACGCCAGCCCGTACGCCCCCTTCCACGACGCGCCGGCGCTGGCCGGGGTTCTCGTCACCTACCTGACCGAGGGGAAGCTCAACGGGCCCGGGACGACGGGCGCGCTGCTGCCCCGCTGCGCGTTCCCGGGCCGCCCGCGCGGCCTGCGGACGAAAGCGGAGTTCTTCGGCGTGCACCGCGTCCCGCAGGCGGAGTGGGACCGGATCGACCACCGGATCCTGCCGACCGTGAACGATCCGCACTTCAGCCGGGACGAGCCCGTGGCCCTCGGCTGCGCGCCGGTCCTGGAGACCTACGACGACATCGAGATCGAGTTCGGCGAGCGGCACGGCATGACCGTCTACCGGCTGCGCCCCATGGACTCCTCGGGCATCCGCAGCCGGATCAAGGCGATCGTCCGGCGGCTGGACGAGTCCGGCGCGCAGCTCGCCGTGATGCCGGAGGCGTCGCTGACGGACGCGCTGCTGGAGCACTGGAAGGAGGTCGCGTTCGACACCGCCGCACGCGACCGCGACCGCCGGCCGCTGCGGTTCATCATGCTCGGCAGCGGCCCGCTCGGGGACGCCGACCCGCCGCCGAACCGGGCCGTCCTGCTGGACCGCTGGACGGGGCAGGAGCTCCTCGTCCAGGACAAGCTGTCCGGTTTCACGCTGGACGCCGCGCAGATGCGGCTCTGGCGGCTGCCCGACGCGCCGGCATCGGGCACGGCCGTCGAGTACGCGCGGCCCGGCACGCGGATCAGCGTGCTCGACTCGTCCCTCGGCCGCCTCGCGGTGCTGATCTGCGAGGACCTCGGCCGGTCGATCGGCTGGGAGCGGGAGCTGCGGTCGTGCGGCGTCTCGCATCTGCTCGTCCCGATCTTCTCCAAGCCGATCCTGGAGCACCGCTGGGAGGAGCAGGGCGCCGAGCGCCAGGTCGCGGGCCTCGGCGGCTGGGTGGCGGTGTCCAACAGCCTCGCGGTCGGCGCCGCCGTCCCGGACGGCGACCTGCCCGGCGCCCGGTACACGTGCCTCGTCGCGGGCCCGAAGAGCCTGCACCGCGCCGCGTACGAGATGGACCGGCAGTTCGGCGTCGCCCGGACGGGCGGCGAACTCGGCCGGCTCGCCACCTCGGAGCTGCCGCGCGTGTTCCCGGGCGCGGCCTACGAGGTCTGGCACGAGCACTGGCAGGACGCCAAGTAGGTCATTCCACCGTGAACGGCTCCGGGCCGGTGACCGCGCCGGCCGGGGTGTTCACGGTGAGCGGCCCTGTGCCGGCGCCGGCCGGGACGGTCGTCCGGACGAGCGTGTCCGTCGCGTCCGTCGCCGGGGATCGCACCGTGCCGAACCGGACGCTCGTCGTGGACTCCAGACCGGTGCCCGTGATCGTGACCATCGTGCCGGGCGGGCCGCTCACGGGCTCGATCGCGGTGATCCTCGGTGCCAGGGCGTGGTCGCGGCCCCGTGGCGCGGGCGCGAGCAGGGTTGCGAAGACGCTGCGGAACTTCTCGGCGGTCTCGCGGGAGAACTGGCCGACGAGGGCCGCGATGGCCGCGATCCCGTATGGGTTGACGTCGGACGCGCCGCCCGCCGGCGAGGTCAGGCCGCCGCGCACGACGAGGTAGACGATCAGGCCGAAGAGGGCGCCGACGAACGGGAGCAGCATGTACATCAGCAGCCAGCTCCGGCGCAGCGCCCGGTTCCCGACGTACCAGTAGAACGACCGCAGGACGTGCGCGATGCCGCCGAGCGCGCCGGCGGCCATGACGATCACGAACAGGCTCGTCTCCCGCGACATGGACGGCGACCACCACGGAAGGTGGACGGTCTTTGCGGCGGGCGTGACCTCGGTGTGCCCGTCGGGAGCGACCCGCGGCTCGGCGGGCCACACCTGCACGAGCACGACCACCAGCACGGCCGTCATCACCAGCAGGACGGCGAACACGGCGACGATGTCGCGGGTGCGGGCATATCCGGATCCGGCCGACGCCTCGGTCACGGCGCTCCTTCTCGTACGGGTGTTCTCCGCCGGTAATCGAGGCGCACCCCGACGCCGTTTCGCAGGCCGGTTCGCAATGCCAGAGTCAAGCGACCCTCTCGATTGCGACAATCCATTGCAAATTGGTGGAGTCTTCATTAACGGGTCGCCGGTTCGCCGAGGCCCGCCCCTACTCTCCCGCCATGCGCCGAACAGCAGCAGCAGTCGCGACCGTCCTGACCGCCGGCCTCGCCGCCGGCGTGCAGCAGGCCGCGGCGGCGGAGCCGCCCACCTGCGGCACTCCCGCCGACCACCAGATCGCAGAGGTCCAGGGCAGCGGGAACGCGAGCCCTCTGAACGGGCAGACCGTCCGGGTCGAGGGCGTCGTCACCGCGGACTTCCAGCGGTCGGACCAGCTCAAGGGATTCTTCGTCCAGGACCCGACCCCGGACGCCGACCCGGGCACGTCCGACGGGCTCTTCGTCTACTCCACGAAGGAGGTCGCGATCGGCGACCGCGTCCTCGTGGCGGGCAAGGCCGTCGAGTACAACGGGCTCACCGAACTGTCGCCCGTGTCGGCCGTCGACGTGTGCGGCACGGGACGGATCGCGCCGGCCGCCGTCCGCCTGCCGCTCAAGGGCGGCGCGACCCTGGAGCGCTACGAGGGCATGCTGCTGCGGTTCGGGCAGCGGCTCACCGCCACCGAGACCTACCAGCTCGGACGGTACGGACAGGTGACCGTCTCCGCGGGCGGCCGCCTCTTCCAGCCGACCGACGGGCACGGCTCCACCCAGGCGCGGAACGACGCGCGGAAGCTTCTCGTCGATGACGGGTCCAACGTCCAGAACCCGGAGACGATCCCGTACACCGACCCTCGTGTGCTGCGGAGCGGTGACAGCACGACGGGCCTGACCGGCGTGCTCACCTATCAGTTCGGCGGCTACGCACTCCAGCCGACGAAGCCGGCGCACTTCGCGAACGAGAACCCGGCGCCGGAGCGGCCTGAGCACGTCGGCGGCGACGTCCGCGTCGCGAGCTTCAACACGCTCAACTGGTTCACGACGCTGAACAAGCGCGGCGCGAACACGGCCGAGGAGCAGGAGCGGCAGCTCACCAAGCTGACCGCCGCGCTCAAGGGCCTCAACGCCGACGTCGTCGGCCTGATGGAGGTCGAGAACAACGGCGACACCGCCGTCAAGGCCCTGGTCGACCGGCTGAACCAGGCCGTCGGCGCCGGGACGTACACGTGGGTGAGGCACCCGTACCCGGGGACGGACGAGATCCACGTCGCGCTCATCTACAAGCCGGCGAAGGTCACGCCGGCGGGTGCGGCCCGTTCGTCGCAGGACCCGATCTTCGACCGCCCGCCGCTGGTGCAGGCGTTCCGGCCGCGGCGGGGCGGAACGGAGTTCACCATGGTCGTCAACCACTTCAAGTCGAAGGGCTGCGGCGGCGCCACCGGCCCCGACCAGGACCAGGGCGACGGACAGAGCTGCTACAACGCCCGCCGCGTCGCCCAGGCCAAGGCGATCGGCGCGATCGCGGCCGGCGTGCGGAACCCGCTCGTGGTCGGCGACCTCAACGCCTACACGGCCGAGGACCCGGTGAAGGAGCTCACCGGCGCCGGCCTCGTCGGGCAGACGCAGCGGTTCGTCCGCCCGGATCGGCGGTACAGCTACGTGTTCGACGGGCAGTCGGGCGAACTGGACCACGCGCTCGCCGGGAAGGGGCTGTCGCGGCGCGTGACGGGCGCGACGATCTGGCACATCAACAGCGACGAGCCCGTGTTCCTCGACTACAACACCGAGTACAACCCGCCGCGGTTCTACCGGCCGGACGCGTTCCGCTCGTCCGACCACGACCCGGTCCTGCTGGGCCTGAACCTGCGCTGAGCTCCCTATTGGGCCGGCCGTCCAGAAAAGGGCGGCCGGCCCCTCGCTTCAGACGATCACGAAGCGTATGATCCGGGTCACATTTCTAGTGATCGGTGCGCTCTCATGACCGAAGCCGTCGCCGCCCCCGTCGCGGCCCCCCGTCCGGCGTTCGGCATCGGCCCGGACGGCACGTACACGCTGTTCGGGCAGGTCCTCGCCTTCATTCTCGGCCTCATCACGACCTTCGTCTTCCTGCCGCTCGTCGTGGTCGCCGCGCTCCTGTACACCAGGGCCGAGACCGTGTTCGCGGAGAACCCCTCGCGGGCCCGCGCACTGGTGATCTGGTCGTGGCTCAGCATCACCGTCCCCGTCATCGTCGCGGGCGCCGTGGCCGGCGTCCTCGGCGCGACGATGGGCTAGCGGGAAGATGGGCTAGCGGGAAGAGGACGGACGCCCGGCGGGTTGGCCTCGTCATGAGCATGCGCTTCTCCGTCCTCGACCTGGCCCCCGTCGTCGCCGGTTCCACGTCCGGCCAGGCCCTGCGCAACACCCTCGACCTGGCCCGGCACACCGAGCGGCTCGGCTACCACCGGTACTGGCTCGCCGAGCACCACGCGATGCCCGGCATCGCCAGCTCGGCGACGGCCGTGCTGATCGGTCAGGTCGCGGCGGCGACGTCCCGGATGCGGGTCGGGTCGGGCGGGGTCATGCTGCCCAACCACGCGCCGATGGTGGTCGCCGAGCAGTTCGGGACGCTGGAGGCGCTGTATCCCGGACGCATCGACCTCGGCCTCGGCCGCGCGCCCGGCACCGACCAGGCGACCGCGCTGGCGCTGCGGCGCTCCCCGGAGGCGCTGTCGGTGGACGACTTCCCCGAGCAGGTCATCGAGCTGCGCGGCTACTTCGGCGCGGACAGCAAGGTGACGCCTGCGGCCGGGAACGAGCCGCCGGTCTGGCTGCTCGGATCCAGCGGGTACAGTGCGCGGCTCGCCGGTCTGCTCGGCCTGCCGTTCGCGTTCGCGCACCACTTCAGCGCCGAGAACACCGTCCCCGCCCTGACGCTGTACCGGGAGTCGTTCCGTCCGGGCGCGCTGGACGAGCCGTACTCGATGATCGGAGTGTCGGTGACGGCCGCCAGCACCGACGAAGAGGCGCGCGAGCTGGCGGCCCCGCAGGCGCTGGCGTTCCTCAGGCTGCGGCAGGGCCGTCCGGGGCTGCTGCCGACGCCGGAGGAGGCCGCGTCCCACCCGTACACGCCGCTGGAAAGGCAGATGATCGACGCCCGGCTGGCCGACCAGGTGGTGGGCGGGCCGGACGGCGTGCGCAAGCAACTGGACGCGCTGATCGAGCGGACCGGGGTCGACGAGGTCATGGTGACCACCCAGGTCTACGACCACGCCGACCGGCTCCGCTCCTACGACATCCTCGCCGGACTGTACGAGGAGAACCTCGGCGCGGCCTGACCTGGAAGCGGCCGCGCCAACGTCCTGCGGTCCGCGGGTCAGCCCGCGAAGGCCGCCTCCAGGACGTCCAGTCCCTCGGTCAGCAGTTCCTCCGGGATGACGAGCGGCGGCAGGAAGCGCAAGACGTTCCCGTACGTCCCGGTCGTCAGGACGAGCAGGCCGTTCTCGTGGCAGCGGCGCGCGATCCGCGCGGTCAGCTCCGAGTCGGGCTCCTTCGTTCCCTCCCGCACCAGCTCGATCGCGATCATCGCGCCGCGTCCGCGCACGTCCCCGATCGCGGGGTGCCGTCCGGCGAGGTCCCGCAGCCGGGGCAGCATGATCTCGCCGATGCGGCGGGCGCGCTCGGTGAGCTTGCCGTCCTCGATCTCCTCCAGCACGGCGAGCGCCGCCTCGCAGGCGAGCGGGTTGCCGCCGTAGGTGCCGCCGAGCCCGCCGCCGTGCACCTTGTCCATGATGTCGGCGCGGCCGGTGACGGCGGCCAGCGGCAGCCCGCCGGCGATGCCCTTCGCGGTCGCCACGATGTCCGGGACGATCCCCTCGTGCTCGCAGGCGAACAGGTCGCCCGTCCGGGCGAAGCCGGTCTGCACCTCGTCGGCGATGAACAGGATGCCGTTGGCGCGGGCGAACTCGGCGAGCGCGGGCAGGAATCCGGGCGCGGGGTCGATGAACCCGCCCTCGCCCTGGATCGGCTCGATCAGCAGCGCCGCCACGTTCGTCGCGCCGATCTGCTTGGTGATCTGGTCGATGGCCTGCGCCGCCGCCTCCGGCCCGCAGTTCTCCGGGCCGGTCGGCCAGCGGAACGGGTACGCCAGCGGCATCCGGTACACCTCTGGCGCGAACGGGCCGAACCCGTTCTTGTACGGCATGTTCTTCGCGGTCAGCGTCATCGTCAGCAGCGTCCGGCCGTGGTAGCCGTGGTCGAACACCACGACCGCCTGCCGGCCGGTCGCGTACCGGGCGATCTTGACGGCGTTCTCCACCGCCTCGGCGCCGCTGTTGACCAGGAACGACCGCTTCTCGTGGTCGCCGGGCGTGATCCGGTTGAGGTTCTCGCACACCGCGACGTACGACTCGTAGGGCGCGACCATGAAGCAGGTGTGGGTGAACCGGTCGGCCTGCGCCTTGACGCGGGCGGCGACCCGCGGGTTGGCGTTGCCGACGTTGGTGACCGCGATGCCGGAGCCGAAGTCGATCAGCGAGTTGCCGTCGGCGTCGACGACCACACCGCCGTCGGCGCCCGTCACGTACACCGGCAGGACGCTGCCGACACCCGGCGGCACCGCCGCGACGCGGCGCTTGTGCAGGTCCCGGGAGCGCGGGCCGGGGATCTCGGTCACGACACGGCGTTCCTGGGGCAGTCGGCCGCCGCTCGCCGTCTGGGCAGGGTCCTGGCTGGTCATGAGCTGAACATAAGCCGGGCGCCGCCTACGATGAACAGTACGGGACGGCGAAATCCGTCCGGCGAGATGGACACTTTGCACAGGGATTGCCGATGCCGCCCACGTTGGCCGCCGTGGCCGCCCTCCCCCAGCTCGGCCTGAAATCGCTCACCGGGCCACTCCCGGACACGCCGGTCGTGTGGGTCGCGGTCAGCGAACTGGAGGACCCGACGCCCTTCCTGGAGGGCGGCGAACTGGTGCTGACCACCGGCATGCGGCTGACCCCCGCGAGCGCCGCCGGCTACGTGGCCCGGCTGGTCGGACGGGGTGTCACCGGGCTCGGGTTCGCGGTCGGGGTCATTCACGACGACGTCCCGCCGGAGCTGCTCGCGGCGGCCCGCGACCAGGGGCTCGTGCTGCTGGAGGTGCCGCGCCCCACCCCGTTCATCGCCATCGGCAAGGCCGTCTCGCGGATGCTCGCCGCCGAGTGGTACGAGGACGTGACGCGGGCGTTCCAGGCGCAGCGGGAGCTGACCCGCGCCGCGCTGACCGGGCCGGGTGCGCTGGTGACCCGGCTCGCCCGGCTGCTCGGCGGATGGGCGCTGCTGCTGGACGCCTCCGGGGACGTCCAGCACGCCGAACCCGCCGGCGCCCGCGGCCGCGCCGCGGCCTTGGAGCCGGAGCTGGCCCGGCTGCGGCGGCGGCCCGCGAGGGGGAGCCCTGCGGCGAGCGTGGCGCTGGCGGTCCCCGACGACCACATCGTGGTACAGCGGATCGGGCTGAGCGGACGGCCGCGAGGGTTCCTCGCCGTGGGGACGGACGCGCCGCTCCCCCCCGCCGCACACACGATCGTGGGGTCGGCCGTCGCGCTCCTGACGTTGCAGTCCGAGACACCGCGGACGGATCGTGAGCTGCGCGCATCACTCGCGGCGCTGCTGCTCGGCCGTCCCGCGAATGCGCCGCTGGTGCCGGGCGGACCGGTCCGGGTGGTGGCCTGCGCGGGCGGGGCCGCCGTGCTGGACGTACTGGAGTCCGACCCTGCCGGGGCCCGCTGCATGGCGCTCCCGCTGGAGGAGCACAGCGCTGTGATCGTCCCGGACGAGGCGCTCGGCACGATCGAGCCGCTGCTGGTCACCACCGGAACGGTCGGTGTCAGCGACCCGGCCTCGGGCGACCTCGGGACGGCGCTGCGGCAGGCCGAAGAGGCGCTGGCGGCGGCCGTCCGGGCGCGGCGGGACGTCCTGCACTACTCCGCCCTGCCGGGGCAGAGCGTCCTCGGGCTGCTGGAGCCCGGCCTCGCCCATGCCTTCGCCGGCTCGCTGCTCGCCCCTCTTCGTGAGGAGGGCCTGGTCGAGACCGTCCGGGCGTATCTCGCCGCCAACGGGCAGGGGGAGGCGGCGGCACGGGCGCTCGGCGTCCACCGGCACACGCTGCGATCACGGATGCGCAAGGCCGCCGAACTCCTGGACCGCGACCCGGACGATCCGGCCGTGCGCGCCGAACTGTGGATCGCGCTGGCCATCGCGTCCAACCACGATGAGCGGATTGGACATCGTGGCGACTCGCAATCGGGCGAGCCGGGGATAGCGTGAAGGTATGAACGTGACCCCATTCTGGCTGGCCGGCCGGCCCGAGACCGGTGACGGTGAGCTGACCGTTACGCATCCCTACGACGGCCGCGTGGTCGGGACGGCGGCGGTGCCGACGCCCGCGCAGGTGGAGGAGGCGATCGCGGCCGCGGACGCCCTCCGCAGGGACGCCGCCGCGCTGCCCCTGCACGTGCGGGCGGAGGCGCTCGCGCACGTGTCCGCGCGGATCGCCGAACGCGCCGAGGAGATCGCCCGGCTGATCACCGGAGAGAACGGCAAGCCGCTGCTGTGGGCGCGCGGCGAAGTGACCCGCGCGATCTCCACGTTCCGGTTCGCCGCCGAGGAGGCCCGCCGCTTCAGCGCCACCACGCAGCGGCTCGACACCGACCCGGCCGCCGAGGGCCGGATGGCCTACATCACCCGCGTGCCGAAGGGCCCGGTGCTCGGCATCTCGCCGTTCAACTTCCCGCTGAACCTCGCCGCGCACAAGATCGCGCCGGCGATCGCGGCGGGCACCCCGATCGTGCTCAAGCCCGCCCCGGCCACGCCGCTGTCGGCGCTGCTGCTCGGCGAACTGCTGGCCGAGACTGACCTGCCCGCCGGGATGTTCTCGATCCTGCCGGTGCCGAACGACCGCGCCCCCGCTCTGGTGGACGACCCGCGGCTGCCGATCGTGTCGTTCACCGGGTCCGTCCCCGTCGGCTGGGCGATCAACGACCAGGCGCCGCGCAAGCACGTCACCCTCGAACTCGGCGGGAACGGCGCCGCGGTCGTCCTGCCGGACGCCGACCTCGACTGGGCCGCCAAGCGAATCGGGCTGTTCTCCAACTACCAGGCCGGGCAGAGCTGCATCGCCGTCCAGCGCGTCTTCGTCGACCGGTCCGTGTACGAGGAGTTCGTGCCGAAGCTCGTCGACACGGTGGCGTCCCTCGTCACCGGCGACCCGTGGGACGACAAGACGCAGGTCGGCCCGCTCGTCAGCCAGGAGGCCGCCGAACGCGTCGAGGCCTGGGTGGACGAGGCCGTCGCCGCGGGCGCGCGGATCCTGACCGGCGGCACCCGCGAGGGCGCCGCGTACGCCCCGACCGTCCTGGCGGACGTCCCTGCCGCCGCGAAGGTCTCCCGCGAGGAGGTCTTCGGCCCGGTCATGCTCGTCCAGCCCGTGGACGGTGTGGACGAGGCGTTCGCCCTGGTCAACGACTCCAAGTTCGGCCTCCAGGCGGGCGTGTTCACGCGGAACCTCGACATCGCGTTCCGGGCGCACCGCGAGCTCGACGTCGGCGGCGTCGTGATCGGCGACGTCCCGTCCTACCGCGCCGACCAGATGCCGTACGGCGGCGTGAAGGACTCCGGCGTGGGCCGGGAGGGACTGCGGTCGGCGATGGCCGACTACACCGAGGAGAAGGTCATGATCTTCACGGGCCTGCCCCTCTAAGGCCTGTTCAGCAAGTCCTGTGGTGGGGGTTTGTTGAACAGCCGGGTTCGTGTTGGTGTCTGTCCGGCGTGACCATCATCCCGCCCGTGGTGGGTGGGGGTGGTTCATCCGGGGTCGGCGCCGTACTGGTCCGGGTTCGCCGAGCAGAGGCCGCCCCCCGTTCCCGGCGCCGGGCTTTCCGGCGGGGCGTGCGGGGGGTGGCTGCCGCGCTCCCCGTCCCGGCATCGGCTCGAGAAGGGCCGGTGTCGGGGGTGGGGATGGGTGCGGTTGACTCGGACAGGGCTCCAGGCAGCCCCGGCCCGCCGGTACGCAGCACGCGGCGGGAGGTCTGGTAGTCCACCCGTGCGGTGGACGGATCATCAAAGTCGTCGAAGCGAATGAAGGCGGCCGGGGCGGCGGCGACCAGGTCACGGTCACCGGTCAGGCCGCATCCGCCGTCCTCGGTCCGGCAGTGGTGGGTGCGCACACCCAGGGTTTTGGGGACGCGTCGCCCGCACGGGCAGTGCTGGGACAGGGCGGTGGTGCGGGTGGCGGCGCGCAGCAGCCGCCCGCCCGCGGCGCGGCATTCGTGGTCGAGTGCGGCGATGAAGGTGCCGGGGGTGAAGCGGGCGCAGGCCCGCCCCCACAGCCGGAACCAGGCGGTGATGCGGCAGTCCTCGATCACCAGATCCGCACCATGAACGGCGACGATCTGCCCGGCCGTCTGCCGGGCCTTGGCGGCGCGGGACTGGGCGGTCCGCCGGGACGTGGCGGCGTGCCGGGCGCGGAGGCGCCGGTACGTCGTCGATACCTCGTCGCGGCGTGGGGAGCGGACGGGTCTGCCGTCGGCGCGGGCGATGCGCGGCCCACCCGGCACCTGCACCTGCTTGGCCGCCAATCCGGCGGCCTGGCGGCGCCGTTGTCGTCGGCGCTGGCGTCGGCTCAGCCGGTACTGGGCGGTGTTGGACGCACGGCGGGACCGCTCCAGAGCCCGCTGCCGCCCGCGCCGTTTGCGCTCACGTTGGGCGATCCGGGCCCGCTCGTCCGGCGAGAGCGTCACCACCGACGAGGCCACCCCCTGCATCACGACGAGCACAATACGTCACCAAATTCGAACATGCAATCGACAGGCCGAGGCGACATTCGATCGGTCAACCGGGCCTCTAGGACCGGTCGCGGGGCCCTGCGTACAATCCCGTGCGCAGGGCCCCGGCCGCCTCCGACATCGCCTCGCGGAACCGCCCGCCCAGCGACCACGTGTTCGCGAAGCCGTGGATGAGGTCCTCCTGCCGCCGCAGCGCGACCGGCACCCCGGACTCCTCCAGGCGCCTGGCGAACGCCTCCCCCTCGTCCCGCAGCGGATCGAAGCCCGCCGTGACGAGATACGTCGCCGGGAACCCGCTCAGATCCTCCGCCAGCAGCGGCGACGCCATCACCTCGGCGCGCCGCTCCACCGGGCAGTAGTGGTCGCTGCACCAGACCATGTCCTCATCGGTCAGGTAGAACCCGTCCCCGAACACCTCCCGCGACCGCCGCCGGACGGACATGTCGGTCGCCGGATAGAACAGCAGCGCGAAATCGGGCCTGCGCTCGGCCAGCACCCCGACGACCGCCGCGAGATTGCCGCCCGCGCTGTCCCCGCCGACGGCGATGGCCGATGGATCGGCGCCCAGCTCCCCGGCATGCGCGACGGCGTACTCGTACGCCTTGAGCGCGTCGTCCGGCGCGGCCGGATACGGGTGCTCCGGGGCGAGCCGGTACTCCACCGTCAGCACCCGCACCTCGGCGTGCACCGCCAGATACCGGCAGACCGTGTCATGCGTGTCGATGTCGCCGACGACCCATCCGCCGCCGTGGTAGAAGACGAGCAGCGGCGACCCGTCCGCGAGGCCCTTGGGCGTGTAGAGCCGGGCCGGTACCCCGCCCGCGTCGACCTTCCGCGTCGCCACCGGCCGTGCCGGGACCTTCGGCAGATACACCGCCGACCTGGCCAGCCCCTGCCGCGCCTCCTCGACGGTGGCCGCGCCGAGCCGCTGCTCGCCCTCCAGCCGCATCATCGTGAGCAGGAGCTGCGCGTCCACCGACAGCCGCTGCCCGTCCCTCCGCACCGGCTTCCCGGCGATCAGCCGCTTGACGGGCTCCGGCAACGCGAACACACCCCGCAACACCCGTACCACCACCGAGGACGGCACGATCTCGACCAACGACGCCACAGGACCCTCCAACCGCCGGCTCCCGCACACCGTACTCCCCAGTAGCCCCCCGCACCGCGCCCGCCCATCGCCTGTGCCCCAGAGCCGGGGACGGTGGCCGACGCAGGCCGCGACCCCTTGACCGCAAAGGGTTCTGATGGTCCGACGGGGGTGGTTAGGATCGTCGCGGCCGGGTGGCCGCGGGCGACAGGAGCGGTGGATGCTGCGTGTCTGGAAGATGCTGACGGCCTATGTCGACGTCGCCGTCGCATTCGCCCTCGCGGTCGTCATCCTGACGCTGGACATCGGTGGGATCGCGTCGACCAAGCTCGTGCAGAGCGCCACCATGGCGACCCTGGCCGTCGTCGCGATCGTGCTGCTGCGCGACCGCGCCCGCGGCGACACCCGCGGCATCGAGATCCTCAAGTCGGTGGACGCACTCCAGAAGCAGATGGACGTCCGCGTCATCAGCGGAACCGAGTGCAACCGAGTCCTGACCGACGCACGCCGCGACACCGACCGCTGGATGTTCCGGGGCGGGACGGGCGCCTACATCCGCGCAGTCACGCTGCCGGAATGCGTGTCCGCGGCACGGCCGAGGCGACGCAGGCTGGAGTTCCGCCTGGAGATCCTCGACCCCATGAAGCCCGACCTGTGCCGCGAGTACGTCCGGCTGCACCAGCGGCTGGCGATCAGCGAGGACAGTCCCGAACAGGGGTGGACGGTCGACGAGACCCGCCGCGAACTGTTCGCGACGATCCTGGCGGCGTGCTGGCACCAGCAGCGTTACGAGTTCCTCGACATCGACGTCCGGCTGTCCTCCGCCTACTCGCTGCTGCGCTACGAGCTGTCGACGAGCTGCCTCGTCTTCACCCAGCGGGGACCGGAGTTCCCCGCCATGGTGATCAACAGTGGCACGCCGGCCTACCTGTCCTGGGAGTCGGAACTGCACGTCACCTTCCAGCAGGCCAAGCGGCTGCCGCTGCAGTCGGTCAAGAGCATGCAGCTGAGCCTCGTCCCGTCCGCGGAAGAGGTCCGCGACGTCTTCCGGATGCTCGGGATCGAACTCCCGGCCGCCTACACCGACCGCGACCTCGAAAAACTGAGCGAACTGGCCCTGGATTCATCTGACCCGTACGCCTAGGCGAGGGTGACGGTCAGGACGCGCCGGCGCGGCGGCGGCGGTAGGCGAACGTGACGGCGGCCAGCAGCGGGCCCCATGCCACCAGCGGCAGGTATGCGACGGCGCCGAGCACACCCCGCCAGTCACGGAAATGGATGGGGAAGTTGTCCGCCAACGGACGCCCCTGAATGGTCTCCTGGAAGACCAGGCAGTTCACTATGGACACCGTCCACATCAGGGTCAGGATCGTGGCGCCGGCGAGGGCCGGGATCACGGCCGCCTTGACCGGCACACGCCGGCCCCGTAGCCCCGGTATCCAGCGCGGGAACACCTCGCCCCAGGCGGCGATCAAGCCGACGGCGGTGAAGGCGACCGCTTCCGACAGGATCGACAGCAGCAGCACGTAAGCCTCCATGGGCATCCAGCCCGGGAGGTCGCCGCGTCCGCCGTCGGCGAAGTGGCCGTCGTCGATGATCGGCAGGTGCAGGGCGAACGCCGCGATCCGCCACAGCCCGGAGGGCAGCACGGTGAACGGGATCGCCAGCGCGGCGATCCGCGCCCAGCGCGGCACGCCGGCGACCGGGGCGTGCGCCGCGATCCAGCCTTCGCGCAGTCGCGCGATCGGAGCCGATGGTGTGGTCGCAAGGGTCATCGCAGTCTCTTCCGCAAGCAGTCCGGCCGGGCAACCCAAAGATCACGCACACCGGCCCCCCGTCTGCTCCCCCGCCGGCACCAACTTCCTCCCCCGCATGGGGGAATCCCGCGTCCGGCAGGCCCTCTTCAGGGCTTCCGGCCGGTTCTGGCCCAGCGGGTCTTCTTGCCGGGCTTGAAGACCGAGAGGATGACGGCCGTCCAGAGCAGGGCCGTGTAGAGGAGGATGCAGAGGATCAGGGTGAGGCCGGTGCCGCCGGGGTCTGCGGCGGGATCGGCGGTGCGGGTCTGGAGTTCCTTGATCCAGGTGCTCTGGACTATCGCCATGACCGGGATGACCAGGGCGATGACGAGTTTGAGCAGGACCCACCAGTGCTTGATCACTCCCCAGGGCGTGCCCAGGGACACGACCAGGCCGGTGATGATCGCCATGACCATGCTCGGGATCACGATGGCCAGGTCGAAGACGTGCATCAGCTCGTAGGCGCCGTGGCGCACCGCACGGTCCTCGGCGGTGGCGCCCGCGACGGCGAGGGTCGTCATCGCCAGGGCGAGGCCGAGCCAGCCGACGCTGATGCCGACGTGCAGCGTCAGCCAGACGCGGCGGGCGCGGCGCTTCAGTCGCGGGAAGCGGGGGCGCATCCGGACGACGATCACCGTGCAGAAGACCATGCCGCCCAGTTGTTCGGGGCCGCCGCCGAAGCTGAAGACGAACTGTGCCGGGACGAACAGGAGATGGAACACGATCAGCGTGCGCCGGGCTCCGAGCCGGGCGGCGGCGATTGTCAGTGCGGCGGCCAGGATGTATCCGAACATGGCGGACGTCTTGATGGCCGGGTAGGACGTCTCGTCGCGCATCCACAGCAGCACGGCCGCGACGGCTGAGAAGACGCTGAAGGCGAGTTGTGCGGCGGGCCTGACCGCACCACCGGGCGGAACGGTTTCGTGGAGGGCCTCGGACGGCCGGGGCGGTGCCGGCCGGGCGGTACTTCTGGACATGCGATCCACGGTGGGCGTGGGCACGGGGCGGGCACATCGGCCGATGCCCGCTTTTCGGATCGGCGAAGTCCCGGATGCCGCGTACAACTTTCTATGGATGACCGCCAGAAGGAGCGCGGTTAACGTGATGCTCATGAACCGGGCGACGGCGGTGAACGCGGTCCTGGCGCTCGCCGTCGCCGCGAGCACCGCGTCCGGCGATCTCGGGGCGGGGCGGTCGATCGGCGACCAGAGCATCGTCTCCTTCCAGTGGGATCCACCGCTCTGGTTCTCGATCCCGCTCGGCCTGGCGGCCGGGGCCGCGATCTGGTCGCGGCGGCACCGGACGCTCGTGGCGGTGGCGCTGGCCGCGTGGGTGACGCTCGGGGCGTTCGTCGCCGTGATCGTCGCGCAGTACCGCTTCGCGGAGCACGCCCGGTCGAGACGCGCGACGGCCGCCGCCACGGCGGTCGCCTCCCTGGTGGTCGGCGCCGGGATCTGGCGCCTCGGCGGGCCGGACGCGGCCGTGCCGCTCACCGCCGTGATCTGCCTCGCGCCGGCGCTGCTCGGCCTCTACGCCGGAACGCGCCGCGAGCTGATCGCGGGCATGCGGGAGCGGGCCGAACGCGCCGAGCGGGAGCAGCACGAACGCGTGCTGCGGGCCCGCAGCGACGAGCGCGCCCAGATCGCGCAGGACATGCACGACGTCGTCACGCACCGGGTGTCCCTGATGGTGCTGCACGCGACGGCGCTGGAGGCGTCCGAGGGCCGGGACGCCGTCGCGATCGGCAGGCGGATCGGCACCATCGGGCGGGAGGCCCTGACCGAACTCCGCTCGCTGGTGGAGGTGCTCCGCACCGACGGCGACCCGCCGCTCGTCCCGCAGCCGGGGCTCGCCGACCTGGCCGGCCTGGTGGAGGACTCCCGCCGGACCGGCATGCGGGTCACCCTCCGGCTGGTGGACGAGCAGGGTTCACGCCCGCCCGCGCTCGTCGAGCACGCCGTGTACCGGGTCGTGCAGGAGGCGCTGACGAACGTCCACAAGCACGCCGGGGACGCCGAGAGCGCCGTCGTCGTCCGGCGGACGCCCGAGGCCCTGCACCTGTCGGTGACCAACGGCCGCGCCCGGGCCCCCGTGCCCGGGCTGCCGAGCGGCGGCCACGGCCTGCTCGGCATCGCCGAGCGCATCAGGCTGCTCGGCGGGGAGCTGACCGCCGGCCCTACCCCGGACGGCGGTTACTCCGTCACCGCCGAGGTCCCGCTGTGATCCGCGTCCTGATCGTCGACGACGAGTGGATGGTGCGCGCGATGCTCCGCACCATCATGGAGACGGCGCCGGACATCGCCGTCGTCGGCGAGGCGTCCGACGGGAACGAGGCCGTCCGGGAGGCCGCGGCACATCGTCCGGACGTCGTCCTGATGGACATCCGCATGCCCCGCGCGGACGGCCTGACCGCCACCGAACGCTTGGCCGGATCCCACCGCGTCGTCGTCCTGACCACGTTCGATCTGGACGAGTACGTCCACACCGCGTTGCACCACGGCGCGGTCGGCTTCCTGCTGAAGGACGCGTCGGCGCAGGAGATGCTGACCGCCGTCCGCAGCGCGGCCCGCGGCGACGCGATGCTCTCGCCCAAGGTGACCCGCCGCCTGCTCCGCCGTTTCGCCGAGGCGGGACGTTCCGACGCCGCGCCCAGACTGCGGCCGCTCACCGCCAAGGAACGCGAGGTCCTCGTGGCCGTCGGCGGCGGGCTGTCGAACACCGACATCGCCGCGGCCCTCCACATGAGCGAGGCGACCGTGAAGACCCACGTCAGCCGCATCCTGACGAAGCTGTCGCTCACGAACCGCGTCCAGGCCGCCGTCCTCGCCCACCGCGCGGGCCTCCTCGACCCGCCGCCCGGACCCGAAACCGGCGCGCGGTAAAGGATCACAACCATGCGGCAGGTGGAAGCGGTGTGACAAACTGTGCCCGAATGAGCGAAGGGACCAGAGAAAGCGAACGACATGGCCGACAAAGCCGCGCTGGCCGGCTCCACCGGGAACGTCCCGGATCTCGCCACGGGGGAGGCCGGGTGCGGGCTGCCCAAGCTCGCCCGCTGCGCCCTCGTCGGGCTCATCATCGTCGCGGTGGCCGCGGTGCTCGCCTCGTTCGTTCCCCGCGGCCACCGCGGTAGACGCCGACTCCCCCGTCAGCATCCCTGGCAGCGCGCCCGGGTTCACGTCGAGGCGGCCAGGGCCGCCGCGTACCGTCCCTGACGCCGTCAGCGCTTGCGGAGCAGTATGTGCCCTGCCGGGGAGTGCTCGTGCTCGTGCATCGGGCGGCGTAGGAGGCGGGCCACCTCGGTGAAACCGGCCTGGCCGCCCAGGTCGGCGATGCGGTCGATCGGCCAGCGGTAGGCGGGGGCGACCTTGTGGTCGAAGGGGTCCGGCTCGTCCCCGTCGGTGGACTGGAAGGCGAGCAGGAGCAGGCCGCCGGTGGCCAGCACCCGGTGGAACTCGGCGAAGACCGCCGGGAGCTGCGCCGGGTCCATATGGATGAGCGAGTACCAGGCGAGGGCACCCGCGAGACCGCCGTCCGGGAGGTCGAGCGCCGTCATGGAGCCCTCCTCGAAGCGAAGGTGCGGGTTGTCGGCGCGGGCCTGGGAGATCATCGCGGGCGACAGGTCGATGCCGGACGCGTCGAGCCCGAGGGTGTCGAGCAGCGCCGTCACGTGGCCGGGGCCGCAGCCGAGGTCGGCGACCCGTCCGCCCGCCGGAACCATCTCCGCGAAGGCGATGATCAGCGAGCGGTCCAGGGGAAGGTCGTCGAGGGAGTTGCGGAAGAGGTCGGCGTAGAGGGAGGCGACAGCGTCGTAGCCCGCCCGGGTGACGGTTTCGGTCATGACGCCCGACTGTAGCGGCGGTCGCCCCGGCGCGCGGACTCAGCGGTAGCGGGCCTGCCGTGCGGCGGGGCCGGCCGGTGCCAGCCCGGACAGGCCCGCCTCCACGGCCGCGGCGGCCCGGCGGCAGAACGGCCCGGGCTCGTCCGCCGCGTCGGGGCGCTCGTCGACGAGCGCGTCCGCGAGGCCGCCGCACAGCAGGTCCGCCGACCGGACTCCCTGCTCCTCGGCCATCTCGTCCGCCCGGTCCGGGGTCCGGTGGACGATCAGCGCGGCGCCCTCCGGCGGGAGCGGGGCGAGCCAGGCGTGCCGGGCCACGAGCACCCGGTCGGCGGGCAGCAACGCCAGCGCCGCGCCGCCGGTGCCCTCGCCGAGGAGCAGGCAGAGCGTCGGCGCGGGCAGCGTGATGAGATCGGCCAGGCAGCGGGCGATCTCGCCGGCCAGCCCGCCCTCCTCCGCCTCCGCCGACAGGACGGCGCCGGGCGTGTCGACCACGGTGACCAGCGGCAGGCCCAGCTCGGCGGCCAGCCGCATCCCGCGACGCGCGACGCGCAGGCCGGCCGGGCCGAGCGGGTGGCCGGTGCGCTGGCTGTGCCGGTCCTGGCCCACCAGGACGCACGGCGCCGCACCGAAGCGTGCGAGGGCGAGCAGGAGGCCCGGGTCCGCCTCGCCCTCGCCGGTGCCCGACAGCGGAGTGACGTCCGAGGCGCCGTGGCGGAGCAGTTCCCGGACGCCCGGGCGGCCGGGCCGGCGCGATCGTTCGATCGAGTCCCATGCCGTCCCCTCCGGCAGGGCGCTCTCGGGCAGGGCCGAGGGGGTGGAAGGCGGCCTTTCGCACAGGACGTTCAGAGCACAGGACGCCACCTCTGCGAGATCGTCGATGCCGACCACGGCGTCCAGCAGCCCCTTGGCGGCGAGGTTCTCGGCGACCTGCACACCCGGCGGGAACGGCTCCCCGTTCAGGCCCTCGTAGACGCGCGGGCCGAGGAACCCGATCAGCGCGCCGGGCTCGGCGGCAGTGACGTGGCCGAGCGACCCCCACGAGGCGAACACCCCGCCGGTCGTGGGATGCCGCAGATAGGCGAGGTAGGGCAGCCCGGCGGCGCGGTGCGCCATGACGGCGGCGGTGATCCGGGCCATCTGGACGAACGCGGCCGTCCCCTCCTGCATGCGGGTGCCGCCCGAGGACGGCGCGGCGAGCAGCGGCAGTCCCGCCGCGGTCGCGCGCTCGACCGCCGCGACGATCCGGTCGGCGGTGGCGAGGCCGATCGAGCCGGCGAGGAAGCGGAACTCCGACACGACGAACGCGACCCGGCGTCCCCGCAGCAGGCCCTCCCCGGTCAGGACGGCCTCGTCGCAGCCGCTGCGCTCGCGGGCGGCGGCGAGATCCTTCCCGTACGGCGAGGCGGGGGGCGGCGAGCCGCCCGGCGGGACGTCCCAGGACGTCCAGGCGCCCCCGTCCAGCACGCGGCGCAGCAGCTCCCGCGCTCCGGCACGTTCCGTCACAGGACCCCTTCCCTCGGTCTCCTTTGCATGATGACCTCAAGGCGGGCCCCTCCGGCATCCGGGGTGGACACTGGGGAGGAACCCGGCAGAAGGGAACGCACGTGTCCGAAGAGATCTGTTTCGCGTCCGCCCGTGAGCTGGCGCGCCGTGTCCGCGCCCGCGAGCTGTCGGCACGCGAGGTCGTGCAGGCCCATCTCGACCAGATCGAACGGACGAACCCACAGGTCAACGCAATCGTGACGCTGGTCGCGGAGCGCGCGGCGGAGCAGGCGCGGGACGCCGACGAGCGGCTGGCGTCCGGGGCGCGGCCGGGCCCGCTGCACGGCCTGCCCATCGCGCACAAGGACACGCACGCCACGGCGGGCATCCGCACCACGTCCGGCTCGCCGATCTTCGCCGACCACGTGCCGGACACCGACGAGCTGGTCGTCGAGCGGATACGGGCCGCCGGAGCCGTCACGCTCGGCAAGACGAACACGCCGGAGTTCGCCGCCGGGTCCCACACCTTCAACACGGTCTTCGGCGTCACCCGCAACCCCTACGACCTGTCCCGGTCGGCCGGCGGAAGCAGCGGCGGCGCGGCCGCCGCGCTGGCGTGCGGCATGCATCCGCTCGCGGACGGCGGCGACATGGGCGGCTCGCTGCGCAACCCCGCCTCGTTCTGCAACGTCGCCGGGTTCCGCCCGTCACCCGGACGGGTGCCGTCCTGGCCGGTGGCGGCGGGCTGGTCGACGCTGGGCGTGCAGGGCCCGATGGCCCGCGAGGTCGCCGACGTGGCGCTGCTGCTCTCGGTGCTCGCCGGCCCCGACCCGCGCAGCCCGATCGCGCTGGACACCCCCGGCTCGGCGTTCGCCGTGCCGCTCGACCGGGACCTCGCCGGGCTCCGCCTCGCCTGGTCCCCCGACCTCGGCGGGACGGTCCCCGTCGACCCGGCCGTCACCGGCGTCCTCGAACCCGCCGTCAAGGTGTTCGAGGAGCTGGGCTGCGCCGTCGAGGAGGCGGCGCCCGACCTCGCCGGCGCGGACGAGGTGTTCCGGACGCTGCGGGCCTGGCACTGGGACATCACCCTGCGCCCGCTCCTGGAGGAGCGCCGCGCCGACTTCAAACCGTCCCTGGCGGCCAACATCGACGCCGGCCGCTCCCTCACCGGCGCCGACCTCGGCCGGGCCGAGACGCTGCACACCGCGCTGTTCCACCGCGTCCGAGCGTTCTTCGGACGGTACGACGCGCTGCTCATGCCGGTCAGCCAGGTGCCGCCGTTCGACGCCGGAACCGAGTACCCGGACGAGGTCGCCGGGCAGCCGATGCACGACTACCTCGAATGGATGCGGTCGTGCCTCCTCATCTCGGCGACCGGATGCCCCGCGCTGTCGGTACCCGCCGGGTTCACCTCGGACGGGCTCCCGGTCGGGCTGCAGATAGTCGGGCCGCACCACGCCGACCTTGCCGTCCTGCAAATCGGGCACGCGTTCGAGCAGGCGACCCGGCACGCGACGCGGCGCCCGGAGCTCGCCCAGGGCTAGAGCTCGTCGCGGGGAATGCGCAGCACGAACCGGGCGCCCTGGTCGCTGTCCGCCGCGACGAGGGTGCCGCCGTGCGCGCGGGCGATGTCGCGGGAGATCGTCAGCCCGAGCCCGGTGCCGCCGCGGTCCCGCTCGCGGCTCTCGGGGAGCCGCTGGAACCGCCAGAAGATCCGCTCACGATCCTCGGGCGCGATCCCGGCGCCGTCGTCGCGGACCTCGATCACGGCGTCCGGCCCGTCCACGGCCACGCTCACCCAGACCCGCGACTTCGCGTGCCGCTCGGCGTTGTCGAGCAGGTTCGTCAGCAGCCGGACAATGTGGCGCGGGGTGACCCGGGCCACGACGCCCTCGCCCGCCGCGATCTCGACCGGGACCCTGCGGGGCCGCCTGCCGGCCTCCACCCGGACCAGCTCGCCGAGATCGACCCGCTCCCGCGGCACGTGCACGCCCGCGCCCAGCTTGGCCAGGATGAGCAGGTCGCCGACGATGCCCTGCAACCGGTCGGCGTCCGCGAGAGCCGCCCGCGCGACCGCCGGCCAATCCTCGTCCTCCGGATGCTCCAGCGCCACCTCCAGCTGGGCGCGCAGCCCGGTCAGCGGGCTGCGCAGCTCGTGCGAGACGTCCGCGACGAACGCGCGCTGCCGGGAGAGGACGTCCTCCAGCCGGTTCAGCGTCACGTTCACCGACTCGGCGAGTTCGGACACCTCGTCGCCCGGGCCCGGGACGGTCACCACGCGGTCCGCCCCACCACCGGTGATCTCCGCCAGCTCGGCGCTCATCACCCGCACCGGCCGCAGCGCCCGCCGCACCGACAGCGACACGATCCAGCCGACCACAGCGGTGGCGACGACGGCCGACCCGACGAGCAGGCCGATGAGCAGCCCCTTGTAACGGGTGAACGTGGTGATGGGCGCCCCCACGAAGACCTTCCGGTCGCCGCTGGGCGTCCGCACCCGCTCGGTGACGAAATAGACCTCGGTATCCCCCCGCAATTCCACGGTGTGGTACCCGGGGCGGCCTGGCACCCGCGAGACCGGCACACGCAGCGGGCCACGCCCGTGCAGGGACTCGCTGGCCGCCAGAACGTCGCCGTCGGCGTCCAGCACCTGGAGCATCGTGAAGTCGGGATCCTGGACGAGCAGCGTGCCGCGCGGGTCGGTCTCGCGGACGAGCGTGGCCAGGTCCGCCGCGGCGAAGGTGCCGCGGTCGTGCAGTCCCTGGTAGACGGTGCTCCGGAGGGCCTCGTAGAAGAGCACGACGCCGGTGATGAGCATGACGGCGACGATCAGGGTCGCTGCGAGGGTCACGCGGATCCGCACCGACCAGCAGGACGGCGACAGCAGGTCCCCGAGTCTCGGCACCCGGCGCTTCTCCCCCTTCCGGCTCGCACGCGGCGGCCGGGTCCGCCGCGTCCCAGCGCCGGGGGGTGAGCGCAGAACTGGTTGTTACCTGCCCATTGCCCTGCGAAACATCACCACATACCGGACCTGGATCCTGTGGAAGGGCGCCTCGGAAGGGGCCGGTGCCCGCGTGGACGGCGCCTCCCACCCCTGGGGAGCCGTGCACGCGGACACCGCCTTCGGTGCCGCCAGCCGCCCGCCACCCGCACGCCGAGGAGGACCGGGCGGGCCGGGCTGTGCTGCCGAACTGCTCCCACTCTGCACGCCGCCGGTGCACGGGGTGCTACATCGACGTGACGATCGCGTTTCCGCACTTCCTCCACGAACCCGCCATAATTTGCCGTCGAACGGGGATGGACGGGCAGGAGAGAAAGAAGGGGGACCAGGAACAGCGCATGGAGGCAGACATCCGGCCGCTCGAACCCGCCGACCCGCGTGAGGTCGGCGGCCACAGACTGCTCGGCCGGCTCGGGTCGGGCGGCATGGGGACGGTCTACCTCGGCGCCGACCCGGTGTCCGGCGGCCGTGTCGCGGTGAAGACGATCCATCCGCACCTGGCCGGCGACCCCTCCTACCGGCGGCGGTTCAAGGACGAGGCGTACCTCGCGAGCCGCGTCGCGTCGTTCTGCACGGCGCGGGTCCTCGCGCACGGCGAGGAGGACGGCCGCCCCTACCTCGTCACCGACTACGTCGGCGGCATCTCGCTGCACGACCGGCTCGCCGACGACGGGCCGCTGCCGCCCGCCGACCTGCACGGCGTCGCCGTCGGCGTGGCGTCGGCGCTCGCCGCGATCCACGCCGCCGGGCTCGTGCACCGCGACCTCAAGCCCGCCAACGTGATGCTCACCCTGTCCGGCTGCCGCGTCATCGACTTCGGCATCGCGCGCAGCCAGGACTCGCCGAGCATGACCGCCGCGACCGGCAAGCTCCTCGGCACCCCCGGCTGGATGGCGCCGGAAGTGCTCGTCGGCGGGCCCGCGACCCCGGCCGCCGACATCTTCGCCTGGGGATGCCTGATCGCGCACGCGGGGACAGGACGGATGCCGATCGGCGGCGACCCCGCGACGCTCCGCACCGCCGCCGGGGACCCGGACCTCTCCGGGCTGCCGGAGTCGCTGGTCCCGGCCGTCCGGTGGGCGCTGGCGAAGAACCCGGCGGAGCGCCCGACGGCGTCCGACCTGCTGCTCGCCCTCGTCGAGCAGCAGCCCCGGCCGGCCGAGGCCGCCGCGGCCCCAGCGACGCCTCAGCCCCTGGTGCCGCGCCCGTCGGCGCCGTACGCGCCGAAGCCGGACGATCGCGAGGAGACCGACACCAAGGCGTTCACGCCGCTCGGCGTGGCGGGCGCCAGGTCGTCCACGCGCACCCGGCTGCTCGCGGGCGCCGGCGCCGCGGCGGGCACCGTCCTGATCGGGGCCGTCCTCATCGGGCTCGCGCAGGGCAGGAGCCACCACCCGCCCTCCCCCGGCACGCCGGTTCCGCCCACGCCGGCGGTCTCCGCCACACCGACGAAGGGGGCGGGCGCCGTCAAGCCAGGGGCGTCCAAGCGGCCGCCGCCGAAGACGCACAAACCGAAGTACAAGGCGAAGCACGGCAAGCAGAAGGGGAAGCACAAGCGCGGCTGAGCGCGCTCAGCGGACCCCGGCCGGCGTCAGGTGCGCCAGATCAGGACGAGGGCGCAGTCGTCGTCGCGGGTCGCGGACATCGTCTCCACGAGTTCGCGCGCGCCGGTGCCGAAGCCCTGCGGGACGAGCCGCTCAGCCTCGCCGAGCAGCCGGTCGATCCCCGCGTCGAGATCGCTCCCAGGGGACTCCACCAGCCCGTCGGTGTAGAGGAGCAGCGCGTCGCCCGGCCGCAACTGCCCCCGCTCGGGGACGCAGTTCAGGTCGGGGACCACGCCGAGCACGACGCCCTTGGCGGAGCTGACCCGCCAGGCGCCGCTGCCCGCGTCGAACTGGACGGCGGGCGGATGCCCCGCCGACTCGACCGTGTACTCCCCCGACTTCAGGTCGACCTCGACGTGCACGGCCGTGACGAAACCCTCGTCCCATCGCTGACGCTGCAGGTAGGTGTTGCACGCGGGCAGGAAATGGCCCGGCTGGACCGATCCAAGAAGCCCACCGAAGGCACCCGACAGCATCAGTGCCCGCGTTCCGGCGTCGGTGCCCTTCCCGGACACGTCGACCAGCGCGACCTCCAGCGAGTCGCCGTCGGACGCCGACACCACGAAGTCGCCGCCGAACGACGACCCGCCGGCCTGCAGCATGACGACCTGCGTGTGCCAGCCGTCCGGCAGCTCGGGCATCTCGCCCTGCCGCCGCAGCCGGTCGCGCAGCTCCAGCAGCATCGAGTCGCCGCGCAGGCCCTGCACGCCGAGCTGCTGGCGGGTCCGGGCGAGGGTGAGCGCGAGCACCGCGGTGATCGTCAGCGTGGCGATCATGCCGGGACCGATCGTGGCGAAGTCCCTCCAGGCGTTGTAGGCCGCGATCGCGACCACCACGCCGAGCAGCGCGACCAGGCTCCGCACCTTCAGCAGCAGCCCGCCGCCCAGCACGATCAGCACCAGGGCGCCGGACGGGGCCAGGCCGCGCGATTCGCTGGACGTGGCCAGCCCGATCGCGATCGCGAGGAGCGCCAGTGCCCCGAAGACGTACCGCTCCCTGGTCAGCTTGCCACGCCTCAGCCACCGGTAGAGCAGCACCAGAAGCGGAATCCTGCGCAGCACGTCACGCACTCTCGGCGGAAGAAGCTGCACCAGTCGTTGAAGCATGACTCCGGCACTGTACCGACCATTGCGCCCGGCCGGTCAGTGTCTGGGGGTACCGGTGACTTATCGCGACGGTCCGATTACGCAATCTCCGGGTATGTGAGGCTTCAAGGGAGGGATGATCTCTCCGGGAGAGGAGCGGCACATGGTCCAGCCGGGCATGCGGATCACGGTGGACGCGGCGATGCGGGCCCGGGACGTGTCACGCCTGCGGCCCGAGGGCGAGGAGCCGCACCCCGCCCGGGGATCCGGAACCGGTCCGGCCGGGAACGGCGAGTCCGCGAAGCGGACCAAGGCCGCCAAGAACGAGCGGCGCCGGCTCGGCAAGCGCGGCGGCGCCCGCAAGCCGCCGGAGAACGGGCTCTAGCCCTCGCGGTCAGCCCTCGCGGTCAGCCCTCGCGCGGCAGCGGGGGCAGTTCGCCGGTGCTCTCGTAGTCGGCGAGCATCCTGATCCGGCGGGTGTGGCGCGGTTCCTTGGAGTAGGACGTCTCGATGAACAGCTCCACGAACCGGGTCGCGGTGCCGAGGTCGTGCTGCCGCGCGCCGATCGCGATGACGTTCGCGTCGTTGTGCTCGCGGGCGAGCGTGGCGGTGCCCTCGTTCCAGACCAGGGCGGCCCGGACGCCCTTGACCTTGTTGGCCGCGATCGCCTCGCCGTTGCCGGACCCGCCGATCACGATGCCGAGGGTCCCCGGCTCCGCCGCCGTCCGCCGGGCGGCCCGCAGCACGAACGGCGGGTAGTCGTCGACGGCGTCGTACTCGAACGCGCCGCAGTCGACGGCCTCATGCCCGTTCTCCTTCAGCCAGGAGACCAGGTGCTCCTTCAGCTCGAAGCCGGCATGGTCGGATCCAAGAAACACGCGCATGCGCCCGATTCTCGCAGGCCCGGGGAGTGCCCGCGCGCCGGGGTCAGCCGTCGTCGTCGTCCCGCTTGCGGTCGATGATCGTCCGGTCTGCGAGGTCGAGGTCGTCGTCATCCGGCGGGCTCTCGGGCCGGTTCTCGGGCCGGTTCTCGGGCCGGTTCTCGGGCCGGTTCTCGGGCCGGTTCTCGGGCCGGTTCTCCGGGGCTCCGCCGGAGGCGTCGTCCGGCGCGTCCTGTGGAGGCTCGTCCTCGCGCGGGGCCGGGGCGGGCTGCTCCAGCGGCGGCGCGGACGGCTGCTGCGGGACGGGCGGGGCGCCGAACTGCCCCGGCTGCCCCGGTTGCTGCGGGACGGGCGCGGCGCCCCAGCCGGGCTGCTGCGGCTGCCCCTGCGGCGGGACGTACGGGACCGCCGACGGGTGCGGCGGCTGCATGGGCTGCGGGTAGGGCTGCTGCTGCATCGGCATGCCCGGCTGCGGCGCGTAGGGCTGCGGCGGACCGTAGGGCTGCAGGGGCCGCTGGCCGCCCTCGCGGGGACGGGTGAGGAAGAACCCGGCCAGGGCGCCGAGCCCGGCGAGCCAGCCGAACGCCAGGCCGAAGGACGCCCCCTGGCCGATCGTGGAGAAGATCATCCGGCCGAATTCGTTGTGCAGCTCGTACGCCCAGTTCGCCATCGGGCCGGCCACGAGCCCGGACGCGCCGCCCGCCACGACCGTGGCCCACCAGCCGATGATCACCGCGCCGAACGGGGAGCGGCCCGGGTCGGCCAGCCGAGCCCCGGCAAGCACGAGCAGGATCAGCATGCCGAAGAAGATCAGCAGGCTGAAGTCGGCCGTCACCACCTGGCGCCAGTCCAGCCCGTCGCCCGGCGTGAACCGCCAGCCGAGCAGGAGCATCCAGGACACCAGCGGGCCGATGCCCTCGTCGAACTCGAAGTCGCTCCGGGTGATCGCGTCGACGACCCATTGGTTGCCGAAGACCAGGGAGAGGAGTGCCAGGGGAGCCAACGCGCCGCCCGTCATCGCGAGCATCCGCCGCATCGTCATGGCGGGCAGGGTAGTGCCGATTCGTCTCCGCCGGTAGGCCCCGGACTACCCGGCGTAGCGTCGCGCGGACGTCACGGTGCGGACACGGGGAAGCGGAAGCCGGGGTCGACCTGCGCTTCGAGGTCCTCCCCCGCCGCTCGGCTCGCCCAGCTCCGCGCGTTCTTCACATGGAACTCGACGGCCTGCCGCTGGAACCTGTCCCAGTCCTTGACGCACCCGTCCACCTCGGCGCGCATGCGGTCGAGGGCGGCGACGTTCCCGTCCTCCAGCACGACACCGTGCCGGCCCTGCTCCAGCGCCCGCACGGCGGCGGACTGGCCGAGCCATGTCAGCAGGTCGGCGCCGACGTGCTCGCGCAGGTAGGCGACGTCCTCCTCGGACTGAACCTTGTTGCCGACGACGCGGATGGCGACGTCGTAGTCGCGGGCGTAGTCGGTGTACTGCCGGTAGACGCCGACGCCCTTGCGGGTGGGCTCGGCGACCAGGAACATCAGGTCGAACCGGGTGAACAGCCCGGACGCGAACGTGTCGGCGCCGGCGGTCATGTCGACCACGACGTACTCGCCGGGCCGGTCCACGAGGTGGTTGAGGTAGAGCTCGACCGCGCCGGTCTTGGAGTGGTAGCAGGCGACGCCGAGATCGTCGTCGTTGAACGGACCGGTGGCGAGCAGCGTGACACCGTCCACCTCTTGGCCCGCCTCGTGGAAGGGGTCGTCGCCGCGGAACCGCAGCAGCCGCGACCCTGCGCCGGGCGGGGTGGTCTTGGCCATCGCGGACGCCGAGGAGATCCGGGGGTTGTCGCCGCGCAGGTGCTCCTTGAGCTCGGTGAGCCGGTCGCCGAGCGCGGGGATCTTGGCGGCGCGGGCCTCGTCCAGCCCGAGCGCCACGCCGAGGTGCTGGTTGATGTCGGCGTCGATGGCCACCACCGGCAGCCCTCGCCCGGCCAGATGCCGGACGAACATTGACGACAGGGTGGTCTTGCCGCTGCCGCCCTTGCCGACGAACGCAACCTTCACGAATGCCTCATTTCGGATATGAAAACCGTTACCAGTGTCGAGACATCGAAGTCTTGCGAAGGACGAACGGCGAGGCAAGCGGAACGGCCGAAGAGCCGGTGATTCAGCCGCGCAGGGACGCGCCGGCCGGGTCGAAGCCGAACGGGAGCTCCAGCCGGTGCGCGGCGAGCAGATCGGCGTCGGTGAGCAGGTCCCGGGTGGGCCGGTCGGCGGTGATCACGCCCCCGGAGAGGATCACCGACCGCGGGCACAGCTCGGCCGCGTACGGGAGGTCGTGGGTGACCATCAGGACCGTCACGTCCAGGCTCAGCAGGATCTCGGCCAGTTCCCGCCGGCTCGCCGGGTCCAGGTTGGAGGACGGCTCGTCCAGCACGAGGATCTCCGGCTCCATCGCCAGGACGGTCGCGACGGCGACGCGGCGCCGCTGACCGAAGCTGAGGTGCTGCGGCGGCCGGTCGGCGACGTCCAGCATGCCGACGCGGGTCAGCGCGTCCCGGACCCGGCGGTCCAGCTCGGCGCCGCGCATCCCGAGGTTGGCGGGACCGAAGGCCACGTCCTCGCGGACGGTCGGCATGAACAGCTGGTCGTCGGGGTCCTGGAAGACGATGCCGACGCGCCGGCGGATCTCCCGCAGCGCCTTCTTGTCCTTCGGGTCGACCGCGAGGCCGCCGACGCGGACCTCGCCAAGCCCGCCGTGCAGGATGCCGTTCAGATGCAGGACGAGCGTGGTCTTCCCGGCGCCGTTCGGCCCGAGCAGCGCGACACGCTCGCCGCGTCCGATCGTCAGGTCGACGCCAAAGAGCGCCTGTGTGCCGTCAGGGTAGGCGTAGGCGAGGCCCTGCACTTCCAAGGACGGGGTCATGGCGCCATCCAAGCAGCAAGCGTGACAAGGGCGGCGGCCAAGGGGAGCGTGGCCGCTGCCGTCCACTGCACGGCCGTCGCGCCCACATCGTGAATGACGGGCATGCGGCCGTCATAGCCACGGCTCACCATGGCCAGGTGAACGCGCTCCCCCCGCTCGTAGGAGCGGAGGAACAGCGCACCGACGGACTTGGCGAGCACCCCGGTCGCGCGAATGTCGCGCGCCTCGAAACCGCGGGACGCCCGCGCCACCTTCATCCGCCCGAGTTCGGCCGTGACGACGTCGCCGTACCGCAGCATGAACGTGGCGATCTGCGTGATGAGCTGCGGCATCCGCAGCCGCTCGATGCCGAGCAGCAGCAGCCGCGGCTCGGTGGTCGCGGCCAGCAGGATCGACGCGACCACGCCGAGAGTGCCCTTGGCGAGGACGTTCCAGGCGCCCCACAGCCCGCTCTCGCTCAGCCGCAGCCCGAGCACCGTGATCCGCTCCCCGTTCGCGACGAACGGCATGAGGAACGCGAACGCGACGAAGGGCACCTCGATGACGATCCGCCGCGCGACCGTCCCGAACGGGACCCGGGAGACCGCCGTGACGGCCGCGAGCAGCAGCGCGTACGCGCCGAAGGCCCAGATCCGCTCGCGCGGAGTGGCCACCACCAGCAGCACGAACGCGAGGACGGCGACGAGCTTGCACTGCGGCGGCAGCCGGTGCACCCGCGAGGCGCCCGGCACGTAGAGCCGGTGCGCGTGGCCCGCGCCCATCAGCCCTTCCGGGACGTCTCGGACGGCACCTTCTCGTCCTGCTCCGTGGCCGTGTCCGCGCCGGCGGAGCCGCGCCGCCGGACACCCCAGAACAGTCCCCCGCCCACGAGCAGGACGACGCCGACGCCGATCACGCCGGACAGCCCGCCGGACAGCCGCGCGTCGCCGACGCCCTTGACGCCGTAGTCGCCGAGCGGGGAGTCCTTGAACGAGTGATCCTTCTCCTTGGCGCTGATGCCCTTGTCCGCGGCGACCTTCTCCAGGCCGTCCGGGTCACTGCTGGCGTAGTAGCTGACGATCCCGGCGAGGACGAGCGAGACGAGCAGGAATCCGACGAAGAACCGCTTGGTGGTCATGGGTGCCTCCTCAGGCCCGGGACGGTGCGGCCGGGCCGTCCGCCTTCTGCTCGGCGGTACGCAGTTCCAGCGGCTTCAGCAGCCCGCGCGCCCCGTACACGAGGTCGGGGCGGACGGCGAGCACGCTGGACACGGTCACGGCGGTGATCAGCGCCTCGCCGATCCCGATCAGCACGTGCACGCCGATCATCGCGGTGGCGACCTTGCCGATCGAGACGTCCGTCGTCCCGCCGATCGCGTAGATCAGCGTGAACATGACGGCGGCGGCGGGCACCGAGACGACGGCCGCCACGAACGACGCCGCGGACACGGACGCGCGCGTCTTGGGCAGCACCCGCAGCAGCAGGCGGAACAGCCCGTACCCGACGACGACCGTGACCAGCGCCATGTTCGTGATGTTGACGCCGAGCGCGGTCAGCCCGCCGTCCGCGAACAGGAGGGCCTGCATGAGCAGGACGACCGATACGCACAGCACGCCCGTGTACGGGCCGACGAGGATCGCGGCGAGCGTCCCGCCGAGCAGGTGCCCGCTCGTCCCGGACGCGACCGGGAAGTTGAGCATCTGCGCGGCGAACACGAACGCCGCGGTCAGCCCGGCCAGCGGCGCGGTGCGGTCGTCCAGCTCCCGCCGGGCGCCCCGCAGCGCGAGCCCGACGCCGGCCACCGCGACCGCGCCGGCCGCGACCGACACCGGCGCATCGATGAATCCGTCCGGTACGTGCACGACTGAACCACCCCTACCTGTTTGCAGCTGGCAGGACTAGTTTGTCGGCACACACCTGGTTGTTGCAACGTGCTCGCAATAGCAATCCATATGTGGCTCGCGAGCAAGCACGCGGTGCTGGGTCTAGTCGAAGATGGGGTCCCTCGTCCGGGTGCGCTTGAGCTCGAAGAATCCGTCCGTGCCGGCGACGGCGAGGACGCCGTCGAAGAGCTTGACGGCGGCTTCGCCGCGCGGGATCGGGGTGACGACGGGGCCGAAGAAGGCGTGGCCCTCGACCTCGATGACCGGGGTGCCGACCTCCTGGCCGACGCGGTCGATGCCGTCCTTGTGGGAGGCGCGCAGGGCATCGTCGTACTCGGCCGACTCGGCGGCGCTCGCGAGCGCGGGGTCGAGGCCCGCGGCGGTCAGCGACGCCTCAAGGAGCTCCCGGTCGAACTTCTGCTTGTCGTGGTGGCGGCGCGTGCCCAGTTCGGTGTAGAGGCGTCCGAGCACCTCGGGCCCGTACTTCTGCTCGGCGGCGATGCACACGCGGACGGGGCCCCAGGCGTCGGCGAGCATTCGCCGGTAACCCTCCGGGATGTCCTTGTCCTCGTTGAGCACGGCCAGGCTCATGACATGCCAGCGCACGTCGATCGGGCGGAGCTTCTCGACTTCCAGGATCCAGCGCGAGGTGATCCACGCCCAGGGGCACAGCGGATCGAACCAGAAGTCCACGGAGGTTGAAGCGTCCTTAGCCAACGTCGCCTCCTAGAGCGGGGAAAACGGGGTCCTTGAATCGACAACCGGAGCATGACCGTCCCGATTCCCGGCGGCGCGAGGTATCCCAAGGCCGTGCCGGGACGGGCCGGATCGGCCTCCGGTTGGTAGACATGAGGGCACCAAGCGATTAACCCGACCAAGGAGTTCATGTGGCAGGCAACCTCACGCGCGACGAGGCGCGGGAACGGGCCCGGCTGCTCACCGTCGAGTCGTACGCGGTCGACCTGGACCTCACGACCGGTGCGGAGCGGTTCGGCTCCACCACCGTGGTCAGGTTCGGTAGCGCCGAGACCGGCGCGTCCACCTTCATCGACCTGCACGGCGCCGTCGTGCGGGAGGTGACGCTGAACGGTAAGGCCCTGGATCCGTCGTCGTACGACGCCGAGAAGGGCCGGATCCCGCTGCCCGAGCTGGCCGCCGACAACGAGCTCCGGGTCGTGGCCGACTGCGAGTACTCCCGGTCGGGTGAGGGCCTGCACCGGTTCGTGGACCCGGTCGACGAGAGCGTGTACCTGTACTCGCAGTTCGAGACGGCCGACGCCCACCGGATGTACACCTGCTTCGACCAGCCCGACCTGAAGGCCACCTTCGAGCTGACGGTCGAGGCGCCGGAGAACTGGGAGGTCGTCACCAACGAGCTCCCCGAGACCGCGGAGGGCGGCACCTGGCACTTCCTGCCGACACCGGAGATCTCCACGTACATCACCGCGCTCGTCGCCGGGCCGTACCACGTCGTCCGGGACGAGCACCGCCGCGACGACGGCACCGTCATCCCGCTCGGCGTCTACTGCCGGGCGTCGCTGGCCGAGCACCTCGACGCCCCCGCGATCGTGGACGTGACCGGCCAGGGCTTCGCCTACTTCGAGAAGGTCTTCGGCCGCCCGTACCCGTTCTCCAAGTACGACCAGCTGTTCGTCCCCGAGTTCAACGCGGGCGCGATGGAGAACGCGGGCTGCGTGACGTTCCTGGAGGACTACGTCTTCCGGTCCCGGGTCACCGACGCGGCCTACGAGCGGCGCGCCGAGACGATCCTGCACGAGATGGCGCACATGTGGTTCGGCGACCTCGTCACCATGCGCTGGTGGGACGACCTCTGGCTGAACGAGTCGTTCGCCACGTACATGAGCGTGCTGTGCCAGGCGGAGGCCACCAAGTGGAAGGGCTCGTGGACGACGTTCGCGAACCTGGAGAAGGCGTGGGCGTACCGGCAGGACCAGCTGCCGTCCACGCACCCGATCTCCGCCGACATCCCCGACATCCGCGCGGTCGAGGTGAACTTCGACGGGATCACCTACGCCAAGGGCGCGTCCGTCCTGAAGCAGCTCGTGGCCTATGTCGGCCTCGACAACTTCCTGGAAGGGGTCCGGCGCTACTTCGACCGGCACGCGTGGGGCAACACCGTCCTCACCGACCTGCTGGGAGCGCTGGAGGAGACGTCCGGACGGGATCTGGCGTCATGGTCGAAGGAGTGGCTGGAGACCGCGGGCGTCAACACGATGCGGCCGGAGTACGAGGTGGACGCCGACGGCGCCTTCTCGTCGTTCGCCGTCTTGCAGGAGGCCAAGGCCGACTACCCGACGCTGCGTTCGCACCGTCTCGCCATCGGCCTGTACGACCGGACGGCGGATGGGCTCGTCCGGCGTGATCGGGTCGAACTGGACGTGGTCGGCGCCCGCACCGAGGTCCCGCAGCTCGTCGGCAAGAAGCGCCCCGACCTGGTGCTGATCAACGACGACGACCTCACGTACGCCAAGATCCGGCTGGACGAGCACTCGCTGAAGACGCTCATCGAGCACATCGGCGACGTCAAGGAGAGCCTGTCGCGAGCCCTGTGCTGGTCGGCGGCCTGGGACATGACGCGCGACGCGGAGATGGCGACGCGCGACTACGTCCGGCTCGTGGCGAAGGGCATCCGCGGCGTCACCGACATCTCGGTCACGCAGACGCTGCTGCGGCAGGCGCGGACGGCCGTCCAGCAGTACGCGGACCCGGCCTGGCGCAAGGAGGGCCTGGCGCTGCTGGCGGACACCCTGTCCGACCTGGCCCGCGAGGCCGAGCCCGGCTCCGACCTCCAGCTCGCCTACACGCAGGCGTTCACCGCGTCGGCCGTCAGCGACGCGCACCTGGCGTTCGTCCAGGGCCTGCTGGACGGCTCCCAGGTCCTCGACGGCCTCACGGTCGACACCGACCTGCGCTGGTCGCTGCTGCGCCGCCTCGTCATCACCGGCAAGGCGGGCGAGGCCGAGATCGACGCCGAGCACGAGCGGGACAAGACCGCGGCCGGCGAGCGGCACGCCGCGGCCTGCAAGGCGGCGATCCCGACCGCCGAGGCGAAGGCGGGCGCGTGGGAGCGGATCGTGGCGGGCGATCTGCCGAACGCCGTCTACCGGGCGACGTTCAGCGGCTTCGTGGAGCCCGACCAGGCCGACCTCCTCGTCCCCTACGTGGACCGGTACTTCGCCGAGGTCGGGCGCGTCTGGAAGGAGTGGAGCAGCGACATGTCCCAGACGTTCGCCGAGGTCGCCTACCCCTTCCTGGTGATCGAGCAGTCCACGATCGACCGCACCGAGGCCTACATCGCCGACGAGAAGCCGCCCGCGGCGCTCACCCGCCTGCTGTCGGAGGGACGCGACGGCGTCGCCCGGGCCCTGCGCGCCCGCGCGAAGGACGCCGCCTCGTCCTGACCAGCTGTCCTTGACCCCCGTGACCGTGCGATCGTTGCATGGTCACGGGGAGAGGACGGCGACGTGGAGACGGCTCGGGACGTTCTGACGGCACTGGCGCGGCGCTACGCGTTCGGCGACCTGGAGGCCCTGATCACGGAGGGCACCCTGGCCGCGGACGGAAGTTCCAGCGCCGTCGCGGCGCTCTGCGCGTTCGGGCAGCGCGTCCTCGACCTGGACGCCGAGGACTTCGGCATGCCCGAGGACGTCGGCGAGGTCCCGCAGGACCTCCTCGACCGGGCCCGCGCCAGCCGGATGCCGCAGGCTCCGCGGGAGCGTCCCCGCGGAGCGCTCGCCAGCCTGCGGCCCGCCTACGCCCTGCTGCTGGAGGTCATCGCGATCCGCTGGCACCGCCGCGACATGGCCGCGCTCGTCGCCGCCGTCCACATCGCCGGCGAGTACCTGCCGATGCTGGCCTGGGAACCGGTCCTCGGCCACGCGGGCGACCCGGCGCTGATCGGCGCGGCCGTGGACGGCGAGGGCAGCCGCTTCGGCGTCCCCGTGGAGCCCGGCTCACCCCGCATGTGCGACCACACCCGGCCGGAACGGTCCGCATGCGAGCGGACCCTGCGCGTCGCCAAGGAGCCGCCGCCCGGCTGGCGGGCCTACCTCGACCGCCAGCACAGCCAGGTCGCGTCCGCCCTCGGCGTCTGCGCCGCCCGCTGCCGCACCCCGTGCACGGTGGTGACCCGCCTGGACGACCTCGTCCGCGCCGGCCTCGCCGAACGCTGCAGGCTCGCCTCCGACTTCACCGACGGCGCCCTCGTGAAGCTCCGGCACGCCGCCCCGGTCGGCCACGGGTTCGGCGTCCCGTCCCCGGAGGAGGTGCAGACGGCGTGGGCGCGCTCCCGCAGGTCGCTCTCCCACCACCCGCTGGGCAAGGCGGCGCTGGCGGACGCGGACGACTCCTATCCGCTCCCGGGCCTTCCCGCCCTCTTCTCCGCGATCGCCACCGCCGATCTGCACCCCGACACGCTCCTCCACGACGTCACGAAGCGCATCATGTCGACTCTCGCGTGAAGAGGGTGAGCGCGTCCCGCGTCTTGAGGTCGTCCAGGAGGACGGGCCGGCCCTCCGCGTCCGCCAGCGGGACGCGCCAGTTCGGGTACTCGTCGGTGGTGCCCGGCTGGTTCTGGGTGCGCCGTTCGCCCACGGCGTCGGCCAGCGAGATGCCGATCAGGCGGGCCGGGGTGCGGGTCAGGAAGTCCTGCAGTGCGGTCACGATCCGCTCGTCGTAGGCGGTGGAGCCGTCCGCCAGGGCCTGCATGATCTCGGCGGGCGGGGCGGAGAGCAGGTTCTCGCTGTGCAGGACGGTCAGCCAGTCGTTCAGCTGGCGGCGGTGATCGTCCTCCTCCTCGGCCCGGGAACGGGTCAGCAGGCCGAGCCGGTCGCGGAGGTCGATGTGGTCGCCGTGCACGAACCCGGTGATCGGCGGCATGTCGTGGGTGCCGACCGTCGCCAGGGAGAGCTCCCGCCATCGCCCCGGAGGCTTCGGACGACCCTGGTCGCCGCGCTCGAACCAGAGGAGGGACGTACCGAGGACGCCGCGGTCGGCCAGCGCCTCCCGCACCTCCGGCTCGACGGTGCCGAGGTCCTCGCCCACGACCGCGGCGCCGAAGCGCTCGGCCTCCCAGGTCAGGCAGCCGAGCAGGGCGTCCCGGTCATAGCGGACGTAGGTGCCGTCGGCGGGGGACGCGCCCTCGGGCACCCACCAGAGGCGCGACACCTGCATGGCGTGGTCCAGGCGGATCCCGCCGGCGTGCCGCAGCGCGGCGGCCGCCATCTCGCGGAACGGCCGGTAGCCGGCGAGGGCGAGCGCGTCCGGCCGCCACGGCTGCTGGCCCCAGTCCTGGCCGCGCTGGTTGAACTCGTCCGGGGGCGCCCCGACGCTCATCCCGGGCGCGTAGAGATCGCGGTACATCCAGGCGTCGGCGCTGCCGTGCGGCACCCCGACCGCCAGGTCGTGGACGATCCCGACCGGCATCCCGGCGTCCCGGGCCGCCCGCTGCGCCGCCGCGAGCTGGCCGTCCAGGCGCCACTGGAGCCACGCGTGAAAGTCCGCCCGGCGGTCGTACTCGCGGGCCTCCACCACACCGCGGTCGCGGGCGTTCCGCAGGCGGGACGGCCAGCGCCGCCAGTCCGCGGTGCCCTGCTCCTCGCTGATGGCGCACCACGTGGCGAAGCTTCCGAGCGCCGGCTGTTCGCGCCGGCGGAACGCCTCGAACTCCGGGTCGCGCTCCCGCCGGAGGCGGTACATGGTCTCCAGGGCCTCCAGCTTGGCGGCCCACACCGCGTCCCTGTCCAGCAGCCCTTCCCGGGCGCGCAGCTCGGCCGCCAGGGACGCGAACCGCGCCCTGTCCCCGGCGGGGAGGTCCGCGTACTCCGGCACGTCCTCGATCCGCAGATGGATCGGTGAGGGGAAGCGGCGGCTCATCGGCGAGTACGGGGACGGCCCGATCGGCGGGACGGGCTCCGTCGCGTGCAGCGGGTTGACCAGGACGAAGCCGGCGCCGAGCTCCCGGCCGCTCCAGCTCGCGAGGTCCGCGAGGTCGCGCAGGTCGCCGAGTCCCCAGGACGCGCCGGACCGGACCGAGTACAGCTGCGCCGTGAACCCCCATGTGCCGGGTGGCGGCCGCAACGAAGACGGCGCGACCAGCAGCATCGTGTACTGCCACCGGGCCTCGCTCCGCACGCGGAGGTGATGCCAGCCCGGCGGCACGTCCGGGTCGTCCGCCAGCGGCTCGAACGGCCGCTCGGACGGGGCGTCGTGAGCCTGCGGAGGGGCGAGGACCTCGTCCACGCCGAGCTTGATCTCCACCTCGCCGGCCTCGTCCGGCTCCAGATGCCGCCGGAGCGCCGCGACGATCCGGCCGGCCGTCCCGCCGTGCGCCCGGCGGACCACGATGTTCGGCGGAAGCCCGCGCGCCCGTTCACGCCGGCGGTCCAGCTCCGCCCGGACGGCGGCCGGGGTCGAGGCGTCCACCCCGAGCGCGGCCAGGACGGCGACGAGCGTGCCGGGCGAGACCGCGGTCTCCTGTCCGCGCCAGTCCACGTACCGCGTCGCGACCCCGTGCTGCCCGGCCAGCCTGATCAGTTCGTCGTCACCCACGCCTGCACCATGCCCGGTGCGGCGGTGCTCACGCCGTCCAGATCGCGGGCTTGCGGCCGATCCAGGGGCGGGCCTCTTCGAGCTGTGCGGACAGCGAGATCAGGGTGCCCTCGCCGCCGAGACGTCCGGCGAGCATGACCCCGATGGGCAGCCCCTCGTCGTTCCAGTGCAGCGGGACGTTCACGGCCGGCTGCCCGGTGATGTTGTACATCGCGCAGAACGGGGTGAACTGCGCCTGGCGCCGGAAGTTCTCCGCGGGCTCCTGGTCGTGGAAGTACCCGACCGGGACGGGCGGCATGGCCAGCGTCGGGGTCAGGATCGCGTCGAACTCGTCCATCACGGGGAACGCCGCGCGCAGCGCCCCCTGCAGCGCGGCGTGCGCCTGGAACAGCTCCGGCGCCGTTGTCCGGTCGCCGTACTCCCGCAGGTGCCGGGTCAATGGCTGAAGGAGGTGCTCGCTCTCCTCCGGGACGGGCGTCATCGTCGCCATCACGCCCCAGAGCGTCGCGAAGTGCGGGAGGAGATCCGAGCCGAGCACCTGCGGAAGCTCCACTATCTCGTGGCCCAGTTCCTCAAGGAGCGCCGAAGCGTCCTCGTAGGCGGCGACACAGTCGGGGTGGACTTCGGCGTCCGGCACGGGTGGCTGAAGGCTCCGCGCGATCCGCAGCCTGCCGGGCGAGCGGCCGGCGTGGGCGAGGAAAGGCTCGTCGGCCTGCGGCGCCCTGTACAGGTCGCCCGGCATGGGGCCCGACATGACGTCCAGGAGGAGGGCGGCGTCGCGGACGGTACGCGCGATCGGCCCGTTCGTGGAGAGCCCGAACAGGTCGGGGATGATCGGCCCCTGCGAGATCCGGCCCCGGGTCGGCTTGATCCCGAAGAGCCCGCAGACGCTGCTCGGGATACGGATCGAACCTCCGCCGTCGCTGCCCTGCGCCACCGGCGCCAGCCCGGACGCGACCGCCGCCGCGGCGCCGCCGCTGGAGCCGCCCGCCGAGCGGGACGGGTCCCAGGGCGTCCGGGCGGGAGGCGACACGGCGCCCTCGGTGTAGCAGGGCAGCCCGAACTCCGGCGTCGTCGTCTTGCCGAGGAGCACCGACCCGGCCTGCGCCAGCTTGGACACCACGTGGTCGTCCGCGAACCCGGTCAGCCCGGAGAAGACGGCCGAGCCGAAGGTCATCCGGACGCCGTTCACCATGTTCAGGTCCTTGATCGGGACCGGGACGCCGTGCAGCGGGGGCAGCTCCGCCGGGTCGGCCGCGTCCGTCACCGCCTTCTCGGCGCGGCGCGCCTCCTCGCGGGCGCGCTCGGAGGTGACCGTCACGTAGGCGCCGACCTGCTCGTTCAGCCGTTCGATGCGGGCCAGGTAATGGTCGGCGAGCTCGACCGGGGATACTTCCCTGGTGCGGACGGCCGCGGCCATCCGGGTGGCGCTGAGGTCATGGGTTTGTGTCACAAACCGGAACGCTAGACGCCGTGTGCGCGGGCATCAAAGAGGGCAGACAGGACAACAGCGGTGGAAGGAGAGGAATACCGGCCTACCCGACCGTGCCGTAAGTGAATCACCGTCCTGGGGCGACAAAACTATTAACCCGACATGACTAGTCGGCGACCAGGGCGATGATTACTCTGCGCACGGAGGATCATGCCCCCGATGGGAAAGGAATACGGAGCGTCACTCATGGCGATCATGGAGCGGGGCAACACGCAGGGAGCCAGGGCACGGCCCCGGGGCGAATCCGAGGAGACGCGTGAGCACCACCACCCGGTACCGGTGAAGGAGCGGCCGGAGGAGAGCACCGCCGCGGCGATGCTCGACGACCCCCGGACCCGCCGCTGGATGTGGCGGGCGGGCGCGGCCGTCGTCGCCGGCGTCGCCGTCCTAGTCCTGGCCGGCTGGCGGCTCGGCCTCACCGTCGCGGTCCTCGTGATCGTCGGCGACGTCGTCCGGCAGTCCCGCAAGAGCTCCACCGTCACCGCGTGGCAGAAGTCCTCGGCGGCCGAACGGCGCACCGAGAAGCAGCTGAAGTCCCTGCAGCGCAACGGGTACCTCGTGCTGCACGCGCGGGCCGTGCCCCGCGACGACGAGGGCGTCAGCGACGGGCGGATCGACCACCTGGTGATCGGGCCGAGCGGCGTCTACGCCATCGACTCGGAGAAGTGGGACAAGCGCCTCCCCGTGCGCACCATGTCCCATCTCAAGCTCTTCCACGGCCCCTTCAACAAGAAGGACCGGCTGGACGAGGCGCGCTGGGAGGCCCAGCAGGCGAGCAGCATCCTCGGCGAGCAGGTCGGCTTCGACGTCCCCGTGCAGCCCTCCGTGGCGATCTACGGCCCGTCCATCCCGTGGAAGGTCATGCGGGTCCGGGACGTGGACGTCTACGCGGGCAACAGGGCGCGCTCGTACCTGCGCCGCCGTCCGAAGATCCTCACCGACGGCGACGTCCAGCGCATCTTCCAGGCGGCCGAGCAGGCCCTGCCGCCGAAGTACCCCGACTGAGGGCCCGAGGGCGGCCCTTCTTCCCCGGGCCGCCCGTCCGCAAAGCCGGGACGGCGTGGTCCCGGCTTTTTTTCCTGCCCTCCGCCGGTTGATAGCATCGAGGGTCGGCCGCCCCGCGCGCGCGTACCGGCACGTCACAGCTTGGAGAGGTCCACAATGCCACCGCTCAGGTCACGCACGGTCACCCATGGCAGGAACATGGCGGGCGCACGCGCGCTCATGCGGGCCAGCGGCGTAGAACGCGAGGACTTCGGCAAGCCGATCGTCGCGGTGGCCAACAGCTTCACCCAGTTCGTGCCCGGCCACGTCCACCTGGACGAGGTCGGCAAGGTCGTGGCCGGCGCCGTCCGCGAGGCCGGCGGCGTGCCCCGCGAGTTCAACACGATCGCCGTGGACGACGGCATCGCGATGGGCCACGACGGCATGCTGTACTCGCTGCCGTCCCGCGAAGTGATCGCCGACGCGATCGAGTACATGGTCAACGCGCACTGCGCCGACGCCCTGGTCTGCGTCTCCAACTGCGACAAGATCACCCCGGGGATGCTGCTGGCCGCGCTGCGGCTCAACATCCCGACGGTGTTCGTCTCCGGCGGGCCGATGGAGGCCGGCAAGCCCGTCGAGGGCGTCCTCGGCGGCAACAAGCTCGACCTGATAGACCCGATCATCGCCTCCGCCGACTCCTCGCTCTCCGAGGAGAAGCTGCTGGAGATGGAGGAGAGCGCCTGCCCCACCTGCGGGTCCTGCTCCGGCATGTTCACCGCCAACTCGATGAACTGCCTCACCGAGGCGATCGGCCTGGCGCTGCCCGGCAACGGCACCGTCCTCGCCACCCACACCGCCCGCCGCCGCCTCTACGAGGACGCCGGCCGCACCGTCGTGGACGTCGCCCGCCGCTACTACGACGGCGACGACGAGTCCGTCCTGCCGCTGAGCATCGCGACCGGCGAGGCGTTCGAGAACGCCATGGTCCTGGACGTGGCGATGGGCGGCTCCACCAACACGATCCTGCACCTGCTCGCCGCCGCCACCGAGGCCGGCGTCGACTTCGGGCTCTCCGACATCGACGCGGTCTCGCGCCGCGTCCCCTGCGTCTGCAAGCTGGCCCCGGCCACCGGCAAGTACCACGTCGAGGACTGCCACCGCGCCGGCGGCATCCCCGCCCTCCTCGGCGAACTGAACCGCGCCGGGCTGCTGAACCGCTCCGCGCACTCGATCCACTCGGCGTCCGTGGACGAGTTCGTCGCCAAGTGGGACGTCCGCTCCCCCGACGTCCTGCCGGAGGCCGTGGAACTGTTCCACGCGGCGCCCGGCGGCGTCCGCAGCACCTCCGCCTTCTCGCAGAGCGCCCGCTGGGAGTCGCTCGACCTCGACCGCGAGAACGGCTGCATCCGCTCCGCCGAGCACGCCTACACCGCCGACGGCGGCCTCGCCGTGCTGCGCGGCAACATCGCCCCCGACGGCGCGATCGTCAAGACCGCCGGCGTGGACGAGGAACTGTGGACGTTCACCGGTCCCGCCGTCGTCTTCGAGTCGCAGGACCAGGCCGTCGAGGGCATCCTCGGCGGCAAGGTCAAGGCGGGCGACGTGGTCGTGATCCGCTACGAGGGCCCGAAGGGCGGCCCCGGCATGCAGGAGATGCTGTACCCGACGAGCTTCCTCAAGGGCCGCGGGCTCGGCAAGGCGTGCGCGCTGGTCACCGACGGCCGGTTCTCCGGCGGCACGTCCGGGCTGTCCATCGGGCACGCCTCCCCGGAGGCCGCCGGCGGCGGGATCATCGCTCTCGTCGAGGACGGCGACCGCGTCGTGATCGACATCCCGAACCGGGTGCTCGAGCTGGACGTCCCGGCCGACGAGCTGGAGATCCGCCGCGAGAAGCTGCTCGCCGACCTCGGCGGCTACCGTCCTCGCGACCGGCACCGCCCGGTCAGCGCCGCGCTGCGCGCGTACGCCGCGATGGCCACGTCCGCCTCCACCGGCGCGGCCCGCGACGTGTCGCAGCTCGACCGCCTCAACACCTGAGCGGCGCGGTTACCTGGCGGGTAATCGCATCCGTTCCCTCGTGGGCACAGAGTGGTGCGTGCCGGGGCGATACGGCCCCGGCCCACCACCCAAGGAGACCGCGATGACCGCCTACGCCCTCGCCCACATGTGGCCGCAGCCGCCCCTGCACGACGACGTGTTCACCTACATGGAGCGCATCCAGGCCACCATGGACCCGTTCGGCGGGCGCTTCCTCGTCCACAACACGCTGCCCGAGGTGGTCGAGGGCCCGCTGGAGGGCCTGTACGTCCTGATCGAGTTCCCCGACATGGACAAGGCCCGCGGCTGGTACGCGTCGGACGCCTACAAGGCGATCCTGCCGATGCGCACCGACCACATCCCGGCCACCACCGTGCTGCTCCAGGGCCTCCCCGACCCCTACGACGCCGCCGCCACGGCCAGGGCCATGCGCGCCGCCCAGCAGGGCTAGGAGCGGTGGGGCTAGGAGCAGCAGCCACCGCCGCAGCAGCCACCGCCCGCGCTCGGCGGGGGTTGCGGGGCGCCGGCCCGGGAGGTGCCGGTGACGGCGACCGTGGACAGCAGCTTCACGGTGTCGTCGTGGCCGTCCGGGCAGGTCGCCGGGTCGGACGCGTTGATCATCGGGCGGGAGACCTCGAAGGTCGAACCGCACGCCCGGCAGCGGTAGTCATAGCGAGGCACGCCTCCAGCATACGGGCGGCGGGCGTCCGCGTCAGGCGGCGGGTTCGGAGACGTAGGCGGCCCACTGGGGGTCACCGTCGTGGACGAGGCCGATGAGACGCCAGTGCGCGCCCCGGGGAACGGCGGGCGTGACGCTCATCGTCCAGCCGAGTTCGGACAGCAGCCGGTCGGCCTTGCGATGGTTACAGGTCATGCAGGACGCGACGCAGTTCTCCCAGGCGTGCTTGCCGCCGCGGCTCCGCGGATGGACGTGGTCGATCGTCTCGGCGCGGCGGCCGCAGTAGACGCAGCGGAAGTTGTCGCGGCGCATCAGCGCGGCGCGGGTGAGGGGGACGCGGGTGCGGAAGGGGATGCGGACGTAGCGCCGGAGCCGGATGACGGACGGAACCTCGACCGTCATCGTGGCCGAATGAAGGACGGCGCCCGTCGTGTCGTGGTGGACGATCTCCGCCTTCTCGCGAAGCACGAGGCAGACCGCCCGCCGGAGCGGGAGCGTGGTGAGTGGTTCGTACGT
The DNA here is from genome assembly GCF_050945415.1 of Spirillospora sp. CA-128828. Taxonomy (NCBI): domain Bacteria; kingdom Bacillati; phylum Actinomycetota; class Actinomycetes; order Streptosporangiales; family Thermomonosporaceae; genus Spirillospora; species Spirillospora sp. CA-128828. The sequence goes on from NZ_CP191986.1 coordinate 7,106,668, forward strand.
CGCGTTCAGGAGGAGGACCTGTCGCATCAGACGCCCTCCACCGGGCTGTGCTGGTCTTTCGCCTCGGCGGACGCGGCTGAGCGCGCCTCCTGCCGAGGCCCGATTATCGTCTCCGGTACCTGCGCACTCGCCATGAGGACCTCCCCAGGGGCGAACCGACCACATCAGTGTGGCGTCTGAGGGAGCCCGTCCGCTACCCCAATATTCCCCCGCCCGGGGCCCGCTCGAACGCGAAACCCGCCGGGAGTGCCTGGGGCGGGCAGCCCAGATCGGCCAATACAGTGCATCCATGACGCCGTATCCGCCCGCACAGCGCCAGGAAATCGTCGAGGACGTCCACGGTCACCGGGTCTCCGACCCGTACCGCTGGCTGGAGGACGCCGACAGCGACGAGACCAGGGAGTGGCTCGCCGCCCAGGACCGGCTGTTCCACAAGGTCGTGGACGCGCTGCCGGGACGTGAGGGTCTGCGCGCCCGCCTCGGGGAGCTGCTCGGCGCGGGGAGCGTCGGATCCCCGGTGTGGCGGGGCGAGCGGCGCTTCTTCACGCGCCGCGCCGCCGACCAGGAGCATCCGGTGCTCTACACCGTGGACCCGGACGGGTCCGAGCGCGTCCTGGTCGACCCGATGGCCCTCGACCCGGACGGGACGACGACGCTGGACGGCTGGCAGCCCGACAAGGAGGGCCGCCTCCTGGCGTACAAGGTGTCGACCGGCGGTGACGAGGAGTCGCTGCTGTACGTCATGGACATCGCGACGGGCGAGCGGGTGGAGGGTCCGATCGACCGGGCCCGGTACTCGTCGGTGGCGTGGCTGCCTGGGGGCGAGGCGTACTACTACGTGCGCCGGCTGCCCGCGCGGGACGTCCCGGCGGGCGAGGAGCAGTACCACCGGCGCGTCTACCTGCACCGGGTCGGCACCGAACCCGACAGCGACGACATGCTGATCTTCGGCGCGGGGATGGACAAGACCAACTACTACGGGGTCGGGGTCAGCCGGGACGGACGCTGGCTGACGGTGTCGTCGTCGCAGGGCACGGCGCCGCGCAACGACCTGTGGATCGCCGACCTGTCCGCGTCCTCCACCGAGGCGCCCGAGCTGCGGGCCGTGCAGGAGGGCGTGGACGCCGAGACCGGCGTCCACGTCGGACGGGACGGCCGCGCCTACGTCTTCACCGACCGCGACGCGCCCCGGTCCCGGCTGTGCGTCGCCGACCCGTCCGACCTCTCCTACGGGACGTGGCGGGACCTGATCCCGCAGGATCCCGAGGCCGTCCTGACCGACTACGCGATCCTCGACGCGCTGGAACGCCCGGTTCTGCTCGCCGGGTGGATGCGCCACGCGATCAGCGAGATCACCGTCCACGACCTGGAGTCCGGAGAGCGGCTCGGCACCGTCCCGACGCCCGGGCTGGGGTCGATCGGCGGGATCATCGAGCGGCCCGAGGGCGGGCACGAGGCGTGGTTCGGCTACACCGACAACGTCACCCCGTCGTCGGTCCTGCGGTACGACGCGCGTACCGGGGAGACGACGCTCTGGGCGTCCGCCCCGGGCACGGTCGAGGTTCCGGAGATCGAGACGCGCCAGGTCGTCTTCACGTCGCGGGACGGAACCGAGGTGCGGATGCTGGTGGCGGCCCGCCCCGGCATGTCCGGGCCGCGCCCCGCGATCCTCTACGGATACGGTGGTTTCAACATCTCGCTCACGCCGTCCTACTCGGCGAGCATCCTCGCGTGGGTCGAGGCGGGCGGCGTCTACGCGGTCGCGAACCTGCGCGGCGGGTCCGAGGAGGGCGAGGAGTGGCACCGCGCCGGCATGCGGGAACGCAAGCAGAACGTGTTCGACGACTTCCACGCCGCCGCCGAGAAGCTGGTCGCGGACGGCCTCACCACGCCGTCCCGGCTCGCGATCTCCGGCGGCTCCAACGGCGGCCTCCTCGTGGGCGCCGCGCTCACCCAGCGTCCCGACCTGTACCGCGCCGTCGTGTGCTCGGCGCCGCTGCTGGACATGGTCCGGTACGAGAGGTTCGGCCTGGGCCAGACATGGAACGACGAGTACGGGACGGCCGACGACCCCGAGGAGTTCGGCTGGCTCATCGGCTACTCGCCGTACCATCACGTCCACGCCGGGACCGCCTACCCGGCCGTCCTGTTCACGACGTTCGGCAGCGACACCCGCGTGGACCCGCTGCACGCCCGCAAGCTGTGCGCCGCGCTGCAGCACGCGACCGCGTCGGACTCCCCGGTCCTGCTGCGCGACGAGGCGGAGGTCGGGCACGCCGCCCGCTCGGTGAGCCGCTCGGCCGACCTGATGACCGACACCCTCTCGTTCATGGCCGCGCAGACCGGTCTCGTCCTGCCGGGGAGGCCGCGCGGCGAGGATGAATTGACGCATGGTCTAATAGCTGGATGAGCCAGTCGATGGCCCCGCCAACGGTAGATCGCGTGCTCGATCTGCTCCGTGAGCCGCCAGGGACGCCGGACGTGTCCGCCGGCTACCTCGATCTGCTCGGGCCGTCCGCGAAGGCGCCGCCGTCCCTCGCCCAGTCGGTGATGGAGTCGACGTTCCTGCCGCGGATCTACGAGAAGGTGTGGCGGCCGGTCGGGTTCAACCTGGCGAAGGGCTGGCCGCTCGGCCCGGACACCGCCGAGGAGCACGCGATGGCCCGGGACTGGCTCGGGCTGTCGCACCCCGGCTACGCGGCCCGCCCGCCCGCGACCGTCCTCGACGTGGCGTGCGGGCCCGGCAACGTCACCCGCGCCCTCGCCGCCGGCATCGGCCCGGAGGGGCTGGTCGTCGGCCTCGACGCGTCCGAGACCATGCTGGCCCGCGCCGTCGCCGACACCGACCCCGCCGCGGACGTCCGCTACGTCCGCGGCGACGCCGTCGACCTGCCGTTCCGCGACGGCGCGTTCGACGCCGTCTGCTGCTTCGGAGCGCTGTACCTGTTCGACGACCCGTGGACGGCCGTGGACGGCATGACCCGCGTCCTCAAGCCCGGCGGCCGCCTCGTCATCCTCACCTCGCGCCGCCCGGCCCCGCTCCCCTCCGCCCGGCTCGGCGGCGAACTCCTCCGCCGCGCCACCGGATTCACCGTCTTCGGTGACCGCGAGGTCACCGAAGCCCTCACCGACCGCGGCTTCACCGCCATCCGGCAACGCCGCTACCCCCTGATGCAGGTCGTGGGAGGAAGCCGGTCGCCCCGGTAGTGAGTGGCGGTGGCGCTAGCGGAGTCGTCGCTCGATGTAGATGTTCACTATGCCGCCTATGGTTTCGCGGCGGGTCTCCGTCCAGCCGAACCTGCGGTAGAGGGCCAGTGCCGGGCCTTGGAGCTCGGTGGTGTCCGCGCGCAGGATGCGGTAGCCGTACTCGACGGCGCGTTCTTCCAGCGCCTGGACCACGGCGGCACCGTACCCGCGCCGCTGGACCGCGGGCAGGACGCGCAGGCGGACCATCTCGGCGGCGTCCAGGGTGGGGGCTCCGGGGGCGTAGCCGCCGAACGCGCGGGCGTGGCCGCCGGGGATGAGGTCGGCGCGGCGCAGGCCGCCCATCGCGACGATCCCGCCGTCGAGTTCGCCGACGAGGAACTCGCCGTCGTTGCGGAGATAGATGTCCTCCATCCGGAAGAAGTCGTGGTCGTAGTAGACGCCGTCGCCCGGTCGCAGGCCGACCTGGGCCAGGCCCTGGCGGTGGAGGGCGAGGACGGTGCCGTGGTCGGCGGCGTGGTAGCGGCGGAGGCGCAGGGCCCCGAAACGCCAGACGGGGGGCTCGTCCTCGACGCGGACGAGGGTGTGGTGGCCCTGCGAGGAGGCGCTGTCAGGCGTGCCCATGCCCGGTCAGACCTGCTCGCCCGGGCGGACGGACGGCTGGTCCTGGGTGGGACTCTGCACCCAGGGACCGGCCAGCGCCTCGTAGAAGTCCTTCAGTTCCGGGATCTCGCCGCACTTGGCGTTGACGGCCGCGCCGATCTGCCGGGCGCGGTGCACGAGGATGTCGGACCGGTGGTCGGACGGCAGGTCGAGGATGGCCTCCCGCCCGGCCGTCAGCGCGGCCTCGGGGTGGCCGGCGTGCAGCTTGCACATCGCCCGGTCGAGGCGCACGAGGGTCAGGTCGACGCGGTCGGTGGCCGAGTAGAGGGTGAGCGCGTGGCTGAGCACCTCGTCGCCGTGCTTGTGGTCGCCGAGGTTGGTGAAGGTGTCGCCCTCGTAGAAGGCCATCTGCCGGTCGGTGAAGCCGAAGACGAGGTCACCGGTGTCGGTCTTGGACAGCTGGTCGAACACCGACCGGCCGCGCACGAGGGCGCGGCGGGCGCTCGGCGCGGCGTCGCCGCGTCCGCGCATCGCGAGCATGCCGAGTGCGCGCGCCTCGACGGCGGGCGCCATGGCGGCGGCGACGCCGGGGGTGCGGCCCGCGAGGTCCTGTGCCTTGCGGGCGAGGTGCAGCGCCTCGCGAGGGTCGCCGTAGTACATCGGCACCAGGGACTCGCGGACGGTCACCCAGGCGCGCAGCTGCCGGTCTCCGGTCTCGTCGGCGGCGGTGCGCGCCGTCCGGAAGAACGAGCGGGCCAGCCGGTGGTCGCCCAGGTTGATCATGATCAGCCCGGACAGCCCGGACAGCTGCGCCGCGATCCGGCACAGCCGTTCCTGCAGCTCGACCGGCTGGCGCTTGTCGCACATGCGCCGCACCTCGCTGAAGTCGAGCAGCACGTCGCAGAGCATCCGGAGGGAAGGGGTCGCCTGGTACTGCCGGCCGTAGCCGTAGGTCGTCTCCTCCCACTGGTCGAGCATGGTCGGCGAGACGGTCGCGCCGACGAGGGTGTCGTCCATCTTGCGGCGCAGGTTGTCGACGGCACCAAGGAATTGACCGTCGAGCGCCACGCCCGCTCCGGCCAGAAGTTGCAGAAGGGTCCTACGAAGCACGATGTCCTCCTCTCCCACATCAATGGTCAGGGGGCCGTCGGCGCGGTCGGGGCCCCGTAATTCGGTGACGGTTACCCAGGGGCGCTCTTCGCCTCTGGGGACGATCGCCCCGACGAGCGCGTCGGGGGCTGGTGCCGGGCGCCGTTCGGGCGCGCGCGGACGGGGGACGTTCGGGACGCCCGTGCGAGTGGCGTGGCCGCGGCCGCAGATGCAGGGACTCTGGTAGTCGAGCGCGTCGGGTTCCACCCGGTAGACGGCACAGAGGTAGTGCAGGTACTCGGGACCGGGTCGCTTGTACCCGCTCTCGTAGGCGGACAGCAGCGTCTCCCCGAGCCGGGGCAGCGGCTTGCCGTCGACCTCGTAGAGCGCCTTGACCTGCGCCACGATGTCGGACAGCGCGACGCCGTGGGCCAGGCGGTGCGCCTTGACCCTGCTGGTGCCGAACAACGGCCCGCACTGCTCGTGGATCTCCTGCGCGATCTCGACCGGGGTGCGCCCTCGGGCCAGAGCGTGCGCACGGATCCGGCGAGCCACGTCCGTTTCTTTCCGAGGGGGATCCGACATCGATTCCGGCCTCCTCACCGTCGTGCCGGGACGCCGTCCCCTCGGGGGTGGGCGATCGTCCCCGCCACGGCGACCGGTTACTAGATGGCCACGACAGATAATCTCTCGCGCACGCAGCGTAACCCTGGTCACATGCCCGGCCAAGCGATTCCGGAGAAGAGGCGGGGGTTGGGACGCGTCCCGCCCCCCGCGGGTAGAGATTCTTCCTCCGGGGGAAGGAAGGCTTCCCCTGAGGTGGGGTAATCCGGTACTTCGAGGGGCGGCCCGTCACTTGACCCGTCAGTGTGAGAGTTGCAATTCTCGCGGCGAGTGACCGAACGAATCCACAGAGTCGATCAACGGAGCCGGTCCGGCCGGGCCGATCAACCGCGGTGCTCGCCGACGGTGTGCTCGCCTTATGGAGGGGGTGCGAAGGTGGTCAGCGACAGACGCGTCGGCTACCTCGAAGAGCTGGAGCAGGAACTCGACACCCGGGGCCTCGTCGCCCGCGTCGTCAGGACCCGCTCGGGGCCGGCGTTCCTCCGGGTCGTGAACCCGGAGGCCGCCAGCCTCGCGGAGGACGTGACCTGCGCACCGGCTCCCGAGACCAAGGACCACTACTTCTGGTGGTCGTGGGGGGAGCGCATGCACCGCGTCGACGACGTGGGCGGTGCCGCCCTGAAACTGGCGCACGTGCTTCAGCCGCTCCGCCGCGAGGTGAGCGGACGCTCCTAGAGCCCCGGGTCCCCCTCCGCCCTGAACTCCCACCCGGGACTCCCAGACCTCATCCGAACCCGAGCCTCCGCTCGGACCCGGGCGCCCCCGCCGAACGGGCGCCCCGCAAGACCGGGCGTGTCCCGCGAGGCCGCGGCAGGAACGGCGCGGCAGCCCGCGGACCCCGCGGGACACGTTCGCCCGGCCCCTCCCCGGCCGGTTCGCGACACCTCGCCCGGCGCGTACGAACCGGTCGTGACCGTCCCCTACGATCGGGCTCGTGCCCGCCGCAGGTCCACGGCGAGGTGTCGAGGCACCACAATGGCCGGGGAGGGTCTGCACACATGTCAATCGTCGCGTCGATCAGCGCACCGCTCGCCGCGCCGCTCGCCGTGTCAACGGCCGCCAAGCCGTTCCTGCCCTGGGTCGAGCAGGGAACCCCCGAATCGGCCTGCAAGAGCCAGGACCCCACCATGGCGTGCCGGCTCGTCTGGAACATCTCCAAGAACACCGACTTCACCCGGTTCTACGCCACCTGGCTCGACACCCCGCTCAGCACCCTGTTCTGGATCATCATCACCTTCGTGGTCGCGATGATCGTGAAGAACATCGCGCACCGGATGATCACCAAGGTCACGCTGCGGATGGCCGAGGGCACGATGACGGACAAGGTCCGGGAGCGGTCCCGGACGGTCTTCGAGGGCAGCCCCGCCCTGCTCAACAAGCGGCGGGCCCAGCGCGCCCAGACGCTCGGCTCGGTGCTGCGCTCCATCGCGTCCGTGCTGATCATGGGGACGGCCGCGTTCAGCATTCTCGGCTCCCTCGGCCTGAACCTCGCCCCCATCCTGGCCAGCGCGAGCGTCATCGGCGTCGCGGTCGGGTTCGGCGCGCAGAACATCGTCAAGGACCTCCTCGCAGGGCTGTTCATGCTGCTGGAGGACCAGTACGGCGTCGGCGACATCATCGACGTGGGCAGCGCGAAGGGGACGGTCGAGGCGGTCACGCTGCGGGTCACCCGGATGCGGGACATGAACGGCATCGTCTGGTACGTGCCGAACGGCGAGATCAAGAAGGTCGGCAACGAGTCGCAGAACTGGGGCCGCGCCGTCCTGGACATCCCGGTCGACATCCACGAGGACACCGAGAAGGTCAAGGAGATCCTGCAGACCACCGCGGACGAGATGGCCTCGGACGCGCCGTGGAACGACCTCATCCTGGAGGAGCCGTCGGTGTGGGGCGTGCAGGCCCTCGCCGGCGACGCCATCGTGATCCGCGTCGTGCTGAAGACGGCACCGGGCAGGCAGGGCGACATCGCCCGCGAGCTCCGCGAACGGGTCAAGCGGGCGTTCGACGAGGCGGGCGTCACGGTCGCCACCCCGGCGCCCTAGTGGATCAAGGTGAGGACAGGGACGCGTCTCACATAGGGTGGGGGGCGCTATGGCTGAAAAGGTGACCTTCTACGAAGCGGTCGGCGGCGAGGAGACATTCCACCGGCTGGTGCACCGCTTCTACCAGGGCGTCGCGGACGACCCCGACCTTCGCGCCCTCTACCCCGAGCAGGACCTCGGCCCGGCCGAGGAGCGACTTCGGCTGTTCCTGATCCAGTACTGGGGTGGCCCGACCACCTACAGTCAGCGGCGCGGCCACCCGAGGCTGCGGATGAGGCACGTTCCGTTCGTCATCGGATCGGCCGAACGGGACGCGTGGCTGCGGCACATGCGCGACGCCGTCGACGAGCTCGAACTCCCCGAGCCGCTGGAGAAACAGCTCTGGGACTACTTCACGATGGCGGCGCAGAGCATGGTGAACGCTCCGACATGAGCGGGTAGATCACCGTGTATGAGGCGAATCCCCTGGTGGCGCGACGCCGTCGTGTACGAGGTCTACGTCCGCAGCTTCGCCGACTCCGACGGGAACGGTGAGGGCGACCTCCAGGGGATCCGGTCCCGGCTCGGCCATCTGCGCGACCTCGGCGTGGACGCGCTGTGGCTCACCCCGTTCTACCCGTCCCCGCTGGCGGACGGCGGCTACGACGTGGCCGACTACCGCGGCGTCGACCCGCGGTTCGGCACGCTGCACGACTTCGACGCCCTCGTGTCGGACGCGCACGACCACGGGATCCGGCTGATCGTCGACATCGTCCCGAACCACTCGTCCGACCGGCATCGCTGGTTCCGGGAGGCGCTGGCCGCGCCGCCCGGAGCCCCGGCGCGGTCCCGCTACATCTTCCGTCCGGGGAGGCCGGGCGAGCGTTCCGGCGAGGAGGAGCCGCCGAACGACTGGCCGTCCGCGTTCGGCGGCCCCGCCTGGACGCGGCTGGCCGACGGCGAGTGGTTCCTGCACCTCTACGCGCCCGAGCAGCCGGACTTCAACTGGCGCGATCCGGAGGTACGGCATGAGTTCGAGGACGTCCTGCGGTTCTGGCTCGACCGCGGCGTGGACGGCTTCCGCATCGACGTCGCCGCAGGCCTCTTCAAGGACGAGGCGTTCCGCGACCTCGGCGGTCAGAACCGCCGCGTATTGAACGGCCCTAGGTACAGCCGTCCGGAAGTCCATGAGGTGTACCGCAGGTGGCGGCAGATCCTGGACGAATACGACGGTGAGCGCATGGCCATAGGCGAGGTGTGGACGGACGGGCCGGAAGACCTCGCGCTCTACCTGCGGCCAGACGAACTACACCAGGTTTTCCAGTTCGACCTGCAGCTGGCCCCGTGGTCGGCCACGGCTTTCCGTGACGTCATCGTCGCCGCTCTGAAGGCCGTCGCCCCCACCGGGGCCGCGCCCACGTGGGTGCTGTCCAGTCACGACTCCGTCCGGCACGTCACCCGGTACGAGCAGCCGGTGGGCGTCCCTGGCATCGGGCTTGCCAGGGCGAGGGCGGCACTGCTGATGCTTCTGGCCCTTCCAGGGTCCGCCTACCTCTACCAGGGCGAGGAATTGGGGCTGCCAGAGGTCACCGACCTGCCCGGCGAGGCCCGGCAGGATCCGATCTGGAAACGCACGAACGGTGAACTCGCCGGGCGCGACGGCTGCCGCGTGCCTCTCCCCTGGTCGGGCTCCGCCGAGCCGTTCGGCTTCTCCCCCGATGGCGTCCGCCCGTGGCTGCCGATGCCGGAACGGTGGGCGCCCCTGACCGCCGAGGCTCAGGCGGCCGATCCGTCCTCCATGCTCACCTGGTACCGCGACGCGCTCGCCCTGCGCCGCCGCCTGCGGGACGACCTGCCGGACGACCTGGAGTGGCCGGACTCCCCCGACACGACCCTCTTCTTCAGCCGCGGCCCGCTGACATGCGCCCTCAACTGCGGCGAGAACCCGGTACGCCTCCCGGCCGGCACCCCGCTCCTGACCAGCGCCCCGCTCTACGGCGACCTGCTCCCCGGCAACGCCGCCGCCTGGCTCACCGGCCCCTGAACGAGGACGCGGTGTGCGGGCCCGTGCCAGGGGTCGAGGCACGGGCCCGCACACCGCGGGCCTTCGCTGCGGATGTGCGGCTACAGCGGCGGGCGCTGGAGCTCCAGCGGATCGTCGGCGGACGGCCCGGTCTTGAGCGTCTGCATGCCCTCCTCGACGCCGGCCCAGCGCTTGAGGTTCGCGATCGACCTGGACTGCTCGTCGGCGGGCAGCTTGGCGATGAGGCGGGCACTGTGGTTCATGCCCGGGGCGACGTAGACGGCCGAGTCGCGGCTGCCGTGGCCGAGGCGGAACGGCTCGGCGCCCCACGGGTCGTTCGAGCCGTACAGGAACAACATGTGGTTGGCGTTCCCGCGCACCCAGCCGTCGATGTCGTGCATGGCGCGTCCGTTGTCGAACCGCATCGGGATGTCACGCGGGACGTAGGTGCGCGGCTGGTAGCTGCTCTCGTACCGCAGCAGCGGACGCAGGTGCTTGAACTTCGGCGTGGGCCAGCCGAGCTGCGTGCCCGCCTGGTAGTAGTACGGGATGTACGGGGAGAGACCCTGGTCGCTGTAGAACGAGAGCCCGGAGATGGTGTCGAGCGTCTTGTAGATCTCGTCGTCCGAGGCGGTCACCGCGGGCAGCGACGGGCAGTCGGACTGCAGGCTGTACTGCCAGAACGCCCACTCGTAGTCCATCACCGAGTTCTCGAACGCACGGTCCTGCGTCCGGAGGATGTTGAACGTCCAGCCGTTCTCGTCGGCGGCCGCCTTGAAGCGCTTGAGCATCGCGGGGCGGCGCTTGAGGAACTCACGCGCGAGCGCCTTGACGTGGGCGCGGCATTCGGGGTCGGTGCCGACAGTCTTGAAGAACTTGTCGTAAGCGCGGTCGTCGTTGTTGTTGACGTCGTTCGGTGCCACGTACACGACGCTGCCGTCGACATCGCGCGGGTAGAAACGCTTGTGGTAAACGGCCGTCATGCCGCCCTTGCTGGCGCCGGTCGAGATCCACTTGCCCTTGTAAATCGTCTTGAGAGCGCCGATGAGGCGGTGCTCGTCCGTGGCGGCCTGCCAGATCGTGTCCTTCGTCCAGTCCGTCGGCTCGGGCCGGGACGGGGTGAAGTAGCGGTACTCGACCGAGATCTGGTTGCCGTCGACCAGCGCCGTCGGCTCGGAGGTGAACATCACCTCCGGCGTGTCGTACCCGCTGGTGTAGAGCACCATGGGCCGGTCGGACGCCTTGTGCTGCAGCATGATGCGCTGCTCGAACCACTGCCCCCGCGGGTTGCGGTGGTCGACCGGCTGCCTGTACTCCAGCCAGAACCAGCGGTAGCCGGGCAGCGTGGACGGTTTCTCCGTGACCTGCATTCCGGGGATCGCCTTCAGCTGGGCGAGGATGTCGCCCGCCTGAGCGGTGCCGGCCTTCGGGGTGCCCGCCTGCGCGGTGACCGCCGCCTGCGCCGCGGTGGTGCCCGCCCCGGTCATGCCGGCGGCGAGCAGAAGTGCCATCGCTCCTCGTGAGACGCGCCGCATTTTGCCCCTTCCACGTGGGTTCTCCACATTCGCGTCGCGACACTAGAGGGAGAAGTGGGCCGAAAACGGATTGCTGTTGCCCTTGTTACATATCCGTGACGGCGCGGTTGTCACCTGCTCAGCGCGGCCATTTCGCCCTCAGGTCGGCGGAACGAGGGCGATTCCGTCATCCCAGGGGGCCAAGCACTCGAAGAGCCGCTCGTCGTGCCAGCGCCCGTCCAGGTGAATGTGGCGGCGGGCCGTCCCGACGACCGTGAAGCCGTTGCGCTCAAGGACGCGCTGGGACGCGTGGTTGTCGACTCTCGTGAAGGCTTCGACACGGTGCAGGCGCAGCGTGCCGAAGGCCACGTCCAGTGCCTGCCTGAGTGCCTCGGTGGCGACGCCGTTGCCGGCGTGCGCACGCGCCACCCAGTAGCCGGCGAAGCAGCTTTGGAGGGGGCCGCGCAGGATGTTGTTGAGCGTGATCCGTCCGGCCATCTCACCGTCGACCAGGACGACGCCCGGCCACATCTCCCCGGTCGCGTACGCCCCGACCAGATCGTGCAGGTTGTCGCGCTGGCCCTCGACGGTGAAGTACGCGTCGTCCCGTTCCGGTTCCCAGGGACGCAGGTAGTCCCGGTTCTCCCGGTACAGGGCCGCGAGCGCCTCGGCGTCCGCCATCTGGACGACGCGCAGCCGCACGCCGGGCAGGCGCGTGTCCAGCCGGGGCGGCGGGCCGGCGAGCGTCGTCATGCCCCCGGCGCCACGTAGCGCCCGATGAACTCCCGTTCCTGCGGGGTGAACCGCCGCAGCCGGTTCGCCTCCACGTCGAACGCGACGAGCGTGGAGGTCGCCTCGGCGTACACGTTCTCGTCGTCCCGCACCTCGTAGGCCAGCTTGAAGGACGCGGCGCGGGCCTCGGTCACCCACGTCTCCACCCGGATCGGGTAGACGGTCGGCAGCAGCGGCAGCCGGTAGTCGATCTCGTGCCGCGAGATGACCATGCCGCGGACGGGCTCCTCCCCCTTGCGCACCGGGTCGCCGTGGAACATCTCCAGCCGGGCGTCCTCCAGGTAGCCGAGGAACTTCACGTTGTTCACGTGGCCCTGGGAGTCGATGTCGCCGAACCGGATGTTGAACTCGTAGACGTGCCGGTACTCGGCCTCGGGCATCTGCTGCATGTCCTCGCCTGGGGGTACGGGGGAACCGGGGTCGGCCCGATGCTACCCGGAGCCGGTTCAGCCCCTGACGAGGCAGGGTCGCTTCGGGTCGAACGTCCAGTCCGGGACCAGGTACTTCATCGCGGCCTCGTCGTCCCGGTCGCCCAACCCGTGCCGGAGGTACAGGCGATGTGCCTCCTCGATCCGCTCCTCGTCGACGTCGACGCCGAGACCCGGCCTGTCGGGCAGGTCGATCCCGCCGTCCACGATCTGGAGCGGGTCCTCGGTGAGCCGCTGGCCGTCCTGCCAGATCCAGTGCGTGTCGATCGCGGTGATCTCCCCGGGCGCCGCGGCGGCGACGTGGGTGAACATCGCCAGCGACACGTCGAAGTGGTTGTTGGAGTGCGAACCCCAGGTCAGGCCCCACGCCTCGCAGAGCTGCGCCACCCGCACCGAGCCGCGCATCGTCCAGAAGTGCGGGTCGGCGAGCGGGATGTCCACGGCGTCCAGCCGGATCGCGTGGCCCAGCTGCCGCCAGTCGATCGCGATCATGTTGGTGGCGGTGCGCAGGCCGGTGGCGCGGCGGAACTCCGCCATCGTCTCGCGTCCCGAATAGCCCAGCTCGGCGCCGCACGGGTCCTCGGCGTAGGCGAGGACGTCCTTGAGCCCGGTGCCGAGGCGGATCGCCTCGTCCAGCGACCAGGCGCCGTTCGGGTCCAGGTTGATCCGGGCGCCGGGGAACCGCTCGGCGAGCGCCCGAACGGCCTCGGCCTCCTCGTCGCCCCGCAGGACACCGCCCTTGAGCTTGAAGTCGGCGAACCCGTACCGCTCCTGCGCGGCCTCCGCCTGCCGGACGATGGCGTCGGGCGTGAGGGCCTCCTCGCGCCTCACCTTCAGCCAGCCGTCCGCGTCCGTCGGCGGCTCCTCGTACGGAAGGTCCGTCTTGTTCCGGTCGCCGACGTAGAAGAGGTAGCCGAGCATCGGGATCGTCCGGCGCTGGACGCCGTCGCCGAGCAGCGCGGCCACCGGCACATCGAGGAACCGGCCCATGAGGTCGAGCAGCGCCGCCTCGATCGCGGTCAGCGCGTGGACGGTGATCCGGGTGTCGTGGGTCAGCGGGCCGCGCCCGCCGGCGTCCAGGTGGCCGAACGCGGCCCGGACGGTGTTGAGGATCTCGTCCGAGCGTCCGATGGGCCTGCCGACGACCAGCTCACGGGCGTCCTCCAGCGTCCGGCGGATGCCCTCGCCGCCCGGCACCTCCCCGACCCCCGTGTTGCCGGACGAGTCGGTGAGCAGCACCAGGTTCCGCGTGAAGAACGGGCCGTGCGCGCCGCCCAGGTTGAGCAGCATGCTGTCCCGGCCGGCGACGGGCACGGCCCGCATGTCGGTGACGACCGGCGTGCTCATCGCGGCACCCCCTGGTAGGCGACCGGCCGCTGGAACCGCTCGATGGCGAGGCTCCCGACCGACGTCGTCCGCGCGTCGGACGTCGCCGGGTACGGGCCGCCGTGCACCATCGCGTGACCGACCCGCACCCCGGTGGGCCATCCGCCCCAGAGGATCCGCCCGGCCAGCCGTTCCAGGACGGGCAGCAGCCGCGCCGCAGCAGCACCACCGCCGTGGACCGTCGCGGTCAGCTGCCCTTCCAGCCCGCGCGCCAGGCCGATGGCCTGGTCGAGGTCGTCACAGCGGACGACCAGCGAGCAGGCGCCGAAGATCTCCTGCTGGAGCTCGGGCCCGAAGTTCTCGGCGTCCACCACCGCGAGGGCGGCCCGGCATCCCGCCACCGCGTCGGGTTCTCGTCCGCGCGCGAGGATCCTCACGTCCGGATGGCGTTCGAGCCGTCCGACGCCCTCGGCGTAGGCGCGGGCGATGCCGGGCGTGAGCATGGGCGCGCCCGGATCGGCCTCCACCGCCTTCGCCGCCGCGTCGAGGAAGGCGTCGAGCGCCTCGCCCTTCTCCGCGAAGACGAGTCCCGGATTGGTGCAGAACTGCCCGGCCCCGAGCGTCACCGAGCCGACGTACGCCTCCGCGAGCTCGGCCGCGTGCTCCGCCAGGGCGTCCGGTAGCAGGAAGACCGGGTTGACGCTGCTCATCTCCGCGTAGACCGGGATCGGCCGCGGACGGTCCGCCGCCGCCTTCGCGATCGCCAGGCCCGCCGTCCGCGACCCGGTGAACCCGACCGCCTGCACACGCGGGTCGCTGACGAGCCGGATGCCGAGCGTGGGACCGTCCCCGTAGAGCATCGAGAACACCCCCTCGGGCAGCCCCGCCTCCCGGACGGCCTCCGACACGGCCCGTCCGACCAGCTCACAGGTCCCGGGATGGGCGTCATGCGCCTTCACGACGACCGGGCACCCCGCCGCGAGCGCGGAGGCGGTGTCACCGCCGGCCACCGAGAACGCGAACGGGAAGTTGCTGGCTCCGAACACCGCGACCGGCCCGAGCGGCACCCGCCCCTGCCGGACCTCGGGCACTCCCTCACCCGCCGCGTCGACGCTCACCGCCGGACCACCCGCGCCGCCTCCGGCGAGGCCGTCCGGTGCGGACGAGCCGTACCGCGCGGATCCGTCGCCCGCCGCCCGGAGGTCGGAGGCGAAGAGGCGAAGCTGCCCGGTGGTCCGGGCGACCTCCCCGGTCAGCCTGGCCTCCGGAAGGCCGGTCTCCGACATGGCGCGCTGGACGAGGACGTCCGTCAGCCCGTCGAGCTTCCCGGCGATCGCCTCCAGGAACGCGGCGCGCCGCTCGGCGCTCGTCGCGCGGTAGGCGTCGAACGCCTCCTCCGCCAGGGCACAGGCCCGGGCCACCTCGGCGTCGCCGCCGTAGCGATACTCCGGATCGAGGCGTTCACCGGTGCGGGGATCGACGGCGGCGATCGCCTCCCCCGTCCCGGCGACGCGCTCGAAGCCGATCACCATCTGCCCGGTGAGCTGCGCCAATGTCCCGTCCTCCTCCGTCTGGCAGGGTGCCTGAACCGGACGATAGGAGACGCGAACGATACCTGTCCAACACGAAAAACGCATCGACCGATGCCCGGTTTGTATCACCGCGTCTCAGCCATGCCAGGCGGGGACCCGAGCTCGCCCAGATCGGGCACGGCTCACACAGCGAGGACCCAGGCGACCCCCGCGTCGGCCTGACCGGCGGCGCGCGCGTCGCGCGGCCGGTCAGGCCCGGAGATCAGTCCCGCTTGAGCTTGCGGTGCGTCACCCGGTGCGGGCGGGCGGCGTCGGCGCCCAGCCGCTCGATCTTGTTCTTCTCGTAGTCGGCGAAGTTCCCCTCGTACCAGAACCAGTTCGAGCCCTCTTCCCACGCGAGGATGTGCGTGGCAATGCGGTCCAGGAACCACCGGTCGTGCGAGGTGATCACGGCGCAGCCGGGGAACTCCAGCAGGGCGTTCTCCAGGCTGGACAGCGTCTCGGTGTCGAGGTCGTTGGTCGGCTCGTCCAGCAGCAGGACGTTGCCGCCCAGCTTGAGGGTCAGCGCCAGGTTGAGGCGGTTGCGCTCACCGCCGGACAGCACCCCGGACGGCTTCTGCTGGTCGGGGCCCTTGAACCCGAACGCCGCCACGTAGGCGCGGGACGGCATCTCGACCTGCCCGACGTTGATGTGGTCCAGGCCGTCGGACACGACCTCCCACACCGTCTTCTTCGGGTCGATGCCGCCGCGGCCCTGGTCGACGTAGGAGACCTTGACGGTCTCGCCGACCCGCAGGTCGCCCGCGTCCGGCTGCTCCTCGCCGACGATCATGCGGAAGAGCGTCGTCTTGCCGACGCCGTTCGGGCCGATGACGCCGACGATGCCGTTCGGGGGCAGGTTGAACGACAGGTCGTCCATCAGGACCCGGTCGTCGAAGCCCTTCGTCAGCTTGTCCGAGACGATCACCGTGTTGCCGAGCCGCGGGCCCGGCGGGATCTGGATCTCCTCGAAGTCCAGCTTGCGGGTCTGGGCGGCCTCGGCGGCCATCTCCTCGTACCGCTCCAGGCGGGCCTTGCTCTTCGTCTGCCGCGCCTTCGGGTTGGACCGGACCCACTCCAGTTCGTCCTGGAGGCGCTTCTTGCGCTTGGCGTCCTTGTTGCCCTCGACCTTCAGCCGCTCCGCCTTCTTCTCCAGGTAGAGGGAGTAGTTGCCCTCGTACGGGTAGCAGCGGCCCCGGTCCAGCTCCAGGATCCAGGTGGCCACGTTGTCGAGGAAGTACCGGTCGTGGGTGACGGCCAGGACGGTGCCCTCGTACTTGGCGAGGAACTGCTCCAGCCACTGGACGCTCTCCGCGTCGAGGTGGTTGGTGGGCTCGTCCAGCAGCAGCAGGTCGGGCGCTTCGAGCAGGAGCTTGCACAGCGCGACGCGCCGGCGCTCACCACCCGACAGCTTCGTCACGTCGGCGTCGCCGGGCGGGCAGCGCAGCGCGTCCATCGCCTGTTCGAGCTGGCTGTCGAGATCCCACGCGTTGCGGTGGTCGAGCTCGTCCTGGAGCTTGCCCATCTCCTCCATCAGCTCGTCGGAGTAGTCCGTCGCCATCTTCTCGGCGATCTCGTTGAACCGGTCGACCATCGCCTTGGTCTCGGCGACGCCCTCCTGGACGTTCCCGAGGACGTCCTTCTCCTCGTTCAGCGGCGGCTCCTGCTGCAGCATGCCGACGGTGAACCCCGGCATCAGGCGCGCGTCGCCGTTGGACGGCTGTTCCAGACCGGCCATCATGCGCAGCAGCGTCGACTTACCGGTGCCGTTCGGCCCCAGGACGCCGATCTTCGCGCCCGGAAGGAAGTGCAGGGTGACGTCGTCCAGGACGACCTTGTCGCCATGCGCCTTGCGCACGCGCTGCATCGTGTAGATGTACTCGGCCATATCCACAAGCCTAGAGGGTCCTGGCTAGTGTTTATTGCGACCTTCACCGCGGCGGCGGCGGTTCAGGCCTCCGGCGCCTTGGGGCCTTCCAGGGCGGGCAGGCAGACTCGGTCCCGGCCGGACGACTTGGCGCGGTAGAGGGCCAGGTCGGCCGCCGCCAGCAGTTCCAGGAGGTCTTGGCCGTGGGTGCGGAAGAGGGAGACGCCCACCGAGACCGTGACCGTGACCGTCCCCTCCTCTGCCGGGACGGCCAAGCGGCGCACCCGGCCGCGGAGACGCTCGGCGACGCGGCACGCCTCGACGGTGTCGGCGCCCGGCAGGAGGACCACGAACTCCTCGCCGCCGAACCGGCCCACCACGTCGTAGTCGCGCAGCTGGTGGCAGAGCGTGCTGGCGACGCCGACGAGGACCTGGTCGCCGACCAGATGGCCGTGGGTGTCGTTGACGCGTTTGAAGTGGTCGATGTCGATCAGCAGCAGCGCCACGGCGTCGTGGGTGCGCTGGGCCCGGGACAGCTCGGTGTCGGCCTCGCGCTGCCACGCGGCCGCGTTCAGCAGGCCCGTCTTGGCGTCCGTGCGGGCGGCGGCCTGAAGCTGCTGGTGCATCAGGCTGCGCTGGAGCAGCATCACCGGAGGGAGCGCCAGGAGCAGCAGGCCGAGGGACAGTGCGCTGGTGATCGCCACCAGGATGCCGACGCAGACCTCGACCAGGTCGAGGAGCAGGCTCTCACGCGTCCACAGCACGTCCCGCCAGCGGCTCTCGGGATCGGCCGCGTGCGCCGCCACGGCGACGATCGCCGTGTTCACCACCGTGAACAGGGCCGCGCACCCGACGGCCGCCGGGATCCCCGGGTAGGCCGCGACGACCCACTCCGGCGCACCCTCCAGCGGTTCGGCGACCACGAGGTGGAACACCATGGACGCGCACGCGCCCGCGATCCCGAGCGCCGCGGCGACCAGCGCCCGCCGGTAGACCAGCGTCCGGCGGACCCGGAACTGCAGCAGCGCCTGCAGCGGTACCGGGATCAGCAACGCGTACACCGGCGGCAGCAGCAGCGCCACCGGCAGCCACCAGGCCGACAGCAGGTCGCGCGCGACCCCGGCCGGAATCCCGAGCCGCCGCGTCGCCTCGATGCACACCGCCCCGCACGCCAGCAGGGCCGCGAACGTCGCCAGGTCGTGGCCCCGGAACGGGGTCTCCAGCACCCCCGCGACGATCAGCCCCAGATGGACGGCGACGACCACCGGCACGTAGACCACGAGCAGGGACGACCGCCCCGGTATCGCCCGGCGTCTGGGCCTGCGGGCCAGCTCCCCACCACGGTCCTCGGCGGACGACTGCACTGCCGTCATCCTTCCCCCTTACACGCATCACGTTGTGTAACACGATAGTTGCAACGTGTGCGGAACGGGCGTGAAACAGGTACGTTCGGGAACGCACATGCCGGTGACCGCTCCGGTCACGGGCATCAGGGCCCGCGAAATCGCGGTGCCCGGCACATCCTGAGGGGGATACCACCATGCGCGGCGTTTCCTGGATCTGACCAGCAAGGCCGCAGAACCCCGACGGTGCGGGGGCGCAGACCGGCAGCCCGCTCCTGCCGGCCATGCCCCCGCTTGCCGGAACAAGCCCGGATCGCCCGACCCCGGCCTCCGCCCAGGGGCCGCCGCCCCGGGGCTCAGCCGCCTCAACGGCGACGAGTCCGGCGACCTCGGCGACCTCGACCAGGGCGCCGAACCGTGTCCGACACGCGGCTGATCTTCCTGCGTCATATGCGGCGGACGCTGCGCAGCGGGGTGGGGCCGCACGTTCGGGACCGTGATCGGCGGGCGGCCGGGGTCAGGCGGCCTTCGGGTCGTCGGCCTCCTCCTCGTCCGCGGGGGCGCCCAGGGCCCATTCGTCGGCGGCGTCGCGGGCCAGCCTGCGGTCGTCGTCGGTGAGGGGGCCGCTGCGCTGGGCGGGACGGAAGTCGACGGTGCCGCGGTTCAGGTCGGGACCGAGAGTGAGGGCCTCGACCTCGGCGGAGAAGCGCCACTGGTCGTCCCGCTCGTACTGGCGGACCCGCAGCCGGCCCGTGACCAGGACGGGGGTCCCGCGCCGCAGGTCCGACGCGTTGACGTTCTCGGCGAGATTCCGCCAGCAGTTCACGGTCACGAACAGCGACTCGTCGTCCTGCCACTGGTTGGTCTGCCGGTCGAAGCGGCGAGGGGTGCACCCGACCCTGAGCGAGAGCAGCGGGGTGCCGTTGGTCGTGACGGCGTAGCGGGGCTCTGCCGCGACCCAGCCGGTGATGGTGACGTGCGCCTCGTTCATCGCGTCCTCCATGTCTCCCATACGGACGTACGGGTACAACGGTGACGCGGTGGCGACGGGCGGGGACGGGCGTCGCGGAACTGTGGATAACTCAGCCGCGGCCGAGGGCGACGTCCACGTCCCGGCGGAAGCGGGCGTAGACCGCCAGATCGGCCTCGATGGGCTCGATCACTTTCCCGCGCGCGACCCGCTCGATGCCCTGGCGCATATGGTGCTCCATCTTCTCGCCGTGTTTGGCGGACGACAGCGCGACCATGTTGCGGCAGGCGGAGGCGGTGAGCCACCCCATCCCGAGCGTGCACACGACCAGGATGGCGACGTAGGGGATGAGGCCCGCCTGCCCGATGAGGCCGCCCGGGTCCTCGCCGCCGACGTCGAGCAGGCCGTAGGCGACCAGGAAGCCGATCCACACGACGCTGAGGATGGCGACCAGGACCAGGAAGTACTGCCAGGTCTTGACCAGCCACCACCAGCGGGGCACCACGTTGAACGTGGGCAGCGCCTCCTTGAGCGACTCGCCGAGCGCCTCCGGCATCTCGGTGGCGTGGGAGCGGGCCGCCGCGCGGACGGAGCGTCCCCAGTGCGGCGGCATCTCGGCGGCGACGCCCTCGCTGACGCCCTGGAGCGCGTTGTCCACATCCCCCTGCTGGGCGCCGATCGGGCCGGTGAAGGCGTTGCGGAGTTCCTCGCGCAGCTCGGTGAGGCGCATCCGGCGGAGCGGGTCGGAGCGCAGCCGGGTGATCATGGCGGTGACGGGCCAGCCGATGAAGTCGGAGGCGCGCAGCTCGTAGGCGCTCTCCATGGCCTCGGCGACGGCGGGCGCGCCGGCCGCGTCGGTGAGCGCCTGGATCAGTTCGGACCGGCGGCCGTCGTCGACCGTGACGGGCGGTTCGGCGTCGAACCGGTAGGCGGTGAACTGCTCGGCGACCCGGTCGACGTCGGCGGACAGCCGCTCCGTGCGGGCGCGGCGGGCGGCGACGGTGTCGACGAGGACGTCGCGGAAGCCGTGCACGCCGTCCTCGGCGACCGCGGAGGTGGTCACGATCCGCGGGTCGGCGAGCCCCTCGGCCTCCAGGAGGCGGCGCAGGTCGGCGACGCAGTCGTCGATCTCGTGCGGGGCGAGCCGGTCGACCTGGTTGAGGACGATCAGCGTGACGCCCGTGTGCCGGGCGAACGGGACGATGTAGTTGCGGTGCAGGGCGGCGTCGGCGTACTTCTGCGGGTCGACGACCCAGACCAGCAGGTCGGCGATGGTGACGAACCGGTCGACCTCGGCGCGGTGCACCGCCTGGATGGAGTCGTGGTCGGGCAGGTCGATCAGCACGAGGCCCTGCAGGGTGGCGTCGGCGCGTTCCAGGTCGAGGGCGCTGGCGCGGGCGTAGCGGTGGCGCTTGTCCACGTCGAGCCAGTCGAGCAGCGGCCCGGCGCCGTCCAGGCCCCAGACGCACGCGTGGGCCTGGGACGTCATCGGCCGGCGCATCCCGGTCGGCGACAGCTCCAGCCCGCAGATGGCGTTGAACAGCGAGGACTTCCCGCTGCCGGTGCCGCCCGCGAGGGTGATGACGGTGTGCTCGCCGGACAGCCGCAGCCGCTGTCCCGCACGCCGGAGCAGCGCGTCGGCGTCCTCAAGGGGGGGCTGGTCGAGCCGGCCGACGCCCGCCTGGACCAGCCGGTCGAGGCCGTTGAGCCGGTCGACCAGCCCGGGCGGGTCGCCGGGCTCGGCGGCGGCGCCCGGCCCGGACGCGCCGAGGATCGGGATCCCGCCGGTTCCGGCCGGTGAGTTCGCGGAGACGGCCGAGGTGGTCATCGGGCAACCTCGAGGTTGTAGGTGGCCTGGTACAGCTGGACGGGGACGGTCTCGTCGGGGATGCCGGCGGAGTCGAGCACCTGCGCGAACCGGATGGATTCCTCGTCGAACAGCATCCCGATGCGGCTGCGCAGGTCGGCGCGGGCCTTGGCGCCCATGCCGCGCAGGGACTCGGCGCCGAACAGCGCCTTCAGCAGCCGCTGCGGGACGGCGCTGTTGCCGCCCTCCACGGCCACGTCGGCCGTCCCGTACCCGAGCAGGCCGATCATCAGGACGAGCGACACCGCCTCATGGTCGAACGAGACCAGCTTCGCGACCGAGCGCTTGGTGACGCCCTCGGTGCGGATCAGCTCCTGGACGTGGTCCTGCCAGGAGCTGACGGCGCGGGTGACGCGGCGCGACAGCTCCGGGGAGACGTGCCCGAGGTCCGCGTCCGTCCGTGCGAGGACCTGGCCGCCGGCCGGATGGTCCCGCCAACGGGCGATGACCTGCTCGGCGCCGTGCTCCGCCGACGACATGATCAGCGATTCCAGTCCGCTGCGCAGCGCCGCCTTGAGCGCCCGGACCCGGGCCGGGCTGCGGCGCCGCCGGTTCGCGGCGCGGCCGCGCCGGGGCCGCTGGACGTGCAAGGACTTCAGCAGGTCGCCGGTGCCGGCGAAGTCCTGCCAGCGGGCCAGCACCTCGCCGCGCAGCAGCGAGCCGTTGCGGGTGGCCTCGTCCAGCTCGGCGAGGGCGGTGCCGTATCCGGCCTCGACCTCGCGGGCCAGCTCGGTGCGCTGCCCGACCTGCGCCTCGACCTGCCGGGCGACCTCGGGGACGCGGGTGCGGAAGCTGTCCAGGACGGCGGCGAGGGTGTCGCTGATGACGATCTCGCGGTCCTCGGCGTCCTCGGCGACGCCGTGCAGCCAGTCGCGGATGTCCTCGATGGTCTCCTCGGGGAGCCGGCTGTCCTCGATCCGGGTCTCCGGGATGGTGAAGCGCTGCGCGTCGCCGACCTCGTGCTCGTCCAGCATCTCGCCGAAGTGCTCGACGACCTCGGCTCCGGCGCCGTCGGGCACCCGGGACAGGACGACGCCGATCGTGGCGCCGTTCTCCTTGGCGCGCTGGAGCATCTGCCAGACCTGGGCGTCGGCGTACCGGGCGGCGGTGGTGACGCACAGCCACAGGTCGGCGGCGGCCATCAGCTTGGTCGCGAACTCGTAGTGGTCTTCGAAGACGGAGTCGAAGTCCGGGCTGTCGAGCAGGGCGAGACCGGGCGGCAGGACGTCGCTGGCGATGATGACCAGCTGGTCGCCCGCGATGGCGTCGGGTGCCGGGCCGCGGACCCGCCCCATGCCGGGCAGGAGCGGCCCCTCCATGAACCACTGCACGTGGTCGGGGTGGCAGACGAGGATCGGGCTGCTGGTGGTGGGACGCAGCACGCCGGTCGCGCTCACGCGGGCGCCGACGAGCGTGTTGACCAGCGTGGACTTGCCCGCGCCCGTGGACCCGCCGAGCACCACGAGCATGGGCGCGCCGGCTGCCTGGATGCGCGGGAGGACGTAGTCGACGAGCTGGCCGCGCAGTTCGTCGCGGGCCTCCCTGGCCTGCTGGACGCCGGGAACGTCCAGCAGGAACTCGAACGCGCCGAGCTGGTCGCGCAGGGTGGTCAGGGCCCGGATCAGCTCGCCCTGGCGAACCGTTCCACCGGGCCTGGGGGCCCGCCGCCTGCCGCGCTTGGGCTTGGCGTCCTTGGCGTCGCCGGCTTCTTTGCCCTCTTTGGCCTCCTCGGCGTCCTGCTCCGCCCCGCCGTCAGGCAGGGCGTCGCTTTCAGGCACGGCGTCCTTCCCTGCCGTGCCCTTCCTGGACGTCCTCTTCGCTCGCGTCGTGTTCCCGTCTCCGGTCTTCTCGTCTCGGGTCTTCTCATCCGGCGCGTCCTTTTCGGACGCGGCTTCGGCGACGGTTTCCGCGTCCGGGGCGGGGTCCTCGATCCCGCTTCCCGGACCGGCACCGGCCTCCTCGTCGTGGACCGTGCTCTGCTCTGCGGGGGGTGTCACGGATCCCGTCCCATGTCCGCTCGAATCATGTCGATCTCTCGTGCCACGTTGACCACGTCGCCCACGACCACGATCGCCGGGGGCCGGACCTCACCGGCGGCCATCTCCGCCGCCACCGTGCCCAGCGTCGCCGTCAGCGCCCGCTGGCCGGGAAGGGTGCCGTCCTGAATCACGGCCACCGGCGTGCCGGACGACCGACCATAGCGCATGAGGGCCGCCGCGATGAGCCCCATTCGTTCCACTGCCATGAGCAGGACGATCGTGCCCTTCGCGCGGCCCAGCGACTCCCAGTCGACGGTCGAGTCGGGGTGCCCGGGCGGGACGTGCGCGGAGACCACGTGGAACTCCTGCGCGACGCCCCGGTGGGTGACCGGGATGCCCGCGGCGGACGGCACGGCGACCGCGCTCGTGATGCCGGGCACGACCGTCACGGGGACGCCGTGACGGGCGCAGTACAGGGCCTCCTCGCCGCCGCGCCCGAACACGAACGGGTCCCCGCCCTTGAGCCGGACGACGAAGCGGCCCTGCCGGGCGTGCTCGACCAGGTACTCGTTGATGCGGTCCTGGGTGACCGTCCGCCCGTAGGGGATCTTGGCGGCGTCGATCACCTCGACGTCGGCGGCCAGCTCGTCCAGCAGGCCGCCGGGGGCGAGCCGGTCGGTGACGACGACGTCGGCCATGGCGAGCAGCTGCCGCCCGCGCACGGTGATCAGGCCGGGATCGCCGGGGCCGCCGCCGACGAGCGCGACGCCGTTGGGCTTCTGCCGGGAGTGCCGGGATTCGAGGGCGCCGTCGCGGAGCCCCTCCACCACGGCGTCGCGGATGCCCGCGGCGCGGCGCGGGTCGCCGCCGAGCAGCACCCCGACGGTCGCGTCGCCCACGTGCCCGCTGGCGGGCGTCCAGGCCGGGGACGACTCGGCGTCGTCGGCCCGGACGGACCAGATCCGGGCGGCGTCGGCCTCGGCCACCACGTCCCCGTTGACCTTGGCGTCGTCGGTGACGGCCTGCACCAGCCAGGCGCCCGCGCAATCGCCCCGCCTGTAGTCCCGCTGGTGCCAGGTGATCCGGCCGCGTTCGGCGAGGCCCTGCAGGGTGGCGGTGACGGACGGCGAGACGAGGACGACCTCGGCGCCCGCGTCCAGCAGTGCGGGCACGCGGCGCTGGGCGACCCGGCCCCCGCCGACGACGAGGACGCGTCGCCCGCCGAGTCGCAGGCCGAGCAGGTACGGGGGCACGTGGTGGATCTCTCGGACTCGGGTGACTGACAAGTGTCTTTGTGGAACAAAGGTACTCGGGTTGAGGAGTTCATGGAGAGGGGCACCGCCCGTTCGATAGCCGAGCGTGACTCATTCCGTGATCACGTCGTTACGGCCGCCCGGCGTCCTTCTCGCTGACCCCGGCGGAGTCGAACGTGGCGACCTCGTGCAGCACCCGCACCGCGCTCTGGACCAGCGGCAACGCCAGCAGGGCGCCGGTCCCCTCGCCCAGCCGGAGCTCCAGGTCGACGAGCGGCCGCAGGCCGAGGGCCTCGATCGCGGCGGCGTGGCCGGGCTCGGCCGAGCGGTGCCCGGCGACGCACCCGCCGAGGGCGTCCGGGCACAGCGCGGCGGCCGCCAGTGCGGCGGCGCCGGCGATCACCCCGTCCAGGACGACGGGAACGCGCAGGGCGGCGGCGCCGAGGACGAACCCCGCGATCGCGGCGTGCTCCAGCCCGCCGACCGCCGCGAGGACCTCCAGGGGCTCCTTGCCGTGTTCCTCCAGGAGGCCGTGCCGTGTCAGGGCCGTGCGGACGACCTCGATCTTGTGCGCGTGGGTGGCGTCGTCGATGCCGGTTCCGCGGCCGGTGACCCGCTCGGGCGGCAGCCCGGTGAACGCGGCGATCAACGCGGCGGACGCGGTGGTGTTGGCGATCCCCATGTCCCCGGTGATCAGGCACCGGTTGCCGGTGCCCAGTTCGCGTGCCACCTGGATCCCGGTCTCCACGGCGCGGCGGGTCTCGTCCATGGTCATCGCGGGCCCGGCCGTCATGTCGGCGGTGCCGGGCGCGATCTTGCGCCGGAGCAGGCCGGGGGCGGCGTCCAGCTCGGTGGCGACGCCGATGTCGATCACCGTGACGACGGCCCCGGCCTGGGCGGCGAACGCGTTGACGACGGCGCCGCCGGCCAGGAAGTTGGCCACCATCTGCGCCGTGACCTCCTGCGGCCACGGGGTGACGCCCTGGGCGTGCACGCCGTGGTCGGCGGCGAACACGGCGACGGCGGCGGGCTCCGGCAGCGGCGGCGGGCACCGCCCGGCGAGCCCGGCGAGCCTGACCGACAGCTCCTCCAGGACGCCGAGGGACCCGGGCGGCTTGGTGAGACGGACCTGGTGGTCGCGGGCGTCCCGCATCGCCGCCTCGTCCAGCGGGGCGATGGCGGCGACGGTCTCCTCGATCAGGGTCATGGTGTCCTTTCTGGAGTCAGATGCCCAGCTCACCGAGCACCTCCAGCAGCCGGTCGTTGGACGCGCGGTCACGCACGGCGATGCGCAGCCAGTCGGTGCCGAGCCCCGGGAAGGTGTCTCCGCGCCTGACGGCGTAGCCGCGCTGCCTCAGCAAGGCCCTGATGCCCAGGCCGTCCGGCACGCACAGGCACAGGAACGACGCTCGTGCTTCAGGCACGACGTACAGGCCCCTTGCCGACAGCTCGGAGGCCAGCCGGTCGCGCTCGGCGGCGAGTTCGACGGCCCATGCCTCGGCTTCGGCGACGGCCTCCGGCGTGGAGCACGCTTCGACGGCGGCGAGCGCGGGCGTGGACACCGCCCAGAGCGGCTGCGCCTCGGCGAGCCGTCCGACCAGATGGGGATCGGCCAAGACGTACCCTGCGCGCAGCCCGGCGAGCCCCCACGTCTTGGTCAGGGAGCGGATGACCACGATTCCGGGCGGCAGCCGGGTGGCGAGGGTTTCCGGCTCCCCGGGGACGCAGTCCATGAACGCCTCGTCCACCACGACCGTCCGGCCGGGCCTGGCGAGCGCGGCGACGGTGGCCGCCGGGTGCAGCACCGAGGTCGGGTTGGTGGGGTTGCCGATCACGACGAGGTCGGCGTCGTCCGGGACCAGGGCCTCCTGCCGGATGGTGTCGAGCGTGAAGTCCTTGCCGAGGATCACCCGCTCCACGTCGTGTCCCGCGGCCCGCAGCGCGGCCTCGGGCTCGGTGAACTGCGGGTGCACCACCACCGCCCGGTGCGGCGTGAGGACGCGCGCGAGCAGGACGAACGCCTCCGCGGCGCCGGCGGTGAGCAGCACCTCCTCGGCGGACCTGCCGTGCCGCCTGGCGACCGCCTTGCGTGCCGGGCGCGGGTCGGGGTAGGCGGCGAGGCCGGTGACGGAGGCGCGGATCCGCTCGGCCAGCCACTCCGGGGGCGTGCCCGCCCGGACGTTGACGGCGAAGTCGGCGAGGCCGTCGCCGACCTCCGAGTCCCCGTGGTGGCGGAGATCCACCTCGTCGGGTTCGGTCACGGCAGCCCCGCCTCGTGGTAGAGCAGCGCGTTGACGGCCGCCGCGGCGACCGCCGACCCGCCCTTCTCCGAGACGTTGCTGAGCTGCGGCAGCCCGCTGCCGCGCAGCGCCTCCTTCGCCTCGCACGCGCCGACGAACCCCACCGGCATGCCGATGACCAGGGCGGGCGCGACCCGGCGGGCGATGATCTCGGAGATCGCCTCGGGCGCGGAGCCGACCACCCAGACCGCGCCGGGGCCGACCTCGGAGTAGGCCAGCCGGACCGCCGCGGCCGGCCGGGTGATGCCGGCGGCGCGCGCCATCCGGGCGGCGGCCGGGTCGGCGGCGTGGCAGATCGTCTCCCGGGCGCTGATCCCGGCGGCGACCATCCCCTCGTCGGTGACGATCGGCGCCCCCTCGCGCAGCGCCTCCCAGCCCCGGGTGAGGAAGTCCTCCGTGGTCACGAGGTCCACCGCGTACTCCAGGTCGGCGGTGGCGTGGATCACCCGCTCGGCCACGGCCCGCCACAGCGGCGGCATCGGGGACAGATCGACCCGGGACCGGAGGATCTCATACGACCGCACCTCGATCGGGTGGGGCTGGCGGACGGTCAACTGCGCTCCTCCACTGCTCCGGGCGGGCCGGGAATGGTCTCGATCGAACGGTTCTTCCGGGACGGCCGCCATTCCGGGGTCCGGGCTCCCTGTTCGCCCCAGACGACGGTCACGGGCTCTCCCGGCTCCCCCGGCGGGGTCAGCGGGGTGGCCTGGAGCCGGACGGCACCGCCGATGAAGCCTTGCTCGTCCAGGATGTCCAGTATGGCGCGGGCATCGTCCGCCGCGGCCACGGCGACGATCCTGGCCGGGCCGAGCGCCGCGCAGACCCGGACGGCGTCCGGCCCGCCGCGTCCCGCGAACCCGGGGCCGAGGAAGACGGCGTCGGGCTCCGGAAGATGACCGGCCGTGGACCGGACGTCCCCGGACGCCATCGCGACCTTGACCCCGTGCAGCCGGACGTTCTCCCGGACCCGCTCGCACGCGGCGTAGTCGCGGTCGACGGCGATCACCGCCGCGCCGAACCGCGCGCACTCGATGCCCACCGAGCCGTCGCCGGACTCCACGTCCCACACCATGTCGCCGATCCTGGGGCCGAGCTTGGCCAGGACGAAGGCGCGGACATCCGGGCGCAGGCCGGGTCCTTCGCCGAAGGCGTCCGCGGGCAGCGCCCATCCGGCGGGGCCGGGCGCGGCCCCCGAGATCCAGCCCGTTTCGCCGAGCGCGTGCCGGTTGTCGAGGACCAGCACCACTTCGGGGTCTCTCCAAGGACGAGTGGTCGCCTCAGCCGGACGGACGTAGACGACCCGTTCCTCAGGGCCGCCTAAGTTCTCGCAGACCACGAAGGAACGCGGTGTGACGGGGAACAGCGCGCGCGCCAGCTCGGCGGGCCCCGCACCCGGTCCGGTCAGCACCGCCACCTTCGGATGGGCGCGGCACGCGTTGACGGCCTGCCTCAGGTGTCCGTCCTTGGCGGAGACGATCAGTGCGTCCTCCCAGGGCAGCCCTGCCTGGGCGAAGGCCCGTGCCACCGGCGGCGTCGCAGGGAAGGCTTCTGGGGCGTGGCCTTGTTCGAGCAGCTCCCTGATGATTCCGAAGTAGCCGGGATCGCCGTCCACGACCAGCACGACGTCCTGTTCGGCGACGTCGACGCCCTTCAGCGCTCCGACGGGATCCTTAGTGGCCACCTTGCTGACATCCGGCGCCAAAGGCAGGCCCTCCAGCAGACCGGCCTCCCCGACGACCAGCGCGGCACTCTCCAGAGCCGCCCTGGCGGTGTCGGAGAGCGGCGATCCGTCGCGGCCGACGACCGTCAGCATCGCCTACCGGGCCATTCGCCCGTACATGCCGACCATGCGTACCCCTGCCGCGTCCACCAGCACCACCTGGGCGGCCACGGGGCTGGACGCCATGCCCGCCACATCCGCACTGAGGCGCTCCAGTTCCCCGGCCGTCCGGCGGCACAGTTCGCGTCCGCATGGTCCGAGCTTGCCTGCGCCCTGCCAGAGTTCGTAGACGTCCAGGACCCGGGGCGCCCGCGCCACCCGCCCTGCCAGGGCGGGCCCGCAGTCCATGTCCAGCGTGATCGATTCCAGGAGGCCCGCCGCACCGCCGAGGAACGTGGCCTGCTCCTCCATCCCGGCGACCAGGACGACCTGCGCGAGACCGTCCTTGACCGCCGCGCGCAACCGCTCCGGATCGATCGGGACGAAACACCCGTCCGGCAGTTTCGGCAGCATCCGGCGGGCCGTCTCCCGCACGCCCTCGCCGTACAACACGAGCGTCCTGTCCGCGATGGTCACGCCGCACAGAATAGGCCGTCGCGGTGAGCCGCAGCTGGGGGCTAGCCGGGTGAGGGCACGCCGGTTCCGGGAACGGCGAACCAGACGGCCTTCCCGCGGACCGGCGGCCCGAGCCGGGAGAGCGTGCGCCGCATGCCCCAGCGCCCGGCGGACAGCTCCCGGACGATGCTGAGCCCGCGCCCGCAGTCTCCGGACGTCCACGAGTAACCGGGCAGCCCCGCGTCGGCGAGCGCGTCGAAGACGGCGCAGCGGACCTCGCCCGCCGTGCCGTCGCCCATGTAGAGCCACAGCTCGTGCGGGCCGTGCTCACCGGCGTGCTGGTGCGCGTTCGTGGCCAGCTCGCTCACCATGAGCTGGGCGTCGGCGATCCCGTCCGGCGGCACGCCGAGCGAGGCGAGCGCGTCGCGCAGGACGCCGCGGGCGTGCCCGGCGCATCCCGGCCCGCCCGGCAGGGCCCACACCCAGCCGGGCGTGCCGTCGCCCGGGGCGTCGTCGCCACCGGCCATCGCGTAGGCCTCGGTCTCCGCCGTCGGGTCGGCTGGGGTGCTCTTCACGGGTTCCTCCCGCGTCTGCGTGCTGCGTGCCCGGGGAGCGGCCGGCCCGTTCGTCACCATGAGTCCCCGGCCGGTCACGAATTCAAGCGTGTCGTGAGATTCTCACGATCGCAACACCCTTCACGGAATTGTTCTGCCCTTCCTGCCGTGTTCGTCAATCGCGTTGTGACGAGCCCGCGAAGTGGTAAGACTCCACACTCATGACCTACCGCCCCACCGTCCGTGGCCGCCGGCTCGCCCGGGAGCTCCGCAAACTGCGCGAGGAGCAGGGACTGACCCTGCAGGAGGTGGCGGATCGGCTCGACTGGTCGCGAGCCACCGTCTCCCGCCTCGAAACCAGCCAGACCCGCCCGAAGCCCGGCGACATCGCCGACATCCTCGACCTGTACGGCGTCCCGAGTCCGGATCGCGACGCGCTCATCACCCTGGCCAGGCAGGCCGGTCAGCGCGGCTGGTGGACGGCCTACCAGGACGTCTTCGCCGGCAGCTATGTCGCGCTGGAGGACGAGGCGTCCCACATCCGCACCTGGGACCCGCAGCTCGTGCACGGGCTGCTGCAGACCGAGCCGTACTCCCGGGCGGTGATCACGGCGGGCCGGCTGCTGCCCGGGCCGGAGGACATCGAGCGCCGCATCGCCGCCCGCAAGATCCGCCAGGCGCTTCTGGACCGCACCGACGCGCCGCGCCTGCACGTCATCTTCGACGAGGGCGTGCTGTACCGCCGGATCGGCGGCGAGAAGGTGATGCGGGCCCAGCTGGACGCCCTAGCCACCGCCGTGGAGACCCGCCCATCCGTGACGATTCAGGTACTTCCGTATACAGCAGAGGCGCATGCGGGCCTCGACGGACGTTTCACCATATTGTCGTATCCAGACCCCGCGGACCCCGATATCGCCTACGTAGAGGGCACCATGGGCGACGTTTACCTTGAGAGCGCCGAGGCAATAGCAAAACATAGGGATCGCTTCGACCGGATCGAGGCGGCCGCCCTGTCCCCCGAGGATTCCGCGCACCTCATCGCCGAGGCAGCAAGGAGTAGCCCGTGACCAACCTGCAGCGCGAACTCACCGGTGCCGTCTGGCGCAAGTCGTCCCGCAGCGGAAGCGGCGACCAGTGCGTCGAGGTGGCGCCACTGTCCCGCGACCTTCGCGCGGTGCGCGACTCCAAGGACCCCGCCGGCCCGGCCCTGGTGCTGACACCGTCCGCCTGGCGGGGCCTGCTGGGCGCGATCAAGGAGAGTTAGCAAGGGATGGCATGAGGGGTCGCGGCGAGCCACGCCGCGGCCCCTCGTCATGCGCGGCACTCCGGCGAGCCCCCTGCCGGGGCGCGCCGCACCCCTTCCAGAAAACTAGAACGTGTTCTAGTATCGCCGGTGCGTCGGCAACCGGAGGGTGGAACGTGACCGCGGAACTCAAGCTCGGCATCAACGTCGGCTACTGGCAGCGCGACCCCGACGACCAGACCGAGACGGTCCTGGCCGCCGAGCGCTGCGGTTACGACTCGGTGTTCACCGCCGAGGCGTACGGCTCGGACGCGTTCACCACGCTGGCCTGGTACGGCGCGCGGACGTCCCGGATCAAGCTCGGCACCGCCGTCGTCCAGCTGTCGGCGCGGACCCCGGCGGCCACCGCGATGCACGCGCTCACGCTGGACGCCCTGTCGGGCGGCCGGGTGATCCTCGGGGTCGGCGCGTCCGGCCCGCAGGTGGTGGAGGGCTGGTACGGGCAGCCGTTCCCGAAGCCGCTCGCCCGCACCCGGGAGTACCTCGACATCGTCCGGCAGGTGTGGCGCCGCGAGGCACCGGTGACCAGCGAGGGCCCGCACTACCCGCTGCCGTACCCCGGCGGGACGGGCCTCGGCAAGCCGCTGAAGTCGATCGCCCACCCCGTCCGTCCGGAGATCCCCGTCTACCTGGGCGCGGAGGGCCCGAAGAACGTCGCGCTCTCCACCGAGGTCGCACAGGGCTGGCTGCCGCTGTTCGTCGATCCGTCCCAGATCGACCCGGTCTTCGGCCCGTCGCTGGCGAACCGCCCGGACGGCTTCGAGATCGCCGCCACCGTCACCACGATCGTCACCGCCGACCTCGCCTCGGCGCTGGAGTTCGCCAAGATCCCGCTCGCCTTCTACATCGGCGGCATGGGCGCCAAGGACCGCAACTTCCACCTCGACCTGATCGGCCGGCTCGGCTACGCGGAGCAGGCCGAGCGCGTCCAGGAGCTGTTCCTGGACGGCCGCCGCGACGAGGCGATCAAGGCCGTCCCGGACGAGCTGGCCGACGCGATCTCCCTCCTCGGCCCGCTCGGGCGGATCAAGGAGAGGCTCCAGTTGTGGCGCGACAGTCCCGTCACCACCCTCCTGATCGCCGGAGTGAGGGACGAGCCCACCCTGCGCGCCATCAAGGAGATGGCGGACGCCTGAGAGATCGACGACACATCGGCGCGAGGAATGGAGGCGGGAACCCGGGTGCTGCACTAGGCACACCCAGGAGATACGCAGACTGGAGATGGGACACGATGTCCGCGCAGGAGGACGCCGCCCGGCTGCTCGTCAGGACCCTTGAGGCGGAGGGCGTCGAATACGTCTTCGGCATTCCGGGCGAGGAGAACATCCACTTCGTCAACGCGCTGAACGACTCGGCGATCCGCTACATCCTCGTCCGGCACGAGCAGGGCGCGGCGTTCATGGCCGAGATCTACGGCCGGCTGACCGGCAAGGCGGGCGTGGCGTCCGCGACGCTCGGCCCCGGCGCGATCAACCTGCAGCTCGGCGTCGCCGACGCCACCACCAACAGCACGCCCGTCGTCGCCATCTCGGCGCAGGTCGGCCTGGACCGCATCTACAAGGAGTCGCACCAGATCATCGACCTGGTCTCCCTCTTCCGCCCGATCACCAAGTGGGCGGAGCTGGCGCCCACCGCCGAGGCGCTGCCGGAGATGGTCCGCAAGGCGTTCAAGACCGCGCAGACCGAACGTCCCGGCGCCGTCTACCTGGCGATCCCGGAGGACGTGGAGTCGGCGAAGGTCTCCGCCGACCTCGGCCCGCTGCCGGTGAACGTCGTCCGGGCGCAGGAGCCGTCGCCGTCGCAGATCGCCCGCGCCGCCGACGTGATCGCCCTCGCCCGCAGGCCGATCGTCCTCGCCGGCCACGGCGCGACCCGCGCCCGCGCGGGCGACGCCCTCGTGTACTTCTCCGAGCACCTCGGCCTGCCGGTCGCTACCACGTTCAACGGCAAGGGCGTCTTCCCCGACGACCACCGCAACGCCCTCGGCGCCGTGGGCTTCATGCGCCACGACTTCGTCAACTTCGGCTTCGACGAGGCGGACGTGCTGATCGCCGTCGGCTACGAGCTGCAGGAGTTCGACCCGGTCAAGATCAACCCGGCCGCGGACAAGAAGATCATCCACATTCACCAGTCGCCCGCCGAGGTCGACGACCACTACCCGGTCGAGGTCGGGATCCAGGGCGACATCTCCCGGACGCTCCGCGCCCTCGCCGACTCCGTCCACCGCCGCTTCGACGTCAGCGGGGGGACCCGCAGGATCCGGCAGATGCTCCACGAGGAACTGGCCGAGGGCGCCACAGAGGATGGCCACCCGCTCTCCCCGCGCCGCATCGTCGCCGACGTCCGCGCCGCCATGGGCCGCGGCGACATCGTCCTCGCCGACACCGGCGCGGTGAAGATGTGGATGGCGCGCCTGTACCCGACCTACGAGCCGAACACGCTGCTGGTCTCCAACGGCCTGTCGTCCATGGGCTTCTCCGTCCCGGGCGCGATCGCCGCCAAGCTCGCCCACCCCGACCGCAAGGTCCTGGCCGCGACGGGCGACGGCGCGTTCCTGATGAACTCCCAGGAACTGGAGACGGCCGTCCGCGAGAACATCCCGATCACCGTGCTGATCTGGGACGACTCGGCCTATGGCCTGATCGAGTGGAAGATGGACCTCGAACTCGGCCGCAGCTCCAACATCAGGTTCGGCAACCCCGACTTCGTCCGGTACGCGGAGAGCTTCGGCGCCCGCGGCTACCGGATCGAGTCCGCCGGCGAGCTGCTGCCCACCCTCCGCAAGGCGCTCGCCGACGACACGGTCTCCGTCATCACCGTCCCGGTCGACTACTCCCACAACCTCCAGCTGACCGACAAGCTGGGCGACCTGACCGACCCCTTCTGACCACGACCCGGGACGCCGCCGGTGGCCCAATGGGCGATCATGGAGGGGTGTCGGCCACATCGCGGCTTCGTCGCCCCGTCCACATCGCGTGCCTCGTCGTCGCCTGTGTCATGGGCCTGCTCACCGTCGTCTGGGGCGGCGGGGCGGTGGCCGCCTGGGCCGGCCAGAAGGGCAAGGCCAGGGCGACGGCCCGGGTACTGGAAACCGACGGCACCCGTTCGTCCGGGCACCTCGTGGTCGAGTTCACCGCACGCGACGGTCACACGGTGAAGGCGGAGGACAACCGCCGCGGCTGGCCTCGGAAGGCCGCGCGGGGAGCCACGGTCGAGGTCGTGTACGCCGCCGACGACCCGGCGGGCGACGTGGCGCCGTTCCAGGACGTGGGCGGATCCTTGCCCGTGGTGGCGTTCTTCGCGGTCGCGGCGGTCCTGTCAGGGCTCGCCGCCCATCGCACACGTGCCCGCGCGTAGGCCCGGCACCGGTCAGGCGCGGCAGATGATCTCGCCGTGGGTCACCGAATACCAACCGTCCTCGGCGGCGGCCCATGCCTTCCAGCCTTCGTAGACGCGCTGGAGTTCGGCCCGGGTGGCGTGGCCGCCGGCCACGGCGTGGTCCGCGACCGACGATCTGATCAGGCGGCCGCCCCAGGATTCGCTCCACCATTCGCGTTCCTCGGGGGTGGCGTAGCACCACGCCGCGGCGGAGGCGGTGACGTCGGTGAACCCGGCGGCGCGGGCCCAGGAGACCAGCCGGCGGCCGGCGTCGGGCTCGCCGCCGTTGCCGCGCGCCACCTCGTAGTAGATCGGCAGCCAGGAGTCCATGCCCGGCGGGTTCGGGTACCAGATCATGGTGCCGAAGTCGGCCTCGCGCGCGGCGACGATGCCGCCGGGCCGGGTGACGCGGCGCATCTCGCGCAAGGCCTGGATCGGGTCGGTGATGTGTTGCAGGACCTGGTGGGCGTGGACGACGTCGAAGGTGTCGTCGGGGTAGTCCAAGGCGTGGACGTCGGCGACCGCGAACTCGACGTTGTCCAGGGCGGCCGTGTTCTTGCGGGCCTCGTCCAGGACGGTCGCGGCGGAGTCGGCGGCGACGACCCTGCCCGGCGCCACGCGTTCGGCCAGCCCGGCGGTGATCGTGCCGGGGCCGCAGCCGACGTCCAGCACCGACAGGCCCGGACGCAGGTGCTCGATCAGGTAGGCGGCGGAGTTCTCGACCGTGCGCCACTGGTGGGCGCTCAGCACGCTCTTGTGGTGGCCATGGGTGTAGGTCGCGTTCATCGGGTCACCTTTCTGTGTCCGGTGTCCCCACGGTACGACGGCTTCTCATAATTTGAGAACTGTGTATCAATATATGAGACGCACAGGGATGAGAAAAGGGATCGAGGCGTCGGCCTCGATCCCCTTCTCAGCGAGTCGTCAGGCTGCCGCGACGGCGACGCGGCGGGTGCGCATGGGCCGGACGGCCGGAACCGGCCGCACAGGCAGGGCCTCGATCTCGGCCAGCGGGCCGTGGGTCTCGGCGTAGGCGTTCAGCGTCGCGTGGGATAGCCCGGTGAGCCACGGCTCCACGACGGTCCGCTCGGCGGGCCCGTTCAGCCGCGGGTGAGAGAGATGGAACGTGCCGGTCGCCTTCATGCCAACACCCCTTCCATGAACCTGGCGGGCCCGCGCCTCTGCGGATGCCACCGGTTGTCACATACCCCTAGGTACGTCGTTACAAGCCACTTGGTTCGACACCTGTTCCCGGGTGTCTCCCAAGTCACAAGGTCAACGGTATGCAGCACCTCTGACATTTTCGAACGTTTATTCGGCTAGTCCGGGCGCGGGGCCGGGTCCGTCGTCACCGAGCGCAGCAGCGGGCGGCTGAGCGCGCTCGCCCCGAGGACGCCGCCGAAGCCGAGGACGGCGAACGCGGCGAGCCCGACCAGACCCGAGAGACCGAACCCCTGGGCGAACGGCAGGCCGAAGAACAGGCCCGTGAGGAGCGAGCCGCCGCCCATGACGGCGAGCGGGATGAGCGTCTCCTGCCCGCGCGCCCGGTCGAGGACGGAGAGCGGAGTGCCCGCCAGGCGCAGCATCGCGTACGCCTGGCGGCGGTCGAGGACGGCCGACGCCCCGGTGATGCCCGCGCTCGTGACGGCGATGAGGAACGAGACGGCGAGGACGGTGAGCGCGCCGGTCCGCAGGTCGGCGAAGAGCCTGTCGCCGGTCACGTCGTCGTCCGCCGGAGTGGTGAGGACCTTGCCGGGGACGAGGCCGGTCAGTACCGTGCGGGCCCGGTCGAGGGCGGCCGTTCCGCCGGAGACGGTCACGGTCACCACGCCGGTCGTGGTCTTCGGGCTGTTCGCGGACAGAGGGTCGTCCAACGTCTCGGTCTTCTTCACCGTGACGTCGGCGTCGATGCCGCCCAGCCTTCGCCCGGCCTGCTCGGCGACGGCCGCGGACGTCGGGTACGGGACGGCGACGCGGAGTTCGTCCCCCGGCCCGCCCGAGGACGGCGATGCGTTCAACAGGGCGAGGAACCCGGCGACGAAGCCGGTCAGCGCGACGCCGGCGACCGTCCGCCAGGCCGAGCGCGGATCGTCCACGAGGCGGCGTCCGGCGAGAAGCCGGGCCGGGCGGCGCGCCGTCCGGGCGATCAGACGGCCGATCAGCGCGACCACCCACGGCCCCGCGAAGTTGATCGCCAGGAACGCTAGGACCAGGAAGACCATCAAGACGATCATTCCCGTCCGGCCCATGTCGACCAGCCCGCCGCCGGCCGCGCCGAACGCGATCACGACGGCGAACAGCGCGAGGATCCGGCCGGCCCGCATGCCGGGCGGCGTCTCGCGGCGGGCCACGCCGAGCGGGCTGACGACGACACGGCGCAGGCCGGCGACGGCGCTGACGCCGACGAGGACGGGCACCGCGGCGAGGACGCCGGCGAGGACGAGCGGGCCCGGCCACAGGTCGCCGGCGAACCAGCCGCCGCCCGCGATCGTGATCCGGGTGAGCAGCGGGACCGCCGCCGCGTACAGCAGCAGACCGGTCACCGCGCCCGCGGCGGCCGTCAGCACCGCCTCGGCGGTGGTGATCGCGACGACCTGCCCGGGCGTCGCGCCGACCAGCCGCAACGCCGCCAGCCGGGCGTCCCGGCGGGCCACGGTGAGGCGGGCCGCCGCGCCGCCGAACACCAGCAGCGGGACGACCATCAGCACCGACGCGAGGCCCGCGAGCAGGAGGTAGACGTCCGCCGACCACGAGGCGTCGGTCTCGAACCGGTCGATGCGGGACGGGCCACCGGTCGTCCCCAGGTGCTCGACGGCATCGCGTTCGGCGGTCATGGCGGGGTCAGTGGCGGCGCGTCCGACCACGGCGACGAGTTCATCGGGGTGGACGAGGGCGTCCCGTCCGAGCGTTCCGGCAGGGGAAGGGAACCTCTTCGCCAGTTGGTCGGCGGGCAGGTCCTTCATCAGGCGCGCGAGGGCGGGCGACGTCCACGTCCCGCCGGGCTTCGGGAAACGCGGCATGCCGGGCGGCACCGGGGCGTCGCCCTTCAACGCGGCGAGGTCGACGACCGTGACCGGCTCGCCCCGGACGTAGTCCGTCGACAGCGCCTCGACCGCAGTGGGGTTCGCGACCGGCTTCCCCGGATGCCGCCAGGCGTCCGCATGGGCACGCTGCAGGAAGGCGTGGTCGGCCCCCACCGCGAACAGGAGCAGCCCAGTCGAGACGGCCACGGCGGCGAGGGTGAGGAACGAGCCCAGCAGGCCGCGCCGGCCGCCGCCGCGCAGCAGGCGCCAGGAGAGCCCGACCGCGGTGCGCATCAGGCCGTCCTTTGCAGGGGCGGCTGGATGCGGCCGTCACGAACCTCCAGGACCCGGTCGCACCAGGCCGCCACGGACGGGTCGTGCGTGACGACGACCAGGGAGGCGCCGTTGTGCTTGGTGGCGTCCACGAGCAGCCGCATCGTGTCGTGGCCGGTCGCCTGGTCGAGCGCGCCGGTCGGCTCGTCCGCGAACACGACGGCCGGCCGGGGCACGAGCGCGCGGGCGATCGCGACACGCTGCGCCTGGCCGCCGGACAGCTCGCCCGGGCGCCGGTGCTCCAGTCCGTCCAGCCCCAGCGGCCGGAACCAGGACCGCGCCGTCTGCACCGCCTCCCGCCGGGACGTGCCGTTCAGCATCAGTGGAAGCGCGACGTTCTCCACGGCGGGCAGTTCGGGGAGAAGCTGCCCGAACTGGAACACGAAGCCGAACCGGCCCCGGCGGAGCGCGCTGCGACGGCGCTCGCCGAGCGTGTCGATCCGCTGGCCGAGCAGCTGCACCTCCCCCGCGTCCGGCGTCATGATCCCGGCGAGGCAGTGCAGCAGCGTCGACTTGCCCGAGCCGGACGGGCCCATGATCGCGACGGCTTCGGCGCGGTCCACGGCCAGGTCGACGCCGTCCAGCGCGACGGCCGTCCCGAAGCGCTTCGCCAGCCCACGGCCGAGCAGGACGGGCTCGTTCACGCCGCCTCCCGCCGTCCTGCGGGGCGGAGTTCGACGATGTTGTCGGGCGGCCGCGTACGGCCGCGGTTCCGGATCGATTCGGCGATCTCCATGGCGGGCATGACGAGACCGCCGTAGATCACGAAGACGGCGAAGGCAGCGGCGAGGGGGATGTAGATCAGGTGCATGCCCCCAGCGTGCGCGCGGCACCGGCCGGCCCACATCGGGCACAGGTCGGGCCCCGGCGGCCCGCCATCGGCCGAATGGTCGATCCGCTGGTCGGCAACGGGTCGTACCCTCCTTGAACGTGAGCGACGTCGGGGCACGGTTGGACCGCATCCACTCGGTGGGCGGCTGCGTGCTGCGTGCCGCGTACGCCGGGTTCGCGGGCCTGTACCTGCTGGCCTGCGTGGTCGCCTCGCTCAGTGACGCGGCCGCCCTGTGGATGGTCGTCGTCGCGGCCGTGTCCAACGTCGCGGCGATCTCCGGGCGGCGGTTCGTCGTGTGGGCGGCTGGCGCCGGGACGCTGTCGGCGTTCAGCACCCTCTACCTCGGGACGGCGGTCCGGCCCGACTTCGGCGCCCCGAGCCTGTTCGCGGAGATCGGCGGCCTGCTGATCGTCCTCGCCCGGATCGTCTGGAAGGCGCGCCGCGAGCAGCTCGTCCCGATCGCCGTGCTGCTCGGGGTGGCGATCCTGGCGACACCGCTGCGCTGGTCGGTGATCGCGGCGGCGCTGTTCACCGCGCCGCTCGGCATCACGGTGGCGATCGCGCTCGGCGTCGGCCTCTACCTGCGGGCGCTGGACGCGCGGCGCGCCAGGTCACTGGCGGCGGCGCGGCGGGACGAGCGGCTGGAGCTGGCCCGTGACCTGCACGACTTCGTCGCCCACCATGTGACGGGCATCGTCGTCCAGGCGCAGGCGGCGCGGTTCGCGGCGCAGTCGGGGGCGGGGCAGACGCAGGAGCAGCTCGACCAGATGTTCGGCGGGATCGAGAAGGCCGGCACCGAGGCGCTCACCTCGATGCGGCGCATGGTCGGCCTGCTGCGGGACGCCCAGAACGTCAACGCGCCGGACGGGGACGCCGTCGCCGACGGCGGCTCCACCACCCGTCCCGTCGGCGACCTCGCGCAGCTCACGGAGCTCGTCGAGGGGTTCACCCACCCGCCCGCCGCGCTGGCGCTGGCGCCCGGTCTCGGCACGCTGCCGCCCGAGGTGGCGGCGTCGGCGCACCGGGTCGTCCAGGAGGCGCTGACCAACATCCGCAAGCACGCCGCGGACGCCGCGAGCGTGCGGGTCACAGTCGCGCGCGTCGGCCGGGACGTCGAGGTGGCGGTGCGGGACGACGGGCGGGGGCGCGGCCGGCGGCTGCCGTCCGGCGGGTTCGGGCTCACCGGGCTGTCCGAGCGGGTCGGCGCGCTCGGCGGGCGGCTGCGCGCCGGCCCGCGGCCGGAGGGCGGCTGGGAGGTCGTCGCCGTGCTGCCGGCCGGGGACGGCTGATCCGGATTGCTGACACAATCGGCTCCGTGGCCATCCGCGTACTGATCGCCGACGACCAGGAGATGGTCCGGACCGGGTTCCGGATGATCGTCGACTCGCAGCCCGACATGGACGTGGTCGGGGAGGCCGCCGACGGCGCCGAGGCCGTCGCGCTGGCCCGCCGGCTGCGGCCCGACGTGTGCCTGTTCGACATCCGGATGCCGCGGATGGACGGCCTGGAGGCGACCCGCGCGCTGGCCGGCCCGCACGCGCAGGACCCGCCCCGCATCGTGATCGTCACGACGTTCGACATGGACGAGTACGTGTACGGGGCGCTGCGCGGCGGCGCGGTCGGGTTCCTGCTGAAGGACAGCGGTCCCGCGCTGCTGGTGGAGGCCGTCCGCGCGGCGGCGAACGGCGGGTCGCTGGTGTCGCCGTCCATCACCGTCCGGCTGCTGGAGCACTTGGCGAGGCCGCCCGCGCGGCCCGTCCCGCCGCGCGAGCCGCTCACCGGCCGGGAGTTGGACGTGGTCAGGCTCCTCGCACGCGGCCGGACGAACGAGGAGATCGCCGGGGAGCTGTTCGTGTCGCTGTCCACGGTGAAGACGCATCTCGGGAGCGTCTCCCGCAAGCTGGACACCCGGAACAGGGTCGCGACGGCCGCGTGGGCGTGGGAGTCGGGTCTCATGACCTGATCCGCGGAACGGCACGGGACGACGGGGGAACGCGGGGAGGCACGGCACTGGCACCGGAGTCGCTGAACGGGCTGCCCGTGACCGTGCTGGTCGCGTGGCTGCTGTGCGCCGCCGGCTGGGGCGTCGTCCTCGCGGGCCTGCGCAACGGCCTGCACGGGCCGTCCCGCGGCCCTGCCCTGTTCGCGCACACGGTGACCCCGGCGGGCGTCATCCTGCTCTTCGCCCTCATCGGCTTCGGGTCGCTGTACGCGACGATCGCGCTGGCCGCCGAGTGGTGGGCGCTGCTGGCCGTCACCGGTCTCCGCCCGGAACGGCTGCTGTCCACGGGCGGCCTCGGGCGCCTCGCCGCCTGGGCCGCCGTCACCGCGGCCGCGACCTACGCCGCCACACGGTTCGTTTTCCAGGTGTGACGATCCGGTAAGAGCCCGAACCCGCGTTGGGCCGCGTAAGTCAAACGTACGTAGTATCCGAAGCAGCGAACCGTAAAGGCCCAGGGAGGTGGATCATGCCGTGTGCGCTGTGCGGCGACATCATCCCGACCGAGGTCGACCGGTGCCCGGCCTGCGGCGCGTGGGCGCGGCGCCGCGACTTCCGCGCCGTCGGCGTGGCCGTCTTCATGCTGCTCGGCTTCAACGCGTTCGTCGCCCTCGGATCGGGGATCAGCCTGCTCAGGCTCGCCCATCCGCTGCGGGAGGCGACGCACGACAGCTATGACGCCGCCGCGACCGGCAAGGCCCTCGCCCCCTACACGGACGTGTTCACCATCGGCGCGATCATGGCCGCCGTCACCGGCCTGCTGTACCTCACGTGGCTGTGGCGCGCGTTCCGGCAGTCGCCCGGCCCGCACCGGCACCACCGCGCCTGGGTGCTGCTCGGCTGGTTCCTCCCGGTCGTCAACCTGTGGCTGCCGCCCCGGATGGTCTACGAGGTGTGGGTCAACAGTGGCCGGTACCGGACGGCCGAACGCCAGGCCGCCGGGGTCGTCGTCGCCGGCTGGTGGGCGTGCGCCCTCCTCGGCCTCGTCCTCGGCCGCGTGTTCGCGCACGGCAGCGTCGACACCCTCGCCGACGCCCGCTTCGACGTCCACGTAGGCGTCGCCGCGGCCGCCTTCCAGGCCCTCGCCGCCGCCCTCTGCATGGCCACCGTCTTCCAGATCACCCGCATCCAGATAGCGCGCGACTGAGCTAGGGGACGGGGCCGGAGCTGCCTTGGCTTGTGTGCCAGAGAGGTGTTCTCGGAGGGCGTTTGACGGCCGGCCCCGCGTGGTCGACGTCGGAGTACGGGGACATCGCGAAGCCGGTGGGCTGGACGATGCGGCGGCCCACCGGGCGGCCGCGGCCGGGCGTCCCCGCCATGGCGGCGCGGACGGCGTCCGGGCCGCCGCGGCGCCACTCCTCGTACAGGGTGTTCAGGTCCCAGCAGGCGTACGCGGTGATCGACACGGCGCGGGCCCCGGCGCGGCGGAGCCGGCCGCGGGCGACGAGCAGCCATGAGCCGAAGACCGTGGCGGCGCACCTGTCCTGCACCGACTCGAAGAACGTGAGGTCGACCGGGCCGGTCGCGTCGTCCAGCGTGGCGAAGATGACGCGCTGGCCCGACCTGACCGCCGGGGTCTGCGTCGCGACCTTGACGCCGGCGACCAGGACGTCGCTCTTGTCGGGACGTCCCGGCAGGTCGGCGGCGCGGACGACGCCGAGCCCGGCGAGCAGCCCGTCGTAGAAGGTCATGATGTGCCGGCTCACGTCCATGCCGAGGATGTCCAGCTCCGCCTCGACGACCTCGGCGGGCGTCATCGGCGGCAGCCCACCGGCCGGGATCTCCTCGGCCAGGGCGACCTCCACCGCGGACGGCGCCGGCGGCGCTCCGTCGCCGTCCTCGTGGCCGAGCGGCAGCTGCCCCTCGGCGACCCGCCCGGGACGGACGGTGACGCGGTCGAGGGCGCCCACCCGGCAGAGCAGGTCGCGGCGCGGAACGCCGTCGTGGACCGCGTCGAACGCGCCCGCCAGCACGAGCCGCTCGGCGGTCGGGCGGGACACCCGGGCGCGGCGCCAGAAGTCGGTCAGCGACGCGTACGGGCGAGCCGCGGCGATCCTTTCGACCTCGGCGGCGGAGATGCCCCTGACCTCGCTCAACGCGACCCGGATCCCGGTCGCGCCGCCCGCGGCGACGGGCTCGGCGTGCCAGTCCGCCGCCGACCGGTTGACGTCCAGCGGAAGGATCGGGACGCCGAAATGCCGCGCGTCGTCGAGGATGACGCGCTTGGGGTACATGCCGGGATCATGGGTGAGGACCCCGGCGTAGAACGCGGCCGTGTGGTGCCGTTTCAGCCAGGCCGACTGATAGGTGGGCAGCGCGAACGACGCGGCGTGGGCCTTGCAGAAGCCGAACGCGCCGAACGCGGTCAGCGTCCGCCAGACGCGTTCGACGGACGCCTCGTCGTAGCCGCGCGCCAGCGCCCGCTCGCGGAACCAGGCGCCGACCACGGCCTGGCCGCGCTCGTGGTTCAGGCTCCGCCGCGCCGCCTCCGCCTTGGACAGGCCGCAGCCCGTCATCACGTCGAAGACGCGGAGCACCTGCTCGTGGAAGACCACCACGCCGAGGCTCTCCCGCAGCACCGGTTCGAGATCGGGATGGGGGTAGGCGGGCTCCCGGGTCCCGGCGCGCGCCTCCAGGAACGGCGACACCATGTCGGAGTTGACCGGGCCGGGGCGGAACAGCGAGATGTCGATGACGAGGTCGTCCAGGTCGCGCGGCTGGAGCCTGCCGATCAGCTCGCGCTGGCCGGGCGACTCGATCTGGAAGCAGCCGAGCGTCCGGGACGTGCGGACCAGCGCGTACGTGGCGGGATCGTCGCGCGGGACGTCCTCCAGCGCGATCTTCTCCCCCGTCACCCGGGCGACCTCCGCCACCGCGTGCGCCATCGCCGACTGCATCCGGACGCCGATGACGTCGAGCTTCAGCAGCCCCATGTCCTCGACGTCCTCCTTGTCGAACTGGCTCATCGGGAACCCGGCGGCGGCCTGCTCGACCGGCGTCCGATCGAGCAGCGTCGGGTTCGACAGCAGGACGCCGCACGGGTGCATGGCGATGTGGCGGGGCAGGCCGTCCAGGCGTTCGGCGATCCGGAACAGCACCTCCAGGCGTCCCGCCGCCAGGTTGCTCTGCCGCAGCTCCGGAAGGTCCTCCAGCGCCGCCCTGATCTGGTTCGCCCTGATCCGCGGGAACGCCTTGGCGATGGCGTCGATCTCGTGGGGCGGGAGCCCGACGGCGTTGCCGACGTCGCGGAGCGCGCTGCGCGCCCGGTAGGTCTCCATCATCGACACGCACGCCGTGCCGTCGGTGCCGAACCGGTCGAACAGCGCCTCGTACGCCTCCAGCCGGCGGGCCGACTCCACGTCGAGGTCGATGTCGGGCAGCCCCTCGCGGCTGTCGGCGAGGAACCGCTCCATCACGAGGTCGTGCCGCAGCGGATCGAGGTCGCCGATGCCGAGCAGGTGGTTGACCAGGCTGCCCGCCCCCGAGCCGCGGATCGCGCACCGGATGCCGCGCTCCCGGATCAGCGCCGCGGCGTCGGCGACCGTGAGGAAGTACGACGCCAGCCCCTTGCGCGCGATCACCGCCAGCTCGCCGTCGAGCCGCGCGGCCGCCTCGCGCGACCCGGCGAGCCCGCGCCGGGCCATCCCGTCCGCGCACCGGGCGACGAGCCGGGCGTGCGGGTCACCGTCGAAGTCCGGCAGGTGGACGTCGTCCATCCCGAGGTCGCGGCCGGGGTCCAGGACGCAGCGCTCCGACAGCCGCCGGGTGGCCGCCAGCAGCGCCTCGGCCTCCTCCGGGCCGCAGCTCAGCTCCGCGACCCGGCGCATCTCGGGGATCGGCTTCAGGTACGCCTGCCCGCTCTGGTCCTCCAGGTGCCGCCGGTCCAGCGGGACGAGGCGGCGCGTCACGTCCAGCACCTGCGCGACCGGGTGGTCGGCCGGATCCAGGTAGCGGACGGCGTTGCCCAGCACCGCGGGCACCCCGGCCCCGCGGGCGAGCGCGAGCATCCGCGCCGCCCGGGGCCCGTCGCCCCTGGCCTGCTGGTCGACGATCTCGATCACGGTCTCGGCCGTCCGGCGCCAGGCGTCCAGCAGCGCCGCCGCCACGTCCGGACGCCGCCCGGTGACTGCCCGGCCCACGTCCGAGGCCGGGCCGAGCAGGACGGTGAGGCCCTCGGCGTGCGCGCCGACCATCTCCCGCGTGACCAGCGGGTCGCCCCGCCGGCCCGCCGCGTGCGCGGCCGT
Source organism: Spirillospora sp. CA-128828 (assembly GCF_050945415.1). NCBI lineage: Bacteria > Bacillati > Actinomycetota > Actinomycetes > Streptosporangiales > Thermomonosporaceae > Spirillospora > Spirillospora sp. CA-128828. The sequence goes on from NZ_CP191986.1 coordinate 7,151,383, forward strand.
CACCAGCCGGCAGAGCGACCGCCACCCGGCGCGTCCCTCGGCGAGCACCACGATGCGCTCCTCGCCGGTGGAGGCGACCTTGAGATCGGCGCCCACGACCGCCCCGATGCCCACGTCCGCGCATGACCGAACGTGACGGACGGCGCCGTACAGGCCGTCCCGGTCGGTCAGCGCCAGCGTCTCCATGCCGAGGCTCGCCGCGCGCTCCGCCAGCGCCGCGGGCGGCGCGACGCCGAACCGGAGCGAATAGGACGAAGCGACATGAATATGCACGTCAGTCCCATACCCGGGAAAGCAGCCAGCTGTCGGCCGCCACGTCATAACGCAGCTCGTAGACGCCGATCTCCCGGTCCGGGGTCGCCTCGACCCGCCAGAACTCCCGCTCACCGGTGGCCTCGCCGTCGGGCTCCTGCTCCCGCCACCAGTCACGGGTCGTGACCCAGTGCTCCAGCACCCGCCGGACGGTGTGGAGCCGGCCACGCCAGACGAACCGGACCGGACGCCCATCGCTCACCCAGACGTCCACCGGATCGCCGAACACGCGTGTCATCTGCCTCCCCCTCGCGCTCACCGCACGGGGGAAGAACATGCGGACGTTCGAACAAACGTTCGCGTCCGAGTCTAGGGAACCCTCCGGCCGGGGAGCAAGGCGGGGTCAGCCGAGGAGCGCCGCGAGCCGGTCGGCCACCTCGGAGAGCCGGGTGACGTCGGCCATGCCGCCGCCGGGCCACAGGTAGAACCAGCCGTCGCCGGACGGGGTGGCGACGACCATGACATGGCGGCCGGTCCGCGGGCCGTAGACGGCGAGCAGGGACTCCTCGGGACCGGCGAACCTCCAGGCGAGGCCGCGGGACTCGACCTCGTACGCGAGCGCCGCGAGGTGACGCCGCCGCACCTCGGCGATGTCCCGCCCACCCACTACAGACACATCATCCGCCTCAGCAGGTCCGAGCCGCCGCGATGACCTTGGGCGAGTATCCGGCGACGATTGGTGACCGCTCCTCAGCATGGCCCGAAACCCGCGGCTGCGCAGGAAGAATCCGGAGAGTGGGACGGCTGTTTCACGCTCCGCCGGGGGATGGTCCATGACGGAGGCGCGGCGCGGCGTGCGCGGATGCGCCAATCTCGGCGGTGGTCTTCCGGTCGCCGGAACGTACCGTGCACGTAGGAGCCCCGTCCGTGATAAAAGCCTCTGTGAGACGGGCACAGCCCCCGTCAGCCAGACAGAAGGAGCCAGCCGATGAGCGCCGTCCCCGCCGGCGACCCGTCAGGCCACACGAACGACCGTGCCCCCGAGCGTGCCCACGAGCAGGGCCCAGCCCTCGCCGGGCTCCGCGAGCGCAAGAAGCAGCGGACCCGGCTCGCGCTCATCGACGCGGCCCTCGACCTGTTCCTCGCCAAGGGATACGAGGCCACGACGATCGACGAGATCGTGGCGGCGGTGGAGGTGTCGCAGCGGACGTTCTTCCGCTACTTCGGCACCAAGGAGGACGTCGTCACGAACTTCCTCACCGAGCACGACCAGGTGCTGGTGGAGGCCCTGACGGCCCGTCCGCCGGACGAGCGCCCGTTCACCGCGCTGTTCGAGTCGCTGCGCGTGGTGCTGCGGACGATCGCCGAGAGCGGTCCGGCCGACGGCGTCCGGTTCCGCCGCGTCCGGCAGGTGATCGAGGCGACGCCGGCGCTGATGGCGGCGCAGATGGCCCGGTACTCGGCGTCGGCGGAGGCGCTCGCCGTCGAGATCGCACGCCGCGAGGGCGTCGACATGGAGCAGGACCTGCGGCCGCGGATCGTCGTCTCCTTCTACCTGGCGGCGGTCAAGGTCGCGTTCGAGGACTGCGCCCGCCACGACATCTGGGACGCCGGCACGGTCGCCGCCCGGGTGGAGGAGGCCGTGGCGCTCGTCGCCCGGACGATGCGCGACTGGGTCTGATCGCCCCCCGGTGGAATAGCCCGCGGCGACGCCCGGTTTTCCGGATCGTCCGCGTCAACCGACCATCAGGAGAACTCACATGCGCGCGATCGTCGTCACCCGCAGCGGCGGACCCGAGGTGCTGGAGCCGGCCGAGCGTCCGGAACCGGAGCCGGGGCCGGGCGAGGTGCTGATCGACGTCGCGGCGGCCGGGGTCAACTTCATCGACGTGTACTACCGGACGGGCCGGTATCCGCAGGAGCTTCCGTACACGCCGGGCGTCGAGGCGGCGGGGACGGTCGCGGCGGTGGGCGACGGCGTCCGGGAGTTCTCCGCGGGCGACCGCGTGGCCTGGGCCAACGTGCAGGGCGGCTACGCGGAGAAGGCCGTCGTCCCGGCGGACAAGGTCGTCCCGGTCCCGGACGGGGTCGGGCTCGACGACGCGGCGGCCTCATTGCTGCAGGGCATGACCGCGCACTATCTGACCCGGTCGACCTACCCGGTCCAGGAGGGCGACACCGTCCTCGTGCACGCCGCGGCGGGCGGGATGGGCCTGCTGCTCACGCAGGCGGTCAAGGCGCTCGGCGGCAGGGTCCTCGCGACGGCGTCCACCCCGGAGAAGGAGAAGCTCGCGAAGGACGCCGGCGCGGACGTCACGATGGGCTACGAGGGCTTCACCGACCGGGTCCGGGAGCTGACCGGCGGCGAGGGCGTCGCCGTCGTCTACGACGGTGTCGGAGCGCCCACCTTCGACGGGAGCCTGGCGAGCCTCCGCCGGCGCGGCACCCTGGCCCTGTACGGCGCGGCCGGCGGCGCGGTGCCGCCGTTCGACCCGCAGCGCCTCAACGCGGCCGGCTCGGTGTACCTGACGCGGCCGTCCCTCGTCCATTTCATCGAGAGGCGCGAGGAGCTGCTGGAGCGCGCCGCCGACGTCTACGGCTGGGTGGATTCGGGAGACGTGAAGGTCCATGTCGGGCACCGCTACGATCTCGCCGGCGCCGGGACCGCGCACACCGATCTGGAGGCGCGCCGGAGCACCGGCAAGCTCCTGCTGATCCCCTGACCGTCCCGCCGGTCCCTCTTCACAGACGTTGTTGGAGTGCGGAGATCGTCTCCCCGCGGCGGACCCGCCTGCTCCCCTAGGCTGGGGCCGGAGAGACGATCTTCCGAGGAGCGCCGCCCCCATGACGACGACCGCCGCCGTACCCCTGGAGCAGGACGAACCGCGCGTCCTCGGCCCCTACCGCCTGCTCGGGCGGCTCGGCCGCGGCGGCATGGGCACCGTCTACCTGGGCGCCGAGCCGGACGGGCGGCGCGTCGCAGTGAAGGTCGTCAACCGGGAGCTGGCCGGGGAGCCGGCGTTCCTCACCCGGTTCCGCCGCGAGGTGACCGCCGCGCGGCGCGTCCACCGGTTCTGCACCGCGCCCGTGATCGACGCCGAGCTCGACCAGGACCCGCCGTACATCGTCACCGAGTACATCGACGGGCCGAGCCTGGAGAAGGCCGTCCGCGCCAAGGGGGCGCTGCCCGGCTCCGACCTGGAGGGCGTCGCGGTCGGGGTCGCCACCGCGCTCGCCGCCATCCACGGCGCCGGGATCGTGCACCGCGACCTCAAACCCGCCAACGTCCTGCTGTCGTCCACCGGACCCCGCGTCATCGACTTCGGCATCGCCCGCGCCCTCGACGCCGCCGACGGCCCCACCCGCACCGGCCAGTTCGTCGGGACGCCCGCCTACATCGCGCCCGAGGTGCTGCGGGGCGAGCCCGTCGAGCAGGCGTCGGACGTGTTCGCGTGGGGCTGCGTCGTCGCCTACGCCGGGACCGGACGTCCCCCCTTCCACGGCACGACGGTCGCGGAGACGTTCCGCCGCATCGAGCGCGAGGAGCCCGACCTCGCCGGCCTCGACCCGCGGCTGCGCGACATCGTCGCCGCCGCGCTCGGCAAGGACCCGCGCGACCGGCCGACCGCGCGGCAGCTCCTCACCCGGCTCGTCGGGCAGGAGAAGGCCGACCTGGAACACGCCGCGGAGACGATCTCGGCGTCCTGGCAGGGGCCGGCCCCGGAACCGGCGCCCGGGCCCGCCCCGGCCGCCGGGCGGGCGCCGCATGCCGAGGTTCCGGAACCGCGGCCCGCCCCCGAGGCGGCTGAGCCCGAGCCGGCGCCGGGCCCGCCCGCCCCGGCGGGGCCGACGGTCATGGTCGACCTGCCGTTCCCGGACGCCTGGCACGGCCCGCGACGCTGGTTCACCCTGCTCAGGGGCCTACTGGTGATCCCGCACCTGGCCGTCATGCTGCTCATGTACGCGGCGCTGGTGATCGTGATGCTGCTCAGCTGGCTCGTGATCCCGTTCACCGGGCGGTACCCGCGCGCCCTGTACGGGCTGGTCGTCGGGTGCCAGCGATGGTCCAGCCGGGTCGTGGCGTACGCGTTCGGGCTCACCGGCGAGAAACTCCCGCCGTTCCGCACTCTTCCCCGCGCCCGCCGAACGCGGTGACCGCTCCCTGCGTCCAATGGCGGGAGGCCCGCTAGGGTTCTACCGCGAAGACTCCCCGATTCCCACTTTTCAGGATCATGATGACCACGCACGCAGGAGAGAACGGCGACGCCCTGCGCCCCGACGACCCCGTGGAACTCGGGCCCTACCGGCTGACCGGACGCCTCGGCCGGGGCGGCATGGGGACGGTCTATCTCGGCGAGGACGCCGCCGGGCGCCGGGTCGCCGTGAAGGTGATCAACCGGGAGCTGGCCGGGGAGGCCGCGTTCCGGGACCGGTTCCGCCGCGAGGTGACGGCCGCGCGGCAGGTCCGCCGCTTCTGCACCGCGCCCGTGATGGACGCCGAGCTCGACCAGGACCCGCTGTACGTCGTCACCGAGTACATCGAGGGCCCGAGCCTGGAGAGCGCCGTCGCCGAGCGCGGCCCGCTGCCCGGCTCCGACCTGGAGGGGCTCGCGGTCGGGGTCGCCACCGCGCTCGCCGCCATCCACGGCGCCGGGATCGTGCACCGCGACCTCAAACCCGCCAACGTCCTGCTGTCGTCCACCGGACCCCGCGTCATCGACTTCGGCATCGCCCGCGCCCTCGACGCCGCCGACGGCCCCACCCGCACCGGCCAGTTCGTCGGGACCCCGAACTACCTGCCGCCCGAGCTGCTGCGCGGCGAGCAGGTCACCCCCGCGTCCGACGTGTTCTCGTGGGGCTGCGTCGTCGCCTACGCCGGGACGGGCAGCGCCCCGTTCGCGGGCAACACCGTCCCGGAGATCTTCTACCGCGTCGCGCACGACCAGCCGAGGCTGGACGGGCTCGACCCCGGCCTGCGGGACGTGGTCGCCGCCGCCCTCGACAAGGACCCGCGGAACCGGCCGACCGTCCAGGACCTGCTCGGGCGGCTCGTCGGCAACGGGACGACGGACCCGGCCACGCTCGCCCAGACCGTCCAGGCGAGCTGGCACGGCACCCCGAACGACCCGGCCGCGCAGGCACGGGCCGGTCAGGCCGCGTTCCAGCAGACCGCCCGGTTCGCCGGCGAGACGACCCGCCAGGACCCGCGCCCCGCGGCCGGACCGGGGGTCCCGCGCCGCCCGCTGATCATCGCGGGCGCGGCCGTCGCGGCGCTGGCCGTGCTCGCCGTCGTCGCGTTCCTCATCCTGCGTCCCGGCGGCCCGCCCGGCAAGCTGGCGACGACGTTCAGCGACGACTTCTCCAACACCGAGTCCGGCTGGGGATCGTTCCCGAACCAGTACGACTACCAGAACGGCAAGTACCGGATCCAGACCGACGACTCCACCGGCTCGGTGGGGCGGGACGTGCCGAAGGACGAGTTCGCCCCCGACCCGATGCTGGCCACGGTCACGGCCACCGTCGGGCAGAGCCCAGCCGACGGCAAGTACGGTCTCACCTGCCGCTCGACCGAGAACGGCGACAACGAGTACATGTTCCTGGTCCGCCACGACGGCAAGGGGGCGACCCTCCGCAAGATCACCAAGGACCGGGGCACCAAGGAGCTGGGCAGCCCGGACTCGGTCCCCGGATTCTCCGGCGACGGGCCGAACAAGCTGCAGATCGCCTGTGAGAGTGGCGATGACGGCAAGCAGGTCCGGCTCCGGCTCTGGGTGAACGGCTCGCGGGTGATCGACGCCACCGACGACGACCAGCCGCTCGGCAACGGCAAGGCCGGTCTGGAGGTCGAACGGGGCGGCAACCCCGCGCAGCAGACCGTCGTCGACTTCGACGACTTCGACCTGTCGAAGATCCTCAGCTAGCGGGCAGGTAACCGCTCGTCCAGCGGGTCAGCTCCGCGAAGACCTGCGCGCGGACGGGCTCGGCCGACAGCACCAGGTCGTGCAGGCCGCCGTCGATCCGGACGAGCGTGACGTGCCGCCCGATCCGGGGCGCCCACCGCGCCATGTGCTCGACGTCCAGGACGGCGTCGGCGCCGGTCACGTCCAGCACCCTGCGGGTCGGGCGCACGCTGCGGGTCGACGCCATGACCAGCACCGGAACGTCGACGTCCAGGCCGCGCTGCAGGCGCAGCTGGCCGCGGCGGACGGCGGCCAGCCACGCCGCCCGCACCGGGAACCCGAGAATCGGCTTCCACCCGAGGTCGAAGTCCCATTCGCCCTCGTGGTCGCGGTGGATGCTGCGCGGATACCGGTCGGACACGCCCGCCGGCAGCTTCGCCTTCGGGAAGCGGGGACGCAGCGCCCGCGCCAGCCCGGCGCCGACCTTGCGCAGCACCAGCGGCTCGGCGAGGTCCACGAACGGGCTGTTGAGGAACAGGCCGTCCACGAGGCCCTGGCCCTTGACCTTGTCGGCCCACAGCGCGGCGATGAGGCCACCGGTGGAGTGGCCGTTCAGCAGCAGGGTGTCGTGGCCGTCCACGTCCCGGACGATCCGGACGGCCTCGTCGATCTCGGGGAAGTAGTCGGACAGGCTCTCGACGTAGTTCGGGGTCTGGTGCGGACGCAGTGAGCGCCCGTACTTGCGCAGGTCCAGGGCGTAGAAGTCGAAGCCCAGGTCCACGTAGAAGTCCGCGAGGTGCTTCTGGAAGAAGTAGTCGACGAACCCGTGGACGTACAGGACGGCGCGGCGGGACGGATCGGTGCCGCGCCTCCGCACGAGCGTCGCCACGACCTCGCCCTCGGCGTCCCGGCCCATCGGCAGCTCGATCGCCTCGTATCCGGAGCCGAGCACGTCCGCCGTCACGTCCATATTTCCTCCCGCAATGCGGTGAACTGATGCCCTTTGCACGAACGTCAAAGAGACTGACCGTAGGACAGACTGAACCACAAAAAGAGCCCTCCGCCCCCGGAAGTGAGTCGAGTCATGCAGGCGCCCCTTCGTGACCGTGACCCGCGCCTGCTCGGCCCCTACCGCCTCACCGCCCGGCTCGGCCGCGGCGGCATGGGCACCGTCTACCTCGGCGAGGACGAGGCGGGAAAGCAGGTCGCGGTCAAGGTCATCAATCCGGAACTCGCCGACGACGAGGCGTTCCACGAGCGGTTCCGGCGCGAGGTGACGGCCGCGCGGCAGGTCCGGCGGTTCTGCACTGCCGCGGTACTCGACGCCCGGCTGGACGGCGACCCGCTGTACGTGGTCACCGAGTACGTCACCGGCCCGGCGCTGGACGAGGCCGTCAAGGAGAACGGGCCGCTGCGCGGCGGCGACCTGGAGGCCCTCGCGGTCAACATCGCGACGGCGCTCGGCGCGATCCACGGCGCCGGGATCGTGCACCGCGACCTCAAGCCGTCCAACGTGCTGCTGTCCCCGACCGGGCCGCGCGTGATCGACTTCGGCATCGCCCGCGCGCTGGACACCACGGACGGGCCGACCAAGAGCGGCCAGTTCGTCGGCACCCCCGCCTACATCGCGCCGGAGCTGATGCGCGGCGAGGAGATCACCCCGGCGGCGGACGTGTTCTCGTGGGGCTGCGTCGTCGCCTACGCGGGCACGGGACGCGCCCCGTTCGGCGGCGGGACCCTCCCGGAGACGATCAACCGGGTCACGGGCGGCGAGCCCGACCTGGACGGCCTCGACCCCGCCGTCCGCGACCTCGTGACGCGGTCGCTGGCGAAGGACCCGCGGGAGCGTCCGGCGGTGAAGCAGCTGATCCGGGAGCTGACCGGCGAGGACGAGCCGCCCGCGACACCGCCCACGGTCGTCCTCCCCGCGCCCGCGCCCTCGCCCTCGCCCGAACCGGAACCCGCGCCCGCGCCCGCGCCCGCGGCGAGCGTTGATTCCGTGCCGCCGACGCGGCCCGCGGGCGAGACCACGCGTCCGGTCGACATGATGAGCCCGGCGGCTCCGGCGGCTCCGGCGGCTCCGGCGAAGGCGCGGCGCTCGTACCGCAACCATGGACTGCTCATCGTCGCCGTAGGTGCGGTCGTCGGCGTCTCCACCGTGATCGGAGCCGTCAACCTGCCGGACGGCGACCGCACCCCCGACGATCCCGGGACCACGGCGGCCGCGGATCTCAGTGGCGGGCCGCCCGACGTCAAGGACGAGGTCTTCGACGACAAGTTCAGCGACGAGGACTCCGGTTGGACGAAGACGACCACGCCCGCCGGGGACGCGTCCTACCGCGACAAGAAGTACGTGCTGCGCGTCCTCCCCACGACGACGCAGATGATGGCCGACGCGCCGGCGGAGGAGATCCCCGGCTCCCAGCTCATCGAGGTCAAGGTCTCGCCGGTCGCCGGCGGCGAAGCAGGGGTCTTCTGCCGCGGCCGCGGCGGCTACGCCTTCCTCCTCGGCCCGGACGGGCGGGCGCGCATCGCCAAGCTGAGCGCCGACGCGCCGAAGACGGTGACGACCGGCACCGTCCCCGGCCTCCGCGACGGTGACAACCGGCTCCAGGCCGCGTGCGTCGAGCGCGGGGGCGACAACATCGACCTCGCCATGTGGGTGAACGGCAAGCCGGTCGCGTCCTCCGCCGCCGCCGCGCAGGACGACGCCCGGAGCTGGAGCGGTCTGGTCGTCGTCCGCGCCGGGAACGCCACCGGATCGCCGGAGGCGGCCTTCGACAACTTCTCGATCTGCTCGATCTGAGGGCTCAGTCCTTGCGGCCCGTCGCGGCGACGGTGACGCCGAGGCCGATCATCATCAGGCCGCCGGTGCCGCCGATCGCGGCCAGGCGGCGCGGCGAACGCGCGAACCAGGCGCGGGCCGTCCCGGCGGCGAGGCCCCACACGCTGTCGCACAGCAGCGCGATGAACGTGAAGATCAGCCCGAAGACCATCATCTGCAGGGCGACGTGCCCGTTCTCGCGGACGACGAACTGCGGCAGCACGGCGGCGAAGAACACGGTCGTCTTCGGGTTGGTGACGCCCACCACGAAGCCCTGCCAGAGATCACGGCCGCGGCTCCCCGCCTCGGAGCCGGTCTCGCCGATCGCCTCCTGCAGCGAACGCCGGTGCCGGAACGCCTGGACGCCGAGGTAGAGCAGGTAGACCGCGCCCGCCAGCTTCAGCGCCGTGAACACGACGACGGACCGTTCCACGATCGACCCGACGCCGAACGCGACGGCCAGGGTCAGCAGCAGGGCGCCGATCTCGTTGCCGATCACGCTCGTCAGCGCCGTCCGGCGGCCGTGGGCGAGGGCTCGGCCGACCACGAACAGCACCGTGGGACCGGGGATCACGATGATGGCCAGCGCCATCGCGGAGAAGGCCAGGAGTTGATGCGTCGACACCATGGACCGCACGGTACGCGTGCCGCGCCGGTCCGCCCATCGAATTTCCGCCGGGTCCGCAGCCCTGGGCAGGTGTCCGAGGTCGGCCGGGCCGGAGATCGTGACTTGCCGCACATCGTCGGCTTAGGTTCGGATCATGTCGGCACCTGCCTCCGCGGCGTCCGGTCCCGTTGAGATCACCGATTCCGGCGACGCGCCGGCGCCCGCCTGGAGGCCGGTGCTGCTGCTGGCCGGTGCCCTCGGCGTCGTGCTGCTGGCGGTCAGCGCCCGGTACGGCTACCACCGTGACGAGCTGTACTTCCGGGTGGCCGGGCGCCACCCCGCCTGGGGATATCCCGACCAGCCGCCGCTGATGCCGCTGATGGGCCGGGCGGTGACGGCGGTGTTCGGCGACTCGCTCGTCGCGCTGCGCGTGCCCGCCGCGCTGTTCGCCGCCGCCGGCGTGGTGATCGCCGCCCTCACGGCGCGCGACATGGGCGGCGGACGCCGTGCCCAGCTGCTCACGGCCGGGGCCTACGCGGTCTGCCCGTTCGCGGTCGCGGTCGGCCACGGCTTCTACACCGCGACGCTCGACCTGCTCCTGTCGACAACGATCGTGTGGCTGGTGGTCAGGTGGGTGCGCACGCGCGACTCCCGGCTGCTGCTCGCCATCGGCGTCGTGACGGCGCTGGTGCTGAACGTGAAGTACCTGGCCGCGTTCCTGCTGCTGGCACTGCTCGCGGGACTGCTGCTGTCGGGACCGCGCGAGTTCCTGCGGCGCCCGATGCTCGCCGCCGCGGTGCTGATCGTGATCGCGGCGGTCGTCCCGGGGCTGGCCTGGCAGGCCGGCCACGGCTGGCCGCAGATCGACATGGCGGGCGCGATCGCAGACAAGGGCGACTTCGGCGGGCGGCCCGGGTTCGTCCCGTTCCAGATCCTGCTGACCGGCGGGCTCATGTCCTGGCTGTGGATCTACGGGCTGTGGCGGACGTACCGGTCGGACGAGCTGCGGCCCTTCCGCTTTCTCGGGCATGCGTACCTGCTGCTGAACGTCGTGTTCCTCATCACCGCCGGGAAGCCGTACTACCTGAGCGGGCTGTGGGCGGCGCTCTGGGCGGCGGGCGCCGTCGAGATCGAGCGGAACGGCGCGCCGCGGGGCTGGGGCTGGGCGGCGTCCGTCCCGGTGTACGCGCTCACCGGGATCACGACCGTCCTGCTGACACTGCCCGTCTACCCGGTGAAACGGCTGGCCGACACGCCGCAGCCAGCGATCAACGCGGACTCGGCCGAGACCGTCGGCTGGCCCCGGTTCGCCGCGCAGGTCGCGCGCGTCCATGCCGCGCTGCCCCCTGAAGAGCGGGCCGCCGCGACGATCGTCGTCTCCAACTACGGCGAGGCGGGGGCGCTCGACAAGTACGGCCCCGGGCTCGGGCTGCCGCACGCGTACAGCGGGCACAACGGGTACTGGTACTTCGGGCGTCCGGCCGACACCGGCGGGCCGACGATCGTGGTGGGGCCGGACGATGTCGCCGAGGGCGCGCAACTGCGGCGGTTCTGGACGGACGTCCGTCCGGTCGGCCGGATCGACAACGGCGTCGGGCTCGACAACCAGGAACAGGGCAAGCCCATCTGGGTCTGCCGGGGGCAGCGCGGCCCCTGGGCGAAGCTGTGGCCCGAGTTCAGGCGGCTTTCGTAACGGGTTTCACGCCGGGAGGACGTCCCAGCCGCCGGCGCGGCGCACCAGCAGGTCATGCGTGAGGAGGCTGCCTGCGGGGACGTCCCAGGCCGGGTCGGCGGCGCCGTCCTCCCCGCGGTCCTCGGCCCAGACCTGCGCGACGGCCCAGCGGAGCTTGTCGACACCGTCCGGGTGGCCGGTCCCCGAGGCGACGAAGACGTCCCGCGCGGGCACCGCCACGACGAGGTCGCCGTCCACGTCCTGGGCCAGCTTCTCCAGGAACCCCTCGTCCAGCAGCAGGCCGGACTCCAGGCTGCCGCGGCCCGCGGCGCCGCCCAGCGTCACCGTCACGGCGCGCACGTCCGGGTACCAGCTGAGGCTCAGCTCCGGGCGCAGGTCGCGCAGGTTGATCACGGCGCGGCGGCGCAGCTCGCCCGGCGCCACGCCGAACTCCGCGCAGTGCCTCCGGGCCACGTGCTCGTAGCGGCGGCCGGACGGGGCGCCCTCGTCGGCGATCTCCAGCGCGTAGGTGACGTAGAGGTCGGCGGCGAACGGGTCGCGGATCGGGTCCTCGTCCGCGGGCAGCGGGAACTCCAGCTGGACCTCGGCCGGCACCCGCGCCTTCATCAGCGGGACGATCAGACTGGACCGCGGGTCGGTCACGGGACGTTCCTCCTAGTGCCTGGTGCCGTGCTTCGCCTGGTGCGGTGCTGGGCCCGGTCCGGCCTGTGCCTTCGAGTGGATCACCTTACCGCCGCGGCGGGCGGTTCCGGGGCGCCGCCGGGCGGGACGACGGGAAGGCCGCCCGGTGCCCCGCGCTCGATGATCCGCCACACGGCGGCGGTGTCCAAGTGCTCCTCGACGAGGTCGCCGAGGGCGTCCAGGGTCGCCTCCCTCAGCGCCGCGAACGACACGTCCGGGGCGGGGGTGAAGTCTCGTCCCGCGTGCTGGGCGACGTCGCTGAGGAACGCCCTCCGGAATCCGTCGTTCTCCATGGCGCCATGCCAGGTCGTCCCCCAGACGGCGCCTTTCCGGCAGCCGTCGAGGAAAGGCTCGCCCTGCGCGGTCGCGATGCCGTGATGAATCTCATACGCGTGGACGTCTTCGCCGTACGCGCTCCCCGCAGGCCGTCCGAGAGTCTTCTCTTTCCCGAATTCGACGTGCGCGGGGAGAAGGGCGAGGCCCTCCGTCCGCCCCTTCTTGGACTCGACGTCGTCCACGATCTCTTCGGCGAGCATCTGGTAACCGCCGCAGATGCCGAGAACGGGCCGCCCCTCCTTGGCCCTTTTCTGGATCTCCCCGGCCATTCCCCGGTCGCGGAGCCACTCCAGATCACTGACCGTGGCCCGCGTCCCCGGAAGGACGACGAGATCGGCCTCTGCCAGATCACCGGCGCTCGCCGCATACCGGACGACGACACCGGGCTCACAGGCCAAAGCGTCCATGTCCGTGAAATTGGAGATGCGCGGGAACCTGACGACGGCGATCCGCAGCGTCTCCTTCCCGAACGGTCCCTTCGCGTCGGGCCTCGGCGCGTCCAGTGCCAGAGTGTCCTCGGAGTCGAGATACAGCCCGAGTTTCCAGGGCAACACCCCGAGCGTGGGCCGCCCCGTGAGCATCTTGAGCTGCTCCAGCCCGGGCGCCAGCAGTTCCGGAGCGCCCCGGAACTTGTTGATGACGAATCCCGCGACGAGAGCCTGGTCTTCCGGCTCCATCAACGCGACCGTGCCGAACAGCGACGCGAACACACCGCCCCGGTCGATGTCGCCGACCACGACGACCGGTAGATCCGCGGCCCGCGCCAGCCCCATGTTCACGATGTCGCCGGCGCGCAGGTTGATCTCAGTTGGGCTTCCAGCGCCTTCGCAGACCACGACGTCGTACTCGCCCCGCAGTCCGTCGAGGCTGTCCAGAACAACGCCCTTGAGCCATTCCTTGTGGTCCCCGTACTGCAGCGCGTCGACCTCCGCCACGGGCCGTCCCAGAACGACGACCTGACTCCGGCGGTCGCTCCCCGGCTTGAGCAGCACCGGATTCATGTGCGCCGTCGGCTCGACGCCCGCGGCCTGCGCCTGCATGTACTGGGCCCGTCCGATCTCCGCCCCATCGCTCGTCACCATCGAGTTCAGCGACATGTTCTGGGCCTTGAACGGCGCGACCTTCACTCCCTGCCGCGCCAGCCACCGGCACAACCCAGCCGTGACGACGCTCTTCCCCGCGTCAGAGGTGGTCCCCGCCACCAGAAGCCCGCTCACCTGACACTCCAGATCACCGCTGCCGCCGCGAACGTCACCACGGCCGAAAGCTTCACGGCCCGCCTGATGTCCCTGACCTCGGGCGGCCTGCCGTCCCCCATCTCGGGCCGCCGCTCGACCCGTCCGCCATAGGCGTTGACCCCGCCGAGCCGCACCCCGAGCGCCCCGGCGAACGCGGCCTCGCACCGTCCGGCGTTGGGACTCGGATGATTCTTCCCGTCCCTGATCAGCACCCGCCAGGCGGTAGGCCCCGAACAGAGCGCGACCAACCCTCCGGTCACCCTCGCGGGAACCCAGTTGGCGGCATCGTCAAGCCTCGCGCTCGCCCACCCGAAGCGCTCATACCTCGGATTCCGATACCCGACCATCGCATCCAGCGTGTTCACGGCCCGGTACATGAGCAGCCCCGGAATTCCCGCCACGGCCCCCCAGACCAGCGGAGCGATCGACGCGTCCGACGTGTTCTCGGCCACCGACTCCACCACCGCCCGGCTCAGCGCGGAAGCGTCCAAACCCTTGGGATCCCGAGCGCACAAATGAGAAAGCCGCCCTCTCGCCGCCTCCACATCCCCGCGCTCCAGCACCCGCGCCATAAGGAGCCCCTCACGCCCCAAAGAAGTCCCCCCAAGCACAGCCCAGGTGACCCCCGCGGTAACAAGACCATGCACCGCAGGCCGCCGGCTCACCCTCTCAAGCACGACACCGACCGTACCGGCTCCACCCACAAGAACCCCGGCGTAAACAACCCCACGCCACCGAGAATCCTTGTAAAGCCGGCGCTCCGCAGCCGACGCCACCCTTCCGAACCCGGCCACGGGATGCCACCTCTTCGGATCCCCGAAAAGCGCGTCCAACGCCACGCCGAGAAGGAGTCCTTCACCAGAGACGCGCATCAAGCTCATCCCAATGCCGCTCCAACCAATCCTGTGCCCGCCGTATCCGAGGCCCGGCACCGCCCTGCCAGATCCGCGCCCATCCCCCGCCACCCGCGGCCCGATCACGCATCGCCCGATAGGACCGCTCGAACCTCACCCGAGCCGCCGGCAGCACTTCCCTCCGCTGGTCCCGGTCCAGCCCGTACGCGTCACAGAAAACCCGCAGCCTCCGCCCCACGTCCGCCCCGTACAACACGGCATCCCGATCGGCCGGATCCTCGATCGGCCCCCAATGCCGCAACGCGGTGACGACGTCGAACAGCCGCGTGGTGGGCCGCGCCAGATCGAAATCGATCAAAGCGACCGGTGATCCTCCCCGGAAGACGACGTTCTCCGGCGTCACATCACAATGCCCGATGACCTCCGGCTCCCCGTCCAGATTGGACGTCTCGCCGTCCCAGGGCGCCCCCACCGGCGCCTCGTACGACGCCACCGCCTCGTGAAACCGCCGCAGCAACCGTCCGACACCCCGAAGCGCGTCCTCCGAAACCACATGCGCCGCCAGCGGCCGATGCGGCACCTCCCCCGGCACCCAGCTGAGCACCTCCCGCCCCCGCTCATCAATGCCCAGCACCCGCGGCGCCCCGTCGAACCCCACCGCCTCCAGATGCCGCAACAGCCCATGAACCGCCGGACTGTGCGCCCGCAACGGCCGCCGCACCGTCTCCCCCACCCGCACCACACCCTCCGACACGTCCCCGCCGGAGAGCGGCATCTCAAAGTCCACCGCCACAGCACCCAAAGATAGAACCCCCGCCCCACGTGGTGACGGCGTTATAGATGTGGAGCCAGACGACGCGCAGCCTTACACTGTGTCCCGGCGTCCCGCCGGGCGCCGGGCGCCCGTAGCTCAGCTGGACAGAGCATCGGACTTCTAATCCGACGGTCGCGGGTTCGAATCCTGCCGGGCGCGCCTCTACAACCGGGCCATCTAGCCTCTGACCTGCGAGAACATCTTTCGCGCTGGTTCGGCCGGATGCAGCCAGATGCCACCGAACGCAGCCGCACGGCACTGTTCCCGGAATATACGCGGAATGACTTGGCCCGCGTTTCCGCAGGTCAGCGCAGACACGGAGAGAGGCTCCGGAATGTTCCGGAGCCTCTCCAGGGTAGTTACCGATCATGCCAACGCATCCTCTATGCGCTGGTTGGCGACGTCCCGTTGCCCATCTATGCACTTGGCGTAAACGCGCAACATCACGTCGACGCCGTGACCGGCGCGTTCAGCCGCCTCCGGAGCATGGACGCCCGCGTTCAGCCAGAGCGACACCGCCGCATGCCGCAGGTCATACGGCCGCGCCGCCAACGGGGATTCGACCTGATCAGGTGCCAGCGCCAGGGCCCGAGCCCGCTTCCAGACCTGCGCGTAGGCCGAGCCGGAGAAGGATTGGCCGCCGCTTGTGACGAAGAGCCGCCCGTCCTCTGCCGTCCCGAAGATGCCGACGTGTTCGCGGACGATCACCACCAGCTCAGGTGGGATCGGGACCGGCCGAACGATGTCGTCCCCCCGATGCTTGAGGCCCCGATCATCGAAGGTCTCCCCCGAATCGGTGTATCGCTTGTTGGTCTGGGGCCGGGTCTTCTTGAGCGTGATCAGGCCCCAGCCAGTTGCCGGAAGTTCGCAGTCCTGCCGACGAAGACCCGCAGCCTCAGCCGGACGAAGACCGGCGAAGTACATGCACGCAAACATCGCCCGCAGCCGAGGCCCACGCGACCGACCGACATACGACACCGCCGTCAGCAGTTCCCGAGCCTGCTCTGGGTTCACCACGACGCGACGGTCAACGGCCCCGTTCTGCTTTGGCGGACGCCACTTCACACGGTCGAGGGGATTCGTCACCAGGTCGCCCAGTTCGACCGCGTAGCCGAGCGCATGCTTGAAGACCGCCCGCTTGCGCCGGAAGGTCGAGGAGGCCGCCGGCTGTCCGTCGAGTTGGAGCGCGAGCGTCTCCAGCGCGGCCCGCGCCAACCGCGGTTCCTCCAGATCAGTGATGGGCATGGACGCCGACTCCAGCCAGCGGAGCGCCTTGCCGAGGTCGGGCGAGATGTCCGGACGACGAGCGTCAGGGACGAAGACGTGTTGCCGAAGCAGGACACGGAGAAGGGCAGCATCGGGACGTCCCGGCATGTCCTTGACGAACACGAGCGTCACGGCCGCCATGGTGTCGGTGAGGCCCTCACGGGACTTGGCCGCCGCGTGCGGCCAACGCGCTTTGACGTACGCCCGCGCAAACTCCAGCCACGTGCGCACCGTCGCCACCTTGAGCATGGACACCGGAAGCCCCGAGTCCAGGTCGAACGCCTCACCGTCCTTCGAAGCCTGCCGCAGGTCAGACAGGAAGTTCCTTGCCTGCGACGACTTTTCGAACGTCCGGGACTTCTCCCGCCCGCCAACGGTCCAACGCGCGGTGTAGGAGATGACCTTGCCAGGCTTGCTCGACCTCGGCCCCGCCTTGTTCGGCCGGACCTCCCAGAACTTGACCTTGTAGGACGTGTTCACGCCGCCTCCCGCAAGGACCAGAGCCAGGCGTCGAGATCGTTGCGGTAGATACGGATCTCACCGTTCGGGAGCTTGATACCGGCCGGAGCCTTGCCGATCTCACGCCAGCGGTAGAAGGTCCGCCGGGAGATCCCGCCGAGTGCTTCGAGCACCTGGTCGACGGTGAGTAGTTCGTCGCGCTTGCCGCTCACGCTGCCTCCGCAGTTGCCGAAAGTTCTGGGGTGGGGTTGAGGGTCGCGGCATCGAGTTGCCGTCGCCGTTGGATCCGTTCGTTGATCAGCAACAGGAGGCGTTGCTCTGTCGGCTTGACGTCTGGGTCGCCGGGACCGGCGCGTTCCCAGACATGGGCTGCGTTCCGGTCAGCCGGGTTGAGCACGGGGATTCCTGCCTCAGCCAGCCGGGCCAGGACCCACGCCTTTCGGTCGGCCTTGTGATCGGCCAGCGTCTTGCCGGACCACTTACGCGAGACCAGGACGCGGCGACCGCCATAGCCGAGGTGCTCGTAGCGGTGTGCCTTGCCTTTGCAGTAGCCGGGGGTGAGGCCCTTGCGGGGGTTCTTGGGCTGGACGCCGTAGCGCAGCCAGTTCGCGCACGTCGGTGAGCACGGCTCGTAGCGGAGCGTTTCGGCCATCCGGTTGGCGTGTTCACGCTGGGCGGCAGTCTGGGCGGTGTGGCATTCGGCGACGCCCTTGACGAGGTACTTGGTGAGGTAGCCGATGAGCTTGCGGGACTTCGGGGAGTCGGGCATCACGCCCTGGGCGTCAATCTGGCGCCCGAAGCGGACCACGTGGAGCGGTTCGGCGTCCTCGTCCAGGCCGAGCGCGTCTAGCTCGTCATCCCAGGTGGGGAGTACCTCGCCGGTTGTGGGGTCAAGGGGCGGCGGCGCTCGGGCCGCTGCGCGGCCCCGCGCCAGGCCGCCCGGAGCGTGCGGCGTGGGCGCCGGTCACCGGGCGGCCGCGCCGGGCCACGCATCGTGCCATGCCCGCCGGCCCCGCCCCGACCGCCCACCGAAGGGGCGCGCCCCCGCCCTGGCGAGCCAACGCCGGTGTCTTTGAGGCCATAAAGAGCCGGTCCTCGCGCTCAGGAGCGCGAGGACCGGATGTTGCCGTGTTACTGGTTACTGCCGGGGCGGTCAGGCCCCGGAGCCGGACCCGCCGTTGACCGGGCGAGCCGCACTGTGCGCCTCGGAGGACGCCTGGTAGGAGTCGCCGAGGCGCTGCTCGTTCTCGGCCGACGGGTTGCTGGCGAAGTCGCGAGCCGCGCCTGCCAGGTCCGCCTTGGCCGCGTCGGCCTTGGCGTTGGCCTGCTGACCGTCAGTGGTCATGGTTTGTTCACCCATTTCACTCGGGGGCACGTCCTAGTCGTGCCTCTAACTTTCACAGTGGGAGGAAGTCGGTCGATGGCAACCTAGCGAGCCGATGTAGATCAAGATCACAGCACAGCCGACGCCATCGGACGGAACTGCGGGGATTTGCTATCTTGCCTGGCTCCCGGACTCCCAGCGAACGACGTGGGACGACCCCTTAAGCCCGTTCGGCGATGAGCACCAGGGCGTGACGGTGGTCAAGGGCCGTTGGAGCCGTCAGGGGGACTGCCGGAAGATCGGTTGAGCGTGCGCTACTGGGGAACCCCGTGGTTCCCCAGACCCCTCCTGGACCCGGAGGGCACTCCCACGCGAATCTGTCCGTCACGGGGTTCGCGCCGTTCGCGCGGGAGCACCCTCCGGACAGGTTCGTTCGTCTGTTGCGCCCCGCGAGCACCAGCCATCGGTACCGTGCCCGTTGCGTGCCCGATGGGAGAGTGATCAACGGGGACTCACGGTCGCTTGCGGAGAGAAGACCAGAGGTTGGCAGGTCACGGGTCCGCCAGGTCACGCGGCGGGTCCATGATCGGCTTTGCAAGCCGGTAGCTGTGACAAGAGCAATGCAGTACAGCACGTAAGTTCCGCAACAGAGGCTTACGACTGCTGGCACTCACGACCAGGCGCACACAGGTTGACCTGCGGTGATGGCAGTAATCGAACGGCTGCCGGTTTCTTGAGGATGGCGGCGGCCGGAACCTGTCAACCGCTAGGTGCAGGTCTCAGCAGGTCGGGGGAAGGAAGGTGGGGGAAGAACAGCGGCTACGCCGCTACCCCATCCACAGGATGTCGATGATGCGCAGCGTCTCAGCCTTGTCGTCGACCAGTAGCGTGAGCATGCCCTCGCTGTTGGCGCCGAAGAAGGCGTGTCGGACGGCTGTTTGACCTGGCCGTTCCGGTACCGCGTCCCACGGCGTTTCCAGGAGATCGAGGAGGCGCTCCAGTAGTGGGCCGTCGCGGACTTCGTTGGGCAGTCCGTTCAGCTCGTACAGCGCGCGTCCGTGGAAGCCGTCCCAGCGGTACGTCACACCCGGCCTTCCCAGCCCGGCGGCGTGTAGCGGACGAAGCTGTCTTCCCTGCCCTGTAGGGCGTCCTGTACCGCCTCGTCGTATCCGGGACGGTCATAGGCGATGGCCCGCAGGCGCCACTGCCGAAGCAGGGTTTGGACCTGTTTGAAGCGCGCCAGGTCGTGAGCGGCGTCGAGCGCCTCGTCATACTCGGCCCGGAACTGGTCACGATGCGCCGGCGGGAGCGCATCGAAGATCGCGGCCGGATCCTCGCCAGGATCGCGCGGCGCGGTCGGTTCCTCGGGCTGAGCGGTCATGCTGCTCAATCTACCTGTGGACACAGCTGGACGTGGAGACTCCCCGCAGGGGCAGAAGGTGGCCTCACGAGCAAGATCCGGAGTATGCGCGGAATGATCTTGCCTACGTCGTCATGCCGCTGGAGAGTACGCGCAGGTGAACCAGGGCACGGAGCCGCCGTTGAGCTTCGGACTTCTAATCCGACGGTCGCGGGTTCGAATCCTGCCGGGCGCGCCACCGTCTGACCTGCAGTCTTACCACTGCCAAGATCCAAAATTCTGTCCGATATGCCCCCGTGTTTGCTCGATGTTTGCTCGGCTGTCGCGCCCCTGTCGCTGAGCCCTCCCCCAACCCGCTGGATCACCAGGGTCGGGCGCCCCTGGCCAGTGCGCAGGTGCGTCCGCGAAAGCCGTGGCTGTGTTTGGGCTGTGGGACTCTTGGGGCGCCCAGCTGCCTTGAAAGTAGGAATGGGGTCCGCATCCCAACCTCTGGTTCGGATGCGGACCCCGGTGCGAAGAATCTGACGGTCAGCCTCTGCCGGTCATCGGGTCGACGCCTCTGGCAGGTGGACGACGCGGGCTGGTGCTGCCGTTTCGTCCGGCTCGGGCTCGGTGCGGGCGTTGAGGATGACGGCGGCGGCGTCTTCGGCGGATTGGCGGGCCAACTCGGGCAGGACGCTGGTGTAGGTGTCGGAGGCGATGGTGATCGACGACAAACCCAGCGTCTCCTGCACGACCTTCAGGTCGTGTCCGGCGCGCAGCAGGATGGTGGCAGCGCCGTGCCGCAGATCGTGCAGCCGGACGGGCGGGAGCCCGGCCTCCATCGCCAGGCGAACCCGGCGAGCACGGTGGGCAGGTGCACAGCGTGCAGGCGCTGAAGCGAGCCGATGGCCAGGTCGCCCTGCAGGAGCCCCAACTGCACGCTCGGGTGCTGCGGCGGAACAGCGTGGTGCCCATTCACGTTCCAGCGAGCGGATCGCGGACGAGAGCCCGGACTGTGCCACGTGCAGCCGCTCGGCCGCACGGGTGAAGTGGCTCTCCGCCGCCACGGCGACGAAGTTCCTGAGTTGCCGCAGCTCCACGCACAACCCCCTGCCGCCGGGACCATCATCACTGTTGGTTGTCGAAACCTGCTCCGTGGCCGGAATCGCCAGGTGAAAGTCCGATCTCTGGCTTTCCGCGCGGATCTGCTGCGTGGCCGCTTGGCTAACCTGGGTCGACCTGGATCGACCTGGATCGCCCGTCCGACCAGGTGATTCACCAGTTCTGGCCCCCGGAACTCGGACGCAAGAATCAGAACAGTGGCCCCCGCCTTGCTGGGGGAGGCCACTGTGGATGTGAAAGACCGTCCCCCAAAGGGGCGACGTTCTCCTATTCCAAGGCACCCCTCAACGCCGGCAGCGGGTGAAAGCCTCCATGGAGGGGTCCTGCTCATAGGCGTCAAGCGCCTCCTGGTGCGAGAGCGTCTCACGCGCGACGGCGTACCTCACCAGGTGGATCTTCTTGGCGTGGGCGTCCAGCACTTCCGCGTGCGAGACGTCCATATCACGCAGGAACCAGTAGCTCCCCAGGTTGATCCCCTCGGCCTCGGCCTCCGCGATCTCCTGCTCACTTGCGTTGGTGGGGCCGAAGGTGGCCTCGATCTCTGCCTTGCCTGTCGGAGCCATGAGGACTCTCCCTTGTTGTTTGATGACGCCCGGTTGACCGGGCGCCCTTCTCCCCGTGACCGTCCAGATGATCGGCAGCAGCGCAGTATCGCGCACTGGAGCGCAGGTCGGCCCCCACCCTTTGCGATCACCTGACCCTGCATGCCGGGCCGGCACACCCCAGCTCTGTCCGGGGCGTTCGGTAAGGGGGATCCCCTTACCGAACGGCGTGCTGGAGGTGTCTTGGGACGGTCATCGAGGCGGCGCCGAGTGGCCGGCCGTTTCGCCCGCACCGGCACGTTCGTGCGCTCAACTCCCCACGGTCGGGCTGAACCGGGAGGGTGGGACGCCGCCCCGTACCGTTTCTGGATCTCATCGACAACCTTGCGGCGCCGCGGCCGCCAGCGTCGCTCGAACCGAACAAACGTTCCTGGTTTCGCGGACACAATCGCCAAGCCCCGGTCGCCATGAGCGAGCGAGGTAGGTACCTGACGGCGCCCAGTGGTCCTCAGCCCCGGAGCTTTCCAGTGCCCGCGTCGATCAGAAGCGGTTCCCACCGGGTCACTAGCCAACGGCTGTCCGCCGGTTCGCGCGGACGGGAGAGGACGGTAGTGAGGGTGCCGGCCCTCACCCCTGGTTGTCGGGGTGAGGGCCGGTGGGTCAGCGCTTGCCGCAGTTGCGGAGCGCGGCGTCGTGCCCGAGGGGAGCCCGCTCGTAGGGCCCCCAGGCAGCATGCGCCAGGGGCTTCCCGAGACCGGTTTCCCGGAGAACCCGCGGTACTTGTAGTAGTCCTCGAATTCCACGCCGTCGAAACGGGCGGCGACGAGGACTTCCAGCGCCTGCATATGGGAGGCACCGGTCCCCAGCAGCCAGCCATAGCGCAGGCCGGGCTGGCTGTGGTGCGTCGTGGTCCCGAAGGAATCCTTCTCGACCTTGGTGTAGTCGCCTGCGGCTCCCAGAACCTCGATGATCATCTGACGGCTGGGAGCGGTTCCAGTGAAGGCGATCGCCCAGAACTGGACCTGCTGGTACTCGCGGGCGTCGAACAAGTGCACGAACAACTGCTTCGCGCCCTCGGGGGACTCGCCGTGTGCTCGTACGGTGACGTACCCCCAGTCGTAGAGATCGCTACGGTGGGCGATCTCCATCGCCTCCCGACGCGTCCCGCCGTCGAGCCCGCGCACACCGCAGTAGCGGTGCAACACGCCGAGGCGATCTCGTTGGCGAAAGCCGGCGACGATCCTGAGGATATCGCGCACCTCTTGGCGAGTTGCGTCCTCGCGCGCCACGACGTAGTCGTGAAGCAGAAGGGGCTCGACACGATTGGCAAGGAAGTCGTCCAGCTCCTGGGCAGACATCCCGGATGCCACCGCGTCGTCATAGACCCTGCGCTCCCCCTCGCTGAGGACGGACTGACGCTGCTCGGTGTCCAACATCTGAACCTCCGGTTCTCTTGTTCGTAGTGATCCTTTTCCGGAGCCGTCCGCGTAGGACGCGCTCCTAGGTCACGGCTGTAGAGTACCGGAGTTGCCTTAGCAATGCTAAGGTAAGGGCCGATGACCGAGAAACAGCGGCCTCGCCTCACACGGCGCACAGTGATCGATGCGGCACTACAGCTGCTCAATGAGGTCGGGCTGGACGGGCTGACCGTACGTCTGCTCGCCTCCAAGTTGGGCGTGCAGAACCCAGCGTTGTATTGGCACTTTCGTAATAAGCAGGAACTCCTCGACGGGATGGCCGAGGCCATCACGCTGGCCGCCGGAACCGGCTCGCCTCGTGACGACGAAACGTGGCAGGACTGGATCACCCATCGGTCCCGCCAACGCCGCCGAACCATGCTCGCCTACCGCGACGGAGCCCGAATCGTCGCCAATGCCAGACTGAGCCCATCGGCGACCAGAGTCGTCGACCAGGAACTGACCGCCATGGTCGGCTGCGGATTCACACCGGTGCTTGCGCTGCGCACTGCCATGACCTTCGTCCATTACGTCAACGGGTTCGTGCTTCAGGAACAGACCCAGCGGCACGAGGTCAGCGCACCGCCCGCGGCATTAGCCCAACAACTCGACGGCGGAGACTCGGCCATTCTGATCATCGCCATCCGCGACGGTGGCAGCACAATCGGCGAACAAGCCTTCGAGTACGGCCTCCAAACGCTCGTCCATGGCGCGACGGCCGCGCTGGCCGCTCAGCACTCCGATCCCCCTGCCTGACGCATCACGCCCTGGACCGACGACCGCCGCCGGCGAACACGAGAACCAATCTGAGGGAACAATGAATCGCGAGAAGATCACACTCACCGGGGCTCAAGAAACCATGCTCGCAACGCTGTACGGCAGGGCGCTGGACAGTCACGCGCCGAATTCCATCCTGCATGACTACGAGGCCGGGCGGGCCGTGGAACGCATCGACTACGACTTCCGCAAGACCGGGGTCAAAGGCACGACCGCGGCCGGGGTGGCGCTGCGGGCCAAGACACTCGACGACTGGACCGGGGGGTTCCTGGCCGCCCACAAAGAGGCCACCGTGCTGCACCTCGCCTGTGGACTGGACACCCGGATCCACCGGCTCGCGCCCTCATCATCGGTCCGCTGGTTCGACGTTGACTACCCCGACGTCATCGAGTTGCGCACGCGACTGCTTCAGCCACCCGCCGGGGACTACCAGATGATCAGCGCCTCGGTAACCGACGAAGACTGGCTCGACCAGGTGCCCGACGACCGCCCGACCGTGGCCGTCTTCGAAGGCTTGACCATGTACCTGCAAAAGCAGGACGGCAAACGGCTCATCCAGCGGATCACCACGCGATTCCCCAGCGGACAACTGCTGTTCGACTGCTACGGCACGGTGGGCATCAAACTGCAGAAGCTCGTGCCTGCAGTACGCAACGCAGACGCGACGCTGCACTGGGGCATCGACGACCCCCACGAAATTGAGGGTTGGCACGACGGGCTCAAATGCATCGACTCGCTGCGCAGCGTGGACATGCCGGGTCTGGAGCAAATGCCCGCATCTGGCCGGGTGGGCATGTGGATGACTGCCCACACCCCCGTCCTCCGGGACGTCGGTCGGATCTTGCGCTACACCTACTGACGATTTCTCAGTGCTGACCACGTTGAGGACTAGGTCGGCTCGGGTGATGTCGTCGATCCCGCTCGGGCGGGGCGTAACGTGCTGCAGGGTGCGCTGGCGCTGCCTGAGCTCGGCGGCAGGCCGTTCTCCGAATGGGCAGGCGCTCTGGTCAGGCCCGGTCGTTGTCGGCGCGTGCTGAAGTCCCCAGCGACCTGGTTCGCAAGGCGCCGGTGCCCACGACAGGGCCAATGACAAGGCCGCGTTGGCGGGCCGGACCCGGCCCGCCAACGCCTTGCGAACCAGATGAGGGGAGAGTGACGGGAGTCCGCTCCACTCGCACCGTCCCTGGCGCGGCAACGAGTTCGACGGGCATTGCGTTCTGTCCCTGCCCCCCAAGGGATCCGGCCAGACCCAACCATCGAACAGTCCCCGGGGCCGGTCGGCGGGTTCGGCACCACGATCGCCCTTGAGACTCACCCGGTCGGCCCGCAGAGGAGTTGAACGGACTGGACGGTCGGCCGCCAGACACCCTCAACGGCCTTCGGAGTGACGACGGCCTTCGGTCAGCCCCATGACGCACGTCCACCCCGCGACTCCATGCGCTCATGGACGCCAACGGAAACAGCCCAAAGCACTCACGACGAGAAAGCGGGATGCGTCATCACCCTGGCCACCGCTTGCACCGCTCGCGGCCTGCGGTTGGACGAGATTCCCTGCCCACGAACACTCCACCCGCACTCGCCCGGCACCCTTTTATTAGCCACGTCCCCGCGCCTCGCGCCCGGGGCTCTTGCGGCTCAAGACGCGGGCGTTGGTGGCGCCGGACTTACGGACTCCTCATGATCCAAGTCTTTAGGTGTCCAAATAGAACTAGAAAATCCCTTTGATGACGTTTTGAGTTCTCGGGGGTATCGCTGGGGTCGCCGACTGCTCCAGCATGGCGGAATGAGCGCTGCCTCCCACCCGCGCCAAGGGTTCGGTGACCAGGCGTTTCAGCAGTTGCGTGCCTGGCCTGCGCTGACGGTATGCCGGCTCGTTGACGGCGCGGGCAGGGGCCTTGCGGTGGGCACCCGCCAGATCCTGCACCTGCACGCCCTGGACGAGGCCGAGGTCTACCTCACCCGGCCAGTGGTGCAACGCGTGGCCCATGCGCTCACCGACAACGGCGGCGTGACGATCGAGCCAGGCGCCCGCCTGGGTGCGGATCCGCCTGGACAGCCCTGGTGACATCACTCTGCTGGTCTCGCTGGTGAGTGTGGCGATCAAGGCCAACACCCCGGCTGTGCCGTATCGCAGGATCTCGCCCTGCCCGCACGCCCAGACACTCGCACGCATGCAATCAACGACCGGCTGCGAAGGAGGAGAGCGGTGACCACACAGCACCCACCCGCACACGACACCAAGAACGCCTCGGCGCTACGTGAGCACCAGGCGCTGCGGGAGGTGACCAACCGCCTCCGCAAGTCGTTCGCCGCCACCCGCACCGACCAGCAGGTCACCCAGGCAGTGACCGATGCCCCACCACCACTTCGATGGCAAACCCATCCGTGACTTCGTCCCCACCCTCGTCGAACGGATGGCCCGCGAACAACTACGCGCCCCTAAGACCGGCCCATCTCCGCAGCAGCGCCGCACCATCGCCTCAAGGCTCGCCTCGGGCCTTCACCGGGCGACGGGCCGGGCGTGATGACCTGGAGCTGGGTGGAATCGGGCGCCGGTCCACCACTAGCCGGTAGCTGCAGTCACGAATTTCCTTTGGACGTCGATCGGCCTCAGAACTCGGAACACCCCGCCACCACGTAGCTGGTCACGGCCCTTACGAAAGGCCTGCGACCAGCAATGACGCGACTGGCCTAGCCGAGGTTCTCGGTGGAGGACTCCACCGTCTGCTTGAAGATGCTCAGGCCGTGGTCCATTCCGGCGCCCATCGGGATGGTGAGGTCGTCCGGTCGCACGTCGTGGATCCAGACGAACCGGCTGCGGCCTTCTCCGTGCGGGACGACCTGCATCGAGGCGTTGTCGTGTTCCGGCTGCATGGTGCCACCGACGACGGAGAAGACGAGCCGGCGCAGCTCGTCGTCGAGCGCGATGAGCCGCTCCCGCACCACGGTTCCGTCGGCGAACGTGACGACCCTGACGTCCGGTTCGTCGAGCCGGCTGTCGGTGACGAAGCCCGGCGCCATCCGGACGGGCCCGTCGGTGAAGTCACTGATGATCGCCCACACGGCGGCGGGATCGGCATCGATGATGATCTCTTTTTGCACGGAGGCCATATCTGTCTTTTCTGTAGTGGTGGGGTACCGGCGTCGCGCGTTGGCGAAGTACGTCTACGCGGTGACGACGCAGAACTGGTTGCCCTCGGGGTCGGCCAGCACGACCCAGCCGTCAAAGCGCCGCACTTCGGTCGCGCCCAGGGTCCGAATCCGGTCGACCTCGCCTGCCAGGTCATCGGTGAACAGGTCCAGGTGCAGACGGTTCTTGCCCTCCCGGCCTTCGGGCACGGCCTGTAGGGACAGGCCGGCGCCGCTCTTGTCCGCGTCTTCCAGGTAGGCGGTGCCCTCATCCGAGGACGTGACCTGGTACCCGGTGACCGCCCGCCAGAAGGCGGTGCTGCCTGCCAGGTCGTTGGTGTCGATGCAGATGTTGCCGATGCTGATGCTCACCAGCGACCCCTTCTGATCTAACTGACGTATCGGTTACGCCAGTTAGATAACCTACCATCGCCGATAGCCGGGTAGGCTACGAGAGGTGATGGATGAGCGCGCTGCCGAGCCCGTGCCGGACAACCTCGCAACCGGAACGGCGCCGATGCCGCTGCGCGTGATCGAGGAGTTCATCAACACCCGCCGCCGGGACAGCGACGAGATCGCAACTCCGCAACAGCTGGCGACGTGGTTGCACACCCGCGGCCTCATACCGGCCGACACGGTGGTCAACGCCGAGCAGCGCGACCATGGCGAACGGATCCGCGAGGGACTACGCGCGCTGATCGCCGGGAACAACGCCGAGCCGGTCTCCAGCCCGCGCCCGGACGGCCTCAACCCCGCTGCCCGCGCCGAGCTCGCCGACCTCACCCGCGACTTCCCGCTGATGCTCGACGTGACCGCTTCCCCGCCCCGGCTGGTCGCCCGTACCCGGGCGCCGGTGGAGGCGGCGCTGGCCAGGCTGCTCGCCGTGGTGGCCGAGGCCGTGGCGGAAGGCACCTGGACGCGGCTGAAGGCCTGCCGGGAACCGAGCTGCCGATGGGCCTACTACGACCACTCCCGCAACCGGCGCCGGACCTGGTGCTCCATGGACATCTGCGGAAACCGCGCCAAAGCCCGCGCCTCTCACCACCGCAAATCCACCGCGCCCTTGACCGCGAGCCAGCCGACAGAGCGATAACCCCGCACCGTCGGCCCGCCGGCCCCGCACTACGTCTAGGCAGGTGCGGAGCTAGCCCGCCACGTCCCCAGAGGAGGGTGGTGAGACGTTAGAGACTCTGCCGAAGACTCGTAGCTCATGTGCCGTATCGCACGACGCGAGCTCTTCGGAAGACGTGGGCAGACCTGGCCCCATTCGCTGGTCCGGACCCATGACGCGGGGAAGCGCTCGACGCGACGTATAGCGTTTTCGGCCCATTGTCTCTGTCTGCTGCTGCCAGAACCTCCAGATGAGCCGACCGGCCCTGAGGAACGCGGCAAACTTGCCACCGGGCTGCGCGTCAGCGACGCCTTACAGGCTGGTGCGTCTGCGGCGGCTGATGGGGGCGTAGCGATGCGGACGTGGTCTGGTGGTGTTGACGGTGAGTGCCGGGTCAGGAGCGTGCTCGGCGTAGGTCGGTTCGCCGCCGGATCGGGCTGAGCGTGGCGGGCGGCGAAGGTTTGGGAATGCGGAGTCGGCGGCTCGGGCGTCCTTGCGTTCGCATCCGTCGCTCGGACTCCAGTTCGGTTCTCAGGCGGTCGAGGTGAACGAGGAGTTCGCCATGGAGCGGCCAGTCAGCACTGTCGGCCCGCAGCATCTCGGTCAGCTTGGCGCGCTCTTCGCGCGCGGCGTCCAGGTGGGAGGCGAGCAAGTCCTCGAATTCGGTGGTTCCCGTCGCGAATTGCTGCCGGCGCATTCGCCCGTAGGTGCTCATCGCCGAGGCCAGGTGTCCTATGGTCGTGGCCAGCTGGATGCGGGTGTCGCTCTTGGACAGTGGGTCCTCGCGCTCCTGGTCAGGCTCGTTGGCATGGTCGGCGAGGCAACGTGCGAGGCCGCGGATGGTGATCCCGCAGTGTTCCAGTGCGACCAAGGTCTCCCGCAACGCCACCATTGACCGCAGCATTCCGACGCCCTGCGGGTTGAGGCGGATGCTCTCCTCGGCATGCACGAGTTCGCCGTCCACGCGTTGGACTTCCCGGCTGAGGGAGCGGGCCTGAAAGAGCAACTCGTCGAATGTGCGTGGCTCGGGGCGCTTCTCCACGGCGCCGGCGATGTCGTGGAGGTGACGGGCCATGGTGCCGCTGAGGTCCTCCAGCGCCTCCTCCGCGGCCTGGATCCTGACCGGCGAGGTCAGGATCCCGGCGACCAGGCCGGTGAGCGCGCCGACGAGGGTCTCCACGATCCGTCCCTCGGCCGCGGCGCCGGTTTCGAGGGACAGGATGAGCATGGCGCTGATCGGCACCTCGAGAATGTAGTTGCCGAGCCGCATCGCGAATCCGCAGATCAGCGCGGCCGTGATGGCGAGGCCCAGGCTCCACCAGCTGAATCCCACCAGGCTCGACAGCAGTGCCGCGACCAGCACACCGACCACGACGCTGACGACGCGCTGCCAGACATGGTGAATGGTCTGGTACAGCGTGACCTGGACGACGAGGATCGCTGTCAGAGGAGCGAGTACGGGCCTTGGGCTGGTGCCGGGCAGCCATGACGCGAGCTGGAACGAAAGAACCGCTGTCACGGCGAGGCGGGCGATCACTATGGCCGTAGGCTGTGTGCGCAGCCGCTTCAGTCGCACCCGCACCGGTGTGACGGCGGTGCGGGCTGCCGCACGTATCCGCTGGTCACCGCTCATCTCACACCCGACGGCCGGTCATCGGTTCAGGCGCTCGAACGCCAGGCGGACGGCCATCGCCCCCTCTCCCACAGCAGAGGCGACGCGCTTGATCGAGCCGCTCCGCACGTCGCCGGCGGCCAGCACGCCAGGGAGGCTGGTCTCCAGCGGTAGGGCCTGCGGGCCGCCGGTGCGCACATATCCCTTGTCATCGAGGTCGACCGTGCCGGACAACCAGGCGACGCAGGGGTCGGCTCCGATGAAGACGAATAATGCGCGCACCTTGAAGCGGCGGATTTCACCGGTCCGGTTGTTCTCCGTGACGACTTCCTCCAGGAGATCGTGACCGTGCACTTCACGGATCTCGGTGTGCAGGAACACCTCGATCTCGGGGCAGTGCTCGATCCGGTCGACGAGGTAGCGCGACATGTTCTCGCCGAGCTCCGTGCCCCGGACGAAGAGTGACACGCGGGTGGCGTGCCGGGCCAGGAACACGGCCGCCTGACCAGCCGAGTTGCCGCCGCCGACGATGGCCACAGGCACGTGCCGGCACTGCAGCGCCTCAACCTGGGTCGCCGCGAAGTACACTCCGGCGCCGTCGAAGTCGTCCAGGTGCGGGACGTCCAACCGGCGATAGCGGGCACCGGTCGCGATGACGACAGTGCGTCCGGACAGCTCGCCGCCTCCGGCGAGGTCGACGGTGTAGCGGCCATTGCCCACCCGCAGGCCCGTGGCGTCGCCGGGCACGTGGAGCCTGGCCCCGAATTTCCCGGCCTGGATGACCGCCCGATCGGTCAGCTCCGCACCCGAAATGCCGGTGGGGAAACCGAGGTAGTTCTCGATCTTGGATGATGTGCCGGCCTGTCCTCCGGTGGCGATGGCATCGACGACCATCGTGTCCAGGCCCTCCGAGGAGCCGTACACGGCCGCGGCCAGCCCGGCCGGGCCCGCGCCGATGACGAGCATGTCGTGCGCCGAGGAGGCCGGTGCCGGTGGTGGCAGCCCGAGGAGCCGTGGGAGTTCGTCGTCCCCCGGATTGCGCAGCACCCGCTCACCGTTCAGGATCACGACGGGTGTCTCCGAGGCCGGGACGCCGAGCTCCGTGAGCAGCGATTCGGCGTCCTCGTCGTCCTCGACGTCGATCCATCGGTGCGGCAGCCGGTTGCGCGCGGCGAAGTCGCGTAGGCGCCGGCAACGGGGAGAGAACCGCGAGCCGATGATCCGCAGCCCGGCGCCTTGCTCGATGAGCAGGGAGCGGCGGATGAGGAACGCGCGCAGGACGAGGTCGCCGAACCAGGGTTCCCGGCCGGCCAGCTCGCTCAGCCGTCGCGGCGGCACCGCGATCACGTCGCCGGGCTCCTCGACGCGGGCGGTGAGGAACGTGGGCTGACCGGTCAGCAGGCCCAGCTCGCCGAGGAAGCGTCCCGGACCGTGCACCCGGAGGACTTCGCCGTTGTCGAGCATCGCCACCGTCCCGGCCAGGATCAGGAAGAAGTCGTAAGAACGATCCCCTTCGGAGAAAAGGACGTCGCCACGGCGGGTCGGACGTCGCTCCCCATATGCCGCGACCAGCCCGATTTGCTCCCGGTCGAGTCGGGGGTAGGCGCCGTACAGATCAGGTGTCTCTTCCAAGGACTTCCTCCACCCACGTTCGGAGTGGACCGGCAGGTACGGCGCCCGCTCTCTGGTCGATCACCTTCCCGTCACGCATCAGCAGCAGCGTGGGAACCGCACGCACGGCGAACCGCTCCTGAATCTTCGGCGCCCGGTCGATGTCGATCTTCACGAGCTTCAGCCGCCCGGCCATCTCGTGGGCGACGCGTTCCAGTACCGGGCTGACCGTGCGGCACGGGGCGCACCAAGTCGCCCACAGGTCGACGATGACCGGGACTGAGGAGCGCTCGGCGACCTCGGCGAAGTCTTCGTCTCCGGCTTCAGCGATCCATGGGAGCGGCCGGTGACAGTTGCCGCAGACTGGACCGCCGTCGGCGGCGGCCGGCACACGGTTCTTCTTGCCGCAGTGCTCGCAACGGATGATCATCGGCCCCTCCCGCGGGTGTGGGCGAAGTGCCTGTGAGGGTTAGTCCCTGACCTCGATGTGGCGGTCCTTCTCGGTCGTGGCCTTGGGGACCGTCACGGTGAGCACGCCGTCGCCCAGGTTCGCGTCGACCCGCTCGGCGTCGATGTCACCGGGCAGGTACACGCGGTACTCGAACCGGCCGGTGCGCCGCTGCTTGCGATGCCGCAGCCCACGGCTCTCCCGCTCCTTGACCTCCCCTGTGATGGTCAGCTCCCGGTCGTGCAGCGATACGTCGAGCTCGTCCTTCTTCAGGCCGGGAAGTTCGGCCTCGATCACGTAGGCGTCGTCGGTCTCGCTCACGTCCGCCGCGGGCGCCCAGGGCATCTCGGTCGCGGTACCGGCGAAGGCCGCGTTGACCAGCTGTTCCATCTGCTCGTAGAGGGGGTCGAACGCCCGCGGCCTCGGGGTCAGCATCGTGTCTCCCGGGCGGCGGATACTGGGCAGTGCCATGGTTGATCCTCTCGTTGGGGACGTTCTCTGAATGGGACGTTGCCCGTCCGGCCGGTCCGGCACATCCTCAGAGTTGACAGGT
This sequence comes from Spirillospora sp. CA-128828, assembly GCF_050945415.1. Classification (NCBI taxonomy): domain Bacteria; kingdom Bacillati; phylum Actinomycetota; class Actinomycetes; order Streptosporangiales; family Thermomonosporaceae; genus Spirillospora; species Spirillospora sp. CA-128828. The sequence continues at coordinate 7,183,335 of NZ_CP191986.1, forward strand.
CTAGACGGGGCGCCCGGTCAGCCGACTTCCCGGATGTCGGGGTCCTCGAGATCGAGCCACCGGTCCACGGCCCGCAGGACCTCCGCGCTGATCTTGTCTTTGGTGTAGAGCCGGCGAAGCTTCTCGCGCTGTGTCCGCACCAGTTCGCGGCGGAGGCCGAGGGAGTCGGTGACCTCCTCGTCGAGGTCCTCGTCGAATTCGGTGCGAATCTGGTCCAGGAGATCCTCGTACAGGTGGCGGAAGGTCCTGCCGGTGCGATCGTCGACCTCGCCGTTCTCGATGAGCTCGTCGAGCCGTGCCAGGGCGGCTTCCACCACTGCCTTCCGCGCCTCCTGGTACTCGATCTCGATTCGGTCGGCCTGGGCCAGGCCGAGCCGTCTCAGCAGGCCGGGCAGCGTGGTCGCACAGCCGAGCAGCGTGATGAACACGACTGCGCCGGTCACGAAGAGCCGCTCGCCGCGCCGTTCCGGCGGCAGGCCCGGCGCCGACGCCGGCAGGGACAGCACGATCGCCAGTGAGACCGCGCCTCGCATGCCGCTCCAGCCGATGGCGAGCCGGTCGCGCCAGGGCAGATGGTCGAAGGCGATGTGCCGGCCGGGCAGGTACCGGGAGAGCGGGAAGACGAACTGCGTCCAGGCCAGCCGCAGGGCCACGATGACGGCCGTGACCGCGGCCGCGCCGAGGATCGCCGGCGACCATGCCGAGCCGGTCAGCTCGCGCACGATGACGCGAATCTCAAGGCCGAGCAGCACGAACAGCGCCGACTCCAGGAGGAAGACCAGCACCTGCCAGAACAGATGCCCGGGCAGCCGGGACGCCGGCTGGAGCATGCCCTCTCCGCGGGTGCCGAGGTAGAAGCCCGCGCAGACGGTGGCGAGCACCCCGGAGAAGCCGAGCTCGTCGGCCGGGACGAACGCGAGGTACGGCGTGAGCAGGGACACGATGATCTGGCTTCCGGGATCGCGGATCCGGCGGCGCAGGCGGGAGGCGATGAAACCCACCGCCAGGCCGTACGCCACGCCGCCGGCGACCACCTCGGCCAACCGCGCGATGCCGTGGCCGACGGTGAAGGGCGTCGTCAGCGCCTCGACGGCCAGCACGAAGGCGGTGAGCGCGACGGCGTCGTTGATGAGGTTCTCCCCTTCGACGATGGTCGCGATCCGGCCGGGCGCGTTCAGCCGCTTCATGATCGAGATCGCGGCGACGGGGTCGGTGGGGGCCACGGCGGCACCGAGGGCGACGGCCGCCGCCCAGCCCAGGTCGGGCAGGACCCAGCGCAGGACCAGGGCGACGGCGAAGGTGGTCACTGTCGTCAGGCCGATCGCGAGCGCCGTGATCGGTACTGCGTCCGCCTTCGCCTCGCGCGGGGCGCTGAAGAACGCGGCGTAGTAGACGAGCGGGGGCAGGAAGCCCAGCAGCACCACTTCCGGTGGCAGTTCGATCTCGGGCATGCCGGGCAGGAACGCGGCCGCGGCGCCGAGCACGACGAGAAGGATCGCTTCGGGTATCCCTAGGCGCGCGGACAGGGCCCGGGAGAGCAGCAGCACGGCCGTCGCGGCCAGGCCGACGATGAACAGGGATTCCGAACCCATGATCGCGGCCTTCCCGCGGGGGCCCCGTCCAGCCGAACCCGCAGGTAGTGAAATGTGCAAGCGGGACTGATCCTCCGGCGATCACCGCCGGGTCGCATCGAGCTCAGCGACGGCTGCTACCCAGACTGAGGATACGAGGCGCATGGCGGCACACGCAGGGTATGGGAGTGACCGAGGTACCACTGCTGGGTTCGAAGCTGGAGCCGCCCGCCCCTCCACCAGGGCTGGTGGAGCGGCCACGCCTCGGCCGCGTCCTCGACACCGGGCGGCAACACCCGATGACGCTGGTGAACGCTCCGCCCGGCTGGGGGAAATCCGTGCTGCTGAGCTGGTGGACGAGGGCGACGGACCTCCGGGTCGGCTGGCTCGGCATCGAAGACGGGGACGACCCCCGGTTCTGGTCCTATCTGCGGGCCGTACTGATCTCCACGGGGGGTTTCGGGGGGCATGCCCTGCCGTCGCCGGACGAAATGCGCCATGAAGTGTTCCTGACCCGGCTGGCGGCCGTACTGGCCGATCTGTGCGAACCCGTGTGCATCGTCCTCGACGATTTCCATCGAATACGGGACCCGCGGGTCCTGAAGGGGCTGGAGTATCTGGTTCAGCACGCCGGGCAGGCACTACGGGTGGTCATCGTGACGCGCGGTGGTCCGGGACCTCCACTGGCGCGCCTGCGGCTCGCCGGGGCGGTCACCGTGCTGGAGGCCGCGGAGCTGTCCTTCACCATGGCGGAGACCGTCGAACTGCTGGCCGCGCTGGGCCTGGAACTGCCTGACCGGTACACGCGCATCCTGCTCCGGCGCACAGAGGGCTGGCCGGCGGGCCTGCGGCTGGCGGGGCTGTCCATGCAAGGACATCATGATCCGCTGCGCTTCGTCGACGGGCTGACCGGCGACCACGAGACCATCGCGGGCTATTTCACCTCGGAAGTGCTGGACGGACTCGACGGCGGGCATCTGGAGATCCTGCTGTGCGGCTCTGTGCTGGAGCGGATCAACGGCAGCCTGGCGAACGCCCTGACCGGCCGGTCGGACGGTGAACGGATCCTGGCCGAGCTGTGGAACGCGGGCGCCTTCCTCGACCCGGTCGGCGACCGGCGCTCCTCGTATCGCTACCACCATCTTCTCGGTGAGTTCCTTCGCGGTGAGCTGGCCAGGCGGGAACCGCGGCGAGTTCCCGACCTGCATCGGCGCGCGGCCGCCTGGTACGCCGCGCGAGGCTCGCCCCCGGACGCGCTGCACCACGCCCTCCTGTCCTTGGACTGGCGGATGGCCACGGATCTGCTGGCCGACCACTGGCCCGATCTCGTGGTGTCGGGTCCGGACCGGCCGCTCTGCGCGTCCGACCCCGCGCCACCAGAAGGGGCCCTTCGCGCCAACCCGGACCTTGCGCTGGCCTGCGCACTGAACCAGCAGATTCTCGGTGATCAGCGAGGAACCGACCGTTATCTGCGGCTAGCCGGCGACCGCACCAACGAGGCGGACGACGACAGGGTCACGGCGATCCGCCTGGCCCGGTCGGTGGCGGTGGGCGACGTCGCTGCCACGTTCTCCCAGGCGTCACGGCTCCTCGCGCACCGGGAAGATGGCGAACGCGCCCGCTCCGTCGCCCTTTCCGCACTCGGCACGGCCCAACTGGCCACCGGCGATCTGCGCGCGGCGGAACGGGCGCTGGACGACGGGCTGGCCGCGGCCGAGCGGGCGGGCCTGGAACGGGTCCGGGCCGCGTGCCTCGGCAGGCTCGCCGTGACCCGTGCGCTGCTCGGCGAACTCCATCTCGCGGGACAGACCGCTCAGGATTCGCTCGGCTTCGCGACGACGCCCACGGCTTGCGGCTACGCCCATCTGGCGCTGGCGATCACGCACCACGAGTGGGGAGAGAGGGACGAGGCGGCACGATATCTGGATCTCACGGACAGCACCGGCGACCAGCTGCTCGCAGCACTGATCAGCATCGTCCGGCTGTGGTTGCTCCAGGCGGGCGAATCCCACGCCGGAGCGGACGAGGTGTTGCGCGAGTCCCGCCACCAGCTCACCGGCTGGGCGGTGCCGAGATACATCGCCCACCGGTTCACCGCCGCCGAGGCGGCGCTGCGGACGAACTTCGGGGACACCGGCACGGCCGCAAGGCTACTGGCCGACCAGGCCGGGGCGTCGGGCGGCTCGGCGCCGCTGGCGGTCGCGCTCGCGCGCACACAGCTGAGAAACGGTGATCTGGACGCGGCGATGCAGACGGCCGCCGGGGCGCCGAACACGGAACTGGGGGTCAGCCTGGAGGCGGGCGTCCTCGAAGCGCTGGCCGCCGACCGTCTCGGCCAGGACCGGCACGCGTCCACGGCCCTGGAGAAGACCCTGCAACTCGCCGATCAGGAGCGTTTCCGGGGTGTGTTCATCCGCGAGGGCCCGGCCGCGCGGCGGCTGCTGAGCGCCCACCTGGACTCCGGGACGGCATACTGGCCGTTCGTCATGGACATCGTCGAGTGCGCCGCCGAGCGGATCGACGGCCCCGTCGCGCCGCTGACCGAGCGTGAGCTGACGGTGCTGCGGTATCTCCAGAGCGTCCTGACGACCGAGGAGATCGCCGCCGAACTGCACGTCTCGGTCAACACCGTGAAGACGCACCTGCGCCACATCTACCGGAAGCTCACCGCCTCCCGGCGCCGGGAGGCGGTGCGCAAGGCCCGGGAGGCTCAGCTTCTCTGACCGCCGCCGCGGCCGCTCCCTTGACCGCTGCGGTTCCGGAAGGCTCGGAACAGGCGGAGCGGGAAGAGCCCGATCAGCGGGGCCCGCCTGCCCAGATCCTCGCGATCCTCCCGGTCGAAGGCACGGGCGTAACGGGCGGCGTCCGCGGCGGTCTCGTACTCCTTGGACCCTCTGGCCCCGCATTCTCGGTCGCAGATCCACACCAGAGTGCTCCCCTCACTGGTGAACCGCGGACGATGGCCGAGAAGGCGGCAGGCGAGCGTCACTCCTCGTCCCTCCTGGAGTCTCCGGGGCCGTACCTGCTGCGCGTCAGCCGCCGTAGGCGTCCCTCCTTGATCGCCTCGCCCAGCGCCTGCCTGAACCGGCCGGGGCCCCAGCCTCGGGCGCTGACCCGCTTCGCCAGGTCTCGCCGCTCCACCGGGCCCGCCCCGGTCGCGTGGACGAGATCATCGATCTCACGGTCGAGTTCGCGCTCGGAGACCGCCGTCGCCCGGCTCGGCGTGCCCGCGGTTCCCATCATTCCCGGCGAGTAGGTCTGCGAGCCACCAGGCCCGGGACGGAAGCGCTGCGGCGTCGCCATCTCCCGCTTGCGGCGCCGCGCGGCACGCTCCCGGGCGCGGCTATCGCGTTCGGCGGCAAGGCGCCTGTCCTCGGCCGGCAGTTCCCGCTTCAGTTCGGCCCGCCGGAGGCTCTCCTGCTCCTGCGGCGTGGTGGCCTCGGCCTCCTCCGCGGTCAGCGGGCGGGCGATGTTCTCCAGCGACTGCTGTTCGGCGCGGACGCCGAAGATCAGCTCGGCGAACCCGCCCAGCATCATCGCCCCGCACCCGATGAAGAACCCGAGGGCGACAAGGTTCAGCTGGCCGCTGCCGATGAACTGGCCGAAGAGCGCCGGGCCGGTGATCCCGCCGACCGCGGTGCCGACCGCGAAGAACAGGGCGATGGCGAGGGCGCGGGTCTCCATCGGGAAGATCTCGCTGACCGTCAGGTAGGCGGAGCTGGCCCCGGCCGACGCGACGAAGAAGCTCAGCGCGACCAGGATGATGAACGTCGTCGAGGTCAGCTGGTCGGCCATGAGCAGGGCGGCGGTCGCCGCGATCAGCGCCGCGGAGCCGAAGTAGGTGCCGGCGATCATCGGCTTGCGGCCGACGGTGTCGAAGAGGCGTCCGAGCAGGAGCGGCCCCATCAGGTTCCCGAGCGCGAACGCGGCCAGGAAGTAGGGCACCGTGCCGGACGCGACGTCGAAGAAGTCGCTGAGGATCGTGCCCAGGTCGAACGTGACGGCGTTGTACATGAACGCCTGCCCGACGAACAGCGACAGCCCGAGCACGGTGCGGTTGGGATAGCGCTTGGCGGTCACGCGGGCGATCTCGCGGAAGCTGATCTGCCTGCGCTGCCGCACGGTGATGCTCTGCGCCGGAGGGGGCAGCGGCTCCCGCGTCTCGGCCTGGACCTCCCGCTCGATCCGGTCGACGATCCGTTCCGCCTCCTCGGCATGGCCATGGATGAACAGCCAGCGAGGGCTCTCCGGGACGTTCCGGCGCACCACCATGATCGCCAGGCCTAGGACGCCGCCGATGGCGAAGGCCAGCCGCCAGCCGAGATCCGCCGACAGCAGGGCATCGTTGAGGAGCAGCACGCTGCCAAGGCTTCCGATGGCCGCGCCCAGCCAGTAACTGCCGTTGATGGCGAGGTCCACCCGGCCGCGGTTGCGGGCGGGGATCAGCTCGTCGATGGCCGAGTTGATGGCCGCGTACTCACCGCCGATGCCGGCCCCGGTGAGGAAGCGGAACAGGAACAGGTACCACGCCTCGGTCGCGAACGCGGTCGCCACGGTCGCCGCCACGTACAACCCCAGTGTGATCATGAACAGTTTCTTGCGTCCGAAGCGGTCGGTGAGCTGGCCGAAGAGAAGCGCGCCGAGGCATGCGCCGGCAACGTAGAAGGCTGCGGCCGTGCCGATGTCACCGCTGGAGATGTCGATGCCGCTGCCCGGCTCGGTCATCCGGGCGGCGATCGAACCCACGATCGTGACCTCCAGCCCGTCCAGGATCCAGACGGTGCCGAGGCCGATCACGATCCTCCAGTGGAACCGCGTCCAGGCCAGGCGATCCAGCCGAGCGGGAATCTGGGTCTGAACCGTGCCCAATTCGCCAGCATTCGTCATTCCATTACCCCCTCGAAAGCGGGTCCTGTCATCGGCCAGCGTCTGAGTGAGGGGGTGAGCGGACGTCGCCCATACCGGGTGAAACGGACCCGGTTCCGGCATCACCCTCACCGGGTGACGCGTTCTCACCCGGCCCCGCACCACGCTCTGGGACGAAAGGTCCCATCATCCGGAAGGCAGGCTCGTATGAGCGCTACGGGATTCTCGACCTTCGACAAGACCATCGACAAGACGAACCGCGTGCTGAAGGAGATCGAGCATGCCCACGGGTGGTCAAAGGAGCAACGGAACTGGTCCTACGATGCGCTGCGCGCCGTCCTGCACGCTTTGCGCGACCGGCTGACCGTGGACGAATGCGCGCATCTTTCCGCCCAGCTTCCCTTGCTGGTCCGCGGCATGTACTACGAGGGCTGGGACCCCAGCCGAGTACCGGTGAAGATGGACAAGGAGGAGTTCCTCCAACATGTCCGGCGCGGCTTCCCGCACGAGGTCGACGCTGGCATGGAGCAGCTGGTGTCCACCGTCCTGCAGGCGCTGCGGCACTACGTCACAGAAGGTGAATGGGAGGACATCAAGTCCAGCATTTCCCGGGACCTGCGCCCGCTCATTCCTGTCTAGGGCGTCGGTGGGCAGGGGGCGACTCGGCCTCCGTGTCGTCGGAACTCTCCCTGGAATGCGCGTCGGGAAGGTCATCGGAATGTTCGAGGACCTGCCGCGCAAGCTCGACGCGCGAACGGACGTCGAGTTTTCGGAAGACCTGCCGCAGGTGGAACGCGATGGTGTGGACACTGACGAACAGCTGATCGGCGATGCGCTGGTTGGTGAGCCCCCGGGCGACGAGCCCGGAGATCCGCCGCTCGGTCCCGGTGAGGCTGTCCCAGCCGGACTCGGGCCGGTCGCGGCGGTTCCAGTGCCGCCGGCGTTCCCCCATCCCCCGCAGACGCCCCCGGATCCGGGCGGCATCGCGCTCGGCGCCGGCCGCCGCGTAGCAGGAGAGAGCCTGGTCGAAATACTGGATCGTCCGGTCGCGTGCGGTGCCTCCCCCGCCCAGCAGCATGCCGAGGTCCTCGTAGGCGGAGGCGGATGCCCAGCTGTCGGCGTGCTCCGCGGCGGCGTGTCGCAGGAGATCCGGATCGCCGTGCAGCAGCCCGCGGGCGTGCCCGGCGCCGGCGGCCAGGCTGGGCAGCCTCGGGTTCATGTCGGCGAGCCGGTCGGCCGCCGTGACGACCTTCTCGGCCCGTCCGGTCTCACCCGCCGCGACCGCCGTTCGGACCAGCCAGGCCGCCGCGGTCGGATCGCAGATCAGCGCCTGGTTGTGCTCCGTCAGGCCGTCGAGGAGCCGACTCAACCCGTTCATCGCGGCCTGCGGCCCCTCGCGCGCTTCGGTGACCTGTGCCCGGGTCAGCTCGCTTCGGGTCCGGTCGAAGGGAGGGGCTGTCGGCCCGGCCGCGTCTTCTTCGCCGAGGGCGTGCTCGGTGGCCGTCTCGAGATCGCCAGAGCGCAGCGCCGCGACGGACAGCGCGGACCGGGCGGAGGCGCCCAGGAGGTCCGCGCCGACCGCTTCGGCCGCCTCCAAAGCCGCCCTCGCCTGGCGGATCGCCTCTCCTGGACGACCCTCCGCGAGATCGATGCGTGATCGCACGATCGCCGGTCCGGCCGCCCAGCCGTCCCGGCCGATCCCGTCGGCCCCACCGGCCCCCAGCCCCATCGTCCGCCGTGCCTCGTTCATGAGCCTGACGTCCACCAGCAACGCGGCCAGGACGAGGCCCGGGTTGAGTCGGCACTCCTGCACGCCGTCGTTGGACGCCTGCCGCGCACCGGTCCGCGCGAGGTCGAGCGCGCCGTTCAGCTCGCCCTTGTCCCAGCCGTTCAGCGCAAGGAGGATGAGCGCCCCGGTCACCAGGCCCCGGCCTTGCGGGTCACCCGGCTTGACGATCGCTCTGGCCCGGTCCAGTACGCCCGCGCTCGCGGGCAGCCCGACCTCGGCCTGCAGGAGGGCGAGTTCGGCGCGGTCGCGCATTTCGCCCGGCAAATCCGGCATGTCCAGCACGGCCCTGGCCGTGTCCGACGCCCTGACGGCCTGGCCCATCGGCACCAGGACGAAGGACAGCGCGGTCAGCAGTTCGGCGGTGGACGGGCCGGAGGCGCAGTGGTCGAGCGCGCCCTCCGCGAGTGCCGCGGCTCCCATCAGGTCACCGGCGGCGACGAGCGTGCGCATCGCCGTCATCGTGCGCGCGAACCACTGCGGGTCGGCGAACTCGGTGAGGTCGAGCGCCCGGTGGGTCAGATCGGCGGCGATCGCAGGGTGGGTGTCGAGCATCTCCGCGCTCGCCCGGTCCAGGCTCTCGAGGACCTCCGGGACGCCCGGGACCGCCCCCGCCATGAGGTGGGCCGCCGCGGCCTTCACCCGGCCGCCGTGCTCCAGCAGCGTCCTGCCGATCTGTACATGCAGCGCCTGCCGGACGGGACCGGGAAGATTCGTGATCATCGATTCGCGCACCACGTCGTGCCGGAACGTCAGAGCGTGTTCATGCGCGGTCAGTAACCCGGTCGCCAGTATCGCCTCCAGTGACGGCAGTAGTTCTGCGGGGGTGATGCCCAGCAGGTCGGCGGCGACCAGTGGGTGGAACGCGGGCCCGAGCATCGCCGCGACCTCGAGGAGTCGCCGGGCTGCCGGATCCAGATCGTCCAGCCTGTCCTGGACGGCGATGCGGACCCGCTCCGGCAGCCTGGAGGTCACGAGCCGGGCGTGGCCGTGGGAGATCGCCACCCCGCCCTCGTCGCGCAGTCCGTTCATCAGCTCAAGAAGCAGGAGCGGGTTGCCGCCCGCCTGGTCCGCGAGCACGAGCAGGTCGGGATCAGGGCGCGCCCCTAAGGCGGCGGTGACCAGGTCGAAGACGGCCTCGTCCGACAGCGGGCGGAGCCGGACCAGGTCCGCCCCGGCAGTCTGCAACCGGAGGAACAGCCGATCGAGTTCGGCGCCACCGGAGCCGGTGCGGCGTGCGAGGATCCAGCACACGGGAGACGACGCCAGCCGGATCGGCAGCGTCCGCAGCGTGAGGATCATGGCCGGCTCGGCCAATTCGAGATCGTCCAGCACGACCAGCAGCGGGGTGGTCTGGGCCCGCCGCTCCAGCGCGGCCCACAACCATTCGGCCGGCCGGTCCTGTTCGCCGATCGGCGGCGGGTCCGTGCCGGGCTCGTCGAGCGCCGACAGTAACAACTCCAGGGTCGCGGGCCGACGCAGTTCGGGCGCGGTGTCCACGACCACCGCGAAGCCTCCGTCGGCGGCCGTCCGTGCGGCCTCCTCAAGCAGGTGGGTCCGCCCGATGCCCGGCTCCCCTTCGACGAGCATGATCCTCGGCCCGTCGACGCGCGTCAGCAGCTCGTCGACGCTCGCTCGTTCCCGTCGGCGACCGAAGGTCGCGGCCCCCGTCGGGGGCCTCCCGTCCATGCAGGGACCGTGCCCGCAACCCGCAGGAACGATGCATGACCATCAACGCCGCTGTCCTCTTCTTGCCCCATCAGAGACCAAGATCCGGCAAAGGCGGGTCGGCGGCCGGGTCACAAGAGCAGATCGAAGATCCGCTGGACCCCCTGCCACTGCGTGGTCTGCGGATTGCGCCGGTCCGGGAACATGATCCGGAAGGCCTGCGACAGCGCGTAGGAGAGGCCGCCCGCGATCTCCGGGAGCCTCTCATCGGTGACATCGCGGACCGCGAGATCCAGCGGCGGGCGCCTGGCCGTCAGCTCCAGGATCGGCTCGACCTCGATTTCCGCGTCCAGCCGACGGAACCGGTGGATGCTCTCCTGCAGGCCCTTCGTGATCGGCAGGTCGAACGGCTCGATGACGTCACGCCCGTCCGCCTTCGCCGTGGCCTGTCCGATGAGAAGCAGATCGTACAGCTTTGCGTCAAGGAACTCGTGGTAGCGCCGCAGATCGTTCTTATCGACATCCAGCCCCGCGGCCGCCCTGAAGAAGCGCTCGAACCTGCTGATTCCTATCACGGCCATGCCAGTTACCTCGCCTGTCGTCTCCCGAAAGGAGGAGAAGGAAGTTGCATACAGCCTTCCCGCTCGGAGCGGGCGTTACATCGTCAGATCTTGTAGGACCAGATCCGCGCGACAAGGCCGTGCGCCCGGGCCAGTCAGGTGCTTGACCCCGCGAGCCCGCCTGCCGGGGTGCCCTTCCGTTCACGGCGAGTTCACGGACGCGCCGCGGTGGGCGCGAGCACAGACCTACACGGTCGGTGGATGCGCCGGATCTCCTGATGACGCAGCGTCGGTCACGAAGGCATTTCCATCTCCGGCAGCAGTGCACGCCATCACCGGGATGCCCGGTGAGAACCATCGGAGGGAAGCTGATGGCCAGAGCAGTCGGCATAGACCTCGGCACCACCAACTCGGTCATCGCGGTGACCGAAGGCGGTGAGCCCCGGGTCATCCCCAACGCGGAAGGAGCACGGACGACCCCGTCCGTGGTGGCCTTCACCGAACAGGGGGAGAGGCTGGTCGGGCAGCTGGCCCGGCGGCAGGCGATCCTGAACCCGAAGGGCACCATCACCTCGGCGAAGCGCTTCATCGGACGACGCTACGAAGAGATCGAGACCGAGAAGGACGCGGTCTCCTTCGACGTGGTCGCAGGGCACGACGGGACTGCGCGCTTCGACGTGCGCGGCAAGCAGTACGCGCCGGAGGAGATCTCGGCCCAGGTACTGCGCAAGCTGGCGGACGACGCCGGAAAGTCGCTCGGCGAGAAGGTCACCGAGGCGGTCATCACCGTGCCCGCCTACTTCAACGACGCCCAGCGGACCGCCACGAGCGACGCAGGGAAGATCGCCGGGCTCGAAGTCCTGCGCATCATCAACGAGCCCACAGCGGCGGCACTGGCCTACGGCCTCGACAAGAAGGCCAACGAGACCGTACTGGTGTTCGACCTGGGCGGCGGCACGTTCGACGTCAGCCTGCTGAACATCGGCGACGACGTGGTGGAGGTCCGCGCCACCTCCGGTGACGGCCATCTCGGCGGCGACGACTTCGACCGCCGGATCGTCGACCACCTCGCCGATGAGTTCCAGCGGGAGAACGGGATCGACCTCCGGGCGGACCCCCAGGCCCTGCAGCGGCTGTTCGAGGCCGCCGAGAAGGCCAAGGTCGAGCTGTCCACGGTGACCCAGACACAGATCAGCCTTCCGTTCATCACGGCGGACGCCAGTGGCCCGAAACACCTCAACACCTCGCTGATGCGCTCCACGTTCGAGCAGATCACCGCGGATCTGATCGAGCGCTGCGTCGGCCCGGTGGAGCGGGCGATGAGCGATGCCAAGGTCACCGCCGACGACATCGACGAGGTCATCATGGTCGGCGGGTCCACCCGGATCCCTGCCGTGCAGAGCCTCGTCCGCCGGCTGACCGGCGGCAAGGACCCCAACATGTCGGTCAACCCCGACGAGGTCGTGGCGCTCGGCGCGGCGACCCAGGCCGGCGTCCTCAAGGGCGAGGTCAAGGACGTCCTGCTGCTCGACGTCACACCCCTGTCGCTCGGTGTGGAGACCATGGGCGGGGTGATGACCAAGATCATCGAGCGCAACACGACCATCCCCGCCCGCCGCACCGAGACGTTCAGCACCGCCGAGGACAACCAGAACGCGGTCGACGTCGTGGTCCTGCAGGGTGAACGGGAACGGGCCGCCGACAACCGGGTGCTCGGGCGCTTCCGGCTGGAGAACATCCGCCCCGCGCCGCGCGGCCAGCCGCAGATCGAGGTGACGTTCGACATCGACGCCAACGGCATCCTCAATGTCTCCGCACGCGATAAGGACACCGGCGCCGAGCAGCGCATCACGATCAGCCAGAGCTCGAACCTCGACGAGAGCGAGGTCGAGCGCATGATCGCCGATGCGGAGCAGAACCGGCAGGAGGACGCCCGGCTGCGCGCGCAGGTCGACGCGCGCAACGAGCTGGACTCGGCCATCTACCAGGTCGAACACCGGCTCGGCGAACTCGCTGACACGGTGCCCGTGCATGAGAAGGCGCGGGCCGAGGGGCTGATCGAGGACGCCCGGCAGGCCATCAAGGAGGAGGCGCCGCTGGACCGGCTGCGCACGCTCACCTCCGAACTCCAGCAGATCCTGCACGGCTTGGGGACGACCACCGGAGCGGGCGCGGGCGAGCGTCCCGCTGGGGCCACGACGGAAGGCTCGGACGAGGATGTCATCGACGCCGAATTCACGACGGACTGAGCAGACCGGGCAGCCGGCCGGCCGGGACCGGCCGCTCGAGCAGCCCGCGCACGCCGAGCAGCCCGAGCAGGAACGGGCCGCCGAGGCGGCCGGACGGGATTCGGGCGAGGTCGAACGGCTCAGGGCGCGGGTCGAGGAACTCGAGGACCTGTGGCGGCGCGCGCTCGCCGACCTCGACAACCTGCGCAAGCGCATGACGCGCGAACTGGAGACGCAGCGCCGTGCCCAGCGGGCGGAGGTCACCGCGGCGTGGCTGCCGGTTCTCGACGACCTCGAACGCGCCCTCCAGCACGCCGAGTCCGACCCGGCGAGCGTCCTCGAGGGCGTTCGCAGCGTCCGGGACCGGGCCGTGGCGACATTGCGCGATCTCGGTTACCCGCGCCGCGATGACCTGGGGGTCCCGTTCGACCCGGCCCGGCACTCAGCGGTCGCCGTGCGCACCGACCCCGACGTTCCGCCCGGCACAGTGGTCGAGGTCCACCAGCCGGGCTACGGCGACGACGAGAACCAGTTGCGCCCGGCGCTGGTGTCGGTGTCGGCCAAGGCCGGTGACTGATGGCCGTCCAAGATCCGTACGAGGTGCTCGGGGTGTCCCGGGACGCCGACCAGGACGAGATCCAGCGCGCCTACCGCAAGCTCGCCCGTGCCCATCACCCCGACATCAACAAGGACCCCGGAGCCGAGGAGAAGTTCAAGGACGTCTCCGAGGCCTACGCCATCCTGTCCGATCCGGAACAGCGCCGCCGCTATGACGTCTTCGGGCCCGACTTCCGGCAGGTTCCGGAGGACGTCGACCCGGACACGTGGGCGCGCTCCCGTGCGGGTGCCGCCGCCGGCGCCGGCCGCGCCGGTCCCTACGCCACCACGGGCGGCGTCTACACCGGCGGGTTCGGGGAGGACATCGACGTGGAGGAGTTGTTCGGCGGGATCTTCGGTGGCCGCCGGCGGGGCGGCCGCTGGTCCGCCTGGTCGCCGTCGCGCGGCGCCGACCAGGAGGCCGAGATCGAGGTCAGCGTCGAGGAGGCGTACCGGGGGACCAGACGCACCATCACCCTCGAGCGTCCAGAGGGCCCGCGGAACCTCGACGTCACCGTTCCCGCCGGTGTGACCGACGGCCAGCGCATCCGGTTGGCCGGGCAGGGCGGGGGCGGTGACACCGCTGGAGACCTTTACCTGATGGTGCGGATCGCCCCACATCACCGCTACCGCGTCCAAGGTCGCGACGTGTACACCGACCTTCCGCTCGCTCCGTGGGAGGCCGCCCTCGGCACGACGGTGGGGCTGCAGACGCCCGGCGGCGAGGCCAAGGTGAAGGTCCCCCCCGGCACCTCCAGCGGGCGGCGGCTCCGGCTGCGCGGCCGCGGGCTGCCCAACCCCCGCGGTGCCCCGGGTGACCTGTTCGCCGAGGTCCGGATCGTGGTGCCGCCCGAGCCGTCCGAAATGGAACGCCGGCTGCTCGAGGAGCTCGCCTCAGCGTCGCCGTTCGACCCGAGGAGATCGTGATGGAACATCTGCTGCCCGGCACGGTCTACGCCATCATCCCGACCCATCCCCGGCGGATGGACCTCGACGCCTTCGCCGATGCCGCCGGAATCCATCCCGAGCTGGCACGCCGGCTGGTGCGTCTCGGGCTGCTCGACCCCGAACGCGACCCGTCCGGCCGGCTCTGGTTCCCGCCCGCGCAAGTCGCCGCGTACGCACGCCTCGAACGCCTGCGGACGGGGCTCTGCCTCAACTACGCCGCGCTGGGACTCGTGGTCGAACTGCTCGACCGCATCGCCGAACTCGAGCGGGAACTACGCATCCAACACCACACCGGAGGCCGAACGTGGACCCCAACCGCCTGACCCAGAAATCCCAGGAGGCCCTGCACGACGCCCAGACTAAGGCCCTGCGCTTCGGGCACGTCGAAGTGGACGGCGAGCACCTGCTGCTCGCCCTGCTCGACCAGGCCGGCGGACTGGTCCCGCGGCTGCTCACCGAGGCGAAGGCCGATCCGGCACGGTTGCGGGAGGCGCTGGAGGCCGAGCTGGGCCGCCGCCCGAGTGTGAGCGGTCCGGGGACCGAGCCCGGCAAGGTGCTGGTGACTCAGCGGCTCTCCCGCCTGCTCGACACCGCCCAGCAGGAGGCCGAACGACTGAAGGACGACTATGTCTCCGTGGAGCACCTGGTCATCGCGCTGCTGGAGGAGGGTTCGGCGACGGCGGCGGGCCGGCTGCTGCACCGTCACGGCGTCACCAGGGGCTCTTTCCTGGAGGCCCTCACCCGGATCCGCGGCCACCAGCGGGTGACGTCCGCCATGCCCGAGGTCGCCTACGAGGCGCTGGAGAAGTACGGCCGGGACCTGGTGGCCGACGCCGCGGCAGGCAAACTCGACCCCGTTATCGGCCGGGACACCGAGATCCGCCGTGTCGTCCAGATCCTGTCCCGCAAGTCCAAGAACAACCCGGTGCTGATCGGCGACCCGGGCGTCGGCAAGACCGCAATCGTCGAGGGGCTCGCCCGGCGCATCACCGACGGCGACGTCCCCGAGGGCCTCCGCGACAAAACGATCTTCAATCTGGACATGGGCTCGCTCGTCGCGGGCGCCAAGTACCGAGGCGAGTTCGAGGAACGCCTCACCGCCGTGCTCAACGAGGTCAAGGCGGCCGAGGGCCGGATCCTGCTGTTCGTCGACGAGCTCCACAACGTCGTCGGCGCGGGTGCCACCGAAGGGGCCATGGACGCCGGCAACATGCTCAAGCCGATGCTCGCCCGCGGCGAACTTCACATGATCGGCGCCACGACAGTGGAGGAGTACCGCAAGCACATCGAGAAGGACGCCGCCCTGGAGCGGCGCTTCCAGCCCGTCCTGGTCGACGAGCCCACCGTGGATGACACCGTCTCTATCCTGCGCGGCCTGCGCGAACGCCTTGAGGTCTTCCACGGCGTGAGGATCCAGGACGCCGCCCTTGTCGCCGCCGTGACCCTCAGCCACCGCTACATCTCCGACCGGTTCCTGCCGGACAAGGCCATCGACCTGGTCGACGAGGCGTGCGCCATGCTGCGCACCGAGATCGACTCCATGCCCGCGCCACTGGACGAGCTCACCCGCCGCGTCATGCGCCTGGAGATCGAGGAGGCCGCGCTGTCCAAGGAGGAGGACGCGGCGAGCAAGGCCCGCCTGGAGAAACTCCGGAAGGAACTGGCCGAGCTGCACGCCGAGGCCGGCTCCATGCGCGCCCAGTGGGAGGCCGAGCGCCAGGCGCTCCGCAAGGTGCAGGCACTGCGTCAGGAGATCGAACAGCTCGGGCAGGAGGCCGATCGGGCCGAGCGCGACTACGACCTCAACCGTGCCGCGGAGCTGCGGCACGGCCGGCTGCCGGAGCTGGAGCGGCGGCTGCGCGCCGAGGAGGAGCGGCTGACCGACAAGCAGAACGGCGGCCGGCTGCTGCGCGAGGTCGTGACCGAAGAGGAGATCGCGGCGATCGTGTCCCGCTGGACGGGCATCCCGGTGAGCCGTCTGCAGGAGGGCGAGCGGGACAAGCTGCTCAAGCTCGACAAGGTTCTACACGAGCGAGTGGTCGGGCAGGACGAGGCCGTCCAGCTGGTGTCCGACGCCATCATCCGCGCCCGCTCGGGCATAAAGGACCCGCGCCGCCCCATCGGCTCGTTCGTCTTCCTCGGCCCCACCGGCGTCGGCAAGACCGAGCTGGCCCGCACCCTCGCCGCGGCCCTGTTCGACACCGAGGAGAACATGGTCCGCATCGACATGAGCGAATACCAGGAGCGTCACACCGTCAGCCGGCTGGTCGGCGCACCCCCCGGCTACGTGGGATACGAGGAAGGCGGCCAGCTCACCGAGACCGTCCGGCGCAAGCCCTACTCGGTCGTGCTGTTCGACGAGATCGAGAAGGCGCACGGCGACGTCTTCAACACGCTGCTTCAGGTGCTCGACGACGGCCGCCTGACCGACGCGCAAGGCCGCACCGTCGACTTCCGCAACACCGTCATCATCATGACGTCCAACATCGGATCGGAGCATCTGCTGCAGGGCGTCACCTCGGAGGGCGACATCGAGCCGGACTCCCGCGACCGGGTGATGGGCGAGTTGCGCCGCCACTTCCGTCCCGAGTTCCTCAACCGGGTCGACGACATCATCCTGTTCAAGCCGCTCACGCTGCCGCAGATCGAGCAGGTCGTCGACCTGATGTTCAACGACCTTCGCGCCCGGCTGGCCGACCGGCAGATGCACCTGGCGATCGACGAGGACGCCCGGCGGCTGATCGCCGAGCAGGGCTTCGACCCGGTGTACGGCGCCCGCCCGCTCCGCCGCTTCATCGCCCGCGAGGTCGAGACCCGCATCGGCCGCGCACTCATCGCAGGGGACGTCCGGAACGGCGCGACCATCCACATCACGGTCGCGAACGAGGAACTGAACGTCCGCTACGAGAACCCGGAGTGACCGGCCGGGCGCGCCGGCCTATTCGCAGTGGACTTCACCCGGTTCCTTGTCCGTGCGGACGCCACGCCAACTCGGGTGCCGCAGCCGGCCATCACCGGTCCACTCGGTGAAGGCGACCTCACCGACCAGCTCCGGTCGCACCCAGCGGGCGTCCCGCGCATGCTGAGGGGGCACGTCGGGAACCGGCGGGTCGTCCTGCCGCAACGGCGCGAGACGCTCGGCGAGATCGTCCAGGATCGCCTCGGTGAAGCCGGTACCGACATGACCGGCATATCTCAGCCGTCCCCGCTCGTCGTTGACGGCCAGCAGGAGCGCGCCGATCCGGTCGGCGCGGCGGCCCTCCCCCGGCTTCCAGCCGACGACGACCACTTCCTGGGTCCGGAGGTTCTTCGTCTTGGTCCAGTCCCGATGCCGTTTCCCCGGCCGGTAGGGGGAGTCGACGCGCTTGGAGACCACGCCCTCCATGCCGAGACGGGACGACTCGGCGAAGACGTCCGCGACGTCGTCATGGGAAGTGGTCGTCAACCAGCGCGGTCCCTGCAGTCCGAGTGCGTGAAGAACCCTGCGCCTCTCGGCGTAGGGCAGGGCGATCTGCGACTCGTCGCCGCGGTGCAGCACATCGAAGATCACATAGGAAACCGGGTCGGACTGGGCCAGGGCCTGGATGCGGTGTGGCCGACGCAGGTGCATACGTGGGCCGAGCGCCTTGAACGACGGCCTGCCGTCCGGTCCGAACGCCACGATCTCCCCGTCCAGCACCACCGGCACGTCGACAGCGGCAGCGAGCGGCGCGAGTTCGGGCCAGGCGACGGTGATGTCCTTGTCGTTGCGCGACATCAGCCGTAACCGTCCGTCGCGGATGTAGGCGACAGCGCGGACTCCGTCCCACTTCAGCTCGGCCACCCACCCTTCCATGGTCGGCAGTTCCCCCAACACGGCCAACATCGGCGGATACATCGGCAGGCTCCCCACGACTACGCCCTACCGCCCAGCGGGGGCAGGATGCCGGCCGACTGCAATAATCAGGAAAATTCCGCTTCCCCGGGCCAAAAACTCAGCCGCCGAGGGTGTGGCGCTCGATTATTGGGTCATGTGGTCTGACCTGCGGCTATGCGGCGTGGCGATACTCGCTGATCAAGCCCGTGACAACGCGTTTTCGACGGATGCGGCGTAGGTCGATGGGTTCGGGAGCATCCCGGATCGGTTGCGCTTCGATGTCGGGCGGGCGCTGCTGCCGGGACTGGTGCGGCCTGTGACGGTTGTAGTGGATCAGGTACTCACCGAGCACCAGAGCCAGGTGTCGTTCGCCGAGGATCAGGATCCGGTCCAAGAGCTCGCGGCGGAGCGTTCCGATGACGCGCTCGCAGATGGCGTTCATCCGCGGCGCCCGCGGCAGGGTCGTGATGATCTGCAATCCTTCAGCCTTGAAGGCCTCACCGAACGCGGTCGTGAAGAGCGGATCGCGGTCGTGAATCAGGAACCGCAGCGTGTCGATGCGGTCGCCCAGGTCCATGGCCAAGTTGCGGGCCTGCTGCACCGCCCACGCCCCGGTCGGGTGCGCCGTCACACCGCCCAGGTGGAGTCTGCGGGTTCCGTGCTCGATGAACACCAGCACGTACAACCGTTTGAGCAGAACCGTCTCCACCACCAGGAAGTCACAGGCGATGGTCGCGTGAGCCTGGGCGGTGAGGAACTGACGCCACGTTGGACCTGCTCTACGGGGTGCGGGATCGATGCCGGCGGCGTGCAGGATCTCCCAGACGGTGGACGCGGCGATCGTGTACCCAAGCCGGGCCAGTTCACCCTGGATTCGCCGGTGTCCCCAGGTCAGGTTCTCCCGCGCCATCCCAACAATCAGGGTCCTGATCGAAACGCCGGTAGGCGGCCGTCCCGGCCGGCGACGATCGGTGTACGCCCACTTCCGGGCGACCAGCCGGCGGTGCCAGCGCAGGATCGTGGCCGGGGTGACCGGGAAGACCTCCGCCCACCGGCGGCGGTGCACCAACCGGGACAACGCCGCCAACCAGAGCCGGTCGAGGTGATCCCGTTGCGGCCGGCCGCGAACCTGCCGGCGCAGCACCTGGTTCTCGTGCCGCAGCGCCAGCAGTTCGGCCTCCTTGGACAAGTCCGACCGAAGCAGCATCACCAGCAAGCCGAACAGGCATCTGAGCAAACGGTAGACCAGCGAAAACAGCACCCCGAGATGGTCCCAGCCACGCCACCGATTTCGCAGCGAAACCCCAGGTCACGGCACGAAACCGAGTTTTCGAGCGGGACAGGGTCGACAGATCGCTTCAGTGCCGGACCGTGGCGCTGCGCCGATGCTCTGTTGCGGCAAGCGCGCGATCACGGACGGTCATTGCTGCCCGAAGTCGGGCTTTGAACAAAGAAGAGAAGGTGATTCACAAAGTGCTGCTCAAACGCGATTCAGGTCGCTCGCTGCAGCCGAATCCGCCGATCGCCGCGCTGTCGATGGTCGGTGCCCTGGGGGTGGCCCAGGGAGGATATGTCCTCGCGAAGTCTCTCTTCGAGAGGGTCGCCCCCCTCACGGTCTCGTGCCTGCAGACAACCTCGGCCGCGGTGCTGATGTGGCTGACCATCAGGCCGAGCCTGTGGGCGCCGTTAACGTGGCTGCCGAGCAGGTTGCCGGGAGCATGGGGAGCCCGGCTGCTGACGACCAGGCCGACACTTTGGGCGACCTGGGCGGTGTGGCGGCCGGCGCTGCTGTTGGGCGTCGGCAATGCGGCGCAAGCGGTCGCGGGGTTGTACGCCGTGCAGCGGCTACCGCTGGGAACGGCCATGTCCCTGTGGTATGTCAGTGGGCCCATGGTCCTGGCGACCTTCGTCATCATCGCGGGTCGCCGGTGGAGTTATCTGGTCTGGCCAGGGCTCGCTCTGGCCGGTGCCGTGACGCTGGCCCCTCCGTGGGGAGAGGGGCTTCTGGACCTTGTCGGCCTGATCGCCATCGGTGTGAACGCATGCGGCTACGCCGCTTACACCCTCATCACGGCGGACATGGCCGACGACGAGCGCAACCCGTGCACCGCACGGGCAATGCTGCCCACCCTGGTCATCATGTACGCCGCGCAGGCCCTCATCGGGGGTGGCGCCGGGATCGACGGGCGGGTGCTCATCATCGCCGCGATGAGCGGAGTACTCACCGCCTACGTGTTGCCACTCCTGATGAACCTGGCGTGGGAACTTCGCGTGGGAAAGGCCCGCAGCGCCGTGCTGCTGGCCACCGAGCCCGTCATCGGGGCCCTGCTGGGGCTGGCGTTCCTGAGTGAGGTGCCGGCCACCTCCGGGTGGATCGGCATGGGCCTCATCTGCGTCGCCGGCGCTGGCGCCACCTTGACCAAGGAAGACGGTCTGATCGACAACTGAGACGGTGTTGAAAGGCGCCGTCAATGGTGGCGGGGAGGAACCACTCCCCGCCTCCTTTTTTGTGATCCGGTTGCCCCTCACCTACTGGCCCGAGAGGAGAAGTGAGCGGGACCGGCCACTCGGGGCACCGGGTTGCGTCGGCCGATTCCTCACTTCCGTGGCTCCAACCGAGGCCCCTATCCCGGAGCTTGAGGTGCCCCAGCGACAGGGGCGAACGTGACGGGCAGCCATGTTCACTCGTTGTTTGCTCGCATGTGCGGAACGTGTTAGTAGGCGAAATAAAGCGGCCTCACAGACCGCTGGTATTTGCGGATAATCGCAAGGACGCGATCGGCATGGCGGTCCTCGCCCTGATCGTCTGGGCCGTGTTCATCGTTGTGTGGTGCGAGGCCGCCTGGTCGGCCGCGCATCACCTCAGCACTCCTGCCAGCATCAAGCGCGGTCGTACAACGTTCTTTGGGCGAGGAGCTAGATCCGCCCGTCGCCCTGCGGGGCTATGACGAGGGTGACGCCTGCGGCGCCCGCGCCTTCGGCGTACTCGCCGACGGCGAGTCGCATCAGACCGTTGTGGTTGCCGTATTCTTCGCTGCCGACCAGCACCGACGTGGCGCCGGGCATGTCGTAGGTGAGCTTGGAGGTGCCGTGCTCGCCCTGCTGCCAGACACGCACCTCGTCCCCTAGGACTTGGATCGTGCCGGGAGTGCGTCCGTCGTGGGAGAGCACTGGGACCACGCGCCGCACCGGACCGTCGTAGCCGCGGAGGATCGTGGTGACCCGGGTTTCCCGCGGCATGACGGCGAAGCGCTCCTCGACCGTGGTGACGCCACCACCGAAGTCGCCGTTGTAGCGGACCGTGAACCTGACGTCGTCGCCGCGCAGCCGTGTCGGAAGTACGACGACGTCCTGGGTCAGGCTCGGTTCGAGCTCGCCGAAGTGGCGCCACTGGCCGGGTCCGACCTCCCACGCCACACCCATCCCGGTCGTCGGCGGTTTGGGGCCGTCCGGCACCCGATAACTCGGCGAGGCCAGCAACGAGTCGCTCGATCCGAGCTGCGGTGAGTGACCTGAGAAGTGCGCCCGGATGAACCCGGTCGCGTCGTAGTGGTGGTCGCCGGCGGTGTCGATCTCCACATAGCCGCCACCGGCGTTCGCGAAGACCTTGTGCAGCGGCTCGATGTGCAGCACGTAGCCACCGGTGTCCGCGGGGGCGGGCCGCTCCCTGACGTCCTCGGTCGTGGCGGCGTGTTCGTAGGCGATGGCGAGCATCGACATCGGCAGCAGGTTGTACTGGGAGTGGCTGGAGTAGGACTCGTATCCGAAACTCTGCGCCGGATCCATCCAGTTCTTGACGACCTGCATCTCCCCGCTCGGACGCACCCAGCGGAACATGGAACGCAACGCGAGGTGCGCACCCCGCTTGAAGTACGCCGCGAGCTCTCTGTCGCCGGCGGCCAGCGCGCGTGCCGCGAAGACCTCGTAGGTCACGCACTGCTCCGCCTCGTTCCACTGGTGGTGTGCCGACCGGCCACCGGCGGGCAGTTCGCCGGTCGGCGACTGCATGAACAGGCTGCTGATGGCCGCACGACGCAGGGCCTCGGTCAGCTCGGCCCGGTACGGCCCGGTGTAGCCCCGCCCGATGAGGTCTCCGAGCCAGAGGCGGGGGAAGTGGTCGTAGGGCATCGGGCCTTCCAGATAGAGCCCGTAGGAGGTGTCGAAGTGCACGCCCTGCGCGGCGAAACTCGCCTCGGTGTAGCGATCGGACGCCACCCGCAAACCCATTTTCTGGAACAGCGCCTCGCCACTCGCGGCGACGATGTTCCAGTTATTGCTCCCGACGGCCGAACGGTAGGTGAGGAACGGCCCGAACCGGCCGATGTCGTATTTCCAGGCCGCCGAGCGCCCCGCGGGTACATGCGGCTCGAGCAGCCGGATCGCATGGGCGAGCATCGGCGCGTAGAAGTCCTCGTGGGAATCCGCGGCAGTGCGCTCGGCGAGTTCCCAGGCCGACCAGTCCAATGCAAGCGCAGCTGCTTTCAGGAGGTCCTTTCGTCCGGCGTACGCGACCAGGGTCGCGGCGGCGTGGGCGAAGGCGG
Organism: Spirillospora sp. CA-128828; assembly: GCF_050945415.1. NCBI lineage: Bacteria > Bacillati > Actinomycetota > Actinomycetes > Streptosporangiales > Thermomonosporaceae > Spirillospora > Spirillospora sp. CA-128828. Next base: position 7,205,956 of record NZ_CP191986.1, read on the forward strand.
GCGTGCTGTACTGGAACTCACGATTCCGGTAGGGATCGATGATCGCGCCGTCGGCGTCCTGCTTGTTCTTCCAGAAATCCACCTCGCTCGCGATCAGCCGCAGGTAGTCGCCCCGTCGGAGACCGGTGGGCCGGATCCGATCGCCTGCGGACCGCGACCGGTGGCCGTCGAGCAGCGGGGCCGTCGGGTCCGGCGAGACCAGGATCGGCCCCCAGGTGCTCGAGATCGGGGCATCGGTGAAGGTGACCCGGACCGGCTCCGGATCCGCCGCCGGCTCGAGGACCAGCGCATTGACGACCCAGTTGTTCGCAGGCGAGTCCATGGTGACGTCGATCCTCGTGGCGCCCTCCGGTACGACGAGCGTCGCGGTGAGCTCGGCGAACTGCGCGTAGCTCGGATGCAACACCGGAAGCGGCTCGCCGCCGTCTACCCCTGGCACCTGCAGCCGGGTGAAATGGTCGGCGAACGTCAGGTCGCCGGACAGGACGCGCAGGCGGTAGCGGCCCGGCGCCAGGCTTCCGATCCGGAACACGCGTGCAGCGGCGCCGAACACGAAGTCGCGCTGCGGAGCATCACCGCCCCGGTCACGGATGCTGAGTCCGGCCGTCGAGACCCAGCCGTATCCCCGCGCCTCGGTGTAGGCCTCAGTTCCCATCCGCGCGTAACCCGGCGCCGGTACTGGCGTCGCGCCGCCGAAGTCCAGACGGAGCGTCCCGGCCGTCGGTCCTTGCGCCGCCCATCCCGGCGCCGCCCAGCCCGGCACCGAGCCTGCCAGTGCCGCGCCCAGCGTCCCCGCGAGAAACGCGCGCCGTCCTGTCTCCATCTCCTCGCTCCTTTGCTGCCCGATCACCGGTCTGTGTGCAGGTCATTTGGTCCGGATCCTCATCCGGGGTGCCGAGCCGGTCCGGCATCGAGCCGACCGCCTCGATCGCCGCCGAGCGGCAGGGCCATCGGCCTGTCGGACAGAGGCGTTGGGACCTCGTCGTCGGCAAGGTTGTCCGAGGTGTTCAGGCGCCAGGGCGCTGGGTCCGAAGAACCGGCGTCGACGTAGTGGTCTATGACCACCCGCGGCCGGGCGTCGGCGGAGGACGCCGACAGGCCGGCCACGGTGGCCGGGAGTGCGAGAGCGGTGGTGGCCGTGGTGAGGCCGCGGAACCTGGCACGGGAGTGGCATCGAACGGGTCCTTCATCGGCGACGAACTCGGCGACGATCGAATCGATGGACTGGCCGAGACCATACGGACACCTCCGAAACGCGTCGCCACGATGGCGGCCTTCGATGGCTTCCTCTAAAGCCGCAGGTGAGCAAGCGCCGACGACTGCCGGAGCCCTTCATCACCCTTTAGAAAGCGCTTCCAGAGAGCGCTTTCTGGAGCGTAGGTTGACCCATCGGCACCGTCAACCCCGTGTCGGCGCTGCTCGAACCCCTTCGACGCGCGTTGAGCCGGCATCGCGGGCGCGGAGCCGGAACCAGAACCGATCAGCCCGCTCTCCAAAGTCCATGAGCAGGCTGCGGGCCTGCTCGGGCAGTCCAGGCACCGGTCGGATCGGCGGTAACGCCCACGATGTGCACCCGGCGGGGTCCCGATCTCCATCACGACCCGCACGTGCAAGGGTTCGGCACCTGGAATGACAAGGGGACAGCGCTTACGTCGGCCTGCCGCCGCTACCCCCGCGAATCGCTGCGCTCGCCCACCCAGCGGTCGCTCTGGCCGCGGCCACCAGGCGGTCCCTGACACGCCGCCGTGCAGGCGGTTGTCGGCCTTCCGCCTTCCGGCCAGGGGGTTCGGTTTCTCGACCAGCCGGAGTTCGTCGCGGTCGACGAGGTAGTCGGCCCCCGCGTCCCGAGGTCACATCGCCCCGCCGACGGCGTCGATGTCGCCAAGGCGAACGCGTTGCCGGCCGATGAGGCATGGGTGGTCGGCTTTTGAGATGATCTCAAATGTCGATCAGACATGAATGTCTGTGTGAGGGGTGTCGCCTTTGGAGCCGCTGCGGCAGGACGGTCCGCGCCAGGTGACGGACGCGGACGGGCAGGTGCTTGCGGGCCGGTACCGGTTGACGGAGCTGTTGGGGCGGGGCGGCATGGGCATGGTCTGGCGGGCCCACGACGAGCAGCTCGGCCGTGATGTGGCGGTCAAGGAACTGCGCCTGCCCGAGCAGCTGGACGATGCCGGCCGGCAGACCTGGATGGCCCGGCTGGACCGGGAGGCGCGCGCGGCCGCTCGGCTCAGGCATCCGGGGATCGTGACCGTGCACGACCGCGTCATCGGTGAGGACGGGCGCCCCTGGATCGTCATGGAACTGGTGCGCGGGCGTTCGTTGGGCGACCTGTTGGCGGCCGAGGGGCCGCTACCACCCGGCCGGGTCGCGCAGATCGGGCTGCAGATGCTGGAGGCCCTCAACGCGGCACATCGGGCCGGCATCACCCACCGCGATATCAAGCCCGCGAATGTCCTGCTGGAGGAAGACCGCGTTGTGCTGACCGACTTCGGCATCGCGGCCGTCGAGGGTGACGCGACCCTGACCGCAACGGGCGCGGTCCTGGGCACCCCCGCGTTCACGCTCTACACCGCGGTGGAGGGGCGCCCCCCGTTCGAGGGCGCCGGCGCCGGCGCAGTTTTCATAGCCATCGCCACCCAGGATCCCGCTCCGCCTGTGCACGCCGGTTTCCTCGAACCGGTACTGCGGACGCTGATGCTCCGTGATCCGGCGCAACGCCCGACCGCCGATCACCTGCACGCCCAGCTCACCTCGCTCGCCCAGAGTCGGCCACCCGCGCCATCAACCGCCGTCCAACGGCCCGTGCCGCTCCCGCGCCCGGCCCGCTCACGTAAGAGGAAAGTCGTCGGCCTCATCCTGGCCTCGGCGGCCACCGTCTTGGCACTCATCCTCGTGGCGGCCGGGGCGGCGTTCGTTGATGACAGGCAGCAGAAGGCCCGGGAAAAGCAGGAGGACGCGCGCTACGAGGCGAACAGGGAAACGGTTGAAAGAATGACGTCAATCCCGGGCAAACTAGTGACTCTCCGAAGATCCAGCGATGAGGGCGGCAAAGCTTACGCGGAGTCAGAACTGTGCGATGACGCCACCTTCTCCAACAACGGATGCGACGTGGACAGCATGGTCACCGCCGTCATCAACTGGCTACGGGCACAGCCCAGCGTACGGTCGGCGACCCTTAACGATCCCAGGAGCGAATGCGACGAGAACCCCGGCTGTAGTTTCACAGTCCTGACAAAGGGTGCGCCGAAGATCAGCAAAGTCAGCATCTACACCCAATACTTGTCGGAGCCCACTTCATCGATCGTGCTCGGCTTCAAGGTCGGCTGACGCTGAAGGACCCTGCGGCCGCGGTCGAACCCCGATCGTCGAAGGTCTCCCCCGAGTCTGTGCATCGCTTGTTGATCTGAGGACGGGTCTTCTTGAGCGTGATCAGGCCCAGCCAGTTGCCGGAAGTTCGCAGTCCTTCGGCGGACGTCACTTCACACGATCCAGGGGATTCGCCACCAGGTCACCCAGTTCGACCGGATAGCCGAGCGCGTGCTTGAACACCGCCCGCTTGCGCCGGAAGGTCGAGGAGGCCGTTGGCTGTCCATCGAGTTGGAGTGCACAGCCCCTTGTCCAAGGCGACGCAGCGGTGCCCGCTCCCCGACATCCAAACCGGATCAAATCCTCCGGGACGCCTCCCACCGGCTCCTGCTCGATGACCAACTCGGGCATGAGGGCGACGGCCATTGGGGTGCCGATCCGCTCCAGACGCCGCTGATCGAAGAAGATTGCAGAAAGAGAGGCGTATCACCCGGGAGGGAACGATGCTGTTCAGGCGGGAGGTCCTTGAGGGGATCGCAGACGGACGGATCGACCGGGTGTTCCGGGTGTGGGCCGAGCCCCGGGTCCGCGCGGGGAGCACCCAGCGCACCTGGGCGGGGATCATCGTCATCGATTCGGTCACGGCCGTCACCCCCGAGGAGATCACCGAGGAGGACGCCCTGCGTTCGGGCTTCAAAGGCCGCGCGGCGCTGCTCACCGCCCTGTCCAAGAGCACCAAGGAGGGCGGATACCACCGCGTCATGCTCCATCTGGGCGGCCCCGACCCCCGATCGGAGCTGGCCGGGAACGCCGACATGACCGATCAGGAACTGGCCGACCTCAAAGCCGCCCTGGACACCATCGACACCCGCAGCCGCCGCGCACCCTGGACCCGCGAGGTACTCCGCCTCATCGAGGAACACCCCGGCCTGCGTGCCCTGGACCTGGCCGAACACCTGGACCGCGACAAACTCCCTTTCAAGGCCGACGTCCGCCGCCTCAAAGCCCTCGGGCTCACCGAAAGCCTGGAGACCGGTTACCGGCTCTCCCCGCGCGGCAAGGCCCTCATGACCTACCTACGGTCCTTGGCCGAATGATCTATCCCGGGTGCTGCTTCAGCACGGTGGGTGAAGGGATGTCCGCAGATCAGCGCGATGAATCCCTCCGTGGTCGGGAGGACCTCACTGCGGACCAGGCCCAACGGCTTTGATGCCGCAAAGGCCCGTGTGCGGGTCAGGAGTCGGTGAGGTGGGCGCGGAGGGCGGCGGCGCCGGATTCGGTGAGCCAGTCCGTGAGGGTGCGCAGTCCAGGGTGGATGACGCGCAGTGCCTCGATGTCGGCGTGCCAGCGGTGACCGGCCTGCCAGCGCTTTCTGGTCTCGGCGATCTCCGGGCTGAGTGCGGCGGCCTCGTCGTCGGTGAGCTGCCGGTACCTGATCGTGATGCCGGTGGCCTCGGTGATCGCGGCGGCGGCCTCGACCGGGGTCGGTTCGTCGCCGGCCAGCTCCAGGGTTCGTCCGGCGAACCGGGCCGGGTCGGCGAACGCCAGCGCGGCGAACTCGGCGACGTCTTCCAGCGCGATGATCTGCATGGGCTCATGCGGCGGGAACAGGTGCCGGTGCACGCCGTGCGAGATGCCGTCGATGCCGGTCACGCCGGCGCCGAGATAGTTGGTCGTGAACCGGACCGGGCGCAAGATGGTGGGAAGCGCGATGTGGTCGCGCAGATATTCCTCGATCAGCGCTTTCCCCCGCGAACCCCGTGACGCGGTCGATGCCGAAGCGACGGTGCTGAACACGAGCTGCTCGACCCCGGCTTTGGCCGCGGCGTCGATCAGCACCCGGCCGCGGGCCACTTCGAGATCTGTTTCGGGTCCGGCCGGTCCGAAGGCGACGGGCGGTATGCCGAACACGGCTGCGGCTCCGTCGAGCGCGGGCGGCAGACTCGCCGGATCGTCGAAGTCGCCGCGCACGAGCTGGGCGCCTGCGGCTGCCAGCTCTACCGCGGCGGGTGCCTTCAGGTCGCGCACCAGAGCTCGGACCGGCCACCCTCCGGCAAGGAGCCGCCGGGCGGTGGCGCCGCCCTGTTTGCCGGTGGCGCCGGTGACGAGGATCGGGGACTCGGGGTCGGCCGGTTTCGCGGTGGTCATGGTGCCCTTTCCGGAGATCATGGATACTGACGTGATCCGGAATGTTCCACCCGTTTCAACATAGGACAAGGATTTCGTGACATGACGGCAACACCGGATGTGGCGCCTGCCGGGCGCGCCGATGCCCGCCGTAACCGAGAGATCGTGCTCCGCACGGCGATGCGCGTCTTCGCCGAAGAGGGGCTGGAGGTGTCACTTGGCCGGATCGCGCAACGCGCCGGGGTCGGCGCGGGGACCGTCTACCGGCACTTCCCGAGCAAAGAGATCCTGGTCGAGGCGGTTCTCGCCCGACACGTCGAGGGGCTGGTGGCCGCCGCCGACCGTTGGGCCGCCCGCGCCGCACCCGGTGAGGCCTTGTTCGGATTCCTGCTCGAAGTGATCGAGAAGTCGGCAGGCCGCCAGCACGTCTGCGATGCGCTCACCGCCGACCAAAGCTGGCCGCGCGCCGTGCTGGCCGCCGCGGCGCAGCGGTTCCGCGAGGCTCTGGAGCGCTTGCTCTACGAAGCGAAGCAGGCTGGCGCGATACGCGCCGACGTACGGGCCGACGATCTGTCCGCGCTGGTCGCCGGTGGTGCTGCACTGCGTTCGGCACACCGGGACCGGGCACGCGGTACAGGTCTGGTGCGGCTTCTGCTGGACGGATTGCGACCCCAGACTGTCACGGAAGACCACATATTCCGTGACTCTGCTTCTCCACGTCACGAAACCACCATCCTGAGGTACTGCGCGGAATGCGGCGCACGGCTGCGTGACCGTGCCACTGGGCGTCCGGCCCGCTACTGCGGTCCCACCTGCCGCCAGCGCGCCCACAGGCGCCGTCCCGTCGCCTAGCCGGTCCCGTTCTGTCGTACAACGTGTGCACAGGGAGCGCGACGGCGGCCAGGCCACATGCTGAGCCGTCCGGGCGGGATCAGCTAGGTGTGGACGGCGCCCGGCCCAGCGGTTGGGGGCCGGCTGCGCACTCCGTGGTGTGGTCGGTCATGTGAGTTCCCCTACTGGTGCTCTGGCTGACGGTCCGTCCGAGGCGCAGCGCGGAGACGAGGAAGAAGACGCCGCCTAGCAGGGCGTAGCCGGCCACATTGGCCAGAGAAGCTCCTGCGCTCGACGCCATGAGGAAGAACGACACACCGGCCAGCACGGAGATCGCCCCGCTGGCGATCATCGCCCACTGGCCCCCCAATCGGCGCCGCCGGATGGCCACGACGAGCTGCACGATGCCGGCCACGACGGCCCATGCCCCCCAGACTCGCAGGACGGCTGGGATTCCGGAGGTGAGGGCGACGCCGAGCCCGACGGCGGTGAGGGTGCTGATCGCGATGTTGACGTAGAGGCCTGGGGCGGACGCTTTCGCGGATCCGCCGGCCACGTCGACCCGCGCGGAGCGGGCATCGACGACGGCGGCGGCCACGTCGAACGCCGGGTACAGCACGATCAGCACCGCGGTCGGCAGGTTGATGCTCGACGCGGTCGGGAACAGCAGGGCCGCCCAGACGAGGGCGAACCAGAAACGCACGAAGTAGAGCCGCCGAAGTGTCGCTGCGACACCGATCGCAGCCGGGGCGGTGGTGGTCATGACAGATTCCCTTCATTTGCCGCGCAGCAGGTCGCGCTGCCACCGGCTGGGTGGCGTCTCGGCTCGGCATGGCATCTTCAGGCAGAAAGACTGTTCTCTCTTGCAGAGCCGAGCTTGGCAGACGTCGTCGGTGATTGCGAGACCGATCGTTCTTTCTGCTACGGTCGACTCATGGCGACACCGATCCGGCCCGCGCACGACGGCCAGAACAGCGGCTCGGGGAGGCAGGGGCGGTCCGAGGCCCGAGAACGACTGTTGTCCACGGCCAGCGCCCTGTTCTACCGCGAGGGGATCCGCGCGGTCGGGGTCGAGCGGATCCTCGCCGAGGCCCCGGCCACGCGAGCGACGTTCTACCGGCACTTCCCCTCGAAGGAAGACCTCGTACTCGCCTACCTGCGCGGTGTTGACGTCCATATCCGCTCCGACACGCAGGCCGCCGTCGAAGCCGCGCCGTCGCCGGCCGACGCGCTGCGCACGATCGGCACCGCCGTCGCCGACGACCTGGCCAGACCAGAGTTCCGCGGATGTGCCTTCCTCAATGCCGCAAACGAGTACCCCGACCCCAACGACCCGGTGCGGCAGGTGGTCCTCGATCACCGAGCCTGGTACATGACCACACTCACGGAGCTGTTCGCGCAGGTCTTCGGGGACTCACCGCGGCGCGGCCGACCAGAGCACGCCGCAAGGCACTTCGTCATGATGCGCGACGGCGCCATGACCGGCGCCCACCTCGACGGCGTCGAGAGTGTCGGCGCCGCGTTCCAACGCGGCGTGGAGGGCCTGCTCACCGTCCTGCACTGAGCACTCGCACCCCTGCCTCAGCCGACGTCTGCCCGGCCACTGGACCGGCGACAGAGCCCGGCACGAGCGCCCCCGCACCGACGATCTGCCCACGTCCGGACGCCCTCCATGGATCGATTCTCAACACCGGCTCATGACCGGGTCCTCGCCCAGCCGGGCCCTCCGGCCGTGCAGCGCCATCAGGTGGCGGGCCAGGGCGAGTGCGCCGAGCAACGCCACGAGAGCGCACACGCCCCACCATCCGACCCGTCCGTAGGCACATGCCCCGAGCCAGGAGCCGGCGCTGCCGCCGAGGTAGGCGCAGGTCATGTAGGCGGTGTTGACCCTGCTCCGGGCCTCCGGACGCAGGGCGTAGTTTCGCACCTGGTTGGCGACCATCCCGGACTGCATGGCGACGTCGAGCAGCAGCGAACCCAGCACCAGTGCCGCCATGCCCAACGCCCCGCCCAGACCGCCGGCCGCGAGAATGACCGCGGAGGCGATGACGCCGAGCATGCAGACGAGGCTGACCGCGTCGGGCCCCCGCCGGTCCGCCTGGCGTCCCGCTACTGGCGTGCAGAGCATGGTCCCGGCGTTGACCAGGGCGAGCGCCCCGACCGCTCTCGTGCTCAGGCCGTACTCGGGGCCGGTCAGCAGGAGCGCGATGCCCGTCCAGACCGCCGAGAACCCGGCGAAGATCGTGCCCTGGTAGAAGCACGAGCGCCGGAGCTCCGGCTCGGAGCGCAGCAGGCTCAGCGGCTGGGCCAGCAGCGCGGGATACCGCTGCCGCGACGAGGGGGACGTCGCCGGCAACGCGCGGGCCAAGAACACGGCGAGGATCAGGGCGAGTGCCGCGGCCGTCAGATACGGGGCCCTCCATCCCAGCTGCTCACCGAGGGTCCCGCCCAGGGTGCGCGAGAGCAGCATGCCGCCGATCGAACCGCTCAGCAGGGTTCCGCTGACCACGCCGCGACGGTTTTCGGCCACCAGACCGGCCGCCATCGGACCGATGATCGGGGCGACCACGGTCGTGCCACCGACGAGGGCATTTGCGCCGACCAGCGGCATGAGCCCGGGCACGGCGCTCGCGGTGAGCAGCCCGAGCCCGGTGAGGCCGAGCAGGGCGACGATCAAGCGGCGGTGCGGAAGCCGGTCGCCGAGCGGCACGAGCAGGAAGATCCCGGCCGCGTAGCCGAACTGTGTCGCGGTCACCACCAGAGCCGCCGAGTCGGGGGTGACCTGCAGGCCGGAGGCGACCGAGGGGGTGATGGCCTGCGGAAAGTAGACGTTGCCCACGGCTACCCCGCACGTGAGGGCCAGGAGCAGGATCACCCCGCGGCCCACCTGGGGCTTGGGTGTATCCAGGTCACCGGGCGTGTTCGGTCCACCGGCGACGTGGACGGCCTGGCCGGAGACGAACCCCGCCGCGGCGCCGGTTCTGCACGCCGCGCCCGTGGCGGCCGCCGTACGTTGCCCATGGACAGTGTGCGTCATGTGGTGAAGTCCACGGCACCGGCGCCGCCCTGCCAATCGATGTAGCATATGGCTTAATGATCAGCTTTGTCCTGGGCGTCGAGGACCTCGCCGACACCCGGTTCGCCGTCTCACCCCTGCACGAGACCGTGCTCAGCTTGCGGGTGCTGCGCGATCCTGGCCTGTCCGCGTTGCACCTGCCATGGCGCAGGTCCGTTCTCCCCCGGCTCGGCGCGCTCGACACCGGCCTGCTGATGTCCCTGGTCGGACGGCGTCACACCCTTCCCGACTTCCTGACCCCGCGGCCGATGGACTTCGCCCCGGCCTTCGACGATGAACTGGCCGCCGCCCGCCGTGCATCGCCCGGCCTGGTTCGCCGCGACCTGCTGGCCGCACACGCACCGGACCCGCTTCCCGAAGCTCTGCAAGACGCCATCGATCCCGATGACGAGCCCGTCGTCAGGCTCCGCGATACAGTCTGCGAGCTCTTGCGCCGGTACTGGGAACTCGCCATCGAGCCGGCCTGGCCGCAGATGCGACTCGTGCTGGAAGCCGACATGACCTACCGTGCGCGGCAACTGGCCGTCGGCGGCGCCCGCCTGCTCTTCGCCGACATGCACCCGAACCTGCGATGGCACGACGGAGTGCTGCACATCGACAAGATGATCGGCAGGCACCGCGTCGCGGCGGCTGGTCGCGGGCTGCTGCTGGTGCCGTCGGTGTTCGCGCACAAGCCCGCGCCTCCGGTCAGCCCGGACGAACCACCGATGCTCGCCTACCCCAGCCGTGCGGTCGCGACGCTCTGGGCGCCGAATCCGGCCGCTGACGCGACCGCTCTCGCCTCACTCATCGGCGCACCCAGAGCCGGGCTGCTCCATCTCCTCGCCGAACCGCTCCCGACGGTGGAGATCGCCCGCCGTCTCCGGGTGACCCCGAGTGCCGTGTCTCAGCACCTGCGGGTGCTGTACGCCACGGGCCTGGTCACTCGGGCTCGCGACGGACGGCACGTCCTGTACCGCCGCAGCTCTCTGGGCGACCAGCTGACCGACCGGCGTCGGCCCGCCCAGATCACGATCTCGTGACACGCGAGGCCGGCACCGACCCCGCAGTGCGCAGCCGTGCCGTCGCCGATCGTCTCCAGCCGGATGGCCGGAGCGTGGACCGTCATCGGCCAATCGATGTCGCAGGTGTTGGTCGCCTGCACCGCCCGGGCGCCGAACGCGGCGGGATCTTCAGGGATCAGTCCGAGCACCTCCGGCCTCGGCGCCGCCGGTTCCTGAGGACGTCGGGTCTCGCTCATGCGTGCTATCGCTTTTCGTTCGCGAAGGCGGGGATGTCTTGCGGACGAAGTCATCGACAAGTTCAGCCAGGTGCAAGGGCTGGTCTTCGGGGACGAAGCCGTAGCTGTCGTCGATCGGGGCGACCGTGGCATGCGGCAGGATCACGGCCAGCCGCCGGGCGTGCTCGAAGGGGAACACGCGGTCCTCCGTGGCCCAGGCGAGGAGCACAGGCCGATCGAAGGAGCGCAGGCGCGCGGCCGCGCGCAGCGTGTCGACCGCGTCGACCGCGCGCAGGAAGCGCGCCGTATCGCGCCGGATCGCGCGGCTGTGCTGCGCGGGCCGCAACCAGCCGTCGACGATGTGATCCGGGATCGGCCGCTTGGCCAGCAGTCCCAAAGCCACCGGCAGGCGCCGCGCCGACCGTAGCCGGAGCGCCTGGACGGCGAGGTACACGGTGCCTGGCATCCACGCGGCGTACTGCAACGAGCGGAACCACGGCGGCAGGAAGTTCTCGAACGCGTCACACGGCGTCAGGACGAGCCGCCCGAGCCGATCCGTGCCACGCCCCGGGGGCTGAGATCGACGTTCGCGCCGACCGGGGCGGTATGCCCGCCGAGCGGCCAGTCCGGGACGAGGCAGCGGTACGAGCCATGAAGCCCGTCCGCGACATTGCGCCACAGTGTCCCGTTGGTCAGCAGACCGTGGATGAACACGACGGGCCGGCCCTGCCCCAGTACCCGGTAGCCGATGGTGGCGTCAAGGAGCTCTTCGCCGCCGAGGGGTTCGAAGCCACCTCGGTGGACGACATCGCGCGGCTGTCCGAGACCAGCAAGGGCGCGGTCTACCACCACTTCAGCGACAAGCGCGAGATCTTCGCCGAGGTCTTCAGGACCACTCAGACGGCGGTCATACGGGCTGCGATCGGATCGGTCGCGGACTCCGACAGCCCGTGGGACCAGGTGCAGGAGGCGACCTGCGCGTTCCTGCGCGGCTATGCCGTCGACCGTCAGGCTCGTGCCCTGCTCCGCCAGGCCGTCGAAGTCCTGGGCTGGAACCGCGTTCGCGCCATCGACGAGGAGACCTCACTGCCGCTCCTGCGCACGGCGCTTGAAGACCTCATGCGGACCGGCGCGGTCCCTGAGCTTTCGCTCGATGCCGCTGCGGAGATCCTTTTCTCCCTGTACTGCAATGCCGTCCTGTTGATCGCGGCGGATGATTCCGCCGCCGCGGCCACTTCGCACGAGGTCGAGACGGTGATCTTCGCTCTGCTCCGCGGGCTGAGGACCCCCGCATCCAACGCCGGGCCCCAGCTCGGCTCCAACATAGAATCGCCGCATGGCTGAGGATCAACGACTCCCCCGATACCGCGTTCTCACCGGCCCCGACGACGATACTTTCTGCTGGCGGGTCAGCGAAGCACTCGATCTCGGGTACGCGTTGCACGGTGCCCCATCCCTCACATTCAACGGCGACCGGGTCATCGTCGCCCAAGCCCTTATCCGTAACGAGGGCTGACACGCCCCTGCCCTAACGGATGGCTGCGCTTCGCTTGAAGCCGCGGGAAGCCGCGGCCCACCGCCCGGGCGGTCCGCGGATCCTCACAGCCGCACCGCCGCTGAGCGCCGGCGACGGTAGGCCGTGCGGTCAGTCGAGGCCCGCGTAGATCCACTGCAAGGTGGAGCGACAGGCCAAGGAGTCGGTGCGCTGCGCGGTGAGCTGGATGAACCGGGCCTCATGCGGCGGAGTGCCGGTGACTTCTTGGTCTTTACTCCCCGCTGTGATCGTGCCGTGCGCGATGGGCTTGTCGTCGGCCAGCAGCGACCAGTCCACTGCGGTTGAGCAATCCCGAACCTCTTCCTGGATGAACTCCGCCGCCTCCAGGCGGAACCAGCCTCGAAACTCTGTGCGGTCGTCGATGTCTTCCCGTTCGAACCGCGTCTGGATGACGCCTGACGCGGGGATGCTCCATTTGAAGCCGGTCGGCGGACAGGGACCGGAGTCACTGAAGCAGATTGACTGCCTCATTTCTTCGGGTGCATCGCCGGACGCGTAGTCCAGTCCCTCAGTCGGGTCGGAACTGACGGTGAAGTAGGCGAGCACACCGCTTATCACCAGGACCAAGAGCACACATCCTGTACCGGACGAGCCCTCGGGCGCGACACCGCAGCGGTATGGATCGCTTCGCCCGGCCACGCGCCCTCCCGAGGTCCTGCCACCCTTTCATTCTGACTAACACAGCCGGTGGCGACAGAGCCAGCGTTTCAAGTGTGCTGATGCCCCAGGTGGCTTGAGCTTCTCACCCGGACCGCAGTGTCGACCCGGCGTTCGGCGGGACCCGCCTGACCGTCCCTTCGCGCTCAGGATTCGCGGCACTCCGCGCTGATCGGAGCCATGGTCATCTCGACCTCAAGCATGTTGAACTCGTCCGACTCGCCCATCTTCTTCAGGCGCGGCCCCGCTGATTTCACCGAGTCGTCACCGGTATAGCGGGAAGCGACGTCGCCCAGATCCTTCAGCGAATCGAACATGCCCTTGTTCGAGAACGGATGCGGCCGCGTGTACTCCGACCGGAAGTGCTTGTAGGCCGAGCACAGGTCGTCCAGGTCGGTCGGTCCCGTGTCGGCGCACCCCGCCACCAGCGCAGTCGGCAGGAGAACTGCGGCCGCCGTGATCACGCGCACGCTCTTCACCGGTCGTCCCTCCCCGCGATCCGCCCTGCGATGTTGACGTCGGACAGGTCCATGTCCTGTCCCGACTCGATATGCGGCGACATGTGCGGCGGGACGTGCCGCGAGTTGTCGTCCATGTGTGCCCCCAATTCCCCGTCGGAGAAGCACGACTTTGGACAACGCGGACGGAAGCCGCAACGGCCCGTCCGGCCCCCCGACCCGCCTCTTCCGGACCTTCGCAGGTCGCAGGCGGGACCAGGGTGCATCGGTCGAACGGAATCAAACCGACTTGTGGCTCACCTGAGCCACAGTCGGCACCTGAGCAGGAATCGCGCGGGCATGGTCGAGGCCGACAACCCGCAGGTCCGCAGCCGGGCTCCTGCTCGGACACGGTGTGCGCGCTCCTCGCCTGGGTGGGAACGCGGGTGCCGCCCGGTGATGATGGCTCGCACACGCGAACAGAAACGGGGGAGTGAATGAAGGACGCGAACACCGGACGGATCGAGGATGGCTGGAAGAACCTCGTATACGACGACTCCCCGGCGCCTGATTCCCAGGTATCTGGTTCTACGGCGCCCACTTCACCGCAGCCGGCCCTCCCGAAGCCTGTTCGGACGCCGGGCCGCCGTATCCGTACCGTGCTGGTCGTCGCCGACGAATGGTTCCCGGCACGCGGTGGCCTCAGTGCCCTGAACCGCTACCTGTGCCGGGCCCTGGCCAATGCGGGTGTCGACGTGTTCTGCCTGGTCCCTGCTCTGACCGACGACGAACGCCGCGATATGGAGGACGCCGGGGTGCGTCCGATCATCGCGCTGCGGGCGCCTGGCATGACCGAGCGCGAGGCGCTGGTCCGCAGGCCGGTGCTGCCGGACGGCGTCGAGCCCGACTTGGTCGTGGGCCACGGCAGGGTGACCGGGCCCGTCGCGAAGGCGCTCGCCGAGGACCTCTTCGGAGGCGCCCCGCGCATCCATCTCGTCCATATGTCTCCTGAGGAGATCGAGTGGCACAAGCTCGACGGCGACAGCGAGGCGGGCACCAGGGCCGCGGAGCGGACGGCCGTTGAACTCGGACTCGCCGCCGGCGCGGCCGCGGCGGTTCCGGTCGGACCGCGCCTGTACGAGTGGATCGTGCGCGACCTGGACGACGGCGGAACCCCGGTCGTCCCGCTCGACCCCGGCTTCGACCAGGTCGGCCCGGACGAACGTGCGGTGCCGAAGGGCGAACGGCGACCGCTGATCATGATCATGGGGCGGATGGGCGACGTCCGTCTCAAGGGCGTCGAGCTCGCCGCCAGGGCGGTCGGGCACGCCCGCAGATACGCTCCGGACGCCGGCGACTGGGAGCTTCTCGTGCGCGGCACCCCCGCCGAGACCGAGGCCGAGACGCGCAAGAAGGTCGTCGGCTGGATCGGCCACCGTACGGCGCGCGTGATGGTCCAGGCGTTCGATCCAGGCATCGACGCGGTCCGGCGGGACCTGCGCCGGGCGAGCCTGCTGCTCATGCCGTCGCTCGTCGAAGGGTACGGGCTGGTCGGTCACGAGGCGATCACCATGGGGACCCCTGCCCTTGTCAGCGAGCACAGCGGCCTGGGCATGCTTCTGACCGAGCTCGCACCCCGCGAGAGCAGGAGCATCGTGGTGCCGGTCCGCGACACGCCCAAGGACGCCGCCGTGTGGGGTCATCGCATCGCCGCGGAGCTGCGCGACCGTCCGGCGTCGTTCGCGAGGGCCGCCGCCCTCCGGCGGCACCTCGCCGCCCGCTGGACCTGGGCGGACGCCGTCGAGCGGATCCTCTCGGCGCTGTGACCGGTCAGCGGCGCTCCTCCCGCGTCTCCTTCGTCCACCACTCGTACGCCTTGACGCCCGCGTAGCCGAGCCCGATGAACGGGATGACGAAGATCATCCACGGGAACTCCCAGGTGCCGCTCGTCTGGGCGGCGACGAAGAAGCCGTAACCGGCGAACAGCACGCCGCCGGCACCCATCCGCATGCGGTCCTTCACGGACATCCCCGGCATGAACGCGGCGCCGATCAGGACGAATCCGGAGAGGATCGAGAAGATCTCGTACTTGGTCATAGGAGCCCCTGCCTTTCTTCGGTGGATGCGGCGGGGGGCGTGCGTGCGTCACATGGGAGCCGTCGACACAGAGGTATCGACACAGGAGGCGCTCCCCGGGAAAGGCGGTCAGGTCCCCCCGAGCCCCGGGAAAAGGTGATCGAACGGACCGTTGCCGTGCGCGGCGTCCACGATGGACAGGTAGAGGCCGCCCGCCCAAAGAAGGACCGTGTACTCGCCGGGGTTCAGTTGCCACCGGTTCCGCGACCACTCCAGGTGCGCGGTGCCCTGCTGTTCGCCCCGGAAGCGCATCATCGCGGTGGCGGTGCCGTCGCTGACCGAGACGCTGCCGGCGTCCACCTTGTCGATCTCCTTGCGATACGACTCCGGGGCCCGCTCGAACGCCGCAGAGATCTTCTGCGCGCAGTTCTCCTGGCCTGGCTGAGCCAGTTCGCACCAGGCCTGCGCGTTTCCGGACCTTTCGGCCTTCTTCAACGACTCAAGGGTCTTGCGCGCGCCCGACGCGCCCTCGGTGAACACCACGCGCGTGTCGATCCCTGAACCGGCGGCGATGGTGCCGTACAGGCCGAAGCCGAGAACGAGCAGGAGCACGACCCCGACGCCCCCGACGGCGAGCATCGGCAAGGCGAACGAACGCGATCCGTTGCAGATGACGAGCGAACTGTTGATCAGGCTCGTCCCGTTGATGCCGACGCTGTTCCCCGCCACCGAGAACAGGTCGCGGCCCGCGATACGGCCGTTCTTCACGCGAGCGTTCCCGCCCACGTTGAGCGATACTCCGGGGCGGGACTCCTCGAAGTCCGGTGGTCTGGTGTGCTCCATGACGATTCCCCCTTGAACGGACGGCCCAACCCTGGGGAGCGCGGCGGGACTGGTCAACGCGACTTACGCGCGGTCGTGGGGCGAGTGGCACTGCGTTCGCTCCTCGCCAGCAGCAGGCCCAGCGCGGCCGGATCGAGGACGGTGATGCGGCCCCGGCCCGTCGTGACGATCCCGTCCCGGCGCAGCGAGTGCAGCGCGCGTACCAGCGAGGCGCGCGACATTCCGAGAAGGTCGGCGATCTCGCGCTGGAGGCGCGGCAGGGAGGGTTCGGCCGTGTCGCTCCGCCGGTCCTGGTCGAGCAGCCGGGCGAGCCGCGTGAGCGGCGCCTCCTCACCGATGCCGCGCTGCAGGTCGGCGTCCCGGAGTCGTTGGACGGCCACGCGCAGCAGCACCCGGCCCAGCCCGTCGTACCGCCGCACGACCCGGTCGAATGCCTCGTGCGAGAGTGCCAGGACGTTGCCCGCGTCCACGGTGACGACCGTCGCCGAGTGGGGCCCGCCGTCCACCAGTGACATCTCGCCGACGATGTCGCCGGGCCCGCGATGCGCGAGCCAGACCTCGCCCTGTCCGGTCCGGCGCACGACACGCGCGTGCACCGACCGGAGGATGAGGACGGCATCGCTGCGGCGATCCTGGACGCACAGTTCGGTGCCCGCCCGGCAGGCCCGGAGCCGTCCCGTCTCAGAAAGGGCGTTGCGCCACTCGGCGCGCAGCTGGCTCCAGAAGTCGTCCACCGGCCCCCTGCCCGGCCGGGGCGCGCGCCGCATCGGACCGCGGGGAGCAGGCCTCGTAGGCCGCCGCGCAGGGAGGACGTGCGGCGATTCGCCATGGTGTGCTTTCAAGCTCTCTTCGATACGCACTTTGTGTTCCGTCCATCAGCGAAATCCCGCCCATATCCGGCACCGGACCGGCCGTGCGTGTGAGGCATCGGCCGGCCCGGGCGTGCCTTCGGCCGGTGGGCGGCCCCGCGGTCAGAAGATGATGAAGATCATCCGGAAACGGCCGCCCCGGAAGAGGTAGCGGACGTACAGGGCGGAGAGCGCCGTGAGGAGGAGTCCGATGAACCCTGCTCCGACGGCTCCGCCGGCGAAGACGCCGACGCTCCCCAGCAGGAAGAGCACGGTGACGCCCAGCCACCACCAGAAGTAGAAACCGATGTAGGTCGTCTTCGGGTGAGCCATCGGCACGGGCTGCCGGTAAGCGCCCGGCTGCGGGCGAGGAGGACTCGGCTGCGGGGGAGCTTCCGAGGTCGGCCTTCTGTCGGAGGTGTCGTCCGGCCGGCCGTCGGCGCGCTGGTACGGGGCATTCTGCTCGGTCATGGTCGGCTCCCTGTCTGGGGTGGTGCGGGGAAGCCACACCAGGGTCACCGAAGGTTCCTCCGAGCACGTACAAAGCTGGACAACTCTGGAATGCGCTAAAACTGCCCGCCGTCGCCCCTTAGGAACTCGGCCAGTTTGTCTGATTTGCGACACGAGTTTCGACGGGGAGGGAGTGGCTGGCAATTGTGCAAATTAGGATGGAAGGCCGGTTTCGTGTTCCGTTGAACCGACGTCAGTGCTGTAGCGCGAGCACGGCCAAGACGATCCCGATGACAAGGATCACCGTGAGGAGGGCGAGACCACTGCCGCCGATGTCGATGGCGACCTTGCGATGGGAGTCGCGTCCGGATACCTGGAACGTCCCGCCGCGTGCCCCGTCGGCGTACAGGTGCGCGCTGTTGTTCTGAGAAGGCGCGGCGGCGCGGGCCTGGTCGACCGCGGCGGACAGGGAGCGCGCGAAGGCCGCATCGCGTTCGACGGCCTGCCGAAGCAGGTCGCGAATCCACGCGTCGTCCCTCGGATTCGCGGCGAACGCCTCGAACGCCGGGAGCCGGCCGTTCAGCCGGAACCACCGCCGCACCAGGTCGTGGAGCTCGGTGGGGCGCGCCACGGCCGCCGGGTCCAGGATGGCCGTGGCGAGGACCTCGACCGCGTCGGACGCAAGTTTCTCCGCCGGCATGCTCATCTCCTCCGCCTAGTTCCCGGCGGCGGTCGGACAGAGGCTGGGCTGCCCGTTCGCGGGAAGGAGCTGCGCGTCCCCCCAGACCGCCCGGTAGTCGCCGCCGTACTCGGTGCCGTTCTTCGATGTGATCAGGGTGACCCGGAGGTAGAGGGTCGCGTAGGCCGAGATGTCCTGGTCGAACTCGGCCGGCTTGCCGGGGCTCACGGTCTTGCGGCCGATCATCCGCTGCCCGTCCCCGAGCAGTTCGAACTCGACGCTTGCCTTCAGGTCCTCGTCGTCAGGCATCCCGGCCAGCGCCATGAACCGCCGGTACCTCGTGGTGGGGGTGAGGGTGATGACGTGGGCCAAGCCGATCGTGGACACCGGCTGATAGATGCTGCGGGAGCACTGCCTCCCAGTGATGCGGGCGCCGGCGACGGACACCCCCGTCGCGGGGCTGATCTGCTCCGCGGGCAGGTCGCGCAGAAAGACCGGTGTGACAGCGGTGGCGGGCGGGCTCTTCCGATCGGCTCCGGGTTCCGGGCTCGTCGGCCGGTAGTACCGCCCGCCGGGCACATCCGTCGACACGTGCGCGACCAGCAGGCCGTTGACCGCCATGATGAGCGCCGCGCCCACGACGGCGCTCAACCCGCCCGCGTTCAGGGTGAAGCTGCGGTTGTGAGTCATGTACGCGTCCCGCGTGGCCGCCTGCGCGTTGATGGTCCCGCGGCCGGCCGGTTGCCATGCGCCGCGCAGGACGATCACCGTGGTCAGCGTCAGGGCGGCGGCGAACCCGCCCCAGACCCAGTCGCCGCCGAAGATCCGCCCTGCCGCACCGGCGGCCGCGCAGGCCAGCAGGATCACCAGCATCCTCAGCAGCGCCCGCCGCGCCCGGCCGCCTCCGGGCTCGCCCATGGACGCCTCCACTTCCGCGCCCTTGCCTGCTCGGGCCCTTGTCGTCATAGGTACAGGTCCCTCCCCGAGATGGAGGTGTCGGAGATCTGCGCGTTCCCGCCGATGTTGATATGGACCCCGTTGGTCTGCCGCGGCTCACCGGTGGGTTGGTCGGCGGGGGCGGTGCGGTGGTCGGCGGGTGCGGTGCCCTGTGCGGCCAGCCTTGCCGCGAGTCCGTCCTCAGCCGGCAGGTGAAGCCAGGCCTCCAGCGTCGATTCCTTTACCTTCACGACGGTGGGGTGGAAGCCGGACGGGTCGAAGTCTTCATAGCCGTACCGGACCACGGCCTTGTGGATGTCCTCGGAGAGCAGATAGGCGACCGGACCGCGCGCCTCGGCGAGCGACGCCTTCAGGGTGCCGGCCTCGTTCAGCCGGAACGTCTCATCGATGCTGGCGCCGACGAAGCCTTGGTCGTCCCTGAACGTCTGCCCGATGTGGATCGCGACGCGCAGGCGCGGACGCCCCGGACCGGCGGGGGCCGTCTCGGGCAACCGCAGCAGCCGGGACACGATGACCTTCGGAGGCACCGGGTCCGGCACCGACAGCGGCCAGAGCATGAGGAGGCCGTCGCCGCGGTCTCCGCGAACGCATCGAGACCACTCGGGGCCGAGCGTCCGCTCCAGCCAGGCGTACATCTCCTTCCGCGCGTGGCGCTTCTCCATGTCGTTGCGAGACGCGCTTCCCTCCATATCGGCGACCACGATGACCGCGATCTGCGAGTACTCGGTCATGACCGGGCAACCTCCCGTTTGTGTTGCGCTGTGTCCCGTGTCGGCCCCGCCGTCGCGGGACTCTCCTCGAAAGACGTCCGAAACGCCTTCATCCTGGTCCTCTCCGGCAGGGAGCGGCCAAGGCGCGGCGGAAAGGATGTGCCCCGGCTCGGGCCAGGACTCGTCAATTTCCTCCCGCCTTCGAGAAGGCGCAGGCCAGTCAATTGATCACTGATCTTGGAATGGCCGGCCCGGAGAAGGAGCGACCGGTCCGGAGGACCGGATTACCCGCGGGTATGGCGCACCTGCGCCATTCAGCCCGCCTTCCTCCGGCGTCTTCCAGAATCCGGGCGGCCCCGGGCGGGCTGACCGAGCCGGCCGGGACGCTAGTGAGCCTCCGCCCCGATCAGGTCCGTGACCGGGTAGCGCATCGCCTCGAACATCGCGAGGGACTCCGCGCGGCACGTGCGGGCGCGTCCCAGGTTCCCGGCCTTCCGGTGGGCCGCGGCGAGATCCCGGAGGACATGCGCGGTCCAGAAGCGGTCGCCGAGCAGCCGGTCGAGCTCCAGCGACCGTTCGAACCGCACGATCGCCTGCTCCAGACGGCCCAGCCGCTGCTCGATCCGCCCCAGCGAACGGAGCGCGTCGGCCTCGCCCTCCGCGTAGCCGATCCGCCGGTAGAGGCCGAGCGCCCGGCGGCCCAGCGGCAGCGCCTCGTCGTGGAAACCGAGCCGTTCCCGCTGCTTGGTGACGTGGATCATCCCGTCCGCACGGGCGAGTGGATCGCCGACCGCGGCGGACGCGCTCAGTGCCCGTTCCGCATGCGCGAGCGCCTCGGCGTTGCTCCCGAGGGAGTCGTAAAGGCGGGTGAGCGACAGGTGAGTCTGGAACACGCCCCTCGTGTCGTCGATGCTCTCGCACTCCGCCAGCGACGTCCGCAGCAGCGGCAGCGCATCCCCCTGCCGTCCCAGCCGGTTCAGGCCGTCGCCGAGCAGCCGCATCGACGTGGCCTGGACGGCACGGTCCCCGGCGCGTCGCGCGGCGTCCAGCCCGATCCGGTGCAACGCCACCCGCTCGGTGTGCCGCCCGCTACGGCGCAGGAAGACGGTCGCGGCCCAGGCGAGCCGCCAGACGTGCTGGTCGAAGCCTGCGGCCGCGGCCTGATTCATCGCCGCCTGCAGCGCGGGCATCTCGACGGCGAACCACGCCATCGCCTCCGGCCGGTCCCGGAGCAAGGGGCCCGGCCGCCCGGGTCCCGCGGGCGGCAGGTCGGCCTCGCGGCATGGCTCGATCGTCCGGGCCGCCCGAATCGCCGTGCCCAGGTAGTAGTCGAGGACGCGCCCGATCGCGCTCCTGCCCTCCTCCGGAGCACCGCGCCGCGCCAGGTCGCGGGCGAACTCCCGCAGCAGGTCGTGCGCGGAGAACCGGCCGATGACCTGCTCGGTGAGCAGGTCATCGGCCGGTTCAGGGCTTCGAGCTCGGCGGTGGGCGGCGCGTCGGCGTCCAGCAGCGCGCGGCAGGCGTGCGCGTCGATGTCGGAGTAGGCGCCGCCGATCAGCCGGAACAGCCGTGCCGCCCGCTCGGGGAGCAGCGTGTAGGAGGCGCGGAACACCGTGCGCGGGTCGAGGTCTGCGGGGCCCTCCCCCAACGCGCCGAGCCGATCGGGCGCCTCGCGCAACCGGGAAACGAGTGCGGAGAGCCGCCAGTCCGGGCGGTCCGCCGCCCGGGCCGCGACCATGCTGAGCGCGAGCGGCAGCCCGGCGCACAGCCCGATGAGCTCGTCCACGGCGCCCTCCTCGGCGGCGACCCGCTCCGCGCCGAGCCACCTCCGCAGCAGGTCGCGCGCCTCCCGCCGCGGCAGCACCGGCAGGGTGACGCGATGCGCGCCCTCCCGGACGACCAGGCCGTCGAGCCGGTCCCGGCTGGTGACGATCACCAGGCAGCGGCCGGCGCCGGGCAGCAGCGGCCGGACCTGGTCGGACGACCTCGCGTCGTCCAGGACGACCAGCATCTTCCGGTCGGCCAGCAGGGTGCGGTAGAGCGCGCTCTTGCCGTCCAGGTCGTCCGGAATCGACTCCGGGGCAGCGCCCAGAGCGTGCAGGAACCGATGCAGCGCCTCGCCCGGGTCGAGCGGTCCCTCCGGCTCGAAACCGTGCAGGTCGACGTGGAGTTGGCCGTCCGGGTAGCGCTCCTTCAGCTGGTGCGCCCACCACAGGGCCAACGTGGTCTTCCCGACCCCGGGCGCTCCATCGATGGCGACGATGACCGTCGCCACGCCGCCGGGCTTGTCCAGGAGGTGCGCAAGCCGGTCGAGTTCGGCGCCGCGCCCGGCGAACCGTTCCGTCACGCACGGGAGCTGGCGCGGTGCGGGAAGCACGGCACTGCGCGCTCCGCGCTGCGGCGCCACCTCGATGGCGTCGCGCAACGTGCTCAGCCGGCGCTGCAGCTCGGCACCCGCGCCCAGCGCGGTGAGCAACTGGTCGAAGACGGCGGTGGACGGCAGCGTCGTGCCGTTCAGGTAGGCGTAGAGGCTGCTCCGGGAGACATTGATCCGCCGGGCCAGGTCCGCGCGGTCCACCGCCCGCCCCTGCCGGTGCTCCCAGTCGATGAGGAGGAGGGCCAGCTGCTTGACCAGATCGCGCCGCATCGCCACAGGATCATCGGCGTGCCCGTGGGAGAACATAGCCCTCCGTACGCTCGTCACCTCACAGCGGAATCAGCGTATTTTCGGCCGACTTCGCGAACCACCGTGCCATCACGGGGTCCGCTGGCCGGATCAGGCCCGGGGCAGCGGCGTCCGCCGACTTCTCGTTCGCGGACCTCGACGGCGGCGTTGCGGTCTCGGGCGGCCCCAGGCTCCCGTCCACGCGCGCCCTTCAGGTCCGCGACTCGCGGCGCAGATGCTCGACAGGGTGCCCGGCGCGGTGAAGGTGGCGCCGTTGATGTTGAGCCGGCCGGTCGCGGCCTCCGAGGCCGCCGCCGAGCTGGTACGCCTGGCCGAGGGCCCCGCCCAGGGACGGGCGACCGGGCTGTCAGGCCCCGAGGTGCTGAAGATGGCATCGATGATGCGGCGCCTTGCCAAAGGCGAACTGGTGCTGACGGTGCCGGTCGGTAAGGCGATGGCGAACGGTGGCGCGCTGCCGGTCGGCGACTTCCGCAGCGGGGAGATCACCTTCGAGGAGTGGGCGGCGTCGCGATGACCGTGGCGGCCGAGCGCCGTCCTGGCGGCGGTCTCAGGCAAGGGCGGACCCGAGGAAGTCGATCGAACGGCGGATCTCGGGCAGCGCGTCGACGGGGGCCAGGTTGAGGTGCCCGTGCGGCAGGCCCCGCGCGGTCATGGTCTCGACGGGGATGCCGCACTCTCGGAGCTGGCGGGCGAACAGCTCCCCGGACGGGCGCAGTTCGTCGATCTCGCTCAGCACGATGAAGGTGCGGGGCAGTCCGCCGACGGCGCCGTTGCCGGGCATGGCGTGGGCCGGAATGCCCGACACGCGTCCCACATAGGCGTGGGTCAGGGACAGGACGGTCTCGGCGGTGAACCGCAGCCGTTCCGGCAGGGACCCGAGGTCGTCGATGAGGCCGCCGGGGGGCGCTGGCACGGGGAAATGCAGGAAGGGATAGGCGAGCAGGAGCGCCGAGGGCAGGGTGTCCGCTTCGTCCCGGGCCCGGGCGGCGGCTCCCGCGGCGAGGTTCCCGCCGGCACTGCAGCCGCCGATCGCCAGGCGCCTCGGATCGGCGCCGAGTTCCGCGGCGGCCCCGGTGAACCACCGCCACGCGGCGTGGACGTCGTCGAGCGGCACCGGGTAGCGGCTGGTCTCGGCGGCGAGCCGGTACTCGGCGGAGGCGACGACCGCTCCCGGGCGGGCGGCCAGCTCGGCGGCCACGACGTGCGCCTCGGGCATGTCCAGGTCGCCTCGGGCCCAGCCGCCGCCGTGCAGCCAGAGCAGCCCGGCACGGGGAGACGTGGCGCCGGCCGGACGGTAGAGACGGATGCGGATCGGGCCCCGCGGGCCGTCGATCGCCGTCTCCTCGATCTTCACTTCGGGCATCCGGTACCCGGCCGTCACATCCTGGAGGGCCACGTGCAGCGGCACGTCGGCGGTGACCGAGCCGAGTCTCGCGCGGACGACGGGATCGATCGGCATGATCTCCCTTCCGAGGTGAGAAAGAGGGCCTCCCCGCCGGGGGCTCAGGCGCCGCGGAGGCGGTCGAGCCGGGTCCGGATGCCGGCGAAGTGCGCGCTCATCGCCGCCTCGACGGCCGCCCGGTCCTGTTCGATCACGGCGGTGTAGATGTCGCGGTGCTTGCGGGCGACGTACTCGGGGCTCTCGTCGGGGGTGCCCAGGTCGTCGCTGAGCTGGTAGTAGACCTGCCAGAACGCGCCGAGCAGCCGGCCGACCAGCGGGTTGCCGAGCGGGCGGTACAGCAGGTCGTGGAAGCGCCGGTCGGTCTCGGGCGCGACCGCGCCGACCAGCGCCTCGGCCTCCATCTGCTCGACCACCTCGCGGACCGGACCGAGCAGCTCCTCCAGGGCGCCGCCGTGCCGGTCGATCAGGCGGGAGGCGAGCCCGTTCTCCAGGACCTCGCGGATCTCGGTGAGGTGGGCGAGGTGGTTCGGCTCGTCCTGCGGGGAGATCCGGCTGTGGAAGGCCAGCTCGTCGACCAGGCCGCTGAGCGACATCTGGCCGACGAACATGCCGAAGCCGTGGCGGATGTCGACGATGCCGACGGCCTGGAGCGCCTTCAGCGCCTCGCGCACCGAGTTGCGCCCGGTGTCGAGCTCCTCCATGAGCTCGGTCTCGGTCGGCAGCGGGTCTCCGGCGGCCAGCCCGCGCCGGACGATGATCTCTTTGACCGCCTCCTGCACCTCCAGTGCCCGGCTCGGGCGCCGTCTCCGGGCGGGAGCGGGCGTGGCGGGCGCGGCGGGGCCGCGGCGATCGTCTCGCAGCGTCACGTGGGTTCTCCTGCTCATCAGCTCTTGACTTCGCGCCGAACGGACTTCTAATGTCCAACGCTAGCAGGTTATAGGACGTGGGACGTCCTCCCTCCGATTCCACCCCGAGCCCGGCCGCACCCATCAGGAGACACCGTGAGTGCCCGTCGCCCACCCCTCAGCCGCCGTGACTTCCTGCGCTACAGCGGGACGTTGAGCGCTGCGGCCGTCATCTCCAGCACGATCGCCGCCTGCAGCGGACCCGCCTCGACCGGCTCGGCCGGCGCCGGCGGCGACAGCGACCTCGTCACCGTGGTCATCGGCTACGGCAACGACCAGACCTGGGACCCGAGCATGACCGCGTCGGCCTTCGCGATGGCCGGCAACAACCACATCTACGAGGGGCTGGTGGACACCGACCCCATCACCCGCGCGCCGTACCCGGCGCTGGCCACCGCACTGCCGGCCGACACCTCGGCCACCACGTGGAAGTTCACGCTGCGGCAGGGCGCCAAGTGGCACGACGGGCAGCCGGTCACGGTGGACGACGTGCTGTTCTCCTTCGACCGCGCGCTCGACCCCTCGACCCTGGCCTCCTCGTTCTTCCGGAGCTGGCTGAAGGAGGTCCGCAAGGTCGACGACACCAGCGTCGAGCTCGTCTTCAAGTTCCCGTTCCCTGACGCGCTGCCGCGGCTGACCATCGCCAAGATCATGCCCAAGCACGTCTTCGGCGCCCCGGGCGCCTGGGACGCGGCGAAGAACGGCAAGGCGGTCGGCTCCGGGCCGTACAAGATGACCGCGCACCACCCGAAGTCCAACACGACCTTCGAGGCGTTCGCCGGCTACAACGGCCCGCGCAAGCCGGCGATCAAGAAGATGAACTGGCTGTCCATCGTGGAGGCCTCCGCCCGCGTCGCGAAGATCTCCGGCGGCGGCGCCGAGGCCCAGATCGCGGACAACGTGCCGTACGCCAACATCGACCAGCTGAGCAAGCAGGGGCTGACCGTGAGCGGCGGCAAGGGCATGAACCACATGTTCCTGATGTTCAACACCGCCCAGAAGCCGTTCGACGACGTGCGGGTCCGCCAGGCGCTGTTCTACGCGATCGACACGCAGAAGATGATCGACGTGGCGCTGAAGGGGCACGGCACCCCGGCCACCAGCTTCCTCAACCAGGAGAACCCGTCGTACGCCAAGGCCAAGACGGTCTACGAGTACAACCCGGACAAGGCCAAATCGCTCCTCGCCGAGGCGGGCGTCAAGAACCTGTCGGTGAACCTCATGGCGGTCAACGTGAGCTGGGTCGCCGACTGCCTGCCGACGATCGCCAACTCCTGGAACGCGATCGGTGTGAAGACCTCGCTGGAGCCGCAGGACACCAGTGCGCTGTTCACGAAGATGGACCAGTCGCAGTCGTACCAGGTGGTCGCGGCCGCCTCGAACCCCAACCAGTTCGGCCTCGACGCCGACCTGATCCTGCGGTACAACTACACGCCCGGCGGCACCTGGATGAAGTACACCAAGTGGGACAAGAGCTCGCAGGCCAAGTCGCTCTTCGAGCAGATGGACAAGGCCATCCAGGAGCCGGACCGCGACAAGAAGCTGGCGCTCGTGCACCGGTACATCGACGTCATCGCCGAGCAGGCCGTGCTCTACCCGGTCGTGCACACCGAGCTGATGACCGCGTGGAACCCCAAGAAGCTCACAGGGGTCCGGGCGCAGGCCTACCCCGGCGTCACCCTGCTCCAGGCGAAGCGGGTCTGACCGCGCGCCGCATCCGCGATCGGCGTCCGGACGCCCGCGTCCGGACGCGCCCTCTCGACGCCCCTTCCCGGCGTCCCGCCCGACTCCCAGGAGGCCTCCGTGGCATCGATCGCCAGAATGCTGGTGCGCCGCGTCCTCATACTCGTACCGCTGTTGCTGGGCGTCGTCCTGTTCGTGTTCACCGTCATGCGGTTCTCCGACAACAAGCCGGAGTACGCCTACTTCCAGGGCGCCAACCCCACCCAGGCGCAGATCCACCAGTTCCAGGTGGAGAACGGGCTGCTCGACCCGCTGCCGCTGCGCTACATCCGGTTCGTCGGCGACCTTCTCCACGGTGACATGGGGACGAGCGCGCTGACGAAGGCGCCGGTGCGCACCTCGATCGGCACGGCGATGCCGCTGACGCTCCAGCTCACCGCGTTCGGCGTGCTGATCGCGATCGGGCTGGCCGTGGTGTTCGGCGTGACCGCGG
Source organism: Spirillospora sp. CA-128828 (assembly GCF_050945415.1). NCBI lineage: Bacteria > Bacillati > Actinomycetota > Actinomycetes > Streptosporangiales > Thermomonosporaceae > Spirillospora > Spirillospora sp. CA-128828. The sequence continues at coordinate 7,232,899 of NZ_CP191986.1, forward strand.
CGCTCTTCCGGGACCGCTGGCCGGACCAGCTCGTCCGGCTGGTGTCGCTGGTCGGCGTGGCCGCGCCGGCGTTCTGGCTGGCGCTGCTGATGATCCAGTACCTGGCGGTCGACCGCGGCTGGTTCCCCACCAGCGGCTACGTCAACCCGGCCGACTCGCCGAGCGGCTGGCTGCGCTCGCTCACCCTGCCGGCGCTGGCTCTGTCACTGCCGGTGGCCGCGTACCTCACCCGGATCATCCGCACCTCGATGGTGGAGGAGCTCGACAAGGACTACGTGCGCACGGCGATCGGCAGCGGGCTGCCGCCGATCGTCGTGGTCGGCCGCAACGTGCTGCGCAACGCGCTGATCACCCCGCTCACCGTGCTCGGCCTGCGGATCGGCTACCTGCTCGGCGGCGCGGTCGTGATCGAGACGATCTTCGCGCTGCCCGGCATGGGCCAGCTCATGATCAACGGGGTGCGCAACGGCGACCCGGCCGTCGTCCAGGGCGTCGTGCTCACCATCGCGACCGGGTTCGTCGTGGTCAACCTCGTCATCGACCTGCTCTACCTCCTGGTCAACCCCCGGCTGAGGAGCGCCGCCTGATGCGCCGCGGACTTGCGGAAAGACTGTCGAGCCGACGCGTCGGCTTCCGCCGGCTCGGCCCGGCCGCCTGGGCCTCCCTGGGCATCGTCGTCGTGATCGTGATCGCCGCGGTGCTCGCGCCGGTGCTGGCGCCGCACTCGCCGTACGTACAGGAGGCGGCGGGCGGCGGCCCGAGCCCGTCCCACTGGATGGGCCTGGACAGCGCCAACCGCGACATCTTCTCGCGCCTGCTGTACGGGGCGCGCTGGTCCCTCGTCATCGGCCTCGGCGCCACCTCCGTCGCCCTGGTGTGCGGCGCCGTCGTCGGCGCCGCCGCCGCGACCGCGCCCCGGTGGGCCGACGAGACGATCATGCGGGCACTGGACGTGATCATGGCCTTCCCCGGCATCGCGCTGGCCGCCGTGCTGGTCGCGGTGTTCGGCGGCGGCATCCCCGTGCTGGTGCTGGCGATCGCCTTCCTCAACGCCCCGGCCGTGGCCCGCGTCGTCCGCGCGAACGTGCTGTCCCAGTACGGGGAGGACTACGTCGCCGCCGAGCGGGTCATCGGCGCCCGCGCGCCGCACATCCTGAGCCGGCACGTGGCGATCAACTGCGCCGCCCCGGTGCTGGTGTTCTGCACGGTGATGGTGGCCGACGCGATCGTCTTCGAGGCGTCCCTGTCGTTCATCGGCGCCGGCGTGCGCCCGCCCGACCCCTCGTGGGGCAGCGTCATCGCCGACGGCCGCAGCCTGGTGCTCCTCGGCGGCTGGTGGGGCACCGTCTTCCCCGGCCTGCTGATCCTGGTCACGGTCCTCGCCCTCAACATCCTCGCCGAGAGGATCTCCGACGCCTGGGCCGCGCCCGCCGAAAGGGGCGCCGGGCGTTCCGAGCGCGCGGAGCCGAAGCCCGGCGGGGACGAAGCGGCCCCGGACGCGCAGGTCACCGGCCGCGCGACCGAGCTGCCCGGCCTCGCGGAGGCCGCCCGGCGCCTGGCGGAGCGGGCCCGTCCGCTGCCCGAGGGCCGCCCGGCCCTCAGCGTGGAGAACCTCACCATCGGCTTCGAAGACCGCCACGACGGCGTGAACGTGGTCGACGGGGTCACCTTCGACGTCCGCCCGGGCGAGGTGCTCGGGCTGGTCGGCGAGTCCGGCTGCGGCAAGTCGCTGACCGCGCTGACCATCATGGGCCTGCAGCCGCGCGGCGCCCGCGTCGGCGGCCAGGTGCGGTTCGCCGGCAAGGACCTGCTGCGGCTGCCGCGGTCCGCGCGGCGGCGGCTGCTCGGCCACGAGATGGCGATGATCTACCAGGACGCGCTGTCCTCGCTGAACCCGGCGATGACCATCAGGGCCCAGCTCAAGCAGGTCGTCCGGCGCGGCGGGCGGCGCAGCCCGGCGGAGCTGCTGGAGCTGGTCGGGCTCGACCCCGGCCGCACGCTCTCGTCCTACCCGCACGAGCTGTCCGGCGGCCAGCGCCAGCGCGTCCTCATCGCGATGGCCCTCTCCCGCGACCCCAAGCTGATCATCGCGGACGAGCCGACCACCGCGCTCGACGTCACCGTGCAGGCCCAGGTGATCGAGCTGCTGCTGCGGCTGCGAGCCGAGCTGGACTTCGCGCTGATCCTCGTCTCGCACGACCTGGCCCTGGTCGCCGACGTGACCGACCGCGTCGCGGTGATGTACGGCGGCCGGATCGTGGAGACCGGCGTGACGTCCGCACTGGTGGGCGCGCCCGCGCACCACTACGCCCGCGGCCTGCTCGGCTCGGTGCTGTCGATGGAGTCCGGAGCCGAGCGGCTGGCCCAGATCCGCGGTGTGGTGCCCTCCCCCGCCGACTTCCCGTCCGGCTGCCGGTTCGCCGACCGGTGCCCGGCCGCGACCGGGATCTGCCGCACCCGGACGCCCGCGCTGGAGGGGCGGGAGGACCGGCACGCGGTGGCCTGCCACCACCCGGCGGTCGACATCACCGCTCCCGCGCCCGCCGGCGCGGCTCTCGCGCCGGCCGACCCTCCGGAGGCATCATGACGACGAACGCGCTGGTCGAGCTGGCGGACGTGCACGTCGTCCACAAGGCGCGCTCCGGCGGCCTGCTCACCCGCGACCGCGTGTACGCGCTCACCGGGGCGGACCTGGCCGTCGCGCCCGGCGAGACCGTCGGCATCGTGGGCGAGTCGGGCTGCGGGAAGTCCACGCTGGCCAAGGTCCTGGTCGGGCTCCAGCGCCCGACCGCGGGCGCGGTCCGGTTCGAGGGCCGGGACGTCTGGGCGATGCCGGGCGGCGAGCGCCGCACCGCCATCGGCACGAACGTGGGCATGGTCTTCCAGGACCCGTCCACAGCGCTGAACCGCAGGCTGCCGGTCCGGCAGGTGCTGCGCGACCCGCTCGACGTCCACCGCGCCGGCACCCGGGACGAGCGCGACGATCGGGTCCGCGAGCTGCTCGACCTGGTCGGACTTCCCGCGAGCACCGCCGACCTGCTGCCCGGGCAGCTGTCCGGCGGGCAGCGCCAGCGCGTCGCGATCGCCCGCGCGCTCGCGCTGCGGCCGCGGCTGCTTGTCGCCGACGAGCCGACCAGCGCGCTGGACGTGTCGGTCCGCGCGCAGATCCTCAACCTGCTGGAGGACCTGAAGCGGCGGTTCGGGCTGGCGATGGTGTTCGTCTCGCACGACATCCAGACGGTGCGCCGGATGAGCGACCGGGTCGTGACGATGTACCTCGGGCGGATCGTGGAGCAGTCCGCGGCCGAGGCGGTCCCGGACGCCGCGCGCCACCCCTACACCCGGGCGCTGTTCTCCGCCACGCCCGGCCTGCTCTCCCCCATCGACCCGATCCCCCTGGCCGGCCCGGTGCCGTCCGCGACCCGCCCGCCCAGCGGCTGCCCGTTCCGCACCCGGTGCTGGAAGGCCGACGACCGCTGCGCCGCCGAGATGCCCGCGGCCGAGCTGGACGATGACGGCCTCTTCCGCTGCCATCACCCGGTCCGCGCCGGAGCGACGGACCGCGAACTGATCCACCAAGCACAGGAGCGTTCATGACCAACGCGGCACCGCTGTCCGGCGTCGTCCCCCCGGTGTGCACCCCGCTCACCCCCGACCGGGAGGTGGACACCGCGTCGCTGACCCGGCTGGTCGACCATCTGCTCGCGGGCGGGGTGCACGGGCTGTTCGTGCTCGGCTCCTCGTCGGAGACCGCGTTCCTGCCGGACCGGCACCGCAGGACCGCCCTGGAGACCGTGCTCGGCCATGTCGCGGGACGGGTGCCGGTGCTGGCCGGAGTGATCGACATGACCGCGCCCCGGGTCGCCGACCACGCGCGCGCGGCGGCCGAGGCGGGCGCGGACGGCATCGTGGCCACCGCGCCGTTCTACACCCGCACCCATCCCGCCGAGATCGCCGTCCATTTCCGGACCGTCGCGGAGGCCGCGGACGTCCCGCTGTACGCCTACGACCTGCCGGTGTCGGTGCACAGCAAGCTCACCGCGGACCTGCTGCTGGACCTGGCCGCCGAGGGCGTGCTCGCGGGCCTCAAGGACTCCAGCGGTGACGAGGCCGGTCTCCGCGAAGTGATCATCGGCCGCCGCGACCGCGGCCTGCGGTCGTTCGCGGTGCTGACCGGCTCGGAGCTCACCGTCGACTCGGCCCTCTGGATGGGCGCGGACGGCGTCGTCCCCGGCCTCGGCAACGTGGACCCGCACGGCTATGTCCGGCTCTACGAGGCCGCCGCGCGCGGCGACTGGGAGACCGCGCGCACCGAGCAGGAGCGGCTGTTCCGCCTCTTCCGGCTGGTGCACGTCGGCGGCCCGCACATGGGCCGCAGCTCCTCGGCGCTCGGCGCCTTCAAGGCCGCGCTCTTCCTGCGCGGCGTCATCGACCATCCGACGACCGCCCTCCCGCAGATCCCGCTCGACGACGACGACATCTCCCGCGTCAAGACCTACCTCTCCGAAGCCGCCCTCATCTGACCGACGAACGGCGTGGATCCGCCGGGCGGCCCCCTTGGATTGCGAGGCCAGCGTGGCCCTCTTCAGCATGTCCCTGCGCCGGACGACCGCCGCCGCGGCGGCGGTCGTCACCGCGCTCGCCTGCACGGCCGCCGGCGCGGCGGCGAAAGGGTCCCCGACGGCACCGGAGTTCTCCGAACAGGTGATCTTCGCCCAGCACACCGAGGGCTACTTCTGCTTCCGCATTCCCGCGATCGTCAAGGCGCTCGACGGCACCCTGCTCGCCTTCGCCGAAGGACGGGTGAGCGGCTGCGGCGACGCCGGCGACATCGACCTGGTGCTGCGGCGCTCCACCGACGGCGGCCGCACATGGGGGCCGCTCCAGGTCGTGCTGCCCGCCGCGCGCGAGCTCACCGACCAGATCGGCAAGCCGGAGTGGAACTCCTGGTACGCCACCGGGCCCGGGCACGCCATCCAGTTGCGGCACGGCCCGCACGCGGGGCGCCTCATCGTCCCGGCCAACCACGAGGGCGGCGGCGGCGCCCCCAAGGGCGGACCGCAGGGCGGCCACCTCAACTACAGCGACGACGGCGGCCTCACCTGGAGGATCGGCGCGGACGACACGCGTACGTCCAACGATGTCAGCCCCGGCGAGCTGAGCGCCGCCGAGTTGTCCGACGGCCGGATCTACGTCAACGCGCGCGACAACACCGGAACCGACCCGGGCAACCGGAACACCGCGATCAGCAGCGACGGCGGCGCGACCTTCGACGCGCCGTTCCGCACCCTGCCGAAGCTGGACGCGCCCAAGGTGCAGGGCTCGGTGCTCCCGGTCGGGCGGAGGCTCCTGCTGTCGGTCCCCGCCCACCCCGTCACCCGCGAGGTCATGGCGGTCCGCTCCTTGTCCGACGAGGGGCGGAACTGGCAGAAGGTCGGCAAGGTCATCTACTGGGGTCCGTCCGCCTACTCCGACATGGCCGACCTCGGCGGCGGCCGCATCGGCCTGATGTACGAGGCCGGCCGGACGTCCCCGTACGAGTCGATCCGCTTCGCCGAGTTCAACCAGGCCTACCTGGACACGCCCAACGGGACCCCTCCGGGGCTGCCGAAGCCGCCGGAGCCCGGCCCGACGACGCCCGACCGGTCCGGGCACGAGAACAACGGATACGTCCGGGGCGGGATGAACACGCCGGGCGAGTTCGACGGCGTCGACGACTTCGTCCAGGTGCCATGGAACAGGTCGCTGGACCTGGACGACGGCGACTTCACCTGGGCGGCGCGCGTCCGCTACGCCGACACCGGCGGTACCCGCACGATCCTGTGGGCGTACCGGGTCGGCAGCGGCGCGCCGCAGATCTGGCTGCGGGCCGAGCCGGCGAGCCACCGCATCCGCGGCGTGATCCAGACCGAGCGGGGCCAGGTCGTGGTCGACACGGCGCAGGCGTACAACGACGGGCAGTGGCACGAGGTCGTCCTGCGGCGCTCCGGCGGGAAGCTCACCCTGAGCGTCGACGGGCAGGCGGCGTCCGCGACCGACCCCGGCGGGTCGGTGACCCTCGGAAAGCAGTTCACCATCGACGGGATCCACGTCGGCCAGCGCCTCGACGGCGTCTACCGCTTCCACGGATCCATCTCCGACGTCCGGGTCTACGACCGCGCGGTGCCGGACGCCGGCATCGCGACCGAGCGCGGCGGGCTGCGGCTCTGGCTGCCGCTGGAGAGGATCGACCCGCAGCGATGACCGCACCTCCTGACCACGCCAAGGAGAACCACGGAATGGACATGATCGCCCGGCTGCGGGACCGCCTCGGCATCGCCTACGGCGGCGACTACAACCCCGAGCAGTGGCCGGAGGAGGTCTGGGAGGACGACGTCCGGCTGATGAAGGAGGCCGGCGTCTCCCTGGTCAGCGTCGGCATCTTCTCGTGGGCTTCGGTCGAGCCACGGCCCGGGGAGTACGACTTCGGATGGCTCGACCGCGTCCTGGACCGGCTGGCGGGCGGCGGCGTCGCGGCCTGCCTGGCGACCATGACGGCGTCGCCGCCGCCCTGGCTGACCGCCCGCCATCCGGAGATGCTCACCGTCCGGGCGGACGGGCAGACGATCACGCCGGGCGGGCGGCAGCACTACTGCCCGTCCAGCCCGGTCTACCGGGAGCACGCCGCCCGCCTGGCCGAAGAGGTCGCCGTCCGCTACGCGGGGCATCCGGCGCTGGCGATGTGGCACGTCGGCAACGAGTACGGCAACGTCATCCCGTGCCACTGCGAGGTGTCCGCGGCGGCGTTCCGGCGATGGCTGGAAGCCCGGTACGGCTCCGTTGAGGAGCTCAACGACGCCTGGTCGACGAGTTTCTGGGCGCAGCGCTACGGCTCGTTCGAGGAGGTGCTGCCGCCCCGCTCGCCGGCACCGTTCCGCAACCCCGCGCACAACCTCGACTACGCCAGGTTCACCTCCGACGAACTGCTCGCCTGCTACCTCGTCGAGAAGGAGGTCCTGGAACGCGTCACGCCGCACGTCCCGGTGACGACCAACTTCCCGCCGTCGCTGCGTCCGGTCGACCTGTGGACGTGGGCGCCGCACGTCGACGCCATCGCCTACGACGCCTACCCCGACCCGGCCGACCCGGACGCCGCGGCCAAGGTCGCCTTCAACTACGACGTCATGCGCTCACTGCGCGGTGGGCAGCCCTGGCTGCTGATGGAGCAGGCGCCGAGCGCGGTCAACTGGCGGCCCCGCAACGCGGCCAAGCCGCCCGGGACGATGCGGCTGTGGAGCTGGCAGGCCGTGGCGCACGGTGCGGACGCGATCATGTTCTTCCAATGGCGGCAGTCCCGGGGCGGCGCGGAGAAGTTCCACTCCGCGATGGTCCCGCACGGCGGTCCGTCCACCCGGACCTTCCGAGAGGTGCGCGGGCTGGGCCGGGAACTGGCCGCCGCCCGCGCCCTGGCCGGCGCGCGGGCGCCCCGGGCCGGGGCCGCGATCGTGCTGGACTGGCCGAGCTGGTGGGCGCTCGAAGGCGAGGCCCACCCCAGCTCGGACCTGCGTTTCCTCGACGCGGCCTGGGCCTGCCACCGTCCGCTGTACGACGCCGGCGTGGCCTGCGACGTCGTGCGTCCCGACGCGGACCTGTCCGGTTACCCGCTCGTCCTCGTGCCGAACCTCTACCTGGTGTCCGAGGAAGCCGGGCGCAACCTGGAACGGTACGTCGAGGAGGGCGGCACCCTGGTCATGTCATTCTTCTCCGGGATCGTCGACCCCTGCGACCGCGTCCACATGGGCGGCTACCCGGCGCCCTTCCGGCGGACGCTCGGCCTGCGCGTCGAGGAGTTCCGGCCGCTCGCCGAGGACGAGCAGGTCGGGCTTTCCGAGGGCGCAGGCGGCGTCTGGACCGAGGAGGTCGTCCTGGAGGGCGCCGAGGCCGTCGCGTCCTTCACCAGCGGCGCCCTCGCCGGCGGACCGGCCGTCACCCGGAACCGCCTCGGCCGGGGCACCGCCTGGTACCTCGCCACCCGGCCCGTTCCGGCGACGATGCGCGCCCTCCTGGACCGTGTCCGCGAGGAGGCCGGCGTGGGCCCCGTCCTGCCGGGACTACCCGACGGCGTCCAGGCGCGGGCCCGGCGGTCGGCGGACGGCCTTCGCTACGTCGTCCTGAACCACGGGTCCACCGAGGCCACGGTCGAACTGCCGGCGCCCATGCGCGACGAACTGTCCGGCGCCGGTCCGTTCACCACCCTGCACCTCGCCGCCCGCGACGTGAAGCTCCTGCGCCCGGCCTGACCCGGGCACCCCAGGTCAGATCGGGCGGCCGTCAGGACGCGCTGGGATACATCCCGCCGCGAGTACGACAACCATGCGGACATACAGACACAGATGTCTGTCAGTTGCCCGGATCACCTTCTCCCGGACGTTCCGCACCGATAGATTCTGATCATGGGCTGGGACGGTGACGGGGTACTGGCGGGCCGGTATCGGAATCTCGGCCGGATCGGCCAGGGCGGCATGGGTTCGGTGTGGCGCGCCCATGACGTCGACCTCGACCGCGAGGTCGCCGTCAAGGAGCTCCGGGTGCCCGAACAGGTCACCGACCAGGAGCGGCGCGTCTGGTACGCCCGGATGGAACGCGAGGCCCGCGCCGCCGCCCGGCTGAGGCACACCGGCATCGTCACCGTCTACGACCGGGTGAAGGGCGACGACGGCCGCCCCTGGATCGTCATGGAACTGGTCCGCGGCCGTTCCCTCGAACAGCTGCTGGCCGAGCGGAAGGCGATCCCCCAGAGCCAGGTCGCCGCGATCGGGCTCGCGATGCTGGACGCCCTCTCGGCCGCCCACGTGCAGGGCGTCGTCCACCGCGACGTCAAGCCCGCCAACGTGCTCCTAGAAGGCGACCGGGTCCTCCTCACCGACTTCGGCATCGCGGCGCTGGAAGGCGACGTCACCATCACCCGTTCGGGCATGGTGCTGGGCACGCCCGCCTACATGTCCCCCGAACAGGTGGAGGGCAAGGCCGTCACCCCGGCCTCGGACCTGTGGTCCCTGGCAGCCACCCTGTACGCGGCGGTCGAGGGGCGCCGCCCGTTCGACGGGCCCAGCCACGGAGCCGTCTTCGTCGCGATCGCCACCCGGCAGCCGCCCCCGCCCCGGTGCGGCGGCCCGCTGGCGCAGGCCCTGAACGGCCTGCTGCGCAAGGACCCGGACGAACGGCTCTCCCCCGCCCAGGTCCGCGACCTGCTCAACGCCGCCCTGGACCCCACCGCCGAGACCGCGGCCGACGCCGGACCGCCCATCCCCCACCGGCCGCCCCGCACCGCGCTCCTCCACCCGCCCACCAGCGACATCCCGCCGCCGCGCTACCGAACAGCCCTCGTCAGAGCCGCCCTCCTGTGCACCGCGCTCGCCGCCCTGGCCTTCCTGGCCGGGCCGTGGAAGGGGACCAGCGAAGAGCCTCCCATCGAGCTGTACACGAACGACGTGCTCATTGTGCTGCTGCCCGTGGTCGTGGCGTTCATCCTCATGTGCGGGCTGTGGTTCCTGCCGCACAGGCCGACGCTCGTCCTAGCCCTGGTGTTCGCGATCCTCGGCGGCCTGCACCTGGAAGCCCTCATGGTGTTCGCGTACCGACGGTCCGGCAGGATTTCGGTCATCGAACCCAACGTCGGATTCGAGATCTCCTGGTTGCTGAGCACGCTCGCGTTCATGCTCGCCTTCGCCGCGGTGAACCCGTCGCTCGCCCGACGGGTGACGGACCCGCCCGCCCGCCGTGCCCTGCTCACCGTGACCGTGCTCGTCGAAGGCCTGGTGGCCCTGCTCTGGGTCGTGCCCGTCTACGAGGTGGCAGGTTCGGGCCTGGACCTGGACTCGGACCACAACGCCCCCCTCCTCGCCCCTCTCATGCTCCTGGGCCTGATCTGGCTCGGCACCCAGCCGTTCATCTGGTCGGGCAAGGTCAGGGCCGAGTTCTCCCGCCGCTAGCCCTCGCCCTGACCGCGTTCGCGGACCAGGGTCCATGCCTGCTGGACGGTGTCGCACTTCAGAGCGGCTTCGGCGATGTCCATGCAGTCGGCGATGCGGAGCCGGCGGATACGGTGGCGGATCTCGTCAACGCGGGCGGGGGCCGCTGAGAGGATGTCGACGCCGAGGCCGAGCAGCAGCGGGATGACCAGCGGGTGCGCGGCGGCGTCGCCGCAGACCGAAACCGTGCGGCCATGGCCGTGGGCCGCCCGGACGACGCGGCCGATCGCCGTCAGCACCCGCGGATGGGCCGTCATCGCGGGCCCGGCGGCGGGGTCGCGGCGGTCGAGGCCGAGGATCTGGCCGGTGAGGTCGTTGGTGCCGATCGAGACGAACTCAGCGGCCGCCGTCAGCTCGTGGGCGCGCTCGACGGCCTGCGGGAGTTCGATCATGATCCCGAGCGGGGGCGGCGGCACGGCGAGGGCCGCGGCGGCTTCGTGCAGGAGACGCCGGCAGGTGTGCAGTTCGGCGAGGTCGGCGACCATGGGGATCATGACGTGCAGCTCGGTGCCGGCGGGCGCGGCGCTGAGGATGGCGCGGAACTGGGCGCCGAGGGCGTCCGGGACGGCGAGCATTTCCGGCAGCCACCGGGCGATCCGTTCCCCCTCACGCTCGTGGGCGAGGAAGGGCGGCAGCTTGTCGTCGGCGAAGTCGAGCGTGCGCACGGTCACCGGCTCGCCCGCGAGCTTGGCGAGGATCGGTAGCAGGGCCCGGGTGTGGAGGGTTTGGGTCGGCCACCGGGTCGCGTCAAGGAAGGGCAGTTCGGTGCGGAGCAGTCCTATGCCGTCGGCCTTGACTTCAAGCGCTGCCCGCGCTTCGTCGGGGGTGGCGATGTTGGCCCGCAGTGTCACCCCGTGGCCGTCGGCGGTGCGGCAGGGCTGCTCACGTTCGGATGCGTAGGCCTCCTGCAGGGCCCGGACGTGCGCCAGTTGCGCCAGCACGGCCTCCCGCTCCGCGGCGGGCGGATCGAGTTGTATGCGTCCGTGTTCACCATCGATGAGCAGTTCGACACCGTCCTCCAGATTCAGGACGGCGGGATCGATGCCGACCAGGAGGGGGATGGACAGAGACCGGGCGACGATGGCGGCGTGCGAGTTCGGACCGCCCGTCACCGAGAGAGCGGCGACGATCGGCGCGTCGGCGTCGAGCAGGTCGGCTGCGCCGATCTCCTGCGCGATGAGCACGAGTGGTCCTGCCGTGATACGCGACGCGCGTCCGTCGAGCCGGGCGAGCGCCCGCCGGCCGACCTGGCGAACGTCGGCGGCTCGTTCGGCGAGGGTCGGGTCGTCGAGTGCGGCGATCGCGTCGGCGTGCCAGGTGACGGCCTGCCTGATCGCCACGGTCGCCGGGACGCCCTGCTCGGCCCGCCGTACCGCCGCCGCGATGAGATCGGGGTCGCGGGCGATGTACCCGGTGACCTCCATGATGTCGGCGTCGTGCGGCCGGCCGCGGGTGCGCAGCCGTTCCGCCAGCCGGGCGAGGTCCGCGGCGACGGCCGCGAACGCGTCGGTGATGCGCCGTACCGGATCGCCCGCTGCGCGCCGCGGCAGGGACGCCTCGGCCTGCCGGTCGGTGCGGTGCGCGAATCCGAGTGCCGTCCCCGGCGCCGCGACTTCACCGATGAGCGTCGTCGTCCCCGTCGTCATGGCTTCACCGCCTCGGCGAGGGCGCGGAAGATGAGGGCCATGGACGTGGCCCCGGGGTCCTGGTGGCCCTCGCTGCGGGGGCCGAGGTAGGACGCGCGGCCCTTGCGGGCGATCATCGGGATGGTGGCGTGCATTCCCTCCTCGGCCGCGTCCGCGGCGGCGCTCGCGGTCTCGGCCAGGGTGGAGCCGCCCGCGGTGGCCTCGGCGAAGGCGTCGACGGCGGGGAGGTATGCGTCGATCATGGTCTTGTCGCCGGGCCGGGCGACGCCGAGCCGCTGGAGGGCCTCCGCGCCCGCGCGCAGGCCGGCGAGGAGCCGGTCGGCCGTCACGTCGGGCGTGGTGAGCTGCTTGCCGGCCGCGCGGAACGCCGAGCCGTACAGCGGACCGGCCGCCCCGCCGACGGTGGACATCAGGGTCGTTCCGGTCTTCACCAGCACCTCGCCGGGTGTGCTGAAGTCCGGCCCGTCGAGGGCGGCGAGGACGGCGTCGAAGCCGCGCCGCATGTTGATCCCGTGATCGGCGTCGCCGATGGCCGAGTCGAGCTGGGTCAGGTGGTCGGCGTCGCGCTCGATCGCCGCGGCGATGGCCCGCACCCAGATGAGGGCGGTGTCGCTGTCGAAATAGGTGTCCACGTGGTTCCTTGGTGTGGGAGCCGGCACGGCTTCGTGCAGCGGCTGGGGCGGCGAGGTGGGGTACGGCCCGCCGGGACGGGCCGTACCCCACCGGGGTCATCGGGTCAGGTGCCCCAGCGCAGGGCCGGGGTGTTCACCGGGGCGTCCCACAGATCCAGCATCCGCCCGTCGGCCTGGCAGATGGTGAAGGACGCACCGGCCATGTCGAGGCTGGTGACGTAGTCGCCGACGAGGCTGCGGGCGATCTGCACGCCGCGCTCGGCGAGTTGCGCGGCGAGCTCGCCGTACAGCAGGTAGAGCTCGATCAGCGGTGTGCCGCCCAGGCCGTTGACCATGACGATGGCCGGTGTGCCGGTCGTGGGCGGGAGGTCGTCGAGGATGGCGTCGAGGGCGGAGGCGACGATCTCGCGGGCGGGGCGCAGCTTCTCCCGGCTGCGGCCCGGCTCGCCGTGGATGCCGACGCCGACCTCCATCTCGTCGTCGGGCAGGTCGAAGCCGGGCCTCCCCGCACCGGGGGTGGTGCAGGCGGTCAGGGCGACGGCGAAGGAGCGGGAGGCGGCGTTGACCCGGCGGCCGAGGTCGGCGACCGCGTCGAGGCCGGCGCCCTGCTCGGCGGCCGCTCCGGCGATCTTCTCGACGAACAGGGTGGCGCCGGTGCCGCGCCGTCCGGCGGTGAAGGTGGAGTCCTGCACGGCCACGTCGTCGTCGACGAGCACCGTCTGGACCTCGATGCCGTCGTCCTCGGCGAGCTCGGTGGCGAGCTGGAAGTTCAGCACATCGCCGGTGTAGTTCTTGACGATGAACACCGCCCCGCCGCCGGCGTCGGTGGCCTTGGCCGCGGTGTGCATCTGATCGGGCACCGGGGAGGTGAAGACCTCGCCGGGGCAGGCGGCGTCGAGCATCCCCGTGCCGACGAAACCACCGTGCAGGGGCTCGTGGCCGGAGCCGCCGCCGGAGATCAGCGCGACCTTGCCGGCGCGGGGCGCCTCCGCCCTGGTGATCACCCGGTTGACGGTGTCCACGGACAGCGAGGGATGCACGGCGGCCACCCCGGCCAGTGCGTCCTTCAGGACGGTGTCGGGAGCGTTGATGAACTTCTTCATGACGCCAACGCCTCCTTGTCGGCCGCGGTCTGCCGGACGTGCCGCGGGCGTGGCGGCCGGTTGAGCACGGCGACGTAGACGAGCCCGGCGACGACCGCGCCGACGATCTCCGCGGCCAGGTAGACGGGCAGCTGGTCCCAGTGGACGGTCGTGCCGCCGGCCTGGCCGACCAGCATCGGGCCCAGGGTGCGGGCCGGGTTGATCGAGGCGCCGGTGGCCGGGGCGACCGGGATGATGATGGCGAAGACCGCCAGGCCGATCGCCATGCCCGCGAACCCGCCGGGTGCGCGGCGGTCGATCGCGCCGAACACGACCAGGGCGAGCAGGAACGTCCCGATGGCCTCGGCGGTGAAGGCCTGGCCGGGGCCGACGCCCGCGCCGTACGCGGCGATGCCCAGGCCGGTGTCGATCGCCTTGTGCCCGAGCACGCCGACGATGGCCGCACTGCCGAGCACCGCCCCGGCGAGCTGGGCGAGCAGGTAGCCGGGCACCTCGCGCCAGGGCATCCGCCCGGTCGCGGCGAGGGCGAGTGTGATCGCCGGGTTGATCTGGCAGCCGGAGATGTGGCCGATCATGTAGACGGCCGCGATGACGGCGGTGGCGAAGGCCAGGGAGATCATCCCGAGCTGGGCCATGGTGAACGGCGCGTCGCCGCCCAAGATGAGGGTGGCCGGCACCGAGCCGACCCCGATGAACACGAGCATCCCGGTGCCGAGCACCTCTGCGAGGAGTTTCTGCGGGCGACTGTTCTCTTCCATGGTTCCCCACCGGCCGACGGTGCCGCCCGGTGGCTCACCTCCTCAGGATAAGTCGGAACAGTGTTCATCATTGATGAACGCTGAACGGAACTTAAAGGAGGCGGGAGGGTGTGTCAAGGGTCACATGAAGGGAAGGGATGATCAGCCGGCGGCACGCCGGAGCAGGCCGCGGCCCGCGCCCAGGTCACGGGACAGGTTGCGCGCGGTCTCCCGGACCGCCACCGCGAACTCCTCCAGCCGCCCCTCGGCCAGCAGCCGCTCGACCGGTCCGACCACGCCGACGGCGCCCGCGATCTGCCCCGACCGGTCCACGACCGGGGCCGCGATCGCCGCTTCGCCCAGCGCGGACTCCTGGTCCTCCACCGCGTATCCCCGCTGCCGGACGGCCGCGAGCTGCTCGGCGAGCCGCTCAGGCGAGGTCACGCTGGCGCCGGTCAGCACGGCGAGCTCGCCGCCGAGCAACCCGGCTTCGACGGCCTCGGCCTCGAAGGCCACGATGGCCTTGCCCAGCGCGCAGGTGTTCCAGGGGATGCTGGCCCCGACCTCCAGGATCTGCACGGCCCCCTCGGGCCGGAACGCGTGATGGACGATCAGGACGTGGTCGCCGGCCAGCACGCCGACCCACACCGCCTCCCCGGTCTGCACGGCCAGCTGGTCGGCCCAGGTGAGGGAGCGGGTGCGCAGTTCGTGCCCGTCCAGGTAGGCGTTGCCGAGCAGTACCAGGCCCGGGCCGAGGGCATAGCGGCTGGACTCGCGGTCCTGCACGACCAGGCCTTCCGCCTCCAGCGTGCGCAGCATCGCGTGCACGGTCGGCTTGGCGACCCCGAGCCGCTCGGCCAGCTCGGTGACGCCGAGCCGCCGGCCTCCGCCCGCCAGCTCCCGGAGGATCGCCACGGCCCGTTGCACAGACTGGATCATCAACTACCTACTTGTTCGGTATTGCTGAACGACGTTCCGGAATCTAGAGTCTCTGTTCATGCAGCAACCAGTTGGCATCGTACTCGTGTCGCACAGCGCCCAACTCGCCGACGGGCTGGCGGACCTCGTCCGCCAGGTCGCACCGGAGGAAGTGCCCGTCCAGCCCGCCGGCGGCACCGACGACGGCAGGATCGGCACGAGTTACGAGAAGGTCCGCAAGGCGATCGCCGCGGCCGACCGGGGCGCCGGCGTCGCGGTGCTGGCCGACCTGGGCAGTTCGGTGCTCACCACGCGCGCCGTCCTGACCGACCATTCCGCCCCGACCGTGATCATGGCCGACGCGCCCTTCGTGGAGGGCGCCGTCGCCGCCGCCGTCCTGGCGGCCACGGCCGACCTCAAGACCGTCGTCGCCGCCGCCGAGGAGGCCCGCAATGCCGACAAGCTCTGACCCCACCGTGACCACGGCCGCTGCGGACGTCGTCCTCCCCGCCCATCTGCACGCCCGGCCCGCCGGCCACCTGGCCCAGGCCGCCGCGCGGTTCCTCTCCTCGGTGACCCTCCGCCACCAGGACCGCACCGTCGACGCCGCCGGAATCCTCGCTCTCCTGGGCCTGGGCGCGACCGCCGGCTCCACGGTCACCCTCCAGGCCGAAGGCCCCGACGCCGAAACGGCCGTCCGCGCCCTCGCCGAGATCCTCGCCACGGCCGAATAGAGATCAGCCCGAAGCAGGCGACGAACTTCGGCCACAGGCACATCTTCGAGGTCGGTGCCGTCGATCGAGACGCTGCGCTCGCCGACAGGCGGCGCCACGATCGGTACGGTCGGCAGAGCCGACCAGGAACACGAGCTCCGTTGTAGTTGGCACCGAGCGCGCCCAGCGCGGGGAGCGGCTCGACCTGGCCGCCGCCCGCGTCACCGGCTGCGGGAGACCCGAGGGAACAGGCGGTCAGGGCGGCGAGGACTCCGGCGATGGTGAAGATCCGGGTGGTGTGGCGGCGTGTGATGCGTCGGCTACGAGTCCGCGAGTGATCGTCAGCCGTTGGTCGAACGGCCTTGGTTCCGGCGCTGGACGTACAGGCGGCCGCCCTCGCGGCCGGTCCATTCCAGCCGGACGACACCGGGCACAGCGGCGTCGGCGATCCGCGACGGGTCGGCAAAGTAGCCGGCATTCGGGTTGCGGAAGAACGTCGACCACGGCCGGCCGCCGCCGTCGGTGAAGAAGTTGTTGTGGCCGGCGCCGACGCCCGCGGTCCACCGCTCCGAGTACGGGCCCTCGAAGGTGTCCGACACAGCGGCGATCACGTCGTATTGGTACTGCGTGCGGCCGGGGCCGGGCGGATCGTAGGCGTAGCGCGTACCGCCTTCGGAATCGGTCGACGTCCGATCCCACGCGGCGTGCATGAGGTAGTACTTGCCACCGAACTTGAAGACGTAGGCGCCTTCGAGGTACGGCTCGGGCGAGTAGGGCGTTTGCTGGAACTTCGGCAGGTTGGTCGTGGGGACGATGTCTTCCATGTCGTCGCGGAACTTCGCGTACAGGTCGTTGTGCAGCACAAGCCACGCGTCGTCGTTCTCGGCGAAGAGTCCGCCGTCGATGTGGTGGTAGGCGCCGGGCTCGATGAAGCTCGGTCCGCCCGTGACGGGGTCGCCGAACGGCTTGTCGTGGTTGCCCTCGACGAGCCGGTACGGGCCTTCGATCCCGCCCTCGCTCACCAGCATGAACGAGCCGACCTTGCGGGAGTGGTCGCCCATGCACGCGACGATGTACCACGTCCCGCGGAAGTAGTGCAGCTCCGGCGCCCAGACCTCGCCGCGCTTCCCGAACTGGTCGTCGTACCAGTACTCCTGCCACGGAGCGACGATCGTGCGTCCGGACCGATTCTCGCCGACGAACTCAGGGGACCACACCTTCCCCTTCTCGGCGTCGGACCGGACCTTGGTCGTGTCGACCAGCCGCCACGGCCCCCGCAGTGACGGTGACACCCACACGAAGATGCCGTCGTTCCACGGGGCGGCTCGGTCGAGTCCGGGCACGCGGGTGGTCCCGGTGGCGACGTAGAGCGGGCGTCCCTTGACGACGAAGCAGTTGACGTAGGTGTCGCGCATCCAGACCAGGCCGCGTTCCCGGTCGCGGGGGCGCAACTCCAGCGGGAGGATGAAGGAGTTGTCACTACGCGGCCACAGGTCTTGCCGGGTGTCGGCGAGACCGTAGGGCTTGAGGTCGGGCCAATTCGACGGGTACCGCCGCATCGACGCGGCCTCCGTCGGGGACGCCTGCGCGGCGGTGGCGGGCAGTACCGCCCCGGCCAGGGAGCCGGCGACACCGATCAACAAGGACCGTCGGCCGAGGTGCAGGCCGTGATCGGAGCTGGTCATCACTCACTCCTCCTTCGTCGCGCAGGACGCCCGTGCCCTGCCTGGGAGGAGACGTTATAGAGACTCATTCCGTCGGTGAACACACGGCAGAAAGGTCGTTGAACGCGTGCTGAGACGGGTTACGGCACCGGTTCGGAAACGCAGGATCTTTCTGTCGGAGTGTTGACGGAAAAATCCGCCACTGTCAGCGTTGCCCCATGACAACGTCGGCCGGAGTGCATGCGCTGGTAAGACGCACTCACGAAGAACGCGTCCTGCGCGTCCTGCGTGAGCACGGCGCCTTGAGCCGCGGACAGATCGCCCTCGCCGTGGGCCTGTCCCGCACCACCCTTTCCGAGATCACCGGCAGCCTTCTGCAGCGAGGCGCCATCGTGGTGGTCGACACCGACGCGGCCAAGCGGGAGGGCAGCGGCCGGCCCGCCGAGCGGCTCGCCCTGGACCCCGCCTCCGGGCAGTTCATGGGCGTCGACTTCGGCCATCGGCGGGTCCAGGTGGCGGTTGCGGACGCCTCACACGAGATCGTCGTCTCCGGGTCGGACCGATACGACGACGCCTCGTGGCCGGTCCGGCTCGACATGGCGTTCCGGCTCATCGACCGCCTCGGTGCCGAGTCCGGAGTGCACTACGGCGCGCTCCAGGGCATCGGCATCGGGGTCCCCGGGCCGTACTGCGCGACGCCGGGCGTTCTCGTGACGGCGCCGCGCGAACCGGCGGCGGCCGACGCCCCCGAGGCGGCGGCGCAGGCCGCGTTCGCGACGCGGTTCGGGGCACCCGTCATCGTGGACAACAACACCCGGCTGGCCGCGCTCGCGGAGGTCGTCTTCGGCCACGGCTCCGTCGACGACCTTCTCTACCTGCGGATCTCCGATGGCGTCGGCGGAGGGCTGGTCGTCGGCGGACGCCTGGTCACCGGGTCGTCAGGGCTGGCCGGCGAACTGGGGCACATCACGGCGGACCCGAACGGGCTGGAATGCCGGTGCGGTAAGAAGGGCTGCGTCGAGACCCTGGCGTCGGTTCCCGCCATCCTGAGAGCCTGCCGGGAGCAGGGTCTGGCCCTCCGGGATCTCGACGACCTGGCCGCCGCGGTCGAGCGTTCCGACCCGATCGCCGACCGGGTGCTGCGATCGGCCGGATCGGCCATCGGCCGGGTCCTGGGCGACGCGTCCCTCATCCTCAATCCCGCGGACATCGTCATCGGCGGAGAGATCACCCGGGTGGCGCCCGCGCTGCTCCAGGCGGCCGCCGCCACCATCGCGCCCGAGCATTTCCCAGGCGCGCCCAAGCCCGTCGTGCGTCGAGCCGAACTCTCCGACGACGACGGCGCGCTCGGCGCCCTCGCCGCGCTCTTTCACAGCTCACCGCTGCTGGCGGCCTATCCGGAGGCCCCCGAGGCGAACCCCGCCGGTTCCGCGTCGATCGAGCGTGCACGAAAGGCAACGAACAGAGGAGTGGGTTATGGCCGTGCTCAGTGACCAGGGCCCCCAAGCGAGCCGCATCGGCCGGGGCGGCTCGAACGCATCAGCCGGCGAGGGTCGTTCGAGCAGGTCGGCGGGCCCGCGCCGGAGGGGACTCTCCCTGCTGCTGAACGCCGTGTCCGTCGGGTTCGGCATCGCCCTGTGGTGGGGGCTGGCCGCGGCGGGCTTCACTCTCCCGACGCCGAGCGAGGTGGTGTCGAAGGCGGGCACGCTCCTCTCGGATGGGACACTCCAGAAGGACATCCTCGCCAGCCTGGGCCGGGTACTCGCCGGTTTCGCCCTCGGGACCGCCCTCGCGATCCCGGTGGGCTTCCTCATGGGCTGGTACGGCTTCGTCCGCGGCCTCGTCGAACCCTGGGTGCAGTTCTTCCGCACCATCCCGCCGCTGGCCATCATCCCGCTGGCCATCGTGCTGATGGGCATCGGCGAGACACCGAAGATCTTCGTCATCTTCCTGGCGGCGTTCCTCGTCTGCGTCATCTCGACGTTCCAGGGCGTGGTGGACGTCGACCGAACCCTGATCAACGCCGCCCGCGTGCTCGGCGCCAGGGACGCCGGCATCTTCCTGCGCGTGGTGGTGCCGGCCTCGACCCCGTTCATCCTCGTCGGCATGCGGGTCGGGCTCGGCTCGGCGTGGGCGACGCTGGTCGCCGCCGAACTCATCGCCGCCCAGGAGGGCCTCGGGTTCAGGATGCAGAACGCGCAGCTCTACTACGACCTGCCCACGATCTTCGTCGGACTCATCACCATCGGGATCCTCGGCCTGCTCATGGACCGGGTGCTCCTGCTGGCCGAACGCAAACTCACCGGATGGCAGGAGCGCCGATGACCACCCCGCCAAAGATCTCGGTCAAGGGCATCACCAAGACCTTCGTGCTCGGCAAGGATTCCTTCACCGCGCTGGACCACGTCTCACTCGACATCGCGGACAACGAGTTCGTCACGGTCGTGGGCCCGTCCGGATGCGGCAAGAGCACGCTGCTCAACATCCTGGCCGGCCTGGAGGAGCCCACGGAGGGGCAGGCGCTCGTGGACGGCTCGGCGGTCTCCGGTCCCGGTCCCGAGCGCGGCGTCATCT
Organism: Spirillospora sp. CA-128828; assembly: GCF_050945415.1. Classification (NCBI taxonomy): domain Bacteria; kingdom Bacillati; phylum Actinomycetota; class Actinomycetes; order Streptosporangiales; family Thermomonosporaceae; genus Spirillospora; species Spirillospora sp. CA-128828. Next base: position 7,252,896 of record NZ_CP191986.1, read on the forward strand.
TCCAGCAGTACGCGCTCTTCCCCTGGCTGACCGTCCGCAAGAACATCGAGTTCGGGCTGAAGACCGCGCGCGTGCCCAAGGCGGAGCGCCGCGACCGGGCCCAGCACTTCATCGAGATGGTCGGGCTGGAGCAGTTCGCCGACGCGCTGCCCAAGATGCTGTCCGGCGGAATGCGGCAGCGTTGCGCGATCGCCCGCGCGTACGCCGTGAACCCTTCGATCCTCCTGATGGACGAGCCTTTCGGCGCCCTCGACGCGCTCACCAGGGTGAAGCTCCAGGAGCAACTGCTCGACACCTGGAGCAAGGAGCAGCGCACCGTTCTGTTCATCACCCATGACGTCGACGAGGCGGTCTTCCTGGCCAATCGCGTCATCGTGATGGCCGCCGACCCAGGCCGCATCTACGACGTGGTCGAGGTCGACCTTCCTTACCCGCGGTCCGAGGAGTTCCGGCTCAGCACGGAGTTCGCAGCACTGCGCAACCGCGTCTGGCACTCCGTGTACCACCAGGACGGCCGCACCGCCGCCGATTCGAAGCACCCCATGCCGTCATCGACAACGGCCTGACCCCGAGGGACGGACATGTCACTGCCACGCACGCTCTCAGCCGCGACCTCCTTCGGCTTGGCCGCCGTGATGATGCTCTCCGCCTGCGGCACCGGCTCTGGCGGCGGTGGAGACGAGCAGAAGGTCGACTTCGGTTACATCGCCGACTACAACGGCACCAGCCTGCTCGCCATCGCCGAGGACCAGAAGATCTGGGAGAAGCACGGTCTCAAGGTCAACGCCAAGGTGTTCACCAACGGTCCGCTGCAGATCCAGGCGCTCGGCACGGGCGATCTCGACGTCGGGTACATCGGCCCCGGCGCGTTCTGGCTTCCGGCCTCCGGCCAGTCGAAGATCATCGCGATCAACACGCTCGGCAACGCCGACCGGGTCATCGCGCAGCGCGGCACCGCCTCACTGGCGCAGCTCAGAGGCAAGACCGTGGGGGTTCCCGAGGGAACCTCGGGCGACATGATCCTCACCCTCGCCCTCAAGAAGGCCGGCCTCACGAAGAAGGACATCAAGGTCGTCAACATGGACGCGTCGACCATCGTGTCGGCCTTCTCCTCCAAGAAGATCGAGGCCGCGGGATTCTGGTACCCGGCCATCGCGACGATCAAGAAGCGGGTCCCCGGCCTGACCGAGCTGGCCAAGAACTCCGACTTCGAGTCGCAGATGGCCTTCCCGACCGCGTTCGTCGCGGGCAACAAGTTCGTCTCCGGCGAGAAGGACAAGACCGCGAAGACGATCGCGGCGCTCCGCGAGGCGATGGAGTACCGCACCGCCCACATGGACAAGTCGATCGAGCTCACCGCCGAGATGCTCAACGTGCCGGTCGAACAGGTGAAGGCCGACGCCGCCAACGTCAAGGTCCTCTCCGTCGACGAACTCGACACGATGACCAAGGACGGCACCATCGACAAATGGCTCACGGGGATGAACGGCTATTTCGTCGAGGCGGGCAAGCTCAAGTCGCCCGTCGCCCCGAAGACCTACTACACCGGCGACCTGTTCACGGCGGGCACCAAGTGACGAATCCGAAGAACATCCTTTTCTTCATGACGGACCAGCACCGGGCGGACACCCTCGGTGCGTACGGCAACCGGCTGGCGGCGACGCCCGTCCTCGATGAGCTGGCGAGAAGCGGCACCCGCTTCGAGCGGTGGTACACGCCGACGGCGATCTGCACACCGGCGCGTGCCAGCCTGCTCACCGGGCAGGCGCCGTTCCGGCACAAGCTGCTCGCCAACCACGAGCGCAACGTCGGCTACATCGAGGACCTCGCCGAGGGACAGTTCACGTTCTCGCAGGCGCTCCGAGAGAAGGGCTACAACTGCGGCCTCATCGGAAAGTGGCACGTCGGCACCGAGAAGACCGCCCGCGACTTCGGCTTCGACGGGCCGGATCTGCCCGGCTGGCACAACCCCGTCGACAACCCCGATTACCTGGCCTATCTCGCCGAACACGACCTGCCCGCGTACGAGATCTCCGACCGGATCCGCGGCACGCTGCCCAACGGCGGCCCCGGCAACCTGCTCGCCGCCCGGCTGCACCAGCCCGTGGAGGCGACGTTCGAGCACTACCTCGCGACCCGGGCGATCGAGACGCTCGAACGGTACGCCGCCGACGTGCGGAACCGGGAGAAGCCGTTCTTCCTGGCCCTGCACTTCTTCGGACCCCACCTGCCGTACATCCTGCCGGACGAGTACTTCGACCTCTTCGACCCGGCCGACATCGAACTGCCGCGGTCGGTCGCGGAGACCTTCCAAGGCAAGCCTCCGGTACAGAAGAACTACAGCGCCCACTGGACGTTCGACACCATGCCGATCGAGACCACGCGCAAGCTGATCGCCGTCTACTGGGGATACGTCGCGCTCATCGACCGGCAGATCGGCCGGGTCGTGGACGCCATGGAGCGGCTCGGGCTCGTCGACGACACCGCGGTCTTCTTCACCTGCGACCACGGCGAGTTCACCGGTGCGCACCGGCTGCACGACAAGGGCCCGGCGATGTACGAGGACATCTACCGCACGCCGGGGCTGCTTCGCGTGCCCGGCCGGCCCGGCGGTGTGATCCGGGACGAGTTCGTGAGCCTGCTCGACTGCACCGCGACGATCCTCGAACTCGCCGGCCTCGATCCCAAGACGGCGGTCGACTCGCGCAGTCTGCTGCCCCTGCTCGGCGGTGAGGAGGCCGAATGGGACGACGACATCGTGTGCGAGTTCCACGGCCACCACTTCCCCTATCCCCAGCGGATGCTCCGCACGGACCGGTACAAGCTGGTGGTGAACCCCGACTCGATCAACGAGCTCTACGACCTGGAGACGGACCCGGACGAGCTGCTCAACCGCTACGAGCACCCTGAAATGCAGGACATCCGCACGTACATGATGCGCCGCCTCTACACCGTGCTGTGTGAGCGAGGCGACAACTTCTATCACTGGATGACGTCCATGTACGACGTCGGCGAGGTGGCGTACGACCCCACGCTGAGCGGTCTGGACGAAGCCACCTATCAGAAGCTCGACCAATGACCGAGGGCACCATGGCCGCTGCCTCGGCACCACTCGGGGCGGATCCCAGGCGGGCCCGCCAGGAGCCGTGCTGCTCACCCACCCTCCAGCACGACGGCCAGCGCGGGCCCCGGCCGATCGATCCGGGGCGGGGCACCGCGACCTCGCCCGCCGAGCAGTGCTCCGTTCCGGGCGGCCGGTTCCTCATGGGCGACCGCCTCGGCGACGGCGACCCGGCCGACGGTGAGGTCCCGGTGCACGAGGTCCACGTCGATCCGTTCACCATCGACGCCACCGCGGTGACGAACGGCGCTTTCGCCGCCTTCGTCGATGCCACCGGCTACGTCACCGACGCGGAGTCGCACGGTTTCTCCGCCGTGTTCCACATGGCGCTCGCGGCTCACCCCTCGGACGTGATGGGGCCGGCCGCCGGCGCACCCTGGTGGCTCGGCGTGCGCGGCGCGTCCTGGCGGAACCCGGGCGGACGGTTCAGCGACCTGGAAGGGCTGGACGACCATCCGGTGGTCCACGTGAGCTGGGACGACGCGGTCGCCTACTGCACGTGGAGCGAGCGGCGGCTGCCCACCGAGGCCGAGTGGGAGTTCGCCTCCCGGGGCGGCCTCACCGGTGCTCGATTCCCTTGGGGAGACGAACTGAAGCCGGACGGCGTGTGGCGCACCAACATCTGGCAGGGCGACTTCCCGGCGCACAACAGCGCCGAGGACGGCTGGGTGACCTCCGCGCCCGTCCGCTCCTTCACGCCCAACCACTACGGGCTCTGGCAGACGGTCGGGAACGTCTGGGAGTGGTGCGCCGACTGGTTCGACCCGTCCTACTACCGGACCTCGCCGAGCGACAACCCGCAGGGCCCTGGCCGAGGCACGACAAGGGTGCTCCGTGGCGGCTCCTACCTCTGCCACGACTCCTACTGCAACCGCTACCGCAACGCCGCCCGCTCCTCGAACACACCGGACTCGTCCATGGGGAACGCCGGATTCCGCACGGTCGCCACCACCCGTCCCGAGGAAGCATGACGCCGCACAAGACCGCCACGACGCTCGCCGACGGACGGGAGCTGATCTACTTCGACCTCGGTGCCGGCGCACGGCGGAGAAGGACCGACCCGCGGTCGCTGCCGCCGGTCAGCACGACCGCGCAGATGCGCTGGGACCCGTTGCTGGAGGAGTGGGTCATGATCGCGTCGCACCGGCAGGACCGCACCTTCCTCCCTCCGGCCGACGAGTGTCCGTTGTGCCCTTCGGTGAACGGGCACCGGACCGAGATCCCCGCGGACGACTACGACGTCGTGGTCTTCGAGAACCGCTTCCCGAGCCTCTCGACCAGCGCGGCGCTGGACGACGCCGGCGGCGGCCACCCGCCGGCCGAGGTCCGCCCGGCCGTGGGGCGCTGCGAGGTGGTCTGCTTCTCCAGTGATCACTCCCGGAGGTTCGCCGACCTCCCGCCCGGCCACGCACGGCTGGTGGTCGACGCGTGGGCGGACCGCACCCTGGCGCTGTCCGGCGTCAAGGGCGTCGAGCAGGTCTTCTGCTTCGAGAGCCGCGGAGAGGAGATCGGCGTGACCCTGTCCCATCCGCACGGCCAGATCTACGCGTACCCGTTCACGACGCCGCGGACGTCGCGCATGTTCCAGGCGGCCGCGCACCATCGCCGGCGTACCGGCGGAGACCTGCACACCGACGTGCTCGACGCCGAACGCCGGTCCGGCATCCGTATCGTCGCCGAGAACGAGCACTGGTCGGCGTTCGTGCCGGCGGCGGCACGCTGGCCGCTGGAGGTCCACCTCTACCCCCGCCGCAGGGTGAAGTCCATCCCCGACCTCGACGACGCGGAACGCGACACGCTGGTGGCGATCTACCTGGATCTGCTCGCGCGCCTCGACCGGCTGTACGACCGGCCGTTGCCCTACATCTCGGCGTGGCACCAGGGGCCGGTCGACGACCCTGACGACCTCGGTTACCTGCACCTGCAGCTCTTCTCGATACGGCGCTCCGCGGACAAGCTGAAATACCTCGCCGGCTCCGAGTCGGGGATGGGCGCCTTCGTCACCGACACCCTCCCCGAGCAGGTGGCCCGCCGCCTGCGCGAGGTCTGAGCCGTGCGCACGGGAACGTGGTCCGCGCCCGGAAGGGTGAACATCATCGGCGAGCACACCGACTACAGCGGTGGCTACGCCCTGCCCTTCGCCCTCGCCCAGCGCACCGTGGTGCACGCCCGGCTCCGCGCCGACGGCCGCATCACGGTGGCGTCCGACGGGTACGGCGAGGTGGAGTTCCCCGTCGCGACCCGCCCCGGCGAGGTCACCGACTGGGGCGCCCATGTCGCCGGCGTGGCGTGGGCGCTGGGCCGATCGGGGGCCGCTCTGTCCGGAGCCGACCTTCGTGTCCACAGCGCCGTTCCACACGGTGCGGGCCTGTCCTCGTCGCACTCGCTCGAGTGCGCCGTCGCGCTGGCCCTGGACGGCCTGCACGACCTCGACCTGGGCCGCGACCAGCTGGTCCGTATCGTGCAGCACGCAGAGAACGAGTACGTCGGCGCCCCCACCGGGGTCATGGACCAGATGGCCTCCCTCTACGGCGAGGCCGACCGGGCGATCCTCGTCGACGCGCGTCATCTGACCGCCGAGCCGGTGCCCTGCGAGTTCGCGTCCAGCGGGCTCGATCTCGTCATCGTCGACACCCGGTCACGGCACCGGCACGCCGACGGCGAGTACGGCGCCCGTCGCAGGACCTGCCACGAGGCGGCAGAGTCCCTCGGGTTGAAGGACCTCCGCGACGTGGCCGACCTCGACGACGCCCTCGCCCGCCTCACCGATCCGGTGGCCGTACGGCGAGTCCGGCACGTCGTGCGCGAGAACGCAAGGGTCCTCGACGCCGTCGAACTGCTCCGCGGGGGACGGGTGCGGGAACTCGGTCCGTTGCTGACCGCCTCGCACGCCTCGCTCCGCGACGACTACGAGATCACCGTCCCCGAGCTCGACGTGACCGTCGAGGCCGCTCTCGCCGCCGGCGCGCTGGGCGCCCGGATGATCGGCGGCGGCTTCGGGGGGTCGGTGATCGCACTGGTCGAGCGGGCCGGCCGGAAATCCGTCGAGGCCGCCGTGGAGGACGCGTTCCGGCGACGCGGATTCGCCGAGCCCGGATTCCACGTCGCCCACCCCTCACGTGGTGCGGGCAGGGACCGGTGAGCCGGGGCCGCCGCCCGTTCAGCGGCTGGCGGCAGGGCTGTCGTTGCTCTGCGGTTCAGCCGCTGCCGAGCCCGGCGCTCGCCGGAGCGTGAGCGCGGCGACGATTGTGATGCCCATCATCGCGGCGCCGAGCCAGGAGGCCGTGGTGTATCCGCCGTCGGTGGGGAACCTCGAACCGGCCGGGGTCTGAGCGGCCAGGGTCAGGCCGCCCAGGGTGCTGCCGATGGAGAAGCCGACGCTGCGGACGACCTGGTTGAAGCTCATCGCACTGGAGGTCTCCTGCACCGGGGTGACGGCGAGGATCGCGGTCGGCATCGCCGCCGAGAAGACGCCGACGCCCAGACCCAGCACGCCCATGACCGTGAACGCCTGCCACAGTTGGCTCCGGGTCAGGGCGAACAGGGCCAGCGCCGCCAGCACCGCCGCACCGCCCACGGCCAGGACCGCGGACGGGGCGAGCCGCTTGTGCAGCGGCCGCACCAGCCTCCCGCCGGCGAACCCCAGTGCGGAGAACGGGACCAGCACCAGGCCCGCGACGAAGACGTCGACGCCGAACCCGTAGCCGGCCGACTCGGGCGTCTGCACATAACGGGTGACCAGTGTCAGCAGCAGATACATGCCGACGCCGCCGAGCAGCATGACCGCGTTGGCCCCCGCCACTGCGGGGGTGCGCAGCAGGGCGAGATCCACCAGCGGGACGGCGTACCGGCGTTCGCGGCGCACCCAGGCGCCGATCAGCACGGCCGCGGCGGCCAGGAGCGCGGTGCCGAACGCCGGGCGATGGGTCCACATGGTGGTCTGGCTGATCGCCAGGAGCAGGGCGAGCAGGCCACCGCCCAGCAGCACCGCGCCCCGCACGTCGAGCGCCGCGGAGCGGCCGGCCGGCGGGTGGGGCACCGACCGCCAGGCGGCGGCCAGCGCGACCGTGGTGATCAGCAGGCCGAGCCCGTACGCCGCCCGCAGCCCGGCCACGCTGGTCAGCAGCCCGGCCAGCGGGTAGCCGATGCCGATGCCGATGGTCGAGGCCACCGACAGCAGCGCGATCGCCTGGCCGGAGCGCCCGGCGGGCAGGTGGTCGCGGGCGACGCCCATCACGAGCGCCGTCAGCCCCAGTCCCGCCCCCTGGCCCACCCGTCCGGCCAGCAGCCAGCCGAAGGACGGCGGCACCACCGTCAGCACGCTGCCCACCACCGTGACGCCCATGGTGGCCAGGACGACCTGCCGGCGGCGCGGGCCGGCGCCCAGCCGGCCCAGCACCGGGGTGGCGATGGCACCCACCAGCAGCGGGGCGGTGAGCGTCCACTGCGCGGCGGCCAGCGAGACCTCGAACTCGTCCGCCACCGGGGTGATCAGCGGCGCGCCGAGGCTGCCGACGACGGCGACGACCAGCGCGATGAACATCAGCGCGGGCACCAGCAGACGCCCGGTGGCGGCCGCGGGCGTGCCGCCGTTCGCGGTCACAGGTTCGCCTCGGCGGTCAGGTGTGCGAACAGACCGGCGTGGATGCGGGTGGTCGCCTGGCTTGCCCAGTCGGCGTCGATGTCGGCGGTGGCCAGGGCGGCGTTGGTGTTGAGCAGCATCCCGTACGCCATGAACGTCTTGATCTGCACTGCGTCGAGGCCGGTTGCGTCGCTGACGGTCTGCCACAGCCGGCCGAAGTTCTCGCGCACGGCCTCACGCACCTCGGCATCACCGCATGCGGCGAAGGCCTGCAACTGGAGCAGAAGCAGGGTGTGGTTCCGCAGGCTGTCGTAGTACCGCCGGCCCATGGCCGCCAGAGCATCGAGGCCGGAGGCCGTGCCGGCGGATGCGGCGAGTCCGTCCGCCATCTCGGCGAACGCGCGGCCCACCACCTCAAGGAAGAGCTGCTTCTTGGTGCCGAACAGGCGGAAGACGTAGGCGTGCGTGATACCCGCCTTACGCGCGATCACCTCGGCCGACACCCCGTGCAGACCATGCTGCGCGAACTCCTCCGCGGCGAGCCTCAGCACCTGCTCGCGGCGGTCGGCGCCGGCCAGCCGTTTGCCGCGCTCTACGGCCACGGCCACCTCCCAGGAAGGTACTAGTAAGTCACTTGTAACTTACCTCTGCGGACGTCCGGGCGGCAGTCCTGCCCTGGCGCGCCGACCGCAGACTTCACCGAGGCTCGGACGCTGGGTGAGCCGGGACGACTACGTCGCCTACCTCGAGGCCTTCGCCGCCCATCACCGCCTCGACGTCCGCTTCGGGGCGGAGGTCACCCGCATCGTCCCCTCCGCGGGCCACCGCTGGGTGGCCACCACCTCGGGCGGCGACGTCCGATGCGACGACATCGTGGTGGCCACCGGGCATGAACACCTTCCGTGGACGCCCGGCTGGCCGGGACTCGACGACTTCGCAGTGCCGGTCGCCCACACCTCGTCGCGTCGGAGTGTGGCCGGTCTAGCAGGACAGCGCGTCCTGCTGGTCGGCGCGGGCAATTCCGGGATCGAGTTCGCCGAGCAGCTCGTCCGCGCGGGAGTGGCCGGGCTGTGGCTGTCGATGCGCACCCCGCCGACCCTCATGCCGCTCCAGGTCGCGGGAGTTCCGCTGCAGCCCGTGGCCGTGTCCTTGGCCCGGCTGCCCGAGAAGTGGCGGGACGCGGTCGCCCGCCGGATCTCCCGGCTGGCCCTCGGCGACCTCGCGCCCTTCGGGCTCCCCGCCCCGGCACAGGGTCCCTATGAGCGGCTGCGGACCTCCGGCGTGACCGCCGCCGTCGACCGCGGTTTCGCGGCTCATCTCAAGGCCGGCCGGCTCACCATCGTTCCCGAGATCGACCGGCTGGACGGCACCCGGGTCGTCCTGCGGGACGGGCGCGTCCTGCGACCCGACATCGTGCTCGCCGCCACGGGCTACCGGCCCGGCCTGGAAGCCATGGTCGGGCATCTGGGAGTGCTGGACACCGACGGCCTGCCGACGGCCGCGGCCGCGCCGGGATTGTGGTTCGTGGGCTATCGGCCGTCCCTCAACGGCAACCTGCGCCTGCACCCCGCCGAGGCACGCCGTGTAGCCGACACCATCACCCGAAGCCGCCCCACAGCCCGCCGTACCTCACCCCGCCGCGTTCCCTTCCCGCGCCGTTTCGCAGACTGCCGCTGCGGAGGTGGATGAGAATCGCCGACCACGCTCTTCCCCGCATCACGATGCTGGACGTGCTTCCGTCTCTGCTAGCGGACGGATGCCCGGGATCGCCGAGCGGGTCGTCACGAACTCGATGATCTCGTAGCGGACGGCGCCGGTGATCGTCCGCCAGGAGCGCGCCGAGCGGCTCGTCATGCACGATTTCGCAGGTCAGCCCCTCGGTAGCGACAGCAGGGTGAGAACGCCGAGGTCCAGGGCACGCCGGTGGAGCCGGGTCAGCTGCCGGTCGGTCGGGGCGTCCTCGAACACCGGCCGCACGCCCGCGCGCCGGGCCGCCGCACGGAGCCGTCCGGGCAGGCCGGGCGGTACACCCGGCGGGATACCGACGGTGAACTCCGTCGCCCCGGCGGCTCCGGCGACGGCACGTGCGGCGCGGGCCGCCGCGCCCGGCCCGGCCGTCTTCTCGGATTGTGGCGGCGGGTGGGGCGTTGCGCTTGGGTGGTGCTCGTTTGCTTACCGAATCCGGTGGCCCGCGGAGGGAGAACGCGCATGACGGGGACGCCGTTGCCGGACTGGCTGGCCACGCTCGAACAGGGCGCGCTGGCTGAGGTGCTGGCGGTTCGGGCCGATGTCTGCGGGACGGGCGAGCCGGGCGGGTGGGGCGATCTGGCCGAGCGGCTCCAGCAGCCGCAGTCGGTGGAGTGGGCGCTCAAGCGGTTGACGCGGCCCTGTCTTCAGGTTGCGGAGACGGCTGCGGCGCTCGGGCAGGACGCGACCAGGGCGAGGATCACGGCGCTGCTGGGCGGGCCCGGTGGTGTGGTGGACGACGCGTTGACGACGTTGGAGCGGCATGCGCTCGTGTGGCCCGGTCAGGGCGGGGTACTGCACGTTGCCGAAGCACTTCGCGAACGGTGGCCCAGGCGGCGCGGACCGGCGGAGAGGGCGCCGTTGGACCCGTTTCCGCCCGGGCTGCCGACCGTCCTGGTCGATCCGGAACGGGTGAAGCGCACGGCTGCTGCGCAGCTCGGAGAATTCGTCGGGCATACGGCAGGGGTGCTCGCCGAGTGCGCGAGGCGGCCGTTGCAGGCCTTCAAGGTGGCCGGAGTGCAGCCGAAAGCACTTCAGCGGGTGATGCGGGCCGCGCGTTGCAGCGATGCGTCCGCACGGCCCGCGTTGGCCTGTGCTCAGCGCGCTGGGCTGTTCGTCAGCGACGGGACGGACATTCGCTTGTCGCCAGCGGGTGATGCGTTCACGCTACTGCCGCCGGCTGAACAGGCCGCTCGGCTGCTGCTCGCGTGGTGGAGGCTGCCGTCCGCGCCGACGCGTACCCGTTCGAGCGATGGCAAGCAGTTGTATCCCCTGAGCGCGAAGGCCGTTTGTGACGGCTGCGTCCAGGTGCGGCACGAACTCGTGACAGTCCTGGAGGGGGTGCCTGAAGGGCAAGGTGTGCAGGCGCCCGAGGATCTCGCCAAGGCGCTCGACTGGCACCGGCCGCTTGCCTGCGACCACCCGCCGCAGAGCGCGCTGCTGCAAGAGGTCGTGCTGCTCGGGCTGGTCGTGCATGGGGTGCTCTCTTCGTTCGGCGTGCTCCTCGCCGCCGGAGACCATGCCGGTCTGGCGCGAGGAGCGTCCCCGCTGCTTCCGGCGTTCACCGAGCGCGCGACGATCGCTTCGGACCTCATGGTGACCGTCCGGGGAACACCGTCGAGGCAGTTGGCGAAAGACCTCGACGCGGTCGCCGAGAGTCTGATCGGACCGGTCTGGAGGATCAGCGACCAGAGCCTCCGGCGGGCCCTGGAGTCGGGCATGAGCGCCGCCGACCTGGAAGCGGGCCTCGCCGCGATCAGCGCTGCACCTCTCCCGCGGCTGCTGCGGCGCAAGATCGCGGAGGCGGCGGGCGGCCACGTCCCGTCGCCCCGGCTCCGGGAGGTGCCGGCCACCTGTGTCTTCCACAGTGCCGACACCGAACTGCTCGCGCGGGCCGTCCGGGATCCGGCACTCCAGAACCTCGGCGTGCGACTGCTCGCACCCGGCCTCCTCATCGCCACGAGCCCGCGCGAAAGCGTGCTCGCGGCGCTGCGCGCCGCCGGGTACGCCGCGGCTGAAGACCCCGTTCCCGGGCCGCTTCCCCCTCTGGCCTCCGACGAGCCGCCGCCCGACTTCGACGCACTCGCCGAACGGCTGCGCAAGGATCCGCACGTCCCGCCGCGGTCCCCTGCTCGAACCCGGTCGGCCGCGCCCCGCCCTCCGCGCCGATCCCGCGGACGTTCGGCTCTGGAACGAGCGCAACGCGTCATCACCCGCGAGGCCCGCGAGCTCAAGTCCGATGAGATCCGGCTGCTCGCTCACGCCGTCGCGGAGAACGACCGTGTCCGGATCACCTACGTCGACCAGAACGGCGTGGAGACCGATCGGGTCATCGGCCCTCCCTACGAGCTGGTGCAGATGAACAAGAAGAAGCTGCTCAAAGCGATCTGCGAGATGCGCAGCGCAGAGACGGGACACCAGGAGGAAAGGAACTTTCACTACTCCCGCATCCAATCCGTCGAAGCAGTGGACGGCTGATCCCACTACCTCTGGTACCGGGCACCCGACCCGCCCCGCCCGGTAGCCGTTCGCCCGGGCGGGTCAAGTCACGGAGCGCAGGGTGACCTTTCGGATGAGGTGCACGTCGGTGAGCGGTCCCGTGGAGGCGGCGAACCCGAACTTGAAAGTGCTCGGGACGGGCTCGGGAGCACGGAATCGCAGCACTCGCTGGAAGCCATCGCCGTCTCGGAAGTCGATGTCGACCGTCGCCACCGGGCGTGGACCAGGTGGGATCACGATGCGGACCGCCCGTTTCACCGGTTCCAGCAGGGCTTCGGATCGTGTCGGTGTGACGCGGGCGGGCATCTTTTTCAGATTGCCGTGCAGTCGTCCGGGAAGTGCGGACGCCCAGGGGCCGACGGTCGCCTTGTTGCTCGTCGAAGCGTCGAGATAGCAGTATCCCTCGACGCCGTTTCCCGGACCGCGGGCGGTCACGATGTTGGGGCCCGGAGAAGGCGCCTGGAACCTCGTCCCGGCCGGGGATCGCCGCTGGCAGCCATTCCCGCGCTTTTCTCCATCACCGAAGTAGTCGCCCAGGACATCAAGCCCGATACCGAGATATCCACCGTCGACACCCGGGACGAACTGGCCTCCGGATCCACCGTCCGGCACCTTCTGGGCGTAGCCGAGGCTTCCGCCGAACGCGCCCGGCGTGGTGAGCCGTCTGGCTCCATCGGTCAGGAAGAAGGAGATCCCGTCCGCCGGCGTCCGCGTGGTGCTGCCGTACTGCCACTGCTCGAAGGTCACCTCCAGCCCGCCCTTCGCCGAAACCGGCGAGTCGAACAGCACCGCGCCGGTCTCCTCGAAATGGGCATCGGTGAGCTGGAGATATCCGTGCGGCGCCGCACCGGCCGGGGGGACGGGACCGGCCGGATCCGGGTGGCATCCGCCGAGCGGGTGATTCGCGCCCTCCGCGAGCCGGCCTCCACGCCGCGCGCCCGTCAGGCAGGCGGCCCCGTACCCGATCAAGCGTGAGTCCGCGGTGGCTCCGGTGAACGACTCGTTGACCAGTACCGCTCCCGGACGCCGGTGGGCCGCCGAGGCATACCCGGCCGGCACGACGGCCGCCATGACTCCGACCAGCGCGATGAAACAAGGCGCTACACGTCCCAATCTCGACGCTCCCTTTTCGGATTCTAAGTGATCTCCCTCGCCGAATTCATTTGAACACGAATCCCGCGACGAGTGCCACGCATTGCCACTCTCATCGCAGTAATCAAATCAAATCATTACAAGAATGCGTGGCATCCCATCAAGCGGGCACGCCTTCGTCATGACCGGACCTCGGTGGGTCGCGACCCGTGCTTGAAAGAGAGCAGATGATGGCTTCGGCATCGGCGTGGCCGGCCGCGAGGTCACGGCAGCCGGTCGGCATCCGGGTCGATGGACTCCCCCCACATCCCGTCCGCGACGGGGTCGTCCCGCACCAGCCCCTTCGCTCCGAGGAGCGGGCTGTACTCCAGCGCGGTGTTGTCGACGACCATCGCCTCGGGAGGCGGCTTCTGCCAGATCTTCAGGCCGGACTCCCAGGTGGCGAGCCGAGTGTGCGGGACGGCCAGGTGCTTGTGCCACAGGTTCACTCGCAGGTCCCGGGCGAACCGCCGGCCGCTCATCCTCCCGATCATGTCGTCGGTGATGCCCGCGACGATCTCGCTGTCGAAGGTGTAGCCGCGGTCGTCGACGTTGACGGTGCCGATGACGGCGAACTCGTCGTCGATGAGGCACGTCTTGGCGTGGACGTAGGGGCCGCACCACTTCCGGCGCTCATCGTCCGGGCTCCTGGTCAGCGAGAACATCCGCCACTTCCGCCCCCCGGGATCGGCCTTGGCGAAGTCGGCCCGCATCTCGTTGCGCGCGCCGATGAGATAGGGAAACTCGTTCGGGAACTTGCCGGCCGGGGTGATGAGCTCCTTGTCGTGCTCGAAGGACCGCGAGTTCTCCATGAGGATGAGAAGGAACTTGAACTGGGGATCGCGGAGGCGGTCCACCAGCAGCGCCTTGAGCCTCCGGCTCACCAGGTACTGGTCCTCGATGTAGATGTAGTGGCGCGCCTGACTCACCGCCTTCTTGATCAGCTCCCAGGCGGTCCGCTCCCCCGACGGCGCGAACCCGTATCGAGCGCGCCGTACACGACGAGCAGTTTCTGGTGATGAGCGCCGCCGCCCAGCCGCCCGGCGGGAGCGCCGCCGTACCGCAGGAACGGCAGCTTCCGGTCCAGGATCGCCGCACCATTGGGGAGGCCGTCGAGAAATCGCGTGATGGGAACGTTGTTGCCAGTGGAAGGCGACATGTCCGGCTCTGTCTCGACACCAGGGTTGTCCCAGAACATGCCCCGGACCTGGGCCTTAGCCCTCCGCAGCAGATCGCCCAGTGTGACCGCCGAGGCGCTGCCCGTCTTCTCCAGCATGACCACCGCCGGGTCGACGCTCCAGCCGAGGATGTAGACCCGGTGGTCGAGGGACGTGGCGGTGGCGATCGCGGTGCCCATGTCGACGAAAGCGCACCTGCCGTAGACATACGGGACGACGGCGTTGCCCATCGTCGGCAGCGGCCCCGGCCGGCCGTACCAGCGGAGCATCTGCTCCTTCACCAGCTCGTGTTTTCCGGCGGACGCCGGATCCGACGCGTCCAGGGCCGGTCGGTGCGGGAGCTTGGCGACTTCGTCCGCGTCCTCCTGGCAGGTGGTGAACGGTTTCGGTGGTCCGTACGACTTCGGCGGCACGTCAGCCGTCCTGCGCCGGGTTGCTGGCGACGGTGATGTCGATGCCGGACGTCGGCGTGTACTCGCTCCATTCGGCGATCAGCTCACCCTTTTCCCCCGGCTGGGTGACCGGGAACGGGGACGCCGCCGTGCCCGTGTGCGCCTTGCGGAGCCGGCCCACCTTGATGTGGGTCGCATCCGGGATGTCGACGATCGTCTGAGCCTCCTGGCTGTGGTCCAGCCCCCGGACGGAGTCGATCACCACCTGCGCCCCGACCAGGAAGCCCGCGCTGTTGGCCACCTGAATCGAGACCGGGCCCGTGCTCGGGCCGACACTGACGGGGGAGGTCGTGAACACCGCGTCCTCCAGCCGTGCCGCCGTCTTGCCGGGGTTGGCGGGCGGGATACCGGGGTAGTTGCGGTCGTCGTAGGCTGCGATCTCCTGGGCGATGGTCCAGTACGGCGACGTGGGGTCCGGCGCGGTCGGGTCGTCGAGCAGGCCGCGGTCGACGAAGTTCGCCCACCGCGTCTCCCAGCCCCGCCGGACGGTGAGCACGACCCTGGCGCTGCCCGCGCGCAGGAACGCCTGGCGCGTGGCGTCCGGGTGCTCGATCTGCCTGATGAAGTCCCAGCTGGCCGGCACGTCCCAGAAGTAGGAGTAGAGGAACGTCACGACGTTCTCCCACTCGATCGCCTGGTTGACGAACCGGACGATCTCCTCGTACTGCCGCACCAGGGTCCACTCGGAAGAGTCCGGCTTGATGACGCCCGTGTCGAAGCCCGTGCCATGCTCGACGTCCACCTTGGCATCCGTGAACGCTTTGAGGACGTCGCCCGGCATCGTGGGGAAGCGATTGCCGAGCAGATACCGCAGCACCCCCTTCATCACCTCGTCGTTCTCCTCGCGCCGCAGCGTGAGGGTGTCGACGTTCGTCAGCCGCTCCTCCAACGCCGCGATCCTGCCCGCGATCTCCTGCTGCTCGGCGAAGTACTGCGCCTGCGCCGCGTTGTAGAAGCCGTTCCACACGTCCGAGCGCGCTCCATGGACTCCTTGGTGGGGACGCAGTTGACGGTGAACGTGATCGTGGCCGAGTTGACGTCCTCGAACAGCAACCGGATGGGCTGCGCGTCGGTGGCGCCCAGGAGGAAGGGGGTCGTGCCGTCGTGGGCGACGAGGGCCTCGTCGACGTAGTCCTTGTGGTGGCCCCACGGCTCGAAGCTGAGGTCGGAGCCGATGACGGTGAACCTTCCGTCATGCTCGGCGTGCTCCATGCTGGCGTTCAGCACCACCGACGCGATCTGGTAGTTCGGCGGCACGTTCGCCGTGACCTGCCGCCGTGGCGGCCCACCCCCAGGTCCAGCCCCTCCACGGACAGCGTGAGGATCTTCTTCGCCGCGGGCGGCGGGGGCGGCGCCGGTGCGTGGAACCGATCGGCCAGCACCAGGTGGTGCGGCTGATCCGGGGTGGGCGGGTCGGTCACCGGCGGCTTGGGATCGTCCTTGCGGATGTCGGCCGTGATGTCGCTGTGGGGGAGGTTGAACACGAACGGACCCAGCCGGGCCTTCAGCGCGGCGAGCTCGGCGTAGGACCGCCGGATCGACGCGGCGGGCTCGGGCAGGACGATGTCGTAGGTCGAGCGCAGCCCGTACCGGTACAGCCGCACCCGCCATTTGCGCATCATGCTGTAGTAGTCGACGCGGATCGGGTCGGTGTCGTTCGGATTGCGCAGCGTCCGCGTGGTGCTCTGCGACGTCCCGGTGACCGTGGTCGTCGCGATGGTGACCTTGTGCTCCTGCTTGGCGCGGGAGGACGCCTTCTGCGTCAGGCCGGTCGCGTGCTTGCGGCTCTCGGTCGCCGACTGCGACTCCTTGCCCTGCCCGGTGAAGGACGACGTCACCGACCCGGAGATCACCGGGATCCCACCGGAGACGGTGCCGGTGATGTTGAACTGGTTCGAGTGCTCCTGCTGGGAGTTCGTCGACTGGGAAAGCTCGGTGTTGTCGGTCACCCCCGTCTCGCTCAGCGTTTCCAGCGAGTCGGTGACGATCGAGGTGAACTCCTTCTTCTGGACCGACCACTCCTTCCGCGTCACCGCGGTCTGCTCCAGCGGGGCCAGCGGGACCGTGCCGACAAGCTCGCCGCGCTCGATCCCGGCGGGCGTCATCTCCAGCCCCTCCAGGTTCAGCGCCCCCACCATGGAGGTCGCGCTGCCGATCTCCAGCCCCCTGACCGCCAGCACCGCGCTGTGCAGGTCGTTGCGCGCGGCACCGGCCGCCGCGTCCGAGTCGTCCTTCTCGGCGGTGATCCGCTTCAGGTCACCGCGGCGCAACTCCACCACGGCCTGGCCGAACCCCCGGAGCACCTCGACCGGAACGTCGGCGAGCGCTTGCGCGGCCTGCAGCAGCGGCGGGCCGCCGGGCCCCTCGAACGAGCCCAGCAGTTCCAGCACGGCGTCGTCCGGCACGAATGCGCTTCCAGTCCTGCGTTGAGTTCCGGCCCGGGCTCATGACGAAGTTGCGCTCTCCGCGTCTGCCCACGGAGAGCGTGCTGGACTGCTGGGAGGGCGGCGGGGCCGCCTGGGTGGGGGCTGGCTACTCTATCGTTTTGGTAGGATTCAGCTTCACTCTCCGCATCCCCGTCGTTTCCCGCCGAGGTCGCCCATGTCTGAAAGTCGCCCGTTCGTCAGCCTGGCGACCGACTTCGGCGCGGCCTATACGGCGATCTGCGCGGGGGTGGTCTACACGATCGCGCCGAGCGCGAACGTGCTGGTGCTCAGCGACGAGATCACCCCGTTCGACGTGCGTGAAGGGGCGATGCTGCTGCGGCAGGCGCTGCCGTATCTGCCGGTGGGGGTGCACGTCGGGATCGTGGATCCGGGGGTGGGGACCTCGCGCCGGCCGGTGGCGATCGCGACCGGGCGCGGTGACGTGCTGGTCGGGCCGGACAACGGGCTCCTGGTGCCGGCGGCGGAGATGCTGGGTGGGATCGTCGGCGCACATGCGCTGGAGAATCCCGCCTACCGGCTGCCGGGGGTCTCGACGTCCTTCCACGGACGTGATGTCTTCTCCCCCGCCGCCGCGCACGTCGCGGCCGGCGTGGACGTGGCGGACCTCGGTGCGGCCGTCGACCCGCTGCCGCTGAACGTCCCGGCCGCGGTGGCGGAGGATGACGAGTTGACCGTTCCGGTGCTGTACACCGACCGGTTCGGTAGTCAGGTGCTGGGCGCCGAGCGAGGCGACCTGGCGGCGGCGTTCGGCGCACTGGAGCCGGGCACTCCGCTCGATGTGGAATGGAACGGTGCAGACGGGGCGTCCCGCACGGTCCGCGTCCCGTTCCAGCTCACCTTCGGCAGCGTCGCCGTGGGGGAGCCCCTGCTGTGGATCGACTCGTCCGGCTGGCTCGGCCTGGGCGTCAATCAGGGACGGGCCGCCGACGTCCTCGGCCTGGCCGGAGCGCGGAGCCTCACCCTGCGCGCAGTCCCGCAGTCATGACCCGTAACCCCTCACTGCTGGAGGCATCTCCTGTGATTCGCCGTCCCTTCGTGGCAACGCTTGCCGGTGTCGCCGCACTCGCCCTCGCCGTCTCGTCCTGCGCTCCGCAGGATGAGGAGTCCAACGCCTCGGCGAGCAAGAGTCCCGCCTCCTGCGCCAAGGACAAGCTGCCGTTGAAGTCGGCCGGCAAGCTCACGGTCGCGACCGACAAGCCCGCGTTCGAGCCGTGGTTCAAGAACGACGATCCGTCAAACGGGCAGGGTTTCGAGGGCGCCGTCGCCTACGCGGTCGCCGGCCGGCTTGGATTCGGCAAGGACCAGGTGGTGTGGAAGACCCAGTCGTTCGAGTCGTCGTACGCGCCGGGGCCGAAGACCTTCGACTTCGACATCAACCAGATCTCGGTCACCCCCGCGCGTGAGAAGGCGGTGGCGTTCAGCGACGGCTACTACGACGTGCAGCAGGGCGTTGTGACGCTCAAGGGCGGCAAGTACGAGAACGCGGCGACCGTCGCGGAGTTGAGCAAGGCGCGTATCGCGGTGCAGGTCGGGACGACGGCGCTGCAGGCGGTGAAGAACCAGATCAAGCCCGCGGACGAGCCGAAGATCTTCAACACGCAGATCGACGCGGTGAACGCGCTGAAGAACAAGCAGGTGGACGTGCTGGTGGTGGACCTGCCGACCGCCTTCTATGTCACCGCCGCGCAGATCGACGGCTCGAAGATCGTCGGTCAGCTGCCGCAGTCCCAGGGCGGCACGGCCGAGCATTTCGGGTTGCTGATGGAGCGGGGCAGCGGGCTCGCCGGGTGCCTGAACCAGGCGATCGGGCAGCTGAAGTCGTCCGGTGAGCTGGCGAAGATCCAGCAGCAATGGCTGACCTCGTCGGCCGGCGCGCCCGTCCTGAAGTGACCGCGCCTGCGGGCGGGAAGACCGCCTGGGTCAAGAGCGAGCGGCAGCTCGAACGGGAGCGCCGGCGGCGGCGCGCCGACGTCCGGTCCGGATCGGTGGCCGCCGCGTCGACGGTGCTGTGCGCCGTGATCGTGCTCGTCGTCGTGGTGGGGTCGCCGGGCTGGCCGCGTGTGCACGAGACGTTCTTCAACTGGGGCGAGCTCACCGGGTCGTTCCCCGACGTGCTGCGCGGCTTCTGGTTGAACGTGCGGATCTTCCTGATCGCCGAAGTGGTGATCCTGGTGCTGGGGCTGCTGGTCGCGCTCGCGCGGGGACTGAGGACCCCGCTGCTGTTCCCGCTGCGGGCGCTCGCCGTCGCCTACACCGACGTGTTCCGTGGCATACCGACGATCCTGCTGGTGTACCTGGTCGGGTTCGGGCTCCCGGCGCTGCGGTTGCAGGGCGTCCCCGAAAGCCCGGCGGTGCTGGGCGGGTTCGCCCTCGTCCTCTCCTACGGAGCGTATGTCGCGGAGGTGTTCCGGGCGGGCATCGACTCCATCCACCCCAGCCAGCGCGCCGCGGCCCGCTCGCTGGGGCTCAGCCAGGCCCAGAGTCTGCGGTACGTGGTACTGCCGCAGGCCGTGCGCCGGGTCGTCCCGCCGCTGCTCAACGACTTCGCCTCGCTGCAGAAGGACACGGCGCTGGTCGCGGTGCTCGGCCCGCTGGAGGCGCTGCGGCAGGCGCAGATCCACTCGGCCGACACCTTCAACTACACCCCCTACCTGGCCACGGCGGTGCTGTTCGTCGCGCTGACGGTGCCGATGGCCCGGTTCACCGACCATCTCGCGGCGCGCGCCGAACGCCGCCGCGCCCCTGGAGGCGGCCGATGAGCGAACCTCTGCTGCGCATCGAGGGCGTGTGGAAGACCTACCACGCCCACCCGGTGCTGCGCGGCGTCGACCTGGACGTCGCACCGCACGAGGTCGTCTGCCTCATCGGCGCCTCCGGATCGGGCAAGTCGACACTGCTGCGCTGCGTGAACGTCCTGGAGACCGTCGACGACGGCGCGATCTTCCTGGAGGACGACGACATCACCGACCCCGGCGCCGACCCCGACCAGGTCCGCAAACGGATCGGGATGGTGTTCCAGTCCTACAACCTGTTTCCGCACATGTCGGTACTGGACAACATCACCCTCGCCCCGCTCCGGGTGCACAAGCGGCCGCAGGCGGAGGCCGCCGAACAGGCGCACGAGCTGCTGAAACGGTTCGGCCTGGCCGACAAGGCGGGCGAGTACCCCGACCGGCTGTCAGGCGGCCAGCAGCAGCGTGTCGCGATCATCCGGGCCATGGCCACCCGGCCGAGCCTGCTCCTGCTGGACGAGGTGACCTCCGCGCTCGACCCCGAACTGGTCACCGAGGTCATGGGCATCATCCGGGAGCTCAAGGAGTCCGGCATGACGATGATCCTGGCGACCCACGAAATGGGGTTCGCCCGCGACATCGCCGACACCGTCTGTTTCCTCCACGACGGCGTCCTCCTGGAACACGGCCCGGCGGAGCAGATCTTCGAGGAGCCCACCGAGCCGCGCACCCGCGAGTTCCTCAGCCGCGTCCTGGAGTCCCGCCGCCTCTGAACCGGCGGCTCCAGGTGACAGGCGGATCTGTGGCGGCGCGGCCGCAGATCGTCGACGGGCGGGGGCGCTTCGCACCCCCGCCCGTCACAGTTCTCACACGCCTGCCTCCATTGGCATTGACGTCTCATTCCATTGTCCACTCGGCGCACCGAAGGTAACGGCTCCGCCCCGAATGTGACCTTCGTCTTTTCTTCACCGGTCGTACGGCGCGTGGCGCGCGCCTCGACACGGTCCTGACTGTTCTGGCCCGAGCGCCGGGACATGTCCGGATTCCACGGAATCCCGGCGTGTCCTGGCGCGATCGGCCAGGGCACGCCGTGATCCACGGGATCACAACCACCCTCCGTCCTCGGGGCGGGGGGGTGTCCAAAGGAGCAACCATGTCATTGGTTGTTGTGTTGGAACTGATCATCCAAACGATCGGTTTCCTCTTCACCGCCGTGATCGATCCGCTCGCGGGCGGGCTGGTCATGGCCACGGTCGGCGCTCTGGGGGTCTCGCTCTTCGCGAGGATCAAAACCCGGAAGGCCCTCCCTTTCCGGGCCTTGACCGACTACCAGCGCGTGATCGTCCGCCGCCTCATGTGGGGGAACGTGATCGTGAACGTCCCGTTCGTCTACGGTGTCCATTCCGTGGGCATCGGGACCATCGCGACGATGACGGCCCTCGGCCCCCTGTGCGTCAAGGGCCGCCAACTGTGGGAGAACAGGCGGTCTCGCATTGCGAAACTGCAAATCGCGCTTCGCGGTGTCATGATCGTGGGCGTGATCGTCGTCAACAAACCGTGGGAAGCGTTCGGGGACTTCCACATGGACATGTTGCTCGGTCTCGTCTGCGGTCTCCTGAGCGCCTGGAGCTACTGGAACTACCTCCGCTGCGTCTACGGCAATGTTTTCTCGGACGAGGAAAGGCTGGCATTCGTAGCGGTGGCCGATTTGGTCTCGCTCCCCGTCATCGCCGTCGCGGTGTGGGTGGCGAGCCTTGCCATCGGAGGCGGATACGCCGCGCTGTCGCCGAAGGTGCTTCTCTTCGGCGCCATCGCCGGCATCGTGGCCTTCATGATTCCGACGATCATGGCCGCCTGGACGGGAGGCAAGGTCAAGGAGTCGGTGTCGGGCATGCTCTACCTGCTCGACAGCCCGATCGGAAATCTCGTCGGCCTTCTGGGCGCCTCTTTCGGTCCTCTGCGAGAGCAGGCACCCGATGTCTGGGGCTGGATCGGGATGGTGATCGTGGTGGGCGCCGCGTACGCCGCCAAGCGCCTTCCGTTCCCGAACCAGGAGCCGCCACACGACGGCCTTCCCGTCAAGGGAGGGCCGTAGCACAGGTCCTGCCGGCGGTCACGCCGGCCGGGGCGGAACATCGGGCTGCGGTACGCGTCCCGCGTACCGCAATCCGACCGTCATCCACTCGCGGGGAGAGGCCGTCGCCTCTCCCCGCCCTCCTCCGGCACGCCACGGCCCGCGGAGAGCATGGTCACGGTGAGGCGGACACTGCCCCGGTTGTTGCCGCTGGAACCCCAGGCGTCGTTGGCGAACGCGTACAGGTAGCCGCTCTTGCGCACCCGCCGGCGTGCTCCCGCACCGATCGCGATGCGTTCATGGGCGGTGATCTCGCCCTGGACGGTCATCGCGTCGTTGGCGACGACGCCCACGAGCGACATCCAGGGCAGGCGCACGTCCCGGCGTGCCCCCATCGAGTGGGCCGCCCGGTTCCCGGTCGCCGCGCCGAAGAGCCGCTCCACCCCGCCGAGCAGGGTTCGCACGAGCCGGAGCCGCTCGGTCAGCGGGTTGAAGCGGCGCAGACCGCCGGTGCCGGCGGGGCCGGACACGACGCCGCCGTCCAGCCACTCGCCCTCGGCGGTGAAAAGGTACTCACCGGCCTCCAGGTAGAGCCCTGTCTCGTTCCACGGCTCCCCTGCGAAGACCTCGACGGTCTCCGGCCGCCCCTGCGAAAGGACCTTGGTAGGACGATACGGTCCGGTGGTGATGGGCGACCGCCGCTGCCGGTCGTACACCGACTGATGGACGGCCGGGTCGCGCTCGCTCGGGTCGATCTTGGGCACCGCGCGCGGCCGCGGCTGTAGGGCGACTTCGAGCAGTGGCCGGAGCTTGAGGTCGGCCAGAGGCTCGACCACTCCGATCATGCCGCGGTCGTCATCGTGCAGGACGTCGAGGGGATCGGGCCGGATCTGGTCCACCATCGTCTTGCGGAAGCCGAGCGGGAGTTCGCCGCCGCGCACCTCGTCGATCATCCACTGGAGCGCACCATTGCTCAGGCCTGTGCGCAGGTGGCCGCCGCCCACGTCCTTGTGGCTGCCGGGGAACCACACCTGCTTGACGTCCTGCCCGGGGGTGAACGGCTCGGCCCACAGTGCCGGGACGTAGGGGGCGCGGCGTTCGTCCATGGCCACCGCGTGCCGCGCGTGCTTGATGTACGGGTTGAGTCTCAGGTCGTGGAAGTCATGGCCGCGGGACGGGTCGAGCAGATTGAGCCAGCCCAGGTAGTCGGGGATGCCGAGCGAGCCGACGGTGTCCCACACTCCGACGAAGTGCACCGGAATCCGTTCCCGGTCGTCCGGGTCGTACCGGAAGGCCAGGCCGCGCCGCCATCGCCGGCCGGTACCGCGCTCGCGGTAGCCGTGATCGTAGACGTGCCGGATCTTCTCGCGGACCGTCGCCTCGCCCGTCCCGGTGGTGTCGATCAGCCCGCAGGACGAGATCATGCCGGCGAGGCTGCGCGCCGTGTACGCGCCGCGGCTGAAGCCGAACAGCCAGATGCGGTCGCCCGGGCGGTATTCGCCGACGAGCCAGCGGTAGGCGTCCATCACGTTGTCCGACAGCCCGAGCCCGAACGCGCCTCCGAGCAGCCTGTTCCGCAAGGTGCCCACACCCGGCTGGTAGCAGGACAACTGCCGGTGACCGTCCTCGTCCGTGTGGTCGAGGGCGTTGTACAGCCGGCGCACGTTGGTGACGGACTCCATTTCCGGCGTGTTCCATGTGCCGTCACAGCACATGATGAGATGACGCATGCCTTCCTCCGTGAATGACGTCATCGGTCGCGGAAGCGTTTCTCGAAGGTCTCGACCAGGCCGGCGATCACGCCCTCGGGCGAAGGGCTGTAGTGCGGGATGGCCCACCGGGTGATGACGGCGTCGATGACCGTTGGACGGCCCGAGGCCAGCGCCGTGCGGAACGCGTCCTCGAACTCCTCCAGCGTCTCCACACGGTGGCCGTCGGCGCCGCATGCCCGGGCGTACGCGGCGAAGTCCGGGTTCTCGAATTCGACGAGCGCGGACTCGCCGTAGGTGGCGATCTGGAAGATCTTGATCAGCTTGAATTCCCGGTCGTCGAAGATGACCCAGATGACGGGGATGTCATTTTCGACCGCGGTCATCAGCTCGAAACCGGACAGCGAGTAGCAGCCGTCGCCGCAGCCGACGACGACCGTCCGGTCCGGGTGGGCGACCTTCAGCCCGATGGCGCCGTTCACGTGCCCGGCCATCGGCCCGAACGAACCGGCCTTGCGGAAGTTCTGGCCCTCCTGGAGCTCCACGTAGTAGCCGAGCCAGGCCAGGTGCGCGCCGGCGTCGGCGAGCAGGATCGCGCGCTCCGGCAGCATCCGGCCGATCGCCTGCGCCAGCTCCCCGGGGTGGATCTTCCCGGTCAGGTGGACGATGTGCCGGGCCTCCCAGTCCCGGCCGTCGACCTCGGCGTCGGAGACCTCGCCCACCTTCTTCTCCAGGGCATCGTGCAACGCCGCCACGGCGGGCCGGGCGTCGGACAGGAGCTCGTGGTCGGGCTTGAACGCCTTGCGGAACTCGGTGTCGCTGATGTTCACGTGGATGAGCGTCTTGCCGTCGAACAGGTCCGGGCGGTAGTTGAACGTGGCGTGCTGGTTGAGGGCGTTCCCGATGCACAGGACGACATCGGCTTCCCGGAAGGCCTTCCAGGCGCTCGCGTGGCCGCTGTCGGCGAAGACGCCCACCGAGAGTGGATGCCCCTCCGACACGATGCCCTTGCCGTCGAGCGTGGTCAGCAGCGGGATCTGGAACCGCTCGATGAGCCGCCTGATCTCCGTTCCCGCCCCGCTCAGGACGGCGCCGAACCCCACGAGTGCCACGACGCGCCTGCGGTTCGCGATCGCGTCCGCCAGAACGGATGCGATCTCCTCCACGCGGGCCGGATCGGGCAGGACCGGCGCGACATCGAGCCGGACCGGCCGGACGTTCCCGACCTCCACCCCCCGTTCGGTCAGATCCTCGGGCACGTGGATGTGCACCGGGCCCGGCCGCCCGGCGAACGCGATGTTGACCGCTTCCTCGACCACGTCGCAGGTGTCGGCGGCGTCGGTGAGCAGGAACGACTTCTTGGTCGTGGCCGCGAACATGGCCTGCGAGTCGGGCGTTCTGTTCAGGCCGGAGGTCTCGTTGAGCGACCCCCATCCCTGCCATTTCCGGGAGGCGTATCCCGAGACGGCGAGGACGGGGTAGGAGTCGGACATCGCCACGGCCAGACCGGAGAACAGATTGAAGGCCCCGGGCCCGGCGGTGGCGAAGCAGAAGCCCAGCCTGCCGGTGTACATCGCGTACCCGCACGCCATGAACGACGCCGCCTGCTCGTGCCGGGCGATGATCGGCCTGATCCGCCGGGAGTGCTTCAGCGCCAGCATGAGCCCGGCGGCGTTCTCCCCGGCACCGCCGAAAGCGGCCTCGACGCCGATGTCCTCCAGTCCCTGGACGATGGCCTCGTAAACCCTCATCGTTCCCTGCCTTTCTGGACCGTCATTCATGGCGCAGCCGCTTTTCGAGCGTCTCCCAGGCGCCGTGGAGCACGCCCTTCGGCGAGGTGCTGTAGTGCGGAAGGGCCCATCGGGTGATCTTGGCGTCGATCACGGTCGGCCGGCCCGATCCGAGGGCCGTCCGGAACGCGTCCTCGAACTCGTCGATCGTCGTCACGCGATGGCCGTCCGCACCGCACAGGCGCGCGTACGCGGCGAAGTCCGGGTTCTGGTACTCCACCAGGGCGGACTCCCCGTAGGTCGCGAGCTGGTAGAGCTTCACGAGCTTGTACTCGTCGTCGTTGAAGATCACCCAGATCACCGGCACGTCGTACTGGACGGCGGTCAGCAGCTCGAACCCGGCCAGCGCGTAGCAGCCGTCGCCGCAGCCGACGACGACCGTCCGGTCGGGCTGCGCCAGCTTCACCCCGATGGCGCCGTTGACGTTCCCGGCCATCGGCCCGAACGCGCCGATCTTGCGGAAGTTCTGGCCCTTCTCCAGGTCCACGTAGTAGCCGAGCCAGGCCAGGTGCGCGCCGGCGTCGGCGAGCAGGATCGCGCGCTCGGGCAGCATCCGGCCGATCTGCTGCGCCAGCCGGCCCGGATGGATCTCGCCGGGAAGCTTCACGATGCGCCGTGCCTCGTAGTCCTGGCCCTCGACCCGCGCCGGCTCGGCCGGACCGGCCCGCTCCGCCAGCGCGTCGCCGATCGCCTCGACCGCCGGGCGCGCGTCGGAGACGAGCCGGTGGGCGGGAACGTAGAACTTGCCGATCTCACTCGCCGCGATGTTGACCTGGATGAGCTTCTTGCCGTCGAACAGGTCCGGCCGCAGCCCGAAGGTCGAATGCTGGCTGAAGGAGTTGCCGACGGCCAGCACCACGTCGGCCTCGCGGAACGCCTTCCACGCGCTCGCGTGGCCGCTCTCGGAGAACACCCCGACCGCCAGCGGATGGGTTTCGGCGATGATCCCCTTTCCGTCCAGCGTCGTCATCACGGGGATCTGGAACCGTTCGGCGAGGCCGAGCACCGCCTTCTCCGCATGGCTGCGGATCGCGCCGAAGCCCGCGAGGACGACGATCTTGCGGCCGTCGCGCAGCGCGCCGGCCAGGACGTCCGCGATCGCCTCGACCTCTTCCGAATCGGGCAGCACCGGTGCCACATTGACGGCGACGTCGTGATAATCACCGGTGGTCACCTTTTCACGGGTGAGATTCTGCGGCACATGAATGTGCACCGGCCCGGGACGTCCTTCGAACGCGATGTTCACGGCCTCTTCGAGGACGTCGCTCGTGTCGCCGGCGTGGGTGAGCAGAAAGGACTTCTTGGTCGTCGCGCTGAACATCGCCTGCGAGTCGGGCGTGCCGTTCAGCCCGGAGGTGTCGTTCACCGCGCCGCGCCCGCGCCAGGCGAGATCGACGTAACCGGTGATCGCCAGTACCGGGTAGGAGTCCGACAGCGCGACCGCTAGACCGGAGAACAGGTTGAACGCGCCCGGACCGACCGTCGCGAAGCAGACGCCCAGCCTGTCGGTGTACATCGCGTACCCGCAGGCCATGAACGACGCCGCCTGCTCGTGGCGGGTCATGATCGGCCTGATCCGCCGCGAGTGCCGGAGTGCCAGCATGAGGGAGGCGACGTTCTCCCCGTTGCCGCCGAACGCGGTGTCGACGCCGGCGCTTTCCAGTCCTTTGACGAGTGCTTCGTAGACCTGCATCGTCCCCCCTTCGGTCAGGCGGCGGCCGCGGTCCGCCGCCCGCGTGGATTCACGGCGGTGGCCCGCCGTCCGGCGTGCCGTGCCACCGCTCCGAATGCCGGGCGTGCGCGTCGGTCGTTCCGTTCACGAAGAAGCGCTCGTAGTACTCCGACTCGATATGGTGCGTCTGCAGCCATATGCCGGGCACATGAATGGCGTCGGCATGTGCGGGGAACCGCCCGTGCGTGTCGTGGATGTACGTGCAGATGTCGCGTGCGCAGTCGATCACCCGCTGGTCGTACGCGCTCGCCTCGGCCAGGTACCGCTGACCGTAGTCGCCCTTGTAGATGCGGGCGAAGAGGTCCTTGTCGGCGTAGACGCCGTTAGGCCCGAACTTCGCCGCGACGACGGCGTCGACCGCCTTCTCCATGGACGGATAGTTGGGCGGGCAGGCGGCTTTGATGAGGTGCTCCCCGTCGGCCCGCAGCCCGATCGGATGGGAACGCGCCGAGGCGTACTTCGGCAGAGGTATGTGCCAGCGGAGGATGTCGGCGGGACGGAAGCGCGGCGTCACGAAGTCGAATCCCAGCATCCGGCCGTAGGTGCGGGAGAACTTCGGATCGCCCAGCGCGATGAGCGGGTGGATCGAGGCGTGGATCCAGGCGCCCAGGCCCATCGCATCCGAGACCAGCATCATGTTCTGCAGGAGAAGGTCGGCCTCGATCTGGGTGCGCATCGGTCCCAGAGCGCCGAGCGGCAGTTTGATGTCGGCGTTCAGGAAACCGTTCTGCACCCATTTCCGTACGCCCGCCGGGCGGTAGAAGTTGCGGTCGTCGAGAATGACGGGCCGGGCCCCTTCCGGCTGGGTGAGCAGGTACATCAGCGCG
Source organism: Spirillospora sp. CA-128828 (assembly GCF_050945415.1). Taxonomy (NCBI): domain Bacteria; kingdom Bacillati; phylum Actinomycetota; class Actinomycetes; order Streptosporangiales; family Thermomonosporaceae; genus Spirillospora; species Spirillospora sp. CA-128828. The sequence goes on from NZ_CP191986.1 coordinate 7,280,916, forward strand.
TTGATGTACTGGTGGGAGAGGTCGACGACCGGCAGGAAGACCGTGGTTCCCGGAATGTTGGACAGGAAGCGGTTGGAGTCGAGGTAGGCCGGGAAGTCGCGCTTGCCCTCCGCGACGTCGAGCCGGTGGTCCAGGACCTTCACCTTGGCCTGGCGTGCCCGGTCGACGAGCGTGGCGGCGTCGAACGGCAGGTCCGGCGACGGCGGCAGCTTCCGCAGGAAGTAGGTCCCGGTGTCGTTGATCATGAAGAAGTGGGTGCCCTGCGCGTTGTCGGGGCTGCCCGCCGTCCGCCCCTCCATGGTGAGGTTCGGCTTGGCCATGATCGACGTCCCGTCCCGCGGGTCCTCGAACAGGCGGTCCGGCATGGTCAGGCCGGAGCAGCCGGTGAGCGCGATGAGCACCGCCTCCTCCAGGTCCTCCAGCGGCATCGGCCGGTGCGGGGAGCGGTAGCTCATCGAACCGGCGGGGACGGACGCGCCCCGGCTGACCCGGTGGGTCCGCCGCCTCCAGATGGTCTCCAGCACCGGCTGGGAGCGGAGGGCCTCCAGGCCCCGGTGACCGGTCAGGTGATCCACGGACATGTCGTCCTCCTCTCAGCCGTGCCGGACACCGGGTGCGTGCCCGTCCGCGGCGGCCCGCCGCCACGGCGCGAACGCGCTGGTGTCCCTCGGCAGGACGGCGGCCAGTTCGGGGCAGTGGCGCAAGATGACGCTCGTCATGCCGTTGCGTTCGATCCAGTCCATGCCGAGCGGCGTGTAGATCTCGGGCCGGAAGTCGACGGTGAGGAAGCGGTCGCTCTGCAGCCGGCGGCTGGCCATGAGGATGAAGATGCGGAAGGCCGTGTCGCTGAACCCGAAGCCCTCGGGCGGGTTCTCCGCGAAGAGACCGACCATGGTGTCGATCTCGTCGACGCTCCGGTAGAGATCCTTGAGCCGCGCCACCGTCTCCGGATCGGTGCTCAGATCCTCGAAGCGCCGGATGCGGGGCTTGTGCAGGCCGGCGCGGAAGTCGTTGTAGCGCGGGACGCCGCGCCGGCGGGTGCGCACCAGGTCGACGACGGACAGGTCGATCACCTCTCCGTCCCGTTCGAACGCCTGGAGTGCGCGCGGGTAGTTGTACAGGGTGATCGCACCGGGGTTGGCGATGCCGAGCGAGAAGAGCGTGTTCGTCAGCCCGACGTCGCGCATGACCCCTTCGGTGGCGCCGCCCTGCAGGTCGGTGAAGCCCAGGGTGCGGAGCGTCCGGCCGGACCCGTGATCGGCCATCTCGTAGTCGTCCGGGATCAGCGGATGCATCCGGTAGACGGTGACGAAGTCCTCGGTGAGCGAGTACGGCGCGGTGTGGTGGTCCGGCAGCGTCTCGGGGATGCCGGTGCGCGCGTGCGTGTCGACCAGCCACAGCCCCAGCCGGCTCAGCCAGTTCTGCGGCGGGCCCGACCAGTTGGCGTTCAGGCCGATCTCGATCAGATCGGTGGCGAGGATGGCCGGCGTCCACTCGATGGTGTGGATCTTGGCGATGAGGGCGGAGACGATGAGCCTCGCGGTGTGGTAGACGCTGTCCTCGTCCATGCGGGGATACTCGCTCCGCAAGGCCTCGCACACGGTGTTGTGCTCACGGGCGAAAAGGGTGTGCATGGCGCTGAGGCCGAGCCACCAGTTCTCCCTGAAGCCGGTGAGCGGGATGCCGTCCGCGCCACCCGGCAGATGGCCGTCCTCCAGGCGCAGGGCGGCGCCCCCGTCCGGCTCCCGCAGGGAGCGGGCCATGGTCTCGTCGCCGCCGTAGACCTCTGAGCCGTCCCACCAGTGGGAGGCGATGTTGGAGAACAGGATCGGCGGCCCGGCCGCCGCGTCTCCGGGGTGGACGCCCTCGTTGTCGGCGAAGCGCATCACGCGCTCGGCCTCTCCGCCCGGGGTGTTGTGCCATGTCATGCCGGGCGGCAAAGGCACCTCGACATTCTGCGTCCCGGTCGGGTACCGCTTGTGCGCGACCCAGTCGTGCACCTGGAACTGGATCCACGCGGCGGCGATGACGTTCAGCGACCGTGCCGGGATGAACTCCCTGCGGTGGAGCAATTCCCTGCTGACGGTCACCGGGTTGGGCTCGTTGAAGAGATGGGGCTGATAGACGGGGGTGAGATTGCGGCCGAACGGTGAGCCGATGGAGCCCATCGACGGCGCGGACAGATCGTTGTACGTGCCGTCGTAGCTGCGCCTGACCCGCAGTTGCTCATCGATGGGCGGGGGCACGGGACGAGCACCCGGAGGGGCCTCGCGGACCTCGGTGTCGATGAGGTTGCGGCGGCGCAGCTCCTGCCGGACGACCTCGATGTTGAGGAGACCGGCCGGGGTCGGCAGCCTGTGCCAGGGAACGCGTTTGTTGAGCGCGCGGAAGCCGGTCCGCAGGAGCCGTCCGGCGACGACGTTGCGCTTCGGGGGCGACGTGCTGAACCGGAGTCCCCGGCGATGGGCGCTGGACGCCTCGTACGCGGCCTTGCGGGCGCGGTTCATGTTGCCGAGCGGCCGGAACTCCTCCGTGGTGTTCCAGGGGTCGAACGACATTTCGTCGACCCGGGCGGCGGTGGCGCGCGCGTCCGCGGTGTCGACGTTCTGCCTCGGGATCGTCAGCGTCGCCACCGGGACGACCGGTGCGTCTTCGTCCGCCCAGTCGGCGGCGCCGTCCTCGATGGGCGTCCGCCGGGGGTCCACATAGCGCTGGACGGCCAGTTCGAAGCTGATGTCCGCGCCGGCCAGCCGTGCGGAGATCTCACGTGTCAGGTAGTCGGGATCGGTCTGCGACGGTGGAGGTGCCGGCGTTGCCGCCGCGGAGGGCCGGAGCCGGAAACGCACTGGGCCGCCGTCGCCCCACAGGATCGCACCACGGCTCCAGTACGTCTCCAGGGCGAGGCTCCGCACCTTGTGCCGGACGCCCGCGGACACGTTTCGCCGCATACGCGTGGCGGTGGACCAGCCCACCGCCACGGGCAGCTTCAGGAACAGCGCCACCCCCTTGCGCAGGTTCGTGTCCGCACCCGCCATCGCCTGTGCGAACGCGACGAACTCGCGCGCGTTACGCGCGTGGGAGACGGGAAAGTTCGTCATGAGGAGGTCATGGGCCTCGTCGGGGCCCACCTGTATCCGCAGCGCCGCACCGCGCAGGTCGGGCGCGAAGTCCGCTTGCCGCGTGCCGCTCGCGTTGGACAGCCGGACGGTGACCGGATAGGCGGCACCGGGCTGGGCGAAGCCGGCGCGGAGGTCGTCGGGAAGATCCGGACGGAAGGTCAGTCTTGCGTTCTCGACGCCGAGGATCGCCTTCGCGTGGAAGGCGCGCTCGATCTCCGCCGCGCGGCCACGCTTCTTGATCTTCGACTGGACGCGCATGATGTCGCGGGCGAGCTTCTCGAAGTGCACCCGCTCGACCTCGGGACTGCCGCCGACGTAGCGCTCGTACCCGCCCGCCGGAGGAGCCCCGCCCACAGTGCGCTCGCGCCGCTCGGTCTCGTACATCCGGCCCCCCGCCGATCAATTACTCAGCCGACATTTCTCCATTCCGCCAAAGCCGATCCTCGCATGCGGTGAAACCGATCCAAATAACGCCAAGGCAAGACCCTGAAGATCATCCTTTAAATCAACATTTCAACTAAAGGTCTACACCGTATTACCCAAAGGCACGTTCATCCCCACGGCTCGCGCCGCCACGGGCACCCACTCCCAAATAGGGAGAAATCATCACTATCAACGAATGGGCGACCTACTGCGAAAGCCGCCCTGGGGCGTCCAGGGCGGCGGAGTGCACTTTGAGGCGGGGCTCCCCAGCGCGACGGGCTTACACCAGCATGGGCCCGACCCCTCGGGGGGCCGGGCCCAGGTGAAGCGCTGGGGGTGTCCAGTCGCTGTCGTCGCTGGTGAGCCCGCCGATCTCGGCAGGCTCAGATCAGCTCGGTCTCATCAACGGCGGTCGTCGGCACGCGTGATCTTCATGCCGATCTCGCAGTCGATGTCGTGTTCGGTGCGGTTGGACGTCACATCGACGACCGCGGTCACGACATAGTCGATCGTGATACCCACCGTCACAGTGCGACGGGTGGCCCGGGCCTCCCGGAGGGCGGCCCGCACCGCGGGATATTCCGACAGGTAGTCCCCGTCCCTCATCATCTTCTGCTCCCTGTTTCGGTTGAGTCCCGCACTGTGCGAGACAGGTCCTGTCCCCTCGCAGGGCCTCAACCAATACTGTCGGGAGTGGCGGCCGGGTGGCATCCGGCAGGGGCGGTCGGGTCAGCGGCCGGTCAGGCCTCCGACGATCGGGGAGGTGACGCCTCCGACGATGTCGGTGATGGGCTTGAGCGGGTTGTCCGAGCCTGATCCGTCGTCCGGCGGCTGCTCGGGTGACTTCTGCGGGGGCGGCGGGGGTGTCTGCTGCCGCGAGGTCGGCGGGGTGGCGGGCGGCGCGGACGGGGTGTCGCGCTCGGGCTCCGAGGGCTTCGCCGGGCGGTTCGATCCGCCGTCCGGACCCGTGGGCTCCTCGGCGACCGGGGCCCGCTTCGCGGTCGTCGGCGTCGCGGTGGGGGCGGGGTCCTGCTTCCCGGCTCCCGGGGCCTTCGACGGCTCGTCGGTGACGCCGCCCGCCGGGACGGGGCCCGGACGGGTGTTGCCCTCGTGCGGTCCGAGGGCGTTCGCCGCGCCGCCGCCTCCGGACGGCCACGTCATCAGCAGGCCGGCCGCGACCGTGGCCGCCACCCCGGTGGCGCCGCCGACGGCCTTGAGGGCCTGCTTGCGCCGGTGGGCGCCTCCCCGTCTCCGCTCGGCCTTCCCGGCTTCGGAGCCGATCACCACGAGCTGGCCGGTCGCGGCGGCGGGCGCACGGCCGATCTCATCGCGCTCGGGGTCGGCGGTGGTCAGCACATGGTCGCGCAGCGGGGCGGGCGCCCAGGTGGGGGCACGGCGGGCCAGCAGGTGCGGGAGCCGTCCCTTTTCGAACGCCGCGATGACGTCCATGTGCTTGGCGGGGTCGGCGACGCCGCGGATGAGGGCGTCCAGGACGAGGCGTTCAAGCGCGGTACGGGCCTCGTGCACCAGTTCGCGCACGGTGCCCAGCGAGACGCGCAGGACGCTGGCGATGTCGCGGAACTCCAGCCACTTGCCCGCGGACAGCAGCAGCGCCTCGCGGTGGCCGGCCGACAGCTCGCCGACCGCCTTCAGCAGCGGGTCGGCGTCCGTCTGGGCGAAGACGGGACGGCCGTGGCGGCTGAACGCCCCCCGCTCGGAGCAGACCGTGCGGGTCAGGTGGTGCAGCCACAGCACCGTCTCGCCGCGCGCCGGGTAGCGCACCGCCTCGGCGAGCGTGACCCCGAGCGCGTCCGCCGCGCCCTGGTCGCCGAGCAGCGACCAGCAGTGCGCGTACAGGCGGTGCGCGTGGGCGTCGTAGAGGGTTTCCAGGTCGCCGTGCATGTGACCTCCGCGTGAGGTGGCCGGGGGAGCAGCCGTTCCAGGAGCGGACTATGAGACAGGCCGTCCGTAGCACGCTTGAGAACGGGACTCTAGTGCACAACGCGACGGATGAGAAGCGAGCGGTCTCTGAGAGTAGCGGATTCGACGTATCGGGACATACTTTCCAGCCGAAAGGGCGGAGACGACCGGCACCCGGCGGCTCAGACCCGGGCCTCTTCTCCGACCTCGGGGTCTGGAACAGAGGCCGCCTTCGGCGTCCGTCTGGGCATCCACCAGTTGGCCTTGCCGCACAGTTCCATCACCGCGGGGACGAGGACCATCCGGACGATGGTGGCGTCGATGAGCACGGCGACGGCCATGCCCAGACCTCCCTGCTTGAGGGAGACGTCGGGGCCGAGCAGGGAGGTCGTGAAGATGGCGATCATGATGGCGGCCGCGGCCGTGATGACCTTGGCCGTCCGTGCCAGCCCGCGGGTGACGGCCGTCCGGGTGTCCCCGGTGCGCTCGTACTCCTCCCGGACCCGCGAGATCAGGAAGACCTCGTAGTCCATGGACAGGCCGAACAGGAGCGGGAACATCGTCATCGGTATGAAGGTCGTGACCGGCATCTCGGTGGGGAATCCGAGGGCCGGGCCGAACCATCCCCACTGCACGACCGCGACGATCACGCCGTAGGCGGCGCCGATCGACAGCAGGTTCATCACGGCGGCCTGCAGAGCGATCACGACCGACCGGACCAGCGCGATCAGCAGCACCAGGGACATCACGATGACGATCGCGATCATCGGGAGCAGGCGGGAGCCGACCCCGTCGGCGTAGTCGATGGTGGCGGCGTTCGGGCCGCCGACGAAGACCCCTTGGCCGGCGGCTGTCTCCGGTAGCACGTCGGTGCGGAGGTGGTGCACCAGGTCCGCGGTCGCCTCGTCCTGGTATCCGGTCGTGGGGAAGGCCATGAACGTGGCGGCCCGCCCGTCCCTGCTGACCTGGGGCGGGGTGGCGTAGGCGATGCCCTCGGTCCTCCTGACCGCTTCGACGACGGGACGCAGGTCGGCGTCCCTGGAGTCGACCTCGGTGGCGAAGATCAGGGGCGCGCCGTAACCGGGCCCGAAGCCCTCAGAGATGATCTCGTATGAGGAGTAGCTGCTCCTGTCGTGGGGCTGGACACTGGCGTCGGGCATGCTCAGCCGCATCGACAGCGCGGGTGCGGCCAGCGCCAGCATGACCGCGCCGGCCAGTATCGCGGCGGCCAGCGGCCTGCGCTGCACCACATAGGCCCAGCGCTCGGCGAGGGTACGGCGCTCCCGGGACGGGGCCGTGCCGGGCTCGTCCCGATGGGACGCGCGGCGGGACGAGCGGCGGGGCAGGCGCAGCGAGTTGATCTTGTAGCCTGTGAAGCCCAGGAACGCGGGCAAAAGGGTCACCGCGGCGATCACCGTGACCAGCACGGCCACCGACGTGGCGACGGCCAGGCCGGTCATCATCCGATCTCCCATGACGACCAGGCCCAGCAGCGCGATCACGACGGTCGTGCCGGCGAACAGCACCGCGCGACCCGCGGTGGTGAGCGCCTTGACCGTGGCGCTCTCGGGTTCGTCGCCGTCTTGCAGGGCGTCCTTGTACCGGGTCACGATGAAAAGCGCGTAGTCGATGCCGACACCGAGCCCGATCATCGCGGCGAAGATCACTGCGAAATCCGGCGCGGGGACCACGTAGCCCACCAGCTTCATCAGGGCGACGCCGCCGAGGAGCGCCAGCAGGGCCGTCACGATCGGCAGGCCCATCGCCACCAGCGACCCGAAGGCGATGAACAAGATCACAGCTGCCGTCAGCAGGCCCACGATCTCGGCCGGACCCTGCGGGGGCGTCTCGGCCTTCTCCGCTCTTTCCCCGCCCAGCCCCATCGTCACGCCGTCACCGGAGGCGTCCTTGACCGTGGTCACCAAGGGCTCGACCTTGGGCTTCTCCGCCCTCTCTTCGGTCAGCGGAATGGTCATACGGGCGATACGGCGGTCCTCCGTCACCAGGTTCTTGTCCTGATACGGCGACCTCACCGGTCCGGTTATGGGCGAGACGTCCAGAGCGGTGATGACCTTCTCGATCTTCTGCCGGGCGGCGGGGTCGTCGATTCCCTCGTCCGCCTTGATGGCGAGGGTCAGCGTGTCCCCTTGCCGCTCGGGGAAGTGCTCCTCGATGAGCCGCTGTGCCTTGGCCGACCCGGTGTCTCCACCGGAGACTTCGTTGTCGGACGCGGCGCCGTAGCCGAAGCCGGCGAACGCCACGGCGATCACACCGGCGATCCAGGCCAGGAGGACCAGGCGCCGGCGCCGGTAACAGAACCGGGCCAGTCCCGCCAGAGCTCCATCCGTCCGGGGAGTCTCGGTTTCCATGCTCGGTTTCCTCTTCCCTTTCGAGCCGCTGGTCCGGCGGCCGGAGTGTGGCCCGATCGTGCCCGCCGGCGGCGATGCGGGTCGTCCCCCTGACGCAGGCAATTCGCGGTACGGCCGATGGCGCATCCCGTTACCGCGGAAGCCGCAGGCGGCGCGGAAGTACTGCGTGCGCGGTAGCCGGGCACTCGTGCGCGGGCATGAGTCGCACGCGGAAAGACCTGGCTAGGGTGCGCTTATGACCTCTGGACCGTCCCGTCTCTGGGCCAGGACCGGCGGATGGGTGATCGCCTTCTGCGTGGCGGCGGTGCTGCTCGTCACGGCACTGGCCGACGATCACTCCGCCACGGACCTCGACGTACTCGGCTACGTGCTGGTGGTGACGGGCGGCCTGGCGCTGGCCGCCGGACGCCGTGCGCCGGTCCCCGTCCTGGTCGTCACCGGGCTGTGCGCGGTGGGCTATCGCGCGCTCGGTTTCGAGGTGCCCGCCGTCGCGTACCTGTTCGCGGTGTACACCGCCGTGCGGTCGGGGCATCGGGTCGTCACGCTGGCGCTGAGCGTGGCCCTGCTTGCCGTTCTTCCGTTCGCGGTCATGGCCTCCCCGGCGGGCGGGTCCGCGGTCGATGCGATCGCGCAGGCCCGGGGCGTCCTGGAGCTGGCCTGGCTGGTCGCCGCCGGTGCCGCGGGCGAGGCGCTGCGGCAGGCCGAGCGGCGCGCGGACGAGGCCGAGCGCACCCGCGAGGAGACCGCCCGGCTGCGCGCGACCGAGGAGCGGCTGCACATCGCGCGGGAGCTGCACGACTCGCTCACCCACCAGATCTCGATCATCAAGGTGCAGTCCGGGGTCGCCGTCCACCTGGCCCGCAAGCGCGGCGAGGAGGTGCCCGAGTCGCTGCTGGCGATCCGGGAGGCCGCCCGGGAGGCGACCCGGGAGCTGCGCGCGACCCTGGAGACGCTCCGCGACGACGCCGGGACCCCCTCACACGGCCTCGATCACGTCCCCGACCTGGTGGAACGGGCTCGCGGGATCGGCCTGAACACGACCCTGACGATCGAAGGGCAGCGGCACGACGTGCCGACGGCCGTGGACCGGACCGCCTACCGGATCGTCCAGGAGGCGCTCACCAACACCGCCCGCCACGCGGCCGCGGCCACCGCGTCGATCCGGATCGACTACCGTCCCGGCACCCTCGCGATCCGGGTCGACGACGACGGCAAGGCCGAACCCGGCACCGCCCCGGTGCCCGGCGCCGGACTGCTCGGAATGCGCGAGCGGGTCACCGCCCTCGGCGGCCGCCTGCGCGCGGAACCGCGCGGCGAGGGCGGCTTCAGCGTCCAGGCCGAGCTCCCCGTCGGCCGGCCGTCGTGATCCGTGTCCTGCTGGTCGACGACCAGCCGCTCCTCCGGAGGGGATTCCGGGCGCTGCTCGACGCCGAGGACGACATCGAGGTGGTGGCCGAGGCCGCCGACGGCGCCGAGGGCCTCGCGCTCATCAGGGAGCACTCGCCCGACATCGCGCTCGTCGACATCCAGATGCCGGTCATGGACGGCATAGAAACGACTCGGCGCATCGCCGCGGACCCGGACCTTGCGGGTGTGCACGTCGTCATCCTGACCAACTACGGCCTCGACGAGTACGTCTTCAACGCGCTGCGCGCCGGGGCCGCCGGATTCCTGGTCAAGGACATCGAGCCGGACGACCTCCTGCACTCCGTGCGCGTCGCCGCGCGCGGGGACGCGCTGCTCGCACCGTCGATCACCAGGATGCTGATCAGCCGGTACGTCGCCGAGCCGCTCACCACGGGACCCGGCCCGGGGCTGCGGGAACTGACCAACCGCGAACGCGAGGCCGTCGCCCTGGCCGCGCGGGGCCTGTCCAACGACCAGATCGCCGGCCGCATGGTGATCAGCCCCGTGACCGCGAAGACCCATATCAACCGGGCCATGATCAAGCTCCGGGCCCGCGACCGCGCGCAACTCGTTGTCCTCGCCTACGAGTCCGGGCTGGTGACACCGGGGAACGGGTGAGCCCGCCGCCGGCGCGGCCTGGCGGTGCCGGCGTCACCCCGGACCGCCGGCCTGCGCTTTCACGAGGGCGTCGCCGACGGACGTGCGGTAGTAGAGGACGGAGCGTCCGGCGCGGCGCCGGTCGATCAGGCGGGCGTCGAGCAGCACCCTGAGATGGCGGCCGACCGAGCCGAGCCCCTGGCCGGTCAGTGCCACCAGGTGCGTGGTGCTCAGCGGTGTCGCGAGCAGGACGAGAACGCTCGCCCGCGCCGCACCGAGGAGCCGTTCGAGCGCCTCGGGGACCTCGGCGCCGCCCGCGCCGGCCAAGGGGCCCGAACACGGATGGACGATGACGTACCGGTTCGGGTCCGGCTCCTCCCACGCCACCCAGCCCGCCCGTGGCGTGACGGGGACGAAGAGCAGCCGCGCGCCGGAGATGTCGCGCGGTGGAAAGTCGTGGACGTTGATCTGCAGGCGGCCGTCGCCGAGCCAGCGCATCCCCGGACGCATGTCGTCCAGCGCGGCGGCCCACCCGCCCTGGCTCAGCTGCCCTGCGCGCGCGACCGCGTCGGCTTCGATGACGCGGCGGCGGCGCTCCCAGTCCCGCTCGACGATGTGCGTCCACACCCACTCCAGCAGCCCGGCGATCCGCTCGGGCACGTCAGGACGGCGCAACTCGGCGGGCAGGGGGTGCCCCAGCGAGACGTCCAGGTCGGCATGCGCCCGCTCAGGCGGGGTCCGGCGAACGGTGGCGAGTTCCCCATGGAATGTCGGCGAGCCCACGCCGGGGTGGGGCGGGGTGAGAAAGTCGGCGATCCACCTGGTCTTGGCCCCGAGGGCCGCCTTCAGCAGCGCGGCGGTGATCGGCTCCTGCCTGAGCATCCGCCGGTACGCGTCCAGATGGGCGTCGAGCCATGCCCGCTCTCCCGGATGCGCGGCATCGCCCCTGTCCAGGACCTTCATACAGGCGGTGGTCTCCGCGAGGGCCGAGACCACGAACCGCCCGCCCGCGAGCGTGTCCGCGTTGATCAGCCACCACCCCATGTTTCGCCTCCGCGCGAAACATTACCGGCGGCCCGGCGGGGCCTCGGACCCTTTGGATCATGCACACGTATCGGGCCCTCTTGCGCACCCCCGAGTACACGCCGCTCTTCGCGTCGTTCACGGTCCAGGCGTCCGCCCAGACGGTCAGCGCGCTGGCGCTCGGGACCCTGGTGTACGACGCGACCCGGTCGCCGCTGCTTTCGGCGCTGAGCATGTTCGGCGGCTCGTTCGCCCAGATGATCGGCGCGCTGACCCTCCTGTCGGCCGCCGATCGGCTGCCGCCCAGGGCCGCGCTCGCCTGCACCGCCCTGATCTTCGCCGCGGGCACGGCCGTCCTGGCGGTGCCCGGCCTCCCGGTGGCGGCCCTGTTCGTCCTCGTGCTGGGCCTCGGGCTGGTCGCCTCGCTCGGCAGCGGCGTCCGCTACGGGCTGTTGAGCGAGATCCTTCCCAAGGACGGCTACCTCATCGGCCGCTCGGTCCTGAACATGTCCGTGGGAACCATGCAGATCTGCGGATTCGCCGTCGGCGGCGTCCTCGTCGTCGCGCTCTCGCCCCGGGGCACCCTGCTCACCGGCGCCGCGCTCTACCTTCTCACCGCTGCGATGGCCGTGGCCGGCCTGAGCCGGCGCCCGCCCCGGGCCGCGGGCCGCCCGAGTCTCCGCGAAACCTGGCACACCAATGTGCGGCTGCTCTCCTCGGCGCCGCGCCGCTACACCTATCTGGCGATGTGGGTGCCGAACGGGCTGATCGTCGGCTGCGAGGCCCTCTTCGTCTCGTACTCCCCGCACCATGCGGGCCTCCTGCTCGCCGTGGCCGCCGTCGGCATGCTGATCGGCGACACCGTGACGGGCCGTTTCGTCCCCCATCACCTGCGCCAACGACTCGGCCCGCCGCTGCGCCTCCTCCTGGCCGTCCCGTACCTGCTCTTCGCCGTCGACCCGCCGCTGCCCATCGGCGCGGCGGCCGTCCTCCTGGCCTCGATCGGCTACGCCGCGACCCTGCTCCTCCAGGAACGCCTCATGGCCTTGACCCCGATCTCCGTGCACGGCCACGCCCTCGGCCTGCATTCGTCCGGCATGCTCACCATGCAGGGCGTCGGCGCGGCCGTGGCCGGCGGCGTGGCCCAGGCGACCTCCCCGGCGACCGCGATGGCGCTCATGGCCGCCGCCTCGGTGACCATCACCCTCGCCCTGGCCCCCGGACTGCGCCCCCTCCCCGAACTCCGGCCCGCGAGGTGATGCGTGATCATTCAATGCGGGCCGGGAGGGCGGCCCGGGACGACGATGCCGTGCTCGTAGGCCAGCACGACGGCCTGGACGCGGTCGCGGAGGTGGAGCTTGGCGAACACGCTGCCGACGTGGCTCTTGACGGTGGCCTCGGTGACGACGAGCCGCGCCGCGATCTCCTGGTTCGACAGGCCCTGGGCCACGAGCAGGAGCATCTCGCGCTCGCGCGGGGTCAGCGCGGTCAGCAGGTCCGGTGCCGGCCGGACCGGGTCGGTGCGGTCGGCGTAGTCCTCGATCAGGCGGCGGGTGATCGACGGGGACAGCAGCGCCTCGCCCTGGTGGACGACGTGGATCGCCTCCAGCAGCCGCTCGCGGGGCGCGTCCTTCAGCAGGAATCCCGACGCCCCGGCACGCAGCGCGCCGAACACGTATTCGTCGAGGTCGTAGGTGGTGAGGATCAGCACGCGAGGCAGGCGGTCGCCCGAGCGGAGCTCGTCCGTTGAATGGCGGTGGGCGGGGGCTGGAGGACGGTCGGTCGAGCGGAGCTCGGTGAGGTGGGCGGTGGCCTCGACGCCGTCCATCCGCGGCATCCGGACGTCCATCAGGACGACGTCGGGCCGCAGTTCGGCCGCCCGCACGAGGGCCTCGCGGCCGTCCGCGGCCTCGCCGACGACCTCCAGGTCGGCCTGGGTCTGCAGGAACAGCCGGAAACCGATCCGGATCAGCTCCTGGTCGTCGACGATCAGCACCCGGATCGTCACGCGGGCTCCCCGATCGGCAGCCGTGCCGCGACCCGGAACCCGCCGCCGGGGGCCCGGCCCGTCTCCAGCTCACCGCCGAGCACCGCGACCCGCTCCCGCATCCCCACCAGGCCGTGCCCGCCGGGGCCCGGCTCGCCGGTTCCCGTCCCGTCGTCGTGCACCCGCACCTCCAGGTCCGCTCCGCCGTAGCTCAGCCGTACCGTGACCAGTGTCGCCCCGGCGTGTTTCAGCGCGTTGGTCAACGCCTCCTCGATGATCCGGTAGGCGGACAGCTCCACTCCGCTCGGCAGGTCCAGCGGTTCCCCGGCGATCTCCAGCCGGACGGGCAGTCCCGCCGCGCGGTACCCGGCGACCAGTTCGTCCAGGTCCGCCAGCGACGGCTGCGGTCGCGTCTCCGCGGCGTGCCGCCCGCGCAGCAGGACCAGGATCCGGCGCAGCTCGGCCAGGCTCTGCTCGGCACTGGTCTCCACCCGTTCCAGCGTCCGCGCGGCCACCTGCGGTTCGGTTTCCAGGACGTCGCGGGCGCCGCGGACCCCGATCAGCATCACCGTCACCGAGTGGGCGACGATGTCGTGCAGTTCGCGGGCGATCGAGCCGCGTTCGCGCTGCGCCGCGATCAGGTCGAGTTGTTCCCGTTCGCGTTCGAGGGTGGCGGCTCTTTCTTCTACCGCCTGGACGTAGCGGCGGCGCGTCTGCATGTAGGCGCCCAGCATCCACGCCCCGATCGACACCGGCGGGCTGCAGACGTTGTCGACCTCCAGGAACACGGCCACCGGTGCCAGCACCGCGAGCGAGACGCGCCGGTCGCGTGTCTCGGCGAGCGACCACAGCGCGACGACGGCCGGCGCGCCCCCGGGCGAGTACCCGGCCGCGGTCACCGCGGCCGCCGACGCGACCGTCACCGCGGTCACCGCCACCCCGAACCGGCGGCGGGCCAGGAGTACCACACCGGTGAGGACGGTCACCGCGATCGGCAGAGGCACGGCCTCGGTGCCGTCGTTGAACAGCAGCCCCACTTCCACGATGGTCGCTGCCACGGCGACCGCGATGTCGAACAGCACCGGGCGGTGCGCGGCCTGCAGGCCCCGCACCGCCCGGATCCGCTCCGCGACGTTCACGCCAGGTCACGCCGTCGTTCGACCGCGACCGCGACCAGGGCCACGAGGACCGTCCAGACCGCGAACACCGCGCCGGCCTGCGCGACCGTGAGTGTCGTGTTGTGGGTGCCGCCCGTCATGACGCCCGCCGCGCCGAACGGCGAGAGGTTCGCCTCACGCTCCCACGACCCGCTCACCAGGGGCTGCACCACCAGGTCCAGGATCAGGAGGACCACCGCGCCGACGACCGGGACGCGGATCAGCGCACCGATCGCCGCGCCCAGCACCGTCGCCAGCACGAGGGCCCCGACGTTGCCCGCCACGACCTCGGTCACCTGGCCGGACGTCAGGTCCGGGCCGGGCTGGTCCGCCAGCAGCGGCAGCGCCACGCCGACCGAGACCGCGTTGATCAGCAGCGCCAGCCCGAGCCCGGTCAGCGCGTACGCCGCGATCCGCACCGCCAGGACGGTGCCGCGGCCGCGCCGGGCCACCAGCGCCGTGGGCGCGGCGGTCCGGTGCCGGTACTCGCCCGCCGCGCCGACCAGTCCCCACAGCAGCAGCAGGACCGGTAGCCCCGACAGCGCCTCCTTCTTCTCCGGCACCTCGTCGAGCGTTCCTGACGCGACGGCGACGAGCACCGCGTTCAGGGCGGCGAAGGCCATCCCCCCGGCCGCGAACCCCCACACGGCACGGGTCGTCACCGACTTGAGCAGTTCCCCTCGAAGCAGGCCGATCATCGCTCCAACCCTCCGGTGAGCTCAAGGAACACGTCCTCCAGCGACTCCACCTCACTGATCGGTCCTTCGTGCACCAGCCTGCCACGGTCGATGACGACCACGTCGTCCACCGTCTGCGCCGCCTCCGCGAGCATGTGGCTGGACAGCAGCACCGTGCCGCCCCTCGCCGCCCGGTCCCGCAGCATCGTCCGGAGCCATCGGATCCCCTGCGGGTCCAGCCCGTTGGCCGGCTCGTCCAGCACCAGGATCTCGGGGTCGCCCAGCAGCGCGGCGGCGAGGCCGAGCCGCTGCCGCATCCCCAGCGAGAAGGCGCCGACCCGGCGGCCCGCCGCCCCCGTCAGCTCGGCGATCTCCAGTACCTCCTCGACGCGGCGGCGCGGGAGCCCCGCCGACAGCGCCAGCGTCCGCAGATGCGCGCGGGCCGACCGGGCGGGGTGCGCGCCGCACGGCTCGATGTGGACGCCGATCCGGCGCGCGTCCGGCACCATCGAGGCCGCCGGCGCCCCCAGCACCGATACCGCGCCCGCCGACGGCCGCGCCAGCCCCACGACCGCCTTCAGCGCCGTGGTCTTGCCCGCGCCGTTCGGGCCGAAGAAGCCCGTCACCGCGCCCGGCCTGACCGTGAACGTCAGATCGTCGACCACCGTGCGCCGGCCGTACCGTTTCGTCAGCCCCTCGGCCCTGATCGCCGGGGTGGCCTTCGTCTGTTGTGTCATGGCGCCCAGCTTCGGCCGCCCGCGTCTCCCGGTCATCCGACCACGGTCGAAACCCGTTCTCCGACCGCGGCATGACTTCGCCGACTCTCCAGTGGAATGGGCGGCCCGACCGGTTCCGGTCTGGACGCGGTGCGGGCGAAGCGTTCCCAGGGTCTTGCGTGGCGGCGCCCGGATGGTTACCGTTCAGTCGAGTTTATAGGAAAGTTTCCTATTAGATCAGAGGACCGCACCGTGCCACGCCCGCCTCCCGCCGCGTACTGAGCGCAGCATCACGACCGACTCGGGGTTCGGGGGATTCCCGCTCGTCCACGTCTCCTACCCGGGAGTGACCTTGCGAAGAAGACTTCTGCCCGGCTTCCTGCTCACCGCCCTCTGCTCCCTGCTCCTCGCCCTGCTCGTCCCCGTGCCGGCCGGCGCCGCGTCCGTGACGGCGACCTTCACCAAGTCGTCCGACTGGGGCTCCGGCTACGAGGCCAAGTACACGATCAAGAACGAGACCGCGTCCGCCGTGTCCGGCTGGAAGGTGGAGTTCGACCTGCCGTCCGGCTCCTCGGTCGGCACCTACTGGGACGCGCTGCTCACCAAGTCGGGGCAGCATGCCGCCTTCACCAACCGCGAGTACAACGGCAGCGTCGCCGCGGGCTCCACCGTCTCGTTCGGCTTCATCGTCAGCGGATCGGGGACGCCGCAGAACTGCACGATCAACGGCTCGGCCTGCACCGGCGGAGGCGGCACCCCCGGCGCTCCCTCCGCGCCGGGCGCCCCGGCCGTGACCGCGAAGACGAACAGTTCGCTGACGCTGTCGTGGTCCGCCTCGTCCGGCACGGTCACCGGCTACCGCGTCTACGAGGGTTCCGCCGTCCGGGCCACCGTGACCGGGACGAGCGCCACCGTCGGCGGCCTGGCCACCTGCTCGGACCACACCTACACGGTCAGGGCCTACAACTCGGCCGGCGAGTCCGCGGCGAGCGGCCCGGTGTCGGCCACCACGTCCGGCTGCACGACTCCGCCCGCCGCCACCCGGCGCGCCGCGCCCTACCTGTACATGGGCTGGGGCGACCCGCCGAGCCCGTCCACGGTCATGAACGCGACCGGGATCAAGTGGTTCACGATGGCGTTCATCCTGTCCGGCGGCGGCTGCAGCCCCGCGTGGGACGGGAACCGCCCGCTGCAGGGCGGCGTGGACGCGCAGGCGATATCGCAGATCCGCGCGGCCGGCGGTGACGTGCTGCCGTCCGTCGGCGGCTGGTCGGGCAACAAGCTCGGCCCGAACTGCTCATCCGCCGAGGCGCTCGCCGGCGCCTACCAGAAGGTCATCGACGCGTTCGGCCTCAAGGCCATCGACATCGACATCGAGAACAGCGACGAGTTCGAGAACGCGACCGTCCAGGACCGCATCCTCGGCGCGCTGAAGATCGTCAAGCAGAACAACCCCGGCATCCAGACGATCCTGACGTTCGGCACCTCCACCACCGGCCCGAACTACTGGGGCACCCGGCTCATCGACCAGGCCGCCGCGCTCCAGGCGAACGTCGACGTCTTCACCATCATGCCTTTCGACTTCGGCGGCGGCTCGAACATGTACGGCAGCACCGTCAACGCGTCCGAGGGTCTGAAGAACGCCCTCAAGTCGGCGTTCGGATGGTCGGACGCCACTGCCTACTCGCACATGGGCATCTCCGGCATGAACGGCCTGTCCGACCAGCAGGAACTGACGTCCCCGGCGACGTGGACGCAGATCCGGGACTGGGCCAGGTCCCATGGTCTTGCGCGCCTCGCGTACTGGTCGGCCAACCGCGACCGTCCCTGCGCGGGCGGCGGCGTGACGTCCAACTGCAGCGGCATCGACCAGCAGCAGTGGGAGTTCACCAAGATCACCGCCGGCTTCTGACCCGCCACGGAGAGCCTCGGCCCGCAAAGGGCCGAGGCTCAGGCGCGTCGACCTTTCGGAAACCCCGTCACCAGCGGTCGAGGTGCAGGATCTCCTCCAGCGGGACGCGCGGGGCGGGGCGGAAGGTGTCGCCGGTGTAGTACGCGGTGGGGATGAGCGCGCCCTGGCGGACGTCCTCGGGCAAGCCGAGCAGTTCGGCGATCTCCCGCTCGTAGGTCAGGTGCAGGGACGTCCACGCGGTGCCGAGCCCGCGGGCGCGCGCCGCGAGGGCGTAGTTCCAGACGGCGGGCAGCAGCGAACCCCACAGGCCGGCCTGGTTGCCGGCCGGGAGCCGCCCGCCGGGCACGCGCAGGCACGCGATCACCAGGACGGGCACGTCGCCCATGCGTTCGGCCAGGTGGGCGGCGCTCTCCCCCACGCGGCGCTGCACCTCAGCACGGTCGGGATCGTCCTGGTAGAGCGCGGCCCCGGAACCGCCCGCCTGCGCGTAGGCGGCGAACGAACGCCGGTAGTACTCGCCGATCGCCGCGCGCGTCCCGGGGTCGGTGACGACGATCCACTGCCAGCCCTGCCGGTTGCTCCCGCTCGGCGCCTGGACGGCGATCTCCAGGCATTCGCGGACGAGGTCCATCGGGACTAGGCGGTGCAGGTCGAGGCGTTTGCGCACGGTGCGCGTCGTGGTCAGCAGGTGGTCGGGAGTCAGCGGCGGTGTCGTCATGATCTCCATGGTGCCCGGTGCGGATGGGGATGGAGCGTCTAGTCTGTCGGAATGGTTCCCGTGTCGGGTGTTTCCCCCGTAACGTCCCGGCTTGGGTGGCTTGACGCGCTGCGGGGAGGGGCGGCCCTGGCGGTGGCGCTGCATCACGCGAGCTATGTGTACCTCCCTGGGCTACGCGTGCGGATGGCCGACTGGTTCGATCCCGGACTCTTCGGCGTGCTCGTCTTCTTCCTCGTCAGCGGATACGTCGTTCCCGCGTCCCTGGAGCGGCGCGGAAGCGTCCGCGGATTCTGGATCGGCCGGTTCTTCCGCATCTATCCGCTGCTGGCGGTGACGTGCTTCCTCGCCGTCCTGCCGTTCCTGCTGGGTGTGCTCGGGCTGCGGGCGGGGTTGGAGCGGTACTCCCCCGCCACGGCCCTCCTGGCCCACGTGACGATGCTGCAGGACGTCCTGAACGTCCCGAACGCGATGAACGTGCTGTGGACGCTGTCCTACGAGATGGCCTTCTACCTGCTGATCGTCGCGCTGTTCGTCGTCGGCGGGCATCGCCGGTCGGCACCCGCCGCCGTCGTCCTCACGGTGGTGGCGCTGGTGGCCGTCATGCTGACGGCCGGTGGGCTGCTGACGGGCGCGCACGCGCCGGCGGCCCTGCTGTCGCGCACCGTGGGGACGGGCCCGGTGGTCGCGGTGACGGCCGCCGCGCTGCTGGTGGCGATCGGGGCGGGGGTGTCCCGGCGGCCCGCGCCGCGGGTCGCGGGCGGGCTCCTCGGCGGGCTGGTCGCCGCCGTCCTGGTGACCGTCAACGGCCGGATCAGCGCGTGGGAGGGCCTCGTCATGCTGGCGACCATGTTCACCGGCACCGCGATCCACCGCGCCGAGCACGGTCAGATCACCCGCCGCGCGGCCGCGTTGACGGGAGCCGTGGTCCTGGCGGGCGCGCTCGCGGCCGGTGTGTGGAACGCGGCTCCCTACGGGCGGCACGCCCAGCTGGTCTGGTGCGGCGCGGTGCTGGCGGCGGCGGGGGCCTTCGCGGCGGCGTGGCGGCTGCGGCACCGGCGATTCCCCGGCTGGGCGACCGGTCTCGGCACCATCAGTTTCTCGGTGTACCTGTTCCATCCGCTGCTGCTGATGGTGGCCGCGCAGTTCCTCGGCGTATCCGGCCGCGAGGACGCGGTGGGCTTCGGATTCTTCGTGCTGGTCCTGCTTGCGGTGAGCTGGGCGTCGCAGCGCTGGATCGAAGCGCCCGCGCAGCGTCTGGGACGCCGGCTCACCCGTCCGCCGGTGCGGGACACACGGTTGGAACCGCAGCCGATCGCATCCTGATCAGGCGAATTTAACCGAGTGCATTGATTTATGGTGCTCTGTCACCATGGCGCGGTGAGCACCTGGCTGGAAAAGCAGATCGTCATGCGCACGCTCCGCGTTCCCGTGCCGTCCGGAGACGAACCGTCCGGAGACGAACCGTCCGGGGCCGCGGCGACGGCGGCACGGCGGTTCGACGCGGCGCTCATGTCGGCCGGGTTCAAGCTGTCCGGCGACCTGATGACCGCGCTGTCGGGCCTGCCCGAGGACACCGTCATCAGGATCGCGAAATGGACGCTGCCGGCCGCCCGGGAAATGGCGGGCGGCCATGTCGGGCACAACGCGTACTTCCGGGACTTCCCCCGCAACGTCCCCGACACCCTGGACTTCTGGACGGGCCTTCTCCGGAACACGCTGCGCGACCCGGAGACCGCGCCGGCCGCCACCGAATCGCTGCGGCACGGCGTCCTGAACCTGCTCACCCTGAAGGGCTATGGCCGTTACCAGCACACCTACGAGGAGATGCTCGCCGCGCACGACGAGCTGATCGCCGCCGCCGGCGACCGGGTGACCGTCCTGCATCTCGGAGGCGATGTCGACGAGGAGGGCGAGCGGCTCTATCTGGAGCTGGCCGGCAGCGTCACCCCCCTCAAGGAGGACGAGCTCGCGGCACTCCGCAAGCTGGCCGGACGGTACGAGGCCACCGAAGTTCCCGGGGGCGTCCCCGTGCGGGAGAACCGCGCCGTCGTCAACCGGGCGCGCCTGGCACGCGGCGGCGAACCGATCGTCGACACGGTCACCGACGTGCTGCGCCTGGCGTGCGAGCTGTCGGACGGCGACGTCACCCTCCAGGAGCCGACGCGGTTCGTGTCCATGTCCCGTCCGGTGCGCCGGGCGCTGCTCGCCGCGCTCGACGGCGTGGTGCGCGACGACCCCGGCAAGCTCGGGGACGTCGCGGCCTGGCACGAGCGTTGGAAGCGTCTCGGCGAGAGGCTCCACCCGCACGAGTACCCGAAGTGGACGGGAGCGGCGGACGTGTTCGCGGTCGCGCGCGGCGAGAAGCGCGCACCGTCCTTCGCCGCGCGCATCGAGGCCCGTCTCGCGTCGGGGGACGTCGCCGGCGCCGCGAACGTGGCGAAGAGCGCGCCCGGCATGCTGTTCCGGTCGCTCGACCGGCTGCTTCGGCTCGCGCCGGGCGCCGAGGACGCGGTGCTGGACGCGGCCGGATCGGTGGCCGGCCGGGTGTCCGGGCGGGTGCTGCTGTCGGTGCGCGAGCACCTGCTCAACCGGGCGGGCGCGACCGGCCGGACGCGGCTGTTCGCCAACCGGCTCGGCCGCGGCGTGACGGCGCCCGACACCCGCCCGCCGCTGGACCCGGACGTCGTCGCGCGGCTCTCCGCGTTCCTGGACGAGGAGATCCGCGGCCGGCTCCCGTCCGCCGGGCATCTTGTCGTGGACCCGGACGCGCTCGACGTCGCGCTGCCGCTCAGCGGGAAGGCGGCCGGGAACGGCTTCGGCGTCCTGCCGCGCGGCTCGGTCTCGGCGGTCGACGGCGAACTGCTGCGGTTCTTCGTCTACTGGCGGCAGCGCAGGCTCACCACGGACTTCGACCTTTCCGCGCTCATGCTCGACGAGGACTACCGCAACCCGAAATGGCTCTCCTGGACGAACCTCACGACCGTCGAGGGCGAGCATTCCGGTGACATCACCGACGCGCCCGAGGGGGCCTCGGAATTCATCAACCTGTCGCTGGCGAGGGTCAGGTCGCGGTTCATCGTTCCGCAGGTGCACATCTATTCCGGGGAAGGTTTCGAGGAGGTCGAGGAGTCGTTCTTCGGTTTCATGCTGCGCGACGAGGAGCAGCAGGGACGCCCGTTCGAGGCGCGGACCGTCCGGATGAAGTCGGACCTGCGCGGGCCCGGCCGGGTGGCGCTCCCGATGGTGTTCATACGCGGCGACGACGGCCAGTGGTGCGCCAAGTGGCTCCACCTGCACCTGAAGGGCGGCGCGAACTTCAACCAGGTGGAGAACAACCGGGTGACGACGTCGATGCTGGTGCGCGGAATCGTTGAGCGCCGCCACCTCGACGTCCGCTACCTGACGGACCTCCTCGACGCGGAGAAGACGACCCTCTGGGACGGCTCGGCACCCGATGGGCCGGTCACCTTCATCGGCCTGGAACGTCCCGAAGGACTGCACGAGGACTCGCGGGTCTTCACGCCGGAAAACCTGGGTGACCTGGTCCCGGCCTGACTGCTACCGTCGGTTCCGCGAGGCCATGAAGGGGCTTCCTTCTCATCTTTGAAATGGTCCAGCCCTTTCGCTCTCCTCGCACTTCGCATGACGGGCGCACCCCATCCGGGCGGCGCCCGTTCTGCTGTGACCCGCTGACCTGTGCCGTGCGTCATGCCGCCGCCGCGTCCTCCTGACCCGCTCGCCGGGGCTTCGGCAGGAACGGGACGATGGCCGTGCCGGCGGTGGTGATGATCGCCGCGATCAGGAAGGCCGCCGAGTAGCCGTCCACGAGGTCGGGGCCGGCCTTGGCGGCGGCCGTACCGAGGACGGTGAGGCCGATCGCGCCGCCGATCGTGCGGGAGGTGTTGACGACGCCCGCCACGGCGCCCGCCTCGGAGGCGTCCGCACCGCTGGTCGACGCCTCCACCAGCGGGGTCATCAGCAGGCCGAAGCCGAGCGCCATGGTGGCACCGGGTCCGAGGACGGCGGTCAGGAAGGTGCCGTCGGCGTCCAGCACGACGCTCTGCCAGGCGAACCCGGCCGCGGCCATGAGCCCGCCGATCCCGGCGAGGAGGCGGGCGTCCATGCGGGCCATCAGGGTCGGGGCGAGCCGCGAGCCGATGATGATGCCCGCGGTGTGCGGCAGGAAGGACAGGCCGGTGCGGACCGCGCTGTAGTGCAGGACGTTCTGCATGTAAAGCGACAGGAAGTACCACAGCGCGAAACCCGCCATCGTCCCGACGAGGGTGGCGAGGTTGCCGACCGCCACGCTGCGCAGCCGGAACAGCCGTAGCTGGACGAGCGGCTCCGGGGCGCGCGCCTCGACGGCGACGAACAGGGCGAGCAGGACGAGCCCGGCGGTGAGCGGGATCAGGGAGGTCCAGCCGTGGTCCTCGGTCTGCCCGATGCCGAACGCGAGCAGCCCCACGCCGGCAGTGACGAGGACGGCGCCGGGCACGTCGAGGCGGCGGCGCCCGGCCGTGTCCCGCTCGTCGTGGAGCCAGCGGGCGGCGATCGCGGCGACCACCGCGCCGACCGGGACGTTGATCAGCAGCACCCAGCGCCAGCTGAGGTAGTCCGTCAGTAGTCCGCCGACGAGGCCGCCGGTGGCGCCGCCCGCGGTCCCGACGGCCGTCCACATGGCGATCGCCTTCGTGCGCGCCGGGCCTTCCGGGAAGGTCGCGGTGACCAGCGACAGCGTGACCGGCGCGAGGATCGCGGCGCCGAGGCCCTGCGCGGCGCGGGCGGCGATCAGCATGGCGCCGTCCTGCGCGACCCCCCCGGCGAGGCTGGCGACGGTGAACAGCCCGAGGCCGGCGATGAAGACGCGCTTGCGGCCGAAGAGGTCGGCGGCGCGCCCGCCGAGCAGGAGGAACCCGGCGAACGTCAGCGAGTAGGCGTTGACGACCCACTGCAGGCCGGTGACGCCGAGGCCGAGGCCCTCGCGGATGTGGGGCAGGGCGACGTTGACGACGGAGATGTCCAGGACGACGAGGAACTGGCCGATGGACGCGGCGAGCAGCGCGGCCCAGCCGGATGTCGCCGACGCCGGCCGCGCCGCGGCCTTGGCGGTGAGGTCTGTTGCGGTCATGCGTTCATGCTGTTCGCCGGGAGGGGCCGTCCGCGTCGGCCGCCGGTCCCGTTCCGGCACGTCCGATCGGCCTAGGACTCGTCGCCCCCGCACCGCGAGGGCGGTCGACGCGGCGAGTTCAACGGGTTTGAAAAACGCCTCGATTTTCAGTTGCCCGGAACGCTCATAGAAAGTCCGCAGGTCGTCCCGGCGGGGCGAACAGGAGGGCTTCTGTTCCGGCGCCGCCGGCGGTGTCCGGCATTGGCCGTTTCCGCGTTGCTGATCAATAGTCGGGAGAACCCCCCGCTATCACGAGGAGTCTCTCCCATGGCTTCCAGAAAGCTCCTGAGGGCGTGCGCCGCGCTGCTGCTCGGCCTGGCCTTCCTCACCGGGACGGGCGTGCCCGCCTCGGCGTCCCCGCATCCGCGGCACGCCGCCGTACGCACGATCAGGTACGACGCGAGCCGCGCCGCCGAGTTCCGGTCCGCCGTGGACGAGGGCGCGTGGATCTGGAACGAGCACCTGGGCAACGTCCGGTTCGTGGCGGGAACCCCCGCCGACGTGGTCGTCTACGCCGACGACGGCTGGCCCCGCACCCAGCCCGCCGGGCTCGGCCGCGGCACCGTCTGGATGGGCCGAGAGGCTGTGCAGGAAGGGCACTACACGGTCCGGATCGCGTCCCATGAGCTCGGCCACATCCTCGGCCTGCCGGACCGGCGCACCGGCCTGTGCTCGGACCTGATGTCCGGGGCCAGCGCCGGGACGTCCTGCCGCAACCCCGACCCGAACCCCGCCGAGGTCGCCGAGGTCGAACGCAACTTCCAGAACGGCCGCAGCGCCGTCGCCCCCGGCGTCACCATCACCGAGGCCCCCGTCCTCGCGCGCCACTGAGTGTTCAGAAGGGGCGCCCCCGGCGGGCGCCCCTTCGCGCGGCCTGCCCGCGAAGGCCGTCTCACGGAGCAACCGGGCTAAGGCACGACGTTCACGGTGAGCGGGCCGACCCGGTAGGCGCCGGGCCGCGGCTGGACGGCATCGGCGACGGCCCTGCTCACCGCGTCCGGCAGCGTGATCTCAAGGGCCTGTTCGGTTTCGCTGTGGCCGAACGCCCGCCCGGGAAGCAGCACGACGGGCATGCCGGGGCCGCGCAGGATCAGCGGGTTCCCGTGCGGCACGCGCGCCGGCAGCACCCGGGTGAACTGCGGAACGTGCCGCGCCCCGATCTCCAGCGTGACGCCGTTGGACGTGTCGGCGGCCAGCTGCTGGAAGAACAGGAGGCCGGTACCGGACCCGTCCCGCCGGGAACCTTCGCGGACGGTGCTCGCGACGCCGGGAACGTCCGCCAGCGACATCCGGTCGAGATCGGTGACGAGCGCCGGGAGATGCGGCGCGAGGGCGTCGACGAGCCCCTCGACGTGCCACGACTGCGCCGCGTGAAGCTCATCCGTGGTGATCCCGACGAACTGCAGGAACGCGACCTCCCCGAGGTCCGTCCGCGCCTGCCCGAGCTCGGGGTCGAGGACCAGCGCCCCCGCCCGGATCATCGAGCCCGGACGTTCGGGATCGAGCGGATCCGGAAACTCGATGTAGTGCCCGGCCTTGAAGTCGTTGCCGCTCTTCACCACGTACGACGCCAGGTTCTCCAGCTGGGCCAGCGCCCAGTTCGGCGGGCCCTCCTCCTCCGGATGGCGCGGCACCCGCAACGTGAACTCGTAGCCGCGCTCCTCGAAGGGCGCGGTCAGTGCGTAGCCGACGAGATGCCAGTGCGGTACCGGCTCGTCCCGCGGATAGATCGCGATCGTGTTGGTGACGAACTGCCCCATCGGCATGGGCCCCATCGGCCGATACGGCATCGGCGCATCCCACTCCAGCCGCTTCGCGTCCCCGTACCGCGCCTTGAGCACCCCGTCGATCGCTTTCCACCCGTCCAGATTCAGCATCCCTCTCCCTTCGAGAACCACCCCTACCGACGCGCCCGCGCCTGCCCTGGTTCGGCCTTCACGTCCCCGGTGCCGGCGGCGGGACGTAGAGGCGGACGTCGACCTTCAGCGAGCCGAGCGCCGCGGCGATCATCGGCTGGACGGTGGCCCAGTCGAGGCCGCCGTGGCCGCAGCCGAGGGGCGGGACGGCCACGCTCGCGATGTGCCGCTCGCCCAGGACGCGGGCCAGGGCATCCAGGCCGGTTCGGACGTCCTCGACACGGGAGCGGGCCCGCCAATGGCGCTTGGTGGGGAAGTTGAGGACCCAGCGGTCGCCCTCCACCGGCACGCACAGAATCTCGCCTGGACGCAGACGGCCCTCGGAGCACGCCTCGGCGTATGCGGCGAAGTTGGCGGGAAAGGCGCGCTTGAACTGGAGCGCGAGCCCCTTGCCCATGACGCCGACGGTGTTGACCGGATTGACCAGCGCCTGCGCGTCGTCCCGCAGGAGGTCCCCTGTCCGCTCGACGATCACCCTGTCCTCCCGTCCGGCTCCCGCAAGGGCTGCGAGCGTAGCGACGACCACCGACAAAGACGCCGGTACGGAGGCCGCGGCTCAGCCGGTCGACGCGAGGGTCGCCTTCAGGACGTCCCGCAGCGATGTCGGCGGACGGCCGATCAGACCCGAAAGTGCCGGGTCGACCTGGGCGAACTCGCCTTGCCGGCTCGCGGCGAACATACCCACGAGCATGTCCGCGGCCGGCTCGGGCACGCCGTGACCGGCAAGTGCGGCCCGGTAGTCGGCGTCCGAGACGACCACCCGCCGGATCGTGCGTCCGGTCAACTCGGACGCGAGCGCCGCGACACCGTTCATGTCGATCGCCTCGCTTCCCGTCAGCGCGGGGCTCGGACCGTCGAACGGCTCCTCGGCCAGGATGACGGCGGCGGCCTCGGCCAGGTCGGCGTGGGCCGTCCAGCAGACGGGCCCGTCCTCCGGCACGGCCAGCTCACCCTTCGCAAGGGCGGCGCGAAGCAGCAGCCCCGTCGTGGACGCGTAGAAGCCGTTGCGGAGCACGGTGAAGATCATGCCGGAGTCGCGAAGCGCCGCCTCGGTGGCGGCGTGGTCCGCCATGGGCGGGAACGGCGAGGACGGGTTCACGCCCATATGGCTGGTGTAGAGGATCCGCTTGGCGCCCGCCGTTCCGGCCGCGTCGATCGCCGCCCTGTGCGCGCGGACCGCGGTCTCCCCGATGCCGTCGATGGACACGATCAAGACCTGCGACGCCCCCTCGAAGGCGTGCGCGAGGCCGGCGGTATCGGCGAAATCACCCCTGCGGACGCGGATGCCCCGCTCCGCCAGGCCCCGCGCCTTCTCGGGGTCCCGGACGCTCACTCCGATCCGCGCGGCGGGCAGGCGTTCCGCCAGCCGCTCGACGATCTCCCGCCCGAGCAGCCCGTTGGCTCCGGTCACGACGATCACGACGTCCTCCCGATGGTCCGGTCGCGGCGAGTCACCGTCGACGACCATGAATCACTGATAACGCGTCGACGTTAGCACTGATACAGAACCATCGCTAATAGAATCCTGTTATCGTCACTAACATGGAGGTAGCCGACTCGCCCGGTGGCGACAAACCGCGGGAGCGCATCCTCGCCGCCACGGCCGAACTGCTCGCCGACGGCGGCCGGGAGGCCGTCTCGACCCGGGCGGTGAGCGCCGCCGCCGGCGTGCAGGCCCCGACGATCTACCGGCTCTTCGGCGACAAGCGAGGACTGCTCGACGCCGTCGCGGCCGAGGGCTTCGCCGCCTACCTGAACGACAAGACCGGCGTGGAGCCCACCGCCGACCCGGTCGAGGACCTGCGCACCGGCTGGGACATGCACATCGAGTTCGGCCTGGCCAACCCGGCGCTCTACCTGCTGATGAACGAGCCGCGCCCGGGCGCCGTCCCGCCGGCCGCAGTCGCCGGCATCGAGATCCTCGCCGGGCACATCCGCCGGATCGCCGCCGCGGGCCGGCTGCGCGTCGGCGAGGAACGCGCCGTCCGGCTCGTCCACGCCGCCGGCAGCGGCACCGTCATCACGCTGATCGCGATGCCCGCCGACGAGCGCGACCACGCACTGTCCGTCCTCGCCCGCGAGGCGATCATCGCCGCGATCACCACCGGCACTCCGGCGACCGCGTCCCCCGGCCCGTCGGGCGCCGCCACCGCCCTCCGCGCCGCGCTCCCCCAGACCACGGCCCTGACCGCCGGAGAACAGACCCTCCTACGCGAATGGCTCGACCGCATCACCACCCAACCCCACTGACCCGCACTGACCCCGAACGACATCCCACCAGGGCGCAGCACAGAGTGACTCCGCGTTGAGGGTTCAGCGGTCGTCCATGGGGCGCAGCTTCACGTCGATCGTGTAGTGGACCTGGACGTCGCGGTAGGTGACGTTCTCTTCCACCTTGTCCGGGAGGTTCGTCCGGTCGCTGCCGGACGTCGACTCGTCGGCGGCGTCCCCGGTGAACACCACCGAGCTTTCGGGCGCCTCGTCGAAGCGGAGTTCGTCGGCCTTCACCTTCGCCGTGAAGCGGATCACCGTCGGGCGGAGCTCGTCGCGGTCCATGATCACTCGTCTCCTCGCCGCTGGGAGACCATGCGGAGCAGTGCCCGTCCCAGGTCGCGCACGGACTCCTCGGTCTCGTGGAGAGCAGTCTGGAGGGCCGTGCTCTCCTCGTCGTCGTCGGAGGCGCCCGGGTTCTCGGCGTCCTTTTGCTCCGGCTCTTCGCTGTCCTTCGGCTTCGACTCTTCGCTGTCCTTCGGCTTCGGCTCTTCGGTGTCTTTCTGCTCCGGCTTTTCGGTGTCGCCTCCGTTGCCGGTCGCGGCTCCCGTGGCCTTCTCCGCGGTGTCGGCGACGCCCTTCCCGGTGGCCTCCGCCGCTTGGCCGGCGCCTTCACCGACGCCTTCGACCGCGCCACCAGCGCCTTCACCGACGCCTTCGACCGCGCCACCGGCGCCTTTGCCGACGTCGCGGACGCCCTCACCTGTGCCTTTGCCCACCTCCTCGGCCGCGCGTCCGGTGCCCTTGCCCACGTCCTGGACGGCGCCGCCGGCACCCTCGCCGACGCTCTCGGCCGCGCCGCCCGCACCCTTGCCCACGTCTTTGACGGCGCCGCCGGCACCCTCGCCGACGCTCTCCACCGCACCACCGGCGCCTTCGCCGACGCTCTCGACCGCCTCGCCGGCGCCGTGGCCGACGTCCTCGACGGCGCCCCTCGCGCCCTTGCCGACCTCGCCCACCGCGGTCCCGGTTCCGGCGCCGATGTTGCGGGCCGCCGACTCCACACCGCGTCCGATGTGCTGGAGGATCTCGGGGTTGCGGTCGAGGGTGGTCAGGACGCGGTCGACGATGAGGGCCACGTTGTCGAGGCGGACTTCGAGCTGCGCCTGCGCCTCGACCCCCTTGATCTCCAGCTTGACCCTGCCGAGGAACACATCCGCGCCCACGTTCAGCTTGAGCAGGTCGAGGACTTCGGCGACGAGCGAGACGTGCGCGTCCAGGTTCTCGACCTCAAGGGAGATCTCGTCCACTTTGAGCAACGGGACGTCCAGGAAGACGTCCGGGCCTTCGGAGCGCGACCGCTTGTCCGGCGTCAGCGTCCTGCCGGTCAGGCCCTCCTCCTCGCCGCCGGATTCGTCCCGTTCACGTTCAGGCTCCAGCTTGCCGTCGCCCATCATTCCCCCGATGCTCGGTCTGCCCCACGGCTTCCCGCGTGTACATCCCCCTCCAGGGCCATCCTCACCAGCGACAACGTCAGGCCTTGGCGCTTTCGGCCTTCTCCTCGGACTCCGCCTTCTCCTCGGACTCGGCCTTGCCCTCAGACTCGGCCTTGCCCTCAGACTCGGCCTTGCCCTCAGACTCGGCCTTCTCCTCAGACTCGGCCTTCTCCTCGGACTCGGCCTTCTCCTCGGACTCCGTCTTGTCCTCGGACTTCGCCTTCTTCTCGTCGCCGTCCTCTCGCCCTCGGGCCTCCTCTTCCTCCTTGAGGGCGTCCTCGTGGGTCTTGACCACCTCGCCGTCACGGATCTCGCCGCGCCAGCCTTCGGTCTCCTCCTGGTTGAGGAGGGTGTGCGTCATCATGTGGCGCTTGATGTGCTTGAAGTCCAGGCGCAGGCGGCGCCCCTGCGCACGCCACAGGTTGGCGGTCTTCTCGAAGAAGCCGTCCGGGTGGTACTGGGCCACCAGCAGGATCCGTGTCATGGTCGGTGCGAGCTCGTGGAACGTCACGGCGCCGTCGACGTAGCCCTTCGCGCCCTTGGACGTCCACACGATCCGCTCGTCGGGGATCTGCTCGGTGATCGTGGACTCCCAGTTGCGATGGGACATGAAGATCTGCGCCCGCCAGTTGATCTTCTCGTCCGACTCCTGCTCGACGCTCTCCACCTTCTTGGTGAAGCTCGGGTAGTCGGCGAACTGCGTCCACTGGTCGTAGGCGACCCGGCGCGGCAGTCCGACATCGAACTCCTCCATGATGTTGACCACCTTGGGGCCCCCGCCGTTCCCCTTGCCGCCGCCGTCCCCCTTGCCGTCGCCGGAGCCGGCGCCCACGGCGCTCTTCACCTTCTCCTTCGCACCGGCCGCGCCCGCGCTGAGGCCCGCCTTGAGCGGCGATTCGCCTTCGGCGAGCTTCTTCGCGCCGGCGGCCGCCGCCTTCTTCCCTGCTCCGCCACCGTCCGCGGCGTCGTTCAGCCGCTGGGTCAGTCCCTCGATCCTGCCGCTGGCCTTTTCGAGCGTCCGCAGCATGACCGCCTGGACGAACTCGCGGCCGGCCTCCTTGAGCTCCGCGACCGGGAGGTCCTGGGCCTTGTCGTTGCCGCCGCCTCCGGTGTCCGCCTCCGCCATGATCAGTACTTCGCTCTCTCGCTGACATCGCCTGACTCCGAGGACATAGCCCGAGAATCCGCGACAAAACGGCTAAAACCACAGCCGACCAGCGAAAACAAAAGATCTACCGCCCATGGAAGCGGCCTCAGATGTCGAGGGCTCCCCGAGGATGGCCGTGCTCCCGGCCGCATGATGTCAGCGCAAGGACGCCATGGCCCTGGACGTCCGTTGCCGGGCCCAGGGCGGCCGGGTCGACCGACGCGCGGGCGGCGAAGGTCGTGGCGTGGGCGCTGTCAGGGATGCCGAGGTCCTTCTTGACCTGGAGGTAACGGGCCAGGAAGGCGTCGCTGTCGTTGTAGTCGACGCCGTCGAAGGCGCCGCCGGGGAAGGCGTCGATGTGTGGAAGGACTTGGTCGTCCTCGGCGGAGTGGGAGCCGATCTGGTCGTCCGGGTCCTCGATGTCGTAGTAGCGGACGATCTCACCCTTCTCGGCGACGCACCAGGCCGTCCAGCTGTCGCCGCAGCTCGCGCCGTACCAGTGAGCCGCGCCGAAGCGGCCGCTCAGTTCGCGGCAGTGGCCCTGGACCGCGGCGGGGTCGACTTCCTCGTCATGGGAGTCGAAGGGTTCGCCGAAGATGAGAGTCCAGCCGTCCATCCGCGGGGTCACGTAGACCCGACGGCATGAGCGGTGCTCGCCGCTCCAGGCATGGTGGTCGTGGTTCCATGCGGACGCGCCCAGCCGCATCGTGACGGTTTCGGGGTCGGACAGGTCGAAGGCGTCCAGGACGGCGGGCTGGTCGCCGCTCGGGACGGCGTACCAGGTGCCGCACAGATGCATGGACTCGGGCGTCTCGGTCGCGAGCTTCACGCGGATCAGACGGCGGACGAGGGCCCGGTCACGGTCGTCCAGCGCAGACGGGCCACCGACGGCGGCGAGAGCCTCCAGCGCGGGACGCCGAAGCCGGCCTGCGCCGGAGCGGCGAGCGTCGTGAAGGAGAGGGACCACGTCCGGGCCGATCTCCTGGAGAGCCCAGATGACGCGTCGCCGGACGTCGGCGTCCGGGTCGCCCAGGAGGGCGATCAGGCCGGGCACGTACGGCAGGGCGGCGGTGCCCTTGAGCTGCAGGACATAGGCCGTGTTGTCGCGAACCTCCGGGCTCGGATGGCTCAGACCGGGCACGAACGCGGACAGGTCGTCGATCTCGAGCCCGGAGTGGGCCCAGCCACAGCGGCGCGCCACCTCGGGAGTGGGAGCCGCGGCCATGGCCTCGATCAGCGGATCGAGGGCAGGACGCCCGATACGCCGCAGCACCATGGCACTGGTGGCCCAATCGACCGGCGAGCCCTCGTCACAGAGGACGTCCAGGACAGGACGCACGGCCGGACCGCCGATCGTGACGAGGGCATCGCCCGCGGACTTCTGCTCAGCCCCGGCCAGCCGCGCCACCAGCTTCTCGATCTCCACGGGCAGGATGATCGCACGCCCCACCGACACACGGGCCGCTGAACTCAGTCGAGAAGCTCCTCGGCCGAGTGGACCACGGCCGCGCGCCGGACCCAGCGATCGAGCTGGTCGGTGTCGGTGCAGCTGATGACACGTTCACGGACGTCATTGGGCACGGAGATACCGCGCGCATCCAACACGAGCAGGAGCGCCTTCGCCTCCCCCTTCGCCTCGCCCTCCGCACGGCCCTTCGCAATGTGGCTCTTTGCGAAGTCCGACTGCCACTCGTAGTTCTTGATGTCCACGGTGTCCTCCAGGATCTTGCGGGCGGCGTCAGAGAACCGCGTCATCAGATAATCATGGTACAAAGCGCCGGTGTCGCCGCTGAGGCTGCCGAGCGCGGCGGTCACGCTGGTCAGGACGGCTTCCGCATGCGGTCCGTCGGCATGGGCCGGAGCGCCGAGCACCGCCAGCTCGGGGAGTCTGCGGGCCTGCTCCGGGTCGGTGACGGGCGGGAGCATTCCGGGGTGGACCGTGAGCGGCTTGAGCACCCAGCCGGGGTGCCCCATGTCGATCGGAGCGGCGCAGGCTCGCGCGCCGGCCTGGTCAATGCAGAAGACCAGGAGGATCGCCCCACACCTGCGGCGCTGCCTCAGCAGGGCCAGATAGGCCGGCCAGCTGAAACGCTTGTCCTTGGCGAACCGGGTCTGGGACTCCACGACGATGCCGTGGGTGGGGGTCTCGGGGTCATCGAGCAGGACGGTGGCATCACAGCGCAGTTCGGCCGGGCTCAGCTCCGCGTAGGACTCCGAGGTCAGCGTGATCCGTCCACCCTCGGGCAGATTCAGGCCGAAGACGGTCCGCAGGATCGTTGGGACGAGCTGCGGCCGGTTGCGGACCATCTCCAGAGGCAGCTCGTGTTCTGTCGTGGGCATGGATGGAGACTATTGGTAATCAGTTGGCAACGCTACGCTTTTTCGATTTTTACAATTCAATGTTCGAGTAGAAATCCGACTATTTGTCGACATTCGACATAGAAAAACCCGCCTGACGGTCGCGGCTTGGCGCGGGGTCAGGCGGGTTTTGGGGGACGTCAGGCGGGGTCGTAGGCGAGGTTGGGGGCTAGCCAGCGTTCGACTTCGGTTACGGGCAGGTCGCAGCGGCGGGCGTAGTCCTCGATCTGGTCCTTGCCGACGCGGCCGACGGTGAAGTAGCGCGACGACGGGTGGGCGAAGATGAGGCCGCTGACGCTGGCGGCGGGCGCCATCGCGAACGACTCGGTGAGCTTCATGCCGAGGCGGCCCGCGTCCAGGAGGTCGAACAGGGTCTGCTTGAGGCTGTGGTCGGGGCTCGCCGGGTAGCCGAGCGCGGGGCGGATGCCGCGGAAGCGCTCGGCGTGCAGGTCCTCCAGCGCCGGGTCGGCGTCCGGCTCGAACCAGGCGCGGCGGGCCTCCAGGTGGACGTACTCGGCGAACGCCTCGGCGAGCCGGTCCGCCAGGGCCTTCACCATGATCGACTTGTAGTCGTCGTTCTGCTCCTCGAACTTCGCGGCGAGGTCCTCGGCGCCGAGGATCGTCACGGCGAAGCCGCCGAGGTTGTCGCCGGACGGGGCGATGTAGTCGGCGAGGCAGCGGTTGGGGCGTCCCTCGGGCTTGGACGTCTGCTGCCGCAGCATCGGGAAGCTCCCCGCGCCCGGAAGGACGATGTCGTCGCCGTCGGCGTGGGCGGGCCAGAAGCCGTAGGCGCCGTGGGCCTCGAACGAGCCGTCCGCGACGATCTGGTCGAGCAGCTCGTTGCCCTCGTCGAACAGCTCCCGCGCGACGGGCTGGTCGAGGATCGCCGGGTACTTGCCCTTCAGCTCCCAGGCCAGGAAGAAGAACTGCCAGTCGATCATCTCGCGGATCGCGGCCAGGTCGGGCTGGACGATCCGGACGCCCGTGAAGCCGGGCGCAGGGACGTCGGAGAAGTCGACCTGCTCCCGGTTCGCCCGGGCCTGCTCGATGGTGAGGAGCGGGCGGCGCTGCTTCTTCTCGTGCTGTTCGCGGAGCCGGGCCTGCTCCTCCCGGTTGGCGGTGTCCAGCGCCGAGGCGCGGTCCTCGTCCAGCAGGTCGGAGACGACGCCGACGACCCGGGACGCGTCCAGGACGTGCACGGTCGAGGCGTCGTAGGCGGGCGCGATCTTCACGGCGGTGTGCTGCCGGGACGTGGTGGCGCCGCCGATCAGCAGCGGCAGCCGCATCCCGCGCCGCTCCATCTCGGCGGCGACGGAGACCATCTCGTCCAGCGACGGGGTGATCAGGCCGGACAGCCCGATCGCGTCGGCGTTCTCGGCGACCGCGGTGTCGAGGATCTTCGCGGCGGGCACCATCACGCCGAGGTCGACCACGTCGTAGTTGTTGCAGCCGAGGACGACCCCGACGATGTTCTTGCCGATGTCGTGCACGTCGCCCTTGACCGTCGCGAGGACGATCTTCCCCTGGCCGCGGTCCTCCTCGACGCGGCCGGCGCGCAGCGCCTCCTCCTTCTCCTTCTCCATGAAGGGCTCCAGGTAGGCGACCGACCGCTTCATCGCGCGGGCGCTCTTCACCACCTGGGGGAGGAACATCTTGCCGGAGCCGAACAGGTCGCCGACGACCTTCATGCCGTCCATCAACGGGCCCTCGATGACGTCCAGCGGACGGGCGGCCTGCCGCCGGGCCTCCTCGGTGTCCTCCTCGATGAAGTCGACGATGCCGTGGACGAGGGCGTGCGACAGCCGCTCCGCCACCGGCGCGTTCCGCCAGGACAGGTCGACCTCGCGCTTGGTGCCCTCGCCCTTGACGTTCTCGGCGAACGACACGAGCCGGTCGGTCGCGTCCGGACGCCGGTCGAACAGCACGTCCTCGACGAGTTCGAGCAGGTCGGCGGGGATGTCCTCGTAGACGGCGAGCTGCCCGGCGTTGACGATGCCCATGTCGAGGCCGTTGCGGACGGCGTGGAGCAGGAACGCCGAGTGCATCGCCTCGCGGACGACCTCGTTGCCCCGGAACGAGAAGGACAGGTTGGAGATGCCGCCGCTGGTGCGGGCGCCCGGGCAGCGCTCCTTGATGAGCGGCAGCGCGTCGATGAACGCCTTCGCGTACCCGTTGTGCTCGGCGATGCCGGTCGCGACGGCGAGGACGTTCGGGTCGAACACGATGTCCTCGGCGGGGAACCCGGCCGTCTGCGTGAGCAGGTCGTAGGCGCGCCCGCAGATCTCTACCTTGCGCTCGGTCGTGTCGGCCTGGCCCTTCTCGTCGAAGGCCATGACGACGACGCCGGCACCGAAGTCGCGGATGCGGCGGGCCTGCTCGAGGAACGGCTCCTCGCCCTCCTTGAGCGAGATCGAGTTGACGACGCCCTTGCCCTGGACCGTCTTCAGCCCGGCCTCCAGCACGCTCCACCGCGAGCTGTCGACCATGATCGGGATGCGGGCCACCTCGGGCTCGGTCGCGATCAGGTTCAGGAACGTCGTCATCTCCCGCTCGCTGTCGAGCAGGTCGGCGTCCATGTTCACGTCGAGCAGGTTCGCGCCGCCGCGCACCTGCTCCAGCGCCACGTCCACCGCCGCCTGGTGGTCGCCCGCCTCGATGAGCTTGCGGAACCGCTTGGAGCCGGTGACGTTCGTCCGCTCGCCGATCATGATGAAGCCGGTGTCGGCGCCGATCTCGAACGGCTCCAGGCCGCTGAACCGGCTGGCCTTCGCGGGCCGCGCGACCTCGCGCGGCGCCGTCCCGCGGACGGCCTCGGCGATCTTGGCGATGTGCGCGGGGCCCGTCCCGCAGCAGCCGCCGACGAGGTTGACCATGCCGGACGACGCGAACTCGCCGAGCTTGGCGCCCGTCTCGTCCGGGGTCTCGTCGTAGCCGCCGAACGCGTTCGGCAGGCCGGCGTTCGGGTGGGAGGCGGTGTAGGTGCCGGCGATCCGCGCGAGCTCCTCCACGTGCGGGCGGAGCTGGTCGGCGCCGAGCGAGCAGTTCACGCCGACGACGAGCGGCTCGGCGTGCTCGATCGACCGCCAGAACGCCTCGACGGTCTGGCCGGAGAGCGTCCGGCCGGACAGGTCGACGATCGTCACCGAGATCCACAGCGGCAGTTCGGGCGCCACCTCGCGGGCGGCGGCGATCGCGGCCTTCGCGTTCAGCGTGTCGAAGATCGTCTCGATCAGCAGCAGGTCGACGCCGCCCTCGGCGAGACCGGCGATCTGCTCGGCGTAGGTGTCCTTGACCTGGTCGAACGTGACGGCGCGGTAGGCCGGGTCCTCGACCCGCGGGGACAGCGAGAGCGTGACGTTGAGCGGCCCGACGGAGCCGGCCACGAACCGGCCCTCGTACTCGTCGGCGGCCTGCCTGGCCAGCCGGGCGCCCTGCACGTTCATCTCGCGCACCAGGCCCTCAAGGCCGTAGTCGGCCTGGCCGATGCTCGTCGCGGTGAACGTGTTGGTCGTCGTGATGTCGGCGCCGGCGTCGAGGTACTGCCGGTGGACGTCCAGGATCACGTCCGGCCGGGTCAGGTTCAGCAGGTCGGGGTCGCCGGTGACGTCCTTCGGGTGGTCGTCGCCGATGCGGTCGCCGCGGTAGTCCCCGGGGGTGAGGCCCGCGCCCTGGAGCATCGTGCCCCAGGCGCCGTCGAGCACCGCGATCCGCCGCTCAAGAAGTTCGCGCAGATTCGTCTGAGTCATATTTTTCCGAGCACCTCCCAGGTCATGTGGGAGGCGCCCTTGCGGAAGTCGGTGTGGAGGGGGCCGAGCGTGGCGGGCTCTCGCCCGTTGCAGCGCCTCTCGGCCAACATCGAGGTTACCTTCCCCCGATCCGCCCTGTCAGTCGCGTTCCACGATGCGGTCAGGGCGAGGCAAGGGGACGCCATTCCTCCTGGTAGGCGGGATGGAAAGCGTAGGGAAGGGCGAGGAGGCGGAGGACGGTCTCGCGGACGGCCTGGGCGGCTTCCAGTTCCGGTGTCCGGTGCCCCTGGCCGAGGATCCACGACTGTTTCTCGTACTCGTCGAGGATCTGGCGGCGGGCCGTCACCTCGTCGAGCGCCCGGGACGGGTTGTGGCGGGAGATGTGCTCGGCGTACGCGTCGTTGTCCACCGTCGCGACTTGGGCGGGTTCGTCGGTGTCCGTGCTGACCGTTCCGGAGGGCGTGGCCTTCCAGGGGGTGCCGGAGCAGGCGCGGGCGATCCGCTCGTCCTTGTCCAGCCGGGCTCGGAGGAACTCCACCAGATCCATAAGGGCCATCCTGCCCCCTGCGGGAGCGGGATGGCCCTTATGGATTCCCCTCAGGCGGCGCAGTTGCCGGTGGCCGGCCTGCCCGCGAAACGGTCGGCGAGGAACGTCATCGCGTCCGGCTCGCTCCAGAGCATGCCGGTGGCGTGCTCAGCGAAGGTGTAGGTCTTCCACGTCACGTTGGCGCCCTTCGCGCACCACGCCTTGTGAAGGGTGTCGGCCTGCTCGAACGGGATGATCTCGTCGTAGACGGCCTGCGTCTGGAGCACCGGGGCGCTCGGGGCGGTCGAGCCGAGCTTGTTGGCGTCGAGGCGCCGCTGCCACTGCGGCGTGGCCATCGGATCGCTGGTGGTGTAGTCGCCGATGTGCTTGAACGCGGTCTGGAGCACCGTGGCCGGGCCGTCGAAGCTGACCAGGCACATGTCCTTGGTCTTGTCCAGCAGTTCTCGGCCGTTGTCGTTGAGGTACTTGTCCAGGTCGAGCTCGGGGTAGGCGGCGTCGTAGCCGACCGCCGCCATGAACATCAGCGCGACGAACGGGGAGCCGTCCAGGCCCTTGGCGACGGCGCGCAGGTCCGCTGGGACGCCGCCGGCGAACACGCCCTTGACGGCGAGTTCCGGTGCGTAGGTCTTCGCGAGCTGCGCCGCCCAGCCGGCGGTCGTCCCGCCCTGGGAGTAGCCCCAGAGACCGATCGGGCTTCCGCCGAGGCCCGCGTCGGGGAGACGCTGCGCGGCCCGCGCCACGTTCAGGAGGGCCTTGCCCTGGGAGCCGCCGACCTCGTAGGTGTGCTGGCCGGGCGTGCCGAGGCCCTCCATGTCGGTGACGGCGACGGCCCATCCGCGGCTGAGCGCGTCGGCGATGAACAGCTCTTCGTAGTCGATGCCCTGGGTGAGGGTGTAGGACGGGGCGCACGCATCGCCGAGACCACGCGTCCCCACCCCGTAGGAGAGAAGCGGGCGCTTGCCCTGGCCCGTCCACGCCTTGGCGGGGACGAGGACCATGCCCGACACGGCGTTCGGCTGTCCCTCCGCGGTCTCCGACCGGTACAGCACCTGCCAGGACTTGACGCCCTCGTACGGCGAGCGGCCGATCGGGTCCACGGTGAACGCCGCCGGCCGCGACCGGACGACGTCGCCGGGCCTGCCGTCCGGGAGCGGGGACGGCGGTTTGTAGAACGGGTCCTCGGCGGGGGTCGTGGCGTTCTGCGGTGTGTTCTGCGGGGCCGCGGCGGCCGGGCCCTGGAGGGCGGCCGCCGTCATGGCGATCCCGATGCAGGACGCCACCACTGTGCGCAGGACAAGGCGGACGGTGATGGACATGGCGGGTAACCCTTCGTCGTCGCCCCTGCCGCCGGAGTGACGGCCACCCGACCCTAACGTAACTAGACACTTACTCCAATGAGGCCGGGGACGCATCGGAGGCACCGGATTTGTGACCTCCCGACAAAACGGCCCTCGCCAGGGCCTCATCTCCGCGACGGAGTCGCGGCCGTGCGTCCCTTCCATGCGCCGCCCCTCCCCGCGCGGTGCCTGCGTGCGGAGTCCAGGGTCATCGCCGCGTACATCAGTGCCACCAACGGCAGGGCCGGCGCGCGCAGGGGCGACAGGCCGTAGAAGCGGAGCATGGGCGCGTAGGTGACCGCCATGAGCGTCCAGGCGAGCGCGCCCGCCACGAGCGGGACACCGCTGCGCGCGGCCAGCCCGGCGATCGTCGCGGCGGGCGGGACGGCGTAGAGGAGCAGGAGCCCGAGAACGGTGCCGGCGAGCAGGGCCGGCGAGTACCGGAGCTGGTGGTAGGCGCTGCGGGCGATCATCGTCCAGAGATCGGCGAGCCGGGGGTAGGGACGGCGGCTGATCACCTCGCGGCCGAGGTCGAGTCGGCAGCGTCCGCCAGCGCGTTTGATGAGACGCCCCAGGGCCACGTCGTCGATCAGCGCGTCGTGGATCGCGGCGAGGCCGCCCGCTTCGGCGAGCGCACCGCGGCGGACGAGCATGCAGCCGCCGGCCGCCGCCGCGGTGCGCGTCCCGTCCCGGGTGACGCGGCGGAACGGGTAAAGCTGGGCGAAGAAGTACACGAAGGCGGGAACGATCACGCGTTCCCAGCGCGTCCGCGTGTTCAGCGTCGCCATCTGCGACACGAGATCCCGGTCGCCGGCGATGGCGGCGCTCACCAGTTTCTCCACGACGCCGGGCTCGTAGGCGATGTCGGCGTCGGTGAAGAGGAGGTAGCGGGGTTCGCCCGCCGCCTGGACGCCTTCCGACATCGCCCACACCTTGCCCGCCCACCCCGGCGGGCGTTCGCTGGCGGCGACGACCCGCAGGCGCGGGTTCCCTCCCGCGAGCCGGACGGCCGTCTCGGCGGTGCCGTCGCCGCTCCCGTCGTCGACCAGGACCACCCGGAACACGCCCGGATACCCCTGGGCCAGCAGGGTCGGCAGCGTCTCCGGCAGGACGGCCGCCTCGTCGCGGGCCGGGACCACGGCCACGACCTCCGGCCATTCGTCCGGTCGTGCCGCCTCGGGGAGCCCGGGACCGGTCCTCCAGAACGCGCCGTGGCCGAAGGCCAGATACAGCCACCCCGCCAGCGCCGCCAAGGCCAGAACACCCACGACCACCACGGACCGCAGCCTCGCACCCGGTGACTCGTCCGTCCAACACCATGACCGGCTGGTCGAGCAGGTCCGCGCTAGAGTCACGCGGATGGACGAGGTCCTCTGGAAGGCCGCCGCCAAGCTGCGCGGATCCGTCGACGCGGCGCAGTACAAGGACTTCGTTCTCGGGCTCGTCTTCCTCAAGTACGTGTCGGACGGGGCCTTCCTGATTCCGGACGGGGCGCGGTGGACGGATGTCGCCGCGAAGCCAGGGAACCGGGAGGGCTCGCTCGGGGAACGGATCGACTCCGCGATGGGCGCGGTCATGCGGGCGAACCCGTCGCTGGACGGCGTGCTTCCGCAGATCTTCGCCGGGGTCGACCAGCGGCGCCTCGGTGAACTCGTCGATCTGATCGGGGAAGTGGAGTTCGGCGAGAGGTCCGCGCGTGACGTGCTCGGCGAGGTCTACGAATACTTCCTGGAGAAGTTCGCCCGGGCCGAGGGGAAACGCGGGGGCGAGTTCTACACGCCATCGAGCGTGGTCAAGCTCCTGGTCGAGATTCTGGAGCCGTTCAAAGGGCGGGTGTACGACCCGTGCTGCGGTTCCGGCGGAATGTTCGTGCAGGCGGAGAAGTTCGTCCTGAGCCACCGCGGAGGGCTGGACGACATCGCGGTGTACGGCCAGGAGGCGAACGAGCGGACGTGGCGGCTGGCCAGAATGAATCTGGCCGTGCACGAGATCGCGGGTGACATCCGGTACGCCGACACGTTCTTCGCGGACGCGCATCCCGGGCTCGCCGCCGATCACATCCTGGCCAACCCGCCGTTCAACATGTCGGACTGGTACCGCGATCCCGGCGACCCGCGCTGGCGGTACGGCGTCCCGCCGGCCGGGAACGCCAATTTCGCCTGGATGCAGCACGTCGTCTCCAAGCTCGGCCCACACGGGCGCGCCGGGGTGGTGATGGCGAACGGCTCGATGTCGTCCCGGCATTCCGGTGAGGGCGAGATCCGTGCGGCGATGGTCGAGGCGGACCTGGTGTCGTGCGTCGTCGCGCTGCCCGACCGGCTTTTCCGCACCACCCCGATCCCCGCGTGCCTCTGGTTCTTCGACAGGAGCAAGAACACGCCGGGCCGGGTGCTCTTCGTCGACGCCCGGGACATGGGCACGATGACCGACCGCACGGAGCGGATTCTCACCGGCGACGACATCGCGCGGATCGCCGGCGCGTACCGGTCCTGGCGCGGCCAAGGCCATTCGGACGTTCCCGGGTTCTGCCATTCCGCGGGCCTGGACGAGATCCGGTCGCACGACCACGTCCTCACGCCCGGCCGCTATGTCGGCGCGATCGAGCCGGACACCGGTGACGAGCCCGCGGCCGACCGGGTCGAGCGGCTCACCAAGGAGCTGTTCACGCATTTCGAGGAGTCGGCGCGCCTTGACCAGGTCGTCCGGGCGGAACTCGGGCGCCTGGATGGCTGACGGCCACGTCACCCTGGGCGAACTCGTCGCGTTCTCGAACGGCCGATCGCGCCCGGCCGAGGGGACGGCCTACACGACCTACGGCGCCAACGGTGTCATCGCCGTTTCCGGCGGATTCAACGCCGGGCCCCGCGCCACCGTGATCGGACGGGTCGGGACCTACTGCGGCGCCGTCCACTACAGCCCTGACCGATGCTGGGTCACCGACAACGCCATCATCGCCACGGCCAAGGAAGACGTGAATCCCCGCTACGTCTATTACCTCCTCAAGAGGCTCGGCCTGAACCGATATCGCATCGGGTCTGGGCAGCCGCTCCTCACCCACGGGATCCTGAACCGCCTCACCGTGCGCCGCCTGTCCAGGGCGGAACAGGACGCGGCGGCGTCCGTTCTCGGGGCCCTCGATGACAAGATCGCCCTGAACGGCCAAATCGCCTCCTGCAGTGACGCACTGATCCGCGCCCGGTACGAGGAATCGGCGTCCACGTCCCGCATACCGATCGGCGCGCTCGGCGAGTCGGTGCGCTCGAATGTGCCGCCCCACCTCATCGCAAGCGACGAGAACTACATCGCTTTGGAGCACATGCCGAAACGGCACATGTGGCTTTCGGCATGGACCGACGCATCCGCCGTCACGAGCGCGAAGAAGTGCTTCGCACCGGGCGATGTGCTCTTCGGCAAGCTCCGCCCCTATTTCCACAAGGTCGGTCTCGCCTTCGTGGACGGCGTCGCGTCGACGGACATCCTCGTCGTCCGCCCGAAAGAACCCGCTCACCGGGGTTGGCTGCTCGCGGCCCTGTCGAGCGACGAAGTCGTCGCGCACGCCTCCGCCATAGGCGACGGCACGCGAATGCCCCGCGCCGGATGGCAGGACATCGCCGCCTTCGAGGTCCCCTGGCCCGGCGACGACCGAGCCCGGAGATTCGACGAGTTCGCGACCGCGCTGACACGCCGGGTCGAGGCCGCCACGTCCGAGAGCACGGCCCTCGCGAACCTGCGCGACACCCTCCTTCCGGAACTCCTCCCCTGAGGACGCGGCGCGGGCATCCGCGATCGCTTCAGGCCGCCTCGACCTACCATGGGCCCGCTCATCTCCGCCTGGGGCCGCAAATCCTGATTGCGGCCGGGAACGCCTGATCAATATCGTGGCCGCCGACAGCGTGTAGCTCAGCAGAAGAGCACCGGGCTAGGGACTCGGAGGGCGCGGGGGCGGAACCCGCCACGCTGGCTATGGACGAGGAAGTGCGGGCGAATCCCGGGTACGCGGCGGGACAGATGGCCAAGGCGCTGGTGACGGCGCTGACCCACGAGGACGACGAGACCCGCCGCCTGGCCGAGCAGCGGCTGGACCGCTGGGAGCGGGTCGTCGCCGGGATGAAGGACGGGTCGCTGGCCATCGGGTCCCGGACGCCCGTCGCCGGGCTTCCCGCCTGGGTCACGCCCGAGGTGGTGCGGGGCGGATTCGCGACCGGGGACGCCGCCGCCGGCGGCCCGCTGCAGGAGTACGAGGCAGAGACCGCGCGCCGAGCCGGGATCCCGGCCGAACGGCACGCCCTGTTCGCGCATCACCTGACCGACGCGGGGCTGAGGGAGCTGAACGAGCTGCTCGACGGCGGCCGGTTCGAGGCCGCCGTGCCGGAGGAGGCGGCGCTGCTCGTCGTCGCGTGGCTGCTGCGGGCCGGCGACCGGGTCGCGGCGCTGGACGTCCTGGAGGCCCTCGGGCCGTTCGCGGCCCGGCTGCGGTTCCTGCCGAGGCCGGGCCGCGGACGGCCCGGCGACCCGACGCTCGCCTGCCGGGAGACGGCCGGCGGCGTGCGGAGGCGGCTCGCGGCGCGGCGGCCGAACACGGCGGTCGCCACGATGAACGAGGCGCTGTCGGTGTGGAACCCGTTCGCGGACGAGCTGCTGGAGCACTGGCTCGAAACCGTCCGCGACGGGCGCGTCCTCGCGGCCGAGCCCGACGGGTGGCGGGAGCGGGGCGCCGCGCTGCTGGACCGGTACGCCGAGCTGGCCCGGAAGCACACGCTGTGCGGGAAGCATCGCAAGCCGAAGGAGAATCTCGCGATCCTGCGGAAGTCGCTGGAGGAGGTGCTCGCCGGGCGGCGGCCTCCGGGGCTGCTCCAGCACGCCGTCGACTCGATGGTCGCGAAGCGGGGGGCGCCCGGGACGGCCGGGCACACCGCCGTCCGGGAGCAGCAGGCCGCCGACGCCGCTCGGCCGACGCATCACGTACTGGCACAGGTCGTGGCGGAGCGGCTGGGCTCGGTCCCGCAGGACGACGGCGTGCCGTCGACCGACCCGTTCCTGGCGCCCGTCGCCGTCGACGGCCGCGAAGTCGAGCTGCCGGAACGGCTCCGGCACGTGGTCGAGAACGCGCTGCGGGCGCCGGTCAGCACGTTGGTCGAGCGCGGGATCGTCCCGTCCGCGGAGGTGCTGGCGGAACTCGTGCCGCAACTGGTGGCGTCGACGACGGCGCTGTCCTACCCGGATCCCGCGCTGAGAAGGCTGATGACGGCCGTGTCCACGGCGTTCCGCAACAGGCGGTCGCTGCTGCTTTTCAACCTAGAGCACCAGGTGCGGCTGGACGAGCTGCCGTGGGTGGCGGCAGTGGCGAAGTACCGGCGGGCGGACGAGGCCGCGCAGGCCGACGCACGCACCGTTCTGGTGCAGCTCGCTGAACTGACGCTGGACGGCTTCCCCGGGACCATCGTGCCCAACCCGATGGTCAGTGCGCTGGGCGCGCTGGCCGAGCGCGCCGGCGTGCGCGTGCCGTTCG
This sequence comes from Spirillospora sp. CA-128828, assembly GCF_050945415.1. Taxonomy (NCBI): domain Bacteria; kingdom Bacillati; phylum Actinomycetota; class Actinomycetes; order Streptosporangiales; family Thermomonosporaceae; genus Spirillospora; species Spirillospora sp. CA-128828. The sequence continues at coordinate 7,324,375 of NZ_CP191986.1, forward strand.
TGGAGGAGCTGGCGGCCGACATCTTCATGGGCACGTTCTCGCCGAAGTTCCTGAGGGCGGCACAACTCGCGGGTGAAGTGCTGGAGGGCTCGCTGTACGAGCGGTACTACGGCATCGACTACGCGGCCGTCCGGGCGCTCAAGGACGGGTTCGCGGACATCTGCAAGGACCGCGCCGGAGACCGCGCAGGGGCGTCGTGGGTCGCCGCCAACGGCATGGTGATCGAGCAGGCGCAGATCCTCACCACGCACAACCTGGCCGCGCTCGTCCACCCGGTCGCGGTCGATCCGGCGGAGGGCTGGGGCGACCTCGCCCGGCGCGCGTTCGGCGTCGCGTGCTTGCAGGTGCAGCAGATGGAGGGGAACCCGCGTCCGCTGAGGGCCGTCAAGGACGCCGCCTACGCGTGGCGGCAGGCCGTCTTCTTCCTGGCGCTGTGCGGAGTGAAGGAGCAGGTCGCCGTCGTCGCGTGGATGCAGGACGAACTCGACCGGCAGCCGTCCCATGTCGTCCGGCGGCTCGATCCCGTGCTGGCGGGACTCCGGCACGTCCTGACCGGCGGGAGCCTCGACGCCGGGACGCCGCCGCAGGGCCGCCGGTTCCTCGGCTGGCACGCGGGCGGCCACTGGATGCTCTGAACATCCGCGGCGGGCGCCGGGAACCGGCCCCCGGACCCGGGCGATCTAACTCGCATGCTGCGATCTCGCCTGGGCCCGATGACGAGCCGTCCTCGCCTGCTGTGGTGGGGCGGTGCCGTGCTGGCGATCCTCCTGGTCGTTGTCATCGCGGTGAAGGCGTGCGGCGGGACGGGCGGGGAGGCGCTGCCGGACGGGGAGAAGCAGCCGGAGCCGGTCGCGTTCAGTGAGAAGCCGCTGTGGGACGAGCGGAAGCTCGGCATGGAACGTGTCGCCGGGGTGGAGTTGCTCGGTGATGTCGCCGTTGTCGCCGGGGACGTGCGGCTCGGCGGCGCCCGGCTCGCCGCCGTCGATTCGCGGACCGGGGCGCCGCGCTGGGTCGTCGACACCGGCTACCCGCTGAAGGGCGGTGAGGGGGCCGTGGCCTATCCGCAGCCCGGCTATAAGGCGGAGCAATTGCGCGGTGCGACGGGGAAGCCGGTCGTGCACCGCCAGGGAGGCGACTGGACGGTTCTCGTCCAGTACACGAAGGGCGGCCAAGGACGCGAGACCGAGATGGGGGTCGCGGCGCTTTCGGGAAAGGACGGTTCCGTCCGCTGGAAGCAGGAGCTGATCCGTCCGCGCTCCGGCGACGACGGTGACGAAGACCGCGACAAGAAGGTGAGGCTCCTGGCCGCGGACGCGCGCGTCGTGCTCACGAGCGTGGAATCGAAGGACGGCCTCGACCCGAAGACCATCGCGCTCGATCCGGCCACCGGCCGCAAACTGTGGGAGAACGCGGACGGCTGGGCCTACCGGGTGTCCGGTGAGGTCGTCCTCGGGGAGACACCCGGTGCCGAGCCGCCGTCGACGCTGGGCGAGCAGCGCGAGGGCACCGACGTCTTCGCCTTGGACGTGCGGACCGGCCAGAGGCGCTGGAGCCTGGACGGGCGTTTCGACGGCTCCCACCTGCAGGCCGTCGCCGGAAGGACCGCGGCCGTCACGGTGCGCGAGAGAGTTCCGGGCCGGACCTACGCCGACGAACGCACCGTGCTCACCGACGTCACCACCGGCCAGGTCGTGAAGGGTCCGCGGGAGTCCGGGACGTCCGACCTCTACGGCTGCGCCGACGACGGCGCGACGCTGATCGCCTGCTCGGGCCTGTCCGGGCGGCTGGTGACGATCCGCACAGGAGGTCGCGGGCGGCTCGTCGCCGCGAAGAAGCAACCGTTCGGCGAGGACACGATGGCCCAGGTGGTGATGGTCTGGAAGGACCGCATCTTCATCGAGGGATCGTCCAGCGACGGTAAGCCCGAGCGGTACGCCGTCGTCGATCGGGCCGCGAACCGGCTGGGGTCCGGGCCCCCTGGAGAGGTCGTCGCCGTGTCGGAGGGCGTGGCGGCGTTCCGTGTGAGGCGGGCCGGGTCGTCCTCGTCCACCCCGGACGGCATCGTCATGCGCGCGGCGGCCGCCGGCGCCGAACCGTCCGAGCCGGCCCCGCCGGCCAAGCCGACGCTCCGGCCGCCGCGGATCGACGCGGCGGCGCTGTGGACCGCCGGTGCGGGACCGGCACCCGCGCGGCCGCCCGTCAAGGACACCGGGCTGGGCTCGGTGATCAGCACCGAGCTGGCCGGCGACGCGCTCGTCTACACCGGCAGGGAACGCAAGGACGAGCACGTCACCAGGCAGGTCGTCGCCGACGTGCGGACCGGCGAGGTGCGCTGGTCGGTCAGAAAGGGCGCGTCGCTCGGCGGCGGCGTCAAGGCGGATTTCGTCGGCGTCCCCCACATCGTCGGCAAGGGCGCCGAAGCGCTGTCGCTCGTGGGTTACGAAGCACCTGGAAACGAGTACGGCATCGCGGCGCTCTCGCTGAAGGACGGCCGCCTCCGCTGGAAGAAACAGGTTCTGTCCGGGGACGGCTACGTGCTCTTGGAAGAAGCCGACGACGACACGTTCACGGTCACTGCGTCGCACGGCGCGCAGGACGAGATGGTCGTGTACGCGACCGGGTCTCGGCGGGAGCTGTGGCGCAAGCGCGGCGTGGAAACCGCGAGCGTCGGCGGCGGTCTCGTCCTGGCCGCCAAGACCGATCAGGGCGACAACTGGACCGTCGAGCATCTCGATGTCATCGCCTACGGGGCCTCGGACGGAAAGCGCCGGTGGAACCTCGCGGGGCGCTACCGCGATCCCGAACTCCTCCACGACGGGGGCGGCAAGACCGTCGTGATCAAGACGGCCGAGGGCGGGGTCGTCCTCGACCGGGCCACCGGCCGCGAGCTGGCCAGGACGAGCGCGCCGCTCGTCCGCTGCGACGGCGACACCGACGAGCTGATCGTCTGCCAGGCGGGCGCCGCCACCGGGCTCGACCCGGGCCGGCGCGCGGTGACGATCCGGACCGGCGGCGGCGTCACGAAGATCCACGATCTGCTGGAGACGGGCATGCTCACCCGCTACGGAGCGATCGGCGCCTGGTTCTTCGCCGTCCGGGAGCCCGCCGTCCAGGGCGGGGCCGCCCAGTACCTCGCCCTGGACGGCGAGGGCCGGCAGATCGCCGCGAACCTTCCGGGCAGGCCGGTGGGAATCGACGGCGGATACGCCGTCCTCATGCCGTTCGACCAGGTCCGTGACGCCCTCGGCGACGGCGCGCCGGGCTTCACCGTGCACCGCGTCCAGGGATGAAGTGGCAGGTCGTGGCGGATCTTGGACGATAGGTGACGCGACACAGGTCACAGCAGGGTCCTTGCATGCGCGCAAGCGTTGGTGACTGGTCGGCGAGGGGTGCGTCAGAGTGTGTGTTGTTTCACTTCCACGTCCGAAATCGACCAGGCCGAAGAACACATGTTCGCTTACAGCGCGACACGGAGACGTGAAACCAACGACGCCATGAACGCATCAGACGCGTGGTCCGGGGCGCCCGTGCTGGTCCCCCCGCCCGCTCCCTCGCTGGAAATCGGGATCCCGTCCGCCTGGAACAACGGCAAGTCGTCCGGGCGCCTCATCGGCGAGATCGACCTCGCCGCCACGCCGCCCGCCGTGCGGCTCGCCCGGTCCTACGTCCGGGAGCTGGTCGGCCAGCACTTCGGGGCCGACCGGTCCGAGCTCGGCGACCTCGAACTGCTGACCAGCGAGGCCATGACGAACTCGGTAGTGCACGCGCGGCCCCGGCGGGACGGGACGATCACGCTGTCGGTCCTGCACGTCGACCGGTACGTCCGCGTCGAGGTCACCGACGGGGGCGCCGCCCCCGGTCCGCCGCGGCCGGTGGACGAGCAGCTCCCGGTCGGGGGGCGCGGGCTCGTCCTGATGAAGGCGCTCGCCACCGACTTCGGCACCTGCCGCGGAAAGAACGGCACGTCCACCTTCTGGTTCGGGGTGGGCGTCCGGGAGGGGTGGCGGCTGCCGTGACATCGGGGTCGACGCTGAGCCTGACCCAGGGGGCCGAGACGCCCCCGCCCAGGGCCGGACGCCGCCCGTCCGCCAGCGTCGCCCGAATGTGCAACTACTTCCTCGGTGGCAAGGACAACTACGCCGCGGACCGCGAGTTCGCCGAGCGGGTCCTGCGCAGCTGTCCGATCGTGCCGCGGCTCGTCCAGGCGAACAGGGGCTTCCTGGACCACGCCGCCGCGCTGCTCGCCGGGGACGCCGGCCTCCGGCAGTTCGTCGACATCGGCTGCGGGCTGCCGGCGGACGACAACCTCGGCGACATCGTCCGGCGGACCGACCCGTCCTGCCGCGTCGCCTACGTCGACAACGACGTGATGGTGGTCGCGCACGCGCGGGCGCTGCTCGCCGTCGACGAGAACATGGGCGCCTTCGCCGGAGACGTCCGCGACCCCGCCGCGCTGCTGGGCGATCCCGGGCTGCGGCGGCTGATCGACTTCGGCGAGCCCGCCGCGGTGTTCCTCCTCGGTGTCCTGGACTTCATCGCCGACGAGGACGACCCGCGCGGCATCGTGGACGCGCTGGCCGCCGGGCTCGCCCCCGGAAGCCATGTGGTGGTCACCCATGCGGAGCGGTCGCCGGCGCTGGACCCGATCTCCGGGCCGCGGCAGCCGGTCGACACGCCGTTCCGGCCGCGGAGCGAGGACGAGATCGCCGGAATCTGCCGGAGCCTCCGGATGATCGACCCCTATCCCGCCCGGCTGCCGCTCCCCCGCGCCGCCGACGTCACCGCCCCGATGCCGCTCGTCGGCTGCATCGGGCGCGTACCGGGGTGATCGGCGGCAATGGCCTCCGTGACGCTGCCCTCCGGCCGGCTCACCGCGAACGGTGACAGGACGGGCACATCTCCGGATCGTCCGTCCCGGGCGCCCGGCGCTTCGCTACGATCGAAGCGTCAACAAATGCCACATCTAGGGCGAGTGATGACAACGGACGGTGAGCCGAAGTCTCTCTCCGACATCACCAAGGACATGGGACTCAACATGTCCGACGTGGCGGCCTTCTCCGGCCTCGACGAGAGCACGATCTTCCGGCTGTGGGACAACGCGGAATGGCTCGACCGGGTCAGCGGACGGTCGCTGCAGAGCCTCATGTCGTCCGTCCCGGGAATCGCCGAGTACTCGATGGCGCACGCCGTCCGGAAGAGGCGCAACGGGCTGGTCAGCGACCTGAACGGCGAAGGGCTCACCGTCAACCTGGACGCCCTGGAGCGCTCGGCCGTCGCCCAGCAGCATCTGCTGAACGCTCTGGAGGCGGCGCTTTACATCATGCGCGGCCAGGCGACGCAGAAGACGTCCTCGTTCATCGCCCGTTTCTGGGGACGCGAGCAGGACACCGCGCTTGAGGCGCTCTACTCCGTCGAGGCCGGCCAGGGCCTCCTGAAAGACCCGCAGAAACTCTTCGACTCGTCCGTCGAACTGGCTCCCCGCCTGAACCGCAAGACCTACTCGTTCCACTCGATCCTGGCGCTCAACATCCTGACGCACCAGGTCAGCAAGGTCACGGGGTCGCTGGAGGCGGACCTCGGCTTCGAGGTCCCCGGACGGCAGACCGCGTTCATGATGCGCGGCGTCGTGATGGGCTCGCTGATCAGCTCGAACGACGTCGAGCTGGCGGAGCGCTACCGCCAGGAACTCGACGCGACGCCCGTGTACGCCGCCCTTGAGGAATGGGCGTTCCCCACCTACACCAGAGACGGCCGGATCAGCAGCGACTTCACCCTTCCGAGCTCCCTTTCGCTGCGCAACACGGCCACCGAGGTGCTGCGCGAGATCGCGGCCTACAACGACGCCTACCTGTACTACCTGGTGTCGACGTACATTCCGCTGGCGCTCAAACGCGACCCCGCGTTCGGCGGGAAGATCACCGAGTTGGCGCAGGCGCTGGAACTGCGCGTCGCCGACTGCCGGGACAGAAGGATCAGACAGACCTGCAACACGCTGGTGCGGCGGCTCAAGGGCATCGCCTGAACCAGGTTTTTTCGAAGAATGGGGAGCCGGTGGAGGACACGGCGCAAGCCATCGCGAATCTGACCCGTGAGCGGTGGGAGGCGAACGCGCAGTACTGGGTCAAGGTCATCAGGGAGCGCCGCGACCGGTACCGCACCGAACTGACCGACGCCGCAGTCCTGGACGCCGTCGGGCCCTGCGCGGGCCTGCGCGTCCTGGACGCGGGCTGCGGCGAGGGCTACCTGTCCCGCACGCTCGCCTCCATGGGGGCGGACGTGACGGGGGTGGACGCGGCGCAGGGGCTGATCGACGCGGCCTCGTCCCATCCCTCGCCCGAGGGGACGGCCACGTTCACCCGCGCCAGCGTCGAGGACCTGCCGCTGGACGACGCGCAGTTCGACCTGGTCCTCTGCAACCACCTGTTCAGCCACCTGCAGGACCCGACCCGCGCCATCGGCGAGTTCGCCCGCGTGCTGAAGAGCGGCGGGCGGCTGATCCTGCTCACCCTGCACCCCTGCTTCTACGTGGAGAACGCCGAGCAGGGCGCGGCGAACAGCGTCCCGGCGTCGCAGTACTTCGCCTCGCGCGGGATCGACCAGCGGTTCCTGGTGGACGGCCTGGAATCCCCTTCGATGATCACAAGCTGGCTCCGGCCGCTGGAGTACTACGCTGGAACGCTCCGAGACGCCGGATTCGTCATCGCGGACCTGCGCGAACCGCACCCGACCGACGAGCAGCTCCGGGACGATCCGTGGTGGCGCAAGGGCTTCCCCACGGCCATGTTCATGCTCCTGATCGCGGAGCGCCGTTAGGGTCGTTCGCATGGACGACGTCCCGGCGGAACTGGCAGGGCACCCGGACAGGCTCCGGTGGAACGCCAAGTACGAGGACGCCTCCGGGCTGTCGGCGGCCCATCCGCTGGCGGAGCGGTCGCTGTCGCTGGAGATCCCGGACGGCGCGGCGCTCGATCTCGCGTCCGGGCCGTCCGGCAGCGCCCTGCTGACGGCCCAGACGGGGCGTCATGTGACGGCGGTGGACATCTCCGAGACCGCCCTGCGGCGGCTCGGCGCCGAGGCCCGGCGCCGCGGACTCGAAAAGCTGATCACCGTCGTCCAGGCCGATCTCGGCGCCTGGCGGCCGGACCCGGCCGGGTACGCGCTCGTCCTGTGCACCGGGTTCTGGGATCGCGCCGTGTTCGAGCGCACAGCCGGGGCCGTCCTGCCCGGTGGCCTGCTCGCCTGGGAGGCGTTCACGGAAGAGGCCCGGCGGGACCGGCCGCATCTGCCCGCCGCGTGGTGCCTCGGCGCGGGGGAACCCGCTTCCCTCCTGCCGGACGGTTTCACCGTCCTGGAACAGGCCGACGGCGCCGGCAAACGGCGCTTCCTCGCCCGTTCGGGAGGCTAGCCGAGGTCGACCACGACGGGGGCGTGGTCGGACGGCCCTTTGCCCCTGCGGGCCTCCCGGTCGACGTAGGCCGAACCGACCCGCCGGGCGACGTCCTCGGTCGCGTAGAACAGGTCGATCCGCATGCCCATGTTCTTGTGGAACATTCCGGCGCGATAATCCCGGAAGGTATCCTCATGCACCTTTAGGGAGGCTCCCCGTGGCGATGACCGAGAGTGACCTGATTCCCGTAGTGGACTACGCCCGCGCCAGCGCCGACAAGAAGAAGGACGAGCACACCGTCAGGGCCCAGCAGAAGACCAACGAGCAGACGGCCAAGCGCCTCGGTTGCAAGATCGTCGCCAGGTTCGCGGACAACGACAAGTCTGCGATGAAGGAAGGAGTCGTGCGCGACGACTTCGAGAGCATGCTCCGTGTCATCCGCAACGGCAGGCTTTCCGACGGAACACCGGTCATGGGCTGCATCGTCACCGCCGACGACCGTCTTGTCCGCAAGACCGGAGACTACGAGCGGTTCGTTGACGCCCTCACCTACGAAGAGGGCAGGGTCTACGCCGACAAACGAGGCTTCAAGGACCTCTACAGCGAAGACGTCGAGAGCATGGGCCTGATGGGGGCAGTCGTCTCCCGCATGGAGATCAAGAAGATCCGTCGCCGCGTGCGCGAATGGCACCGAATCCGCGCCAGCGAAGGAGCCCTCACACCGGGCGGCCGCCCGTTCGGATGGCAGGACGACCGGAAGACGCTCGACCCGGTTGAAGCACCCATGCTGCGCCAGGCCGTCGAACGGGTCTTGGCAGGAGGATCGACCAGTGGCATCTGTACCGAGTGGAACCACAAGGGCATCAAGACTCCTCGCGGAAACAAGTGGGTGTACCGGACGCTGTCCCGCGCACTGGTGAATCCCCGCCTATGCGGCTTCCGCATGATCAGGGGAGAGTTGATCGTTGACGATCGGGGCGAACCCGTCATCGGGCAGTGGGAGCCGATCATCACGCCCGAACAGTGGCGAGCGATTCACGCGCTCTTCACCGCCAGACAGGGCATGTTCGTACGCCACGACGGGTCAATCGCGGGGCCTCACCCCCAGGACTACCGTCAACACTCGTACCTCTTGAGCGGCATCCTCCGATGCGGCGTGATCCTGGCGGACGGCACCATGTGCGGCAAGGGTCTGCGCGCGGGGTTCGTCAAGTCGGCAGGCTGGCACAGGTATGCCTGTGTTGCGCCAGTGCTGGGCGGATGCGGACGCCTCACCCGACGAGGCGACCTTGTTGACGAGTTCGTCTCGGAGGCCGTTCTCGCCAAGCTGGAGGAACGGAACGCAAGTTCCGCAGACATAGGTCCCTGGCCCGGACAGCGCGAGCTGGACCAGAAGCTAGAGCAGATGCGAGAGCTTCGCCAGCGATTCGCCGCGCACAAGATCTCCAACAGCCTCTTCTTTGGCGAGGTCGAACGACTGGAACCCGAGATTCACCGGCTACGGACCGAACGAGAGCAGCATTCCCTTGCGGCCCAGCGAGCCGCAAAAGACGTCACGGACATCCGCCGACGCTGGTACTCCGAGACGGATGACGACCGCTTGGACATATCGCAGAAGCGCACCTACGTCCGCGAAGCACTCCACGCGATCATCGTCCATCCCGCCGGGAAGGGACGCCGTCCCTTCAACCCGGACCTGTTGGATCCCATCTGGCGCGAGGACTGATCCCAGACCGCGCGTAACGTCCCGGGAGCCGGACTCTCGGGGCGTTCGTGTGTGATCTACGTCTCTCCTTTGGCCTATGTCGCCGTGCGCCAGCAGTCATCAGCGGACGCCACCGGACGCCAGCGGTCACTCACGGACAACACCGCACAGCGCGAAAGGCCCTACGGGTGGGGCCTTGTCGGGGTTCGGTTGTCGCTACGCCGTGGCAGTCTTGATCATGGAGTCGCGCGAGCGTCTTCGTGACAGGCAAGTGGCATGCCGGGTCGGCTCCGGCACCGGGGTCCCCGTGAGGGGACCTCACACCAAGAGGACAGCCGCACAACATCATCTACGCACAGGCAGCAGCCAGGCCGGGTGGGCTCCGGCACCGGGAACAGGCGCCCAGGCAGGAAGGCGTTCCTGCTGATAAGAGCCTCATAAACCGACAGCCCTGACAACTTCTCTCAGATACGCCACTCGCCGAGAAGCATCTGACCATTCGGGTTGGCGTCAGCATGCCCGCCGTCAGATGCTTCGGCTCGAAGCACACCGCGCGCTCTTTCCGCCGAGAGAAGGAGCGACAGGGGTGGAACCCAGTCCGGAAGCCATCGCATGGGGCAAGCGCCAGGCCGAGCGCTCCCCACGCTGGACCGATGCCAAGTGGCGCAGGGTGGGGACGATCTTCGGGGTTGTGCTGTCCCCCGAAGCCTTCCCCACCGAGCGGGACCAGGCCGACGACGACCAGGACGACCAGATCATGCGGGACGCGGCATGAGCGCCCCGCAGATGCCCGAACTCCCACCCGAGGTGGCCGCCGCCGTCCAACGCGCGGCCATGCCCGACTTCCCCCGCTGGCACCAGATGATCAAGTCCACCGGAGGGTGCGAGCAGCCGGTACGGCTACGCGGCGAGCGGATCACCCTGGACGGCGAGACCGGAGAGCTGATCGAGTCCTACTCCACCGACGACGAGCCGACCGGCTACCTGATCACCGCCTGCGGAAACCGCCGCGCGTCCCGCTGCGCCGCCTGCGCCGAGGTCTACCGGGACGACACCTACCACCTGATCATCTCCGGACTGACCGGCGGGAAGGGAGTCCCCGAAGAGGTCAGCCAGCACCCCCGCGTGTTCCTCACCCTGACCGCGCCCTCGTTCGGCGCCGTCCACGCCCACCGAGCCAAGGCCAGCAAGCCCCAGCCATGCCGCCCCCGCAGGGACGACCCCGTGTGCCCGCATGGCCGCCCGGAGGGATGCCGGGCACGGCACCAGGCCGACGACCCGCAGGCAGGGCAGCCGATCTGTGTCGACTGCTACGACTACCCCGCCGCCGTGCTGTGGAACGCCCACGCCCCCGAGCTGTGGCGACGCCTGACCCTCACTGTGCCGAGGCTCATCACGGCCGAGCTGGGCATCACCCACAAGGCCCTACGCGAGCAGGCCCGCCTGTCCTACGCCCGAGTGATCGAGTACCAGCGGCGCGGGTTGATCCACTTCCACGCCGTGGTGCGCCTGGACGGACCGGACGGCCCCGACCAGCCCCCGCCCACATGGGCGACCACCGAACTGTTGGAGCGCACCCTCCGCACCGCCGCCGCACAGGTCGAGGTACCCGCCCCACACGGGGACGAGGCCAGCCCGCCGCACGTCCTGCGGTGGGGCCGCCAACTCGATACCCAGGCCATCCGGGTTGCCACCGAGCTGGACGGCATCGCCGACAAGCACGTAGCCCGCTACATCGCCAAGTACGCCACCAAGGGAGCCGAGGATTCCGGCACGGTGGACCGACCGATCCCGTATGCCACACACATCAACTCGCTGAAGGTATCCGAGCATGCCCGCCGCATGATCTGGACCTGCTTCACGCTCGCCGATCTGCCGGAATACCACGACCTACGGCTACGCAACTGGGCTCACATGCTGGGGTACGGCGGGCACTTCTCCTCCAAGTCCCGCCGCTACTCGGTCACCCTCACCCAGCTACGCCAGGCCCGCACCGACCACGCAGCCGAAGCCGCCCGCCAGGCCGAAGGACGCCCCGAGCCCGATCCTGATCGGAACGTGGTGACCACCGGGCGATGGAAGTACCTCGGAAGCGGTCTGCTCCACGGTGAGCACTTCTGGGCGGAGCAGGCCCGCGACCGCGTCCAGAAGGCGAGAGCCATCCGGAATCAGCTCACCGAGCGTGACGAAGAGCGGATAGCGAGCTAGCCCGGACCACCAGGCGTCGAGGACTTTCATTACAGGGTCAAGGCGCCCGCTACGCGGTCGCTGGCCGCCGCCCAGTCTCAGCAGGGGAATCGTGAACTGAGTCACGCTCTGGCAGAGGTGGTTGCCGTCCCCGAAGCATCCAGGACGATCGTAGAAGTCGATCCAGAGCGGATCGCGTACTCGCAAGGAGTACCAGAAAACCGAGGAGAACGAGATGACCACCGAGCCTGGCCCCTTCACGCCGGACCCGACCATCAACGACATCCTGGACGCCGCCGAGGCGGAGGGCACGGAAGAGGCCCTTGAGGCGGCTGACGAGCAGATCAACAACCTGTAAGAGCCGCGCACCGCGCGACTCTCGGTAGCACAACCACCGGTTTCCACGCCCCTGGCGTGGAAACCGGTTCTTTTTCGCGCCAGATCTCATCATTACCAATCAAGGTGGTGGTGCCGCAGGCCGGTTCCGGGCTTGCACGGGGACCCCTCGCGGGGCCTCGCGACGGGCCATTGCGGGCAGGCAGGTGCCGCCCGTCCGCCGGTCAAGGCTACGAGGCCCCGCCCCCGCGCAAGTCCGGAACCGTCCAGCTTCAACGCGCGGCGCATCTGACGCGAATGGCTTTGATCTCTCCAGGGGGCGCGGGGGCGGGTGCGTGGTTGGGCCCGTCCACCGCAGGGCGGGACCGTGGACGGCCGCCGCGCCTTGCGCGTGCGGCCTGGGGGCCGTTCGCGGCGCGGCCCCGACCACCGCCCCGCCCGCCGTGGACGGCCCGCACGTGCCGCACCGCGCAAGCCGAGGCAGCCCCCGCGCAAAGACAGGCCGTACAAGTGCCGGGCAGCGGCTTCCAGTCCGGGCGACGCTTGAGACGGAATTGCCGACACGGCGCCGGCCGAACTCCCTCACGGTCGCCCCTACGGGGTGGCCTGCGGCCATTCCGTCGGCCCCTTCCCTGTCAGCACGCAAGGGAAGCCGCGGCCCTCGTGTCTGCGGAACCGCACCAGGCAGAGGCGGTCAGAGGTGCTCATGTTGGGCTCCGCCTCCGCACTGTGGGAGCACCGTGCGGAGGCGGAGCGGTGTGGCGACGGTCGCCCGTTCTCCCCAGCAAGGACGAAGCATCACCACCCATAGAAGAAGGACGGCCCTCTCTAGGCCCGCTCCCCTGGACTCGTCCCTCTCGTGGTCTACCGGGCGTCGGAGAACATGCGGTGTACGAGAAGGCTGTCTACCTGCTCAGCCGCCGCCTTCGTGTCCCCGCAGGGGAAGAGGTAGCCGCACCGTCCGCGTTCTGCGTCGTGATAGGCCCACATGCCACCGGAGGTGGCGAGCACGCTCACCACCAGGCCGACCACTCCGGCCGGACCACTGGCGTAGACCCAGAGCAGCGGCACGGAGACCGGGAACTCTTGGGAGCGGTACAGCTTGACCAAGCGCCAGCCGCGTGGCTGGAGCGCGACGGCGAGCAGGTCAAGATTCCGCTCTGCGGTGGTGCGTCCCAGAAGCGTCCGCCAGCGCAGAACACAGCGCTCCACTCGCTTACTCAGAGGGCACACTTGGCCCATACGATCTTTCCGCCTTCCGTGATCGGGCGCGTTCCCCAGTCGCGTACGAGCTGCGACATCAGCAGCAGGCCCCGGCCGGACGTCGCCGAGAAGTCCTCCGAGCCGACCACCGGCAGGCCCTTCCCCTTGTCCCACACCTCGATCACCGCCAGGTCCGCGTGTACGTCGCGGAAGACGCGGAGGATGATCGGGCCCTCACCGTGCCGGTAGGCGTTGGTCACCAGCTCACACGCCACCAGGCGACCCACGTAGTCGTCCGCGCATCCCCATGCGTGGAACTGCACCGCGAGGAAGTTCCTCGCCAGGGCTGGCGCGCGATCGGTGGGATCAAGGAGGAGTGTCGGGATTTCGGGGGCGGGTGCAGGCATCGCTACGACCTTCGGAACGTCTGCGGTTGCTTTGGCTGTCAAGCGTGCCTGCGTCGGGCTACGCTCGCTACGTTCCGGAACGGTCCGCAACACGCGGGAGAAGCCATGCACGCGCGGGAGTCGCTCGACCCGGCAAGGTCGATTTGGCACTTCATCGCGGTTCACCTGCGCCGCTACCGTGAAGCGCATCAGATGTCAGGGCAGGCTCTTGCCGACCTACTTGAGTGCGACCGTTCCACTGTTTCCAGGTACGAGTCTGACCGGCTCAGGCTCAAACGGGAGCACGCGGAGATCATCGACCGCGTGTGGAACACAGAAGGCATGTTCACGGCCCTGATCGGGTTCGCTGAGCGCGCTGACGACGGCGACTGGCTGGTGGAACTCGCGGAGTTCGAGGCCCGCGCAACACGGATCAGGATGTGGGAGGCGTCAGTCGTTCCTGGATTGCTCCAGACGCCGGACTATGCGCGTGCCGCACTGAACGCCGGAACGGCGGACGACCCCCAAGCGACCCTTGAGCGGCGGCTGGCACGACAGGCAGCCGTGTTCGACAAGCCGAAGCCGCCGAGGGTGACGGCCTTGCTTGGCTGGGCAGCAGTCGAGCAAGTGGTGGGAGGCGCTGATGTCATGCGCGGCCAACTCGCTCGGTTGATCGAGCTGAGCGAGCTTCCCCACGTCAGCGTCCGGGTTGTGGAGAAGAGCGCGGGTGCGCATCCGGGGCTCGACGGTCCCTTCAAGATCCTCACAGTCGGGGATCGAGATCTCGCCTACACCGAAGCAGCGACGCGTGGCCGCTTCCTCACGGACCCCTTTGATGTGCAAGAAGTGGCAGTAAGGTACGACTTGGTTAGCGACATAGCCGCCCCGGTCGGCCCAACTCGGGCCTTCCTGGAGGCCGAATTGGAGAAGTACACATGACCCAGTGGCGCAAATCGAAGCGCAGCGGTACGGGCGCGCAGTCCGACTGCGTGGAGGTTGCGAACCTCTCCGGAAACATCGGCGTGCGCGACAGCAAGGACCCAAGCGGACCCAACCTCGCGCTCTCGGCCGCGTGCTTCCGCCAGCTCGCGGCCGACATCAAGCGCGGGACCCACGACATGCCCTGAGTGGCGCGCCCCAGGGCAGAGGCCCTGCGTAAGACAAGAGCCCCCGAGCCGTACAGGCCGGGGGCTCTTGTCTTGTGGTCTGGAGTTACATCAAGGTACCTTCTGGTCCCAGTACGTGTAGGGGTGAGGGCCCTTCATGGGGGTCGGGACGACGTCGTGCAGGCCGAGGTCACGGAGTTCGGCGAGCGCATGCCGTTCGGCGGGTGTGACGTGGGTGGAGCCGACGAACACGGCCGGGTCCCAGACGTCCTCGTCCGTCGGGGCGACGTTGTAGTCGCCGCACGCGACGAGCGGTGTCCCGCCGGCCAGTTCGGCGGCGAGCGCCTCGCGGAGGGCGGCGAACCACGCGAGCTTGTAGGCGTAGTGCGCCGAATCCGGTGTGCGGCCGTTCGGCGCGTACAGCGACCAGACCCGGATCCCGCCGCACGTGGCGCCGAGCGCGCGGGCCTCCGGCGTGAGCGGGACGGGCTCGGACAGCTTCAGCTGCTCTTCCGCCTCGCCCTCGTAGGCGGGCTCGCCCGGGAAGCCCTCGGAGACGTCCTCGATGCCGACCCTGGAAAGGACGGCCACGCCGTTCCACCGCCCGTCCCCGCGCGCGGCGGTCTCGTAGCCGAGTTCCTCCACCTCGGCGGCCGGGAACTGGTCGGCGCGGCACTTGGTCTCCTGGAGGCAGACGACGTCCGGCCTCGTCTCGTCCAGCCAGGAGAGAAGGCGCGGAAGGCGTGCCTTGACCGAATTGACGTTCCACGTCGCGAGCCGCATCCTCCCAGCCTGCCATCCACATCGGGCGTGGGGGCGTGAGAAGGGGTGGCGGGCGGCGTTATCCTGGCGGCTTCCCCTGTCCCCTGCCAGACGGCTCCGCCTCTTGCGCGTGACCGGTAGATTGCGGGTCGGCCTCCTTTACATGGTTTTCACGCTGTGCTTAGCCCGGCCCTGGAAGGGTGGTCACGTTCGTGGTGTCGTCGAACCCGGAGCAAGTGAGGAAACATGTCCGAGGATGACAAGCCCCGGGGCAAGCCGGCGGTCAAGGCGAAGGCGAAGATCCCGAACGCCCAGAGCATCCGCAGCCCCGAGTTCACCCCGCACGGGATCAGCGCCGGCCGCGGCAGCGGGCTGAACCGGCCGTCCGCGCTGACCGCCAAGGAGGCGAAGAAGCGCCGGATGATGATGATCGCCGGGATCGTCGTCGCCGCGCTGGCGATCTCCGGCGGCGTTTACTGGTGGGTCAACCGGCCCGACCCCGAGGTCAAGGTGACCGGCAAGTTCGCCGCCGAGCCCAAGGTCGAGATCCCGACCAAGCTGGCGCCCACCAAGACGCTCAAGGTGACCACGCCGATCAAGGGCACCGGTCCCGCCGCCGCCGACGGCGACACCGTCTACGTCCAGTTCGCCACCTACAAGTGGTCGAAGGACAAGGACGAGGAGAACTCGCGGGTGAAGAGCTCCAGCGAGAAGGTCCGCTCGTCCTACGAGGAGGGCCAGCAGAACCCGCAGGGCGGCGGCCCCATGCACCTCGTCGTCGGCAAGAGCGGGCTGAAGGACATCGACAAGAGCCTGGTCGGCAAGACCGCCGGCAGCCGGCTCGTCCTGCAGCTCCCGCCGTCCAAGGAGCTCACCCAGCTGAGCCCGCAGCAGATCTCCGCCAAGGACGCGATCCTGTTCGTCATGGACGTCCAGGCCGTCGTCCCGAAGAGCCAGCAGCCGCAGGGCACCGCGCAGAAGCTGGACGACAAGTCGCTGCCCAAGGTCGAGGACAAGAGCGCCGGCAAGGAGCCGAAGGTGACGGTCCCGGGCAAGGACGCGCCCGGCAAGCTGCAGGTCAAGACCCTCGTCCAGGGCAACGGACCGGCGCTGGCCAAGGGCGACGAGGCCGTCGTCAACTACACCGGCAAGATCTGGAAGTCCGGCGACAAGTTCGACTCCAGCTGGGACAGCAAGCAGCCGGCCACCTTCCCGATCGGCACCGGCCAGACCATTCCCGGCTTCGACAAGGGCCTGACCGGCGCGAAGGTCGGCAGCCGGGTCCTGCTCGTGCTGCCGCCGGACGAGGGGTACGGCAAGAAGGGCAGCCCGCCCAAGATCAAGGGCGACGACACCCTGGTGTTCGTCGTGGACATCCTCGCCAAGGTCTACAAGTGAGCTGACCGCGGCGTAGCCGCGCGAGCGGCGGGCACCCGGCCGGGTGCCCGCCGCTCGGCGTTCTCCGGAAAACGGTGTTGCGACATCCGTCACGACAACCGGAGAGGCGGATTGCCCGTCTCCCTATTGGGAGGCCATGAGATGCGCATTGGGCGGCCCGGCGCACGGATCCCCTCAGGTATCGTCTGTAACGCATTGACCACGGGGGGCTTGTGAGCGACAGCGAAAAGAGCCCGGAGGGTGAGGAGCCCACCGGGACGGGCGAGGTGGACCGCGACGACACCGACGGCGGGGCGCCGGCCGGCACGGACGGCCCCGCGACCGCGACGCTGACCGCGGACACCGCATCGGATACCGAACAATCCACCCAAGACGCAGAATTCGCCCACGAGGCCGACATATCTCAGAACGGCGACAAGAGCGTCGGAGAGGCGGGCGGCGCGGGCGACGAGGCCGAATCGCGCAAGGCCGATGGCGCGGACGATGGCGCGGACGACGCCGAATCGTCCGCCGCCGAGACGGCCGAGCCCGCCGAGCCCGCCGAGCCCACCGGGACGACCGAACCCGCCGAGCCCGCCGAGGCTGCCGAGGCTGCCGCGACCGCCGCATCCGATGCGACGGCGCCGGATGGTGTCGAGAAGCCGGCGACCGGTGATACCAAGACCATGCCCGCCGCCTCGTCCAAGCACGGCTCGTCCAGCCACGGAGGGCCGCCGCCCGGCACCGGCCCGGGACGCGGCGGGCGCGGCGGGGGCAAGGGGCCCGGCAAGCCGCGCAGCCGCAGGAGGAAGTTCCTCCGCCGGACACTGTTCCTGCTGCTCGGCTTCATCGGGTTCTGCATCGCCGCGTTCGCCGTCGCGTACCTGTTCACACCGGTGCCGTCGGCGCAGGAGCAGGCGATCGCCCAGGGCCCGACGTTCTACTACTCCGACGGCAAGACGGAGATCGCGAAGACCGGCGTGAACCGGGACGCGGTCAAACTCGACCGGATCCCCAAGAGCACCCAGGACGCGGTGATCGCGGCGGAGAACCGCAGCTTCTACAGCGACCCCGGGGTGTCGGTCCAGGGCACCACGCGGGCGCTCTGGTCCACGGTCAGCGGCCGGCAGCTGCAGGGCGGCTCGACGATCACGCAGCAGATGGTCCGCAACTACTACGGCGGCATCGGCAAGGACCGCTCGGTCACCCGCAAGCTCAAGGAGGTCATGGTCTCCCTGAAGGTGGGCCGGGAGAAGTCCAAGGGCTGGATCCTGGAGCAGTACCTCAACACCATCTACTTCGGGCGCGACGCCTACGGGGTGCAGGCCGCCGCGCAGGCCTACTACGACAAGGACGTCTCGGAGCTGACGCCCGCGGAGAGCGCCTACCTCGCCGCCGCGATCCAGCAGCCGAGCAACTTCGCCGAGCCGACCGGGGCCAACCGCGTCTACGCCGAGCAGCGCTGGCGCGCGGTCGTCAACAACATGGTCCGGGACGGGGCGCTCAGCTCCGCCGAGGCGGCGTCGCTGAAGTTCCCGGTCCCGGTCAAGGAGAAGATCACCGACGTCCTCAAGGGCCAGCGGGGCTACATGGTCAACGTGGCCAAGAAGGAGCTCACCGAGCGCCGCGGCTACAGCGAGGACGAGATCAACCGCAGCGGCCTGAAGATCACCACGACGTTCGACAAGCGGCTGATGGACGCGATGAAGCGGTCCGTCACGCAGAACACCCCGACCGGGATGAGCAAGAAGATCCGCACGGGGGGCGTGTCGGTCGACCCGTCCACCGGGCAGGTGCTCGCGTTCTACGGTGGCCGCGGCTACCTGGAGGAGGCGCTGAGCAGCGCCTTCGGCGACTGGGCGCAGGCCGGGTCCGGGTTCAAGCCGATCGCGCTGGCCGCCGCGCTGGACGACGGGAAGTCGCTCGCCACCACCTACGACGGGAGCTCCCCGCAGTACTTCGGCGGCTCGTCCATCAAGAACGACAGCGGCGAGAACTTCGGGATGGTGAACCTCGTCACCGCCACCGAGCACTCGATCAACACCGCCTACGTCAACCTCGGCCAGGACATCGGCAACGAGCAGATCGTCAAGATGGCCGAGAAGATGGGCATCCCCTCGTCCCAGATGAAGCCGGCGCAGCGGGACGCCGCCACGTTCCCGCTCGGCATCGTGTCGCTGCACCCCGTCCAGCAGGCGGGCGTGTACGCGACGTTCGCGTCCGAGGGCGTGCACCGGACGCCGTTCGTCGTGAAGTCCGTCACCGACAACGAGAACCACAAGCGCACGTTCACCGAGAAGGGAAACCGGGCGTTCAGCCAGCAGAACGCGCGGGACGCCACGTACGCCATGCAGAAGGTCGTGCAGGGCGGCACCGGGACGGGCGCGCAACTGCCGGACGGCCGCGACGTCGCCGGCAAGACCGGCACCACCGACGAGGGCCGCGCGATCTGGTTCAACGGGTTCATCCCGCAGATGGCGACGACCGTCGCGATGTTCCGGAGCGACGGCAAGCCGCTGAACATCCCCGGCTACGGGTCGTACGGCGGGCAGCTGCCCGCGCAGATCTGGCGCTCGTACATGACCGACGCGGTGAACATCAAGGGCTACGAACCCGAGTCGTTCGGGGAGCCGTCGATGACGCCGGGCGGCGGCTACGGCGCGCCGACGCAGGAGCCGACCCAGGGCGGCCCGGAGCAGCCGGGGCCGACCGGCCCGTCCGCGCCGCCGCCGTCCACGGAGGCGCCCGACACCCCGGCGCCGCCGACCGGCCTGCCGACCATCATCCCGCCCGACCCAGGCGGGGGCGACGGAGACGGAGGTGACCCGGGCACCGGCGATGGTGGCGGGCCCGGGGACGGAGGCACCGGCGACGGCCCGATCGGCCGTCTCGGCTCCAGCGGTTAGGGACCGACCTCAGGCGCAGGCCTGCGCCTTCAGGCGCAGGCCTTGCCGATGCGGGCCGGTGTGTCCTTCATCACGGCGTCGAGCTGGGAGACGTCGCCGCCGCCGACGCCCGGTGCGGCGGCGCGGAGCCGGTCCGCCTCGGTCGTCAGCGCCTTCTTCAGGGCGTCGTCGTCGGCCTGCTTCGCCAGCCCGTCGACGCGCCCGGCGAGCTGCTCGGTCGCCTGCCGCCACCGCGCGGGCTCCGCCGCAGGAATGCTCCGGACCTGGGCGATGTACTGCTGGAACGCCTTCTTCGTGTCGGTGCACACCTGGCCGGAGTTGCCGCCCGCCATCCCGCACGCGCCCAGCAGACCGGACGCGCCGAGCGTCACCGCGCCGGCGGCCAGCGCCCGAACCACCCCGTACCGCATCGCACCCTCCCTCTTGCTCCCCGATGGGACCCGCATATACTTCCGCACTAGGTCATGAGCGCCAGCGTCAAGCCCCGGCTTGCTGGCCGGCAACCCTTCGTCCGCGATGGGGTGCCCCGGGTGAGGACCTGGCCGGACGCGGCATCGCGTCCCGGCAAGCGCGGATCCCGACGGACATCCCGGGGTCCCTGACCCGGAAGGTTCCGGCATGCCCACGCTGCTCGCTCCCATCACGCCCGCTGTGACGCGTCCCGAGGGGGTCCGGGTTCGCCCGATTCCCCGCGTCGTCGGCGCGGACGTCCCCGTGCCGTTGCGGGACGGGGGCCACGTCCCCTACGCCAACCTCGACTACGCAGCCAGTGCGCCCTGTCTGGAGGCGGTGAACGAGGCCGTCACCCGTGCGCTGCCGTACTACAGCAGCGTCCACCGCGGGGCGGGCTACGCGTCCCAGGTCACGACCGGCGCGTACGAGGAGGCGCGGGAGACGGTCCGGTCGTTCCTCGGCGCGTGGCGGCGGTCGGCGGTCGTGTTCACGCGGAACACGACCGACTCGATGAACCTGCTCGCGCATGCCGTCCCCGCCGGGACGAGCGTCGTCGTGTTCGAGACCGAGCACCACGCGTCGCTGCTGCCGTGGAAGCGCGCCGTCCGGCTGCCGGCGCCCGCCACCCCGGCCGAGGCCATCTCGGCCGCCGACCGCGCGCTGCGCGAATCCCCGACCGGGTCGCGGCTGCTCGTCGTCACCGCCGCGTCCAACGTCACCGGCGAGCTGTGGCCGCTCGGCGAGCTGGCGCGGGTCGCGCACCGGAACGGCGCCCGCATCGCGGTGGACGCGGCGCAGCTCGTCCCGCACCGTCCGCTCGACATGACCGCGCTGGACCTGGACTACGTCGCGTTCTCCGGCCACAAGCTGTACGCGCCGTTCGGTGCGGGCGTGCTCGCCGGGCGAGCCGACTGGCTGCGCGCCGCCGAGCCGTACCTGAAGGGCGGCGGCGCGAGTGCGTCGGTCGGGCCGACGACGCGGTGGGCGGCGTCGGCCGAGCAGCGCCACGAGGCAGGATCGCCGAACGTGCTGGGCGCCATCGCGCTGGCCGCCGCGTGCGAGACGCTGTCCCCGGCCTGGGCGGACGTGGCCGCCCGCGAAGAGGCGCTGGTGGAGCGGCTGCGCTCGGGGCTGGCGGCGCTCCCGCACGTCCGGGAGCTGAGGTTGTGGGGCGACCGGGCGCCGCGCGTCGGGATCGTGTCGTTCATCGTGGACGGGTGGAACGCGCGCGACGTGGCGCTTACCCTGTCGGAGGAGCACGGCATCGGCGTCCGGGACGGAAAGTTCTGCGCGCACCCGTTCGTCCGGCACCTGCTGGGCGGGGAGCGGACCGCCGTCCGCGCGAGCGTCGGCCTCGGGACGAGCGAGGAGCACATCGACCGCCTCCTCACCGCCCTCGCGGAGCTGGCGGCGCGCTGACCTGCGGACTCTCCCGGGCGGACAGATGATTATGCTCTTTGGTCCTGTTCGCCCATGTAGCGTAGGCAGTCGCGCGGGGACGAGCACGGAGAAAAACAGGGGGTGGCGGCCGTGGCCGACGCGTGGCAACCCACGTCGGAACTGGAACGCCGACTGCAGGAGACCGTACGGGCCGGTGACCAGGAGAGCTACTTCCGCCTCATCGCGGACAGCGAGCTGGTCGTACCTGTCCCGCCCGAGATGGTGGACGGCGTGCTCGCGGGCGAGACCCAGCCGTCATGGCCGACCCAGGAGGAGGACGGCCGGGTCCACGTCCTGGTCTACACGTCGGCGGCGGCGATGCGCGCCTGCCTCGGCCCGTCCGTCCAGCACTTCATGACCGTCCGGTTCGGCGACATCGCCGAGACCTGGCCGGACGCCCGCTGGTGGCTCGCCATCGACGCGCCCGCCCGCGGCGTCGGCGCCGCCCTGCCCATCGAGGCGCGGCTGCCGTCCTGGTTCGTCCGGCAGGTCGCCGAGGGCGACGGCCGGCCGCCGCAGGTCGGCCGCGCGTCCGCGCCGTGGGAGGAGCTCAGCGGCCAGCACCGCGAGCTGCCCCGCGAGACGGCCCGGTCCGAGTTCCAGCCGGCGAACGACGTCGAACGCGAACTCCTGCGCGCCGCCGCCAACAACGACCACGACCTGTTCCTGCAGACGCTCGCCGGCACCGAGGTACTGCTGCCCGTCCCGGACGACATGGACTTCACATTGCGTCCGGGCCGCCCCGGTTTCCCGTGGCAGACACGGAAGGTCGACGGCTCCACCGTGGTGCCCGTCTTCACCTCGCCCGAACGGCTCGCCGAGGCGGCCGGGTCCGGGACCGAGTCCATCATGCTGCCGTTCACCGTCGTGCTGCGGTACTGGCCGAACCACGACTGGCTCCTCGCCATCAACTCCGGCTCCCCCGCCGGCGGCACCGTCCTCGCCCAGCAGCTCCCCGGCCTCGCCACCTGGGCCGACCAGCGCGCCGCCCAGCGCATGACAGAGCGCTTCGAGCCGCAGAACGACATCGAGCAGCGCCTCTTCGACGCCGCGCGCCGCCGCGACACCGAGGGCTTCTTCACGATCCTCCTCGGTGCCCAGGTGCTGGTCCCCGCCGACGCCGACACACCCTGGGGGATCGTCCCCGGCGACCGCGAGTTCCCGTGGCGGCCCATCCCCGTCCACGGCCGCACGTCAATCCAGATCTTCACGTCCCTGAAGTGGATGAACGAGGCCATCGGCTCGTCCCGCTTCATCATGCCGAGCGTCCAGGAGATGGTCGGCGCCTGGCCCGACGGCGCCTGGACGCTCGTCCTCAACCCGGGCACGCCCATCGACGCGTCCATGCCGGGCGAACAGGTCCGCACCCTCCGCGGGCCGGCCACTCCCCCCTCGGCCGCCACCCCGCCGCCCCCGGAGACCCCGGCGGTCCCGGTGGCCCCAGCCGTCCCCTCCCCTGGGCCCGCTCCCGACCCGATGGTGGCCGGCGGGCCGGCACAGGCCACGCCCGGAGAACCAGGCGGTCGCCACGCCGACGCCGCCCCGGGCGAGCAGTCCTCCGGCATCCCCGCCATGCCAGAACAGCCAGGCCTGCCCACGCCCGGCACGCCCGAGCACCCAACCCGCCACCACGACCTGCCACAAACCGACCCGGCCTCTGCGCACGACACAACGCCGCCCGGCGAGCAGGCGTCCAACATGCCGGCCATGCCGGAACAGGCAGCCCCACCCGCACCCGGCACACCCGGGCGACCAGCCCCCCGACACGGCGTGCCACAAGCCGGCGCACCCGATGGACGGGACACACCCGTGCCGGGCGAGCAGGTGCCCGGCATGCCGACCATGCCAGGACAGGCAGGCGCGCCCGCACCCCACGAAGCCCCAGGCAGCACACCACCGGCCAACGAACCGGGCGAGTCGACGCCAAGCACACCTGGAGAAGCCGTCGGCCGCCACGGCGGCGCGCCTCACGACCCCGTGTCCGGGCCTGCCCCCGGCGGACCTGGTGAGGAGCGTCCTGCACAGTCATGGCACGCCAAGGCCGCTCCAGAAATGGCCACGCCCGGGCGACCAACCCCATACGACCTGCCACAAGCCGGCGCGGCCCCTGGACGTGACACAACGCCGCCCGGCGAGCAGGCGTCCAACATGCCTGCCACCCCGGAACAGGCAGCCGCGCCCGCCACCCCGGTGCACCCAGCCCCCCACCACCACGACGTGCCACCAGCTGGCGCGCCCGGTGGACACGACACAGCCGTACCGGGCGAGCAGTCCTCCGACGTCCCCGCCATGCCAGACCAGGCAGGCCAACCCGCACCCGGCACCCCCGGGCGACCAACTCCCCAGCACGACGTGCCACAAGCCGACCCGGCCGGTGGACGCGACGCAGCCGGGCCGGGCGAGCAGTCCTCCGGCATCCCTGCCATGCCGGACCAGGCAGGTCCGCCCGCACCCCACGAAGCCCCAGGCAGCACACCACCGGCCAACGAACCGGGCGAGTCGACGCCAAGCACACCTGGAGAAGCCGCCGGCCGCCACGGCGGCGCGCCTCACGACCCCGTGTCCGGGCCTGCCACCGGCAGACCTGGTGAAGAGCATCCCGCACAGGCACGGCACACCAACGCCCCTCCAGAAAAGCCCGCGCCCGGCACCCCCGAGCCATCAGCCCCCCACCACGACCTGCCACCAGCCGGCGCGGCCGGTGGACACGACACAACGGCCCCCGGCGAGCAGGCATCCGGCATCCCCGCCATGCCAGAACAGCCAGGCCTGCCCACGCCCGGCACGCCCGATCACCCAGCCCGCCACCACGACGCAGCCATACCGGGTGAGCAAGCGTCCGCCATGCCAGAACAGGCAACCCCACTCACGCCCGGCAGGCCCGTGCAACCAGGCCCCCAGCACGACGCGCCACAAGTCGGTGCAGCCGGTGGACGCGATACAACGCTGCCCGGCGGGCAGGCGCCCGGCATCCCCGTCGTGCCGGAACAGGCAGGCCCGTCCGCGCCTCACGAAGCCCCAGGCGGACACGCAGGAGCGCCGCCGACCCCAAGCACCGCAGGTGAGACCCGCGACCCCGCCCGCACGCCGCCGGTCAACGAACCGGGCGGTATGGCGTCGGGTGCGGGGGGTCGTCACTCCGGCATGCCGCAGATGACCACGTCTCCCGGCGATACGGCGGGGCACCGCATCATCGACCATGGCGTGGCCGAGGAGGCCGTGCCCGGTGTCCATGCGCCCGGCGGACCGGCGGACGGCGCGCGAGAAGCGGGTCGTGGCCAGACGGGTGGGCCCGGCGCAGTTCATGGCGGTGCGCAGTCCGGTTCGGTCGGCGAGCAGGAGGCCGCGCCCCCCGGCCCGGGTTCGGGCGACAGGCCGGAGCGGGCCTTGCGGGCCGTGGAGGAACCCGAGCCGGCGTTCGAGCCGGGCAACCGGATCGACCAGGAACTCTACGAGGCGGCGGCGAGCGGGGATTCGGACGCGTTCCTGCGGGTGCTGCTCAATGCGAACGTGCTCGTGCCGATTCCCGCTGACGCCCCGCTTGAGGTGACACCGGTTCAGCAGGAGTTCCGGTGGGACGCCGCGCTGCGGAGCGGGTCGGCCGTGCAGGTGTTCACGTCGCTGGTCCGGTTGCGCGAGGTGCTACCGGAGTCCCGGTTCGTCTACGCGGACTTCCGGGAGTTGATCGGCGCGTGGCCCCGGGAGGACTGGGCCATGGTGCTCAACCCGGGGACGCGCATCGGGGCCTCGCTGCGCGGCGACCAGGTGCAGGCGCTGAGCGACTGGGCGGTGCGGGTCGGGCTCGTCCCGGCGCGGCCGGAGGTTCCGCTTCCGCCGCCGCGGCGCGAGCCCGCACCACAGACGGCGCCCGACCCGGACGACCGCGTCGCCACGCCGACGATCATGCAGAAGGTCGTCCCGCACGGACATGTCGCCTGGTACCTGGAGCAGGGATACGACCGCGTCGGCGGCTTCGTGCACTCGACGGGCGACGTGGCCGAACTGCAGACGCCCGTCCAGTTGTACGAGACGCTGGGGCTGCTGTACGCCGACTCGCCTTTCTCGGCCGCCGACGAGGGCGTGTACGTCATCCGGTGGCCCGCGTACTGCCCCGACCTGTACCGGGTCCCGTTCGGCGGGCGGACCGAGGAGGAGATGGCCGCCTGGGGCGAGGCCGGCTGGGTCGTCGAACGGCCGCCCTTCCTGGGAAGCGGCTTCGCGCCGGGAAGCGCCGGGTCCATCCGCGAATACAAGGTGGACAGCGTCCGGCTGCCGTACGGGGCGGAGATGTACTACCTCGCCAGGGACCGGTCCGAGCGGTTCATCGCCATGTACGACCCCGACCGGCTCGCCTGGCTGCGGCCGGACGCCAACGCCGAGGCGTGGAACGGGCGGACGGAGGCCACGCAGTGATCCGGGACGGGTACGTCGCGCGGTGGCTGGGCCGTGACTTCGAAGCCGCACCCGGCGCCGACGGCGAGATCAGGCTGTACGCGCCCGGGCCGACGGACGGGTTCGAGGAGCTTCGCCCCGGCCGCTACCGCCGCATCGTCCCCGCGTCCGAGGTCGAGGACCTCCGCTACGCCCGGACGACGTGCCGGTGGCGCGGGGAACGCTTCGTCATCGTCGGGGAGCATGAAACGTGGCTGCGCGTCGAGTATGCGGGCGGACGGGCGCCGGTCGCCGAAAGACTCGGGCTCGACCGCATCGACCTGGGCGTCTGGCAGACCTGGGCGCCGCGTTCGGAGATCGAGGACATCCGCGAAGAGTTCATCTGATCCCGAACGGGGTTGATTTGGTGCGTTGATCCGTGTTCGCATGTCTCCCGAGGCGATCCCTCGGGTAGCAGCGAGCACGGCGTTCAACGGCGACGCGACGGAGGTGCGGCGGCAGTGATCTGCCGATCGGCGGTGAAACCGATCTTTGTTGGGCTGGGCACGGCGGCCATCCTCGCCGCCGGAGGCGCATCCGCCGTGGCCGACACCTCGTCCCCCTCCTCCTCTTCCTCGGAGTCGGATCCCGCGTCCCCGGCCACCGGCAAACTCAGCGTGGACGTCCAGCCGAGCAGAGCCACCGTGGCCCCAGGTGGTTCCGTGAAGATTCTCACCAGCGTCAATGCTGTCGATGGCAACGTGGCGGGCGTCAAGGTCACGAAGATCACGTCGGCCCTTGAGGGGACGGAGATCGCGGGCGATTGCGGAGATCCGTTCACCGCGCCTGCATGCGACATCGGCGACATCTCCAGCGGAAAGGGCGGCTCCGTCGACTCAACAGTGACGGTCCCGAAGGCTGGTCCCAAGAGCACCGTGAAGTTCACGATCACTGTCACTGTTGACGCCGCAGACATCGACCCGACGCTTGAGTCCGCGACCATCACCTACCTCGTGCCCACGCCAACGAAGACACCCACCAAGACTCCGACCCCGACGAAGAAGCCCACCAAGACTCCGACGAAGTCGCCTTCGCCCACGGCGACGGCTACGTCTTCGTCCGGGACGTCCAACGGTGGGGGCGGTAGTTCGAACGGCGGGAACGGGTCCGGTGGGAATGGGGCGGGGGCGAACGGGTATGTGCCGCCGTCGCCGAACTCGTCGTTCGATCCGCAGAATCCGCAGGTCGCGTTGCCGTCGATCCAGGCGCCCAGCCCGTCCGTCGCGCCGAGTCCGGTCCCGGGGTCGGGGACGCCGCAGAGCCGGCTGCAGGGAAACAAGGCGCCCATCGCTCAGGACCTCACGTTCGAGCGGATGGCCAGCACGCAGATCGCATGGCTGGCGGCGCTGATGGTGGCGTTCTCCCTCCTGCTGACGCAGCTGCGGCTGGGGCGCCGCCGCCTGCCGGCCGGGGTGCCGAAGCGCGTGAAGGGTACGCACCGGCGGCCCCGCCACGGCATGTTCGGGAACTGACAGCGGCCTCCACGAGGAGTTCCTGTCCACGCTGGATGCCTCCGAGCGCATCGACTGGGAGGACGAGCCCGAGGACTGGGCCTTCATGGAGGCGGAGCAGCTGGCGAGCCGACTGGCCGGTTGAGCATATCCCACGACGGAAATGGCGACCGCAGGCGCGTTCTCTCATTGTTTCCGGGATGCGCCCTGGTGCATGAGGGAGTGGCAGGCGATGGCGGCGGCCGCGGTGACGTTGAGGGAGTCGACGCCGGCGGACATCGCGTCCGGGCTCATGGGAATGCACACCGGCTCGTCCGCCTCGTCAAGCCAGTGTGAGGAGAGGCCGTCCCCCTCCGAGCCGAGCATGAGAGCGACACGGTCGCCCGTCGATGCCGTGTCTATGGGTGTCGCCGTCTGGTCGGGTGTCAGGGCCAGCAAGGTGAAGCCGGCGGCGCGCACCTTGCCCAGGCCGTCGTGCCAGTTGGCCATGCGCATGTAGGGGATCGCGAAGACCGCTCCCATGGAGACCTTCACCGACCGCCGGTACAGGGGGTCCGCGCAGCGCGGGGACAGGATGATGGCGTCGATGCCCAGTGCCGCGGCACACCTATATATGGAGCCGACGTTCGCGTGATCCACCAGGTCCTCCAGGACGAGGATGCGGCGGGCGCCGGCCAGGACGGCTTCGAGGGGCGGCAGTGGAAGGCGTTCCAGGGACGCCAGGGCGCCGCGATGGACCTGGAAGCCGGTGAGGGACTCCATGGTGGCGTCGTCGGCGATGTAGGCGGGGGCGGCCAGGCCGTCCAGCAGGTCGGCGAGCGGATCGGCCCAGCGGGGGGCCATCAGGAGGGAGCGGACGGGGTGGCCGGCGCCGACCGCGCGGCGGATCACCTTCTCGCCCTCGGCGACGAACAGGCCGTGCTCGGCCTCCAGGCTCTTGCGGAGGTTCACGTCGCGGAGCCGGACGAAGTCCGCGAGGCGCGGGTCGGCGGGGTCGGAGACCGGGATCAGGCTGGCCATCGTCCCAGTCTGCCGCCGGACACGGGATGCGGCGGCACCGCGCGGCGGTCCGGCGGCCGGATCCGGCCGCCGGACGGTCCCGAATGTCCTGTTCCGCGGGATGTCCATACCGCCTCGTACCTCCCCGGTCGCTGCGTGTGACCGGGGGGCGGCCATGCCAGGATCATCCGGGCATAGGCTCATGACCTGCGGCATTATCAGTTTTGAGTTCTTTGTAACCTCTGGTTCGTACTACTACAGTGCCGGGGAACATCGGCGGGTTTCTGGTGAATCGAGGGCAGGCCATGAGCGGACGTCATCGCAATGACTTCCCCGAGGGGACGGGCGAGGGCGGGTACGACCCGTCCACGCCCGTCTTCGGCCCGGCCAACGACGGGTCGTCCGACTGGTTCGGCTCGCGTGACGGGCAGGGCCAGCCGCTCGCCCAGCCCCCGGCCGGCCCGCAGGGCGCGCCGCCCGGCGTCGCCCCGGGGGCGTCGGGTGAGACCCCCGAGTGGTTCACGCCCCGGCAGTCGGGCGAGGAGCCGGTCTTCGGGTCCGGTGGATTCAGCGGTGCGTCCGACGCGGGCGGTTACGGGCTCGGGCGGCCGGGCCCGGCCGGGTCCGGCGGCTACGGCCGGGAGCCGAGGGCCGCGTCGCCGCAGGGGCCCGCTCCGGAGTCCTCGCCGCTCGCCGGGACCGGGTACAGCGAGTACGACTCCATCCGCAGCTCGGACGGCGGCCCGTCGGGATTCTTCGGCGGTTCCGGTGGGCCGGGCGACTCCGGCGGCTACGGCGGCGGGTCCGGCGACTCGGGCGGTTCCGGTGGGTCCGGCGGCTATGGCGGCGGGTCCGGCGGCTACGAGTACGGGCGCCGCAAGCGCAAGCGGAGCGCGACCGCGCTGATCGGGCCGATGGCCGGGGCGGTGGGCCTGGCGCTGCTGCTCGGCGTCGGCGTCTACGCGTTCGCCGAGAGCGGCGGCGGCTGCTCCGGCGACGACGCGATGAACCTGTCGGTCGCGGCGGCGCCCGACATCGCGCCGGTCGTGGAGAAGGCGGCCGGACGGTTCAACGACGCCAAGCACAAGGTCGACGGCAAGTGCGTCAAGGCCACCGTGAAGAAGGCCGAGCCCTCCGCCGTGACGACGGTGCTGTCCGGGCAGGCCGTGGCGAACGCGTCCAACGAGCGCCCGGACGTGTGGATCCCCGACTCGTCGCTGTGGAGCTCGCTGGCCCAGTCGAACGAGGAGAAGGGCGACAAGGGCAGCGTCATCTCCACCAAGACCTCGGTGGCGCAGAGCCCGATCGTCGTCGGGCTGCCGCAGACGCTCGCGGAGCAGCTGAAGAAGCAGGGCATCACCGCCAGCCCGTCCTGGGACAACCTGCTGAAGGCGGCGGGCGGCGTCGCGGGCGGCGCGGTGACCAAGAACCAGATGATCCCGGCGGGCTCGGTGCGGCTGGTCGTGCCGGACCCGATGAAGAACGCCGCGGGCATGGGCTCGCTGATGGTCACGAGCACGCTGCTGGCGAACGACCCCAACCGGGACTCGATCTTCACCGGCATCGTCCGGACCGTCCGGGAGAGCACCGTCCCCACCGTGGAGGCGGAGTTCCAGCACTTCCGCAAGGACCGCAGCGGCAAGCAGCCGATCTCGCTGTCGTCCGAGCAGGCCCTCTACCAGTACAACCGGACGAAGCCGGCCGAGCCCGCGGTGGCGCTGTACCCGATCGAGGGCACGCTGTCCATGGACTACCCGTTCACCGTCACCAGCAAGGACGACGCCAAGCAGAAGGGCGCCCGGCTGCTGGAGCAGGCGTTGGGCACCGAGGCGACCCGCAAGGACGTCCTGGAGGCCGGGTTCCGGACGACGGACGGCAAGGCGCCGTCCGGGTTCACCCAGGCGGCGGGCGTCAGCCCGGCCCGGCCGCGGCAGCTGCCCGCGCCGAAGAGCGCCGACGTGGCGAAGGTCATGCAGGCGTGGTCGAAGCTGTCGCTGGGGCTGCGCATGCTCACGCTGATCGACGTGTCCGGGTCGATGGCCGAGAAGGTCGGGCCGGACACCAACCGGCTGCAGGCGATCGCGCAGGTGTCGCAGGGCGGGCTCAGCATGATGTCCAACGACACCGAACTCGGCCAGTGGCTGTTCTCGACGAAGATGAACGGCGACGTGCCGTACAAGGAGACGGTGCCGATCGGCGCGCTCGGCGACCGGATCGGGTCGAACACGCGGCGCGGGCTCGTCCTGTCGACGCTCAACCAGATGCAGCCGAAGCCGAACGGCGACACCGGCCTGTACCGGACGATGCTGGCCGCCTACAAGAAGATGAACGAGACCTACAAGCCCGAGTTCGGCAACTCGATCCTGCTGCTCACGGACGGCAAGAACGACGACGACGGCGGCCCGTCGCTGGCGGAGACGCTGAAGCAGCTGAAGGACATGCAGGACCCGAACAAGCCGATCCAGGTCAACATGATCGGGTTCGGCAAGGGGGTCGACCGGAACGAACTGGAGCAGATCGCCGCGGCGACGAACGGCAACGTCCAGGTCGCGCAGACCCCGCAGGAGATCTCCAAGATCTTCCTGAAGATGCTGTCCCGGCGGATCCAGTGATCCGGTGACCAGCGCTCGGTGATCTTCCGGCTGCGGCAGGTAGTTCTGGATTTTTCCCGCCATCGGTGTCAACCGGGTGCGACCGTCGACCGTCTTTTTCTATGGAGGCCCGACGGGGAGCGGGGCCGTCGGGCCTCCAACCTGCTTTCCTCCCTGGCCCGTGACGGGGAAGAGCGCCCGGTCCGCGACCGGAGCCGGGAGAGCGCATCCGCTCCCCTTCTTCGAATTTCAAGCCCGTCCCTGACGATGCGGACGAGGATTCCTAGCACAGCCCGCGGGAGGACCCTGTGTCCGGTTGGCCTAATTTCGATCGAGCCGACGACGAGCGCTTGGCGCGGTCGCTGGCCGCCGGCGATCCGAGCGCCCTCATCCAGGTCATGGATCACTACGCGGCCCGCCTGTACGACTACAGTCACGCGCTGCTCCGCGACCAGGACCAGGCCGCCGGCGCGCTGCACGACGCGCTGATCGCCGCCTACGCGCACGTGTCCGTGCTGCGCGAGCCCGACCGGTTCCGCGGATGGCTGTACGCGCTCGTCCGCAACGAGTCCATGCGGCGGCTGCGCGCCCCGGGCCGACCCGCCGAACGTCACGAGGCGCCCGAGGTCGAGGACGGTTTCCTCGACGACGCGGAACTGGCCCGGCGGCAGGAGGCCCGCCGGCTCGTCCACGGCGCCCTGTCCGGGCTGCGCGGGCGCGAACGCGAGTCGCTGGACCTCATGCTGCGGCACGGCCTGGACGCGAGCGAGGTCGGCGGCGTCCTCGGCATCGACGCGCAGGAGGCCACGAACCTGACCGGCGAGGCGCACGCCCGCCTGGACGAGGCGCTCGCCGCCGCCTACATCGCCCGCGTCGGACGCGACGACTGCCCCGACGTCGCCGCGATCGCCGACGACGGGGGCTGGCCGCTGCCGCCGCAGGTCGTCGGCAGGCTCGTCCACCACATCGCGTCGTGCCCCGTCTGCGGCCCGCGGCGCGACCGGACCGTGTCCGCGGCGCGGCTCCTGCAGGTGCTGCCGGTCGCGATGATGCCGACCGACCTGCGCGGCCTCGTCATGGCGACCGCCACCGACCCCGCGCTCGCGGCCGACCTCGCCGCGATCGCGCACCGCGCCGAGCCGCTCGACCCATGGGGCTGGCCCTCCATGGTCGACCGGGAGGCCGCGCACGACTCCTCCGGACGGCGCGCCCCGCGCGGGCTCTGGGCCGCGCTGGCCGCCGCGGCGGCCGTCATCGTCGTCGTGGCGGGGGCGTACTTCGTCATGTCCGGCTCGTCCGGCGGGCGGACGAGCGCGGACGGCCCCTCGGGAAGGGCGTCGGCGTCCGTCCTCGATCCGTCCTCCCCGGCCGAGTCCGAGAGCCCGTCCGACTCCCCAACGCCGACCGAGTCGGAGACGCCGACGCCCACCCCCACGACGACCACACCGACGCCGACCCCGACACGGACGCGGACACAGTCCCGCACGCCCCGGCCGACGGCGACCAAGACGACTCCGAAGACCGGCAGGCTCGTCGTGAGCGGCTCTTGCCAGCTTTCTCCCGGAGAAGACTGCTCGATCATGGTGCGCGCGGTGGGCGGGAGCGTCACATGGTCCGCGTCCGCACCGTCCCCCCTCACCGTCAGCGGCGGCGGCACACTGCCCAGCGGCGGGACGAGCACCGCCACGGTCAGCCTTCCCGAGGATTGCACCAGGTCAGGCAACGGAGCCGTCACTTTCTCACCGAACGGCAGCGCGGCGGTCTCGTGGACGTGCCGGCCGGGCGAGGGCAGAGGCTGAGGCGACACTGAGCTCAAACGTGATCCAGATCACTTTTGTTTGCGCAAGGGCCGTCCCACAAGGCGATTCGGCCACGGCGCGTGCCGCATTCGTCACGGAAATCTTCACATAGGGGAGAAATTCCAGCGACTTGGTGGCAAGATCAGGCAACCGGAGTCGGCCGACAGGGTTCGGGGCTCGACCGGGGGCACGTTCTTGAACACCGAAAAACTCGACTGGGAGGGTTCCCGTGGCCGGTGAGCCAGGGCCCGGGCAGAGCGACGACATCAGGCTGGCGGACTCGCTGCGGGCCGGGGACGTCATAGCACTGACCGAGGTCTACGACACCTACGCGCCGTTCCTCTACGACTACTGCCACGGCCTGCTGCGCGACCGCGTCGAGGCGGCCGGGGCCCTGCGGAACGTCGTCATCGCCGCCCGTGAGCACGTGGACCGGCTCACCGAGCCGGCGCGGCTGCGCGGCTGGCTGTACGCGATCGCCCGCAAGGAGTGCATGCGGCGCCGCGACAGCCCGAACCGGCACACCGGGCAGGAGGCGCCCGAGGCCGACGACGAGCTGACCTCCGAGCAGCTCGCCCGCCGCGAGGAGCGCCGGCTGCTGGCGCACAGCGCGCTGGCCGCGCTCAACGGGCGGCAGCGCGAGGCGATCGACCTGTCGGTGCGGCACGAACTGGACGAGGTGGACCTGGCCGGCATCTTCGGGATGCCGCTGGAGGAGACCCTCGCGCTGGTGGAGAAGGCCCGCGAGGACCTCGCCGCCGCACTGCACGCGTCCCTCATCGCGCAGAACCACTGGAAGGACTGCCCCAGCGTCGCGGCGCTGACCGAGTCGTGGCCGCTGGACCCGCAGACGTCGGCGGCGCTCGTCCGGCACGTGGAGAACTGCCCGGTGTGCGGGGCGCGGGAGACGCCGGCGCTGCCGCCGGACCGGCTGCTGTCGGTGCTGCCGATCGCGGCGATCCCCGCCGACCTGCGGCTGGACGTGCTGACCGCCGCGACCGCCGAGGACCGGGCCGGCAACCGCCGCGCCATCGCCGCCTGGACCGAGCCGTTCGACGAGTACGGCTGGCCGCTGCCCTACCAGCAGACCGCGCCGCGGCGGAGTGACCGGGCGCCCCGCCGGCGCGGGCCGCTGCTCGCCGCCGTCGCGGTGGGCGTCGGTGTCCTGGTGCTGTTCGCCGGCGCGATGACCTGGCTGGGCGGTGGCGACGACGGCACGAACGCGGCCGCGACCGGCCCGGCGGTGCCCGGCGGCAGCGGTTCGCCGGGGGACTCGGGCACGCCCGAGCCCGCCCCGACCGACCCGTCGCCCACGGTGACGTCGCCGTCCCCGACCGAGTCGAAGTCGCCGTCGGAGTCGCCGTCGCCGTCCAAGAGCCCGTCGGAGACGCCGTCGACCAAGTCGCCGGTGCCGCCGACGACCACACGCGCGCCGCAGCCGCCGTCCCCCGGACGTCTGTCGGTCTCCGGCTGCAACATGGGCAGGAGCGACTCCTGCACCGTCACGATCAGGGCGGTCGGCGGCCCGGTCGACTGGCAGGTCACCGGCACGTCCGGGCCCGTCCGGGCCGGAGGTTCAGGGCACCTCGGCGCCGGGCAGAGCAGTGGCGTGCGGGTGTCGCGCGCGAGCGGCTTCTGCCTGGGCCAGCAGACCGGCTCCGTCTCCGTCTCGCCCGGTGGATCCGCGTCGGTGTCCTACATCTGCTAGGCGGGCCTGCCCGGAGGATGATCCCGGTTCCCTACCAGAGAGAGCCGGCGTCGAGGGTGCGGTGTGCGCGCTCCAGCAGGAGCGGCACACCGCCGCCGATCTGGTCGAAGCCCTCGCCGACCGTCGCGTTCTGCAGGTAGCGGGCGTGGATGCCCTCCAGGATGACCGCGAGCTTGAAGCACGCGAACGCGACGTAGAAGTCGAGGTCGGCGAGGTCGAAGCCGGTCAGCGCCGCGTACCGCTCGGTGAACTCCCGGCGGCCGAAGAAGCCGGGCGCCGCGGTGATGGTCGCGCCGACCGGGAGCTCTTGGTCGTCGGTGGCCTCGGCCCAGTAGACGAGCGTCAGCCCGAGGTCGGACAGCGGATCGCCCAGCGTCGACATCTCCCAGTCGACGACGGCCGCGATCTCGGGACGCGGCTCCAGCCGGGCGAGCGCGTTGTCGAGCCGGAAGTCCCCGTGCACGAGGCGGGCCGGGGCGTCCGCGGGCAGCCGTTCGGCGAGCCGCGCGACGAGACGGTCGTACTCGGGCAGGTCGTGGGTGTTGCCGGTGGCCCGGATGGCCTGCTGTGAACCGTCCCACTGCTTGCCCCAGCGGTTGAGCTGCCGCTCCATGTAACCGCTCGGCCGGCCGAAGTCGCCCAGCCCGACCGCCTTCACGTCGACCGTGTGGATCGCGGCGAGCGCCGCCGCGAGCGCCTCGCTGAGTCCGCGCGCCTGCCCGGGGGTGATGTCCGCGGCGTCCTCCCGGGTCCGCAGGACGCGTCCCTCGACGAAGTCCATCAGGTAGAAGCGGGCGCCGATGACCTCCTCGTCGTCGCAGAACGCCAGCGTCCTCGGCACGGGCACCGACGTCCCGCTGCCGAGCGCCGACAGAACCCGGTATTCGCGTCCCATGTCGTGCGCCGTCGGCAGGACGTGCCCGAGCGGCGGCCTGCGCAGCACGACGCGGCGGTCGCCGTCCAGGGTGATCCCGTACGTGAGGTTCGAACGCCCGCCCGCGATCAGGTCGATCGCGCCGATCCGTCCCGATCCGGGCAGCTCACGGGCCAGCCAGGCCGCCAGCCGGGGGACGTCGATGCCGGGCACTCCGGCGGGAAGTTCTGCGTCAACGGTCATGACGCTCTATTAGAACGCGGCTCGGTCCGGGCTGTGAACCCCGCCCCCCTACCATCCGCAGGCGGTGTCTTCCCGGCCACTTCCGGCCGACTTGGAGGCGAACCTCACCTTCTCTCCAGAATCGGCGCTGACCTGCGCCGACATCGCGACGTCCGATACCGGACGGGTGATTTCGTGAGAGTCTCAGAGGAAAATGGTGACGCAAGGTGGAATCCTCTTACACCGGGGGTACTCATCTGCACCGACACCCGAGCAGACTGGGTCCAACCAGGCACGGGTGCCGAGAGCCGTCATCCCGGCCCATAAGACGGCAGGCTGGACTTACGAGTCTCGCTGGGCTAAGAGAAGAGGACTAGACCATTCGGGGGCCTAGACCGCCCGATTGGGGGGGACGCACCGTGGCAGACGCATGGCTGCCGGGAGCCGGCCGCATGCCGGCACGACACGACGGCGGAGCGTTGCGGGGAGGTGCTCCCCGCGCGGTCTGGTGCGCCGGTGAGCACGACCCGCACACCGTCTCCGCGCGCTCGGTGGCCGCCGACCTCGTCAAGGAGGAACGGCCGGCGCACCTCGTGTGGCATCCCGGTACCGGCCAGATCGTCCAACTGCTCCCGATCACCCGCGCGGCCCGGCTGCTCGGCGGGCGGGTCGGCCGGGAGGGACGCGTCTGCGCGCAGATCATGGTGATCGGCCAGTCCCGGTCACCGTTCACCGGATCGCCGCTGGCCGGACTCGACGCGATCGTCCAGTGGCTGGACGCGTGGGGCGTCGCGCGCCGCTGGCCGGCCGGTCCCCCGCTGCCGTCGCCGCAGTCGTACCACGCGCACCGCAGCCGCAGGGACTGGGCGCGCGGCGGGCACTACGGAGCCTCCCAGGTGCCGCTGCTCGACCGTCCCGATCCCGGCGGCATCGACATTCGCCGCATCACCGGTCCCGAGACCCCGGTCGCGCCCATCCCGAAGCCCCGCCTTCCGGCCGCTCCGGGCGGACCCCGGCTGCTGCCGCCGCGCCCACTCGCTCCCGAGACCGTCCGCCCGCCGCAGAACGATCCCCCGCCCCCGGGACTCCCCGCACCGCTGCACCCGGCCTCGGAGCCCGTGCCGGTCGGCCCGCCCGCCATGTCCAACTGACCGGCCCGGCCGGGAGACCGTCCCGGCTGGAGACCGGCCCGTGCCCGCGCCGGTGGCCCTTTCGCGCTGCGCGCTACCCGACCAGATCCCGGACGATCTCGCAGCCCTTGCGGAGCTCGGCCAGGGTCGCGGCGGCTCCGTAACCGATCACCAGGCCGGAAGCCCGCACCGGCCCCATGTGGTGGCGGTCCAGCGTCTCGACCACGACCCCCCGTCCGGCCGCTTCGCCGACGACGCGGTCGGCCACGTGTTCCGGAACGTCCACGACGAGATGTAGCCCGGCCGTGTCACCCAGCAGGCGGAGCCCGCTCAGCGCCTGCACCACCACCTCGCGGCGGCGCGCGTACTCGCCGCGCATCCGGCGGACGTACCTGTCGAGATCACCGCGTTCCAGGAGCACCCTCAACGCGTCCTGCGGCACGATGGCGGTGCGGTCGTTCAACTCCTCGCGGCGCAGCGCCACCTCCGCCACGAGGTCGGGCCGTCCGGCCAGCCAGCCGACGCCCATGTCCGCGGTGAGGATCTTGGCCGTGGTGCCCAGGTAGACGACCACGTCCGGGTCCAGGCCGTAGAGCGCGGGCAGGGGCGCGACGTCGTAGCGGAACTCGCCGTCGTAGTCGTCCTCGGCGATGAGCGCCCCGTTGCGCCTCGCCCACGCCAGCAGGGCCTGCCGGCGCGGGACGGGCAGGACGCCGCCCATCGGATACTGGTGCGACGGCGTCGTGTAGACGATGCGCAGGTCATCGGGAAGACCATCGACGATGACGCCGTGCTCGTCGACAGGACAGGGAACCAGTTCAGCGCCACGTCCCCTGAGGACCGCGCGTGCTCTGCCATAGCCGGGCTCCTCGACGCCCACGCGGTCCCCCGGACGAAGCACGGTCGCGGCCAGGAGATCGATCCCGTTCGTCGCCCCACGCGTGACGAGGAGGCCGTCCAGAGGGCAGGTCACACCGCGGCTGCGTCTGATGTAATCGGCGAGCGCTCGTCGCAGGCCCGGCAACCCGTGCGGGTCTTGACGTTGCTGCGGAGGCATTCCCGCCGCCAGCCGCCAGGCTCTGCGCCATGCGGGCGTGTCCAGCGCTCCGATCCACGCGATACCGGGCCTCAGGTCGATCTCGTGTGGGGCCGCTGTCCTTCTTATTGGTTTCGTCTTGGGCTTCTGTGATCTCGGCGTCGGTGGGGCTGCGACACCTTCGGTGACGTACGTGCCGGAGCCATGCCGGCCCTCCAGCCAGCCCTCCGCATAGAGCTGTTCATAGGCCCCCGTCACGACCGTCCTGCTCACACCGAGCAGGCCGGCCAGCGCCCTGCTGGACGGCAGCCGTTCCCCCGCGGCAAGCCGTCCCTCCCCCATGGCGGCGCGCAACTGAGCGACGAGCTGCGCGCTCATCGGCTCCTTGTCGTCCCTCTCGATGGAGAGGGGCAGATCGATCGACAAAGTGGTCTCCGGCTATACGCATCAAGTGGCCATACCCGCCAGGCCACTCGTCTCCTAGCGTAAACGGACATGAACCCACTCTCCTCGACCGCACGCACACGCCTGGGCCGCTATCCGGAACGTTCCAGCGCCGACCGTTCCGTCCTGTACGAGATCCTGGACGACGGCATGATCTGCCACCTCGGCCTCACCGTGAACGGCTCGCCGCGCGTCATTCCCACCGGCTACGGGCGTCTCGACGACACGCTCTACGTGCACGGCTCCAGCGGGGCGAGCAGCCTCATGGCCGGGCCGTCCCAGGACATCTGCGTCACCGTCACCCATCTCGACGGGATCGTCATGGCCCGCTCCCTGTTCCACCATTCGATCAACTACCGCAGCGCCGTCATCTTCGGCACACCCCGGCTCGTGGACGACCCGGACGAGAAGCTGACCGGCCTCCGCGTCGTCACCGAGCAACTGGCCCCCGGCCAGTGGGACGTGGCCCGCCTGCCGACCCGCAAGGAGATGGCCGGTGTCTCCGTCCTGGCCCTCTCCCTGGACGAGGCGTCCGTCAAGGTGCGGCAGGGCCCGCCCGGAGACGAGGAATCCGACTACGACCTGGACGTCTGGGCCGGTGTCCTCCCCGTCCGGCAGACGTTCGGCACGCCCGCCCCCGACCCTCTCCTCCGCCCCGGCATCCCCGTCCCCGGACATATCACCCGCCGCGTGACCTCCTAAATCGAACGCCCGCAATGCCCCGCGCAGTCGTTCATGGCCGTAGGGTGAATCCATGAACGAGCGGCTGGTCTGGATCGACTGCGAGATGACGGGACTCGACCTGCGCAACGACGCGCTCATCGAGATAGCCGCGCTGGTCACCGACAGCGAGCTCAACATCCTCGACGAGGGCGTCGACGTGGTGATCAAACCGCCGCCCGAGTCGGTGACCCAGATGACCCAGGTCGTCCGCGACATGCACACCAAGTCCGGTCTCCTGGAGGCGCTCCCCGGCGGCGTCACCCTCGCCGAGGCCGAGGACATCGTCCTCAAGTACGTCCGGAGCCACGTGAAGGACGCCAAGAAGGCACCCCTCTGCGGCAACTCCATCGCGACCGACCGGTCGTTCCTCGCCCGCGACATGCCGGCCCTCGACGGCCACCTCCACTACCGGATGGTGGACGTCTCCTCCATCAAGGAACTGGCCCGCCGCTGGTACCCGCGCGTCTACTTCGCCAGCCCGGAGAAGAAGGGCGGCCACCGCGCCCTCGCCGACATCACCGAGAGCATCCAGGAACTGCGCTACTACCGCGCCGCCGTCTTCGTCCCGCAGCCCGGCCCGGACTCCGACACCGCCCGCGGCATCGCCGCCGGCGTCACCTCCGGCTGACCCACCCTCCGGGAGCCGCTACACTACTTGGAGCCGGGATCGGTCCCGGCCACGGTGGGTGTAGCTCAGCTGGCAGAGCACTTGGTTGTGGTCCAAGATGTCGGGGGTTCAAGTCCCCTCACTCACCCCAGACCCGAGACCCCGGTCGTCAGACCGGGGTCTCGGGTTCTTCCCGGGCCCCGGCCGTCCGCCGTGTCCGATCGACTCTCGATGATCGTCCGGTTATGCTCCGTCCCTAAGAGATGTCAGCGACACGCCAAGGGCGACGGATGAGTGTCGACGAGACGGCCCCACTGCGGGTGATCGTGGTGAACGGCGACCCGCGGGTCCGGGCGAGCGTGATCTCCCTGCTGGACGCCAGCGACGAGCTCGAGGTCGTCGCCGACACCCCCGACCCCTCCGCGGCCCTCCCTTTGGCCGAACGGCTGCGGCCCGACATCGTCCTGCTGGACGCCGGCGCCGCCGCCCACACCTCCCCGCTCAGCACGTCCTCCCGCGTCTTCATCCTCGCCGCGGACGACGCCCCCGGCGCCGAGGCGGCCCTCCGCTCCGGCGCCTGCGGCCACCTCGTCCCCGGCTCCTTCACCGCCCACGACCTCCTCCGCGGCGTCCGCCACGCGTCCCGCACCAGCCTCGGCCTGTCCGCCCGCGAATCGGAGGTCATGGACCTCATCGCCACCGGACGCTCCAACGGCGAGATCGCCCGCCAGCTCTTCCTCAGCGAGAAGACGGTCAAGAACCACGTCAACCGCATCTACGCCAAGCTCGGCGTGAGCTCCCGCGCCACCGCCATAGCCCTCTGGCGAGGCATGATGAGCGTCCTCCCCGTCCGCGACTAAACCGGTTCGCACTGGTCCACAGGTCCTGATACTGTTCTTCCTGTCGCGAGGGGCCCCGGCCACGGCCGAGACCCGCGCCGACACGCGCCGTTAGCTCAATTGGCAGAGCAGCGGACTCTTAATCCGCGGGTTCGGGGTTCAAGTCCCTGACGGCGCACCCCGCCCGACCAGCCCATTCTCGCCGAGTTCGAGAGTGTTTCTGGCTGATTTGGATCGATCCAAACCCTATGTTCGCTCGATGTTCGCTCGTGGGCCCAGGCCGGGGACGATCATGTCTCTGAACATCCGCCGAAGCCGGTCACGCTAAGCAACGGGCCTCCGTGCGTCACCCGGTTCAAGAGCTCCAATCGGTGGGCAGTGCCTTCTGGGTTCCTGATATTGATGTAGCGCGCTGGGCGGCCGCGCCGCGATCGACGTCTCGACTGTGAGGACGACGCGCAGCGCCGCCGTCCGGATGATCAACCCGACACCGGCCGTGGCGGACGCCCTCAACCCGTCCGGGTCAGGGCGCACCGGGGGCTCCGTGCCGCCGGGCCGCCCGGAGCGCGACGGCCACGTTGACAACCGCGCTGCCCACCCGGCCCCGGCGTCGGCGTCCTCGTCGTCGCGGACGGCGTCGCTGACGGCGTCGCGGACGACATCATGGTCCGGCTCCGGATCGGTCCCGGCCGGACCTGGTCCGCAGTGACGGCCAGGGCGCCGCCCTTGGCCTCGGGCACGTACTTGTAGAGCGTGGACCGGCTCACCTGCAGCAGCCGGGCGATGGAAGAGACCGACTCGTCCGCACAGGCCAACAGGGTATGGACCTGGCGGACCTGGTCCGGCGTGAGCGCCGGCGGCCACCCGAGGCGCTACCCGCGGGCCTGCGCGGCCTCCAGGCCCTCGCGGGTGCGCTCCACGATCAGCTCGCGGATGAACTCGGCCAGCGCGGCGAACACGTGGAAGACCAGGCGGCCCCCGCACGTGGTGGTGTCGATCGCCTCATGCAGGCTGCGGAACCCGATCTCGCGGGTGCGCAGCTCGGCGACGATCGCGATGAGGTCCTGCAGGGACCGGCTGAGGCGGTCCAGCGATGGCACCACCAACGTGTCGCCGGGCCGGGCCTACTCCAGCGCCTTGGCCAGCTCCTCGCGCTCGACGTTCTTGCCGGACTTCTTGTCGGCGTAGATCCGGGACCTGGCCGCCTTCAGCGCGGCGGTCTGCCGGTCCAGCCGCTGCCCGCCGGCGACACCCGGGCGTAGCCGATCAACATGCCGCCGCCCATCGCGGGTTCGGGGGCCAGCGAGTCCTCCAGCGACGGGCCGGCCGGGAGTTCGGTGTTCGTCACGACGTCACGATGCGGTCCCTCCAAGGAGCGGCGACTGTACGAAAAAGGTGCTGCCCGACTAGTTGAACACTTCGACTTCCCGACACGTTTTTCGACACCTCTAGGCCGCGTCCGGTCGTGCAGAGGTTGTCGGTTCCCGTAGCCCTCTGCACGGATTCCCGTAGTCCTCTTCATCCGGCTTGATTCATCTCCCGCTGCCGCCCTGGCTCCGCGACTCGGGGTGTAAGCACCCGCCGTGTGCCCTCCGCTCCCGAACGTGTCCCCAGCCGCCAGGTACGGGGTTGAGGAACCTGCGGACAACCGATGGCGCTGAGATTGATCATGGCTCTACGGGCCCGGTGGCCGGCCGTCTAGGGTGAGGGGCATGACACGTGGGTTCGAGGTGGTGTGTGAGATCGAGCCGCCGACCCGACCGGATCTTCGGCGGGTACGACACCAGATCGGGGTACTGGACGCCGTCGCGGACGCGTTTCTGATCCCCGACAACCACATCGGGCGGGCGACGGTGTCGAGCGTGGCGGTCGCCCACGAGGTGCAGGCGATGGGAGCGACCGGGATCGCCTGCCTGAACGCCCGCGACCGCAACCTGCTCGGCTTTCAACGGGACCTGCTGACCGCCGCCGCCTACGGTGTCCAGCGGTTCCTGTTCGTCTACGGCGACAAGCCCGCCTCCGGCAACCGCACCGGCGAACTCACCGTGCGGTCCATGCTCGACCAAGCCCGCGCCGCAACCTCCGACCCCGTCTTCACCGGGCATCCGGAGTTCCAGATCGGCGTCACCTCCGGCATGCGGCCGCTGCCCGCCTGGAAGCAGCAGGCCGACTTCGTGTTCGCCCAGGTCAGCTACAGCCTCGACGACCTGCTGCGCTGGCGCGAGACCATCACCATCAACGCACCCGTCTACGCCGGAGTGATGGTCCTGGCCAGCGCGACCATGGCCCGCAACCTCGCCGCCACCATCCCCGACATCACCATCCCCGACGCACTCGTCCAAGCCGTGGAAGCCGACCCCGACGCCGGCATCGCCGCCGCCTGCGACCACGTCCTGGCCATCCGCGAGAGCGGCGCCTTCGACGGCGTCCACCTCGTCCCCGTCAGCCGATACCGCCAGACCGCCGCCCGCCTCGAACCCTTCCTCCACAAGCCTCCCAGGAATCCCCGATGACCTTCGAGGCCAAGCGGGTCTCGACCGACCAGCAGTCAACCGCCCGGCAGCACCTCGTCCTCGACGAGGCCTAGATCGAGGACCCAGTCACCTTCGAGGAACAGGCCGGCACCTCCAGCCCCATCCACCCGCTCCAGCGGCCGAAGTTCAGCGAACTGCTCAACTACGCGCGGCCGGGCGACACCGTGCACATCTCCGAGATGTTCCGCCTCGTACGCGGCACCCAGCACATCCTCGACGTGCTCGACGTCCTGCACCGCGACCGCCTCGCCCTGCGCATCCACGACGGCGCTTTCTCCGCCATGGACCTCACCGCCCGCCACCCGCGCACCGGAGAACTGCTGTCCACGGTGAAGTTCATGGTGCAGACCCTCGCCGCCGCCGGCGAACTCCAGCGCGACCTCCAACGCGAGCTGACCTACGACGGACTGCGGGCCGCCCAGGCCAAAGGCCACAGGGCGGCCGACGCCCGGCCATCGCGGCTGAGAAGACCACCGCCGTCCGCACCGCCTACCTGGAGGGCCGGTCCATCGCCGCCCTGGCCCGCGAGCACGGCGTCAGCCGGGCGCCATCCGCACCGCCATCACCGACCTCATGCCCGAGCACACCGGGGCCTGCCACGAGAACACCCCGGCGACCCCGGAGCTGCCGGTCACCCTCGACATGCCGGGCAAGGTCGCTGACTATCTCCACGCCGCCGAGCTGGACGACGCCGAACGGGTCGCGCTCGACCACGGTGTGA
The DNA here is from genome assembly GCF_050945415.1 of Spirillospora sp. CA-128828. Lineage (NCBI taxonomy): Bacteria > Bacillati > Actinomycetota > Actinomycetes > Streptosporangiales > Thermomonosporaceae > Spirillospora > Spirillospora sp. CA-128828. Next base: position 7,367,732 of record NZ_CP191986.1, read on the forward strand.
TCGTACGGCGCGGCCAGGGCTACACCCTCCGCGTGAGCGCCGCGCCCGCAGGCCATCGCGCTCTCCTCGACCGCTGCCAGCCCCTCGACGGCACCCCGGCCATCCCGGCACAGCGCAGGCCCGCCGCGAGTACGAGAACCGCGTCAACGCCCTCCCGGCGACCACAGTCGGACCATGATCGTTCTCACCGATAACGGCTGTACCGATGTTCCCCAAGACCGGCTGAACCTGGACCGCGGGGTGAAGCCGGAGATGGTCGCCACCGACAACGCCTCCTACTCCGACATGGCGTTCGGCCTGTACAAGATGCTCGGCTTCCGCTTCGCCCCGCGCTTCCATGACCTGAACGACAAGCGGTTCTGGCGCGCGGACCTGCCCGACGGCGACGAACCGTCGGGATACGGGCCGCTGGACGCAGTAGCCTGCAACAAGGTCAACCTCAAGCGGATCGTCACGCACTGGTCGGACATGCTCCGCGTCGCCGGATCGCTGATCACCAACCAGGTGCGCGCGTACGACCTGCTGCGGATGTTCGGCCGCGAGGGCCACCCCACCCCGCTGGGGGCCGCGTTCGCCGAGTACAGCCGGATCGACAAGACCATGCACCCGCTCGCCGTGGTCGACCCGGTCGACGACACCTGCCGGCGGCTGATGAACCGGCAGCTCACCGTGCGGGGGTCCCGCCACCGCCTGGCCCGTGCGATCTGCCACGGCGGCCGGGGCCAGATCCGCCAGGCGTACCGCGAGGGCCAGGAGGCCCAGCTCGTCGCGCTCGGCCTGGTCCTCAACGCCGTCGTCCTGTGGAACACCCGCTACCTGGATGCCGCCGTCGCCCAACTCCGCACCGAGGGCCACGGCATCAAGGACGAGGACGTCGCCCGCCTCTCCCCGCTCAAGGAGCGGCACATCAACTTCCTGGGCCGCTACCTGTTCAACATCAAGGCCAGCAGCCCCGGCCGGGACCTGCGCCCCGCTGCGCGACCCGGATGCGTCCGAGCTGGACGAGGACGACGAGGCCCTGGACTGACCTGGGCTTTCCCAGGCTGCGCGTGTGTCATCCGCGGTCGCTGACCCGCTGCGCGAAACGCTCGGCCACCACCAGCTCGTCCCGCTCGACCCGCACCTCGGCCAGCTGCTTGACCAGCCGCTCTTCCTGCTCCTCCAGCTCGACTCGGCGAGCGACGATCCGCTCCAGCATCCCGGAATCCGACATAGGGGTGAGCGTAGGAGCCGCGTCACGTACCGCGAGCCGGAACCGCCACGAACCACCCTGACGGACGATCTACGCTCCAGACACCCGCCCACCGCCAGTACGAGCACCCACGCACCCTGTCACGCCAGCATCCTGACCATCTGCTTCAAGATGGCGAACGCTCTCTACGACAGCCTGGCGCAGTCAGGCGCGTCCCTGGGCTACTTCAACAACAGAAAAACCGCCGGTCGAAACCACCCCGAAAGAGGTCTTGACCTGCGGTTCTTCAAACTGTATATCAGTACCCTGAGTAGCCCGACGGGGCACACGGCAGATGGATGCAGGATGCGCCCCTGGTCATCGAAGCCGTGTGTTCGCTGAACCGATCTGTCGTGTGAGAAGCGGTTCGCGGTTCACTTCGGGCGAGCGTGAGTTTCGTCGACGAGGTCAGCGAGACAGTCCAGCCGGCCCGGACCTCGTCTCGTGAGTCGTCGTTCAGCACCGCGTGCGTATCAGGTGACGGATGCTCAGCGATGGCTGGGCGCCGGTCAGTCGATGCCTTCGATGATGCGGAAGTCGCGCTCGAAGCCGTCGGGGAGGGCCACCAGCGCCTTCTGGTAAGCCTCGCTCTCGTATGCCGCGACCGCCTGTTCAAAGCTGTCGAACTCGATCAGAACGACGCGTTCGGTGATTCCGGCCTCGTGGGCGACGACTCGACCGAAATTGGACAGGACGCGCCCGCCCCCAGCCCGGACAGCCAGACCCGCCAGCTCGTTGTAGGCAGTCAGCCCCTCAGGGTCGGAAATGGCGGGGTAGACACTGACCCAGTAGCCCTTGGCCATGGAAACCTCCTGTGCTCGGCCGGACACGTCCGACTTCGAATTGACACTCAGATTGCTCGATCCCGACGACGGCCCGGGGGGCGGGTTCTCAAATGCCTCCTTCGAGGTCATGCCTCGATCCTTGCCGTTCGAGCCGGCCTCGGCCATGGCAGAAAGGTCAGCCTCCGATACATTCTCGCCATGCCCATCCGCCATGCCGCCCCCGGTACTCCCGGCGCCCGCGACCTAGCCGGTCGCACCGCCGAACCGGATCGCGCGATGCGCCCAGAACCGCGGCCCGCCGCCCACAAGGTGGTCGTCCTCGTAGTCGACGGGATCTACCCCTTCGAACTCGGCATACCTCAACACGTCCTGGGCTCCGCCGGTGGCCGCTACGAGGTGGTGACCGCGGGCGTGGACGGGAAGTCCGTGCGCACCGTCTCGGACCTGACCGTCACCCCCGGGCACGGCCCAGAGGTGCTGGCCGAGGCGGACACCGTGATCATCCCTGGGTACGCCATCACCCAGGCCCCGGCCGCCGCCACGGACTCGAAGGCCCTGGACGCGCTTTCCAGGGTCCGGCCCGGCACCCGTCTGGTGTCGATCTGCAGCGGTGCCTTCCTGCTGGCCGGCACCGGTCTCCTCGATGGGCATCGGGCCACCACCCACTGGGCGCTCAGCGACCACTTCCGGGAACTGTTCCCCCGGGTCGAGCTCGACGCCGGCGTTCTTTTCGTCGACCACGGTGACGTGTTGACCTCAGCGGGGGCGGCCAGCGGCTTCGACGTCTGCCTGCACCTGCTGCGCCAGGACCACGGCACCGAGGTCGCCAACCAGGCCGCCCGCTTCTGCGTCGTGCCGCCGTACCGGGACGGCGGGCAGGCACAGTACATCGAGCGGCCACTGCCGCCGACGGGCGCAACCGGCACCGGGCCGACCCGCGACTGGGCATTGCAGCGGCTTGAACTGCCGCTGTCGCTGGACGAGTTGGCCGCGCACGCGGCGATGAGTACCCGTACCTTCGCCCGGCGCTTCAAGGAGGAGACCGGTCTGAGCCCCGGCCGCTGGCTGACCTCGCAGCGGCTGCGGCGGGCCCGGCACCTGCTGGAGTCCAGCGATCTGCCGGTGGAACGCGTCGCCCACGAGGTCGGATTCGCCACCGCCACCTCGCTGCGGCGGCACCTCGCGGCGGAGGCCGGAGTCGCCCCGGCGGCGTACCGTCGCACCTTCCGTGCCCCGGATCCGGCCGCCGGCGATGCGGGCTCCATTCCCGCCTAGCCACGACGCACCGTACGCTTCCCGGTGGTTCATCCGAACCTCTGCGTCGGGCGTCCATCGGCCGCGGCGCGCGGCGATTCGCCCGCGAGCGTCGTCGGTGTCAACAAAAGACTGAGGTCGAAGACCGGCGCGCTGTGCGTGATGCCGCCGACGGATATCGCGTCGACCCCGGTCTGCGCGACGGACCTGACCGTGGACAACGTGACGTTGCCGGATGCCTCGAGTCGGGGCCCTTCCGTCCCGCGCAGTACGACGATGTACCGCATTTCTTCGCTGGACATGTTGTCCAGCGCGATCCACTCGACTTCCGCGTGCAGGGCCTCGATTGCGGACGACGTCAGGGCGGCGGCCTCGTCGCCCTGGTCGGCGCCGAGGAGACATGTCGACGATCGCCTGCGCCGATGGCCTGCTGAGACAGCAGAAACAGGTGGACCACGACTCGGCCGGCAGCATGCGGCCTTGCCTCGACCATGCCGGAACGAACCACAGAAGGATTCCCGACAGAGTCTGCCATTGGTGGGGCAGTCGGGGTGCTGATCCGTCATCGTCGCCGTGGCGGTCACCCCGGCTCTCACAAACGATCTTGGGCTCAAATGATCAGTGCATCGCCATAAGTTGATCTTGTGGTGATGGAGGGTCGTGTGCGGGACTACGGGTTCTCACCAGCTCGGCAGGACGAGATCTGGCAGCGATGGCGCGCAGGTGAGTCGTTCAGCTCGATGGGACGCGTGCTGGGCGTGCCGATGCATCACATCCGCAGATACCTCGCGCAGACCGGCGGCATCCGCCATCAGCCTCAGCAACGCTCCACCCAGCACCTGTCCTGCGCCGAGCGGGAAGAGATCTCGCGCGGCCTGGCAGCAGGGGAATCCGCCCGCCTCTTGGCGCGCCGGCTCGGCCGGGCCGCCTCGACCATCTCACGCGAAATCGCGCGCAATGGCGGACGGGACACCTACCGCGCCGTCACCGCCGATCAGGCCGCCTACCAGCGCGCCCGCCGCCCCAAGGCGCCAAAGCTGACCCGCACCCCGAAGCTGTGCGCGATCGTGGAAGCCAAGCTCACCCCGCACTGGTCTCCAGAACAGATCTCCGGCTGGCTGCGCCGCAGCTTCCCCGACGATCCCGATCTGCAGATTTCACACGAGGCGATCTACCTGTCGTTGTTCGACCCGCGCCGCCGACGCAACCTCGATCGGACACTGACCCAACGACTGCGGACCACACGCCCCATGCGGCAGCCCAAATGCGCCAAACAGCGCACCGGCCGCGGCGTCATCCGGAACATGGTTTCCATCAGCGCCCGCCCAGCCGAGGTCGACGCACGCGTCCTGTCCGGCCACTGGGAGGGCGACCTGATGATGGGAACGCGCCCGTCGGCGATCGCCACACTGGTGGAGCGCACCAGCCGGTTCACCGCCCTGGTCGCTCTACCCGACGGCATCAAGGCCCACGAGGTCCGCCCCTACCCCACCCGCCGACTGCTGCGCATTCCCCAACCACTCAGGCAGACGCTCACCTGGGACCGCGGCCGCGAGATGGCCGAGCACCAGGCGCTCGCTGCCGACACCGGGATGCAGGTCTACTTCTGCCACAAGCGCAGTCCCCGGGAACGCGGGACCAACGAGAACACCAACCGGCTCCTGCGCCAGTACATGCCTAAGAACGCCGACCTCCGGAAGCTGGATCAGACCGACCTGGACTGGATCGCCAGCGAGCTCAACGAACGCCCGCAGTTCGCGCACGCCTGCACACCCCTACGCGCGCCCACACCCACGATTCTCCCAGCCCACCCGCCAGCAGCCAGCAGCCAGCAGCCAGCAGCCAGCAGCCAGCAGCCACATCATCGTGTGCTCGACCTCGACGGCCTTAACGAAAATGCACCCCAGGAGGAGCGGGGATACCACTCCCCCGGGGTGCCAGTTCACTGTCCTACGAACGCCTCACTTTGCCCACGGCGGAGGCCACGGGATAGGCGCGGGGTCGCTCGGTTCATCCGGCTGAATCGGTGGGATGGGCACCGGGGGGGCCGGATCAGGTTTGGGATCACCATTGGCCATCATGGTCGTATCTCCCGATCTCTCTCTTGACCACGCATGCTGTGCATGTGCGCACCTTCCGAATGAAGGGGCAACAGAGACAGTCCGCAGACGATCCGCACTCGGCAACCCGACCTTGAAGCCGCACCGCTACCGCCCGCTTGACCACCTGCGGGCAACTGGACGCGACCCAGGCACGCCCGCCCCACGCGCGGTCGCGCGGGAAAAAGCTCGGCGACGTCGGTGGTCATCCCCGTCGATAATGACCGGCGTGGAAGACGTGGATGAGGTCGAGGTCGTCGTCGCCCATCACGAGTGCGCGACCCTGCGCGTCGGTGAGGTGTTCCTGAAGATCGACGCTGATCAGACGCGTACCGATGTCGAGGTCGAGGCGATGGCCATGGCGCCGATCCCGACTCCGCGGGTCCTTTGGCGGAAACCACCCGTGCTCGCGCTCGCCGCCCTCCCCGGGAAGGCACTCGGCCGCCTCGGCGAACCGCCGACCGCGTCGCCGGCGGCGTGGGCCGCGGCGGGCTCCGCCGTACGGAAGCTGCACGACGCACCACTGCCGCCATGGCCCGGTCGCAGCCCCGACCAGGTCGCCTCGCACATCGACGGCGAATGCGAATGGCTCATCACCAACGGCGTCCTCCCCGCCGACGTGGTCACGCGCCACCGCCGGATCGCCGAGGCCGCACTCCGGCCATGGACACCGGTGTTCACCCACGGCGACCTCCAGGTCACCCACGTGTTCACCGACGGTGACGAGATCACCGGTGTGATCGACTGGACCGAGGCGGCCCAAGGCGACGCCCTGTTCGACCTCGCCACCCTGACACTCGGACACCAAGAACACCTCGGCGACGTCATCGCCGGCTACGGCACCGACGTCGACCTTGACGTGATCCGCGCATGGTGGTCGCTACGAACCCTGCGACCGATCCGCTGGCTGATCGAGCACGGCTTCGACCCCTTCGCACCAGGCGGTGAGATCGACATGCTGACATCCCAGCGGTAAGCCCGCGCGAGCCCGACGTTCCGCCGCATCAAGCGGGCCCATCTCCTCCAAGCGCGTCGTCTCACGGCGCGCGAGGCACCGTCCACACCGCCATCAGCGTCGCCACGCGGCGGTATCACCATCAAGGTCAACGATCACTCTGGGGATTAGGAACAGGCGCTCAGGTGTACGGGCCCTCCTCCTGGTACGCCTGCCTCGGGCCATGACGAGCATGAGAACGAAAAGTCGCGGTTGGCGGCCGCCCGGGGGTGCCGTGGCGCGACTTCTCGTTCGAATGCCCGTCGCGCGGGCTGTGACCGGCCGTGACGGGCGGGTGGACATAACGTCTGAAGCCGACCGCGGCCAGGGCCTCGACCAGGCGCCCCGGACCCGCCGCCGACCTGCGGCGGCGCTGTTCTTCCTCACCCTGTCGCGCCGGTTATCGGGCCGCGTCACCGCGCTTCCCGCCCGACTTATCCCGCCGTGCCCGGACCGGAACCCGTCCGCCGCTCGGGACACGCGCACCCTCGGTGACCGCGTGCGGAACGGGTTCGGTGATCGTGCCGTGCCCGGAGACCCGCCCGTAGCGCGGATTCTCGTTCTCCACCTCGTCATCCCCCTGCCCGAACCGAGAGCTCGACGGGCTGCCGCTAATTCCTGCGCTCAGGCTCCTCACGGGCCCTGTCCTCGGCCAGAACGCGACGAACCGCGTCCACCATCTGCATTTCACGCTGTGGCGTGAGAGCGCGTCCGCCACCGGACTCGAGTTCGAAGCTGTGCCCTCCCGGATGGGCGGCGGGCAGTTCGCACACCCACGGGTCGTCGGAGTCGACCTCCTCGACCTCGCACAGGTCGACGCGTTCAACCATGCGACGCTCCGCGGGGAGCACGGCCTGGGAGCGACCCGCGCGATGGCGGCCTCGGGACCATCCCCGCGCACGCGGGGATGGTCCCGCAGCGAACGTCTCGGGCACCATTTCGGTGTAGTGCTCCCCGCGCACGCGGGAATGGTCCTCCACGGTCACCCCGGACGCCTCCGGTATGTCGGTGCTCCCGCGCACGCGGGATGGTCCCATCGCCGGCACGGACGGCCGGTGGCTGGAACTGTGCTCCCCGTGCACGCGGGATGATGCGGCGTCGGCGAACCCGGTTCGGCTACGGTGCTCCCCGGGCACGCGGGGATGGTCCACCGGCCACCGCGCGCCCTCGTCACCCGGCCGGGAGGTCGCCCAGCGCATCGCCGAGAACGGTGCGCACTGACGCCCGCGCCGTCCCGCAGCGTCAGGCTCCGGCGGTCCGCTTGGGCAGTCCTCCAGCTGGGGCGGGGGAAATGGCACGTGTAGCCGTTTGGGTACTTCTGCAGGTAGTCCTGATGTTCGGGCTCGACTTCCCAGAATTCGACGAGTCGACGACGCTCAGGCCGGTCGTGGCGGACCTGCGGTGCCCTCTCGCCTCTGGTGAACCTGCTGGCCACGTCGGCCGCGAGATCGCCAGCGAAGAGCGGGATATAGCCTTGGTCGACCCTTACGGGGCGGGGCTCCTGTGGGAGAGCCTCACCGAACTCCACAAGGTCGTGCAGGGCTACTCCTTCAGGAGGTTCACGAGGTCTGTCGACTTTGGCCTCTGAGAGACGTACTGACGTCCGCATCCGGGGCGGGACCATCGCCGCGCCCCTACCTTCACCACTCGCGTCGACGTTTACGGTGGCGGATCCGGTAGACCGTCTTCCCAGTCACAAGGACCATGGCGGCCGGCATTTGCGCCGGGCCGCAGCTGCGGATTCAAGAGCGCGTACTCTTCGACGCGAACACCCCACTCCCTCGGCCGACGCCACGCTCGTCTGGACCGCTGTGCTGTTCGCTTCGGCCGCACTGGGGTCGCTGCGGCGGATTCCGCGAGGGCGCGTGGGGACCCCGTCAGGCGGTGTACCCGCCGTCCACGGCGAGCGAGGTGCCGGTGACATAGCGGCCACCGGGGCCAGCCAGGTAGGCCACTGCGGCGGCGATGTCCTCGGCCTCGCCGTACCGTCCCAGGGCAGTGAGGGATCGCTGGAAGTCCGCTGTATCGCCGTCGGCCGGGTTCATGTCGGTGTTGATCGGGCCCGGGTCCACGATGGTGGCGGTGATCCCGAGCGGCCCCAGTTCCCGGGCCAGTCCCTTGGTCAGCCCGATGAGCGCGGATTTGGCCATCGCCTGCAGGACAAAGTTCGAGCCGGGAACGCGTCCGTTGAAGCACGACCCGACGCTGATGATCCGCCCGCCCTCGCCCATGTGCCGGGCGGCCGTCTGGGCGGCCAGGAACACCGACCGGACGTCCACGGCGAGCACCCGGTCCAGGTCCGAGACCGACACTTCCGCCACCGGGCCGTAGGTCAGAAAGCCCGCGTTGTTGACCAGGATGTCGATGCCGCCTAGCTCTCTCACCGTCTGTTCCACTGCATGCGCTGCCGCCTCTGGATGTGCCAGGTCGGCTTGGATGACCGCCGCCCTGCCACCGTCCGCCTCGATCTGCTTGGCGACCTCGCGCGCCTGGTCCGAGCCCTGGACGTAGGTCAGCGCGATCGCCGCCCCCTGCTTGGCCAGCCGACTTGATACCGCCGCGCCGATCCCACGGCTGCCGCCGGTCACTAGCGCCACCTTGCCGGTCAAATCACTCATCAATGCCTCCTCGCAAACGAGTCGCTCAGCCGGCATGGTAAAAGTTGTCATCAGTGTCAGGTTCAAGTCATCGTCACCCGAGGTGCGGAATGCGGATCGGCCAACTGGCCCGGCGCAGCGGTGTGAGTGAGCGTTCCCTGCGCTACTACGAAGCACAAGGACTGCTGCGCGCGGAGCGGACACCCGGCGGCCACCGGGAGTACGGCGAGTGGGCGGTCGACCGCGTCATACGCATCCAGACGCTCTATGCCGCGGGCCTGAACAGCCGGAAGATCGCACAACTGCTGCCTTGCATGAAAGACGCCGACGGTCGCCCGAACGAGATCGCCACCCCACGACTGGTCGACGAACTCACCGCGGAGCGCGCGCGCATCGAGCGCATGATCGCCGATCTGCTTCGCTCCCGCGACGTCCTAGACGAAGTGATCGAAACGGCGTCCGAGAAGGCGGCCACCGGCCCGGCTCCCCTCGTACGTCGAAGCGTCGCCCGCTGAGGAGGCCACGCCCCACTGGCCGAACGCCAGCGTCTCCTGCGCCGCAGACCGCCGAGCGGGTCGGTCTCGATGTCGAGGCGCTGCTCACGGTGCACACCACACTCATCGTGGTCAGGACATTGACGATGCCTGTGACATGTGGAAGGGGTGCACCAAAGGATGAGCGACCGTCTGCAGAGACCCAGAGGGCAAAGCTCCCCTACTTAGCCCGAAACGAGGAAGCCGCACACCGCCGCTGCCCCTGCGTGCTCCCGCTGCTCCCGCCCGGGGCGGGGAACGGCGGGAGCACGCAGGGTTCCCGAACCGTCCTGAACAGGCGTTAACAAACGTTAACGACCAACACTGACCTGCGGCATTTCGACAATGTGCAGGTCATTGGTTGACCGGGACGACCTTGACACGGTAGAGGTCACGGGCCTAGCTCCCAGATCCGCCGTCTTCACTTCAGAGATATCTGAGCCTCTACGACCAGACGGCCACGTGTTGTGCCTGGTCGTGGCTGCGTAGATGCTGTGTGTGTCCCGCACCGGGTTCGAACCTGCGCACCATGAGGCTGAACAAACTCGCCCCTTGCCTACCTCCAACAACCGAAGGTGCGGGCCGTCAGGGCTTCGAGCAGTGCCGCCGCCCGTGGACGTCGTAACCACGGCGCCTCGCGTGAGCATCGGCGTCGAAGTACTCGGCCACGATCGTGCCTTCGTCGGCGATAAGGGAGTCGGCGACTTCACGCTGCCACCCGTACGACGTCCGCCGATCCTGATGACCGGTGGTCAAGGTCCGCCCATAGAAGGCGAAGCGCAGGCCATTCCCGGCCGGTCGGGCACCACTGGCGACCTTCCGGCGGCCAGTTCGCCCCTTGTGCTTCGCCCACTCGCCGAACGGGTCATGAGACGTCTGTTCTCGGATCACCATCGTAGAGGCCTCCCGGGGGGATGAGGTGGCACACCGATCTGACGACATGAGCCGTCAGCTATGACGCCGAAACATCGACGTCGTCGGCACGCACTCGTCGCCCGCGGGGAGTCGGTTTGAGAGACCTGATCAACCGGACCGTGCACCAGAAACGAACCGCCCCACCGGCGCCCGGTCGCCGAGCAGGAGAACTTGGACGCACGCACCACTACGAAGCCCTCGCGCCCGTCCCGGCCGTGGACGTCGGCGAGCGGACTGCGCATCTCTGGTAAAGCCCGCGGCCTCGACATGTAGTAAGTGGCGCGCTGCAATACGCCATACTCGGGGGTGTAGAACCGCAGAAAGGCCGCGTCGTCGGGCTGGCGTCGGGCGGTCAGCAGTTCATCGGCCCGGCCGAGCCAGCGGTCGGCGACAGTGCCGGTGGCCGGCAGAGGTGCCCAACGGCCTGCAGTGCCGGGGGAACGCTGCCGGTCTGATCGGGACGTATACGTCTTGCGCGAGCCGGGCGGCTGGTTACTCGTCCGTTGCGGCCTCAACATCATCTTCCGGCTCGTCGACGAGCGGCAGGATGTACTCCTCCGCCATGCGAGCGCGGTGCAACGGGAGCGGATTGCGCAGGTCCTGGTCATACTCGGGTGGCTGACGCAGATGGTGCGCGACGAGCGCCAGCGTCTCGGGGGTCGTCGCCGTCGGCCGTCGTTAAGGTTTGCGCGCCACACCGCCATACGCCCATATGCGGTCGGTGGCGGGGCGGATTTTGGTGTCGCTCCTTCGCAGCGACGGTCGCCACTGGGGCAACTGCACCAGGCCGGGTTCAAGTAGCGTCAGACCTGAAAAGAAACCCTGAATATCTTCATGGCTGCGGATGGTCATTGAGATGTCGTTCTCGTGTGTGAAATCAGCAAGGGTCGTACATGTATCTCGGTCGAAGTCGTTGGTGAAATGCGACAGGACCAGGTGACTGCCTGAGGCGACCTGGCTCATGAGCCAGGCAACGATGCCGGCAGGATCGTCCCCGTCGTTGATGTGGTCGAGAACGGAAAAGAGCAGCACCGCTACCGGCTGTTCCAGGTCGAGCAGGGTTTGGCGGTGCAAGAGCGCGACGGGGTCCCGCAGATCGGCTTCGATCATCGTGGTCGCACCGTCGACGGCCAGCAGCGCATGTCCATGACTGACCACGACGGGGTCGTTGTCGACGTAGGCCACGCGAGTTCCGGGAATCACGGCCTGCGCGACCTCGTGCACATTCGGTCTGGCGGGCAGACCCGAGCCGAGTTCGAGGAATTGTGTGATTCCCATCCTGGCCAGGTACCGCACCGTCCGCTCCATGAACCTGCGGTTGGCGTGGGCGATATGACCGAACTGCGGAACGATCTTGAGGATCCCGTCCACGCACTCGCGGTCGGCTGCGAAATTGTCCTTCCCGCCTAGGAGGCGGTTGTACACCCGTGCCAGATTCGGCTGACCGGCGTCGACGCCGCCCGGTCGTTGGCGCCCCATCACACAAACCGCGGACCGATCCGCTCCGTTGCGGCTCATCATGGTTTTCTGTGCTCCAGACCTCTAATCGGACCAGTGCCGCTACGGTGAGTGCACTGCATTCCCGGAGCCCCTGATGGCTGGTCCACGCGTCGAGGGTCGGAGGCGTATCGGCGAACCGGCGCAGGGCATGCTCGTCGTCGGTCACATTGCAGGCCCGATCCGCTCCTGGCCACATGCTGATGCGCACACCTTCCGCCCGGCAAGAGTTTCACTGAAAGGCGGGAAACGGGTCCAGTAGGACCGAAGCAGGGGTCGGCGAGGCCCATGTGGTCACTCTGGCTTGGCGAGGAACTCAGCGAGGACCTCGTTGAAGCGCTCGGCCTCTTCAGCGAACGGAACGTGGCCGCTGTGCTCGAAGCGGACAGAGCGGGCATCGGGCAGGGCTTCGGCGAGCAGGCCGGCCAGGTCGCCGGGAAAGACCTTGCTTCGCCGGCCGTAGGCGAGCAGAACCGGCACCGTCACCTGGGGCAGAAGGGGGCGCAGATCCGCGTGGGCCATGTCCATCCACACGCTCAGGGCCGCCTCAGTGGGGGTTTTGGTCGTCTCGGCATAGACGGCATCGATCACATCGCTGGTTGGAGGTTCGGCGAAGCATGCGGCGATGAAGGGTTTGATGGCGTCCGGACGGGCATGGCGCACGGTCTGGGCGAACACCGCCAAGTCGGTGCGCGTGTAGTTGCCGAGCAGAGGGAAATCCCAGTCGTCGGCGTTGAGGAAGCGGGGCGATTGGTCGACGAAGACGGCCGACCGCAGCCGGTCGCAGCCGTACTGATGGACGTACCAGAGGATGACGTCGGTCCCCATCGACCAGCCGACAAGGGCGACGTGATCGAGTTCGAGGTGCTCGATGAGCGCCCGAACGTCGCGTGCGTACTGCCCCAGGGTGTGTCCTTCCGGTGTCTTGCCCGACGATCCGTGGCCTCTGAGGTCGACCGTGATGACGCGGTTGCCGGCTGCCAAGGCTGGGACGTTGTCCCCCCAGAAGGTGCTGTTCATCGTCCAGCCGTGCAGGAGCACCACCGGCGCGCCATTGCCGTGATCTTCGTAGTAGAGCGGAACGCCGCCGGTCAGTTCGAAGTAGGGCATCAGATCCTCCGATGTGCGAGTGGAGTCAGTATGGGTCGCACGCCGAGCCGGAGAACAGGTGGCCACCGGGGCTGCAATGGGGTTGCGCGCCCGGGTGCGGCACCCTAACTTGACAAGCGGTCCTATGGATGAGCGATCTGAGATCCGTCGGCTGGAGCGGCAGCGTGAGCTGGCGCTTGGCGGGAACGCCGCAGCAGCGCGGCAGGCCGTACTCCACTCCTGGGAGCGCGCCCGGCGCAGCGGAGTGAACCCCGACCGGCAGCTGCCCCCGGTGCTGCTGGCCGAGGACGACGTGGTGGCGCATAGGCGTGAGCATGCTCTCGCCCAGGTCTGGCCGACGCTGCTGGGAACCCTGCGTGCGGCAGTCTCCGAACCTGGTCACATCCTCTTCGTCAGTGACGCCTCCGGAAACCTGATGTGGTCGGCGGGGGAGGCGAGCACGCTGCGGCAGGCCGAGCGGGTGCACCTGGTCTTGGGGGCGTCCTGGAACGAGAAGGCCGCCGGGACCAACGGCGTCGGGACCACCCTGGTGACGCAGCGACCTTTCCAGGTATACGGCGCCGAGCACTACATGTCCGTGGCGACCTCCTTCACCTGTTCGGGCGCGCCGATTCGCGATCCGCTGACCGGCTCTCTCCTGGGGGTCGTCGACCTCACCAACAGTGTGAAAGTCCCTCGTGAACTGAGTCTCGCGGCGGTGACCAGTGCCGCCCGCGTGGCCGAGTCATGTCTGCGTGAGGCGGCCGCCCGCGAGCATGCACGACAGCATGATCTCTACCTCGACCGCCTGACCCGTCGTACGGGCGTGAACAGCGCGATCGTCACCCCGGACGGCCACGTCATCCAAGCCTCCCCACCCCGCTGGCTGCCGCGGCGGCTGCCCGAACCCATGGCGGAGGGCCTCACACTGCTGCCCGATGGGCGAACGATGATCGCCGAACGACTGGCGCCCGGCGGTCCTTTCTTCGTCTTGGCGCAGCCCACCACGATCGCAGATCAAGACGTCCTGGTCTTCGGTGGGCTGGGAGCCCGCCGTGCGTGGCTGCGGGTGGACGGTGTCGGCCACGAGCTCAGTGGCCGTCACGGCGAGTTGATGGCCGTTCTGCTGTCCACTCCCAGCGGCCTGACCGCTGAGCAACTGGCCCACGAGATCTACGGCCCGGGCGGGAAGGCGGTCACCATACGCGCCGAGCTGGCACGGCTGCGCCGCCTGGTCGGATATCGCCTCGCCTCGGAGCCGTACCGGCTGACCGGCCCGATCCAGGCCGACTTCATCGACTTCGACCGTGACCTCGCCGCTGCAGGGCTGGCCGAACTACTGGATCGCTACCCGGGCCCGTTGCTGCCCGCCTCCCGCGCGCCAGGAATTGTGGCGCTGCGCCAACGGTTGCATCAGCGGCTGCGCGACCGCGTCCTGAGAGACGCCGACGCCGACGCAATGACACGCTGGATAACCAGCCGGCACGGCCGAGACGACCCAGAAATCGCCACCGCACTCGGCAGACTGCGGCAACCCTCCGGGCCCCACGAAGCCCGGCGTCCCGGTGACACGAGTCCTTAGCTTGGCCATTGACCACTGGCCGAACCATCCCGCGTGCTCTGGGCGGAGCCGGAGTGGACCGTGCACGTGGTCAAAGGCGCGCCAAGCGTTTGCAGCCCCATCGACACAGCGCGGACCGCGCAGGTCAGCATCGTCACTTCGAGGCGGCCAGGGCCGTGGGAAGCGGGCGCCGGGCGAGGGGACGGCACGACGCGCGGGACGGGGCCGACGGCACCGCCGTGGGCCCGAAGGCCGACTCGGACGCCAGGATCACCGGCGAGACGGCCAGCCCGGGCGAAAGGAAATCCCTGCTCCGATGGCTGCGACGAACCACCGAAACAGGGATAGATCAGTTCCGGCCCTTGCCGGGTTCCCAAGGTGCCAGTACCGGCCGTCCGTTACCTAGCTGGCCCCCAGGGCCTCACTTGGTGTCGATGGCCTCTTGTGTTTTCTCGTCCGCCTTCGCCATGGCCTTTTCCCCCTCAGCGATGGCGTCCGCCAGCCGCTGCTTCGCAGCGGGTGAGTAGCGGTCGTTGACCAGCTGCTGGGCTGCGGTAACGACCCTGCAGCCGGCTACGTTGGCAGCGGTTCCCGCATCCCTTGCTTCCTTGTTCGCTTGGGCGCGCGGTGACTGCGGCATGATGCTTCCTCTCCTTTGCGGGCAGATCCGACCCTCTTCAGGTCGCTGTAACAGTCCGTGAAGTCGCCACCGACGCACGGCTGCCAGGTACCTCATCCGCTGTACTGAGGCGCCCTGGATCTTCCGGACAGGTCCCCAACTAGGGTTGAGGAGAACCGGAAGGGAAGGTCGTTGGCACGACAGAGGCGGCATTTCACCCGGGAGCACAAGGACGAGATCGTCCGCATGGTCCTGGACGGCCCACGCCCCATCGCCCATGTAGCCCGTGAGGTCGGGATCCACGACACGACGCTTGGTAACTGGGTCAAGGACTACCGCAGGCGGCACGGCGGCGACGCGTCGACGGAAAGCGGCGGCGGCGAGAAGAAGAGCGCCCGGGAACTTGAGCTCGAGCGGGAGAACCGGAGGCTCCGCGAGGAGAACGCCTTTCTGGTAAAAGCCGCGGCCTTCTTCGCGAAGGATCATCGGTGAGCGCCAAGTACGAGCTCATCGATGCGGAGAAGGCCAACCACGCCATCATTGACATGTGCGCCTGGCTGCGCGTTTCCCGGTCCGGCTTCTATGACTGGCGGACTCGTCCGTTGTCGGCGACTGCCGAACGCCGGGAACGCCTCAAGCCGATGATCGAGGCGGTGTTCGAGGCCAACCACGAGACCTACGGCTATCGGCGTGTCCACGCGGTGCTGGCGCGCTCGGGTGAGCAGGTCTCGCCGGAGCTGGTGCGGCAGTTGATGCGCGAGCTGGGGCTTGTGCCGGTGCAGCCGCGGCCGTGGCGGCCGGTCACCACCCAGGCCGGCGAGCCCGGTGCGATCCCCGACCTGGTCAACCGGATCTTCACCGCCGAGCGTCCAGGCACCAAGCTGGTCGGTGATATTACATACATCCCGACCTGGGAAGGCTTTCTATATTTGGCGACCGTGATCGATTGCCATTCGAAGATGGTGGTCGGTTGGGCGATGGCCGATCACTTCAAGACCTCGCTCATCATGACCGCCCTGGACTCGGCAGCCGGAAACGTCAACATCGAGGAGGGCTGCATCTTCCATAGCGATCGCGGGTCGAACCATACGAGCGATGAGTTCGGCCGGCACCTGCGCCGATACGGCATGCGCAGGTCGGTTGGAAGAACCGGGGTTTGCTGGGACAACGCGATGGCGGAATCGTTCTTCGGAGCGTTGAAGAACGAGTGGCTCAACCGTATGGTATTTGCCACACGCAGCAAAGCACGCCGCGCGGTTGTGCAATACATCGAGGGCTTCTATAATCGACGCAGACTTCATTCCGCGAACGGGTATCGGACCCCTCTTGAGGTCCACATAGAGTATCTGGGCCGGCAGCAAGCAGCGTAGATCTGCCCGCGGATCACCCATCAGTCAGCTGTCCGGAAAGCGCGGGGCCCCTCAATCTGCGGTGCGGCACGGGGACCGAACGCGGCATGGCACAGGGAGTACTGCTTTGGCTGTTGGACCGGCTGGAAACCTCCGTACTCATCGTTCCGCCGCCAACTGGGTGTGGTGTCTTCTGTTCGCCGCCATCGCGGTGACACTGCCGACCTTCGCGATCCGCGACGCCCAGCGGCACGCCGAGCTGCTCCGACACCACGGCGTCCGGGTCACTGCCGATGTGCTGGGATCCACGGGCAACTCCTGCGACATCACTTTCGTCGACCGGAGCCATGGCACGCCGAAGATCGAGGTGGAAAAGTTCTACGGGTGTAAGTATGCGCGCACCGGCGAGAAACTCGCCGTCGTCTACGATCCGCGACACCCGTCCACGATTGCGTACGCGGACAGCATCGGCGTCATACGCGAGTACGCGGTGCGCGCGCCTCTCATGCTGATATCGCTGGCCTCAGGTCTCGGCGCATTGATCATCTTTCTTCGTACCCGCCCTGGAATTTCCCGCCAGGGAAATCTCACTCGCCACGCCGCGCGCTGAATTCCGCCGGAAAGCGCCGGCAACTGTGGTGGGATGCCGCCGAGTTGACAGCGCTCGCCGACTGACGGCCCCACCGAAATGCTCGCCAGCCGGCTGCCGGGCATCTGCGACCCGTCCGGCTGGGCCGGATCCTATTCAGCTTCTTCGCCGCGATGACCGAGACCGAACGCGATAGCATCCGCGAGTCCATTCGCGAGGGCCTGGACGCCGCCCGCAAGGGCAGACACGGCGGCCGCCGGTGAACCCCCGCTCGAGTCGGATATGACGAGCCCACACACCCTGCTGTCGGCTGCGGTGGTGCCATGGGTCGAGTTGATTGGGGCTGGTCTTGTGGCCGGTGATGACCGGGTGTGGGATTACAGTGCGATCCGTGGGATTCATGCGGGACCATCGCGACGGCGTCCGGGCCGTCCGTGAGTTCGCGGAGGCGCGTGGCTGGACCTTGATCACCTCGGCGGAAGAGCACCGAGCCCTCCTGGAACGGCTGCACGGTGAACCGTTCCACCCCCAACTCCCCGAACCGACGCCGTACTACGTGCCCGGCCGGCGACGGCACCGGCTGTTCCACGTCATGCGCGGTGCCCACCGCGCAGGATCGGCGGTGGTGTTCCTTTACACGGCCGAGCAGGAAATCCTCGACGACGGTTTCGGCCGGCGCGGCCGGGAGAGTTCGAGCTACTGGATCGCCGCGCTGGTGGACCTGCCGGCACGCGTCCCCCGCCTGCAGCTCACGCCCCGTACCGCCATGCTGCCGCCACGGCCGGGGATCACCACGGCGGACCCGCGCATCGACGAGCGCTTCCACGTCCACACCGCCGATCCCGCATGGGCGTCCTGGGCGGTGAGCGCACTGGCCCCGATGCTGCTCCAGGGCACCGGCCGGGCGTGGCGTGCCTCCGGGACGTCCATCGTGACCTGGGAATGGATCAGGGCCCGGCCGCCGGGCATCCCACTCGACCGCGTCGACACGACACTCGACGAGCTGGCCGGCATCGCCGACGGGATCTCACGACCACCGGACAGATCCGGACCCGGCGACCAGCCCTGCTGACGTCACACTCGTTTCCTCATCGGCCGCCGCAGCTGTCTGGGGCACCGGGCACCGTCGCCAGCGCGCACAACCCGTGACGCCGGGTCTGGCGTCTGTTGAGGAGTACGGCAGATCGACGATCCGGGTGGTTCGATCGCCGGTCGGCTCAGCCGGGAATCAGCGAGAGAATCTTGAACCACAGGATGTGCATGTAGCCGGACGGTCCATCAATCGGCAGGTACCCCGACGGCGCCGGAGTGAGCTTCCAGAAGATCCAGGCGGTTGCTACGAGCGTGAGGGCGATGTGCGCGGTCGATATCGTCTTCCTGGGGTAACGCGACGGCGGCTTGCGGCGCCGGGTCGGTCTGCGGTGCGCCGCCGTTGTGCGTTCGGCCGCGACTGCCGGTCGGGCCGGTGGCGCGGCATTTGCCGATGAGCGATGTTCCGCCGATGACCCGGGTGTCTTCGCCGATCGGACCGCAGTCGGCGATCGGGCGGCTTTCGGTGCGGGCCAGTCCGGTGATGGGTGACCGGCCACCGGACCGAAGTCCACGGCAATGGCGGTCGGCGTCGTGGAGTCCGCCTGGTCGGCGGGGGTGAGTGCGGTGGGAAGTGCCGGCGCGGCGGCGTGGCCCCGACGTGCCCAGGCCGCGATCTGCGTCGCCGACGGGCGGTCCCGCGGGTCACGGGCGAGAGCCGCTTTCAGCTGCGGTTCCAGCTGCGGGGGCACCCCCTCGACATCTGGTTCGCCGGAGATGGCGCGGGCGAGCACGGCGTGCAGCGATCCGGTGCCGAATGGCGACCGGCCGGTCGCCGCGAACGCCACCGTCGCGGCCCATCCGTAGATGTCCACCGCTGGTCCGGGCGGTTTTCCCTCGATGACTTCGGGGCCCAGGTAGCCCGGCGTACCGATGAACATCCCGGTCTGGGTGAGGCGGGTGGCGTCGGTGGCGTGTGCGATACCGAAGTCGATCAGTACCGGGTCGCCGTCGACGAGCATGACGTTGTTGGGCTTGACGTCGCGGTGGACGATCTCCGCCTCGTGGATCGCGACGAGCCCTTCGGCCAGGCCTGCCGACAGCCGCAGGAGTAGCTCGGTGTGAAGCGGCCCGATCGCCTGGACGACGGTATCGAGGGGCTGGCCGTCGATGAAGCGGGTCACGATGTACGGCCGCTCCGCTGTCACGTCCGCGTCGATCACCTCCGCGACGTGCGGACTGCGCACCCGGCGCATCGTGTCGACCTCACGGGCCAGCCGCCTGTGGAAGGTGGCGTGCTCGGCCAGTTCGGGCTTCAGCAGTTTCAGCGCGTACTGGTGGCCGTGCTGGTCGGTCGCTCGGTAGACGACACCCATGCCTCCCGCGCCGAGCGCGGTCACGAGGCGGTACCGGCCGATCCGCTGCCCTACGGCGTTCTCCACGCAAGTCCTCTGGCTTTCTTGATCGATTGTTGGGCGGCTCAGCCGCCGAGGAGAGCCTGATCACGGGCCGGGGCGGCAGATCGCTGATGCCCACCGTGATGGCGCACGGCCGAAGATCAGTCATCTGGCTGTTGAGAGCGACGCCAGCGTGAAGACGATGACGCCGAGAACGTTCACAGCGACCGCGGCGCCTGCCTCCGCTGCAGCACGTTCCCCTGGATTCCACGCTGGACGGGGACAGCCAGACGCCTGCCGTTGGTCAGCGTCACCGTCTTCAGCTCAGGCCGGTTGTGCCCGTATCCGGTCATCCGATCACCGAAAGCCAGCTCCCACGCGATATGTGCCACGCGGTCCCATGCCCGTCTTCTGTACGCCTGGGGTGCCGTCGGGCACCGAGCAGCGAGCATCTGCCCAGCCGCCGGCGGTCGGGGAGCGGTCACAGGCGTCGCACGAGCCGCAGGTGCCGGGCGTAGTATCCGTCTCCGTCCAGAACCGCTGCGCCGCCCGCGTCGCCGAACGTCGGGCCGTTCGCGCGCATCCGCGAAGACAGGTACCGGCGGTGCCCCTGCTCGTCCCGGCCGAGGTAGAACCCCATGTGCGAGATTCGCGTGCGCGAGTGCAGGGCGAAGAACACCAGGTCTCCCGGCTGGAGCTCGTCGAGGTCGGTCAGCTGTTCGGGGCGGCTGTCGGCGATGACCACGCCTGGCGTACCGGCCGCCATCGAGCGCGAGAACCGGCCGAGGCCGTCCGCGTGCAAGCCGGTGTCGGGGTACAGCTTGACGCCCATGTCGTGGCCATAGACGAGCCGCACGTACCCGGAGCAGTCCAGGTTCCGGCGTAGGCGCGGATCGGGTTGGAGATCGCCCCAGGCGACGCCGAGGTAGTCGTTCCAGTCCGCGCCGCGTACCCGGTGCACATCATCTTTGGCGTACCGGCCGAACCCGGCGTCCTCGGCGTGCCCGGTGAGGTAGCGCATCGCGTGAGCGAACAGGTCCGGCGATGTGTTGGTCACCTCGCGCGCGAACCAGGCCCGGAACGCCGTGGTGTCCTGCTGGCCGAACCGCCACGGCGTCGGCGCGAACCGGACCCACGCATTGGTGCGGACGGGCGCGGCCGCCTGCGGATCTGAGAACGTGCGCTCCCTCGGCCGGAACACCACGGTGCGGGCGCCCTCGGTCAGGGTCGCGACCAGGTGGTCCCGCTCGTTGTACACGTTCGTACGGTCCGGGCGCTGGGACCGGATGTACCGGTAACCGGGAAGCAACGGCCGTGCCGAGTGCCCGACGTGTGCGCGCTGCTTCGCATCCACGATCGCGTGGTTCATCTGCGGGACCAACGCGATGACCGCCGCACTGGCCACGGCCACCAGGCCGATGATGGGTTTCCTCATGACAGCGCGACCCCCGCTGTGAGCATCACGCAAGCCGCCGCGGCGACCGACACCAGCGACACCAGCGTGGGCATGATCCGCTGCTTGGACGCCTGGTAGGCGATCAGGCCCGGCACGACCAGCCCGAGAGTGTCATGCGGGAACAATCCGGGGAATCGCCCTCGCAAGGTGAGGAACAGGCCGACTTCGATCAGGACACCGACCAAGACGGTCGCCGCGAACAGCCGCTTGCCGTACAGGATCGCGTTCCGGCGCAGCAGCATCATCACCAGGTAGGTCACGACGGTCGCGCCGGCGCCGATGAGCAGGGTCTTGGGCCACTCGACCACCGTGAGGGCGAACCACCCCGGGACGATCAGCCCGCCTGGAGACAGGTTGGTGACCAGGTAGCAGATGAGTGCGCAGAGCAGGCCGATCGCCAGGATCACCGCGGACAGGGTCGGGCCGACATCGATGCCGACCGCGGGAATCAGTCTCATGGGGAGGTCTCCTAGTTCACTGAGCCCATGCCGAGGGCGTCGAGCAGGTGCTCGCCCCGGCCGTGGATGTTGCCGATCATGAGAAGGGTCGTGGCCGGTCGAAGGCGCGCGCCGATGCGCTCCAGCAGCGCCGGGCCGGTGTGCTCCTCGCCGCCCAGGTCGACGACACGGGGCTGATGCGACGGGGAGATCGCGCGGTACGCCGAGCGGGTCGGGGAGCCGATCAGGTACACCTGCGACGGGTCGATCGCCGCGACGATCTCCCCCATCTGAGCGTTGCGTTCCATCCGGTCGGCCCGGCAGTTGATGACGACTTGCACGTCCCGACCGGTCAAGTTCAGCAGCTCGATGTTCATCAGCGTTGACTGCGGGTCGTTCGCGGCGAACAGGTTGACCGCGTGCAGCTCGGCGCCACCGACCTGCCGCCGCTCGACCCGCAGCACGCCCGGGTCCGGCGGCGCGGCGTACATCCCGGCAAGAGCCTCGCGGCGTGGGACGCCCAGGTAGTCGGCGACGGCGAGGGCGAGGGCGACGTTGTCCTTGAAGGTGATCCAGTCGAAGCCGGCCATCTCCGTGTCAGTTACGTTGTCGGGGTTCACGCTGATGAGCGTGCAGTTCCGCCGCAGCGCCTCGTACGCCAGGACGTTGAAGTGCTCGCGCTCGGTGGTGAAGCACACCCCGTCCCAGGGCATCGACCGTGACAGTGACCGGGCGATGTCCTCCAGCGTCGGGCCCATCTCCTCGACGTGGTCGAGGCGGACATTGGTGATGATCCCGATCGTGGACTTGATGAGCTTGTTCTGGTTCAACCCCTGCAGGTCCGGCTGCACGGCCATGCACTCGGCCACCAGACAGGTGGCGTCCAGCTCGGCCGCGCGCCGTACGACGTCGACCTGCTCGATGACGTTCACCACCCCGAACCGGCGGGAGATCGGGGTCTCGGTCGCGTCCGGCGCGATGAACCGCGCCGCGGACCCGGTGGTCTTCGCCACGACCGTACGGCCCGGCCCGCGCAAGGCCCCGGCGGTAAGACGGGTGACCGAACTCTTGCCGCGGATCCCGTTCACCATGATCCGCACGGGGATCCGCTCGAGGTTCCGGGTGTGACGGCGCTGCTCGACCACGAGCCGACCGAATACGGCGACGCAGCCGGCCGCGAGCAGCAGGTAATAGATCAACACGATGGACATGCGTGTGGCTCCTTGCCCCTCTGCGGAGCGTGCGGAATTGCGTGAGCGACTTGCTGGAGCGGAGGCGGGCCTGCCCGTCCCTCGTCACATGGGCTCGGCGGCGTGCGCGACACCGAAGGTCTTCGGCGAGTAGTTCGGACTTCAGCAGTTTCAACGCGCAGGCGCGGCCGTCCTCGTCGGCCGCACGGTGGACAACTCGCGTTCCTTCCCTGCCGAGAACGGCCACAAGTGATACCGGCCGGTCCGCTGCACCGCGGCGTTCTCCACGGACATCCGCCGGCTTTCGTGATCGTGTGTGGGGCGGCTCAATCGTGTGTGGGGCGGCTCAGCCGGCGAGGAAACCCTGATCACCGGTCCCGGAGCGGCAGATCGCTGATGCCCAACCTTGCTGCTCGGACATTGCCGCTACGCACGGCGTGGGTGTGTCCCATCCCTTTGCGGGACGGGACACCGTTGCCCCGTTTGTCCGGATCTGGTGGCCGGAACCGCGCGGGTGCCTATGGCGCCGAGATGTCCTCGTGGTCGGTCACCAGGGTCTTGCCGTTCGCGTCGAGCGCGGCGACGGTCTGGACTCGGACTCCCGGGTGGGTCCGCAGCCACGCGCTGATGGCGGGCTGTCCGTGGGCCTGAACATCGGCCGGGATCTTTTGAGTCTCCACATCGGCCGGGAGGATCGTCAGGAAGTAGCCGTCCCGCTGGACGGGGACGGCCAGGCGCCTGCCGTCGGTCAGCGTCACCTGCAGCGTCACCGTCTTCAGCCCGGGCTGGATGTGCCCGTATGCGGCCATCCGATCACCGAAGGCCGGCTCCCACTCGATATGCGCCACGCGGTCCCATGCCGTCTTCTGTACGCCTGGGGTGTTGTCGGGCATCGCGCAGCTGACGCCACCGCCGTCTGTTTCTTCCTTGCCGTGGTGCGCGATGACGCGGATGTAGGAGCAGATCCCCTTGGTGTTGTTCGGCGCCTCCCAGTACTGGACGACATCGCCGTCGGGGCTTCGGGTCTGGCTACGCAGTTCGGCTTTGTCAGGAAGCGGCCGCAGGTTGCTGTCGCCGCCGGCGCGCAAGCTCTTGATGACCCCGGTCGGGACGATGCCGGTGGCGTCAGCCGTCGCTCCGAACCCCGCCAGGATCAGCGTCGTGGCCGCGACGACCGTCCAGCGCCGACGCCGGCTGCGGGACTTGGAGGGCTCCTGGCTGTTCAGGATCCGGTAGAAGTCCGCCCTCCCGCGCTCATCGTGGGCGGCGTCGGACAAGTCGGTGTCGTTCACGGGATTCCCCCACGCCAGGACGTTCCTGGTGTACGCGACCGCCTCGTCGATGGTCTGGTCGGCGTTGGTCGCACCGAACTTGGTCATGACCGGCTCCTTTCGGTGGTGGCGTAACGTCCGGGCGGCGCGGCCGCCGCCGACGGGTGAGCGTCATCGGCGGCGAGCACCGATTCCAGGCGCCTGCGGGCACGCAGCAACCGCACCGACAACGTCTTCGCTGAGCAGCCGACGACCTGCGCGGCCGTCGCGACATCCAGGCCCTCCCAGGCGATGAGCTGCAGCACCTCCTGGTCGCGCGGCGACAGCCGGCGCATGACCTCCTGCACGCCCATGGCCTCGACCGTCAAGATCGCGTGGTCTGGCTCGGCGACGGGCGCACGGGCCGTGTGCAATCTGCCCAGCAGCCGGTCCCGCCGCCGGTTGGCGCGTTGTTCGTTGGCCAGCACCTTCCGGGCGACCCCGTACAGCCACGGCCGCACAGCGTCTGCGGACTCCGGCAACTCTTCCAGCCGCCGCCAGGCGACCAGGAAGGTCTCCATCGCCACGTCACGGGCGCGCTCCGTATCGATCCGGCGCGCCGCGTAACGCACGATCGCCGGATAATGCTCCTCATACGCCCGGGCGAATCTGTCATGCGGATCCAGCATCACCACGTCCTTCCGCAAGACCACGGGGTCGGCCTCGCACCCCCTCATGTCCGGCCGACCCGTTCGCACTACAGATGAGACGAAGAAAAGACCGAACACGATCGGATGCCCAGCCGAGAACGGCGAGGGCCAGTTCGTCGACATCGGGCGGGGGCGCAAGAGAAGGACCCGGACGCACAGGTGTGGCCGGATTCGGGTATGGCGTTGACCTGCGCCAGGTGCCGAAAAGCTGAAACCGGCCGCGACCGCCATCGCGGCGAGCGGAGGGCTCCGGTGCCCGAGAACGCCCGAACCACGGAACAGACCGCCCGGCAGACCCTGCTCACCGCCTCGCATAAGGCCGCCTCCGAGTCCGTCGGAAGGTACTGACACAGCCATGCGATCACCGGCGAGGGCGTACCACACCGCAAGGGGCGACTGTGTGATCAACGGCGTCGTCATGAGAACGACCAATGGACAGCGCGGACAGGCCAGGACGATGACGTCTTCCGCAGCCCGTTCGCTGGCGCGATTCCGCGGACCGGGTGGCCTGGCAGCGGGCGGGACCGCCGACGACCTGACACCTACTCTCCAACGGCCGATACCAGCAGGCCACCACCCCGAATAAGTGGCACCTCATCCGGATGACGCCGACGGAGAGGAGCCGTCACAGGGCCGCGCTGGCCTGTGCGTGGAAGCGGCGCGCTGGCCGACCCCCGGGCCTGCCCGCCGCAACCGCTCACTCAGGCGCAACGCGAGGCGCTCGCCGGTGATCGGCACGGGCTGCGGCGGCAACCGCTCAGCCCGTGGGCCAAGGCGGCCCGAGTAGCGTGCTCACCAGCGCGGGCGGCCTCCTGGCCCCGGCCCGCCTCCCCCAAGCTTGCCGCGGCGGTCTTACACATCAGGCATCCATAACGCCGAGAAGGTAAAGGATCTCCGAGGACGGACCACGGTCGCACTGACCGCACCGACTTCGGACGAACACGGCACGTTCGACACCGAACTCGGTTGCAGCCCGGCACACACCGGCTGCTCGGCGCTCGGACCATGCTGGTGTCGGGCCCGGGGGCCGAGTCGGCGGGGATGAAGCCCGGCAGCGTCTACACCGAGCAGTTGTTCCTCGAGACGGGCTGGAAGACATCGCACCGAGCTGATCGGGTCATCTCCCCGGCCTGCGGACGTGGGTCGCTCGGAATCGGAAGCTGTCCTGTTGAGCAGCTTCGTAGTCGAACTCGACTCGATCTCCGGCTTCCAGAACCCGGTAACCGTCCATCTCGATCACGCTGAAATGGACCCAGGCGTCGAGGCCATCCGGGAGCGCTGGAGAGGAGATCGCTCCCCAGCCTTTCTCAGGTTTGAAGAACTTGACGATGCCGTCTGCCATGGCAGCAGCATGAGTGGTGTCGGTACTCGCAGCAACCGACTTCCTCGGCACTCCCGAGGTGATTTCTGCAAGTGACGCCCAAGCGACGAGCTCAGGCGAGCGCGTCAACGCCTGCTTCGCCGTGGTCAGCCAGGGCTCGGAGGCGATCAGCTTGCCGTTTGTTGCTCGCGATGAGCTGATCGGCATGGCCAAGACCACGGTGCACAAGCCCATGTCGCCGTGACCGGCCGCAGCTCAGCGTGCGACCCATACTGACTCCACTCGCACCGCGCCGCACGGACCAGCATCCGAATGGCACGCCACCGGGGTCATGTCCCCGTTACCCCGGCAGTTGACGCGTGGTCCACCGCTCACCCACCCGTAACTACTTGACGATGTGGTGCAGGGCACGGGTTGAGCGCTCGGTCGCCGTGGGGGTTGAGGCGATGCCGGACGTTCCGTCCGCTGCTGGCCTGGATCGGGCTCACACCGGCCAGAGCGGCGAAAGCGGCCTCGTTGCGGAAGCGGCCGGGACCTGACCACGACACCCAGGCTTGAGCTGCGGTAATGACGCCGACACCGCGCATGGCGGTCAGGTGCGCGACGTGCTGGTGGACGAGCATTGCGGACGGCCAGCAAGGACGGGCTGCATCTGCTGGTCCTGGACGGAACGCTCATCGCCACCGACCGGGTGCGAGCCGACCGGCCCTACTACTCGGCCAAACACCGGCACCACGGGATGAACATCCAGGTCATCGCAAGCCCCGACGGCACGATCATCTGGACGTCAGGGGCGCTGCCCGGCCGCGCCCATGACCTGACCGCCGCCCGCGTGTGGGGCATTCCGCGCGCACTGCGAGCCGCCGGGATCCTCACCCTGGCCGACAAGGCGTACCAAGGAGCCGGATCCTCGGTCGTCATCACGCCGTACAAAGGGAAGGACAAGCCCGAGTCCCAGAAGCTGGCCAACCGCTCCCACGCCAAGCTCCGCGGACCAGGTGAACGCGCGAACGCCCACCTCAAAAGCTGGCGCATCCTCCGCAAACTGCGCTGCAGCCCCAGCAAGGCCGGCCACCTCGTCAAAGCCATCGCCGTCCTGCAGAACTACCAGGCCACCCGAGGATGAAAAAGGGTCAGTGCGCTCTCAACGTTCATGGCTAACAGAATCAGGCAACCGGCCGACCCGCGATGGCGAGCCTTAAGGTCTTTCATCCGGCGAAACGTGCTCAAGGCCGGCTCGTCGCAGTATCGTCGTGTTCCGCAACGGGGTCATCAGGCATGGCTGATGTTGCAGCAGCGTTGCAGCATGCCGCCGAGGAGGAACTTGTACTCCGTTTGGCGGAAGGCGGAAAAGGATGGCCGCAGCGCCGCCGCCCACGATCACGTCCGGGCCGTCTTCGCCGAGGCGGACCCGGCGCCTGCACACCGGGCGGTGGGTCACCGCCGTCCGTCCTCGCCGAGAGGAGGTCCGAGACCGGCCGGGGTGGTCAGAAGCGGATCACCGGTTTGATCGTGGCGCCCTGGTGCATGTCGGCGGCGGCGGTTTCCAGTTCCTCCGGCGGGTAGTGCCGGACGAGCCTGTGCAGGGGCAGTCGGCCGCGTCGGTGGAGGTCGACCAGCTGTGGCAGCAACGTGCCGGGTTCGCCGTCGCCGAGGGTGACGCCGATGATCGTCTTGCCGACCAGCAGGCCCTGGACGTCCAGTGCAACCTCGGTGCCCGCGGGCGGGGCGCCGACAACCGCGCAGGCGCCACGGATGGACAGGGTGTCCACGGCGGTGCGCAGCACGCTCGGGTTGCCGGTGGTGTCGATCGCGTAGTCGGTACCGCGGTCACCGGTGATGTCCATGACCGCCTTGCCGGTGTCGGCGGTGGAGACGTCGACGACATGCGTGGCGCCCAGTTCGAGCGCCAGGTCCAGGCGGGTGGGAACGCGATCGACGGCGATGATCGCCGACAGCGGCAGTTGGGCTGCCGCCATCACGGCGGACAGGCCGACCGCGCCCGCCCCGAACACCACGAGCGTTGATCCAGGCGTCGGGCACAGGACGTTCCAGACCGCGCCGAATCCGGTCTGCACGCCGCAGCCCAGCGGCGCAAGCATCTCCAGGGGCGCGTCGGCGTCCACCCGGATCACGCTGCGTTCGTCGGCCAAGGCGTGCCGGGCGAACGAGGACTGGCCGAAGAAGCGCCCGCCGATCGGGTCGCCGCCACGGAAGAGGGTGGCGCTGCCGTCATCGCGGGCACCGCCGATGAGGTTGCGCGGCAGCCAGGTGTCGCAGTACGCCGGGTGCCCAGCGCGGCAGGCGGCGCAGTGCGCGCAGGAGGTGAAGGTCAGCAGCACCTTGTCGCCGGGGGCGACCTTGGTGACGCCGGGGCCGATCTGCTCGATGACGCCCGCGCCCTCGTGCCCGAGGACGCCGGGCAGCGGGAACGGGATCCCACCGGCCCGGACGGTCAGGTCGGTGTGGCACAGTCCTGCGGCGACCATGCGGACGAGCACCTCGCCTGCGCGCGGGGCGTCCACGGTGATCTCCTGGATGGTGAACGGCGCACCGGGGCCGTCCACCACCGCGCCGGTTGTCGTGATCACTGCTGTGTTCCTCCTCGTTTCGCGTCGCTCGTTCGGCGTCGGGTCAGCGCGGGGTCAGCCCAGCGCGACGACCACCGACTTGGTCTGCAGGTACTCCTCCAGCCCTTCGGGGCCGTTCTCGCGTCCGTAGCCGGACTGCTTGCAGCCGCCGAAGGGCATGGCGACATCGAGCACGGCCCAGCCGTTGACCCACACGATCCCGGCGCGCAGCGCCGCCGCGACCCGGTGGGCCCGGCCGATGTCGCCGGTCTGCAGGCCGGCCGCCAGACCGTAGGGGGTGCCGTTGGCGAGCCGGACCGCTTCCTCCTCGGTGTCGAACGGCTGCACGGTGAGCACGGGGCCGAATATCTCCTCCTGGACGTAGGGGGAGTACTGGGTGACGCCGTCCAGCACGGTCGGGGCGAGGTAGAAGCCGCCCGAGTCGGCCGGCGTGTTCCCGCCCCCCAGCACGCGCACGCTGCCGTCGCTCGCGGCTCGGTCGAGGTAGGAGCGGACTTTGGCCAGGTGCCTGGGTCCGGCCATGGGTCCGACCACGGTGTCCTCGGCGAACGGGTCACCGACGGGGATGTGCCCGCAGGCGTCCGCCAGGGCCTCGACCACGTCCCGGTAGACGGGGCGCTCGACCAGCAGGCGGCTGCCGCTCATGCAGAACTGGCCGGTGTTGAACACGAACGCCTGGATCGCGGTCTGGATCGCGGCGACGATGTCGGCGTCGGCGAAGATGATGTTGGCGCCCTTGCCGCCGAGCTCGATGGTCACCTTGGCCAGCCGTTCGGAGGCGGCCTGGGCGACCCGCCGGCCCACGCTGGTAGAGCCGGTGAAGGCGACCTTGTCCACGCGGGGGTCGCGCACCAGCGACTCCCCGGCGGTTCCGTCGCCGGTGACCACGTTGTGGACACCGTCGGGGACGCCGGCGTCCCGCAGCACCTCGGCCAGCCTCAGGGCGCTCAGCGGGGTCTCCTCGGCGGGCTTGTGCACGACGGTGTTCCCGGCCGCCAGTGCCGGCGCGATCTTGGTGGCGGACAGGATCAGCGGAAAGTTGAACGGCGTGATCGCGGCGACCACACCGACCGGCTCGCGGCGCGTGTAGGCCAGGGCGGGCCGGCCGGTCGGTCGGGCCGCGCCCTCGATGCCGGATGCCAGGGCGCCGTAGTACTCGAAGGTCTCGATCAGCGTCGGAACGTCGATGTTGCGGGTGAAGGTGATCGGCTTGCCGGCGTTGACGGACTCCAAGGCCGCGAACTCTGCGGCGCGGCCGCGCAGCAACTCGGCTGCGCGCAGCAGGATTCGTCCCCGCTCCCGCGGGTTCATTCCCGACCAGGAGCCCTCGTCGAACGCGATACGCGCCGCCTCGACCGCCCGGGCCGCGTCCCGGACCCCGGCCCGGGGGACGGTCGTCATCACCGCGCCCGTCGCCGGGTCGAGGATCTCGGTGACGCTTCCGTCCGCTGCGGCCCGCCACTGGCCGCCGATGAACAGCCGCCCGGGCGGCACCTCGAGGCCCCCGTGCCGTTCGGCGACGCCGTCCGATCCGCCTGTCACCGTCATTCCGGGTCCTCCTCCTCGTCGTACCGGCCATGGGCTGTGGTCAGCGTCACAGGGGCCGGCGGCGTCGGGCGCGGGTAGAACCACCCATACGAGTACCCGTTCCCAGCCTTACGCGGGACGTGGCTCACCGGCGGCCAGAGGCGGCGGTCAGGGGTGGCCTGTCGTACCTGTCGTACCGGCACGCCGCTCGGCCACCCAGGCGGCGATCTGGGCCCGTCCGGTGAAGCCGAGCTTGTCCAGAATGTGCTCGACATGACCGTCCACAGTGCGCGGCGAGATCACCAGCGCCTGCGCGATCGCCCGGTTGCTCATACCCTGGGCGACCAGCCCGGCGACCTCACGCTCACGGGGCGTCAACCCGTCCGCGGCGTCCGGCCCCGGCGACACGGCCGGCGCCGAGCTTGTGGCCGCCCGCGCGGCACCGCCGGTCCGGGGAGCCTGCTCATCGAGCGCACGGGTGATCGCCTCGGCGACGGTGAGCTCCTCAAGGCCCGCGCGCGCCGCGTGGTGCTCGACGTCGGGCAACACCCGCTTGGTCCGCTGCTCGCAGCTGTCGTGATGCGCCGCGAGGTGCGGCCCGATCGCCGAGATCGTGGTCCCCGCCCCGGCCCAGACGCAACGCGCGGCGCCGAGCAGGCGCGCCGCTCGAGCGTCCTGCCCCCGCGCGGACGCCAGCCACGCCAGCAGCTCGATCATCAGCCCCGCGCCGACATGGTCGTTGAAACCGCGCTGGATCGCCAGAGCCTCCCGGGTGTGCGCGGTCGCGCCGACCGGGTCGCCGCGGCGCCAGGTGGTGAAGCCCAGCACCCACAGGATGTAGGAGCGGACCAACCGCTCGCCCCGCTCCGCGCTGATCGCCAGAGCCCGCTCGCAGACCGCGGCCGCGCGATCGGTGTCGCCCAGGTGGGCCAGCGAGATCGCCATCTGGAACATCGCCATGAGGGCGCCGTGCACGTCGCCCGTCTCCTGGAGTTCGGCTATGGCCTCCGCGAAGTGCTCGACGGCCGCCTGGGGATCGCCTTCGAACAGCGCCGCCGTGCCGCGCAGGCTCGTCGCATACGCCAGGCAGGTGCTGTCGCCGAGGTCGACGGACAGGGCCTCGCACTCGGTGAGCCGATCCGCGGCGACACGGTGGCCGCCCTGGAGCAGGCACACCCACGCGGCCACCCACAGCGCCGTGGCGCGCGCCCCGGATGGCTGGTCGGGCAGGTCGAGGGCACGGTCCAGCCAGCGGCGCCCCTCGGGAAGGAAGCCGCCCGCATACCAGTGGTGCCGCAGCACCGCCGCCATCTCCAACGCCGGGCCGGCCCCCTGCGGGTCGGCCGCGCAGAACTCGAACGCGGCGCGCAGATCCCCGTGATCGGCGCGCAGCCGGGCCAGCGCCGCCTCCTGGCCGGGACCGCACCAGGCACCGGCCACGCCGCGAACGCGCGCGAGATAGAAGTCGCGGTGCCGGCCGCGCAGCACCGCTTCGGCACCGGAACCGGCCAGTCTCTCCCGGCCGTACTGCCGGACCGTCTCCAGCAGCCGGTACCGCATCCCGCCGTCACGGTCCTCGCCGAGCACGATCGACTGATCGACCAGGCGGCCGAGCAGATCCACGATCTCCCCTGCGGCGAGCCCGTCACCGGCGCACACACCCTCCGCGGCGGGCAGGTCGAACCCGCCGGAGAACACTGACAGCCGCGCCCACAGCAGCCGCTCCCGCTCCGAGCACAACCCGTGGCTCCAGTCGATGAGGGCCCGCAGGGTCTGCTGCCGCGGCAGCGCCACCCGGTCACCGCCGGTGAGCAGCGCGAACCGGTCCTCCAACCGACCGGCCAACTCCCCCACCGACAACGACCGCAACCGCCTCGCCGCCAGCTCGATCGCCAGCGGGATCCCGTCCAAGCGGGCGCACAGCCGAGCAACATCGCGATGGTTGGCCGCGGTGACAGTGAATCCCGGAAGGACGGCCGAAGCCCGCTCGACCAGCAGGCCCACGGCGTCGTACCGGCCCAGTACCGCGGCATCCGGCAAACGCTCTGGATCGGGCACCGATAGCGGCGGCACGGTGAACAAGTGCTCGTCGGCCGTGGCCAGCGCCCGCCGACTGGTGGCCAGCACCCGCACGTCCGGAGCGGCCCGCAGCACCAGGTCGGCAAGCGCGGCGCACTCGTCCAGCAGATGTTCACAGTTGTCCAGGACGATCAAGACCTGCCGGTGCAGGAGGTGCCCCGCGATCTTGTCTGCGGGCGGCCGGGCCGACTGGTCCGCGATCCCGATCGTGTCGGCCACGGCCTGTGCCACCTCGGCCCCGTCCTCGACGGTGGCCAGGTCCACCACCCAGACCCCGTCGGGGAAAGCACCGCGCGAACGCGCCGCGACCTCCAGCGCCAGCCGGGTCTTCCCCACTCCGCCCACACCCGTCAGCGTCACCAGCCGCGACACCGACACGAGCCGGCGCACCTCGCTGATCTCGCGCCGCCGGCCCACGAAGCTGGTGACGGCGACCCGCAGATTGCCCGCGTGCCGAGTCGCAGACGCCGTTCCGGACATGAGACCCACATCATATGACGTCACCGCGACACACGGCTCACGGCTCACGGCTCACGGCTGACGCGATGGTCGGTGCCGTCGGCGCCCTCGGCCGGAATCGGTGACGCCCAGAGGCTTCCACGTCCTCGCGACCATGACGGAGTTGGGCGGGACGCCGACCGGTTGACAGGGCCGTGGTCATCACGCGTCTCTGCGAACCAGAGCGTGGTCGCGTTCATTGGGGCCGCGCGGCCCCGGCCCTGCGGTGGCGGCCAAGCCGGCGCGAGTCCACGGTCGAGGCGCACGGGACGCGGCACTCGGTCACCCTGACGGCCCAGACACAAGACAGGCATGAGAACGGGTTGATCCACCCTTACACGCACAAGGGGGCGACGCTACGTTGCCTCACTGGCTCGATTAGCGGGCCTACCTGCCAGGACAGGAGAAGACGATGGGCCTCGACCCTGCAGCCCGGGCCGTGCTGGACATGATCCAGGCACCGGGTGTGCCTCCGCTCAACGAACTGCCCGTGCCTGATGCCCGCGAGGCCTACGCCCAATTGTCCGACCTGGCCGGCGAACCGCCGCAGGTGGCCCGGACCGAGGACGCGTCGGCCGACGGAGTCCCGGTCAGCCTGTACTGGCCGGACGGCGACGGCCCCCACCCTGTCCTGATCTGGATCCACGGCGGCGGATGGGTGCTAGGCAGCGCCGCCGCATCCGACACCACCGCCCGTGAGCTGTGCCAACGCGCCGGCTGCCTGGTGGTCAACGTCGACTACCGGCTGGCACCCGAACATCCCTTCCCGGCCGCCGTCGAAGACGTCATCACCACCGCCAAGTGGGTGTCGGCCAACATCGACTCCCTGAGCGGCGATCCTTCGAAGATGGCCGTCGGCGGGGACTCGGCCGGCGGCACCCTCAGCGCCGTCCTCGCCGCCCAACTGCCAGAAATCTTCGCCCTGCAAGTCCTGGTGTATCCGGCCACCGACCTGACCGGCTCACACCCGTCGATCCAGGAGAACGGTGAGGGCCTGCTGCTGACCAAGGCGGCGATCGACTGGTTCACCGGCCACTACCTCCGCAGCGGCGCCGATCCACGCGACCCGCGCGTGTCGCCCCTGTACACCGACGCCGCCACGCTGGCGGCCGCGCCCCCAGCGCTAGTGATCACGGCCGGGAACGACCCGCTGCGCGACGAGGGCGAAGCCTACGCCAACCGGCTGCGGGAAGCCGGAGTCACGGTCGAGCACGTGCGCTACGCCGACCAGATCCACGCATTCTTCGTTATGCCGGCCGCCATCCCGGCTGCCAAGGACGCCCTGCAACGCACCGCCTCCGCACTCCGCAGCGCCTGGGCACGACCCGGCACCTGAGGCCGAAATCGCACCAACGGCCGCATCCCCCCACGTCCCGCATGAAGCTCACCGGGATCCGGCCGCCACCCGCGGCATCGCCCTCATGCGCAACCTGGCGAGGAAGGCGTGCTCGACGCGGGCCCGGACACGCTTATGGACGGTGTCGAGCTCGTGCTGCCAGGCGGGCGGCTCGCTGCCGTCGCGGGGCCGCCGGTAGGGCATCATGACCTGCTGGTTTCCGTGGTAGCCGCCGTCGGCCATCACGCCGGCGCCGTGGCAGGACCGGTCAGCACCCGAGTCGCGAAACGCCGTGCAGTCGTTGTGGTTGCCCGGCACCGGGCATCCGAACGCGACGACCGGCCGGGCGTTGGCGTCGATGACGACCTGCATGTTCACCGAGTACCGGTAGTTCTTGGACGAGGCGGTGATCGTCCGGTCGTGGACGGGCACCAGCGTGCCGTCCACGATCAGCACGGTGTCGGGGCTGTGCCGGCGGGTGACCGGTGCAAGTGCGAGCGGCGGCGCGGGGTGCTCGACCACCCGGTGCGCGGCGGACTTGGATACCCCGAACAGCAGCGCGACCTGCCGGAGGTGAGGTTGATGCGGTAGTACACCGCGATCAGCAGAACCCGGTCGACCAGCGGCAGGCTCCACCGCCGCCCGGTGCCGGTCTGCTCACCACCCCTACCTGCAACGATCCGCACCAGACGGCGGAACTGCCGCACTGACAGGCCGGTGAACACCGGCACCCACTCGTCCCGATCGGCCCGGATCACCTGCTCCACATCGAGATCAACAATCTTGATGCTCGGCGTTACGGACAGCCTTCAGAACGGCGCCGGAAACTTGTCACACAGACCAGCAACTACTGGCGCGGGCACCATAGGCATCATCCGCATTCCGCACTGGTCGCCTGCCCATCCTCTGCATTTTCACTGGCATGAAGTAACTGTGTCACTTGCTGAGGACGTTCGTAGAATCCGCCGAGACCAGAGAGCTTCCTCAGCACCCTTATCGCACAGACAGCCCACGCCACAGAGCGTCTGCCGAACCCCCGACCACCTTCGAAAAGTGCGCGGGCGGTGATGTACGACCATTTCCCGTCCAAGCGGGTTCTGCTGCTGGCGGTCATGCAGGAGCAGAACGCCGCCCTGATGAGACACAGCACCGCCGCCCGCCTGCACACCCACCCGCAGACCGTCCGGAACCGCATCCGCCAACAATCTTGATACTCCCGATCCACGGCAGAACGTGCACACCCGGGTCGGCTAGCACTTCCAGGACCTCTTCGCGTAGGTAGCGGCATAGGCGGGCGGCGGAGCGGACCAGGGTGCGCAGATCGTGAGGCGGGTCGGGAGCCCAGGTCAGGAAGTTGTGGAGGACTCGGGCGAGTTACCGCCGACAGCGGCCTGGCCGAGGTCACCGAACCCCGAGAGCATCAGCGGGACCCAAGACGGCCTCACCCGGTGTTTCGTGAGCGGTTCGGCGCCGCCTCCCCCGACGGGGTGTGGAGGTTTGTCCGGTCGGCTCCGGTCAGGCGTGGTGCCGGTCGATGAATCGAGTCGGCCCCGGCGGCGCTGGCGGGCATGGTCGGGCTCAAAGCCGGGCCGAGGCGCGGCAGTGATGATGCGGCGGTTCGACGAAGACAGCGACGTGTTCAATGAGACGGTCGATGGTGGGCCGGTCGATGGTGCGGTGTCGCGGATCCTTGCCGGTGCTATTCGCGCACGTCCGCAGCCGAGCCCAGGGGGCGCAGCGGCTCGCGCCACTCCTATTCACGTCAGTTGCGCGTCTCCACCCTCACGACCTCGTCCGCCGCCCCGGTGACGGTCAGCCGTATCCGAGTCCGGCCACTGAGCCCATCGCTGATTCTGGGGAACCTGGCTTCCAGTTCGGCAGCAGGTGCGGCCTGTTCGGCCGGTGTTGTCGGATGGTCGAGGCCGCACACAACGTCCAGTGCGGCATCCACGACGGGGCGAATTCCGGCAGCCTGGCAGGCCAGCCGCAGCGGCCGCGCATCGTTGGTGTGAGCCACGTGCAACTCCACTGCCTCGTTCTGGCACCCGGCCGAAAGGAACTCCTGCACATCGCCGTGCGCCAGCGTCAGCGGCGTCTCGAAGATCAGGTCGTGCTCCGGCAGCTCAAGAACCACCCGCACCATTGCGTACTGCCCGAGACGGTGGCCCTGCAGGAACAACTGGGCGCCCTTGCGCCGGATGAGCTCGCCGAGCCCGTCGAGGCTCGCGCGCATCTGACCGGACAGGCGCAGCAGGATCGCCGATCTGCCACTCACCCCAACATAGAGCGGCGCGTCATCCCTGTCCCACAGCAGCTTTGTGTAGGAAAAGTTCTGAATGTGGGTCCAGGGCTCGTCCGCCCGGTGTTGCCGGCGTGCATGCTCCGCAAACTGCTCTGTCTTGCTGGGCTCGGTGACCGGCGGCATCCGCGCCATGAGGTCAGGACCGGTGACGCCCGCAAAGCCCTTCCTACCGAACCATGCCATGTACGGCACGCTATACCGGTGGCCCGGGACCTCTCCCGGCTCACTCAGTGCGCTCGGCCACCGCGCGACGCCCGCAGTGCGCCCTCGACGACCCCTGTCTCTCGGTCATCACAGCCGAGTGGAGACCGGCGTCGCGGCCGACGGCCGTGAACTGCCCTGTATACGACTGTCCGTATCCGTCTGCGCCGATCTGGACGCACTCCACAAGCAGCGCCACCCCGCCAAGCGGATCTTCGACTGGCTTGTCGACGACCTCGGACGGCTCGCTCTACAGTCGCGTTGACGATAACCGCTGGGCCTGTGGAGGAGCAGCATGTCGCGCGAGCGCAGCCTGACGCTGGAGGTTTTGTCCGCAGCTGCGCCACACCTGGCTTTGGCCATTGCGGAACTCAACAGCAAGCAGCGACGCGCGGCACGTGTTGAGAGGTACTTCGTGGTCATTGAGCACGAGTTGGACGGGCCCGCGGAAGAGCTGCGGCCCTGGCCAGGCGAGGAGGGCCTTCTCTACCGGTTCAACCAGCAGCACTTCGCCGGAGACTGGGGTGTTGAGTCCGGCGAGACCACTCTCGGATACAGCCTGCACCTCATGCGATGTTCCACCGGGCGCACGGGTATGGCGCAGCGGATACTCGGGGGGTGGCGGCGCCGGAGCGTTCACGAGGGCGCGTGGGCCCGGCTTCTGGTGGTGGACGACGGCGTCCCGGCGCTGTTCTTGGGCGGGAAACGATACAGCGGCGGTAACAAGGGGTGGCGCCACATGCTCCAAGACCTCGGCTGGCCCGAGTTGCAATCCTGACCGGCCTTGTTGTCACCATGCGAATCCGGATCAACACTGACCCCACAAGGTTTGACTGGTCACTCTGACTGCGCAAGGTCCCCGGAGACTCCCGCCAGCGGGCCTAACTCAAACCCACCCTCCTACCCGCCGCATGGATTTGATTTCTGCTGGAATCGCGTACCGGTCAACGTATATCGCCCGGCGAACGTGACATCATGGCGCCGACGTGATCACCCTTGGACGATCGGGATCTTCAGCATGGGTGCGCAGCCTCCCACGCCGGCGGGAGAGTCACTGCTGCCGAACGACCCGGTTCAGGTCGGCGGGTATCGCCTCGCCGCCCGCCTGGGGCGCGGCGGGCAGGGCGTGGTCTACCTCGGCGAATCGGAGTCCGGCCTCCCGGTCGCGGTCAAGCTCCTGCACGCCGGCTTCGGGCACGACGACCAGGCCCGCCGGTACTTCGAACGGGAGCTCGCCTCGGCACGCAAGGTGGCGGGATTCTGCACGGCGCGCATCCTCGCCGCCGACGTCGAGGGCGATGTCCCGTACATCGTCAGCGAGTATGTTTCCGGGCCGTCGCTGCAGCGCGTGGTTCGCGAGCAGGGCCCCCGGACGGACACGGACCTGGACCGGCTCGCGATCGGCACCGCCACCGCGCTGGTCGCGATCCACCAGGCTCAGGTCGTGCACCGCGACTTCAAGCCCGGCAACGTGCTGCTGGGGCCGGATGGACCGCGCGTCATCGACTTCGGTATCGCCCGCAGTCTGGAGGCGACGAGCGGGACCGTCAGCCGCAGCGTCGGAACGCCCGCTACATGGCCCCCGAACAGATCAGCGGAGAACCGGTCGGCTACGCGGCCGACGTCTTCGCCTGGGCCTGCACCATCGTGTACGCGGCCACCGGGAGGCCTCCGTTCGGCGCCGACAGCGTGTCGGCCGTGTTCCACCGGGTCCTGCACGGTGAGCCGGAACTGGGTCCGATCGCCTCGCCGCTGCGGGAGACGCTGGCCGCGTGCCTGGCCAAGGACCCGCGGATCCGGCCGACCGCGCGCCAGGTCTTGAGCACTCTGCTGGGCAGCGGCCGGCCCGCACTGGACGACGCCGCCGGGCTGGGCGACGACGCCGGGACGGCGGCCGGCACCGTCCCGCCGGGGCCGCCGCGGAACGAGGGCGATGCGTTCCCGACCGCCGTCGAGCCGGGCGGATCCTCCCTGGAGCCCGCTCCATCCCGGCTCCGCCCGGTTGCTCGCGGGCTCATGGCCACCGTGATCACTGGGGCGCTTCTGCGCGTGGTGGCCGCCGTTTTCGACCCGGCCATCATGTCGGTGAGAGCGGGCGGGATCGATGTGGTCACCTATGCCACCGTTCTCGTTACGGCGTTCCTGGCGGCTCGGCGGCGGCTGAGCCTCTGGCTCCTCCCCGGACTGATCCTGGTCCTGGCGAACCTGGGCTATTGGGAGGTCTATCAGCACACCGGCGGACGCGGGGCGGCCTTCATCTCCTACGGCATGCTGGACATCGTGTTCCCACCCCTGCCCTACGCCCTTGCATGCGGTTGGACGGTGAGCAACGTTGTCGCGGCGGCCATCCGACGTGATCGATTCGAACTCGTCACCGGCGGCGTTGTCACAATGGCGTACGTGGTGTGGAACGTCGTCGACTTGAGCGCCTGGCACTCTGACTTGCAGAAGGCCGGCACTTCCGGCGGCGTGATGCTGGTGTACATCGTCCACCTCGTCTTCAGCGCCCTGCTGGGAGCGATCATCGCCGCACCGTGGGAACTGTCGCGGCGCCCGCACCGCAGGCGAGACCCAGCGGCAACACCATCCATTTAAGGGAGCGGTGATATCTCACGCTGGAAAGGAATAGGCGAAACAGATGTGGCCCGTTCCCGAGTCTTCGGGAACATGGTAGGACCGCCTGAGCGGTCTCCGGTCAGCCGATCGCCGTGATCCTCACGAAGGTGACGAGGAGGCGGCCGGTGGTGTTCAAACCGACGGGCAGGTTGTCATCCAGGTCGCAGTGGTGTTCAGATGAGCCAGCGGGACGTTGCTCAGGCCGCGGTTGAACTCAACCTGGATGCGCGCGTCCGGGCCGATGCACTGACGCGCCAGATTCCGCGCCTTGCACTCGATCTGCCACTTGCTGTTGCCCGTCAGGCGGCAGAGCGTGAGGAACGTGGGGATCACCTTGCTCTCGCTGACCTGGGGTCGACTGATGGGCTCGACCGCCGTGACATCCACGAAGGGGCGCCCGTCCTCCCACCCGCTGATCATGCACGGCGGCGCGGGGCACCTGGAGGAGGGTCCAGGACGTGCCCGCGACGGCTCGCCTGCTGGCCGAGCGCTTCTGGCCGGGGCCAATGACGCTGGTGCTGCGACGCGGTCGCCGGGTGCCCTTGGAAGCGACGGGTGGTTTGGAGACGGTGGCTGTGCGCGTGCCCGGCCATCCCGTCACGCTCGCGCTGCTGTCGGCCTTCGGCGGCGGCTTCACGGCCCCGTCGGCCAACCGCTTCGGCTCGGTCAGCCCCACCACGGCGAATCACGTCCGCGCCGAGTTCGGTGATGCCGTCGACTTCGTGCTGGACGGCGGGCCCTGCGCGGTCGGCGTCGAGTCGACCATCCTTGACGCCACGGGACAGGCCCCGAGCATCCTTCGGCCTGGCGGGGTGACGCGTGAGGACCTCGAAACGGTGCTGGGGCGCCCGGTTGGCGTCCCTGCGACGAGCCGTGTCCGGGTTCCGGGTCAGCATCCATCCCACTACGCGCCGCGTGCGCGGGTCGTCCTCGTCGAGCCCGAGAAGGTGGTCGCCGAAGCCGAACACGCGCAGGAACAGGGCCACCAGGTGGGTGTCCTTGTTCCACCCGCCTTCGCCGAGCACGCGGTCAAGGCGCACGCCGTGGTGGCGGTCCCCAGCTCGACGGCCGCCTACGGGCGCGGACTGTACGGGTTCCTGCGCCACCTCGACCAGCAAGGGTGCGACCTCATCGTCGCCTCCCTGCCGGCCGAGGAGGGACTGGGACTGGCGATCGCCA
Source organism: Spirillospora sp. CA-128828 (assembly GCF_050945415.1). Classification (NCBI taxonomy): domain Bacteria; kingdom Bacillati; phylum Actinomycetota; class Actinomycetes; order Streptosporangiales; family Thermomonosporaceae; genus Spirillospora; species Spirillospora sp. CA-128828. Next base: position 7,407,963 of record NZ_CP191986.1, read on the forward strand.
ACCGGCTCCGCCGCGCCGCGGGGCCCCGGCCCCTCGCGTGAGGAGAACCGACGCCGTTCGACCGTTCAAGCCGAGTGCCCATAGGACGAGCCGCCCCAGGTGCGCGAGGTCGTGCCCGGTCTCAAAGACCCTGCCCGGCCCTTACGGCGCCGAGGCGACGGGCACGTCCAGGCCGTGGACCTCCAGGCCGTGGACCTCCAGGCCGTGGGCCGCGACGAGGCGTGCGGTGCCGTCGGCCAGGCCGTAGCACAAGCCCACGACGGCGGCCCGCCCGGCGGCGACCTGCTCGGCCAGAAGGCGGGAGCGATCCAGCAGCAGGTCGACGGTGTGCCGGATGTGCTCGTCCAGGATCTCCTCGGCCTTCACGTATCCGGCGGCCCGTGCGGCCAGCACGCTGGGCGTCACCCGCTCCACGACGTCCCGCACATACCCGGCCGGGGCCATCCCGTCCTCCAGTGCGGCGCATGCGGCGCCGACCGCCCCGCACGCCTCATGGCCCAGGACCACGACCAGGGGACACCCCAGCACGTCAACGCCGAACTCAATGCTGCCGATCACCTCCGGCCCCATCACGTGGCCGGCGGTGCGCACCACGAACAGGTCCCCCAGACCGCGATCGAAGATGATCTCGGCGGCCAGACGGGAGTCCGAGCAGCCGAACAGCACGGCGAACGGACGCTGGGACGGAGCGACCGCGGCGCGCCGCACGGCGTCCTGGTTCGGGTGCTCCGGAGCCTCCGCGACGAACCGCTGATTGCCGGCCAGCAGCAACGCGAAGGCCTCATGAGGGGTAGCGGCCTGGATTTCGGTCATATCCGAAGCCTACGGTCCGCCCCCGGGCGTCTTCGCCCCGGCACCGCGGTCCATGACCGGACGGACGTCCATAGGAGCGTCCGGCAGAGCAGCCTGGCGACTACGACCAGCGAGAGAGGTGCACGGCTTAGGGATGCGCGGTGGCCAGCCAGGAACGGGCGGCAGCGTCAAGAACAAGATCGCTGCGATCGCCAAGGCGCACCCGACTGGCCCCGACCGGGTCGTCGAACGACGAGAGCACAGGTCAGCTCAAAAAAGATCGGGCGTCGTCGGTGTCACATCATCGAGGAAGGCGCTCACCATTGGTGCCAGTACCGCTGACTGCCAGAAAATGCCAACGTGCGTCGTCGGCAGAATCACCAAGCGCGCGGCCGGAACCCCTGACATTGACGCGCTCGCATCGCCGTTGCGTAGTTTGAACATAGCCAGCGTATGCTCCGGCTTCACGTCATCCGCATCACCGCCAATGACCATCGTCTTGGCAGAGATCGATCGCATTTCCGCGTCACTGATGTACTGGTCATTGCGGCCGAAGACCCTCATCTTTTCGAGGTAGGCCTGCAACGCCGCGGTGTCCGGCGTGTGCGCCAAGAACGCCTTCTCGACGGACGTACCGGCCCACCATGTGGTGCCCGAATCCTCGATGCCGTCCACCACCCACGGATACCAGCCGTCCCTGCGGTAGGCGGCCGACAGCGTGACCAGCTTGTTGACCAATGCCGGGTGCCGGACCGCGAGCTGCAGCGCGACCCCGCCGCCTTGCGAGTAGCCCATCACGTCCGCGCGCTCGACCTGCAACGCACGCAACAACGCCGCGGCGTCGTCGGCGAAATGCGGATAAGACAGCTCACGCGAGGTGTCCGGCGTGCGGCCGTGCCCCTGCTGATCGAAGACGATCACTGTGCGCGTGCCCGCGAAGGCCGACACCCATTGCCCCATGGAGTCGGTGGCCATGTGCGCGCCAGGGATGAGCAGCAAAGGAGCCGTTTCCGACGTGCCGAGCTCTCCATACACCTCGTGATAGAGGCTCAGACCGTTGATCGGCACGTGACCACTGCGCGAAGGCTTCAACGCCACTCCTGTCTTAACTCAGTCATACGGCCACCTGGTGGCCGGCCCGGCGAAGTACGCCGACGGCTTTCTCAAGCCGGTCGGCCGGGACGAGCACGAGGTCTCCGTCGTAGCTCGCGGCGGTCCAGACCGGGAGCTCGCCGGCGGCGAGCGGCGCCACGATGGCGCTGAGCATCCCCGTCGCTTCCGGGTCATGCGCGTCATCGCCGTTCCACAGCGCCGCCCAGCCGTCGTCGGCCGTGTCGTCGCGCCGCATCGCCGCGCCACCGTCGGGACCGAGCACGAGTGCGAGCAGGCCAGGCTTGGAGGCGGCCGTACGTGCATCGGACACCCGCTCCAGAACGAAGCGGCCCTCGAGCACGCGCAGGTTCTGAGCCCGAGCGGACGGCATCGAGTTCATGCCCCGCGCAGGCGGCGTACCCGCTGATACAGCACCAGAATCCGCGTGACTACCTTGGTCCCCTCCGTCATGAGCCATTCACAGTTCTCCAATTGTGTGGGGCACCCTCTACGCTGGAAGCAGCTCACACTCTCGGCAATCTCCGTGAGGTTCCGTTGCAGCCATACGGGACTCCCCTTCCGGAACCGGTAATGCGGCAACACAAGGACGCCATCGGCATGGTCGTCATTCGCACGATTAACAGTTCGTGGCACCCGCGAGGCGCGAGCATGTAGGCCTACTCGTGCCTGCGCCTCATCGTAGACTCCGCCCCCGTCCCACCGGTAGATCGCGCGGATCGGCAAGACGTCATGCCCCACGGCCATCCCTGGCGGCGTCTGTGTGCTCGATACCGTGTCGGCATGCCGAGCGATGACAGCACGATCGGGGACGATCCGCTCACCGACGGGATGACCCTGTCCGCGCGGCTGCGGCGCGATTTCACGGTGACCGACACCGACCGCTTAGGTTCAAGGAGTCGTCGCAACACTGCCTTTCAGTGAGCATAGATGCTCGCTGAAGGCTTCGGCGGGAGTCTTCCTTGGGTCCTAAAGGTGGTCGCAACACCTGACCCCGTGGGGGTGTTGCCATGACCAAGACGCGTCGCGCAGCTAAGAAGCGTGGACCCGCACCGCTGGCGGACAAGCGAGATCAATACCTTTGCCTGATGGCGCAGGGGATGAGCAACTCGGCCGCGTGCCGTGAGGTCGGGATCAACCGCAGGACCAGCACTCGATGGAGGTACGGACGCAAGGAGGTCGACCGAACCGGGCGCGAGCGCGTCTACGCACCGATCACCAAGCAGCCCGGCGACCCCGAGATCGACCGCGGGAACTCACCGCTTAACCTGCAGAAACAGGATCACACGGAGATCAACTCATACAACACTCCGCTGGACGTGACCGGTCGCTGTGATGGCACCCACTGCAGCGCGGACGCGGAGCTTGATCCGGTTGCGTTCGCCTTCGGACGGTCCTCCGAACACGCCCGAGATCATGTCGTGAGTTTCGTTGGCGGGGTCGATCGCCCCGCCCACTTCCGGTGCCCGCAACGGGATATCGAAGTGCTCGAACAACGGGAAGGACTGGTTGTGCGGCGCACCGCAGACCGACTCGGCGCCCCAAGCCGCCATCGCGCAACCCCAGAAAGACGGTATGGGCCGGGCTGATCACCCTCACGCTCGTGATAACCGCCTGGATCTTCTGGGAGCTTACTCCGGCGCCGGAAGAGCACCCGCCGACTGGGGGGCTGTCCGGCTTCATCCACCTTTTGTGGTTCAAGGTCCTGTCAATAGTTCCCTGCTGAGCTGATCAGCGGGGTCCGGATCTGTCCGGTGGTCGTGAGATCCCGTCGGCGATGCCGGCCAGCTCGTCGAGTGTCGCGTCGACGCGGTCGAGTGGGATGCCCGGCGGCCGGGCCCTGATCCATTCCCAGGTCACGATGGACGTCCCGGAGGCACGCCACGCCCGGCCGGTGCCCTGGAGCAGCATCGGGGCCAGTGCGCTCACCGCCCGGGACGCCCATGCGGGATCGGTGGTGTGGACGTGGAAGCGCTCGTCGATGCGCGGGTCCGCCGTGGTGATCCCCGGCCGTGGCGGCAGCATGGCGGTACGGGGCGTGAGCTGCAGGCGGGGGACGCGTGCCGGCAGGTCCACCAGCGCGGCGATCCAGTAGCTCGAACTCTCCCGGCCGCGCCGGCCGAAACCGTCGTCGAGGATTTCCTGCTCGGCCGTGTAAAGGAACACCACCGCCGATCCTGCGCGGTGGGCACCGCGCATGACGTGGAACAGCCGGTGCCGTCGCCGGCCGGGCACGTAGTACGGCGTCGGTTCGGGGAGTTGGGGGTGGAACGGTTCACCGTGCAGCCGTTCCAGGAGGGCTCGGTGCTCTTCCGCCGAGGTGATCAAGGTCCAGCCACGCGCCTCCGCGAACTCACGGACGGCCCGGACGCCGTCGCGATGGTCCCGCATGAATCCCACGGATCGCACTGTAATCCCACACCCGATCAACTCAACGACGGCGGACCGCAGCCGGCAGCAGGGTGACCTGTTGCTGTGACCAGCAGTCCGACTGTTTCGTCGCGACCTCGGCACCACACCCGGCGCAGATCAGGTTGGGGCCGTCCAGCCCGTCGAGGCCGCAGCAGCCGTTGCGACGCCGTGAGTCAGGGTGCAGATCAACCCCGGTGAGGTCGTCCGGGCAGAGGACGAATCCGCCGATCTCCGGGGCGATCGCGAAAGTCCCTTGCGGCATTCGAGTCGGCAGGAACTCGCGCGGGCCGCGGAGTTCCTCGTTGACCGGCGGCGGAAGGGGCACCTCGACGAGGCCTCCAGTGAGCCGCTGAGAGCAGCGGACGCAGACGAAGATCACCACCAAACCTATTCTGCGGGGTCACGGCCGTGTTGACCAAAGATCACTGTCTGTGGTCACGGCAGCCGGTCCGGGCAGAACGCGCCGCGAAGTCATCGCGCTCGACGGCCCCGGCTACCGGCTTCCGCCGCACGCCTCGACACAGTCACGACCCTGGCGCTACCAGGACGCGCTCGCCTACGAAGCCGCAGGTCACCGCTCATGGCCAGGTTTTGACGCTCTTCCGGCTCGGGAACGTCACAGATCGCGACCCGCCGCAAAAATCGCTGGTCAGCGAACGGGAGTCGGAGCGGGCTTACCTGGGCGGGTGTCGGGATCCCGTTTTGTGATCATGGTCTGTCTGGTTCAGGTAGGCCCTGTGAAGTCGGCCTATTCGCCAAGGTCGAGGCGGCGGGGGGCGGAACCGGCCGGCCTCCTGTGAATGGAGGTCAGGCGCGTGTAACGCTTTCTGATCGCCGGTCCAAGTAGGGGTGGACCAACGAGAGGAGTGAGCGCATGGCCAAGCCAGGATCCGGCGGTGGCTCCAATGAAACCGCCCTTACCCGTATCGGGCGTGATCCGGCCGCCTTCGAGGTGTTCTACCGGCGGCACGTTGAGGCCATTGGCCGTTTCGTTGCACGACGGGTGGACGACCCGCACACCGCCGCCGATCTGACTGCGGAGGTGTTCCTGGCGGTGATCGATTCCGCCCATACCTACCGGTCTGCTGCGGGCAGCGAGATCGGCTGGCTGTACGGGGTGGCACGCAACGTGGTCAGCGCCGAACGCCGCCGATCGGCCCGCGAACTGCGTGCCACCGCGCAGATCGCGGGGCGCCGGCTGCTGGATGACCGCGACATCGCACGACTGGAGGAGCGCATCGATGCCGAACGCACGGCTCGCGTCGCCTACCAGTCCATCGCCGGCCTGCCCGAGGGCACCCGAGCCGTCCTGGAGCTGATCTCACTCGAGGGGCTGTCGGTCGCCGAGGCGGCCGCGGCCTTGGGTATCAGGCCGACCACCGCCCGAGTACGCCTGCATCGGGCACGCAAGAACCTCGCAGGGGCCACCGCCGTCCACTCTCGCAAGCTCACCTACGCCGAGGAGTAAAGATGCAGACGTTCGAGGACCGGCTCCTGGACGAGCTGAAGCATGTCGTAGCCGCCCGCGCGCAGGCGGACCAGGCCGCACGGCCCGAGCGGCGTTCGAGGCCGCGCCGTCGCCGGTGGGGTTTGGCCGGGGCCGCCGTACTGGCTGCGGCCGCGGTCGCGATCGGCGTTCCGGTCGCGCTGGGCACAGATGGCACCAAGGCGAACGCGGTCGAACGAGATCCCGATGGGTCCATCCGCATTTACGTCCGCGACTTCCGCCACCCCGAAGTGATCGAACGCAAGCTGCAGAACTTCGGCGTGAAGTCGATCGTGACCTTCCTGCCCGAGGGTGAACGCTGCAAGGAACCACGCGCCGTATTCATGCGCAACGACGACCCGCGCAAGTCAAACTTGCTCCAGTGGGGCGCGGACGCCGACACGGCTCAGGACCAGTACCTTCGGCTGGACGCCAAGTCGATCAAACCAAAAGAGACTTTCGTGTTCACCGCGTGGTACGCCGAACGTGGTGATGGGTCAGCCAGCTCATCTGTCGGTGATCTGGCCACCGGACCCGTCCAGCCGTGCCACGTGATCACCGGCGGACCCGGCTTCACACAAGGGAACAAGGGCGTCAACGGCGTCACCCCAGGCGATACGCCCGCACCTTGAACCGGCCAGAGCACAACTGACCGTTGCATCGGTCGGCCGTCCAGGCAACCGGTCACCCTGGTACCGGCCCCGGACGCGCCGAGTATGCCGCGAGAGACTCGGGGCTGCCGGGGTCTTCCTCGTCCGTGCTGGGCACGCCCCGAATTCAGAGGTGGATCACCAGGCCATCGCTCCGTGGCGGTCGTGGAAGGTTCCGGTCGGTCCGTCCGGCCCGATGGTGGCGAGTTCGACGATCGCGTCGGTCCCCTCGGTCACCGTCTGCGGGCCGCTGTGCCCGTTGAAGTCGGTCGCGGTGTAGCCCGGGTCGGCCGCGTTCACTTTCACGTCCGTCCAGGCCTTCGCGTACTGCGTGGTCAGCATGGTCACGGCAGCCTTCGAGGATGTGTAGAGCGGCGCGACGGGCTTCGACTCGACGCGCTCGGCGTCGTGGGTTGCCGCGAACGATCCCATGCCGCTCGACACGTTGACGATGACCGGGTTCTCGGACGTGCGCAGCAGAGGTAGGAACGCGTGCGTCACTCGGACGATCCCCACGACATTGACCTCGAACACCGCGCTGGCGTCAGCGGCCGTGATCTGGTCGGCGGGGTTGTGTGTCCCGAAAATACCTGCGTTGTTGATGAGGACGTCGATGCCCCCCTCGCGAGCTTCGACGTCGGCGGCGGCCGCGGCCACCGACGCGTCGTCCGCCACGTCGATCTGGACGAAACGGGCACCGAGTGCGTCGGCGGCTGCCTGGCCGCGCTCTGGATCGCGAGCGCCGATGAGGACGGTGTGTCCGGCCGCGATCAATCGGCGGGCGGTCTCGTATCCGAGGGATTTGTTGGCTCCTGTGATGAATGTTGTTGTCATGTGTTCACTCTCGGTCAGTGGCGGGAGGAGAACCAGTGCCCTCTGCGACGGTGGGACGGCCAGTACCAGGCAGAACGGCTATCCAGCGGACATACTGGTCGAGTGGACGAGACCCTCGGCACGGCATTGCGTCGCTGGCGCGACCGGCTTTCTCCGGTCGACGTCGGGCGGACTGCGCGGCCTGGACGACGTGCGGTGGGGTTGCGACGCGAGGAACTGGCCGAGCTCGCAGGGTTGTCGGTCGACTATGTGGTGCGGCTGGAGCAGGGGCGCGCCACCAGCCCTTCGGCGCAGGTCGTGGCGAGCCTGGCCAGGGCACTGCAACTGGAACCCGTGCAGCGCGATTACGCCTATCGGCTGGCCGGTCTCCTGCCGCCACAGGAGGGGACGATGTGCACGCATGTTCCAGCGGGGGTCCAACGGATGCTGGCTCGCCTCGGCGAGTTCCCCGTGGGCGTGTTCAGTGCCGACTGGACCTTGCTGTCCTGGACTCCCGCATGGGCAGCGCTACTGGGCGACCCCAGCGCACGGACGCGCGTCGAGCGGAACCTGGTGCGGGCGGTCTTCGCCGCAGGATCCAGTGGGCTCGCGGCCTGGCCCGTGCTCCAGGAGGACGACGCCCTGAACCCCGCTCTCGTCGCCGATCTGCGCACGGCTCTCGTCAACTACCCCCGTGACCGTGGACTGATCGACCTTGTCGCGGAACTGCGCTCCACCAGTGCGGAGTTCGCCCGGCTGTGGGACGAGGGTGCGGTCGGTCTGCACGTCTCGGCTCGCAAGACCGTCGTGCACCCCCAGGTCGGCGAGGTGACGTGTGACTGCGACGTGCTCACTGTCCCAGGCTGCGACATCCGGCTCGTCGTCTACACGGTGGCCGCGGGTTCCGTCGATGCGGAAAAGCTGGAATTCCTGCGGGTCACGAACGGCGTCCGCGCCGACGGCTCCTCACCTCCGGGGCCGGGTCTGTTCTCCACGCCGTAACACTCCGGCCGGCCGGAGCCCTGCGCGCCACCGCGGCCGCCCTCAGCAGCCGCTGACCGCCCGGACCCGATTCCATTCCGAAACGCTGCCTGCTGGCTTGCGCCTCGGGCGAGCGAGAGCGGTCATTCGCCGACGGTTGCGGTGATCAGTTTTTCCAGCCGGGCGGCCACGTGGTCGAGGGGCTGGGTGCTGCGGCGGGCGCGGCACATGGCCACGGCGCCTTCGGCGGCCGCGACGATGAGCGTCGCGAGTTGTTCGGCTTCGGCGGGGTCGGCGCCGTGCTCCTGCAGGGATTCAGCGAGCTGCCTTTCCCAGCCGGTGAACGCCTCGGTCGGGGCCGTGCGCACCGCGTCGTCGCTGGAATGGTAGACGAAGAGGCCCGCCATGCCGATGATTCAACTGGCCGCCCCTTCCGGAGCTCTGACCGCCGAAGGCCGGGAGAACGTCCAAAGTGAGCTCGCGGCGGTGCTGCTGCGCTGGGAGGGTGCGCCGGACACGTTCTTCCGCGCCCAGGCCTGGAGCTACCTCCACGAGCTGCCTGCCGGAGCGCAGGTCACGGCGGAGGACTCTGCCGACAACGCGGCGCCGCCGTTCCGGGTCGACGTCACCGTGCCGCAGGGTGCGGTGTCCGATCGCCGCAAGGCCGGGCTGGTCAAGGACGCGACCGAAACGGTGCTGCGCGCCGCCGGGCTGACCGACGCCGACGCACTCCGGGTGTGGGTGCTGATCCACGAGCAGGCCGAAGGCACCTGGGGCGCCGGCGGCGGCATCGTGCGCTACAGCGAACTCGTCGCCCTCGCGCAGAAAGCCCGGGAGACGGCTGGTGCGTGAGCTGACCTATGTCGCCCGCCGGGCCGTGGAGTGGCGTGAGGTGCCGGATCCTGTCTTGCAGGCGGACCGGGACGCGATCGTCGCCCCGGTGGCGGCGACGTCGTGCGACGTCGATTCGGCGATCCTGGCCGGGCACGGGCCGATCCCGCCGCCGTTCGCGCTCGGCCACGAGAGCGTCGCGCGGGTCGTCGAGGTCGGTGACGCGATCAGCCATGTGGCGCCCGGGGATCTGGTGGTCGTGCCGTGGGCGATCTCCCTGCGGGGACTGCGATCGCTGCCGCGCGGGGCTGACGGCGCACTGCGGGTCGGTGCCGCACATGGCGATGTTCGGCGCCCCGATCGGGGGTGGCTGGGGCGGGTTGTTCTCCGACCTGGTCCGCGTCCCGTGGGCCGACGCGATGCTCGTGCCGCTGCCGTCCCGGCTGGACCCGGTCGCGATGGCCTCGGCCAGCGACAACTGGTCGCTGTCCTGGCAGCTGGTCGCCCCGCACCTGCGCGAGAAGCCGGGAGCGCGGGTACTGGTGATCGCCCGCGGCAGCATCGGCCTCTACGTGTGCGACATCGCCCGCGCGCTGGGCGCGTCCGACGTGCTCTACGTCGACCCGGACCCGGCGCACCGCGCGATCGCCGAGAGCTACGGCGCCAGCACAGTCACGGCGATCGAGCCGATCCACCACGGGTTCGACCTGGCGATCGAATCCACCGGCCGGGTCGACCAGCTCGCCGTCGCCTTGCAGTCCCTTGTCCCGGAAGGGTTCTGCGAAAGCGCGGGCAACCACTTCCGGCCGGGCGAGCTGCCGCTGCTGGATGTACCTGAGCGGGGTCACGCTGCGCATCGCCCGCGACAACGTGCGCACCCAGCGCTTACGCTTCGTTCGCATCAGACTCGTGGTCCCGGCGGGGACGAAGACGTGGATCTCCAGCCGGCCCCCGTCACTGGCTTGGTCTCTCACGGCGGGCACGAGAAGCCTGACGAACTTCCCGCGCTTCTTCAGCTTGGCGGCCTTCGCGGCCCTCTCGTGAGCGGGACCGTCCGCCTCGACGACGACCTTGATCTCGGTCTGCGTCCCGCCATGTGTGACCTTGAACTCGGCCCCATTGGGGTAGCCGACGAAACGTGAGGCCTCTCGGGCCCTCAGTACACGTCGCATGGTGAATTCCTCTTCCCTGTTTGTAGTCGTGCCTTCGCTTACCTACCGTCCTCGCTCGCGCCGCGCGGGCATGTGCGCACACCGGGCCCCGCGCACGCCCTGAACCACCGAACCCGCAGCGCAGCCCATCCCCCTGGACAGTCGGGGGTTAGTTAGGCCGCGGGCAGCCCTTCGGGGCGCCGTACGAGGCTCCTCCTGGCCCTCGGGCCCAACCCCGCCGTGGGCACCTCACTTCCCTAACTCTTCGCAGCTCAGCCCGTAGGTTAGGTCGTGGCAGGCGGCGAGTGAGCTTTCTAACCCCGTCGCCGGAAACCGACTACGTCCCCTTGTGGGCGCTGGCGGTCTAGCTGTACTTGGTCATGATCTTGGTGACACCTGACCGGTAGGTGTTTGAGCTGGGCGAAGGGCGACGTCGTGGTCCTGGACGTGGCTGGGCTCCGGCTCGGGGCCGACCGCCAGCGCGCTGGGACCCGTTGGGCTTGCGCCGCATCGATCGTCAACGCGCCGCCCTTGGCCTCGGGCACGTACTTGTAGAGCGTGGACCGGCTGACCCCGAGCAGCCGGGCGATGGAGGAGACCGACTCGTCTGGACGGGTCAGCAGGGCGCGGGCCTGGCGGACCCGGTCCGGTGTGAGCGCCGGCGGCCGCCCGAGGCGCCGCCCGCGGGCCCGCGCGGCCTCGGCCCGGTTTGAGTGATGTTTGCGCAGGTGAAAGCGCCGTCCGGTCGTTTGTGGGACTCTTCGCGCCATGGGTGCGGCGCGCTGCCGGAGCGCCGCCCGAACCTAGCCGATGTGGACGTCGCGGGCGGCGCGAGGTCATTCGCTCCTACCGCTGGCCGGCCTGGTCGACGAGTTTGGTGACCACGCGGGTGAGGGAGTACATGACGGTCCCCACTGGGACGTTGTAGCGGGGATCGTTGCCCTTGGTCGCTGAGATCGGGGCGTTGCGGCCGGTGTTGACCGTCCTCTGCGCCACCATCTGGTAGGTGGCCGGGTCCAGCAGGAACTGTTCACCGAACCCGTGGGACAGCGCGATGGCGGGCCTCCCGGCGCCGTCCTTGACGTTCCTGTCGATCTTCACGCCGGGGATTGCGGCCAGGACCCGGTAGAGGGCGGCCTGCGTCGCCGGCGGCATGGTCACCGGCGCGTCCCACAGCATCTGCGCGGCGTCGCGGAAGGCCTGGCCGTCCCGATCCTTGACCATCCGGTCCCGGGCGGGTGTGGCATCCACCTCCTTGTAGACCAGGGCGCGCAGCTTGCTGGGGTCGCTGGGCAGCGACATCAGACGGTCGGTTTCGGCCTTGGAGTTCTTGGCTCCCTCGCCCGTGTGGTGGTAGATCACCAGCTTGCCGTTCAGCAGGCTCGCGTCCTGGGTGCCGTCGAGCTTGATCCAGTCCTGCGAGTAGTGCGGCTTGGGGCCGTGTTCTGCGGTGGGCCCCATCTCGACCGCCTTGGTGTACCACCACTGGCCGGGGCGTGGCGTGACAGGCGGGCGCGCCTCGGCCGCCTGCGCGGCCTTGCCGAGGACCTGCGCGGCGCTCACCAACTGGACGGCGGGCGGCCGAGGCGGCACGGGCCCGTTCCCGCCGGTGCCGGCCACGACCACCGCGCCGGCGGCAACGGCCGCGGCCGTGACCGCGCAGGCAGCGATGCTCGCACGGTTGCGGAGCCGTCGCCGCCGCCCCCGCGCGAGGCCCCCGCTGACGAGCCCGTCCAGCGGCGGCTCCTGTCCTTCGGCGGTGCGGCGCATCGCCTCGGCCAGCCGGTCCTCCACCGCGTTCATTCCCGCTTCCCCATGCATCCCGGCGTCCCTTTCCCGCGTCATCGGATGAGCTCCTGGAATTCCTCGCCCAGCGCCTCGCGGAGCCTGCCCAGCGCCCGCATGCTGCGGTTGCGCACGGCCCCGCCGCTCAGCCGCAGCGCGGATGCCACGTCCTCAACGCTCATGTCCTCCCAGTAGCGCAGGACCAGCACGGCGCGGTCCTGCGGGGGAAGCTGCGCGAGGCCGTTCAGCAGCGTCACGCGGAGCGCCTGGTCGGCGTCGGCAGCGGCCGTCTCGGGCAGCCGCCGCGACGGCGTCTCCTGGTTGCTGTGCTTGCGCACGTGCGACATGTAGGTGCGCATCAGCACGGTCCGCGCGTAGGCGGCCGGGTGGTCGGCGCGCTGCACGCGCCGCCACGACGTGTACAGCTTTCCCAGCGTCGTCTGAACCAGGTCCTCGGCAAGGTGCCGGTCCCCGCACAACAGGCAGGCGGTGCGGAACAACGAGGCGCCGCGCGCGGCGGCGAATTCATGAAATCCATGCGGATCTTTGGCCATCGGGCCTTCCCAGCGTCGTCCGTCGGTTCCATCCCTACAGACGCCGCGAGCCGGACCCTTTGTCACAAACGAAAAGGGGCGGACCCGCCGCCGGCGGATCCGCCCCCTCGTGTCGCCTGCCAACGAAACAACGGCGCGGGTTCGCCACGAGCATCTGAGCGTGGCGACGCGATCGGCGGTCGAGGTGAGCACCTCCAGGCAGAACCGGGCCATGCCCAGGATCGCCCCGGTGTCGGCCAGCTCCATCAGACAGCCGAGGTCGGGTTGGGTCGAGGCGACGACGCAGCCACTCGGGGACTCGACCACCTTTATGCCTTGTTCGGTGTGGCCTTGATGTTCGAGAACGATGTCCTACCGGCCGTCGTTGTCGATCTTCAGGATGACGGCGGCGGCGTCTTCGGCTGATCGGCGGGCCAGGGCGGGTTCGGGGTTCAAGTCCCTGACGGCGCACCCGCCCTTATCAGCGACGACATCCCTCGCAGGAGTCGTCGCTGTCGTCATTTGGGGCCGGAGTGAGGCCGACCTGGGCCCGTCACTATGCATGCATTCCAGGCGAGATACTCTCCGCCCCTTCAGGGCTCCCCAGCGCCCCGGTCGCAGGCATGGGGCATTGGTCGTGGACCCGACCAGGGCGTGGATCTCTGAGGTCCACCCCTCCGAGGAACAGTCGAGGGCCCGGTGTTCACCGGGCCCTCGACTTCGAAGCCGACCCAGGCTCCATCAGCCGCGTCGACAACGCTGAAGGTCAATACATCTAGTGGGCCCGGCCCGGCCCCTCAGGGGCATCGTCCTCGGCGGAGACCGGCAGGCCGGCGAGCACCGACTTGCGGCGGCCGTAGGCGAAGTAGACCACCGCCCCGAGGACGAACCACACGCCGAAGCGCACCCAGGTCATCGGCTCAAGGAAGGTGATCAGCCAGAGGGAGAAGACGATCCCGATGATCGGCACGACCGGCATCCCCGGGCAGCGGAAGCTGCGCGGCAGGTCGGGGCGGCGGTAGCGCAGCACGATCACCGCGACGCAGACCAGCGCGAACGCCAGCAGGATGCCGATGTTGGTGAGCTCGGCCGCCTCGGCGATCGGCAGGAATCCGGCGATGCCGGCCGACGCGATGCCCAGCACCCAGGTCATGCGGGTGGGCACCTGCCGCTTCGCGTGGGTCTTGGAGAACCACGGAGGAAGCAGGCCGTCTCGGCTCATCGAGTAGCCGACCCGGGAAGCGCCCATCAGGAAGGTGAACAGGACGGTCATGATTCCGAGGATCGCGCCGACCGCGATCACCGCCCCGACGGCCTCCAGCCCGACCGACTCGAACGCGCTGGAGAACGCGCTCTCCGAGTTGATGTCCTTGTAGTTCACCATCCCGGTGAGGACCAGGCAGGCCACCACGTACAGGACCATCGAGATGGCCAGCGAGTACATGATCGCCTTCGGCATGTGCTTCTGCGCGTCCTTCGACTCCTCGGCCGCGGTGCTCATCGCGTCGTAGCCGAACACCGCGAAGAAGACCGTCGCGGCACCCGAGAATGCGCCGGTCACCCCGAACGGGAAGAACGGCTCGTAGTTACCGGTCTTGATGTGGAAGGCACCCACCACGATCACCAGGGCCACGACCGCGACCTTGAGGTAGACCAACGCCGTCTCGAACCGCGCGGCGTTCCGCATCCCGAGGTTGAGGATGTAGGCGACGAGCAGGCACAGCAGCATGGCGAACAGGTTCACCTTGTAGCTGCCGGCCGCCACGCCCGCAGGTTCGGTCCCGGGCGCGCCCATCATCCAGGCGGGCAGCCCGATGTCGAGGTACCCGAGCAGATCGTTGAAGTAGCCGGATATGCCGATGGCCACGACGGCCACGATCGCGGTGTACTCCAGCAGCAGGTCCCAGCCGATCGCCCAGCCGATCGGCTCGCCCAGCACCGCGTAGCCGTAGGTGTACGCGGAGCCCGCCTTCGGGATCAGCCCGGCGAACTCCGCATAGGAGAACGCCGCCGCCGCGCTGGCGATGCCGGCGATGATGAACGACAGCAGGACCGCGGGCCCCGCCTTCCCGTTCGCGACCGCCCCGGCCAGCGAGAAGATTCCCGCGCCGATGATGCCGCCGACGCCGATGGCGGTGAGCTGCCGCAGGCCGAGCTCGCGCCTCAGCCCCGTCCCGCCGGACTCCGGCTCCTCGATCTGGTCGATCGGCTTTCGCCGGAAGAATGACGAGTTGGTTCCGGGCTTGCGCGCTGTTGTGGCCATGACTCTCCCAGATGATTTGGGGCGGGGTCTCTCAGGGGACATGGACGCGGCCGTCTACGGTGAAGGCGGCGCGTGGCTCGAAGCCGAGCACCGCGGCGGCGATGCAGGCCAGGCGGACGCGGCCTGGTTCACGGCCCAGACGGCATCCTGCGCGTCTACTACGGTGGCGCTGCCCAGGGTGCCCAGCACCGCCTTGTGCTTGTGCGGTTGCACAACATCGGCCTGGACGCTGCCGCCCATCCGCTACTCGCCGCCGATCGTCGATGCCGGGACGGCGGGCGGCTTGTCCAGCCTCGTCGGCTCCCTCTCAAGCTGGTGGCGATCGGCGCTGCCCGGGGCGTATTCCCTGGCGAGCTCGTTGGCAGGTACCGGAACCTCGGTCACCACATCCACGAGATGCTCCATTGCAGTCACATACTGTTGGGGTGAAACCCTAGGAATGGCGGCCCCATCGTGGGTCGTTGAGCCGGCCACTGTTGGACCGCCCTCATTGTTCGATCGGACAACCCATGGACCGGAACGGCGTCGGACTGCGTCAGCTCCTGATCGCCCTCGGCGAGCCCCTCGCCGAGCTGCTCGCCGCGCCGGGCGGGCTGGACGTCGAGGTGAGCGACATAGTGATCCTCGACCCCGACGACGAGCCGGCCTCCTACGACGGCCGTCTCGTGCTGATCATCGGCGCCCGGGGCCGGGCTGCGATCCGCCTCATCCGGGACGCCGCCCTGCGCGGGGCCTCGGCCGCCGCGGTCAAGGTGACGGCCGGGGACGATCTCGACGGCCTGCGTGACGCCGCCGACGACACCGGCATCGCCGTCCTGGGCGTCCGGGCCGACGCCCGCTGGGACCAACTCGACGCCCTGGCCAGAAGCGTCGTGGCCGACGCCAGGCGCATGCCCGAGGCCGAGGAGGCAGGCGACCTCTTCGCCCTCGCCCAGACGGTCGCCGCGCTCACCGGCGGCATCGTCAGTATCGAGGACAGCACCAGCCGGGTCCTGGCCTACTCCCGCTCGGACGACGAGGCCGACGAGCTGCGCCGCCTCTCGATCCTCGGCTGGCAGGGCCCCGCCGACTTCCTGGCCCTCCTGCGCGAATGGGGCGTCTTCGAGCGCCTCGCCGCCGGCGACGATGTGGTCCGCGTCGACGAACGCCCCGAACTGGGCATCCGCCGCCGCCTTGCGATCGGCGTGCGCGCCGACGCGGAACTGATGGGCACCATCTGGGTCCAGGAGGGCAAGAACAAGCTCACCGAACGCTCCGAATCGGCCCTCCTCGGAGCCGCGCGCGTCGCCGCGCTCCATCTCGTCCGCCGCCGCACCGGTACCACCCCCGGCCTTCGCCTCCAGGAGAACCTCCTGACCGGCGCACTGGAGAATCGGATCGACACCGACTCCCTGGCGAGCAATATCGGCGCCAGCCCGAACCGCCCCGCCGCGATCGCCGCCTTCAGCCCGTCCGCCCCGCCCGACCAGCCGTCCCGCGAACTGCGCAGCGCGGCCCTCACCAACCTGATCTCCGTGCACGCCGCCGCCTACCGCCGCAGCGCGCTGGCCACCACCATCGGCAACCGCGTGTACGTCCTCCTGCCCGACCTCCCGGATCACTCCGCCGGCACGACCGCTCTCGGCCTGGCTCAGGAAGTGGTCGCGGCCGCCGGCAAGAGCCTGGCCCTCACCGTCCGCGCCGCCATCGGATCCGTCGTGACGACCCTGGCCGACATCGGCGAATCCAAGACCGAGGCCGACCGCGTCCTCGACGTCATGGCCCAGGACGAGACCCTGGGCGTCGCCACCATCGCCGACGTCCGCGCCAAGGTCCTGATCAGTGAGACCCTGACCCTCCTGGAACGCAGCCCGCGCCTCCGCGATCCCCGCGTCACCGCATTGGTGGCCCACGACGCCGACCACCACTCCGACCTGGTCCCCTCCCTCCTCGCATACCTGGACCACCTGGGCGACGTCCGAACGGCCGCCCTCCGCCTCCGCGTCCACCCCAACACCCTCCGCCACCGGCTGAAGCGCGCGGCGTCCCTATCCGGCCTGGACCTGAACGACCCTCACCAGCGCCTCTTCACCCACCTTCAACTCCTTCTGGAGACTCACGACGATGGCCCCTAGTACTTCGGGTCGCAGCTAGGAAAGCGCCGGGGGTCACATACGGGCGGTCGGCCACCACCGAGTCGTCGATCAGGTAAGGCGATCGAGGTGGCGTGACATCACGGCGGTCATGAGCTCCGGGCCGTACAGATCGGGGCGCGTGGAGGCGTGGACGGCGAGCCCGTCGAGCAATGCGTGCAGCCTCTCGGTCTCCAGATCGACATCCTCGCGGGCGGCCCCTGGGCCGAGAAGGTCTTCGACGAGCCGCAGACAACCCGCCCGGAGCTGGGCGCGGCCCCGTTCGCGCAGAGCGCGCAGGTCCGGGTCCACCAGGGCGCGGGCGGTGAAGGCGAGCCAGACCTCGTTCTCCGCCCGGCGCTCGGCGTCCATCGGCAGCAGTTCGGCCAGCACCAGCTCGGCGCGCCGACGGGGATCGACCTGCGGGTCGAGCGCGGCGATACGGCTCTCGATCCGCTCGATCACCATGCCGAGCGCGAAGGCCAGCAGCTCGTCCTGCGTGCCGAAGTAATGCCGCAACGACCCCATCGACAGGCCGGCCTCGCGCGCCACGTTCCGCACCGACGCCCGCTCCAGCCCATCCCGCAAAATCACCCGCCAGACGGCCTCGGCCAGCTCGCGCCGCCGCTCCACAGGGTCCACGACTCTCGGCATGCACCTTTTATAGCACAGCCGTGTTACTATCCACTCTTACTAGCACAGCCGTACTACTACCACTCGGTGGAGGAAGCCATGCCGGTGACACGGCGACCATCGCCCCGGAACGCCCGCCGCCCCGCCGCGCGGCCCATGCGCGAACGCGCCGTCCAGCTCACCCTCCTCGGCTGGCTGCTCGCCAACGCCGTCGTCCTCGTGGTGGGCGGCCGCACCCTCCCGTTCGACTGGCCGGGCACGGCCGTCGCCGGGCAACTCGTCGAGTTCGCCGCGCGGGCGTTGGAGGCCCTGCTGATCATTGCGCTGGCGTACGCGCTGACCCGTCGGCGCGTCGTCCCCGACGTCGCCGAGCGTGCCCCGGCCGAACGCGCGCGAGCGATGCGCGAGACGCTCCTCCTGCTGTCCTACGGCGCGGCCGGGCTCCTCGGCGGCTACTTCCTGGCCCGGGCGTTCGGCTGGCACCCCTTCGGGTTCCACCTCGCCGGATCGGTCGTCGGAACGCACGAGCACGTGACACCGGCCGAGGCCGTCACCTGGGCCTGCTACAACCTGCTGGTCTACGCGACCGTGCCCCTTGTGTACTTCCGCCGCCGCTACTCCGCCACGGCCCTGAACCTGACCTCCACCGACCGTCGCGCGGACGCAAGACTGATCGGCATTGTGCTCCTGGTCGAGTCGGCGGTGCAGTTCGCCGCGCTGCGGCCGGCAATCGTCGACATGACCGGCCCGCAGTTGCTGTTCGGCGTGCCACTCACATTCGTGCTCTTCCTCGCGGGAGCGGTGTTGCCGGCGATGGTCTTCATCTACTGCGTCCTGGTGCCGCGTTTCCTGCGCCTGACCGGCTCGGTCGCGACGACCACCGTTCTGGGCGGGCTCACGTACGCGGCAATGCATTTCTGGGACGCCTGGATGGTCTTCTCTTCACCCCGCGACGCACTTCTCTCCCTCATCTTCCTGCTTCTGCTGTACGTGCCACCGGGAATGGTGAAGACGACCCTGACCCTTCGCACCGGAAACGCCTGGGTGCATGTCTGGGCCTACCACGCACTGGTGCCGCACACCCTCATCGACACCCCGCACATCACCCACGTCTTCGGAATCAAGTGATCCGAGGGCGAAATCGGCAGCCCCAGCGACCTGTTCAACGTGCGGGACCAAGCACGCATGCCCCGCCGTCTCGGTGGTGATACAACACCCGGTGGCCGCGGTCCCGAGACCCCCGTAGAACACCAGCCGTTCGCGTGACGGAAGGTGCGAAGCCGTCGAACGGCCCGCCTGGGCGTGTCGCCGTGACGTTCCGGCTTGGGTCGCTGGTGCGCCACGATCGCGTCCTCGATCAACCAGTTCGTGCAGCGCGAACTGCTCCGCCAGCGACCACAGTGTGCGGCGTGGTCGGCTGCTGCGGTTGGTGAGATCTCGTTCAGACCAGAGCGGGTGTCGGGTTGCCGTCCGGGTTGCGGCGCTGGCGTGCGGTCTGCACGAGTTGAACGAGCAGGCGCGCAAGGAGGGCTTCAAGGGCCGCGACGAGCGCCTTGGCGAGGATGCTGGCGAGGATGTCGGACATCGGGAGTCTCCGATAGGAAGGCGGAACATGCCGTTTTGTCCGTTATGCCAGTTCATGGCCTCCCCCCAGGAACATGCACTTGGCGGTGAGGTGAACATTTGCTCATTACCGGTTCACGTCCCTTGCGGGCGGGTGCCGGTGGTCGGCGACCGGGTGAGCAGGATCGCCGGCAGCGCGAACGTGCCCGCCGATCCGAGGGCGATGGCCCAGCCGTGGAGAAGCAGCGGCGGGGAGCTGAGGAAGTGGCTCAGGCCCGGTGTCTGCACGACGGCGTTCCTTCCACGGGCTCGGGGAGGAGGTCGGTGAGCAGTTGTTCCCATTGCCGGGCGATGGCGGCAATGTCATAGCGGGCGGCGGTCTGGTGCGCGGCCGCGCCCATGACCTGGCGTCTGGCGGGGTCGGTGATGAGTTCACAGAGCGCGTCGGCCAGGGCGTCGGTGTCGCCCGGTGGTACGAGCAGTCCGTCGCGGCCGTGGGTGATGATCTCGCCGGGGCCCTGGGGGCATGCGAAGCTGACGACCGGGACGCCGGAGGCGAAGGCTTCGATGATGGTCATGCCGAAGCCCTCGAAGGAAGAGGACAGCGCGACGATGGAGGCCTCGGCGAAGGCCGCGTGGATATCGCCGGTCCGGCCCATGAACGCGACGTTGTCGCCCAGGTGGTGGCCGGCGGCGACGGCACGCAGTTTCTCGAGTTCGGGTCCGCTCCCGTACAGGCGCAAGATCCAGTCCGGGTAGGCCGCGTGGACTTTGGCGAAGGCGGTGATGAGCCGTTCGTAGTGTTTGACCTTGGCCATCCGGCCGGCCGCGGCGATCACGGGCGCGTCCAGGCGGGAGGTGCGCTTGGCGCCGGCGGGTAGCGCGTTGGGGATGACCTGCAGGCGGGTGGGCGACGGGGTGAGGAAGTCGGTGTAGGCGCGCCGGTCGGCTTCGGTGAGCGTCACCAGCGCGTCCAGCCGTGGATACCAGCGGCCTATGTGTTCCTTCAATTCCGGGCGGTGCGCGTCCAGGTGAAGGTGTTCTTGGCCGACCACGACGACATCGCGTGGGGCGAAGCGTGCGGCCGGCAGGTTGAACGTCGGCCGGGTGGTGATCAGCACATCGGTGTCAAGTCCGCGCAGCGCCCGCCACATCTGATGGTCCCCGCGCAGCGTGACCTGCGACCATGCCGGATCGCTGCGCGGTACCAGCCGGCTGTTATGCCTTCCGAGGCTCGCCTGGAGGCGTCCCGGACGCACTCCCTCACGCAGATCCACCAGCGTGCGAACGCCGATGCGCTCGTCAATGGGGAAGAACGGGTCAGCGCGCCGCCGGTGCAAGGTGATGATCTCGATGTCGTGACGGTCCGCGAGGTGGTTGGCGAGGGTGACGGTGGCGCGGATCGTGCCGCCCATACCGTGCGCCGCCTTGAGAAGGAACGTGATCTTCACAGCCCGCAGCTCCGTCGGGGGGTGGGTCGTGGCGAGTCGCCCGCGTCGAGTCGCAGGCCCTGGATGCTCGCCGCCAGTGCCAGCGGAATCGCCGTCGTGAACGCCAGCGCCGGGATCGTCACGCCGGAGTCGTTGACCAGCATCCCCACCCCTGCCGTCACCAGGACGGCGGCAAGCGTGGCTCGCAGGGCAGGGGCGTGTTCACAAGCCGTGTGCAGCATGGCCGCACGCCTTGCGAGCGGCCGCAGCAGCGCGAGGAAGAGGAAGCCGACGGACGCCACCGTGATGAGAACGAGTTTCAGGTTGTCGAAGCTGGCCTGCATCGCATGGAACTTGCGCATGATGACGGTCCCGCCGCCTCCGCTCGTGAGGCTTTTCCAGAACTCGCCGATGTGGGTCGGATCCGAACGAAGGGAATCCAGGAAAGACGCGCCCAGCACGATCACCGCCCCGAACGTCAGCAAGGCGAGGAGCCGCGAAAGTCGGATTCGCTGCCCGCTCACCATCAACGCGTACATGACGAACCCGGGGCAGGTCGCGATGATGCCGCCGAAGTCGGCCCCCCACATCGGGGCGCCGTTGATCGCCAGTGCTACGAGCCCGGCGGTGGCGACCAGTGCGATCGCCGGGAGGCGGCGGTCGCGAGAGGTGCGCAGCAGACGGTCTGCCACCGCGCCGGTAGCGATGATGACGCCGGTTATCCAAAGCGCCCACGCGATGTTGCCGAAACCGTAGAAGCGGCCGCCGATGAGCGGTGTGTAGCCGAGCATGCTGCAGGTTTGCAGGTGACTGCCGGCCATCACGTCGAGGGTAAGGACCAGCGCGGTCACGCCGGCGACGATCGCGCCGGACCCGGTCACGGACCGGCGCCACGGACCGGCCGCCGCCGTCGCCGTGATCACGGCGACGGCGGCGAGCATCGTCAGCACCAGCACTGTGGCCGGGTGGGCTCCCGACCACCACGGAACCAGGTTGGCCAGGTAGGTCGTCACTGGAAGGGACGCAGTGGCCAGTGTCAGGATCCTGGTCACCGCGAGCGCTCGCGGTGACTTGCGACGGAGCGCCATAGCGGCGAAGGCGTACAACGCGATCTGCACGATGACGAATGTGAGAAAGAAGGGGCGGGCCAGGCGCCGGTATGTAAGCGCGGCCACGTCCTTGTCGTTCAGTGTGTGCACGACGCGGCGGGTAGACGCCGCCTGGACTCCAGCGTCGTGCCAGGGCGAGCCCACCATGCCCGTGGGCTGTTCGATGTGCAGGATATGCAGGATCGTTGAGGTGACATCGGTGAGCGTGACCAGGCCGCGGGCGCGGGTCGAGTGAGCGGTCAGGTAGCGGAAGCCGAATCCGGGGCCGACCGCGAGGGCGACATGGAGGTGAGCGCCGCTCCTGTCGTCGGACATCCCGGCCAACAGCACGGTGGCGCCCGGCGGCACCGACTCCAGAATACGGCCGACCTGGTCGTCGGCGCGTTCGACCGCCGCAGCGCGCCTGTCGGCGGCGACACGGGCCTCTCGGCGATCCATGTCGCCGCCGGCGTTGATGCGGGCGCGGAATATGTCGTCGACGGCGACCAACGTGAGCGCGCACCGGAACCATCCGTCGGCGGGCACCCGAGTGACCGACGGGGCGTACACGTCGACCCGCCCGGTACGGTCGGCCGCGCCGAATGCGGCGCCGGGCCCCACCGCCATGGTGCAGGCCCCTGATCGGTGCACCGCATCGCCGAGGAGCCCGATTTGGGAACCATATTTGTTGTTCGCGTTGTCGTCTCGCATCCGGCTGTAGCCCGGAACCGCGTTGTCGACCGGCGCAGGCGGCAGTCCGCAACCGTTATGACGCGGCCATGCTCGCTGCCCCGCGGACACCGTCAGCCAGCCGCCGATCGGGCAGGTGTGCGAGCCGATCGTCTTGGCCGACAGCGCGGCCGTCGATCCACGGCCGGTCAGCTTCCACAGGTTGGGGGTGCCGCTTTCGCGGACGTCGCTCCATCGCAGACCCGGGACGCCGACCAGGACAACACGCCCCTTCGTCACCGTTGCCTGCCCGGCGGACGCCATCGCGGGCAAGAAGCCCAGCAGCGCGGCCGTGCACATCACCAAAGCGGCCACGACCGTGCTCACCCGGCGACAGGACGCCGACGGAGACTGTGCCCTCTCCGCCATCTCATTCATTCTTCGGCCTCTCGGGATCGGATCAGGACATCCGTTGTTGCCCAGCCGACCGCGAACGGTTCCCACCGGATCCGATCCCGTACCACCGGAATCCCTCGCTCTGTGTGAGGTAGGTCACGGGAACTTGATCGTTCGGACGGACAGTCCGTGCATGTGGAGATGAATACGCCGCGCGGCCAGGCGGCATGACGGCGCACTGGCGCGGCTTCCGAAGGCCGATGTGGTGCCGGACTTCGCCGACGAGGTGACGGCCCGTGTCGATGATCGCCGGCGGCTCGCCCAGGTGCGTACGGCGCTGGCGGCGCTGCGCAAGCCCGAGCGCGAGGTACTGGCGCTGTGCGTCTGGTCCGGGCCAGACGGACGCCGGCGGGTACTGGCGCCTACTGGTACGTCAAGACCATGTACACCAACCCCAAGGGCGGCGCCCGCACCTCGCTGGAGAGCTAGACCCGGCGCGATGGCCGAGTCTGGTGGAAGCGGGCAAAGACCCGGGACAAGGTGGTCGAACTCGCCCAGCCCGCGCCGTTCCGGCTGGGCGGCCCCCCGGTGAGCTTCGAGCAGCTCCAGAAGCTGCCAGCCGAGCCGGAGGCGCTGAAGGCATGGATCACCGACGCTCTTCTTCATCTCCGCCGACGGTGCGGCGGTCTCGGTCCCGGGCGGCGCCACGATCGCCGCCCAGTCCAGGGTCACATGGCTTCGGTGGGTGGTCTCGTGGTCGAGTTGGTCCAGCGCTTGTTGGTGTCGTTGACGCCTCTCTCGACGGAGGTGAGCTCCACCTTGAACGGGATGCCGGGGCGGCCGCCGACCTTGACCAGGAACCTGCCGCGGCCCGGAGGTTCGCTGTCCTTTTTGAGATCGGGATTCCAGGACGGCGGCGACGACCAGTCGACGATCATGCGTTCCTCGATGGAGGACATCCGCACCACCTCGTTCACCATCGCCATCTCCGCCTGGGGCAGCCCGCCGCAGATCACCATGCCCGCGCGTTCGGCGAAGCCCTTGGCCTTGAGCCGGTCGGCCTGGTCGCTCAGCGACAGCAGGTCGGCCATCGTGTGCGTGATCATCACCTGCCCCGCGCCGCGCTGCCGGTTGAGGCGGGTGAGAGCGTCGACCCGGTCCACCAGGCCGCGCCCGGACCGCAGCACCCGCCACAACTCGTCGAGGACGACGAAGAAGTGCCGCTGCGGTTCGAGGCCCTCGTCGGCCAGCGCGTGCGCGGCCTCGATCGCGCCGAACCCGTCCGACCAGCACGCCAGCAGGACGGCGGCCTGCAACTCGGCGTCGGCGTCGTCGATCCCGCTGATGTCGATGCAGACGCCCCCCGGGTTGTCCAGCTCGATCGCGGTGGTGGTCTGGTGTGCGAACGTCTCGCCCATCGGCCCGTCCAGCACCCCGAGCAGCGAGGCGTGCAACGGGTCGACGGCCGCGCGGTACCGCGCCTCGTCGCCGCGCGCCAGGGTCACCGCGCGAAGCCGTTCCGGCCCGTCATCGATCACCTTGATCAGGTCGGGCAGGACGGGCACGCCGGGGTGGCGCTCGTCCAGCACCCGCAGCGCCGCGTTGAGAACGGTGCGCTCGGTGTCGGCGATCGGCCCCCCGCGCAGCAGCGTGAGCAGCGCGGCGACCATGTTCAGCCGGCGGCCGTGCGCGTCGGCGATCAGCTTGGCCCGCGCCTGCTCCGGAAGCCTGGCCGCGACCGCGGCCGTCGCACCGGGGTCGAGCACGTTCAGCGATCCCAGCCCGCGGCCGAGCTTGATGATCTGCCCGCCCATCGCCCGGATCAGATCGACGTAGTCGGGTTTGAGGTCGCCGAGCACCATGGGGAACACTCCCTGCCCGACCAGCCCCAGCACCATCCTGCGGATCAGCGTCGACTTGCCCAGCCCCGGTTTGCCCAGCACCAGCGCCGAGGGGTTGTGGATCAGATTCGCGCGCTGGAACCACGAGATCGGATCGCAGCACAGCGCCGCGCCGGTGGTCAGCTCCCGGCCGAGCGGCACCCCCACCATCGGGGTCCCCGAACCGGCCCCGAACGGCCACAGCCCGCACACCTGGACCGTGGTCCCCCGCCATTCCGAAGGCATCTCCACAAAGGAGGCCCGCCCCCCGCCCCGGCGGGTGAACCCCCTGAACCCAGGCTTGAGCTCGGGCTTGCCCTTCTTCTTGTCCTTCTTTCCCTTCCCGCCGTC
This sequence comes from Spirillospora sp. CA-128828, assembly GCF_050945415.1. Classification (NCBI taxonomy): domain Bacteria; kingdom Bacillati; phylum Actinomycetota; class Actinomycetes; order Streptosporangiales; family Thermomonosporaceae; genus Spirillospora; species Spirillospora sp. CA-128828. The sequence goes on from NZ_CP191986.1 coordinate 7,432,891, forward strand.
CGCGGCAGGGGGCCCGCCGGCCGCGCCGCCGAGGACTGATTCCGGAGGGCCGTTCACAGGGACTCCCTCACCAGCGCGGGAACCTGAAGGTGGTCGGGAAGGACGATCCCCAGTGGAAGGGCGGCCGCGAACGCCGACGCCTGCGACCCGTACATCTGCCGCAACCGCAGCCGCGCGGGGCCCGAGAGAGTGTCGACGGCGGCCGCCGCCACCGGGAGCTCTTCGGCCGAGCGGACGGTGGCGGTGACGAGAACGGTGAACCGGACCAATCCGGCTCCCCGGGCCTCTTCGAGAGCCGACTGGTCGCTCTTGATGACGTCGATCTCGTTCCGGGCGGCGCTGGCGGAACCGTCGAGGCGGAAACGCGAGTCCCTGCGGTCCCGTTCCACGATCCGGGCCGCGGAGGCCGGATCGTGCGGCCGGTAGAGGAAGCTGACGCGTTTACGGGCGATGTCGTGGTGCGGGGCCACCAGCCCGGTCATCACGCTGGACAGCACCTCGCCCCGCGGCGCCTCCGACATGCCCCAGGTGATGGAACAGCCGCTGTCGTGGACGTAGTGATCCCATGATTCCTGCGCGGCGACCGGCCCGGCGTCCTCCCAGCGCGTCTCCTGGTCCTCGGCGGCCTCCAGGAGCGACTGCGCGTCCGGGTCGTAGGCGATCCGCACGGCGCGGGCGAGTTCCTTCGCGGTCAACGGCCGCGCGGATCCGGCGCCGGTCATCGTCAACCCCGAGATCAACCCGGGGATGCGCATCCCGATCTCCCGCACCATGGCGTCCTGGTCACGGCGCTTGCCTCCGAGTTGCGGCAGGGACGCATAGGTGACCGCGATACGGGTGGAGACCCGCGCGCTGCCCACCGGGTAGTTCCAGACGATCTCGTCCAGAGCCTGCCGGGCCAGCTCGGGCGCGTTCGGATCGGCGTTGGAGTAGATCTCCTCCCGGAGGCGGGTTCCGGTGTCGGGGGCCGTTTCGATGGTCACGCTCGCGGCGACCAGCCCCGGTTCGTAGCTCAGCGAGGCCAGCCACTGCCCCCAGTGGGAGACCCACGTGTCGACCTGGCTCTGGTCGACCAGCGCCGCCCCCTCGGCGTTGCATTCGAACACCACGGTGTAGTGCCTCGTGGACGGGATCACGATCAGGGCGAACGGGCGCCCGTAGGAGTCACGGCCCTCCACCAGACGGGACTGGGCGAGCAGCCCCGGAAGCCGGCACGAGCCGTGCGGGACGACGCTCAACGGTCCCGAACGGTAGAGGTGCCATCCCTGGGAGCGGCCCGACCACCAGGTCAGCCGGGCCGTGAGCGACTGGAGGGCGGTCCGCCCATGCGCGTCCTGGATGATCAGCGGCAGCATGACCAATCCCAGCACCACGGCACCGAGCAGGCTCGCCACCAGCGACATCATCGCCATCAGGGTGATGACGATCAACCCGACCATGAGGATCAGCGTGCCGGCCAGTCCCAGCCGCCCGATTCCCGGGGTGACCGGCTTCCGCCAGTTCCCGTACGTGGGTTCACGATAGTCGGACGCCATGCCGGCTCCACCTCAATCCTTTCGGCCTACGTACTGCCACTTGGTCCATCCGTACCGTTGTTACCGCCGCCTGGGTCACCGCTCAGGGGCGGAGGTGTACGCCCGGTGCCTCCCCCGGAGGAGAAATCAGGCTCGGGGGGCCGGTAGCTGGGCACCTCGCTGCCGCTACCTCCGATGGATGAGAAATCAGGCTCGGGAACCTCGAAGCCGGATCCCGAGGGAACAGCGGAAGAAAGGTCGGAACCCGAGGGCCCCTCCGAGCCTCCGCCACCGCTCTCGCGCGCACCGCCGCCCGAGCCGTTCCCTGACCCCGCGCCGTTCCCTGACCCCGCGCCGCCCGGGCCGTTGCCCGACCCAGCGCCGCTGCCCGCGCCGTTCCCCGTTCCATTGCCTGAGCCGTTGCCTGAGCCGCCGCCCGCGCCACCTCCCAAGCCGCCGCCCGGCCACGCGCCGCCGCCCGGGCCTCCACCCGGTCCGCGGCTCGGCACGGGAGTCGACGCACCGCCGCCGCCCCCCAGCAGGCCCGTGAAAAGACCGGTCGCCGTCCTGCGGACGGTCACAGCGGTACCACCGAACGTGAAGTGACCGACCTGGCGGATGCCGAAGAAGCTGTTGGCCTCCTCGGCCGCGGGCATCACGGCGCGCAGCGTCGCCGGCAGGGCGAACACCGACCCGGCGGCGAGGGCCAGGCCGAAAAGGCGGTCGGCCTCATATTCCGACGACATCAGCTTCAGGGCCCCGCCGTCGATCACCGCGATAACCGGCTTGACCACTATGAACGCGACCAGCAGGCCGACGCATCGTTTGTAGGCGGCATTTCCATAGGAGGTGAACCTGGCCGCGGCAACGGTCGGCAGAATCCCGACCAGGATGATCAGGGCACCGCTCCGAAAAAGCATCAACACGAACTGGATCGCGGAGGAGAGCGCCGCGGCAAGGGCAAAGAAGGCGAGGATGAAGGACGTGTCGTCCTTGTTGCCCCCGAGCAGATCGATGCCGTTCTTCCAGTTCGCTATCCAGGCATCGTCCTTCGGGCTCATGCCCGTGACGATCCAGTCGGAGAACCTGTCCCCGGCAATGTTCAGCAGATTGACCAACGTCGCCAGCGTCAGGACGATGACGGCCAGTTCGAAGAACTGGGACATCGCCTGCCGGAAAGGTTCGCCCTTACGTTGGACTGCGATCCGGAAGGCCGCGACGAGGAAACCGGCGAACGCCATCGCAGCGGTCAGCCAGTTGGTGTACTCGCGGAGCATGTAGAGCACTCCGCCTTTTTCTCCGGTCAGTTGCACATTGAAGGCACTGTCACTCATCCACCAGGTGAGGAATGTCTGAAAACTCGACAGCGCCCAATCCAGCAGTTTGCTGACAAGCCACGCCCACGCCTCATTGAGGAGATCATCCACTAGGAACCACCTGAACAGCGCGGAACGGGAACCACGAAGTCGCTCGACTCACGCACGACGGGCCTACTTTCAGAAAGGGTCGACCAGAAGGCTGACGAAGGCGATGGCCAGCCCCGAGCCTGCCATGACGCATGCGATCATCACCCACCCCAGACCGACGGCCTGCGCTCCGAACTCGCCCTTCCTGTGTTTGAGCGCCATATTGCCACCGACCAGGATGAAGCCCAGCACGCATCCCGCCAGAGCGGTCCAGAGCAACCAGCGAAGCAATGGCTCCACCGGTTCGGTGACCCGGTCGGCTCCCTTCGCGTTGCCGCGCGGCAGCGACGCGTCGGGCCTGGCGTCTATATTCGGCTTTCTTCCGGTAGGGGGCTTGAGTGCGGTCGTCTTCTTCTCAGTATGGTCTTTGACGCACTGCTTCGGGAACATCCCGCTGCTGTGCTGCCACTGATTGCAGAACTCCTCCACTCCCCCTACGCAGTCGATCTTCTCCTGATCGGTCTTCAGATCCCAGCAGGAGTCGTTCTTCTTGTCCTCGCGCGGCCACTGAGCGCTGTTACTGGTGTTGCAGTAACCGTCCGGATCCGAATCACTTCTGCGAAGGCAGACCTTGAACTGGTATTTCGAATCCTTGGTGCGCTTGTAGCCGGGAACCCCCGCCTCATCGCACTTGCCTTTTCCGGCCGCGCGCACATGAGTCACCTCGTTGCCGTCGACAAGGACATAGCCGCGCACCAGGTGGCCGTCGTTGTTGGCGTCGCATGCTCTCACCCGACCGGTCACAGGGTCGAACTGGAGCTTGCCGCCCGGGTCGGTGTCGATGGTCTCGATGTCCTCCGTCTTGTCCCAGTCGACGGAGCTTCCCAGCGCCGTGAGGGCGACGGGCCCCGCCTGGCCCGGTCCCTGAACGGCCGGGACGGCCTCGACCGCGAGCCGCGTCGGGCCGGCGGCGAGCGGATCGGCCGGTTGGGAACGTTGCGACGGGTCCGCCGAGCGCTGCCCGCTCAGGACGACCTCGGGTGCGGGAGCGGGCAGCAGGCTGATCACGAGCAGGGCGGCGCCCAGCGCGAGGAGGGCGGCGGACAGGACGGACACGCGCCGGCACAGGGGCACCCGGCTCTGGCGGCGGCCCCTTTCGCGTGCTGTGCGGAGGTGTCGGGACGCCGGCATCAAGAGGCGAGATTTCTGACAATCAATCCCGCGCTCACGATGAGCAGGCAGCCGAATCCCACGATGAACATGCTTCCCAGGTGACTTCCCCCCTCACCTTTCTTGTGCTGGATCCCCATCCTGGCGCCGATGATGACGAAACCCGCCACACAGGCCAGAAGCCCACCCCAAGCCGCCCAGTCGAGCAGCTTTTCAAGTTTGTCCGCGAACGGCGGCGCTTCGCCCTGCCCAGGATTCGGTATGTCCCTGGCAAGGTATGCCGCATGGTCGAGCACATGGCCCGCCCACGTGATCGTCGCGTCGAGCATGAACGTCCTCCGAGATGATGCGATCGAGGTTCTGACCAGCCGTGCGCAGGCGGACGGCAATGTGGCCGGGGCTCACCGAGGTGCGTCGCATCGCGGCCGCCACTCGCATGATCGATGAGCCCCGCTCGGAAGGGGTCGCTCGCCGGTCAGGGCTGAACCGGCGAGGCGCTTCCGAGCACAGTCATGCACTTCGTACTAACGGTCCGGTAGTCAAGGTGATCGTCAAGCACCGATCGACAGAAACTCCGGTGAGATCAGGCGGCACCCGGCTCCGAGCCGGTCACCATTGTCAGGCGGGATCCATGCCGCTCATTTCGCGGACCAGGCGTGAGTAGGCAGGGGGAAGTTTCACCCTGTCCGGAGGGTCGCCGAGGCGGAAGTCCTCCACCCACGGCAGGTCCCAGAGTTGAGGCACGCCGCCGGCGATCAGATGCACGAGGTCCGCCAGCGGTTTCGGACGCCTCCCGGGAGCGTCCGCCACCACCGCCAGACCGAGCAAATGCACGCTCGGGAGGACGCCCGCGGCCCACTGCCGAAGAGCGTCCTGAGCAGCGCACAGCCCGGCCGCGTGGCTCCTGGCGACCAGCAGGACCTGAGACTGTCCCGCGGCCGCGGGTGTCGGCCAGTAGCGTCCTGCGCTCACGCTGTTGGTGATGAGAGCGGCCAGTGTGGAGGCGCCGGCTCCCCCGTGACACGAGGAGAGCCAAAGTCCTGGGGCTCGGCCGTGGTACGTGACCACCCCGAGCGTGCTCTTCGGTGCGGGTCCTTGATCCGCTGGTATGACCGCCTGCGCGGAGAACCCCCCGGTCCGGGGGCGTTCCTGCTGAGCCGGATAGGCCGATGTGCCCGGCATGTTCGGCGGAACCTCGGGACCGGTTCCCCCGCCCAGCTGGGCGCCGCTCTGTGATGCCCGCACCGCGGTGCCCACCTCCGGGAAAGTCGCGAGCGGCTCTGCTCTGGATTGCACTAGCTCTGGGCTAGCGGGATCAAAGTTACTCCTGGGACGACCGTCCGCGCGTCGTCGTTCTCGTCAACCGCCACACGCCTGGCTCCACGGCCACCGCATCCCGCGGCGGCATGTTCATCGTGCGGGCCAGGTCAGGGCCTGTCCCGGGCAAGCCGTGCCGGACCGCGCCAGGCACGCGGACCGGTCTGCGGTTCGCCGCCGATCGCTCGGCCGCACGGGCCGGGACGCACACAACCGCAGGATGCACGTTGCATCACCGTGCGTCGACCGCACTGTCTTGGTCGGCGGGTCACAGGAAGGTGGGACATGCCCGAAGAGCACGCCGATGGCCCGGCGTTCCGCCACCCAGCGGGAGAGCGGCGACGTCAGTGCCGATCTTGAAAGGCTATGTCATCAACCGTTCCAAGAATAATTTCCAATGCTGACCTTCAGCTTGGGAAAGTTCATACTCAGGACAGGCTGCATCGGGTCGGTCGCCATTGTAGGACTCATGGTCGCGGTCCTGTTCGTGGCAGTTCAGAACGTCCTCTCAAATGGCATCACCAATGTGTGCGGACCGTTGAACAACGACGGTCCGAGCCTCCTGAGTCCCGCGCCTAATCCGAGTCCCGGGACCAAGGGGCCGACCGTGGCACCGGCGGCCTACAACCGTGTTCCGGGCGGAGAACCGCTCGGCTCCGGGGCCGTGGAAAACGTCGCCGCGGCGGCCAAGGCCCCTGCGGACAGCATCCCCGCCAACTACGTCAGGCTTTACAAGGCCGCTGGACCGCAGTACGGCATTCCCTGGTATGTGCTCGCCGGAATCGGAAAGGTGGAGACCGACCACGGCCGGTCCACCCTGCCGGGCGTCCACTCCGGGGCTAACTACGCCGGTGCGGGCGGTCCGATGCAGTTCCTGCAGAGCACCTTCAACAGTTTCGCGGTCGACGGCGACGACAACGGCCGAAAGGATCGCTACAATCCGGCGGACGCGATCTTCAGTGCCGCGAACTACCTGCACGCCAGCGGGGCACCCGCCCAGACCAGAAAAGCGATCTACGCCTACAACCACTCCTGGGACTACGTGGACCTGGTGCTGTCGTGGGCCCAACGCTACGCAGGCAACGGATTCTCCCTCGCCTCGGCCAACAATGCCGGGATGTCATGCGCCTCGTTCGGCGGCGGCATCCCGTCAGCGCTCGGCCAGCGCATCATCTCCTATGCCAAGCGCTGGCTGAAAACCCCCTATGTGTGGGGCGGCGGCAATATCAATGGTCCCAGCAACGGAGGTTTCGACTGCTCGGGCCTGACCCTGTACGCGGTATACCAGGCCACCGGCGGTAAGATCCAACTGGCGCACTACACCGGAGACCAGATAAGAGATTCCCGCGGTACGAAGGTGAGCCGCTCGAATCTCCAGCCGGGCGATCTGGTCTTCTTCTCCTCCACTCCCGGAGCCGTACCGCATCACGTGGGGATTTACGTCGGCGGAAATCAGATGCTTCATGCGCCGTACACGGGCACCGTCGTCAAGGTGGGCCCGATGGACGAGAAGGAATTCAGCGGCGGCGTCCGGTTCACCGCGCCGAAGACGGTGAAGGCATGACGCGGGCACTTCCCCGGGAACACCCATCCGGACGCCGCCGTCGGCACGGCGTTCTGGCCGTCGCCGCGTTGCTGGTCGCCTCGGGCTGCGGACTGCCGCATCAGGAGAGGGCGGGCGGCGCCGCCACGTCCCCGCCTGCCGCCATTCCTTCGACTCCTCCGGCACCGACCGCCACTCCCCACGGCGGCCTCCCCGGCCCGAAGGCCGTCGACCGGCAGGACGCGTCCGCGGTGTCGCGAGCGGCCGTCCAGGTGATGTGGACCGTCGACGCGGCGACAGACCGCGGCCAGGGCGACGCCTACCGGCGAGCCCGGCCCTACCTGACTCCCCAGTACGCCGCGCGGTCGGACGCCCAGCCGGCAGGAGCCGTGCCCTCGGTCTGGCGCGACCACCGCGCCTTCGCCCGCGTCCGCCTCGCGGCCCAGACGCCCGAAGACGGGGTGCCCCCCGACAACGCCCGGACCGCGCATCGCCAGTGGGATGTCACCGTCACCCCCATCGGCCGGGACGGCTGGAAGGGGCCGTCCACCCACGCGATCGCCTTCGTCACCCTGACCCGCGACGCCGAGAACGTCTGGTGGGTCTCGGAGGTCACCACGGCATGACCCATGGACGGTCCCCGCAGCACCGGCGCCCGCCACGGCCCGGGCCCGGACGTGGCGTTCCCGCGCGTTCCACTTCCGCGACGTATGGCGTATCCCGGCACATCGGGACATCACGAATGAGGAGGCACTATGGCCGGTAACGACGACGATGACGTGTACGTGGCCATCATCGGTATCGGCCTGGTGACCGCGCTGGTGGGTGGGGCGAGCAGTTTCCTGACGTGGCTGGCGGGCCAGTTCTCCGGCCTCCTCTCGGGCGGCGGGTGGCCGGACTCCAGCCCGGCCGACTGCCTGCACGTCACCTACAACCTCGTGCGCCACCCCACCGATCCGCGCAGTGCGTGGCCGCCCGCGGCCGCGGCGGCCCTGGGGTCGGCCCCCGTCTTCTTCACCCTGCTCGCCGTGTTCCTCGTGTCGGCGGCCCTGGGCACCTATCTCCTGGCCCGGCTCCTGCTGAACTGGCGGCGTCACCGGCCCTTCCGGCGGATGCGCCTGGGGTTCGCCTCCGGCTGGGAGGTCCGCAAGCTGCTGAGCGCCCGGACCGTCCAGAGCAAGGCCGCGCAGGTCCGGCCGTCCACGCAGACCCGTCCCGCGCGCGCGGTGAAGCCCGAGGAGGTCGGGTTCTACATCGGGAGGGACATCAGGTCCCGGCGGAAGCTGTACGCGTCCTTGGAGGACACCGCGATCGTCGTCGCGGCGCCGCGGCAGGGAAAGGACGTGCACTTCGTCACGCCGTTCACCATCGACGCACCCGGCCCCTGCATCGTCACGTCCAGCCGGCGGGAGACGTTCATCAACACCGCTAAGGTGCGGGCGGAGTTCGGCGAGGTGTACGTCTTCGACCCGTACAACTGGACCGGATGGCCGAACCGGATGCGCTGGTCGCCACTGCAGGGTTGCGAGGACCCGAACGTGTGCGCGGTCCGGTCGGGGACGCTCGTCCAGTCGAGCGGTTACGAGATCGGACGGGAAGGGGGCAGCGCGCTCAGCGGCGTCATCACCATCATCCGCTGCCTGCTGCACGCCGGCGCGATCGGCAGGCTCAACTTCCGCGAGGTGATGCGCTGGGTCAACGAGGCCGACGGAGAGGAGGCGCTGGAGATCCTGCGCCAGGGGGAGCGCGAGGGGCGGACCGCCCCCGGATATCCGGGGGCGCTGGCGTTCAGCATGCGGGACGAGCGCCTGTGGTCCGGAGTGATCCAGGTGATGTCGTGCTTCTCGCAGCCCGAGGTGCTGGAGGACTGCACGCCGGACCCCGGAGAGGAGTTCGACTTCAGGAAGTTCCTCCAGGGCCGGAACACCCTCTACTTCGTCTCCAAGAAGCAGAGCGACTGGGGAGGCATCGCCCCCGTCGTCACGACCATCATCGAGCAGTACTTCCGCAGCGCGCGCGGCACGGCGATGAAGAACCCGAGCGGTCGCCTCGACCCGCCGCTGACGATCGAGCTGAACCAGGTGGCCGACATCTGCCCCCTCGGCGGCCTGGCCACCTACATGGGAGAGTCCGGCGGTTACTCCATCAGCCTGCACGTCTACCTGACATCCCTGGCGGAGGCTCGCCGGGTGTGGGGCTCGGACGGTGCCGCCTCCCTGTGGGACAATGCCACGGTCAAGATCATCTCGGGTGGTTCCGGTACGGCCAAGGACCTCTCCGACCTCTCCGACCTCGTGGGCAGGCACGACGGGAGGCACATCCTCAGCCCCGAAGAGCTGCGGACCATGCCCTTCGGCCGTGCCGCCGTCGTCGCCGGCACCGCCCGTCCCGTCGAAATGTGGCTCACCCCCTGGTGGAAGCGCAAGGATCGGGACGCCATCGCGAGAGGTAAGGCGGCGGCCGAAGCGATGATTCACAAAATGAACGCGGGTCAGCAGGCTGAGACCGACACGACCCACGACGCGGCGGCCGTGCCGGACGGCAATGACGAGGATTCATCGGCCATCGTCTGGTGAGAGGGCTGATCGACCGGCGGATCGGGGCGCGCGACCGGGTCGCACCCTGACGGCATGCGCGTACGTGGAGAAAGAATGGGCAATTCGCTCAAGAGGTCAGCGAGGAGAGTCTCTGTGCCGACGTCCGACCATCTCGGCCTGAACCGGTCCGCCGAGGACCGAGGCCGCGGGCACCTGCATCAGGCGGCCCGGTCCCGGCGGCTCCGCTAGGTGGGCTCCGATGTGACGGTCACCGCACCGAACGTGATCGTGGCAGGGCACCCGGACCTCTCGCGGAGGCTGCGGGCGACCAAACGCTTTCCGGCCGTGTTCGATGTCGCCTCCGCCAGCGAGCTTCGGGACCTGTCCAAGAGTGGCGAGGTCCGTTCCCCGGCGGCGTTCCTGTTCGCGCCGGACTTCGACGAGGACCTTCCCGACGGCGGTGTCTCCCCCCAGGCCAACAGGCTGGCGGCGCGCGGCCATACTGTGATCGTCCACGGTCACTACACCAGGCGCGGCGACGTCTTCGACCCGGAAGTGATCGCGACGGCCAAGCCGCTGACTCTGGCGGAGCTGCTGGAGCTGCTCGTCGTCGCCCGGCCGGCCGCTCAGCCCGGACCGCCGCCGGTCCCCGCCGCGACGATGTCCACCCGGCCGGCCGACGAACCCCCGTCGGGGCTCCGGGCCGGCGGCGGCGAACCGCCCTCCGGAGCCGGCAGCGGCGTCGCCCGCGCCGGTGACTCGCCGGGTCTGATACCGGGGTACGGCGAGTTGACGATCGTCCATCGCGGCACCGGCTCGGTGACCTACCGTGCCGTGCACGAGGAGTCCGGCACCGTGGTCGCCGTCAGAGTGCGGCTCGACGGTTCCGACACCCCGATGGAGGAACTCGCCGCCCTCGAACGCGCCTCCCGCAACGATCACATGGTGAGCGCGCTGGAGAGCGGCCGCACCACGGCCGGGCAGCGGTACACGGCGTCCGAGTACTGCCCCGGCGGCGCTCACGTGCCGGAGCCGCTGCCGGTCGGAGACTCGGTCGGGATCGCGATATCGATGGGCCGGGCTCTGCAGGCGCTGCACGACGAGGGTCTGGTCCACGGCGACGTCCGTCCGGGCCGGATCCTGCGTGGCGAGGCGGGACCGCTGCTCACCGGTACGGCCACCGCACGGGGGTCGGCGGCGCACGCCGCGCCGGGCGTCCTCGAGCCGGTCCCCCGGGAACGCGTTGATCCCGGGTTCGCCGCTCCGGAGGCGTTGTCCCAGCAGCCGCAGACCGCGCGGTCTGACGTGTACGGGCTCGGCGCCACCCTCTGGAGCCTGCTGGCCGGGCGTGCCCCCTTCGCAGCCGATGGGGAACTGGCCTTGGACGAATCCGCTCCCCGGGTGCCGCGTGACGACGTGCCGGAATGGCTCGGGAACGCTCTCGAAAACGCGCTGGCGCGCGAGCCCGCCGACCGGTATCCGACGGCGCGGGCGTTCGTCGATGCGCTGGAGGAAGGGCTCCAGGAGAGCCCTCCGGGGCCGCCGTTGAAGGAGGCGGCGCCGGTACCCGATCCGCTGCCGGAGCAGCAGGCGCATTTCCCAGAACCTCAGGCGCTGTTTCCGGAACCTCAGCCGTTGTTCCCCGAACGGCAGGCGCTCTTCCCGGAACGCCAGGCGCTGTTCCCCGAACGGCAGGCACAGTCCCCCGAACCCCAGGCGCTACTCCCGGAACCTCAGGCACAGTCCCCCGAACCCCAGGCGCTACTCCCCGAACCTCAGGCGCTGCTCCCCGAACCTCAGGCGCTGTTCCCGCAGCAGGAGACGGTGCCCGCAAGTTCGCGACGTCCCGGGATCGCGCTGCTGACCTTGGTGGCGCTCGTGCTCGCCGCCGTGGCGCTCGGCGCGGTCTCCCTGTGGGCGGATTCAGGAACGGCTGAGCGGCCTCGGGCGTCCGCTCCCGCCTCGCCGACGCCCACGTCCATCCCGACGGCGGTACGGCCGCAGAACAGGTACAAGCCGAGCCAGGTGCGGATCGTCGACGGCCAGATCTCGATCGAGATCAGCTGGAAGGACGCCAGCGGAGGCAAGGCCGCGTACTACGTGGTCGGCGGCCCGGCTGGGCGCGCACCCACCACTCTGGCCACCGTGCCGGCTGGGACGACGAAGGCCATGATCCTCGCCCTGAACCCGAGCGTGGAGTACTGCATGACGGTCGTCGCCGTGGTGGACGTCGACCGGGTCGCCTACGCCAAGCCCGTCTGCACCCACCGCGGCAGGCGGGGTGGCTGAGCCGCGACGCCGGTCAGTTCGCGGTGGTGTAGGCAAAGTCGTGGATGATCCGCCAGACCTCGGCGGGCTGTTCCTCCTGAGCGAAGTGGCCTGCGTCGGAGACCGTAGCGGTGGTCAGGTTCTTCACCCCGGCGTCGCGGAAGCCCCGCGCGTAGGCGTCGATGTCGCCGCCTTCACGGTCGCCTCGCACGTACAGCAGCGGGATGTCGACGGCACCTGCTTCGGCGAACGCGGCATTGTCCAAGGCGTCCTGAGGGAATTCCCGGTACAGGTCGAATCCCGCAGTGAGCGCGGCATCACTGCCGTACGCGGCGGCGTGGGCCGCTCGTGAGGCGGCGGAGATCCGGCTGGGGTCCGCCGACAGCACGTCGTAGAAGTAGGCGAAGTACTCCGCCTGGCGTCCCTGGACGAGGGTCTCAGGCAAGTCCGGGACGGCGTGCAGGCCGAAATGCCAGATGTAGGGATTGCGCAGGACCTCGTTCCACGGATCGACGCCGGGAATGACGGTGTTCATGATGACGACGCGTTCGGCGTCGCCGAACCGCCGGAGGTAGGCGTAGGCGGCCATCCCGCCGGCGTCGTGGCCGACCAGGGTGACGCCGGTGAGGTCCAGGTGCCGCACGAGGGCGTGGACCGTCTCGGCCAGCCGGAGTTTCGACCCGCCGCCGACCGCGCCGGCGGACTCGCCGATGCCGGGCAGGTCGATGGCGATGATGCGGGCGTCGGGCCGCCCGGCGCCCGCGGCGTCCATCACGTCCAGCCATGTCCGCCACGACTCCGGCCAGCCGTGCAAGAACAGGAAGGGTCGCCCCTCGGGCGCCCCGGACTCGACGACGTGCAGCGCGAGTTCGCCGATCGTCACCGTGGAGTTTCGCAGCTTGGTAGACATGAAACATGTCTACCAAACGACATGTGACATGTCTATCGCGTAGGCTGGCGGCCATGTCCGGCGACAACGAACGGCCCGCCTACGAACGCGGTACCGGCTTCCTGCTGGCACGCCTGGGCTCGCTCACGGCGCGTTCCTGGACTGCGTTCCTGACCGAGCATCGGCTGACCCAGGCGCAGTACACCGTTCTCATCGCGCTCCAACAGCACGGACCGGTAGGCCAGCGGCGCCTGGCCGAACTCGTTGCGATGGACGCGCGCAACATCGTGCCCGTCCTGGACTCACTGGCCGCCGGATGCCTCATAGAACGGCGTCCTGATGACACCGACCGCCGACGCCGCACCATCACACTCACCGGCAGGGGAAACGCTCTGCTTGCGACCGTCGCTGACGCGGCGGCTGTCGAACAGGACCAATTCCTCCAAACCTTGAATGCCACCGACCGTGCGCGGCTCAACCACCTGTTGCGACGCCTCTATGACTCCCACATCCCCGCAGCCCCACAACCAGGCTGACTCGACGGGATTCTCCTGTGCATGATCCCAGGCCCAAAGAGCTGTGCGTGACGTTGGCAACGGTGCGCGTTTATGGGTCACGTGGCCTACGTGGCCAGGGTCAACGGTTCGAAGATCGTGGTCGAGGACTACAACAAGGTCGAGCGCAACGCCTACAGCAAGCGCACGATCAGCCACAACAACCCCGACGGCTATATCCATTTCTTCTGAAAACTGCCCTCAACGACCATACAGGTAGTGCATCTCGGCGCAGTTTTTCAACAGCTCGTCCAAGGTGCCGACGGCGGCCATCTCACCGTCGACGAGTACCACGATCTGATCGGCTCGGCGGAGAATGGACGGTCGGTGCGAAACGGCCAGAATCGTGGCGCCGCCATGGTCCAGAAGCCGGTCCCACAACCGGAGCTCGGTGGTGACGTCCAGCGCGTTGGACAGGTCGTCGAAGACCATCAGCTCGGTACGGCGCACCGCCATCCGGGCGGCGGCGATCCGCTGCCTCTGGCCGCCGGACAGTCGCAGACCCCGCGGCCCGATCACAGTGTCCAAGCCCTCGTCCAAACCGGCGACGTCGTCTTCGAGCACGGCGAGGCGCACCGCCTCGGCCACCTCCGCCGGCGAAGAGGGGGCACCGAGCAGGATGTTCTCCCGGACCGTGCCGCTGAACAGCCGGGGGACCTGCGGCACGAAGCTCGACCGCGGTGGGACCAGGAACGTCCCGGGATGGTCGATGGGCACGCCGTTCCAGAGGACGGTGCCGTGCTCGGCGGGGAGCAGCCCGAGGAGCGCCTGCAGGAGGGTGCTCTTGCCGGAACCGACCCTGCCGGTCACGACCGTGACCGTGCCGGCGGGCAGGTGGAGATCGATGTCGCGGATGCCGCGTGAGGTGTCCGGGTGGTGCAGGGTGAGGCCATAGGCCTGGAGCAGGCGTAGCGGCGCGGAACGGTCTTCGCGCGGTGCCGGCCGCGGCGGCTCGCGCCGCAGGTGGGTCTTCGTGCGGGCGATCACCGCTGATTCGTCGCCGGCGAGTTCGGCCACCCGGCGCATGGAGAGTTCGGCCTTCTGGGACCGCGCGAAGAACATGCCCAGCGCGGTCACCGCCTCAGTGATGAACTGGATGTAGAAGACGAAGAGCGCCAGGTCGCCCACGGTGAAGTCACCGCCGCGCATGCCGGCCGCGGCCAGCAGCAGCACGAACCCGGTGCCGAGCGCGGCCGTGCCGTTGAACAGGGACATCTGCACGGTGGTCAGGAGCACCTCGCGGACGGCGATCCGCAGCCGGACGTCGTTGGCCTGCCGCAGCCGCGCGACGAACCGCTCTTCGGCGCGTCCGACCTTGATCGCCTGAACCCCGCCGACCGCCTCCCCGACGACGCTGCTCACCTCCGCGGCCGCCCGGCGACCTGCATGCTGGTACTCGCGCAGCGGCCTGGCGAGCGCCCGGCTCGCCACCACCATGACCACCACCGGGAGGACGAGTCCCAAGGTCACGACGGCGTCGATGCCGAGCATGATGACCAACGCTCCCACGGCGATGATCAGCCGGGAGAGGTTGGACGCCGACCAGATCGCGAAGACACCGACGTCGTCGGTGTCGGCGCCGAACCGGCTGACGGCGTCCCCGCCGGTGCGGTCCAGGGCACGCCCCGCGGGTTTGCGCAGGATCGCGCGCAGCGCGTTGACCTGCAGGGCCGCACGAATCCGGTAGGTGAAGTGCGGTTCGACCCGGCTGAGGATCACGCCGTACCACACGGTCACCTTGGTGGCCTCGGCGACCGACACCAGGGCGATGAGCGACCATGCCGACATGCCGGCCCGCTCAGTGCCGCTGAGGGTGTCGAAGACGAGTTGGAGCAAGAGCCCGGTGGCGAGGAGTACGCCCCGCAGCAGGACCCACAGTCCGGTCAGGCCCAGGTAGATGGGGGCCGATCGGGACAGCAGCGGAATCAGCAGTGATCGTCGGCTGGTACGCGTCCCGGGCGGCGCGGGCGGCGGCTCCGACCGGCTTGTCCGTGATGTCCTCATGCCAGTGCCTCGTTGGCCGCGAGGAGGAGGGAGAACTGCGAGGACGGGTCGGCGACCAGCCGGTCCCGGCGGCCGTGCTCGACGACGCGGCCGTCGCGGAGCAGCAGCACCTCGTCGACGGAGCCGAGGGTTTCGAGACGGTGCGCCACGATGATCGCGGTACGTCCGGCGAGCAGGCGTTCCATGGCCGTCTCGAAGACCCGCAGGCTCGCCGGGTCCAGTCGCGACGTGGCCTCGTCCAGGAGCACCAGGCCGGGGTCCTGGATCAGGACGCGGGCGAAGGCCAGCAACTGCTCCTGCCCGGCCGACAGCCCGGTGTCGCCTGGGCCGAGGAGGGTGCCCAGCCCCGCGGGCAGGCTTTCCAGCCACTGTCGCAGTCCCACATCCGCCAGCGCCTCGCGTACTCGGGCGTCATCGACCGTGTCGTCGAAGAGCGTGACGTTGTCGCGGACCGTGGCGGCGAACAGCTGGACCTCCTGTGTGACCAGACCGACCTGGCCGCGCAATGAGGTCACCGAGATTTCCCGCAGGTCGTGGCCATCGAGCCGGACCGTCCCCTGGGTGGGGTCGGCGAACCGGAACAACAGGCGCATCAGAGTGCTCTTTCCGCTTCCTGTGCGGCCGACTATGGCCAGCCGGGCCTTCGGCCGTAGGCGGAGGGAAATATCGCTGAGCGCGTCTTCTTCGGGCCGGTAGCTGAACGAGACCCGATCGAATTCCACGGCGGGGGCCCCGGCGGGCAGGGGGTCGCCGCCGGTGTCGACCACGCTGCGCTCGCCGAGCAGGCCGTGGATGCGCCGCAGTGCCCCCAGCGCGGCTTCGAGATCATGAAACTGCGCGGTGATCACCAGCATCGGGGTCTGCACCATGACCGCGTAGGCGACCAGGGTGTAGGCCGCGCCAAGGGTCATCTGGCCGGCCGTGTAGAGCCATGCGCCGGCCGCGAGGGCCATGACGAAACCCGCCGAAGCCAGTGACTGCGCGGCCGCCGGCCAGCGCACGCCCAGCAGCGCGGCGCGGCGGCTGCTCCGGAACAACATCCCGGCGTGTGTCCAGAAGCCGTGCACGGTGTGCTCTTCGGCTCCGTTGGCCCGCAGGTCGGGGAGTCCGTTCAGGCGTTCTTCGAAAAACCCGAGCAGTTTCGCGTTGGCCTCCCGCTGGGCCGCCATCGCCGGCACGGCGGTGCCGACCAGCCGCCGCAGCAGGACGAAGGAGGCGGTGACGAACGGGGCGTACACCAGACCGATCCGCCAATCCTGGATGAACAGCGCGACCCCGATCCCGACCAGCAGCAGCACGTTGGAGAGCACGAGCAGGAACATCTGCGAGAAATAGTTGGCCAGCTTGCTCACATCTCCGTCGATCCGGTCGATCAATTCGCCGGGGCCATGCCGCTCATAGAAGGACATGTCCAGCCGGAGGCAGTGCTCGGTCAGATCGGCGCGCAACTCGTTCGTCGCGGACCAGGCCACCCGGGCGCCCCTGAATTCGGCGACGATCCAGATCACCTGCGCCACCACCGCGACCGATAGGTATGCCGCGCCGAGCCCCAGCAGAGTCGACAGCGGGGCACCGGAGCGGACACCGTCGATGAACCTCCCCAGCAACTGCGGGTTGGCCACCTGGAGGGCCGTGTAGAACAGTGTCGTCACCGCGAGCACGGCGGCGACGGCCCGGTGCGGCCACAAATAGATGCGAAGTGTGCTTGCGGCATTCGGCCCCACGGTGCCGTCCGCGTTCCCGGTCCTCGAAGGCTCGGCACTCGCATGCGCCATGCAACGGTTCCTTCGGACGATGGATTACTCCAGCATTCGGGGCGGTCACCCCATGGCCATGATCTCGGTCAACATTCCTCGATCAACGCTCATGGGTCAACGCCCTTCGGTCAACGCGGTCAACAACGTGTCCAGCCCGCCGCGGCGGCCCCGGACCTGCCGCGCCGCGAGCGTCTTCTCTCCCCTGGCAGAATGTGCGGATGGATTTACGTCCAGCCAAGCGGTGCGGCGGGTTCGCGGAACCGATCACGTGGGCTGACCGTCGCAGGGTTTCATGGTCGTTCAGGAGACCAGGGACGAAGGACGCGATGACTCAGTTTCCGCAGCTGCCGGCACCGGCCGACCTCGCCGCCGCCGGGCCCAAGGGCGCCAAGAAGATGCTGACCAAGGCCGCGGGCCCGTTGCCGGCCGCCGAGCTGGCGCCGTTCTTCGAGCAGGCCTGCCGGGAGCTGGTGCGGGCGGGAGAGAACGAGCTCGCGTTCTGGGCGTTCGGGCAGGCTCGCAAGGTCGAGAAGGACCATCCCGCGCTGCTCGACCTCGACCGGGTGCAGGACGTCTTCCTCGAACTGGTGCCCGCGGGTGGCGTGGGACCGGCCGCGCTGCGCGACTACGCCAAGACGCTCGCCGCGGAACTGCCGGGGGAAGAGGCGCACCGCCGCTTCCGTGAGCTGATCTGCGCGGGATTGGACGCCGGGCTCATCCCGTACGCCCGGATCTTCCCCGACCTGCGCATGCTGGCCCGCGCCGCGAAGATCAAGAAGCGGGACGAGGAGGCGTTCCTGGCCGAGCGGCTGCTGCGCGCCGGGCTCATGCCCATCGCGTCCCACCAGGTTTGGGCGGCCGCCCGTGAGCCGCTCGCCGCGGTGGCCGGACGCGACGACGACCTGATGAAGCTGCTGATCAGCGCCGAACCCGACCGTGCCCGGCACGAGGAGGAGAGCGGCGAGGAGGTCGCCGAGGAGATCCGGCAGATGTGGCTGGAGTCCTTGGCCGAGAGCGGGGCGGGGGCACACCTGCCGGCGCTGTGGTTCGGCACCACCGGTCGGGGTTGCGCGGCCGCCGTCCTGCTGAAGCTCGCCGACCAGGCAGGGGATCGGCTGTTCCCGAAGGCCGAGGTGGTGTTCGGCGAGGAAACGGACCCGGCGCTTCCGCCTCCCGACTACCGGCACATCGCCCCCCAGGGGCAGCTGACCAGCGACTCGCCCCGCTGGTGGGGTCCGGACTTCGACATGGGGCAGCAGGCCGCGGACGTGGCATCCGGGCCAGAAGGGCGCGAGCGTTCTGCCGGCCTGCTGGACGCGTTCGTCCGCGACATGGGGTACTACGGCAACGTCGACTATCCGGCCACGGTGAGAGCGCTCTGGGACCTGCCGGAGACCCGGGAGGTGCTGCGCGAAACCGTCGACGGCTGGAAGGCCGACGCAGGCCGCCCGGACCTTCCCTTCCTGTACGGCGCCTTGCACCGGCTGGTGCGGCTCACCGGCCGCAGCGGGTTCCTGGCCCTGGAGCCGGGCGTCGCGGACGGGCTCGAACCCGCCGACCCCGTGGACGCCCTCCTGGCGGCCCTGCGCGGTGGCATTCCCGCCGAATTCGCCGTGCCCGGCAATGGATCGCCGTCCAAGTCTCCGAAATCAGGCCGGACGATCGTCCAGCACCTCGGATACCTCACCATCACGGAACGGTCCTGGTACGCCCACGCGTCCGTCACCGGCGACGACTCCCTGTCGATAAGGCTTCCCCAACTGCCCGACGGGCTCCTGCCCTGGTACGACGGCAAGACCGGCCTCCTGTCACGAATCCAGGACGGCGTCTGGCAGACGTTCCGGGTCGAGGGGCAGACGGGCGAGACCGTCGCGTTGACCCTGGACCCCGACGCCGCCACCGCACGGCCCCAGGCACCAGGAGCCGCCGAGGTGACGTTCCCGGGTGCCGCCGGGCCGAGCGAGGTCCGGTTGAGCCGCGGCGCGATCACGGTCACCGCCCCCGATGGGACCCGGACGGCCCGGCTCCCCTTCTCGCCCGTCTGGAGCACGAAGAGCGGGCTCGTGCCGCCGCCCGGCTGGTGGCCGCGGCGAGACCCGGTGGACCCGGACGGGTCGGCGGCGCTGCGACGTCTCGACCGCGAGCGTGCGGCGCGCCTGCTGGAGGCGACGCTGACCGGACCGCGCGCGGCCGCCGACGCGCTGGAGGCCGTGCTGCCCGAGGTGACCGCGCCGGCCCTGCGCGACGGCGTCCTCGAAGCGGCCCGCACGGCCGTCGAGTGCCTCCTCCTGGCCATCGAGTTGCGCGACCGGATCGGCCGTCCCCAGCCTCCGGCACTGCCCGCGCTGGTCTCGCCGGCCTCCGGCCTCCCCTTCGCGCGCACCACGGCGCAGACGAGGTGGCTCGTGCGCCAACGGATTCTGGCCCGCACGCTGGAGTCGGCGACGACCGACGAGCCCGCGGCCGACAAGCCCTACCTCGTCCGGACCGTCTCCCTGCCACCCCGCGGCTATGTGGGCGTCGACCTGGACACCCTGGCGGGCTTCGCGCTCCCGGCCGTCCTGCCGTGGACGTCCGGCTCACAGCGCGAAGGCATCCTCGACGTCCTGCGCCTCTGGGCCAACGCTCCGATCGGCGACGGCACGGGAGCATGCCGGATATTGCGCCTCACTCCGGCGGGTGGCGAGGGGCAGTCCAACGCCGAACGTCAACTGGTCGACGAGCAACTGGAGAAGGCGGCGCCCGGGCAGCTCTGGCGTACCCCGGACGGCGCCCTGCTGATCTTGGACTACCACCGGCGCGACCGGATCGCGACGGCCGTGGAGTACGCGCTCGGCGGAACGTTCGACCCGATCGGGCCGCCCGGCTGGCAGGCGGCCCGGGCCCCCGTTCCCTGCTGGGGCGACGCCGACCGCGTCGTCCGGCTCATCCGGTTGCTGACCGACCGCGGCCCCGCGCCGATCGATGCCGCCGCAACGGTCCACAACTTGGCGGAACGTGCGGGTTTCGGGGTGGCGGACGCCGTCGCGGTCTGCAGGTTCCCCGCCGAGGTCCTGGACGAAGACATCCCCACTACCGGCGCCACACTCTCCTACACCATGCGGGACGCGGTGCGGGAACGCCTGCTGCCCGACGACCCGGCCGACCTCTGGAGCACAGGCCTCGCCGCGGACGCGGCGGCCGATTGGTGGCGAACCCACAATGTCACCTGATCGTCTTCAGCGGGCTGGGACCTCCCTTCTCGGGCTCGCCCTCGCCGACGCGCTCGGATCGCAGTTCTTCATCCCCGCGAACCGTCACCACCTGTCGGCCCGGTCGCTCCCGCCCGGTCCCTGGCAGTGGACCGACGACACCGAGATGGCCTGCTCCATCTACCTGATCCTGGCCGGCCACCACGCCATCGACCAGGATGCGCTCGCCGCCTCCTTCGCGCACCGGCATGACTTCGACCGCGGCTACGGTCCGGCGACCAACCGGCTGCTGCGGCTGGTCCGCGACGGCGGAGACTGGCGAGCCCTGGCCGCCGATCTGTTCGACGGCTCCGGCTCATGGGGAAACGGGGCCGCGATGCGCGTCGCCCCTCTGGGCGCCTTCTTCGCCGACGACCCGGCCGAAGCGGCCCGCCAAGCGGCACTCTCGGCCACCGTCACCCACACCCACCCCGAAGCGGTCGCCGGGGCCGTCGCAGTCGCCGTCGCCGCAGCGCACGCCGCCAACGGTCACCTCCCGCCGGGACCGTTCATCGACCGCATCCTGGAGTACGTCCCACCGGGGAAAGTCCACGACGGCATCCAAGAGGCCAGGCGCCTTCTGACCATCGCCGATCCCGAAACGGCGGCCTACTTCCTCGGCAACGGCAGCACCGTCGCCGCCCACGACACCGTCCCTTTCACGCTCTGGGCGGCAGCCCATCACCGCTCCGAATTTGAGCAGGCCATCTGGACCACTGCGGCAGCCGGCGGCGACATCGACACCACCTGCGCCATCGTCGGCGGCATCGTCGCCGCCGGCATCGGTCCCGACCATCTGCCCGACGCCTGGCGCCGAACATCCGAACCGCTCCCGGACTGGATCAACCCGGTACGACCCGGCCCGAAGAACGGTTCAACCACTGGATGACCGAAGCCGAAGCCGAGGACGGCTTGTTCAGGGGCGGTCGGAGTCGGAGTAGAGGCGCCAGAGCTGGGCCTCGCGGGAGAGCTCGCTGGCCGTGATGAGCAGGGTGGAGTCGGGGCTCAGCGCCGCACACGAGACGAAGCCGCTCTGCGTGATCTCGAAGACCTTGCTGCCGGTGGAGGTGTCCCAGAGGCAGGTCTGCCTGTCGGAGCCCGCCGTGAGGAGCATGGAACCGTCCGGGGTGAACTCCAGTTGCTTGGCTCCCTCCTCGATGCGCAGGATCTCGGCGCCGGTGAGGGGGTCACACAAGACGGTGACGCCGTGTGTTCCGGCGGCGAGGAGCGTGCCATCGGGGCTGAAGGAGACGCTGTTGACGCTGATGATGGAGTGGCGACCTGGCGCCGTGTGCAGGCGTGCGAGAACTTCGCCGGTGGTGGCGTCCCAGATCTCGGCCGGGCGATGGTCGGGATCGGCGGGCCACTCACCGGATGTGCCGGTCGCCAGGCGGGTGCCGTCTGGACTGAACGTCACGCTCTGGGCCGGCCCGATGTGGCTGATGACGAGGAGTTCGTCGCCGCTGGTCGCGTCCCAGACCTTGGTGGTGCCGTGGTTGCTGCCCGTTGCAAGGCGGGTGCCGTCGGGGCTGAAGGCAACCGCTTCGACCCAGTCGTCATGGACAATGCGGGTGATCTCGGTACCGGTTGCGGTGTCGAAGATCCGGCAGCGGCCCCGGGTGTACTCCGGCGATCGTCCTCCGAGACCGCCGCCGGAGACGGCGAACCGGGTGCCATCGGCGCTGAAGGCGATCTGTCCCCCCTTCAGGGTCATGCCCCACAGCCGCGACCCGTGGCGGACGCGGCGGACGGGAGCACCCGATGGGTCGAGAAGGTGGGTGGCGCCGTCGCGGAACAGGGCCAGATACCGCCCGTCCGGGCTGAAGGCGACGTCCTTGAGCCACCGGGGCGTCTCGAATGTGCGCAGGTGCACAGGTTGGAACGATCCGTTCGGGCGGGGTGCCCGGACGGGTGGCCTGATGGGCTCGGGAGCCGGTGGGGGCGGCCGGCGGTCGGAGAGGTGGTCATGGAACTCCGCGTGGCGGAACTGGAAGATCGGGCCGACCGCGCGCAGCAGTCCGAGCCTGTGGGCGTCGTCCAAGAAGGGCATCAGCCGCAGCGGCAGGCGGCGACGGAGCGCCAGCCGGGCGGTGACCAGTGCGTAGCCCAGCCATGTGCCCTCCTTCTCCGTGACGAAGGCGAACACCGCCCCGCCCACGATCCCCAGCCCGGTCGCCATGGCGGTCCTGGCGAGGGTGTCTCCGGCGAGGGCGGCCGTCGGACCGTAGGCCACGCCTCCCAGGAACACGGCGATGAGAAACCGGTTGAAAGTGATCCGGCTGTCCGCGCGGCAGCTGGTCACCGGTGTGCTGGCCGCCATGCGCGCGGTGGCCTGCGTCCAGCGGGACAGATCCTCGGTGAGCCTGGGGACCAGGAACGCAGGCCCGAAGAGGGCTCCCTCCAGCAGGCCCTCGCGGAACGGCCCGCCGAGCCCGCCCAGGTTTCCGTGTGCCACCACGTGGATGCCGACGCGGATGATCATCACGCCGAGGACGTACAGGACGGTGATCGCGAGCCCCCATGCGAGCGAGACCAGGATCGACCGGGCCGTCGTGGGGGAGGGTGCCGCGTCGCTGCGCATATCGATCGTCAGCGCCGCGATCAATGCGGCGCCGACGAGCCCATCGACCCAATGGACGTCAAGTGCGATCACGCCGACCGCCGTGACGCACAGCACGCACCCGAGCACGCCCAGGGCCTTCACGAGGTGGCCCGGCGTCCCGCCCTGCAGGACGATCCGCGCCAGTCTCCACCAGGCGTAGTCGCGGGTTCCGATGCCGCGGGCGCCGACCTGCCTGACCGTTGCCGGGCTGTGGTCGAGGAGGTCGGCGAGGTTCCCGAGCCAGCGCCGCATCCGCGCGGGGTCGTGTTCGCGCCGGGGACGGAAGAGCGATGCGTCGTCCCTCCCGGCGGGTGGCCGCGCGTCGATCAGTACGGGGATGAGCCGGTCGAACAGGTGAGATCGCAGTTTCTCCGCGGTCGGGAAGCGTTCACGGTCGAGCAGGGGCGACGGATCGGTGTCGGGCTCGGCGTAGGTGGTCCGCAACAGCCACAGGCCAAGGGGGTTCGCCAGGACCTCGGCCAGCGGGGTGGGGTCTCCGCGCAGCTCGCCCAGCAGGCGCCGCCAGGCGGGGTGCGGATCGGCGGAGAGCGTGGCGTCGAGATAGCGGGCGGCATCGTCCGGGGCGAGCGGCTCGGACTCGACGACGGCCGCGCCGGTGATGTTCCGTGACGACAGCGCGGCGTCGATGAACTCCTCCGTCCGGCTGGTGACGATGAGCTGGCTCCCGGCCGACATCCCTTCGTTGATCCCCTGGAGGATGACCGGGCGCATCTCGTCGGGTGCCTCGTCCAGCCCGTCCAGGACGGGGAGGACGCATCCGAGGCGCAGCAGCCTGCGCGCCGTGTAGGGCGCGGGCTCGCGGAGCGAGGGGTAGGTCTCCTCAAGCCTGTTGATCAGCCACTCCTCGAACGAGGGGGTGGCGACGGCGTCCCAACCCGAGATCGACATCAGCACCGGAATCGGCCCGTCGTCACGGGAGTCGGCGAGGTGGAGGAGCAGCTGGATCGCGAGGGTCGTCTTACCCGCCCCGGGACCGCCGAGGATCACCAGGCGCCGGCTGGGCAACTCCTTGAACCGCGCGGCCAGGTCGGGGATGTTGTCGCCGGTCCCCGTCCAGACGGGCGACCGGGCCAGGGTGACGCGCCCGGCCGCGTCCCGGCGCTCGACCTCGGTCGCGAGGGCCCACCGCACGGGCATCGGGGACGGGTTGGCCAGCCCCAGGATGCGCTCCTCCTCGCGCCACTGCACCCGCACGGTCTCCCGGAGACGGCGGACGGCCTCCTCCAGCGTGGACGGCGGCTCGCCGGCCGCCGCCCCGTCCTGCCTGACCTGGCCGACCACCACGACCACCGCGGCCAGGGCCAGCGCGCCCCACACGAGCGGCACGCCCTTGCCATGGACCGCCACGGTGTTGGTCGCCATGTTCCCCAGCAGCGCGAGCAGGACCGCCATCAACCCCGCCCAGGCGGGCGCCGCCCACGGCCGTCGCCTCATGATGACCATCATCACGACCCCGGGTAGCGCGCCACAACGCATGTCGGCGGCCCGCGTGGCCAGCTATGGCCTCGCTTCCGGGCGGCGGTGCATGGCGGGGAGCCGCACCTCGAACAGCGCACCGCCCTCGGGCGCGTCACCGACGGTGATCCTCCCGCCGTGTGCCCGGACCAGATCGTGGGTGATGGCCAGCCCGAGGCCGGCGCCGCCGTCGTCGCGGCTGCGGGCCTCGTCGAGCCGGACGAAACGCTCGAAGATCCGCTCGCGGTCGTCCGGCGGCACCCCGGCGCCGTCGTCGGAGACCCGCAGCACCGCCGCGCCGCCCTGAGGGCCGAGCCGCACGCGAATGCTGGCGGCCGCGTGCCGTTCGGCGTTGTCGAGGAGGTTGGACAGGACGCGGGCCAGCCGTACGCGGCTGCCCCGGACCCTGAGGGCGTCCGCGACGTCGGCCTCGATCGCGAGATCGCGCGCGCCCGCGGGACGGCGCCGCAGTTCGTCGCGCACCAGTTCGGCCATGTCCACCGGCTCCGGCGGGGCGGGCGCGTCCCCGGCGTCGAGACGGGCGAGCAGCAGCAGGTCGGCGGCCAGGTGCTGGAGCCGGACGACGTCGTGGGTCAGCTCGGCCACGTCGAGCAGCCGGGGATGCGCCGCGGCCACCTCCAGCTGTGTGCGCAGTGACGCGATCGGGGTGCGCAGCTCGTGGGCCGCGTCGGCGACGAACCCGCGCTGCCTCGTCACGGATCGTTCCAGCGCGGCCAGGGTCTGGTTCGTCGTGCCCGCCAGTTCGGCCACCTCGTCCCACGACCTGGGCACCGGGACACGGCGGGCCAGGTCGCCCGAGGCCGTGATCTCCACCAGCTCGCCGCGGATGGCCGCCACCGGGCGCAGCGCGCGCCGGGTGACCAGCCAGGTCACGCCCGCCACCACGCCCAGCAGTGGAGGCAGACCGGCGAGCATCGCGCGGCCCACCACGGCGACCGCGTCGCGCGAGGTGGACAGGGCGGCGCCCGCGTACACGGTGACGGCCTCGCCGGCGGGGGTGGTGGCCTCCACCGCCGCGAACCGGTACTGAGCGGTGCGGCCGTACACGGTGGCACGGCCCGTGGCATGCCGGACCCCCTCGGAGACCCGGCCGGGACGGGGAAGCTGCTCCTCCAGGTCGTCGTCCTCCCCCGGCAGGAGGACCGCGGTCCTCGGCACGGGCATCGTCGCGGGATCGCCCGAGCCGCTGATGGCCTGCAGGTCTTCGCTCACCGCCCGGACGCGGCCGGCGGAATCCACGATCTGGACCGGGCGCTCTTCGGTGTCGTCCAGGTCCAGCCGCCGGTAGGGGGTACCGGTGGCGAGCTTGACGGCGATCTGCCGGGCGGTCATCTCGGCACGCAGATCGGCGTGTGCGGCGAGGTTCGCCCGCAGCAGGGACACCACGATCAGTCCCGCGGCGGCCAGCGCCACGGCGACCACGGCGGTCGCTCCCACCGTGGCGCGGGCGCGCACCGAGCCGAACGGGCGCGGCATCTAGACGCTCCCGCCGGGGTGGGCGGCGCCACCGTTGGTGGCCAGCCGGTAGCCGGCGCCGCGCACCGTGGTGATCGATCTGCGGCCGAACGGGGCGTCCAGCTTGCGGCGCAGCGCGCTCACGTAGACCTCGACGATGTTGGGGTCGCCCTCGAAGGCCCCGTCCCAGACGTGCTCAAGGATCTGCGTCTTCGACACCACCAGGCCCGCGTTGGCCGCCAGGTGCTCCAGGACGGCGAACTCCTTGGCGGTGAGCTCCACCTGCACACCGGCGCGCAGGACGCGCTTGGCGGCGGGGTCGATGGTGAGGTCGCCGAGCTCGAAGAGAGGTGCGGCGAACCGGGTGCGGCGCCGCAGCAGGGCCCGGATGTGGGCGAGCAGCACCACGTAGGAGAACGGCTTGGTGAGGTAGTCGTCGGCGCCGGTGTCGAGCCCTTCGGCCTGGTCGTACTCGCCGTCCTTGGCGGTGAGCATCAGGATGGGGGTGTCGTCGCCCGCCGCGCGCAGGGCGGAGCAGACCCGGTAGCCGTTCATGCCGGGCAGCATGATGTCGAGCAGGATCAGGTCGTAGTCGTTCTCCAGCGCCCGGTCCAGGCCGGTGGCGCCGTCATGCGCCGTGTCGACCGCGAACCCCTCGGCGGCCAGCCCTTGCGCCAGCGACCTGGCCAGCCGTTTCTCGTCCTCGACGATCAGCAGGCGCATACGCCCCAGCCCTTTTCCTCATCATTGCATACAGCAACCTGTTGATTGCATAGTGTAATCAACGTGGGGTGCCGCCGGCGGTGCCTGTTCGGAAGGGAGAAGGGCGTGGGCTTCACTCCCAGGAAGGCGCTGTCGGGACGCGGGCCACTGCTGGTGGCCGCCCTCACGGCGGGCGCGCTGGCCGGGAGCACCGCCGCCGTACTCGCCGCCGGGGGCGGCGACCGCGTCCAGCCGGTCACCGCACGTCTGGACATCGAACGGGCCGCCCGCACCGCGCTGAAGACGGTGCCCGGCGGCCGCATCGAGGGCCTGGAACTGGACTACAACGGCCGGGTTCTGATGTGGGAGGCCGACGTCCTGGCCGGCGACGGCACCTCGCGGGAGTTGCACATCGACGCCCGCGACGGCCGTGTACTGTCCGACCGCCTCGACCCTCCAGAGGAGGGCGAGGACGGGGACGACTGTGATGATGCCAAGCCCGACGACGGCGCCTCGGGGCCGCTGGACCACGCGACGGCGCTGCGATCGGCCAGGATCACCGCATCCCGGGCCGCGCAGGCCGCGCTCAAGGAGGTGCCCGGCACCATGTCATCGGTGGACTTCGGTTACCGCCGGACGGCGCCCGCCTGGGAGATCGACATCACCGCCGGGAACGGCCGGGAGCACAAACTGTGGGTGGACGCCGCCACGGGCGAGGTCATCACCGACGCCGAGTTCCGCGCCGACAGGGACGACGGCTGATCCCTTTCCCGCCGGCGCGTCATCTCGTCGCGCCGTGGCGGACGGCGAGGCCGACCGAAAGCACCTTCACTCCCAGGCTGCCGCACCCGGGGCAGGCCGGGTCGACCCACGGCGGCTGGGCGGGCATCCCGCCCAACTGCCAGGCGACCGCGTCGCCGCAGTACCGCGCCTCGTACAGGTCCTCCCACACGCGCATGCAGCACAGGCAGTGGGAGCGCCATTTCCCTTCCACGACATGGTTCTGTGTACGAGGGACAGGGACCGCCAGGCGGGATGTCATCGGTTCCTCCTCCGGACAGACTGCCGAGGGCTCGACTGACATCACCTTGACGAATGTTTCTGAGTCCAGGCTGAAGCACCCTGAATTCCCATTCAGATTGGCTTCATTCGGTAAATCAGGGAAATGGCCTGACCTCTGTCACAAACAGGACAAGTGGGGGTTGAATAAGCAAACCCCCGCCGCAGCCGCCACGGGATCGCGGCCGACTGCGGCGGGGGTCGCCTGCGCCGAGCCCTCAGAGCAGGTCGGCCACTGCCGCGTGCAGGGTGAGGAGGGCGGGGATCTGCTCGGACGGCCGTCGGCCCATGCCGCATTCGGTGGCGATTCCGAACGTCTTCACCGCGCGGCGTGCGGCGTCGATCCTCGCGCGGGCGCCGTCGAGACCGTCGGTGGCGTGTACAAGGCCGAGGAACAGGGTCGTCTCCGCCGGCAGCGACAGGCCGGTCAGCGGCGCGAAGTACGCGTCGTCGGCGCGGTCGCGCGGCACCGGCATGTGCACCCAGTCCAGGCGCCGCCCGAGGCCGGCGGCGAGCCCGCCGGCGACGTCGGCGAGCTTGGACGTGTCCACCGGCTGGACGAAGTGTTCGTGTCCGAAGTCGCCGTAGCAAAGGTGGTAACCCAGCTCGACCTCGCTCGGCACTGCGTCGCCGAGCCGGACCAGCCGGGTCACGATCTCGGCGAGCCGGGACGGGTGGTCGGTGCCGAACCAGGCCGGGAAAACCCCTTCGAAGATGGCGAACTCCACCGCGGTGTCCCACTGGACGGCCAGGTCGGCGGGCGGGATCACGGCCAGTATCTCGTCCAGTTCGGCCAGCAGGCGGGCCTCGTAGGCGGCCTCCAGTTCCGCCTGGTGCGCGCCGATGAACGCGGCGACCACGGCGATGGGTGTCGGCAGGCTGACCTGGAAGCGTACCTCCGGTGCGATGGCACCCTCCGCGCGCAGGCGCGAGAACACCTCCCACGAGTCGAGTGCGGCCGCCGAGTACCCCAATGGCCCGAAGGTCACCGACGCCGGGTCGACGCCGGGTTTGGGCCGGGCTCGGAGGCTCGGCCCGTACTCCGGGCTGGGGGGCGGCGCCAGTTCCAGATCCGGGTGTGCCGAAAGCTTCGGCAACTGCCAGACGACCCAGTTGTCCCGCTCGCCCGGCTCGCCGTCCGGGATTCGCCGTACCCGGCCGTCGAGGGCGGACGCGACGGTGCGGAACACGGTCTCGGAGTCGGCGAGCGGCACGCTGCCGCACAGGTGCACACTCGGTTTCACGGATGTCACGGCTGGTCCTCCTTGGGGCGAGTTGCTCAATGGTGCCAGGGAAGGCGGACCGGCTTGCAGGGTGCGTGTCCCGCGAGGAGGTCGGTGAGAAGTTCCGTGAGCATGAGCGGACAGACCGGCTCTTCTGTCACGAGCCCAGTTCGGAGTCCAGCTTGGCCAGCTGGGCGTCGTAGATGCGCTGCAGGCCCTTGGGGGCGAAGGTCCGTTCGAAGAAGCCCCCGATGCCGCCCGCTCCGTCCCAGGTGGTGGTGACGTGGACGCGCGCGCCTTCGGTGGCCGGGGTGACCGTCCAGGTCGTGACCATCGAGGAGTTGGCGTCCTGTTCCACCAGGCGGTCATTGGCGGGGGTGCTCACGGTGAAGAGGCAGTCGCGAACCCGCTTGCTGGTGGCCGCCAGCTTCCAGTGCACCACCGTGCCCTCGCCCTGGCCGCCTTCTCGCACTTCGTACTCGCTGAAATGCTCCGTCAGCATGCGGGATCGCACCCCCGTGTAGTCGCCGAGCGCTGCGAGCACTTGGTCCGGGCTTGCCTTGAGGGTTCTCTCTGCGGTCACCACGACTTGTCCCATGCCGATCATCCTTTCACCGCACCGGCCTGACGTCGCCCAACCCCCACGCCACGCGACCGCCCGCTGCTTGAGGGGCAGGATCTCCGAACGCATGGATCCCTTTGTGCTCGGCGTCCCGGTCAGGAGCCGTTCTCGTTCTTGACGGTGTCGAAAACGGTCTCGCGCCAGTCGCCGGGCACCTTCTTGACGACGCCGACCTCCTTCATGAAGGCGCCGATCTTCAGCAGCGAGTGCGGCGTGGTGGTGAACTCGATGCCCTGGTAGGTCAGGTACTCCCGGTACTTGGCGGCGGGGATCTTGCCCTTCTCGGCCTGCGAGAGGATCTGCGCCGCCTCCGCCGGGGACTTGATGATGAGGTCGTTGGCCTTGGCGATGTTGCGGTGCACCGCGTTGATCACGTCCGGGTTCTTCTCCTCGTACTCCTGCGTGGCCACCATGACGTTGAAGCCGTGCTTGCCGAAGAGGTCGTAGCTGTCGACGAGCTTGCGGGCGCCCTGCTCGACGGCCTGGAACTGGAACGGGGGCGCGGTGTAGGCGGCGGCGATCTGTCCGCCGATCAGGGCCTGCAGGGCGTCGGGGTGGGCCATGGACGCGATGTTCTTGTCCAGCGCGTGCGGGTCGCCGAGCTGCTGCTGGGCCGCCTTCTGGAGCATGACCGACTGGATCGAACCGGGGGCGATGGCGGCGATCTTGTCGCCGGGCCTGAAGTCCTTGAGGCTCTGGAACCTCCTGTCCTTGGCCACCAGCCAGAGCGGCATGTCGTTCAGCGAACTGACGATCTTCCACGGGATGCCCGCGCCCCAGCCGATCAGGAAGGGGCCGAGGCCGCTGCTGCCGAGATGGAGCCTGCCCGACACCAGCCCGTCCCGAGTGGCGTTGCCGCCGCTGACCGTCCGCCAGGTGATGGTGCGGCCGGGCAGGTCCTTCTCCAGCCACCCCTTGGCCTGGATGATGATCAGGGCGGTATAGCTGATCCCGGATCCCTGGGAGATGATGATCTCTTTTCCGGAGCCGGATCCGCCCGAGCCGCCGCACGCGGCGGTCAGCGCGAGCGCGCCCACCCCGGTCGCGCCGAGGCGCAACACGTCACGCCGGCGGTAGGACGGCTCCGTGGCGGCGGCGGGGGTTCCACGGAAGGGAGACAGGGCGGGGGGCCGGCTCATGCGGACGTTCCTTCTTTCATTCCCCAGCGGACGACGGTCCGCCGTTCGATCAGGTTGAAGACGAGGTCGAGGGCTACGCCGATCAGGGCGATCACCACGAGCCCGGCGAACACGTCCGGGATCAGGGCGTAGTAGCGCGCGTTGTTGATGAAGAAACCGAGCCCGCCCTCCGAGCCCGCGGCGCCGAACACCAGTTCCGCGGCGATGATGGTGCGCCAGCCGAACGCCCAGCCGGTCTTCAGCCCGGCGATGGCGTGCGGGAGGGCGGCCGGCATCATGACCTCGCGGGTCAGCCGCCGGCCCGACAGGCCGAGGTTGCGGCCGACCATGACCAGCGTGGCGGGGGTGGTGCGCAGGCCCATGCCGACGCTGACGGTCATCGGCCACAGCACCGCGTTGGCGGTCACGAAGATCAGCGCGGTGTCGGTCAGGCCGAACCACAGCATGGCCAGCGGCAGGATCGCCACCGACGGCAGCGGGTTGACCATGGACGAGACCAGGGTGAGGACGTCGTCCCCGAGCGTGGTGGTCGTCGCCAGCACGGTCAGCACGAGCGTGAGCAGGATTCCGATGCCCATGCCGGCGCCCAGCAGCCGCAGTGTCGTCAGCGTGGAGGTGACGATCTCGCCACTGGCGACGCCCTCGGCGAGGGCCTTGGCCACCTCCCAGGGCCCGGAGAACACGAACGAGCTGACCCCGGACGCGGACGCGTAGAGCTGCCAGAGCCCGATCAGCGCGGCGAACACCACCGTGCGCCGCAGCCAGGTCGGCAGTCGCGACCAAGGGCCGCCCGTCCGCGCGGCCACCGCCAAGGGCGGCGTCTCACCGGACGAGTCGAGGACATCGGGGCTATTCGTAGACGCCGTCAAGGACCTCACCGTCCTCTGCGAGCAGGGACCGGAGCCGGTGCCGCGCCTCGGCGAAGCCGGACGCGTCCGGGCCGTCCAGGCCGGAGACGTCGACGATCTCCGCGACGCGCGAGGGGCGTCCGGCGAGGACGACGACGCGGTCGCCGAGCAGCACGGCCTCGTCGATGCTGTGGGTGACGAACAGCAGGGTCGCGTTGGTGCGCCGGGTGATCCCGGCGAGCTCGCCTTGGAGCCGTCCTCGCGTCTGTGCGTCCAGGGCGCCGAACGGCTCGTCCATCAGCAGCATGAGCGGGTCCACGGCCAGCGCCCGGGCGATCGCCACCCGCTGCTTCATCCCGCCCGACAGCTGGTGGGGATGGCTGTCGAGGGCTTCCTTGAGCCCCATGAGCTCCAGATGCTCGACGGCCCGCCGCCGCGCGGTGGAACGGTCCACGCCGGTGACCCGCAGCGCGTGGACGACGTTGCCCAGCACGGTGCGCCAGGGGAAGAGCTGGTCGAACTCCTGGAAGACGCAGGCGCGGTCCGGACCGGGCCCCGGGTTCTCCCGGTCGCCGACGACGATGCGCCCGGACGAAGGGCGCAGGAACCCCGCGACGGCCTTGAGGAGGGTCGACTTCCCCGATCCGGACGGGCCGAGCAGCATGATCTTCTCGCCGCGCCGCACCTCGAAGCTCGCCTCCGCCACGGCGGGCACCGGCCGGCCGCGCCGCTGGTAGCCGATCGCGACCCGGTCGACCAGCAGCGCTCGTTCGCGGGGTGTCACCGCGGCGCCCTTCGCCGTTCTCGCACGTGCAACTCCTCTGGCGGGGATGTAATAACAGACTATATCTACCAAAAAACCATGAAATACCACAATCGCCCTTGGAGGCCCGCCGCCTCAGCCGATGCGATCGCCGGCCGCCAGGACGGCCGCGGCGGCCCCGACGGTCTCGGGGTATTTCAGGCCGGCCCCGGTGTTCAGCACCACGACCCGCTCGTCCGCGCCGATCCAGCCGTCCGCGCGGAGCCTTCGGGCGGCGGCGAAGGCGGCGGCGCCTTCTGGGCATACGAATGCGCCTTCAAGGGCCGCGACCTGCCGCAGCTCGGCCAGCAGCTCGGCGTCGGAGACCGCGATCGCCGTCCCGGAGGTCTCGGCCAGCGCCTCCAGGATGAGGAAGTCGCCGAGCGGCTTGGGCACATTGATCCCGAACGCCGCCGTCGTCGCGTCCTCCCAGTACCGCGTTTCCCGGTCGCCGCGCTCGAACGCCCGGACGACCGGCGCGCACCCCTCGGCCTGGACGGCGACCAGCCGGGGCGGCGGACCGGAGACCCAGCCCAGCTCCCGCAGTTCGAGCATGGCCTTGTGAATGCCGATCAGGCCCACGCCGCCGCCGGTCGGGTAGAGGATCACATCGGGCCACTCCCAGCCGAGCTGCTCGGCGATCTCGATGCCCATGGTCTTCTTGCCCTCGATCCGATAGGGCTCCTTGAGCGTCGAGGCGTCGAAGACCGCGCCGCCCGAGGACGCCACCAGGTCACCGACGATCCGTCCCGCATCGCTGATCAGCCCGTCCACCAGGTGCAGGTCGGCGCCCGCCGCCGCGCACTCGTGGCGGGTGATGCGCGGCGCGTCCACCGGCATGACGATGGTGGCGGTCAGCCCGGCCCGGGCGCCGTAGAGGGCCCAGGCGGCGCCCGCGTTGCCGTTGGTGGGCATCGCCAGCCGCCGCACCCCGAGCTCCGCCGCCCGTGACACCCCGACCGCGGCGCCGCGGGCCTTGAACGAGCCGGTCGGGACGAGGCCCTCGTCCTTCATCAGCAGCCGGGGCAGCCCGATGCGCGCGCCGTAGCGGGTGAGCGGCAGCAGCGGCGTCATGCCCTCACCGAGGCCCGCCACCGACTTCCGGTTCCTGACCGGCAGCAGCTCGTGGTAGCGCCACAGGTCGGGCGCGCGTCCGGCGAAGTCCTCCGGCCGCACCGAGGAACGCACCGCGTCCAGGTCGTAGCGCGCGAGCAGCGGCTTTCCGCACTCGGTGCACAGGTTCTGCGGGACGTCGGCGTCATGCCGGGCGCCGCACCGCCCGCACTCCAGGTGGGACAACCGGCTGTAGGTCATGCGTCCTCCTTGTCGCGTAGTGCGTCGCGGACGGCCCTTTCCAGGACGTCCGCGGCCATGCCGAGGCACGACTCGTCGATGTCGAACCCGGGGCTGTGGTGCGGTGCGGGACTGGACGCGCCGACGACGACATAGGTCGCCGTCCCGCCGTGGGCCTGGACCTCGCGCATCATCAGGGTCGCGTCGTCGCTGGCGCCGAACCGGTGGTCGTCGTGGACCGAGGTGACGGCGGGCAGCGACCGGGCGGCGCCGGCGACGGCCCGGACGGCGGCGGGGTCGCAGACGGCGGTCGTGGCCGCGCCGATCCTGTCGATGCGCACCTCGACCTCGCCGGCGGCGCCGGCCGCGTCCAGCACGGTCCGGGCGCGGCGCTCCAGCTCATCGCAGACGTCGCCCTCGGACGCGCGCAGCTCCAGCGCCAGTTCGGCGCGGCCCGCGACGATATTGGGCGCGGTGCCCGCGCGCAGCACCCCCACGTTCACGCGCGTGTCGGCGGTGGCGAACCGTGGCAGCGCGTGCAGGCCGACGGTCGCCTGTGCCGCGGCGAGCAGAGCGTTGCGTCCCTCTTCGGGCGCCGCGGCGGCATGGGACTGGCGCCCGGTGAAGACCGCCCGCAGCTTGGCGTTGGCGAAGAAGCCGTGCGTACCGGCCGCGACCTCGCCGACCGGCAGGCCGAGCCCGAGATGCAGGGCGTACAGCCGGTCGACGCCCTCCAGGACGCCCGCGTCCAGCATCGCCCGCGCGCCCCGTCCGCCCTCCTCGGCGGGCTGGAAGAGCAGCCGGACCCGCCCGGTGAAATCGCCGGACGACAGTCGGCGCGCCAGTTCGAGACCGACCGCGATGTGCCCGTCATGGCCGCAAGCGTGCATGGTCGCCGGGTCGGCCGAGGCGAACCCTTCACGGGCGGGCCGGTGCCGGGGGTCGGCCGACTCGGCCAGCGGCAGCGCGTCGATGTCGACCCGCACCGCGACCGTGGGGCCCGTCCCCTTCCCGGTGCCCTCGATGTCCGCGACCGCCGCCGTGTGTCCCTCCCGGACGGGGACGAGGTCGGCGTCGGTCGCTCCCCAGGCTCGGGCACGCTCGGCCGCCGCGTCCAGCTCCGCCTGGACGGGCAGGGCCGGGGCTCGCGACAGGTCGATCGCGTCAAGGCCGGTCAGCGTGCGCAGGCCGAGGCGACGCAGTTCCGCCGCGATCGTGGTCACCGTCCAGAACTCCGTGAAGGCCGTCTCAGGGTGCGCGTGAAACAGCCTGCGCTTGTCGACGAGGTAGCGGCCGCCTCTGCCGGGTACATCCGCCATCCCCGTACCGTACCTTGTCGATCAAATTAGTAGGTTTTTGGCGGCGATGTGACATGTCCGGCATCGGTGGCGCTGAGGGGATATCGGCGGTCTCCCCGCTGGCTGCACGGCCGCCGATGGTCACCCCCTGTGGGAGCGGGGTTCCGGTGGCCGCCCCGCCCCTCGCCGGTCACACAGCAGGGGCGGGGCCTCCATCGCTCCGTCGTTGGTTCGGCCGTTCAGGGCCGGCCGGTGCCGAGGCGGACGGGCAGCGACAGCGGGCCGACAGTGAAGAACGACGGCGAGTAGGGGACGTCCCCCCGGTCGATCGTGAGGCTGAGATCCGGCAGTCGCCGGTACAGCGAGGCGAGCGCGAGCCTGCTCTCCAGGCGGGCCAGCGGGGCGCCGATGCAGTAGCGCGGGCCGTGGCCGAAACCGAGGCCACCGGTCTGCTCGCGCGTGATGTCGAACCGGCTCGCGGTCTCGCCGTACTCTTCCGGATCGATCCCGCTCGCCTGGTACATCACGCCGACCGCGTTGCCTTTGGGGATGGTCACGCCCGCGATCTCCACGTCGGTGAGCGTGAAGCGGAAGCTGGTCATCATCACCGAGTGGCGATACCGCAGGGTTTCCTCGACCACATCGGCCCAGCGGTCCTCGGCCTTGGCCAGTGCCAGCTGGTCGGGATGCGCCGACAACGCCAGGATGGCGTGCCCCAGCAGGTGGACCGTGGTCTCATGACCGGCGACCAGCATCAGCCACAGCACGGCGACCAGCTCGTCCGACGTGAGCCTGTCGTCCCGGTCGCGGGCCTGGACCAGGCCGGAGGTGAGGTCGTCGCCGGGTTCCCGCCGCTTGCGCTCCGCCAGTTCGTGCAGGTACGCCATGAGCGCGTTCTGGGTCGCGAACGCCTCCTCCGGCGGGGTGGTGTGCGCCAGCAGGGTGGCCGTCCATTTCCGCAGCCGGGCCCGTTCCGACTCCGGCACGCCGAACAGCTCGCAGATCACCGCCATCGGCAGCGCTTCGGTGAAAGCGGGCACCAGATCCACGCCGTCGCCGGTGACCACGACGCCGTCCAGCAACCGGTCGACGATCTCCTGGATGCGCGGCTGCATCGCCTGCACCCGGCCGGGGGTGAACGCCTTGCCGACCAGGCCGCGCAACCGCCGGTGGTCGTCACCGTCCTTGGTGGACAGATGGTCGCCCTGGACGATGGTGCGCAGCGGCCAGTCCTGCGGGATCGATCCGTCGTACAAGGCGGGCCAGTGTCTCGGGTCCCGCGCGAAGGTCTTGTTGTCCCCGGCGAGGATCTCGCGCACGGCGTTGTGGGTCAGCGCCAGGTAGGCCGGCACGCCACCGGGGAACGCCACCTCGACCACGGGGGCGATCTCCCGGAGCCGGATGCAGGTGTCGAGTGGACTCTCGCCTGCGGCAGGGAACGCGGGAAGGCTTGTCGTCATCGGATGCCCCTTCGTGTCTCGCCTGTCAGCGGCTCTCGTTGGGGTGGGCCGGCACCGAGTCTCGCCCGGCTCGGCCCCGCCGGGTAGGTCCGGCCGGCGATCCTGCCCCGAACCACAAGTCGGACGTCACAAAACGAAGGTTCGACCGGGCCGGCGTGCGAAACTTGACGTGCGTCGTGGACAGGCACGGTGGCCACCAGCGACGGGTGTGCTCGCGGCGGAGGTAAGCCCATGAGGTATCAGTCCTGGACCACCGACGACACCGACGCCTGGCGCGATCTCAGCAACAGCATCCTCCCGATGGACCACCGGTTCCCGACCCCCGGCAGTTGGCGTGCGGACCTCACCGCCCAGGAAAGCGGCAACTACCGGCTGCTCCACTGGGATCAGCACGGAGACCGGATCGCCCTCCGCACGCCGTCGCACATTCGCAAAGTTCCCGACGAGCACTACTGGATCGTCGTGCCGCAACACGGTGTGTACACCGTCAGGCATGACCAGGACGAAACCCGAACCTTGCCCGGGTACGCCTCCGCCATGAGCATGGACGAATCCTGCCGGCTCTCCGTTCCGGCTTCACAGGCATACGCTTTCCAGGTGCCGCGCTCCGAAATAGACAACCACATCAATTCACCCAGGCCGTTACGTCTCGTCCTCGACCTGAACACCGGGCTCGGCCGTATCCTCAGCACACTCATAAGCAGCACCCATGTCGAACAGTACAATCTTTCCGACCACGAGTTCCACGCGGTGTGCGACCGGATAACCGAACTGTTCTGCATGCTCGCACTCAACGACACGCGTCCGCAGGAAACTCATCTCACCGAGGTCGCCCAAGTCGTCCGGCGATACGTCCGGCAGCAGCTCGGCGCCGGCAAACTGCCGCTCGCCACCGTCGCGCAGGCACTCGGCTGGTCACCACGCCAGCTGCGCAAAGCCCTCCACGAAACCGGTACCACCTACCGCGACCTACGCAATGAGGAGACACTGCGAGCCGCCCGGGACCTGCTCCAGGACCCGGCCGGCACCCACCTCAGCGTGAGTGAGATCGCCGCCCGCGCCGGCCTCACCCCCACCTGGTTCTCCTCGGCGTTCAAGGCACGCTACGGCGAAAGCCCCCGAGAATTCCGGCGCCGCAGACTCAGCGAAACAGCGTCCTGCGACCCGGGTTCCCCACCAGCCTCCCCGTAGATCCCGCTCAGGTACAGGCAGCCTCATCACCGGCGCGAAATCCCGTGGGCCTCATTGTGGAACCACTGGCGACTCGTCTATCAGGGGGCACGCTCGGCCGGTGGCGCCAAGATCAGGTCCCGTGCCCTGTTGACCTGCGGTGACATCCGCACAGGAACCCATTAAGTCGGACCCATTCCAACGGGAAACGTCTCACAGCGAACTTGACCTTAATCGGTCACGCCAGTCAATGCTCTTGTACGTCCTCTGTGCCTCATGGATCGTTCCCCGGGAGAGATCGCCGAACGAGGGTGTGCGGGACGGCGTTCGCCGCCGGTGTACCCTCAATGAGGGAAAGGGGCACAAAGTGACACGGGGGTACTCGCTGCGCGGCAGCCTGGCGGCCGTCATGGTGATCATGACGGTCCTGGGGGTCGCCGTGGCGGTCCAGGTCGTTCGTCCTCCGAAAGCGGAGGCGTTCGCCACCTATTACTGGTTCTCCTCGGGGCACGGGGAGCACGAGAAGATAACGCGGGCCGCGCTGGAATGCCCGGAGGACCAGCCGTCCGACGGCACCTGTTTCGAACCGGACTCAATGGACATTCTCGCGGGATACCGCACCTACCTGGGCGGGGTCGGGGCCCCCGACTCGTGGGCGAGCGGCGGCGAGCTGGACGACCCGTCGGCCCACTGCGACAACGCCGACTACATCCGGCCGGAGGACAACGGCGGCCAGACGTACGTGCGCACCCGGGCGCAGGCCTCCGACCAGCTGGTCGCCTGCCTGCGGCACCTGCGCGGCCGGTTCCACGGCGCCGCCCAGCAGGCCGGGACCGTCTTCGACGGCGACGGTGACCTGTCCCGCTACGAGACCCTTTCGAGCTGCGCCGACTACGGGCCGCCGGGACAGCGGGCGCGCGCCAAGTGCCGGTTCGTCGACCTGTTCGGCCGCACCCTGCACGGCGTCCAGGACTTCTACTCCCACTCCAACTGGGTCGACTCCTCCGACCCCTCCAAGCCGACGAGCGTCGGCAACCCGCCCGGCATGCACCGGAGCGAGGTGTTCCCGCTGATGAGCTTCCGGCTGCCGCTGTCGCCGCCGTCCGACGTTCCCGAGCAGCTGGCCACCGGCTGCTACCCGTCGGACGAATGCAATGGCCGGATCCGCCACGACGAGGAACTGAACAAGGACGTCGCGCAGATCGACCCGCGCACCGGCAAGGTCACCAGGGACGGGACCAGCGCTCGCGGGTCCATCCTCGACAACGAGGAACGCGCCGTCCAGTGGGCGATCACTGACACCCGGCGTCAGTGGGCGGCGATGCGCGACGAGATCAAGGCCCGATACGGCGAGGCGAAGGGCAACACCATCATCTGCGCCATGACACATGACACCCCCGTCCGCAACTGGCCGTGGACGAGGGGCGACTGCGAGTAGAGCACGCCGGGCGCCGACGGCAGGCCACGCTCCATGCGAGCGAGGCCTGCCGTCGAACGCGTCGCGCTACAGGTCACCGCCTGGACCCGCGGCACGGTCCCGGGGCTCGCGGCGGTCGTCTTGGCCGGACGGGGTGTCGAGCGTGGTGGCCCAGCTGGCCAGCAGGCGGAGTTTGTCTTCGGAGTCGCTGCCGGGTTCGGCGCCGTAGACGACCAGGGTCAGGTTGTCGGCGGCCAGGTCCAGTGACTCGTAGCTGAGGTGCAGGTCACCGACGACGGGGTGGTGGAAGGGCTTGCTTCCGATGTGGTGCTGCCGGACGTCGTGGCGGGACCAGCGGGCGCGGAAGTCGTCACTGCGGGTGGACAGCTCGCCGACGAGGTCGGTGAGGGCCTTGTCGTAGGGATCGCGGCCGGCCTGGGCGTGCAGGAGGGCGACGGTGTCGTCGGCGGCGCGGTTCCAGTCACCCCAGAACTGCTGGGACCGGGGATCCAGGAAGATGAAACGGGCATGGTTGGGGGCGGCGCCGCGGGCGGCGTCGATCATGGGGGCGTACAGCGCGCGGCCGAGGAGGTTGGTGGCCAGGACGTCGCCGCGGCCGTTCATCACGAACGCGGGTGCGTCGGTCATGGATTCCAGCATCCGCTGCACGGTCGGCCGCACCTGCTGCGGGGCCGAGCGGCGCCGGCGGCGCGGTCCGGGGCCGGCCGTGCGGGCCAGGTCCTCCAGGTGGGTCCGTTCCTCGTCGTTGAGCCGGAGGGCGCGGGCCAGAGCGTCCAGGACGTGGTCGGAGACTCCGGACAGGTCGCCGCGTTCCAGACGGGAGTAGTACTCGACGCTGACGCCCGCGAGCTGGGCGACCTCCGCGCGGCGCAGCCCGGGGACCCGGCGGGTGCCGTAGGAGGGCAGCCCGGCCTGCTGTGGGCTGATCTTGGCCCGGCGCGAGGTCAGGAACTCACGGACTTGGCTGCGGTGATCCACCCTCCCCAGGCTAGGCGGCCCCCCGCCCGCGAGGGGTGCCCTGCCAGTACACCTTTCACCAGTGCCTTCCTCCTCCCCTGATCAGCGCTTTCGATGGGTGATGGCCACCTCGCCCGGCCCCCGGCCTTGGACGGCGAGGCCCATGACGAGAGGAGCAGTTCTTCATGCGCGTTCACGCCTACGCCGCACCGGCCGCCGCAGCGCCGCTGGAGCCCACGATCATCGAGCGGCGCGACGTCGGTCCCGACGACGTGCTCATCGAGATCAAGTACGCCGGCATCTGCCACTCCGACATCCACACCGTCAACGGCGACTGGGGCCCCCAGCCCTATCCGGTGGTCCCCGGCCACGAGATCGTCGGCATCGTCGCCGAGACCGGTGCCGACGTCACGCGCCACCAGGTGGGCGACCGCGTCGGGGTCGGCTGCATGGTCGGCTCCTGCGGTCAGTGCACCAACTGCCGCAACGGCGACGAACAGTACTGCCTCAACGGGATGGTGCCCACCTACGCGGGCGTGGACCGGGACGGCACGACCACCCAAGGCGGTTACTCGACCCACGTCGTCGTCGACGCCGACTTCGTCCTGTCGGTGCCCGAAGGCATCGACCTGGCGGCCGCTGCGCCGCTGCTGTGCGCCGGCATCACCACCTACTCGCCGCTGCGCCGCTGGGGGGCCGGCCCAGGCAAGAAGGTCGCCGTCGTCGGCCTCGGCGGACTCGGGCACATGGCGGTCAAGATCGCCCACGCGCTCGGCGCCGAGGTCACCGTGCTCTCGCAGTCACTGAAGAAGCAGGAGGACGGCCTGCGGCTGGGGGCCGACCACTACCACGCCACCAGCGACCCCGACACCTTCGAGCAGCTCGCCGGCCGGTTCGACCTGATCGTCAACACGGTCAGCGCCACCGTCGACGTCGACGCCTACCTGGGCCTGCTCGCGGTCGACGGCACCCTGGTCAACGTCGGCGCCCCGGGCGAGCCGCTGAGCCTCGACGTGTTCTCCCTCATCACTGCCCGGCGCTCCTACGCCGGGTCGATGATCGGCGGCATCGCCGAGACGCAGCAGATGCTGGACTTCTGCGCCGAGCACCGCATCGGCGCCGACATCGAGCTGATCTCGGCGGACCAGATCAACGAGGCCTACGAGCGTGTCCTGGCCTCCGACGTCCGCTACCGGTTCGTCATCGACACCGCCGGCCTCGGCTGACGTGCGGGGCGCTCCCCGGCGCGTGGTGCACGCCCCGGCCAAGACCTGGACAAGGACGTCGCAGGTCATCACCGGTAAGGAGCAGAGGGGCGTGCACCGCGGGTAGGGGTTCGGCAGATCCGTCAGCGCGACCGCCCAGCCCGGCCGAGGAGGAGACGACCATGGAGATCTTGAAGCGACGGCCGACCGGCAGAGTGCCCGCCGAGTGGTTCACCGGCGAGGCCTGGTTGGATGTGATCTACGCCGGGGAGGAGCCGTCCCGGGCCCGTCTGAACCGGGTCCGCTTCGCTCCCGGCGCCCGCACCGACTGGCATTCACACGTCTTGGGGCAGACCCTGCACATCGTGTCGGGGGTCGCGCTGGTGCAGGAGCGCGGCGGGCAGCTCATCGAGGCCCACCCGGGAGACACGATCTATACCCCGCCCGGTCAGGAGCACTGGCACGGCGCCGCCCCCGACGCCTTCATGGAGCACCTGGCCCTGTGGGAAGGCAGCGGCGACCCGGACGCACCCGACACAATCTGGGGCGAAAAGGTCACCGACACCGAATACAAGCGCCCACGCTCCACCACCCGCGGCTGACCCCGTCCACACGGCCTGGGTCGCCCTACGCTGACGCCCCGCGATTGGCGCGGAAGCGGCGGCGGCCGGCCAGTGGCTCAAGGCCGGATCGCCACCAAGGCAGCCAGGCGGAGGGTTGCCGCAGTACCAGTTGCGCGAATGGGAGCGGGTCGAAGAACGCGTCCCGGCGGAGGACTTTTCCGGATTCGGCACGCCGCCGCGGACGAGTACCTGGAGTTCTGGCTCAGCGTCGGGGCGGCACGCCCTACTCGC
This sequence comes from Spirillospora sp. CA-128828, assembly GCF_050945415.1. NCBI lineage: Bacteria > Bacillati > Actinomycetota > Actinomycetes > Streptosporangiales > Thermomonosporaceae > Spirillospora > Spirillospora sp. CA-128828. Next base: position 7,474,704 of record NZ_CP191986.1, read on the forward strand.
CGGACTGCGGAAGGCTCGCCTTGGCCTTCTCGTAGTCGCCGGCCGGAGCGTCGTCGTCCAGGCGATAGACCAGGTGGACGACGCCGGTCGCGAAGGTCTTGGAGGAGATGAGCTTCAGCGGCAGCGGCGCGTCGGCGTCCTCGAACAGCCGCATTCCCTTGCGCACGGCGATCGGATGGACCAGCAGGTGCAGCTCGTCGAGGAGGCCCGCCGCCAGGAGCCGGCGGACGACCGAGACCGACCCGCTCATCCCGATGTCCGACGTGGACGGTTCCTTCTTCAACGCGGTCACGGCCTCGATGAGGTCGCCTTGGAGCTGCTCGGAGTTGCGCCAGGTGAAGTGGAGTTCCTGGCCGGATACCACGATCTTGCGAGCGTCCCCGAGCTTCTTGGCGAAGTCGGCGTCCTCGCCGCCCGCCTTCTCCCGGTCCGGCCACGCCCCCGCGAAGCTGTCGTAGGTCCTGCGGCCGAGCAGGAGGGTGTCGGCCGACCCCAGCTGGGCGTCGACGGCCTGGCCCATCTCCTCGTTGAAGTACGGGAAATGCCAGTCCTGCGGGTCTTCGACGACTCCGTCGAGCGAGATGAACAGCCCTGCAGTGATCTTCCGCATCCTGATGCTCCTTGGACATCGCGACGAACAGTGCTCACCGGATTCGACCAGCGCCGTCACCAGAACTCATCGGGCCGCCTGTCGGGCTGTTGACGTCATCTTCGCGGGCACCTACTCTCTGGAACTATCGTTCCGGACTGTACTGATCGTTCCAGGCTGCCGGATGCCGGCGACACCGCAGGGAGGCGCACCGTCGTGTCCGAATGTCCGCAGTACGACGTGGCCGTGATCGGCTACGGCCCCACCGGCGTGACGGCCGCGAACCTGCTCGGCGCGCTGGGCGTGTCCGTCGTGGTCGTGGAGCGCGACGCGTCCGTCTACGGCCGCGCGAGGACGATCTCGACCGACGAGGAGGTGATGCGCGTCTGGCAGGAGATCGGGCTCGCGGAACGGTTGAAGCGGGACATGCTGCCCGACAGGCCGATCGACTTCGTCGACGCCGGCGGCCGGTCGTTCATCAGCGCCGTCCCCACGCCGCGCGGTCAGGGGCATCCGCCGCAGATGTTCATCTACCAGCCGGCGTTGGAGCGCACGCTTCGCGAGGGCGTCGAGCGTTACCCGAACGTCGACGTGCAACTGGAGCACGAGTGCCTGCGGGTGAGCCAGGACGACCAGGGCGTCGAGTTGCTGATCGCCCGGTCGGGTCAGGACCGGCTGACCCGGGTGCGGGCGTCCTATGTCATCGCGGCCGACGGTGGTTCCAGCCCCACCCGGGGCCAACTGGGCGTCGGCTTCGAGGGACGTACCTACGAGGACCGCTGGCCGGTCATCGACACCGAGCTCGTCAAGGAATGGCCCGGCCACGACCGGCTGCGCTTCCACTGCGACCCGGACCGTCCGGCGGTCGACTGCCCGACACCGCTCGGACACCATCGCTGGGAGTTCCCGGTTCTGCCGGGCGAGGACGAGAAGGAACTGGTGACCGACGCGGCCGTCTGGCGGCTGCTCGACCGGCAGGGCATCACCGGCGAACACGTGTCGGTCCTGCGCGGGGTCGAACGCCTCTGGCGCTTCCCCGGCCCCAAGGGGATCACCCAGGAAATCTTCACGCGCCCGCGCCTGGCGTCCGGACCACCTGCCCTGCGCACCGGCGGCTTCGTGACCGGCGAGGACGGCATGGGTCACATCGCGCTCACCTCCACCAGACCCGCCCGGCTCCGCGGCTACTTCACCACGGTCTTCGACGCCCGCCTCACCGACTACATCGACGAGACCATCAGCGGCGTCAAGCTCAGATCCGTTTCCTGCGGGTCAACCGCCGCCATCACTCCATCGCGATCGCCGCCACCCGCGGCCTGCGCCTGGATCCGATCCGCACCCGCGTCCAGCACCTCAACGTCCAGGTCGCCGAAATCGACGACATGACACGCTCCTACCAGCGCGTCAAAGAACTCGGGTTCCGGATGGCCCTGTCGGTCGGACAGCACACGAACGACCGGGAGCTCTCCTACTACGCCGTGACGCCGTCCGGCTTCGAATGGGAGGTCGGCTGGAATCCCCTCGTCATCGACGAGACCACCTGGGAGCCGGGCACGCACCGCGGCATCAGCCTCTGGGGCCACACGCCCGTGGGGCAGACCGTCATCGACAAGCTCACCCAGTTCCGCCAGGCCGCGACGTCGCTCACCCGCAACGAGCAGACCGTGCCGGCGCTCAGCGGAAAGGGAATCCCGGACGACCGAGCGCAGCCCGTCGCCTCAAGTGGGGTGCATGAGCAGTGGCCCGCACTCCTGTCGACGCGTCTACTCAACGGAACCAAGAAGTTCTTGCAGGTTTCTGACTCCGCCGCATTGACGCACCCGCCGGCCGCGCCGGGAACAGGGGCCTTTCCGCAGATCAATCCGCTGGAAGTCGGTATGACGGACCCGTGTGCACAGCGAACATGTGCGACCACATTCTGCGGACCTTTGACGAAAAATGAGGTCCGGTCTTGACCGGTTCGACTTCGCGCTTCATTGTGGTCATCACGTGAGGCATCTTCGCTGCATCCCGGCCGTATCCCGGCCGTGATTTCCAGCGTCGAACGGCGCGTGCCTCGTACTGGTTCCTGCCACGTACCCGGGACCCGTGGGAGCACGCGTGCACTGGAGAAGACCGATCACGACGGCCACGGACGCCTGTGCGGGCGCGGCCGCGCCGCACGGTACCGGACGGGCGACCGCACGCGACGTCGACCGGACACGGGTGTCGCCGAGCCGCGGCGATCCCGGATCGAGCAGTGGTGACGCCTCGGAATCCCGCCGAGCGCCCTGTCGTTCACGCTGAACGAAATGGCTCGAAAACCGCTCCCCGGCTAGAACCCACACCCAACCCGAACACGTGTCGATTTCGACGCGTGCGACTCCGCATGCCCAAATTCAATTTCCGTCAACACTTTGGACACGTGCAAGTGTCTCAATCCGGTAACGCACTTGAATTTGCGTGTCAAAAATGAAATAAGTTTCGTCACCACCCCATTTTGGCACCTCCCGAAAGGAGCCACAGGTGTCACGCATCCGCACCCTCGCCGTGGTAGGAGCCGCATCCGCCTCCGCCCTCGCCCTGATGATCTCGCCGGCGTCCGCCGCCGGGACGAGCATCCACAGCGGCAGCATCAGCGGCCCCCTCTACTCCGGCGGCGTCACCGCCACGAACCTGGGCAACGTCACCGTGACGACCTCGCTGAGCAACGCCACCTGCACCTCCGCCGTCCAGTCGGGCACGGTCAACTCGGACGGCACCAACCTGAACGTCACATCCGCGTCCTTCAGCGGCTGCACCAGCAGCCTGGGCAGCGTGACCGTGACCGCCCAGAGCCTGCCCTGGACGGGTGGCTCGGTGGTCTACGCCCCGGTCTCCGGTGGCCGGGACGGCACCATCACCGTCGGCAACTTCACCGTCGGCGCGACGGTCTTCGGCATCAGCTGCGTCTACTCCGGAACCCTCACCGGAAACGGGTACAACCCCGACAACCCCAACCGGCCCAACACGGTCGCCCAGGCGCAGGCCCAGATCAGCAATGGCACCGTGAACAAGAAGAGCGGATCCGGCCTCTGCCCGGCCACCGCGACGGTCAACGCCACCTACCAGCTCGTCGGCGCCAACGGCGAGCAGCTCTGGGCGTCGAGCTGACCCCCGGCCGCACCTCCGCTCACCACTGACGCTGAGCGCTCGATGGGGCCGTTCGCACCGACCCGGGTCGGCACGAACGGTCCCCTCTCCTGTCCAGCAGATCGTGAGTCGGCGGACTCTTACTTCACCGCGCCGCTGGTGACTCGCGAAGGACCAGGCGGGGCGTCGCCAGCCCGATCTCCGGAGCCGGGCCGCCGTCCAGTTCGGCCATCAGGGCCGACAGGCACGCGCGCCCGAGGTCCGCGAAGTCGATCCGGACGGCCGTGAAGCGCCGGCGTCCAGTACGCGGAGCCGGGCACGTCGTCGAAACCGACCAGGCTCACCTCCCCCGGGACGTCGCGGCCGGCGTCGTACAGCGCCCGGCGCACCGCCAGCGCGGTGTCGTCGTTGCCGCAGAGAATCGCCGTGACGTCGCCGTCCTCCGCCAGGACGCGGCCCGCCTCGTAGGCCGACCGTGCGTCCCATCCGGCGTGCACGACCTCGGGAATCGGCGCGGCGGTCTCGGTGAGGGCCTGCCGCCACCCGGCCTCGCGTCCGCCGCGGCGGGCCGCTCGTCCAGGCAGATCATCGTCCGGCCCGTGTCACCGACTTGATCACGCGGACGCCCACCGCCAGCCCCTGCCCGCGCGCCATCTCCTCGATGCCCTGCAAAGTGGCCGCGTAGCCGTAGAGCGTCGTGTTCGACGTCACCACGGTCACCGCGCGCGCCCGGCCCAGCCCCAGGGCCTGCACCGCGCGATTCGGCCGGTAACCCAGCCGCTCCATGGCCGCGAGCACCTGATGCCGCGTGTCCTCGCGCACCCGCGGCTAGTCGTTGAGCACTCGCGACACCGTCGGCTGATCGACCACCCTGCGGGTCACGTCCCGCCGTCGCCCGTGGTGGGCGGCGGATGGCGCTGGATCGCCGGTGCGGGAGTGCCGTCAGGGCCGTCCTGAAGAGGAGGAGCAACAGTCCACCCCAAGGGCGTCCTCGATCGCTTCGAGAGCCCGGTCGATGTCATCGGCGGTGACGTCGAGGTGGGTGACCGCCCGCAGGTGTGGGCCCACGGCCCCGAGCCTGACCTGGTAGGTGGCCAGCACGTCCAGGAACGCGGCGTGGTTCCGGCCGTCCACGTCGAAGAAGACCATGTTGGTGTCGGGCCGAGGAGTGTGCAGCCGTACGGCCTCGATGGGCCGCAGGCCGTCGGCGAGGCGCCGGGCCAGCGCGTGGTCGTCGGCGAGGCGCTGGACGTGGTGGTCGAGCGCGTACAGGCAACCGGCGGCCGCGATCCCGGCCTGGCGCAGCGCCCCGCCGAAGGCGTGCTTCAGCCGGCCGGCGCAGGCGATGAACTCTTCGGTGCCGGCCAGCACGGCGCCGATGGGTGCACCGAGGCCTTTGGTGAAGCAGATCCACACCGAGTCCACATGCGCGGCGAAGTCGTGGGCGGGGACGCCGGTGGCGACGGCGGCGTTGAGCAGGCGGGCACCGTCCATATGGACGGCGAGGCCGTGTGCGTGGGCGGCGGCGCAGACCTCGCCCAGCTCTGCCAGCGGCCATACGGCGCCACCGCCGAAATTGTGGGTCTGCTCAACGCACAGCAGCCGGGTCGCCGGTTCGTAGCGCGACCCGGCGGTCACCGCGTCCTCGACCTGCCGCGCGGTGATGCGGCCATGGGCGCCATCGAGAGCCTCGGTCTGGACTTGGGCGAGCCTGGCGGCACCGGCGCTCTCGGAGCGCAGAATGTGCGCGGAACGGTGGGCGAGGATCGCGTCGCCGGGGCGAGTGTGCGCCGCGATGGCGATGTTGTTGCACATGGTGCCGCCCGGCAGGAACAGCGCCGCCTCCTTGCCCAGCAGCGCGCGGACTCGTTCAAGCAGGAGGTTGACGGTGGGGTCTTCGCCGCGCTGCTCGTCGCCCACCTCCGCGGCGGCGATGGCGGCGCGCATGGCGGCCGTGGGTCTGGTCAAGGTGTCGCTGCGGAGGTCTGTCACACGGCGAGTCTCAAGGCGCGTACGTCGAAAGGACAAGTTGTTCTTTTTTCGCATGGACGTAAGCTGAGCTTATGACGCTCGATGTACGGCGTCTCCGTGTGCTGCGGGAAGTCGCACGTCAGGGGACGATCGCGGCGGCCGCCCGTGCGCTGCACCTCACCCCGCCCGCCGTCTCCCAGCAGCTCGCCGCGCTCGAACGGGAAGCCGATGTGCGGCTGCTCGAACGTGAGGGGCGCAAGGTCGCCCTCACCGAGGCCGCGCACACGCTCGTCGCGCACACCGAGACGATCCTGGCCCAGCTCGAAGCGGCCGCCGCCGACATCGCCGCGATGGAGGGGCGCTACGGCGGCAGCCTGCGCATCGGCGCCTTTCCCACCGCCGCGGCCTCCTTCGTCGCCGTGGCCTTGGCGGAACTCGCTCCGCGCCTGCCCATGGTTCGCGTGCACGTCGAGGAACTCGAACCTGAACGCGCCCTGGACCTGCTGAAGAGCGGCAACCTCGACCTGGCGGTCGCCCACGAATACGACCTGGTGCCGCGCCGCGCCGACCCGGCCCTGCACCGCGTCGAGCTTCACACCGAGCCACTGCGCGTCGCCCTGCCGCCGGGCCACCCGCTCGCCGACGCCGCCGGCGTGGATCTCGCCGCCCTGGCCGACGAGCGCTGGATCGCCCCGCCCGACGGCCTCACCTGCCTGGACGAGCTGCACCGCCTGTGCGGCTCCGCCGGGTTCGAGCCCGTACCGGGGTCGCACGCCTACACCCACCCGCTGGTCTTCGCCCTCGTCGCGGCGGGGCTCGGCGTCGCGCTCGTCCCCGAACTCGCCGTCCGGCAGAACCTCGCGGGCGCCGCCGTCAGGCCACTCCAGCACCCTGCCGGATGCCGGCGAGTCTTCGCCGCCACCCGCCGCGGCACCGCCCACCGCCCCTCCATCGCGGCCGCCCTCAATGCCCTGCGTGCCGCTGCCGACGCGGAGCCCCGCTGACCGCCGAAGGACCGGTCCGCCTCTCGGAGACGGACCGGTCGGTTGTCATCCACGCTGAGGGCGTGGACGGGTTGGGTTACAGGGTCCGGCGCTCGATGCGAACGGCATCCGCGACCAGGCGCCTGGCCCGCTCGCCGGCGTCTTCCTCGGCCCCGTAGTCGCCGAGCTCATGCATGATCTGCGCGTGACGCCGTTGTCCAGCCGCCTCCTGGCGTTTGAACCGTGATTCCGAGTTGCCTGCCGCTGTCACGGCCGACTCCTTCCCGTGGTTTTGCGCCCGCTCGTGTGCTGTGCCGACGGGCGGCCGGCCCCGGTCGGGCCGGCAGCGATGATCATATGGGGCGAAGGCGACCCAGCCGCTACCGGTCTTCGACCGTCTCTGAAAGCGGCGCCGAGGGCTGACCACCGGAATCGGTCCAAAGGGCGGCCGGCAGGGCCCAGTACCGTACTTTCGGCCGGTTCCGCCGGGAGCGCATCTTCCTAGCCTCAGCACCATGAACCCTGTGGAACGGCCGATGAGGCCGGGCGCGATGGTGGCCGACATTGGGCTGGGCGTGGTGTTCGCTCTGGGCATCGCCTTCACGGCGTACATGCTCAGCACCAGCTGGGGGAAGGCCTACTGGGCCTATGACTCCGCCGTCGCGGTCGTGGTGGTGCGCTTGCGCTGCTGCGCGAGCGGCGGAAGGTGTGGACCGCGCCCGCAGGTGTGACCGTGACGGCCGCCGCCACCGTGGTGTCCTTGGTCGCGGACTGGCCGCAGGAGCCCGCACCCGTGACGGCCCTGGCCCTGGCCGTGCTCGTCGGCTCCTCGCTCCGGACGCTGCCGGCGTGGCCGGCCGCCGCCATCACCGCGGGCGGCGTCATGGTGATCATGCTGGCCTGGCTCTCCGGGCCGAACGGTGTGACGGCCTTGGCCACCGCGGCCCTGGCCGGGGGTCTCGTCCTCGGGCCGGCGCTGCGTCTTTACGACAAGGGCCGGCGCGCCCGCGGGTCAGTAGCCTGGCCGACGTGACCATTCCGGACCGGTGGGTCAGGGTCGCCTGGGCCGCCGGGCTCGGCACCGCGCTCCTCGCGGCGATCGCCGTCCAGGCCGTCGCCGTCGCACAGACCTGGGGCGGCTGGTACTGGATCCCGGGCTGTGCCGCCGCCGTGGCGGTGGGCGCGCCGGCCCTGCTTCGGCGGCGCTCGCCCGCCTGGACGGCGGTCACGGGGCTCGGCGTCGCGGCGACCACGATCGTGGCCACTCGCCTGGCCGGCCCGGACCTTCCCGCCGAGCCCAGTCCGGCCATGGCCCTGGGCCTGGCGGTGCTGGTCGGCTCCGCGCTCCGGGCCCTTCCGCCCGTGCCGGCCGGTGCCGTCGCGGGCGGCGGGCTCGTGGTGATCGCCGCCGGTCAGCTCGCCGCCGGGCCGCCGTCCTCCGGAGACTCGTCGGTGCCGGCGCTGGACGGCGTGGTCTGGCTGGCCGCCGTGGCGGCCGGGGTGTCGCTGCGGCTGCTCGACGCCCGGGCGCGGGCCACCGCCGAGCGGGTGCGCCGGGCCGAGCGGCTGGAGCTCGCCAGAGAACTGCACGACGTCGTGGCGCACCACATCACCGGCATGCTGATCCAGGCGCAGGCGGCCCAGGTGGTCGCGCGGCGGAACCCCGGAGAGGTGACCGGCTCCCTCGTCGAGATCGAGGACGCCGGGACCGACGCCCTGGCCGCGATGCGGCGGGTCGTCGGGCTGCTGCGGGACGCCGACGACGCGGCTCCGGCGTCTCCCGGCCCGGAGCGGCTCGGCGCGCTGGTCGAGCGTTTCGGCCGGCAGGGTCCCCCGGTGCTGCTGAGCGTCGCGGACGAGGAGGCGACCTGGCCGCCGGAGGTGACCAGCACCGTCTACCGCATCGTCCAGGAGGCGCTGACGAACGTGCTGCGGCACGCGCCGCACGCCCGGTCGGTCGGCGTCACCGTCGGCCGGGACCGGCGAGGTGTCACGGTCGAGGTCGTCGACGACGGCCCGGCGGGCTCCGGGCGGCACCACCGCGGCGGATACGGTTTGATCGGCATGCGCGAACGCGTCGAGACGCTCGGCGGCTCGCTGTCCGCCGGGCCGCGGACCGGCGGCGGCTGGTCCGTGCGGGCGACCCTGCCCGCCCCGACCAGGGAGCCCGGATGACCATCTCGGTCCTGCTCGCCGACGACCAGGCGATGATCCGCCGGGGCCTGCGGCTGCTCCTGGAGGACCAGCCCGACATCGGCGTCGTCGGGGAGGCCGCGGACGGGCCGAGGCGGTCGCCATGGCCCGGCGGCTGCGCCCCGACGTCTGCGTGGTGGACATCAGGATGCCCCTGCTCGACGGCATCGAGGTGACCCGCGCGCTGGCCGGCCCAGGAGTGCGCGACCCGATGCGGGTCATCGTGGTCACCACGTTCGACCTCGACGAGTACGTGTACGGCGCGCTGCACGGCGGTGCGGTGGGGTTCGTCCTCAAGGACGCCGGGCCCGCGCTGCTCGTGGAGGCGGTCCGCGCCGCCCACAACGGCGAGGCGCTGGTCTCGCCGTCGATCACCCTCCGGCTGCTGCGCCACATGACGGCCACCGCGAAGCCCCGCATGCCTTGGACCGATGCCCGGCGCGGCACCGGTTTCCAGGATGGGAACCATGTCGAATGAGAGTTCCCCCCTGGTTCTTCAGGCGGAGGGTCTGACGAAGCGGTACGGCCGCCGCGTGGCGTTGAGCGCCGTCGACCTCACCGTTCCGTCCGGCCGCGTCATCGGCCTGGTCGGCCCGAACGCGGCCGGCAAGTCGACGCTGCTGCACCTGGCCTGCGGGCTGCTGGAGCCGACGTCGGGCTCGCTGCGCGTCCTCGGGTCCCGCCCGGCGGAGAGCGCCGCGCATCTGGCACGGGTCGGGTTCGTGGCGCAGGACACGCCGGTGTACGCGTCGTTCAGCGTGGCCGACCATCTGCGCCTGGGCGCGCGGCTGAACCCGTCGTGGGACCGGGGCCTGGCCGAGCGGCGCATCGCGCAGGTCGGGCTGAACCCGGCCCAGAAGGCGGGACGGCTGTCCGGCGGCCAGCGCGCGCAGCTGGCGCTGACCATCGCCGCCGCCAAACGCCCCGAACTGCTGATCTTCGACGAGCCGGCCGCCGCGCTGGACCCGCTGGCCCGCCAGGGGTTCCTGGCGAACCTGATGGAGTTCGTCGCCGAGCTCGGTGCCAGCGCCGTGCTGTCGTCCCACCTGCTCGGTGACATCGAGCGGGTCTGTGACTACCTCATCGTGCTGTGCGACTCGCGGATCCAGGTGGCCGGCGAGGTCCGGGACCTGCTGGCCGGCCATCGCCGGGTGGTCGCGCCCCGCGGTGGGCTCGACCGGCTGCCCGCCGGGGTCGAGGTCATCCGGATGGAGCACGACGCCCAGTACAGCAGCGCGGTCGTGCGCACCGACGTTCCGCCGTCGTCGATTCCATGCACGGTCGAACCCGTCACGCTCGAAGAGCTCGTGCTCGGATACATGTCCAGGGCGAATGCGCCCGCCGCCCAGCTCGGCGCCGCGGCCATGGGAGGTCTGCGATGATCTGGTTGAACTGGCGGCAGTTCCGCCTCCAGGCGCTCGTCGCCGCGATCGCGCTGGCCCTGATCGCCGTCTACATGCTCTACCTGGGCGGGGACATCCGGGACGGTTACGACGCCTACCGGTCCCGCTGCGGCGATCCCGGCGACTGCGCCCAGGCCAGGAGCCAGTTCCAGAGCGCCTACCAGAACACGCTGCTCTTCCTTGCCGCCGGGCTCGGCCTGATTCCCGTCGTCGTCGGCGTGTTCTGGGGCGCGCCGCTCGTCGCGCGGGAGCTGGAGACCGGCACCCACCGGCTCGTGTGGAACCAGAGCGTGGCCCGCCGCCGCTGGCTGCTCGGCAGGATGGCGTTCGTCGGCGTGGCCGCGATCGTCTTCACGGGCTTGGCGAGCCTCCTGCTCACGTGGGCGGCCTCGCCGTTCGACGAGGTCACCGGGGACCGGTTCGGCACCGTGGAGTTCGGCGCCCGCGACATCGCCCCCATCGGCTACGCGGTCCTCGCCTTCACGCTCGGCACCGTCATCGGACTGCTCGTGCGCCGGACCCTCCCCGCGATGGCCGTCACCGGCGTGGTCTTCCTCGTCCTGCAGTTCGCCGTGCCGAACCTGGTGCGTCCGCATCTCATGCCGTCCGAGAAGGCGACCCTGCCGATGACGGCGGAGACCATCAACGGGGCCAGGAACCTCGGCAGCATCACCGGTGGCCCCGCCATCGGCGGCCTGGAGGTGCCGGGCTCCCCCGACGCGTGGATCAGCGACGTCAGCCCCATGCGCACCGCGGACGGGCGGACGCTCAGCGAGACCACGTTCAACGCGTGCCTCAACACGCCGCCGAAGACCGGTGCCCGCGGCACGTTCGGCGATGCCGCGGTGTGCCTGTCCAAGCTCGACCTCCACGTCGACGTCGAGTACCAGCCGAGCGACCGCTACTGGGCGTTCCAGTCGGGCGAGACCGCGCTCTATGTGGCGCTCAGCGGGGTGCTCATCGCGTTCGGCCTGCGCCGTGTCCGGCGCGCCTGAACCCCGGCCGACACCGTCCGGGCGCCGCCGGGACCACCCGGCGGCGCCCTGCCTCGCGGGACGGTCTCAGAAGACCAGGACCGGCTTGATCGTCTCGCCGGACTCGGCGTCCTCGACCGCCTTGTTGATCTCGTCGAACGCGTAGGTCCGCACGAGCCGGTCGAACGGGAACCGGCCGGCCAGGTACAGCTCGATCAGGGTGGGGACGAACAGCTGCGGCACGCTGTCGCCCTCGACGATGCCCTTGACCGTGCGGCTGGTCAGCAGCGTCGCCAGGTCGATCGGGATCTCCGAGCCGAACCCGGCGGCGCCCACGATCCCGGCGGTGCCGCCGATGTTGACCGCGTCGACCGCCTGGCGCGCGGTGAGCGGCAGGCCCACCGCGTCCAGGGAGAAGTCGGCGCCGCCGCCGGTGATCTCCTGGATGCGCGCCACCGCGTCCTCCGCGCCCGCGTTGACCGTGTGGGTGGCGCCCAGCTCGCGGGCGAGCGCCAGGCGGGAGTCCTGGAGGTCCACCACGATGATCGTGGAGCACCCCGTCAGCGCCGCGGCCATCACCGCGGCCAGGCCGACGCCGCCCGCGCCGAACACCGCGATGCTGCTGCCCGCCGGCGGGTTCAGCGAGTTGAGCACGGCGCCCGCGCCGGTCTGCAGCCCGCAGCCCAGCGGCCCGAGCAGTTCCAGCGGCGCCCCGGCGGGCACCTTCACCACGCACCGCTGATGGGTCAGCATGTGCGAGCCGAACGACGACTGCCCGAAGTAGTGCGCGTTGACCTCGGCGCCGGTGGCGTCGGTGCAGCCGGTCGAGCCGTCGGCGCGGCGGCCGCCGAAGTTCATGGGCATGAACGTCTCGCAGCTCATCGGGTGGCCCCGCAGGCAGTTGCGGCAGCCGCCGCAGCTGATCGGGCCGAGCACCACCGTGTCGCCCACCGCCACCGAGGTGACGGCCGGCCCGACCGCCTCGACGACGCCCGAGCCCTCGTGGCCGAGGACGGCCGGCGGCCCCGGCGGGAGGATCTGGTCGCGGGTGAGCAGGTCGGTGTGGCAGACGCCGGTGGCGACGGTGCGCACCAGCACCTCGTCGGGCCGCGGCTCGGCCAGCGAGAGCTCCTCGATGGCGAATGGGGCGCCCTTGTCGCGGACGACGGCCGCTCTGATGGAGACCATGGCGGTTACCTCTTCGTTCGATGTGTTCTCTTCCGGGGGCCGGTCACAGGTAGACGGACTGGTTCTGCTGATAGGCGGCCAGTCCTTCGGGGCCCAGCTCGCGGCCGATTCCGCTGGCCTTCACGCCGCCGAACGGGGCGGTCGGGTCGGGCAGGTAGCCGTTGATGCCGATCGTGCCGGTGTGCACCCGGCAGGCCACCTGGACGCCGCGCTCGTGGTCGCTGGTCCACACGCTGCCGCCGAGGCCGTAGTCGGTGTCGTTGGCGATGGCGACCGCCTCGTCCACGTCGCCGTAGGGGATGACCGACAGCACCGGGCCGAAGATCTCCTCCTGGGCGATGGTGAAGGCGTTGTCCACGTCGGCGAAGACGGTCGGCTCCACGAACCAGCCCTTGTCGAGCCCGGAGGGCCGCCCGCCGCCCACGGTGACGCGGGCGCCCTCGCTGCGGCCCTTGCCGATGTAGGACTCGACCCGGTCGCGCTGCCTCGCGCTGGCCATGGGCCCGATCTGCGTCGCCGCGTCGAGGGCGTCGCCGACCTGCAGCGACCCGGCGAAGGCGCTGAACGCCTCCACCACCTCGGCGTACCGGCTGCGCGGGGCCAGCACGCGGGTGCCCAGGTAGCAGGTCTGCCCGTTGTTGAGCAGCGTGGCGCCGAAGATGTTCTCCATGGTGGCGCCGAGGTCGGCGTCGTCGAGCACGATCGCCGCCGACTTGCCGCCCAGCTCCAGCGTCACCGGGCGCAGCAGCCGGCCGCAGGTCTCGGCGATCTCACGCCCCGCCGCCGTCGAGCCGGTGAAGGCGACCTTGTCGATCCGCGGATGCGTGATCATGTAGCGGCCGACCTCCCGGCCGCCGGGAACGATGTTGAGCACGCCCGGCGGCAGCTCGGCCTCCATGACCGCCTCGGCCAGCGCGTAGGCGTCCAGCACGGTCTCCGGGGACGGTTTGACGACCATTGTGCAGCCGGCGGCCAGCGCGGGCGCGATCTTGAACGAGGCCAGGGTCTGCGGGTAGTTCCACGGCACGATCGCCGCGACCACGCCGGCGGGGCGGCGGCGCACCAGCGTGGTGCCGCCCATCAGCCCGGGACGGCGCTCCTCCAGCGCCGCCGTCCTGACCAGGTCCGCGTAGTAGCGGAGCACCACCGAGGGGAACACGCCCTCCAGCTGCTCGGCGATCGCGACGGGCATGCCGTTCTGGGCGCTGACCAGCCGCGCGATCCGGTCCTTGCGGCGGTCCAGCGCGTCGGCCAGCCGCTCCATAGCGTCCGCCCGGCGGGCCGGTTCCCAGTCCGGCCAGCCGCCGGGGTCGTCGAAGGCGCCGCGGGCCGCCGCGACCGCGGCGTCCACGTCCGCCTCGGACGCCTCGGGCACCCGCCCGATCACCTCCTCGGTGCTCGCCGAGACGACCGTGATGTGGTCGTCGCCCTGCGGTTCTGCCCAGCCGCCGCCGATGAACAGCGCGTCGTGTCGCTCCATGGGGGAATCGTCACCCCGGCGCGCCCGCCCAACTGTTCAACTTCTGGACAGCCGGCAATCAGGCGACGATCCCCAGGGCGCGGATGCGGTTGTACAGGGTGGTGCGGCTGATGCCCAGCCGTTCGGCGGTGTGCACCTTGTTGCCGCCGCAGGCGCGCAGCGCAGTGAGGATCGCGTCCCGCTCGGCCCGCTCCAGGTCGCCGAGTCGCCTCGTCCGGGCGCTGATCCGGTACGGCCCGGGCAGGTCGCGCACGGTGATGTCGCCGCCCGACCGGTGCTCCAGCACCGTGCGCACCACCGCGTCCAGCTCCCGCAGGTTGCCCGGCCAGGAGTGGCTGGCCAGGGCCTCCAGGGCGGCCGCGGTGAAGCGGACGTTGCCGGCGGCGCCCGCCTCCGCCAGCGCCGCCGCGACCAGCTGGGGCAGCTCGTCGATCCGGCGGCGCAGCGGGGGCAGGTCGATCCGCTCGACGCAGCGGGCCGCCAGGGCGCGCTGCTCGGCGCCGAGGCCGTCGGCGGGGGCGCCGGTCATCGCGAACCATCCCGGTCGTCCCTCCAGCAGCCGGCCGGCACGCGCGGCGGTGTCCGCCGGGAGAAGGTGGACGTCGTCCAGCACGGTGAGGCCGTCCGGGGCGTGCAGCGACTCGGCCAGGCGGGCCAGCCAGGCCGAGTCGCCCTCCTCGTCCAGCCGGGCCGCGGCCACCAGCAGCACCGGCGCGTCGCCGGCCAGCTCACGGGCGGTGGTGGTGCGTCCCGTCCCCGGCTCTCCTGTGATCAGCACGGGCAGGCGGTGCGTGCGGATTCGGTTCAGCTCGCCGGCACGGCCGGGGCGCCGGACGCTCGCGGCCCGGCCGCGCGGGACCGGCAGGGATCGCCGCGGCCGGTCGTCCGGGGCGTCCAGCTCGAACAGCGCGCCGCCGCCCGTGCCGGGGATGCGCTCGAATCTCACCCGCGCCGTCCGGCCGCAGGCCAGCTCGATGTCGCGGAGACGGCCGCGGTCGTCGCGCAGATCGCCGGTCAACGCGCGCAGCAGGGCGTGGTCGGACGCCTGCAGCAGGTCCACCGCGGCGGGGTTGGCCAGCACGACGCCGTCGCCCAGGACCAGCACGGGCCGGTCGGGGTGCTGCGTGGCGGCCTCCTGGTAGCGGGCGAGCATCCGCTGCTCGGCGTGCCGCGACCCTTCCAGCAGCCGCGCCTGGATGTCGCGGGCGGCGCGGATCAGGAACGGCGCCAGCAGCGGGCTGTCGTCGACGGCGAGGCAGGTGATGTCCAGCACGCCCTCAAGCCGGTGCGTGACCGGGTGCAGGATCGGGTGCCCGTAGCAGGAGAACTTCTTGAACGCCTCCAGGTAGTGCTCGGTGCCGTGCACGGCGATGCCGCGGCGCAGCTCGTAGGCGGTGGCGATCGAGTTGGTGCCGGTGTTCTCCTCGCTGAACAGCCGTCCCCGCATCCCGCCGGTGCGCTCCAGCGCCGTGCGCACCGGACGGTCGCCGCAGCGCATGTCGAGGATCCGCGACTGCCGGTCGGCCAGGATCACCGCGAAGCCGGTGCGGTCGAGGGTGCGCTCCATGTCGTCCAGCACCGGATCGGCGGCGACCACCAGCCGGCAGCGGTCGTTCACCTCTTCGAAGGTCAGCCGGCCCACCGGGTCGCCGGGGTCCAGCCCGCTCAGCTGGGAACGCCGCCACGACGAGGCGATCTCCGGGCGCAGGGGATCACGTATCTTGTCGTCCAGATCCCGCAGGTCGACCACGATGACCTCCCGTCCGCAGAGGTCGCACCACGCGACGGTGTGTCACGCGTCACACCCGGCTCCCCACAGGGTGCGCTCCGGACCACCGTATGTCAACTGTTAATAAGCCTCGCGTAAGAAATAAGTAGCACGTTGACCTTCCGGCGCGGGCCGACATGAGGTGCCGTCATGAGGTGCCGGTCGCGACCCCGCAGTTGCGTACGAGTTCCGCTGCGGCCCACCGGATGGACTTGTTCTCGTCGTCCTGCAGATGCAGCAGAGAGGGAAGGGCCTCCTTGACCGCGTCGTGCGCCTTGCCGTGGCCGTCGGCGATGTCCGCGATGAGGAGCAGCAGGGTGTTGCGCGCCCGGTTCGTCGGGATGAGCATCCGTTCGACCAGGAACGGCACCGCCTCGACGGCCGCGCTCGGAGAGGCGTCGCCCCGGTAGGCGAGCAGTTCGTACAGCCTCTTGACGGCGGCCTGCGCCGTGTCCTCGTCGTCGGACGCCACCTTGGCGATCAGGCCGGGAACCTCGTGGGCCGGGCCGCGCGCCGCCCAGAGCGACCCCCAGTCGATCTCGCGGAGGCGCAGCCGCAGCGGCCGGGCGGGCCACAGCCGCTCCAGGTCGAGCCGCAGTTCGGCGCTGCCGTGCGCGGTGGACACGTGCAGCGAGCCCTCCTTCCGCAGGGCCAGGGCCTCGATCCCGGTGCCGATCCGGAGATCGGCGATCTCGCCGGAGACCAGGTCCCAGACGCGTACCAGCCCGTCCGCCCAGGCCGCGGCCAGGGCCGGGCCGGTCTCCAGGGACGCGGCGGCCAGCGCCGCGACGGGCGACCTCCGCCGGTCGAGCGGCACCCGCGGGAGCCCCTCCTGCGCGGCCCACCGCCGGACCACTCCGGCGGCGTCGCCGCTGACGACCATCCGGGCGCCGTCGCTCCCCCGGTGACAGGTGACGGCGGTCACCGGAGCGCGGTGCGGCTTCTGGACGGCGAACTCCTCGCCGTCGGCCGCCCAGACGTGCACGCGGCCGACCGAGTCGCCCGCGACGACCGTCGTCGCCTCCCGGTCGGCGGCGGCGGCCGTCCGGTCCGCGAGCCCGCGCAGCGCCGGGACGTCCGGCACGGCGGGGACGCCCGACGCGGCGGCGGCCGAGGCCACCGTCCAGCGCTGCCGGTCGTCGGCGTCTCCCTCGGTGAACGACGCCGGTTCCAGGTCCTCGGTCGGGAGGGGCACCTCGCTCGGGGCGGAGATCTCCTTGTCCGTCCACGTGATCCCGAGGGTGTCCAGCGCCTGGACGAGCGCCTCGCGGGTCCGGCCGTGGACCACGACGGCGTAGCCGGCTCCGGGCCCGCGGCCGTGCCGGATGAGCACGTCCGGGCCGCCGTAGGTGAGGGCGTCGGTGCCGGCCTCCTGCCAGGGCAGCAGGCCGATGTCGCGGTACGTCTCCTGGAGGCGCTCGACGATCGCGGGGTCGGCCTCGACATCTTCCCGGCTCACCCGGAAGGACCAGCCGAAGGTCCCGGGCAGCCGCTCCATCGCCAGTTGCAGGAAGAACTCCGAGATCGACCGGCTCTGCACGACCCAGCCCTCGGAGGAGTTGACCAGGACCTTCGGATCGGGCAGACGGGCCTCGGAGGCGAGGTATCCCCACTGGTTGACGTACTCGTACTCGGCCATGAACATCCGGATCTCGTCACCGGGCGGGTCGTCGACCGAGTCCGGCCCGGACGGCGGCCACACCGAGTGCGTCCAGTAGAGCCTCGGCCGGAAGGCGAAGGAGTTGACCGGGGAGTCCCACCACTCGACCAGCGCCGCGGGGACGGGGTCGGACTCGTCCGGCTCGTATCCGGGGGCCTCGCCCTCCCGGGTCACGAGGGGCTCGCCGCCCGGATCCTCGTAGCCCCACTCGCGCTGCACCTCGCCGAGCAACTTCAGAACAGGCCGGTCCTCGGCGAGCCGTTCCGCGAACCGCCCGTAGTCGATGATCTTCGCCATGGCCGAGATCCTAGGGAGTGGAGACCGACCGGATCCCCTATTTCGGTTTTTTCCACAAGTGGCGATGAACACTGTCCGCCAGTCCGGCGCGAGGTGGCAAGGGCCGGCGAGCCGGGCCGGCCACATCCCGTCGGCCGTGGTCAACGGGATGCGGTCGCCGGAGTGAAGCCGAACGGCCGGATATCAGCGCGCCGACACCGGTCACTTAGCGTAAGCCCGATTCGGGAAGTTCTATACACCACATTCGTCACATCATTGATCTTTTCGAATGCCTTGTCTCGGGGCGATCAAGAGGATATTCATGGACGGTCCGTCATTACCGCCTTCCTCACCTCTCAATGGGATCGAATGACTACGAGCCTGCCCTCCTTCCCCGCCGCGGGCGAAGCACCTCTCGACACCTGCATCCGGCTGCGGGAGATCGCCCCCGTGGTCGAAGTGGAGTTCCCCGGAGGCGTCCCCGCCTACCTGGCGCTGACCCACAACGCGGTACGGGAGATCCTCGCCGGGGACAACAGGACCTTCCTGCGGGAGCCGGCGCACTGGCCCGCCCTGCACGACGGCTCGATCCCCGAGGACTGGCCGCTGCGCGCCATCGTCCAGGGCGGCCACCTGTCCACGAAGGACGGTGACGACCACCGGCGGCTGCGCGGCCTGGTCGGCAAGGCGTTCACGCCCGCGCGGGTGCAGGCGCTGCAGCCGCGCATCCAGCAGATCGTGGAGGGCCTGCTCGACGACGTGGTGGCCGCCGGCGACGGTGTCGACCTGGTCCCCGCCTTCACCGAGGCGCTGCCGATGTGGGTCATCTGCGAACTGTTCGGCGTGCCCGCCGAGGACCGGCCGCGGATGCGCAGGTGGACCGCCGCATTGCTGGCGCACACCACTCCGCCGGAGGAGGCGTTCGCGACGCAGAACGCCCTTCAGGCGTACCTGCACGAACTGGCGGAGCGCAGGCAGCGGACACCCAGCGACGATCTCACCTCCAGCCTGGTCCAGGCCCGCGACGAAGGCGACAGGCTCACCACCGACGAGCTGGTCGGCGTGCTGTGGCTGATGCTCGTCGCCGGTCACGAGACCACCGTCCACCTGCTCGGCAACGCCGTGGTGGCGCTGCATCAGAACCCCGGCCAGCGCGAACTGGCCATGGCCGGGGGCCGGTGGGCCGACGTGGTCGAGGAGACCCTGCGCTACCGCCACTCGGTGATGATGACCAGCTTCCGTTTCACCGCGGAGGACGTGACCATCGCCGGCGTGCCCATACCCAAGGGGCAGGCCGTCGGCGTGCTCTACCAGGCGAGCGGGCTCGACCCGGCGGAGTACGGCGAGACCGCGGACCGGTTCGACATCACTCGGGAACAGGGCGGACGTCTCAGCTTCGGCCACGGCCCCCGGTACTGCATCGGCGCGTCCCTGGCCCGGCTGGAGGGCCGGGCGGCGCTCGCCGCGCTCTACCGGCGGCTGCCCGAGCTCGCCCTCGCCATCGACCCGGACGACATCCCCTACTCGCCGTCGTTCTTCACGATCGGCCCGCTCTCCATCCCGGTCACCCTCGGCACCGTCAAGCCCTGAGAGACGGTATTCCGGCTCCTCCCGGGGGTGTGGCGGGTCGTACCCCCACAGGTGTCCGGCCCGCGTCTGGGAAAGATCGGGATTTTTGCAAATACCTGTGCGCACGAGCGTTATGGTGCATCCTGATCTTGCCTTATTCCGTTATGGCCGCCTTGCGACGGGCCGAGGGACTCCTGCGTGCCAGTCGCCAACGCTCACAAGGACACGATGGATGGCAACACGAGCAGATCGGGCACGCATCGAGCGCGTCGCGCTGGAACGCGCGTTCTGGATCTGGCTGGTCGCGGCGATCGTCACGGGCGGCGCCTGGCTGGGCACGCTCCTCGCGGTTGACGGAGGGTCGCGCACGCTGGTCGCGGTGGGCGGCGGAATCGCGGCGCTGGCGGTCAGCCTGGCCATCGGGGGCGCGGCCTACTACGCCGAGTGCGCGCGGGGCTTCCGCCACCGGCTGACCCGGGTGGAAGGCGAGGACGACCGGCTGGCTCGCAGGCTCCAGGAACTGGTCGACGGGCCGCTGCCCGCGCTGATCGAGCGGCTCCACCAAGGGGCGTCGCCGGACGAGACCCTGGCCGAGCTGCGGACCGTACCGGACCACCTGCTGGGCCGTCTGGTGCGCATGGTGGCCGAGGGCGTCGCGGCGAGCGAGCGCGGTGGCGCCCTGGCCAGGGCCGAGCTGGCCGCCCTGGAGGGCCAGGTCACGCGGTTGGCCGACTCGACGCTGCCCGTCCTGATCGAGCGGATCCGCGGCGACCGCGCCTCGGCCGCGTCCGTGCTGGCCGAGCTCCCGACACCCCCGTACGCGGCACTGGAACGGCTCCTGCGCGAACTCGCCGACGCCCTGGCCGGGGGCGAGCGCACCAGAGCGTCGGCCATGGCGGCGTCCGCGAGCGCGGCGGCGCGGATCCAGGCGCAGACCACCCGCATGCTCGCCCAGCTGCGTGACCTGGAGGACCGGTACAACGAGGACGAGGTCTTCGGCGATCTGCTCGACCTCGACCACCACGTCTCCCAGATGGGACGCCTGGCCGACAGCATCGCGCTGCTCAGCGGCGGACGTTCGGGGCGGCGCTGGACCAAGCCCATCGTGCTGGAGAGCATCATCCGGGGCGCCATGGGCCGGATCGCCTCCTACCAGCGCGTCCAGTACCACTCGACCAGCACCGCCGCCGTCGCCGGGTTCGCCGCCGAAGGCGTCATGCACGCGCTGGGCGAGCTGATGGACAACGCCGCCAACTTCTCCCCGCACGGCACCGCCGTGCACGTCTACGCCGAGGAGGAGGACGCCGGGGTCGTCGTCACCGTCGAGGACAGCGGCCTCGGGATGCGGCAGCGCGAGCGGGAGCGCGCCGAGCGGCTGGTCTCCGAGGCCGCCGACCTGACGTCGCTGCCCGGGACCCGGCTGGGGCTCGCGGTGGTCGGACGGCTGGCGGGCAAGCACGGCCTGAAGGTCAGTTTCCGGCCGTCGTCGCGCGGCGGCGTCGGCGTGGTCGTGCTGATCCCGCGCCAGCTCATCACCCATCCTTCCGGCGACGCCTCGCGGGGGACCCTGTCGGAGTCCATCCTGAGCGCGCCGAGGGGCACCCCCGTGGTCGCCCGCGAACCCGCCGCCGCCATGGCCGCGGCGGCGCCGGGCGCGGGCGGCTCCGACGAGTCGGCGTACCTGCCCAAACGCCGCCGCGGCGCCACCCTCGCCGGGACGGTC
The DNA here is from genome assembly GCF_050945415.1 of Spirillospora sp. CA-128828. NCBI lineage: Bacteria > Bacillati > Actinomycetota > Actinomycetes > Streptosporangiales > Thermomonosporaceae > Spirillospora > Spirillospora sp. CA-128828. The sequence continues at coordinate 7,495,592 of NZ_CP191986.1, forward strand.
CAGCAGCAGGCGGCGCCGGCCCCCAAGCCCCGCGACCCGGGGGCGCGGTTCGCCGCGTTCCGCCAGTCCGCCTCGGGGCGCCACCGGCCGGCCGACGACACCGCGGGCGGATCCGGGCAGCACGAGACCCCGTCCACCGAAGACACCGATGAGTAGGGCTGATCCCGATGAGCACCGATGAGCGCCAACTCGACTGGCTTCTGGCCTCCCTTGTGGACCGGGCCCCCGGCATCCAGCACGTCCTGGTGCTGTCCAGGGACGGCCTGAAGATCTGCCATACCCACGGACTGGACAACGACCGGGCCGACCAGCTCGCGGCCATCGCCTCGGGAATCCAGAGCCTGTCCCTGACCGCCTCCCACGAGTTCGGCTCCGGCGTCGGCGCCGGCCAGTCGATGGTGGAGTTCGCCGGCGGGCTGCTGCTGATCATCCCGGCCGGCGAGGGGGCGCACCTGGCCGTCGTGGCCCACGACAACGCCGACGTCGGCCTGGTCGGGCACAGCATGAACGAACTGGTGGAGCAGATCGGCGGCTACCTGACCGCGGCGCCGCGCACCGCCGCGTCGAGATGAACCCGCGTCCCCTGGACCTCGATGATCCCGACCGGCTCTACACCGTGACCGGTGGCCGCAGCCGGGTCGGCGACGAGGCCCTCGACCTCGTCACCCTGGTCGTCGCCGAGAACGACCCGGCGCCCGGCATGCAGTCCGAGCACGTCGCGATCCTGCGGCTGTGCCGCAGCGAGCCGGTGGCGGTGGTCGAGCTGTCCTCCCATCTGAGACTGCCGGTGAGCGTGGTGAAGATCCTGCTGCTCGATCTGCGCGACACCGGCCATATCACCGTCCGTCATCCGACGTCGGCCACCGCGACGACTCACCTGGCCGACCTGGAAACGTTGAAGCAGGTGCTCGTTGGACTCGAAGAACTCTGACCAGGCGGCGGGGCCCGGACCCGCCGGCGGCGTGCCGCTGCGCAGCACCGCGCGGGACGCGTTGAAGATCGTGGTCGTGGGCGGGTTCGGCGTCGGGAAGACCACCATGGTCGGCTCGATCTCCGAGATCCGGCCGCTGAGCACCGAGGAGGTCATGACGCAGGCCGGGGTCGGCATCGACGACCCGAGCCGCGTCGCCGACAAGCGGACCACCACGGTCGCCTTCGACTTCGGCCGCATCTCCCTGGACGACCACCGCGTGCTCTACCTCTTCGGCGCCCCCGGCCAGAAGCGGTTCTGGTTCATCTGGGACCAGCTGTTCTCCGGCAGCCTGGGCGCGGTGGTGCTGGTGGACACGCGCCGGCTGGAGGACTCCTTCTACCCGCTCGACCGGCTGGAGCACCACAAGATGCCGTTCGTGGTGGCGGTCAACCGGTTCGACGGCCCCGGCCCGCAGCCCTCGCTCGAACAGGTGCGCGACGCGCTGTCACTGGCCGACGACGTTCCCCTGGTCGACTGCGACGCCCGGGTCCGGGATTCCTGCAAGAGCGTGCTGATCACGCTCGTCCGGCACCTCACCACGCTCCACGATCCCGCCGCACTCCAGGAGGCCGCGCAGTGACCGACGAGACCGTCCGGCCGCCTGCCGACGCGAACGCCGTCCGCCTGTACGGGCCGGAGTTCGACCAGCGGCCCAGGGACTTCTTCGAGCGGATGCGGCGCGAGCACGGCCCGGTCGTGCCCGTCCTGCTCGAAGGCGACATCCCCGCCTGGTACGTGATCGGGTACCGGGAGGTCAACCACGTCACCTCCAACCCCGGCCTGTTCGCCCGCGACACCCGCCGCTGGAACGCCTGGGACATGGTGCCCGAGAACTGGTCCCTGCTGCCGTTCGTGGGCTGGAACCCGTCGGTGATGCTCGCCGAGGGCGAGGACCACAAGCGGCGCAGCGCGGCGATCAGCGACGCGCTGGACGCTGTCGACCGCACCGAGCTGAGCAACGACTGCGAGCGCATCGCCGACCAGCTGATCGACGAGTTCGCCGGGGACGGCGAGGCCGACCTCGGCAGCCAGTTCGCCGACCGGCTCCCGCCGCTGGTCATGATGGGGCTCTTCGGCGTTCCCGAGGCCGAAGCGCCCGACATGATCCGGGACATCCAGAACGTGGCGGGCTCCGACGAGAACGCCGTCGCGGCGTACCAGCGGCTCCAGGAGAGCATGGGCAGGCTGGCCGAGTCACGCAGGGCGCATCCCGGGCCGGACGTCACGTCCCGCCTGCTCCAGCACTCCGCGAACTACACCGTCGACGAGATGGTCAGCGACCTGATCCCCATGATCAGCGCCGGGCACCTGCCCACCGGCCACTGGATCGGCAACACGCTGCGGCTGATGCTGGTCGACGACCAGTTCGCCGTGACGCTCCAGGGCGGCCGCGGCAGTGTCTCGCAGGCGCTCAACCAGGTGCTGTGGGAGGACACGCCGTCCCAGAACAACATCGGCCGCTTCGCCGTGCACGCCTGCGAGCTGGCCGGGCGCAGGATCCGTCCGGGCGACATGCTGATCCTGGGGTGGGCCGCGGCGAACGCCGACCCCCAGGTGCAGCCGCCCGCGCAGGGCGCCGGCGCGGGCAACCGCGCCCACCTGTCGTTCGGGCACGGCGACCACGGATGCCCCTTCCCCGCCCCGGAGCTCGCCGAGGTCGTCGCCCGGACGGCGGTCGAGGTGCTGCTCGACCGGCTGCCCGACATCGAGCTCGCGGTCGACCCCGACGAGCTCATGTGGCTCCCGTCGTTCTGGGTCCGCCGCCTGGCCTCGCTGCCGGTGACGTTCAGCCCGGCCATGGTGCCTTACTGACAACCGGAATCTCTGTATGTAGCTAGTGCCTCCCCATCTATTAGGCTGGACGTCCGTTCCACCGCGTTCAGGAGGCACGCATGGCCGCACCCTCGGAGGAACCGGCGATCGACGGCAAGGTCTCCGGTGTGCGGGAGGTCAAGTCGGCGGCGCGCACGCTGGAACTGCTGGAGCTGCTGGCCTCCCGGCAGAACCGCCCGGCCCGGCTGCGGGAGCTGACCGAGGCGCTGGACGTCCCGCGGAGCAGCCTGTATGCGCTGCTCCGTACGCTGACCAAGCACGGCTGGGTGCGCACCGACGCGTCCGGGACGCTGTACGGGATCGGCATCCGGGCGTTGCTGGTCGGCACCAGCTACCTGGACACCGACCCGCATCTGCGGATCGTCAAACCAGTGCTCGACCAGCTCGGGGAGACGCTGGACGAGACGTTCCACCTCGGCCGGCTGGACGGCTTCGACGTGGTCTACCTCGCGACCCGGGAGTCGAGCCAGTACCTGCGCCCTTACAGCAGGGTGGGGCGGCGGCTACCCGCGTACAGCACGTCTCTCGGCAAGGCGCTCCTCGCGGCGCGGGTGGGCGAGGACGTCGACCGGCACATCCCCGCCGAGCGGCCGTCGTTCACGCCGCGCACCATCACCGACCGGACGGAGCTGGAGGCCGATCTCGCCCGGACGCGCGAGCGCGGCTACGCCGTCGACCGGGAGGAGAACAGCCTCGGCCTGCACTGCTTCGCGCTCGCGCTGCGCTACGGCTCCCCGCCGCGGGACGCGATCAGCTGCTCGGTGCCGCTGGCGCGGCTCACCCCGGAGCGGGAGCGGGAGATCGTCGAGGCGATGCGGCGGGCCCGTGACCGGATCGAGGACGCGGCACCGCGGCACGGCGAGGACTCCTGGTTGTAACGTGAAGATCGTTCTCACCGACCCCATCGCGGCGCGGTTCAGCGATCTCCTGGTCGCCGGGGGCCATGACTGGCAGATCCTCACCGGACGTCCGGACGAGGAGATCGTCCAAGCGCTGCCCGGGGCCGACGTGCTGGTCTGCTCCCGGATGACCTCCGCCATGGCGCGGGCCGGGGGCGGGCTCAGGCTCGTCCAGGTCACCGGCGCCGGCTTCGAGCGCGTCCCGATCGACGAACTGGCGCCCTCCACGGTCGTGGCCAACACCTTCCACCACGGACGTTCCATCGCCGAGCACGTGGTGATGGTGACCCTCATGCTGTCCCGCAAGGTCCGGCGGACCGATCGGCTGGTCCGGCGCGGGATCTGGGAGTCGGTCTCCGTCGATCCGGAACTGCCGCTGGCCGACGCGCTGGCGGGACGGACGGTCGGGCTGCTCGGGCTGGGCGAGACGGGCCGGCAGGTCGCCCGGCTGACCGCCGCGCTCGGGATGCGCGTCCAGGCCGTGCGCCGCGACCCCGGGGCGCCGCTCGACGCCGGCCTGGCGCTGGACCGCGTCCTGCCCGCCGGGGAGCTGCCGGAACTGCTCGCGACCTCGGACGTCGTCGTCGTGACGGTGCCGCTGAGCGCCCGCACCCGCGGCCTGATCGGGGCCGCCGAGCTGGCCGCGATGCGGCGCTCCGCGTTCCTGGTCAATGTCGCGCGCGGCCCGGTCGTGGACGAGCGCGCCCTCTACGACGCCCTCGTGGAAGGCCGGATCGCGGGCGCGGGCATCGACGTGTGGTGGCCGGCCGACGGCGTCGCCCGGGGAGGCGCCACGCTCCCGTTCGGCGACCTGGAGAACACCGTCCTGACCCCGCACAACTCCGGGCACACCCGCGACACCTTCGAGAACCGCGCGCACGACATCGCCGCGAACGTCGCCGCCCTGGCCGAAGGCCGCCCGCTCCGCAACGTCGTCCGGCCCGCCCGCTGAACCGCGTGTGGCCGCCTCCGCGGGACGGAGACGGCCACACGGCAGGTCAGGACGCCGTGTTACGGAAGGGGGACGACCGGTTCGAGGGGGAAGTGGCACGCGGCCCGGTGGCCGGAGCCGGGGGCGGCGAGCTCCTCGGGCGCCTCGGTCGCGCAGATGTCGGCGGCCTTCCAGCAGCGCGTGCGGAAGCGGCACCCCGACGGCGGGTCGAGCGGTGAGGGCACCTCGCCCTCCAGGATGATCCGGCGGTCCCGCTCGCGTCCCCGCGTGTCCGGCTCGGGCGCGGCCGAGAGCAGGGCGGCCGTGTACGGGTGCCGGGGGTGTTCGAACACCTCCTCGGCCGGGCCCGACTCGGCGATCCTGCCGAGGTACATCACCGCCACCCGGTCCGCGACGTGCCGGACGACCGACAGGTCGTGCGAGATGAACACGTACGACACCCCGAGGCGCCGCTGCAGCTCGTCCAGCAGGTTGAGCACCTGCGCCCGCACCGACAGGTCGAGCGCCGAGACCGGCTCGTCGCACACGATGACCTCGGGGTTCAGCGCCAGCGCGCGGGCGATGCCGATGCGCTGCCGCTGGCCGCCGGAGAACTCCTGCGGATGTCGGGACGCGTCGGAGGCGCGCAGGCCGACCATGTCCAGCAGTTCCCGGACACGGGTCTCCCGGCCGGACCGGGACGGCATGACGTCGCGGTGCGTCCGCCACGGCTCGGCGATGATCTCGCCCGCGGTCATCCGCGGGTTGAGCGAGCCGAAGGGGTCCTGGAAGACCATCTGGACGCGCCGCCGCCAGGCCAGCAGCTCCTTTCCCCTGAGGCCGAACGGGTCGACGCCGTCGAACCGCAGCGTGCCCTCGTCCGGCCGCTCCAGCATGAGCAGCACGCGGGCCAGCGTCGACTTCCCGCAGCCGGACTCGCCGACGAGGCCGAGCGTCTCGCCCCGGCCGAGGGTGAGGTCGATCCCGTCGAGGGCGCGCAGCCGGTCCTTGCCGTCGGCGTTCTTCTGCACCCGGAAGGTCTTGGCGAGCCCCGCCGCCTCGATGATCGGCGTCGCTTCGGCGGTCTCAGGCATCCCTACCTTCTTTCATGGGTCGTTCGGGCCGGTCGTAGGGTTCTGGCACCCAGGGGCGCCGGGTATGGCTTTCAGGCATCTGCCGCATGTGGCTTCCGTTGATTGGCCGCCCGGCGCCCCGAGGCGACTCGGCCGCTGATTGAGAATTGCGAACACATCGCTGCGTAGGGATGAGCCGGCGAGGTCGTCTGCGGGACCACACAGGCCACGACGCCGGGAGGCGATGTTGCAGCAGGCATGGGCCGGGATCGACATCGGCAAAGGCCACCACCACGCCGTCGTGATCGACAGCGAGGGAAACCGGCTGCTGTCGCGGCGGGTCGCCAACAGTGAAGACGAACTGCTCAACCTGATCGCCCAGGTGCTGGACCTGGCCGACGAGGTGACCTGGGCGGTCGACATCTGCACCGGCGGCGCCACGCTGCTGCTGGCGCTGCTGGTCGCGCACCGGCAGCAGGTCCTCTACATCTCCAGCACCATGGTCAACCGGGCCGCCGGCGGCTACCGCGGCGCGGGCAAGACCGATGCCCGCGACGCCATCGTCATCGCCGATCAGGCCCGCATGCGCCGCGGGCTGACCGCGTTGCGCGTCGATGAAGAACTCATCGTCGAGTTGCAGATGCTGGTGGCCCGCCGCCGGGACCTGGTCGCCGACCGCACCCGCATGGTCAACCGCCTGCGCGAGCAGCTCCTGGCCCTGTGCCCCGCGCTGGAACGGACCCTGGACGTCACCAACAAGGGGCCGCTGGTGCTGCTGACCGGCTACCAGCGACCAGCTGACCTGCGCCGTCTGGGGCCGGCTCGGCTGGAGGAATGGCTGCGGGCCCGCAAGGTCAAGGGCGCCCAAGCCCTGGCCGTCACCGCGGTCCAGGCGGCACGGTCCCAGAGCACGACCCTGCCGGGCGAGCAGATGGCCGCGCTGCTGGTCGCCCAGCTCGCCGAGGGGGTGATGACCCTCAACGAACAGATCAAGACCATCGAGCAGCTCATCGAGGACCGGTTTCACCGCCACGAACTCGCCGAGGTGATCGAGAGCATGCCCGGCATCGGCGTCGTGCTGGGCGCGGAGTTCCTGGCGGCCACCGGCGGCAGCCTCGACCAGTTCGCCTCCGCCGACCACCTGGCTGGCTACGCCGGGCTGGCACCGGTTCCGCACGACTCCGGCCGCGTCAGCGGCAACCTGCACCGGCCACGCCGCTACAACCGCGCGCTCAACCGGGTGTTCTACACATCCGCGCTGGTCAGCATCCAGCACAACCCCGAATCCCGGCGGTTCTACGACCGCAAGAGATCCGAGGGGAAACGTCACACCCAGGCCGTCCTGGCCCTGGCCAGACGCCGCGTCAACGTGCTGTGGGCCCTCATCCGAGACCGACGCAGCTACCAACTCACACCTCCTCAAGTTCAGGCGGCATAGCAAGATCACGCTTGACAAAGGTCATTGAGAATCGGCGGGCTCCTCCGGGAAGTGGCAGGCCGCGGCGCGGTCCCCGGCCTGGACGAGTTCGGGACGCGTGGTGCGGCAGGCGTCCTGCGCCTTCGGGCAGCGCGCCTGGAACACGCAGCCCTCCGGGATCGAGCGAAGGTCGGGCGGGCCGCCCTTGATCGAGCGGAGCTCGGTGCCGCGGCTCACCCGCGCCGGCACCGACTCCAGCAGCGCCCGCGTGTAGGGATGCCGGGGCGCGGCGAAGACCTCGCCGACCGGGCCGGTCTCGACGACCCGTCCGGCGTACATCACCGCGACGTGGTCGGCGTGCTCGGCGACGACGGCGAGGTCATGGGTGATGAGCACCACCGCCATGTCCCGTTCGGCGCGCAGCTCGCGCAGCAGCTCCATGATCTGCGCCTGGACGGTGACGTCCAGCGCGGTGGTCGGCTCGTCGGCCAGCAGCACGGCCGGGTCGAGCGCGACCGCCATCGCGATCAGCAGCCGCTGCCGCATGCCGCCGGAGAACTGGTGCGGGTAGGCCTTCATACGGGCCTTGGGGTCGGGGATGCCGACCCGTTCCATCAGCTCGGCGGCGCGGGAGGCCGCCTCGCGCCGGGACAGCTTCCGGTGGATGCGGAACGGCTCGGCGAGCTGGGCCCCGACGGTCTGCACCGGGTTGAGCGCGGTGAGCGCGTCCTGGAAGACGATGGACAGCCCGGGCCCCGCGATCTTGCGGCGGGCGGCCCGGTCCAGCTTCAGCACGTCCTTTCCGGCCAGCCGGGCCGATCCGCCGGAGACGTGCGCGACCGGGTCGAGCAGACCGGCGATCGCCCGCGCGGTCATGCTCTTGCCGCAGCCGGACTCGCCGAGCAGCGCGATGGTCCGTCCGGACCGTACGGAGAAGCCGACCCCCTCGACGGCCCGCAAAGTGCCCTCGGGGGTGCGCAGGTCGACGGCCAGGCCCTCGACCTCAAGGGCGGCGGTGGAACTCACTGGTGCACCTCCGGGAGTGCGGACCGGCCGCCGCGGCGGCGGCGCGGGAGCGTCAGCCGCCAGCGCTGGTCCGGGTCGGTGGCGAGGCGGAACCACGCCGCGAGGACGGTCGCCGAGACCGTGGTGATGACGATGGCGACGCCCGGGAGGACGGCCGTCCACCAGGCGGTCTGCAGGTACTGGCGGCCCTGCGCGACCATGAGGCCCCAGCTCACGTCGGGCGGCTGGATGCCGATGCCGAGGAAGCTCAGCGACGACTCGGCCAGCATCACGAAGCAGAAGTCGACGGCCGCGACGGTCAGCAGCGTCGGCGCGACGACCGGCGCGATGTGCCGGACGATGATCGCGCCGCTGCCGGCGCCGAACGTGCGGGCCGCGTCCACGAACAGCCGCCCGCGCAGCTCCGCCGCCTCGGCACGGGCCGTGCGCAGGTAGACCGGGATCCGCGCGATGGCGAGGACGAGCACGATGTTGGCGGCGCCGGGCGAGAAGACGTACAGCACGACGACCGCGAGAAGCAGCGACGGGAAGCTGAGGATGACGTCGGCGACGCGCATCGACACGTTCTCGCGCCAGCCCCGGTGGTAGCCGGCCCACATCCCCCAGGCGCCGCCGACGACCAGTGAGATCAGCACGGCGGGGACCGCGACGGACAGCGTCGTGCCACCCGCGACGATCAGCCGGGCCAGCACGCTGCGGCCGAGCGCGTCGCTGCCGAGCGCGAACTCCCAGCCCTCGCCGAAGTGGAAGGGCGGGGTGTTGACCGCGTCGAGGTTCTGCCGCGTGTCCAGGTCGCCGATCAGGAGGCGGCCGAGCGTCGCGGCCAGCACCACCGCCAGCAGCACGGCCGCGGCCGCGGTGGCCGCCGGGTCCCGCAGCAGCAGCCGCCACCAGCGGATCCGGGTCCGGGGAGACCGCTCCCCCGGCTTCGCGACGCCGCCCGTTCCGGTGTCGTCGATGGTCGCCGTCATCGGGGCTCCGTTCGTCACGCCGTGACCGCCTGCCGCACCCGCGCGTCCAGCAGGGCGTGGCAGAGATCGATGAGGATGTTGAGGGCGAAGATCGTCACGGCCGTCACCAGGACGGCCGCCTGCAGGACCGCGAAGTCGCGCTGCAGGATCGAGTCGATCATCAGCTTGCCGATGCCGGGCCAGCCGAAGATGGTCTCGACCACGACGGCGCCGTTGACCAGCCCGACGGTCAGGTCGCCCGCCACCGTCAGCACCGGCGGGGCGGCGTTGCGCAGCGCGTGCCCGAAGACCACGCGCGGCTCGCTCGCGCCCTTGCTGCGCGCGACCTTCACATACGGTGCCGACAGCGCCGACACCATCGCGCCGCGCACCACCTGCACCAGCACCCCGAAGGGCCGGATCAGCAGCGTGACCAGCGGCAGCACCCAGACCTCGGGGCCGCCGACGACGCCGGAGGTCGGCAGCCAGCCGAGCGTGACGGCGAACACGAGCACGCCCATGATGGCGAACCAGAAGTCCGGGACGCTGGCCGCCGTCATGGACAGGAAGCTCGTGAGCCGATCGGCGATCGAGTTGGGCCGGTAGGCGGCCCAGCTGCCGATGACCACGGCCCCGACGATGGCGAGCAGCATGGTCGTCCCGGCGAGCTGGAGCGTCGCGGGGAACGCCCGCAGCGCCATCTCGCCCGCGGACTGCCCGGTCCGCAGCGACTCGCCGAAGTCGAGCGTGAACACCCCGCCGAGGTAGTCGAGGAGCTGCACGAGGACCGGCCGGTCGAAGCCGTTGCGGGCGAGGAACTCGTCCCGCATCTGGGGCGTCGCGCTGAGCGGCAGGTAGAGCTTGCTGGGGTCGCCGGTGAGCCGGGACAGGACGAACACGCCCACGACCACCACGAAGAGCGGGATGGCGCTGGAGACGAGGCGCCTGCGCACGAAGGTCAGCATCCTGGTCCCCTCACCTGGCCGGACGGACCTCGGCGAGCCGCAGCTCGTCGCCGGTCGCCGAGTTCGGCCTGTACTCAACGGACGGCGCGATCCCGAGGAGACCCCGCATGTGCGCGATGTGCGCGTACTGGACGACGTTCTCGTTCTGGTACTGCAGCACCTTGGCGAAGCCGCTCTGCCGTTCCGCGCCCGCGGTCTCGTCCGCCACGGCGATCCGCGCGTCCAGTTCGGGTGTGCCGAACCGGCTCTGCGGACCGTCGCTCACCATGTACTGACTGGTCGTGAACGAGGCGTCGCCGGCCTGGTTGCCGTGCATGATCAGCAGCAGGACCGGGCCGGCGTCGGTGACAAACGGCTTGAGCTGGTACTCCAGGTGCGCCGCGGTGTCCAGCATCTTGATCTTCACGTTGAGGCCGGCCTCGGCGAGCTCGTTCTGGATCACCTCGGCGGTCTCGGACACCTTGGGGAACTGCGCGGTGCGCGCGACGAGAGTGATCCGCGTGCCCACCGGCGTTCCGGCCGTGCGCGCCTCGTCGACGAGCGCCTTGGCCTTGGCCGGGTCGTACGGCCATGCCTGGATCGCCGGGTCGTGGCCGACGACGCCCTTCGGGACGAGCTGCCCGGCGGGCTGCCCGAGGTTGAGGAAGAGCGACCGCACGATGCCCTTCTTGTCGATCGCGTAGTTGATCGCGCGGCGCACCCGGATGTCGTTCAGCGGCGGAGTCCCCGCGTCCATCCGCAGCGCCGTGGTCTCGTTGTTGGGGTAGTCCACGCCGAGGTCGCCGGCGCCGTCCTCGGGACCGAGCCCGACCGCGATGCCGGCCTCGCCGCTGGTGACCATCGCGGCACGGATGCTGTTCTCCGAGCGCCATACGTAGCGGACCGCCGGATAGGCGGGCTTCGCGCCCCAGTAGCCGGGGTTGCGGTCGAGCTGGAGGCTGATGCCCGTGTCCCACTTGGCGATCTTGTACGGGCCGGTGCCGATCGGCTCGCGCACCTTGGCCTTGTCGTCGGTGCCGGTCGGGACGATCTCCAGGAACGACATGCGCAGCGGGAGGATCGGGTCGGGGCGGGCGCTGGTGACGGTCACCGTGGAGGCGTCGACCACCTTGACGTCGAGCTTGCTGTCGGCGAACACGTAGCCGTCGACGTTGCAGCCGAGCTTCGAGCCGACGGCGCGCTTGATCGTGAAGGCGACGTCGTCGGCGTCGAACGGCGTCCCGTCCTGGAACGCGACGCCCTTCCGCAGTGTGAACGTCCAGGTCTTGTCATCGCTGGACTTCCACCCGGTCGCGAGCAGCGGTTTCAGCGCGCCGGTGGTCGGGTCCCGTTCGATCAGCGGCTCGGTGATGTTCGACCGCACGACGATGCCGGTCGAGGTCAGCGAGGACTCGCAGGGTTCGAGCGTGGGCGGCTCCTGCGGCAGGGCGATCCGCAGGGCGCCGTCGGCGCCGCCGGTGAGCGAGTCGCTGTTGGCGACCGCGCAGCCGGCCGCCGGGAGCGCCCCGGCCAGCAGCAGCGCGGTCGCCAGGCGGGGCGGCCGCCATCCGGCACGGGGGGACAGCAAGGGCATGGTCTCTCCAGACAGGGCATGTCGAGAGCGCGGTTGATCGGACGGCCGTGTCGCACGGCCCGCGGTGGGGGTGGGTTGTGCACCAAGGTGGATTTCATCTCTATGGGTAGACGGACCCTAAGCGGCGGCCCGGTGAGCGTCAAGGGCGTTAATGATGCGCGAAAGGTATCAATGCATGCGATTTCCGTTTTGGACAGGTATGACGATCACGACCTAGCCTGAGCGCGAATCCCCGTGACCTCTCGACCTCTGGAGCCGGTGCACCATGACGCGTTTCGCCCCCGAAGAGCTGAGGGCCGTGCTCGGCGCCGGGCCGCTCGCCTTCCCGGTGACCTGCTTCGGCGCCGATCTCGGTTTCGACGAGCCCGCGTACCGCGACCATCTCGCGTGGCTGGGCGAGCACCCGGCAGCCGGGCTGTTCGCGGCCGGCGGCACCGGCGAGTTCTTCTCGCTGACCCCCGCCGAGGTGGGACTTGTGACGCGGGCGGCTGTCGCCGAGACGGCCGGGCGCGTCCCGGTCCTCGCCCCCGCGGGATACGGCACCGCGCTGGCGGTGGAGATGGCGAAGGACGCCGAGGCGGCGGGCGCGGACGGGATCCTGCTGCTGCCGCCGTACCTCACCGAGGCGAGCCAGGACGGCCTGATCGCGCACGTCAAGGCCGTGTGCGCGGCCACCTCGCTCGGCGTGATCGTCTACCACCGGGCCAACGCCGCCTACACGGCGAGGGCGGTGGCCGCCCTGCTGGACGCCTGCCCGAACCTGGTCGGCTTCAAGGACGGCGTCGGCGACATCGAGCTGATGTCCCGGCTGTACGCCACCCTCGGGGACCGGCTGCTGTACGTCGGCGGGCTTCCCACCGCCGAGGTCTACGCCCTCCCCTACCTGGAACTCGGCGTCACCACCTACTCCTCCGCATTGTTCAACTTCATCCCGGAGTTCGCGGTCGCGTTCTACGACGCGGTGCGCGCCCAGGACCGGGCGGGCGTGTACGCCAGGCTCAGCGAGTTCGTCCTGCCCTACCTCGAGATCCGGAACCGGCGCGCGGGATACGCGGTGTCGATCGTCAAGGCGGGCATGACCGCCGTCGGCCGCCCGGCGGGTCCGGTGCGGCCTCCCCTGACCGACCTCACCGAAGCCGAACTCGCGGAACTGACCGACCTGGTCAAGAAGGTGGCCCGATGACAGGCCCTGGCGAGGCGGCATCCAAGGTGTTGCAGGTGGGTGCGCTGCTGCCCTCCCTCCACCAGCGGCTCCGCGACCACTATGACGTCGTCCTGCTCGACGACCAGGACGAGGACTACCTCGACGGCCACGGCGCGGAGTTCACCGCCATCGCGACCAGGGCCGCGGTCGGGGTGGGAAAGGAGCTGATCGACCGGCTCCCCCGCCTCCGCGTGATCACCAGCTTCGGCGTCGGCTACGACACCATCGACGTCGCGGCCGCCGCCGCCCGCGGTGTCAAGGTCAGCAACACCCCCGACGTCCTGAACGACTGTGTCGCCGACCTCGCCGTGGGCGGGCTGATCGACGTGATGCGCCGCATGACCGACGCCGACCGCTACGTCCGGCGCGGCGAGTGGCGGAAGGCCGCCTACCCGCTGGCCACCAAGGTCAGCGGCAAGCGCGTGGGCGTCCTCGGCCTCGGCCGCATCGGCCGGGCCATCGCCCGCCGGCTCGAAGGGTTCGACATCGAGATCGCCTACCACTCGCGGCGCCCCGTGGACGACGTCCCCTACGTCTATGTCGACTCGGTGGACGGGCTCGCGGCCTGGAGCGACGCCCTCGTCGTCGCGGCCTCCGGCGGCGAGGGCACCCGGGGCCTCGTCTCGGCCTCCACGCTGGAGGCGCTCGGGCCGGCGGGCCACCTGGTGAACATCGCCCGCGGCAGCGTCGTCGACGAACCCGCCCTGGTCGACGCCCTGGTGAACCGCCGTATCGCGGGCGCGGCCCTGGACGTCTTCGCCGACGAGCCGGACGTCCCCGCCGGACTGCTCCCTCTCGGCAACGTCCTGCTGCTGCCCCACATCGCCAGCGCCACGCACGAGACCCGCGAGGCCATGGGAGACCTCGTGTTCCGCAACCTGCAGCGCTTCCTGGCCGACGGGACACTCATCACTCCCGTCGAAGCCTGATCGGCCGTTCTCGGCTGGACGGTCTACAAGGGACGTGGGCGGGTGCGCGCCGCACCGCAGCCGACCTCGCTCGCGATGCCGGGGCCGTCGCCCACTGCCGCGAGTGCCTCCAGCCGGATGTACCGGGCCGTCGTCGGTGTGCGGAAGCGCGCCTGCTTGAGCGTGTGGTCGGGGGCCCAGCGCCCCTCGGCGACCGTGCGGAACGAGGCGCCGTCCACGCCGGCGGAGACGCGGTACTCGGTGATGGTGCCCTCGGTGATGAAGCGTTCGAACGAGTAGGGCGTCTCCGTGTCCTGGCGAGGCAGGTAGGTCAGCGTGTCGATGTCCGTGAAGGCGCGCCCGAGGTCGAGCGTGACCGACGGGTCCAGTGTCGCGAGGGTCTGGTCGGCCTGCCCGTTCCAGCCGTAGTCGCTGTGCCCGTCCACCGCCGCCGGCTCGGTCGCCGACACCGGGGTAAGCGGGAACGCGGTCAGGCCCGCCGTCGCGGCGGACGCCGCCAGGAACGCGCGCCGGTCCATCACCGCACCTCCATGTCGCCCGTGCACCTTCTGATCACGGTGTCCCTCCACGGGTCCGGGCCGCCGCCGCGGCGACGTCGAAGCGATTCGACACCGGGATTGGTAAGCCCGCGCGAGCCGGGACACAACCGTCCGCCGGCGACAACCGGAAAGTGCGACTTCGCAATCCGGTCTTGACAGGGCTCGCGGCTTGGTATTCGCTCACAGCACCGTCCCGGACCACCACCCGATAAGGGAGGGCTCCCACTGGTCGACGAATGTTAGCGATAACAAAACCTATTCTCGCCTGAGGGGCGAAGAAGCTCCCGATCTCGATCTCAGAGCCGTGTCCGGCCTCGCTGTTTCTCTGTGAGCGCTAACTCGGTTCGGTCGTTCATGCCTGAGCGGCGACGGTCGCCGCGCCCCCGGCTGTCATCAGAGTTCACCAGCAGGAACGAAAGGTGCACACGATGAATCGGTCACGACTCGCGCGCTGGAAAAGGACACTGCTGTGCGCGGCGGCGCTCGTCGCGCTCGTCTTGGGGAACGTCGTCGGGACGCCGGGCGAATCGCAGGCGGCCGGGTCGCTCCCGTGCGACATCTACGCCTCCGCGGGCACGCCCTGCGTCGCCGCGCACAGCACGACGCGGGCACTGTTCGCCTCGTACGGCGGCCGCCTCTACCAGGTGCGCCGCGCATCGAACGGCGCGACCCGTGACATCGGCGTGCTCGGTGCCGGCGGGTACGCCGACGCGGCGGCGCAGGACGCGTTCTGCGCCGGCACGACGTGCGTGATCACGATCATCTACGACCAGTCGTCCCGCCACAACGATCTGACCCCGGCGCCACCGGGCGGCGTCGGCGGCCAGGACGACCCGGTGCCCGCGGACGCGCTGCCGGTCACCGCCGGCGGCCACACCGTCTACGGCGCGTCGTTCTCAGGCCGCATGGGGTACCGCGACAACTCCACGTCCGGCGTGGCGACCGGCAGCAGGCCCGAGGGCATGTACATGGTCGCCTCCGGTACGCACTTCAACAGCAGCTGCTGTTTCGACTACGGCAACGCCGAGACCAACAACCTGGACAACGGCAACGGCCACATGGACGCCATCTACTTCGGCACGTTGTGCTGGTTCTCGCCGTGCAACGGCTCGGGACCATGGGTGATGGCCGATCTGGAGAACGGCCTGTTCCAGTCCAACACCGGCGGCAGCCAGAACTCCGCGTACACCGGCAACCGCAGTCCGTTCGCGACAGCGATGCTGAAGAACAACGGGACGAACTTCTTCGCCATCAAGGACGGCAACGGCCAGTCGGGCGGCCTTTCCACTCGCTACTCAGGCGCGCTGCCGACCTCCCCCTCGGGCTATTCACCGATGCGCAAGGAGGGCGCGATCATCCTCGGCATCGGCGGCGACAACAGCAATACCGCCATCGGCTCGTTCTTCGAGGGCGTGATGACGTCGGGGCTGCCCACCGACGCGGCCGAGAACGCCGTGCAGGCCAACATCGTGTCCGTCGGCTACGGCGGCCCGAGCCCGGTCGCGGCCGGGACGCTCACTCCCGGCTCGACCATCTCCCTGCGCGCGACGACAGCCTGCTGCACCACGCGGTATGTCCGCCACCAGAACGACGGTGCCGTGACCTCGGCAATCTCGTCGGGCAGTTCATCGCTCGACAAGAACGATGCGACCTGGATCGTGCGCCGAGGGCTGGCGAAGGACTCCTGCGTGTCGTTCGAATCCCGCAACTACCCCGGTGACTTCCTGCGGCACTACAACTTCCAGCTCTACCGGCAGCCGATGGACGGCACCTCGCAGTTCCGCGCCGACGCCACGTTCTGCCCCCAGACCGGCCAGAGCGGCAGCGGGACGTCCTTCGCCTCCTACAACTACCCGGACCGGTTCCTCCGCCATTACGACAACACGCTGTACATCGCCGGCAACGGCGGCTCGCACACCTTCGACGCCTCGGCGAACTGGGCGGCCGATGTCAGCTGGGCCGTCACCTCTCCCTGGGTGTCCTGACTCCGCGCCGCCTGCTCCGGCACGGCCCCGTGACACATCACGGGGCCGTGAAGGGGGCCCGGGAGCCGGGCACGCCCGTGCGGGTCCGCCCGTCGCTCTCGTAGGGGAAGGCGAACGGCAGTCCGGCGGCGGCCAGCGGGCGGGGACGGTCCATGAGGTGGAAGTGCAGGTGCGGTTCGGACGTGTTGCCGGAATTGCCGACCTCCCCGAGCACGTCCCCCGCCCGGACCCGGTCGCCTTTCCTGACGCGCAGCGAGCCGCGGCGCAGGTGGGCGAACACGGCGTAGACGCCGTCGCCGAGGTCCAGCACCACGGAGTTGCCGACGACGAACCGGCCCGCCGACAGAGTCATCAGCGACAGCAACTGGCGGAACACCATCCCTTCCACCAGCAGGTAGAGGACGCCGGGCCAGGAGTTCCGGCTCCAGTGGTCGCGCTGCCGGCCGCTCGCCTGGACGACGACCCCGTCGGCGGGCGCGAGGACGTCCCGGCCGAACGCGGAGAACGCGTCCGGCCGGGACGCGAGCGGCCAGCGGCGCGTAGGACGCCATTCGCCGCTCGGGACGTGGACGAGGTCGATCGCGTACGTCTGGCCCAGCTCGTGGGTTCCGTGGCTGGGTACCCGGTCGGCGGGACTGTTGACGGGAACCCAGCGTCCCTCCACCGGGCTGCGCAGCACGACCGGTTCCCGGCCCGGCGTACCGCCGGGCACGAAGAACAGCACGGCCCCAGCGCCGATCAAGACGATTCCGACGATCGAGAGCACGCCGATGCCGTGCAGGGGATCGGTCAGTGCCAGCACCAGGCCGAGCAGGATGAACAACGTCCTGAAGCGTGCGATCGTCCTGTGCATCTCCCCTCCGATGGGTCGGTCAGCGGCGGGCCGCCGCGAGCACGGTGAGAATCGGCACCACCCGCTCGCCGGGAACGCTGTACTGCCCTCGCCCGGTGGTGCGCAGCCAGCCGGCCGCGACCAGCTGGCGCAGATGGTGGTAGAGCTGCCCTGTCGTACCGAGACGCTCGTGGGCGGCCAGTTCGGCGGTGGTGCGGGCGCCATGCAGGATCTCCCGGAGCAGGAAGAGCCGCACGGGGTGCGCGAGCGCCGACAGCGCCTCGGCGGCCTGCGACCAGTCGTCCTGCAGCAGATCCTCAGCCGTGTGCCCCTGCTGCCACTCGTAGTGCTCGCCGCCCGGGAGCGTCACCGAGCCGGTGAACAGCACCGCACCCGGGTCGGCGACACGGTCCTTGAGCGCGTTCAGCGCCCAGAACGTGTCGTCCGGCGCCGGGCGTCCGGCGCCGGGTGCCGTGCCCTCCAGCACGGCCACGCGCTCCTCCAACCGCGCGACCCGCTCCGCCAGCGTCTCCTCACCCACGACATCCAGTATTACGTAACTACGTAGTTCTTTCAAACGAGGTCGCGGGCTAGCCGGAGGTGACCGGCCTTTCCAGCGGGCCTCGGCGGCGGTACGTGTCCAGGTAGTCGTGGTGGTTCCAGCGGTCGAGGAACTCCCCGGCCGCCTTCCGCCCGGCGGCGTAGAGGCGGTCGCGGGTCGCCGCGTCGAGGTCGAAGTCGGTCGCGAGGACACCGCCGGTGTGGGCGAAGATCGTGCGGGCCACGATGGACGGCTCGTCCATCTGCACCCGATCATGCGCCTCGGCCATCGTCTGGACCAGTGCCCGCCCGTAGCCGATGGGCCCGCGGACGCCGCGCCACTGCCGGAACACGCCGCCGGCCGGGGGACGCGCGGACAGCTTCACGCCGAACGTCGGCCAGCGGGGTGCGCGGTCCTCCCGGTCGAAGATGGTGATCGGGTAGTTGGACAGCATGCCGCCGTCCACCTGCACGCACTTGCGGCCGTCGCCGCGGCCGATCCGGCACGGCCGGAAGAAGACCGGAATGGACGCCGAGGCGCGCACGGCGTCCGCCACGGACTGGTCGTCGGCGTTCAGGCCGTAGCGCTCGTAGTCCCATGGCAGGCACACCATCCGCCCGCTGCTGATGTCCGAGACCACGACGACCAGCCGGTAGGCGTGACCGGGCGGCAGCGCGGAGTCCGGATCGCGCAGTTTCAGCTGCCCCCACGTCTCGATACCGCACTCCTTCAGGCGAGCGGAGATCCAGCGGTGCAGCGCGTCGCCCCTGTGCATGCCGAGCGTGGTCAGCAGGGACAGCCCCCGGACGAGGGCGAACCGCGAACCGTCCTGGAACGACCGGTAGTCGAGCTCGCGCATGACGCGGACCATGTCCGGGACCGGCATGCCGGCGGCCAGCATCGACCCGACGATCGCGCCGGCGGACGTCCCCGCGACGCGGGCGGGCGCGCCGAGCCGGTATCCCCGCGCCTCCATCTCCGCGATCGCGCCGACGAGAGCGATTCCCTTGACGCCGCCGCCCTCAAGGACAAGGTCCGCATAACCGTTCATGGTCGATCTCCCTCCGCCGCCGAGGGCGCGGTCCGCATTCGGCAGAGGAACGGGAAGCCCCCGGAAGCGCGTTCCGCTTGCCTTCCTGGTAGATGCCCGGGCGGGCGGCCCTTTAGACGGGCTCGAAAGATTTCGAAGGATGATCAAGATTGACCGATCGACTATCTCCATCCTGACCACTGAAAGCCCGTGCAAGTAGTTGACGAAGGGGATCCATGAGGATACTTTCCTGTCGGCCATCGAAAAGCTAGCGAAATATTTCGAAGACCGCCTCCCTGCAGAGGAGACAGCCGATGGGCGGATCCCCGCGGATGTGGAAAGTTCTCCTGACCCTGGTCCCCACCGTCGTCGCCTTCACCGCCGCGCCCGCCGCCGCGCGGGCGCCCGCCCGGCCGGGACAGGGCCAGGACCCCGCGTCCTACATCTCGTTCCGAGACGGGCGCGGGTACTTCCCGCTGGTCGAGAAGGGGAAGGCCGCTCCACTGGTGGTCAGCGCGGCCGACCACGCCGGGGTCGTCCGCGTCGTCGGCGATCTCCAGTCCGACATCGAGCGCGTGACCGGCGTCAGGCCGGCCGTCGCGCGGGACAGGGCGCCGTCCGGACAGGACCTCGTCATCGTCGGCACGATCGGCGCGAGCCCGCTCATCGACAGCCTCGTCAAGTCCGGCAAGCTGGATGTGCAGGGCATCGCGGGCAAGTGGGAGACGACGCTCGAACAGGTGGTGGACCACCCGATGCCGGGCGTCCGCCGCGCGTTCGTGATCGCCGGCAGTGATCAGCGCGGCACCGTCTACGGCGCCTACGACGTCTCGAAGAACATCGGCGTCTCCCCCTGGTACTGGTGGGACGACGTCCCGTCCCGGCACCGGGGCGCGGTCTACGTGAAGCCCGGACGGCACACGCAGGGCACTCCGGCGGTGAAATACCGGGGCTTCTTCATCAATGACGAGAACCCGGCGCTCGGCCGGTGGGCGCCGAAGCAGTTCGGGCCCGGAAAGGCCGCGGGACATCCAGGAGGCTTCAACGCCGGGTTCTACGCCAGGGTCTTCGAGACGATGCTGCGCCTGAAGGCCAACTACCTGTGGCCGGCGGTGTGGGGCCGGGCGTTCGCCGAGGACGATCCGCAGAACCACGCGACGGCGAAACGGTACGGCGTGGTCATGGGCACGTCCCATGAGGCACCGATGATGCGGGGCATCGAGGAGTGGAACCGGCACGCCGAGCCCGGCCACGATCCGTACGGCGGGACGGGCGAGTGGAGTTACCGCCGCAACGCCGAGGCCATCGAGAAGTACTGGAAAGACGGCATCGAGCGGATGGTCCGCGAGGACTTCGAAGGCGTCGTCACCCTCGGAATGCGCGGAAACGGCGACACGAGCCTGCCGGACGGCGATGGCATCGAGCTAATGCAGAACATCATCGCCAATGAGCGGCGGATCCTGGGCGACGCCACCGGCAAGGACCCGTCCGCCACTCCGCAGGTGTGGACCCTTTACAAGGAGGTGCAGCGGTACTGGGACCGGGGTCTGCGTGTTCCCGACGATGTGACGGTCGTCTTCACCGACGACAACTGGGGGAACATGCGCAAGATGCCCGGCCGGAACCTGCCAGCGCGGACCGGCGGCTACGGGCTCTACTACCACTTCGACTACGTGGGCGGCGGCCGCAACTACAAGTGGGTCGACACCGCGCAGCTCGGCAGCACCTGGGAGCAGCTGAACCAGTCCTACCAGTACGGCATCCGCAATCTGTGGGTCGCGAACGTCGGTGACATGAAGAACAACGAGCTGCCGCTCCAGTTCTTCCTCGACTACGCGTGGAATCCCGGCCGCTGGCCGCTGAGCAGGCTGAAGGAATGGGAGCGGCGGTACGCCGCGCAGAGCTTCGGCCCCGAGCACGCGACCGAGATCGCCGATGTGCTCGACGGCTACGGGAACCTCCAGGCGCTCCGCAAGCCGGAGTTGCTGAACCGGCGCATCACCGTCGATCCCGCCAAGGACCTGCCGACGGACTCCAGCGCGGTCGTGTACGACGACCAGCAGACGCCGTTCTACCTGAACCAGTACCGGGAGATGGACGGCGTCACCGCGCGATGGAAGCAATTGGCCGCCGACGCCGAACGTATAGGCAGGCGGCTTCCGGCGGCGTACCGGAACGCCTACTACCAGCTCGTCTACTACCAGGTGAAGGCGACCGCGAATCTGTACGAACTGCGTGACGCCGAGTTCACCAACATCCTCTACGCGAAGCAAGGACGGGCCGCCACCAACGACTACGCCGACCTCGCCGAGGCGCGGTTCGCCGACGACCAGGCGATGTCGAACCACTACAACACCCGGCTCGCCGGCGGGAAATGGGACGGGTTCCAGACCCAGCCGCACATCGGTTACGGCGACGTCGAACGCTACGGGCCGAACGCGCCCTGGCAGCAGCCCGAACTCAATAACGAGGCCCTGCCGGACGAGATCTTCCCCAAGCTCAGGCGCATCGACGTCCCGGACGGCTCCGACATGGGCGTGGCCATCGACGGCTCGGACGAATGGTGGCCCGAGGCGAAATCCGAGGCCGTCCTGCCGGAGTTCAGCCCCTACCAGAGTGCGCCCGCGCAGTACATCGAGGTGTTCAACCGCGGTTCCGATCCTTTCACCTACCGCATCTCACCGGCCCAGCCCTGGGTGAAGGTCAACCGCGCCCACGGTCGCGTCGACAAGCAGATACGGGCCACCGTGTCGATCGACTGGTCACGCGCACCCAAGGGCACGAGCCGCGTTCCCATCGAGGTAACCGGGCCGAACGGCCGCACCGTGACCGTCCAGGCCGTCGTGAAGAATCCGGCATCCTCCAACGCGCACGGGTTCGTGGAGGCCGGCGGCTATGTCTCCATGAACGCCGACCATTACACCCGCGCGACCGGCACCGCCCAGGCCCAATGGAATCGCATCCCGGGAATCGGCCGGACGGACGCCGGAATGGAACCGTCCCCCGTCACCGCGTCCAGCCAGGAGCCCGGTACGGCCCCGCGGCTCGAATACGACATGACGCTGACGACCACCGGCCCGGTAAAGGTCTGGGCCTACCTCTCACCGAGGAACAGCGTCCTGTCGACCGAGGGCCTCAGGTACGCCGTTTCGATCGATGGCGAACAGCCGCAGGTCGTGAACGCCACCACGGCGACCGGCGCGAACGACACCACCATGAACAAGCAATGGGAGCGGAACACGTCCGACAACGTGAAACGCACGATGACCACGCATACGGTCACGAAATCAGGGACGCACACCCTGAAGTTCTGGATGGTCGACCCGACCGTCGTCGTGCAGAAGATCGTGGTCGACACAGGCGGACTCAGGACCTCTTATCTCGGGCCCCCGGAAAGCCGGCGGGCCGGGTTTCGCTCGACCCCCACTCTGCAAGGAGGAACGAGACCATGAGAAGGGTACTCACCGCGGTGCTCGGAGCGGGTGCACTGCTCCTGGCGATGCTGGTGGCCGTCGCGCCGCCGGCGTCGGCGGCGCCCGGCACGCTGAAGGAGGCCGCCGCGGCGAAGGGCCGGGTGTTCGGCGCCGCCGCCGCCCAGGGCCACATGGGCGAGTCGGCGTACGCCTCGACGCTCGACCGTGAGTTCAACCAGCTCACACCCGAGAACGAGATGAAGTGGGACACGACCGAACCGTCCCGGAACTCGTTCAACTACGGCGCCGCCGACCAGCTCGTGAGCCATGCGCAGGCGCAGGGCATGAAGATCCGCGGGCACACGCTCGTCTGGCACAGCCAGTTGCCGGGCTGGGTCGGCGGCATCTCCTCGCGGGACGAGCTCCTGAGCGTCATGCGGAACCACATCTCGAACGAGGCGGGGCACTTCGCCGGCAAGATCGCCTACTGGGACGTGGTGAACGAGGCGTTCCAGGACGGGTCGGGCGCGCGGCGCGACTCGGTCTTCCAGCGCGTCATCGGCGACGGCTACATCGAGGAGGCGTTCAGGGCGGCCCGTGCCGCCGACCCCACCGCCAAGCTCTGCTACAACGACTACAACATCGACGGCCAGAACGCGAAGAGCAATGCCGTCTACACCATGGTCCAGGACTTCAAGCGCCGCGGCGTCCCGATCGACTGCGTCGGCCTCCAAGCGCACCTGATCCTGGGGAACGTCCCGTCGGACATGCAGGCCAACATGCAGCGGTTGGCGAACCTGGGCGTGGACGTCCACATCACCGAACTCGACATCCGCATGAACACTCCGGCGGACGGTTCGAAGCTCGCCACCCAGGCGAACGACTACCGCAAGGTCGTCTCCGCGTGCCTGGCCGTGTCGCGCTGCACGGTCATGACCGTGTGGGGCATCACCGACAAGTACTCGTGGGTCCCCGATACCTTCCCGGGTGAGGGCGCGGCGCTGCTGTTCGACGACAACTACAACAAGAAGCCCGCGTACACCGCGGCCTTGGAAGCCCTCGGCGGAGGGGACCCCGGAGATCCTGGCGACCCAGGCGATCCCGGTGCCGTCACCTGCGCCTACACGCGCACCGCGCAGTGGAGCAACGGCTTCAACGGCCAGGTCACCGTCACCGCCGGCAGCAGCGCGGTCGGCTCCTGGACGGCCGTCATGACCATGGGCTCCGGCCAGCAGATCACCGCACTCTGGAACGGCACGCCGAGCACGAACGGCAGCGTCGTCACGGTCAAGCCGGTGAGCTGGAACGCCAGGCTGGCCGCGGGCGCGTCCGCGTCGTTCGGTTTCACGGTGAACGCGCCGGGCGGGAACGCGACCGCCCCTTCCGTCACCTGTGGCAGTCCCTGACCTCGCTCCACCCCGGACGTCTGGCACGGCGGCAGCTCCCAGGCCGCCGTGCCGGACGAATGAAGCGGACCGAAAACCCGGTCGAATAATCGCCTCAATTCCTGGCAAGCCGGTTTTTTCCGGGCCGTCGACTCCACGGAAAACCATGCGCGGACCCGGGCCGCCCGGCCAGGATGCGGGCATGAACTTCCCGTTGATGCGCGGGTTCGACCACATCAATGTGGCGGCCCGCCTCGATCCGGTCGCGGCCGTACGCGACCGGGAACTCGGCGAGCGGATTCAGCGATATCCGAAGATCTTCCCCGCCGGCTCCCCGGATTTCGGTCACGCGGTGCAGTTCGGAAACGAATGGCGAATCGGATCCCTCGGCGCGGACGACCCCTCCTCGGCCCGCTACAGCCTCGCCATCGATCTGCGGACGGCGGCGGAGGAGACCGACCCCGCGACCGCCCGGGCCATGCTGGCGGCGGCCGCCCGGCTCGACCCCGAGGACGGCGAGCAACTCGCCAAGGACGAGTGGGAGACCGGCGACCGCCGATACCGGATCATCCGCATCGAGAAGTTCATCCTGATCGGTGACCGCGTGATGGAGCCGCCCCGCTCCACCGACGCCGACCTCGGTCCCGACGGGCTGCTGCGCGACCACCCCCTCGACCCGGCGGCGCCGTGCGGCCAGTGGGAGGCGCAACTCCGGCTGAACCTCGTCGGCCGGATGCCGGTGCCCGGCACCGTCCCGGACATCATCCGGACCGAGGCGCGGCACGCGATCCGCACCCACCCCGGGGTGGTGCTGCTCCCGCCCACCTTCCTCGCGCTGGAGATCGAGGACGACGCCTGGGGCCCCCTCACCGGCGGAGACGACCCGGAGGAGACCCGCGACCGGCTGGCCCGCCACTTCACCGACCTGCTCCCCCGGTTCCGCGACTTCCAGGGCGACCCCGCGTCCGCCGCCGAACTCGCCGAATGGGCCGCGATCGCCGACGGCATCAGGGCGACGCCGGGCCACTCCTTCAGCGTCCGCGGCCGCGAGTTCCGGACCGTCCGCGTCTGCCGCATGCTCCGCCTGGGCCGCGACGGCCCCGAGTCTCCCCGCCCCTCCGACCAGGAACGCTACGGCCTCCCCACCGGCGCCTGACCCCGCCTCACCCGATGTTCAGATCCCCGTGCACGTCCCGGAGCTGAATCATCTTCCCCGCCTGACCGTTGAGGACGTTGACCACGCCGTCGTTCGTCGCGGCGGCGTTGGTCTGGGCCTGGTTCCAGAGGTTCCGCGCCTCCGCCCCGAACTCGGTGTCCTCGGCCATGAGGTACTCGATGGCGGAGGCGAGGGTGGCGATCCTGTCGGGCGCCGGGTCACCGGCCGCTCGCACCAGGGCCTCCTCGGCCGACGGACGGCCCCGGAAGCGCTCACGGACCCGCCGCGACAGCTCGGCCACGGCGGCCCGGACGGGTTCCCCCGCGACTTCCACGGCCTTCCCCGCCATGGCGGTGGCGATGGCGACTGTCATCGGATCTGTCACCGTCACAGTTCATCACGCCCTGACAGCGAAGCCAAACGCCATTCTGACTACCCTTGATAATTGGCAAGACCAAAATTGCAAATAAATGTCGGTTGTTATTGAGAGAACCGGGCGCCCAGGTAGGTTTACCGTAAAACGGGCGATCAACACGCCACCGAACCAATGGGATGGATCGATCGTGCAGTCTCCCGACGAACGGGACCGGTGGACCAACGAACTGACGGGGAGGATAGCGGGTTCCAGCGTCCAGGCCGGATCCATCACCGGAGGGGTGCACATCACCGCGCCCGGCGCGACGCCCCTTCCCGCCCCCGCACAACTGCCGCTGCCCGGCTTGTTCGCCAACCGGCTCAACGAGCTGGAGGAACTGGAGGCGCTGGCTGAGAACGCCGGGCTCGTGGTCATCACCGGTCCCGGCGGCGTCGGGAAGACGACGCTGGCGCTGCACTGGCTGCACCGGATCAAGGACGGATACGAGGGCCAGCTGTTCGTCGACCTGCGCGGCTTCTCCGGGACGGAGCCGCTCCCGCCCGACGAGCCGCTGGAACGCTTCCTGCGGGCCCTCGGCGCGTCCCCGGAGGGCGTCCCGCCCGGCGTCGACGAGCAGTCCGCGCTGTTCAGATCCATGACCACCGGACGCCGCCTGATCCTCATGCTCGACAACGCCGTCTCGGCGGCGCAGGTCCGTCCGCTGCTGCCCGGGGCCGGGCCATCCCTGGTCGTGGTCACCTCACGGCACCGCCTCACCGGCCTGGTCGTGAACGGGGCGCGCTTCCTGGACGTCGATCCGCTCGGAGTACCGGGAGCGCTCGAACTGCTGGGACACCTGATCGGCGCGGACCGGATCGATGCGGAGAGCGACCACGCCCGGTCGCTGGTGACGCTGTGCGGGACGCTGCCGCTGGCGGTCTGCGCGTCCGGTGCCCGCCTCGCGGCACGGCGGCGCTGGCCGATCGCCCGCGCGGTGGCGGAGCTCGGCGACGAGGCGCGGCGGCTCGCCGCGCTGCGCACGGGCGAGGGCGACATCTCGGTGAGCGCCGTCTTCAACACCTCCTACCAGGCGCTCGACGAGGAGCACGCCGCGGCCTACCGGCTGCTCGGCGTCCATCCGGGGTCCGATTTCGGCGTCGCCGCAGCCGCCGCCCTCATCGGGACGGGCGAGGACCGCGCCGCGGACCTGCTGCACGGCCTGGCCGACGCCAACCTGCTGCTGGAAGGCCCCGGCGACCGGTACGGCTTCCATGACTTGGTGCGCCTGCACGCGCGGGACGCGTCCTTCGGCAACATCTCGGACCGCGAGGCGGCGTTCGCCCGGCTCGCCGACTGGTGCCTGACGGCCGCCGTGGCCGCCGACCTCACCCTGATGCCGGGCCGATGGCACCTCGGCGACCGGTACGCGGACCCGCCGGACGAGCTGTTCACGTCCCGTGCCGCGGCACTGGAATGGCTCGAACAGGAGCGGCCGAACCTGGCAGCGGTCGCGCAGAAAGCCCACGAGACCGGGCTGCACGCCATGGCCTGGCAGCTCGCAGAGGCGATGTGGCCGCTGTTCCTGCAGCGCAAGCACTACCCGTCCTGGATCCGGATGTACGAGCTGGGGGCCGCCGCCGCCGCATCCTGCGGCGACCTCAAAGCCGAGGCGCGGATGCTCGAAGGGCTCGGGATCGCTCACCTCAACCTGCAGGACTTCCGCACGGCGAACGGCCTGTACGAGTCAGCCCTCACCCTGGAGCGTCAGTCCGGTCACCGGCTCGGCGAGGGGTCGGCGCTCGAAGGACTCGGCGTCGTGGCGCTCGCCACCGGCGCCCCGTCCCGCGCGGTCGAGTTGTTCGCCCAGGCGCGGGACGTGCACGTCGACCAGGGACGTCCGCGCGGGATCGCGCTGATGGACCGGCACATCGGCGAGGCGCTCAGCGCGGTGGACCGGCACGCCGAGGCCGAGGTGACACTGACCGGCGCCCTGGAGATCTTCCGGCGACTGGACGAGCCGTACCACGTCGCGCGGACGCTCACGTGCCTCGGCCAGGCCCGGCTGCGGGCCGGCCACCCGGACGAGGCCGCCGCCGCCCTCCACGAGGCCCGCGACATCGCTCGGGAAATGGACGCGCCGCACGTAGCGGCCGGCGCACTGCACGAGCTCGCCCGGGTCGCCGCGCACCAGGGCGATCCGGCGGCCGAGCGCCTGTTTCTGGAACAGGCGCTGGCCATCTATACGGAGTTGGGTTCTCCCCAGGCGTCGCCGGTCAGAGAGCGACTCTCCGAGTTCCCGGCCGTGCCACCCGGCGATCCCGCATCCTGACCATCGTGATCGTGTTGCCGCGAACAAGGGTGAGCCGGGTGAGCGCGCCGGGCGGCCCGCCCGTCACGAGCCAGGTGTGCAGGGCGGACGCGGCCATGGCGGCATCGCCGGCCGTGCACGTCCCGCCGAGGACCGGGTCGAGCCGCGCCTCCAGATCGCCGGCGGCCACCAGGCAGCCCCGCCGGGTGACCGCCACCACGACGAGGCACCCCGGGTAGGCCCCGAGGAGCCGCGCCGGGTCCTCGGCCCGGCCGACGATGACGTCCGCGCAGGCCAGCCAGGCCCTGGACGTCTCACCGGGCCCGGCCACGAGGTGCTCGTCGCAGGGCGGCGAAGCGGCATCGGCGGGTGAGCGCCGCAGCGTCAGCGTCCGCCCGCCGATGAGCACGCGCTCCGTGCCCGGCAGGTCGTCCCAGACCTTCACCAGCGTGACCATCACGCCGCCCGCGGGAGGCCGGGGACCGGAAGCGGGACGGGCTCGACGTCCGGCGGGCGGTCCCGGTCGGGCAGCCGCAGCAGCCGGTACATTTCCCCGCGGATGAGGCGGGCCGCCTCACCCGGCCGGGAACTGATGGCACCCCGCATCGCGGCATGGATCCGTCCAGAGAAGGCGTGCGCCGCCTCCTCCAACTGCGGGGCCAGCGGCCGCTCCCAGTCGACACGCGGCGCGAAAGCACCGAGCCCGGCGACATGGGTCCCGGGCGCCACGGCGTCCTCCGGGAAGGTGCCGAGCAGCACCGGAACCCCGATCGCGGCCCCATAGCAGGTGACGGACCCATGATCGCCGACGAGCACGTCGGCGGCGACCAGGCCCGCCCGCCACCCCTCCTCCGGCGGGAACAGCCGGACGCCGAGCCGCAGGCAGTCCGCGTGCCATGCCATGATCTGGCGTCTCCCGTAGAAGGACCACACATTCGGGTGCAGGGCGGCGACGACCTGATATTCGTCGCGCGGGAGCCGGGCCGCGACGCGCAGCAGCAGATCGGGGTGGCGGCCGAACAGGGAGTCCTCGTTCCAGGTGGAGCTGACGAACACGAGCCTTCGGCCGGGCGGCACGCCGAGCGCCCGGCGGTACTCCCTCCGGTACGGCAGGCTCGCCACCAGCCGGTCCAGGCAGGGGTCACCGCCGGCGAACGCCACCGGGCGCGCCTCGGGGCACTCCCGTTCGAGCATCTCCAGATGCCGGTCGTGTGCCAGGACGATCGACGACGGCACGACCCGTCCCCCGACGACCAGCCGCTCCCTGATCAGGTCGCTGACCGGACGCGCGGCGGGCGGTCCGGAGCCGACGTTGCGAGGGTGGAGCTTGCCCGGACCGATGCCGTGCGACACGGTCATGACCGGCCCGTGAAGCTTCTCCAGCATCCCGTGACCCGCCGCCACAACGAGATCCCATCTGGTGCTGATCGCTTGACGCCAGGGCAGCACCAGCCCGCCGAGGCCCCGCAGATGCGCGTCCAGGCCGCCGGTGTTGGCCGACGCCGGCGCGGCCGTATACGCGACCGCGACCCGCCGGTCGGTCTCCAGTAGCGGCATGACGTCGGCGAGCCGGGTCGCCGCCGTCACATGGTGCGCGACGGCGAGGACCGCCCGACCCGCCTGCACCGTCGAACCCTTCAGGGCGTCCAGGCCGAACGGGCCCGGCACCCACGCGTCCGCCGAGAAGTCCATCTCAGCCTCCCTGGGGGACGAAGCCGAGCGGCTCCCCGTTCCGGGAGCCGATGCGGAAGGGCGGCGACACCGGGTCCGCCACGGGGATCGTGGCGGGCTGCGGCAGCCGCAGCAGCCCGTACATCAGGCTGCGCATGTTGCGGTCGAACCGTCCGGGCTCGGACGTGATCCGGCCGAGCACCGGCCGGACCCGCTCCGGCCGCCATCGCGCCGCGGCCTCCGTCAGCTGCGGCCGGACGGGACGATGCGCCGCGAGCCGGACGGCGAGGAGGCGCAGCGCGTCACCCGGCGCCGGGCCGGTGACGAGCACCGGTACACCGGTGATCGTCCCGTAGCGGGTGACCGCTCCCGGGGGCCCGACGATCCAGTCGGCGGCGACGAGTGCGGCACGCCAGTCCGCCTCCGGCGGCATGAGGCTCAGGCCGTCCCGCAGATGGACGGCGAGTCCAGGCCCGCCCGGGCATCCGCCCGGTTCCGGGAGACCGAGGACGAGGTAGCGATCGGATGGCAGGTCGGCGAGCAGCCGGCCCACGACGTCCAGTGACCGGCAGCGGATGCACGCAGCGGCCGGGGGCATGGACACCACGACGAGCCCGCGCCGCCCGTCCACGCCCAGGGCGCGCCGGTAGAAGTCGCGCAGCGGCAGGCTCGCCACCAGCCGATCGTGGTCGGAGTCACCGACCACCGTCCCATGGTCGTCCTCGGTATCGGGGGGACGGTCCAGGCGGTGGGCGTAGGTGAGCACGGTCCGTGCACGCCGGTGCGCGACGTCCTCCGGGATCGCTCCCGGCAGGACGATGAGCGGCGCGTTCGGAAGGCGCGCCGGGACCCGGGAAGCGGTGACGACCAGGCCGACGTCACCGTCCTCAAGTTCAGACCAGGGCAGCGGTGCTGCGCCCGCGTCTTTGAGCATCACCTCCACGGCGTCCGAGGACGGCCCAGGGGCCGCCGTGAAGAGCACGCGAAGCCGCGGGTCGGTTCCCGCGAGCCGCGCCGCGTCCAGTGCGGGCTGCCCCGGTACGGGCGAGCCCACCACCACCAGCAAGGTGCGCCGGTCCCCCAGGCGCTCCCACCAGCCAGGGTCGAACCCGGTCAGGGCCCGACGCCATTCGAAGCCGGTCATCCTTGTCAACGAACCCCCTTTGACCTTGGATGCGGACATCCGTTCCTCCGTCGCAGGTCGAATGGACCTGCCCTCCGGAATCGAGTGTCGATCGGGGAGCTTGACGAAAACTTGCAATCGTCCTGACTTTGTGAGAAGTGAGATCAGGGGGCGGCCGGGTGAAACACGTCTCCACTCTGGCCATTCGGTACGCACGATGCCAAAATCGGCTCAGGAGGAGATTTCCACAAAGGGGAACCGGTGGAGTTCCGCGTCATAGGGCCCGTTGAGCTGTGGATTGACGGCCGGCGTCGCGACCTCGGCTCGACCAAGGAACGATGCGTCCTGGCCGTGCTGCTGCTCAGTCCGCGGCAGCCGGTGCCCGCCGAGACCCTCATCCGCCGGGTGTGGGACGACGCACCCCCGGCCAAGGCGCGGCAGAGTCTCTATTCCTACATGACGCGGCTGCGGCACCGGCTCGACGGGGTGGAGGGCGCCACGCTGGTGTCCCGGCAGGGGTCCTATCTGATCGATGTCGACGACCAATCGATCGACCTGCACCGATTCCGGCGGCTGCGCGACCAGGCCCGCGCGATCGCCGAGAGCGGCGACGACGAGTACGCCCTCGACCACCATCGCAGGGCGGCGGAGCTGTGGCGGGCCGAACCGCTCGCCGACCTGACCGGAGGATGGGCCGACCGCACCCGACACAATCTCGAACAGGAATTGCTGGCCGCCGCGTTTCTCCGTATCGACCTGGAACTGCAACGCGGAAACCACACCGACCTCGTCCGCGAACTCTACGACCTCACAGAACGCCACCCTCAGCACCAGTGGCCGGTGGAGCGGCTGATGCTCGCCCTCTACCGTTGCGGGCGGCCGGCCGAGGCCCTGGAGGCCTACCGGCGCACCCACGACCTCCTCGTGGCGGAGTCGGGGACCGACCCGGGTCCCGGACTGCGGCAGCTCCAGCAGCAGATCCTTCGGGGGGACCCGGAACTGCTGCGGGTGCCCGGTACCCAGCTGAGCGTCGACCGGCGCCCGCACACGCTGCCGCACGACGCACGAGTGTTCGTCGGGCGTGACGCGGAGCTGCGACAGCTGATGGAGATGGTGCCGATCGCGCGGAATCCGACCGCCGGCGGCTCGCCGGGCGGATCCGCCGTTACCGTAATCGCCTTGGACGGCATGGCGGGGGTCGGCAAATCGATGCTCGCCGTCCGTCTCGCGCACCGGCTGGCCGCGCACTTCCCGGACGGCCAGATGTTCCTCTCGCTGCACGCGCACGACGCCCGGCAGAAGCCGGTCGCCCCTGCGGACGCGCTCGACACTCTGCTCCGGATGATCGGCGTCCCGGCGACGCGGGTTCCGGCCGCGCTGGACGAGCGCGCCGCGCTCTGGCGGTCCGAGCTGGCGGGCAGCCGCGCGATCATCGTGCTGGACGACGCCGCCGGACGCGACCAGGTCGAGCCGCTGCTGCCCGGGTCCGCGGGGTGCCTGGTGATCGTGACGAGCCGGCGCCGGCTCACCGGGCTGCACGACGCCTGGGCGCTGCCGCTGGAGATTCTGCCCGTTCAGGATGCGATGGCCCTGTTCACCGCCATCGCGGGGACCGGGCGTGCGGAGCCGGGCACCGACGTCGCCGAAGTCGCGGAACTGTGCGGACGCCTGCCGCTCGCGCTGAGCATGGCGGCGAGCCGGCTGCGCCACCGCCGCGCCTGGGTCACCGGCGACCTGCTGGCCCGGCTGACCCCGGACGACCGGCGGCTGGACGAACTCCGCGACGAGGACCGCGAGATCACTACCGTGTTCGAGGACTCCTACCGCGCGCTCCCGCCCCCGCTGCGGGACGCGTTCCGCGCGTTCGGGCTCCACCCCGGCCCCGACCTGACGGCGCACGCGGCCGCGGCGGCGCTGGCATGCCCGGTGCGGGAGGCCGAGCGGATCCTGGAGGA
This sequence comes from Spirillospora sp. CA-128828, assembly GCF_050945415.1. Classification (NCBI taxonomy): domain Bacteria; kingdom Bacillati; phylum Actinomycetota; class Actinomycetes; order Streptosporangiales; family Thermomonosporaceae; genus Spirillospora; species Spirillospora sp. CA-128828. The sequence continues at coordinate 7,527,658 of NZ_CP191986.1, forward strand.
ACTGCTCGACCGTCACCTGATCACCGAGCCCGCCCGCGGACGCTACCGCTTCCACGACCTTGTCCAGGACTACGCCCGCCGCGTGGCCCGTGAGACCGACTCCGACGAGGAGCGGCGCCGGACCGTCCTCCGGATCCTCGACTTCCACCTCGCGGCGGCCGACCGCGCGAACCGCCTGCTGTCCCCGCACCGCCCGGACGGTGCCCGGCCACCGGGCCTGCCACCCCTGGCGGACGAGGCGGAGGCGGCCGAGTGGTTCGCCACCGAGCACGCCTGCCTCCTGAACGCAGCCGCCGAGGCCCACCGCATCGGCTCACCGGCGCATGTCGCCCGCTTCGCCCGCGTGCTCGCCGGGCACCTGGAGTCGCGCGGCCACTGGGACGCCGCCGCACGCCTGCACGCACGGGCGGTCGAAGCACTCCAGGGCCTGGACGACGACCCGGGCACCGCCCGCGCCCTGGCCGACCTGAGCCACATCCGCTTCCGCGTCGGCGACTACGACACCGCAATGGAAAATGCGGAAAAGGCGCTGACAATCCACCGTTCGACCGGTGCCCGGCACAGAGAAGCCGATGTTCTCGGCCACATAAGCCTCATCCATTGGCACCAGTCCCGTTTCCCCGAGGCATTGGCCCGCTGCCAGGAGGCGCTGGAAATCCACCGCTCACTCGGCGACCGGCACGGGGAGGCCGAAAGCCTCGACCACGCCGCGATCTTCCTGGAATTCACCGGAGACTACCCCGAGGCCGAACGGCTCCGCCTCGAAGCCCTCACGATCTTCACCGAGATCGACGACACGCACCGCCGAATGATGGCGCTCAACAACATGGGCGACCTGATGATCCGCATGGGCGACGTCGACCGCGCCGCGGAGTACTACGCACAGACCGCCGACGCCGCCGAGCTGAGCCGCCAGCACGAGGCCATCGCGCTCATCAACATGGCCGGCGTCCACCGCCGCACCGGAGCCCACGAAACGGCGCTGGCCAATTACCGTGCGGCGCTCGCGATAGCGCTGGAATTGGGCGACCGGCGAAACCAGGTCGAGACCCTCATCGGTATCGGCGCAACATTCCACAACGCCGGACGCTACGGCGAGGCGATCATCCACCACGAGCGCGCCCTGGCCATTTCACGCGCTATCAGTGAGCGTTATGAGGAAACACTCGCCCTCCGCCACCTGGGTGAAACCCTCACCGCCTCCGGCCGTTATCCCGCCGCCGTGGACCATCTCCAGAAAGCTTATGCCTTATCCACCGATATAGGCGTCCCCGACGAAACGGCCAAGGCCCTGGAAAGCCTGGGCACGGCTCTCCTGCACGTCCAGGGCGCCGAAGCCGCCCGCGACCCCTGGCAACAGGCCCTCCACCTGTTCACCAGGCTGAACCTCCCGGAAGCGCGGCATCTCCGAGCCCGCCTCCGGTCGCTGGATCATGCCGCCGGTACCTGACGCGCATTAGAAGCCCATTCCAACTCGCAACGCACACCGCGCGTATGCCCCACGAAGGCCAGGAACCATCTGGACGCGGTCCGGACAGAACGGCGAAACGTGAGCCTTCTTCAGAAGGCAGGACTACCCTGATAGCCTCACACAAAGCGGCATCTCGGTCTGTCGGCTACGAGAGTCGCGAAAGTCACTACACGGACCCTTCGGGCTTGGTAAGCTCCCTCACCAGAAATCCGGACAACTCTGGTGATTTCACCGCACATGAATGAGGTCTCAATGACGAGATATCTCGTAGTGGTGGTCGGTGCACTGGCCATATGGGCCTCGGGCACCGCATCGGCGACCGTGCCCGAAAGCGCGAACACCACGACGGCGTCGCCGTCCCAGACTCAGAGTTCTCAGGTGCATATGACCTGATAGGCCACACCAAGGTCTGAGATGTCTGGTTGGAGGGCCGGGTGGAGTTGCGGGGAGGCCGACCCGGCCCACTACTCGCAGAGGCGCCGGGTGGGACGGAGGGAGCAGCCCCACCCGGCTCCTTCCGTTGACGTGAACGGGGCGAACCGGAACCGCACCGACGGTGCAGCGGTAGGAGACCCCCTGGAGCCACGCGGCCCGGGGCGCTGTTGTCGACGGCAACGTGCGTCGTCAAGAAGCGGACGACCGTCCCACCGATATGACCCATCGGCCTTGATCGAGCAGGTCATCGACAGGCTGGCCGAGGTCGGGCCGACGCTGGGACGGCCGCTCGTCGACACCCTGGAACACAGCGAGCTACGCAACCTCAAGGAACTGCGACCCGGCAGCCGAGGCCGATCGGAGACTCACATGCTGTTCGTCTTCGACCCGGACCGCGCCGCGATCTTCCTGGCTGCCGGAGACAAGGCCGGGTAGTGGTCACGCGCTGGTACGACGAGGCCATCCGACTGGCGCTCGTGCGACACGATGCCTGCTGGCGGCCCTGGGCCGACCTCGGTCGGTGCGCACTGCTGCGATCGCCTGGGCCGTGCAGCTCGGTGAGATTAACGGCGTTGGATGCCATCGAAGCCGAGTGTTAGCCTTGCCCTACATGCGTAGTACTATCACTACATGCCAGGCAAGCATACGCGGGCGGCCATCAAAGAGTTAGAGGAAGCCGGGTGGAAGATCACCTACACCAGCGGACGGGCTCACACCTATGCGAGGGCCTCCTGCCCTGGCGGCCCCGGCTGCCGCGCCCCTCCCTTCTCGATCAACGGAACTCCCGACGTTGACGAACACGAGGCACAGAAGATTCGGAGGCGGATGCGCCAGCACGACGCCAAGGTGGCCGCACTGCATGAAGGGGAAGATTGATGAGCACCTACTGGTTCGAACTTGAGGTCGGCCCGGTCAGCGACCTTGAGCAGGCCGCAGAGCGGCTGTACTCACGTTGCGGTGACGGTCAACTCTCCGGCGACGAGCAGAGTGGCACGATCCTGTTCTCGCGCGAGGCGCCCAACGCGATCGGGGCGATCCTGTCGGCCATCGACGACAGCGAGCGCAGTGGACTGGCGGTGACCGGCGTCATGGAGGACCTGGTGACCATCGACGACATCGCTGAGAAGACCGGCAGGTCTGCCGCAGCGGTCGGACACTGGACGACCGGTGAACGCGGGCCTGGAGGTTTTCCCGCTCCGGTCATTCATCGCGGCAGTCGCGTCAAGCTGTACTCCTGGGCTCAGGCGTCTCGCTGGCTTGCCGATGCTGGACTAGGGAAGATCGACTCGGTTGCCGCGGAGGTCGCCGCTGCCACCGCTGACGTGGATGCACTTCTGCGTGCTCGGCAGGTACTACGTGACGCTCCTTCCGGCAAGCGAGAAGCCCTTGCGAAGCTGGTAGGGGCGTAAGCGGTCCTTAGTAATGCGGGCTCGCCCGGGTCCATGACCGCAGCCCAGTTCTGCTGTGCCGGTGCCGGGTCGGTCGCCCTGTGCTCGACGAGACCAAGGGCCCAGGGCCTGCGCCAGAGCGAACCCGAGACTCTAACTTCAGAACACGATCTGAGTATAATGGCGGCATGAGCACCACCGCGGACGCAGTGACCTTCTCCGACCTGTCCCGTAACCCCAAGTCCGTGGCCGAGCGCGCCGCGCGTCTTGGCCGGCTGCGTGTCACCCACCGCGATGCTCCCGACTTCTACCTCACGGCTGCCGACCGGGAAGAGCAGCGCGATGAGAGCCTGACCACCGCCTCGCGGATCTTTCTGGCGCTCATGAAACACGATCCGAGCGCCCGGGCACTGCTCCTCGCCATGCCGGACGTGTTCCCCTGGATACGCCACCTGAGCACTGAGGAGGTTCGCGCCTTCACCGTTGAGTTGGTCGACGCCTTGTCCGACGCCGCCGAACTCGCTCTCGACACCAATGCTCAAGAGGTCATCACCGGCTGGCGCGCCACAGCACGGATCAAGGCAGACCCTACCGAGCATGAGGAAGCACTTCGGCCGACGTCTGGCGACTTCGGCCCAGTTGAGGTAACGCCTTGAGCCCCAAACGAGGGGATAGGGTCACCGTCCCACCGCCAGACGACGAATGGGATGTCAGGTTCGGCACCAGCGAGGCGGTACGCGGCTGGGAAGAGCTCTGCCGTCTCGCTCTGTCGAACACCCGCCGATGCCTGGAGGCCCTACGCGCCGAGCCGCGTTGCCGCGCCAACCACGAGCGCCAGCACCGGCTCCGCGGAGATCTCGCAACGCACCGGCACAACGGTCGAGACCTCGAACAATGGGAGTACGAGGTCACAAGCGGCGGACGCGTCCGCTACGTGATCAACGATGACCGCACAGTCTGGATCGTTTACGCATCCCCCCGCCATCCCAAAGACACCGACCACTGACGGCAACCCTGACGGCAACGGAGCCGACCAACCGCCACCACGGGCGCATGTTGGGCACCTGGTTCCAAGCATGAGAAATGACCCCATGTTCGCGCGAGTTCTGGCCCCAGGCGGGACTCCTGGGGAAGGCTCGATCACGAACGGCTTCTGGCTCCACGTCGTTGCTGAGTTCAGCGTTGTCCGGCAGCGGCTGGTGGCGCACCGTGATCTGTGTGGTCCGCCTCATCGACGAAGTGGAGCGTGCCGTCGGCCACCGTCGCCGTGCAGGTCCCACGCGTCGCCGACCTCGGCCTTGTCCAGGAGCGACGCCAGCTCGGCCGCAGTCTTGCCAACGCTCCACAGCAATCGGCCATCCGGCACGAGCAGGTACAGGTGCCGCCCGTCGCTATCCGCTGAAGACATTGTTGAGCAAAATGCCCCTGGAGCCACGCGGCCCGGGGGCGCTGTTGTCGACGGCAACGTGCGTCGTCAAGAAGCGGACGACCGTCCCACCGGTATGAGCCATCGGCTCCTGATCGAGCAGGCCATCGACAGGCTGGCCGAGGTCGGGCCGACGCTGGGACGGCCGCTTGGAGACCCGCATGCTGTTCATCTTCGATCCGGACCGCGTCGCGATCTTTCTGGTGGCCGGAGACAAGGCTGGACAGTGGTCACGTTGGTACGACGAGGCGATCCCACTGGCCGAAGCCCGCTATGCCGAGTACCGGGCCGCGAAGGACAAGGAGGCCGGGCGATGAGCACCGGACGCCGGTGGCAGGACATCAAGGCCGAAGCACACCGCCGCAACCCCGAACTGGCGGACCCCGAGCGCCAGGCCCAGGCACGCGCCGAACTTGACGCCTCCGTCGCCGGCCACCACCTCAAGGAACTCCGCAAAGCCATCGGCAAGACGCAAGCCGAGGTCGCCCAGATCCTCGGAGTCTCCCAGTCCCGCGTATCTCAGATCGAGAACGGCGACATCGAAGCCATGGAACTGGAGACGCTCCGCGCCTACGCCGCCGCGCTCGGCGGACACGTGGACAGCACCGTCAGCGTCGGCCCCCACTCGATCAAGGTCGCCTGAAAGCAAGGACGGCAACGACGGCGCCATGGGTGCGTGTCGGACACCGTCTGACCTTGGTAGACGGAGTGGCGGCACAGCGGCCGCCCGCCCTGCGGGCGTTGAGGGGAACCCACCAGGCTGGCGGAACCGGTGGGGATCTGCTCCGCAGGGCGGGGGCAGTTCATGAGTGCAGCGGGATGTGCGGCCGGTCCACGTGACGCAGGGGCCTGACGATCGGGCAGCCCGCCCTGCGAGCGGCGCCCAGCATGTAGCCGTAGTCGATCGCGATCCGCGCCCAGACGGCTTTGCCTTCGCCCAGTTCGAACCATCCGCAGCCGCCGGACGCGAACGCCTGGACGAGGATCAGGCCACGCCCGGACGTGCCGTACGGGTGGGGCTGCTGGATCACGGGCCGGCCGGGGTGGTCGTCCCACACGCACATCTCGACACCTTGGTCGATTCGGCTGACCCATGCGCGGATGCTCCTGCCCTCGCAGAGCCGGGCCACGTTGGACGCGAGTTCGGACATGATCTGACAGGCGTCCCCCTCAAAGGCACCAAGCCCCCAGGAGGCGAGCGCACCGCGCACAAGTTCGCGTGTGAGACAGACGGTCTCGGGGCGGCCCCGGAAAGTCTCGCTGAATATATTTTGCGGGTCTATGTCCATTGTGGGTGTCGCGGACATCTGTTGGCCTCTCACGGTCTGCGTTTTCTGCCCACAGACTGACCTCAGCGAGTATGGTTGTCCCATTGCGTTTGAAGATCACAATCTAGGAGATCTTGAATGGCAAGGGCGGACACCCTCGACCCGGACAACAACCCCTGGCATTGGCTGGCTGTTGACCTGCGGGTATGGCGCATCCGAGAGAATCTTTCGCAGGCCGAAGTGGGCCGTTTCTGCGGCGTCGATAATTCTCGGGTTGCCAACTGGGAATCGGCCAGCGCGAAACTACCGCAGACACACGCCGAAACTCTTGACCGGGTCTGGAAGACTAAAGGGCATTTCGCCCGACTTCGTCGGCTAGCAGAGTCCGCCCACGATCCGAACTGGTTCGACCAGTACACGCAGTACGAGGAGCGGGCCGACGCGATCAGCGCCTACTCGGCGCTCGTCATACATGCCCTCTTCCAAACCGAGGACTACGCGCGGGCGCTCATCGAGGGCGCGCAGATTGTTGACGACGTTGAGGGCACCCTTGCTGCCCGCATGGCACGGCAGCAGATCCTGAACGCCCGCGAAGTCCCCGACTTACGGCTGTTCGTGCGGCAATCTGCCCTTGAAGACCCGGTGGGCGGCCCCGACGTTATGCGCGCACAGCTTGGCCACTTGCTGGACTTGAGCCAGCGCAAGGGGGTCGTCGTGAGGGCTCTCCCGAAGGCCACGGCCGCGCATCCCGGGGTTGACGGCTCCTTTACGATCTTGAGGATCGGCCAGACGGAACACGGTTGGTCGCCCGCTGTTCACGGCGGGCGGCTCGTCTCCGACCCAGCGAAGATCAGGGACTACCGGATACGGTGGAACCTCATAGGGGACGATGCCCTGGCCCGAGACTCGACCCGGAGTCTCCTGCGTGAGCTGATGGAGGCCATGACGTGAACCCACCCGTATGGCGCAAGTCGAGCCGAAGCGGTTCGGGTGCTGGCGGAGGCCAAGACTGCGTCGAAGTTGCCGCCCTCACCGAGGGGTGTGGAATCAGGGACAGCAAGGCCCCCGACGCCGGACACCTCACGCTCTCCTCGGAGAGCTTTGCCCAGCTCATCACCGCTGCGAAGCGGGGAGAGCTGCACCTGTAACAACCAACCCCCTACGAGTAGCGCAACGGCCTCGCCTTTTGGCGGGGCCGCTGGCATGTCCGGGGCATCTGTAGGCAGGGCCGTCGGCCCGGCTGAGGTTCTGGAGAGGTCGCTCAGGCGGCCTCTTCTTCCGTTCTGCGACTCATTACGCGGTCTTGCGCGAGCGTTGACGTCCAGGCGGTGAGGGTTTCACCGGGGGCGCGTCATGATCATCGGGCCGGTTTCCGCTGAGAGGGGCGTCGATGCGCGGGCTCGTGGCCGGGTTGATCACGATCGGAATGGCGGCGGCCTGGGCCGTGCCTGCCCTCGCGGAGACGGCGCCGCCGCCGGGGGTGGACGGGGCCGGGTCGGGCGAGCGGCCGGACGCGCGGTCGCGTGCCCTGCCGTCCTCCGCCGGGGTCGGAGAGGTGCGGTTCACCTCGGTGGAGCGGACGGCGCCCGGTGTGATCTTCCGAGCGTTCGAGACGTCCGGAATCGGCGGCCGGGTGCGGGGCGACCTGCTGGACGTCGACCTGCGCCACCCGAAGGTCTCGGTCGGCCTGCTGCATCCTCCGGTGGTCGCCGCGCGTCGGACGGTGTCGGACATGGCGGACACGCAGAACGCGGTGGCCGGGGTGAACGGTGACTTCTTCAACATCAGCGAGACGCATCCCGGGGTGGTGCCGACCGGGTCGTCGTCCGGTCCCGAGGTCGACGGCGGACGTCCGCTCAAGGGAGCGGTGCCGGACGGGCAGCGGTTCGGACCGGCGTTGCCGCCCGGCACGTCCGCAGAGGACGTCATCGGTCTCGGGACCGACCGGCGCGGGCACGTCGCACGGCTGCACATGTCCGGGACCGTCCGGTCCGGGCGGACGTCCCTCGCCCTCCGCGGGCTCAACCAGTACGCGCTGCCGGTCGGTGGCGTCGGCGCGTTCGACGCGCGCTGGGGCGACGTCTCGCGGCAGCGTGCGGTGTGCGGGACGGACGAGGTGCGCAACGCCCCGTGCAGCGCGAACACCGCTGAAGTGACCATCCGGCAGGGCAAGGTCACGACGGTGTCGAACGCGGTAGGCGCGGGCGTGATCCCGCAGGGGACGACCGTGCTGGTCGGACGGGAGAAGGGGGCCGACGCGCTGCGCCGGCTCCGGCCCGGTCACCGGGTGCGCGTCTCCTACCGTTTCACCGGCCCGGTCCGGTTCCGGTTCGCCGTGGGCGGGTTCCCGATCCTGCGGAACCGCGAGCCGCTGTCCGGCCTGAGCCCCAAAGGCCCGGCGCCGCGCACCGCCGCCGGCGTCAGCCGCGACGGGCGGCACCTGTTCCTCGTCGTCGCGGACGGCCGGTCGCTGCAGAGCGGCGGCCTCACCGTCGCCGAAGTGGCGTCACTCCTCGGCAAGGTCGGCGCCGACGACGGGGTGAACCTCGACGGCGGCGGCTCCTCGGCATTGGTGACGCGCGGCTCCGGCGAGACATCGGCGACCGTCCGCAACACTCCCTCGGGCGGGACGGAACGCGCGGTGGCCAACGGCCTCGGCGTGTTCAGAGCGGGTGCTCCGGGCAATCACCAGAGGGCAGTTCGGCCACTTCGTCGTTCGGGCGCCGGAAGGCCCGCCTGAACCCGGCCGACCACGACAAGTATCGCCGACCAGCCTGGGCCAAAGGGCATCAAGCCGGTCATCGTCCGTTGCGGCAGCCCGCACGGCGTCCTGCGGTCGGCGGGGCCGGCGGTCGAGGCAGGGCCGGACCCGGCCAAGGCCCACCTTCTGCTGCTGATGCAGGCCGAGCGGGTTCTCCTCGCTCGCCGCGGGCGCGAGGTCACCAGGACCGGTGAAAACCCGGAAGCCATTCGGGACATGTGTCCCGGCCTTTCAGGGACAATGTCCCGCATTTACCCGGCAGTACGTCCCGGCGGGACGGAGATCGCTATCGGGCCATTCAGTGGAATCAGCGAACCTGCTTTTCGAAAAGTGATCGGCGGTGCGGCCTGATCTGGCCATCAGCCCGGACCATGCGATCATCGGGTGACGACGCCCTGACCAGCGCACAGCAACCCTCATAACCTGCGGAAAGGCGCGCTTACCCCTTCTGGTGGCAGGTATGCCGAGGCGTTGGACGAGCTCGCGAACCTGCCGGAAATGTGGCCTCAGCGAAAGGATAGGGCTCCCGGGCGAGTGCTATTAATAGCGATTACGGCGAAGGTCCGGGGGGCGGAACACAGGGGGCTGCGGCGGGTGGAGTTCTGGACGCTGATCGGCGGATCTCTGATCACCGGTCTGATAAGCATGATTCCGGAAGCGCTCACCGAAGAGCTCCGGACGCGGGGAGTGCTGCGCCGGCAGCGGGAAGAGGCGCGGCTCAGCGAGATCGCCGACCGCCGCAGGAATGCCGCGCAGCTGGCCTATCTGGAAGAGGAGCACAGGCGCCGGGAGTTACTGGAACGCTACCGGTACCAGACCGCGCGCTATCCGCTGGGCGAGATCGGGCGGCTGCGGGACCTCGCCGGAGACGACCACCGGCCGGCGGTGCTCGTCTCCCCGCCGGTCCGCGCGAGCGACACCGTCCGGCTGAGGATTCCGGGGCTGGTGCACGACGCGCTGCACGACGTGAACGACTTCGTCCGGTACGCCGCGCTGCACACCGGCGGGTTCGTGAGCGACGGCGGGGTCAGCCGGGCCATCGAGGGATCGGTCGGTGCGGCCGAGATCAGCGCGCTGGAGTTCTCCGGCCGTCCGGCGATCCTGGTGTACTTCGAGGCCGACGGCGACCGGCTCAACGCGTTCGCCTACCTCGGATCGGTCTTCCCCGCGGCGGACGGCCCGGCCGGGTTCCCCGTCCGGATCGCCAGTTTCAGCCGGGGCGGCGGGACCACGACCAGGGCGGGCGGCTCCCTGCCCGTCTGGCCGCACGTCAACCTGAGCGAACTCGACCACCCGGACGAACTGGTGATCGCGGCGCTCGTCGCCTCCTTCGTGGTCAGCTGCGTGGAGGCGTACTGGAGCCTGCAGGGCGTCCGCGATCTGAGGCTCGGGACGATCCCCGCGCTGCCGTCCTCCGCTCCGCGCCGGAGGGCGCTCATCGACCGCGTCACCGACACCGGCTCGGTGTTCGGCCACCGTGTCGAGACGGAGGCGCTGGCACTGCTGAACCTGGGATTCCAGCCGATCGAGACCGTGGAGTACGGACCGGACCAGGTGGCGCTCATCGCGTCGCGCGACGACCTCGCCGTCTCCTTCGTCCTCGACCCGGACTTCCCCGCGAGCCCGCCCGAGGTCTTCTACGTCGATGCCGGGGCCCGCGAACACGTCGCACTCGACCCGTCGGTCTGGTCGCCAGAGCACACCCTGGCCGAAATCGTGGAGGCGCTCCGGTGAGCGAGCACTACATCGTCCGAGTCTTCGAGTCCGAACTCGACCTGATCACCCATGAGACGCTCGGCCATCAGGAGCTGGAGACCGGCGGGAACCTCTTCGGCCTGTTCAGCCACGGCGGCGGGCCGACGGTGTTCCTCGCCACCCGGCCCGCGGGCGACGTCCACAAGACCGCGACGTCGATGAGCCTCGATCCGGAAGTGACGCGACCGCTGGAGGAACTCGCCTGGGGCCGGTTCGGCGTCCAGTTCATCGGCATGTGGCACTCCCACCACTGGATCGGCCTGATGGAGCCGAGCAGCGGCGACCGGGAGCGCACCCGCCGGTACGCCGAGCGGCACCACCGCCCCCAGTACACCGAGATCCTCGCGAACTTCGTCGGCACGCGGGGGGATCGAAAGAGCACGGCCGTCCAACTCACCCCCTTCTGGTACCTGGACGCACGGCAGCTGACCCGCGCCGAGACCGTCATCCAGGTGCTGCCCGGGATGAGCCCGCTCCGCCGGGCGCTCGGCGACGTCAAGGTGGAGCCGCTTCTCCGCGAGGCGCTCCGTCCCCCCGAACGGCTTCCGGAGAACGCCTACCGGCTGGCGGCGTCCCGGGGGACGCCCTCTTCCCCCGGTCTCTCCGGCTGGCGGCGGTTCCTGCCCGGCCAGCATGCCGGCGACGCGCCCGCCGAGGACTTCGACGAGGTGGCGGACGACCGTCCGGAGGACACGCCGCCGCCGGAGGAGAAGACGCCGGACGAGCAGGACAAGGCGAGCGAACCGGAGGGGGCGGGCAAGCAGGACGGACCGGCCGAGCAGGACGGGGCCGGCCCGGCGCACCCGACGCTGCGGCCGATCCCCGACCTCACCGAGTACATCGTGAATCACGTCGAGCCGGTGACGCGGCGGCTGGGCGGCAAGTTCGAGGTGGAGCTGCAACCGGGCGGGCGGGACGAGCTCTTCGTCATCGTCTCGCTCAAGGGCGGGCACGCGAGGCTCATGATCCGTGCCGGCTGGGACGGCGACCGGGCCGTCGCCACGCAATGCAGGGTCGAAGACCGCCGCAGCTACCTGGACTGGCCGCCCGGCCAGGGCGGACGCCTGACGTTCGAGCTGGGAGAACCGCTCTACTGGGGGATCCGGCAGCTCGAGCGCCTGTACTGAGCGGAAGACGGGGAAGAGGAGAACACCTTGGCCTGGGACGGCTACCAGCAGATGCGGCTCGCCCACGAACGCGCGGGCCTGCGTGAGTACTGCCCGTCGTTCAGCTTCTACGACACGCTCGGCAAGACCTATGTCTCCGGGTACTGGACGAGCAACACCGACCGCGTCTACGGCGTGCGGATCGACGTGCCTCCCGGGTATCCGGACGAGTGCCCGAGCACCTACATCGTGTCCCCGAGCCCGCTCATGGACCGGACCGGGACCAGGACCATCGAGTCGTACGGGACCAGCCACGCCATGCACGTGTGGAAGTCCGACCGGCCCGGCTGGCCGAAGATCTGCACCTACCAGCCCACGCGGTGGTCGGCCGCCCACTCGATGCTCAAGGTCATCCGCAAGGCGGAGCTATGGATCTTCGCCTACGAGTGCCATCTGCAGGACGGGCAGCCCCTGCAGAACTTCCTCCTGGACGCCTGACGGCCACGATCGACACCACGGGAGCCCCCATGGCCAGTGACAAGCACGACGACATCCGGCAGTTCATGGAAGAGACGCGCAAGCAGGGCGGCCGCCCGCCGGCCGGAAAGCGGCTCGTGCAGAACCCGCAGACCGGCAAGTTCGAGGTCCGGTCGGTCGGTGAGCGGCTCGGCGACGACATCCCGCAGTTCGACGTCGAGGACATGAAGGCGTTCGGCCGTGGGTGACCGGTGGCCGCGGCAGCTTGTGTTCACGGGCGCCGGCGCCGCCATGGCCGGGCACGCCCCCGTCCGGCTCGCGCTCACCCTGCGCGACCGGGGCGACCTCGGTGTCGTCGACGGGACGGCGGGCCATGACGTCCTCGCACTGCCCGAGGAGCCGCAGGACGGCCGGGACCTCACGGAGCCGGGGGCGCTGATCGCCTGCTGGCCGGACGGCCCCGGCGTGCGCGCGCACCGGATCACGACCGGGACGCTCGGCGAGCGGATCGGGACGATGTGCGTCCCCGCCGAGGCCGACGCGATGGAGCGGGTCCAGGGCATCCTGGAGACCGACGTGCTGAGCCGCAGGTCGGTGGCCGTCCTCGGTCTCGGTTCCGGCGGGAGCTTCATCGCCCGGGAACTGGCCAGGGCGGGAGTGGGCCGCTTCCTCCTCCTCGACCATGACCGGCTGGAGGTCGGCAACGTCTCGCGGCACGAGTGCGGACTCTCCGACGTCGGCCGGCTCAAGGCCAACGCCATGCGCGACCTCGTCCGCGACCACCATCCCGCCGCCCGCGTGCACACCAGCGATCTGCGGATCAGCGGTACGACCCGGCACGAACTGCGCGACCTGCTGCACCAGGTGGACGTCGACCTCGTCGTCTGCGCGACCGACAACCGGGAGAGCCGCCTGCTGGTCAACCGCCTCTGCGTCGAGGAGGACCTGCCGCTGATCCTCGGCGGCGTCTACCGGCGCGCGTACGGCGGCATCGTGCAGCGCGTGATCCCCGGGCTGACGCCGTGCTACCAGTGTTTCGTGCAGGCGCTGCCGGCCCAGGCCGGCGACAACGAGATCAGCAGTGCCGGCGACGCGGCGCAGGTCTCCTACACCGACCGGCAGGTGGCCCCGCAGCCCGGCCTGTCGTCCGACATCGTCCCGATCGCCCTGCACATGGCCAAACTCGCGCTGCTGGAGCTGCTCGGCGGGGAGTCGCCCACCTTCGCCTCGCTCGCGGCCGACCTCGTCGCGCCGATCCACCAGTGGATCAACCGGCGGGAGTTCGCGCACGCCGGCTTGCAGCCGCTGGGGGTCTCCATCGACGAGCAGAGCGTCCTGCGCTGGTACGGCGCGCTGCTCCATCCGCTGGACGACTGCGCCCACTGCGCCGCGCCCCGCGAGGTCGGCGAGGAGGACGCCGCCGCGTTCGCGGGCTGAGCACGGCGATCGGCGTTCCGGAGATCTCACTGGACGGGAGGGTGCGCGGGTAGAGGAGCCGGGAGGCGTTACTCTACCAAACAGTTGTTAGAAAGAGGTCGGGCATGGATCTTGAGTTCGGGGCGGCGGACGAGGAGTTCCGCGCCGAGGTGCGGGCGTGGCTGCGCGAGCACGTCCCGGCGGAGCCGCTGCCGTCGCTGGAGACCGAGGAGGGCTTCGCGGCGCACCGGGAGTGGGAGCGGACGCTCGGCGCGGCACGGCTGGGGGTGGTGTCGTGGCCCGAGGAGTACGGCGGGCGCGGCGTCTCCGTGCTGCGGTGGCTCGTCTTCGAGGAGGAGTACTACGCGGCGGGCGCGCCGGGACGGGTCAGCCAGAACGGCATCAACCTGCTGGCTCCGACGCTGATGAAACACGGGACGCCCGGGCAGCTCGCCCGGATCCTGCCGCCGATGGCGGCCGGCGAGGTGATCTGGGCGCAGGCGTGGTCGGAGCCGGGCGCGGGCAGCGATCTCGCGGCGCTGCGGTCCACGGCGACGCGGACGGACGGCGGCTGGCTGCTCGACGGGCAGAAGACCTGGAGCTCGCGGGCGGCGTTCGCCGACCGGGGGTTCGGGCTGTTCCGGTCCGATCCTGAGGCGTCCCGCCACCAGGGGCTGACGTACCTGATGTTCCCGCTGGACGCGGAGGGGGTGACCGTCCGCCCGATCGGGCGGCTGGACGGCAAGCCCGCGTTCGCCGAACTGTTCCTCGACAAGGTCTTCGTCCCGGACGAGGACGTCATCGGCGCGCCGGGCGAGGGCTGGCGGGTCGCGATGGCCACGGCCGGCAACGAGCGCGGGCTCACGCTGCGCTCCCCCGGACGGTTCACGGCGGCGGCCGAGCGGCTCGTCGCGCTGTGGAAGGAGCGCGCCGACACCTCCGGCACGGCGCTGCGGGACCGGGTCGCGGACGCCTGGATCAGGTCGCGGGCCTACCGGCTCAAGGGGTTCGAGACGATCTCGCGGGACGACGACATCGGCGCGGAGTCCAGCCTCAACAAGGTCTTCTGGTCGGAGCTGGACGTCGCGCTGCACGAGACCGCGCTCGACCTGCTCGGCCCGGACGGCGAGCTGGAGTCGGAGTGGCTGGAGAACTACGTGTTCTCGCTCGCGGGCCCGATCTACGCGGGCACCAACGAGATCCAGCGCAACGTGATCGCCGAGCGGCTGCTCGGCCTGCCGAGGGGGTCGCGGTGAAGTTCGTTCTCTCCGCCGAGCAGCGGATGTTCCGCGAGTCGCTGCGCGGGCTGCTGGCCGACGCGGGCACCGCGAAGATCGTCCGGGCCTGGGCCGCCGGGGACACGGGGCCCGGGCGGGCGCTGTGGTCGTCCGTCGCCGAGGCCGGGGTGTTCGCGGTGGCCGTGCCGGAGGAGTCCGGCGGCGCCGGGCTGCTGCCGGTCGAGCTGGTCGTCGCGATGGAGGAGCTGGGCCGCGCCGCCGCGCCCGGGCCCTACGTGGAGACGCTCGCCGCCGCCGAACTGCCGGCCGGGCCGCCGTGGCCGTCCCGGATCGCCGAGGGGGAGGCGATCGTGTCGCTGGCCGTCCCGTACGCGCTGGACGCCGACGTCGCCGACCTCGTCCTGACCGTGGACGGGACCGAGCGGCAGGCCGGCGAGGCGGTCGCGTCGCTCGACCCGGCGCGGCGGCTGTTCCGCGTCGGCGGCGCGTCCGGCCGCACCGACCTCGGCGTGCTGCTGTGCGCGGCCCAGCAGGTCGGGCTCGGACAGGCACTGCTGGAGGTGTCCGTCGAGTACGCCAGGACGCGGCGGCAGTTCGGCCGTGCGATCGGCGAGTACCAGGCGGTCAAGCACCACCTGGCGAACGCGATGGTCGAGCTGGAGTTCGCCCGCCCGCTGCTGTACGGGGCGGCGCTGTCGTACGGGACGCCGGACTTCGCGCGGGACGTGTCCGCCGCCAAGGTCGCCGCGTCCGAGGCGTCCTACGGGCTCGCCAAGACCGCCCTCCAGGTGCACGGCGCGATCGGCTACACCGACGAGTACGACCCGTCACTGTGGATCCGCAAGGCGCGCGCGCTGTACTCGGCGTGGGGCTCCGTGGCCGAGCACAGGGCCCGGGTCATGTCCGCGCTTTGAGGTCGACGCGGCGGACCTTGCCGGACGCGGTCTTCGGGAGGTCGTCCACGAAGACGACCTCCCGGGGGACCTTGAAGTTCGCGAGCCGCTCACGGCAGTGCGCGACCAGCTCGTCCGCCGTGGCCGTCCTGCCGGGGCGCAGCCGGACGTAGGCGCGCCCGACCTCGCCCATGCGCGCGTCCGGGACGCCGACGACGCCCGATTCGGCGACGGCCTCGTGGCGGGCGAGGACGTCCTCGACCTCGGCCGGGTACACGTTGAAGCCGCCGACGACGAACATCTCCTTCGTCCGCCCGGTGATGGTGAGGTTGCCGCGCTCGTCGAGACGCCCCCGGTCGCCGGTGTCGAGCCATCCGTCGCGGATGGTCTTCGCGGTCTCCTCGGGATCGCCGAGGTAGCCCTTCATCACGTTGTAGCCGCGGACCAGGACCTCGCCGTCAGTGCCCGCCGCGACCCGCTCGCCCTTCTCGCCGACGATGGCGATCTCGACATCGGCGATGGCCCTGCCGCAGGTGGTCGCGATCGTCTCGTCATCGTCGTCCACCGAGCAGGCGGACACGGTGCCTGACGACTCCGTCAGCCCGTAGGCGGTGACGACCTGCGGGAACAGTTCGGCCCTGATGCGCCGCACCAGCGCGACCGGGACGTCCGCCGCGCCCGTCACGGCCAGCCGGAGAGACGAAAGGTCGCGTTCCTCCCTGCCCGGCGCGTCCAGCAGCGAGGTGTAGATGGTGGGCGGCCCGGGCAGCACGGTGATCTTCTCCTGCTCGATCAGCCGCAGCGTCTCCGGGACGTCGAACGTGCGCTGGAGCACCATCGTGGCGCCCTTCAGCACGCACGCCAGCACGCCCGCCTTGTAGCCGAACGAGTGGAACATCGGGTTGACGATGAGGTACCGGTCCCCGGCCCGCACGCCGGTGCGTCCCGTCCACGCCTGATACGTCCGGACGTTCTGCTCATGCGTGCACATGACGCCCTTGGGCTTGCCGGTCGTCCCGGACGTGAACAGGATGTCGGCGATGTCGTCCGGCCGGACGGCCGCGGCCCGCGCGTCGGCCTCCTCGCCCGGCACGGCCTTGGAGAGGAACTCGTTCCAGGTGACGACGCCCGGACGCGCCGTCCCGTTGAACGTGACGACGGTCTCCAGCGCGGGCAGCCCGGGGATGGTGCCCGACCCGTCCAGCCCGAGCATGCCGGGATAGTCGATGCCGAGGAAGCCGTCCTCGACGAAGAGGACCTTCACACCCGCCCTGTCGAGCGGCCACCGGGCCTCGTCGCCCTTGAAGCGCGTGTTGAGCGGCACGAGCGTCGCGCCCGCGCCCAGGGCGCCGAGCACGGTCACGATCCAGGACAGGCCGTTGGGCGCCCAGATCGCGATCCGGTCCCCCGGCGCGATGCCGGCGCCGATGAACGCGCCCGCCGCCTCCCGGACCCGTTCGCGCAGGTCGACATAGGTGACCCGGACGTCGCCGTCCACGACCGCCTCCGCGTCCGGAAACTCCGTCGCGGCCCGCGCCACCAGCCCCGGAATCGTCAGCTCGCTCATGAAAGCCCATCTTCCCGATCCGCACCCGCCGGAGACCCCGCGGTCCCGGTGAGCGGTACGACCAGCTCGTCGCCTGAAAGTGGATGACCCTATGGATTCTGCAACACATGACCACGGCCGGATCCGGTACTCCGCGCGTGGTATCCGCCGCGTGCGGCTGCGCCGCGCGTGGTACGCGGGATGTCGCCGGGCACGGGACGACATGTGCCCAACCTGCCCAGCATCGTCGCTTCCAGAGGGATGACGTCCAGAAGGGACCTGGAGACATGGCGATACAGGAACAGGACCGCGTCCGTGCCCGTGCCCGGCCGGATGCCCGCCTCCGCCTGGGCAGGAAGTGGCGCAAGACGACACTGATCGTCCACATCGTGTCCGCCGGCGCGTGGATCGGGATCGACGTCATGGTGGCGGTCCTGGTCCTGACGGGACGCTTCGGCACCTCCGGCGAGGTGCGCGGCCTCGCCTATCAGGCGCTGGCGACGTTCGTGGTGTGGCCGATGCTGACGTCCGGGCTCATCTGCCTCGTGACCGGCGTGCTTCTGGGGCTCGGCACGCGGTGGGGACTGATGCGGTACTGGTGGGTCGCGACCAAGCTCGTCCTCAACCTCGTCCTGTGCACGCTCATCCTGGTCCTCCTGCAGCCGGGCATGGACGACGTGGGCGACTACGGCCGGACCCTGGCCTCGGGGGCGCCCGAGCCGGACTTCATCTCGACCCTGTTCTTCCCGCCTGCCGTGTCGCTGACGGCGCTGACCTTCGCGACCGTCCTCGGTGTGGCCAAGCCATGGGGCCGCATCCGGAACCGGCGGCCCGACCGGTGATCATGGACTTCGGTTTGGAGGCGACATGGACGTCCTCGTCATCGGCGCGGGGGTGGGCGGCCTGGCCACCGCGCAGGTGCTGCTGGCCGCCGGCCACCGGGTGCGGGTCTACGAGCAGGCCCCGGCCCGGCGGACGGGCGGCAAGGCGCTGCTCGTCTGGAGCAACGGGAACGCCGTCCTGAACGATCTCGGCATCAGCCTGGACGGCGCCGGCAACCGCATCGACCGGATCGACTCGCTGACCCCGGACGGCCGGCTGCGCATCGGCCAGGACATCGCCCACGCCGCCGCGCGCTTCGGCTTCGCCACCCAGGCGATCGCCCGCCGGCACCTGCTGGAACGCCTGGCCGGCGGGCTGCCCGACGACCTGATCCGGTTCGGCATGGAGTGCCGGAGCGTGACCCAGGACGCCGACCGGGTCACGGCCGTCTTCGCCGACGGGACGACCGACACCGCGGACCTGCTCGTCGGGGCCGACGGCCACCACTCGGTGGTGCGGCGCCTGCTGTGGGGCGAGAGCGGCGTCCGGCCGGCGACCTTCGGCACCTGGCAGGGCCTCAGCTCCGTCGACATCGAGATCACCGACACGCACCGCCATCTCATGGTCTCCGGGCGGGAGGGCGCGTGCGGGCTGATGCCCGCGGGCGGCGGCCTGCTGCAATGGTGGTTCGACATCCGCTGGTCGCCCGCGGACCCGCGTCCCGCCTCCCCGCTGGACGAGCTGCGCAGCCGCTTCGGCCACTGGGCGTCGCCCGTCTCCGAGGTGCTCGCCGCCGCCACCGACGACGACCTCGAATTCTTCGGGCACCACTGGAACAAGGTCCGCCGGGCGTGGGGAGAGGGCCGCGTCACCCTGGTCGGCGACGCCGCCCACACGATGCCGCCGACCCTCGGGCAGGGCGCCAACCAGACCCTTGAGGACGCGTGGGTGCTCGGCCGCGAGCTCGGCAGGGAGGGCCGGGACCCGGTCGCGGGGCTACGTGCCTACGAAAAGGCCCGCTACCGGCACATCTCGCGGGTCTCCCGGATGGCCAAGCGCAACCCCGCCAACTGGCGCGTCCCGCCGCTGATCGGCCGGCACCTCCCGGAGACGTCCCAGACCACCCTCCTCACCCGCTTCAGTAACCGCCTCACCGACGGACTCCGCTGACCACGCGATCCGGACGGCGGTGGAATTCATCGTCAATGATCAAGGAATAACGCCGGACGCCGATCTTGTGGCTTTTTTCGCACCTTCCCTCTACCGTTCCAACCGGGGAATGACGCATGGGCCGGAGGCGCCGGTGAACGGGTGGCAGGTCGACGGATTCAGCGAGATCAGCGAACTCGGAGCGGGCGCCCAGGGGCGCGTCGTGCTCGCCGTCCCGCCCGGCGGGCGAGGGCGGGTGGCGATCAAATACCTGGCGCCCGCGATGCTCGCCGACGAGCGGAGCCTCGCGGTCTTCCGGAGGGAGGCCGAGACCCTCGCCAGGGTCGCCGACCCGCACGTGGCCCGGCTCTACCGGTACGTGGAGGAGCAGCGGGGCGCCGCGATCGTCATGGAGGCCGTGGACGACGCGTCCCTGCCTCATCCTTCGGGGCGGGGAGGTAACGCTGCACGGTGCTGCACGATGCTCTCCAGGTTTTGTCGGTGGGGTCCGGTAGCTTTCCGGGCATGTCCCGTTACCGTCTGCAGCCGACGCCCGCCCAGGAGCGGGCGCTGCTGGAGCATTGCGGGCACGCCCGGTTCGTCTGGAACCTGGCCGTGGAGCAGCACGCGTGGTGGCGACCGGGGCGCGGTTCGGCGCCGGGGTTCGGCGAGCAGTGCCGCCAACTCACTCAGGCCAGGGCGGAGTACGGGTGGCTGCGCGGCGGGTCGGCGACGGTGCAACAGCAGGCGCTCAAAGATTTCACCCAGGCCATGAGCAACTTCTTCGCCGGCACCCACCGACGCCCCACCTGGCGCAAGGCCGGGCGCCACGAGGGGTTCCGGATCGTGGCGGTCAAACCCGCCGATGTGCGGCGGGTGTCACGGCGGGTGGGTCATGTGAAGGTGCCCAAGGTGGGGTGGATCCGGTTCCGCTGGTCCCGGCCCGTCCCCGACACCGCCAAATCCTTCCGAGTCACCCGGGACCGGGCGGGGCGCTGGCATGTTGCGTTCGCTGCGATCCCCGATCCCATCCCCGCACCCGGCAGCGGTGAGGTCGTGGGGGTGGATCGGGGCGTGGCGGTCAGTGCCGCGTTGTCGACCGGTGACCTGCTGCACGCACCTGGCCTGCGGGATATCGAACGGGCCAGGCTGGCGCGGCTGCTGCGCAGACTCGCCCGCGCCCAGCGCGGCTCCAAGCGGCGCGCCCGAGTAAAGGCCGCCATCGCGCGGCTGCGGGCCCGGGAGACCGACCGCCGCAAGGACTGGATCGAGAAGACCTCCACCGATCTGGCCCGCCGGTTCGACATGATCGCCATCGAGGATCTCAACATCCGAGGTATGACGCGATCGGCGCGCGGCACGGTAGAGGCGCCGGGCCGCAACGTGGCTCAGAAGGCCGGGCTGAACCGAGGCATCCTGGCAAGCGGCTGGGGCGCTCTGGTACGGCGGCTGGAGGACAAGGCGCCCGGGCGCGTTATCAAGATCGATCCGCGTAACACGTCGCGGACCTGTAGCGCCTGCGGGCACGTCGCCGGGGAGAGCCGTGAGAGTCAAGCGGTCTTCTCGTGCGTGGCCTGCGGGTTCCGGGTCAACGCCGATGTGAACGCGGCAATGAACATTCGTGATACGGCCGCAGGGCATGCGGTCGCTGCACGGGGAGGCCCGCCGCTGGGCGGGCCTGCGAACCGTGAACCTCAACACGACCTGCCCCTCACGGGGTAGTTGGTCGTTGTTGGAATCCCCTTCGTTCACGGGGGAGGATGTCAAACCGAGGGAACCCTGCCGGTGATCACGATCCTGCCCGGCCCGTCGTCTCCGCCCGCCACGCGCAAACCCTCGGGCTGCCGCACGATCACCCAGAGCGACGGGGACCGCATCGTCGTCTGCTGACCCCGATCATTCGTCCGCCCCCAGGACCAGGCCGCTCGTCGGGACGCCGGTCCCGGCGGTGACCAGGACGTTGTGGACGTCCCCCGGCTGGTTCGCCGACGTTCCCCGGACGAGCCGGACGGCCTCCGCGATGCCGTTCATGCCATGGATGTAGGCCTCGCCGAGCTGGCCGCCGTGGGTGTTGAACGGGAGCCTGCCGCCGATCTCCAGATTGCCGTCCGCGACGAAGTCCTTGGCTTCGCCCTTGGAGCAGAAACCGAGTTCTTCGAGCTGCGGCAGCACCAGTGGCGTGAAATGGTCGTAAAGGATCGCGGCCTGGACGTCGGCCGGGGTCAGACGCGACTGGGCGTACAGCTGCCGTCCGACGAGGCCCATTTCCGGGATGCCGGTGATCTCGGAGCGGTAGTAGCTCGTCATCATGTGCTGGTCGTTGCCCGATCCCTGCGCGGCGCCCCAGATCACCGCGGGACGGTGCGGGAGGTCGCGGGCGCGTTCGGCGGACACGACGACGAGGGCCTGGCCGCCGTCGCTCTCCTGGCAGCAGTCCAGGAGGCGGAGCGGCTCGGCGATCCAGCGGGACGCCTGATGGTCCTCCAGCGTGATGGGACGCCCGTGGAACCACGCGGCCGGGTTCCCGGCCGCGTGCTTGCGGTCGACGACGGCGATGCGCCCGAAGTCCTCGCTGGTGGCGCCGTACTCGTACATGTACCGGCGGGCGAACATCGCGACCCACTGGGCGGGGGTCGAGAGCCCGAACGGGTTCATCCACGCGTAGGCGGCGCTGTCGGCGCTGACGTCCGCGGGCCGGTCCGCCTGGCCGAGACCGTAGCGGGTGCCGGAGCGCTCGTTGAACGCCCGGTAGCAGACGACCACGTCGGCGACGCCGGTCGCGACGGCCATCGCGGCCTGCTGGACGGTGCCGCAGGCGGCGCCGCCGCCGTGCCCGATGCGGGAGAAGAACCTCAGCTCGCCGATGCCGAGGTTCCGGGCGATGTGGATCTCCGAGCTGGTGTCGGCGGTGAAGGTCACCATGCCGTCCACGTCGGACGGCTGGAGCCCCGCGTCGGTGATGGCGGCGAGCACCGCCTCGCAGGCCAGCCGCAGTTCGCTGCGGCCGGACTCCTTGGAGAACTCGGTGGCGCCGATCCCGGCGATCGCGGCCGCCCCTGGCAGCACGCTCATGCGCCGCTCCCCCGCTTCTGAATGACGGGCAGCTGGAGGACCACCGTTCCGGTGACGTGCGGGCCGATGGCGTTCACGCCGCGCACCTTGATCTCGACCCTGTCCCCGGCCTCCTTGGCCGAGACCGTGCCGGTCAGCACCATCGTGTCGCCCGGATAGTTCGGCGCGCCCAGCCGGATCCTGATGGCCTTCACCACGGCGGCCGGCCCGCCCCATTCCGTCACGTAGCGGTCGACGAGCCCGTTCGTCGTCAGGATGTTCATGAAGACGTCCTTGGAGCCGCGCTCGACGGCGAGCGACGGGTCGTGGTGGACGTCCTGGTAGTCGCGGCTCGCGATGGCCGTCGCGACGATCATCGTGCGGGTCAGCGGGATGCTCAGCTCGGGGAGTTCCTCGCCCACCGCCACGTCCGCATAGCTCCTGCTCACAATGCGGCCCCCAGCAGTTCGAGGTCGGCGGACGCGCCGCCGAGCGTCCCGGAGATCTGCTTGCCCCACAGGAAGTGGCGGTGCACCGGATAGTCGACGTCCACGCCGATGCCGCCGTGCAGGTGCTGGACGCGGTGGACGACGTTCAGCCCGCCCTGGTCCGACCACCATTTGGCGACGAGGACGGCCGTCTCGGCGTCCTCCCCGGCGGCGATGAGCGAGAGCGCGTGCCAGAGGCAGACACGGAGCGCGTCGATCTCGATGTAGCAGTCGGCGAGCTGATGCTGGGCGGCCTGGAACGTGGCGAGCGGACGGCCGAACTGCTCACGTCCGGCCAGATAGTCGGCGGCCATACGCAACGCACCATCGGCCACGCCGACCTGGACGGCCGCCAGGGAGACGCGCGCGAGCCGCAACACCACGGCCAGAGCGCCGTCGCCCAGGGCTTGCGCCGGGGCACCGTCGAGGGTGAGATGACCGGCGGCGTCCCGGCTCGTGGTCTCGGCACGCTCCCAGGAACCGGCGGACGTCTCGACCATGAAGAGGCCGGGCCCTTCCGGCGAGGAGGCCGAGACCAGGACATGACGCGTGCCGAACGGCGTCGGGACAACGGCCTTCGTGCCGGACAGCAGCCAGCCGGAACCGTCGCGGACGGCAACGCACCCCGGCGACGCAGGATCCGCGGCGCCGAACTCCTCCAGCGCGAGGGTCAGCCGGACCGTCCCGACCAGGACGTCCGGGAGGACCTCCTGCTGCGAAGCCGTCCCGTGCGAGGCGAGCGTCAGGGCGGCGACGACGGCCGGCAAGATCGGGACGGGTGCGACGACGCGGCCCTGCTCCTCCAGCAGGACGGCCAGCCCGGCGACGCCCAGCCCGGCTCCGCCCGCCGGCTCGGGGAGTGCGACACCGAGCAGGCCGGTGTCGCCCAGTTCCTTCCACAGGCCCTCGTCGAAACCGTGCCCGGACTCTTCGGCGGCCCTGATCCGCACCTGGGTGGCCCGGTCGGTGAAGATCTGCCGGGCAAGGTCCCTGACCGCCTCCAACTCTTCGCCAAGCGTGAAGTCCACTAGCGCTCCTTTGGTTCGGCCGGGCGGAACGCCGGCAGGGACAGGTCGGGGTCCGGGTCGATCCAGTCGAGGACGACGGGCATGCCGACCTCGACGTCCTCCGGCGCTACCCCGGTCATGTTCGTAATGAGGCGGGTGCCCTCGGCCAGCTCGATCACGGCGACGACCAGCGGATAGTCGAAGGCGGGATGGCGCGGGTGGTGGTTGACCACGTAGCTGTGGACGTGGCCCTCGCCCTGAGCCTCGACGGTGTCCCAGTCGAACGAGCCGCACTGCGGGCAGCACGGGCCGGGCGGGTGCCGCAGCGACTTGCAGTCGGCGCAGCGCTGGATGACGAGCCGGTGCTCGCGGGCCGCCTCGAACCAGAACGCGTTGTCGAGGTTGATCGCGGGCCGCGGGCGCAGCGGCTTCGGCTCGGGCTTCGCGGCGGGACGGAAGCGGAGAAGCCGCCAGCGCTGCGTGGCGACGACCTCGCCGGACGCGTCCCGGTACGTCTTCACCGTGCTGACGAAACGTCCGGCGCCGAGGGCGGTGTTCTTCTCCGGGGAGATCGACTCGACGGTCTCCTCGACGCTGACGTGGTCGCCCGGCACCAGCTCGCGGTGGAACTCGAACTCCGAATCGGTCGCGACGACGGAGGTGTACCCGCCCTCGGCGAGCAGCTCGGTCAGCTCGTCCGGGCCGGCCGGGTCCTCGCGGACGGACGCCGCGTAGCCGCGCATCGTCCACGCCTGGATCATCGACGCGGGCGCCACGACGCCCTCGCGCCCGGTCTCGCGGGCGGCGGCGTCGTCCAGGTAGACGGGGTTGCCGTCCTCCATCGCCTCGACCCAATGCCGGATCATGGGGACGTTCACCGGGTCCTGCCCGACGCGGCGCACTCCGACCTGACGTCCGACCCACGCCTGAAGGCGCCCCTCGTAATCGCTCATGACCGCCTCGACCTCGGCAGACCCAGCCCCTGGACGGCGACCATGTCGCGCAGCACCTCGTTCACGCCGCCGCCGAACGTGTTGACGATGCCCTGCCGGGACAGCTGCTCGATCTGCCCGTACAGCACGGCGCCCGGCGATTCGGGGCGGATCCGCCCGGCGGCGCCGAGCACGCCGGTCAGCGTCCGCTGGACGTCGATGTGCGTCTCCGTCCCGTACGACTTGGCGGCCCCGGCCTGGGCGCCCGTCAGCGTCCCCGCCTCCACCGCCATGGTCATCTTCCAGTTCATCAGCCGCATGGCTTCGAGCCTGGCGTGCGTCCGGGCGAGGTCGGCGCGCACCCAGGGCAGGTCGAGCACGCCGTTCTCGCGGGCCCAGTCCCGGACGTCCTCCCACAGCCGGATCATCCGGCCGCCGAGCGCGGCCAGCCCGATGCGCTCGTGGTTGAGCTGGGTGGTGATCAGGCTCCAGCCGCCGTCGACGTCCCCGACGACCGACGACGCGGGCACCCGGACGCCGTTGTAGTACGTCGCCGTCACGACCATCCCGCCGACCGTCCGGATCGGGCTCCAGGAGAACCCGTCGGCGTCGGTCGGCACGGTGAGGATCGAGATGCCCTTGTGCTTCGGCGCGTCCGGGTTCGTCCGGGCCGCCAGCCAGATGTGGTCGGCGGTGTTGGCGCCGCTCGTGAACACCTTGCTGCCGTCGATGACGAACCGGTCGCCGTCCCGGACCGCCTTCGTGCGCAGCGACGCGAGGTCGGTGCCCGCGTCGGGCTCGGTGTAGCCGATCGCGAAGACGATGTCGCCGGACAGGATGCCGGGCAGGAAGCGCTTCTTCTGCTCGTCCGTCCCGAACCGCATGAGCGTCGGCCCGACCGTGTTGACGGTGACGAACGGGAACGGCAGCCCGGCGCGCTGCACCTCGTCGAAGAACACGTACTGCTCGGCGACCGACCTGCCCTGGCCGCCGTACTCGGTCGGCCAGCCGTAGCCGAGCCAGCCGTCGTTGCCGAGCATCTTGACGATCTCGCGGAACCGTTCGCCGCCCGCGCCCTGCTCGCCGGCGCGGCGCCGGACGTCCGCGGGCAGCAGGCCCGCGAAGTACGCCCTCAGTTCCGCACGCAGCTCGCGATGCGCCTCGGACTCACGCAGATCCATACCTGCCCTTTCTCGGGTTCACGGGAGGAAGCGCCGGCGTCCGGCGGCGGCGAACTCCTTCCGCAGCGCCGACTTGTCCGCCTCGGTCATCGGGACGTACTCGGGCGCGTCCCGGCCCGCCCACCGGTACACGGCGTCGCCGGTGCGCCAGCCGTCGAGCTGCAGTTCCTTCTTCCTGAGCTTGCCCGAGCCGGTCGTCGGCAGCGCGTGCGAGACGCGGACGAACCGCGGCGCGCCCTTGGTGCCGAGGTCGTCCTGGACGGCGAGGAACCCGGGAAGGTCGAGGTCCTCGAACTCGACGCCTTCGGGGATCTCGATCGCCGCCATCACCTGGTCGCCGGAGCGCGGGTCGGGGACGCCGAACGCGACCGCGTCCACGATCTTCGGGTGGCGGCGGACGACGTTCTGGGTGAGCAGAGCGGAGATGTTCTCCGAGTCGACCCGGATCCAGTCGCCCGACCGCCCGCCGAAGTACAGGAACCCGTCGTCGTCGACGTAGCCGAGGTCGCCCGTCCAGTACCAGCCTTGCCGGACCCGTTCCGCGTCGGCCTCCGGGTTCTTGTAGTAGCCCTCGAACCTGGCGGCGCCGTGCACGTCGACGATCTCGCCGACGGCGGCCTCGGCGTTGGTGACGCGGCCGTGCTCGTCCAGGGTCGCCGGGGCGCAGGTCTCGCGGGTCTCCGGGTGGACGATCCGGACGCCGTCGTGCGCGGGACGCCCGAGCGCCGCCGGCGGCGCGCCCGGCACCTGCTTGATCATGCCGGCGCTCTCGCTGGAGCCGTACCCCTCGACCAGCCTCGCGCCGAAGCGGCGCAGGAACTCGGCCTTGTCCTCGGGCGACGCCTCCGTCCCGAACCCGTGGGTGAGCGTGTTGCCACCGTCGTCCGGCCGCTCGGGCGTGGCGAGGACATAGCCGATCGCCTTGCCGACGTAGGTGAAGAACGTCGCCCCGTAGTAGCGGACGTCCGGCAGGAACCCGGACGCGGAGAACTTCCGCGCGAGGACGACGGTCGCGCCGACGGCCAGGGACGGCGCCCACAACGCCATCAGGGCGTTCCCGTGGAACAGCGGCATCGAGCAGTAGCTGATGTCGTCGCGCTTGACGTCGTACTTGGCGCTGTTGGCGCGGCCCAGTTCGGCGAGCCGTCCCTGCGAGCAGCGCGCCGCCTTCGAGGCCCCGGTCGTCCCGGACGTGAACAGCAGCAGGATCTGCGTCAGCGGGGTGATCGACCCGTCGTGCTCCGGTTCGCACGCGTGTGCCGCGACGGCCGCCTCGTAGCCGTCGCCGTCGATCAGGAGGAAGCGGTCGCGCGGGACGCCGATGTCGAGACCGTCCAGCAGCTTCAGCCCGGCCTCATCGGTGACGAGCAGCTGAAGGTCGGTGTGCCGGACCTCCTGCTCCAGATGGGCGCCGGTCCGGGTCGGGTTGATGCCGACGATCGTCGCACCGCCCAGCGCCGCCGCCCCGAGCCACAGGATGTACTCAGGGATGTTCTCCAGGAGGACGCCGATGTGGAACGGCCCGTCCCGCCGCAGCTCACGGGCCAGCGACGCGCGGGCCGCGCTCTCCCGGACCACCTCGTCCCACGGCCAGGTCCGTTCGCGGCTGCGCAGGCCGGGACGCTCGTCGCCCAGCCTGGCCAGCAGCATCGCCGCGATCGTCTCGTCTCGCACTCCCGCTCCCTCCCCGTTCAGGCGGGCTGCTCGACGAGGACGCAGCGCGTCCCGCTGTAGATCGACGTCATGCACTTGTTGCAGTGGACGCAGAGCGACCTCGTGCCCGGCTCGTCCTTGATCCGGTTGATCAGGTCGGGTTCGCGGAGCAGCGCCCGCGCCATCGCGACGAACTGGAAGCCCTCCGCCATGGCGGTGTCCATGCCGGCCTTGTCGGTGACCCCGCCGAGCAGGATCAGCGGCATCTTCACCGCGGCGCGGATCCGGCGGGCGTCCTTCAGCAGATAGAGGTCCTCGTAGGGGTACTCGCGCAGGAAACGGCGGCCGGCCAGCCGCACGCCGAGCCTGATCGGCCGCGGCATGACGGCGGCGAACTCGCGGAGCGGCGCGTCCCCCTTGAACAGGTACATCGGGTTCAGCAGGGAGCTTCCGGCGGTGAGTTCGAGCGCGTCGAGCGACCCGTCGGCCTCCAGCCACCGCGCCACCTGGACCGCCTCGTCCGGCCGGAAGCCGCCGGGGACGCCGTCGTCCATGTTCAGCTTGGCGGTGATGGCGATGCGGTCGCCGACGGCGTCGCGGACGGCGCGGGCGATGTCGCGGGACAACCGGGCCCGGTTCTCCAGCGAGCCGCCGTACTCGTCCTTGCGGCGGTTCACCTTCGGGCTGAGGAACGAACTGGCCAGGTAGTTGTGGCCGAGGTGGATCTCGACGGCGTCGAAACCCGCCTCGATGGCCGCCTTCCCGGCATGGGCGTGCCCCTTGACGACCCGGTCCAGGTCCGCGTGGGTCGCGGCCTTGGCGAGGCTGGCGGTCGCCGCGTGGAAACGGCGGCTGGGCGCGATCGCCGGGTGGCCGTTGCTCCTGGGGTCGGCGACCGGCCCCGCGTGCCCGATCTGCGCGGCGACGGCGGCGCCCTCGTGGTGCACGGCCTCGGTCAGCCTCCGCAGGCCGGGGAGCGCCTCGTCCGTCCAGAGGATCTGCCTGCGGTCGGTGCGCCCGTCGGGGGCGACCGCGCAGTACGCGACCGTCGTCATGCCGGCACCGCCGGCGGCGTGCCGCACATGGAAGTCGATCAGCTCGTCGGTGACGAGGCCCTTCCTGCTGAGCCCCTCGTACGTCGCCGCCTTGATGACGCGGTTCCGCAACATGACCGGACCGAGCTTCGCCGGAGCGAACACGTCGGGCATCGGGTCGTTCATTCGGCGTCCTCCATCCGGACTAGACGTTAATCAGCGGGATGCCCGAGCAGTCCGGACATCCCGCTGACCGGGAGCGTCCAGATTGTCGGAGGGCGCTGGTTGGCTTTCCGGCATGAACGAAGAGCGCTTCTGGGACCTGATCGAGGCGGCGTGGGCGCCACTGGGCGCCGAGGCCGGTGCGGCGCGGCGGGCGCTCACCACCCGCGACCCCGATTCCGACGTCTGGGAGATGCCCGAGCTCTCCGTGGTCGACAAGGCCCTGGACGCGTTCCTCGGCAACCTCGCCACCGCCGCCCGCGACCTGCCCGCCGACGAACTGACCGATCTCGACCGGGTGTGCGAGCGGATGCTCCACGACATCGACCGGGCCGACGTCCAGGCGGTGACGGACGGCTCCGACGACGGCTTCCTCTACGCGCGCGGCTTCATCGTCGCGCTTGGCCGCGACTTCTACACCGCGGTGGCCGCCGACCCGCGCATCGCCGTGCTGGACGGCGAATGCGAGTCGATGTGCTACTTCTTCGCCCACCTGCACCGCGAACGATTCGGGACGTTCCCGGACACCGGTTCGGGCATCTCACGCGAGTCCTGCTCGAACCCGGCCGGCTGGGCCGTCTGACGGTTCGGCCACGAACTCCTCCCAGGTGCGGGTGCCGTGGTCGGCGCCGTCCAGGGTCAGGTTGTCGCCGGCGCGGTAGGCGCGTCCCGCCTTCCCGGGGATGCGGACGGGCAGCATCGGGCGCCGCTTGCCGTGTGCGTCCAGGTAGCCGCGAACGAGGTCGTCCAGCCCGTAGACCTTGGGCCCGGCCAGGTCGGAGACGCGCCCGGACGGCGCTCCGAGCGCCAGTTCCACCAGCCGCCCGGCGACGTCCCGGGAGTCGACCGGCTGGAACCGGAGCCCGCCCGGCTTGGGGACGACCGGCAGCTTCGCCATGCTCCGCACCGCCTTCAGCACCAGGTCATGGAACTGGGCCGCCCGCAGGATCGTGTAGGGCACACCCGAATCGATCACGGCCCGCTCCACGTCCAGCTGGGACCGCACCCAGGCCACCGGCACCCGGTCGGCGCCGATGACCGAGATGAGCACCAGGTGCTTCACACCGGCCTCGGACGCGGCCCGCATCAGGTTCCGGGCGGCGGCCTCATCGCCCTTCTTACCGCCCGCCAGGTGCAGGACGACATCGACGCCCTCCACCGCGGCTTCGATCCCCTCGTCCTTGAGCAGATCACCGGTCACGTACTCGATGCCGTCCGCGGGTTCGCGCGTGCGGCGGCTGAGCACCCGCACGTCCTGCCCGGCGGCCCGCAGCAACGGCACGGCGTGGCTTCCGAGAGTGCCCGTACCCCCGGTGACCAGGATCGTCGACGTCATGGTTCCTCCTTTTTACGAATCTGCCCCCAAGACGTGCCCAGTGCTCCGGAATGTGACGTGCCTACCTGAACGGTGTGGTCGTGTTCACCATGCGGCCCGTGATCATTGCCCTTGGCGTCACCGATGCCAGGCGCCCATCACATCGTCCGGGCCCCAGTTCAGGGCGACATCGCCAGTGAAGTCCGTGCCGGAAAGCGACACCACGGCGAGACCCACGGTCGCCGGGTCCAGGCCGGGCACCTCGGTTGCGGCTCGGCGGAGGTCCGCCAGGTCGCGGTCGTCGAACGGGCCGTTCAGCCATTTGATCGAGCCGGCGAAATGGATCCGGTTCGCCACGGGGGCGCGGTCGGCGCCGACGAGGTCGATCTCCGGGTCGAAGCGGCGGTTCCACCAGCCGCCGACCGCGCCGACGTCCGGCCAGGGCAGGTCCGACAGCTCCAGTGCCTGCCGGACGAGCGGTTCCACGGCCCGGCCGCGCCAGGACGTCCAGCGGCGTTCGACCAGGCGGAAGCCCGCTTCGGGCCGTCCCCTGCGGGCCTGCTCGTGGGCCGCCCGGAGGACCGCCAGGTAGAGGCGCATGTTGCTGTCGGCGATCCGGTACAGAGCGGGTTTGCTGGGCTTCGCAGAGAGGGGCTGGTCCTCGGCGAGGACGTGCTTCTCCCGGGTCAGCCGGCGTAGGAGGGGCGACAGGGTCCCGGACGGGAGCGCCTCGCCGCGGCCACCGGCCGCCGCTGCGATGTTGGCGTGCGTCCGGTCGCCGGAACCGACGGCCTCCAGCACGCGCCGTGACGTGTCGGGGTTGGGGAACTCCGCCAGGAGGGACGCCTCCGGGACACTGAACAGGGCCGCGGCCGGGTCGGCGCACTCGTCCCGTATGAAGTCCAGCGCGGGCGTGGCATGGGGCCAGGTCCGGACGATGCCCGGCAGCCCTCCGGAGACGAGGTGCGCGTCGATGGCATCGGCGGCGTCGAGTCCGAGCGCCTGACCCAGGTCGGCCGGATTCAGCGGACCGAGCACCAGGTTGTCGGCCCGCCCGTAGAACGGGCGGTCGTACGCGGTGAGGCGTTCCATCATGTGCAGGTCGCTGCCCAGGAGCAGGAGCAGGATGGGCTTGGACGACAGCAGCCGATCCCACCCGGTCTGCAGTGCGCCGTCGAACACGGGGTCCTGCTCCGCGAGCCACGGCAGTTCGTCCAGCACGACGATCGAGGGGGTGTCCCGAAGCGTTGACGCCAGCACCCTGAACACGTCGGCCCAGCTGCCGCCGTCCAGCCGGGGGACGAGGTCGGGGTCGCTCGGCAGCGTTGATTCCCTGAGGTCGCGCGCGAACGAGGCCACCGCCTCGACGGGCGACGCCCCCTTGGTGGCGGCCGAGAAGAGGTACGGCACCCCGGCGCGGTCGCAGAACTCCTGGACGAGCCGCGACTTGCCGACCTGGCGGCGGCCGCGCAAGGCGACCGCCGTCCCGGCCCCCGTGGCCGCGACCCGCTCCAGACGCTTGCCCAGCAACGCCAGCTCGGCCTTCCTTCCGATGAACACCTCGCCCTCCCATTTTATGTAGCTTCAATCTACATAGATACAGTCTACATAGACGCAGGCTACTGAAAGAACCGGGAGCGCGGACACCCGGTGAGCGGGACGGCGTCCCGGGCAGAAGGAGAATTCGCACTAGCCTCCGGCGTGCGATCGTGAACACCGACCGGAGGCTCCGATGAACGCTGACCTCTCCCTGGCGGGCCGCACCGCCGTAGTCACCGGCGCGGGCGCCGGGCTCGGCCGCTGCGAGGCCCTCGCCCTGGCCGCACAGGGCGCCAATGTCGTCGTCAACGACGTGGGGCCGGCCGCCGACGAGGTGGTCGCCGAGATCAAGGAGGCGGGCGGCCAGGCCGTCGCGGTGACCGGGGACGTCGGCGACTGGTCGATGGGCGACACGCTGGTGTCGGCAGCCGTCGACACGTTCGGCTCGCTGGACGTCCTCGTCAACAACGCGGGCGTGCTGCGCGACAAGATGCTGTTCAACCTGTCCGAGCCGGACTGGGACGACGTCGTCCGCGTCCATCTGAAGGGGCACGCGGCCGTGTCCCGCGCCGCGGCCGTGCACTGGCGCGCGGCGAGCAAGGCGGCGGGCGGCCCGGTCTACGGGCGTGTGGTCAACACCGCGTCGGAGGCGTTCCTGTTCGGGTCGGCGGGCCAGCCGAACTACTCGGCGGCGAAGGCCGGCATCGTGGCGCTCACGCTGTCGACGTCCGCGGGGCTCGGCCGGTACGGGGTGCGCGCCAACGCGATCTGCCCCCGCGCACGGACGGCGATGACCGCGGCGACGTTCACCGAGGGCACCGCGCCCGGCGGGCTGGACGTCATGGCGCCCGAACGCGTCGGGACGTTCGTCGGCTACCTCGCCTCCCCCGCGTCCGAGAAGATCAGCGGCCAGGTGTTCATCGTGTACGGCGACATGGTCGCGTTGATGGCCGCGCCGACCGTGGAGCAGAAGTTCACCGCGGCGGACGGCGTCTTCTCCGTCGAGGAGCTCGGCGAGCAGATCACCCCGTACTTCGAGGGCCGGGACGCGCACAGGACCTACGCCGCCTACAGCGTCGCGGCGCTCGACGACACGGGCACCAGCAAATACTGACCCGGTCCGTTGGCGGCCTCGCCGGCTCAGAAGACGTCCGGGCCGCGGAGGGTCGCCTCGGCGCCGCCGTCCACGTAGATGACCTGGCCGGTCATGTGGGTGTTGGCCGGGGAGACCAGCCAGCGCAGCGCCTCGGCGATCACCTCGGGGTCGGCGTACCCGTTCAGCGGCATCGGGACGGCCTCGTTCATCGCCTTGAACATCGCCTCGTCCCCGAACAGCGGCGCGGTCATCGGCGTCTTGACGACGCCGGGCGCGATCGCGTTGAGGGGGATGCCCGCACCCGCCCATCCGGCGGTGACGCACACGCGGCGCATCCACTGCGCCAGCGCCGACTTCGAGGACGGGTACGTCTTGTACCCGTCCCCGGCCTGGACGACCTTGGCCGCGGCTTCGAGCGCGGCGGTCTCGTCGCCGTCCAGGCAGGCGCGGACGATGGCGTCGTCCACCGGCTGCGTACCGGCGATCGAGCCGACCACGGCGGCGCGCGGCGCCTCGGCGGCGGCCAGCGCCGCGCGAAGGCCGTCCAGCAGGGCGACGGCGCCGAAGAAGTTGACCTTGACGGGGAGTTCGGTGAAGTGCGAGACGCCGGCGCAGGCCACGACGGCGTCGAGCGTCCCGCCGCACAGGTCGAGGACTTCGGCGACCGCCCGCGTCCGGCCCTCGGGTCCGCCGAGGTCGGCGCACACGTCGGCGTCGCGAAGGTCGACGCCGACGACCTCGTCGCCCTGCTCGCGCAGCAGCCCGGCCAGGGTCCTGCCGATGCCGGACGCCGACCCGCTGACGGCGATGGTGCGTGCCATGGCTTCTCCCAGGTGTGGAGGTCGGTGACGCTCCCCATCACCGGGAGGCGTTGGATCGGGGGGCCAGCAGGAGCCGGCAGGCCAGCCGGATGTCGCCCTCGACGTCCGCCATGGACGCGCGGCCGTTCAGGCTGGACTGCAGCACGCCGTACCAGCACTGCATGACCAGCCGGACGAGGGTGACGTCCTGTGCGGTGGGCACCTCGATGCCCACGGCCCGCAGCAGGACCTCCCGGAACGTGTTGTCGATGTGGACGGTGTCGGCGACGGTCGCGACGTGGGCGGTGTTCGAGGCGTGCAGCATCGACGTGGACAGGACGGGCTGCGCCATCAGGTACCGGCTGGCCTCCACCAGCAGGTCGGCGACCGCGTCCTCGGGGCTGGTGCCGGGCTCCGGCTCGGAGACCTGTTCGCGGAGCCGGTCGACCTGCGCGGCCATGACCGCGGTGAACAAATGAACCTTTGACGGGAAGTACCGGTAAAGGGTACCGATCGCCACCCCGGCCGCCTTCGCCACCTCGTGCATCTGGACGCGTTCGAGAGACTTCTCGGCGCCGATGCGCGACGCGGCGCGGAGAATGCGCTGGCGCCGGTCGTGCTGCTCCGGCGAGCTGGGCTCGGCGGACAGCCTGGCGGATGCGATCCTCGCCACGGTCCTCCCCCGGTCCGTTCGTGTCCTGACCATTCCCGTACCGACAGGGACCAATATCCGGGGCCGAAGCCGTCCCCGCGAACCTCGATACCGGTCAGTGGGACGGGTCGTCCCGCCGCGGCGACCGGCGCGTTTACGTTGTGCGCGCGCCGGAATCCCGAGCTCGGAGGGAAGTCACGTGGGACGAGCCGCGTGGGACGACGAATACGAGATGGTGGTCGCCGGTTCCGGCGCCGGCGCCATGACGGGCGCGCTGGCCGCGGCGTCGAACGGGCTCCGGACCGTCGTCCTGGAGAAGACGGGCCTGCTGGGCGGGACGTCCGCCTACTCGGGCTCGGCCATCTGGCTGCCGGGGACGCGGGTGCAGGAGCGCGCCGATATCGGCGACTCGGCCGAAGGGGCCCGGGCGTATCTGCGTGCGCTGCTCGGCGACGAGGCCGCCGCGCACCGGGAGGCGTTCCTTTCGACCGCTCCGGAGCTGGTGGAATTCCTGGAAAAGAACCCGGCGATCGAGTTCGAATGGCGTGCTTTTCCCGACTACTACGCGGCGCCCGGACGCCTGGAGATGGGCCGGTCGTTCGTTCCGCCGGACCTGCCCGTGGAGCGGCTCGGGTTGCTGGCCGGGCTCGTCCGCCCGCCGGTGGATCGCGACCGGGCGGGCCGCGGGCACTCGGCCTCCAGGCCGATGGCGCAGGGGCGCTCGCTGATCGGGCGGCTGCTGCTGGCGATCGTCGCGACCGGCAACGGCGAGATCCGCACCGAGACCCCGCTGACCGGGCTGATCATGGAGGACGGCCGGGTCGCCGGCGTGGAGGCCGGAGGTCTCCGGCTGCGGGCGTCGCGTGGCGTGCTGCTGGCCGCCGGAGGTTTCGAGGCGTCGGCCTCCCTCCGGGCGGAGCGCGGCGTGCCGGGCGGCGCGCACCTGACGATGGCTCCGGACGGCGCGAACACTGGTGACGCCATCGCGGCCGCCGTCCGGGTCGGCGCGTCCACCGGTCTCCTGGATCAGGCGTGGTTCTGCCCCGGCGTTCTCACTCCGGACGGACGTCCCGCGTTCACGCTCGGGTTCCGGGGCGGGCTCATCGTGGACGGGTCGGGGCGCCGGTTCGCCAACGAGTCTCTCCCGTACGACCGGATGGGTCGGCGGATGGCGGACGCGCGGGCCCCGTTCCACTTGGTCTGGGACACGCGGTTCGACGGGCTCCCGGCGATCTCCGTCCCGCCGTTGACGCCGGACGAGCAACTGGCGTCAGGCGCGTGGGTCCAGGCGGACACGCTGGACGAGCTGGCCGGGAGGCTCGGCCTCCCGGCGGAGGCCCTGGCCGCCACGGTCGAGCGCTTCAACGGCTTCGCCGGCAAGGGCGCGGACGAGGACTTCCACCGCGGCGAAGACCCCTACGACCTGTACTTCTCCGGCGGCAGGTCATGCGTCGTCGCCGTCGACCGGCCGCCGTACTTCGCGGCCGCCGTCGTGCTGAGCGACCTCGGGACGAAAGGCGGCCTGCGCATCGACCCTGACGGCCGCGTCCTGGACGGCTCGGACCGTCCGATCCCCGGGCTCTACGCCGCCGGCAACACGAGCGCCTCCTTCACCGGACCCGTCTACCCGGGGCCCGGCGTTCCGATCGGATCGGCGATGGCCTTCGCCTACCGCGCCGCCCAGCACATCTCGACGTGACCGCCGTCCGACTCGATCGGCAAATCCTGAAGGGGTGTTCAGGATTGTTCAGCCTCGCTTCAGGAGCGCTGTGGAGCATGAACTTGTCGAATGCCGCACACCGATTCCGGGGGAACCGATGGACCTTCGTGCGGGCGTATCGCGTATGCCGCCGAACCTCGTTGTGAAAGGGCCGACCGGCCTTCCGCGCTCGGAGATCCGTCCTGGCGGCCGAAACGAGGACGCCAGTGGCCATTCCGATGTGAAACGCCGGAAACGGTGGCGGGCTCGGCTCTACTACTGCTGAGCGGGCCAGGGCGGCGCGGCCCGAACGGAAGCCGTGGCTGGGGTTCACGCCCACCGGTCGGGCTCATCGTCGGTGCGTCCGGAATCCGCCTTCGCCTTCCCGTCTGCTCGGGCCTCACCACAGGGACCCGGCGCCGGCCAGTGTTTCCGCCTGGTGAGCATCGGTCTACCGAACCAGAGCCAGCCCGCGAGGATGGCCAGGCAGGCGGTGGTGATGAGCGCGAGCGGGCCGGCGAACAGGTAGCCGACCACCACCATGGTCGAGGCGGTCATCGTCACGGCCAGCGCCAGCGTCCCGACGATGCCGTAAAGGTTCGACCGCCGTACCAGCGCCTCCTTACCCCCTCGGCGGAAGAGGACCCGGTGCTGGGCCACCGGGGCGATGAAGAAGATCGAGGCAACGGCGGCCGCGACCAGTGCGACGTACCACAGCCAGCGCTCCGCGACGTCGAGCCGGTCGTAGCCCGGGGCGAACGGGACGGTCAGAAGGAAGGCGAAGAGGACCTGCACCCCGGTGACCGCGACCCGGAAGCCCTGCAGGAGTTCGAGGAAGTTGCGTATGGTCCGCTCGGCCGGGCTCTCATCGATGGGGCTGGTGTCGTGGTGTGCCGCGTCAATGGTCACCACGACCGTTTCATCGTGAGCGGAGCCGCGCGGTGCCGGAACTCTGGAATTCCCGCCGATCCACCTCCTCAAGCACCGGCCCATAAAGGCCGTGTTCGAATTTTTCCCGGACGGAGATCGCGGCATGACTCCCTCAAAGTTTCGCAGTGACCCCAGCGCGTCGACCTTCGAGGTTAATTCAAGAAAATGATCAAGTCAGGGACTTTGCTCTATATTTGCATGCCACGAACGCCCCTTGACGCGATGGCCCGCCTCTTTCGAGAGCGGGCCGGCGGATCGTCAGCGCGTCGAACGACACGCCGTCACTTGGGCGAGCTCAGGGCTCGGCCAAGCCTCAGAGGGCGTCGCCGAGGTCCGGGGCGTCGGAGTGCTCTTCACGAAGGTGATCTCCTCGCTGTGAGAAGCGCCTCCGCCGCGGGTGCGGTGGTAGTCCGCGCTGGAGATCCCGAGCTCGGCCGCCTCGACTTTCTCCGCCGGGGTCGCCTCGTAGGGCTTGGGAGCCAGGGCCCCGTTCACGAGCTGCATTGTGTTCCTCTCCACAGAGGGCACACGAGCTCCGGGGTAGTGGGCCCCAGGACTCGTGCGCAATCGGATGATCGCGACACCGAGGCCTGGGAGGGCTCTCGGTTGTCAATTGCATCGCAAGTTAATTCCGGGCTCGCCGATGGCGACTAGACTTACTCAACGCGTAAGCCTCTCGTTCCATGCGGCGGCCTAGTCACCCGTCGACAGAGGCGCGCGGAACGACGGGAAGGTCTCCACGGGCTTCAGGAGGCCGACCCGTCGTTTTCCGCATGACGGCGTCCACCATCACAACCGCGGAGGACCGGCAAGCGCATGCCTGGCTGCGATCACGTCGATCGCAAATTTCCGGGAATTCCGACTTCGGCATGAGCCGTTTCGTGCAGATTCAGGGGCGACCGCCGGTCCGATGAGTCCAGTCCTGGTGGTCCGCCCATGAGCCGGGGCCGCCGCGCAGGTCGCGCACGACACAGCTCGCCTGGGGGTCGCCGGCGGCACTTCGGGGCCCGCTCTCGATGGCGTCCGCG
Organism: Spirillospora sp. CA-128828; assembly: GCF_050945415.1. NCBI lineage: Bacteria > Bacillati > Actinomycetota > Actinomycetes > Streptosporangiales > Thermomonosporaceae > Spirillospora > Spirillospora sp. CA-128828. Next base: position 7,565,436 of record NZ_CP191986.1, read on the forward strand.
AGCAACAGCAGGTCGGGGACGACATCGGGCCGCCGCGCCGATTGCGCAGCGTCAGCCGGACGGCCCCTCCCCCGCTCGGCCCCCGGACGACCAGGACCGGCACCGCCTGATCCCCGTCCCATCCCGAGAGGCCGAACACCACCCCCCTCAACGTCATGTCCTTCGCCGCGGCCAGATCGCAGTGCCGTGTCCCGGTCCAGTCGGTGACCGTCAGACGACCAGAACCAGGAACGAGAAAAATCCGAGATTCAGCCATCGGTCGACCCGTGTGGTCAAGGTGGCCGTTTCCCCGGCGATGCCCAGTTCCCGGTCTTCCTTCACGGGTGCCAACCCCACCTTCGACAGCCTTTGCGAGACCCCCGGGGTTTTCAGAATGGACTAACCGGGCCGGTCGCACACCCCTCCGCGGATTCTGGTCAGACCAGGTTGTCTTCTACCTTCAGGCCGAATTCGCCTCGGCCGTACATGGACAGGGCGTGTTCCACGTCGTTGGCCACGTGGACGCTGCCGGCGTGGGCGTCGCGCCAGGCGCGTTCGATGACGTTGCCGCGGTGGAGGGAGTTGCCGCCGGCGGTCTTGAAGAGGATGTCGATGGCCTCGATGGCGCGTTCGGTGCCGCGGACCTGGTCGCGGCGGGCGCGCAGGCGGAGTTCCATCGGGATCTTCTCGTTGCGGACGGCGTAGTCGTGGATCTCGCGGACGTTGCGGTCGGTCTGCAGGATCGCGGCGTCGATCTCGGATGCGGCGCGGGCGACGGCGACCTGGGCGAACTGGTCCTCGACGAAGCGGCCGCCGCCGAGGCTGAGGCGGATCCGGTCGCGCATCCTCGCCACGTAGAGGTCGTGGCAGCCGGCGGCCATGCCGATGACGCTGGCGGCGACGGTGCTGGTGAAGATCGTCCCGAACGGCATGCGGTAGAGCGGGCCCGTGTTGACCTTGCGGCCGGGGTTGCGGAGCTGGGCCTGCTCGAAGTTGCGCATCGCGCGGTGCGACGGGACGAAGGCCCCCTCGACGACGATGTCGTCGCTGGCGGTGCCGCGCAGGCCCATCGAGTCCCAGACCTCGGCGATCTCGTAGTCCCGCCTGGGGACGAGGACGGTCATGAAGTCGACCGGGCGGCCCTCGGCGCCGACGACGAGGGCGCCGAGCAGGGCCCAGGAGGCGAACTCGCAGCCGGACGAGAACGACCAGCGGCCGGTGAGCTCGTAGCCGCCGTCGACCGGGGTGAGGCGGCCGATCGGGGCGTAGGACGAGGCGATGAGGGTGTCCGGGCCGGCGCCCCACACCTCGCGCTGCGCCTCGTCGGCGAAAAGGCCGAGGTGCCAGGAGTGCACGCCGAGCACGGCCGCGACCCAGCCGGTCGAGCCGCAGGCGGCGGAGACCGCGCGGATCACCTCGTAGAACTCGACCGGGTCGTCCTCGGCGCCGCCGTGGCGGGTCGGCTGGAGCATCCGGAACACCCCGGCGGAGGTCAGCTCGCGGATCGTCTCGGCGGGGATGCGCCCCTTCTCGTCCACGGACCGGGCACGCTCCGCGATGCCCGGCAGCAGCTCCCGAACGGCGTCCAGGACCTCGTTGCTCATCCCCGTTCCTTCCCTCGTACGGCCCTTGCAGGAGACCATGCTCGCGTGTCCGCGCGGGCACGGGCGTCCCGGCCACCGGGACTCACCGATCAGGCCGGTGGTCTGCGACCTAATGTTCGAATCACCCATGCATCGCCGAAGGGATGATCCACGTGACCGCAACCGAGTCGGACGCCGTCCGCGCCATCGAGGCGGAGGCGATCTCCCGCCGATTCGCCCGGGGGTGGCACTGTCTCGGGCTGGCCGAGAAGTTCCGGGACGGCAAGCCCCACACGGTCGACGCGTTCGGGCAGAAGCTCGTGGTCTTCACCGGTGAGGACGGCAGGACGAACGTCCTGGACGGCTACTGCCGGCACATGGGCGGCGACCTTTCCGACGGCACCGTCAAGGGCAACGAGATCGCCTGCCCGTTCCATGACTGGCGCTGGGGCGGCGACGGCCGCTGCAAGAAGATCCCGTACTCGCGCCGCGTGCCGCTGCGGGCCCGGACCGCCGCGTGGCCGACGATGGAGCAGGACAAGATGCTCTTCGTCTGGAACGACCCGGAGGGGGGCAGGCCTCCGGAGGACGTCACGATCCCGGTGATCGAGGGCGTCTCCCGCGACGACTGGACCGACTGGCGCTGGACGGAGACGATCGTCAACGCCAACTGCCGCGAGATCATCGACAACGTCGTCGACATGGCGCATTTCTTCTACATCCACAAGTCGTTCCCGACGTACTTCAAGAACGTCTTCGAGGGCCAGGTCGCCACGCAGATCATGAAGGGCCGCACCCGGGAGGACGCCCGCCGGGAGGGCGGGGGCGGCGGGCCGCGGATGCTCGGCAACACCTCCGTCGCGTCCTACCACGGCCCCTCCTTCATGATCGACGAGCTGACGTACCACTACGAGGGGTACGACCTGAACTCCGTCCTGATCAACTGCCACTACCCGATCGACGAGAACTCGTTCTCGCTGCACTCGGGCATCATCGTCCGGCACAGCGACGCGCTGCCGCCCGAGGCGGCCGAGGCGACCGCGCAGAAGCTGTCGGACTTCATCCTGACCGGCTTCGAGCAGGACATCGCGATCTGGCGGCGCAAGGCCCGCATCGACAACCCGCTCCTGTGCGAGGAGGACGGGCCCGTCTACCAGCTGCGCCGCTGGTACGAGCAGTTCTACGTGGACGTCGCGGACGTCAGGCCGGAGATGACCGACCGGTTCGAGTTCGAGATCGACACGACCCGCCCGGTCGAATCGTGGGAGAAGGAGGTCGAGGACAACCTCGCGCGCCGGCAGGCCCAGGGAGCCTCGACATGACGACCCGGCAGGACGAACGCCACCTGGACGGCCCGCTGCTTCCGGTCCGGTGCCGCCGCTGTGCGGCCGAGGTGCTGGTGCGCAAGTCGAGCTGGGAGCAGACGAGCATTCAGTGGAACGCCGAGGCGAGGGGCGCGTGCGTGGGCCTGGACGATCCGCACGCGACCTGCCCGGCGCTCCGTTCGGCGATCCAGGAGGCGGCGCTGAACGGCGCCATCACGGTCGTCGAGTAGCGCCCGCTCGGTTTTGGGGGCGGCGGAGACCGGCCGTGATCGCTTTGAGGACGGTGGCCGCCTCGTCCCGGGCACGGGCGGGGTCCGGGGCGGCGCCGGCGGTCATCGCCGCCTCGCAGAGGGCGCTGAACATCAGGCGCGTGAGCATCGCGTTCGAGTCCACCGCGAGTTCGCCGGTGGCCGACAGGTCGTCCAGCAGCGCGCGGACGGCGGGGAGGCCCATCTCCGCGTCGAGTTCCCGGCAGCGTTCGACGCCCAGGGCCGCGGGGGCCTGCTGGAGCAGGGACCGGTGGGCGGCGTCCGCGACGGTCCCGTCCAGGTACGCCTCAAGCGCGGCGACGAGCCGCTCCCAGGGGTCGTCGTGCCGTCCGGCCGCGGCGGCGACGGCCTCCACCAGCCTGGCCTGGCGGTCGGTGAACACCGCCTCGAACAGCCGGGCCTTGTCGGTGAAGTGGTAGTAGACCGACCCCTTGCTGACGCGCGCCGCCTGGGCGACGTCGTCGATGGTGGTCGCCGCGAAGCCCCGCTCGGTGAACAGGCGTCGCGCCGCCTGGAGCACCGCGTCCCTGGTGAGTTCCTTGTATTCGGCACGGCGGCTCTTGACGGACATGCCGACCAGGTTACAGTCTTTGACTGTGAGTCAGTTTTCGACTGTTGGTCATGAAGAGCTGGAGACGAGCCGCGGCACCATCCGTTTCCGGCGGCACGGCGACGGGCCGGGGCCCGCCGTGGTGTTCCTCCAGGGGTTCCTCGCCGGCCCGGACGTGTGGTCCGAGGTGATCGACGGGCTCGCCGGCTCGCACCGGTGCGTCACGGTCGACTGGCCGTTCGGCGCGCACCGCGGTCCCATGCGCGCGGACGCCGACCTGTCCCCGCCGGGCCTGGCCGAGCTCGTCGTCGAGGTCCTGGACGGGCTGGACGAGCGGCGGGCCGTGCTGGTCGGCAACGACAGCGGCGGAGTCGTCGCGCAGCTGGTCGCGGCCGCACGTCCCGAGCGGGTCGCCGCGCTGGCGCTGGTGGCCTGCGACGCGTTCGAGACGTTCCCGCCGGGCGCCTACCGGCTGCTGTTCCGGCTCGCGGCCGTCCCCGGGTTCGTGCGGCTGATGGCGGCGGCCATGAACGTCCCGGCCTTCGCCGCCTCGCGGCTGGGCTTCGGCGCCGTCATCGAGCGCGATCCCGGCTCGGTGCGCCACTGGGCCGCCCCGCTCGCCGCCGACCCCGGCGTGCGCCGCGACATCGCCAAGCTCATGACCGGCTCCTCCCGCACCCAGACGCTCGCCGCCGCGCGGACCTTCGGCGGGTTCGACCGTCCCGTCCTCGTGGTGTGGGCGGACCGGGACCGCCTGTTCCCCCGCTCGCTCGGCCGCCGGCTGGCCGCCGCCTTCCCGGACGGCCGGCTTGAGGTGGTGGAGGGCTCCGGCACGTTCGTCCCGCACGACCGGCCGGAACGGCTCGCCGAACTGCTCGGAACCTTCCTCGCAGGTCAGGACCGATGACGCCGCACGAGTTCCCCGCGGTCTTCGCCGCGGGCTGGGCCCTGCCGAAACCCGGCGCGTTCCTCGACCACTTCCTCCCGCTCATCCACAGCGAGGCGGTCTTCACCCAGCCGATGTTCCCGGACGCGCACGGCATCGCGGCGGTCGACGACATGTTCCGGCGCCTGTTCGTCCTCTTCCCGGACCTGACCCTCACCGTCCGGCGCAGCGCGGTCGACGGGGACACCGTCTTCATCGAGTCCGACTGCACCGCGACCCTCGGCCGGGGGCCCGTCGCCTTCCCGGTCTGTGACCGGTTCGTCATCGCCGGCGGGACGATCCGGGCGCGCCGGTCCTTCTCGGATCCGCTCCCCGTGCTGTTCACCGGGCTCCGCCGCCCGTCCGGCTGGCCGCGCCTGCTCCGCGCACGGTTCCGCTGATCGCCCGGCTTGACCTCAAGATTGGTCGAGGTCCTAGCGTTCCTCCCGATCGACGATGAAGGAGGACGCTGATGAGGGTCTCGGGTTTCCATGAGCCGGGCGGGCCGGACGTGCTGCGGACGATTGAGGTTCCGGCGCCGGAGGCCGGGCCGGGCGAGGTCCGGGTCCGGGTGCGAACGGCCGGGGTGCAGCCGTACGACCTGGCCATCCGCGAAGGGTGGTCGCCGCCGGGGACTCCCGAGGGCTTCCCGCGTGTGCCCGGCAACGAGTTCGCCGGCGTGGCCGACCAGGCCGGCGCGGGGGTCACGGAGGTGAAGGCGGGCGACGAGGTGATCGGCAACTGCCGCCTGAACGCCTATGCCGAGTACGTCGTCGTCCCGGCCGGGGTGCTGGCGGCCAAGCCCGCGAGCATGCCGTGGGACGTGGCGGGCGGCTTCCCCGCCGCGGTGATGACCCCGCACATCGCGCTTGAGGAGATGCGGGTCGGGCCGGGTGACACGCTGCTCGTCCACGCGGCGGCGGGCGCGGTCGGAACGGTCGCCGTCCAGCTCGCCCGAATCGCCGGAGCCACGGTCATCGGCACCGCGAGCGAAGGCAACCACGACTACCTCCGGTCGATCGGCGCGACACCGGTCGCCTACGGCGACGGCCTGGAAGAGCGCGTGCGGGCCCTCGCGCCGGACGGCGTGGACGCCGCCCTCGACGGCGCCGGCGGCCACGCCCTGGACGTGTCCATCGACCTCGTCCAGGACCGGAACCGGATCATCACCCTGGTCGACCACGGGCGCGCCGCCGAACTCGGCGTGCGCACCACACCGGACAAGCGGTCGGCCGCCCGGATCGCCGAGGCCGCCCGCTTCTACGACGAGGGACGACTGCGCGTCCATGTGCGCGGCGTGTTCCCGCTCGACCGCGCGGCCGACGCCCACCGCGAGGTAGCGACCGGCCACGGCCGCGGCAAGGTCGTGCTGGACGTGGGCGGCGACGCGGCCTGATCGCCTGGACGCCGGGGCGGTACGGCTCGCCCGGCCGGCGGCGCGGTTCGCGGAAGGGCGCGGGTGCGGGCTTCTCAGCCGCACCGTGTGGTCGTCCGGTGACCGCCGTGCGCCCTCGGCTGATGCGTTGTTCTGTCAGGGGGCCGGCGTTCGTAGGCGCCGTTGTGGTGTGCGTAGACGGGATCGGTGGTGTCGGTTGCCTCGGCGCGTAGGGGGCGCTTGATCACCTTGTTGGTGGGCGTGCGCGGAAGCTCGGCGACGATGCGGACGTAGCGCGGCGCCCACTTCGTCCCGAGGTCCGGCTGGGCGGCCAGGAAGGCGGCGAAGGCGGGCGGGTCGAAGGTGCGGTCCGGGGCCAGCGCGGCCGCCGCCATCACCTGGTCGCCGGCGTGCTCGTCCGGGACGGCGTAGACGGCGACGTCCGCGAAGGGTTCGAAGCGGGCCAGGAGGCGTTCGACGGGGGCCGCCGCGAAGTTCTCGCCGTCCACGCGCAGCCAGTCGTCGTCGCGGCCGGCGAAGTACCAGTAACCGTCGGCATCGCGGTAGGCGAGGTCACCGGACCATGTCCAGCCGTTGCGGACGCGCTTCGCCGTCGCCTCGGGGTTGTCGTAGTAGCCCTCGAACTTCGCGGCGCCCATCGTGTCGACGATCTCGCCGATGGCCTCGTCGGCGTTGAGGAGCACGCCGTGCTCGTCGAATCGCGCGGGCGGGCACTCCTGGAGCGTGTCCGGGTCGATCACGATCGTGCCCGGCTCTGCGACGCCCAGCGAGCCGGGTGGTGTGCCAGGGACGCGGTTGAGGCGGATCTCGCCCTCGCTCGACCCGTAGGAGTCGATGACCGTGCAGCCGAAGCGGCGGGCGAACTCGGCGATGTCGCGTTCGTTCGCCTCGTTGCCGAACGCGATGCGGAGCGGGTTTCCGGCGTCGTCCGGCTTCTCCGGGGTGGCCAGGATGTAGCTGAGCGGCTTGCCCACGTAGTTGAAGAACGTGACGCCATGGCGGCGGACATCCGGGAGGAAGCCGGAGGCCGAGAACCTGCGGCGGAGGACGATGCGGCCGCCCGTCGCGACCGCGGGCGCGATCCCGGCCATCAGGGCGTTCGAGTGGAACATCGGCATGACCACGTAGAAGACGTCGTCGCGGGTGAGACCGCGCCGGTCGCGCTGCTGGACGGCGATCCGGCCCAGCCTGCCCTGAGTGCAGATCACCGCCTTGGGCGCGGACGTGGTCCCGGACGTGAAGACCAGCGAGAAGATCCTCGCCGGGTCGGCCGGCACGGTCTCCGCCGGACGTGCCCCGGCCAGGCGCCGTGCGTAGGCGCGGGTGTCCACGGTCAGCACCGGGACGTCCGCAAGTCCTTCGAGCAGCGGCGCCCGGGACGTCTCGGTGACCAGCAGCGCGCAGTCGGTGTGGGTGATGTCGCGGGCCAGTTCGGCGCCCCGGCGCGTCGGGTTCAGCTCCACGACCGGGACGCCTGCGAGCGCCGCGCCCAGCAGCCAGAACAGGTGCTCGGGGCCGTTCTCCAGGAACAGGCCGACATGACCGTCCAGGTCGCGGACGAACGAGGCCCGGCGCCGGGACTCTTCCACGACCTCGCGCCACGTCCAGGAGTGGTCCTCGAAGCACAGGCCGGCCCGGTCGTCGTCACCGCGCGCCGCGACCAGCTCCGCGAACGCCGTCTCACGCGCCGGACGGTCGTCGCCCAGGACGGCGTGCTTCACGCAGAGCCCCTCTTCAGCGCCGAGGCGGCCCGGCCGGCGCGGCGGCCGAAGAACGTGCCGTCGCCGAGGGACGTCCCGCTGACGTAGCCCTCGCCGTGCATGCCGGACGCGGCCCGTCCCGCCGCGTACAGGCCGGGCACGGGAACACCCGAGTTGTTCAGGACCTCGCCGTCGACGGTCGTGTGCAGCCCGCCCAGTGTGAACCCGGCCGCGCCGGTGCCCCGGCCCGCGCCGCCGCCGAAGAAGCCCGCCCCGGGGTCGATCGCCGCGAACGGGGACCTCAGCGGACGCAGCCACTTCGGGTCCTTGTGGAAGTACGGGTCCTCGCCCTTCTCGGCGTGCCGGTTGTAGGTCTCGACCGTGGTCTCCAGGGACCCGGCGGGCATGCCGAGCGACTCCTCCAGCTCGGCGAGGGTCTCGGCCGCGTACTTGGGAAGGACGCCCCACCGATCCGCCTCGGGGACGGACTCGTACCCCTCCTCGTCGATGATCGTCCAGTAGGGGCCGGGCTGGTGCCTGACGGCGTGCACGCTGTAGTGGCCGGGATAGACGTCCTCGTTGATGAAGCGGCGGCCCATGCCGTCCACGAGCATGCCGCGGCACACCATCGCGGGCAGCGCGGTGAGGGCGATCTCCACCACCGACATGCGCCGGGTCGCGGCGCCGATCGCGGTCGCCATCCGGATGCCGGAGCCGTCGTCCAGGCCGTCGCTCACCTTGTCGTGCCCGAGCAGCACCGGGGCGTGGTGGGCGAGCATCTCCTCGTTGTCGACGAACCCGCCCGTCGTGAGGATCACCGCCGTCCGCGCACGGTAGGTGACCGGCTTGCCGTACTTGCGCGCCACGACGCCCGCGATTCGACCGTCGTCGTCCAGCACGAGGTTCGTGGCCTGTGTGTCGACGTGCGTGACGGCACCCGCCCCGGTCGCGGCGCCGGACAGCTTCTCCATCAGCACCCCGCCGCCGAACCCGCGCGCCGCCGGACGGTGCCCGCGCGGCACGGCCCTAGCGATCGTGTTGTACGGCCAGGAGTTCTCCCCCAGCCACATCAGCCCGTCCTCCGACATGGGCATCCACGTCGGCGAGTCGTAGAAGCTCGGGTTGAACGCGACCCCGCACTCGCGGAACCACTCGAAGTGCTCCACGCTGCCGTCGCAGTACAGCCGCAGCTTCGCGGTGTCGGCGTTCGGGCCGAGCGCCGCCTCCAGGTACGCGTACATGGTGTCGGGGTCGTCGTCGAACCCGCAGGCCTTCTGCACCTCGGTGCCGCCGCCCAGGTACAGCTCGCCGCCGGACTGCGCCGACGACCCGCCGGCGCCGCTCGCGCGCTCCAGCACCAGGACGTCCGCCCCGGCGCGGGCCGCCTCGAACGCCGCCGCCGCGCCCGCGCAGCCGAAGCCGACGACGAGCACGTCGCATTCGTGGTCGAACTCGCCGATGTCGCTCAACGCGACCGGCTCGACAGAGGTCGACACGATCACTTCCCGGGTGGGGTGAACGCGGCCAGCGGCTCGGACCCCGACCAGTCGTGGCCCCAGTAGCTGTCCTTGGTGATCTCCTCGGCGGTGTAGTACGTCTCGTCCACGAGCAGACCCTCGCAGCCGTACTCGACGTCCCAGCCGCCCGGCGCCCGGACGTAGAACGACACCATCTTGTCGTTGGTGTGCCGGCCGAGCGTGGAGGAGATGGAGAAGCCCTTCTCCTTGACCGTGTCCAGCGCGATGCCGACCGCGTCGAGGGTGTCGACCTCCACCATCAGGTGGACCAGGCCCGGGTCGCCGTCATGCGGCGCCGGGCAGATCGCCAGGCTGTGGTGCCGCTGGTTGACGCCCATGAAGCGGATCCGGACGGGCCCGCCGACCTTCATCGCGCCGCGCGGCAGGAATCCGAGGACCTCGTTGTAGAACGCGGCCGTCTCGGCGAACTTCGGTGTGGGCAGGACGACGTGCCCCATGCCCATCGGACCGGTGACGAACTTCTGCGCGAAGCCGGTGCGGACCGGGCTGTGGTCGAGCACCGGGCCGAAGAACACCTCGACCGGAGTGCCGCCCGGGTCGGTGAACGCGACGACCTCCTCGGCGTCGCGCTCCGCGGCCTCCTTGGGCTTCAGCGTCGTCACGGCCGTCCCGGACTTCTCCACGGCCTCGCGGACGGCGGCCAGCGCGTACTGGTCGCGCACCTCCCAGCCGACGGCCAGCACCCGGTCACTGTCGCCGGGCACCAACTGCAGGCGTGACCGCCGCTCGTCCATGCGCAGGTACAGGCCCTCGGGGTCGGGGCCGCTCCCCTCGGCGAAGCCGAGCCCGTCGAGGGCGAACTCGCGCCACCGGTCGATGTGCCGGGTCTGGACCCTGAGATATCCCAGCCCTCGGATCTGTGTCACCTTCTCGGTCCTTTCGCTATGCGGGGGGGAGGACGGTCAGATCATCGAGCGCATCGGGCCCTGCGGGGGCTCGATGTCCAGGTCCGTCAGGGCGGAGACGTGGTAGACGGCGCCCGGGACGTGGATGGCGTGCGCGAGGCCGACGTGCGCGTCCCGCCAGAACCGCTGGATCGGGTTGTCGGTGCGCATCGCGTTCCCGCCGGACCGGACGACGATCTCGTTCATCGCCTGCACCGCCCGCCACGCCGCGCGGACCTGGGTGCGGCGCCCGGCGGCGCGCTCGGCGAAGGTCGGGACGTGCCCGGCGGCGACCATGTCGTACATCCGCGAGCAGTTGTCGAGCAGCGCGGTGCGGGACGCCTTGATCTCCTCGGCGGCCTCGCTGATCGCGTACAGCACGTACGGGTCGTCCTTGATCTTGGTGCCGGTGATCTGGACGCGGTTCCGCTGGTAGGCCATGTGGTGGTACAGGGCGCCCTCGGCGATGCCGATCACGGCGGCGGAGATGCCGAGCGGGAACACGCAGGAGAACGGCATCAGGTAGGACGGGTTGGTCAGCCCGGCCTCGCGGGGCGCCGAGCCGTCCACGACCTTGGTGTACTCCAGCGTCCGGTAGGCGGGGACGAACGCGTCCCTGACGATGATGTCCTTGCTGCCGGTGCCCTTCAGCCCGGCGACGTCCCAGGAGTCCTCGACGATCTCGTAGTCGGAGCGGGGCAGGATGAGGTGCAGCGACCGGGGCGGCATCGCCATCTTGCCGTCGTCGTCGCCGAGCATCCCGCCGAGGAAGATCCAGTCGCAGTGGTCGGTGCCGGAGGAGAACTGCCAGCGGCCGTTGAAGACGTACCCGCCGTCCACCGGCCGGGCGATGCCCATCGGCGCGTACGGGGACGCGATCCACGTGTCGGGGTCCTCGCCCCAGATCTCCTCGCGGACCTTCGGGTCGGCGTAGGCCATCTCCCACGGGTGGACGCCGACGATGCCCGCGATCCAGCCGGTGGAGCCGTCGAGGGAGGCGATCCCCAGCACCGTCTCGGCGAACTCGCGGGGGTGCACCTCCAGGCCGCCGTGCGCCTCCGGCTGCAGCAGCCGGATGACGCCGGCGTCGCGCAGGATCCGCGCGGCCTTGTCGTCGAGCCTGCCGAGGGCCTCGTTGGCGGGGCCGAGCTCGCGGATCTGCTCCGCCCGTTCCATGATCGTGTCGAGCACGCGGTTCGCCATCGCCTGTCTCCCGTGGGTGTCGTCAGCCGTCGTAGGTGATCTTCAGCCGGTCGGTGACCGGCCTCGCCTGACAGGCGAGGATGAGGCCGTCGGCGAGATCCTGCTCGTCGAGGACCGAGTTGGCGTCGAGGGTGACCTCGCCCTCCAGCCGCACGCAGGCGCAGGCCGAGCAGTTGCCCTCCCGGCAGGAAAAAGGGGCGTCCACCCCGGCGCGCAGCAGCGCATCGAGAAGCCGTTCGGACTTCGGCCAGGGCACCGTGCGCGTCTCGCCGTCCATCTCGACCTCGATCTCGCCGGCGTCGCCGTCGCCGGCCTCCTCGCCCCGGGCCTCCGGTTCCTCGAACGGGTCGCCCTCCAGCGAGAAGAAGCGCTCGACGTGCACCCGCACGCCGAGGCCGGTGAGCGTCTCCGTGACCAGGTCCATGAAGATCTCGGGCCCGCACACGTACGCGGGACGCCCGGTGTAGGGGCCGGCCAGCGACCTGACGGCGGCGGCCGTCGGCAGGCCCTGCACCGTTTCCAGCAGGTGGACGACGGTGAGCCGGCCAGGGTGCCGCTCGGTGAGCTCCCGCAACTCGTCCGCGAAGATCACCGACCGCTCGTCCCGGTTGGCGTAGAGGAGCGCGACCTTCCCGCGCCCGCCGGCCAGGCACGACTTGAGGATCGACATCACCGGGGTGATGCCGCTGCCGCCCGCGACGAGCAGCAGGTCGTCGTCCAGCGAGGACGGGGTGAACGTGCCCGCCGGGCGCAGCACCTCAAGGACGTCGCCGGCCGTGACGTTGTCGCAGATCCAGTTGGATCCGAGGCCGCCCTCGACCCGCTTCACGGTCACCTTCGGCCGGTCGTCGGTGTGCGGCGAGCTGCAGAGCGAGTAGCAGCGCGCCGCCCAGCCGTCCGCGGCCGGGACCCGGACGGTGAGGAACTGCCCGGGCCGGTAGGTGAACCGGTCGCGGTCGCCCTCGGCCGGTTCGAGGACGAGCGAGTGCGCGTCGGCCGTCTCGTGGACGACCTCCACCACCCGCGCCTTGAGTGCCGTCATGACCGTCCTGTGGCCTTTCCGGCCGCGTGCCGGGCCGCGATGTAGCCGAACACGATGGACGGGCCGATCGTGGCGCCGGGCCCCGCGTACTCGTTGCCCATCACCGACGACGACGCGTTGCCCGTCACGTACAGGCCCTCGATGGCCGTGCCGTCCCCGCGCAGGACGCGGGCGTGCTCGTCGGAGACCAGGCCGCCCTTGGTGCCGAGGTCGCCGACCTCCAGCCGGAACGCGTAGTACGGGGCCGTGTCGATGACGTCCAGGTTGGGGTTCTTCAGGTTCGGGTCGCCGTAGTAGCGGTCGTAGGCGGAGTCGCCGCGGCCGAAGTCGGGGTCCTTGCCCGTGCGGGCGTACCCGTTGAACTTCTCGACGGTCCCGGCCAGCGCGTCCGCCGGGACGCCGATCCGGCCGGCGAGCTCGGCGAGCGTGTCCGCCTTGAACACGACGCCCTTCTCGTAGAACCCCTCCGGGATCGGGGCTCCGGGGAGGATCTGCGCGAACGGGTAGCGGGCGCGGGCCTTGGCGTCCATCACGAACCAGGCCGGGACGTGCCCGCCCGCCAGCTGGTCGTGGACGAAGTTGACGTAGGGGGCCGCCTCGTTGGTGAAGCGCGTCCCGTCCTGCGACACGATGACCTGCCGGGGGATGGCGCGCTCCGACACCAGCGGGATCGTCGCCCCGGCCGGGTGGCGGACGGCGGGCATCCACCACGCGTCGTCCATCAGGTCGAGCGCCGCGCCGAGGGCCTCGCCCGCGCGGATGCCGTCGCCGGTGTTCTCACGGGCGCCCATCGCGAAGTCCTCCTGCCCGCCCTTCGGGAGGTACTTGTCGCGCATCTCCTGGTTGTGGTCGAAACCACCGCTCGCCAGGAGCACCCCCTTGCGGGCTCTGATGCGCAGGGTCGTGCCGTCCGGCCGTGCGGCGACGACGCCGGTGACGCGGCCGTCCTCGTCCGTGACCAGGCCGGTCATGGTGGTCCGCAGCCAGAGCGGGAGGCCGGCGTCCTTCAACGCCATCCGCAGGCGGGCGACGAGTGCCCGGCCGCCGGTCGACATGTGGCGGCGGCGGACCATGTTGGACGAGACGCGCCACGCCGCGACCAGCGACGCGCGGCGTCCCGCCCACGTGCGCTTGGCCATCGCGAGGTCGTGGTAGTCCTTGGCCGTCACCCACAGGCCGAGCGGGCCCTTCATGTTGTTCGGCCGCTGGTACTTCTCGTCCTCGCCGAGCTTGCGGGTGTCGAACGGCTCGGCCTCGATGGACCGGCCCAGCGCGCGCCCGCCCTCCAGCTCGGGGTGGTAGTCGGCGTAGCCCTTCGTCCAGAAGAACCGCATCCACCTGCTCTTGCAGATCAGCTCCATCGCGGCGGGGCCGTTGTCGACGTAGGCGTCGAGCCGCGCCGCCGGGACGCGTCCCTCGGTGAGCAGGTCCAGGTAGCGGCGGATCGACTCGCGGCTGTCGTCGTGGCCGCGCTCCTTCAGCGTCGGGTTGTTGGGGATCCAGATGCCGCCGCCGGAGAGCGCGGTGGAGCCGCCGAACTTCTTGCCCTTCTCCACGACCAGCGCGCTCAGGCCCGCGTCGTGCGCGGTCAGCGCGGCCGTCATCCCACCGCCGCCGCTGCCCACGACGACGAGGTCGAACTCGTGATCCCACTCGCTCATCAGAGGTCGTCCTTCCTGGTCAGGAAGGCCAGCACGGCGCTCTCCCAGGCGGACTTCTGCTCGATCATCACCCAGTGCCCGCAGTTCGGGAAGATGTTCACCTGGACGTCCGGGATCGTGCGCATCGGCACGAGCACCATGTCGACCGGGCTGACCCGGTCGTCCCGTCCCCAGGTGATGAGCGTCTTCGCCTTGAGCCTGTGCAGCATCGCCCAGTAGGGCGGCTCGTCGGAGGCCGCCATCGCCTTCGCGCGGGCGGCCATCGCCCTGGACCCGTACATGCGGCGGGCGGAGGCGAGCGTGCCGGGGTCGGTGGCCTGCCGCCAGCGCTCCTCGATCATCTCCTCGGTGACCGTCCGCGGGTCGAAGACCATCGAGTTCAGCCACCGCACGAGGCCCTCGCGGGTCGGGTTGTCCGTGAACTCCGCCAGCAGCCTGATGCCCTCGCCGGGCGCCGGGCTGAAGACGTTCGTCCCGATGCCCCCGATGCTGACCAGCCGCCGGATCCGGTCGGGATGCCGCAGCGCCACCTGCGTCGCGATGACGCCGCCCATCGAGTTGCCGATCACGTCGACCTGGCCGAGGCCCAGGCCGTCCAGGAACCGGACGACGGCGCCGCCGGCCGCCATCATCGGGTGCTCGTCGGTCGGGTCGCTGACCCCGAACCCGGGGAACTCCAGGACCAGGCACCGGAAGTGCTCGGCGAACCCGGCGAGGTTGCCGCGGTAGTTCCGCCAGCCGGTCACGCCCGGACCCGACCCGTGCAGCATCAGCAGGGGCGGTCCCTCGCCGGCCTCGTGGTAGCGCAGGACGCCGCGGTCGGTGGCGAGCTCGCGCAACGTCGACTCGTAGGTCAGCTCCGCAGGCATGATCTCCCAGTCCTTCGACGATGGCTTGTCCGGAACGTAAACGGCGGGGCGGCACGGTCACGCGGCGGATCCCGATCAGCGGGACGCGGGTCTCACGGCGATCTCCCGCCGCCGTCCCTGTCTCCCCTTCCACTCATCGGGATCGGGGTGCCCGGGCGGCACCGGGCGTGCCTACGTTCGGGCTCACCGGCCGCCCTTGACCGGTACCGCGTCCGTGCCGCTTATTGGACATGTCGCATATTGGATATGACCGCACAACCGTTCGCAGCCCCGAGGTGAACAGATGCCAGCCGAGCCAGCGCTCACGCCCGTCTCCGAGGCCGCCGCGGCCGCGCCGGAGCCGGCGGACTTCCGGAAGGCCATGGCGGAGTTCGCCACCGGCGTCACCGTGGTCACCGCCCTGGACCGCGGCGAGCCGGTCGGCTTCGCCTGCCAGTCGTTCACGTCCGTGTCGCTGGAACCGCCGCTGATCCTGTTCTGCGCCGACAAGCGCGGCCGGTCGTGGCCGCGGATCCGGTCGGCGGGGCGGTTCTGCGTCAACGTGCTCGGTGAGGAGCAGCGCGAGCTCTGCGAGCGCTTCGGATCGAGCCGGGGCGCCAAGTTCGAGGGCCTGGAGTGGGGCGTGTCCGAGTGGGGCACCCCGGCGCTGCCGGACGTCCTGCTCGCCGTGCACGCCGTCGTCCACGACATCCGCGAGGCCGGTGACCACGAGGTGGTGATCGGCCGGGTGCTCGCGGTGGAGCGGCACGAGGTGGTGAACGGCGCCTGGCGGCGTCCGATGGTGTTCTTCCGCAGCCGGTTCGGCGTCGGGGAGCCGGACGCGCCGATCGCCCCCGACCCGTGGGGCATCGGCGACCGGTGGGGCTGGGGCTGACGGCACGTCCGGCACCGGCTTCACATCCAGTCGCCGCGCCCGTCGACCGCGAGCAGCCGGTTCATCGTCTCCGGCGACCAGGTCGTCTCCTCGCCCGTCCGGGTGGCGCCGCGCCGGGCGCGCACGCCCGCGCGTCCCGCGCGCCCGCGGGGCGCCGAGCCGGGGAACAGGATCTGTGACGCCTCGCGTGCCGCGGTGACCACCAGCGGCGCGACGTTCTCCAGCGGCGCGCGGATGTCGCCGACCAGGGAGATGCCCGCGACCGGGCCCTCCGCGCCGCGGATCGCCGCCGCCACGCAGGCGATGCCGGGGTAGGACTCGCCGCGCTCGAACGCCAGCCCGCGGCGCTGCCGGACCCGGTGCAACTCCTGGTGGAGCGTGCCCAGCTCGCCGATCGTGCGGCTGGTGAACCGGCTGATGCCGGCGCCGAGCAGCGCGTCCACCTGCTCCGGCTCCAGCCACGCCAGCATCGCCTTGCCGAGCGCCGTGCAGTGCGCGGGGGCGCGCCCGCCGACCCGCGACGGGACGGACGTGGCGAGCCGCCCGCCGAGCTTGTCCAGGTAGAGGACCTCGGCGCCGTCCAGGACGGCCAGGTGCGCGACCAGCCCGGTGGTGACCTGCAGCTCGTGCAGCAGCGGCGCGGCCGCCTCGCGGATCTTGCCGTGCCCGCCGTCCTGCCCGCCGAGGCCGAGGGCGCGCTGGCCGAGCCCGTAGCCGAACGAGTGGTGCGCGAGCCAGCGCTGCTTCACGAGCTGGTCGAGGATCCGGTGCGCGGTGGAACGCGGCAGCCGGGTGCGGCGGGCGACGTCCTCCAGGGTCAGCCGGGCGGTCGGCCCGTTGAACGCGTCGAGGATCAGGGTCATCCGCTCGATCATCGACGGCGGGGACTCCCGGCGCGCCGACGCCGCCGTCATGGTCTCCGGCGTCGCTGCCTCCGGCGTCATGGCCTCGGTCATCGCACCTCCTGGAACCAGACTGAAATGAATTCTTGTTACCTGGAATGTAGCAACCGCTTGGTCACAACGGAAGGGGGTGAGTAAGCCCAGGTCAGCACGAGCATGCGCGATCAGGGCGACGTCCCAGGTCGCACCGGGTGCCGCGATAGAACGTGTTTCCACCGGCGCCGGATCCACGGCCCCGGCGAGTCCGCGCTAGGGGGTGATGGCCATGGCGGCCAGGACTCTGCCGCTCAGCGCCCGGTCGCCCGTGGTCCCAACGACGGCGTCGCCGGGCGTGCAGCGGCCCGCGGTGAGGCGGACGTAGGTCTCCCAGTCCATGGCCAGCTCGGCGGTGGGGGCCGCCGCTTCGGACAAGTGGCCCCTGCCGTTCGCGTCCACGCCGACGGTCACGTGGAAGTCGGGCGGGCCGGCGATCGCGAAGGCCACGGACTCGCCGGGGGCGGCCTTCGCGCGGCGGGCGACGACGAGGGGGAGGCCGCGGCTCAGCAGCTCCCAGAAGCAGCGCGCCGCCGGGGCGTCCAGGTTGCCGGGACGGCCGGCCGCGCGGCGGACGTCCTGCTCGTGCGTCCAGCAGTCCATGGCGCGGAACTTCATGAGCCGCGAGTAGGGGCCCTCCTTGCCGTCCGGGCACATGACGACGCGGTCGGGGTCCAGGGTGGGGAGCTGGGCCAGCCTGCGTTCCAGGACGTCCGCCAGCTCCGCGGCGACGTCCGGGCCCGGGACGGGACGCCGCGCGTGGACCGCGATCTCGAGGTAGCGGCCGAAGTCGTTGCGGATGTGGTCGAGCTCGGGAACCTCGACCTCGGGCCCCGGGTCGCCGAGGAGGTCGCGTTCCACCCCGGCGAGGTGCGCGAACTGGTCCTTGACCGTCCAGCCGGGGCAATCGGTCGGCCGGGCCCAGTCTGCATCGCCGAGCGTCCCGGCGAGCGCGAGGGCCGAGCGGACCGTCTGTTCGAAGGCGGCGGTGTTCGCGCGCATCTGCTCGTTCATGTCAGCCCCTCCATCGCCCCCGAGCCTACGACCGTCCCGGCCGGCGCGCCCGGCCGGACTCGGAACGGCATTTGATGATCAAGACATTGCGTATATAAATGTATTGAGGTATCACGCGGTGCCGCGGCAGAACCCGGCTTGGGAGATGATCGGTGTGAGCGTCGACGCGGCACGGCCGGCCACCGAAAACGAATGGCCGGCCACGCTGAGCGTCCAGGCGCTGCTCGAGCAGGGGTGGCGGCCGACTCCGTTCCGCCAATTCGTACTGAAAATCCACAGCCGCTGCAATCTGGCCTGCGACTACTGCTACATGTACGAGATGGCGGACCAGAGCTGGCGCCGGCAGCCGCGGCGGATGTCGCGCGCCACCATCGACCGGACGGCCGCCCGGATCGCAGAGCACGCGCGGTCCAACGACCTGCCCTGGATCGGGATCATCCTGCACGGCGGCGAACCCCTGCTGGCGGGCGCGGAACACATCAGGTACGCGGTGGACGCCGTGAATTCGGCGGTCGATTCCCCGACGTCGGTGAGTTTCCATGTGCAGACCAATGGCGTCCTGCTGGATTCGGTCTACCTGAAACTCTTCGACGAACTCGACATTTTCGTCAGCGTCAGCCTGGACGGCGACGAGGACGGCCATGACCGTCATCGCCGCCGCACCAACGGCACCGGAAGCCACCGGGACGTCATGACCGGGCTGCACGGCCTGACGACGCCCGCGTACCGGCGGCTGTTCAGCGGGCTGCTCAGCACGATCGACCTGGAGAACGACCCGATCGCCACCTACGAGGCGCTGATCGCCCACCGCCCGCCGGCCGTGGACTTCCTGCTCCCGCACGGGAACTGGGACACCCCTCCACCGGGCCGCGACGACGGCGACACGACTCCGTACGGCGACTGGCTCGTCGCGGTCTTCGACCGCTGGTACCGCGCACCCGCCCGCGAGACCCGCGTCCGGCTGTTCTCCGAGATCATCCGGCTCCTCCTCGGCCGCCCCTCGCACAGCGAGTCGATCGGGCTGTCACCGGTCGCCGTCACCGTCGTGGAGACGGACGGAAGCATCGAACAGGTCGACACGCTCAAGTCCGCCTACGAGGGCGCGACGCGGACGGCGCTGCACGTCAGCCGGGACCCGTTCGACGCGGCGCTGATGCTTCCCGCGATGGCCGCCCGCCAGATCGGCCGCCGGGCGCTGGCCCCCGGATGCGCGGCCTGCCCCGTCCACCGCGTCTGCGGCGGCGGTCTCTACACGCACCGGTACCGCTCCGGCACCGGCTTCGCCAACCCGTCCGTCTACTGCCGCGACCTCCTTCACCTCATCACCCACATCCGGGACGCGGTCTCCAAGGACGTGGCCGACTACAAGCGCAAGGCGTCTTCCAGGGAGCGGAGTGGATGAACCTCGGCGTGCACCGGATCCCCGAAAAGGTCTTCCTGGCGCTCGCCGCGGGCGGCGGCGGTACGACCGCCGTCGAACTCCTCCGCAGAGCCCAGTACAGCAAGCGCCTCCTGCTGCTGCGCGGCGTGCGGAACGCGGGCGGCCCGGAGACCGCCCGCGCCTATGACCTGCTCGCACGCATCCAGGAGGACGCCCCCGAGGCGGTCGAGGCCGTGCTCCGCTATCCGACCGTCGGCGAATGGACCCGGCGCACCCTCGTCGTCCTGTCCGGCAAGGAGGACGGATCCGCCCGTCCGGGAGAGTTCGCGGCCCTCGCCGCGGGCGCGGCGATCAAGGCCGGGTTCCGCTGCGAGATCGAGGTGCCGGCGCGCTCGGGCGCGATCGTCCTCCCGGGGCTGGGGCGCGCCCTCGTCCCCGGCCGGGCGAGCGCGCTCGTCCGGTCCGGGCCAGGCGGCGCGGAGGTGGTGGCCGGGGACGCCCGGACGCGCCTCCCCCGCGACGTCCACCGGGACGCGCCCGGCTGGGAGGCGATACGCCGACTGACGGTGGAGCACCGCGGAGCGGACGGCGTCTTCCTCCTGGACGAGCACGACCCGGACCGCATGCCCGGCGCCGACTGGCTCCCGCACCGGCTGGGAAGATCCGAACTGGAGCACTGGCGGTCGGCCCTCGACGACGCCTGGCGCATTCTGACCCGGCACCACCCGAGCGTCGCCGAGGACGTCGCCGCCTTCATCTCCGTCCTGACCCCGCTCGTGTCACCGGTGTACCGGCAGGCGAGCGCCACCCCCAGGCACGCCTTCGGCAGCATCGGCCTCTCCAGCCCGCCTGACGCCCGCTTCCTCGCCGTCACGCTGGCCCATGAGGTCCAGCACACCAAGCTCACCGGGCTGCTGGACGTCGTCCACCTGACCGAACCCGACGACGGCGCCACCTACTACGCGCCCTGGCGGGACGACCCGAGGCCCGTCGCCGGGCTGCTGCAGGGCGCCTACGCCCACCTCGGCATCGCCGCCTTCTGGCGCACCCAGCGCCATCACGAGACGGGCGCGGCCGCGCTGGAGGCGGACAGCGAGTTCGCGCGCTGGCGCGCCGCCACGGACCTCGTGATCCGCACCCTCGCCGGAACCGGACGCCTCACCCCCGAGGGCGAGGTATTCGTCGGCGAGATGGGCCGCACGGTCCGGGCCTGGCTGGACGAACCGGTCCGGGACGAAGCGCTGCGCCGCAGCCGGGACACGGCCGGACGGCACGTGGTCGCCTGGCGGCGCCGATACGGCGCGCACCCCTCGCTCCCGGGCACCGCCTAGATGGGCGGCGGGTCGAAGTCGCAGTCGAGATGGCGCGACTCAGCGGCGACGACGGCGTCCGGATGCTCCAGGCCGACCGTCCTGGCGTAGACGTCCATCGTCTCCTTGTACAGCCCGTTCGCCTCTTCCTCCTCACCGAGTTCCCGGAGGGAGACCGACAGGTTGGCGGCACAGGCCAGCGTCATCGGATGCTCGTCCCCGACGGTCGCGCGCAGCCGCCGCAGCGTCCCGCGGCCGAGCTTGCACGCCGACTCCACCTCTCCGAGCTCCTTCAGGTCGCTGGCCAGATTGGTGGCCACGGTGAGCGAGTAGTGGTGATCGCGGCCCAGCTTGACCTCCAGACCCGCGAGCGCCTTCTCGTTGAGCCTGCGCGCGGACTCCGCATCGCCGAACACGCGGCGCAGCAGCGCCAGGTTCCCGCCGCATCCGTGGTTGTAGGGATGCTCGGAACCGTAGACCTTCGGATACCGGACGACGGTGTCGGCGGCCAGTTCCAGGGCCGAGTCCAGATCACCGGTGCTCCGCAGGCCGTTGGCGAGGCACATCGCCGCGGCCAGGGTGTCGGGGTGGTCCAGCCCGAAGAGCCGGACGGAGCGCGCGTTGACCTCCTGCGCCTGTTCGAGCGACCGCTCCAGTTCGCCGGCCCTGCGCAGGGCGATGGCCAGGTCCTTGGCCACGAGCAGCGTCAGCGGATGTTCGGCGCCCAGCTCGTCCACGGCCTTGGCGTACGCCTCCTCGCCGAGGTCGCACGCCTCTCCGTAGTCTCCGCAGAGCCGGACCGCGCGCGCCAGCCCGCCGAGCGCGTTGGTGATGTGGGTCGCGTTGGCCTCCGGGGACTCCCCGAACAGCAGGTAGACGGCTTCGTGGAGATCCTTGGACTTCGTGTAGTCGCTGTTCAGGCCGTGGTCCAGCGCCAGGTTGTGCATGGCCCGCAGCGTGTCGATCGACGTCTCGCCGAACGCCTCCCGATGCCGCTCCAGCGAACGGAGATCGTGATCCCGGGCGTCCGCGAAGTCCCCCCGCGCCCGGAGGTCGGCGCCGAGCGAGTTCAGGAGCTGCAACGTCATCCGGTGTCTCGGGCCAACCAGTGCCTCCGTCCGCTCCATGGCGTTGAGGTTCGACTCGTACGCGGCGCCGTACTCGCCGCGGTCGCGGAGGATGTTGCCGAACTGCCGCTTGGCCTCCAGGAGATCGAGGTCGTTCTCCCCCGAGTCGGCCGTCCACTGGTCGACGAGACGCTCGATCAGGTGCTGCGCGAACGCGAAGTCGCCGGACAGACGCAGGTAGCGGACGATGTTGACGGCGAACTTGCGGACCTCGGGGTCGTGGCTCTCGGCAACGGCTGCAGGCCCCACGTGGCCGATCAGCTCCGAGTAGCGGCGCCAGCTCGACGGGGACTCCGCGTCCTCCGCCGGCATCGCCGCCACGAGGAGCATGTGCACCTCGCCGCGGAAGCGCGCCTGGTCGGCCGGGGACAGCTCGTCGCGCAGCAGCGCCTGGATCAGCCGGTGCACCTGGATGGTCCGGCTCGGCGGGTCGATCTTCGCCAGCGCGTACCGGCCCACCTCGCCGAACGCCCGCGCGAGCCGGATCGGATTGCGCAGCAGCCCGCCCAGCGGCTGCCCCATTCCGGGCGGGGTCCGGGAGAACACCTCGCGGGGGATCGGCTCGGGGCCGAAGAACGCGCAGCAGCGGAGCAGCTCGACCGCTTCCGGCACCTTCTCTGCGAGGCTGTTCACCGACAGCCTCCAGGCCGCCGTCATCGAGACCGGATACTCGCTCGGCTTGCCCTCGGCGAGCAGCTGGCTGGTGCACTCCGCCAGCAGTCGCAGATACTCCGCGACCGACATGCCGGTCTCGGCCTGAAGGGCGCCCGCCTGCTCCAGGGCGAGCGGCAGGTCCCCCAGCTCATGCGCGAGCCGGTCGGCCTCGTCCTCGCTGATGGCCCGCGGGAGCCTCTTGTTGAGGAACGCGATGCTCTCCTCGCGGGCGAACACGTCGACCTGGACCGTGTGGCCGACCCCGTCCCACCGCGGGTTGCGCGAGGTGACGAGCACATGTCCGCCCTGGGGCAGCAGGTCCTGGAGGTCCTCCGGCTGGTCGGCGTTGTCGAAGATGAGCAGCCAGCGGCGGTACGGATCCCCCCGCCGCAACGCGTCGAGCACCGCGTTGGCGGCGTCCTCGACCCCCAGCGTGGTGGCGGGCGGCAGCCCGAGCGAGGGCGCGAGTGCCGCGAGCGTCGGCCGCACGAGGGACGGCTGGTCGGCCGGCACCCACCAGACCAGGTCGTAGTCGAACCGGAACCGGTGCGCGAACTCCACCGCCATCTGGGTCTTGCCCACCCCGCCCAGGCCGTGCAGGGCGTGCGGAAGCACGGCGGTGACCTGGTCCGAAATACCGGCCTTGAGCTTGGTGAGCAACTCCTCACGTCCGGTGAAGTTCTTGTTCCGCGGCGGGATCCTCCCCCAGATCGCCGGGGCCGTCACCGGGAGCGTCATGCGTCCACCTCCGCATTTCGCCGATCATCACATGACCAGACGGTTCATCTCTCACCTGTACTCAGTTACCGTAATATCGCATTAGAGTGAGTGGCGGAACAGGTCACGCGACACAGATGCGCGATCGGATGGCGTTAAGGCCGTGGATTTCGGTCAACGCCCGAAGCAGTTTCGACTGCGCCGTAAAACGCCGCGCCGGAATTCGACGCCCGGCCGGAGCCTCGACGGCCGAACTAGGATTTTTCTGACTTCATTGATATTGTTGCTGTCAATGCTCAGCCTTACCTGACTCGTGTGCAGGACTGCGGCCGGCGAGCGGGACCGCGCTTGAGGAGACTTCATGCAGAAGCAGGAAATCACCCTTCACAACGACCTCATCGATGTGTCGGACCTCTCGCTTCGCCAGCTGGACGACCTGCTCGGGGAGTCGGCCATCGAGCAGGCCCTCCGCGAGGCCCTCGACCCGGCTCGCGGCGACTTCGTGGCCGCCAGCTTCAGCAGCGATCTGGCCGAAGACCCCATATCCGCCGGACGCTGAGCCGCCTGACCGGCGCAGGGAGACCCCCTCGCCCGAGACCGGACCGGCGGGCATCACCGGTGCTCTTCGCGCCACAGGGCGGGGCGGCCGGCAATGACTGCCGAGATGCCTCCCGCCCTGATGGGCGGCCGAGGCGAGCCTCACGCACAGCCCAGCGGGCGACATACGGCGGTCAAGAATCGCACGAGACTCGCTGGGCGTAAGCCCTTTCTCGACAATCAGCCCGATTCTGTCGCGATCTCCACTAGAGTCTGCCTACGGCCCGAGGCTACGGTGCCGTAGGTTTCCGCTCTCCACACAACGTGTCTTTCGTGTCATTGTGGGCGATTTTGCGTTAGGCGCCGAAGTCGCTGAGCGGGAGCTTTCCGGGGCCGCCTGCCGGCCGCTGGCGGGCGACCGAGTTTCAGCACGGCGAAACCGGCCACCATAAGTCGTGAGGAGGATACAGTAGGTGGCCGCTACGGATGGTGCAAGCAGGTCCGCGTGAAACCGCGGGCTTCCTTGCCGCGGGATTTCACCTTCCTGTGGAGTGGATCCGCGGCATCCCAGCTCGGCACCATGAACGCGGCCATCGCGCTTCCACTGCTGGCCCTGTCGCTCACCCGCTCTCCCGTCTTCGCGGGCTGGGTCGCCGCCGCGGGCACGGGCCCCCGCCTGCTGCTCTACCTGCCCGCCGGGATGCTCGTCGACCGGTTCGACCGGCGCCGGATCATGCTGACCTGCCAGTACACCCGGTTCACGGTGTCGGTGCTGCTGGCCATCGGACTCGTCCTGCACTTCCATCCCGGCCATCTGCTGGTCGGTGCCGCCGCTGCGGACGGCGCGCTGGCCGCCCTGTACAACCTGGCCGAGGTGGCCGTCGTGCGCCGGGTCGTCAGCTACGACGCCCTCCCCGAGGCCATGGCGAGAAACGAGGCGCGCAGCCACATCGCGCTCCTTCTCGGTCGCCCACTCGGCGGTTTTCTGTACGGCGTCAATCGCGCACTTCCCTTCACCGCGGACGCACTGTCCTCACTTTTCTCCGCATTGACCCTGCATTGCATGAAGAACAAGGAGTTCAAAGCCAGAGAACGAGACGATGTGCCGACCGCCGACTTCCGCAAGTGCCTGGAGTTTCTCAGGCGAGATCCCTTTCTGCGCATGGTGCTCGTCATCTGCGCGGTGACGAATTTCGCGTTCCAGACCGTCTTCCTCATGCTCGTCGTGCAGGCGGACCGGGAATTCGACTCCACCTCGATGATCGGCATCCTCTTCGCGGCGTCCGGGCTGGGAGGCACGCTGGGCGCCATCGTCGCCCCGCGCCTCTTCCGGCGCTTCAGGCTGGCCCACGGCAACCGGCCGATGCTCGTCCTGTTCTGCTGCGTGTGGGGGTGGTCCGCCATGACCTCCATCGTGACGATCGGCGACCATCCGCTGACCGGGCTGGCCGCGTGGGGCGGGATCAGCTTCATCGGCGCGCACATCAACGTGACGCTGACGGTCTACCAGGCGATCTGGGTCCCCAACGAGATGCTGGCGAGGGTGGCCAGCATCAACAACCTCGTCACCCAGAGCGCGGTGCCGCTGGGGTCGCTCTTCTCCGGCTACCTGTTGTCGCTCGTGTCGAGCACCAGGATCGTGACCGCGGTCGTCATGGCGGTGACCCTGTGCGTCGCCGTGACCAGCACATGCCTTCTTTGGTTCCCGCTCAAATGGCCAGGGATCGTTCTCGGGCGGATCCTGCGGAAGATGCGCAGCGCGTTGGCGCAGGCGCTGATACCGCGGCTCCCCCGATGCCCGGCCTGGGATCGGGCCTACCTGAAACTGAGCCGGCCCCTCGCTCCCGCCGAACGCGACACGGCCCTTTAT
Source organism: Spirillospora sp. CA-128828 (assembly GCF_050945415.1). Classification (NCBI taxonomy): domain Bacteria; kingdom Bacillati; phylum Actinomycetota; class Actinomycetes; order Streptosporangiales; family Thermomonosporaceae; genus Spirillospora; species Spirillospora sp. CA-128828. The sequence goes on from NZ_CP191986.1 coordinate 7,590,779, forward strand.
GACACTTCCGCGCAACCGGAAATACCCCAGACGATAGGCCCGCGCTGAACGCGTACGATGTGCCCACCGATGGGGGTGCCGGTGCGGTTCGATGTCGGAGGGGATGAATGTCGGACGTGGCCTGGTCACTGTCATTCGAGGATCAGTCTCGCCTGGTGAAGGCCCTGTGGCGGCTTGAGGCGATACGCAAGCGCAACGCCCGCGACCTGTGCGTCTCCCTGCTCGAACGGCAGCTCGGCCATCCGCTGCCCCTGACGCGCGACGACAGCGACATCAACGACGTCTGGCAGCTCGTCGATTCGTGTCTCTCCTATGCGGGCGCGTTCCACGCCCTGATGACGGTCGTCGAGGAGTTCCATCGCGGCAGCATCCCCATGGAGGAACTCCGGAACCTGGTGGACGAGCTCCTGCCCGAACCGCTGCTCCATCCGCGGGAGCGGAGGGAGCTCGACGGGCTCCTCAGAACCCTGGCCGCCCGCGCCCCCGAGCTCGTGGCACCCGACGTGATCCGGGCCCTCTACTGGGAGGTCACCGGTCCGTCCGGCCCCGCCCTGAACGCCGACCCGGACGATCTGCGCGGCGTCCTGGCCCGGCTGGAGGACCTCACGGTCAGCGTCGACAGCGTCCCGCCGCTGCTGGCCTTCGTCGAGGAGCTCGCCGCCAGCGCGAACGGCCGCCCCGCCGTCGACCTCCAGAGCTGGGCCGGCGGCCTCGCGCACCGGCTCGGGCTGGCACGCAGCCTCCCCGCGGCGCGGCGGCGCGCCGCGCAGGCGTCCCAGCGCAGGCAGCCGCGCAGCTATCTGATCATCGAGTTCCGCCCGGACGGGGCCGTCCCCGACCGGTACCTGACCTCCGCCTGGCTGCAGGTCGAGGGCGAGCACGGACTCATGCTCCACTGCGACGACGACCCCCTCCCCTTCGACCGGCTGCCCGTCCTCGTCAAGGAGCTGCTGAGCGAGAACCAGCAGGTCGTCAACCGGCCGACGCCCGAGCTGACGCTGGAGTTCGTCCTGCCGGTCGACCTGCTCGGGACGCCCCTCGACCAGTTGCGGATCACCGTGGACGGGCTGGAGCGGCGGCTCGGCATCGAGCATCCGGTGGTCGTCCGGAGCCTCGACCGGATGCGGCGGCAGGCGTACCACCACCCCTGGCGCCGCAAGTGGCACTGGCTCCGGGACAATCCGCGCGGCGCGAAGGTGTGCTGGGTGACACAGCCCGGGCAGTACGGCGGTGAAAGCCTCTACAACATGCTGTTGTCAGAGCCGTCGTCCGTGTGCCTGGCCATGGCGTTCCCGCCCCGGCCGGACGGCCCGGACTCCTCCGACGAGCTCCGCGCCGCGCTCCAGGCGGGGGCACCGATCGTGGCCTGGTGCAGGCGGGGACGCGATCCGGGGCGGTTCGTCCAGGAGTTCCAGGACCTGCTGGACATGGGGGCCCTGGCGCTGCCCGACACCGTGCTGACGCTGCGCCGGCAGGCACTGCGCGCGCTCGACGAGGATCCCGGGGGCGACCATCTCGGCCTCGAACTGACGTTGATCTTCGATGACGCGGACCGGCTGCCCGAACCCTACGTTCGGCTGAAGGCGCCGGCCTGAGCTCTTTCCTGGGAGGTTCCTGTGGCGACGACGGACACGCCTCCGGGCGAAGGGTCCGGCGACTGGCTCATCTACCGGGGTGACGGCACGCCGCACGACGGCCTCGCGCGCCTGCCCGATCCGCCGCCCTGGCGGCGGTTCGACGTGGACGACGGTCCGGCGCGGCTCCACGGAGGCGGCCTGGAGCGGGCCCTGTCGTATCGTCCGGGCCCGAACGTGGTCACCATGGTGAACGTCGCCCTCCACCTCAGGCGGCCCCTGCTGGTCACCGGGAAGCCGGGAACGGGCAAATCGACGCTCGCCTACAACGTGGCCCACGAGCTGGGCCTCGGCCCCGTCCTGGACTGGCCGATCACCAGCCGGGCGACCCTGCAGGAAGGGCTGTACCGCTACGACGCCATCGGCCGCCTGCACGAGACGAGCCTGCGCCAGGCGGTGGCGCAGGGCGCCGCGACCGAGGCCCCCGACATCGGCCGTTACATCCGGCTCGGGCCGCTCGGGACGGCGCTGCTGCCGCAGCCGCGCCCCCGGGTGCTGCTCATCGACGAACTCGACAAGAGCGACATCGACCTGCCCAACGACCTGCTCAACGTGTTCGAGGAGGGCGGGTACACGATTCCGGAACTCGAACGCCTCCCCGAGGACCAGCCGGTCGTGCACGTCATGCCGGCCAAGGGGCCCGACCGGGTGCCGGTCGGGCACGGCAGGGTCCAGTGCACCGCCTTCCCCCTGGTCGTCATCACGAGCAACGGCGAGCGGGAGTTCCCCCCGGCGTTTCTGCGCCGCTGCGTCCGGCTGGTGATCGAGCCGCCGAGCCCCGAGCAGCTCGCCGAGATCGTCGAGGCCCATCTCGGCGGGGCGGCGCGCACGGCGAGCGCGGACCTCATCCAGGAGTTCCTGGACCGCCGCGAGCAGGGCGACCTCGCCACGGACCAGCTCCTCAACGCGGTCTACCTGTGCACGACCGGTTCCCGGCCGCCCGAGGCCACGCTGCACGACCTGGTCACCGCGATCCTGCGCCCGCTGGGCGCCGCCGGATCGGGATGATCCGGCGGCTGATCGAGGCGCTGGAGGCACTCGATCCCCAGCCCACCGCGGAGGAGGTCGCGGACGCCCTCTGGCTGGCGCGGTCGCTGCCGGCCCCGGAGCCGGCCGCCGCGGCGGCCCCGCCGCGGCCCGGCAGGGAGCCGGCGCGGGACTCGCCGCCCGAACCGGTCACCCCGGAGCCCGCGGTCACCGGCCGGGCACCGCACCGGCCCGTCCGCCCGGCGGCGGCCTCCCCGCAGGCGGGCCTGCACCTCGCGGCGCCGGAGCCGGGGGCGGGCGACCCCGTCCGCGCTCCGGCGGCGCCGGCGATCCCGCACGCGCTGAGCCTCGCCCGCGCCTTGCGGCCGCTGCGCGGGCGGTTCTCCTCCCGGACGGTCGAGAACCTCGTCGAGGAGGCGACGGCGCAGCGGATCGCGGAGACGGGCATCTGGGAACCGGTGATGGAGCCCGCCCCGGAACGGTGGCTGGACCTCGCGCTCGTGGTCGACGGCAGCGCGTCCATGATCGTCTGGACCCGGCAGGCCGCCGAGCTGCGGACGCTCATGGAGCAGCTGGGCGCCTTCCGCGACGTGCGCGTGTGGCGGCTGAACGCCGACGACGACTCGCTCGTCCTGCGCACCGGAACGGCCTCGGCCGGCCCTGGACGCAGTCCGGACGAGCTGATCGACCCCACCCGCCGCCGCGTGGTCCTCGTCTTCTCCGACTGCATCGGCCCGGCCTGGGGCGACGGGCGGGCCGCCGCGCTCCTCGAACGCTGGGCGCGGTCCGCCCCGGTGGCGATCCTCCAGCCGCTCCCCCAGCGGCTGTGGGGGCGGTGCGCGACGCCGGCGGAACCCGTGTGGATCGGCGCGGACCAGGCGGGGCTGCCCAACGACCGGCTCGACGTCCGGTCCCGGGACGAGCCCCGCACGCCTCCAGGCATCGCGATTCCCGTGATGGAGCTGGAGCCGCGCTGGCTGCGGCCGTGGGCCGAACTCGTCGGCGGCGGGGCCGAGCGGATCGCCGCCAAGGCCGTCTTCACCGGCTCGCCGTCCCGCGAGATCCGGCGGGACGGCGACGGCGACCCGGCGCCCGCGGAGCGGGTGATGCGGTTCCGGGCCGCCTCCTCGCCGACGGCGTTCCGGCTGGCCGGCTATCTCGCGGCCGCCCCGCTGCGGCTGGAGGTCATGTCGCTGGTCCAGCAGGCCATGCTGCCGGAGTCGAACTCGGCGCACCTGGCCGAGGTGTTCCTCGGCGGCCTGCTGCGCCGGGCCCGGCGGGCCACCGACCCGGACGGGATCGAGTACGAGTTCCACGACGGGGTGCGGGACGTCCTGATCGGCGGGCTCGGCCGCGCGGAGGCGATGAGCGTCCTGCGGAACGTCTGGGAGGTCGTCCGCGGGCGCTGGGGGTCGCCCCAGGACTTCCCGGCGCTGCTGCGCGCCGTCCAGCAGGGAACCGAGGACCTGCGGCAGGACCCGCCGTTCGCGCAGGTCGCGGCGCGGGTGCTGGCCCGGCTCGGCGGACGGTACGCGCAGATCGCCGAACGGCTGGCGGAGGCGGCCGCGGACCGCCCGGGGGAGCCGGCTCCGGACGACCCCGGACCGGCGGCCGACGAGGACACCACGGGGGAGGAATCCGAGGAGGAGGCGCCGACGCTCCTGCAGGGCGGCGGGCTTCCGACGCGCAACCCGCACTTCACCGGCCGTGACCGGTTGCTCCACGACATCCGGTCGAAGCTGTCCGGCGCGGTGATCTCGCTCCTTCCTGCGGAGTCGCGAGGGCTCGGCGGACAGGGCAAATCGCAGCTCGCCGTGGAGTACGCACACCGGTACGCCGGCGACTACGACCTCATCTGGTGGGTTCCCGCCGAGCAGATCACCCTGGCCAGGTCGTCGCTCGCGGAGCTGGCCCGGCGGCTCGGCACGCCGTTGAGCGACGACGTCAACCGCACCGTCGAGCGGCTGCTGGACGCGCTGCGCCGGGGCCGGGAGTACCGGCGCTGGCTGCTCATCTACGACAACGCCACCGACCCGGACGAGATCGCGCCGCTCATGCCGGTCCGTCCCGAGGCACCGGACGGGCCGCTGACGACGGCGGCCCCCGGCGGGCATGTGCTGGTCACCTCCCGGGACCGCCGCTGGGCGGAGCACACGGTCGCCGAGGACGTCGGCGTGTTCGAGCGCCGGGAGAGCATCGCGCTGCTGTGCCGCCGCGTGCCCGGCCTCACCCCGGGGGACGCAGACCGGCTCGCCAAGCGGATCGGCGACCTGCCGCTGGCGGTCGAGCAGGCCGCCGCGTGGCAGGCCGTCACCGGCCGGACGTCCGGGGAGTATCTGCGGCTGCTGGACCGCCGGCTCCGGGAGGAGGCCGGCACGAGCCTCCCCCTCGACTATCCGGCGGAGCTGGCCGCCACGCTGAGCCTGGCCTTCGAGCGTCTCCTGGAGGACGCCCCCGCGGCCGGCCGGCTGCTGGAGCTGTGGGCCTTCTTCGGCCCCGAGCCCGTCGCCCGGGGGCTGCTGTCTGCCGGTGCCGTCGACGGGCTTCCGCCGGAACTCGAAGAGACCCTGGCGGACACCGGCCTGCTCCGGACGGCGATGGCCGACATCGATCGGCATGCGCTGGGCCGGCACGATCCGGGCCTGTGCAGCCTCCAGGTCCACCGGCTCGTCCGGACGATGCTGCAGAACAGGCTGTCCGAGAGCGACCGCGGCATCGTCCAGGACCGGGTGCACCGGATTCTCGCCGCCGCGACGCCGGAGGCCGCGCCGGACGACGAGACGACCTGGGACGTCCGCGCGGAGATCGCGCCCCACGTGGTGCCGGCGGGGGTCATCGGCGGCGCGTCCACCGAGGTCCGGCGGGTCGCCCTCGACCAGATGCGCTACCTGTACCTGCTCGGGGACTTCGAGGGCAGCCGGGTGCTCGCCGAGATCGCCCTGGAGCACTGGCAGCGGGAGCTCGGCCCCTACGACGAGTCGGTCCTCATCGCGGGCCGCGAACTCGGCACCGTGCTGCGCGCCCTCGGGGACGTGGCCGCGGCGAACGCGCAGAACGCCGACATCTACCGGCGGACGACCGAGCGTTTCGGGCCCGGCCACTCGATCACCATGCGCGCCGCCCGGAACGTGGCGGCCGACCGGCGCCTCCAGGGCGATTTCAGGGCCGCGCTCGACCTCGACCAGGACACGCTGCTCCGGATGGCCCGGCTGTTCGGGAACGGTCACGTCGAGACGCTCCGCGTCGCCAACAACGTGGGCATCGACCTGCGCCTTCTGGGCGACTTCGAGAAGGCCCGCGCGATCGACGCCGACGCCCTCGAACAGCTCCGGGCGACCCTCGGGCCGCGAAACCGCAACTGCCTGCTGGCCATGAGCCAGCTCGCCCGCGATCTCCACGGGCTGGGCGAGTACCGGGAGGCCGCGAGCCTGCAACGGGACGTTCTGTCGATCATGCGGGAGGCGCTCGCGCCCGACCACGCGTTCGTGCTGCACACGGAGATGAGCCATGCCGGAACCCTGCGCAAGCTCGGAGCCCGCACCGCGGCGCGGACCCTCGCCGAGGACACGCTGCGGCTGCACCGGCAGCGGTACGGCGAGAACCATCCGGACACCCTCGCGGCCCAGCGGGTCCTGGTCACGGCGTGCCTGGCGACCGGCGACGCGGACAAGGCGCGCGGGCTTGGCGAGACGGCCCTGGCAGGACACCGCCGGGTCATGGGCGTGGAGCATCCGTTCACCCATGCCTGCGCGGCCGACCTCGCGATGGCGCTGCGGCGGCTGGGCGACCATGAGGCGGCACTCGTCCTCGATGACAACTCGGTGCATGAACTGCGCGACGCCCTGGGCGCCGACCATTACTTCTCGTTGTGCTGCTCGGTCGGCCTCATCCAGGACCTCTTCCACATGGGGAGGCTGGAGGCGGCTCGCATGCGGTCCACCGAGACCTTGGAGCGGTTCAGGAGTCGCTACGGAGCCGGTCACGTCTACACCGTGGCGTGCGAGCACAATCACGAGGTGATCTGTAATGCCCTCGGCCTGGACACCCCGGGCTCGGACGCGGTCCGGTCCCTGGCGAGCGCGCTCGGCGCCGGGCATCCCGACGTGAAGCAGGCCGTGGAGGGACGGCTACTCGACTGCGATATCGCGCCGACCCCACTCTGAGGTTCCGGTTGCTCTCACGCTCTGCAGGGCCGGTGCCAGCCATTCGGCGAGTTCCACGGGATCGGGCGCGTCCGCCTGATCCTGGACGATGTGCCGGTACACGGCGGCCACGATTTCGGGGAACTCCGAGAGCGACCGCGCCGCCGTGTGCCCCCGGCTGCCCCTGAGCGACAGGACGAGCCCCGCCCAGTGTTCGGGACGCGCCGGCTCCGCCGCGATGAGGGCGCGGTACGAGGCCAGGGCCGCGTCCTGTCGTTCCGTCACCTGGGCGAGGTCGGCGGTCAGCTCCACTGAGGCGCCCGCCCCCTCCCGCTCGCAGAGGCGCGCGAAGGCGGCCGGATCGCGCAGTGACAGGCACCGCAGATCCGCGCGCGTGTCAGGGATGCCGGGCTTCACGTCGGCGGGCCGCAGAACGGGGGCCTTGTGCAGCGCACCCGGTGGCTCCGAGCGCCAGCGGCCGGCGACCATCCGCACCTCCTCCGGGTCCGGCCGGAGGTTGCGCAGGCGCCAGATGAGGGCGTGGTCCGCGGCGCTGCTCCTCGCCTGCCTCCGGGCTTCGGGGGCGAGCGGGACGTCCGTCCAGCGGTCCAGGGCGGTGCGCATCCCCGCGACGAACCGTTCCCCCGCTTCGGTGAGGCACCGCGACGCTTCGAGCCGCCGGATCGCATACGAGGTCTGGTCGCGCCAGAGGCCGAAGGCGTACTCGCCGTACGCTGCGTCGCCGCCCGTCAGTGTCTCAAGCTGCCGCCCCCAGAAGCCGGTCACGCCGAGATAGGCGTAGGCGCCCTGCAGGAGACCTCCGATCGGTCGCGGATCGTTGCGCCACGGCGAGTAGTGGCGCTCGCCGTGGCGGTCCGCGTAGAGCGGGACACGGTCGAGCAGCGAGCAGAGCTTGACGTGCTGGAACTCGTGGACCAGGGACTCGGCGAACAGCAGCGCGTCCTCGGGCTGCGTGATCGCCACGGCGCCGAGCGCGTCCGCGCTGGTGGCGCTCAGCCCGCGCCGGCCTCCCCGGGTCGTCAGGGGCACGAGCGCGTTCAGGCCCGCGGTCATCGCGGCGACCCGGCCGGGGTCGTTCCGGACGAGGAAGGACCACGCCCCGTCCAGGGTGCGCCGCCACCCCTCGGCGGCCGCCGCGTCCAGCCGGCCCGCGGGCCCGAGCCGGTGGTTGTCCCGGTACGGGTCGAGATCGTCGAGATGGACGTCGAGGGCGCGGCCGGCGTGCGAGACGCGGAGCCGGTGCACTCCCCGCCACCCGGGCGCGTCCGCGTGCGGGTCGGCCGGGAGGGCGACCCGCCGGTCCCCCGCCGAGACCTCTGCCTCCCCGCCATCGCACCGGACCGCCGCGGCGCCGTCGTGACCGGGCCGCGCCACCTCCGCACGGCCGAGCGAGGGCAGGTTCACCATGCCGTCCCGGACCACGGCGGTCGCGGTGAAGGTGAGGCCGGACCGGATGGCCGCGGCGACCGCCACGTTCGCGAAGTGCGCGAGATCGGCGCGGGCGGCGGCGCCCCCCTCGCGCAGCCGCCGGAGGCACGCGGCCGACCAGGCGGTCACATGCGGGTACAGCATGAGCTCCTCGACCTGGCGCGGCGCCCTGGCCTGCGCGGCGGCCAGCAGATCATAGGCGTCCCGATCGAGTGAGGGCCCCGAGTCGAGCAGGGCGCGGAGCCGGAGCAGCTGCGTGCTGTACTCCGCCTTCCACAGCAGCCGCACGGTCGAGTCGTCGCCGTCGCCCGCCGCCAGCGCCTCGAAGTGCGCGAGGGGGATCTCGTGGTTCCGCATCATCCGGTCACCGCGCGGGACGGGAGAGATCGGCCCGCATCCGGCCTCCGATGTGATCGATGATCTTCATGAGGTCACGGCAGTACACCGAGGGATTGTGAAAGCCGCGGCCGGCCCGGTAGCGGTGCGGGTAGTGGCCCGCGCCGCAGATATCGCGGACGGGGCACGCGAGACATTCCACGCACAGCGCGGACCGCCCGATCTGCCGCGCCACGATGCCGGGATGCCCGAGCACCTCGTCGAAATCGTGGCCGGTCACCGTGAACCCGGTCCGCGGAGCCCCGGAGAAGGAACTCTTGAGCGTGTCGACCTGCTGGATCGTCCCGTCGGTGTCGACCACGACCAGGGCCACCGGAGAGAGGCCGATGCTCTCGCTGCGGCTCTGCCCGCCGAGGATCAGGTGCATGATCTCCTCGAAGAACCGGATGCCGGTCTCCCGCGCGGGGCTGCCGTACCAGCGGTCGAAGACGTCGATGAGCCAGTCCGCGTAGGGGGTGTCGTCGCTGCCGGGGTCCCGGCCGGGCGGCGGGGCGGACCACGTCCCGTGCGGAAGCAGGAAGTTGATCTTCGGCGGGCCGGTCCTCAGCAGGTCCTCGTAGACGGCGACGGGATCGTTGGCCGTGTCGACCGTGCACAGCACGCCGCGGTAGAGGTGCCGGTAACGCCCGGCCAGGCGGTCGAGCCCGCGCGCCACCACGGCGTGGCTGCCGCGTCCGTCGGCGTACCGGCGATGCCGGTCATGCCCTTCCCGGTCCCCGTCCACGCTGACCGAGACGCCGATGTCATGCGCGTCCAGCACCGGCAGCGCCCGGTCGGTCAGCAGGACCCCGTTCGTCACCATGCCGATGCGGACGGCGCACGGGATCGCGGCGCGGATCTCCCGAGCGGCGAAATCGATGTAGTCGACGCCGGCGAGGAGCGGTTCACCGCCGTGCAGGACGACTTCGATCTCCTTGAGGCGATGAGTCTCGGCGTGCCGTGCGATGCGGGCCACCGCGCCGCGAAGGACCTCCGCCGGCATTCGCTTCGGCTGGGATCGCCAGCTCTGGTCGGCGGCCTCATAGACGTAGCAGTAGTCACAGGCCAGGTTGCACCGGCTGCTGATTTTGAGAATAAATTCGCGGAACGGCACCGGACGCCAGCCGAAGGCCGTCAGAGCGGCGACGTCCAACCCATTTTCCGGCCATTCATTACCGGCCTGGAAACCGATTGCCTGACCGTTTTCAGCCACGCGTGCAGTTTATTCCGGCACCCGGTCCGCCGGTGGCATGTTGGAGTCGAAGCCCGCCACCACCTCGCCGCGGCCTGCGCTCTCCTCCCGTACCCGCCGCACGGCCTCGCCCAGCACCGTCCCCTCGTACGCGCGCAGCCGCGTCAGGCTGAGGCCGCTGACATCGAGGGTCTCCGTCTTGATCGGGTCGTCCGCACAGGCCACGGAGCGCCCTCCTCTCTGGCCGATCACCCGATGAACATCCTGGTGCCTACGGTAGTCCGGCGGAACGCTTGCCGGGACGACCGGGACGGGGCAGAGTGAAACCGGGTCGTGGGGCGCTCACGGGAGGGGCTTCGGTCATATGCCGGATGCCGGGGTCGAAGGTCCGCGCTGGCACCCTTCCGGGCATTGCGTCATCGTCGCCTGCGACATCGCGGGGTTCGGCGACAGGGCCCGCACCGACGACGTGCGGCGGCACATGCGCGACGCGCTGTACCGGCGGCTGGACGTGAGCCTCGCGGCCGGGGGGATCACCCTGGCCGGCTGCTACTGGGAGGACCGCGGCGACGGCGCCATGATCGCCGTCCCGCCCGGCGTCCCCGTCGAGCCGCTCCTGGTCGACGTCGCCGACATGCTGCGGGCCGAGCTGAGCCGCTACAACAAGACCGCCGCCGAGATCGCGCGGATCCGGCTGCGCGTCTCGGTGCACACCGGGGAAGCCGAGTTCGACGGCCGCGGCCTGGTCGGGACGGCCGTGAACCACGCGTTCCGGATCCTTGAGGCACCCGCCTTCAAGGAGTCGCTGCGGGAGTCCGGCGCGTGGTTCGCGCTGATCGTGTCTCAGCAGGTCTACGAGGACGTCGTCCAGCACGCGGCGGGACGGATCGTCCCGGACGACTACCTGCGGATCGACGTGTCGGTCAAGGAGACCGGCGGACCGGCCTGGGTCCGGGTCCAGGGCGCACGGGTCCAAGGCCCGGACGGCGGTCCGGTGTCCGCGGGGGAACTGGCGGCCACGAGCCCGCCGGCGGTCCATGCCGGGGCGGACCGGCCGACGATCTTCGATCTCGTCGACCGTATGCTGGAGATACCGCTGCTGTCGTCCCCGCGGGGCCGCGACCAGGTCGTCGGCCTCCTCCGCCGGGACGTCGCCGGCGCCATCTCCCGGCAGCCGGAGGCGCGCATGGACTGCGTCTCCATCCTCAACACCTGCCTGGACTACCCCGGCGCGCTGAAGGAACTGGTCGACGTCACCAAGGGGCTCGCCGGAGACGCCCTCTCCGTCCACCGCCTGGAACAGGCCATCGCCCGGTTCCTCTGAGGGGACGGGCGTCAGGCGTGCTCGGTGCGGAGATGGTGGTTGAGGGTGGCCAGTTCGAGGTGCGGCTGGTGGCAACGGGCACAGGCCCAGACGCCGCTGGGCACGGTGAAACCGCGCGCGGCCGCGTCGTCGCGCGCGCAGAGCAGGGTGTAGGTCTGGACGAGGCGCCGCCACGTCCGCCGGACCGCCGATGACATTCCCGCTCCCTCCCGAGCCGGTCGTTCCCGATCGGACCAGGATAAGGCAACGGGAATGTCAAGGCGACACGCCGAAGATCATTGCCCGATCTTCACGCCGGGCTCCCCCATCGGGTACTCCAGCGGCCAGGTCGCCCGGCCGCCCGCGGCGGCGGCGCCCCTGCGCGTCTTGAAGAGGGGCAGGATCGTGCGACCGAAGCTGTTCTGGAACATCAGCGCGGCGGCGATGTAGAGACAGAGCACCGCGGCCACGACGAACAGCCAGCCGCCGGTCTTCAGCGCCCAGTCGGACGGCGAGAAGAAGCCGCCGGAGGTGAACCCCGCGGCGCCGGCCAGGCAGAGGAGCATGAGCGACAGCGCCATGCTCTCGCCGAGCGCGGCCATCGCGCCGATGGCGGTGATCGCCGCCAGGGCCACGAACCAGAACGCGTAACCCTCGCGGAGGGTGCCGAGGGCGGGCACCAGCGCCAGCGGCACCGCGCCGATGCTGACCAGCATGAAGAACAGCCCCCAGCCGATCCAGAACGCGCCCCACATGCCGTGCATCACGGTGGCGAGGCCGTCACGGGCGCGGTAGGCCCACATGCCGGCCAGGAACTGCGCGATGCCGCCGAAGGTCAGCACGAACGGCCAGAGGATCAGCGGGGTGCCGACCCCGCCGTACCAGTCCGCCTGCCAGGCGCCCACCATCATGGTCGCCCCCGCCAACCCGAAGAGCCCGAGAATGGACGGCGCCGCGATCGGCTGCAGGAAGACGCGGGTCCGGTCCTCCCACAGCGCATGCTCGGCCGTGCCGCCGTCCCCTCTGCCGGGAACGGCCGTGGCCGCGCCTTCCGCCGGCATGGCCGCGCCCTGACCGCCCATCGCGGACCGGGACTGCTCGCCCGACGACGGCGAAGCCGCATGCTCTCTACGCCTTGCCATGAGATCCCCCCTTTGGATCGGAGAGCTTTCAGTGGCTCCTAACCCGGGTTTGGGGTGTCAAACAATCGGACAGACGCGTTGTACGGGAGCAAATCGGAACATTTGCGGGGAAATCAGGCGAACATGATGAACCGATGACCATCGGCGCCCGCGGCCGCGGTCAGCGGCGGGGGCGGCAGTGGATCTCCAGGCCGGGGGACGTGTTCCAGCCGATCAGCGTGAAGAGCCGGTCGATGTGCGGCGAGACCGCGTGCAGGACGAGGAGGCGGTCGTGGTCGTGCAGGTCGCGCGCGGCCTTCGTGAACGCGCGCAGGCCGGCGACGTCCATGAACTCGACCGCGGCCAGGTCGACGTGCAGGTCGCCGCGCTGGCGGGCCTGGACGGCGTGCAGCGCGTGGGCGACGTCGGAGGCGTTGGACACGTCGATCTCACCGGACAGCAGCAACCGGGGCGAGGCCGACGCCGCGGCGATGCGCAGCAGCACGGTCTCGTGCTCGACGATGTCGTAGCAGGGCTCCGCCCGCGCACCGGATTCGAGGCCGCCCTCGCCGTCGGTGATCCGCCAGACCGTCATCTGCTCCTCGCCCTCGACGGGGCGCCGCTACCGTGCGCGGCCCCGTATATGCCAGGCTCTCACCTGTCGGCACCTTCTGAACCCCACCGGACGGATTTCATGGACGAGAAGTCGATCCTGGAACGTATCAACGAGTTCATCGAAGAGGAACACGCCCTCCGGCAGGCGCATGAGCGGTCAGAAACGACGAACGCCGATGCCCAGGAGCGGCTCCGCCGGCTCGAGGTCGCACTGGACCAGTGCTGGGATCTGCTCCGGCAGCGGCGGGCCCGCGTCGCGGCGGGACAGAACCCGGACGAGGCCCAGGTCCGTCCCGCCGCCGAGGTGGAGAACTACCGGCAGTAGGCCGTCACGGGACCATCCAGCCGAGGACGCCGGTGGCCTGGAGGCCCGACAGCAGGCACATTCCGGCGAGGAACAGCAGGCTCCAGAGAACGACGCGGCGGAAGATGTCGCCCTCGCGTCCGTCCAGGCCGACGGCCGCGGCCGCGATGGCGAGGTTCTGCGGGGACACCATCTTGCCGAGGACGCCGCCGGAGCTGTTGGTCGCGGCCATCAGCACCGTCGACAGGTCGGCCTTGTTGGCGGCGGTGACCTGCAGCGCGCCGAACAGCGAGTTGGACGAGGTGTCCGAGCCGGTGACGGCGGTGCCGAGCCAGCCGAGGATCGGGGACAGCAGCGCGAAGCCGCCGCCCGCCCCGGCCATCCACGTGCCGAGCGTGACGGTCTGCCCGGACGCGTTCATCACGAACGCGAGCGCGAGCACGGCCATCACGGTGATGATCGCCCACCTGAGCTGGACGAGGGTCGTCCAGTAGGCGCGCAGGGCCCTGCCGAAGCCGACGCCGAGGACGGCCATGGTGATCAGCCCCGCGACGAGCATCTGCGTGCCGGGCGTCGTCAGGTAGTTGAAGTTGAAGGTGGGCAGGGTCAGCGGCTTGCCGGTCGGGCCGGTGAGGTCCAGTCCGGGCCAGGAGAACGTCCGTGTGGCCTTGTCCAGGAAGTCCTTGACCTGGTCGATCTGGCAGACGACGAAGACCGCGATGATGATCGCGTAGGGGGCGTAGGCGCGGGCGACCTCCGCGCGCGGGTCCCTGGTGTCGCCGCCCTCGACGCGGGCGGCGAACTCGGGGGTGGGCTCGTCGGCGGCGCCACCGGCGACCGGCGCGGGCCTCGCCGGGGCCGCGGAGGGCCGCAGCCGGACGACCAGGACGACGGCGGCGGCCGAGACCAGGGACGCGACGACGTCGGCGAGCGGCACGGAGATGAAGTTCGCTGTGACGTACTGGGCGACGCCGAACGCGGCGCCGCAGAACAGGGCGGTGGGCCAGGTCTCGCGGAAGCCGCGCCGCCCGTCCACGATGTAGACGAGGACGAGCGGGACGAACAGGGCGAGGATCGGGGTCTGCCGGCCGACCATGGCGCCGAGCGTGTCGCTGGACTCGCCGGTGACCTTGCCGAGCGTGAGGATCGGCGTGGCCATCGCGCCGAACGCGACCGGCGCGGTGTTGGCGGTGAGGGCGAGGACGGCGGCCTTGAGCGGCTGGAAGCCGAGCGCGATCAGCATGACGGACGTGACCGCCACGGGCGTGCCGAAGCCGGCAAGCGCTTCCAGCAGCGCGCCGAACGAGAACGCGATCAGCACCGCCTGCAGCCGGTTGTCGTCACTGACCTGTGCGAACGAGCGGCGGAGCACGTCGAAGTGGCCGGTCGTGACGGTGATGTTGTAGACCCAGAGCGCGTTGATGACGATCCACAGGATCGGGTAGAACCCGAACGCGGCGCCTTCGGTGCCGGCCAGGAACGCCTGGTCCGCCGGCATTCCGTACGTCCAGATCGCGACGGCCAGCGACACGGCCAGCGCGATCAGGGACGCCAGCCACGCGCGCATACGGACGCCGCCGAGCAGGACGAACAGCACGGCCAGCGGCAGCGCGGCGACCAGGGAGCTCCAGCCGAGCGAGTCGGCGACGGGATCGAGGACCTGCTGGTACACGGCGATCACCTCGCGGGTAGGAAGCGCCCCCGAGCACGTGATCGATACCCACGTCCATGACGTGGATCACCTTGATAGTGAACTTTTCAATCTGTCAGAGGTCCGGCAGGAGCCTGGACGGGGTGATGGGCAGGTCGCGGACCCGGACGCCGGTCGCGTGATGGACGGCGTTGCCGACGGCGGCCGCCGCGCCGACGATGCCGATCTCGCCGATGCCCTTGGAGCCCATCGGGTTCAGGTGCGGGTCGGACTCCTCCACCCACATCGCGTCGATGTCGCGGACGTCCGCGCAGGACGGGACGTGGTACTGGGCGAGGTCGCGGGTGAGGTAGTCGCCGAACTCGGTGTCCATGACGCTCTCCTCCATCAGCGCCATGCCGATGCCCATCGTCATCCCGCCGATGAACTGGGAGCGGGCGGTCTTCGGGTTGATGATCCGGCCGGCGGCGAACACGCCGAGCATCCGGCGGACGCGGACCTCACCGGTGTCGGCGTCCACCTCGACCTCGGCGAACTGCGCGCCGAACGCGTGCCGGGAGTAGTCCTCCCGCGCCTTGAGCTCCGCGGCGGTGTCGGCGGACGCCTCGACACCCTCCGGCGGCACCGCGCCGTTCAACTTTCCGCGAAGGGCCTCGCAGGCTCGGACGATGGCAGTCCCCCAGCTCGCGGTCCCGGCGGAGCCGCCCGCGACGGACGCCCTGGGGAACGTGCTGTCGCCGATCTCGACGTTGATGTTTCCGAGGTCCTCCTTGAGCGTCTCCGCGGCGATCAGTGCCAGGGCCGTACGGGCGCCGGTTCCGATGTCGGCGGCGGCGATCCGGACGGTGAACGTCCCGTCGGGCTCCGCACGTGCCACGGCCTGGTTGGGCATCTGGTAGGCGGGATAGGTGGACGACGCCACGCCCATGCCGACGAGCTTGCGCCCCTCCCAGCGGATGCCGGGTACTGGGTTGCGGCCCGCCCATCCGAAGCGCTCCGCGCCTTCCCTGAGGCAGGCGACCAGGTTGCGCGAGCTGAACGGCAGGCCGCTCTCCGGGTCGCGGTCGGTGTCGTTGCGGATGCGCAGTTCGATGGGGTCGATGCCCGCGGCGGCGGCGAGCTCGTCCATCGCCGATTCGAGCGCGTACACGCCGGGCGTCTCGCCTGGGGCACGCATCCAGGACGGTGACGGGACGTCCAAGGCCACCACACGGTGAGACGTACGACGGTGTGGGGCCTGATAGAGGACGCGGGTGGGTGTCGTGGTCTGCTCGGCGAACTCTTTGACGGTGGACGTCTGCTCGGAGGCCTCGTGCAGGATCGCGTTCAGCCGTCCGTCCGCGTCGGCGCCGAGCCTGACGCGCTGGATGGTCGGGGTCCGGTAGCCGGTGGTGGCGAACATCTGCTGGCGCGGGACGGCGAACTTGACCGGACGCCCTGCGGCGCGTGCGGCCATCGCCGCGATGACGGCGTTCGGCCTGGGCAGCCCCTTGGAACCGAACCCGCCGCCGACGTGCGGCGACACGACATGCACCTGGATCGGGTCAAGACCGAACACCTTGGCGAGCGTGGCTTGGACGGCCGATGCGCCCTGGTTCGAGTCGTAGAGCGTGAGGGTTCCGTCCTCGTTCCACTGGGCGATCGTGGTGTGTGGTTCCATCGGGTTGTTGTGCTCGGCAGGAGTCGTGTAGGTGACGTCCACTTGCACCGCCGAGTCCCTGAAGGCGTCCTCGGGTTCGCCCTGCTCGGTGTCCGCGGGGAAGACGGGGTTCACCTTGTCGGGCTTGTAGAGGCCCGGATGGTCGGCGCGGAGCCTGACATCCGGAGCCTCTTCCGAGTACTCGACGTGGAGGAGCCGGGCCGCTTCCCGCGCGGTCTCCAGCGTCTCGCCGACCACGGCCGCGATGAACTGGCCGCGGTAGGAGACCGTCCGCGACTGGAACAGCGCCAGCTCGCCGTCTGAGACGTCGCTCAGCTCGGGGGCGTTCTCGCAGGACAGGACGGCGAGCACCCCCGGGAGCCTCAGCGCGGCCTCGGTGTCGACCGCCGTGATCCGGCCTTTCCCGACGCTCGCCTGGACCGCGGCGACATACGCGACGTTCTCCACTGGATACTCGAACGCGTACCGCGCCGCCCCGGTGACCTTCTCGCGGCTCTCCAGCCGGTCGGTCATGACCCCTCCCCCAGCTCGGTGAGCGTCCGGACGATCAGGTTGCGCGCCAGCGGCACCTTGTAGGCGTTGTCGCGCAGCGGCTCCGCCGCCTCCAGCTCGGCTTCGGCGGCGCGCAGGAACGACTCTCGTGTCGCCTGGGCGCCTCGGAGGATCTCTTCTGCGCGCCACGCCCGCCACGGCTTGTGGGCTACGCCGCCCAGGGCCAGCCTCACGTCTCGTACCTGGCCGGCGTCCACGTCCAGGGCCGCCGCAATGGAGACCAGCGCGAAAGCGAACGACGCGCGTTCCCTGACCTTCCGGTAGCGCGACGGCATGCCCAGCGGAGGAACCTCTACGGCGGTGATGAGGTCGCCTGATTCCAGCGTGGTGTCGCGTTGTGGCTCGTTGTCGGGCAGCCTGTACAAATCCTCAATGGGGATCGTTCTCTCGCCACCGCGCCCCTGGACCCGTATTGACGCGCCAAGGGCCGCCAGGGCAACCGCCATGTCGGATGGGTGCGTCGCCGCGCACGCCTCCGAATGACCCAGGATCGCCAGGTTGTGGTGCTCGCCTTCCCGTGCCGGGCACCCGCTGCCGGGGCTCCGCTTGTTGCACGGCTTGGAGGCGTCCTGGAAGTAGGAGCAGCGTGTGCGCTGGAGCAGGTTCCCGCCGACGGTCGCGAGGTTGCGGATCTGTCCGGATGCCCCCGCGAGGACGGCCTGGGCCAGGACGGGATGCCCTTCGCGCACGGTCCGGTCTGCGGCAAGCGCACTGTTGCTTACGGCCGCGCCGACGATGAGGCTCCCGTCCGGGCGCAGTTCGATCTGGTCGTACGGCAGGTGCGCGACGTCCACGAGCCTGGCCGGCTCCTCCACTCCAAGCCGCATCAGGTCCACGAGGTTGGTTCCGCCGCCAAGGTAGACGGCTCCGTCGTTGTGCCTCTGTAGGGCGTCCTCGGCGCTGGTCGCGCGCTCGTAGGCGAAGGGCCTCATGCTTCCGCCGCCTCCTTGCGCTGCGAAGCCTGCCTCAGGGCCGCGACGATGCCGACGTAGGCGCCGCACCGGCACAGGTTGCCGCTCATCCGCTCACGGATCTCGTCGTCGTCCAGCGCCGGTTCGGAGCCAAGGTCGTCGGTCACCGCACTGGGCCAGCCGCGTTCGGCCTCGTCCAGTACTCCCGTCGCGGAGCAGAGCTGGCCTGGAGTGCAATAACCGCACTGGAAGGCATCGTTCTCGATGAACGCCTCTTGTACGGGACTGAGCCGTCCGTTCTGCGCCAGCCCTTCGACCGTGACGATCTCCGCGCCGTCATGGGCGACGGCCAGCGCCAGGCACGCGTTGGCGCGGCGGCCGCCGATCAGGATGGTGCAGGCCCCGCACTGGCCGTGGTCGCACCCCTTCTTCGAACCCGTCAGCCCGAGATCCTCACGCAGAACGTCCAGCAGAGACGCGCGGGTGTCGACGTTGAGCCGGTGCTCTGTACCGTTCACGAGCAGGGTGATGCCGGCGTGCACCGGAGTGGCTTCGCTGTCCATGCCCGGGTGCCTACCCCGGATCTGCCGTCGGTCACAAGACGTCGACGGCCGCGTCCACGGCGCTCCGGACGTCGCCGTCCGGCGGATACAGCAGCGAACGACCGGCCACGAGGCCCGTCACACCCGGGATGCGCATCGCGCGCCGCCAGTCGTCCAGCACGGCGCGCGTGTCGCCGGCGACCTCACCGCCGAGCAGCAGGGCGGGCAGCGTCGTCGCCGCCACGACCCGTTCCATCTGCGCCACGACCGGGATCTTCAGCCATGTGTACGCCGACGTGGTCCCCAGCCCCGACGCGACCGACACCGCGCGGATCATCCCCTCCGGCGTCAGCAGGTTCCGGACGCGGCCGTTGATCCGGTGCGCGACGAACGGCTCCACCATCGCCATCAGCCGGTGCCGCGCGAGCCCCGACACCGCCCGCGCACAGCCCTCCAGCGTCCGGGCGGTCGCCGGATCGGCGTCCTCGATCCGCAGCAGCATCTTGCCGCCGTCCAGCCGCGCGGCGGCGATCGCGTCGGCGTCGTAGGCGGTGAACCGGTCGTCGATCTCGAAGGACGTCCCGGCGAGGCCGCCCCGGTTCATCGAACCGATCGCGAGCCGGCCGTCCAGGACGCCGAGCAGCATCAGGTCTTCCAGGATGTCGGGGGTGCCGAGCACGCCGTCGACCCCGGGCCGGTCGAGGGCGACGCAGAGCCGGTCGAGCAGTTCGCTCCGGTCGGCCATCGCCACCGGGTCGTCGCCGACGCTCACCGCGCCGCGCGCCGGATGGTCCGCCGCGATGATCAACAGTCGGCCGGACGCGCCCACCGGACGCTCGCGGCGCTCGCGTCCGGCCGCCGCCTCGGCGACCGCCTCGGGCCGCGCGGCCCGCATGCCGGTCAGTTCGCTGATGCGCACCCGCCGAGCCTCCTGACGCCCCGCCACGCCTGCCGATCAGCCGGAGTCGGAGACGATCTCCACGACCTGCCGGGCCGTCTCCGTCGGCAGTGGCGCCGGCAGCCCCTTCCACCTGCGTGAGGCGGCCACCGCGGCGGCGCCCGCCCCGCCCCCGTAGACGGCGGCGGCGACGAAGGACGCCAGCTCGGGCGGCAGCTTCTTCTCCAGCAGCAGCACGTTCATCCGATAGGTGGCGGCCGTCGCGAGGACCCCCAGGGCGCCGGCGACGGCACCCAGCCGGAGCGCGGGGACGCGCTGCCTGGCCTTGTCGATCATCTCCTGCTGCGCCGCCTCGGCCACCCGCCGGACGAGCGCGAGGTTCTGCTCCAGCGGGTCGCCGGCCTGCACCGGTTCACGCGACTCCGTCATGACCTCGCTTTACCCGGAGACGAAGGGTGGAACCGGGCGAACAATGTCTCACCGTAAGTAATTTTGCAGGTGCTGTAAGTTGCCGAACCGGACCCCGACAGAGAGGCCGGCCGATGCAACCGTTCGAGCTGCCCGACTTCTACGTCCCGTATCCGGCCCGGCTCAACCCGCACCTTGAGGCCGCGCGGACGCACACGATGGCGTGGGCGCGCGAGATGAGGATGCTGGACGAGGTCCGCGACCCCGGCACCCCGGACGTCTGGGATGACGCGCACTCGAAGCGATGGACTATCCCCTGCTGTGCGCCTACACGCACCCCGACTGCGACGGCCCGGAACTCGACCTCATCACCGACTGGTACGTCTGGGTGTTCTACTTCGACGACCATTTCCTGGAGGTGTTCAAGAAGCCGCATGACCAGGAGGGCGCACGGGTCTATCTCGACCGGCTGCCGCTGTTCATGGCGCTCGACCCCCCGGAACCGGTGAACGCCGTCGAGCGGGGGCTGGCCGACCTGTGGGCGCGGACCGTCCCGGCGAAGTCGGACGCCTGGCGGCACCGTTTCGCCGTGAGCACACTGAATCTGCTGCGCGAGTCGTTGTGGGAGTTGTCCAACATCTCGACCGGGCGCATTCCGAACCCGGTCGAGTACATCGAGATGCGGCGCAAGGTCGGCGGGGCACCCTGGTCGGCGGATCTGGCGGAGCACGCGGCGGGCGTCGAGATCCCCGAGCGCGTGGTCGGGACACGGCCGTTGCGCGTCCTCAAGGACACCTTCTCCGACGCCGTGCACCTGCGGAACGACATCTTCTCCTACCAGCGCGAAACAGAGTCCGAGGGCGAGGTGAACAACTCCGTCCTGGTGATGGAGCACTTCCTGTCGGTGGCGCCCCAGATCGCCGCCGACACGGTGAACGACCTGCTGACCTCCCGCCTGCGCCAGTTCGAGAACACCGCCCTGACGGAACTGCCGCAGGTCTTCGAGGACCACGCGCTGGATCCGGCCGAGCGGGCGAGCGTCGCCGCCTATGTGAAGGCGCTCCAGGACTGGCAGTCCGGCGGCCACGAATGGCACCTGCGCTCCAGTCGGTACATGAACAAGAAGTCCCTCGGCATGTCCGCCGCCCGCATTCCGGCGCTGCTGAGGTCGGCGCGGATCAGCCTCCCCCATGTGCCGTTCCAGAAAGTGGGGCCGACCCCGCTGCCCGAATTCGACGTCCCTTACCCGCCCCGGGTGAACCCGCACCGTGAACGCGCCGGGCGGAACGTCATCGCCTGGGCGCGCGAGATGGGCATGTTCGACCCTCATCCCCGCCTGCCCATCCCGATCTGGAACGCGGAGCGGCTCACCGGCATGGCGTTGGAGATCTGCGCCGCCTCCCTGTCTCCCGACGCCGGCCCCGAGGCTCTCGACCTCGCGACCCAGTGGCTGGCCGTCGGCACCTACGGCGACGACTTCTTTCCCGCCGTCTTCAACCGCGACCGCGACATGGCGGGCGCGAAACTCTTCGACGCCCGCGTCCCCGGCTTCCTGCCCCTCGACTGCGGCGCCACCCCGCCGCCGGAAAGCGCCTTCGAAAAGGGCCTCGCCGACCTGTGGCGGCGCACCGCCGCTCCGATGTCCGGCCGCGGCCGCCGCGAGTTCCGCGCGAGCGTCGAGCGCATGGTGGAAAGCTGGCTGTGGGAGCTGAACAACCATCTGCAGGCGCGCATCCCCGGACCCAGTCGACTACATCGAGATGCGCCGGTACACGTTCGGGTCCGATATGACGATGAGCCTCTCCCGCATCGGGCACGCGCACGAGATCCCCGAGCACGTCTTCGAAACCCGCACCCTCCGCGAGATCGGCGTCTCCGCGATGGACGTCGGCTGCCTGCTGAACGACTGCTTCTCCTACCAGAAGGAGATCGAGTACGAGGGCGAGCTGAACAACGGCGTCCTCGCCGTCGAGAACTTCTTCGGCTGCGGGCGCGACGAGGCGCTGCCCATCGTCAACGACCTCATCACCTCACGCCGCCGCGAGTTCGAGCACCTGGCCTCCGCCGAACTCCCGGCCCTGTGCGACGAACTCGGCCTGGACGCCACCGCCCGCACCGCCCTGGCCGACCATGTCGAGGAACTGCGCGACTGGATGGCCGGGATCCTTACATGGCACCGCGAGTCCGACCGCTACGACGCACGGGAGACCATTCCGCGACCACCCGAGCCCACAGGACTCGGCATGTCGGCGTTCCACCTGTTCACGCGGTCAGGTCGCTGACTCTCCACCGTCGCGTTCCCCGGCCGCTCAGCGAGGTGTGGACGAGAGGCGAAATGCCGGCCCGCTTGCGGACATGTGTCCCTGCGTATGGTCGATTCGCCGCGCCCAGGGGCGCGCGACGAGAGGAGCGGGCTTGCCATCCTCCTTGCAGGACTCCCATCCGCCCGATGACGGGCGACGACGTTTCGAGGCGATTTACAAAGCCCATCGCGCCCGGGTCCTCGGGTACGCGCTGCGCCGCACCGCCGATCCACAGGACGCCGCCGACGTCCTGGCCGAGACGTTCCTGACGGCCTGGCGGCGCCTCGACGACGTCCCGCCCGGCGATCAGGCCCGGCTGTGGCTGTACGGGGTGGCCCGCCGCGTCCTGGCGAACCACCACCGCGGCGAGCGCCGCCGGTCCGCGCTGGCCGCCGATCTGGCCGGGCAGCTGCGGATCGATCTCGCGGCGCACCGTGTGCCCCGGCCGGAGGGGGATCTGGCCGCGATCGCGGCGGCGTTCGGTGAACTGTCCGAGGGCGACCGGGAGCTGCTGTCCCTGGTCGGCTGGGAGGGGCTGGACCACGGCGAGATCGCCGCCGTCCTGGGCTGCTCGCGCAACGCGGTGCGGATCCGGCTGCATCGGGCCCGGCGCCGGTTCGCCCGCGGACTCGACCGCCACGGCGCCCACGACCCGCGTACCCACGCAATGTCCGCAGCGGTCATCAACGGAGAACGCGCATGAACCACGACATCGACACGCTCATCGGCCGCATCACCCCGGTCACCGACGCCCGTGCCGCCGAACTGCTCACCGACGACGCGGCCGACGACCTCGCCAGGCGGATCACCACCGCGACGGCCGGGAGCGACGAACCCGCCGCCGTCCCGGCCCGGGGCGGGCGCAAGCTGACCATCGGGCTGCCATTGCTCGCCACGGGAGTCGCCGCAGCGGCGGTCGCCGTCATGCTGGTCACGCAGTCCGGCGACCCCGGGGCCCCGGGACGGTCCACGCCGACCCAGGCCACGCACGGCCCGGATTTCAAGCTGGCCTCCGCGCTCAGCTTCACCCGCAAGGGCCGCTACCTCGACGTGCGGATTCGCGACCCGTACGCCGACCCCAAGCGGTACAAGGAGGAGTTCGCCAAGCATGGATTGAACGTCGACCTGAGTCTGGTGCCCGTCTCACCCTCGATCGTGGGGACCGTCGTGATGGAGGACACCAGCGAGGGCACTCGCCCGGACGACATCAGGGACATCCGCGTCAAGGGCGCCTGCGAGGTCCCCAGCGGCGGGAACGACTGCACGGTGGGCGTGCGGGTCCGGATCGGCTACAAGGGAACCGCGGGCATCGTCTTCGGCCGCGCGGCGCGCCGCGGTGAGAAGTACACGAGCACCGCCCAGCCGGAAGCGCGCGGAGAGGCCATGCACGGGATGGTGTTCCGCAAGCAGCGTCTGTCGAAGGTTCTGGCGGCGCTGAAGAAGCGGAACGTCACCGTGCCCGAGTACCGGGTCGAAGTGGGCGGCCAATCCCAGGCCCGCTACCCGGGCCAGGTGCCAGGGGACTGGTACGTCCATGACGCCGTCCCGTGGGCGGACGGTCAGGTCCTGCTCTTCGTCGGCCCCAAGCCCACCGCGGACCAGGGGCAGCCGCCGAGTCCATCGACCCCGGGAGCCCCGGCCCCGTCGAGCCCTCCGGCGGCGGAGCCCAGCACGCCCCCCACGAACTGACCGCGCCGACCGCCCTGCCCACGGCCCGCCCCGCTCCCGCGGCGGCGGGCCTTCGGCACCCGCAAGGTCAGGTCAGGAGGACAGTGAGTCGCGGGCGGTCATCAGGGCGAAGCCCAGGAGGTTCAAGCCGCGCCAGGCGGTCACGTCTTCGGCGCGGGGGTCGTCCGCGGTCAGGCCGATGCCCCAGACGCGGTCCAGGGGGCTCGCCTCCACGAGAATGCGGTCGCGGGTTCCCAGCAGGTAGTCGCGGAGATCTTTGTTCTGGGCGAACTTGGCCTCGTTGCCTCTTGTGACGATCGCCGCGCGATTGTCCTGCCAGATCCGCTCGTCGAAGTCACGGACGCGGCGGCCCAGATCTTTGGCGCGGCGGGGATGGGTGGCGGCGATGACGGCCGCGGCCGTTTCCTCGTCGCCGAAGAGGCGGGCCTTTTCGGCCATCATGTAGTGCTCGGCGGTCGCGTAGACGGTGCCTTCCACGGTGAAGGGGGACGGCCACCACTGGCTGAGGTAGCCGCGGCCCGGGGTCTGGTGGCCCCAGAAGAACAGGAACTTCAGGCGGGTGCCCTGGTTCTGGAGGCGGGTCAGTTCGGCTACGTCCATGCGGAGAGGGTGCCAGGCCCAGGGTGGCGCAGACCACTGGGTTTACCGGAATGATCGATCGTTTCGCGGGGTTGCAAACTGATGTCGCGGGCCGGGTGAGGGCTCGCGGTCTAGACCATTTTGCAAAACCGGGTGGGTCATCGGGACCATCTTCTGATTCGGCCCGGCCCGAACAGGAGGACGGCAGTAACAATGGACAAGGCTCTGGCGAACCCTCGTCGCACCCAGATCGTCGCGTGGCCCGAGCGGCGGCCGGCGGATTCGGACTCCGAGCGTCCCGCGGAGTCCGAGGCGACCGAGCACGAACTCGCCGCGCGCTGACGATAGATCAGGGCCCGTCCGGATCTCCGGGCGGGTTCTTCGTCTCTAGAGGACGTTGACCGCCAGGTCGCGGACGGTCTTCTCGTCCACTTCCACGCCGAGGCCCGGGCCGTCCGGAACATGGGCGGTGCCCTTGGAGACCTGGACGGTCGGGCCCGCATACGGGGACTCGATGAACTGGCGGCCGTTCAGGTCGACCGGCGTGCCGAGACCGTAGGCGGCGAAGAGGTGCAGGGACGCGGCCAGGCCCAGGTCGGAGTCGGTGAGGCCCGAGCCCATCAGCGGGACGCCGCAGTCCTCGGCGAGTGAGCAGAGCCGCCGGGAGAGCGTCAGGCCGCCGGTGCGCTGAACCTTCGCGATCGCGATGTCGACCGCTTCCAGCCGGACGAACGTGGCCAGGTCGGACGGGTGGCGGAGGCTCTCGTCCAAGGCGACGGGGATCGGGCAGATGTCGCGGAGGCGGCGCAGGCCGGCGATGTCGTTGGCCGGCAGCGGCTGCTCGAAGGCCGAGACGCCCAGGTCCTCCAGGCGGCGCGCCATCCGCAGCGCCGAATGCACCGTGTAGCCCTGGTTCGCGTCGACCCAGAGGGCCGCGTCGTCGCCCGCGTGGACCCGGACGGCCTCCACCACTGCCGCGTCGTCGGCGTGCAGGCCGACCTTGACCTTGAAGGCGCGGTACCCCAGGTCACGCCCCTCGGCGACGCTGTCGGCCACCTCGTCCGGGGACTGGCCCGACACGACCCAGGCGAGATCGATCGCCTCGCGGCGGCGCTGCCCCCACATGACGCCCAGGGGAACTCCGGCGGCACGGCCCAGCAGGTCGTTGAGGGCGACGTCCACGGCCGACTTGGCCAGCGGCGCGCCGATGCTGAAGCCCCGGTTCACGGCCCGGTCGAAGGCGGTCGTCACGCCGTCCAGGTCCCAGGCGGGACGGCCGATGATCGCGGGTGCGAGGTAGCGGTCGATCGTCGTGACGATGGACTCGGCGGTCTCGTACGTCCAGGCCGGGATGGGGGTCGCCTCGCCCCAGCCGTGCACGCCGTCGGCGCCGACCCTGACCAGGACGCGCAGGCTGGGCCGTCCGGCCACGGCGACCGAACCGCCGGACACGCCGAACGACCGCCGCGTCGGCAGCGCCACGCAGAACGTCTCGACCCGTTCGATCTTCATTCGCGCCTCCGGGTGGGGCGGCGCGCCCTGCGGCGTCCTGGACGGGGGGACGGCGGGCGCGCCGCGGGTCAGTTGGGCGGGGCGGTGCTCGCGCGCAGCACGACCTCGCCGGTGACGCGCTCGATGCGGCTGCGGCGGGCCGCCGGTTCGCGCAGCGCCAGCCCCATGACGCGCTCGCCCATCACGTTCAGCGGAAGCGCGACGGTGGTCAGCGGCGGAGTCAGGTCGCGGACGATCGGGATGTCGTCGAAGCCGGCGAGCGAGATGTCGCCCGGGACGGAGACGGCGTTGTCGCGGAACGCGGCGAGGGCTCCGATCGCCATCACGTCCGTGACGGCGAACACGCAGGTCGGGCGGTTCTTGAGGCGGAGCATCTCGGTCGCCGCCGCGTAGCCGCCGTCACGGGTGAACGGGGCCTCGACGACGTGCTCGGGCGCGACCCGGACTCCCGCGTCGGCAAGGGCCTCGGTGAACCCGCCGAGCCGGTCGGAGACGGTTGTCAGCTCGCGCGGGCCGCTCAGCACGCCGAAGGAGCGGTGGCCGAGGTCGAGCAGCGCGCGGGCGAGGGCGGCGGCGCCCTCCCGGTTCTGTGGCAGGACGGCGTCCACCTTCAGGCTGCGGTGCCGGCTGAGGACGGCGACGCGGCCGCCGGTGCGCTGGTAGGGGTCCAGTTCGGCGGCCATCGAGCGCTCCCAGTCGCGGTCCTCGAAGCCGGAGCCGATGAGCAGGATCGCGCGGGCCCGCTGGGCGCGCAGCATCGCCACGTACTCGATCTCGCGGGACGGGTCGCGGAACGTGCTGGCGAGCATCACGAGCATCCCGTACTCGGCGGCGGTGCGCATCACGCCGCGGGCGACGGCGGCGAAGTAGGGGTCGCTCACGTCGTGGCAGATCACCCCGACGGACTTGCTGGACGAGCTGGCCAGCGCCTGCGCGTGCGCGTTCGGCGTGTAGCTGAGCTCGGCCGCCGAGGCGAGCACGCGTTCCCGCAGGTCGGCGCGGACCTGGGAGGTCCCGTTCAGGACGCGGGACGCGGTGGCGAGCGAGACGCCGGCCGCCCGCGCGACGTCCTGCAGGGTCACGTACGCCCGGTCGCCGGCGCGCTCCTCCTCGGCCGCTTCCGTCATCACGCCCCCTAGGTCGACGCGGGTCAACGCGGCGGGTTCCTGACGAAGACCCTCTTGACCGCGCCATGCGCCGCTTCTTACGGTACATCAGAAAGCGCTTTCTGAACGCGCTTTCACAGGCACCCGTCCCGGAGGAACCCATGGTGAGTCAGGGCACGACGACCGCGACGCCCCAGGCGGACGCGGCGGGCGTCGTCGAACGCGGCCGGCCCGGCGCGGGCGAGCGGATCCGCGACGGCCTGGAACGGTCGTGGCGGCCCGTCGCGCTGCTGCTGGCCTGCTTCGCCGCCTGGTGGGCGGTGAGCGCGTTCAAGCTGGTCGAGGCGTACCTCGTCCCCTCGCCGGGCGCGACGCTGCGCGTGATGGCCGACAAGTGGGGCTACATCTGGCACCACACCTGGGTCACCACGTACGAGACCCTGATCGGCTTCGCACTCGCGGTGCTCATCGGGGTCGCCGCCGCGGTGATCATGGTGTACTCGACCACGGTCGAGCGCACCCTCTACCCGATCCTGCTGTTCGCGCAGGTCGTCCCGAAGATCGCGATCGCCCCGCTGTTCGTGGTCTGGCTCGGCTTCGGCATCGGTCCCAAGATCGTCGTGGCGGTGCTGATCGCGTTCTTCCCGGTGGTGATCTCGATGGTCGCCGGGCTGAAGGCGGTGGACCCGGAGATGCTCCAGCTGTCCGCCACGATGGGCGCCGGCCCGCTGGCCACGTTCGTCAAGATCCGGCTGCCGGCCTCGCTGCCGCACCTGTTCTCCGGCCTGAAGGTCGCGGTCACGCTCGCCGTCACCGGCGCCGTCGTCGGCGAGTTCGTCGGCGCGAACGAGGGGCTCGGCTACGTGATCCTGCAGGCCAACGGCAACATCGACACCCCGATGCTGTTCGCCGGGCTGCTGGTCATGTCCGCCATCGGCGTCGTGATGTTCGTGATCGTCGAAGTCGCGGAGAAACTGCTGCTCCCGTGGCATGCCAGCCGCCGCGGCGACGCGGTCACGACCGCCTACTGAACCCGCCTCACAGAACGTCCGCCCGGAATCCGCCGGGCAGACCATCCGACATACCAACGGCCGAGACAACCCACCCCTTTTACGGAGGGCCGTCCGAATGAAACTCCGCACTCTCGCCATCGCCGCCCTGGTTCCGGTCGTGGCGCTGTCCGCCGCCGCCTGCGGCGGGGACTCCGACGAGACCACCAGCGCCTCGGGCAAGAAGCTGACCAAGGTCACGCTGACCCTGAACTGGTACCCCTACGGAGAGCACGCGCCGTTCTACTACGGCAAGAAGAAGGGCATCTACGAGAAGCACGGCATCGACCTGGAGATCAAGGCGGGCCAGGGCTCGCAGAAGACCGTCCAGGCCGCCGGCGCCGGGCAGACGGACTTCGGCTGGGCCGACACGCCCGCGCTGCTGTCCGCCGTCGACAAGGGGCTGCCGGTCAAGAGCGTCGGGGTCTTCCTGCAGACCACGCCCGCGTCGGTGCAGTCGTTCGCCTCGGCCGGGATCAAGAAGCCGGCCGACCTGAAGGGCAAGAAGATCGCCGGGACGGCCGGGGACGCGCTGGCGCGCACCTTCCCGGTGTTCCTGAAGAAGAACGGGCTGAGCGAGAGCGACGTCCCGGTCCAGAACACGGACCCCGCCGGGAAGATGGCCGCGGTGCTGTCCGGCAAGACCGCCGGGCTGATGGGCTTCGCGAACGACCAGGGCCCGACGATGGCCGACAAGTCCGGCAAGGAGATCTCGTACCTGCGGTACTCCGACTTCGGGCTGAACTTCTACTCCAACGGCCTGATCGTCGGCGAGCGGAAGCTGAAGAGCGACGCCGACGTCGTCAAGAAGATGGTCGCGGCCACGAGCGAGTCGTGGACGGCGGCGGAGGGCGACCAGGCGGGCGCCGTCGCGAGCATGGCCGGCGCGTCCGAGCAGCTCCCGCCGAGCAAGGTCCTCGCCGAGCAGTTCAAGACCACGCTGACGCTGCTGCACACCCCGGCGACGCAGGGCAAGGCGCCCGGCGTCAACACCGAGGACGACTGGAAGACCACGATCGCCACCTTCCAGCAGGCCGGCGTCATCGGGAAGGCGCAGGCGCCGTCGGAGTACTGGCAGGCGTCCGCCGCGCCGCAGACATGACGGGACGAGCGATGAGGATCATGAGCGAGTCAGCCACCGGAACGGACGAGACCGAGCGGGAGACCGCCGTCAGCCTCGACGGCGTCGCCGTCCGGTTCCGCACCCGCAAGCGCGACGTGACGGCCCTGCGCGAGGTCTCGCTGGACGTCCCGATGGGCGAGTTCGTCGCGATCGTCGGGCCGTCCGGCTGCGGAAAGTCCACGCTGCTCAAGCTGGTCGCGGGGCTGCTCAAGCCCTCGTCCGGGAGCGTCCGGCTGCGCGGCGACGACGTCGCCGGCCCGCGCCACGACATCGGGTACGTGTTCCAGCGGGCCGCCCTGCTGGAATGGCGCAGCGCCCGCAAGAACATCCTGCTCCAGGCGGAGATGCGCAAGATGCCGTCCGAGCAGGCCCGGAAGCGGACCGCCGAGCTGATCGAGATGACCGGCCTGACCGGGTTCGAGGACGCGCTGCCGCACGAGCTGTCCGGCGGAATGCAGCAGCGGGTCGCGCTGTGCCGGGCGCTGCTGCACGAGCCGCCGGTCCTGCTGATGGACGAGCCGTTCGGCGCCCTCGACGCGCTCACCCGGGAGCAGCTCAACATCGAGATGAACCGGATCTGGAGGGAGACCGGGACGACCGTCCTGCTGGTCACGCACTCGATCGCGGAGGCGGCGTACCTGGCGAACCGGGTCGTGGTCATGACCGACCGGCCCGGCTCGATCGCCGAGATCATCGACGTCGACCTGCCGGCCGAGCGCGACTACGCGGCCACCATGGCGCAGCCCGAGTTCGCCCGCGTCACGGGCCGTGTCCGGGGACTCCTCGGCACGGGTGCGGCGGCGGACTGACCGGCGGCCCGCAGCGGGCCCAGCGGAAGGAAGGCGACCGATCAGCCCTCCGGGGCTGGGGGTCGCCTCCCTAAGAGCAACACGCCGACCATCGATTTAAACGACAGGCTAGGAAGGAACGGGATGGCACGCAGGTCCATCGGGATCGTCATGAACGGCGTCACCGGCCGCATGGGGTACCGCCAGCATCTCCTTCGCTCGATCCTCGCGATCAGGGAGCAGGGCGGCGTCCGAACGGCCGACGGCACCGTGCTGTGGCCGGAGCCCGTGCTCGTCGGCCGCAGCGAGGCCAAGCTGCGCGACCTCGCGGAGCGGCACGGGCTGACCGCCTGGACGACCGACCTGGCCGAGGCGCTGGCGCGTCCGGAGATCGACGTCTATTTCGACGCGCAGGTCACCGGCGCGCGGGCCGACGCGATCCGCGCGGCCGTCGCGGCGGGCAAGCACATCTACACCGAGAAACCGCTGGCCGAGGACCTTGAGGGCGCGCTGTCGCTCGCGCGGCTCGCGGACGAGGCGGGCGTCAAGCACGGCGTCGTCCAGGACAAGTTGTTCCTGCCGGGCCTGCTGAAGCTGAAGCGCCTGGTGGACGGCGGTTTCTTCGGCCGGATCCTGTCCGTGCGCGGCGAGTTCGGCTACTGGGTGTTCGAAGGCGACTGGCAGGACGCGCAGCGTCCGAGCTGGAACTACCGGGCCGAGGACGGCGGCGGGATCATCCTCGACATGTTCTGCCACTGGCGGTACGTGCTGGACGGGGTGATCGCTCCGGTGCGGTCCGTCCAGGCGCTCGGGGCGACCCACATCCCCGAGCGGGTGGACGAGGACGGCAAGCCGTACGAGGCGACCGCCGACGACGCCGCGTACGGGATCTTCGAGCTGGACGGCGGGATCGTCGCGCAGGTCAACTCGTCCTGGGCGACGCGGGTGTTCCGCGACGAGCTGGTCGAATTCCAGGTGGACGGGACGGAGGGCTCGGCGGTCGCCGGGCTCCGGCGCTGCCGCGTCCAGCACCGGTCGATGACGCCGAAGCCGGTGTGGAACCCCGATCTGCCCGCCACCGAGGACTTCCGCTCGCAGTGGCAGGAGATCCCGGACAACGTCGAGTTCGACAACGGGTTCAAGGCGCAATGGGAGATGTTCCTGCGGCACGTGGCCGACGACGGCCCGTTCCCGTGGGACTTCTACGCCGGCGCGCGCGGCGTGCAGCTCGCCGAACTGGGGCTGCGGGCCTGGCGCGAAGGGCGCCGCCTGGAGGTTCCGGAGCTGTGAAGATAGATCTCCCCGGGTCGCTCGCCCCCTACACGATGGGCGAGCCGCGCATCTACGAGCCGCCTCCCGGGCCCAGCTCGTCGCGGGTCGCGTACGCGGCCGCGCATGTGGTGCCCGGCGGCGACTCGCTCGACTGGGACACGACGCTGGCGTTCCGCCGCCACCTGTGGTCGTACGGGCTGGGCGTCGCGGAGGCGATGGACACCGCGCAGCGCGGCATGGGCCTGGACTGGACGACGACCCGCGAGCTCATCGTGCGGAGCGGTGAGGAAGCGCTTTCAGAGGGCGGCCGGATCGTCTGCGGCGCGGGCACCGACCAGCTCCCCCCGGGCCCCGCGTCCCTGGACGACATCGTCGCCGCGTACGAGGAGCAGCTCGCCGTCATCGCGTCGGTCTCCGCGGTACCGGTCCTGATGGCCAGCCGCCATCTGGCCGCCGCCGCGCGGGGCCCGGACGACTACGCCGCCGTGTACGGGCGGCTGCTGGCGCAGGTCGAGCGGCCCGCCGTCCTGCACTGGCTCGGCCCGATGTTCGACCCCGCACTGGAGGGCTACTGGGGCTCGCCCGATCTGGACGCCGCGGCCGACGCGGTCCTCGCCCTGATCGGTGAGCACGCGTCCCGGATCGACGGAGTCAAGATCTCGCTGCTGGACGCGGGGCGGGAGATCGCCTTCCGCCGCCGGCTGCCGTCCGGCGTCCGGCTCTACACCGGGGACGACTTCAACTACCCGGAGCTGATCCAGGGCGATTCCGAGGGGTACAGCGACGCGCTGCTCGGCATCTTCGACCCGATCGCACCCGCGGCCGCCGCTGCCCTGCGGGCGCTTGACGGCGGCGACACCGCGTCCTACGAGGAGATATTCGCCCCGACCGTGCCGCTGGCCCGCCATCTCTTCGAGGCCCCCACCTACTACTACAAGACGGGTGTGGTGTTCCTGGCCTGGCTGACCGGCCACCAGCGGCATTTCCGCATGGTCGGCGGGCTGGAGACCGCACGTTCCGTGCCGCACATGGTCCGCCTCTTCCAGCTCGCCGACGCCGCCGGCCTCTTCCCCGACCCCGGCATGGCGGCGGACCGGATGCGCGCGTGGCTGACCGTCCAGGGAGCCGCCTGATGAGGTTCAGCCTGAACCAGTGGACGACCCGGTACTGGCCGCTGCCCGACCTTGCCGCGGGCTGTGCGTCGTCCGGCGTGACGGGTGTCGGCCTCTGGCGCGAGCCCGTAGCCGAGTACGGCCTGGCGCGGACCGGGAAGCTCATGCGCGACCACGGTCTGACCGTCACGTCCCTGTGCCGGGGCGGCTTCTTCCAGGAGCCGGACGCGCTGGAGAACAACCGCCGCGCCATCGAGGAGGCAGCCGAACTGGGCACGGGCGTCCTCTGCCTGGTGAGCGGCGGGCTGCCGGACGGATCCCGCGACCTGGACGGCGCGCGGGCGCGTGTCGCCGACCTCCTGGGTGAGCTCGCGCCCTACGCGGGCGAGCACGGCGTCCAGCTCGCGCTCGAACCGCTGCACCCGATGTACTGCTCGGACCGGTGCGTGGTCGCCACCCTCGGCCAGGCGCTCGACATGGCGGCGCCCTTCCCGTCCTCCCAGGTCGGCGTCATGATCGACACATATCACCTGTGGTGGGACCCGGACGTCTGGACCGGACTCGCCCGCGCGGGCGAGGAGGGCCGGCTGTCCCTGTTCCAGGTCGCCGACTGGGTGACGCCGCTGCCCGAGGGCGTCCTCACCGGGCGCGGCATGCTCGGCGACGGCTGCGTCGAGCTGCGCCGCTTCCGCGAGGCGGTCGACGCCACCGGCTACACCGGGCCGATCGAGGTGGAGATCTTCAACGACGCCGTCTGGGCCATGCCCGGCCCGGAAGCCCTCGCCCTGACCCTGACCCGTTACGACGAGCACGTCGCGTGACGCGCCGGCCCGCGCTCTCCGGCGCCGTGCCGTGACCGCCCGGACGGCTCGCCGCAGGTCCGGGTCGCCCGAGGCAGGACGAACCTGGCGGGCCGCGTCAGGCGCCTGGCTCGGGATCGGGACGGCGCCGGGCGCGCTCGTCCTCGGCGCGCAGATCGGCGGGCGGCACGACGGCGCGCTGCCCGTGGTCGTCCTCGTGGTCGGCGGCGGCGTCATGGCGGCGCTGCTCGCCGCGCAGGGGCGGCTCGGCCTGCGGCCGCCGGCCGGAGAGGCCGCCGGCATGACCGAACTGGCGCCCCGCTACCTGCCGCCGGTCGCCGAGCGCGCGTTCACCGCGCTGCTCGCGGTCGCGATGGTCGGCTGGTTCGGGTTCAACGTCGGCCTCGGCGGGGCGGCCGCCGCGGCGCTCGGCGGCGTCCCGGACGCGGCCGGCGTCGCGGTGCTGACCGTTCCGCTGGTCGCGGTGCTGATCGCGGGCGGCGGACGGTGGAACGCGGTCGCAGTCGTCACCACTCTCACTGCGATCGCGCTGATCGGCATCGTCGCGGTGCGGCTCGCGCCGGCCACGTCGCCGGTGACGTTCTCCAGGGACGGCCCGCCCGGCGTCCTGGTCGCCGACCTCGCCGGCTACGTCGGGTACGTGTCGGTGTTCTCGGTGCGGGCCCCCGACTTCACGGTCGGCCTGCGCGGACGCGGCGACCTCGCGGCCTGCGTCGCGCTCCTCGTCGGCCCGGCGCTCGGCGCCTCCATCGTCGGCGCCGGGGTCGCGGCGACCAGCGGATCCACCGACGTCGTCGCGGTGCTGGCGGGCCCGGACGGCCTGCCGGCCGCGAACCTGTTCGTCGCCGCCTCGGTCATCGCTCCGACCTTGGCCGCCGTCCATTCCGGCACCCTCGCGGTCCGCCGTTTCCTGCCCGGAGTGAGCACGTCCGGTGTGGCGGGTGAGGCCGGTACGGGGATTCCGGGTCGCGTCGCTGCAGGCGGTGGTGCGCGGTTCCGGCGGCCGCGGATCGACCGGCGGCAGGCCGCCGCCGTTCTGGCGATCTCGGTGCCGGGCGCGGTGCTCGCCGCCTTGCGGATCGACCGCATGCTGCTCGAGTGGCTGACCGTCCTGGCGGCGGCGCTGCCGGCGCTCGTGCCGCCGATGGCCGCGGAGGCGGCGCGACGGCGGCGCGGCCGCCCGGGGCGGCCCGTGGCGACGTGGATCTGGGCGCCCGGCGCCGCCGTGGCCGTGGCGCTGACCTTGGCCGGGCACACGGCCGCCGCGCTCATCGGACTGGTCGTCTCGGTGGCCGGGACGCTCGTCCACGTGTGGGGGCTCCGGATGCGGACGTGACGCGATGTCCACATGTGGCGGGACCAAACTCGTTCTTGACGTGGGGCGAAGGCGGTCGTAGTTTCGGGAAAGCGCTTCCAGAAAGCGCTTTCCAGCCACCACTACCCCCACCCTTGGACGGCCGGAATGCGAAGAAACCTCAAATGGTGTCTCCTCACGATCGCGGCGCTGCTGCTGCCGCTGCTCGCCGTACCGCCGGCGGCGCAGGCGCGGGACGACGCGCCGATCCTCGATCCGATCCCCGACGACCCCGCCCCCTCCGGCCTCGGCCTCGTGCTGCAGGAGGTCGCGCAGCTTCCGAAGTCGACGCCGACCGGCACCCCGACCGACCCGCGGCTGCTGCGGTGGAACCGCATCAACTACGTCGGTGAGGTCCCCGACCACTCGGGCCGCCTGTACGTGCCCGACCTGAACGGCAAGCTGTACCTGCTCGACAAGAAGACCCGCAAGCAGCGCGTCTACCTCGACGTCGGCGCCACCTTCGCGCCCGACTTCTTCTCCCAGGCCGGGCTCGGACAAGGCTTCGGTTTCGTCGCGTTCCACCCCGACTTCGCGAAGAACGGCAAGTTCTACACCACGCACGTCGAGGCGGGGAACGCGCTGACGACGAAGACCCCCGACCTCACGCCGCAGCCGAAGACCGGCTACCACGGCGTCATCGACGAGTGGACGGCGTCCGACCCGAAGTCGAACACCTTCTCCGGCACGCACCGGGAACTCCTGCGCATCGGGTTCGCCGGGCGGATCCACAACCTGCAGCAGATCGACTTCAACCCCAACGCCCGTCCCGGCGACGCCGACTACGGCAAGCTCTACCTGTCGGTCGGCGACGGCGGCAACGGCAACGTCGGCGACAACGGCGGCGACCCGCAGAACCTCGGCGTCCCGCAGGGCAAGGTCCTGCGGATCGACCCGGCCGGGAACAACAGCGCCAACGGCAAGTACGGCATCCCCGCCGACAACCCGTACGCCGGGCAGGCCGGCAAGGTCGGCGAGATCTACGCCTACGGCATGCGCGACCCGCACCGGTTCAGCTGGGACACCGGCGGGACGCACCGGATGTTCCTTGCGCACATCGGCGAGCACGAGATCGAGTCGATCCACGAGCTCTACGCCGGCGCGAACATCGGGTGGAGCGAGCGGGAGGGCGCGTTCACGTTCCGCAAGGACGACCGCTGCCACCTGTACCCGCTGCCCGCGGACGACGCCAAGAACAAGTACGAGTACCCGCTCGCGGCCTACGACCACGACCCGCCCGCCGACTGGAACTGCAGCAGCGACACCGGCCACGCCATCTCCGGCGGCTACGTCTACCGGGGCGCCAAGCTGCCCGCGCTGCGCGGCAAGTACCTGTTCACCGACATCGTGGACGGCCGGCTCATGTACACCGAAGAGTCGGAGATGAAGCACGACGCGACGGGCACGAACCGCGCGCAGATCTACTCGATGACGGCGTACGACACGTCCGGCAAGCCCGTCACGATGCAGGAGCTGGCCGGCGACAAGCGCGTCGACCTGCGGTACGGGTCGGACGCGCAGGGCGAGCCGTACCTGCTCGCCAAGGCCAACGGCAAGATCTGGAAGGTCGTCGGGACGAAGCGGTTCGCGTCCTGCAAGGCGGGCCCGGTCAGGATCGGCCACGTGATGGACGGCAAGAACTGGTCGCCGGTCACCCCGTCCAAGTGGCAGTTCCCGGGTGACCAGGTCATCCTCGCCGAGGCCGGTGAGCAGCGCCCCGGGCCGCGCCGCCCGTTCGAGTACGCGGTGCTCAACAAGGGACCGGCGCTCACCTCGACGCGGATCGACGCCCAGGTACGGCTCGATACGCCGGTGTCGGTCAGCAACCGGGACGTGATCGTCGTCTTCGGCTACCAGGACGACACACACTTCTACTACGCCCATCTGTCCAGCGACAACACCATCTACCCGCACAACGGGATCTTCCTGGTGAACGGCGCGGACCGGCTGCGGATCGACCAGCAGTGGAACGCGAACCGGTCGCACGGCGCCCCGCCGTCCATCAAGGACGAGGCCTGGCACCGGGTCAGCGTGACGCGCTGCGCGGACACCGGCGAGACGGCCGTGTACGTGGACGGGGCGTCCCGCCCGGTCTTCACGACCATCGACAAGACGCTCGGCTCCGGCCGGGTGGGCTTCGGCTCGTTCGACAACATCGGCCGGCTCCGCGACCTCACGGTCCGCGGAACCCCGGCGAAGTAACGGCCTCCTCCGGGCGGGCTTCGGCCCCCCGTCGCCCGCCCGGAGGGCTCCAAGGAGTCGACAGATAAAATGCTCATTCGCCGCGGCCCCGCCGCACTCGTGACCGTGCTGCTGGGAGCCTCCCTCTCCGTCGCCGCCCCGGCCCAGGCCTCGACCGGCGGCGTCTTCCCGCCCCTCAAGAAGAACCTGATCTCCTACTACGACTTCGAGCATCCCGTGCCCGGCGACCCGGCCCGGGAGGCCGACCGCGGACGGTCCGGGACCACGATCGACCTGATCAACGGCGGCGCCGCGATGCGGGTCCGCGACGGCGCGCGGCGGCACGCCATCCAGCTCCAGCAGGTGAACCCGACCGCGGCGGGGAACGACGACTGGAAGGCGGGGACCTACTCCGCGACCGGCGTCCCGTCCCTGCGCGCGTTCAACGCCGCCAAGGGCGCCACCCTCATGGGCTGGTTCAAGATGACCGGGACGAACCCGAGCCCCAACACCGTCACGTCCAACCCGACCGACATGTACAACGCGATCGGGCTCTCCGGGCTGCTCACCGGTGACTCCGACGGGCACGCCGTCCGTGCCCTGCTGGAGATCATCGACGTCGGCGGCACGCTCCACGTCGTCGCGCTGGGCCGCCGCGTGGACGGATCGAGTTCCCAGACGTTCGCGGCGAACGAGGACTGGCAGAGCATCCTCCCCCAGAACACCTGGGTGCATCTCGCCGCGACGTTCGACTACGACACCGGGCAGATGGCGCTCTACAAGGACGGCGAGCCGCTCCCCGGCTTCTACACCGTGGCCGGCGACCCGTGGAAGCTCGAAGGCGCCCCCGAACCCGACCTCACGTCCGCCACGGACCCCCGCGGCATCAAGATCGGCGGCAGTTTCCCGCAGAACACCGTCGAAAGGAACCCCTGCAACTGCCGCATGGACGGCCTTATGTTCCTGGACCGCGCCATCAGCGCCAAGGAGGCGGCCATCCAGTACAAGTTCGCGAAGCGCTGACACCAGCCGCCGCTCGACCCGGCCGCCCCATGGACCAGGACGCGTTCCGGTCCATGGGGCGGCCGGGTTCATTGCCTCCCACGTAATGGGCCGCCCCTGAGGGCGTTGCCGATCCGGGCATACGGGGCATCATCGAGAGTGCCGGACATCGAACGGGGGCGTGATGAAGAGCCAGGAGCTGAGAACCCTGCAGGGGCCGCTCAAGGCCCGGTACCGGGACGACCCCGGCTCGGCCCTCGTGACCTTGCGCGCGTCGGGTGGGCTGGACGAGGGCATCGCATGCTCGGTGGAGACGGGCCGCGCGCTGGCGGTGGCCGGGCTGCACCCGGCGGCCGGCGGCGACGGCACCGACCTGTGCTCCGGCGACATGCTGCTGCAGGCGCTGGTCGCCTGCGCCGGAGTCACCTTGCGCTCGGTCGCGACCGCGTTGGAGATCGACGTCCGCGGCGGCACCGTCCGGGCGGAGGGCGACCTGGACTTCCGCGGCACCCTGGCCGTGGACAAGCAGACCCCCGTGGGTTTCCGCGCGATCCGGCTGAGCTTCGACCTGGACACCGACGCCACCGACGAGGACATGGCCACGCTCCTCCGCCTGACCGAGCGCTACTGCGTGGTCCTCCAGACCCTCGCCTCGTCACCCGACCTCTCCGTCACCTCCTAGCGCCGCTCCAGCCGCCCTGCCCACCGGCGGAGACCGTCGACATGGCGGCGGTCGAGGAGCGGCCGGCCCTTCCGGCTGCCTGGACGCGGGGCGGTGCCTAGAGGCATGGCCGGGTTTTGTAGAGGCCGGATTCGGTGGCGGCCAGGAGGGTGCCGGCCGGGGTCAGGGCCAGGTCGTTGGCGGGGGCCGGAAGCTCGATGTGGTGGGACGGCTCGGGCGTCTCAGGGTTCCAGGCCAGGAGTGTGCGGGGGTCGTCTCGACGGACGGCGGCGACCAGGAGGCGGCCGTCCACCAGGGCGGCGGTCACGTGGTCGCAGGGGGCGGGTGTCGGCAGTGTCGCCAGCCGGTCGCCGTCCAGGCCGCGGACGGTCAGGGCCGTGGACGTCGGCTCGACGAGGACCAGGCCGTCCGGGGACGGGGCCAGAAGCGCGCAGGTGGACGGCAGGGCGGCGATCTCCTCTCCGCGCTCCACGTCCAGGAGGCCGACCGCGGAGTCGCCTGGCAGGCCGATGAGGGGGCCGGACGCGGGCGTCGCATGGAGGACCGAGCGGTCGATGGCGGTCCGGTGGCCGAGCCAGACGGTGAAGTCGGCCAGGCCGTCACCGGTGAGGGCGTCCCGGACGACGACCTGGGCGTCGTTCGCGGGGCCGAAGACCGCGACGACGGCGGCGCGCCCGTGGTGGACGGCGAAGGCGAGGAGGTCGGGCTGCCCGTCCAGCGCCAGCTCGTGGCCCGTGTGCAGGTCGTGGACGTGGAGGCGGTCGCGGAACGTCCAGGCGACGGTCGGCGAGCCGGCGGGGGCGCCGAACACCCACGCCGCCCGGTCGGCGGGGAAGTCGGGGAGCGGGGGGCCGAGCGGCGACCCGGCGGCCGGGTCCCATGCCCGTCCGGTGTTCGCGCCCTGGCCCGCCTGGGAGGCGAAGGCCAGCGGCGGCCCCTCCGCGGTGGCGGCGACGCCGTCGAAGGACCCTTGCGCCAGCAGTTCCGCCAGCCCGCTTTCCGGCATGCGAGGGAGAGTAGGCCACCCGGCTGAGATCGTTCCACGGAGTCGCGAAAACGCGGTCCCCCCGTGACGGATCCCCGCTCAGCCGGCGGTGACGGCGCGGAGCCGCGCGGCGATGTCCTCCGGCGGGACGTCGTTGATCCAGGCGGCCATGCCCGACTCCGAGCCGGCCAGGAACTTGATCTTGTCGGGGGCGCGCCGGACGGAGAACAGCTCCAGGTGCAGGCGGAGCAGGTCGCGGCCCTCGCCGACCGGTGCCTGGTGCCAGCCCGCGACGTACGGGAGCGGCGTGCCGTAGAGGGCGTCGCAGCGGCGCAGGAGGTCCCGGTAGAGGACGGCCAGTTCGTCGCGTTCGCCTGGGTCGAGGGCCGCGAGGTCGGGAACGTGCCGGTGCGGCATCAGGTGCACCTCGACCGGCCACCGGGCGGCGGCCGGGACGTAGGCCGTCCAGTGCTCGCCCGAGAGCACCACCCTGCTGCCCGCGGCCTCCGCCTTCAGGACGTCGCCGAACAGCCCGGGGCGGGCGGCGGCCATCGCGAGCATGCGCTCGGTGCGCGGGGTGACGAACGGGTAGGCGTAGATCTGGCCGTGCGGGTGGTGCAGGGTCACGCCGATCTCGACGCCCCGGTTCTCGAACACGAAGACCTGTGACACGCCGGGGACGGCGGACAGGTCGGCGGTGCGGTCGGCCCACGCGTCGATGACCGTCCGGACCCGGGAGACCGGCAGCCGCGACATCGAGGCCGAGTGGTCGTCGGTGAAGCATACGACCTCGCAGCGTCCCGCGCCGCGGGCACGTTCCACGCCGTCGATCGCGGGCGGCACCGGCGGCGTGCGGACGTCGAACGACGGGAAGCGGTTCTCGAACACCGCGACGTCGTAGGAGGCGTCCGGGATCTCCGAGGCGGGGCCGCCGGGGCACAGCGGGCACTGGTCGGCGGGCGGCAGGAACGTGCGCGTGTTGCGGTGCGCGGTGATCGTGACGTGGTCGCCGGTCAGCGGGTCGCGGCGCGTCTCGCACACCGGCTCGACGGGCGGCAGCCCGCGCGGGTCCGGGACGGGCACCCGGCCCGGCGCCTCGTCGTAGTAAATGATCTCGCGGCCGTCCGAAAGCCGTGCGCGTGTCCGGTTCATCTCGCCCGGCAGCCTACAGCGCCGGGGCGCCTGCCTGCGTCTCGGCCTCGTGGACGGCGAGGAGGTGCCTCACCAGGGTGGTCAGCACCTCCTTGCCGGACGAGCGCTCCCGGACGTCGCAGAGGACGACCGGGGTCGAGTCGGCGAGGTCGAGCGCCTCCCGGATCTCGTCGGGCGTGTAGTCGTAGCCGTCTTCGAAGCAGTTGACCGCGATGAGGAACGGCAGCCCGCGGTTCTCGAAGTAGTCGACGGCGGGGAAGCAGTCCGCGAGCCGCCGCGTGTCCGCGAGCACCACGGCGCCGAGCGCGCCGTAGGACAGCTCGTCCCACATGAACCAGAACCGGTCCTGGCCGGGTGTACCGAACAGGTAGAGGATCAGGCCGTCGCGGATCGTGATGCGGCCGAAGTCCATCGCGACCGTGGTGGTGGTCTTCTGCTCGACGCCCTCGGTGTCGTCGACGCCGACGCCCCGGTCGGTGAGCAGTTCCTCGGTCTGCAGCGGGCGGATCTCGCTGACGGCGCCGACGAGGGTCGTCTTGCCGACCCCGAACCCCCCGGCGATGAGGATCTTCACCGCGACCGGGGCCGCGGGAACCTGTCCCGAGTGGGGGGACGACCCCCCACGCCCCCCGGCGACCCCTCCGGGTTCCGGGTTCTCAGAGGGCTTGGAGACCATGGAGCACTTCCCTCAGCAGACGTTCCTTGGAGAGCGCGCTCTCCTGTTGGGGGCGGGCGGCGGTGATGAGCCGGTGGTGCAGGAGGTCGCCGAGGAGCACCCGCACGACGACCAGGGGCAGCCGCATCCGGGCCGCGATCTCGGCGACCGGCTGCGGCTGGAGGCACATCTCCAGGATGTCCAGGTGCTCGGGGCCGATGCCGGGCGAACCCGACCGGGGCCGCGCCGTGGTCGAGACGATCGTGATCATGTCGAAGGCCTCGCTGGTCGCGGGCCTGGCCCGGCCGCGGGTGAGCGCGTACGACCGGACGATCGGCCCGGCCTCGTCATCGAGCCATTCGCTGCCAGGACCGGTCATGGTCCGTCACGATTCCTCGTTGTCGAGGGACTCGGCGCGGCCGCGCCGGGTGCCCTGCTGAATGGACGACATCATCGACCGCAGCTCCTCGGGCGACCGGCCGGCGCGCGCCGCGGGAGCGGGCGCGGGCGTCGCGGACTGGTCCTCGCGCAGTTGCGAGGCCATGTTCTCCTGCCGCGCGCGCTTCGGCAACGGGGGACGCTCTGCCCCGCCGGAGCCGCTGGGCGGGCGGCGGCGGACCTCGCGGGGCGAGCGCGGGACGCCTGGCGAGGCGGGCGGGGCGGTGGAGGGCCACGCCGGCTGGGCCTCGGGCACGGCCGGTGCGTCGCCCCAGGGCGAGGGGGCCGGCCGCGGCGCCGGCACCGGTCCCTGCATCGGCTCCTCGAACACCGGGATCGGCCCGGTCAGCGCGTCCGGATCCTCCGGCGGCGATGTGGACGAGGCCGCGGGCGGCGGCACGGGCGTGGGCGGCGGCACGGGCGTGGGCGGCGGCACGGGCGTGGGCGGCGGCACGGGCGTGGGCGGAGCCATGGGCGTGGGCGGAGGCGTGGGCGGACGCGCGGCGGGTGACCCGAACGAGCCGCCGGGCGGCGGGGGCTGGACGAGCGGGTCCTCCGGCGGGGCCGCCGCCGCGTGCCGTCCGGACGGCAGCCGCAGCACGGAACCGCCCTGGTCGTAGCCCTGCTCAAGGCCGGGCTGCGGGGCGTTGTGGCGGACGTCGCCGAGGATCGTGCCGACGGGGACGAGCGCGTCCTCCGCGCGGCGGGTGGTGAGGGCCGGCGGCACGTGGGGCATGTCCCCCTCGTCCGGGACGACGAGTTCCTCGGGCAGCAGCACGATCGCGGTCATGCCGCCGTACGGGGACGTCCGCAGCGTGACCTTGATGCCGTGCCGGCGCGCGAGCCGCCCGACGACGAACAGGCCGAGCTGGGCACTGTCGGACAGGTCGAACTCGGCGGCGGTGGCGAGCCGCTCGTTGGCGGCGGCGAGGCTCTGCTCGTCCATGCTGAGGCCGCGGTCCTCGACCTCCAGCGTGAAGCCGTGCGAGACCGCCTGGCCCTGCACCTGGACGGTCGTGTGCGGCGGCGAGAACGCGGTGGCATTCTCGATCAGCTCGGCGAGCAGGTGGATGACGTCCGCGACGGCGGGCCCGACGATCGCGGCCCGGGTCATCGGGGCGACGTTGACCCGGGTGTAGTCCTCGACCTCGGACGCCGCGGCGCGGGCGACGTCCACGATCGTGACCGGGCTGCGCCAGCCGCGGCCGGGCGCCTGCCCGGACAGGATGATCAGGCCCTCCGCGTGCCGGCGCATGCGGGTGGCGAGGTGGTCGACCCGGAACAGGTCCTCCAGGTCGTCGGGGGTCTCGATGCGGCGCTCCATCGAGTCCAGCAGCTTGAGCTGGCGGTGCAGCAGCGTCTGGCTGCGGCGGGCGAGGTTGACGAACACGTCGCTGACGTTGCGGCGGAGCGTGGCCTCCTCGACCGCGCTCTGGATCGCGGTGCGCCGGGCGGCGTTGAACGCGTCCCCGACCTGGTCGATCTCGCGGGTACCGAAGGCGAGCGGCGGCGCCTCGGCGGCGACGTCCACCTCCTCGCCGTGCCGCAGCCGGCGGATCACCCCGGGCAGCCGGACGTCGGCCAGGTCGATCGCCTCGCGGCGCAGCCGGCGGAGCTCGCGGATGATGGACCGGGCGACCCAGATCGCGAGGACGAGGGTGGCGACGACGGCGACCAGCCCGAGCGCCCCGGAGAGGACGACGCGGGTGATGATGCCCTCGGAGATCGGCTCGGCGCGCTTCTCGGCGCCCGCGGACACCGCCAGTTCGAGGCCGCGGAGCCGGGTGAGGTTGGAGTCCGCGGTGGTCTTCCACAGGACGCCGCCGTCGGCGGCGGAGGACCGGACCAGCCGGGAGGACGCGACGAAACGGTCCTCCAGGACGCGGAACCGGCTGTATTCGGGCATCCCGACGACGCGCTGGTAGTAGTCCTGGTCGGAGGGGCGCAGCTCGGTCGCCGAGTACTGGTAGAGGCTGCGCTGGGTGCCGACGAGCTTGACGAACTGGGCGTGCTCCGTGGCCGTCATCCCGCCGGCGGCGAGCGCGCCGGCGAGCAGCGCGTCCTCCTGCGCGAGGACCTCGCGGGCGCGCGTCAGCGACGCCTCGTTGCGGGCGTCCTTGGCGACCTCGGAGTTGTCCAGCGTGGAGAGGGAGCCCTGCAGCGAGCCGACGTCGCCGAGCAGTGAGGTGTAGTCGTCGAACGCGCGCGCCCGGTCCGTCCTGCCGGTGTCGATGGAACGGCGCCGGTCGTCCAGCCCGTCCAGCTCCTTGACGATCTTGTCAGCGAGCCGCCGGGTGTTCTCCGGCGCGACGCCGCGGGCGCCCTCGTCCGCCGCGAGCCGGCGGAACAGGTCGGTCTGCCGGTCGGTGACCAGGCGGCCGGACTCCATGGAGGCGCGGTCGCCCTCCGTGCGGCTGCCGAGGTAGACCATCGACAGTCGCCGCTCGGCCTGCAGCGCGCTGCCGAGCGCGCCGGACGGGTAGCCGTAGTGCTCCTGGACGGTCTTGACATGCCGGAGGTTGAGCCCCTCGCCGAGCGCGATGCTCGCGGCGAAGGCCCACAGCACGCCGAGCGAGACCACCGAGACGGTGACCATCAGGACGACCTTGAAACGGATGGATCGGAATCGCGCGGCCTTGGGGGCCCGCCGGTGACCTGCGGCTGAGTCCGTGGTGCGGCCTCGATTTGGCACTGCGGCTGAACTTTCCACTCGGGACGGTCGGGCGAAACGACTGCGCGGAACGGGTCGCGCGGGCGGAACGCAGGAGAGCCTAAGACTGTACGGCGTTGTGTGTCGACAGTTTCCAGCTCATCACGTTTTGTGCGTACAGACTGCC
Source organism: Spirillospora sp. CA-128828 (assembly GCF_050945415.1). Lineage (NCBI taxonomy): Bacteria > Bacillati > Actinomycetota > Actinomycetes > Streptosporangiales > Thermomonosporaceae > Spirillospora > Spirillospora sp. CA-128828. The sequence continues at coordinate 7,635,163 of NZ_CP191986.1, forward strand.
CTAAATACCCCTACGATGCCTCACCGTGATGGTTCGTACTCCGCTCGCGACAACATCCGTCCGGCCGCCGGCCCGCCGCGGCCGGATCCTGCTCGCCGCGGGCGCGCTGATCGCGGCGGTGTTCGCCGGCGGATGCAGCGACGGCTCCGGCGAGACGGCGGCGGTGCCCGACGTCCCGATGATGCAGGAGCTCGGCACTCCCGAGGGCCGGCTCGACCTGGTCGCCTGGGCGGGTTACGCCGAGAACGGGTCGAACGACCCGAAGGTCGACTGGGTCACGCCGTTCACGAAGGCGACCGGCTGCAAGGTGTACACGAAGGTGGCCGACACCTCCGACTCGATGGTCTCGCTCATGCAGACCGGGCGGTACGACGGCGTGTCGGCGTCCGGCGACGCCAGCCTCCGGCTCATCTACGGCGGGACGGTCTCGCCCATCAACACCGGGCTGCTCACGAACTACGACGACATCGCCAAGTACCTGAAGAAACAGCCGTACAACTCCGTCGACGGCCAGATGTACGGCGCCCCGCACGGCTACGGCGCCAACATGCTGATGTACCGGACGGACAAGATCCCGCAACGCCCGACGTCCTGGAGCGTGGTGTGGGACAAGGACTCCCCCGCGGCCGGGCACGTCGTCGCCTACGACTCCCCCATCTACATCGCGGACGCGGCGCTGTACCTGAAGACGCACCGCCCCGACTTGAAGATCACCGATGTGTACGCGCTGGACGAGAAGCAGTTCACCGCGGCGGTCGACCTGCTGAAGCAGCAGCGCCCGAACGTCAACCAGTACTGGGCGAACTACCTGGACGAACTGCAGTCGTTCAAGAGCGGCTACAACTACGCGGGCACCGCCTGGCAGGTGACCGCGAACCTGGCCATGACGGACAAGGCGCCGGTCGCGACGACGATCCCGAACGAGGGCGCCACCGGCTGGTCCGACACCTGGATGATCTCCTCGAAGGCCCAGCATCCGACCTGCATGTACAAGTGGATGAACTGGATCACGATGCCGAAGGTGCAGGCCGAGGTCGCGCAGTGGTTCGGTGAGGCGCCCGCCAACCCGAAGGCGTGCAACTACACCGCCAAGGGCTTCTGCTCGACCTACCACGTCGGCGACCCCGAGTTCTACCGGCGCCTCGCGTTCTGGAAGACCCCAGTGAAGGACTGCGGCGACGACCGCGGGAGCAAGTGCGTCGAATACTCCCGCTGGGCGCAGGCCTGGACCCAGATCAAGGGCTGACCGCTGACCGCCGGCCCTGAGCCCGGGCCGTACCGTCGCCCGGGCTCAGGGCCAGCGGTAGACGGCGTTCTCGGACGGGACGTGGTGCGGCAGGTAGCACTTCGTCGTGACGTGCTCGTCCTTGCAGTCGAGGCACAGATAGGTGCGGTGGCCCCGCAACCCGCGGCCGCGCCCCTCGCAGGGCGGGCACACGCACGGCGACCAGCCGACGATGACCCGCCCCGGTTCGAGCCGGTGCCCCGCCGGACACAGGACCGGCACATGTTCACGGGTGACACCCGCCCGGTTCGCCTGCACGGCACACCACCCTAGTCGAACAAATGCTCGATCAGGAAGCGGGCTTCATCGCATAGCAGTAGTTCGACTTTCCCTTGAAGTAGTGACGGGCCCTGGGGTCGCTGTACCGCCACCGGCATCCCGCGTCGAGCTGGGCCTGCGTCAGCTTCATCGTGTCGCCCTTGCGCTTGACGCAGTACGCGCCCGCGGTCGGCGTCTCCCGGTACTCGACCCACTCCCAGCCGAGCTTCTGGCAGTACGCGGTGAAGTGTCCGGGCCCCAACTCCACCCGGACGGGTTTCGGGCGCCGGGTCGGCGACGCAGAGGGGCTCGGCTTCGGCGTGGACGGAAGCTTGGAGGTGGCGGACGGTGTCGCGCCCGGTCCCGCCGCCGAGGTCGCGCGTCCGCTTCCCGCCCGGGTGGCGTCGGCCGACGGCGTGGCCGCCGCACCGGCCGAGCGCCGCGACGCCGCGCCGATGTCGTCACCGCCCGCGGAGCCGCCGCCGGTGAACCAGGCGACCGCGAACACGGCGGCGACGACGGCGGCCACCGCCGCGCCCGCACCGGCCAGGACGCCCGCCCTTCGTACACCGCGCCCCTGCGACGGCACGGTCACCTCGCCGTCCGCCACCCCTTCGGGCCTGGGCACGGGTGCGGGCGCCGGCGGGGCGTCCCGCGGGAGCACGGGAGGCGGCGCCGGTGGCGGTACCGGCAGCGACACGGGCGGGGACGCGGACGGGGAGGCAGGCAGGGAGACCGGCGGCGCCGGCGGAGCGGCCCCAGTGGATGAGGGCGGGGCGGGTGAGGCGAGGGCGGCGGGTGAGGCCGGGGCGCGGCCGGTCCGGCGGACGAGACGGTCGAGGACCTCCTGCGCGGACGGACGGCTCGCCGGGTCCTTGGCGAAGCATTCCGTGAGGAGCCCGCGCAACGGCTCCTCCACGGCGTCGAGCGGCGGTTCCTCGTTCGCGATGCGGTTGAAGACGATCGGGATCGACTCGTTCCCGAACGGCGCGCGCCCGGTCGCCGCGAAGACCATCGTGGACGCCCACGCGAAGACGTCCACGGCGGGACCGAGCTCACCCGGCCGGAGCTGCTCGGGCGCCATGTAGGCGGGGGTGCCGACCGCGCGGCTGACCATGGTCTGCGCCCCGGACAGCGCGCGGGAGATGCCGAAGTCGATGACGCGCGGGCCGTCCGCGCCGATCAGCACGTTGTGCGGCTTGAGGTCGCGGTGCACCACGCCGGCGTCGTGCAGGGCGACGAGGGCGGTGGCGGTCCCGATCGCCAGCCGGTCCAGCGCGCTGCCCGAGCGGGGACCGTCCTCGGCGACGACCCGGCTCAGCGGCGGCCCGTCGACGTACTCGCTGACGATGTAGCGGCGCTCCCCCTCCGTCCCGAAGTCGAGCACCTGCGCGATGCAGAACCGCGCGACCTGCTTGGCCGCCTCCAGCTCACGGGTGAACGTGTCGGCGGCGCCGGCGTCGCCGGCCAGTTGCCCGTGGAACACCTTCACCGCCACGTCGGCGCCGTCGTCCCCCTGCCCGAGGTAGACGACGCCCTGACCGCCCTCGCCCAGCCGGGCGGTGAGCCGGTAGGCGCCGAGCCGTCGCGGGTCGGCGGGTTCGAGGGGCGGCACGCCCTGCAGTGTAGGGGCCGGGTCAGTGATCGCGATGGGTGATGAGGTGAGCCAAGGCCTGTAGTTCGGCGGCGGGGGCTGTGTCCGCGCCGGCGGCGTCGAGGTCGGTGAGGGCGTCGGCGAGGAGTTCCCCGGCGTGGGCGGTGGCCCAGTCGCGTCCGCCGGAGGCGTCGATGAGGGCGGCGGCGTGTGCCGCCTCCTCGGCGGTGAGGGGTTCGCCGCGGTGGTAGAGCCCGGCCAGTTCGGCGCCGGCGGGAGTGCCGGAGGTGAGGGCCGCGACGACGGGCAGCGACTTCTTGCGGCTGCAAAGGTCGGAGTGGACGGGTTTGCCGGTGACGGCCGGATCGCCCCAGATGCCGAGCAGGTCGTCCACGAGCTGGAAGGCGAGGCCGAGGCGCTCACCGAAGACGCGGAAGCGGTCGGTCCGGGCGGCGGTGGCGCCTCCGTGGAGGGCGCCGAGCGCGCATGCGGCGCCGATGAGCGCGCCGGTCTTGCGGCTCGCCATGGCCAGGCACTCGTCGAGCGTGACGTCGGCGCGCTCCTCGAAGGCCAGGTCGGCGTGCTGGCCCTCGACCAGGTCGAGGACGGCGCGGGCGAGGATGCGGACGCTTCGGGCGACGGCCGGGGACGGCTCCTCGGCGAGCACCTCGTAGGCGGCGGCGAGGAGGGCGTCGCCGGCCAGGACCGCGGCGTTCGTCCCGAAGACGGTCCAGGCGGTCGGACGGTGCCGTCGGGTGAGGTCGCCGTCCATCACGTCGTCGTGCAGGAGCGAGAAGTTGTGCGCCAGCTCGACCGCCACGGCGGCCGGGAGGGCGGCCGCGGCCGTCCCCCCGGCCGCCTCCGCGGCGAGCAGCGTGAGCGCGGGACGGATCGCCTTGCCGCCCGCCGCGGTCCCCTTTGGGGGGACGTAGGGCCGGCCGGCCCGGCTCCCCCGCTCGTCGCACCAGCCGAAATGGAACGAGGCGACGCCGCGCATCGCGTCCGGCATGGCCTCGACCGCGCGCCGCAGCGCGGGGTCGAGCAGGCGGCGGCTCCAGGTGAGCACCTCGGCCGCCGGGCGGGGTCGGTGCTCCGGCCCCGGACGGTGGTCGCAGCGGACCACGGCCGGGTCGTCTCTCCAGGCTGGCACGGCACGTCCCCTCTCGTCAGCGGGCGATCTCGACGTTCTCCAGGACGCCGAGGGCGTCGGGCACCAGCACGGCGGCCGAGTGGTAGGCGCTGACCAGATAGGTCAGGAGCCCCCGGTCGTCGATGCCGGTGAACCGGACCGACAGGCCCGGCCGGACCTCGTCCGGCAGGCCCGTGCGATGGAGGCCGATGACGCCCCCGTCGTCCTCGCCGGTGCGCAGCGCGAGGATCGAGCTGGTCCCGCGCGGGGTGACCGGGATCTTGTCGCACGGGTAGATGGGGACGCCGCGCCATGCCTGCACCCGGCGTCCGTCCACCTCCACGGGGGACGGGTACACGCCGAGGCGGGTGCATTCGCGGCCGATCGCGGCGATCGCCTTCGGATGGGCGAGGAAGAACCGGGTCTTGCGGCGCCGCGCGAGCAGCTCGTCCATGTCGTACGGGGTCGGCGGGCCCCCGCGGGTCTGGATCCGCTGCCGCAGGTCGGCGTTGTGCAGCAGGCCGAAGTCGCGGTTGTTGACCAGCTCGTTCTCCTGCCGCTCCCGGATCTCCTCGATCGTGATCCTCAGCTGCTGCTCGACCTGGTCCATCGGCTGGTTGTAGAGGTCGGCGACACGGGTGTGAACCCGCAGGAGCGTCTGGGTGACGGCGAGCTCGTACTCGCGCGGCGACGCCTCGTAGTCGGCGAACGTGCCGGGCAGCTCGGGTTCGCCGTCGTGCCCGGACGCCAGCTCGATCGCCGCCTCGCCGTGCCTCGTCTGCGCCGGGACGGGCGCGTCCCGGTACTCCTCCAGGTGCGCGCGCAGCGCCTCGGACCGGTCGGTCAGCTCCTCGATCGCCTCCCGCGGCAGGGACAGGACGGTCGCCGGAGTGAGAGCGCGGAACGTGTGCGGCCACGCGCCGGACGCGTCGAGGAGCGCCCCCTCGCCGAAGAACCGCCCGTCTGCGAGGATCCCGATCCGGCTGCCGGCTCCGTACTCGCCCGGCGCGCTCTCCTCGACCTTGCCGTGCGCGATGAGGTGGACCGCGTCGGCCGGCCGGCCCGCCTCCGCGATCGCCTCGCCGGGTCCGTACTCGCGCTGCTCGAACCGCGCGGCGAGGCCGTCCAGGATCGCGGGGTCGGGCAGGCCGCGCAGCGGCGGCAGCTCGGCCAGCTCCGGCGGGACGACCCTGACCCGCGCGCCGTCGTTGAGGAACGTCACCAGCCCGTCGCCGAGCCGGTAGGTGAGGCGGCGGTTCACCCGGTAGGTGCCGGCGTCCGCCCGCACCCACGGCAGCTGCGTCAGCAGCCACCGCGGGGTGACACCCCGCATCTGCGGGACGGACTTGGTCGTCGTCGCGAGATTGCGCGCGGCCCGCGTGCCGAGGGCCAGCCGTTCCTCCGTCACGCGCCGGTACCGCCCTGCGCGATCTCGACGGACTCCAGCATGCCGAGCGCGTCGGGGACGAGGACGGCGGCCGAGTAGTAGGCGCTGACCAGGTAGTTGATGAGGGCCTTCTCGTCGATGCCCATGTACCGGACGGACAGTCCCGGCTGGTACTCGTCGGGCAGCCCGACCTGGTGGAGGCCGATGACGCCCTGCGCCGCCTCGCCGGTGCGCATCAGCAGGATCGAGCTGGTCCGCGTCCGGCTGACCGGGATCTTGTTGCAGGGGAAGATGGGCACGCCCCGCCAGCCGGGCACCTTGTGGCCGCCGACGTCCACGCTGTCGGGGTAGATGCCGCGCGCGCTGCACTCGCGTCCGAACGCGGCGATCGCCTTCGGGTGCGCGAGGAAGAACGCGGGGTCCTTCCATACGAGGGTGAGCAGGTCGTCCATGTCGTCGGGGGTGGGCGGGCCGGAGCGGGTGTGGATGCGCTGCGACAGGTCGGCGTTGTGCAGCAGGCCGAAGTCGCGGTTGTTGACCAGCTCGTTCTCCTGCCGCTCGCGCAGCGCCTCGATGGTCAGCCTGAGCTGCTGCTCGACCTGGTCCATCGGCTGGTTGTAGAGGTCGGCGACGCGGGTGTGGACACGCAGGACGGTCTGGGCGACGCTCAGCTCGTACTCGCGCGGCGAGCCCTCGTAGTCGACGAAGGTCCCCGGCAGGACCGGCTCGCCGTCGTGCCCGGACGCCAGCTCGATCGCCGCCTCGCCATGTGCGTTGTGCGCGCGCGACGGGCTGGCCCGGTACTCCTCCAGGTGTGCCTGGAGGGACGCGGACTGGCCGAGCGTCTCCTGGAAGTCGGCGTCGCTCATGCTGAGGATCGTGCAGGCGGTCACGGCCTTGACGGTGTGCTCCCACTCGGCCGGCTCCTCGCCCTCGTCCGTCCCGAGGAGGGCCTGCTCGCCGAAGAAGTCGCCGTTGGCCAGCGTCCCGAGGACGGCGTCGGCGCCGTACTCGCCCGCGCCGATCTTGCTGAGCTTGCCGTGCGCGACGAGGACGACGCGGTCGATGGGACGTCCGCGCTCCACGACGACGTCACCTGGCTCGTACTCCTGCTGGGTGAACCGCCCCGCGATGGCGTCCAAGGTCAGGTCGTCGTCGTAGCCGCGCAGCGGGGCGAGCTCGCCGAGCTCGCGCGGGATGACCCGGACGTCGGCACCGGTCGTCACGAACGTCACCCGGCCGTCCCCGAGCGTGTAGGTGAGCCGCCGGTTGACGCGGTAGGCGCCGCCGGCCGCCTGCACCCAGGGCAGCAGCTTCAGCAGCCACCGCGACGTGATGCCCTGCATCTGCGGGACGGACTTGGTCGTGGTCGCCAGGTTGCGCGCCGCCGCGGTACCGAGGCTCAACTGCTGCTGCTGTTGTTCCGTCACGTCCACACCACCGATTCGTCGTGGGTCTGGCAGGAGGCGGCCGTCTTCGGCCAACGGCGACGCTACAGACGGTAATCGGCAGATCGCAATAAGCCATGTCCACCACCTCTGCTCTCCCGAACCGCCACACAAGTCGCACTGGCCCGCGATAGTGCGCCCATATATGCCGCATAGGACATATGAACGGCCGGTTATGATGAGGTCATGTCGTCCGCGTTCGCCGTGCTCGCAGAGCCGACCCGCCGCCACATCCTGGACCTGCTCCTCGAACGTCCTCGCCCGGTGGGCGAACTCGTCGAGCGGCTGGGGCTCACGCAGCCGGGAACGTCCAAGCACCTGCGAGTGCTGCGCGACGCCGGACTCGTGCGATCGCGGCAGGACGCGCAACGCCGCGTCTACGAGGTGCGCCTGGAGCCGCTCGCCGAGGTGGACGCGTGGCTGGCCCCGTACAGACGCGCATGGAGCTCACGCTTGGACGCTCTCGAACAGCACCTCGACGCGACCGAGTGACACGGGACACCGAGTGAGATGGGACACCGCCGTGACCCGGCGCGAAGTGCCCCGGGTCACGCCTTCCGGGACCTGCGCCGCGCCCTCGCGGTGTCCTCGGCGTCGTCGCCGAGGATGTCCGGCAACGCGGGCAGGACGGTGGTGCGCTGCGGGTCGCCACCCTGATCGGGCAGCTCGTCGGTGGTCTGGGGTTCGCCGTCCTGCCCGGGAAGCTCGTCGGTGGTCTGCGGGTCGCCGCCGTCCAGCAGCTCGTCAAGGGTGGCGGTGGCCTGGGGGCCGGCGTCAGGCTCGTCCAGCAGGTCGTCCTCCGGGATCGAGACGAGGGCCTGCGTCTCCTGCGCCTCCCGCGTGATCACCCCGCTGGCGAGGACGGTGTTGCGGTGCCGCAGCGCGCCGTTCTCGCGGAGCAGGTTGTCGACGTCGGCGCGGGCGCGGGCGATGCGGCGGCTCAACCGGACGTGTACGAGCAGGCCGCCCGCCGCCCCGCCGAGCACGAACCCGGCGGCCGGGAAGCCGGCGGCCGGCGGCGCGAGCGTGGCCACCAGCGCCACCACGACCAGCGCGAGGACCACCGCAAGCGCGAGATAGTGCTGTTCCATCCAGTCCAGGACGGTGTTGACGCGCTTGGGGATCCTCACTCGCCTTCTCCTCCACTCGGTTCGGAACGGGGACAACGACCGGGCCGCGGCGTGGTGTTCCATCGCCGCCGCACCGCTGCTCCTGGGGACGCCGCCGGGCTCCGCGGCCGGGACGGGTCTGGGCTCGCGCCGCAGGCGCGCCGCCCCGCCTCCCGCGATTCGCGACCGCCGGGAGATCTCTCGAAACACTAACAGGACGTGACGCCGGCCTCTTACGAGGCGCTCCGCGCGCCCCGCTCGGCAGCCGGGATGCGAACACCAGCTCAGGGCGAATATCGTCCTTGGATATGAGCGAACACTTTGACGTCGTGGTCCTGGGCGCGGGCCCGGGTGGATATGTCGCCGCGATCCGGTCGGCACAGCTCGGGCTGAAGACGGCGATCATCGAGGAGAGGTACTGGGGCGGGGTGTGCCTCAACGTCGGCTGCATCCCCTCGAAGGCGCTGCTGCGCAACGCGGAGCTGGCGCACATCTTCACCCAGGAGCAGAAGACGTTCGGGATCAACGTCGAGGGGAGCGTGTCCTTCGACTACGGCGTCGCCTACCAGCGCAGCCGCCAGGTCTCGGACAAGCTCGTCAAGGGCGTCCAGTTCCTGATGAAGAAGAACAAGATCACGTCCTATGACGGGCGGGGCACCTTCACCGACCCGAACACGCTGCAGGTGGCCCGCGCGGACGGCTCCGGCGAGACGGTGACGTTCGACAGCTGCATCATCGCCGCGGGGGCGCACACCAAGCTGCTGCCGGGCACGTCGCTGTCGGAGCGGGTCGTCACCTACGAGGAGCAGATCCTCAGCTCCGAGCTGCCCGAGAGCATCGTGATCGCGGGCGCGGGGGCGATCGGCGTCGAGTTCGCCTACGTCCTGCACAACTACGGGGTGAAGGTCACGATCGTCGAGTTCCTCGACCGGATGGTCCCGAACGAGGACGCCGACGTCTCGAAGGAGCTCGCGAAGCGGTACCGCAAGCTCGGCGTGGACGTGCTGACCTCCACCCGGGTGGACGCGATCGACGACTCCGGCGACAAGGTCAAGGTGACCGTCACCGGCAAGGACGGCGCCCAGCAGGTCATCGAGACCGACAAGGTGCTCCAGGCGATCGGTTTCCAGCCGAACGTGGACGGCTACGAGCTTGAGAAGACCGGCGTCGCGCTGACCGACCGCGGCGCCATCGACGTGGACGGCCGCTGCCGCACGTCCGTCCCGCACATCTACGCCATCGGTGACGTGACCGCCAAGCTGATGCTCGCGCACGCGGCCGAGGCCATGGGCATCGTCGCGGCGGAGACCATCGCGGACGCCGAGACGATGGAGCTCGAGTACGTGATGATCCCCCGCGCCACCTACTGCCAGCCGCAGGTCGCCTCGTTCGGCTGGACGGAGGCGCAGGCGAAGGAGCAGGGTTTCGACGTCAAGACCGCCAAGTTCCCCTACAGCGCCAACGGCAAGGCGCTCGGCATGGGCGAGGGCGACGGCTTCGTCAAGGTGATCAGCGACGCCCGGTACGGCGAGATCCTCGGCGCGCACATGATCGGCCCGGAGGTCACCGAGCTGCTGCCCGAGCTGACCCTGGCGCAGCAGTGGGACCTGACCGTCAACGAGGTCGCCCGGAACGTCCACGCCCACCCGACCCTGGGCGAGGCCATGAAGGAGGCCGTGCACGGCCTGGCCGGCCACATGATCAACCTCTGATCCCGGCGCGGCTCCGGGCCGCCGCCGCGGCTCGCTCCGCGGCGGCGGCCGGGCGCGGCACGCCGCCGCGGAGGGGTCGTCAGTGCGTCGGCCAGCGGGTCAGGGCCTTGTAGGCGGGCTGCCATTCCGCCTCGAAGGCGGCGCGGGCGGGCGCGGGCAGGACGGCCAGCAGGGCCGCCTCCGTCGCGCCGTCGGCGCCGTCGAGAAGCCACGGGAACACACGCGGGCCGTTGGGGCCGACACGTACGGCGTGGACCTGACCGAAGTGCTGGAACTGTTCGAGGGTCAGGGTGACGTCCATCAGGGGGAGCGCCTCCTTCTCCTCGTGGGCGAGATGTGTGGTCAGGTTGGTGGCCAGGGCGTCGACGAGCTCGCCCATGGGCTCGGTGCCCGTGTCGATGGCCTCGATGAGGGGGTCGATGGCCGCGTGCTCGGCCTCCATCGCGTCCAGCAGGGCCAGGTCGTCGGGACGGTCGGCGAGGGTCTCGCGGAGAACCGGCCAGAGGGCCTCGTCCTCGGCGGTGTGGTGGGCGTGCAGGGAGATCTTGAACAGCTCCCAGCCCGCCGCCGCCGCCAGCACGCGGCGAGGGTCGTCGTCCTCGCGTGCGGTGGCCTTGGCCAGGTGCTCCAGCTCCCGCCGCAGGGCGTTGTGCATGGCGTACATCAGGGTCATGTCGAAATTGGTCACGCTTCCTCCTTCGTTCACCGCATTGACGGAGCGGGAGGAGCGAACGTGACCGCTCAGGGCGTGCTGACAATCCAAAGCAGCGATCGTCCGCGGCTCGGTCGTCAGCGGAGTGGGTCGAAAGGGGCCAGTTCGACCGGGCGGCGGCCGGTGGCGATCATTTCGGCGAGCAGGTTCCCGGTGGCCGGGCCGAGGGTGATGCCCCACATGCCGTGACCGCCGGCGGCGAAGACATGCGGGGAGCGCGTCGCGCCGATCAGGGGGAGGCCGTCACGCGTGCAGGGGCGGGACCCGACCCACTCGTCCCGGCGCGCGTCCAGGTCGGCGCCGCGCAGCAGCGGACGGGCCGCCTCGACGATCGCCTTGATCCGGCGGGGGTCGAGCGCGGCCTCCGGGCGGCGGAACTCCATCATCCCGGCGACGCGCAGCCGGTCGCCCAGGGGCGTGCACGCCACGCGCTGGGCGGGGAAGTAGACCGGACCGTCCGGGACGCGGTCCATCGGCACGCTGAAGCTGTAGCCGCGGCCCGCCTGGACGAGGGAGCGGACACCGAACCGCTTGGCGAGTTCGCCGAGCCACACGCCGCTTGCGATCACGACCGTGTCGAACGCCTCGAAGTCGCTGCCGGTCGTGCGGACGGCGGCGCCGCCCGGTTCGTCGCGGATACCGGTGACGGCGGCGCCCGCCCGGATCTTGCCGCCGCGGGCGCGGACGGAGTCGGCCAGGGCGTGCACGAACACGCCGGGGTTGATGAAGCGCTGGCCGCGCAGCAGGATCGCGGCGCCGACCTCTTCCGAGAGGGCGGGCTCCACCTCGCGCGCCTCGTCGCCGGTGAGGACGTCGTACTCCAGTTCCTGACCGGCCGCGCGGATGTGCTCGATCTCCTCCAGCAGGACGCGCCGCTCTCCGGACGTCCGGTACGCGGCGAGGAAGGACCCGGCATCGCGGGTCTCCGCCTGGACGCCGCCGGCCAGCAGCGCGTCGAAGCTCGGCAGCGCCCGGCCGTTGATCGGCACGAGCGACTCCATCGCGCGCCGCCACCGGGCCGCGGTGCTGTTGCGGGCGAACCCCGCGAGGAACCTGAGCAGGTGCGGGTTCGCGCTCGGCGGCACGTAGACGGGCGACGACGGGCTGAGCACCGCGCGCACGCCGTAGGAAAGGACGGCCGGTTCGGGCAGCGGGGTCGCGAGGCCCGGCGTCAGCCACCCCGCGTTGCCCCAGGACGCTCCGGCCGCGACATCCCGCCGGTCGAACACGGTGACGTCCGCGCCGTGCTCCTGCAGGAACCATGCGGTGGACAGCCCGACCATTCCCGCGCCGACCACGGCCACCCGCCGCGACTCCGCCTCCAGAGCCATGGCGACTCCTCTCCTTCGTGAAACCGGTCACTCCGATGGTGGTACGGCCACCCGCCGATGCCCCTGTCGCATTCGGCCAATCCGAGCGGATCACATAGTGTGAAAAGCACAATGATCGGCTTGACGGACCTCGTCGACTCGCTGAGCCCCGGGCTGCTGCGGATGGTCGAGGACGGCCGCGACGCCCCGGTGCACGACGTCGTCCTGGCCGAGCCGGGCGAAGCTGCCGGACAGCCCGGCGAGCTCGTCCTCGGCGTGGGGCTGACCGGCCCGGCGGACGCCGTGGCGCTGCTGGAGCGGGCCGGCTCGGCGGGAGCGGCCGGTGTCGTCCTGAAGGCGCCCCTGGCCGGCGCGCCGGAGGTCGTCGCCGCCGCGCGGCGGCTGCGGCCGGCGCTCGTCGAGCTCCAGCCGGACACGTCCTGGACGCACGTCATCTGGCTGGTGCGCGGCGCCATCGACCGCGCCCACGCGCCGCTCCCCGGGCCGTCCGGCCCGCACGACGACCTGTTCGCCCTCGCCGACACCGCGGCGGAGATCGCGGACGCCCCGGTGACGCTGGAGGACGCCCGGTCGCGCGTGCTCGCCTACTCGGGACGCCAGGACAGCACCGACCCCGCGCGCGTCTCGACGATCGTCGGGCGGCGCGTCCCGCCGCAGGTCATCGCGCACCTGCGAGCCTCCGGAGTGTTCCGCAGGCTGGCGCGGTCGAGCGACCCGGTCCTCGTCCCCGAGGGCCCGGACGGCATGCTGCCGCGCCTCGTCGTCCCGGTCCGCGCCGGAGGCGAGTGGCTGGGCTCGATCTGGGTCGTGGCGAGGACTCCGATTCCTCCGGACCGCGTCCGGCGCCTGGCCGACCTGGCGTCCGTCCTCGCCCTGCACCTGCTGCGCATGCGCGCCGAGGCCGGGGTCGCACGCCGCGTCTCGGCGGACCGGCTGCGCGCCGCACTCCGGGACGGCGCCCACCCCGTCCCGGCACCGCCGCCGTGGCGCGTCGTGGCCCTGGGCAGCGGCGACGACACCGAGGACGTCCGGCAGCGCCTCGACCTCTGGGACGCGATCGTGCACCGCTTCGGCTGGCACCGCCCGCTCCTCACCGACGTCGACGACACGCTCTTCGCCGTCCTGACCGACCCGCCCGGCCCGCGCCGCGACGCCGGGACGATGCCCTGGCTGCACCACGTCCTCGCCCAGGTGCGCTCGCACGACCGCACCCTGTACGCGGCGGCGGGCGGCCTCGCCCGCTCCCCCGCCGGCCTCCCCCGCTCCCGCGACGAGGCCGCCGAACTCGCCACTCTCATCGCCACCGGCCGCCTCGCCCCCGGTTCCCTGCGCCTGGAGGACGCCTGGGACGCGCTCATCGTCGAACGCGCCAGAAAGGCGGTCGGCGGCGACCTACTGGGCGGCCCCGTGCCCGCCCTCCAGTCCCACGACGAGAGGCATGGAACGGCGTTCCTCCCCACCCTCGCCGCCTGGCTCGACCACTACGGCGACACGAAGGGCACCGCGCAGGCGCTCGACGTCCACCCCAACACCCTCCGCCACCGCCTGCGAAGGATGTCCGAGGTGACTCCGATGGACCTCGCGTCCCCTCGCGTCCGGCTGGCCCTCCGGCTTCAGCTCAGCGCTCTGCACCCACGCAACGAATAGCGCACAGGGGCCGCAGAGACGCAACGAAATGCCTGATCAGCGCAAGGTTCGCGCATTGGTTTGCGACGGTTTCGTTCCTAGGCTTTCGCTAGTCGATCCCTCATCGGATGTCCCCTGGAGACACGTATGACCGTCATGCCGGCGATGGAGCCGAGCGTCGTCCGCACCTCGCTGCGGAAGCGCTACCTGATGTGCCGCCCGGAGCACTTCGCCGTCACTTACGCGATCAATCCGTGGATGGACCCGGCGGCCGGCGCCGACGCGGGCAGAGCCGTGCGGCAATGGGAGGAACTGCGGTCGGCGTATCTCGCGCTCGGGCACGAGGTGAGCCTCATCGACCCGATCGAGGGGCTGCCCGACATGGTGTTCGCGGCCAACGGCGCGCTGGTCGTCGGGGGGCGGGTGTACGGAGCGAAGTTCACCCACGCGGAGCGGCAGGCGGAAGGCCCCGCGTACGCCAAGTGGATGCTGGAGAACGGGTTCTCCGAGGTGCTGGAGCCCGAGCACACGAACGAGGGCGAGGGCGACTTCCTCACGCTCGACCACGTGATCCTGGCCGGGACCGGGTTCCGGACGGAGATCGCCGCGCACCAGGAGGCGCAGGAGTTCCTGGGCCGTCCGGTGGTGACGCTGCGGCTCGTCGACCCGCGCTTCTACCACCTGGACACGGCGCTGTTCCCCCTCGGCGGCGGCAACGTGGCCTACTACCCCGGCGCGTTCTCCCCCGGCAGCCGCGCGGTGCTGGAGCGGCTGTTCCCCGACGCGATCCTGGCGGGTGAGCAGGACGCGGCGGTGCTCGGCCTCAACGCCGTGTGCGACGGCCGCAACGTCGTCATCAACGCCGAGGCCGCCGAGCTGATCGGCACGCTGAGGGCGCACGGGTACGAGCCCGTCCCGATCGATCTGTCGGAGTTGCGGAAGGCGGGCGGCGGACCCAAGTGCTGCACGCTGGAGCTGCGCTCCTAGCGCTGGTCGAGGGCCAGGCGGCGGCGGGCGAGTGCGCGGGTGCGCAGGACGCCCGCCACGCCGATCACCCAGATCCCGATCTGGACGGTCCAGGCCGCCCGGAACGCTCCGGGCGTGAACTCGCCGGGGGGCGACAGGGCGTCCAGGACGAGCCCGATCAGCAGGATCGTGACGAGCGAGGCGCAGAAGCCGCCGACGTTGACGATGCCGGTCGCGGTGCCCTGCCGGCCGGGCGGGTTGAACGTCCGGGCGTAGTCGAAGCCGATCATCGAGCCGGGGCCGCCGGGGGCGACGCACAGCACCAGCAGCACCAGCAGCCAGGACGGCGCGGGCGGCGGCCAGGCGAGGACGACCGTCCAGGCGGAGACGTTCAGCGCGACTATGCCGAGGACGAGCCAGGACCGGCGCAGCGGGTAGCGGGCGACGAGCCGTCCGATGAACGGGCCGGACACGACGTTGACCAGCACGAACAGCGTCAGCAGTGTGGACGCGGCGGACGGCCGCATGCCCTGCCCGGACACGAGGTACGGGTAGCCCCACATCAGCGCGAAGGTGTTCGACGAGAACTGCGTGACGAAATGCGACCAGAGCCCGAGGCGGGTACCGGGATGGCGCCACGCCTCGGTCAGGTTCGTGCCCGTCTCCCGCAGCGACGGGACGTCGGCGCGGCTTGGACCGTTCCGGAGGAAGGCGACGGCGAGCACCGCCATGAGGACGCCGAGCGCGGCCGCCGAACCGAACGCGGTGCCCCAGCCGGGACCGTGCAGCAAGGCGACGAGGGGGATGGCGCTGAGCACCTGGCCGAGCTGGCCGAGCTGCCCGGTGAGCTGCGTCACGACCGGGACGTACCGGCCGGGGAACCAGGTCGCGACGATGCCGAGGACGCTGATGAACGTCATGGCATCGCCCGCGCCGACCATCACGCGCGCGGCGACGGCCGTACCCACGTCGGTGGACACGGCCATGAGCGCCTGCCCGGCGGCCATGAGCAGCGCGCCGCCGGCGACCATCCAGCGCGGGCCGACGCGGTCGAGCAGGAGCCCGACGGGGATCTGCAGGCCCGCGTAGACCAGCAGCTGCAGGACGGTGAAGGACGCGAGGATCCCGGCGGACGCGTCGAACCGGTGGACGGCGTCTAGGCCGACGACGCCGAAGGACGTCCGGTGCAGTACCGCCACGGCGTAGGCGAGGACGCCGACGCTCCACAGTGCCCATGCGATCGGGGCGGCCTTCTGTTTTTGCGGGGATTCAAGGGGAGGTTGGGCGGTCTGCACGAGTACACACGTTATGTCACGACTGTCGGGGCCTCGCGCGCAGGTGCATCCGCTCACCCTGCGGCCCGAACAGGCTGAGCACCTCGACCGGCCCGCCGGCGCCGCCGAACCAGTGCGGCAGCCGGGTGTCGAACTCGGCCGCCTCCCCCGGCTCCAGGATCATGTCGCGTCCGGCCAGATGGAGGCGGAGACGCCCGTTAAGGACGTACAGCCAGTCATAGCCCTCGTGGACCCGCGGCTCCGGCTCCGGCAGCCGCTCCGGGACGACCATCTTGAACGCCTGGACCCCGCCGGGACGCCTGGTCAGCGGCAGGACGACCATGTCGTGCATGCGCTGCGGGCGCGGCCTGATCCGCGGGTCCCCGACGTCGGGTGCGCCGACCAGTTCGTCCAGCGGGACCTGGTGCGCCTGCGCGAGCGGGAGCAGCAGCTCCAGGCTCGGCCGCCGCTTGCCGGACTCCAGCCGCGACAGCGTGCTCACCGAGATGCCGGTGGCCTCCGCGAGCGCGGTCAGTGTGACGTTTCTCTCCTGCCGCAGCCGCCGGAGCCTGGGCCCGACCCCGGCGAGGACGTCCTCGGTCGTCTCCATGCCGTTCATTGCAGTTTCGGCAAAGAAGTTTGTCAAATCCGCTCGCGGCAGCGCACTCTCGCGGCATGGATGAACGAGATGTACTGATCATCGGCGGCGGCCCCGCCGGGCTGAGCGGCGCCCTCGTCCTCGCCCGGGCACGCCGCACCGTCACCGTCGTCGACGCGGGCGAGCCCCGCAACGCGGGTGTCGGACACATGCACGGCTTCTTCACGCGCGACGGCATGCCGCCCGAGCGCCTCCTGGAGACCGGCCGCACCGAGGTGCGCGGCTACGGGGGCGAGATCGTGGACGGGGCGGTCACGCGCGCGGAGGAGGGCTTCGTCCTCACGCTGGCCGACGGGACCCGGCTGAAGGGGCGGCGCCTGCTGGTCACGACCGGGGTGACCGACGTCCTTCCCGACATCCCCGGGCTGCGGGAGAGGTGGGGCCGCGAAGTGCAGATGTGCCCCTACTGCCATGGGTGGGAGGTCCGCGACAAGAAGATCGTGGTGCTGGGGACGTCCCCGAACTCGGTGCACCAGGCGTCGCTGATCCGGCAGTGGTCGCCTGACGTGACGTTCGTCGCCGCGCGGGCCCCCGAGGGCGAGGACGCGGCCCGCCTGGACGCGCGCGACATCCCGGTCGTGGCGGACGAAGTTCGGCGCGTCGTCGTAGCGAACGACCGGCTGACCGGGCTCGAACTCGCCGACGGCTCGGTGCTCGCCTGCGACGCCGTGTTCCTCGCGCCCACCTGGGTCGCCAAGGACGGGCCGCTCACCGATCTCGGCTGCGAGATCGGCGACGACGGCTTCGTGAAGGTGGACGCGACCGGGCGGACGAGCGTCCCCGGCGTGTGGGCCGCGGGCAACGTCGTCACTCCGGCCGGCCAGGTCATCATGGCGGCGGCGGCCGGCTCGATGGCCGCCGCGATGATCAACGCCGACCTCGTCGAGGAGGACGTCGCGCGGCGGCTCGCCGCCTAGGGTGAGCGAGGTGGACCAGCGGGAGTGGCAGGAGGCGCGGGCGGCGTTGAACGCCGGACGCGGGCGGCTCGGCGAGGTCGCGAGCGCCCTGTATCCGGACATGCCGCGCGTAGCGGGAACGCCGCTGCTGTGCCGGGACGGGTGGGTTCCGGAAGCGCCGATCCCGCTGGAGTCGGTCCGGCTTGAGTGGGACGCCCACCCCGCCCCGCCCGCCGTCGCCGATCCGCCCGACGGCCTGCCGGACGGCTACCGGACCTACGCCGAGGCCCTGGCCGCGCTCGCACCGCCGAGGATCTTCGAGGACCGCCCGAGCTACCGTCTCCTGGCCGCCGGCCCGGTTCCTGGAGCGGAGCTCCAGCGGAGCGGAGGGGGCCGGGCCGGCGGCTCTTGCCGGGGGGCGTGGGGGGTCGTCCCCCCACACGAGACCGGCCCAGCGGTACTGCGGCTCGGTCCCGCGCGCTACTTCGACGCCGTGAACGTGGGCGAGTCCGCCGCGCACGAACTGGCCGCCGCCGTCCGCGGCCTGCCGCTGCGGAACCGGATCGGCGACCCGCGCGACCTCACCCGGCGGGCGGCGCTGCCCGCGATCACCACCGTGACGGTGACGACGTCCGGGAGGTACGTCCTGCACTGGCGCGACCCCGCGAAGGTCGCGCACGCCGGCGGGCTCTACCAGGTGATGCCGGTCGGCGTCTTCCAGCCGCTCGGCGACGAGGCGCCCGACCTGTGGTGGTGCATGGTCCGCGAGTACGCCGAAGAACTCCTGGGGGCGGAGGAGAGCTACGGCGACGGGTTCGTCCAGGACGAGTGGCCCTTCCACAGGACGCTGACCGCCGCCCGGGACGAAGGACGGATCCGGGCGCACTTCCTTGGTCTGGGCGTGGACCCCCTGACGTTCGCGCTCGACCTCCTGACGGTCGTCGTCATCGACGGCGACCTGTTCGCCGAGGTCTTCGGTGGCCTCGTCGCGGTCAACGCCGAAGGGGAGGTGTCGATGGCGCCGTTCGACGGGACCGTCCCGCGGCCGATGCAGCCGGCCGGCGCCGCCGCGCTGAACCTGGCGTGGCGGCACCGTGCGGCGCTCGGCCTCACTCGCGGCTGAGCGACTTCAGCTCGTCCAGCGCGTCCACCAGGTGGTCCACGATCTCGGACGGGTCGGGGACGAGGTCGCGGCAGGCGACGATGCCGACGTCCACCTTCCCGTCGTAGGAGAACACGGTGATGTTCAGCCCGCCGCTGACGTCCGTGATGACGGAGATCGGGTAGTAGCCGAGCACCTTCGCCCCGCACAGGTACAGCGGGAACTGCGGGCCCGGAACGTTCGAGATGACCAGGTTGACCGGGCGCAGCGAGACCGCCGGCGCCGCCTGCAGCGCGAGCCGCGTGACAGCGCCGGCGATGGGCACCGGGAGCAGCTCGCTCATGTCCCGCACCCAGCCGCCGGACGACCCGGTGAACCGCCGCTTGGCGACGTCCATGTCACGGCGGACGGAGGTGTACCGCTCGGCCGGGTCCGGGACGTGCGTGGCCAGCGGCGCCGTCATGATCGAGACCTGGTTGCCCGGCTCGGCGGCCGCGTCGGCACGCCGTCGCAGCGACACCGGCACGGCCGCGACCAGCGGACGGTCGGGCAGGTCGCCGCGCTTGTCGAGCCACTGCCGCAGCGCCGTCGCGCACAGCGCCATGACCACGTCGTTGACGCTGCCGCCGAGCGCCCGCCGGATCTCCTTGATCTCCGCCAGCGGCAGCTCCCCGCACGCGACGGAGCGGCGGCGGCCGATCGGGTGGTTGAACGGCGTCGGCGGCGCGCTCACCCGCGGCGCCCTCGGCAGCTCCGGCCGGCGCAGGGCGCCCTGCACCATCGACGACACGAGCCCGACGCCCGGGATGGACGACAGGCCGGGGATCTCGTCCAGGTAGGGGGCGGTGCGCGCGGCCGACATGGCGGACCGGACCGGATGCGTCGCGGCCCTGAGCAGTCCCGTGCCCAGCATGCTCGCCGTGCCGGGCGCGCGGGCGGGGGCGGCCTCGTCGGCGGGCAGGTCGCGGGGCTCGGGCGACAGGTCGAGCAGCGCGGCGAGCGTCTCGGCGGCCATCACGCCGTCGATCGCGGCGTGGTGCACCTTCACGTAGACGGCCGTCAGGCCGCCGGCGAGCCCCTGGATGAGCACCATCTCCCACAGCGGACGGGACCGGTCGAGCGGCTGCTCGTGCAGCATCGCGACGAGGTCGGCGAGCTGCCGGTCGGTGCCGGGCTCCGGCAGCCCGAACTCGGAGATGTGCCGCTCGGGTTCGAAGTCCGGATCGTCCTCCCAGTAGGGGTTGTCCAGGCCGAGCGGTACCTGGACGAGCCGCTGCCGCAGCGGGCGGGGGGCGAGGTGCGCGCGGTTGCGGATCAGCTCGGCGACCAGCGGGACGGTGAGCCGGCCGCCGGGGCACGTTCCGGCGTCGACGATGCCCAGCCCGGCGATGTGGGCGTGGGTGGTGCCGTTCTCGGCATGGAGGAAGGTGGCGTCCACGGTGGTCAGCTGGCTCATGCTCTCGTTCCGTCCGCTCGTCCTGCGCCGTCCTTACTCTCTAGGAGTTATGCGCTCCACGGGCCCAGGTCAACGCGAGCCGCCAGGAAGTAACAGCGACTTAACGGGGCGTTTCACCCAGTTCACCGGGCACTTTCCACGGGGCTTGAAAACATTTGCCCTGCCCTCGACCTCATGCGGTCAGAAAACTTCACATTCCGGACGGGGGCCTCAGGCTTGCGGCATTCCTTCGGTGGCGGCGTGATCACCGCACTAGGGTGGTGCGCCATGACGGCACGACCACTCTCGGAGATCGTCGAGGCGGGGTGGGCGACCGCGCTGGAACCGGTCGCCGGGACGATCGCCGCGGCCGGCGACTGGCTGCGCGGCGAGGTCGCCGCCGGGCGCCGCTACCTGCCCGCCGGGAACCACATCCTGCGGGCCTTCACCCAGCCGTTCGACGACGTCCGCGTCCTCATCGTCGGCCAGGACCCCTACCCGACGCCCGGCCACCCGGTCGGCCTCAGCTTCTCGGTCGCCCCCGGAGTCCGGCCGCTGCCCGGCAGCCTGGTCAACATCTTCCGCGAGTACTGCGCCGACCTCGGCCACCCGGAGCCGTCCAACGGCGACCTCACCCCGTGGACGGAGCAGGGCGTCTGCCTGCTCAACAGGTCGCTCACCGTCATGCCTGGCAAGCCCGGCTCGCATCGCGACAAGGGCTGGGAAGAGGTCACCGAGCAGGCCATCCGAGCCCTCTCGGCCCGGAACCGGCCCCTCGTCGCCATCCTGTGGGGACGCGACGCCCGCAACCTCAAACCGATGCTCGGCAACGTCCCGTGCATCGAGTCCCCGCACCCGAGCCCGATGTCGGCCGACCGCGGCTTCTTCGGCTCGCGCCCCTTCTCCAGGGCCAACCAGCTCCTGGAACAGCAGGGCGCTTCGCCGGTCGAGTGGAAGCTGCCCTAGGCGTCTTCGGGAAGGCGGCGGAGGAGGGCGGCGAACTCGTCGGTGCCGTCCAGGGACGCGGCGGTGGGGAGGGGGGTCAGGCGGCGCTCGCCGTGGCTCCAGTAGACGCCGGGGGCGCACGGATCGTCGGCGGCGGCGTGCATCTCCCGGACGACGTCCGCGAAGACGGGCAGCACCTCGCGGACGGACCTGGACGAGATCGGGTACAGCAGCAGCGAGCTGTGACAGGGGACGCCGACCAGGGCACCGTGCTCGTTCGGCCAGGGGAGGAACTGGTCGACCTCGCTGAGCAGTGCCGACACGTACCGGCTGCCGGGCTTGCTGACGACGCGGACGTTGCGGCCCGGCAGGAGCGGCTGGTCGTGCACGGACACGTCGGCCAGTTCGCGGTCGTGGGTGTTCGTCATCACGTAGCCGAGCTTGTGCAGGCCGAGGAGACCGGCGCGGGCCTTGGTGAGCGGACCCCCGTAGCGCGGATGCTCGATCATCACCATCGCGTCGAAGTGGTCGCCGGCCGGGACGACGACGAGGCCCTCCCGGTCGCGGGGCGCGAGCTTCGGCACGATGCGCAGCCGCAGCAGTTCCCGGACGTCGCCGAACAGCTCCATCTCACCGACCGCGAGGAACGCGCGGTCGGTGACCTCGCGGACCCATTCGTCCACGACCTTGGGCCACGCCGAGCGCGTCTCGCGGGCGCACCGCTCCAGCACCGTCCAGCTGGAGGCCCGCGCCTCCGACCGGCCGACGGGCAGCACCACCTCGGAGGTACCGGGGTCGAACCAGGCGCTGGGCGCCAGGGCGGGCAGCACGTCGCGGATGAGCGCGTGCACGTCCGCCGCCGCGTCCAACGGTTCCATGGAGCTCATCCTCCCTCAGCCTTCGGCGGATCGGGTACACCCCACCTTCTCAGAGTTCGGCCCGGTTGTGCGATGCATCGCGATCCCCGGCTCGCACTCGCTGATCATGAGCCGCTCAAGTACGGTGCCTTCATGCGCGAACTCGTGTACCCACCGGTGATCATGACGGCTCGTGGTGTGTTCAAGGCCCTGAACATCAAGTTCCGTCTTGAGGGGACCGACCGGATCCCCAGCACCGGTGGCGCGGTGCTCGTCAGCAACCACGTCAGCTACCTCGACTTCATCTTCGCCGGGCTCGCCGCGCACCCGGCGGGCCGGCTGGTGCGGTTCATGGCGAAGAAGCAGATCTTCGACAACCGGATCGGCGGGCCGCTGATGCGCGGCATGCACCACATCCCCGTGGACCGGGACGCGGGCGCCTCGTCCTACGCGGCGGCGCTGAAGGCGCTGAAGGGCGGCGAGATCGTCGGGGTGTTCGCGGAGGCGACGATCAGCCGCTCGTTCACGATCAAGGACATCAAGAGCGGCGCCGTGCGGATGGCGGTGGCCTCCAAGACCCCGCTGATCCCGGTCGCTCTCTGGGGCCCGCAGCGGATGTGGACCAAGGGCCGCAAGCGCCGGCTCTTCCAGCGCAACGTGCCGGTGACGATCCTCGTCGGCGAGCCGATGTACCCCAAGCGCGGCGACGACTACGACCAGGTCACCCGGGACCTGCGCGCCCAGATGGAGGAGCTGCTGGAGAAGGCGCAGCGCGAGTACCCGGACGTCCCCCGCTCGGACGAGACGTGGTGGCAGCCCGCCTACCTCGGCGGCACGGCGCCGACTCCGGAGGAGGCCGAGAAGCTCGACCTGGAGGAGGCGGAGGCCCGCAAGACCGCACGCGACACCGAGGAGGGCGGCGCCTGACCGGGGCGAACCCGTCTAATTCGGTGGACGCGCTCCGCCGAATGGCGTGATCATCGATGTCATGACCATGTCGCAGGAGAGGCCGCAGGAGGTCTTGCATCTCATCGAGCCCCGGGAGAACGTCGCGGATCTTGGTGAGGGGACGACCCCCCACACCCCCCGGAACGTCATGGAGCCCGGGCCTGACTCCACGCTGCCCGTGGTCTTCAACCTAAGCGACAACAACTCGCCGGCCGACGTGATGGACGTGCTGTCGCTGCGTCCGTTCGCGTCCGGCAAGCAGCCCTGGTCGCGGTCGACGCGGCTGGAGAACGTCCGGTCGGAGGCCCCGCTGCGCCCGGACGACGCCCGGCTCGTGCGGGTCGCGCACGAGAAGGGCAAGGAGTCGGTGCTGGCCGAGGGCGACGGCTGGACGCTGCTGACGAACCGCTGGAAGAGCGGCGTCGCCTACGTCGCCGTGTCCGCCATCACCGACGAGCTCGCCGAGACCGTCCTCGAAGCGTCGGTGAAGGACGCGACCGAGCCGCCCAAGGTGGACGAGACCAGCGTCGAGATGGGCTTCTGGCACATGGGGACGCACGGCCCCGTCCGCAGCGAGCGCGCGATCACGGCCGACTCCTGGGACGACATCCGCCGCAACTACACCGCGCCGGTCGCCGAGGCGCTCGACCAGGTCATGAGCCTGACCCGCGAGGAGGTCGCGGGCCGGCTGCTGCTCCTGCACGGGCCGCCCGGCACCGGCAAGACCACCGCGCTGCGCGCCCTCGCCCGCTCCTGGAACGACTGGTGCCAGGCCGACTGCGTCCTCGACCCCGAGGCGCTGTTCGGCACGCCGAGCTACCTCATGGAGGTCGCGGTCGGCGACGACGAGGACGAGAACCGCCGCTGGCGGCTGCTCATCCTGGAGGACTGCGACGAGCTGATCCGCGGCGAGGCCAAGCAGTCGACGGGCCAGGGCCTGTCGCGCCTGCTCAACCTCACCGACGGCATGCTCGGCCAGGGCCGGGACGTGCTGGTGGCCATCACCACCAACGAAGACCTCGCCATGCTCCACCCGGCGGTCGTCCGCCCCGGCCGCTGCCTGGCCCAGATCGAGGTCGGCCGCCTCACCCGCGCCGAGTCGCTGTCCTGGCTGGACGGCACGGACGTCCAGCCCGCCGAGATCGGCGCCGACGGCGCGACGCTCGCCGAGCTGGCCGCCCTCCGCAAGGGCGAGAAGCGCCCCGAGACCCAGGAGGGTTCGACCACCGCGACCGGCTTCTACCTCTGAGCGGATCAGGTCGCCTTCCGCAGGGCCTGGTCGATGTCCTGCCAGAGGTCGTCGGGGTGTTCGAGGCCGACGGCGAGGCGCACGGTTCCCTCACCGATGCCGGCCGCGGCGAGGGAGGCCGCGTCCATCTGCCGGTGCGACGTGCTCGCCGGGTGCATCACCAGCGTCGCGATGGCGCCGAGGGACGGGCCCAGGGAGATGAGGTCGACCGCCTCGGAGAACGTGCGGCCCGCTTCGCGGCCGCCGGTCAGTTCGAAGGCGAGGACGCCGCCGGCGCCGTCCGGCAGGAGGCGCTCGGCGACCTCGTGTTGCGGGTGGCCGGGCAGCCCCGGGTAGTGGACGCGAGCGACGGACGGGTGCGCGGCAAGGCGCCCGGCGATGTCCAGGGCGGACGCGCTCTGCCGGGCCACCCGCATCGGCATCGTCGCGAAGCCGCGCACGGTCAGCCAGGCGGCGAACGGGTCGGCGGTGGCACCCAGTTCGGTGGCGTGCTCCCAGACGCGCTGGTGCACGGATGAGTCGGCGAAGACGATGGCGCCGCCGATGACGTCGCCGTGCCCGGCGATGTACTTCGTCATCGAGTGGATGACGATGTCGGCGCCATGCTCGATGGGCTTGCAGAGGAGCGGCACGAAGGTGTTGTCGACGACGGTGAGCACGCCCGCCCCGCGGACGGCCTCGGTGAACGCGGGAAGGTCGGTCACGTGCGTGGTGGGGTTGGCGACCGTCTCCAGGTAGAGGAGCCGGGTGGTGGGGCGCAGCGCCTCGCGCACCTCGGCCGGGTCGTCGCCGGAGACGAAGGTGACATCGACGCCCCATCGTGCGGCGAGGTCCTGGAGCAGCGCGTAGGTGCCGCCGTAGAGGGCGGTCTGCGCGATGACGTGGTCGCCGCTCTGGAGCAGCCCCATCAACACGGTGTTGACGGCGCCCATGCCGGACGCGGTGGCGAGCGCGCCGGCGCCGCCCTCCAGCTCGGTGAGCAGGCGTTCGAGCGAGCGGACGGTCGGGTTGCCCATCCGGGCGTAGAAGAACGCCTCGTCCGGGCCCCGGAACGCGGCGGCGAGGTCGTCGGCCGCGTCGAACGAGAACAGGTGGCCCTGGTAGATCGGGACGCCGAGCGGGCGGCTGCCCGCTGGCGTGATCACGGGCGGGTGGACGGCTCGGGTCTGGGGATCGTGTCCGGTCATGTCCCCAGCCTGCTGCGGGATCGGGACGGCGGAAACGGCCAATTCCGACCAGTGGCCCGGACCACGCCCCCGCCATCGTGCTCCGCGGCGCCGGACCACCGGCCCCGGTCTCCGGTGGGAACGCCCCCACATCCCCGGCAGAGCCGGCCCGGTCCCCTGTGGGGGGACGACCCCCCACACCCCCCGGGAAGAACGGGGCCAGGCCGGCCCCCTCCACTCCGCTGGCGCTCCGTTCCGGGAACCGGCCCGGCCGGGGGCGCCTCCGTTCCCTGGGCCGCCCGGTACGGTCCCGTCGCCTGCTCACCCACCCCGCGAGGGCGAACCGGCGACCGGGGTCGTCCCGGACGGGGTGACGATCGGCGTCCCTCGACCGGAGACCCGAGCATCACCCGGCGGGGCCCGTTCCCGGTATCCGGGAGACCACCGGCAAATTGCCGGATTTCTCCGTGTTCGTAGGCGTACGTACTACGGGGTGGCCCGGGCGAACAGCCGCCGGTACACGCACCGGAGACCGTGGAGATCACTGACAGGCTCTGCGAAACCGAGCCGCACATCGAACGACGCGGGCCCGTCCGCCGACGGTGCGGAGCAGCGCAGCCACATTCCGTACCGGTCGAGCGCGAGCGGCCGGACCGGCCCGCCCGGGACGGACTCGGGCAGCAGCCGCGGCAACTCGCCCCGGTGAGACGCGTCCAGATGCGTGAGGATACCCGCCTCGACGGCCACGAACGGGTCGGGCGCGGCGGCGGCGTACTCCTCGGGTTCGAGGGTGGCGCTCCCCCACGCGTCGTCGACCTCGACCTGCGCGATTTCGAGCGCGAGGACCGTCCACTCGCGTTCGCCGTCCCGCTCGGCGCCGAGGTCGAGCAGTTCCGGGCGCGGGTGCGCGTGCGAAAGCCGGAGCGCGGCGGCGCGCAGTTCCCCGTCCGGCATCTCGCTCAGCCAGCCGTGCAGCCAGGCCCGTCCCCGGACGCGGTCCGGCAGCGGCACCGGCGCGACGTCGGAGATCCGGAGCGTGGCGGGCACGCCGTCCTCACCGGCCAGCGCCGTCACGATCGGCGCGTCCGCGCGGACGAGCAGCAACGGCCTGCCGTCGCGGTCGGTCGTGTGCGCCGGGACGGGCGCGTAGGGAACACCCGGGGCGACGAGCACACCGTCCGCGATGCCGTAGGCGAGGGTCCGCGCCCGTTCCCCCGGCGTCGGTCCCTCCGCGGTCTGCGTGCTCTGCGTGGTCTCCGCTCGCGGCACCATGCCTCCTTGACGTAGCAGGTTAGGCTTACCTAACTTAGGCATACCTAACCATCAGGGAGCAGGATGAACAACCCCCGTCCCAAAGTGCGGCTTTCGCGGGCGCTCGGGATTCCGTTGACGCCGAAGTGCGTGAAGTACTTCGAGGCCCGCCCCTACCCGCCCGGCGTGCACGGCCGGGCCCGCAAGCAGGAGACCGACTACAAGATCCGGCTCCGCGAGAAGCAGCGGCTCCGCGCGCAGTACAACATCCGCGAGGCGCAGCTCCGCAACGCCTTCGCCAAGGCCGGCAGGGCGGGCTGCAAGACCGGCGAGGCCCTGCTCGTAGACCTCGAACGCCGGCTGGACGCGCTCGTCCTGCGCGCCGGCTTCGCCCGGACGATCTACCAGGCCCGGCAGTTCGTCGTCCACCGGCACGTCCTGGTGAACGGCCGCCGCGTGGACCGGCCGTCGTACCGGCTGCGTCCCGGCGACGTGATCACGGTCGCCGAACGGAGCCGCTCGATGGTCCCCTTCCAGGTCGCCGCCGCCGGCGGGCACGCCGAGAACGTCCCGCCCTATCTCGACGTCCGGCACGACGCCCTCGCGGCCCGGCTCGCCCGCCTCCCCGAGCGAAGCGAGATCCCCGTCATCTGCGACGAGCAGCTCGTCGTCGAGCACTACTCCCGTTAAGGCGGGTCAGTTCTTCGGCTTGCCGCTCGTCTCCGCCTTCGGCGACTTGGACGTGCCGCCGCTCGGCACGGTCGGGAGCTGGCTCTGCTGCTGGTTCTGGTTCTGGTCGTTGGTCCCCGACGCGTACTGCTTGGTGACCTTCCACTTGCCGTCGATCTTGGCGAGGGCCAGCCGGAGCAGCGTCGCGGGCGCCGAGGTCGCGCCGTCCTTCGTCCTGACGTCGATGTCGACCATGACGACGGCCGTGGCGAACCTGCCGTCCACGCCGCCCACGAACACCTGGTTCGTCTTGGACGTCAGCGACAGCTCGGGGTTGCTCTTGAACGTCTCGCCGAGGCTGGGCAGCGTGGTGTTCTTGAAGCTGTCCAGGAGGTCGCCGCCCATGAGCTTCTGCGCCTTGTCCATCTGCGTCTGGTAGTTCTGCGCGTTGTAGTTGAGCGCGACGTCGCCGTAGGCGGAGGCGACCTTGCCCACGGCCGCCCTCTCGTCCTGCTTGGACGTCAGGGAGCTCGCGCTCGTCCACTTCCATATGGCCAGGCTCGCCAGCAGAGCGACCAGGACGACGATCACGACCGTCTGCACCACGCTGAGACCGAAGAGCCCCGCCTGCCCGTCCGCCTGCACGGCGACCTTGGCGCGGGTCGGGGCCTTCTTCGGCTCCTCCTCCTCGGCCTCCTCCTCCGGAGGTTCGAGCCGGGTGGGACGCGGCTTCGCCTTCGTGGCGGCGGGCTTGGCCGCCGGCTTCGCGGCCTTGGCCGGACGCGCCGGGGGCTCCTCCTCCTCCTCGTCCTCGGCGTCGAGCGCCTCCAGGACCTCGTCGAGGTCCTCGTCGTCGATGACCTCGATGACCCGCACCCGGCGCTTGCGCCTGGGCTTCGCCGGCCGCTCCGCGGCCTCGGTCTCCTCGGCCGCCGCCTCCTCCTCGGCCGGGACCGCCTCGACCTCGTCGACCTCGTCCCTGGTGGTCTTGGCTGTCACTTCGGGCACTCCTCGGGATTGGGGTCAGTCCTTGCCCCGACGTCGTCGGGTCAGGCGGGACACCACGGGCACCGAGCCCATCATGACCCTGATCAGCACCAGCAGGGCGATGACCGGGGGAACGTACACTAGCCAAACCGGGGGCCCGCCAGAAGAGCCGCTGTTGTTCGCGGCGTTCTTCGCCTGCACGTTCGGCCGGTCGAGCGCGGGATCGTGGGTCGGGATCGTCTCGCCCGGGTTCTTGGCCTTGTAGGTCTTCTGCTTGGTCACCGCCGGGGTCCGCCCGCCGGGGCAGGTCGGGACCTTGTTCACCTGCGGTTGCGCGAGCGGGTACTTGTACTCCAGCGCCGCGAGCTTCTTCGTCGTGACCTGGAAGACCACGTTCAGGACGGGCTTGCCCTGGTCGGTCCCGATCACGTTGTCCAGGACGACCTTCAGGCGCGGCGCCAGCGCGAGCGTCCGGTTCAGGTCGTACAGGTAGTTCGGGTCGTAGGTCGACACGCCCAGAGTGCCGAGCATGTCCACGGCGCAGCCGAAGTCGGGGGCGGTCTTGTCCAGCAGGCCGTTGACCGTGTTCAGCAGGTCGGGGCCCCGGTCGCGCAGCTCCGCGATCTGCCCGCGGACCTGGCTGAGCGCCGCGGTGAGCGCGGCGAGGTTGTCGATGCCGGCGCCGAGCGACCCGCGGTTCTGGTTCAGCACGTGGGTGATGCGGCCGAGGTCCTTGGTCAGGCCGTCGAGGAGTTCGGTGTTCTGCGCGAACGTCTGGGTCAGGTCGTCGCTGCCGTTGATGATCTGCCGGAGCGAGTCCTCGCGTCCGGCCCAGCCCTCGGCCAGTTCGTGGGTGAGCACCTTGGCGTCGTCGGGGTTGATCGCCTTGAGGGTGTCGATGACCGCGCCGAACAGGTCGCCGTACTTGGGCGGGACCTTGGTCTGCGACACCGGGATGACGGTGCCGGGCTTCATCGGCGGGGCGTCCGACCTGCCGGGGCCGGGGGTCAGCTCGACCACCGGCTCGCCGACCGCGGACTTGCGGGCAGCGGCCGCGGTGACGCCCTGCGGGATCTTGACGCCGCGGTCCATGTCCAGCTTGACGACGACTCGGTCCTTCTCCAGCCGCACCGAGTCGATCTTGCCGACCCGCAGGCCGAGATAGTCGACCTCGAAGTTCGGGTGCAGACCGGGCGAGGACTCGAACTCCGCGGTGATGTGGTACGGCCGGTCGATGAAGTCGAACCGGATGACGTTGTTGAACGCCCACAGGACCATGACCGCGGCGAGCACGCCGAAGGCCACCAGGTTGATCGTCAGTCGCTTGTTCATCCGCGCGGCTCCAAGATCTTGTCGAGGTCCGGCAGCGCGCCTTGGAGCTGCTTCGGGATCTCTGGCGACCGGGCGGATTTCTGCTTCTTCTTCGGGCTCTCGCTGAGGCCGGGGAAGATCGGCGTCCCGTCCGGCCAGACGAGGCGGACGATCGGGTAGAGCAGCAGCTGGCCGTCGTAGCTGGCCCGCGGGAGCTTGTCGGTGAAGGTGACCAGCCCGTTCACCAGAGCGGTGAGGCGCTTGCGGTCGCCGCCGAGCTGCTGCAGGACGGGGTCGAGGTCGCGCAGCAGCGCGCGGAACCGCAGGATGCGCCCCTCCAGCACCTTGTCGTTCAGCTCGCGGGCCATCATGGTGAGCCGGTCGACCGTCTTGATGATCTTGTATTTGTCCTGGTTCAGCAGCCGGGTGGTGCGTTCGAGCTGCCCCGGCAGCTGACTAAGCGCGTCGCTGCCGTTGGCGAGCGACCGGCCGAGCTTCGCGAACCGGTCGACGGACTCGCCCAGCTCGCGGCGCTGCTCGGCGAACATCCTGAGCAGCTCGCCGGCCTGCGCGATCGTCTTGTTGAGCTTCTGCCCTTGACCGTCCAGGGCGGTGGCCCCGGCGTTGACGACCGTGGCGACGTCGTCCCCGGCGAGCGCCTGGATGAGCGGGCCGGCCTGCCCGACGACCTGCTCGAACGCGGGCTGGACGCTGGTGTCGGTGATCGCGGCGCCGGTGGCGTAGAAGGGGCCGCGGTCCATGCTCGCGCCCGGCGGCATCTGCAGGTCCACGTAGTTCTCGCCGAGCAGCGACGTCACCTTGATCTCGGCCCGCGTCCCCTTCGGGATCTTGATGCCGTCCTTGATGGACAGCGTCGCCTTCGCCTTGTAGCCGGCGAGCTCGACCTTGGTGACGGTGCCGATCGTGATGTCGGACATCTTCACGCTGTGGCCGGCGACGAGGCCCTGCGCGTCGTCGAACGTGGCGGTGAGCTTCAGGTCGCCCTTGGGCGCGCCCGCCGTCTTGTAGGAGCAGCCCGAGACGGCCAGCGCCATGGCGACGATGAGCATCAGCACCTTCCTGCTCATCAGTTGCCTCCGTTCTGCCAGGGACAGTTGGAGTTGGGCGCGGGCAGCGGGCAGTCGACCTCGTCGCTGTTCATCAGGCCCTTGAGCCAGGTGCGCAGGAACGCGTCCGAGGCGAACCGGATCTGCAGCGACTTGTTCTTCGGGTTGAAGCCGCCGATGAGCGCGTCGCTGATGCCGGGCAGCACGCGGATCAGCTGCGCCAGCTCCTTGGCGTTGCCCTTGAGGACGAGCGCCGTCCGGGTGAGGACGGCCAGGTCGTACGGCAGCTTCCCCTTGTACTTCTGCAGGAGCTTGTCGCCGTTCTTGGACAGCTCCAGGATGCCGCCGATCAGCTGCTGCAGCTCGCCGCGCTCGGAGCTGAGCACCTGGCTGGCCGTGCCGAAGTCGCGGATCACCGTGCCGAGGACCTGCTCGCGTCCGCGCACGACGCCGGCGAGCCGGCTGAGGTTCTGCGCGACCTCGATCAGTTCCTTGTCCTGGCCGGCGACGTTCTCGACGAGCCGGGCGCTCTGTTCCAGGGTGGCGTTGAACTCCTTGCCGTTGCCCTGGACGGTGTCGGCGGCGGTGCCGAGCGCGTTCTGCATCTTGGTCGGGTCGAGCGCGTTCGCGAGGTTGGTGAACGAGCTGAGCGCGTCGTCCACCTCGACGGGCACGTGGGTGCGCTCGATCGGGATGACGTCCGAGGTCTCCTTGGCCTCGCCCGGCTTCCACGCCGGATGCAGGACGAGGTTGCGCTCGCCGATCAGGTTCAGCGGGACGATCGACGCCTGCACGCCCTTCGGCAGCGGGACGTCCCGGCGCAGGTGGAACGTCACCTTGACCCGGTCGCCCTGGTTCTCGACCTTGTCGACCAGGCCCACGTCGGCGCCCATGACCTTGACCTTCGACTTCTCGTAGAAGGATCGGGCCTTCGGGACGTAGACGACCATGGTGCGGTCGCCGCTCGCGGACGGGGCGAGCGAGCAGCCGCCGAGCGACGCGGTCACGGCGAGGACGAGCGCGACGGCGATGCCCTTCCCTCTGCTCATCAGTTGCCTCCCTGCGGCCGCCGCGTGGAGATGGGGCCGGGCGGCTGCAGCGGGCCGAGCCCGGTGAGCAGGCCCTCGATCCAGGCGCCGTTGCCCTTCAGGTTGGCGACCTGCTGGAACGTCGGGCCGAGCAGCGAGAAGTCGGTGTTCAGCGCGTCCATGTTGGGCGCGAGCCGTGTCGTGAGCAGGTGCAGGTTGTCCAGGAGCGTGTCGAGCTCCTTCTGGTTCTTGGAGATCACGTTGGACAGCGTCCGGACGGTGCGGTTGCCCTGCCCGATCGTCGCGGCGAGCTCGTTGCGGCGCCGGACGAGCGACTGCAGCAGCACCTGGCTGGCGTTGATGATCTGGCGGAGTTCCTCGTCCTTGCCGGCCAGCGTGCCGGTGATCGTCTTGCTGTTCTCGATCAGCCGCTGGATCTCCGGGTAGGAGTCGTTCAGCATCCGGGACAGGTCCTGGATGTTGACCAGGATCCGGTGCAGCTTCGCCGCGCCGGGAGACTTGATCTTGTTGACCTCGGTGAGCAGCTTGTCGATGCTCTTCTGGTCGAGCTTGCCGACGATGTTCTGCGCGCCCTCCAGGGCGTCCGGCACGGTGAACGGGACGCTGGTGCGCGACAGCGGGATCCGCCGCCGGGACTCCGGCACGTCCGCCAGGTAGGGCTTGGAGACGGGGCCGGACAGCCGCAGGTACCGGCCGCCGAGCAGCGTCGTCGTCTGGATCTCGGCGCGGGTCTTCGGGCCGAGGTCGATCCCGGCGTTCACGTGCCAGGTGACGATGATCCTGCCGTGCCGGAAGTCCGGCTCGACCCCGGTGATCCGGCCCGACTTCACGCCCGCGACCCGCACGTCCTGGCCCTTCTTGAGCCCGGCGGCGTCGCTGAACTCGCCGCTCATCGTGTAGCCGCGGTCGAGCAGGTGCAGCTGGCCGATGGCGAACGCGAACACGCAGCCGGCGGCGAGCGCGGTCAGGGTGACGATCGCGACGATCTTGTGGTTGACGTCCCGCAGGGACTTCAGCGCCATCAGCCGCCACCCCCCAGCAGCATCTTCTTCAGCTTGGTGAGGTCGTCCTTGCTGGGCGAACCCGCGCCGGGGGACTTCGGCAGCGACATCGGGAACGGGCACGGACCCTGCACGATGTTCAGGCAGAGCGCGTCGGTGCGCAGGTAGTGGCCGCCGTTCGCGGACGCGAACAGCTGCCGGAGCGTCAGCGGGAGCTGCCGCACCATCTTCTCCAGCTGGTCGACGTTCAGCCGGAACGTCTCGCTGAACCTGCCGAGGTTGTCGATGATGCGGGCGAGCTGCGCGTCGTTGCCGCCGAGCACCTGGTTGAGGTTGGTGGTGACCCCGGAGATCTCCACGACCGCGTTCTCCAGCAGTTTGCGGTTGCCCGCGAACACCTTGGTGAGCGATTCGAGGTTGTCGATGCTGGCGGCGATCTGCCGGTCCCGGGTGGCGATCGCGTCGCTCACCGTCTCGTAGTCGTCGATCATCCCCTTGATCGTGTTCTTCCGGGCCGCGAAGGTCTGGAGCAGCATGTCCAGGTTGTCGGTCAGCACCGAGATGTTCTGCTCGTTGCCGTCCAGCGCCTGGGAGAAGGCGAAGAGGATCTTGTTGAGCTGGTTCGGGTCCAGGTTGCGGGTCAGCGGGCCGAGGCTGTTGACGATGTCGCCGAGGTCCACGACCGACCTCGTGTGCGGGACGCGGTCGCCGTCGCCGAGCCTGCCCTGGCTCGTTCCCGGCTCCAGGTAGACGACCCGCTGCCCCATCACGTTGCGCCAGCGGATCGCGGCGGTGGAGTCGGACGGGACGCGGACGTCCTTGTCGACCGCCATGCCGACCACGGCCTTGCCGCGCACCACCTTGATGCTCTTGACCTGGCCGACGGGCGTCCCGGCGACCTTCACGGCGTCGCCCTCCAGCAGGCCGGTGACGTCGTCGAAGGTGGCGGTCAGCTTGTAGCGGGCGTCGAAGCTGGTGCCGAGGATCTGCTGGCCGATGTAGAACGTGAGCATCCCGGTCAGCACCACGAACACCAGGAACTTGAGGATCGTGGAGTACTCGGGCCCGCGCGCGGCCTTGCCGCGCATCCGCGGGCTCACGGCCGCGTTCCCGTCGCCGCGCCGCCCCGCTTGCGCTGCCCGCCCGTCTTGCCGGGGAGTTGCAGGTCGAACGCCGTGGCCTGCGGCGTGGACGGGCAGATGTCGATGAAGATCTGGCAGATGTCCAGCGGGAGGTCGTCGCGGGCCTGGGCGATCAGCGTGCCCGACGGCCCCGGGACGCGGATGATCTGCGACAGCAGGCCGAAGAAGCCGTTCAGGCTGTCCAGCAGCACCGGGATGTTGCGGCGCTGGCCGTTCAGCACGTGCACGACATCGCCGCCCGTGTCGATGATCTTGCCGAGGTTGCGGCCGTGCTGCTGCAGGTTGGTGCCGACCGTCTCGCCGAGCCGGCTGGACTCGTCCAGCAGCTGGGTGACCTTGTCGGGACGCTCGTTGATCACCTGCGCGAGCCGGTTGAAGTCGCCGGCGAACCGGGTGATGGTGTCGCCGCGGGACGCGAACGTTCCCGACAGGCCGTTGATGTCGTTCAGCAGCGACTGGATCGCCGCCCGGTCCCGGTAGGTCGCGTCCACGACGATCGCGCCGTTGTCGATCGTCCGGCGGAGCGCGGGTCCCTGCCCGGAGAGGCCGGAACCGAACGTGTGCAGGATCGTCGCCACGTCGTCGGGGTTGATCGCCTTGGTGAGCCGGTAGGTGGGCCACGCCGTGTCGGACAGTTCCTGCGGGTCGTGCGTCTTCGCGATCTTCCCGCCGTCCTTCAGGTAGGGGCCGGTCAGTTCGTGCGAGCCGAGGTCGAGGGCGAGGTCCTTCGGGCCGAACACCGAGACCGGCTCGACCGTCGCGGCCGCGGTGTCGGCGATCTTGACACCCTTGTCGATCCGGAACCGGACGGTGACCCGGCCGCTGTCGTCCAGCCTGATGCGGTCGACGTCGCCGACCGCGATGCCGCGGATCTTCACCTCGGACTTGCCCGGGTCCAGCCCCTGCCCGGCCCGCCCGAACGTCGCGTTGAAGTAGGTGGAGCCCGCGTGGGACGGCGTCGAGCCGATCGCGACGAACGCCGCCGCGGCGGTGATCACGGCCGCGCCGGCCAGCCCGAAGAGCGTCCGGGAGCGGCTGGAGAGCGTCTCGTCGCTCATCCGGTCAACTTCACTGTGCTGCCGTGGCCCCAGAAGATGTACGACAGGACCAGGTTCATGAGGATCATCAGGATGGTCGACTCCCGGATCGCGCGGCCCGCGGCCACGCCGACGCCGACCGGTCCGCCCGCCGCGTAGTAGCCGCGGTAGCAGTGGATGAACATGATGATGAACGCGAACACGGCGACCTTGATGACGCTGTAGAACACGTCGATCGGCGGCAGGTAGAGGTGAAAGTAGTAGTCGTAGATGCCGGGCGAAAGCCCGAAGTACTGGATCGTGATGAACCTGGTGGCGAAGAACGCCATGAACAGCGACACCAGGTACAGCGGCACCAGTGCGATCACGCCGGCCGCGACCCGGGTGCACACCAGGTAGGCCAGCGAGTTGATGCCCATGACCTCCAGCGCGTCGATCTCCTCGGAGATCCGCATCGCGCCGATCTCCGCGGTGAACCCGGTGCCGACCTGCGCGACCAGCGCGACGCCCGCGATGATCGGGGTGACCTCGCGGACGTTGGAGTAGCTCGCGACCAGCCCGGTGAACGCCTCCGCGCCGATGCGCTCCAGCCCGGGGTAGCCCTGCAGGCCGACCATCGCGCCGGTGGCGAGCGACATCGTCGCGATGACGAAGATCATGCCGCCGCCGATGACCAGCGCGCCGACGCCGACGGTGATGTCGCTGACCTGCTTGGCGAGCGTCTTGCCGTACTTGCGGCGCAGGATGATGTCGACGAAGAGGTGGTAGAGGACCCGGCCGAGGAACACCGGCAGGTCGGCCGACGCGGCGAGGCCCGCGGTCCGGCCCTTGACGGCACGGCCCAGCTTGCGGACGGGAGAAATGGCGACCATCAGAACCTCGGGGGGAAGAGGACCTGGTAGATCATGGTGAGGATGTAGTTCGTCGCGAACACCACGATCGAGGTGACCACCACCGCCCGGTTGACCGCGCGGCCGACGCCGACCGGCCCGAAGTCGCAGTTCATGCCCATGTAGCAGGCGACCGCGGCGGCGATGAACCCGAACACCCACGCCTTGAACAGGGTGATCACCAGGTCCGAGAACTGCAGCAGGGCGGTGGCGCCGTCGAAGAACGCGCCGGGGCTGACGCCCTGCTGGATGACGTTGAAGTAGTAGCCGCCGATGACGCCCGCCAGGATCACCACCGAGCACAGCAGCCCGGACACCATGCTCGCCGCCCACAGCCTGGGGGTGACCAGGCGGTGGATCGGGTTGATGCCCATGACCTCCATCGCCGCGAGTTCGTCGCGGATGTTGCGGGCCCCCATGTCCGCGGTGATGGCCGAGCCGCCGACGCCGGAGACCAGCAGCGCGGCCGCCAGCGGCGCCACCTGCTGGATCATCGCCGCGGTCAGCAGCGCGCCGGTCCCCGACTGCGCGCCGAGCTGCCGGGCGATGTCGCCCACCTGGAGGGAGATGGTCGCGCCGAGCGGCACCGCGATGAGCATGACCGGCACGCTGGTCACCCGCGCGAGGAACCAGCACTGCTCGATGAACTCGCCCCACCACTGGCGCAGGTCCCAGGTGCGGCGCAGCCCTTCGAGAAGGGTCACGCACAGCAGTCCGGTCTCGTCGAGCGCCCGCTCGACGCGTCTGCGTGCCAGGTCCGGGGCCTTCGTCAGGCTCAGGGCCATCAGCCGGTGACCTCCCCCAAGGGGGGTTGGTGAAGGTTCACTCCAGCCTCCTTAGTGCTCGGACGTCGGCGCCCATCCGAAACTCCGGATCCCGTCGTGCCACGGCGGCGCCCTTGTCGTGCTCCTTGCGCGCCACCGCGGTCTCGGCCGAGACCGGCTACCACATCCGGCTCCGCGCACCCTTCAGAGCACACGGGCACCGCCTGTGATTTGAGGCACTCTATTGGAAGAAGGTCTAAGAAGCGAGTACTTACATCTGGTTTTGTCCGAAGCTACGATCAGCCGGTGCAGACGAAGGCGCGACGAGGCGTAGACGAGGACATGGACGACGGCGTGGACCCGCTGGTCATGGGCGTGCGGGACCGGTGGGAGGGCCAGGGGCTGCGCGGCGATCCCTGGCCGTTCCTGGCGATCTGCTCGGTCGGGCGGCTCAACCAGCTGCTCAAGAAGGCCCTGGACATCGAGCTGAAGCGGCTGGACCTCACCCGGACGGGGTACTTCCTGCTGACCACCCTCGCGCTGACCGTCCACGGGCGGGCGCGGCTGAGCACGCTCGGCCGGATCCTGATGATGCACCCGACGACGGTGAAGCTCACCGTGGACCAGCTGGAGGCGGCCGGGCTCGTCAGCCGCGCCCGGCACCCCCGCGACCGGCGCGCCACGCTCGTCGAGATCACCGCCGCGGGACGCGAGCGGGCCAACGAGGTGAGCCTGGCGCTGGAGTCGCCGGGCGGCGCCCTGGAGGTGTTCGACGGGATGCACCGCGACCTCTTCGAGGCGCTCCAACCGGCGCGCCTCGCCGCCGGCGATGTGGAACTGCTGAACCCGGGTGCGGGACGGAGACGGTCCCGCCGCGATGGGTGAACCGCGTACCCTACGGTCCACGTATCTGCTCTTCGACGACACGACACCCGGGCGATAAGGCAGTCTTCTCCTATGCCACAGAGTCACGGCACTCGCAGACGTCCCAGTGAAAAGGCCGACGGCGCTCCGGGGGGCGCGCGAGGTCGTCGCTCCTCGAAACGCGGCGCCACCAGGCAGAACACCCGCTCCGGACGGGTGCCGCCACCGAGGACGGCGCCCGAGGCGCACGGCGGCCCGGATCCGTACGGGTCCGGCCCGTACGGGCCGGACGACCCCCGCGAACCGTACGCGGCGGAGGAGCCCCGCTCCCCGCGCGGGAAGCGGCGGGTGCGGCGGGCGCTCACCAGCAACGTCACCATCACTGTCGCGGCGATCGGGGTGCTGGGCGCGGCGCTGACGGTGGTCGACCTCGGCAGCTTCGTGGACGGCGGGACCAAGCCGCCGAAGGCCGCCTCCGCCGGCCTGTCCACCAACGACATGCTCACCAAGCTGACCTCGGCGTCCGACATGGACAAGGTGGCGGCCGACGTCATCGCGAACGCCAAGAAGCGGGCCTACGAGGAGCACCAGCGCGAGCTGAAGCGGCTCAAGGAGAAGGCCAAACGGGACGCGGCGGCGCGGGCGAAGCTGAAGGCGGAGCAGGAGAAGGAGCGGCTCGCCAAGCTGAACCCGAGCGCCGGGCAGAACAAGGCGTACGGCAAGAAGATGAACGCGCTCAAGGGATGGGACCGCTGCTGGCCGTCCCTGCTGACGCTGTGGAACCACGAGAGCGGCTGGAACGAGCGGGCCGAGAACCCGGGCAGCGGCGCCTACGGCATCCCGCAGGCGCTGCCCGGCTCCAAGCTGGCGAGCGCCGGGGCCGACTGGCGCACGAGCTCCCCCACCCAGATCGCGTGGGGCCTCGGCTACATCAAGGCCCGCTACAAGGACCCGTGCGGCGCGTGGGACTGGTGGCAGGCCCACAACTGGTACTGAGCCCCGCCGGACTCGCGCCGCCGCCGGGTCCCGGCGCCCCCGAACTGGCACCATGGAGGCATGCGGACGAGCAGGGCGCGCCAGGCGAACGGCGCGGGTGAGGGCGGGGACCGCGCCGAAGGCGCTCCGGAGGAGGGCGCCGGGAGCCGTCCCGCGTCGCGGGGCAACGGCGAGGGCCGCCAATGGGCACGCGCCGACGCGACCCGGCAGGCGCTGCTGACCGCGGCTCTGCGGGTCTTCGCCGACCGTGGCTACGCCGACGCGGGCATCGCCGAGATCGTCGAGCGCTCCGGCATCAGCGTCGGCAGCCTTTACCACCACTACGGCGGCAAGGCCGGACTGTACGTGGCGCTCTGGGAGGAGCTCACCGCCGAGCAGGAGGCGAGCGCCGCGCAGGCCGTGTCCGCCGCGCGCAAGGACGGCGAGTCCGACCCGATCGCGCTGTTCATCGCGGGCGCCCGCGCCTATCTGCGGGTGTGCTGGGAGCGGCGGGAGGCGGCCCGGCTGTTCCTCGCCGGCGAGGGCCCGTCCGGGTCGTCGCTGATGCGCCGCAGCCGCGCCCAGCACTGGATCGCGCAGAACACCAAGCTGCTGCGCGGCTCGTCCGCCGGGGAGCCCGCCGGACGCCCGGAGCAGGTGCTGAGCCTCGTGCTCACCACGGTGATCGGCGAGGCCGGACGGGAGATCGCCACCGCGGAGAACGAGGCGGAGTCCGCGGAGATCATCGACGAGGTGTGCCGCATCCTGATCCGCCTGGCCCGCTGATGGCACTCGGGACGGTCGTGCTGACCGGCGCGGCCGGACGGGTCGGCACCGCGCTGCGGACGCCGCTGCGCGACGAGGCGGAACGGCTCGTGCTCGCCGACCGCGCGCCGCTGCACGTGGAGGCGCCGAACGAGGTCGTCCACCGTACGGACCTCTCGGACCCGGCCCGGATCGTCGAGGGCGCGGACGCGATCGTCCATCTGGCCGGGGTGCCGGACGAGGCGCGGTTCCCCGACCTGGTCGAGGGCAACATCCTCGGAACCCAGCGCGTCCTGGAGGCCGCGCGGGTCACCGGCGTCCCGCGCGTCGTGCTCGCCAGCAGCAACCGGCTGACCGGCTGCTACCCGTCCACCGAGACCGTGTCGCCCGCCATGCCACCGCGGCCGGACGGCCTGTACGGGGTGAGTAAGGTCGCCGTCGAGGCCCTCGGCCGCCTCTACGCCGACAAGTTCGGCCTGGACGTGGTGTGCCTGCGCATCGGCAGCCTCGAACTGCATCCTTCCGAGCCCCGGCACCTCGCCACCTGGCTGAGCCACCGCGACTGCGCGGGGTTCGTCCTTGCCGCGCTGACCGTGCCGTCGCCGGGGTTCCTCGCCGCCTACGCGGTGTCCGCCAACGCGCGCCGCTTCTGGGAACTCGATGCGCGGCTGGGCTACGAACCGCGCGACGATGCGGCGTCCTACGACATCCCGGACACTTTTGTCAGGGACGGCGTGCCACAGGGCGGCGATTTCGCGTCCGCCGAGTTCACGCTCCCCTACCTGGGCTGAACGGCGGGCGCGGGTGATGTTTTGGGTCACACGGGACTCGATGGACCGTTATCCTGACGTTCTGGTTACCGGTTCCTGACGGAAAGTCGAAGGGGTCCATGCCGACGTCGACCTGGTTCCGCCTCAACGTCGCCAAACGTGAGCGGGTGCTCGAAGTGGCGATGCGCGAGTTCGGGGAACACGGGTACTCGACGGGCAGCCTGAACACCATCGCGCGCGAGGCCGGGATCGCCAAGGGCTCGCTCTTCCAGTACTTCAGCGACAAGCTGGAGTTCTTCGCGTTCGTGTGCGACGAGACGTCCCGCCGCATCCGCGAGGAGATGGAACGCCGCATCGAACGGATCGACTTCGACCAGAGCATCGACGAGTGGCTGTTCGACGTCCTGTGCGACTGGACCGAGTACATGGCCGACCACCCGCTGGAGCGCGGCGTCACCGCGGCCACGAACTTCGAGCTCGACAACAGCGTCCGGTCCGTCGTCCGCGACACCGCCAACCAGCACTACCTGCAGGTCATCCACCCGACGCTGGAGGTGTGGAAGGCGCAGGGCGGCATCCGCGAGGACGCCGACCTCGAAGTCCTCGCCACCTGGCTGATGATGATCCTGCCCTTCCTCGCGCTCGCCCCCTACTACGACGGCCTCGACCCGATCCACGACCTGCGCGGCCGCACCCCGGCCGAGCAGCGCCCGGTGATCCGGCAGCTCCTCGCGGGCTTCCGCCCGATGTTCGCCCCCGGCAAGTGACCCGCGCGGGTCAGTCCTCGATTTCGGCGACGAGGACGTCCATGTGGCGGGCGGCGTAGCGGGCGGGCGGCGGGAGCTCGGCGGCGTCGGAGGCGGTCAGCACGCGCGGGTTGCCGATCCGGCGGGCGCGGCCGAGGCGCTCCACCCCGCCGCGCCCCTCGGCGAGAAGGTTGCGGACCCAGTCGGCGTCCCGCCCGTACGGCAGGCCGACGATGAGCCGGTCGCCGCTGCGGAACGCGGTCACCGGCGTCCGGTACTCGCGTCCCGAGCGGCGCCCCCGGTGCACGATCACGGCGAAGGGCGGCAGGTAGGGCGCGTAGACGCCCTGCACCCGGTTCGTGACCACCTTGTTGAAACGGGCGACCGATCGCGGCATCAGCGGTTTCATGATGCCTCCATG
The DNA here is from genome assembly GCF_050945415.1 of Spirillospora sp. CA-128828. NCBI lineage: Bacteria > Bacillati > Actinomycetota > Actinomycetes > Streptosporangiales > Thermomonosporaceae > Spirillospora > Spirillospora sp. CA-128828. The sequence continues at coordinate 7,675,959 of NZ_CP191986.1, forward strand.
GTTAGCACGTCCGGGCCGGTCCTCAGCGGGTGAGGATGAACTCCTCGGCCCTCGCCCTGCGGGAGCCCGCCCAGAACTCGAAGGTGTGGCCCGGCCAGATGGTGCGGTTCACGCCCTTGTCGTCCAGGTACCAGCTGTCGCAGCCGCCCTCGTTCCAGACGGCGCGGCGCAGGCGCTTCTGCATGCGGTCGTTGAAGCGGCGGGCGGCCTCGGCCTTCGGCTCGATGGTGTCCGCGCCGGACTCCCGCAGCAGGCGCAGGCAGTTCAGCACGTGCTGGATCTGCACCTCGATCATGAAGACGACGGAGTTGTGGCCGAGGCCGGTGTTCGGGCCGAGCAGCATGAAGAAGTTCGGCATGCCGGGGATCGTGGTGCCGCGGTGCGCCTCGATGCCGTCCGCCCAGATCTCCTGGAGCTTGGTGCCGTTCCGGCCGGTGACGCGCAGCTCGTTGAGGGCGTCGGTCACCTTGAAACCGGTGCCGTAGATGATGCAGTCGACCTCGTGCTCACGCCCGTCCTCGGTGACGATGGAATTCTCACGGACCTCGGCGACGCCGGACGTCTCGACCTCGACGTTCGGGCGGGTGAGCGCCGGATAGTAGTCGTTGGACAACAGGATCCGCTTGCAGCCGATCGTGTAGTCCGGTGTGACCTTGGCGCGCAGTTCCGGGTCGGCGATGTGCTTCTCGATGTGCCGGCGGGCGATGCGCTCCTGCGGGGCGGACAGCCTCGGGTCGATGGTGAAGCCGACGGCGCGGGCCTCCAGGGCCCAGTAGATGCCGTCCCGGAACGCCCGCGCGGCACCCGGGATCTTCGCGAACGCCGTGCGGACGGGCGCCGGGATGGCGACGTCGGGCTTCGGCTGGACCCACGGCGGCGTCCGCTGGAAGACGACGAGCTCGGACGCCCGCTCGGCCAGCTTCGGAACGAACTGGATCGCGGAGGCCCCCGTGCCGATGACGGCGACGCGCTTGCCGGTGAGGTCGTAGGAGTGGTCCCACTCGGCGGAGTGGAACGCCGTGCCGCGGAAGCGCTCGATGCCGGGCAGGTCCGGATAGGACGGGACGTGCAGCGCGCCGACGCCGGACACGATGGCCTTCGGGGTGAGGACCGTCCCGTCCGCGAGCGCCACGTTCCAGCGCCGGGCGTCGTCGTCGTACTCCATGGAGTCGACGGCCGCGCCGAAGCGGATGTGCTCGCGCACCCGGTACTTGCGGGCGGTGCGCTCCAGGTAGGCGCGGATCTCGGGCTGCGGCGCGAACATCCGCGTCCAGCCGGGGTTCAGCTCGAAGGAGAAGGAGTACATGTGCGAGGGAACATCGCAGGCGCATCCGGGGTAGGTGTTGTCATGCCACGTCCCTCCGAGCGCTTCGCTCTTCTCCAGCACGACGAAGTCGTGGAAACCGGACCGCTTGAGCCGGATCGCCATGCCGAGGCCGGCGAAGCCGGAGCCGATGATGACGATCGCCGGGGCGCGCTCGCTCATGACCCCTCCTCTCGGATAACCTACTTCGGGTAAGTTACCCGGAGTAGGTTACTGACGGTAGGTCCAACAGATATGAGTGGCGCCACACCGCGGCCACCGTCGCGCCGGCGCCGGATGTCCCGGGCCGAGCGCGAACGGCAGATGCTGGACGTGGCGGAGCAGGTGTTCAGCGAGCGCGGCTACCAGGCCGCCTCGATGGACGAGATCGCCGAGCGCTGCGGGGTCTCCAAGCCGATGCTGTACGAGTACTTCGGCTCCAAGGACGGCCTGCTCGTGGCGTGCGTGAGCCGCTCCAAGGCCGAGTTGTTCGAGGTCACCCAGAAGGCCATGGCCGCCGCCACCGTTCCCGAGGACATCCTGCGGCGCGGGATGGCCGCCTACTTCCGGTTCATCGACGAGCACAGCAGGTCGTTCGCGATGCTGCTGCGCGAGCCGATGGCCGCGTCGGCCGAGGCCATCACGGCCATGGAGGAGACCCGGCGGCAGCAGAGCACGCTGATCGCGGGAGTGCTGGCGACGTTCGCGCCGGCCGCGCCCGCCGCGGCGATCGAGGCGTACACGCAGATCATCATGGGCGCGAGCGAGCGGCTGGCGCTGTGGCAGACCGGCCGTCCCGACGTGTCGGCGGAGGACGCGGCCCGCTACATGACCGACTTCTGCTGGAAGGGACTCAACCCCTATCTGGTCTCCGGGGAAGCGCGTCCAGAGCCCCGATGAGCAGGTCGAGGCCGAACTCGAAGTCGGTCTCGGGATCGTGCGCGGTCAGCACGGGCCTGTAGGCGATGACATGCGGGAACTCCTCCGGGTCGAGACGGGCCCATGACTCGGCGCCGGTCTCGGCCAGGTGGCCGAGCATCTTCGCCACCCCGAGCTCGCGCATCTGCGCGCCGAGCGCGTAGGCGATCAGTGCCCGCATGATCCGCACGGCGGTCTCGCCGTCGAAGCCCGCCGCGTCCGCGAGCGCCAGGGCGCGCTCGGCGGGACGCAGCCCCACCGGCGTGTCGACCTTGTGGGTGAGGACGATCGACATGCAGCGCGGATTGTCGTGGGCGACCTTCCGGAACGCCCGGACGAGAGCGCGCGCACGCTCCTGCCAGGGCTCGGCCGGGTCGTCCTCCAGTTCCAGCCCCGCGACCACGTGCTCGGCGACGCCCTCGAGCAGCGCGCCCTTGTTCGGGACGTGGTTGTAGAGGGACATCACGGCGACGTCCAGTTCGGCGGCCACCCGGCGCATCGACAGTGCGTCCGCGCCCTCCCGCTCGATCAGCGCGACCGCCGCCTGGACGATGCGCGCGCGGGTCAGGCCCGGGCGCGGAGTGTCGGAGGTCACACGCTCCGCCATCGGCTTCCGCCCTTTCTCGCCGTTGACACGGCCGAGTGCCGCGTGCCACCGTACGTACATTGTACGTGAGACGTACATTGTACGTTTCCGGCTCGGGGAGGACGCCCAATGTCGACCCATGACCTGTACACCGCTCCCGTCCCGTCCGAGACCTGGAAGGTGCCGATGACCGGCGACGCCAGGTTCACCTGGGAGTACGACGACGGACGCGACCGCCTGCTCGCCCTCTACCAGAAGGGCAAGGACAAGCAGTGGGACTCCGTCAAGCGCATCGACTGGGACCTTGAGGTCGACCCGCACGACGCCCTCGGCGTCCCCGACCAGTCCCTCGCCATCTACGGGACGAAGTACTGGGACATGCTGTCGGAGAAGGAGCGCGGCGAACTCCGGCGGCACTCCACGTCGTGGCAGTTCTCCCAGTTCGTGCACGGCGAGCAGGGCGCGATGGTCACCGCCGCCCGGATCGTGGAGTCGGTACCGGACCTCGACTCCAAGTTCTACTCCGCCACCCAGACCATGGACGAGGCTCGCCACGTCGAACTGTTCACGCGGTTCCTGCACGAGAAGGTCGGGATGGTCTACCCGATCAACACCAAGCTGCAGGACCTGCTGAACGAGACCCTCACCGACTCCCGCTGGGACATGCCCTACCTCGGCATGCAGGTGCTCATCGAGGGTCTCGCGCTCGCCGCGTTCGGCGTCATCCGCGACATCACCACCAAGCCGCTTCCCAAGCAGATCCTCGCCTACGTCATGCAGGACGAGGCGCGCCACGTCGCGTTCGGCCGGCTGGCCCTCCGCGACTACTACAAGCAGCTCTCGCCGGCCGAGCTGCGCGAGCGCGAGGACTTCGTCATCGAGGGCTGCTACCTGATGCGCGACCGCATCCGCGGCCGGGAGATCTGGACCAACTTCGGCATCGACCCCAAGGAGGTCGACGAGATGGTCGAGAACTCGCCGTACATGCGGATGTTCCAGAGCCTGCTGTTCAGCCGCATCGTCCCGTGCGTGAAGGACATCGGGCTCTGGAGCGAGCGCATCCAGCAGACCTACGACGACATGGGGGTCCTGGACATGTCCAAGGCCGACCTCGAAGCCCTCATGAACCAGGACGAGGAGATCGCCGAGAAGCTCGACACCGAACGGTTCGCGGCCGAGGAGGCGGCCCGCAAGGCCGAGGTCGACGACGTCATCGCGGACGCCGGGGCGGGCTGAGTACGTTTGGATCAGTCGATCCGCACACCTCGGAGGTCTGGATGCCACTGGCGCATTTCGATGGAGCACTCGCCGTCGTCACCGGAGCCGGCAGCGGGATCGGCCGGGCCATCGCCCTCGCGCTGGCGGAGAGCGGCGCGAGCGTCGTCGCGGCGGACATCGACCTGCCCGCCGCCGAGCGGACGGCCACCCTGGCCAAGACGCTCGGCGCGGGCGGCACCGCCTACGAGGTGGACGTGGCGGACCGCGCCGCGATGGAGACCTTCGCCGCCGAGGTGAAGGAGGCCCACCGGGTCCCCGACATCGTCGTCAACAACGCGGGCATCGCGGTCGCCGGCTCCTTCCTCGACACCGGCGTGGAGGACTGGGACCGCATCCTCGGCGTGAACCTCTGGGGCGTCGTGCACGGCTGCCGCCTGTTCGGCAGGCAGATGCGCGACCGGGTCCACGCCTTGCCCAACAAGCCCGACAAGCCGAACTTCGGCGGGCACATCGTCAACATCGCGTCCGCCGCCGCGTACACCCCGTCGCGCGCGCTGCCCGCCTACTGCACGACGAAGGCCGCGGTCCTCATGCTCAGTGAGTGCCTGCGCGCCGAGCTGGCCGGCTCCCGCATCGGCGTCACCGCCGTCTGCCCCGGCTTCGTCAGCACCGACATCGTCGAGCACGGCACCTACGTCGAGGGTGACGCCCAGGCCAGGGAGCGCATCCGCAGCCGCGGCAACAAGGCGATCAGGCTCCGCAACTACCCGCCGGAGAAGGTGGCCGAGCGGGTCGTCCACGCCATCGTCAAGAACAAGCCGGTGGTCCCCGTCAACTTCGAGGGCCACCTCCTGCACACCCTGTCGAGGGTGTCCCCCGCCTCCCTGCGCCTCCTGGCCCGGATCCCCGCCGGGGGCTAGGGGTTCCGCCGCACGGCCATTTTCTCTCGACGTCGAACCGATTTTTAGAAAATGGTTCATGAATGGCCGTCATTGGTCCGGGCGGCGAACAGCAGAAGGGCCGCGGAGCGGGGTCCACTCCGCGGCCCATCGGCGAGTTCGGGCTGGCTGACCTGGGACTCACCTCACCCAGGACACTCCTGACGACTGCACGGTCACGTCGTCGACCTCCTCCTCCCAGGCACTGTCAGCACACCGATCCCAAGCCTGGCGCGGGAGCTTGATCGGCGCACCCCTCCCCTTTCTCGAACACCTTAGAAGCTGTTGACAGAAAACATGCCATGATCGGCCGATTCAGGTCAGAAACGATTTAGCACGCCGAGAACTTCGCGGGCGACGGCGGCCGCCGTGACGAGGCAGGCCGGCTCCCGCTCGTCCTGCGCGGCCCGGCCCGGTGCCCGCTCGCCGTAGCTGACCGTGAAGACCGCGTTGCGGGTCCTCGCCGTGACCTGCCCGACGACGTTCTGCTCCCCATCGTCGGCCTTGGACCAGTGGTACGCCTCGTCCCCGATGCCCGGCTCGCGGTCCAGGCTGATCGTCCGGGCGGGTGAGGCGTCGTGCGCTTGCGCCCACTGCGCGTCGTAGTAGCCCTCGGCGTCCTGGACCGGGGTCACGGTGCCGTCCGGCACGTACAGGTGCGCTTCGACCCGCAGCCAGCGGGACGCCGAGCCTGCCGTGGTGTACGTGCACGTGGTGAGCGTCGAGTTCGCGCGCTGCCGCGGCTGCGCCTTCGGGACCGTCCGCTCGACCGTGGCCGCGGACACCGTCCCGCACGGCGCGGGCAGAGCGGTGATCACCTGTCCGGGAGACGCCGGCCCGCTCGGCCGCGCGGCCGTCACCGGCGCCGCCTCGTGCCCGCGCCGCCCCGGCGCCAGCAGGAAGACCGTCCCCGCCGCGACGGCGAACACGACGGCTCCCACGAGCATCGCGAGCGTCTTCCTCGGCCTGCGCGCCGGGGCCGGCGGCTCCGGCCCGGCGTACGGCCGGTGGAACGGCTCGATCGGACGTTGAAGGCCCACGCCCCGCTCCTCACTCCCCCGTCTCGGTCCACCGGCCGGTTTCAACGCGGACGGCCCCGCCGCCCCTGACCAGGCCCCCGCCCGATGCCCCTTGTCGGACCCCGTGGTCACAATGAGGGTGTGCTGATAGCGGACATCACGCGGACGTCAGAGGCGGTCGCCGGGACCTCCGGCCGCAAGGCCAAGGTATCCGCGCTCGCCGAGTGCCTGCGCGCGGCCGATCCGGGCGAGGCCGCCATCGTGGTCGCCTATCTGTCCGGTGAGCTGCCGCAACGCCAGATCGGGGTCGGGTACGCGTCGCTGCGGGACGTTCCGCCGCCGGCACCGGAGCCGTCTCTGACCGTTCTGGAGGTCGACACGTCGTTCACCGAGATCGGTGCGGTCTCGGGCGCGGGGTCGGTCGCCCGGCGGCGCGAGCTCGTCGCGGCGGTGCTGGGCCGCGCCACCCGCGCCGAGCAGGGATTCCTCATCCGGCTGCTGGCGGGCGAGCTGCGGCAGGGTGCGCTGGACGGGGTGATGGCCGAGGCGATCGCGGCGGCGGCCGGGGTACCCGCCGCCGAAGTGCGACGGGCGGTCATGCTGCGCGGGTCGCTGGGACCGGTGGCCACGGCCGCCCTCGGCGACGGCGTCGAGGGGCTGCGCGGGTTCGGCCTGGAGGTCGGACGGCCCGTCAAGCCGATGCTCGCGGCGTCGGCACCGTCCGTCGAGGAGGCGCTCGGCAAGCTCAAGGCCGAGGCGGCGGTCGAGTGGAAGCTCGACGGGATCCGCGCGCAGGTGCACGTGTCCGGCGGCGAGGTGCGGGTGTTCACCCGGACGCTGGACGAGATCACCTCGCGGCTCCCCGAGGTCGTCGAGGCCGTGCGCGGCCTGCCCGTCCGCGAGGCCGTGTTCGACGGCGAGCTCATCGCCCTGCGCCCGGACGGCCGCCCGCACCCCTTCCAGGTGACCGCCGCCCGCACCGCCACCCGGACTGCGAAGAACACCGAGCCGGTCCCCCTCAGCGTGTTCCTCTTCGACGTGCTTCACCTCGTCCCTGCCGGCGGCGGTTCGGGGGGTGATCTGCTGGACGCGCCCGGGGCGGAGCGGAATGCGGCGCTGGCGCGGGTGGTGCCGGAGGAGTTGCGGATGCCGCGGGTGGTGACGGGCGACCAGGAGCGGGCCAAGGAGGTGTTCGACGAGGCCGTGGCGCGCGGGCACGAGGGCGTCGTCATCAAGTCGCTCGACACCCCGTACACGGCCGGCCGGCGCGGCGCCGGCTGGATCAAGGTCAAGCCGCGGCACACCCTCGACCTCGTCGTCCTCGCGGTCGAGTGGGGGCACGGCCGCCGCGAGGGGCTGCTGTCCAACCTGCACCTCGGCGCCCGCGACCCCGAGACCGGCGGCTTCGTCATGCTCGGCAAGACGTTCAAGGGCCTCACCGACGAACTGCTCGCCTGGCAGACGGAGAAGCTCCGCGAGCTGGCCGTGCGGGAGGACTCCTGGACGGTCCACGTCCGTCCCGAACTGGTCGTCGAGATCGCCTTCGACGGCGTCCAGCACAGCCCCCGCTACCCCGGCGGCATCGCGCTCCGCTTCGCCCGCGTCCTGCGGTACCGGCCCGACAAGTCCGCGTCGGAGGCCGACACGATCGAAACCGTGCGCGCCGTCGCCCCCGTCATGGACTAGCCCGGCCGGGCTCGTCCCGAACCGGCGCCGTTCCACTCAGCGGAGCCGGACCGGCAGGATCCCTTGGCTCCGGCCGGGATCGTTCCCCGGGCCGAGGGCCGGGCGGGGGTTCCTCCTCTGGACCCGGCCGCCTCCGCCTGGACGCGGCGCGCGTTCTCGCCGAGGACGCGGCCCTGCCGCGGGTTCGGGACAGGGTTCGGCGCCGCGTGCGGGCCTCCGCCCTCCGCTCGGCCCACTTGGCAGCCGTGCGCTGGGCGCGGGGAACGGTTCCGCGCTCGCCGTCCGTCGCGGCCCTGCGCGCCGCACGGCGCTCGGACCGGCGTCCGACCCGGCGTTCGGCGCGGGCCGCGGCCTTGCGTTCGGCGCGGGCCAGCCGGCGGCGGGCCCGCTCGGCGGCCTCGGTGCGGCGTTGCAGCAGTTCGGGCGGGATGAGGTCGTGCCGTCCCGCGATGAACTCCTGCACCCAGATCTTGGCCTGGATGAGCGGCCGCCGGAACAGCCTCTCCCGCCGGACGGCCCGCTGGTACTTGCGCGAGTCCGGGCCGTACCGCCAGCGCGACCAGGGCGAGCCCGGCCGCGCCACCCGCACCGCGCCGACGATCAGCAGCGCGGGCACGAACAGCCCGATGAGGCCCGTCCAGATCTTGCCCTTCAGCAGCGTGATCACGGCGAAGACGAGGTTGACGACGAGGGACGCGACATAGACGCGGGTCAGGATGCCGGTGCCCGGGTCGGGCGCGATCCCCTCGTACCCGAGCGGGCGGATACCGAGCAGCAGCAGCCCGGTCACCGCGATGGCGACGAACACGGCGTCGACGGACGCGCGGCCCTTCTCCGTCCAGTAGACGTCGCTCAGATGCAGGATCAGCGCGAACTCGTCCAGGACGAGCGCGGAGCCGGTCCCGAACACGACCGCCGCGGCCACGTTGAGGCCGACATAGGCGTCCGGAACGGCGAGGCTCCCCACGCCGCCCAGCAGCATCAGCACCACGCCGAACACGACGTGGTGGATGTGCAGGTCACCGGCCGTCACGTTGCGGAACCACCAGCGCACGTTCGCGCGGATCAGCCGGACGTTCACCCGCGTCAGCACGAAAGTGACCAGGAACGCGACGAAGAAACCGAACAGCGGCAGCCGCCCGGCCTCCACGATGCGTTCGTCGAACATCTCGATCATCTCCCCCCGCAGCCTCCATGATGCCCGGTGACATGCGCGGATATCGTGGGACCTGCCGATCATCGACGATCCAGGAGCAAACCGTTGTGAGCCGCATCGTGGACCGCTGCGATCCCGGGTACCGGGCGTGGATCGCCGAGGCGATCCGGCGGGTCGACGCCGACGCCAACCGCAGCGCCGACACGCACCTGCACGTGTTCCCGCTGCCGCCGGAGTGGGGCATCGACCTGTACCTGAAGGACGAGTCCGTCCACCCGACGGGTTCGCTGAAGCACCGGCTCGCGCGGTCGCTGTTCCTGTACGGGCTGGCGAACGGCTGGATCCGCGCGGACACGACGATCATCGAGGCGTCCAGCGGGTCGACGGCGGTGTCGGAGGCGTACTTCGCGCGGCTGCTCGGCCTGCCGTTCGTCGCGGTGATGCCCGCCTCGACCAGCCCGGAGAAGATCCAGCTGATCGAGTTCCACGGGGGCCGCTGCCATCTGGTGGACGACCCGTCCTCGATCTACGACGAGTCGCGGCGCCTCGCCGCCGAGTGCGGCGGGCACTTCATGGACCAGTTCACCTACGCCGAACGGGCGACGGACTGGCGCGGCAACAACAACATCGCCGAGTCGATCTTCGAGCAGATGCGGCTGGAGCGGTTTCCAGAGCCGTCCTGGATCGTGGTCGGCGCCGGCACCGGCGGGACGTCCGCGACGATCGGCCGGTACGCCCGCTACCGGATGTTCCAGACGCGGCTCGCGGTCGTCGACCCCGAGGGTTCGGCGTTCCACGGCTCGTTCGCCGACGGCGACCCGGAGCGGACGGCGGCCGGCTCGCGGATCGAGGGCATCGGCCGGCCGCGGGTCGAGCCGTCCTTCCTGCCGACGGTGATCGACCGGATGATCCGGGTGCCGGACGCGGCGTCGATCGCGGCGATGCGCTGGACGAGCGAGGTCGGCGGACGGGACGTGGGCGGCTCCACCGGAACCAACATGTGGGGCGCGGCGGAGCTGATCGCGCAGATGCGGGCGCGCGGGGAGCGCGGCAGCGTCGTCACGCTGATCTGCGACGGCGCGGAACGCTACGCGGGCACCTACGGGTCGGACGCGTGGCTCGCCGCGCGGGGCCTCGACATCGCGCCCTACCTGGCCGCGCTGAACGTCTTCCTGAAGACCGGCGAGATGCCGGACATGCCATGACCCGGCCGGCCACGGCCCCCTAGCCCGTGACGCGTACCGGGTTGAACAGGTCGGCGTAGATCAGCAGGCCGCCCATGACGATCAGGACCACCGCCATCACGTATGTCACCGGCAGCGCCTTGGCGACGTCCACGTAGCCGGGGTCGGGACGGCGGAAGATCCGGGCGAACAGCTTCTTGATCGCCTCCAGCACGGCGCCGGCGATGTGGCCGCCGTCCAGCGGCAGCAGCGGGACGAGGTTGAACAGCCCGACCGCCAGGTTGAGCGAGCCGAGCAGCATCACGAAGAAGGAGACCTTCTGCGTGCCGGTGAAGTCGTCGGACGCGGCGACCTCGCCGCCGATCCGGCTGACGCCGACGACGCCGATCGGGCCGTTCGGGTCGCGTTCCCCGCCGCCGAACGCCGCGTTCCAGACGCCGACCATCTTCTGCGGCATCCGCACCAGGGCGCCCGTGGTGCGGGCGGTGAGGTCGCCCATCGTGCTCGCGACCGCGCCGGGGCCCTCGCGCGTGATCGCGCTGTCCGGCGTGATGCCGAGGAACCCGACGTTGACGACCTTGTCCGGGTCCTTCAGGTCGTACATCTGGTTGCGGGTGATCGGCACGTTCAGCCGCACGTCCTGGCCGTCGCGCCGGACCGTCATCGGGACGGTCTGCCCGCCGGCCCCGCGGATCAGCTGCTGCAGCTGCTCGTAGTCGTCGACCTTGTGTCCGGCGAAGGCGACGATCCGGTCACCGGCCCTGAGCCCGACCTGCCCGGCGGGCGTCGGCGCCGCGTTCGCCGGGCACGTGGTGACCTTGGCGCTCGCCGGCACCATGCACTCGGCGACCTCCTTGATCACCGGCTGGGGCTGGCTGGTGCCGATGCCCATCAGCAGGATCGAGAAGAAGAACACCGAGAGGAGCAGGTTCATCGCCGGCCCGCCGAACATGATGAGCAGCTTCTGCCACCACTTCTTGCCGTAGAAGACGCGGTCCTCGTCACCGGGGCGGACCTCCTCCAGCGCCGCGCCGCGGGCGGACTCGATGAGCCCCTGCCAGGGGCCCGTGCTGATCCGCCGGACCTGCCCGGGGGCGTCCCCCTTGCGCGGCGGCAGCATCCCGATCATGCGGATGTAGCCGCCGAGCGGGATCCATTTGACCCCGTACTCCGTCTCGCCCTTCTGCTTCGACCACATCGTCGGCCCGAAGCCGACCATGAACTGGGTCGTCCGCACCTTGAAGAGCTTGGCGAACGAGAAGTGCCCGAGTTCGTGCAACGCGATGGACACCAGCAGGCCGAAGAAGAGGATCAACGCTCCAGCCAGGTAGTAGACCATGCGGCATGCCCCTCCGGTCGTGCACCCCGCGCCGGGGGGTGATCTCCAGCAATCACCTCAGAGTACGTCACCGGCCCCGATCCGGTTGAGGCTATCCGAGGAAGCCGCGCAGGAGGGCGGCGGTGCCCTCCAGATGCTCGGCCACGGCGCGGCGGGCGGCCTCCGGGTCGCCGGCGAGGACGGCCTCGACGATCGCGGCGTGCTGGAAGGACGCGTGCTCGATGTTGGGCCCGAGGACGGGGATGGCGTTGAGCAGGTCGGTCACCCGCATCCGGGCGTCCGCGCAGGCCGCCGAGAGCAGCGCCGACTCGGTCATCTCGGCGATCGTCAGGTGGAAGAGGGTGTCGAGGCGACGGTAGGCGTCCGGCCCGGCGGCGTCCAGTTCGGCCAGCCGGGTGCGCAGCAGCTCGCGCTGGGCCTCGGTGAGCCGGGCCGTGGCGAGTATCTGGGCGGCGCCGGTCTCCACGGCCATGCGGAAGGTGAGTGTGTCGTTGAGGTCGTCGCCCATCTGGGCGAGGGCGCGCTTCAGATCGGACTGGCGCGGCTTCGGCCGCTCGTAGGTGACGAACGTCCCGCCGAACCGTCCCCGGCGGGACTCCACGTACCCCTCCTGCTGGACGGCCCGGATCGCCTCGCGCAGGGTGACGCGGCTGACGCCGAGCAGCGGCGCCAGCTCCCGTTCGGGCGGCAGCCGCTCGCCGCGGTCGACGACGCCGAGCTTGATCGCCTGAAGCAGCCGCTCGACGGTCTCCTCGAAGGCGTTGCCCGTCCGGACGGGACGGAACACAGCGCTCGCGGCGAGGTCGGGCAGGGCCGGATCCGGCTCGGGCATGACCGTCCTTCGGGGCCGCGGGGGTCGGGAAGTTCCACGTTACAGGTGCGTTTCGGCGCGCTCAGGGTCTTGACGGGAGCGCCGCCGCAAATATTAATGGTCTGTTGTTAGCCCATTAAGGGCGGCACGACCCCCTGGACGAGGAGGTGCTCGTGAGCATCGACGAGCACAAGGCTTCCGCCGGCCCCGACCCCATGTCCGACGACGAGAAACGGCTGCACGAACTGGGCTACGCCCAGGAGCTCAGCCGGTCCATGTCCGGTTTCTCCAACTTCGCTGTCTCGTTCACCATCATCTCGGTGCTGAGCGGCTGCCTGACGTCCTACACCATCGGCCTCAAGGGCGGCGGACCCGCCGTCATCACCTGGGGCTGGCTCGGCGTCGGCGCCATGACGCTGCTGGTCGCGCTCGCGATGGCCGAGGTCTGCTCCAGCTACCCGACCGCGGGCGGCCTCTACTACTGGGCCGCCAAGCTGGCCCGGACGAACGGCCCCGCGTGGTCGTGGTTCACGGGCTGGTTCAACTTCATCGGCCAGGTCGCCGTGACGGCGGCCATCATCTACGGCTCCGCCGCGTTCCTGAATCCCCTGCTGGACCTCCAGTTCGGGTTCGACGTGTCGCTCGGCCACACGTTCCTCCTGTTCGCGGTCCTGCTGGTCGTGCACGCGCTGCTCAACCAGTTCGGCGTCAAGATCGTGTCGCTGCTGAACAGCGTCAGCGTGTGGTGGCACGTCCTCGGCGTCGCGATCGTCGTCGGCGTGCTGGCGATCAAGCCGTCGCACCACCAGTCGGCCGGGTTCGTCTTCTCCGAGTTCGTGAACGAGACCGGCTGGCAGTACGGGGCCTACGCGGCGCTGATCGGCCTGCTGCTCTCGCAGTACACGCTGACCGGGTACGACGCGTCGGCCCACATGACGGAGGAGACGCACGACGCGGCGCGGTCCGGCCCGAAGGGCATCGTGAACTCGGTGCTGATCTCGGTCGTGGCCGGCTGGATCCTGCTGCTCGGCGTCACGTTCGCGATCCAGGACTACGGCAAGGCGGTCGAGGGCGGCCCGGCCGAGATCTTCATCGCGGCCACCGGCGAGACGACCGGCAAGCTGCTGATCCTCGTGTCGTTCGGCGCGCAGTTCTTCTGCGGGATGGCCTCGGTGACGGCGAACTCCCGGATGATCTACGCGTTCTCGCGGGACGGGGCGCTGCCGTTCTCGTCGTTCTGGCACCAGATCAACAAGCGGAGCAGGACCCCCACCAACGCGATCTGGCTGGCCGCCGGGGGCGCGTTCGTGCTGGCCCTGCCCGCGATCTGGAACCTCACCGCGTACCTGGCCGTCACGTCCGTCGCGGTCATCGGCCTCTACATCGCCTACGTGATCCCGACGTACCTGCGGCTGCGGCAGGGCGCCGACTTCCGGGCGGGGCCGTGGAACCTCGGCCGCTGGAGCAGGCCCATCGGCACGCTCGCGGTGGTGTGGGTGGTGTTCGTCTCGGTGGTGTTCATGCTGCCGCCCGCGAACCCGATCACCAAGGACTCCTTCAACTACTCGCCGATCGCGATCCTGGTGGTGCTGGGCGGAGCCGCGCTGTGGTGGGTGCTGTCGGCCCGCAAGTGGTTCAAGGGCCCGAAGGTGCAGGGCAGCGCCGAAGAACTGGCCGCCATCGAGCAGGAACTCCAGTCGCTCGGTTAGGAGACTGAGAACGTGACCACATCCCTCACCCTCGACGAGTTGCGCGAGGAGGCGGCGGCGGGCCGGATCGACACCGTGATCGTCGCGATCACCGACATGCAGGGGCGCCTCCAGGGCAAGCGGCTCTCGTCCCGCTTCTTCCTGGAGGAGGTCGTCGGGCACGGCTCGGACGGCTGCAACTACCTCCTGGCGGTGGACGTCGACATGAACACGGTGGACGGCTACGACATGTCGTCCTGGGACACCGGCTACGGCGACTTCGTGATGCGTCCCGACCTCGCCACCCTCCGGCGGATCCCCTGGCAGGAGGGGGCCGCACTCGTCCACGCGAACATCGCCGCGGAGGACGGCACCGGCGTGGGGCCCTCGCCCCGGCAGATCCTCTGGCGCCAGCTCGACAGGCTGGCCGAGCGGGGCTGGGGCGCCTACGTCGGGACGGAACTGGAGTTCATCGTCTACAAGGACTCCTACGAGGACGCCTGGGGGAAGGCGTACCGCGACCTCACCCCGGCCAACCAGTACAACGTGGACTACTCGCTGCTCGGGGGCGCCCGCGTCGAACCACTGCTGCGCCGGATCCGCAACGGCATGACCGGCGCGGGGATGTACGTGGAGTCGGCCAAGGGGGAATGCAACCTCGGCCAGCATGAGATCGCGTTCCGCTTCGACGAGGCCCTGCGCACGTGCGACAACCACGTCCTCTACAAGACCGGCGCCAAGGAGATCGCCGCCCAGGAGGGCATGTCGATCACCTTCATGGCCAAGCCGAACGAGCGGGAGGGCAACTCCTGCCATGTCCACCTCTCGCTGCGGTCCTCGGACGGGTCGCCGGTGCTGGCCGGGGACGGCCCGCACGGGCTGTCCCGGCTCGGCGAGCACTTCATCGCGGGCCAGCAGGCGTGCCTGCGCGACTTCACGCTGCTGTACGCGCCGAACATCAACTCCTACAAGCGCTACCAGCCCGGCTCGTTCGCGCCGACCGCGATCAAGTGGGGCGTCGACAACCGGACGTGCGCGCTGCGGCTCGTCGGCCACGGGCCGTCCCTGCGCATCGAGAACCGGGTGCCCGGCGGCGATGTCAACCCGTACCTCGCGGTCGCCGCGATGATCGCGTCCGGGCTGCACGGCATCGAGAACGAGCTTCCGCTGGAAGAGCCGTTCGTGGGCAACGCCTACGCGACCGACGCCGACACCGTCGTCGGGACGCTCCGCGACGCCGCCGCCGACTGGGGCCGCAGTTCCCTGGCCCTGGACGCCTTCGGGAAGGAGGTCGTCGAGCACTACGCCAACTACGCCCGCGTCGAACTCGACGCCTACGACCGAGCGGTCACCGACTGGGAGATGTTCCGCGGCTTCGAGCGGTTGTGAGGCTCTTGTTGACGGGTGACGAGTTCGACGTCGTGAATCCGGCCACCGAGGAGGTCATCGAGCGCGTTCCGCTGGCGTCGGCCGAGGACGTGGACGCGGCCGTGGCGCGAGCCCGGCGGGCGTTTCCTCCCTGGCGGGACGTGGCGCCTGGAGATCGGGCCCGGTTGTTGCGGGCGTTCGCCGATCTCGTGGACGCGCATGCGGACGAGCTGGCCGCCCTGGAAGTGCGCAACGCCGGGCATCCGATCGGGCAGGCGCGCTGGGAGGCCGGGAACCTGCGGGACGTCCTGCACTACTACGCGGCGGCGCCGGAACGGCTCGCCGGACGGCAGATCCCGGTGCCGGGCGGTCTGAACGTGACGTTCGCGGAGCCGCTCGGTGTCGTGGGCGTGATCGTCCCGTGGAACTTCCCGATGCCGATCATGGGCTGGGGGCTGGCGCCGGCGCTGGCGGCGGGCAACGCCGTCATCGTCAAACCGGCCGAGCTGACACCGCTGACCGCGCGGCGGGTCGGCGAGCTGGCGCTGGAGGCCGGGCTGCCCGAAGGCGTGGTGCAGGTGCTGCCGGGCGCGGGCCCGGTGGCGGGACGGCGGCTGGTGGAGCACCCGGACGTCCGGAAGATCGTGTTCACCGGGTCGACGCGGGTCGGCACGGAGATCATGGCGGCGTGCGCGCCGGGTGTGAAGCGGCTGACGCTGGAGCTCGGCGGCAAGAACGCCAACATCGTGTTCGCCGACGCCGACCTGGAGAAGGCCGCCGCGACCGCGCCCTCCGCGGTGTTCGACAACGCCGGGCAGGACTGCTGCTCGCGCTCCCGGATCCTCGTGGAGCGGCCGGTGTACGACCGGTTCCTCGAACTCCTGGAGCCCGCCGTCCAGGGGGTCGTGGTCGGTGACCCCCGGGATGAGAAGACCGAGGTGGGGCCGCTGATCAGCGCGGCGCACCGGGAGAAGGTCGCCTCGTACGTCCCGGACGACGCGCCTGTGCTGATCCGGGGGTCGGCGCCGGAGGGACCGGGGTTCTGGTTCCCGCCGACCGTACTGGCCGGGCCGTCCTGCACGGCGCTTCCGTCCTGGCAGGACGAGGTCTTCGGGCCGGTCGTCACCGTCGTCCCGTTCGAGGACGAGGCGGACGCGATCCGGCTCGCCAACGACACGCCCTACGGCCTGTCCGGCTCGATCTGGACTCGCGACGTCGGGCGCGCCCTGCGCGCGTCCCGGGCCGTCGAGGCCGGGAACCTGTCGGTGAACTCGCACTCGGCCGTCCGCTACTGGACGCCGTTCGGCGGGTTCAAGCGGTCGGGCCTCGGCCGCGAGCTCGGCCCGGACGCCCTCGACGCGTTCACCGAGACCAAGAACGTCTTCATCTCCACCGAGCAATGACAGGAGTGACATCCATGCAGCGTCTGGAGGGCCGGGTGGCCGTCGTGACCGGCGGCGCGGGCGGCATCGGCCTCGCCACCGTGCGCCGCTTCGCACAGGAGGGCGCCCGGGTCGTCGTCGCCGACGTGGACGAGACCGCCGGCAAGACCGCGGCGGACGAGCTGGACGGCCTTTTCGTCAAGGTGGACGTCACCGTGGAGGACGAGGTCGCGGCGCTCTTCCGGACCGTCCACGACGCCTACGGGCGCATCGACGTGGCGTTCAACAACGCCGGCATCTCCCCACCGGACGACGACTCGATCCTGGAGACGGGCCTGGACGCGTGGAAACGCGTCCAGGAGGTCAACCTCACGAGCGTGTACCTGTGCTGCAAGCACGTCATCCCCTACATGCTCGACCAGGGCAAGGGCTCGATCATCAACACGGCGTCGTTCGTGGCCAAGATGGGCGCGGCGACGTCGCAGATCTCCTACACCGCGTCCAAGGGCGGCGTGCTGGCGATGTCGCGGGAGCTGGGCGTGCAGTTCGCGCGGCAGGGCGTCCGGGTCAACGCGCTGTGCCCCGGCCCGGTCAACACTCCCCTCCTGCGGGAACTGTTCGCCAAGGATCCGGAGCGGGCGGCGCGGCGGCTCGTCCACGTCCCGGTGGGACGGTTCGCCGAGGCGTCCGAGATCGCCGCGGCCGTCGCGTTCCTGGCGTCGGACGACGCGTCCTTCATCACGGCCTCGGAGTTCCTCGTGGACGGCGGCATCTCCGGCGCCTACGTCACCCCGCTGTGAGGTGAGCTGCCACAACCCCGCGGCAACCTGCCATGAGCACAGCAGGGGCCCTTGGGTCTGCGGGGAGAGAAATGCAATAATCGACACCGCCGATGATCCCGTGCGGGAGAGTCCCTGGCAGCCGGCCGGGGACGCCGAAGGAGCAAATCCTCCCCGGAACCTCTCAGGCCCACGGACCGCACGGGCCAGGCGACCTCTGGAAAGCGGGGACCGCGGTCCCCCGCCGAAGGTGAAAGCCCGCCGGGCAGGCGGGTGAAGCTCTCAGGCGCCGATGACAGAGGGGGAGGCACCGAGACGCCCGGTGCGCGAGTGGGACGATGGACCACGCGCGCCCGTGACGAAGGAGCCGAACCCATGTCCGCCGATCCGATCCCCAAGAAGACGCCGCTGCACGACGTCCACCAGGACCTCGGCGCGAATCTCGTCGACTTCGCCGGCTATCTGATGCCGCTGCGCTACGCGAGCGAGACCGCCGAGCACCAGGCCGTCCGCACCGGGGCGGGGCTGTTCGACCTGTCGCACATGGGGGAGATCTTCCTCTCCGGTCCGGGCGCGGGCGCCGCGCTCGACTTCGCGCTGGTCGGGAACCTGTCGCCGATGCCGGTCGGCAAGGCCCGCTACACGATGATCTGCGGGCCGGACGGCGGCGTCCTGGACGACCTGATCGTCTACCGGCTGGCCGACGACACCTGGATGGTCGTCGCGAACGCCGCGAACGCCGCCGTCGTCCGGGAGGCGCTGACCGAGCGGGCCGCGGGCTTCGAGGCCGCCGTGGAGGACCGTTCCGCGTCGTACGCGCTGATCGCCCTGCAGGGCCCGCGTTCGCAGACGATTCTCGAAGGCTTCACCGAGGCGCCGCTCGCCGGCCTCAAGTACTACGCGATCCTCGCCGGGCGGGTCGCGGGCGTCGACGCGCTCGTCGCCCGCACCGGCTACACCGGCGAGGACGGTTTCGAGCTGTTCGTGGACGCGTCCGACGCCGTCGCGCTGTGGAGGGCGCTCGCCGCGGTGGACGGGGTCGTCCCGGCCGGGCTGTCCGCCCGCGACACGCTGCGCCTGGAGGCGGGCATGCCGCTGTACGGGAACGAGCTGACCGCGGAGACCACCCCGTTCGAGGCCGGCCTCGGCCGGGTCGTGAAGCTGGACAAGCCGGGCGACTTCGTCGGAAAGACCGCCCTGGCGGCGCAGGCGCAGACCCCGCCGGGCCGTAGGCTCGTGGGGCTGGTCGCGCGGGGGCGTCGCGCGCCTCGCAAGGGGTACCAGGTCGTCACGTCCGGCGGCACGCCGTGCGGGGTCGTGACGAGCGGCGCCCCGTCGCCCACACTGGGCACGCCGATCGCCATGGCCTACCTCGACAGCGGCGTCGGGGAGACGGGCCTCGCCGTGGACGTCCGCGGCCGGCACGAGCCGGTGGACGTGGTCGAGCTGCCGTTCTACAAGCGTTCCTGAAAGAGAGAAGTGATCGTGAGCGTTCCTGAGGAGCTCCGCTACAGCGAGGAGCACGAGTGGGTGTCGGGCCTCGGCGGCGAGGACGGCATCGTCACGGTCGGCATCACCGCGCACGCCGCCGACGCCCTCGGCGAGATCGTCTACCTCGAGCTGCAGCCCTCCGAGGGCGACGCCGTCGAGGCGGGCGAGCCGTGCGGCGAGGTGGAGTCGACCAAGTCGGTCAGCGACATCTACTCCCCCGTCAGCGGCGAGATCACCGCGATCAACGGTGCCGTGGTGGACGAGCCGAAGGTCATCAACGACGACCCGTACGGCGAGGGCTGGATCTTCAAGGTCCGCATCTCGGAGGAGCCGGGCGACCTGCTCGACTCCGCCGCCTACGACAAGCTGATCGAGGAGTCATGACGTTGTACGACTCGCTCGCGACCGCGGACCCGGAGGTCGCCGAGGCGGTCACCGCCGAGCTGCGGCGGCAGCAGAACACCCTCGAAATGATCGCGTCGGAGAACTTCGCGCCGGTCTCGGTGCTGGAGGCGCAGGGCTCCGTCCTCACCAACAAGTATGCCGAGGGCTACCCGGGCCGGCGCTACTACGGCGGCTGCGAGTACGTCGACGTCACCGAGCAGCTGGCCATCGACCGGGCCAAGGAGCTGTTCGGCGCCGACCACGCGAACGTCCAGCCGCACAGCGGGGCCCAGGCCAACACGGCGGTCTACTTCGCGCTGCTCCAGCACGGCGACACCATCCTCGGCCTCGACCTCGCGCACGGCGGGCACCTCACGCACGGGATGCGGCTGAACTACTCGGGCAAGGTGCTGAACGTGGTGCCGTACCACGTCCGCGCCGAGGACGGCCTGGTCGACATGGACGAGGTCGCCTCGCTCGCGGCCGAGCACCGGCCCAAGATGATCGTGGCGGGCTGGTCGGCGTACCCGCGGCAGCTCGACTTCGCGGCGTTCCGGGAGATCGCCGACTCGGTCGGAGCGCTGCTCATGGTCGACATGGCGCACTTCGCGGGCCTGGTCGCGGCCGGCCTGCACCCGTCGCCGGTCCCGTACGCCGACATCGTCACGACCACGACGCACAAGACGCTCGGCGGACCGCGCGGCGGCCTGATCCTCGCCCGCGAGGAGTACGGCAAGAAGATCAACTCCGCGGTGTTCCCGGGCATGCAGGGCGGCCCGCTGGAGCATGTGATCGCCGCGAAGGCGGTCGCCCTCAAGATCGCCGCGTCGGACGAGTTCAGGGCCCGGCAGGAGGCCACCGTCGAGGGCGCGCGGCTGCTCGCCGAGCGTCTCCTCGCCGAGGACTCCGCCAAGGCCGGCGTGAAGGTGCTGACGGGCGGGACCGACGTGCACCTCGTGCTGGTCGACCTGGTGGACTCCGAGCTCACCGGACGGGACGCCGAGGACCGCCTGCACGAGATCGGCATCACGGTCAACCGCAACGCGGTGCCGAACGACCCGCGCCCGCCGATGGTCACGTCCGGTCTGCGGATCGGCACGCCCGCCCTCGCCACCCGCGGCTTCACCGCCGCGGACTTCGCCGAGGTCGCGGACGTCATCGCGCTGGCCCTCCAGCCGTCCTACGACCGGGACGCCCTGGCGGCGCGCGTGACGGCCCTCGCCGAGAAGCACCCCCTGTACCCGAACCTCTGACGTCACCGTGCCCCCTCCGTCCCGGAGGGGGCACAGCCACAACGGGGTAGCGCATGGCCATCAGCGTTTTCGACCTGTTCAAGATCGGCATCGGACCGTCGTCCTCCCACACCGGCGGCCCGATGGCCGCCGCGCACCGTTTCGCCCGCGGCCTCGAACGAGACGGGCTGCTGGAGAAGACCGCCTCGGTCCAGGTCGTTCTCTACGGCTCGCTCGGCCTCACCGGGAAGGGCCACGGCAGCGACAAGGCCGTCATCCTGGGCCTCGAAGGCGACAAACCCGAACTGGTCGACGTCGACCGGGTGGACGACCGCCTCCGGGCCGTCCGCGAGCGCGGCGCGCTACGTCTGTTCGACGACCACGACATTCCCTTCGTGGTCAACGAGCACCTGCATTTCGAACGCAAGAAGTCGCTGCCCGGCCACCCCAACGGGATGCGCTTCACGGCCCTTGACCCCTCGGGCGGCGAACTGCGCGCGAAGGTGTACTACTCGGTCGGCGGCGGCTTCATCCTGGACGAGAACGCCACCGGAGCCGACCGCATCAAGCCCGACGACACCGTCCTGCCCCACCCCTTCGACACGGCCGCCGAACTCCTCGAACGCTGCCGCGAGACGGGCCTGTCGGTCTCCGCCCTCATGCTGGAGAACGAGAAGGCGTTCGGCCGCACGTCCCGCGAGATCCACGACGGCCTCCTGAACCTCTGGCATGTGATGCGCGCCTGCGTCACCCGGGGCTGCGACCGCGAGGGCCTGCTGCCCGGCGGGCTGAAGGTCCGCCGCCGTGCCCCGCAGCTGCACCGCCAGCTCACGACCGAGAAGGCCGCCGACCCTCTCCACGCGATGGACTGGGTCACCCTTTTCGCCTTGGCCGTCAACGAGGAGAACGCCGCCGGCGGCCGCATCGTCACCGCCCCGACGAACGGCGCCGCGGGCATCGTCCCGGCCGTCCTGCACTACTACGACCGCTTCGTCCCGGGCTGCGATGACGACGGCGTCGTCCGCTTCCTCCTCACCGCCGGAGCGATGGGCGTCCTGTTCAAGCAGAACGCCTCCATCTCCGGCGCCGAGGTCGGCTGCCAGGGCGAGGTCGGCTCCGCCTGCTCCATGGCCGCCGCCGGTCTCACCGAGGTCCTCGGCGGCACCCCCGAACAGGTCGAGAACGCCGCGGAGATCGGCATCGAGCACAATCTCGGCCTCACCTGCGACCCGGTCGGCGGCCTCGTCCAGGTCCCGTGCATCGAGCGCAACGCGGTCGGCGCCATCAAGGCCATCAGCGCCGCCCGCATCTCCCTCCGCGGCGACGGCCGCCACTTCGTCTCATTGGACAAGGCCATCAAGACGATGCGCGACACCGGCCGCGACATGCTCGACAAGTACAAGGAGACGTCGCGCGGCGGTCTCGCCGTCAACGTCATCGAATGCTGACGACCTGGGCACCCGCCTCGGAACCCCGGGTTTCGCGCGCGGGCGGAATCGTGTGATGATCGGCGACATGCCGGTCGATTCTCATCTGCTCGCCATCTTCTTCGTGACCTCCCTCATCGCGATGGTGATCCCCGGCCCCGACATGCTGTTCATCCTCGGGTGCGGCATGCGGGGCGGGCCCCGGGCGGGGCTGCTCGCGACGGCGGGGGTCGCGACGAGCGAGGCCGTGCACGTCGCCGTGGCCGCGGCGGGGCTGGCCGCGCTCTTCGCGGCGGTGCCGGTCGCGTTCACGGCGGTCCGGATCGTCGGGGCCGCCTACCTGATCTACCTGGGCGTCCAGACGCTCCGGCACCGCAGGGACGAGGACGTGGCACCGGCCGGCGTCTCGGGGCGCCGGGCCTACCTCAACGGGCTGGTGACCAATCTGCTGAACCCGAAGATGGTCACCTTCACGATCGCGTTCCTGCCCCAGTTCATCGATCCCGGGCTCGGGCACGTGTGGGCGCAGTTCGCGATCCTCGGCGCCATCCTGATCGTGCTGGAGTTCATCGTGGACGGCACGGTCGGCGTCCTCGCGGGACGGATCGGCGACTGGCTGCGCAGCCGGCACACCGCCCGCCGCAGGCTCAACGCCACGGTGGGGACCCTGTTCATCGGCCTGGGCATCCGCCTGGCCGCGGAGCGCTGACCCCGGCAGGGATCCGGGCTCCGGAGAGGCGCAGGTCAGCCGATGACCGGGGCCAGATAGCCGTGCAGGACCTTCTTGAGCTCGCGGATCAGGGCCGGGCGGTCTTCCGCCGCGGACCCGACGACCAGCGGGACCATCGCCTGGAAGATCCGGATGGCCACTTCGGCGGTGCGGGCGCGGTCGGCGGCCGGCAGGTCCGGGGCGCGGGCGGCGAGCAGCCCGTCGACGCGCCCGGTCAGTTCGGTGTGCACGGACTCGACCGCCTTCGCCAGGCCGGCGGGCATGTCGGGACGCGCGAACAGAGCCTTGAAGCCCGGGTTGGCGAGGTTGAACTCGATCATCGGGTCGACGGCGCGGTCGAGCACGTCGTCGAGGGAGAGCCCGGCGGAGCCGGTGGAGCCGAACGCCTCCTCGTAAGCGGCGCGCACCTGGGTGACGAACCGGTCGGCGAGCGCCCCGGCTATGGCCTCCTTGTTCGGGAAGAACTGGTAGAGCGACCCCGGTGAGACGCCGGCCTCCGCAGCGATCGCATTGGTGGTCGCCTTCTCGTACCCCATGCGCGCGAAGACGTCCGCCGCCGCGGTGAGGATGCCGGCGATCCGGCGTTCGCCGCGCGCCTGCCGCCGCGGCCGTGTCTGGTCCATCCGGGCTCCCTGCCGTGATTGCAAATACGAGCAACTACTCGTAATCTGCCGAGTGCGAGTGATCGCTCGTGTTTTCAGTCTAGCGGGGGTGGGTCATGCTCGGCAGGTTGATCGCGCGCCGGTCGTGGTGGGTCGTGATCGCGGGGATCCTGGTGGCGGTCGTCGCCGGTCTCGCCGGCGCGGGCACGCTCGGCGCGCTGTCGCTGAACCGCTTCGAGGCGCCTGGGTCGGAGTCGATGCGAGCGCGCGACGCGCTGGCCCGCGACTACGGGACCGGCAGCCCGAACGTGGCGCTGCTCGTCACCGCGCGGCACGGCACCGTCGACGGGCCCGAGGCCGCCGCGGCGGGACGGGCGCTCACCCGGGAACTCGCCGCCCGGCCCGGAATCGGCGACGCCTGGTCCTACTGGACCCATGGCACCCGGACGCTGCGCAGCGAGGACGGGCGGCAGGCCCTCGTCCTGGCCTGGGCCCCCGGCGACGCCGACCGGGTGCGCCGCGAACTGCTGCCCCGCCTCGCGCCGGACTTCGACCGGCGGAGCGCCGACGTCACCGTCCAGGTCGGCGGCGGCGACGAGGTCTTCCGGCAGGTCATGGAGCAGTCCCGGCGGGACTTCCTGCGCGCCGAGGCGATCATCCTGCCGGTGGTGTTCGTGCTGCTGTGGCTGGTGTACCGGCGGGTCGCGGCCGCGCTGGTCACGCTCGGGACCGGGCTGTTCGCCGTGCTCGGGGCGCTCGCCCTGTTGCGGGCCGCCGTGGCCGTCACCGAGATCTCGACCTTCGCCTCGAACGTCGTGCTCGTCATGGGCATCGGGCTCGGCGTCGACTACGGCCTCTTCGTCGTCTTCCGGTTCCGGGAGGAACTGCGGGCCGGTGCCGAGGTACCGGAGGCGGTCGCCTGTACGGTGCGCGGCGCGGGCCGCACCGTGGTGTTCAGCGGCGTCACCGTGGCCGCTTCCCTGTCGGTGCTGCTGGTGTTCCCCTTCCCCTTCCTCAACTCGTTCGCGTATGCGGGCGTCGCCGTGGTGGCGGCCGCCGTCCTCGGCGCGACCGTGCTGCTGCCCGCGGCGCTGCGGATGCTCGGCCACCGGGTGGAACGGCGCTCCGTCCCCTCCGGCGAAGGCTTCTGGCACCGCTTTCCCGCGCTGGTCATGCGCCGTCCGCTGCTGTTCGGCGGGACGGCGCTCGGGCTCCTGCTCGTCCTCGGGTCTCCATTCCTGGACGTGCGCTTCGGCGTGCCCGACGACCGCGTCCTGCCGCAGTCCGCGCCGGCACGGCAGATGTACGACCGGATCCGGGACGGCTTCGCCCAGGAGGAGGCCGACTCCGTCCACATCGTCGCCCGCTCCGCCGACCCCGCCGAGATCGGCCCCTACGCCGCCCGCCTGTCGCTGCTGGACGGCGTCGTCCGGGTCGACTCGTCCGCCGGTTCCTACACCGGCGGCCGGCCCGCCGCGGCGCCGGACGGGGTCCGCCTCACCGCCGGATCCGGCTCGCGGCTGGCGCTGGTCGCCACCTCCGACCGGCAGCAGAACGACACGCTCGCCCTGGTCAAGGACGTGCGCGCGGTCCACGCACCGTTCGGCGTGCTGGTCGGCGGCGCCCCCGCCGAGATGGCCGACTACCGGGACGGGGTGACCTCCCGGCTGCCGCTCGTGGCCGGGCTCATCGTGGCGGTCACGCTCGCCGTCCTCTTCCTGATGACCGGCAGCGTGATCGCGCCGCTGAAGGCGTCCGCGCTCAACCTGCTGAGCCTGTCGGTGATGTTCGGCGCGCTCGTCTTCGTCTTCCAGGAAGGCCATCTGTCCGGCGTGCTCGGCTTCACGCCCACGGGGTCCATCGAGCCGAGCATTCCGATCCTGATGTTCTGCATCGCCTACGGCCTGTCGATGGACTACGAGGTGTTCCTGCTCGCCCGCATCAAGGAGGAGTACGACCGGACCGGCGACGCCCTGGCCTCGGTCCCCGCCGGCATCGCGCGCAGCGCGCCCCTCGTCACCGCCGCGGCGCTCACTCTCGCCGTCTCGTTCGCCGCGTACGCCACCGGCCGGGTCGTCTTCCTGAAGGAGCTCGGCATCGGGATGGCGCTCGCGGTGGCCGTCGACGCCACGCTGATCCGCGCGGTGCTCGTCCCGGCCCTCATGCGGCTCGCGGGCCCGTTCAACTGGTGGGCGCCGGGCCCCCTGCGACGCCTCCACCGGCGCATCGGGGTGTCGGAGGCGCCCGCACCGTCCGAGCCGGCGACGGCGGCCGTCGCCGATCCGGTGCCGTGAGCCCGCACTTCCGGCGTGCGGGACGCCGGCGCCGCCCCGCCCGGCGGCCGCGCACAGGCCACCGGTATGGCGGCGGCGTCAGGCGGTCCGGGCGCCTCGGCCGGTGGGCGAGTGGGCGCCGCGGCGGGCCTCGTTGCCGCAGTGCCGGCAGACGACCAGGGGGTTGACCGGCTCACCGCAGGAGTGCCGCCACTGGACGGGTGGATCGTCCGGGTGCAGGTGCCGGTCACCCCACGCCATCAGGACGATCAGCACATCGCACAGCTCCACCCCGGCGGGCGTCAGGTGGTACTCGTACCGCACCGGGTGGTCGCTGTAGCGTTCGCGGCGGATGATGCCGTTCGCCTCCAGCTTGCGGAGCCGGGACGTGAGGATGTCGCGGGACGCGCCCGTGTTGTAGACGATCTGGTCGAAGCGCCGCACCCCGTAGCTCAGCTCCCGGATCGCCAGCAGGCTCCAGCGTTCGCCGACCAGGTCCAGGGTGTCGGCGATCGAGCACTCGCGCGGGTCGGCGTCCTTCGGCATACCGGGAAGCCTATCCACCGGACGGTCGGTCAAAGCCGCTCGACAATGGTGGCGTTGGCCTGGCCGCCCGCCTCGCACATGGTCTGCAGGCCGAACCGCCCGCCGCGGTCTTCGAGCGCGTGCAGCAGCGTGGTCATGATGCGGGCGCCGCTCGCGCCGAGCGGATGGCCGATCGCGATCGCGCCGCCGCGCACGTTGACGCGGGCGAGGTCGGCGCCGGTCTCGCGCTGCCACGCGAGGACGACCGGGGAGAACGCCTCGTTCACCTCGAACAGGTCGATGTCGTCCAGGGCGAGGCCGCCGCGCTTCAGCACCTTCTCGGTCGCCGGGATGATCGCGGTGAGCATCAGCAGCGGATCGTCGCCGACGACGGCGAACGCGTGGAAACGCGCCCGGGGGCGCAGGCCGAGGCGCTCGGCGACGTCCGCACCCATGACCAGGACGGCGGCGGCGCCGTCGTTGACCGGGGACGCGTTGCCCGCGGTGATCTTCCAGCCGATCTCGGGGAACCGCGCGGCCATGCGCTCGTCGTAGTAGGCGGGCCGGAGCCCGGCGAGGGCCTCGGGCGAGGTTCCGGGACGGACGGTCTCGTCGCGCTGCCCCGCCCAGGCGACCTCCCGGTCGAACTCGCCGTTCTTCCATGCCTCGGCGGCGCGGCGGTGCGACTCGTAGGCGAAGGCGTCGAGTTCCTCGCGGGTGAATTCCCAGCGGGCGGCGATCAGCTCGGCGCTGATGCCCTGTCCGACGAGGCCGTCCGGGTAGCGGTCGGCGAGCATCGGCCCGAACGGGTCGCTGCCGGGCAGGACGCTCGACCCCATCGGCACCCGCGACATCGACTCGACACCGCACGCGATCGCGATGTCGTAGGCGCCGCTCTGCACGCCCTGCGCCGCGATGTGCAGGGCCTGCTGGGAGGAGCCGCACTGCCGGTCGACCGTCATCGCGGGGACGCTCTCGGGGAACCCGGCGGCGAGGACGGCCGTGCGGGTGATGTTGAGCGCCTGGTCGCCGGCCTGGGTGACGACGCCACCGATGACGTCGTCGACCGACGCGGGGTCGATACCCGCCCGCTCGACCAGCGACGTGAGCGTCCGGGCCAGCAGGTCGGCCGGATGGTCCTCGTGCAGGACGCCGTTCGGCCTGCCCTTGCCCAGCGGAGTGCGCAACGCCTCCACGATCACCGCGTCCCGCATGACCCCCACCTCCGTTGTGTTCTCCAACCAACCCTCGAAGTATCCGGCCAGCGAGTTGGAAAACACAACCCGCCGACCCTGGTGAGTTCGACAACACAACTTCACAGAAACCCGGGGGTCGCGGCGCATCGCCACGACCCCCGGGCCATCGGGCCGCTCAGCGGGAGGGGCCCATGCCGTGGTCCGTCTGTTCCCTCCATGCGTCGAAGAGCCCCTCGGTGGAGCCGCCCGAAAGTTCACGGTCGGACAAGCGTGCCTCCTCGATCCCCTCGACGTCACGTTCACTTCGGACATTAGCCCCGCATGCCGACATAGGTCCCAAATAGCGACCCAAGGAGTCGTCAAGCATCCGGAGCGTCCCGTGCCGCCTAGCCCTTGAACATCTCGCGCATCTTGCGCGCGGCGTCGCCCGGTTTCCTCTTCTGCTCCTTGCCCGGGGACTCCTCGGCGCCGGGCTGCCGCTCCTCGTGCTCCGGTTCGGTCTGCGCCTTGCCCGTGGGCTTGCCGGGCTTGCCAGGCTTCTCCTTCACGACAACACCCCCGATGTCGTTTCACTGTCGTCCCGTAGGTACCCCGGTTACCCCGGGTAGAAGCGCACCTCCGGACGGCCGACCTGGCCGTAGTGGGGTTTGCGGTGGGCCAGGCCGCTCTCCGCCAGGTACTCCAGATAGCGGCGCGCGGTGACACGCGAGACGCCGGTGAGGTCGGCGGCGGCCGCGGCGGAGAGGCCGTCCGCGGCGCGCGCCAGCACCTCGGTGACGGCCTGGAGCGTCTCGCCGCTCATGCCCTTCGGCAGCGACCCACGGTCGGGCGTGCGCAGGGTGGCGAGCATGGTGTCCACGTCCGCCTGCCCGGTGACCTCGCCGCTGCCCACCGCCTGCTCCCGGAACCGCGCGTACCGGACGAGCTTGTCGCGCAACGACGCGAATGTGAACGGCTTCAGCAGGTACTGGACGACGCCCACCGAGACCGCCGTGCGGATCACCGCGAGGTCCCGGGCGGACGTCACGGCGATGACGTCCACGTCCCGCCCCGCGGCGCGAAGCGCCCGGCAGACGGTGAGCCCGTGGGTGTCCGGCAGGTAGAAGTCCAGCAGGACGATGTCGACGGAGGTGCGCTCGCAGAACCGCAGCGCGTCCGCGCCCGAGTGAACGACCCCGGCCACGGTGAACCCGGCGACCCGCTCCACGTACGTCCGGTGCGCCTCCGCGGCGACCGGATCGTCCTCGACGACGAGCACCCTGATCATGTCTCGGTGATCCCTCCGCGAAGCCCCTCGCCACCGGGCTCCCCCTTGCCGGGCCCGCCGGCGGGGAGGTGGACGGTGAAGACCGCGCCGGTGTGCGTGACGGGATCGGCCGTTCCCACCCGCACATCGCCGCCGTTGCGGCGGACGGCCTGCCCGACCAGGGCCAGCCCGAGCCCGTGGCCGACCGGGCCGCCGGACGTCTTGGTCGTCCAGCCGCGCCGGAACATGTCGGGCACGGCGGACGGGTCCACGCCCGGCCCGCTGTCGGACACCTCCAGCACGAGCGCGCCTTCGTCCTGGCGGGCGCTGACGACGACCCGGGGCGGGCGGGCGCCGGAGCCCTCGATGGCGGCGTCGACCGCGTTGTCGATCAGGTTGCCGAGGATCGTGACCAGGTCGCGGGGCTCGATCACGCCCTCGATCGCGGTGTCATCGCTGATCACGAGCTCGACGCCGCGCTCCCCCGCCTCCGCGGACTTGCCGAGCAGCAGCGCGGCCAGCACCGGCTCGTTCACCGAGCCGACGACACGGTCGGTGAGGCGCTGCGCGGACTCCAGCTCGGCGGTGGCGAACTCCACGGCCTGGTCGGACCGGCCGAGCTCGACCAGCGACACCACCGTGTGCAGCCGGTTCGCCGCCTCGTGCGCCTGCGAGCGCAGCGACTCGGCGAACCCGCGGACCGTGTCGAGCTCACCGGTCAGCCCCTGCAGCTCGGTGTGGTCGCGGAGGGTGACGACATTGCCCAGCACCCGCCCCCGAGACCGGACGGGCGAGGTGTTCACGACGAGGACGCGCGTGTCGCCGACGTGGATCTCGTCCGAACGCGGCTCCGCCGAGACGAGCGCGGCGACCAGTTCCCGCGGCAGCCCCAGCTCCCCGGCCGCCCGCCCCCGCAGGTCCGCAGGCAGGTCCCGGGTCCCCACGTCCCCAGGCAGCTCGGAGGTCACGGCGTCCGCAGGCGGGTCGGAGGTCACGGCGTCCGCAAGCGGGTCGGAGGTCACGGCGTCCGCAAGCGGGTCGGGGAGCGCGGTGTCGGCTGAGTGGGCCGGCGCGGCCGTCTCGGGTGGGAGTGGCCGGGGTGGCTCGTCGGCCGGGTGGGCGGGCTCGGGCCCGTCTGGTGAGTCGGCGAGAGCCTGTGCGAGGGGCGGAGGGGTTCGGGGCGGGGTTGTGGAGGTGTTCAGGTCCAGTAGGTCGTGGGCGGCGTCGTTGCAGAGGACCACGCGGCCCGTTCGGTCGAGGATCAGGAGGCCCTCGCGGACCGAGTGCAGGATGGCCTGGTAGTACTCGAACATCTCGCGCAGCTCGCGCGGCGCGACGCCGCGGGTCTGGCGGCGCAGCCGCTCCGAGACGAGGTAGCTGCCGGTCACCCCGACGGCGAGGACGATCATCGCGACGACGGCGAGGGACAGCAGCCGCTGCCGCAGCTCGGCGGAGATCACCTTGACCGTGATACCGACCGCGACCATCGCGACCACGCGGTGGCCGGGGCCGAAGACGGGCGCGACGGCCCGGACCGACGAGCCGAGCGTGCCCGTGTAGGTCTCGGTGAACGTGTGGCCGGCGAGGGCGCGCGCGGTGTTGCCGACGAACTCCCCGCCGATCCGGGACGGGTTCGGATGCGTGTAGCGGATCCCCGCCGGGTTCATGATCGTGATGAAGTCGACGCCGGTGTCGTGCCGGATGCGCTCGGCGTACGGCTGCAGGAGCCGGGTCGGCTGCGAGGTCGTGAGCGCCGCCTGGACGTTCGGGGAGTCCGCGATGCTCGCCGCGACCGCGGTCACCGTCTGCGTCGCGCTGTCGTTGGCGGCGCGGCCGGAGTCCAGATAGGCCAGGACGGCGCCGGCCGCCACGAGCAGCCCGACGATCGCGGCCTGGAGCACGAGCAGTTGCCGCGCCAGGCTCCAGCGGCCGGGCGCCGCCCATCGCGGACGCCGCATGTGACCCTCGCACCCTCTCTTTCGACATCGCCGTAAACGAAATGTACACAAAGGTGACCGCCGTCACAGAACCACGCATAGTCACAGGTGCACAAAGCCACAGCGCCGCCGACCATCCACCTGACCTGCGAGCTTATCCGCAGTGCGGGCGCCCGCCGTGTGCATGCACCGGTCCCCCACCGGAGCATGGGCGCCCGCCGGGAGGCCGGCACCCGCCCGGGACCCGCACCCGGGCGGGCGCCGCCACCCGCGCCGTGTTCGTCCCGGTGGCCTGAGCCGAGGAGATCCCCGTGTCCCCTGACACCGTCGCACCGAGCCGTCCGATACGAGGGCGGGTGCACTATCTGTACCTGGCCGTCGTCGCCGCCGTGGTCGCCGGCGCCATCGTCGGGCTGGTCGCCCCCGACTTCGCCCAGGAACTGAAGCCGATCGGCACGGCCTTCATCAACCTGATCAAGATGATGATCTCCCCGATCATCTTCTGCACGATCGTGCTCGGCATCGGCTCGGTCACCAAGGCGGCCCAGGTCGGCAGGATCGGCCTGGTCACCATCGGCTACTTCATGGTGATGTCGACGTTCGCGCTGGCGATCGGGCTGGTGGTCGGGAACATCCTGCACCCGGGCTCCGGGCTGCACCTGGACCCGTCGTCGGTAGCGGAGGCCAAGTCGCAGGCGGAGGGCGGCGAGGGCACCGTCGACTTCCTGGTCGGGATGATCCCGTCCACGCTGGTGTCGGCGCTGACCGAAGGCCAGGTGCTGCAGACGCTGCTCGTCGCGCTGCTCACCGGGTTCGCGCTGCAAGGGCTCGGCCGGGCGGGCGCGCCGATCCTGCGCGGCGTCGAGCACGTGCAGAAGCTGGTGTTCCGGATCCTCTGGATGATCATGTGGGCGGCGCCCGTCGGGGCGTTCGGCGCCATCGCGGCGGTGGTCGGATCGAGCGGCTGGGAGGCGCTGAAGAGCCTCGCCGTGATCATGCTGGGCTTCTACGCGACCTGCGTCGTGTTCGTGTTCGTGGTGCTCGGCGCGGTGCTGTGGGCGGTCACCCGGATCAGCGTGTTCTCGCTGCTGCGCTACCTGGGCCGTGAGTTCCTGCTGATCCTGTCGACGTCGTCGTCGGAGTCGGCGCTGCCGCGGCTGATCGCGAAGATGGAGCACCTCGGGGTGAGCCGCCCGGTCGTCGGCATCACCGTCCCGACCGGCTACTCCTTCAACCTCGACGGCACCGCGATCTACCTGACGATGGCCACGCTGTTCATCGCGTCCGCGCAGGACCAGCCGCTGTCGATCGGCGCGCAGATCCCGCTGCTGCTCTTCATGATCATCGCGTCGAAGGGCGCGGCGGGCGTCACCGGCGCCGGTCTCGCGACCCTCGCGGGCGGCCTGCAGTCGCACAAGCCCGCGCTGGTGGACGGGGTCGGCTTCATCGTCGGCATCGACCGGTTCATGTCCGAGGCCCGCGCGCTGACGAACTTCGCGGGCAACGCCGTCGCGACCGTGGTGATCGGCTCGTGGACGAAGGAGTTCGACGCCGCGAAGGCCCGCGCCGTCCTGTCGGGCGAGGACCCGTTCAACGAGGAGACCCTGCTGGACGACCACGAGCCCGCCGCGCAGCCGGCGCCCGAAACGGTCCCGGTGCAGGCGAAGCAGGCCGCCGCCGAAGGCGCACCCGTCTAGCGGGGCCGCGGCCCGAAGACCGGCCGCCCGGTGTCAGCGATCCTTGCGGCCGACACCGGGCGGCCTTCCACTTCTGTTCAGGCCGTCTCGGGCTCCGGCCGGCGCCTGCGGAGACGCGCGGGCACCGGGCGGAAGCGGATCACCACCGGAAGGTCGGGCATGCCGACCGCGCGGCGGTACCGCTCCACCGGACCCGCGCCGAGCTCCCCGTACACCTCGCTCACCAGCGTGTCGCCCGCGCAGGACACGTTCAGCCGGAGACGCGGCCTGTCGGCCGTCCCGGTGAGGCGGACGCGGGTGTCCTGGACGCCGGGCAGCCCGCGTACGTCCCGGGTCAGGTCGTCCGCGGCGGCGCGGGCGCGGACGCGGGTCTCCGGGTCCAGGTCGGGCCACCACTGGTGGACCACGGCCCGGCCCTGGACGACCAGCCAGAGCTGACCCGCGAGCGCCAGCAGTTCGGCGGCGCCCGCCGCGACCGGCAGGAACCAGCCGTTGTCTCCGGCGAACCGTGCCACCGCGGGGTCGAGCAGCGGCCTCGCCGACGGGTCGCCGAACGCGTCGAAGACGCCGAGGCCGAGGGCGAGGGCGGCCCCGCCGGCGAGCAGCAGCACCGTCCCGGTCGCCGCGATCGCGATCCTCATCTCAGTCCTTCCGCCAGCCGAGCCGGACGTCGACCGGCGGCCGGTGCATCGGCTCGATCCGGTCCAGCCGGACGCCGATCGCGCGGTGCACCAGCTCCGCGAGGTTCGCCGGGTTGCGGTAGCCGGTGGTCGCCCGGACGACGAGCCCGCGGCGCAGGACGCCGAGGCCGCGGACGCGGGCGCGTTCGATGCCGGGGACGTCCAGCGCCGCGTCCGCGAGGGTGCGGCGCAGCGCGGCCCGTCCGATGACGCCCGCCAGCCGCGGATCGGCGCCGGCCAGCGGCACGCCCCGCAGCCGGCCGGGCAGCGCGGCCAGCAGGAACGCGACACCGAGGAAGGCCACCGCCCCGGCCAGCGTCAGCACGTTCGGGTCGTCCCAGGAACGGCCCTGCAGGACGATCACGATCGGGGCGGCACCCGGCACCGGATGGACGGTGGATCCGAGCGCCGCCGCCAGCAGCTCGATCGCGGTCACCCCGCCGGCCGCGGTCACCAGCAGCGCCGCCGCGAATCCGGCGAACACCCGGCGGGGCCGCAGCTCGCGGACGGCGAGCCGCCGCGCCAGCCGCCTGCCCTGCGCCTCCTCGATCAGGTCCTTGACCAGCGTCTCGGCCATAGCCACCCCCGTGAGCCGTCGGCACATCGTCACCCATGGTGCGCCAATGTCACGCGGAGTGAAACACGCCATGCCGACATCTCACGCGTTCGCCGGCCGGAGATCCGCAGGTCAGCGGAAGATGACCGTCCGATCACCGTTGAGCAGCACGCGGTGCTCGGCGTGCCAGCGGACGGCGCGGGCGAGGGCGAGGCACTCCACGTCGCGGCCCACCGCCACCAGTTCCTCCGGGCTGTGGGTGTGGTCGACGCGCGCGACCTCCTGCTCGATGATCGGCCCCTCGTCCAGGTCGGCGGTGACGTAGTGCGCGGTCGCGCCGATCAGCTTCACCCCGCGCGCGTGCGCCTGGTGATAGGGACGGGCGCCCTTGAAGCTCGGCAGGAACGAGTGGTGGATGTTGATGATCGCACCGGGCAGCTTGGCGCAGAAGTCGTCCGACAGGATCTGCATGTACCGGGCGAGGACCACCAGGTCGGCGCGGTAGTGCTCGACCAGCGTCAGGATCTCCGCCTCCTGCGCGGGCTTCCCGCCCGGCCCCGCCGGAAGATGGTGGTAGTCGATCCCGTACGACTGGGTGAGCGGCCGCAGGTCGGGATGGTTGGACGCGACGGCGACGATGTCGATGTCGAGCAGCCCGGACCGCGTCCGGTAGAGCAGGTCGTTCAGGCAGTGCCCGCCCTTCGACACCATGATCAGGACGCGCGGCCGCTCGGCCAGCGGGTGCAGCCGCCACTCAAGCCCGAGCTCCGGCACCAGGGACCCGATCGCGCCGCGCAGCTCGTCCGGGTCGGTGTCGGCCGGCGCCGCGAACTGGACCCGCATGAAGAAGGTGCCGGACTCCGCGTCGCCGAACTGCTGGCTCTCCACGATGTTGCACCCGCGCTCGGCCAGCAGTCCCGACACGGCGGCGACGATGCCGGGACGGTCGGGACAGGACAGGGTCAGCACGTATTCGTTCACGGATCTCACTCTTGTGTCGGCACGGGAATCGGCAGCTCAGGATGTTCACCCGAGCTTACGCGCCGGCGCCCCCGCCCCGCCGCCGCCCCGGCCGACCGGGCCCGCGATTCCATGCCGGGGCGACCGCGCGGGCGCCGGGTCGGCCGAGCTTGCGGCAGAAGTCCCAATGTAATAGAACGGAGCATTCCGTTCTAGACATTTCAAGCACGAAACACCAGAATGAGGCGCATGAGCGAGCGACTCTCCCGGCGCGCCGTGAACCGCGCCACGCTGGACCGGCAGCTCCTTCTCGCCCGGGCGGCGATGCCCGTGGTCGAGGCCGTCGAGCGGCTGGACGGGCTCCAGGCGCAGACCCCGCACTCCTGGTACGCGGGGCTCGGCATCCGGCTCGACCACGTCACGCCCGAGGACGTCGCGGACCTGCTGGCCGGCCGGCGGATCGTCCGGCTCGCGCTGATGCGGTCGACGATCCACCTGGTCAGCGCGCGGGACGCGCTGTGGCTGCGACCGCTGATCCAGCCCGTCCTCGACCGGGACCTGTTCCGGAACCACACGCACGGCAAGCCCGTCCAGGGCCTGGACATGGACGAGCTGGTCGCCGCCGCCCGGCCGCTTCTGGAGGAGAAACCGCTGACCGGACGGCAGCTCGGCGCGCTGCTCGCCGAGCATGGCCGGGAGGCGGGCTGGGGCGACCGCGCCGAGGCCTCCCTCGCCTACGCGGCACGCTGCCGGATGGCGCTCGTGCAGGTGCCGCCGCGCGGCGTGTGGGGGAAGAGCGGCCCGATCGCGCACACGACCGCCGAGGCCTGGCTGGGCGAGCCGCTCGCGGAGGAGGCGACGCTGGACGAGATGATCCTGCGCTATCTGGCGGCGTTCGGCCCCGCTTCCGTGATGGACGTGCAGGCATGGTCCGGTCTGACGAGGCTGAAGACCGTGATGGACAGGCTCCGCCCCCGCCTGGTCACGTTCGAGGACGAGAACGGGCGCGAACTCTTCGACCTTCCGGACGCGCCGCGTCCGGCCCCGGACACCCCGGCGCCCCCGCGCCTCCTGTACGACTTCGACAACCTGCTGCTCTCGCACGCCGACCGCAGCCGGTTCGTCACGGAGCAGTACCGCGCGCAGAACTATCCCGCCAGAAGGCCCGCGCCCAGCATCGTCCTCCTCGACGGCGTCACCGCGGGGGAATGGACGCTGGAGACCGGGCGGGACGAGGCCGTCCTGACGATCAGGACGTATGAGAAGGTCTCGGCGGACGACGCGGAGGCACTGGAGGCCGAGGCGCACCGGCTCATCGGATTCGCCGCCGCGGGCACCGAGACCCGGACGGTCCGTGTGACCACCTTGTCTACTGACGAGTAGTTTACGGGCTTCCGTTGGGGTTACCTTTGCCCCCATGCGGCGAATCGCGCTCGTGTTACTGGCGGTCTCCCTGGCACTCGCGGGCTGCACCGAGAAGCCCGGCGAGAAGGGCGAGGAGGGCGGGCGCCCGGAGAAGGTGGACGGCATCCCCACCTCGCAGGGCACCCACAAGCAGAAGCTCGACGTGGGGACGATCGGGCACCGCGAGTACCTGCTGCACGTCCCGGCCAAGATGGCGGACGGCAAGTGGCAGAGCGGCAAGCCCGCCGATCCGCCCGCGCTGGTCATCGCCCTGCACGGCGGCCTGGCCGACATGAGCCAGATGGAGAAGCTGACCGGGTTCGACAGGCTGTCGGACGAGCACGGCTTTCTCGTCGCCTACCCCGACGGCTTCATGACCACCTGGAACGCCGGCGACTGCTGCGGCGCCGCGAAGATCGGCCACATCGACGACGTCGGCTTCCTCGGCAAGCTGATCGACAAGGTCACCGGCGCCGGGATGGCCGACCCGAAGCGGGTCTACGTCACCGGCTTCTCCAACGGTGCCGGGATGGCCTACCGGATGGCCTGCGAGAAGCCGGGCGAGATCGCGGCCATCGGGGTCGTCGAGGGCGCGCTCGTGACGAAGTGCGATCCCGGCCGGCCGGTCTCGGCGATGATCTTCCACGGGACGGCGGACCGGAACGTCCCCTACGACGGCGGCGGGAACCGCGACTTCAACGACAGCCGTCCGTTCCCGCCGGTGTCCAGGGCGGTCGACTTCTGGCGCAAGGTCGCCGGGCTGCCCGAGCCGCATGAGCGGGTGAAGGCGCTGAGCGACGGCACGAACTGCGAGAGCACGGGCAAGAGCGGGCGCGGCGTCGCGGTGACCTTCTGCAAGATCAATGGCGGGACGCACCGCTGGCCGGACGAGGCCGGCGCGATGCTCTGGAACTTCTTCGCCACCCATCCTCGTACATGAGGAGTTTTCATATTTGCCCGGTAGAGTGGCAGTGTGACGAGCATGAACCTCCGGGACCGCTATGACACCGCGACGGCCGGAATCGAGGCGCCGTTCGCCGTCGTCGACCTCGCGGCCTTCCGCGCCAACGCCGCCGGCCTCGTGCGCCGCGCCGCGGGCAAACCGATCCGGGTCGCGAGCAAGTCGGTGCGCTGCCGGGCGCTCCTGGAGGACGTCCTCGCGATGGACGGCTTCGCCGGGATCATGGCGTTCACCCTGCCCGAGGCGCTCTGGCTGGCCGGAGAGGGCGTCAGCGACGACATCCTCGTCGCCTACCCGACCGCCGACCGGACGGCGATCGCCGCGCTGGCGGACGACCCCCGGGCGGCCCGCGCCATCACGCTGATGGTCGACTCCCCCGAGCACCTCGACCTGATCGAGGCCGCCGCCGGCGACCGGACGATCAGGGTCTGCATCGACATCGACGCCTCCTACCGTCCGCTCGGCGGGCGGATCCGGATCGGCGCGCTGCGCTCCCCGCTGCGCACCGCCGCCGACGTCCGTGCGCTCGCCGAGCGGATCCTCAAGCGGCCGTCGCTCGACCTCGTCGGGCTGATGGCCTACGAGTCGCAGATCGCCGGCGTCGGGGACGTCCCGCCCGGCCGTCCCGCGCGGGGCCGCGTCATCCGCGCCATGCAGCGGCAGTCCCGGGCGGAGCTGGCCCGGCGCCGGGCGGCGATCGTCCGCGCCGTGCGGGAGCTGACCGACCTGGAGTTCGTCAACGGCGGCGGCACCGGCAGCGTCGAGAAGACCGCCGCCGAACGCGCCGTCACCGAGGTCGCCGCGGGCTCCGGCCTCTACCAGCCGCACCTGTTCGACCAGTACTCCAACTTCACCGGGCGGCCCGCCGCGCTGTTCGCGCTGCCCGTCGTCCGCCGCCCGGCCCCCGGCGTCGCGACCTGCCTCGGCGGCGGCTACCTGGCATCCGGCCCGGCCGACGCCGTCCGCCTCCCCCAGCCCTACCTGCCGACCGGGCTGGCCTACGACGGCAACGAGGGCGCGGGCGAGGTGCAGACGCCGCTGCTCGGCCGCGCCGCCGACCTGCTGTCCGTCGGCGACCGCGTCTGGTTCCGCCACACCAAGGCCGGCGAACTCTGCGAACGCTTCGCCGCCCTCCACCTCATCGAAGACGACCACCACGTCCGCACCGTCCCCACCTACCGAGGCGAGGGCCACACGTTCCTGTGAGCACCGCCGGACGGTCTACGTTGGGAGCATGAGCGATGCTCCTTTGATCAGTGTGCGCGGTGAGGCGGTGCTGGAGGCCGAGCCGGAGATCGCGCGGCTGTCGGTGCACGTGCAGTCACAGGAGTCCGACCGGCGCACCGCCCTCGACCGGCTCACCGAGCGGAACCAGCGCTGCCTCGAGCTGGTCAAGTCCTATGGCGAGGCCGTCGAGAAGCTGGAGACGGGCGGGCTGTCGATCACGCCCCTGCTGAAGTACCGGCGGCGCGAGGGCGACATCCGCGCCTACCGCGGCACCGTCTGGATCAAGATCTCGGTCAGCGACTTCGGGGTGCTCGGCGAGCTGGTGGCACGGCTCGGCGACCTGGAGCGCACCGCCGTCACCGGGCCGGACTGGGAGCTGCGGCGCGACAGCGAGGTGTACCGGCGGGCCGCGCGGCAGGCGGCACACGAGGCCGTCGCGCGCGCCCGCAGCTACGCCGAGGCGCTCGGCGCCCGGCTCACCGGCCTGGTCGAGCTGTCGGACGAGGGGCTCGGCCGCGACGTGGACGCGGGTGGGCCCGTCGCGCTCGCCGCCTACGGGCGCGGGATGGGCGACGCCGCCGAGGAGCCCGAGCCGATCGACCTGGAGCCCGAGACGCAGATCGTCCGCGCCACCGTCGAGGCCCGGTTCACCGCGACGCCCCCCGACCTCGGCTGAACGGCCGCGGGCCCGGCCCCGTACTCCATGGTGTGGGAGGAACGGACTGCTGGACCTACCGCGCCGGTCTCGGCGTCTACGCGATCGGGCGGCTCGCCGGCGCCGAGGCGGACGAGCTGTCGGCGCATCTGCGCGGCTGCCCGCCGTGCCGCGCCGAACTCGCCGAGCTCCGCGACGTCGCCGAACTCCTCGCGCACTCCGCCCGGCTGTGGGGCGGCGCCGTCCAGGCGCGCAAGGACACGGTCCCCGGACGCAAAGACGCCGGCCGCGGAACGCGGACCGGCGCCTTCCGGAGGGGCGTCAGCGGCGCTTGCGCCTACGGCGCCAGAGGACCAGGGCGGTCACGGTGACGGCCGCCCCGACGCCCGCGAGCAGCAGCCGCCTGTCGAGCTGACCGCCCTCGCGCTCCTCGTCGTCCACGTCGTCCTTCGCCTCGTCGGACGGGCGGACCAGCGCGCCGAGGGCCTTGGCGACATGGTCCGCCTCCTCCTTCAGCCGCTCTGCGCCCCGCTGCGCGATGTGCTTCGGGTTGGCCCGGTCGGCGAGCTCGTCGATGGTGCGGGCCAGCTCCTGGCGGGTGCGCTCTATCTCCCGTTCCAGCGCCTGCGGGTCGCGGCTCCTGTCAGCCATGCCGTTTCCTATCGTGTCGGGCGGACTCGCGTGGGGCGAAACCATGACGAGCCAAGCATGATCCGAACAGTGTCGCAGGTCTTCCCGGCGGACGCCCGTCACACCCCAGCCGGTACCGTTGGACCCACCATCCGAGCGAAAGGCGGGTCAGGGTGTCCGAGCGGCTGCAGCCGGGCGACGTCGCCCCCGGTTTCGAACTTCCCGACGCCGACGAGGCTCCGGTGTCGCTGGCCTCGCTGCGCGGCAAGCGCGTGATCCTCTACTTCTACCCGGCGGCGATGACGCCCGGGTGCACCAAGGAGTCGGTCGACTTCGAGAGCAGCCTGCCCGAGTTGGAGGCCGCCGGCGTCACCGTCGTCGGCGTCTCCCCCGACAAGCCGGCGAAGCTCGCCAAGTTCCGGGAGAAGGAGGGGCTCACCTTCCCGCTCCTGTCCGACCCGGACGCCGAGGTCCTGCAGGCCTACGGCGCCTACGGGGAGAAGAAGCTGTACGGCAAGGTCGTGGTCGGCGTCATCAGGTCGACCTTCCTCATCGGCGCCGACGGCAAGATCGAGAAGGCGTACTACAACGTGAAGGCCACCGGCCACGTCGAGCGCCTCCGCCGCGAACTCGGGCTCTAGAGGTGTGGGGGTCGCCCCCGCGTCCCCTCTCGGGGGTGTGGGGGTCGCCCCCCACGAGACGCCGATCCGGCCCGCGCGCTGCGCGGGCCGGTGCGGGCGGGGGGATTCGAACCCCCACGGTGTCGCCACCAACAGGACCTAAACCTGCCGCGTATACCTGATTTCGCCACGCCCGCCGGTGCCGCCCTCAGGAGGCGCGTTCAGCTTAGCGGCTGTCACCGGTGGGCGTCGGGGCCGTTTTCCCGCCCTGGAGCACGGCGTCCCGTCCGGCGGGCTCGGCGGCCGAGTGGCGGGGCGCACGGTACAGCGCCGCGACGACGACGGCGGTGACGGCGAGCGCGACCGACGCGGTGAGGAACGCGGACTGGACGCCGTCGCTGAACGCCGCCCTCGCCTGGTCCGCGGCCTGCGGGCCGAGCCGCATCGCCACCGCCAGGGACGTCTTCGCCTGCTCGGCGGCCGGGCCCGGCAGGTTGCCGACATCGAGGTTCGCCCGGTAGGCGGACTGCAGGATGCTGCCGAGGACGGCGATGCCGAGCGCGCCGCCGAGCTCGCGGGCCAGGTCGTTCATCGCCGAGCCCACGCCCTGCTTCTCGGGCGGCAGCGCGTCGGTGATCGAGGCGGTGGACGGGGTCATGGCGAGGCCCATCCCCGCGCCGAACGGGATCAGGCCCGCGAGCAGCAGCCAGTAGGTGCTCTGCTCGTCCAGCAGGGAGAAGATCACCATCGCGACGGCGACCAAGACGAGGCCGGCCGTGATGACCCGGCGCGGGCCCAGCTTCGCGGCCAGCCGCGGCGCGACACCGCGGGCGAACGGCATCATCGTGAGCGCCATGGGCACCAGGCTGAGCGCCCCGACCAGCGCGCTGTGCCCCTTCACCAGCTGCAGGTACTGCAGGATGATGAAGACGAAGCCGAAGAAGCCGAAGAACTGCAGGGTGATGGTGAGGGCGCCCGCGGAGAACGCCCGGATGCGGAACAGCCGCGGGTCGAGCAGCGGGTTCGGCCGCTTCAGCTCCCAGAGGACGAAGCCCGCGAGGATGACGAGGGCGGCGGCGAGGCCCAGCAGCGTCCGGGCGCTGCCCCACCCCTCGGTCGGCGCCTCGATGATCGAGTAGACGCCGGCGCCCAGCCCGGCGACGGTGATCACGGCGCCGGCCAGGTCCAGCCGCGGCGCGTCCGGGTCGGCGGACTCCGGGACGACCGCGAGCGTCGCGACCAGCGCGATCACCGCGAGGACGACGTTCATCCAGAACACCGACCGCCACGACCACGCCTCCAGCAGGGTGCCCGACACCAGCAGCCCGAAGATGGCGCTGGCGCCGGCGACACCGGCCCAGGCGCCGACCGCGCGGGTGCGCTGCGCGGCCGGGAACGTGGAGGTGATCGTCGACAGCGTCGCCGGCATCACCAGCGCCGCGCCGACGCCGAGGACGGCGCGCATCGCGATCAGCCAGCCCGGGTCGCTGGCCAGCGCGGCGGCGGCCGAGCCCGCCGCGAAGACGACCAGCCCGGTGGCGAGCGCGCGGCGGCGCCCGTAGCGGTCGCCGATGGCGCCGCCGAGCAGCAGCAGGGCCGCGAAGGCGAGCGCGTACGCGTCGATGATCCACGCGAGCTCGGTCAGGCCGGCGTGGGTGTCGCGGGCGATCGACGGCACCGCGGTGTTGAGGGACGCCACGGCCGACACGACCGTGGCGAGGGACAGCATCACGGCCGGCAGCACCGCGCGATGGACGGTGCCCGGCCCCTCATCGGTGGTCTTCATGCTTCGACTCTGGCCCTTGCCGGAGCTATATTTCAACTGTGATGAATAAATCCGGGACGTCGCGCGGGCGCAGGCGCGGCAGCCCCGACACCCGCGAGGCGATCCTCACCGTGGCCCGCCGCCGCTTCCTCGCCGACGGCTACGCGCCCGTCACGATGCGGGCCATCGCCGCCGAGGCCGGCGTGGACGCCGCGCTGATCAGCTATTTCTTCGGGTCGAAGAAGGGTCTGTTCGGCGCGGTGCTGGGGCTCGTCGCCAACCCGCCCGAGGTGCTCGCGAGCGCGCTGCCCGGCGACCCCGCCACGCTGCCCGAACGGGTCCTGCACGCGCTGCTGACCGCCTGGGACGATCCCGAACGGGGCGGGCCGCTGATCTTCATGGTGCGCACCGCGCCGCAGGACCCGGAGCTGACCAGGCTGGTGCGGGAGATCCTGGAACGCGAGATGATCGACCGCATCGCCGAGTACCTGGGGGGCCACGACGCCCGGGCCCGGGCCGGCGCGTTCGGCACGCAGCTCGCCGGGCTGATCTTCGCCCGCTACCTCTTCGCCGTGGAACCCGTCGCGTCCATGGCGCCCGATGAATTAATCCACCGGCTCGCCCCCGGGGGCCGCGCCGTCCTGTACCGGTCACCGCACCGTCCCCGGATCCGGTGATCAGAAGGCCGGTCCGGGTTAGGGACGCGCCGCCCGCGAGGTTCCGGACGGGACGCCGCGCATGCCACCGCAGTATTTGAAAAGAGGGTCTCGGCAGGCCGGGGGCGGGCGGCCTAGGCTGGTCGGGTCCGTCCGCCCCGCGCAGTCGGTGACACCATCATGACCACACAACCGGCGGGAACGCCGTGAGCGACGATCTGACGCATCGCCTGCTGCCCTACGCCGGGGTGGAGGAGTACCTCGGCGGCGCCGTGCCGTTCCTGCGCGCCGGCGTCGAGGCCGGCGACCGCGTCCTCGCGGTGTGCGGGCAGGGACGGGAGCTGCTGCTGCGCGACGCCCTCGGCCCCGCCGCGGCGGACGTCGAGTTCACCGAGGCGGCGGGCTGGTACGCGCACCCCTCCCGCACGCTGGCGGACTGCCTGGGCGACGCCTGCGCGGCCGCACGGCAGGGCACGCGGCTGCGCCTCCTCGGCGAACCGGTGTGGGCGACGCGGCCGCCGCTGGAGGTCGTCGAATGGCAGCGGGCCGAGGCCGTCCTCAACATCGCGTTCCGCGGCACCGGTGCCGCGATCATGTGCCCCTACGCGGCCGCGCTCCCCGCCTCCGTCGTCGCGGCCGGACGCAAGACGCACCCGGAGACCGTGCGCGGCGCCCGCACCCTGCCCAACCCCGGCTTCGTGAGCCCGTGGACGTACTGCGCCCAGTGCGACGAGGAGCCGCTGCCCGCGCCGCCCGAGGACGCCGAGACACTGACGATCGAACGGCCCGACCTGTACTGGCTCCGGGCGTGGGTCGCCGAGTGCGCGAGCAACACCCCTCTGCCGGAGGAGGACCGCCAGCGGCTCCTGGTCGCGGTCACCGAGGTCGTCACGAACGCGCTCCGGCACGGCGAGCCGCCCATCGTCCTGCGCATGTGGACGGACGCGTCGCAGGACGCCGCCGCGCTGGTCTGCGAGGTCACCGACACGGGGCGGTGGGCGCCGGACACCGGGTACGGCCTCGTCCCGCCGGAACCGGACGGCGGCGCACCCGGCGACGGCACGGCGGCCGGCGGCCGGTTCGGGCTGTGGGCCGTGCGGCTGCTGTGCTCCATCGTCCAGATCCGGACGGGCGAGGCCGGCACCGCCGTCCGGCTGCGGCTCGCCCTTCCCGCCGGCGTCACCACCGACATGAACACAGCGTGAGGAACTCCATGCGTTGGGCTTCCAAATATTCCGAACGGGCGTACGCTGAACAGGTCCGACTCACATCCGATGGGCAGGCCATGGAAACACCCTGGTTCGCCAAACGCCCCGTCAGCGCCGTCCGGCCCGGAGATCACGGCTGGCTGGCCTACAGCGGTCCAGAGGAGCGCGACCGGGTCATCGGGCCCTTCGTCCGGGAGGGCCTGGAGACGGACGAGAAGGTCGTGTACGTCACCGACTCCCCGCCCGAGCGGCTGCCCGGGCTCGGGCCGGCGCACCGGATCGACGTGCACGCCCACATCGCGGCGGGCCGGCTGCGGGTCATCTCCCGGCGGGACGCCTGCCTCGACCGGAGCGGCGCGTTCCAGCCGGCCATGATGGTCGACACCCTCGGACACGAGGTCGGCACGGCGTTCGACCAGGGCTTCCGGGCGGTCCGCCTCACCACCGACTACAGCTGGCTGCTGAACGAGGCGGGACGGTCCGACCTCGGCCGGATGCTGGGCTGCGAGCACCAGGTCGGCGACGCCGTCTCGCCGAGCACGATGGCGATGGCGATCTGCCAGATCGATCGGCGCGCGTGCCCGCCCGACCAGCTCAACGCCCTCCGCGACACACACGAGGTCCTCGTGGAAGTGAACCCCGAATTCGATGACGGGATCCTGAAGATAGTGCGCACATTCGAACCCGACGGGCTGCGCGTCGAGGGAGAGCTGGACGCGGCGCGGCACACGGTGTTCGCCGAGCAGCTGGGGCAGCTACGGCCGGGCGGCGGCAGCGTCCACCTCGACCTCTCCCGGCTCGGCTTCATCGACCTCGGCGGGCTGCACCTGCTGGCCAAGCACGCCACCCGGCTGCCCGCCGAATCGTCGCTGGTCCTCGACCACCTCTCACCGGACGTGGAGAGCGTCATCGAGATGGTCGGCTGGCACCGTCTTCCCGGCCTCGCCCGCGGGCGGGGGCTCCCACAGCCGGAGGGCATCGCCTGATGAGTCTGGAACACAGGGCCTTCCTGTACGGCGGCAGCGACGACTTCCTGTCGGTCAGCGTCCCGTACCTGCGATCCGGTATGGAGCGCGACCGCGTCGTGGTCGTCGTCGTCCGCGAGCCGAACCTGACCGCCCTGCGGGAGACGTTCGC
This sequence comes from Spirillospora sp. CA-128828, assembly GCF_050945415.1. Lineage (NCBI taxonomy): Bacteria > Bacillati > Actinomycetota > Actinomycetes > Streptosporangiales > Thermomonosporaceae > Spirillospora > Spirillospora sp. CA-128828. The sequence continues at coordinate 7,720,533 of NZ_CP191986.1, forward strand.
ACCGTACGGCGACGCGATCAGCTACTTCGACTCCGCCGACTTCTACCGGCACCCCGTCCGCACCCTGCGGGACTACCAGAACCTCGTGGAGCAGAGTGCCCCGCGCACCCTCTGCGCGCTCGCCGAGCCGGTCTGGGACGGATGGGACGAGCGGCAGACGCTCGAATGGATCCGCTACGAGTCCCTCATCAACGTGGTGTTCGCCGACTCGGGTGCGACGGCGCTGTGCCCGTACGACACCGAGATGCTGCCGCCCCGCATCCTCAACGAGGCGCGCCGCACCCATCCGCTCCTGCAGGCCCAGGGCGACCGCGGCGCGAACACCGAGTACGTCGATCCGGTGACGTTCGGGTCCCGCTGCGACCGCGGCGTCCGCCTCGACCGTCCGGCCGACGCCGAGTACCTCCCCATCGACGGCGAGGACCTGCACGCGCTGCGGTCGTTCGTCGGCGAGCGCGCCCACAAGCACGGCCTCGCCAAGCAGCAGGCCCAGAACCTCGTCACCGCCGCGAACGAGGTCGCCGCCAACGCGCTCCAGCACGGCACGCCCCCGATCGGCCTCTGGATGTGGCAGGACGGCTCCGAGCTGATCTGCGAGATCGGCGACAACGGCTTCTGGCGTCCCGGCCCCGACTCGCTGACCGGGTTCATCCCACCCGATTCGGCCCTGCAGCGCGGCTTCGGCCTGTGGACCGTCCGCCTCCTGGTCGACCTGATGGAACTCCGCGCAGGCTGGGACGGCACCTTCGTCCGCCTGCACTGCCGCTAGCCGGGGTTCATCCGGCCGGAGTGGCGGGAGGAGCGCCGGGGCCCGAGGGCCGACCTTCGGGGACCGCTGTCGGGCTCGCCGTCGGCGGGACGACGCTGGTGGTCCCCGTGGGGGTCGGCGTCGCCTTCTCCGGCGTCGTGCTCGGGCTCGTGCTCGGGCTGGGCCTTACGGTCCCGGGCCTGGCCGACGGTGTCGGAGAGGGTGAGGGCGCCGGCGAGGCCGGGGGTGCCAGCGGGCGCGGCGGGTCCGGATGCCGGACGCCCGGCCAGAACAGCACGGCGACCGCCACCAGCACGGCGGCGGTGACCGCGGCGGCCAGGGCGGGGAAGGTCCAGCGCCGCAGGGCGACGAACCGGGCGGGCGCGGCGGCCCGTCCCGCGTCCTGGAACCGGCGGACCGTACCGGGGTCCGCGCGGATCCCGTCGGCGGCCGTGCGGTAGTGGTCGCGCAGCAGGGCGTCGAGGTCGTCGTTCACGCCCGGCCCTCCCTCATGTGGCCGCGCAGTGCCGCCATGGCCCGCGCGGTGTGGCTCTTCACCGTCCCCCGGGAGATCCCGAGCGTCTCGGCGATCTCCTGCTCGCTCAGGTCGCACCAGTACCGCAGCACGATCACCGCCCGCTGCTTGGCCGGCAGGGCGCGCAGCACCTCGTCGAGGTCGCCCCCGGCGGCCCCCGGCGCCGGGGGCCCGCCGGCGAGACGCTCGACGTCGGCGGCCGACCCGACCGGCGTGGCGTGCCGGCGGGCCCGCCGCTTGTTCTCGTCGATCGCGAGGTTGACCAGCACCCTGCGCGCGTACGCCTCGGGATTGCCGTCCGCGAGGCGCCGCCACCGCCGGGCGACCCGCTCGTAGGCGACCTGGAGCAGGTCCTCCGCGAGGTGCCGGTCATAGACCAGGAACACGGCGGTGCGCAGCAGCCGGCTCGCGGTGGCGGCCACGAAGTCGTCGAACGTGATCTCCGGCCCGCGGACCTCCTGGGCGCTCAACGTGGACAGATCGCACCTACCCGCCGTGGGACGGCTTGGACGGCACCGGCCGCGCCGTCGGGTCGTGGCGGGGCGGCCTCGTGGACGGGACGGGCGTCGGCCGCACGGAGCTCGGCGACGGCCTGACGGTCGCGGGCGGCTCGGACGGCCTGGCGGTCGCGGTCGGCTCCGGCGCGGGCGGCGTCACGACCGGCGGCGTCCCACAGGAGGAGGGGACCGGCACCGGAGAGGGGCTCGCCGTGGCCGTCGGAGCCGCGCTCGCCGTGGGCGTCGGAGAGGGGCTCGCCGTGGGCGTCGGCTCGGCGCACGGCGGCGAGGGCACCGGCGACGGTGTCGCCGTCCGCGTCTCGTGCGCCGCGACGGGCGCCGCTTCCTCGGACGAGCCCGAGCCGGCGGCCAGCCAGACGCCCGCGGCGACGAGGCCCGTACCGCCCAGTCCGGCCAGCGCGAGCAGCGGCCCGCGGCGGATGCGACCCTTGTCGATCATGTTGCTCCTCGGGGGGAAGACTTCCTTACACCCCCGATAACCCCCGCCCGGCCCCGTCCGGTTGTCACGCCGCCGGGATTTCCTCGCGGACGTCAGGCGAGGCCGGCCGCCGACAGCGCGTCGGGGACGATGCCCGCCAGGGCGCGGAAGGCGCGGCCGCGGTGGCTGATGGCGTCCTTCTCCTCCGCCGTCATCTCGGCGGTGGTGCGGGTCTCGCCGTCCGGGACGAAGACCGGGTCGTAGCCGAAGCCGCCGGTGCCGCGGGGCTCGCGGATGATCGTGCCGTGCACCCGGCCCTCGACGCAGTGCTCGACGCCGCCCGGGACGACGAGGGCGGCCGCGCACACGAACGAGCCGCCGCGGCGGCCGTCGGCGACGTCGGCGATCTGGTCGAGCACCAGCCGCAGGTTCGCGGCGTCGCGGTCGCCGGCGCCGAACCGCCCCGACCAGCGGGCGGACAGGACGCCGGGCATGCCGTTCAGCGCGTCCACGCACAGGCCGGAGTCGTCGGCGACGGCGGGCAGGCCGGTGAACGCGGAGATCGCGCGGGCCTTCAGCAGCGCGTTGCCCTCGAAGGTGAGCTCGGTCTCCGGCACGTCGGGCGCGCCGGGGAACTCGTCGAGCCCGGCGATGTCGAGCCCGCCGAGGATCCGGCGCAGCTCACGGACCTTGCCCTGGTTGTGGGTCGCGAGCACGATCCGGGTCATCGGCCGAGCGCCTCGTTCTGCAGCCGGGTCAGCTCGGCGCAGCCGCCCGCCGCGAGGTCGAGCAGCGCGTCCAGCTCGGCCCGGTCGAACGGGGCGCGCTCGGCGGTGCCCTGCACCTCGGCGAACCGGCCGTCGCCGGTGCACACCACGTTCATGTCGGTGTTGGCGGCGCCGTCCTCCTCGTAGCACAGGTCGAGGCGGGGCTCGCCGGCCACGACCCCGACGCTGACCGCGGCGACCGAGGTGACGAGCGGGTCGCCCCTCAGCAGCCTGCGCCCCCGCATCCAGCTCACCGCGTCGGCGAGCGCGACGTACGCACCGGTGATCGCGGCGGTGCGGGTGCCGCCGTCGGCCTGCAGGACGTCGCAGTCGAGCTGGACGGTGTTCTCGCCGAGCGCCTTGAAGTCGACGCACGCCCGGATGGACCGGCCGATCAGCCGGGAGATCTCGTGGGTGCGCCCGCCGATCCGCCCCCTGACCGACTCGCGGTCGTTGCGGGTGTTGGTCGCGCGGGGCAGCATCGCGTACTCGGCGGTGACCCAGCCGAGGCCGCTGTCGCGCCGCCAGCGGGGCACCGAGTCCTGGACGGACGCGGCGCACAGCACCCGGGTCGCACCGAACTCGACGAGCACCGACCCCTCCGCGTGGTCGAGCCACCCCCGCTGGATGCGGACGGGACGGAGCTGGTCGGGTGCACGATCGTCAGGGCGAGCCATGCGCCCAACCCTAGCGGGACTCAGAGGGTGTACTGGGCGCCCACGCGGGCCAGGTCGATGGGGCCGTCGTAGCCCGCGGCCTTGGCCTCCTTGATGGAGAGGTCCGGGTCGTTCCACGGCACCAGATGGGTGAGGACGAGCCGTCCCACATCGGCGCGGGCGGCGTGCTCGGCGGCCTCGCGGGCGGTCAGGTGCAGTTCGGACGGCAGCCCGGGCCCGTCCAGGAAGGACGCCTCGCAGAGGAACAGGTCGGCGCCGGACGCCAGCTCGACCAGGTCCTCGGACGCGCCGGTGTCGCCCGAGTAGGCGAGGGCCCGGCCCTCGTGCTCGATGCGGAACGCGTACGCCTCGACCGGGTGCGGCATCAGCGCGGTCGTCACCCGGAACGGCCCGATCTCGTAGGGGCCGCGGCGGAGCGTGTGGAAGTCGAACGTCCCGGACATGCCCGGATGGGGTTCGAGGTCGTACGCCCGCGCCATCCGGGCGGCCGTGCCGGCCGGGCCGTGCACCGGGATCCGCGGCACCGGGCCGCTCGGCCGGTAGGTGCGCGCCACCCAGTACCCGCACAGGTCCAGGCAGTGATCGGCGTGCAGGTGCGAGATGCATACGGCGTCGATCTCGTACAGCGAGCGGAACCGCTGCAGCGACCCGAGCGCGCCGTTGCCGAGGTCGAGCACCAGCGCGTAGCCGTCCGCCTCGATCAGGTAGCTGGACGCGGGGCTGTCCGGTCCGGGGAAACTGCCGGAGCAGCCGATCACAGTGACCCGCACTCTCACTCCTCCTCTTGGACTCCCCGAGGAATCAGGTGGTCAGAGCCTTGCCCAACACGTTCTCCACCGAACCGATCTCCGGACCGAGGAACCGGCGGCCGAGCTCGGCGAACACGGCGGGGTCCCCGGTGGCACGGAACCGGTGCCGCGGCCGGGGCTTCGCCTCGGCGCGGGCCAGCCCCCGATCGTGCAGCACTCGGTACACGTCCTTGGCGGTCTCGTCGGCGCTTGAGACCAGTGTGACCCCGTCTCCCACCACATACGAGATGACGCCTGTCAAAAGGGGATAGTGCGTGCAGCCGAGGATGAGGGTGTCGCATCCCGCGTCCACGATCGGACGCAGATACCCGCGGGCGGCCTCCAGCAGTTCGGCGCCCATCGTGACGCCCGCCTCGACGAACTCGACGAAGCGCGGGCAGGCGGCGCTGACCAGCTCGATGTGCGGCGCGGCGGCGAACGCGTCGTCGTAGGCGCGGCTGTTCACGGTGGCCTGGGTGGCGATCAGGCCGACCCGCCCGTTGGACGTGGCGCGGGCCGCGCGCCGGGTCGCCGGGTTGATGACCTCCACCACGGGGACGTCGTAGCGCTCGCGGGCGTCGCGCAGCATCGCCGAGCTGGCGCTGTTGCAGGCGATCACCAGCATCTTCACGCCCTGGTCGACGAGCTCGTCCAGCATCTCCAGGGCGTAGGCGCGGACCTCCGCGATGGGACGCGGCCCGTACGGCTGGCGGGCGGAGTCCCCCAGGTAGACGATCGGCTCGTTCGGCAGCTGGTCGAGGATGGCGCGGGCCACCGTGAGGCCCCCGAAACCACTGTCGAAGATCCCGATGGGCGCGTCTGGGAGGCCGTCCCCCCGGGATGGATCTGACATGGAGCACAAGGCTAGGCGACAGGACCCCGCCCAGGTGCGTCATGCGTTGGACATCACATCGTCACGTGCCGGAAAACCGTCCAGCTCACGCCCGGGACGCGCGATCCGGTCGTCTGACGCGCCGAAACGCCGACCGGTCCCCCGGAGCGGAGCGGAGGGAGCCGGGTCGGCTGGCTCTTGCGGGGGGGTGAGGGGGGTCGTCCCCCACAGGAGACCGGTGGATCTCGTCACGCGGCTCAGGAGCGGGCGCGGGGGACGCGGGCGATCTGGCGGCTCTGCGCGACGAGGCGGCCGGCGGTGTCCCAGACCTCGACCTCCTCGTCGAACCAGCCGTCGGACAGGAGCCGTCCGGTGCCGTGGACGGCGAGCCAGCCGGGGGCCGGGACCGCCCGCATGTGCCAGGTCAGCTCGACGGTCGGGGCCCAGCCCTGCGCGCCGAGGTTCAGCGCGACGGGGGGCAGCGCGTCCACGGCGAGGGCGAGGGAGCAGCCGTCGGGCTCGTGGCCGCAGCGGTGCCGGAACCAGGCGCGGATCTCGGGACGCCCGCTCGGCTGCCCGTCGAGCCAGCCCATCGTGGTCCGGTCGAAGCGCATGTCGACCCGGTCGGCGAAGCCGCGGCCGCCGGTCGGCGGCTGGAAGTCGGTGCACTCCTCCAGCGGCGGCATCATGGCGGGCGGCCCGGCGGCGTAGCCGGGCTCGGCAGCGGGGTCGAGGGTGCCGGTCGTGATCAGCGCGTCCACGACGGGACGGTCGTCCTGGAGGAGGGTGACCAAGGACGAGGCGGCCGTGCGTCCCTCCTTGCGCGAGTCGACGAGCAGCAGGGCCGGGCCGGCCTTGGCGACGCGGTGGAAGTTGGCCGCGGTGGAGACCGGGTGCTCGTGCGGTGAGGCGTCCACGGCGGCGCGGGCGAGCACGGCCATCAGGTAGCCGCCGTTGAGCGCCTCGCCGATGCCGTAGCCGCCGTCCAGGACGGCCTCGTAGCGCCCCTCGCCGACCCGCTCGACGGCCGTCGCCTCGCCGAACCCGCTCATCTCTCCTCCTGTGGGAGGACGAGCCCCCACGCCCCCCGGTTCGCCATCGCCCATCCGCGCTCTCCCGCGTCGACCGCGCCGGCCGGAGGACCGGCACGATTCTAGAATCACGTTCGAGAACGAACTCTACCGTGCCGGACCGCCCCCCGAACATGCCAGGGCAGGCGTACGGGAGGCGGGTCGGGTGCAGCGGCGGCCGGTCAGGCCCAGAGCTGGCCTTCGAGGCGGGCCTCGGCCTCTTCGAGGGTGCCGCCGTACGCGCCGGTGGACAGGTACTTCCAGCCGCCGTCGGCGACGACGAACGCGATGTCGGCGCGTTCGCCGGCCTTGACCGCCTTGTTCGCCATCCCGATCGCCGCGTGCAGCGCGCCGCCCGTCGAGATGCCCGCGAAGATGCCCTCCTGCTCCAGCAGCTCGCGGGTGCGGCGCAGCGCGTCCCGGGAGCCGACCGAGAACCGGGTGGTCAGCACCGAGTCGTCGTACAGCTCGGGGATGAAGCCCTCGTCGATGTTGCGCAGCCCGTACACCAGCTCCCCGTACCGGGGCTCCGCCGCCACGATCCGGATGCCGGGCACCCGCTCGCGCAGGAACCGGCCGACGCCCATCAGCGTGCCCGTCGTGCCGAGCCCGGCGACGAAGTGCGTCACCGACGGCAGGTCCGCGAGGATCTCCGGGCCGGTCGTCTCGTAGTGCGCGAGCGCGTTGGCCTCGTTGCCGTACTGGTAGAGCATCACCCAGTCGGGGTTCTCCTCCGCCAGCCCCTTCGCCACCCGGACGGCCTCGTTCGAGCCGCCCGCCGCCGGGGAGAAGATGATCCGCGCGCCCCACATCTCCAGCAGCTGGCGGCGCTCGGCGGAGGTGTTCTCGGGCATCACGCAGACGATCTCGTAGCCGCGCAGCTTGGCGACCATGGCCAGCGAGATGCCGGTGTTGCCGGACGTCGGCTCCAGGATGGTGCAGCCGGGGGTCAGCAGCCCCTCCTTCTCCGCCTTCTCGACCATGTAGAAGGCGGGCCGGTCCTTCACCGAGCCGGTGGGGTTGCGGTCCTCCAGCTTCGCCCAGAGCCGCACGTCCTCGCTGGGCGACAGCCGCGGCAGCCCGACCAGCGGGGTGCGGCCGAGCGAGTCCAGCAGTGAGTCGAAACGCATGTCCGGCCCGGCTCAGCCGCCGGCTACGGCCGGGAGGATGGTGACGTTGTCGCCGTCGGCGACCTGCGTCTCCAGCCCGCCGAGGAAGCGCACGTCCTCGTCGTTCAGGTAGACGTTGACGAACTTGCGCAGACCCTTGTCGTCCACCAGCCGGCCGCGCAGGCCGGCGTGCCGGGAGTCCAGGTCGGCGAACAGCTCGTCGAGCGTGCCGCCCTTGCCCTCGACGGCCTTCGCGCCATCGGTGAGGTTGCGCAGGATCGTCGGGATCCGGACCTCGATCGCCATCGCGGTGATCTCCTTCTACGTCGTACGGGGCTTCCCGCCCTCTCGCGTCACAACCGGGCGGGCAGCGGGTTGATTCCAGGCGTGATCAGCGCGTCAGCGACAGTCGTAGACGACCTCGGCGCGAGAGTGCCCGAACAGGAAGCTCTGCACGGGTGGCACGGCGGCGGACCCGGCGCGGCGCCGCACGCCGCCCGTCCCATGCCCGCTCGTCCACATGCCGGCCAGTTTACCGGCCGCGTCAGCGCCGCTCCCCGCCGCCTCAGCCCTCGTAGGAGTCCACAAGAGCGACCTCTTCCTCGGTCACCTCGCCGTCCACGATCCGGAACGACCGGAACTCGGTCGCGTCGTCCTCACGCGTCGAGACGAGCACGTAGTGCGCGTTCGGCTCGGACGCATAGGAGATGTCGGTGCGGGACGGGTACGCCTCGGTCGCGGTGTGCGAGTGGTAGATCACCACCGGCTCCTCGTCCCGGTCGTCCATCTCCCGCCACACCTTCAGCTGCTCCTGCGAGTCGAACCGGTAGAAGGTCGGGGAGCGCTCGGCGTTGACCATGGCGACGTACCGGACGGGGCGATCCGAGCCGGCGGGGCCGGCGATGACGCCGCAGGCCTCGTCGGGGTGGTCCGCGCGCGCGTGCGCGATGATCTGGTCGACCAGGGCCCGTTCGATCGTCAGCATGCCCGAAGGGTATCCGCCGCGCGGCGCCGGGAACGCACCCGGTCTCAGCCGGTCCTGACGCGCATCCTGATCCGCGTGCCGCGCACGCCCGACCGGATCTCCACGATGTGGCACAGCCGCCGGACGGCCCACATCGCGACGTCGCCGTCCTGCATCTCCGGTGGCAGGTGCCCGGGGTACCGCCCGGTCAGGGCGCGCCCCGGGTGGGTGACGTCGCAGATCAGGTCGCCGTCCTCCGCCCACACCCAGAGCGAGCCGCGGCCACCGCGGTCCCGGACGATGCCGGTCGCGACCTCGTTCACCGCCAGGACGAACTGGAGCGTCCGGTCGCCGGGCAGGCCGTGCCGGGCGGCCTCGGCGGTCAGGAGGTCCCGCAGCCCCGGCAGCCCGCCGGCCGCGAACTCCGCCCGGCGGGCGTCCGCCGGCGGCGGGGCCAGCGGGGCCGCGTCGCAGTCGGCGTAGAACTCGGCGGGATCGGTGAACCGCTCGCTCACGGTCGCCCCGTCCGGCCCGGCCAGCTCGGGATGGGTGCGCGCCGCGCCGTCGAGGACGTGCCGCGGCAGCGCCGACACGTCGTACGAGCACACGATCATGGTCGGGGTGCCGGCGAACACCACGTTCAGCAGGCACTCGTGGCGCATCCACTCCCGCGTCTCCAGAGGCGTCCGGCCGTCCCAGACGGGCTCGGCGAGCAGCCGCAGCCTCCCGTTCGGCCACCAGTCGTCACGCGCCCGGTCATGGCTGGACGCGAGCGTCCGCATCGGGCCGCCGAACCACTCCGCCGCGTCGATGAACTCGACTCCGGCGGCGCGCCGCCCCGCCCCGCGGATTGGGCCGAGCCGCTCGCGGAGCTCGGCGGACACCGGCGGCTTCACGATGACGACGACGACATCGCCCGCATGAAGCCCGGCCCGTAAGAACGGCACGGCGGTCCGAAGGAACTCCTGCCGGGAGCGGTAGAGCAGCGCCCGGTGGACGAGCACGTCCCGGCCGGCCTCCGGGCCGGTTCCCGGCAGCGCCCGGTCACCCGTGAGGGGAAGGCCCGTGCCTCCCGACGGCGCGTTCACCGCGCGGCCTCCGCGACGATGCCGGGCACGGTGTTCCAGCCCGCGGCCCGCATCATCAGCTCCATGCAGTCCGGCATAGACCGCAGGATCACCTGCCTGCCGATGACACTGCTCGTCTCGTTGGCGTCGATCAGGGCGCGCAGGCCGGCCAGATCGCAGAAGTCGAGCCGGGACAGGTCGAGGCAGATGTGCGCGGCGCGGGGGTCGACGTCGCGCAGCGCCGCGACCAGCGCGGGGAGGGTCGACTCGTCGATCGCCCCGGACAACCGCAGGCCGGGCGGCGCGAACAGCGGCACGATCGTCAGCACTCCGTCGTCGAACACGGCGTCGGCCCGGGCCTGCCCGCCATGGCGCGCCTCGATCTCGCACAGGTGGCCGCCGGCGAACCAGCGCCGGTCGAACTGGCACAGCGCCATCGCGCGGCAGCCCGGCCCGACCGCGCGGTGGACGGCGTCCTCGAACGCCGTGAAGCGCTCGGTCCCCGGCCAGCCGCGCAGGAACGGAGACGCCTCGGCGGTCACGCGGACCCCCGGGCAGCCTCGGTCCAGCGCCGATTCGATCACCCTGCCGAGATCGGTCTCGGCCGTGGCCCGGACGACCAGGCGGCCATCGTCGAGCGCCGCCCCGAACGGGTCCCGCAACCGCGCGGCGGCGGCCTCGGCCGGCTCGTCGTCGACCAGGTAGACCAGGGCGTCGCCGGCCCTCAGCCCGGCGCCGAGGAACGCCGCGAGGACGGCGCGGCGCTCCGCGTCGTTGACGTAGGCGAGGCACAGGTGGTCACCGAACCGCATGCCCCCGACCGCGCTGGCCGGGTCGCCGCCCTCGCGGACCTGACCGAAACCCACGTGACCTCCTCGGTCGAGAGTGCCGGGACGTCGCTCGCCTGCCGCTCGGGTCAGCCGGAGCTGCGCTCGATGGCGACGCCGGGCGCGTCGTCCAGGCCCTCGGCGTGGAGCCGGGTGTGCAGGGCGTCGGGCACGGATCGCAGCAGCAGCCCCCTGCCGCCCGGCCCGCCGGCACCGTCGGCGCCGGTCAGCAGCCGCAGGCCGGCGGGGTCGCAGGCGGTCAGGCCGCCCAGGTCGAGGCAGAGCAGGCCGGTGCGGGTCTTGATCGACTCCAGGACGGCCGCGACGGCGGGGCGGGTCGCGGCGTCCACGACACCGGCCAGCGCGACGCCCGGCGGGCTGAAGATCGGCGTGATCCGCAGCGAGCCGTCGTCGTAGTAGTCGTCGGCGCGCACGCGGCCCATGTGGCTGGCCTCGACCTCGGCGAGCCGGACCTCGTCGAACCAGCGCCGGTCGAACTGGCAGATCGCCATGGCCTGCAGATCGGTGGTCATGAAGATCTCGTCCAGCATCCGCTCGAAGTCGCCGAACTGCTCGGTGCCCGGCCAGCGGCGCAGCGAGAACCTCGCCTCGCCCGCGATCCGCACCCCGGTGTAGCCCTGGACGAGCGCGAGGTCGATCTCCGTCGCCATCAGCTGGAGGCTCGCGCCGGGGTCGAACCTGCCGCTCGCCAGGAACGTCTCCTCGGCCGTGCGGACGACGAAGTGGCCGGACTCCATCGCCTCCGCGAGATCGACCGGAGCACCGTCCGCGGCCGGCCCGGCGATCTCCGCGCGCGCGGCGAGCAGCCAGTCGAGGACCTCGGGCGCCGAGACGCCGTCCGAGATATAGATGACCTTGTGCCCCGCGCCGACGCCGTCGCGGGCGTAGCCGGCCATGATCGACCGGCGTTCCTCCTCGTTGTCGAAGACGAGGGCCAGATGGTCCCCGAGCTCCATCGCGCCGACCGGCTTGACGCGGGTCCTCGCTGCGGGCATGGACGCCTCCGAGTGGTCGGTGGCCCGCCGCTGCGGGCCGTCACTCCCCCCGGGACGCAACGCTAACAACGCTCCGCACCGGCGTCCCGACGATCGGTGATGCCCGCTCTGGCCGGGTGCGGACGCCGGGACGGCCTACCAAAGGACCCGGACGAGGCTCTCCTGGAGCATGGTCAGCCAGTCGTAGGCCGCGAACATGGGCGCGCGGGGGTCCCGCGGGTCCATGCCCTCCGCCTCCTCGTACCAGTCCTCGGTGATGTCCAGCCGGGTGCCGAGCGCCAGCCGGACGTCGTTCAGCGCCCGCAGCCACTCCTGCGCCTGCTTCTCGTCCAGGAAGGTCTCGGTCCGCTTCTGGCCGTGCGGGTCGCCGAGCCCGCCGAGGACCGTCCCGGCGGCCTCGCGCTTGCCGTCGCGCAGGCCCATCTCGGTGTAGCGGCGGAACTCCCCTGCGGCCTCGCCGTCGTCGCGGTACGCGTCCGGGAACAGCCGGGCCAGGACCGGGTCGTCCGGCGTCGTGGCGTTCTCGGCGATGCCCAGGGAAGCGAGCTCGTCATCCGCGCCGGGCGCGTCGCCCAGGAGCGTGAGCATCTGCTCCATCAGGGCGCGCAGGAGCGCGGTCTCCTCGGGCTCAAGCCGCACCCTGATGCCCTCGCGGGTCTTCTTCACATGGCTCATCGGCTCAGTCGTCCCGCTTCACCGTGGCCCACAGGCCGTAGGAATGCAGGATCTCCACGTCGCGCTCCATCTCCTCGCGGGTGCCGTTGGCCACCACCGCGCGGCCCTTGTGGTGCACGTCGAGCATCAGCTTCTCGGCCTTGGTCTTGGGATAACTGAAGACCGCCTGGAACACGTACGTGACGTACGACATCAGGTTGATCGGGTCGTTCCAGACGATGGCCAGCCAGGGCCGGTCGGCGCTCACGTCCTCCGCTACGTCCGGACGCTCCAGCTCGACCGGTGCGGGCGCCGTGCTCATGGCGCTCATTGGCCGGATCTCCCCCTCTCTACGCGCAGCCCACCGCATCCGATGTTATGTGCCACGCCCCGCCGGGGTGTGACGGCCCGCACCCCCATGGTGCCCGCAGTCGGCCTTAAGGTGCCACTTGTGGACCTTGGTGACGGCACCGCCCTGCTGACCGACCAGTACGAGCTGACGATGCTGCAGGCCGCGCTGCACAGCGAGACGGCCGGCCGGCGCGCGGTCTTCGAGGTGTTCGCGCGGAGCCTGCCCGCCGGACGCCGGTACGGGGTGGTCGCGGGCATCGGACGGCTGCTCGACGCGATCGAGGGGTTCCGGTTCGGCCCCGCCGAGCTGGAGTTCCTCACCGCCAACGGGATCGTGGACGAGCCCACGGCGCAATGGCTGGAGAAGTATCGCTTCACCGGGAACGTCTGGGGATACGCCGAAGGCGATTGCTATTTCCCGGAATCGCCGATCCTGGTGGTCGAGGGCACGTTCGGCGAGGCGGTCCTGCTGGAGACGCTCGCGCTGTCGATCCTCAACCACGACTGCGCGATCGCGTCCGCGGCGTCCCGGATGGTGCAGGCGGCGCAGGACCGGCCGATCATCGAGATGGGGTCGCGGCGCACCCACGAGCGCGCGGCCGTGGCCGCCGCCCGCGCCGCCTACATCGCCGGGTTCACCACCACGTCCAACCTGGAGGCGGGCCGGCTCTACGGGGTCCCGACCGCCGGGACCTCCGCGCACTCGTTCACCCTCCTGCACGACAGCGAGCGGCACGCGTTCAAGGCGCAGCTCGCCTCGCTCGGCGACGGCACGACGCTGCTGATCGACACCTACGACGTCGAACGGGCCGTCCGGACGGCGGTGGAGCTGGCCGGGCCGTCGCTCGGCGCCGTCCGGATCGACAGCGGCGACCTCGGCGTGATGGCGCGCCGCGTCCGCGACCAGCTCGACTCCCTCGGCGCGCACGACACGCGCGTCGTGGTGACCGGCGACCTGGACGAGTACGGCATCGCCGCCCTGGGCTCGGCGCCGGTCGACGGCTACGGCGTGGGGACGTCCCTCGTCACCGGCTCCGGCGCCCCCACCGCCTCCCTCGTCTACAAGCTCGTCGCGCGGTCGGACAGCCCCGACGAGGACGCGCCCATGCGTCCGGTCGCGAAACGCTCCCCGGGCAAGCCGAGCCGCGGCGGACGCAAGACCGCCGTCCGCCGCGTGGACGGCCACGGCATCGCCTACGCCGAGACCGTGTTCACCACCGAGCCGACCCCCGGCCGCCGCGACCGCGTCCTCCAGGTACCGCTGGTGCGGGACGGCGAGGTCGTCGGACGCGAGTCGCTGCGCGAGGCCAGGGATCGGCACGCGCGGTCGGTCGCGGAACTGCCCCCGACGGCGCTCCAGCTCTCCAAGGGAGAACCCGCCGTCCCCACCGAGTTCGTCAACGGCGGCCCGCGCCGTTGACGACGTCTCCGCGCGGGCACAACGCTGAGGTACGGTCGGGTTCAGAACCGGCGGGGCAACCGGTAGAGGGAGCGGTCGTGGGCAAGAAGGCTCTGATCATCGTGGATGTGCAGAACGACTTCTGCGAGGGCGGGTCGCTCGCCGTCGCCGGCGGCGCCGCGGTGGCCACCGCCGTCTCCGCGCATGTGGCCGAGCACCGGCAGGAGTACGCGCACATCGTGGCGACGCGCGACTTCCACCTCGACCCCGGGGCGCATTTCTCCGACCGGCCCGACTTCGCCGACACCTGGCCGCCGCACTGCGTGATCGGCACCCCGGGCGCCGACTTCCACCCCAACCTCGCCCTCGCCCCCATCGAGGCCGTGTTCAGCAAGGGCCGCGAAACCGCCGCCTACAGCGGCTTCGAGGGCTCCGCCGACGACGAGACGCCCCTCGCCGACTGGCTCGCCTCCCGCGGGGTGGACGCCGTGGACATCGTCGGCATCGCCACCGACCACTGCGTCCGCGCCACCGCCGTGGACGCCGCCCGCGCGGGCCTCCGCACGACCGTCCTGCTCGACCTCACCGCCGGAGTGAGCAAGACGACCGTCGACCGGGCCCTCGACGAGCTCGCGCAGGAGGGCGTCGTCCTGTCCGGCGCGCCGGTCGTGACCGCCTGACCATGACGGACCCCGAGGTCATCCTGGTCGCCGGCGTGTCCGGCAGCGGCAAGTCCACCATCGGCGCGCTCCTCGCCGAACGCCTGGGCTGGGACTACGCGGAGGCCGACGCGTTCCACTCCGAGGCCAACATCGCCAAGATGCGCTCCGGCCACCCGCTGACGGACGCCGACCGCCTCCCCTGGCTCCGCGCCATCGCCGCCTGGATCGACGAGCGCCTCGCCGTCGGCCGCCCCGGCGTCGTCAGCTGCTCCGCCCTCAAACGCCGGTACCGCGACCTGCTGACCGGCGGGCACGCGGAGGTCCGCCTCGTCCTGCTGGACGGCGACCGCGAGACGATCGCCGCCCGCATGAGAGCCCGCAAGGGCCACTTCTTCAGCGCCGCTCTCCTCGACTCGCAGTTCGCCGACCTCGAACCCCCGGAACCGGACGAGAACATCGTCTCCGTCCCCATCACCGGCACGCCCGAGGAGACGGTCACCCACATCCTCAAGGCACTGGACGTGACGCCCCGGCCGCGCTGACCGCTCAGTCGCGAACGTAGTAGTGGCCGAGCACGCCGTCGAAGCGCCCGGTGGGCCGGCAGCACCGCCGGAAAGCGCCGCCCGGACCCGCAGGGACAGGGGTCGTTGCCGCCGAGCTTCTCGACCAGTTCGGTGTCGACGCCTACGGTCCGGTCGCCGCGCTTGACCCTGCTCTCGCTAGAGGGAACCCCCTGCGGCGCTTGCTGGTCCGCTCAAAAGGACGCCTCGGTGTCGCGGTCGCGGTACATGACGGTCTCCTCCGCTCGGAAATGACGCACCGCCGACCGTAGGGGCCCGGACGGGCCGCACACCACCGAATTAGTGGCGGCGCCTGGCGGCCCATTCGCGGATCTTGGTGATGCGCTCGCGGATCTCGGCGGCGCTGGCCTGGGGGACGGGCGGGCCCCCGCAGGAGCGGCGCAGCTCGCTGTGGATGACGCCCTGCGGCTGGCCGGTGCGGTGGTTCCAGGCGTTGACGAGTCCGTTGAGCTCGCGGCGGAGGGTGGCGATGTCCTCGGCGGCGGTGCGGTCGGCGCGGGGGTCGCCGGTCTTGCGCTTGCGCTCGTTGGCGATCTGGTCGGCCTGCCGCTTGCGGAGCAGGGCCGACACCTGGTCGGGTTCGAGGAGGCCGGGGATGCCGAGGAACTCCTCCTCCTCGGCGGAGCCCGGCTCGGCGTTCATCCCGAACTCGCCGCCGTCGTAGAGGACGCGGTCGAACGTCGCGGACGCCTCGACCGTCTCGAACGGCAGTTCCTCGCCGACGTCGGGCGTGTCCTGCTGCCGGTTGGCCTCGGCGAGCAGCTCGTCGTCCAGGCCGTCCTCGCGGACGGGACGGTCGAGGACGTGGTCGCGCTCCTCCTCCATGTCGGCGGCGTGGCCCATCAGCGTCGGAACCGACGGCAGGAAGACCGACGCCGTCTCGCCGCGTTTGCGGGCCCGGACGAAACGGCCGATGGCCTGCGCGAAGAACAGCGGCGTGCTGGTGGAGGTGGCGTAGACGCCGACGCACAGGCGCGGGATGTCGACGCCCTCCGACACCATGCGGACCGCGACCATCCAGCGGTCGTCGGTCTCGCCGAACTGCTTGATCTTCTTGGACGCGCCCGGGTCGTCCGACAGCACGATCGTGGCGCCCTGGCCGGTGACCGCGCGCAGCATCTTGGCGTAGGCGCGGGCGGCCTCGTGGTCGGTGGCGATGACCAGGCCGCCCGCGTCCGGGATGACGCGGCGCAGCTCGGTGAGGCGGCGGTCGGCGGCGGCGAGCACCTGCTTGATCCAGTCGCCCTTCGGATCGAGCGCGGCCCGCCACGCCTGGGCCGTCTGGTCCTGGGTGAGCGGCTCGCCCAGGGTCGCGGTGATCTCGTCGCCGGCGCGGGTGCGCCAGCGCATCTCCCCCGCGTACGCCAGGAAGATCACCGGCCGGACGACCCCGTCGGCGAGGGCCGGACCGTAGCCGTAGGTGTAGTCGGCCCGGCTGCGGCGGACCCCGTCCGGCCCCTCCTCGTACTGGACGAACGGGATCGGGTTGATGTCGGTGCGGAACGGCGTGCCGGAGAGGGCCACCCGGCGCGTCGCGGGCTCGAACGCCTCGCGGACGGCGTCGCCCCAGGACAGGCCGTCGCCCGCGTGGTGCACCTCGTCGAAGATGACGAGCGACTTGCGCGACTCGGTGCGGTTGCGGTGCAGCGCCGGGCGCGCGGCGACGGTCGCGTAGGTGACGGCGACGCCGTGGAAGTCCTTGCCGACGGGCCCCTGGCCGTTCTGGTACTCGGGGTCGATCCTGATGCCGACGCGGGCCGCCGACTCGGCCCACTGCCGCTTGAGGTGCTCGGTGGGGCACACGATCGTGATCGCCGAGACGACGCGGCGCTCCATCAGCTCGCGGGCGAGCCGCAGCGCGAACGTCGTCTTACCGGCACCGGGCGTCGCGACGGTGAGGAAGTCGCGCGGGCCGGGCTCGGTGCCGTCCGTCCCGAAGTACGCCTCCAGCGCCTGCTGCTGCCAGGCGCGCAGGGACGACGCGGTCCCCCAGGCGGCGCGCTCGGGGAACGCGGGAGGCATGCTCGATGCGGCGAAGGTACTCACGGTTCTCGAAGGCTACCGAGCCCCACCGACAGATCGTGCCGCACGCGCCTCACGTGTGCCGAGATCCACACGGTGGCGGCCGTGCCGCCGGGCCCGGTACGCCGCCCAGGATGCCCGCACCAGTTGGCCCTGACCTGCGGTGAAGCCCCGCATGCAGGCGTCGTGGGCGTAGTCCATGAAATTGTGCACCGGATCGCGGCCCCGCTGCGGGCAGGTGTCGCGGTACTGCGGGCATCCTTGCGCCGCCTCCGCCTCGTACGGAGTGTCGGCCACTCCGTCGCCGGGCGGCGCGCAGCCTCCTTCGAACGTGTGCATCAGGCCCAGCCAGTGCCCGATCTCGTGGACGGCCGTGAACCCGTGGTTGAACGGCGCGTACGACCCGTGCGGCAGGCTGCGATAGTCGATGACGACACCGTCCTTGCCGGGTGCACGCCGATACCACTGAGGGAACGTGGAGAAGCCCAGCACGTCCGACCCCACTGCCGCGGTGAAGAGGTTGAGCGTGCCGCGGCCGCCCTGGCGCAGGCGCTTCTTCATGGGGGTCTCGTAGCGCTCGGGGTGACGGAACCAGCCCGGGTTGTCGGCGTGGTCGTAGCCGGTCAGGCGGAACCTCACGCGGGTGTCCGCGCCTCCCATCTTCCCGCTGTATGCGGCGTTCAGGGTGGAGATCTGCCGCTTGACGACGCGCTTGGGGATCCACCCCGTTCGTCCGCTGTGGACGACATGGAACCGCACCGGGACGACGAGGCGCCGCGCCGTCCGCCGTGTCGAGTCGAGGCGGGCCTCGTCGGACGTCCCGAACCGGTCGAGGAGCCTCCGGTGGAGATCGGCGAGCATGCCGACGACCTGGTCGTGCCCCAGGCCCCCTCGGTCGTGCTGCCGGACCCGCCGCGCGGCGGGCGGGTGCACGCACCCGTCGTCGCGCGCGACCGGAACGGCCCGGACCTGCGACCGCTCACCTACCGAACCTGAAGTACTACACACTGTAACCAACAGTGCGCACAGCGAAACCCCGGCCAACCGCCGCATTTCATCCCCCGTATGTCAGAAACGCCCCAGGAGCGGAGGCCCCGCGGTCATGCCGCAGGACCTCCGCGCGCGCACGCCTAAGCGGGCGGCACGCCCTCGGCCGCCGCTCGGCGGCCGGTCACTCGCCGCCCTCGCCGCCCGGCTTCATGGACTCGTAGATCTCCTTGCACTCCGGGCAGACGGGGTACTTCTTCGGATCCCGGTTCGGCACCCAGACCTTGCCGCACAGCGCGATCACCGGCGTGCCGGTCACCGCGCTCTCGGTGATCTTGGCCTTCTTCACGTAGTGGGCGAACCGCTCGTGGTCGCCGTCACCGTGCGAAAGGTCCGGCTTGACATCGCTCTGGGTGTCGCTGTCGGGAAGGATCTTCGTACTCACGTCGTTCACCTTAGTTCAGCGTGGGGTCCTCGGGAAAAGTGGAGACGAACGCCAGATCACCGCCCTGCCGGCGCAGGACCTCCTGCCAAAGCCGGTCCGGGTCGCCGGCGAAGACGTCCCCGGCCTCGGCGGGCACCAGGTACCACGAGCCCTCCTCGATCTCGGCGCGCAGCTGCCCGGGCGACCAGCCGGCGTATCCGGCGAACACCCGCAGCTGCAGCAGTTCGGCCGCGAGCAGGCCGGGCGGGGCCTCCAGGTCGACGAGACCCACCCTGGCGACCTCGGTGCCGCCGTCCAGGGCGCGCCATCCGAGCGGCTCGTCCTCACCGGGAAGGCGGGCCAGGGCGAGCGCGTTCTCCAGCGCGACCGGGCCGCCCTGGAACACCACGGCCGGTCCGGTGGCGAGCTCGGCCCACGGCGGCAGCACTCGGCCGACCGGAACCTCGGTCGGCCGATTGAGGACAACGCCCAGCGTGCCCCCGTCCATGTCGTGCTCGACCAGCAGGACGACGCTCCGCCGAAAGTTCGGATCCTCCAGCTGAGGGGTCGCCACCAGCAGGAGCCCCACCCTGATGCCGTCTTCCATGGGTTCCATGATGCGTTGCCCGGACCTCCGGCGGCACGCCCCTCCGCTCGTTAGCCTGTTACGCATTCCTATCGATGGGGATATCGGCACCACAAGGTCCTGGGTTAACAATGATCTAGGATCATCGGCCACCCGCTTCGGTGCGCGCCGGGAGGACAGCGATGCAGTTGCCCAGGGTCGTCATCGCCGCCGTGTTCATCGTCATCGGGGCGCTGATCGCGATCCCGGCGCTGTTCGACGGGGACGGATCGGCGTCACCGGCGTCGAGCACCTCGTCGACGAGCCCCAGCCCCTCCGGCACCTCGCCGAAGCCGAGCCCGTCCGGCACGTCCGCGCGACCGGTCACCGCCACCATCGGGTCGGTGTCCTGCCCGGCCCGCACCGTGAACGTCAGGGTCCGCAACACCGGGACGCGGAGCGAGGACTTCTCGATCGAGAAGAACGACGACACCGCCGCGATCCCCGGCAAGATCGGGCCCGGCACCACCCGGACGGTCGCCGTCGAGCTCCGCGAGGACCGCAGCACCCGCGTGACCGTCAACTGGGCGAACAAGCGGATCCAGAGCGACACCGTCAAGGCGAACTGCAAGAAGGCGGGCGGCGCCGCGCCGAGCGAGACGCCGCCGGGCAAGCTGCCGCACACCGGTCCCGACGCCGTCCTGTGGGCGCGCGCCGCGACCGGCGGCGCCGTCATCCTCACCGGTGTGATCATCTTCTGGTACGGCGGGATCTGGCCGCGCCGCCGCGAGCGGATGTTCGCCGCCGAGAAGGACTCCTAGGCCTCCGTGCGGGGACGGCCGCCCGCGGCCTCGCGGACGGCGCCCGCGACGCGGGTGCTGACCTCCGGGTGGAAGACGCTCGGCACGATGTAGTTGGGGCCGAGCTCGTCCGGGGTGACGACCTCGGCGAGGGCCGTGGCGGCGGCGGCGAGCATGTCGAGGGTGACACCGTCGGCCTGGGCGTCCAGCAGCCCGCGGAACACGCCCGGGAACGCCAGCACGTTGTTGATCTGGTTGGGGTAGTCGCTGCGGCCGGTGGCGACCACGGCGGCGTGCTCGCGGGCCTCGTCCGGCGACACCTCGGGCTCGGGGTTGGCGAGCGCGAACACGATCGCGTCGTCGCTCATCGTGGCGATGTCGTCGCCGTCCAGGATGCCGGGGGCGGACACCCCGATGAAGACGTCGGCGTCCTTCACGGCGCCGCGCAGGTCGCCCGAGTAGCCGTCGGCGTTGGTGTGCTCGGCGATCCAGCGGAGCGAGTCGTCCAGGTCGTCGCGGCCCTTGTGCACGGCGCCACGGTAGTCGCAGACGACGAGGTTGCGGGCGCCCGCGTGCATCAGCAGCTTCAGGATGGCGGTGCCGGCGGCGCCCGCGCCCGCCATCGTGATGCGGACCGCGCCGAGGTCCTTGCCGACGACGCGCAGCGCGTTGGTCAGCGCGGCGAGGACGCAGATCGCGGTGCCGTGCTGGTCGTCGTGGAAGACGGGGATGTCGAGCAGCTCGCGCAGCCGGGCCTCGACCTCGAAGCAGCGCGGCGCGGAGATGTCCTCCAGGTTGATCCCGCCGAACGCGGGCGCGAGGATCTGGACGGTCCGGACGATCTCGTCGGTGTCCTGGGTGTCCAGGCAGATCGGCCACGCGTCGATCCCGGCGAACCGCTTGAACAGCGCCGCCTTGCCCTCCATGACGGGCAGCGCGGCCTCCGGGCCGATGTTGCCGAGGCCGAGCACCGCGGAGCCGTCGGTGACGACGGCGACGCTGTTGCGTTTGATCGTCAGCCGCCGGACGTCCTCGGGGTTGCGGGCGATGGCGAGGGAGACGCGGGCGACGCCGGGCGTGTAGGCCATCGACAGCTCGTCGCGGTTGCGCAGCGGCACCTTGGACTGCATCTCGATCTTGCCGCCGAGGTGCATCAGGAACGTCCGGTCGCTGACCTTGTGGATCTTGACCGACTCGATGTTCTCCAGCGCGCCGGCGATCGCCTCGGCGTGCTGGGTGTCGCGGGTCGCGATCGTGACGTCGATGCGCAGCGTCTCGTGGCCGGCGGTGTTGACGTCGAGGGCCGTGACGATGCCGCCGGCGTTCTCGACCACATGGGTGATCTGGCTGACGGCCCTGCCGCCGGCCGGGACCTCGAGCCGGACGGTGATGGAGTACGACACGCTTGGCACGCTCGCCACGACTAAAGCTCCCTTTGTTACGGGTCTGTCCGGTCCCGCGCGCGCGCCGTTCCCGACGTGGACGGCGCGTCCGGGGGCCGCGGCCCGGTCCCGCCCCGCGACTCAAAAAGCCCGGGCCGCGACGACGATGAGCTCGACGGTCGCGGGCACGGGCGGCCTCGTGGTGTCGATCACGAGGTGGTAGAGCCGCGGATCGGCGGGGCCGGCCCCGTAGAAGTGATTCACGGAGGCCGTCCGGGCGCGGTCATTGTCATCGAGCATACGCTCAACATCGGGGTCCGGTGTCCCGGTCGTCCCAGATCGCTCCCGTTCAGCGGCCGTTTCGCGGGCGGCGCGGGCCGGCCGTCCGGTCAGAACAGGGCGGACTGCAGGCCGCGGCGGGCCTTGCCGACGCGCGGGTCGTCCGGCGGCATCAGCTCGAACAGCGAGAGCAGGTGCTTGCGCGCCGCGTCGCGGTCGTCGCCCGCCCCGCGCCGCACCGCGCCCAGCAGCCGCTCGAACGCCTCGTCGATGCGCCCGGACACCATCTCCACGTCGGATGCGCTGATCTGGGCCTGGACGTCGCCGGGCTTCTCGGCCGCCTCCTGGAGCACACGCTCGGGATCCAGGGACCGGACGCGCAGGCTGAGGCCGACCAGGGCGAGCCCCTGCTTGGCCTGACCGTCCCCGGGGTCGGTGGCGAGGATCCGCTCGAACGCGGCCTTGGCGGCGTCCAGGTCGCCCTTCTGCAGGGCGTCCTCGGCCTGGGCGTACACCGGGTCCACCGCGGGGAGGTCCGCCGCGCCGGCGTCCGGCTGTTCGCCCTCGGGGGCGTCCGGCAGGATGCCCTCCTTGCGGAGCGCGTCGAAGAGCTGGTCGATGGCCTGGCGGACCTGGGGCTCGGGCGCCGCACCGTTGAGGAAAGGCAGCAGCTGGCCGCCGACGACCGCCGCCACGAACGGGATGCCGCGCACGCCCATCTGCTGCATGTACGCGCCGAGCTGCGGGTTCGCGTCGATGTCGACCTTGGCCAGGATCCACTTGCCGGCCGCCTCGGTGGCGAGCTTCTCCAGGATGGGGCCGAGCTGCTTGCAGGGACCGCACCACTCGGCCCAGAAGTCCACGAGGACGGGAACGGACTGCGACCGCTCCACGACCTCGGTGTTGAACGTCTCGTCGGTGACGTCCACGACGTACGGCCCGCCGGCCGCGCCGGCCGCGCCGGCGGGCGGGGCGCCGCCCTGCGCCCGGCGCTCCTGCTGCTTCCTTGCCGCGGCCTGGCGCGCCCCCAGGTCGATGGCCCCGTGCAACGAAAAGTCCTGAGAAGGCATGGGTCCATCCTGCCCCATGACCGCGCCCTGCCGTACGCCCGTACGCCCTCAGCGGAGCGCGCCGCCCGCGCCGGCCGCCCGGCCCGTCCGGGTCCGCGGCATTTCCAGAGAATTATCCGCCTTTCTTGAATTCTCCTGTCCGGCGTGGCGGGCAAAGAATCCAGACGTCCTGCTGTAAAGGCAAAAAGATTGCTGACAGCCATCACCAAGCCCGGTTATAGTCACGATGTCGATGCATCGCGGCCCGGCAAAAGCGACCGGTGCCGGCGCCGCCGGGGGGCGGTCCGGCCCGGGGGCGCCGCGTGGCGGGTTGGGGGACCCGAGGCCACCGGCGCCCGGAGCGCACCGTCCGGCCGCCGCGACCGCATGACGAGCAACGGGGGGAAACACTTGTGATCGCGGAGCATTCCGTGATCGTGGCCCGAGGAATGGGTGTCCGCCGCGGGGGGCGGTGGCTCCTGCGCCCGGTGACCTTCGGCGTGCCCGAAGGCGTGGTCGGCCTGGCCGGTCCACCTGGTGCCGGTAAATCCACTCTGCTGGCCACGTTCGCGACCTTGCGCCGGCCGAATGCCGGCGCGCTGCACATTCTCGGACACGACATAACGAATGCCGCCGGGCAGCGGGCCGCCCGGGCCGGCATCGGCTATCTGCCCGCGCGGTTCTCGCGGGCGGAGAACATGACGGCCGGCGAGTTCGTCGCCTACGCGGCGTACTACAAGCGGATGAGCACGTCCGCCGCGCGGTCCATGGTGCGGCGCCTCGACCTGACCGAGGCCGCCGGGACGGAGCTGGCGCTGCTGCCGCCGGAGGTCAGGCTGCGCGCCGGGCTCGCCGCCGCCTGCGTCCACGAGCCCGAACTCGTGCTCCTGGACGACCCGTTCGGCGAGCTGTGCGCCGCCGCCGAGCCGTGGCCGACCGGGCTCGAGGGCCCCGGGCGGCTGACGCTCACCGCGGCCATGGCCGAGCTGATCCCGGTCCTGCGCTCGCTGGCGCCGACGGTGGTCGTCACCGCCGACGCCACCGAGACGCTCACGGGCTGGTGCGACCGCCTGTTCACGCTCACCCGCGGCAAGCTGACCGAGCAGCCCACGCACTCGGCCGCCGCGCGCCGCGGCCGCTCCGCCGCCGACCGGCGCGGCGTCCGCGGGCCGCAGACCGCCCTCGAACCGCAGGCCGCCGACGCGATTAGCCGGCGCCGCCCCGGACGGCCGGCGCCGCCCCGCGTCGCGCTGCCGCAGGTGTCCCTGCCGCAGCTCACGCTGCCGCAGCTGACGAGGGTGAGGGCGGGGCGGCCGCCCGCCGGGAGCGCCACCGGTGTCTGACCTCGGGCGGGTGCTCCGGCTGGACGCCCGTCGCACGGCACTGCTGATCGCGGTGCCGGTCCTCACCCTGCTCGGAAC
The DNA here is from genome assembly GCF_050945415.1 of Spirillospora sp. CA-128828. Classification (NCBI taxonomy): domain Bacteria; kingdom Bacillati; phylum Actinomycetota; class Actinomycetes; order Streptosporangiales; family Thermomonosporaceae; genus Spirillospora; species Spirillospora sp. CA-128828. The sequence continues at coordinate 7,744,445 of NZ_CP191986.1, forward strand.
GGCGGCGGCCGGGCTGTCGCTGTCCACGTCCGTCGCCTACTGGGACAACACCGTCGTCGCGCTGGTCAACGCCGTCCGGTTCCTGGGCCCCGCCGCCGCGGGGCTGGCCGCGTGGACGGCCGTCCGGGAACGGCCGCTCGACTACCTGCGCGGCCTCACGGCCCGCTCACCCGCCACCGGCGTGCTGTTCGACCTGTTGCTCCTGTCGTCCGCGGTGCTGGTCTCCTATGCCGCGGTCACGGTGCTGGTCGTCGGGGTCACCGTCGTGCAGGGGCAGGCAGGGCATCCGCATCCCCTCGGCGTCGTCGCCGGCGCGGGCGCGCTCGTGCTGCATGTCGTCGCGGGCTACCTGACAGGCCGCGTCGTCCCGCACCGCACCACTGCGGCCCTGGTCCTCGCCGTGACGTCGCTGTGGGCCGCCCTGCGCGTCCCCGGCGTGTCGTGGTGGAGCCTGCTGCCGCCCGCCGCGTTCCCCCGGATCGAGCTGTTCACCACTCTGCGGCCCGCCGTGTTCACCGACCAGGTCCTCTGGGCGGCCGGGCTGACCACCGCTCTGATCCTCGGCTACGTGCTGTGGGTGACGCGGCGGCTTCTGATCGTCCTCCCCCTGACGGCGGCCATTGCCGCGGCCGTCTCGGCCACGCTCGGCCTGCACGGTTCCGGCGCCGGAACCGTCGCCCCGGTCCCGGCCGAACAGGTGTGCCGGCGGTGGCCGCTGACCGTCTGCGTGCATCCGGCCCTGCGGGCGGCGCTGCCCCCGCTGATGGCGGCGGCCACCCCGCTCGCCGCCCGGCTGAACGGGACTCCCGGCGCGTTCACGAAAGTGGAGCAGCGCCCCGCGTGGGCGGCCGTCGCGGTGGTGAACGGCGTCGCCGCCGTCCACCTCGACGAGGACCTCTCCCCCGGATACGCGGCCCGGGCCGTCCGGCAGATCAGCGATGGACTCAAAGACCCCGACGCCTGCACGAACCCCAACGGCTACCAGGCTCTGGTCGATGCGTGGCTCCTGGGAGACGACCCCCCCTCGCCCCCCGGCACGCGCGCGGCGCGCCGTTTCGCGGCCTGGACCGAGCACCGCCGCCGCGCCTGGCTGCGCCTCCACTTCGCCGAGTACCGCTCCTGCACGCTCGGCCCGGACGACTTCCGCCCCCCGGCGAAGGCTCAGGCCCGTCCGGCCGGCTCCGCGGTGGGCTCGGCGGCCCGCCGGGTCCAGTGACGTTCCACGAAGAACGGGGCGACCGGGAGGACGCCCGCGCCGAGCGCGAGGACCGTGCGCCTGCCGTCCCAGCGGAGCTGTCCGCGGACGAGGAAGACCAGGGCGACATACGCCAAGAACAGGGTTCCGTGCACCGGCCCCATCAGCTGGACGCCGGCCGGGGCGTCCGCCCCGTACTTCAGCGGCATCGCGACCAGCAGCAGGAGAAGGAACGAGACCGCCTCGGCGACGGAGACGAACCGGAAAACACGAATCATGTCCACGCGGCGTCAACGGATCGCCCTCGGCCCGGGGTTTCGCCCCCTCGTATGACGTTGATCACACGACTGTGCACGAACCGTGACATGTACCGGGCATCACGGACGTCTAGGGTGTCCGCGTGGACTGGAGCCTGCTGACCTGCGCACGCAAGGGGCACATCACCTACGCGCCCGACGAGGAGAGGCTGCGCGAGCGCCTCGTCGTCCCGTCCCCCGTCGGCGATGCGTGGCGCTGTCTGCGCTGCGGGACGTACGTGCACGGTGAGCCGCACGGCTCCGGCCCGGCCGACCGGGCGCCGCTGGTGAAGCGCGGCCGGGAGCTGCGGGACGCGTTCATCATGCGGTTCTTCGCGGTCGAGCGCGGCATCCGGGGCCTGATCGTGCTGGTCGCCGCGTACGGGGTCTGGCGGTTCGCCGGCAGCCGCGGCTCGATCGAGCGGATCTTCGAGAAGGAGATCCCGCTGCTGCGCCCGATCGCCGACCAGATCGGCTGGGACCTCGACCACTCCAAGGTGATCACGTCCATCCGGCACGTCTTCGACCTGGACGCGCGGACGCTGCGCTGGCTCGCCGTCGGCCTGATCGTGTACGGCGCGATCGAGCTGATCGAGGCGGTCGGGCTGTGGCTGCTGCAGCGCTGGGGCGAGTACTTCGCGGTCGTCGCCACGTGCTTCGGGCTGCCGATCGAGATCTACGAGCTGGTGGAGAAGGTCACCGTGCTGCGCATCGGCGCGCTGGTGCTCAATATCGGTCTCATCGTCTACATCGTCGTCACCAAACGGCTATTCGGCGTCCGCGGCGGCCGGGCCGCCCATGAGGCGCATCTCCGCAGCGAGTCGCTGATCGAGGTGGAGCAGGCGACGCACGAGTCCGACCTGCGGCGCCCGTCGCCCGCCGCACCCGGGCCGACGGGGTGAGGTAGCCGGCGCCCTCGCCGGGAATGTCCCGTACATGGCTCGCTCGGAACCGAAGAACGACGCACCCCGCAAGTCGTCCCCCGGCCGGTCCCGCTCCCCCCGGCGCGGCCTGCTCACCCCCGTCGTGCTCGTCGTCGCCACGATCGCGCTCGTGCTGGTGGCGCAGCAGGTGCTGCGCGGCCTGCCCGGCTGGCTGAACCCGTTCGGGGAGGAGACGAAGGACCGCAGCGGACCCGTCCTGCTGAAGTCGATCCGCGACATGCACCGCTACGAGGCGGCCAGCGGCAACTTCCAGGTCGTCGTGGACCTGGAGAAGGACGCCAAGTTCCTGCCGTCCTCCCTGCGCGGCAAGCGGACGCTGTTCGTGGGAAACGGCTCCGTCGACGCCTACGTGGACTTCTCCAAGCTCGGCTCGGGCGCCGTCAAGGTCAACCACGACCGGACGGCCGCGACCATCACACTGCCGCGCGCCGAGCTGGAGAAGACCAACCTGGACTCGAAGACCAGCTACGTGTACGCCACCGAACGCGGCCTGCTCGACCGCTTCGGCGACTTCTTCAGCAGCAACCCGAACAACCAGCAGCAGCTCTACGTCCTGGCGTCCCAGAAGATCCAGACGGCCGCCGCCCAGAGCGGCCTGAAGGAACGCGCCGACGCCAACACCAAGTCGATGCTGGAGAACATGCTCAAGGCCCTGGGCTTCAAGACCGTCACAATCACACCGGCCCCGCAATAAGGCGCACTGACATCAGCCACCGGCCCAGCCACGCAACAGCCTGAACCATCGCGATCGCGTCCGAAGGCAGGTTCGAGCTTGCGAGAACCTGATCGCGCAGCGAGCCGCAAGGCGAGCCGGAGCGATGCCAGCGATCGCCCGTGTTTCGGTCGGGCGCGAGCCGCTAGGCGAGCGCCCGGGCCGGAACACGAATCAACAACGCGTCGCCTTGGCCGCCGCCGCCGCAGAGGGCGGCGGCGCCGGTGCCGCCGCCGCGGCGCTTCAGCTCGTAGGCCAGGTGGAGGGCGATGCGGGCGCCGGACATGCCGACCGGGTGGCCGACCGCGATGGCGCCGCCGTTGACGTTGACCTTCTCCGGGCCGACGCCGAGGTCGCGCATCGACTGGATGCCGACGGAGGCGAACGCCTCGTTGATCTCGATGAGGTCGAGGTCGTCCACGGTCAGGCCCGCCTTGCCGAGCGCGTGCTTGATCGCGTTGGACGGCTGGGACTGCAGCGAGTTGTCCGGGCCCGCGACGTTGCCGTGCGCGCCGATCTCGGCGAGCCAGGTCAGGCCCAGCTCCTCGGCCTTGGCCTTGGACATCACGACGACGGCCGCGGCACCGTCGGAGATCTGCGAGGACGAGCCGGCGGTGATCGTCCCCTCCTTGCCGAACGCGGGACGCAGCCTGGCGAGGACCTCCGCGGTGGTGTCGCCGCGCACGCCCTCGTCGGCGGAGAACACGACCGGCTCCCCCTTCCGCTGCGGGATCTCCACCGGGGCGATCTCGTCGTCGAACACGCCGTTCTTGATGGCCTCGGCGGCGCGCTGGTGGGAGCGGGCGGAGAACTCGTCCTGCTCTTCGCGGGTGATGCCCAGCTTGGCGTTGTAGCGGTCGGTCGACTCGCCCATGGAGATGTCGTCGAAGGCGTCGGTGAGCGCGTCGTAGGCCATGTGGTCGAGGACCTCGACCGAGCCGTACTTGTAGCCGCCGCGCGACTTCGGCAGCAGGTGCGGGGCCTGGGTCATCGACTCCATGCCGCCCGCCACGACGATGTCGAACTCGCCGGCCCTGATCAGCTGGTCGGCGAGCGCGATCGCGTCCAGCCCGGACAGGCAGACCTTGTTGATGGTGATCGACGGGACGCTCATCGGGACGCCCGCCTTGACCGCCGCCTGCCGGGACGGGATCTGGCCCGCGCCGGCCTGGAGCACCTGGCCGAGGATCACGTACTGCACCTGGTCGCCGGAGACCCCGGCGCGCTCCAGCGCAGCCTTGATCGCGTGCGCCCCGAGGTCGGCCGCGGAGAAGTCCTTCAGCGCGCCCATCAGGCGCCCGACGGGGGTGCGCGCTCCTGCGACGATCACGGACGTGGCGGTCATGTGGGGGCCTCCAGGATGGTGCTGCGGCGACGTTTGCCACCATACCCAGGGGACCGCCGTCCGGTTCCGTTCGCCCCCGCCTGGCCGTCGGAGAGGGAGTAACGCCCATGCTGACCCGTATCGACCACATCGGCATCGCCTGTCGCGATCTGGAGGCGACCGTCGAGTTCTACAAGGCGACCTACGGCTTCACCGACGCCCACTTCGAGGTGAACGAGGAGCAGGGCGTCCGGGAGTGCATGCTCAAGATCAACGACACCGGGGACGGCGCGGCGAGCTACCTGCAGCTGATCGAGCCGATCCGGGACGACTCGGCGGTCGCCAAGTGGCTGGAGAAGAACGGCGAGGGCGTCCACCACATCGCGTTCGGCACGGACGGGACGGTCGCCGCCGAGGCCGCCGGCATCGCCGGCAAGGGCGTGCGGGTGCTGTACGACGCGCCGCGCAACGGGTCCATGGGATCCTTGATCAACTTTTTGCATCCCAAGGACTGCCACGGCGTCCTGACGGAGCTGGTGCAGAAGCCCCGGGCCGCCGGATGATCTTGTACGCCGGGCGCGGCGCGGGCGCGACCGGATCGTGACGTGTTCGATATCACGGTCGCGGACGGCCGGGCACCGACCGCCGCTCTGTGACCGTTCGGACACCTCTGGTGTATTTGCACCCCCGGCACCTGGGTACCCGAGGGCTTGCCGCACGCTCGAACAAAAGGGACATTCCACGCAGCGCGTCAAGATGAGCCCCCAACACGGCAGTGTCCGGAGTACGCTTCATTCGCCGGAAGAGGTCTGGGGCACTGCGCCCGTTCATGCCAGGCGATCAACCGGTCCCCGGAACCACCCGTAGCCCCGTCACATCAGGATTGAGCCACATGCAGTCCGACATCGACGCCCAGCTCAGCAACTTCTTTGAAGACACGCCCCCGCGCGAGTTCGACGTGGTGCTTCGCGGCTACGACCGGCACCAGGTCGACGAGCACATCAAGACGCTCGACAACGAGGTGCGGCAGACCCGCGAGCAGACCCAGGCCCTGCAGCGGGAGCTGTCGGACGCCCACCGGCAGCTGCAGGAGCAGGAACGTCCCACCTACTCCGGTCTAGGCGCCCGCATCGAGCAGCTGCTTCGGCTCGCCGAGGAGCAGGCGACCGAGCTGGTCCAGGCGGCCCGCTCCGAGGCGAACGAGATCAAGGCCGCGGCCAAGGTCGACGCCGCCGAGCAGCGCGCCACCGCCGAGAACGACGCCGCCGAACTGCGCGCCAACGCCCAGCGCGAGGGCGACGACATGCGCAACGCGGCCGAGCGCGAGGCCGAGGAGGTGCGCACCTCCGCCCACCGCGAGGCCGACGAGCTGACCTCCACGACCGAGCGCGAGGTCGCCAAGCTGCGCGCGACCGCCGACCACGAGGTCGCCGAGAAGCGGGCCGGCGCCGAGCGCGAGATCGCCAAGCTGCGCACCACGACCGAGCGCGAGGTCGCGCAGCTGCGCGCGTCCACCAAGCGCGAGCGGGACGAGATCCTCACCACGGCCAAGCGGCAGGCCGACGAGATGCGCGCGCAGGCACAGCGCATCCTGGAGGAGAGCGAGGCCCAGCGCGCCCAGGCCGAGGCCGAGTTCGAGATCCAGCTGGCCGCCCGCCGCGAGGAGGCCGACCGGCAGGACGCCGAGCGGCACGCCAACGCGCAGGCCGCGACGCAGAAGCTGGTCGCCGAGGCGGAGCAGCGGGCCGCGTCCGCCGAGCAGCGGGCCGCCAAGGCGACCCAGCAGGCCGAGCAGACCCGGCGCGAGGCCGACTCGCACGCCAAGCAGCTGATGGCCAACGCCCGCAAGAACTCCGACAACGTGATCGCCGAGGCCAAGGCGCAGGCCGAGCAGCTGCTCGCCGAGACCAAGGCCGAGGCCGACCGCGTGCGGACGGCGGCGCAGCGCCAGGTCGACGAGCTCACCCGGCAGCGCGACAGCATCACCAGCCACCTCAACCAGCTGCGTCAGCTCATCGGCGGCGTCGCGCCGACGATGGGCGGCGACGCCGAGCTGGCCGCGCCCCCGGAGAAGGCCGCGATCCCGGCGGCCGAGCCGAAGCCGGCCCCGGCGCAGCAGGCCCAGCCGAAGCAGCAGCCGGCCGCGAAGGCCGCGCCCGCCAAGCAGGCCCAGGCCAAGAAGTCCGAGGAGGACGACGAGGACTGGTGGCAGGAGTGACCGCCTGAGACGGTAGGACGTGACGGAAAGCCTGGAGGCGGTGAAACGTCTCCGGGCTTTCCGCCGTCTCACCCCGTAGGCGTAAGGAAGAGGAGAGCGGCGTGCCCGACGAGACCCCCCACGAGGACCGGCCGGAGCCCGCGTCCGGCGAGGGCCCGCGCGCGGCCGGCCGCCGGGTGCCCGCTCCGGCCCCGCCCGCCGACGACGGCGAGCCGGCCGGGCCCGCGTCCGGAGGCCGGTCCCCTGACGACGAGCAGGCCGCGACCGAGGACGATGAGGCCACCGCGCCCAGCGGTGCGCTGCGGCCCGAGGAGATCGAGGAGCCCGTGGGGGAACGCGACCCGGCGACCGGCGCCCCGGTCTCCCTCCCGGCACCGCTGCCGGCCGCCACGGAGCAGGTGACGCCCGAGCCGGGCGCGCCCGACCCGGCGCACGACGTCGAGCAGCGCAAGCGGGAGGCGGGCGTCGACCACCTGTTCCCGTTCGGACGGCCCGGTCAGCCGCTCGGCCGCGCCCACCCGTTCGTGTTCGGGTTCACTGCGGCGCTCGGCGTCATCACCGCGTGGATGCTGGTGAAGGCCGCCACGAACGCCAAGTCCGTGATCGTGATGATCATCGTGGCGATGTTCCTCGCGGTGGGGCTCAACCCGGCCGTCGAGCGGCTCCGCAGGTTCGGGCTCCCGCGCGGCGCCGCGGTCGCCACGGTGTTCCTGATCGTGATCCTGTTCTTCGCCGGGTTCGTCGCGTCCCTCGTCCAGCCGGTGTCCGAGCAGGTCACCGAGCTGCGGCACAACATCCCCGAGTACGTCCAGCAGCTGCAGGACAACAGGACGCTCGCCGACTGGGACAAGCGCTACGGGCTGCTGGAGCGCGCCGAGAAGGCGGTGAACAGCGACGGCTTCCAGAAGGGCCTCACCGACACCGCCACCGGCATCGGCAAGGTCGCGATCAACGGCATCTTCCAAACGATCACGATCCTGATCCTCACGCTGTACTTCCTCAGCTCGCTGCCGCAGATCAAGACGTTCTTCTACAAGCTGGCGCCGCGCACCCGGAGAGCCCGCGTCGCCCTGCTGGGCGACGAGATCCTCGACCGGATCGGCGGCTATGTCGCGGGGCAGTTCACGATCGCGTTCATCGCGGGCGTGTGCTCCTACATCTTCCTGTCGATCCTCGGGGTGAAGTACGCGCTCGCACTGGCGCTGATCGTCGCGGTGACCGACCTGATCCCGCTCATCGGCGCCACGATCGGCGCGGTGATCGTGTGCCTGGTCGCGTTCATCACCGGGAACACGACCGACCTCATCGCCTGCGTGATCTTCTATGTGATCTACCAGCAGGTGGAGAACTACGTGGTCTATCCGCGCGTGATGAAGCGGACCGTGGACGTCCAGCCGGCGGTGACGATCGTCGCGGCGCTGGTCGGCGCGGCGCTGCTCGGCGTGGTCGGGGCGCTGCTGGCGATCCCGACCGCGGCCGCGATCTCGCTGCTGATCCGCGAGGTCGTCATGCCGCGCCAGGAGACGCTCTAGCTCAGCGGGCCGTGCGGGCGAGGGCGGCGGCGAACTCGGCCACCGCCTGGTTGAACAGGTCCGGCTGCTCGACCGCGCACAGGTGCCCGGCGCGCGGGATGACCAGCAGCTCGGCGTTGGACATCGCGTCCGCCATGGCGCGGGCCTCGGCCTCGGTGGCCAGCGCGTCCTCGTCGCCGATCATGACGAGTGCGGGCACCCGCAGGTCGCGGAGCGCGCCGAACGCCGCCGCGCGTCCCGCCATGGCACGCTGCGCCCATGCGGCGGCGCGCGGCGGCGTCGCCTGGACGAGGCCCCGGACCCGCCCATAGATCAGCGCCCGCTGCCGGTAGGTGGTGGGGCCGACGAGGCCGGGCAGCACCTCGTCCACGAGGACCCGCGTGCCGTCCTCGCTTTCGAGCCGCTCGGCCTGCCGCAGCCGGTTCTCCCGGACCGGTTCGGTGTCGGCGGCGGCGCGGGTGGCGGCGAGCACGAGACCAAGGATCAGGTCCGGATGCCGCCGGCCCAGCGCCATCGCTACGTAGCCGCCCATGGACAGCCCGCCGACGACGGCCCGCCGGAGGCCGAGGCCCCGGAACATGCGGGCGACGTCGTCGGCCATCGCGTCGATCGACGGCTCGTCGTCGCCGAGCACCGACCCGCCGAAGCCGCGCAGGTCCGGGGTGATGACCCGGAACCGGTTCGCCAGGCCCTCGCGCTGGCCGAGCCACATCGCCGACGAGAGCGGGAAGGCGTGCAGCAGGACGAGCGGCGTGCCGCTTCCGACGTCCCTTGCGTACAGCTGCACCGTCATTGGGCAATGGTTACCCGCGATCGCACCCGGTGGGACAGGAGTGGCCGCGATCGGCCGCAAGCGTTTATCTGTCCGGTTCGTCCCATTCGGTGGGGAGCGGATGAGCGGCCGGGGCCACCCGCCTGACGATCTCGTTCAGCACGATCCGGACGTACGGTTCGCCCACCCACAGGTGCTTGGCGTTGTCGACCCCGATCACCTCGGCCTGCGGGACGCGCTTGAACCGCTCCCGCGCCTCCGCCGGGCGCAGATAGTCGTCGAACTCCGGCACGAGGGCCACGACCGGGCGGCCGTCGGCGCCCCACGCGTCCAGGTCGGCGTCGCCCGCGCGCTTCAGCGGCGGCGACAGCAGGATCGCCCCCTCCACCAGCGGGTCGCGTCCCCACTTCAGCGCCAGCTCGGTGCCGAACGACCAGCCGAGCAGCCACGGGCGCGGCAGGTCGTGGTACTCGGTGTACTCCAGTGCCGCCGCGACGTCGAACCGCTCGGTCTCGCCGTCGCCGAACTCGCCCTGGCTCGTGCCGCGCGCCGACGTCGTCCCGCGGGTGTTGAACCGCAGCACCGCCAGGTCCGCGAGCGCGGGCAGCCGGTAGGACGCCTTGCGCAGGACGTGGCTGTCCATCATCCCCTCGGCCGTGGGCAGCGGATGCAGGCAGACCAGCGTCGCCACCGGCGGACGCTCCGGCGGCAGCGCCAGCTCCCCGACCAGCTCCAGCCCGTCGGACGTGTGCAGCGTGATCTCCGCACGCCGCGCCGGCAGCACACTGGCCGCCCTGATCTCCGCCATGAGTCTCCTTAGTAACGGGGCGCGTTCCGGCCGCGCAGGATGCGGGGTGAGCGGCGGGTGCGGGCCTGCCAGCAGGGGCGGTGCCAGTGCCGCCGGTCGTCGCCGCCGTCACCCGCCCGCCAGGCGACGACGTGCCCGACACCCGGCGGGATCTCCTGGTCGCACCCGGGGCACCGGTACGGCTTCGTCGCGCCGGCCCCGGCGATCGACCGGACGATCCACTCGCCGTCCGGCCCGTCCTCGGTCTCCTGAGCCCACGGCCCGTCTTCGCGCTTGGGGGGACGTCCGGTGACGGTACGGCGATTCTTCCGGGGGCTCATACCCCCAGCCTATGAAATTTCGGCCACGCCCTCTTCCCCGTAACGGGGGTTCCAGGAGGTCGCCCCCTGGCAAACACGCCCCCTGGGCTAACGCAGCGGCTTCCCCGCTGTGACGTGCTCGACAAGGAGCGGGGCCGGCGCGAGGGCCGGTTCGCGGGTCTCGGCGTGCAGGGCGCGCAGGACGGTGACTGCACGGTCGAGGCCGAGGCGGTCGAGGTCGGCGATGGGGCCGGTCGGGTAGCCGCAGCCCAGCGTCATCGCGGCGTCGATCGAGTCGGCGTCGGCGTATCCGGCGCCGAGCATGGCGGCGGCGTCGTTCAGGTACGGGAAGCGCAGGGCGTCCACGACGAAGCCGACGCGGTCGCGGCAGCGGACGACGGCCAGGCCGAGGCGTCCGATGAGGTCGGCGGCGCGGTCCGCGACGTCCGGGGCGGTCGCGACCGTGGCGGCGATCTCGGCGAGGGCGCCCGCCGGGTCGGGCAGGTGCAGCCCGACGACGTCGGCGGGGCGTCCGGTGGCCATGGCCTGCCCGATCACCGAGCCGTCCACGGAGGTGACGGCGATGACCGTGCCGGGCTTCGCGGCCTGGACGGCGGCGGACAGCAGCGCCCGGGCGGCCTCGGTGTCCTCCGCGGCCTCCACGATCAGGTCGCAGCCGGCGAGTCCGGCGGCGGAGTCGCGGATCTCGCCGCCCGCCCGGTCGCACAGCGCGGCGATCGCGTCCGCGAGGGGGCCGACGCCGACGATGCCCACGACCGGCGGCGCGCCGGCCGTCTCCTTCTCGGCGTCCCCGGACTGGTCGTAGGTGTAGAAGCCGCGGCCGGTCTTGCGGCCGAGCAGCCCGGCGGTGACGAGCTCGCGGAGCAGCGGCGAGGCGGCGTGGCGGCGGTCGCGCGACTCGGCGTAGATCGCGTCCAGCACCTCCACGCAGGTGTCGAGCCCGATCAGGTCCATGAGGGTGAACGGCCCCATCGGCAGCCCGGCGCCGGTCTTCATCGCGGTGTCGATGTCGTCGCGGGTGGCGTGGCCGGACTCCAGCATGGCCGCGGCCTGGTTCAGATAGCCGAAGAGCAGCCGGTTCGCGACGAACCCGGCGCGGTCCCCGATCGTGACCGGCGTCTTGCCGAGGCCCTTCACCAGCTCGGCGACCCGGGTCACGGCCTCCGGCTCGGTCAGCACCGTCCCGATGATCTCGACCAGCCTCATCACCGGCGCCGGGTTGAAGAAGTGCACCCCGACGATCTTGGTGGGGCGGCCGGTGGTGGCCGCGATGTCGGTGACCGACAGCGAGGAGGTGTTGGTGGCGAGGACGGCGTCGTCCCGGCACACGCGGTCCAGCTCGGCGAACACCTTGCGCTTCAGGTCGAGCCGCTCGGGGACGGCCTCGATCACAAGGTCGCAGTCGCCGAGGTCGGCGAAGTCGGTCGACAGCGTGATCCGGCCGAGGATCTCGCGCTGCGCGTCCTCGGTGAGCCTCCCGCGCTTGACGGCGCGTCCGGTGGAGCCCTCCAGGTGCCCGCGCCCGCGTTCCAGCGCGTCCGGGTTCACCTCGATGCCGACGACCGCGAGGCCGCCGCGCGCCAGCACCTCGGCGATGCCCGCGCCCATCGTGCCCAGTCCGACGACCCCGACCCTGCTGAACGAACCACCAGTCATGACCCGCAGTCTCCCAGAGGGAGCACGCGCCGCCGAGGCCGGGTACGACCGGGACGTGCGCCTCGGAATCTTCCTCCTCGCCGCCCGTTTCCCCGACCGTCCTCCAGCCCCCACCCACCACCGATCAACCGACGAGCTCCGCTCGAACGCCCAGGGCGACGCCGCCGCCCTCGCCCGCACCGTCGAGGCGGCCGTCGCCGCCGAACGCGCCGGGTTCGACGACGTCTGGCTGGCCGAACACCACTTCATGTCGTACGGGGTCGTCCCGTCCGCGACCGTTCTCGCCGGGCACATCCTGGCCACGACCACCCGCGTCCATGTCGGGACGGCGGTCAGCGTGCTGTCCACCCAGCATCCGGTCGTGCTGGGGGAGCAGGCCGCGATGCTGTCGCTGCTGTCGGGCGGCCGGTTCCGGCTGGGCGTCGGACGGGGCGGGCCGTGGCGCGACCTGGAGGTCTTCGGCACCGGCCTCCCCCGCTACGAGCACGGCTTCGCCGAATCCCTGGACCTGCTGCTGGCCTGGCTGCGTTCGGACCGGCTCGCCTGGTCGGGCGAGCACTTCGACTTCCGTGAGGTGCCGGTGGTCCCGCGTGCGCCTGTCCCGCCACAGGTGACGGTCGCGTGCACGTCCCCTGCCACCGAGACATTGGCTGCGCGACGCGGCCTGCCGATGCTCCTCGGGATGCATGTGGGTCCGGATGAGAAGGCCGCCGCCGTCGCGCGTCACGGCGACCCGTCTCTCCCCCACATCTCGACCCACGTGGCCCAGGTCGCCGACACACGGGAAGAGGCCGTCGCAACCCTTATGGACGAGATGCCGCGCTGGCTCGGCCCCGGCCTGGAGGGATACGTCGCCGTGGACGACCGTCCACGCCCGTCCCGCGACCCCGTCGCCTACACGCGCCTCATGTGCGACCTGCATCCCGTCGGCTCACCGGACGACTGCGTCGAGTCCCTCGTGACCACGGCCGAACGCACCGGAATCAGGCACCTGATCCTGCTGGTCGAGGCCGCCGGCTCCCGCGCCGCCACCCTGGAGAACATCGCCCGACTGGGCGCCGACGTCCTCCCCAAGGTCCGCGCCGCGATGTGAGCATGCGGCGTGCCGAGGGAATCGGCACGCCGCATGGACGGGTCAGCAGTCGCGGAGCTCGGGAGACTGGTTGAGGATCTGTTCGCGGGCCGTCACGAACGTCCGGTAGGCGGTGGAGTCGCCGGTCGGGAAGACCGCGACCCGGTGGCAGTTCTGGAAGGCCAGCTTCACGCCGAAGTAGCGCTCCAGCGCGTCGCGCATGGCGTCGCTGGCGAGCACCCTGAGGAGCTGGCCGCGGGCCTTCTCGTCCGGCGGGGGCGTGAGGTTGTCGGCGAAGTCGCCGCCGTCCACCTGGAGCCGGGCCACCAGGCCGCTGATCATGTCCCACGCGTACGGGAGGGACGTCCTGATGCACTCGACGAAGGCCGCGTCGCCGACCTCGCCCTTCTGCGCCGTCTCCAGCAGTTCCGGTGTCACGTCAAGAGACATGTGCGGGGGTCCTTTCACAGACGGAGGATGAACACCCACCCGCCGACGCTAATCACGGCCCCCGGAGAATTCCAGGCTTGACAAAGATTTTCATTCCGCTATGCGTCGCGCCCCCGGCCGGCGCGGGCCGGTCGGGGGCGGGGTCATCGCGCCGGCGCCGCTCCGTGCTTGCGCGGCCGCCGCTGGACCGGCCGTGCGGCCAGCCGCTCGGCGCGCTCGGCCCAGAACTCGCGGGCCCGGCGCGCCAGCCGGGCGTCCCGCGCGGCGCGGGCCTCGGCACGCATCTCGCGCGCCCGCTGCCTCGCGATGTCCTGCATGATCTCGTGGTGGTACACGGCCCCTCCTGAACGTCCCGGGCCGCGTGACACGGCCCGACATCCAAGAGACTCGTCCTAAGGCGCCCGCACCCACATCGGCATCACGCCTTATCTGACCCGCTCCGTGCGCCTTAGGAATGCTCAGGGATGCTCAGGGTGGACGTCAGGCGTGGCTGGCATGATCGCGGCATGGCCGAACCGCCGGCAGGGCTGGACGACATCGACTGGGCGGGCCTCCACCACGCCTACGGCTCAGCAGAGGACGTGCCGGACCTGCTCCGGGCCCTGTCCTCGTCCGACGAGGACGAGCGGAACGCGGCGCTGGGCGAGCTGTTCACCAACATCCACCACCAGGGAAACCGCTACAGCGCATCGGCCGCGGCGGTCCCGTTCCTGCTCGCGCTCGCGTCCGATCCCGGCACTCCCGAGCGCACCTGGCCGCTCTACCTGGCGGTCGCGCTGGCGATCGGCTTCGACGAGTCGCACCTGCCGTCCGGCGTCGACATCACGGCCTGGCGGGACGAGGTGGCGCGGCCGCGTTCGACCGGCCTCGCCGAGGAGGCGCGCCGGCCGGACGGATGGGCCGCGGGACTCGCCGCCTACGATGCCGTCCGCGCCGGGCTGCCCACCGTGCTGGACCTCCTCGGCGATCAGGACTCCGAAGTGCGGGCCGCCGCCGCGTACGCGGCCGGATGGTTCCCCGAGGAGGCGGCGGCCGCGCTCCCCGCGCTGGGTGCGCTCCTCGACGTCGAGGAGGACCCGAACGTCGTCGCGCACGCCCTGGTCTCCGGAGGGCTGCTCGACGGCCGGACACTGATCCCCCGGCTCCGAAGGCACCTGGCCGGCGCGGAGCCGCTGCCGCGCTGGGCCGCCGCGATCGCGCTCGCCCGGCTGGGCGCGGCCGACGCGCCGGTCATCGCCGAACTGGCGGCCTGCAGCACGTCCCCGCCCGACGAACCCGCGGCCTTCCTGGACGGCGACCTGCGCCTCTACTCGGCGCTGACACTGGCCGCCTTGGACGAACCGCCGCGCGAGGCCGTCGACGCCGTCCTGGAAGGGCTGTCCCGCACGTCCGACGACGCTTCGTTTTCGATGGCCGCCGCCGCGCTCACGCTGACGTTCCGCGCACCCGTCCTCCCCCTGCCCCCGTTCGCCGACCTCACCACCGCCCAGCAGCGGACCGTCCGGACGATCGCCGAACTTCCGCCCGCAAGCTGGCAGTGGATCAACCTGATGGAGATCCTCGGCGACTGGGGACTGCCCACCGACCGCGGCGAGTGCCGCCGGTACGCCGGTATCGGCTGAACGTCTCCGGGACGCGCACTAGGGTTGGTCGCCGTGCGTCTCGTTATCGCCCGGTGCAGCGTCGACTACGCCGGCAAGCTCACCGCCCACCTTCCGATGGCTCCCCGCCTGGTCCTGATCAAGGCGGACGGGAGCGTGAGCGTCCACGCCGACGACCGCGCCTACAAGCCCCTCAACTGGATGAACCCGCCCTGCTCGCTGCGCGAGGAGGTCTTCGAGGAGAACGGCGCCATCGCCCGCTGGACGGTCACGCACGGCAAGTCGGGCGAGCGCCTCATCCTGACGATCGAGGAGTTCCTGCACGACACCAGCCACGAGCTGGGCCTCGACCCGGGCCTCCAGAAGGACGGCGTGGAGGCGCACCTCCAGGAACTGCTCGCCGAGCACATCACGACCCTCGGCGAGGGGTACACGCTGATCCGCCGGGAGTTCCCCACCGCGATCGGCCCGGTCGACATCCTGTGCCGGGACGCCGACAGCGCCACGGTGGCCATCGAGATCAAACGCCGGGGCGAGATCGACGGCGTCGAACAGCTCACCAGGTACCTGGAACTGCTCAACCGCGACCCGCACCTGGCCCCCGTCCGCGGCGTCTTCGCCGCCCAGGAGATCAAGCCCCAGGCCCGCGTCCTCGCCACCGACCGGGGCATCGACTGCGTGACCCTCGACTACGACGCCCTACGCGGCATCGAACACGAAGGCACGCTGTTCTGAGCCCTCCCGCCGCCGGACGGGGGCGGGCATCATGGCGGGCATGACCTTTCAAGCCAGCGGCAGCTTCGACATCGAGGCCTGGGACGCCGACAAGCCTTACGACGAGCAGGGCGGCAACAAGCTCACCCGCGTGCACGTCGGCAAGACCTTCCACGGCGATCTGGTGGGGACGAGCTCCAGCGAGCTGATCACGGTGGAGTCGGCGGCGGGGCCGGTCGCGTACGTGGGGGTCGAGAACGTTCAGGGGATCCTGCACGGGCGCGAGGGGACGTTCGTCCTGCAGCACAGCGCGGGAAGCGAGGACGGGACGCCCGACACCCAGTGGCTGCGGTGGCTGATCGTCCCCACGTCCGGGGCGGGGGAGCTCGCCGGCATCCGCGGCGTCGGCCAGATCACCGTCGCCGAGGACGGGTCCCACACCTGGGCGCTGGAGTACACGCTGGAATAGCGGCTGGGCGGCGGCCGGTAGTGTTCGGGGCATGCCCCCGGTCACCGCCGACGCGACGCGCGAGCGCATCATCGACGCGGCCGAGGAGTGCTTCGGCCGCTTCGGCGTGGCCAAGACCACGGTCGAGGACATCGCGGCCGCCGCGAAGCTGTCGCGGGCGACCGTGTACCGCAGCGTCACCGGCGGGCGGGACGAGCTGATCCTCGCCGTCGTCGTGCGCGACCTGCACCGTTTCCTGGACCGGCTCGCCGAGCGGCTGCGCCGGGAGCGGTCGGTGTCCGAGGCGATCGTCGAGGGCACGCTGGACGCGGTCGAGTACGTCCGCAACGAGCCGACGATCGCGCACTTCCTCGTCCCGGAGGCGGCGGGGCACATGCAGGCGGCGGTGGCGGGGGCGGCCGAGCACGTGCTCGCGCTGTGCTGCGACTACGTGCGGCCCTACTTCGAGCAGGCGCAGCGGCAGCGCACGCTGCGGGACGACATCGAGGTGGAGGGGACGGTCGAGTTCCTCTTCCGCATCATCACCTCGCTGATCGTGATGGACCGGGACCGGGACGCCGACGGGCTGCGCCGCTTCCTGCGCACCTATGTCGTTCCGGTCATCGCGGCGTGACGACTCCGGCGAGCAGGTAGCGTCCAGAGGAAGATCGGGCGGGACGGGGCGCCGGGAACAGCGGCGCGGCGAGAGGGGCCGGAAGCGATGAAGGGCACTGCACACGAGATGCGGGGGAGCGCGGCGGTCCGGCCGAGCCCGGTGTTCCTCGCGGTCGTGGCGGCGACCGTCCTGTGCGGCCTGATCGCCTGGCGGTACGGGACGATCCTGGAGAGGCCGGGCCGCATCGCGCTGTTCGGCTTCGTGATCGCCGCGTGGATCCTGTCGCTGTCCCTGCACGAGTTCGGGCACGCGTACATGGCCTTCCGGTCGGGCGACCGCAGCGTCGTCGACAAGGGCTACCTCACGCTGAACCCGCTGAAGTACTCCGACGTCACGCTGAGCTTCCTGATCCCGGTCGTGTTCATCGTGCTGGGCGGGATCGGCCTGCCCGGCGGCGCCGTCTGGATCGACCGGCACGTGATCCCGGGCAGGCTGCGGCACAGCCTGATCTCGGCGGCGGGCCCGCTGTCGAACGCGCTGTTCGCCGTGATGCTCGCGGTGATCTTCAAGAACTTCGCCGACAGCGGCCACGCGCTGTTCTGGTCGGGTCTGGCGTTCCTGGCGTTCCTGCAGGTCACCGCGGCCGTACTGAACCTGCTGCCGATCCCGGGGCTGGACGGCTTCGGGATCATCGAGCCCTACCTGCCGCGCCGCTGGGCGGACCAGGCGAACGCCTACGGCGGCTACGTGTTCCTCATCCTGATCGCCCTGCTGTGGCTCGGGCCGATCAACCAGGGCTTCTTCAACGTCATCTACTACATCACCGACGCGATCGGCCTGGGCGAGTTCCCGTTCCGCGTGAGCGGCTCGATCGACCACTTCCCGATCGAGCTTGGGCACTACCTGTTCCAGTGGTGGAACGACTAGGCGGCTGGTCCCACAACTGCCCCGAGGACGGCGGTCGGACCGTCCTCGGGCTCGACCAGGTGTCAGCGGCGGGTTTCGATCTTCAGGTCACCTGCGGTCACATTGCGGATGTGGTCACTGGCGAGCATGTCGTGCGGGAAGCCGAGTCCGATCGCGCTGGCCTCGTCGAGACGGGCCAGTTGGGCGGCGGTGAAGTCGACCTCCAGAGCGCCCAGATTGTCCTCCAGTTGCGCGGGGGTGCGGGCGCCGATGATCGGTGCCGTCACGTCCGGATTCCGCAGTGTCCAGGCCAGCCCGACCTGGGCGGGGGTGCGGTCCAAGTCCGTGGCGACATCCTTCACGACATCGGCAATGGCGAGGTTGCGTTCGGTGAGCGCCCCCAGGGCGAGGTTGAAGCCCTTGCGGGTGCCGTCGTCGGCGACGTTCGTCGCGGTCAGGTCGTCGCGGCTGTACTTGCCGGTGAGCACCCCGCCGGCCAGGGGTGAATAGGGGATCACCCCCAGCCCCATCTCGCGCGCCATGGGGATCAGATCACGTTCCCCGGTGCGCTCGATCAGGTTGTACTCGATCTGCAGCGCGACCAGGGGCGACCAGCCGCGCAGGTCGGCGATGGCCTGCATGCGCGACACCTGCCAGGCCGGGGCGTTGCAGATCGCCACGTAAAGGATCTTGCCCTGCCGGACCAGATCGTCCATGCCGCGCAGGATCTCCTCGACCGGTGTCGTGAAATCCCACACGTGCAGGTAGAGCAGATCGATGTAGTCCGTCTTCAGCTGTCGCAGACTGGCTTCCACCGAAGCGAACAGGCTCTTGCGATGACCGCCCCCGGAATTCGGGTCACCGGGCCGGCGCAGCGTCGTGTATTTCGTTGCCAGAACCAGGCTTTCGCGCTTGTCACGGGCGAATTCGCCCAGCAGTCGCTCGGAGCTGCCGTTGGTGTAGGTGTTGGCGGTGTCGACGAAGTTGCCGCCTCGCTCGACGTAGCGGTCGAACAGCTTGCGTGCCTCGTCCTGCTCGGCTCCCCAGCCCCAGTCGGTGCCGAAGGTCGCCGCGCCCAGCGCCAGCGGTGAGACCCGCAGCCCGGAGCGGCCCAGCAGCCGGTAGGTGTCGAGGGTGAGCGGCATCGTGTCCTCCTGTGCTCGCGATCCGTTGTCGAGAACAAGGTTGTGACCGCCGCGAGCCGGGGGTAAGGGAAGGAGGTTCCTGGGAACGCCGGTCCTACCCTGGCTGTTGGAACGAACATGATCACCCACTCCGTGGACACGACACAGGAGCTGGCCGCGTTCCTGCGGGCCCGGCGCGAACGGCTGGACCCGCGCCGTCTCGGTCTGCCACCGCGCAGGCAGGCCCGGCGGACCCCGGGACTGCGCCGCGAAGAGGTCGCCGAGCTGGCCGGGGTCAGCGTCGACTACATCGTGCGGCTGGAACAGGGGCGCGGGCCGCGGCCCTCGGCGGACGTGGTGGAGGCGCTGGCCCGAGCGCTGCGCCTGGCCCCCGTCGAACGCGCCTACCTCTTCGACCTGGCCCGGCAGCGCCCCCGCGACGCCGGCAAGCCCGCCACCTCCGCAGCGCCGCCGCTGGCCCGGCTGGTCGCAGACCTGTCGCCGCAGCCGGCCATGCTGGTGAACCACCGCTACGACATCCTGGCCTGGAACCGCGAAATGGCGAGGCTGCTACTGGATTTCGACACCCTGCCTCCGTCGCGGCGCAATGCGATGTGGCTGTGCCTGATGCATCCGGAGATGCGCGAGTTCTATGTCGACCGGGAACGCGTCGTACGGGAGGGGATCGCCCACCTGCGCGCCGCGTGGGCCGCTCATCCGGAGGATCGGGCGCTGACCGACCTCATTGCCGAATTCATCACCCGTGACGAGGAATTCGCGCGGTTGTGGGCCGAGCGGGACATCAAGATCAACGCCCGCGGACACAAGGTGATGCGGCATCCGGACGTCGGTGTGGTCGCGGTGGATTTCGAAGTGCTCATGCCGCTTCAAGATCCGGATCTGCGGTTGGTGATCTTCCGCGCCGCGGACGATGAGAGCCGGTCGGCATTGGACCGGTTGTGCGCACGTTGATGCCGAATCGCCATTGCAGACCTAGGCCCGTCCGGGTCCCGCCATGAGGCGGACGATGCGGCGCAACTGCTCGGTGTAGCGCTCCTGGAACTCCGGTGAGGACGGGTCCAGCCCGAACACGTGGCGGACGACGAGCGGGTTGGCGACGGGCGCCGACACCATCGCCATGATGGCGACCATGACCGCGGCCGGGTCCAGGTCGGCGGCGAGTTCGCCCTCGGCCTGACGCCGTTCGATGTCGGAGAGGTCCTCCGTTGTGCCGGTCGCGATGTCGTCGAGGTTCTCGGTGAGCCCCCGCCAGGCGTTCAGCCGCGTTCCGCGCGGGTCGTCCAGGGCGTGCCGCAGGTACCGGATCACGATCTCGTCGAACGGGACGGACGGGTCGTTGAACTCGGCCTCCCGCTCCAGCCAGCGTTGGCCGATCGCGCAGTACAGGCCCTCTTTGCCGCCGAAGTAGTAGTTGATCAGCTGCTTGTTCACGCCGGCGCGGTCGGCGATGTCCTGGACGCGGGCGCCCGCAAACCCCTTGGCCGAGAACTCGTCGAGCGCGGCGTCCAGCAGCAGGCGCCGGGACCGCTCGGCGTCGAGCGTGCGCTCGTCCGGGGCGGGGGCGCGCCGCGGCCGCTTCGTCGTCTCCGTCACCGTCCCCATGGTAGCCGCATGCCTGATCTCGTCAACCATCTGGCTGTTTGACAACTTCATCTGTTTGGTTGAACCTGGTCCGCATGATTCTCGTTACAGGAGCCACCGGAAACGTCGGCCGCCATCTCGTCGGCGAACTGCTGATCGCGGGGGCCAAGGTCCGCGCGCTGACCCGCGACCCCGCCACGGCGCGGCTGCCGAGCGAGGCGGAGGTCGCCCCCATCGGCGACATGCCGCTGGACGGCGTCACCTCGATCTTCCTCAACCCCGCCGTGTTCTGGAACGGCCTGGACGACCTGCTGACCCGTGCCGCCGACCACGGCGTCCAGCGCGTCGTCGTGCTGTCGTCCGCGTCCGCGCTGGACGAGGACCCGGCCAACGAGATCGCCGCGAAGCATCTGAGGATCGAGCGGGCGGTCGAGGCGTCCGGGCTGGAGTGGACGTTCACGCGTCCCGGTGAGTTCTCGTCGAACGCGCTCGGCTGGCGGGAGGCGATCCGCGCCGACGACCCCGTCCGCGAGGCCTACGGGGCGGCGCTCAGCACGCCGATCCACGAGCGCGACATCGCTGCCGTCGCCGCGAAGGCCCTGCTCACCGACGCCCTGGTCGGCGCCAGGCCGGTGCTGACCGGACCCGAGCTGATCACTCATCCGGAGATGGTCGGGCTCATCGGCGAGGCGATCGGCCGCCCCGCGCGCTTCGAGGAGATCACTCCGGAGGAGGCGCGGAAGGAGATGCTCGCCCTGCCCTACATGCGCGAGGGGCTGGTGGACGTCCTGCTCCGCATGCGTGCCGACTCGGTGGACCGTCCGCACGAGCCGTCCCCGGAGGTCGAGCGCATCACCGGCCGCCCCGGCCGGACGTTCAAGGAGTGGGCCGCCGACCACGCCGGCGACTTCCGCTGATCGCGATCCACCATAGGGCAGGGCCGTCCGCGGCCCTGCCCTATTCGCGTTCTTCGAGGGCGGCGACCTCCCGCAGCGCCCACTCGAACCAGTCCCGGCGCATGGCGGCGAACCGCTTGCCGTACTCCATGACGAGCCGCCCGTAGACGGACAGGTCGTCGTCCCCCCAGTCGATGTTCTTCTCCAGGACCTTGAGCTCGTCGAGGTACTCCCCCAGGCCCTCCATGTGCTTGCGCAGGTAGCCCTGGGCTTCGCCCGGTTCGGCCAGTCCCAGGAAGAAGACCCGCAGCAGCGCCTCGTCCCGCCGACCCGCCTTGGCCGGGACGTCCACCAGCCAGTGGTGCAGTTCCGCGCGCCCGGCCTCGGTGATCCGGTACGCCTTGCGACCGCGGGGGCCCTCTTCGGCGACCTCGATCAGCCCGGCGTCGGCGAGCTTGCCGAGCTCGCCGTAGAGCTGGCTCTGCCGGGCCGGCCACACGTTCCCGAGCGAGATCTCGAACATCTTCAGCAGGTCGTAGCCGCTGGCACCGTCCATCTCGGCGATGAGCCCGAGCACCGCATGTCGCAAACTCATGCCCCGGAGTCTACATGTCTGTATTGACATGTCGAAAGAGGAGCATCTAAGTTCGACATGTCAAAGTTGGAATGTCATCGGGAGCCCGCGGACATGCTGAAGTACTACGCCAGAACCTTCCTCCCCTGGATCCTGCTCGCCGTCGTCAGCGGTTTCGACGACCGCGCCGGCGCCGTCACGGGACTCGTCGCGGCACTGGCGCTCCTCGCCCAGGACCTTCGCCGGGGCCACCGGGCCGACTCCCTGATCCTGGAGGTCTCCACCTCCGTGTTCATGGCGGCGCTCACCGGGCTGGCCTTCACCGTCCCCGGCTCGCCGGTGCTGGACTACGGCGCCTCGCTCGCCATCGGCTGGCTGGGCGTCACGGCCTGGGGGACGCTCCTGCTCGGCCGCCCGTTCACCGAGGGGATCGCGCGCCGCCAGGTCTCCGAGGAGATCGCCGCGACCGACCTCTTCGGGAAGATCAACCGAGTGATCACCGGCGTGTGGGCCGCGGGCTTCACCGTCATGGCCGTCGTCCTCGGCTGCGTCCAGCACTGGGCGCCGGACGCCACGGCACTGCTGGTCGCCGTCAAGATCGCCGGGTTCACGGTCCCGGCCGTCTTCACCGCCCGCTACCCCGAGATCGCGCGCAAGCGCCATTTCGCCCGGCTCGGGCTACCGTTGCCGGAGATGCCGGCCAACGGCGCGTCCGGGCCCTCGCCCCGCTGACACCCCGCGGAAGCACCCCGGAAAGGAGCATCGAGATGAGCGAGAACACCGCCGAGCGTCCCGCCGCCTGGCTGGACGGGCAGCTGGCCCCCGTCCCCGACGAGACCGACGCCCGCGACCTGCAGGTCACCGGCACCCTGCCGCCGGCGCTGACCGGCCGGTACTTCCGGAACGGGCCGAACCCGAGGCCCGGGGAGCCGAGCAGGCACTGGTTCAGCGGCCACGGGATGATCCACGGGGTCCGCCTGAAGGACGGCCGCGCCGAGTGGTACCGCAACCGCTGGGTCCGGACGGACCTGTTCACGAACGGCACGCCGTTCCTGCGCGAGGACCTCACCTTCGACCGGCGCTCGGTGCAGGCCAACACGCACGTCATCCCGCACGCGGGCAAGATCTGGGCCCTCGTCGAGGCCGGCTTCCCGTACGAGATGACGCCGGAGCTGGAGACCGTCGGCCCCTGCGACTTCGGCGGCCGGCTCACCACCGCGATGACCGCGCACCCGAAGGAGGACCCGGTCACCGGGGACCTGCTGTCCTTCGGCTACGGCGTGTTCGAGCCCTACCTCACCTACCACCGCCTGTCGGCGGACGGGACGCCGGCCGAGAGCCGCGTGATCGACGTCCCCGGGCCGACGATGATGCACGACTTCGCGATCACCGCGAACCACGTGGTCTGGCTCGATCTGCCGGTGGTGTTCGACGCCGAGCTGGCGCTGTCCGGGATGGCGGGCCTGCCCTACCGCTGGGACGACGGCTACGGCGCCCGGCTCGGCGTCATGCGGCGGGACGGCGCCGGGGACGTCCGCTGGTTCGACGTCGACCCGTGCTACGTCTTCCACGTCGGCAACGCGCACGAGGACGCCGCCGGCCGGATCGTCCTGGACGCGGTGCGCTACCGTCCCGAGAACTTCACCGCCCTGTGGACGGGCATCGGCGGCAGCGCCGACCCCGCCGTGGCGGCGGCGCGGTCCGACACGGCCCGGCTGCACCGCTGGACCCTGGACCCCGCGACCGGCAGGGCCGCCGAGGAGCAGCTGGACGACAGGGGCGTGGAGTTCCCGACCCACGACGACGCCCGGACCGGCCTGCGGAACCGCTACCTGTACACGGTCGGCGGGGACCGGACGACCGCCGGCACCGCGATCCTGAAGTACGACCTGCACGGGGACTCCTCCTCCGCGCACGTCTGCGAGCCCGGCACGCACGTCGGCGAGGCGGTCTTCGTCCCGGCCCCCGGCGCCCGCGCGGAGGACGAGGGCTGGCTGCTGTCGATCGTCACCCAGGGCTCGGCGTCCGAGCTGCGGGTGCTGGACGCGTCGGACCTGTCGCACACCGCGAGCGTGCACCTGCCGCGCCGCGTCCCGGCCGGATTCCACGGAAGCTGGATCCCCGACGCCCGGATCGGGGCCTAGGGTGATTTACTAGCCGGTACCGCCGCGCAAGCAATCACTTACAAGGCTCCTCCCGGGAGGTTCCTCATGTCCGTGGCCACGGAGAACACCGAGACTTTCGCGTCGCTGAACCCGGCCACCGGCGAGGTCGTCGCCGAGCATCCCGTCCAGGACGGCGCCGCCGTGACCGCGGCGGTCGAGCGCGCCCGGGAGGCGGCCGCCTGGTGGCGCGCCCTCGGCTGGAAGGAGCGCCGGCTGCGGCTGCTGAACGTGAAGGGGTCGCTCGCCCGCAACCTCAACCGGATGGCCGAGCTCATCCACCAGGAGACCGGCAAACCGGTGCAGGACGCCCAGCTTGAGACGATCATGGCGATCACGCATCTGGACTGGGCCGCCCGCAACGCGCAGAAGACCCTCGGGCCGCGCAACGTCTATCCGGGGCTCATGGCGATCAACCAGCGCTGCGTGCTGGAGTACCAGCCGCTCGGCGTCGTCGGCGTCATCGGGCCGTGGAACTACCCGGTCTTCACCCCGATGGGCTCGATCGCGTACGCGCTCGCCGCCGGCAACGCCGTCGTGTTCAAGCCGTCCGAGTTCACCCCGGGCGTCGGCGTGTACCTCGCCGAACTGTTCGCCGCGGTCGTGCCCGAGCACCCCGTCCTGCAGACGGTCACCGGGCTCGGTGAGACGGGCGCGGCGCTCGCCGCGTCCCCGCACGTCGACAAGATCGCCTTCACCGGCTCGGCCCGCACCGCCAAGCGCGTCATGGCCGCCTGCGCCGAGAACCTCACCCCGATCGTCGCCGAGTGCGGCGGCAAGGACGCCTGCATCGTCGACTCCGACGCCGACCTCGACGCCGCCGCCGACGCCGCGCTGTGGGGCGCGATGTCGAACGCGGGCCAGACCTGCATCGGCGTCGAGCGCATCTACGTCGTGGACGAGGCGTACGACCAGTTCCTCGGCAAGCTCACCGAGAAGGCGCGTGACCTGCGTCCCGGGTTCGACCGCGAGGCCGCGTACGGGCCGATCACGATGCCGTCCCAGCTCGACATCATCGAGCGCCACATCAAGGACGCCCTCGCCAAGGGCGGCAAGGCGGTCGTCGGCGGCGCCGAGTCCGTCCGCAAGCCCTACGTCGAGCCGGTCGTCCTGACCAACGTGCCGGACGACTCGGCCGCCGTGTGCGAGGAGACGTTCGGCCCGACCATCACCGTCCACCGGGTCAAGGACATGGACGAGGCCGTCGAGAAGGCCAACCGGACCGGCTACGGCCTGGCCGGGACGATCTTCTCCGGCGACAGGTCCCGCGCGATGGAGACCGCCCGCCGGATGCGCTCCGGCATGACCTCCATCAACGCCTTCGCGGCGTTCGCCAGCGTCGCCGCGCTGCCGTTCGGGGGTGTCGGCGAGTCGGGGTTCGGCCGCATCCACGGCGCGGACGGGCTGCGCGAGTTCGCCCGGCCGAAGGCCATCACCCGGCAGCGGTTCGCGACGATGAACCTCACCAGCTTCGGCCGCACCGAGAAGGAGATGGCCCGCGTCCTCGGCTTGATCAACATGATCCACGGCCGCCGCTACAAGCGCTGATGCCGCGGCGCCCCCACCGGCCCCCGGCGGGGGCGCCCACCTAGACTCGAAACCATGACATCCGGGACGTTCGGTGCCCCCGTGCGCAGCCGCCTCCAGGCGACCCTGGGCGCGGCTCCCCCGCCTGCGCCCGGTTTCCGGCCGTTCACCGACGACGACGTTCCCGCGCTGGCCGCCCTGATGTGGGACGCCTACCGCGGCACCCCCGACGAGGCCGACGTGGGCGACATCCAAGGCGCAGTGCGCGAAGTCCATCTCACCTTGGCCGGCGAGTACGGCACGTTCCTGCGCAACGCCTCGTTCGTCGCCGAACACGAGCGTCGCCCGGTGGGAGCCGCCCTGGCCACCCTCTACCGCGACCTTCCACTGCTCGCGTTCCTGTTCACCGCCCCAGCGCACGCCGGGCACGGCCTGGGCAGGGGACTCGTCCAGGCCGTCATGCACTCCCTGGCCGAACAGGGCCACGACACCCTCACGCTGGCCGTGACCCGCCGCAACCGCCGCGCCCGCCGCCTCTACGACCATCTCGGCTTCGTAGAGGTCGCCTAGGCCGCCGGTCACCGGCCGCCTAGGCGGGGCGGTAAGGCGGCATCCGCTCTAAGGCGTCCTAAGGCCGCCTAGATAAGGCGTCGTCCCGATGTAGGGGATGGGGCCTTAGGGCGAACCTTGTACATGTCGGGCCACGAGGGACCGGCAGGAGCAAGGAGAAGCAGATGCTCAGCCAGGAGTTCATGAGGGTCGTCATCGAGGACCGCGTCCGCGAACTGCGGGCCCAGGCCCGGAACACCCGCCGCGCCCGCATCGCGAAGGCGCTCAAGCGGTGACGCCCGCGGCCCGCACGCGTACGGCCACGCCCCCGCCCGAAAGGGACGGGGGCGTTCCGCATTTCCGGGCTTGTTCACCCCGGGCCCGCCCGGCGGTTCAGTCCGCGACGAAGCGCGAGCCCCATCAGAACCTTCTAGCGAGGGGACCCACGTCTTTGGGCGCCGGGGGAATCGCTTCCCGAGTGCAGAGCACCGCTGAGCCTGTGATCACGTGCGGCACTGTTAGACTTGCCTTACATGTATAATGATCGTCGCGTCCATGACGCGTAGGGTCCGCCGATTCTCCGGCGGCGTGTACGACCTGAGGTACCACGTGGTGTGGTGCCCCAAGTACCGCCGTCCGGTGCTGGGCGGCCAGGTCGCGGCACGGCTGGAGGAGTTGATCCGGGCCAAGGCCGCTGAGCACGATTGGGAGATCATCGCGCTTGAGGTGATGCCCGATCACGTGCACCTGTCCGTCAAGGCGCATACCAAGGACTCTCCTTCCCGGATCGCCAACCAGTTCAAGGGGTTCACCTCCCGTGTGTTGCGGGAGGAGTTCCCACACCTGCGCTCCAGGCTGCCCACGCTGTGGTCGTCGTCGTACTTCGTCGCCACCGTCGGCGCGGTGTCGCAGGACACCGTGCGCCGGTATATCGATACCCAGTGGGAACGACCCTGGAAAAAGGGCGGCGAGGGTGCGTAGGTCGTACAAGTTCCCGCTGCGTCCCACGAATCGGCAGGCAGGTTCGCTGCATGCGATGCTGGCCGATCACTGCACGCTGTACAACGCGGCGTTGCAGGAGCGCAGGGACGCCTACGCGCACGCCTCCAAGACCCGTGTCCGGTACGGGGACCAGTCCGGCCAGCTCAAAGACATCCGCGCGTTCGACCCCGACGGGCAGGGGCGGTGGTCCTTCTCCTCCCAGCAGGCCACGCTGCGCCGGTTGAACAGGGCGTTCGAAGCGTTCTTCCGCAGGGTGAAGACCGGCGACAAGCCCGGCTATCCGCGTTTCCGTTCCCGGCACCGGTTCGACACCGTCGAGTTCCCCAAGGACGGCGACGGCTGCAAGTGGGACTCCACTCCGCTTGACCGGCAGACCCGCGTACGGCTGCAAGGCGTCGGACACGTCCGCGTGCACCAGTACCGGCCGGTCCAGGGCCGCGTGAAGACGATCAGCATCAAGCGGGAGGGCTCCCGCTGGTTCGTGATCTTGTCCTGCGACGAGGTACCCGCCGTCCCTCTTCCCGCCGCCGGCCGTGAGATCGGCGTGGACCTGGGCGTCACGCACTTCGCCACCACCTCCGAGGGTGTGCACATCGCCAACCCCCGCCACCTCAGGACGGCCGAGGACAAGCTCACCGCCGCGCAACGCGCCCTGGCCACCTTCCCCAGGAAGGCCAGGAAGCGCACCAACAAGCACCGGCAGGCCGCCCGCAAGGTCGCCGGCATTCACGCCAAGATCCGCCGTCAGCGCCTGGACTTCGCGCACAAGGCCGCCGGCTTCCTCATCCGCGACGCGGACCGCATCGCGCATGAAGCGCTGCGGGTGGCGAACATGGTCCACCGCCCCAAACCCCGGCAAACCGACGACGGAACCTTCGAACCGAACGGAGCCGCCGCCAAGGCGGGACTGAACAAGAGCATCATGGACGCGGGTTGGGGGGGTGTTCCTGGGCATCCTCACGCACAAGGCAGAATGCGCCGGTCGTGAGCTAATCCCGGTGGACCCCCGCAACACCTCCCGCACCTGTCCGCGCACCGAGTGCGGGCACGTGGCAGCGGAGAATCGCGACCAAGAGGTCTTCGAGTGCACCCGATGCGGACACGGCGACCACGCCGACCGCGTCGGCGCGCTCAACATCGCCACCAGGGCCGGGCTGGCCCTCCGCGCCGTCGCATAGCCGACGACACGGGAAGCCCGCGCGTTCATGCGTGGGTGGAGTCACAGATCATGGAACCGGATGGCAGATCGCGAGCGGGCCTGTCCACCTCTTTTCGCGCGGCTGTCACTTCCGGGCGTTGGCCGGGGTGAGGGCGGCCCGGCCGCGGATCAGGTCGGCGGCGCGCTCGGCGATCGCGATGGTTGGGGCGTTGGTGTTGCCGCGGGGGACGGCCGGCATGACCGAGGCGTCCACCACGCGCAGGCCCTCGACACCGCGGACCCGCAGCTCGGTGTCGCACACGGAGTCGTCCCCGCCCATCGCACAGGTGCTCGTCGGGTGGAACAGCGTCGCGACCTCGCGGCGGACGAAGTCGGTGATGGCCTCGTCGGACTCGACCTGCTCGCCGGGCGCCCACTCACCGCCGACCAGGGACGCGAGGGGCCCGGACGCGGCGATCTCGCGGGCCTGCCGGACGCCCGCGACCAGGATGTCCAGGTCGGCCTTGTCGGCGAGGTAGGCCGGGTCGATCAGCGGCTTGGCGTACGGGCTGGCGGAGCGCAGGGTGAGGGAACCGCGCCCGGCGACCGCGATCGCGGCGACCAGGACCGACAGGAGCCGCTCGGACGACTCGGTGAGGCCCTGGTTCACGAACGGCGTGGGAAGGACGTGGTACTGCAGGTCGGGGGCGGGAAGGCCCTCCACCGTCCGGACGAAGCCCCCGGCTTCGGCGATGTTCGACGCGTAGGGGCCGCGCGCCAGAGCCTGGTACAGGGCGAAGGACCGCGCGTTCGTCAGCTCCCACAGGGGCTTGGTGCGGGGCGTCGCGAACATGACGTTCACGAACGGGTGGTCCTGGAGCCGCTGCCCGACCGGGGAGTCGACCAGGACGTCGATGCCGAGCGAGCGCAGGTGGTCCGCCGGGCCGACGCCCGACAGCATCAGCAGCTGCGGGCTGTTCACCGCCCCGCCCGACAGGATGACCTCGGCTTCGGCGCGGGCCGACATCGTCTCGCCGCGCGCGTCGTAGCGGACGCCGGTGGCCCGGCCGTCCTCGATCACGACGCGGGTGGCGAGGGCGTCGGTGACGACGGTGAGGTTCGGGCGGAACTCGATCGGGTGCAGGTAGCCGGCGGCGGCCGACCAGCGCCTGCCGCGCTTGTGGGTGACCTGGTAGAAGCCCACGCCGTCCTGGTCGGCGCCGTTGAAGTCGTGGTTCGCGGCGAGCCCGTACGCCTTGGCCGACTGCACCCACGCGCGGCTCAGCGGATGCTTGTAGCGCAGGTCCTCGACGCGGAGGGGGCCGCCGACGCCGTGGTAGGGGAGCTCGCCGCGCTGCTGGTCCTCGGCCCGGCGGAAGTAGGGCAGCATCTCCTCGTAGCCCCAGCCGTCGCAGCCGTAGGAGTCGCGCCAGGTGTCGTAGTCGTACCGGGCGCCGCGGATATAGATCATCGCGTTGGTGGACGAGCTGCCGCCGAGCGTCCGGCCCCGCGGCCAGTACACGCTGCGCCCGCCCGCGTGCTCCTGCGGGACGGTCGCGTAGTCCCAGTCGTAGGGGCCCTTGATCAGGGTGGCCACGGCCGCCGGGATGTGGATCTCCGGGACGTCGTCGGGCGGGCCGGCCTCCAGCAGCAGGACCTTCACCGAGGGATCCTCGGTCAGCCGGGCGGCGAGAACGCAGCCCGCGCTGCCCGCTCCCACGATGATGTAGTCGTACACGGCGGCCTCCGAGGTCTTTCCGAAACCCTACCGAACGGGCTTCTGACGGTGGCAGGGCTAGGCTGCCCCCATGGCGAAGAACAGGGACAACCCCGTCGTGCTCTCCCGGATCTACACCCGTACGGGCGACGACGGCACCACCGCGCTCGGCGACGCGTCCCGGACGTCGAAGACCGATCCGCGTCTCGCCGCGTACGCCGACGTCGAGGAGGCCAACGCCGCGATCGGCGCGGCCCTCGTACTCGGGTCCCTGCCCGAGGACCTGGTCACGCTGCTGACCCGCGTCCAGAACGACCTCTTCGACGTGGGCGCCGACCTGTGCGCGCCCGTCGTGCCCGACCCGGAGTATCCGCCGCTGCGCGTCGAGGCGTCCTACATCGAGCGGCTGGAGGAGGCCTGCGACGAGCACAACGCCGGCCTGCCGGCACTGCGCAGCTTCATCCTCCCCGGCGGCACGCCCGGCGGGGCGCTCCTGCACGTCGCCCGGACGGTGACGCGCCGCGCCGAACGGTCGGCGTGGGCCGCGATCGAGGAGCACGGCAGCGCCGGCGTCACGCCGGAGCGCGGGGTGAACCCGCTGACGGCCACGTACCTCAACCGGCTGTCCGACCTGCTGTTCATTCTCTGCCGCGTCGCGAACGCCGAGCACGGCGACGTCCTGTGGAAGCCCGGCGGCGAACGCTGAGCTGCCGGCGGGGTGGGGCTAACCCCACCCCCGGATGACCGGCTCCCCTCCTGGTGACGCCGCCGTGCCTGGAGCAGGCTTTGGCATGAACGGGCGCACGGCGACAACGGGAGAGACCACGTGAGGACCCTGACAGTCACGACCGTCGCGGCGGCGGTGGCGGCGGCGGCGCTGGCCGGCTGCGGCAACGTGAGCGTCGGCCGGGTGCAGGAGGACCGCTCCTACACCGCCCCCGCCGCCGTCACCGCGTTGAAGATCAAGACGAACGGGAGCCGGGTCGAGGTCACCGCGTCCGACTCCCCCGGCATCACGGTCCGGGAACGGCTGCGCTGGTCCAACGACAAGAACAAGCCGGAGGCCCGGCACGTCACCGAGGGGGGCACCCTCACGCTGTCGTCCAAGTGCGCGAGACAGGTGATCGGGTTCGCCGCGTGCGGGGTCTCCTACCGCGTGCGGGTTCCGCGCGGCGTGCCCGTCGAGATCGACAACCGGGACGGCGCGATCGTCGCGTCCGGGCTGACCGGGGCGGTGAACCTGCACAGCGACAACGGCTCGGTCACCGCGAACGACCTGCGCGCGTCCGTGGTGACGATCAGCTCCCGCGACGGCTCGGTGCGGGTCTCGGGCCGTGCCACGACCGCGAACCTGCACAGCGACAACGGTTCCATCGACGCCTCGGGCCTCACCGCCGACCTGCTGAAGGCGGGCTCCCGCGACGGGCGCATCGAGGTGGGCGGGCGCGTCGTCTTCGCCGACCTCGACACCGACAACGGCTCGATCGACGCCCGCGGGCTGACCGCCGACCGGATCACCGCCAAGACGCGGGACGGCGGCATCATGCTCAGCCTCGACGCGCCGCCCTCGAACGTCCAGGCGACGACGGACAACGGCTCGATCCGCCTCCTCCTGCCGTCCGGGGAGGGCTACGCCATCGACGCGTCCACCGACAACGGTGCCAAGCGGATCGACCCGGCCGTTCACCAGGACTCGCAGTCCAAGCGGCACATCAAGCTCAGCACACGGGACGGCTCCATCTCGGTCGCCCCGAACTAGCGGTCGCGCCGGACTTGAGCCACCCGGCGATCTCCGGACGGTCATTCATGGTGCTCGCAGCCAGTAGCACGATGGAGACTCACCATGACCGACTCACCGGAAGACCTCGCCGAAGATCTCGCCGACCTGCGTGCGGTCGTCGAGATCCACGGACATGGTCTCGCCCGGCACGCAGAGGTCATCAAGGGGCTTCGCGACCGATTGGGATCGGCCACTTCCGTCGACGCCGATGAGACCGCCGGCCGGCCAGACGGCGAACATCCGCTTGTGCCCGCCTTCCTGCTGTACTTGGACGGCCCAGAGCACACCCTCGAACTGGAGACGCTGGCCACGTGGGTCAACGGTCTTCTGGTCCCCGTCTACGTCAACGAGGTGAGCCCGCTCCGACCCTGGTGCACACGCTGGTGGGAACATCCCGAGGCGATCGCCCGCCTCCACGCGCTCTGGCTGGCCTGGCAATCGCTCACCGACTCACCGTCGTGCGGGCACACCGGTCCCAGCATCTGGCACCGCGACCATCTCGACCCCGCCCTCGCGCGCCTGCGCGCCCCCGATGGTCCCTTCGCGAGGTGCATGCACGATCCCGAGCGCCCCGCCCACAACGCGAACCCCACCACCCCGGTCGAGGACTTCGGGTTCCCCTCGGCGTGACGCCGGCGGCTAGCGGAGCAGGTACCGACCTTGCCAGAGCGGGTCGTAGGACGGGTCCCGGGTCAGGTCGAGACGGGCTCCGCCGTTGACGGCGACGGTCGTCCGGGCCAGGTGCTGGAGGACGTGCGCGACACCGTCGGCGTTGCCGTCGAGCAGCTTGAGGTTGACGTTCGTCAACCGGTCGCACTTGGAGTGGTAGCACGGGTCGTACGCCTTGCCCGCCCTGCCGCCGAACGTCTTGGCCTCCGCAGCGGTCTTCAGCCCCTCGGCGCCGGTGTCGATCCCGCCGGACGGGATGCCCCGCTCGATGAACGGGCCGTAGTCGGACCGCCCGGTGAACGTGCTCTCCGTCACCGGCAGATGACGTCTCCTGAAGTACTCCCGGAACATCTTCTCGATCGCCCCCGAGCCGGCGGGCGCCCTCGTGCCGGCGCGGGTCGAGTGGTCGCCGTCGTAGACGCCCCGGGTGCCGTTGGGCGAACCGAGCATGTCGAAGTTCAGGTTCAGGGCGATCTTCGCGCGCTCGGCGGCCGGCAGGCTCTTCACGTAGTGCGCGGAGCCCCGCAGCCCCGCCTCTTCGGCGCCCCACCAGACGAAACGCACCCGGTTGCGAAGATCGTCCTTGCGCAACGCCTTGATCTTGCCGGCGACGGCGAGGAGCGTCGCGGCGCCGGTGCCGTTGTCGTTGACCCCCGGTCCCGCGGGAACGCTGTCCAGATGCGCGCCGGCCAGCACCACGTTCCCGGCCCGCCCGCGCCCGGTGTCGGCGATGACGTTCGCCGACGACCTCTTCCCTTGCACCGTGCCGGTCTTCACGCGCAGCTTCAGGCCGCCCTTCTTCGCGGCCTTCACCAGCTCGGCGCCCACAGCATGCGTGGGCCCGATGACCGGGATCGCGGACGGCCTCGTCACCGTCCCGTTCAGCGGCCCCTTCTCACCCGGCTTGTTGAAGATCACCGCGGCCCGGGCGCCGGCCGCCTTCGCCTTCGCCGCCTTCGTCGCGAACGAGCATTTCCCCCGCCGCATGAGCGCGATCGAGCCCTTGGCGAAGCCCTTGAAATCGCTGGTCTCGCACCCGCTCGTCCCCTCCCCCTTGGCCGGCACGTCCACCGCGACCACGGGCGCGGTCACATCGCCGGACCCCGAGTATTCAAGCGTGAGGAAGTCCTCCCCTCGCTTGTAGGACGCCTTGGACGGCGCCGTCCGCGCCAGCACCGCATGCGAGCGCTCACGCCAGTACGGGTAGGTGAACTTCTGTACCTTCGGCGTGAGACCGGCCTTCTTCACCTGCCCGACGACGTACTTCACGGAGACGTCGTAGCCCGCGCTCCCCGCCGCGCGGTTTCCACCGTTGTAGTCGGCGATCTCCTGGAAAGCCGCCAGGTGCGCCTTGATCTCCCTCAGCGTCACCAGCTTCGCGAGGTCGGGACGTGCGGGCGCGGCACCGGCCATGGGCAGGGCGGCCGGCAGAGCGAGGGCGGGCAGCGCCACGAGGGTGCCGGTGAGGAGCTTGCGCACGTGCACTCCTGCGGACGGAGTAGGGAGCGGACCAGCGCGATCCTCACTCCCCGTCCCGTGCGCCTCAAGCAGCGGCGGCACGGCCACGCCAATTCGATACCGGCGCCTTACCCGCTCATTCCGGGACCGCTCGTTCCAGGCCCGCTCATTGCAGGCCGCCTCATTCCGGCGGATGCAGATCCACGGGGAAGCCGGGCGGGGCCGCCTCCAGCCACGCGAGGAAGCCGGTGAGCGCCGCCGCGCCCATCGCCAGCTCCACGGTGACGTCGCCGCTCTTGACCTCGATGACGGTCACGTCCGGCAGCAGGCCGTCCGCCTCCCCCGGGTCCGGGGTGCGCCGGTTGGACACGACGAGGCCCCGGCGGTGAATCACCTGCCGGGGCCTTCTCCGGAAACCGAACACGCGGTGCCACTGCAGCACATCGCCCTTGTAGCGGCCGATGCCGAGCCGCCATACCCCGGGGGCTCCGCCCTCCTGGGACAGTTCACGCAGGCTGCACTCCACGGTGCCGCCGCCGCGCGTGAACAACCAGCGGCGCACCGACATGGACACGAACAGCAGCGCCGCCACGAGGACGAGCGCGGCGAGCACCCCGCCCGCGTCCAGTGCCAGGTGCTCGCCCAAATCCCCCGCCGTCCGTCGGCCTCTAGGCTTCGATGCCCGCCGCGCGCAGCCGCGCCCGGGCCCGCCGCTCCGGCGCCGCGTCCTCCGCGGCGCCCGTGAGCGCCGTGTCCAGCGCGCGTTTGGCGTCGTCCACGTCGATCTCGTCGCCCCGCTCGACCTGCTCCGCCAGCACCGACACCTCGTCGGCGGCGACGGAGAAGAACCCGCTGCCGACCGCCGCCAGGACCGGCTCGCCGCCGTCGGCAGGCTCGATCTTCACCACGCTGCCGTCCAGGAGGATGCCCAGCACCGGAGCGTGGCCCGGCAGGATGCCGAGCGAGCCCTCGATGGTCTGGGCGACCACCGTCCTGGCCTCGCCGGACCAGATCTCGCGCTCCGGCGAGACCAGCCCGACCTTCAGGGTTGCCACGTCTGTCTCCTCCGACTACTGGAGCGGTTCCGGCGGGGCCGTCCCCGGGCGCGACGCCCGGGGACGGCCCCGCCGGAGCGGACTACTTCTCCAGCTCCTTGGCCTTCTTCTCGACGTCCTCGATGCCACCGCACATGAAGAACGCCTGCTCGGGAAGGTGGTCGTACTTGCCCTCCGCAAGCGCCTTGAAGGACGCGACCGTCTCGTCCTTCGGCACCGTCACGCCCTCCTGGCCGGTGAACTGCTCGGCCACGTACATCGGGTGCGACAGGAAGCGCTCGATGCGCCGCGCCCGCTGGACGGTGACCTTGTCCTCTTCGGACAGCTCGTCGATGCCGAGGATCGCGATGATGTCCTGCAGCTCCTTGTACTTCTGCAGGATCCGGATCACTTCCTGGGCGACCTCGTAGTGCTCGTTGCCGAGGATCTGCGGGTCCATGATCCGCGAGGTCGAGTCGAGCGGGTCGACCGCCGGGAAGATGCCCTTCTCGGAGATGCTCCGCGCGAGCGTCGTGGTCGCGTCCAGGTGCGCGAACGTGGTGTGCGGCGCCGGGTCGGTGATGTCGTCGGCGGGCACGTAGATCGCCTGCATCGAGGTGATCGAGTGACCGCGCGTCGAGGTGATCCGCTCCTGGAGCACGCCCATCTCGTCGGCCAGCGTCGGCTGGTAGCCCACCGCGGACGGCATGCGCCCGAGCAGCGTGGAGACCTCCGAGCCGGCCTGCGTGAACCGGAAGATGTTGTCGATGAACAGCAGCACGTCCTGGCCCTGGACGTCGCGGAAGTACTCCGCCATCGTCAGCGCGGACAGCGCCACCCGCAGCCGGGTGCCCGGCGGCTCGTCCATCTGGCCGAACACCATCGCGGTGTCCTTGAGGACGTCCGCCTCGGCCATCTCCACCCAGAGGTCGTTGCCCTCACGGGTGCGCTCGCCGACGCCGGCGAACACCGAGGTGCCGCCGAAGTTGCGGGCGACACGGCGGATCATCTCCTGGATGAGGACCGTCTTGCCCACACCGGCGCCGCCGAACAGGCCGATCTTGCCGCCCTGGACGTACGGGCACAGCAGGTCGATGACCTTGATGCCGGTCTCCAGCATCTCGGTCTTGGACTCCAGCTGGTCGAACGCCGGAGCGCTGCGGTGGATGCCCCAGCGCTCGTTGACCTCCAGCGAGGCGGTCGGGACGTCCAGCGCGTCGCCGAGGGCGTTCCACACGTGGCCCTTGGTGATGTCGCCGACCGGCACCGCGATCGACTCGCCGGAGTCGGTCACCGGGGCGCCGCGGACCAGGCCGTCCGTCGGCTGCATGGAGATCGCCCTGATCATGTTGTCGCCGAGGTGCTGGGCGACCTCGAACGTCAGGGTCTTCTCCTCGCCGCCCAGGGTGACCTGCGCGTTGAGGGCGTTGTAGATGTCCGGGATGGCGTCGGCGGGGAACTCCACGTCGACGACCGGGCCGATGACACGGGCGACGCGCCCGGTGGCGGTCGCCGTCTCTACCTGAGCAGTCATTATCACTCCCCGCCAGACTCGGCGAGCGCGTCAGCGCCACCGACGATCTCGCTGATTTCCTGGGTGATCGCGGCCTGCCGCGCCTGGTTCATCTGGCGCGTGTAGACACCGATCAGTTCGTTGGCATTGTCGGTCGCCGACTTCATGGCCCGCCTGACCGACGCCTGGAACGACGCGGCCGACTGCAGCAGCATGTGGAAGATGCGGCTCTCGATGTAGTTCGGCAGGAGCAGGTCGAGCGCGGCCTGCGCGGACGGCTCGAACTCGTACGCCGGCGGGACCGCGGAGCTCTCGGTCTCCTCGACGATCTCCAGCGGCACCAGCCGGGTGACCCGGACGGTCTGGGTCAGCATCGAGACGAACTCGGTGTAGACCACGTGGATCTCGCCGACCCCGCCCTCGGCGTCGGTCTTGAGGAAGTCCTCGGTGAGCCGCCGCCCGACGCGTTCCGCGCTCCCGAAGTCGGGACGGTCGCTGAACCCGTTCCAGGTCTCCGCGACGTCCCGGTCCCGGAACCGGTACCAGGTGATGCCCTTGTTGCCGATGACGTACGGGACGGGCTCGCGGCCCTGCTCCCGCAGCGCCGTGATCAGCGCCTCGGCCTCGCGGATGACGTTGGCGTTGTAGGCGCCGCAGAACCCGCGATCGCTCGTGACGATCAGGACGGCGCTGCGGTTGTCGGCCGGCTGCTCGGCGAGCAGCGGATGGTCGATCCCCACGTTGTGGCTCACCAGCGCGGTCAGAGCCTGCGTGATCTGGTCGGCGTACGGCTTGGAGGCCGCCACCGCCTGCTGGGCCTTGACGATCCGCGACGTGGCGATCATCTCCTGGGCACGCGTGATCTTGGCGGTCGACTTGACCGTCTTGATCTGCTGCCGGAGTTGACGAAGCTGTGCGGCCATGGCCGTCAGCCCTTCTTGACGCGGGTGATCGTCTCCTGCTTGACGTCCTCGTCCTCGATCGCCTCGACGGGCTCCTCGGCCAGCAGCTCGCCCTCGCTGGTCTGGAAGCCCTTCTTGAACTCCGTGATGGCGTTCTTGAGGCTGGTGAGGCCGTCGTCGGAGAGCTTGCCGGTCTCCCGGATCGAGGTCAGCAGGCCGCTCTCCTCGCGCTCGACGTAGTCGAGGAACTCGCGCTCGAAGCGGCGGATGTCGGCCACCGGCACCTCGTCCAGCTCGCCGGAGGTGCCCGCCCACACGGACACGACCTCCTGCTCGACCGGGAACGGGCTGCCCTGCGGCTGCTTCAGCAGCTCGACCAGGCGGGCGCCGCGCTCCAGCTGCGCGCGGGACGCGGCGTCCAGGTCGGACGCGAACGCCGCGAACGCCTCCAGGTCGCGGAACTGCGACAGCGCGAGACGCAGGGTGCCGGCGACCGTCTTCATCGCCTTGATCTGCGCGTCGCCGCCGACCCGGGACACCGAGATGCCGACGTTGATCGCCGGCCGGACGCCCTGGTTGAACAGGTCCGTCTCCAGGAAGCACTGCCCGTCGGTGATGGAGATGACGTTCGTCGGGATGTACGCCGACACGTCGTTGCCCTTGGTCTCGATGATCGGCAGACCCGTCATCGAGCCGGCGCCCATGTCGTCCGACAGCTTCGCGCAGCGCTCCAGCAGCCGCGAGTGCAGGTAGAAGACGTCGCCCGGGTACGCCTCACGGCCCGGCGGGCGGCGCAGCAGCAGCGACACCGCGCGGTAGGCCTCGGCCTGCTTCGACAGGTCGTCGAAGATGATCAGGACGTGCTTGCCCTGGTACATCCAGTGCTGGCCGATCGCGGACCCGGTGTAGGGCGCGATGTACTTGTAGCCCGCCGGCTCGGACGCGGGGGCCGCCACGATCGTGGTGTACTCCAGCGCGCCGGCCTCCTCCAGGGAGCGGCGGACGTTGGCGATCGTGGAGCCCTTCTGGCCGATCGCGACGTAGATGCAGCGGACCTGCTTCTTCTCGTCGCCGGACTCCCAGTTCTCCCTCTGGTTGATGATGGTGTCCACGGCGACGGTCGTCTTGCCCGTCTGCCGGTCACCGATGATCAGCTGCCGCTGGCCGCGGCCGATCGGCGTCATCGCGTCGATGGCCTTGATGCCGGTCTGCAGCGGCTCGCTCACCGACTGCCGCTGCACGACCGTCGGGGCCTGCAGTTCGAGCGCGCGGCGCTCGGTCGTCTCGATCGCGCCCTTGCCGTCCAGCGGGTTGCCCAGCGCGTCCACGACGCGGCCGAGGAAGGCGTCTCCGACCGGCACCGACAGTACCTCGCCGGTGCGGCGGACCTTCTGGCCCTCCTCGATCTTGCTGAAGTCACCCAGGACAACGGCGCCGATCTCACGCACGTCCAGGTTCAGAGCCAGGCCACGGGTACCGTCCTCGAACTCAAGGAGTTCGTTCGCCATCGCGGAGGGCAGGCCCTCGACGTGGGCGATACCGTCGCCGGAATCGACGACGGTGCCGACCTCTTCGCGCGCGGCGGCCTCGGGCTCGTACGACTGGACGAAGCGCTCCAGCGCGTTCCGGATCTCGTCCGGACGGATCGTCAGCTCCGCCATGATTCCTTCCTTGCTCCCTTAGGGGTCAGCTCTGCCGGCGTCAGCCGGTGCCGAGCCGCCGGCGGACGTCGTCCAGCCGTCCGGCGATCGTGCCGTCGATGATCTCGTCCCCGATCTCGATCGACAGTCCGCCGATCGCCGTGGGGTCGAGCTCGATGTTCAGGTGTACTTCGTGCCCGTATGCGGCGGCGAGCACCGCGGCGAGCCTCGTCCGCTGCGCCGCCGACAGCTCGGTGGGCGTCCGGACGAGGGCGACGAGCCGCTGCCGGCGCTGGGCGACGAGCTTGCCGTACTCGGCGAGCCCACCCTCCAGGCTACGTCCTCGCGGGCGCAGCACCAGTTCGGTGACCAGCGTCAGCGTGGCCGGAGTGACCTTGCCCTCCAGCAGCGCGTTCACAACGCCGAGCTTGCGGTCGCCCGGCAGCCCCGGACCGGCGAGGGCGCCGCGCAGCGCGGCCTCCCCCTCGACGACCCGGGAGAACCGGAACAGCTCGTCCTCCAGGTCGTCGATCCGGCCGTCGGCCTCGGCGCGGGCGGACTCGGCGGTGACCGCGAGGGTCTCCACCGCGTCCGACAGCTCCGACGGCTTCGACCAGCGCAGCCGGACGACGTCGGCGACCAGCCCGAGAGCGGCCGGCGACACCTTGCCCTCCAGCAGGATCTGGACGAGCTGCGCCTTGTCGGCACCGTCCCGCGCCGGGTCGGAGACCGCCCGCCGCACGCCGTGCTCGCGGTCGATCAGGTGCAGCACCGCGAACAGGTCGGCGCCGAGCCGGGCCAGGTCGGCGGAGGGAATGACGGCCTCCAGCCGTTCCTTGGCCTCGGCCAGCGACGCCCTGCTCACCGCTCCCGTGATGGTCATGATGTGATCTGCTCCTGGGTCCGAGCGCGTTCCTCGAGCTCCTCAAGGAACCGGTCGACGACCCGGCTCTGCCGGGCGCTGTCCTCCAGGGACTCGCCCACGACGCGCCCGGCCAGCTCGACCGACATGGCGCCGATCTCGGCCCGCAGCGACTGCAGCGCCTGCTGCCGCTCCGCCTCGATCTGCGCCTTGGCGTTCTCGACGATCCGGCGCGCCTCGGCCTGGGCCTGTTCCTTGGCCTGGGCGATGATCTGCGCGCCCTGCTCCTCGGCCTTGCGCCGCTCGTTGGACGCCTCGACCGCGGCCGCCTTCTGCTGGGCCTTGTACTGGTCCAGGACCTGCTGGGCTTCCTTCTGCGCCTCCTCGGCCCGCACCAGCCCGCCCTCGATCGCCTCGGTGCGCTCCTCCAGCGTCTTCTGCAGCCGCGGGACGAGGATCTTGCCGAGGACGATCAGGACGACGGCGAACGAGAAGATGCCGACGACCAGCTCGTACGGGTGCGGGACGAGAGGGTTGTTCTCCTCCGCCGCAAGGACGGAAGCTGCTCTGATCATGTCTGCAGCCCTTCCTCAGATGAGACCCTGGTCAGATGCCCTGGAAGATGAAGGGCGCGACCAGGCCGATCAGGGCGAGCGCCTCGGTGAGGACGAAGCCCAGCAGCATGTTGGTGCGGATCACGCCGGTCAGCTCGGGCTGGCGGGCGATGGCGTTCACGCCCTGGCCGAAGATGATGCCGATGCCGATACCCGGGCCGATGGCCGCGAGACCGTAACCGATCGAGGTGACGTTGCCTTCGACGGCGGCGAGAACTTCTCCCGTCATGGGTTCATTCCTTTTCTGTCGGCCGGCGGAGTCTCCGCCGGTCTTGGCTGACGATGTTTCCGGTCGGGGCGCGGTGCCGAGGGGGCGGTGCACCCCTGGGGCTCAGTGCTCGGCTTCCAGGCCGCTCTGGATGTACATCGCGGCGAGCATTGCGAACAGGAACGCCTGCAGGAACTGGATCAGCAATTCGAGCGCGGTGAGGACGATCGTGACGAGCACGCCCACGATGCCCACGCCGAAGCCGGCGACGGTCGGCTTCTCGAACAGGAACCAGAACCCGACGAGGCTGAAGAACGCCAGGATCGTGTGGCCGGCGAACATGTTGGCGAAGAGCCGGACAGCGTGGGTGAAGGGCGCCAGGATGAAGGTCGAGAGGTACTCGATCGGCACCAGCAGGAAGTAGACCGGCAGCGGCAGGCCGCTGGGGATCATGTTCGTGAAGTACTTGAGCCCCTGGTTCTTGAGGCCGAGGTACACCTTGACGACGTAGACGAAGACCGCCAGGACGATCGGGAAGGCGATGTGCGACGCGATCGGGAACTGGATGATCGGGACGACCGCGAAGATGTTCCAGAACCAGATCAGGAAGAACAGCGACATCAGCATCGGCATCCACCGGTCGGTGTTCTTGCCGAGGAACGGGCGGGCGATCTCGTCCCGCACGAACATGTAGCCGATCTCGCCGATGTTCTGCATGCCCCTCGGCACGAGCTTCGGCTTGGCGAAGGCGCTCCAGAACAGGACGCAGACCACCAGCGTGCCGACGACCGAGAACACGACCGGCTTAGTGAGCCACTCGGGCCCGCCGGAGAACAGGGGCGGGAAGTCGAACAGCTCCGGGCCCGGGGCTTCGAACTCATCTCCCCCGGAGGCGAGGACCGTCAGCGCGTTCACGCGGCGTTCCCTTCATCAATGTGTTGATGTTTCACGAAGGCTTCCTCGGCGGCGGGGCCGCTCAGGAGGAGTGGCGACCGTACTTCACGTAGACCAGGTAGACGGCGAGCCCGACTCCGATGACCAAGCCGACGGGGATCAGCCAGGTCTGGTGCGTCCATTCGGACAGCAGCCACCCGATCCCGCCCCAGATGATCATCCCTGAAAGGAGGTAGCTGGGCACGGACCAGGCGACGTCGGCGAATTCGCGTTGGCCGTCCTCCGGCCGACGTTTCTGCTCGCTCATCGCGCTCCGGACGATAGCAGGCCATCCATGCGGTGGTCATATTGGAGTAGTCCGTTGGTGCCGGCACCGTCCGCGGGCGCTTCATCACGGACTCCGGTCCAGCACGTTCTCGTTGTCGTCAATGTAGGGCCTCCGCTGCATGACAACGCGGAACTCGGCGCCGATCCAGAGCAGCGCGAGCCCGATGACCGTCCAGCCGAAGACCCTCGTGTTCCAGATCGAGACCTCGTCCATGGCCGTGACCAGCACCATCACCGCGAGGATCTTCACCATGTAGCTCGCGAGGGCGGCCAGCATCATGGTCTGCGCGGAGTACTTGGCGGCCCATGAGACCACCAGCGCGCTGACGGAGAAGAAGGCGATCACCACGACGGATGCCAGTGCCGCCGCGAGGGCGCCCTTGGCGCCGGCGGCCAGCAGGCCGATCAGTACGGCGCCCACCCCGACCACCGAGGTCGGGATCGCGGCGCCGCGGAGCATCCGGGCGTCGGAGGTATGCATGAGGGCTCCGGCTGGTCACGTTAAGTGTTCGTCTGTTGTTCGTGAAAGGTATCACAAGCGTCCGGAATGTCCACAATTACCCTAGAGGTAATGCCCCGCCGAGCCCGCGGACCGGCCCGGAGCGACGCTCGCACCACGGACTTTAGCCCAGGTCAGCCCGTGCGCCGGCGGGAAAGCGGGGGACGCGCCGCCCGGCCTGGACACCGCCCGGCGGACACTCCCCGTGACACCCTCGGGACGTCAAACCCTCTCCCATCGGCCACGCGGACGCAAGACCGTCCCGGGACCGCGACGGGGCCGATCTTCACCGAGTGTCGCGCGGCGGCGCCATGGGGTGAGACAACTCACCGGAATACCGGCGGTTTCGGAGGTTCAGACGTGCATCGGGGGGCGGTCGGCGGGCTGGTCGCCGGAACCCGGGGCGTCCGCGCGGGGGGACTTGCGGCGGCTGGGGATGCGGAACATCAGCAGGACACCGGCGATCGCCACCAGCAGGGTGACGCCGAGGGTGATCCACGCGGCGTCGAACTTCGCGAGGCCGACCAGCCCGGAGGCCAGCAGCCCCACCCAGAAGTACATGATCAGGACGGCCCGGCGGGTGGAGTGCCCGAGCTGCAGCAGCCGGTGGTGCAGGTGCTGCTTGTCCGGGGAGAACGGCGACCGGCCCTGGCTGGTGCGCCGCCACACCGCGAGCAGCATGTCCATGAACGGGACCGCCGCGACCGCCGGGATCAGCAGCAGCGGGACGAAGAACGGGAACAGCCCGTTGGCGAGGACCGCCGGGTTGAACTGGCCGGTCAGCATGATCGTGGAGGCGCTGAGCAGCAGCCCGATCAGCATCGAGCCGGTGTCGCCCATGAAGATCTTGGCCGGGCTGAAGTTGTGCGGCAGGAAGCCCGCGCACATCCCGAACAGGATCGCGGCGATGAGGGTCGCGGCGGTCAGCGTGGTGAGCCCGTTCGACTTCGACAGCAGGTAGGCGTAGGAGAACAGCGCCAGCGC
This sequence comes from Spirillospora sp. CA-128828, assembly GCF_050945415.1. Taxonomy (NCBI): domain Bacteria; kingdom Bacillati; phylum Actinomycetota; class Actinomycetes; order Streptosporangiales; family Thermomonosporaceae; genus Spirillospora; species Spirillospora sp. CA-128828. Next base: position 7,787,704 of record NZ_CP191986.1, read on the forward strand.
GGCGATCCCGACGACGCCCGCGGCGAGGCCGTCCAGCCCGTCGATGAAGTTGACCGCGTTGATCGTCGCGACGACCACGAACACCGTGAGCGGCACCCCGTAGGCGGGCGGCAGCGAGAACGGCTCGCCCGTCGGCAGCGGGATGGAGTAGATCTGGATCCCCTGCATGATGAAGATCCCGCCCGCCGCGACCTGCCCGGCGAACTTGGTGAGCGCGTCCACTTCCCAGCGGTCGTCGGCGATCCCGATCAGCACGATCAGCCCGCCCGACAGCAGCAGCGCCTTGCTGACGCTGACTCCGCCGTCCCCGATGACCTTGCGCATCTCCGGCAGCCCGGTCGCCACCACCAGCGCCGCGATCATCCCGCCGAACATCGCGAGGCCGCCCAGCCGGGGCGTCGGGATGACGTGCACGTCGCGGTCGCGCGGCACGGCCTGCGCGCCGATCAAGACGGCGAACCTGCGCACCGAGGGGGTCAGCAGATAGGTGACGAGAGCGGCGACGAGGATCGTGAGCAGGTATTCCCGCACTCCCCTGCGCCTCCCTTCGCCGGTCGCCAGTGCTTACGTGCCCCGTCCGGGCGGGGGTTCACCTCCGTCCCCACCTTGGTAGACGGCACGCCGGGACGATCTGTTCACGTCGCGACCGACCAACTGTAGACCCACCGGGCGACCGTTCGCCGCCGATCGGACGGCCCGCGTCCCGTGCACGCACATGATCCCGGCCCCGACGATCACGAGCGCGAGGCCGGCCAGGAACCGGTCGCCCAGCGAGAACGCCCACGGGCCGCGCGCCGCGATGTCGTCCCCCGCGTCGGAGACGACGAGCAGCAACCCGGCCGCGACAAGGCCGGCCCCGGCCCGCCGGCCCGGCGGCGGCCGCCGGGCGAGCAGCGGGACGGCGCCGAGCGCGAGGGCGAGCACGGCGGTGCCCGGCCAGCCGCCCGTCCAGCGCGGCGGGACGTACCGCGGCGGCTGGACGGCGATCGCGTGTTTGGGGAGGCGGACCCGGATCTTCATCCCCTCGTGCGGGGCGAGCCCGTTCTGGACGAAGTCGATGGCGTAGGGCCCGTCGCGGTCGCGCAGGCAACGCGTCGTCGCGCCGGGCGCGCCCGCCCGGCAGCTCGCGTGCCGCAGCGGGACCGGCGCCTCCACCCGGACGGCCGCGTTCCCGATCGGGACGTTCCAGCTCGTCCCGATCGCGTCCCAGACCAGGTCGTCGTGGTCGGCGCGCGGGGTGAACGCCCTTCCCACCTCGTACTCGATCACGTACGCCTGGCGTCCGCGGACCTCGCGGCGCCGGTCGCCGACGCTGATCCGCACGTCGTGCAGGAACCGGGTGGTCCGCACCCGGGCGGGGGCGCCGGTGGACGAGCTGCTGCTCACGTTCCGCACGTCGTAGAGCCGGTCGCCGCGGCGGAACGGCAGGCGCCGCACGATCCCGTGCTCGCCGGTCTCGTCGAAGTCGTAGGTGATCGTCTCCCGGACGTACAGCACGCCGTCGACGCCGATGGTGAGGACGACGTCGTAGGCCGGGATGCTCTCGCCGCGGTAGGCGAGCCCGGGCGGCCGGCCGGCGCCGGAGACTCCCGGGGCAGGCTCGGCGCCCGCCGGCCGGGCGAGCAGCCCGAGCACGGCGGTCAGCAGCAGCACGCCCGCGGCGATCGCGGGCCCCCGGACACGGCCACGCACGTCAGGCATGCTTCCACCGTTGCCGCCCTCGTGTCGGCGTAACGAGGTCGATACACCCGCCAGGCCAGGCACTTGCGCCCCCGCCGGAGCCCCCGCCGGCGGGGCGGATCGGGGGCTTAGGCGTCCTTGTCGGCAGGGTCTGATGCGTCCTTGGCCAGGGACGGCTTTTCCGAGGGCTCAGTGGGCGTGTCGGAGGTTTCCGACGGCTCGGCCTTGGTGAGGGAGGGCTTGGTCTCGTCGGCGGCGGACGGGGCGTCTGCGGCCTCTTCCGGCTCTTCCGGTTCGTCCTCGTCGGTCAGCAGGACGCCCACCACGGAGCGGATCTTGTCCTCGGGGATGGCGCCGACGCGGAGAAGGCGCGGGATCGGGCCGGTCAGGTCGACGATCGTCGACGGGTCGGCGTGACCGGACGTGCCGCCGTCCAGGTAGACCGACACGGAGTCGCCGAGCATCTTCTCGGCCTCCTCCGCGCTCCTTGCGGCGGGCCGGCCGCTGAGGTTCGCGCTGCTGACGGCGAGGGGGCCCGTCTCCTTCAGTAGTTCCACGGCCAGTTCGTGCATCGGCATGCGGACGGCGACGGTGCCCTTGGTCTCGCCGAGGTCCCACATGAGGTTGGGGTTGGCGCGGCACACGAGGGTCAGCGCGCCCGGCCAGAACTCGTCGATGAGGTCCTGCCCGTAGGTGCCGAGGTCCTCCACCAGCGCCGTCGCGGCCCGGACCGAGCCGACCAGGACCGGCGGCGGCATCTCCCGGCCCCGGCCCTTGGCGTCCAGGAGCGCGGTCACCGCGGGCGGCGTGAACGCGTCCGCGCCGACGCCGTACACCGTGTCGGTCGGCAGGACGATCAGTTCGCCGCGCCGGACGGCGGAGACGGCCTCGGCGATCCCGCGCGTACGCTCCATCGGCTCAGAGCAGTCATAACGTCGGCTCACGGTCGCCCGTCTTCCCATCTGCGCAGCGCTCGTCCCTCCATGGCATCGCCCAGGATAGCGGGGCGTCCGGGCGGCTAGTCGGCGGCCAGGCGGGCGGTCACGAAACGATCGCGGTTGGTGAGGTCGCGGCGGTTGCGGACGTCCCGCCAGCCGTGCTCCTCCGCGAAGGTCCAGTAGACGCCGTTGCCCTGCAGGTCGCTGTGCTCGACGGCCGCGTAGCCGCCGGGACGCAGCAGCCGGCGGGCGGTGCGCTCGACCACGCGGATCGCGTCCAGGCCGTCGTCGCCGCCGCCCCACAGCGCGTCGGCGGGGTCGTGGTCGCGCACGTCGCGCGGGACGTACTCCCACTCGCTCATGGGGATGTACGGGGGGTTGCTGACGACGAGGTCGACGGTGCCGTCCAGCTCGGAGAGGGCGGTGCCGAAGTCGCCCAGGTGCAGCCGGACACGGCCCCGCTCGTCCAGTTCCTCGACGTTGCGGGTCGCGTGCACGAACGCGGTCGGGTCCTTCTCGACGGCGTGGACCCGGGCGCGCGGCGCCTCCAGCGCGATCGACAGCGCGATCGCGGCCGAGCCGGTGCCGAGGTCGACGACGAGGGGGTCGCGGACGTCCATGTCGCGCAGCGTCTCCAGCGCCCAGCCGGCCATCACCTCGGTCTCCGGCCGCGGGACGAACACGCCCGGCCCGACCTTCAGCTCCAGATAGCGGAAGAACGCGCGGCCGGTGATGTGCTGCAGCGGCTCTCCCGCCTCGCGGCGCGCGACGAACTCCCAGAACCGGGCGTCGAACGCGCTGTCGGGGACGCCGTGCAGTTCCGAGCGCCGCACCCGGTGCACGGCCGCCGCGAGTTCCTCGGCGTCGGCGCGGGGGGAGGCGGCGCCCGCGTCGGCGAGCCTGGCGGTGGCCCTGGCGATCTCGTCGAGCAGCAGGTTCATGATCCTGTCTTTCGAGGGGGGACGACCCCCCGCGCCCCCCGTTTCGCTGCGCTCATGACTGCTGCCCTTCGAGGGGGGACGACCCCCCACACCCCCCGATTCGCTGCGCTCATGACTTCTGGGCTTCGGCCAGGCGGCGTTCCATGTCGGCGTCGACGAGCGCCTGCGTGACATTGTGGAGGTCGCCGTCCAGCACCTGGTCGAGGTTGTACGCCTTGTAGCCGACCCGGTGGTCGGAGATCCGGTTCTCCGGATAGTTGTAGGTGCGCACCCGCTCGGACCGGTCGACCGTCCTGACCTGGCTCTTGCGCTCGGCGGCCGCGGCGGCGTCGGCCTCCTCCTGCGCCATCGCCAGCAGCCGGGACCGCAGGATGCGCAGCGCCTGCTCCTTGTTCTGGAGCTGGCTCTTCTCGTTCTGGCAGGAGACGACGACGCCGGTCGGCAGGTGCGTGATGCGGACCGCGGAGTCGGTCGTGTTGACGCTCTGCCCGCCCGGCCCGGACGAGCGGTACACGTCGATGCGCAGGTCGTTCTGGTCGATCTGGACCTCGACGTCCTCGGCCTCGGGCGTCACGAGGACGCCGACCGCGCTGGTGTGGATGCGTCCCTGCGACTCGGTCGCGGGCACGCGCTGCACCCGGTGCACGCCGCCCTCGAACTTCAGCCGCGTCCAGACCCCCTCCTCGGCGGCGCCCTTCGCCTTCACGGCGACGGTGACGTCCTTGTACCCGCCGAGGTCGGACGGGTGCGAGTCGAGGACCTCGGTCTTCCAGCCGACGCGTTCGGCGTACCGCAGGTACATGCGCAGCAGGTCGCCGGCGAACAACGCCGACTCCTCACCGCCCTCGCCGGCCTTGACCTCGAGGATGACGTCCTTGGCGTCGTTCGGGTCGCGCGGGACGAGCAGGTGCCGCAGCCGCTCTTCGAGCTCGCCGCGGCGGGTGTCCAGCTCCTCGGCCTCGGCGGCGAACGCCGCGTCCTCCCCGGCGAGTTCGCGGGCCGTGCCGAGGTCGTCCTCGGTCGAGGACAGCTCACGGTGCGTCTCGACGATCGGCCGCAGCTCCGCGTAGCGCTTGCCGAGCTTGCGCGCCAGGTTCTGGTCGGCATGGACCGACGGGTCGGCGAGCCGTTCCTCGATGCCCGCGTATTCGCTGATCAGATCGTCGAGATTCACGCTGTGTCCTGGCCGTTCTCTGTGCGGAGGGACGACCCCCGGCGACCGCACCGGTTCCCGCGCGGCGGCGGCCGCCTCCGGGTGCCGACTTCGGAAGGCCCGGGGACCTGGTGCGTCCCCGGGCCGTCCCTGGCATGTGTGCGGCGGTCGTCCTACTTGCCGGCCTTCTTCTTGCCGAAGCGCTGCTCGAAGCGCGCCACCCGGCCACCGGTGTCGAGGATCTTCTGCTTGCCCGTGTAGAACGGGTGGCAGTTCGAGCACACGTCCGCGTGGATCACGCCGTTCTCGGCGGTGCTGCGGGTCTCGAACGTGTTGCCGCACGTGCACGTCACGGTCGTGACGACGTAGTTCGGGTGGATGTCGGGCTTCATGAGTTCTCCTCGCCTCAGGCGGTCGCCGGGCGCCCCGTGCTCGCATGGCGGGGCCATGAGAGATCTGGGAGGCGTGAACCGGTACCGCAGCGGTTGCACACCAAGTGTGCCAGATACCCGAACGTGGCGAGGTCACCGGGCATTCCCGATCTCGGACCGGCGTCCCCGGTCAGCCGGCCGCGCGGCCGAGATACGCCAGCACGGCCATGACGCGGCGGTGCCCGCCCTGAGCCGGCTGCAGATCCAGCTTCATGAAGATGTTCGAGATGTGCTTCTCCACCGCGCCCTCGGTGACGACGAGGTCCGCGGCGATGGCGCCGTTCGACCTGCCCTGCGCCATCAGCCCGAGCACCTCGCGCTCCCGCGGGGTCAGCGCCTCCAGCGGGTCGCCGGTGCGGCGCCGGCCGAGCAGTTGGCCGATCACCTCCGGGTCGATGACGGTCCCGCCGGCGGCGATCCGGCGGACCGCGTCGATGAAGTCGGCGATGTCCGACACCCGCTCCTTCAGCAGGTAGCCGACACCCTCCGCGCCGCCGCCGATCAGGTCCGTCGCGTACCGCTCCTCCACGTACTGGGACAGGACGAGGATCGGCGTGCCCGGCCGCCTCTCCCTCACCGCGAGGGCCGCGCGCAGCCCCTCGTCGGTGAACGACGGCGGCATCCGGACGTCCACGATGGCGAGGTCGGGGGCGTGCTCGTCGACGATGCCGAGCAGCCCGGGCCCGTCCCCGACCGTCGCCACCGTCTCGATCCCCGCGTCGTCGAGCAGCCGGACGAGCCCTTCGCGCAACAGCACCGAATCCTCGGCGATCACAACCCGCATCCGCCCATTATCCGGGGCGCGGCGGCGGACCGGGCGATGATCGCCACGACCGGCCCGGGCCGCGCACGGGCCGGTATCGCCGACCGCGGGGTCACCAGCTGCAGGGCAGGTCCGCGCGGATGATCGTGGGGCCGCCGGGCGGGCTGTCCACGATGAGCATCCCGTCGATGGTCGCCGCCCGGTCCGCCAGCCCGGCGAGCCCGCCGTCCGGCCGCGCCTCCGCGCCGCCCATCCCGTCGTCGATCACCTCGACGACCACCCAGCGGTCCTCCCGGACGACGCGGACGGACGCGCGGGTCGCGCGGGCGTACTTCGCGATGTTCGCCAGCGACTCGGCGACGATGAAGTAGGCGATGCTCTCGACCGCCGCCGGCGGACGCTCCGGCAGGTCGACGTCCACCTCGACGGGGACGGGGGCGCGCCCGGCGAGCCCGGACAGCGCCGGGTCCAGGCCGCGGTCGGTGAGGATCGCCGGGTAGATCCCGCGGGCCAGGTCGCGCAGCTCGGATATCGCCTCCTTGGTCCCCGAGTGGGCCTGCTCGATGAGCGCCCGCGCGCCCTCGGGGTCGTCGTCCAGCTTGGCGCGGGCGCGGCCGATGTCCATCGCCACCGCCAGCAGCCGCTGCTGGGCCCCGTCGTGCAGGTCGCGCTCGATGCGGCGGCGTTCGAACTCGGCCGCGTCCACCCCCCGGGCCCGGCTGGCACGCAGGTGCTCGGTCCGCTTGCGCAGCTCGGCGTTCTCGGCCTGCGACGGGCTCGTGCCGAGCATCAGCACGGCCCACGCGGCGTGCCCGATCGCCATGACCCGCGTCACGTACATCGCCACGACGAGGAACGCCAGGCCCACGACCGAGATCGGCAGCGCCTCCACCGGGTTGCCCGCCCAGTACGAGACGTAGCCGAAGTTGATCTCGGTGCCGCCGTCCGCCGCCACCAGCACCGGCAGGAACAGCAGCACGCCCGTCCCGGCCCAGGTCGCCACCGACACGACGAACTCCACCAGCGTGACGGGGAACAGCACGGCGAGGTAGAGGAGGTCCTTCCAGGTCGCCGGGTCGGCGGCCATCCGCCTCAGCCTGACCAGCGGATTGCGGCCCTCGGGCGGCCGCCGGTACGGGCTCGGGATCCGGACGCCGAACGCCGCCCGCACGAACTGCCGCTCCAGCATCGCACCGAACCGCCACGCGATCATCATCAGCACCAGCAGCGGGAGCCCGACCCAGATGATCAGCAGCGCGACCGACAGCGTCAGCCCGACGGTGAGGGCGACGAGCCAGCCGATCCCGAACGCCAGGCTGACGCCCAGGTACAGCGCCGAACGCCAGGTCAGCGACGACTTCGCCATCGCGAGCGGATGCCAGGATCCGGTCATGACGGACGGCCCGTCCGCGCCGGTCCGCGTCGCCGTGGCCCATCGCGCCGCGGCCCACTGGACGGCGGCGCCGCCCAGGGCGCCGGGGTCTCTGCTCAGCTCGCCCACGTCGTCCCTCCATGCCCGTTCCAACCTACGGTCCAAGCGTGCCGGGCGGCAGGCCGGGCGACCATGACGTCCGCCGCCGGTTCGGGGGTGGGGCTAACCCCACCCTCCCGGGGCGGGAACGGCGACGCCCCCGCCCGGACCTCCGGACGGGGGCGTGCGCAGACGATCAGCGATCGTCGGAGACGGTGGTCTTCTGCACCTGGAGCAGGAACTCGGCGTTGGACTTCGTCTCCTTCATCTTCTCGATGAGGAGTTCCAGCGCCTGCTGCGTCTCCAGCGCGTGCAGCACCCGGCGCAGCTGCCAGACGACCCGCAGCTCCTCGGGAGCCATGAGGATCTCCTCCTTGCGGGTGGAGGACTGGTCGACGTCCACCGCCGGGAAGATCCGCTTGTCGGCCAGGCTCCGGTTGAGCTTCAGCTCCATGTTGCCGGTGCCCTTGAACTCCTCGAAGATGACCTCGTCCATGCGGGACCCGGTCTCCACCAGCGCGGTGGCGAGGATGGTCAGCGAGCCGCCGTTCTCGATGTTGCGGGCGGCGCCGAAGAACCGCTTCGGCGGGTACAGCGCGGTCGAGTCGACACCACCGGACAGGATGCGGCCGGACGCGGGCGCCGCCAGGTTGTAGGCGCGGCCCAGGCGGGTGATCGAGTCGAGCAGCACAACGACATCGTGGCCGAGCTCGACGAGCCGCTTGGCACGTTCGATCGCCAGCTCCGCGACCGTGGTGTGGTCCTCGGCGGGACGGTCGAAGGTCGAGTGGATGACCTCGCCCTTCACCGTCCGCTGCATGTCGGTGACTTCCTCCGGACGCTCGTCCACCAGGACGACCATCAGGTGGCACTCCGGGTTGTTCTTGGTGATCGCGTTGGCGATCGCCTGGAGCACCATCGTCTTGCCGGCCTTCGGCGGCGACACGATCAGGCCGCGCTGGCCCTTGCCGATCGGCGACACCAGGTCGATGATCCGGGTCGTCAGGATGCCCGGGTCGGACTCCAGGCGCAGCCGCTCCTGCGGGTACAGCGGGGTCAGCTTGGTGAAGTCGACGCGGCCCTTGGCCTGGTCGGGCTCCATCCCGTTGACGGTGTCGAGGCGGACCAGCGCGTTGAACTTCTCGCGCCGCTCGCCCTCGCGCGCCTGCCGGACCGCGCCGGTGATGACGTCGCCCTTGCGCAGCCCGTTCTTGCGGACCTGCGCGAGCGACACGTACACGTCGTTCGGACCGGGCAGGTAGCCGGTCGTCCGGACGAAGGCGTAGTTGTCGAGGATGTCGAGGATGCCCGCGACCGGGATCAGGACGTCGTCCTCGGTGATCACCGGCTCCTCGTAGCGCTCGCGGCCACGGCCCCGGTTGCGCTCCCGGAACCGGCGCCCGCGCCGGCCCCGGCCGCTGCCGTCGTCATCGTCGTGCTGGCCGCCGCCCTGGCTCTGGCCGCGCTGCCGGCCGCCACCGCCCTGGTCGCCCCGGTCCCCACGGTCTCCGCGGTCGCCGCGGTCCCCACGGTCGCCGCGGTCGCCGCGGTCCCGGCCTTCGCCGCGTTCCCGGCCACCGCGCTGCCGCTGGCGGCCGCCGCCCTCGCGGCCCTCACGGCCCTCGCGCCCGTCGCGGTTGCCGTCGCGTCCGCCCTGGGACTCGCCTTCCTCGGTGTTCTGCTCCCGGCCCTGCCGCTCGCCGCGCCCCTCGGCACCCCCGCGGTCCTGCCTGTCGCCCCGCTGCCGGCCGCCCTGCCGCTCGGCCTTCTCCGGCCGCTCGCCCTGGTCGGCCTGCTTCTCGGACTTCTCGCCCTTCTCGGCCGAGCCGGTCTGCCCGTCGGACGGGCTCTGCTCGGCCACCGGGGCGGCGTCGGCGATGGTGACCTGGTCGTCGGACACCTCGCGCTTGGCCGCGGCGCGGCTGCGCCGCGGACGCTCGGCCTTCGCCGAGGCAGCGGCTCCCTGCTCGCCCCCCGCGGAGCCCTGCTCCTGGCCGCCCTGCTTCTCCTGGATGGCGGCGATGAGCTGGCTCTTGCGCATCCCGGTCGTGCCGGTGATGCCGAGGCTGGACGCGAGCGCCTTGAGCTCGGGCAGCACCATGGCCGACAGGCCGGTGCCCGAGCGGCGGCGCCGGGGGGTGGCGGGCTCCGCGCCGGCCGGAGCGGCGTCGGCGGGTCCCGTGCTGGTTGCGTCCGTAAGGAGTTCGCTGGATTCGCTCACTAAGGGTCCTTCCCAGGGAGCGGGCGTTGGCCGGCGTTCGGCCAGTCGACCCGGTGGTGCGGCCCGGCGGGGGCGCCGGGACGGGCTCCGCTGATCACGATGGAACCGGGATCTGCGTGTTCTGGGCACAGCCAGATGGTGGACGGGACGTTCCGCTCGTGCGTGTCCCCGGTACCGCCACGTCCGAAGTTGTTTCGCTGGAATGCCTGACAACGGGATGTCACGGTGTCGGGGAGCCTGGTACGCGGGACCGACACGACCGGAGGGTCGAACAGGCGACGCGCGGCTGACGAGCACGCTGCCCCGAACGGGGCATCTGGTGCGGCATTCAGCCTAACATCACCAGGGCACACTGCTATTCCCCAGAGGTCGATGTCTTCGCATTTTACCTAGCGGATCGTTACCTGACGGGATCGAACCGGGGTCTGCACCGGCCGGAACGGCGCGACGGCCCCGCCCCCCGGCGCGCCGTCAGGCCCGGACCTCGGATTCTCCGGTCATGACGTATGCGCCGCGGGTCGCGACGTCCAACGGGTGTTCGTGCCACCCATTACCCACTTCAGGGCCTATCGAATCAACTTGTGATGCGGTTGTGAAGGCCAGGACAGTGGGTCCCGCGCCGGAAATCACCGCCGGCACGCCCGCGTCCCGCAGCCGCCCGACCAGCGCCGCGGACTCGGGCATGGCGGGCGCCCGGTAGTCCTGGTGGAGCCGGTCCTCGGTCGCGTCCAACAGGACGCCGGCGTCCAGCCCGCCGGTGAGCGCGGCGACGAGCAGCGCGGCGCGGCCGGCGTTGGCGGCGGCGTCCCCGTGCGGGACCGTGCCGGGCAGCAGCCCGCGGGCGCGCTCGGTCGCGAGCCGCTGCTCGGGGACGAGGGCCACGACCTGCGTGATCCGCGACTCCAGGCGTACCGACCGGGGGCCTTGTGGGGTCGTCCAGGCGACGGTCAGGCCGCCCGCGAGGCACGGCGCCACGTTGTCGGGATGGCCTTCGATCTCGGTCGCGAGGCGGAGCGCGGCCGCGTCGTCGAGGAGCCCGCCGCCGGGGTGCAGCGCGCGGGCCGCGACGATCGCGGCGACGATCGCGGCGGACGAGGAGCCGAGGCCGCGGCTGTGCGGGATCCGGTTGCGGCACCGCAGCCGGATCCCGTCCGGCCGGGCGGGACCGGATCCGGCCAGGTCATCGAGGACGTCGAAGGTCCGCCGGAGCACCTTCACGATCAGGTGCCGCTCGCCGCGGTCCGCGACCTCGGTGCCCTCGCCGTCCACCTCGATGGACAGCCCGGCGCCGGTCACCTCCACCTCGACGTCGTCGTACAGCGTCAGCGCGAGGCCGAGCGAGTCGAATCCAGGGCCCAGGTTGGCGCTGGTCGCGGGGGTCCGCACCAGCACCGGGCCTTCGGTCCAGCCCACGCTCAGGTCAGGCCGAGCTCGGACGCGGCGGAGTGCGCGTCCACCTTGATCGTGGTGGGCGCGGGCGCGCCGGAGATGGCCCAGTCGGGGTCCTTGAGCCCGTTGCCCGTCACCGTGCAGACGACCTTGGAGCCGGACGCGACCACGCCCTGCTCGCTCGCCTGCAGCAGGCCCGCGACGCTCGCCGCGGACGCGGGCTCCACGAAGACGCCCTCTTCCCTGGCGAGAAGCCTGTAGGCGGCGAGGATCTGCCGGTCGGTGACCGAGTCGATGGCGCCGCCGGACTCGTCCCTCGCGGCGATCGCGAGATCCCAGGACGCGGGGTTGCCGATCCGGATCGCGGTGGCGATGGTCTGCGGCTTCAGGACGGGCTCGCCCTTGACGAACGGCGCGGCGCCGCTCGCCTGGAAACCCAGCATGCGGGGCGTGCGCGTCGCGACCTCGTCCGCGGCGTACTCCTTGTAGCCCATCCAGTAGGCGGAGATGTTCCCGGCGTTGCCGACGGGCAGGCAATGGACGTCGGGAGCGTCGCCCAGCGCGTCCACGATCTCGAACGCCGCCGTCTTCTGGCCCTGCAGCCGGTACTTGTTCACCGAGTTGACCAGGGCCACCGGGTAGTCGACGGACAGTTTCCTCGCCAGTTCGAGGCAGTCGTCGAAGTTCCCGTCGACCTGGAGGAGCCGGGCGCCGTGCACCAGCGCCTGCGCCAGCTTCCCCATCGCGATCTTGCCGTTGGGGACGAGGACCGCGCAGGTCATCCCGGCCCGGACGGCATAGGCGGCGGCGGACGCCGAGGTGTTGCCGGTGGAGGCGCAGATGACGGCTTTGGCGCCCTCCTCGGCCGCCTTGCTGATCGCCATCGTCATGCCGCGGTCCTTGAACGAACCGGTCGGGTTGGCGCCCTCGACCTTGAGGAACACCTCGCAACCGGTCAGCTGGGACAGCCTGCCGGCGGGCACCAGCGGGGTGCCGCCCTCCAGCAGCGTGACGACCGGGGTCGCGTCCGTCACCGGAAGCCGGTCCCGGTATTCCTCGATAAGGCCACGCCACGCCCGGGCGTTCGCGTTCACGTCGGTCTCCCTGAATGACCTGGGATGTTGTCCGGAGTCTACCGGGGCTGGAGGAGCCTCACTCGTCGCCCTCGACACGCATGACGCTCGCCACTTCGCGGACGCTGTCGAGCCCGCGCAGGCCCTCCACCGTCGCCGACAGAGCGGCGTCCGGCGCCCGGTGCGTCACGACGACCAGCTGCGCCTCTTCCCCCAGCCCGACCTGGCGGACGGCCTGGATCGACACCCCGTGCCTGGCGAATTCTTCGGCGACCGTGGCAAGGACACCGGCCTCGTCGGTTACGTCCACCTGAATGTAGTAGCGCGTGACGGTCTCGCCCATCGGAAGCACTGGAAGCTTCGCGTACGTCACTTCCACAGGGCCGGGCGTACCGCCGGCCACGTTGCGGGCCACCGCGACCAGGTCGCCGAGAATGGCGGACGCCGTCGGAGCGCCACCGGCGCCCGCGCCATAGAACATCAGCGAACCCGCCGACTCCGCCTCTACGAAGACCGCGTTGTACGCCTCACGGACGCTCGCCAGTGGGTGCGTCCTGGGAATCATCGCCGGATAGACGCGAACCGATACGCCGCGGCCGTTCCGTCCGTCCTCGGAGGGAACGCGTTCGCAGATGGCCAGAAGCTTGACGACGCAGTCCATCCCCTGGGCGCCCGCCACATCGGCGGCGCTCACCTCGGTGATGCCCTCACGGTGGACGTCGGCCGCCGTCACCGGCGTGTGGAACGCGAGCTGCGCGAGGATCGCCGCCTTGGCCGCAGCGTCGAACCCCTCCACGTCGGCCGTCGGGTCGGCCTCCGCGTACCCGAGCGCCTGGGCCTCTTCCAGGGCGTCGTTGAAACCGGCGCCGTGCGTGTCCATCTGGTCGAGGATGTAGTTCGTGGTGCCGTTCACGATGCCGAGCACCCGGTGCACATGGTCGCCGACCAGCGACTCCCTCAGCGGCCGCAGCAGCGGGATCGCCCCCGCCACGGACGCCTCGTAGTACAGGTCGGCGCCGTACTCCCGCGCCGCCGCGAACAGCGTGGCGCCGTCCTCGGCCAGCAGCGCCTTGTTCGCGGTGATGACGGACTTGCCGGCCTTCATCGCCTCCAGCATCAGCGTCCTGGCCGGCTCGATGCCGCCGATCACCTCGATGACGATGTCGACGTCGTCCCTGGTCACCAGGGTCTGCGCGTCCGTGGTCAGCAGCCGCGGGTCGACGCCCGCACGCACCCTGTCCGGCCTTCGCACGGCGATCCCGGCCAGTTCCAGCGGGGCCCCCACGCGCGCGGCCAGATCGTCCGCCTGCTCGTTCAGCAGCCGCACCACCTCCGTGCCGACCACACCGCAACCGAGCAGCGCCACGCGCAGTCCGGGTTTCACGCTTCGACCTCCGCATCGAGCCGCAGCAGGTCCTCGGCGCTCTCCCTGCGCACGATCACCCGCGACCTGCCGTCCCTCACCGCCACCACGGCGGGCTTCGGGACATGGTTGTAGTTGCTGGCCATCGACCGGCAGTACGCACCGGTCGCCGCGACCGCCACCAGGTCCCCCGCCGCAAGATCTGCGGGGAACCACAGGTCCCGCACCACAATGTCGCCGCTTTCGCAGTGCTTGCCGACAAGCCTACTGAGCATGGGTGATGCGTCGGACGACCGGCTCGCCAGCGCGCCGGTGTACTCGGCGCCGTAGAGGGCGGTGCGGAGGTTGTCGCTCATGCCGCCGTCCACCGAGACGTAGGTGCGCAGGCCCTCGACGTCCTTCACCGTCCCGACCTCGTACAGGGTGACGCCGCCCGGGCCGATGACCGCCCGTCCCGGCTCCACGGTCAGCCGGGGCATCGCCAGGTCGTACGCCCTGCACTCGCGGGCCACGATGTCCCGCAGCCCGTCCGCGATCGACTTCGGGTCGTGCGGCTCCTCGCCCGGCACGTAGGCGATGCCGTAGCCGCCGCCCAGATCCAGCTCGGGCAGCTGGACGCCGTGCTCGTTCCGGATCGCCACCAGCAGCTCGGCCAGCCGGTGCGCGGCCACCTCGAACCCGTCCACCTCGAAGATCTGCGACCCGATGTGGCTGTGGAGCCCGACCAGCTCCAGCTGCTTCAGCGCCAGGACCCGCCGGACGGCCTCCAGCGCGGCCCCGGAACTCCTGGAGAACCCGAACTTCTGGTCGTCGTGAGCGGTCGCGATGAACTCATGGGTGTGCGCCTCGACCCCGGTGGTGACACGCACCATCACCTTGGGCCTCGCCCCCATCTCCTGCGCGAGATACCCCAGCCGGGCGATCTCCTCGAACGAATCGAGCACGATCCGTCCGACGCCGACCTCCAGGGCCTTCTCCAGCTCCCAGGACGCCTTGTTACTCCCGTGCAGAGTGATGCGCTCCGTGGGGAAGCCCGCGGCCAAAGCCACGGCAAGCTCACCCCCACTGCACACGTCCAGGCCGAGCCCCTCCTCGTTCAGCCACCGCGCGACGGCCGTACAGAGAAACGCCTTGCCCGCGTAGTGGACGTCCCCGTCATGGAACGCGGCCGCATACTCCCTGGCCCGGCTCCGGACGTCCTCCTCGTCATAGACGTACAGAGGCGTCCCGTACTCCTTCGCCAGGTCCCTGACGTCGACGCCGCCGACGGTGAGCACACCGTCCTCCCGCTTGGCGCTCCGCGGCCACACGGCGGGCTCCAGCGCGTTCAGGTCGTCCGCCGGCCCTGCCGGATGGTCCTCCGGCAGAACATCGGCGTGCCGCGGCCCGGCAGGATGTACTCGACTCATATCCGCTCTCTAGGGGTCTCACCGATCATGTTCAGCCCGTTGCCGAGGACGACCTTGACGGCCTCCGCCAAGCCGACCCGTCCCGCATGCACCGCCCCGGGCTCCGCATCCCCCTTGGGCAGCGCGGGACACAGCTCATGCACCTCGTGGTACGCCCCGGCAACCTTCTCCAAGCAGAACATCAGCGGCCCGGCATCCCGTTCCCGCTCCGCCTGCTTCGCCCGCCCCGGCACGTCCCCCAGCGCTCCCACGAGCTCAAGCTCCAATGGCTCGGCCTCCAACGGCCCCGCCCTTACCGCGAGCTCTTCCGCCCAACGCCCCACCCAGCAGGCCCGCGCGTAGGCATAACGCACCGAGAACCCCGGATTCTCGAACGTCCGCGGCCACTCACGCCAGCTTCCCCGCGGCACCCGGGCGACCCCGTAACCAGGATCACGCCGGATCCCGTCCACCAGCTCCCCCGCCGCCAGCAAGACCCTGACGAACCCGGGCCCGGTGACCACGCCCCCGACCCGCCGCGCGATCACCCGCGGATCGACCCCGAGCCGAAGCGCCACCGGACTCTCGAAAACCCCGCCACCGCGCCCGAAGACAACGACCTCCTCCGGCACGGCGACATCGATCTCCCCGTGCGCCACGGCATCCCGCACCGCACGCACAAGAGCATCGCTCACACCGGCTGGAGTCACCCTGGTGAGACTAGCCGACCACTATCTGGACACCGCGGCGAGCTTCCGCACCGTCTGGATCAGCTGGTTCGGGTCGAACGGCTTCGTCACGTACGCATCGACGCCGATCTCATGCCCCCGCCGCACATCATGCTCCTGCGCCCGCGCCGTGATCATCACGACCCTGATGTGCGCGGTCCCGGGATCCTCCCGCAGCCTGACCGCCGTGACCCACCCGTCCAGCCGCGGCATCATCACGTCCAGCGTGATCACATCGGGCCTCGCCTCGGCCACCTTCTCCAGGCAGTCCTGACCGTCCACCGCCGTCGACACCTCGAACCCCTCCAGTTGCAGGTTCACGGCGATGAGCTGGCGGATCACCTCGTCATCATCGACGACCAGCACGCGTCCCAGTGGCTCGGTCACGGCCTCGAAGTTAGCCCACTCCACCCTCAGAACGCACGGCGAACTCCCACGTGCGCGTCACCCCGCCAACCCTGGTAGCCTTCTACCGCGTCACGCCCCCTTAGCTCAGGGGATAGAGCAACGGCCTCCGGAGCCGTGCGCGCAGGTTCGAATCCTGCAGGGGGCACCACCGAACTACCAGCAGAAACGCCTGCTGAGCTGCCCGGACACCAACCGGGTCCCAGGTGCGACGTGTGCGGCCAAGAGCCGCCGAATGCGGCTGATGGCGACCATCTGGGTACTGAGCGGGTACTGGGAAACCCACCCACAGGTGACGAAACACGCCATCCTCAGCCCCTGCCCGTCGAGGCTCCGCCCCTTGGAAGCGGCGCACCCGTCGACCCGGTGTTGTCTCCGACCGACCACCTGCCGGAGCCATCGAGACCGAGCAGCCCACCGGACGACGATCCGTCGGCCGGCCCGGCGTGCGCGTGGTGGGAGTGGTCTGATTGACACCCGCCCGGACTCTCGGGCGGCCGCCCGGCGGCGTCGTACAACTCCCTCGCTCACTGCTGTACTCAAACGCCCACAACGGGCTGGCGGTATGGGCCTGGGCGATGTACGAGACGCTCATGCCCCGCCAGATCAAGGGCGGACGAGCCCCCGCAATCGCGCGCCGAGCATTCCTGGCAGAACGTGCCGGAGTATCGACCACGACCCTGGACGATGCCCGCCGCCAATTGCTCGCCAGGGCACCGGAAGGCGCCTTTCTTGCGCGTTCCGCTCCGCGCGGATGTAAACGCAGCGTCCTGCACATGGTCCGGCGCCGACCGGCAGATACGGGCGAGCGTTTCGCTGCGGTGCCCGCATGGACGCTAGATGTGGTGTGGGCCGGGCGCCGTCGCCCGCCCGGAATGGTTTCAGCCGAAGCGTGGCGCCTCTATGCGTCCGTCCTCGATAAGGCAGCCCGGGGTAACCGGTCGAGCACGGTCGACGCAACGGTCGGACGGCTGGCTGCACGGTTCGGAGTGTCGGGTTGTACTGGGCGGCGGCGGCTCGCCGAACTGGAGGCCGCAGGTCTCGTCGAAATCACTCAACGCGAGGGCGGTTGGCTGTCCTTGCAGGCGTCGCTGACCCCAGACCAGGCCGCCGCAGCCGCCGCGGCGTTCGCTGTGCACGGCCGGCGCCGGATCAGCACCAGCGACAGCCCCTCGCAGAAAGCGGCACTCACCCCCCTCAAGTGCCGGGACACAGCCCCGGCAGATTCCGGCACTCCACCACAGGCACCCACCACCGAGGCTTCCTCCACAGAGTCACCGCCGCTTCCCGCCGTAGGCGCCTACAGCAACCAGAGGCGCGCCCGCAGCACGGCCGCCAAGCATTCCAGGCGCCACGAACGACGTCGGCCACCCCGGCAGATGGCGCTCGACGCCGCGAAGGTCTACCGCATCCTGCCGGCGGAGCTGACCTGCACCATCCCCGAGCACGGATCACGGCGCGTCCTGGCGGCGCTGGTCGAGGAACTGCAGCACCGCAGCCTTGGCGAACTCTCCTGTCGAGTCACCCGCAACTGGGAGTACTGGCGGGCCCGCGCGGCCGCGGGCGAGCCGATCCGCGACCCGGTCGCGGTCGCGATCCGCATCGGCCGCCGAGGCCTGCGGTGCCCGGACGTCCGGTGCGAGGACGGCCACCAACTCGATCGGGACGCACTGTGCAAGGCATGCGCGTGGATCACAGCGCAATCCCTGCCCCCGGGCAACCGCCAAGAGCACCACGTGCAGCCAGTTGTGTGTCCCACTCCGGGCTCGTCACGCATCGAACTGTTCGATCCCCCGGCCAAGGAGCCCGGCTTCAGGCAGCCGAACCCACCGCCTCCGCGAAACCGGCCCGATCCCGCCGCCGCTCGCCGTCACGCCACTTTGGCACGCCGCCTTCTCCAGGTCCGCGACCCAGCCGAGCGAGAAGCACTCATCGCCGCCCACCGGGCGCAACCCCGATCCGCATGACCAGATGGAGGAGACCCCCAATGCTCGCCATAGCCATCTCGACTCCCCGCAAGGGCCGCCCAAGGCAACCGTTCGCTCACACGAGACCTCGCGGCCAGGGTCCAGTGGGAAACCGTGTCCACACCGCCTGCCTTAACATCGTAAGGTTCGGGGCGGTTTCGCAGGAGCAACTACTATGCCGTTGCCGCCGCCAGTGCCTGACTCAGCGCCACCCCCGCCAATCGACCTCACTGTGGCAGGGGCGGAAGTGACCGGCATCGTCATGGATAAGGCGAGCGGTCTTCCGGCTTGGGTCTGGATTGTCGGCACCGGGCTGATCTTGCTTGCAATGCCGGTGGCAGGATTCGGGTGGGGACGTCGGTATGAGCGACGCAGAAAAACCGCACCGACAACCGGTGGTCATTCTTTCGCCACCCATCGCCTTGAGGACCGGCTGACGTTCCTGGCCGCGACGGTCGTCTCGCTCATCTGCGCGCAGGGGATGGCCCGGTTCCAACTCGACAAGCTTGATTTCACCTTGCCGTTCGTTATCGCTTTCGGCGGCGTTCTGGAACTGACGACCATCATCTGTGCTCTGCGGGCCCGCAGAGCTCTGCATACAACCGGCGCCGCGGGAACCGACGGGCTCATCGTCTGGGCCGTCGCCGCGCTTTCGGGTACGTTCTCCGCCTTGGACGCCGACAGCTCCGCCGCGGGCTTGTTCCGGCTGGCGATGGCCGCGCTCGCCGCGCTCCTGTGGGAACGCGGGCTGGCCATCGAACGGCGCATCCGCCGGTTCCGCCGCACCAGCGAAGCCCGCGCCAGGCCCAACGCTGCTCGCAGGATCCTGATCCGACTCGGTCTCCTCGACGGCTGCAACGAAACCGAGATCGATATCGCGACCGCGCCTCGCATCACCCGGATCGCAGTCGCGACCGCACGATTCCAGGCAGCTCAGTCAAAGCGCTGGCGCCGCCGGCAGGCCCTCCGGCGCGCCGAAGCACGGCTGCAGCGGGCACTGCTGCAGGCGCTGCGGCATACCGACCTCGCCCACAACTCTGACCTGCAGAAGCGGCTGGACAGCGAGACCGCCGTCCTCACCCAAGCCCGCGGCTTCGCCCACCGGCGGCACCACCCGTACTGGTCGCCGGCGCCACCAGGCACCGAATCGCGGCCGCGGATCTGTCTCGGCGCCACGGCCCCGCCAGGGCTGGTACCCCTACGGTTGCGGGGCCCCGGCCGCAGCCTCCGCATTCTGCACCCAGCCCCTCGTGGCCAAGCTTCCGCGTCTGCACGACGCCTCGGCCGCCCGGAGACGCCCGGCAACGCGCACGCTCACACGTCCCCCAAGAGTATCGGGCAGGCGTCGCCGACCTCGGGCTCCAGAGGCCCAACCCGTACGGCCGTACCATCCGGCTACAGCCTCCAGAGCTCGCTGAGCCCGTACGGGCCTCACAACGGCCGCACGAGCCCGTACACACCGTTGACTCCTCTTACGACGTCCGTCCGGACGAGGAACCGACAGGGGGCTTGGACACGCCAGGGGTCCAACATACGGGTCCTTTCCGTACAGGCCCTACAGCCATCTTCACCGGGCAGCCGTGCTGCGCGGCGTACGGCGGATGCGGACAGTACGCCCGCGCACCCACCTCGTACGCCCGTACAACCACCGCGCGACCAGGCACGATTCGTGACCGGTGACACGACATCGCCGACGTACGCCACCGCCGACAAGCCCGCGCTCCTCACAACCGGCCAACGCCGGAACCGGTCGTACTGGATCCAGGTCCTGGCCGATGAGATCCGTACGGCCGTAGCCGACAACCGTATATGGGAGCCGGATTACCGTTTCCTCATGGACCGTACGCGCTACAGCAGAAGCTGGTGCGAGAAGGTCGTACACGACGCACGCGAACTCGCCGCGCTCATCGGACCCCTCCCGTCCCTACACCTGATACCCCCGGCCCGTACAGCCCACGCACCGTACGGACCGTCCAGTTCGTCCCGGGGCCAAGTGATTGAGGACAAAGGCGTTCAACGCCGGCCCTCTGGGCCATCTGGCCGACCTTGGTGACACCGCCGTGGCTCGACGTGGTGCTGGTCTTCGTAAGGCCACAGCTTGGTCGTGGCCATTGGGTGGCCGTATCCGGCCAGCGCCCTAGCGAGAGGGCGGGCCTACAACGGGGCCCGCTGCCTGCTCACGTCGTGTAACGCCTGGTGTGTGCGCTGCGAGAAGTTGCGATTGTTACGTTGTGGTCGATTTTGATTCAGGTGAGGTTGGGGAAGCGGATGCGCTGCGACGCAAACACTCCACCGGCGCCAGACGACGATGAGGTGTGAGGACATCAGGGAACCTGCGCGAGCTCTGGCCTGAGGCACTCATCGCAGTCCTGTCGAACGCGACCTTCGCCATCTCCTGGCAGGTGGGGCTGATGGTCCTGGGTGCTGTGGTCACCCTCGGTACAGTCCACCTGGCAATAGAGCGGCGGCGCCGATGGACGGTTAGCGAGGTGCTCAGCTGCGCACCGCCCGGAACATTGGTCATGTACCAGGAGACGGGCGGTAGCCGGAGCTTGTGGATCTGGCCCTCGCGACCTCTATGCCCTCACTCTGGTGAGGCGCCGGCCGGCAGGCCGACATGACTGGCGGGCCGCTGTCTACGCGCGCCGTGGCCGCCGTGAGTGACCTGTTTCGCGCCGAGGCCAGTGATCTGTTCGCTTTCGCATGCGCCCGCCTCACCCAGGGAAACCGCACCGAAGCTGAGGATCTCATCCAGCAGGTGTTCGAGGCTGCGGCCAGGCATTGGGAGTCGACTCTTGAGGGTCGTACTCCTGAGGGGCGCCGGCGGTGGCTCTACCGGGTACTGAAATACAAATGCATCGACACCTGGCGTAAGGAACGCCGCATCATCCCGATCGAGGACTGCCCCGATGACGAAGCTGCGCCAGGCGACTTGGGGGAAGGAGTGCTCTGCGCGGCAGCGCTTCAGCAGTGCTGGCAGGTCATCGCCAAGATGCCGGCTGACCGGGCCCGCGTCGCGTTCCTGTGCTGGGGTGAATCATGGTCCTCCGAAGAGGTGGCCGCGTGGCTTGGCATCACTCAGAGTACGGTGCGCGGCCACCTGAAGAAGGCGCGCGACGAACTGGTCGTGCGGGTGGGTCCGTCAGTGCCGTTCATCGAGGATTCAGAACAAGCCTGCGGGAGGAAGGGGACGTCATCATGAACGGCAGCAACGACCCTGAGACCGGCAGCTCGCGGCCTATCAGCATGTCCGAGTTGTATCAGCAGATCATTGCGCACGCCGAGCGAGCCACCGAGCCGTACGACGTGGAGGCCGGGCTTGCCCAGCTCACCGGCCGGCTCTCCACAAAACCCCGGCAGGCCGCCACCACCCGCAAACCGACCATGGCTAGCCGGTCCCGCTGCCGGCCAGCTCCCGCATCGCCCATCTCGAACCAGGCTGAAATAAACCAGTCCAGTGCTGCGACCCCGGACCAGGAAGGCACGCCCGGGAGCCCGATCCGTCGGCCGGTGAGCGCGCTACGACCGGGCGACCACGCCTGGCTGGTGTTCTCGGGTGAGGAAGAGCGAGCACACGTCGTCGGGGACTTTGTGTACGACGGGCTCGCGACCGACGACAAGGTCGTCTACGTCACCGATGCCGCGCCTGAACGGCTGCCTGGTGTGCGGCCAAGGCCCGGGATCGATCTGAGGGCCCACACCGGCACGGGGCAACTGCGAGTGATCTCCCACGCGCGCGCCTGTCTCAACGGCTGGGGCCGGTTTGATCCGGACCGGATGCTCAAGACACTGGAGCGGGAGGTCAGCGAGGCGTTCGACCAGGGGTTCCGCGCCGTGCGCCTCACTACGGATTTCAGCTGGGTACTCAACGAACCCGGCCCGCGTGGCATGACCAAACTGCGTGACTGCCAGCGCCGAATCAGCGAAACTGTGACGCCTAGCGCCACGGCGATGGCGGTCTGCCAGGTGGACAGGAATGCCTGCCCGCCCGAGGACCTCCTCACCCTGCAGGACGCTCCTGGGGTCCTGGTGGAAGCGAACCCAGAGTTCGACGATGGAATCCTCCGGATCGTCCGCACCTTCGAGCCGCACGGGCTGCGGGTCGAAGGTGAGCTGGACGCCGCCAGGCACGCGGTGTTCGCCGAGAAGCTCTCGCTGGTGATCGAACAATCGCGGCGCATCCACCTCGACTTCTCCGGGCTCGGCTTCATCGACCTCGGCGGCCTGAGCCTCCTCGCTCACCACGCGACCGAGCTATCAGCGGACGAGACGCTCTTGCTGGACAACCTCCCACCCGACGTCATCAATGTGATTGAGATGGTGGGCTGGCATCGGCTTCCAGGGCTGGCCCGGGGGCGCCCTCGCCATCAGGATGCTCAGCTCTGGGACACGGGCTGACCGCGACTCCGTTGAGCTTGGATTGCGACCGCACATTCGATGGGACTCACTGGACCTGGTATGCCTGGGGCGCTGGTCGACATCGACTGGTCGTCGCGGGCGGCGGTCGCGCGCAGCAGTGCAGCGTGGGAGTGGCGGTGTTCCTTCTCCCGGTCGGCCCAGGTGATCAGCGCCTGCAGCGGCTGCTCGACGGCGGCGCCGACGGCGGACTCGCGGCGCCGGACGGGCGACGCACTCCGGGCCGCTTCTCGAGGGCGCGCAGGTCCCCTCGGATGAGGCTGGGGTCGCGTCCCACGAGGTCGGCGATGACCGAGGTGGTCGCTCCGATTCGGTAGAGCTCCTGGACCTGTCGACGCCGCTTGGCGATCTCGGTCTCCTTCATGCGCCGGGTAGACCGCTCGGCGGCGGTCATGCCGGCGAGGAAGGTGTACTCCTCGCGACTGTCGTCGGCGTACCTGCGGCACGCGTCCAGCAGTGGGCAGGCCGTGCACATGGCCCGGGCGGCCGGGTAGTCGCTCTTCGGGTTGAGGGCTTCGCCGTCGAAGGCGCGCTGCTGCTGCCACGGCGTGCCGAACAGGCCAGGGTTATGGGTGGCGCAAGCGCCGGTGCCGTCCGGCGGGGTGATCGGCTCGAGCGCCAGGTAGAGGATCTCGGGGGCCGTCGTCGTACAGAACTCGTGGGTGTCCACTGCCGCTCCTGAACCCGCATGATGCGGTGTCACGAGCGAGGGGGTCACGCCCACGCTGATCGTCGATGATGTCGCGGGTTCCCGGGTCTCTGGCCGTACGAAACGGTCGGTCGGGGACGTTGCCCGTTCCGCCGCGTGGCTGCGCCGTCGGCGCTCGCATGCCCTGGGAGTGACCCCCAAGAAGCCGCTCACCACGATAGCCCGGTCCGGCCCCGCATCGGGAAAAGCCGCCGGGACATGGGACGTATTCGGGTCGGTGTCGTCACGGCGATCGGTTTCTCCCGGATTCCGGGTTCCGGCGTGCTGGAATGGTGGGACGCAGCCGAGACCACGACCGACCGACGCCGATTGCTGGCGGCGGACACACGGCAGCGGGCCACGGCCCAGTGACCGGAGTCCTCACGGTTCGGTTTCACCGCTCGGCTCGTCACGGCGCACGCCTGTCTTTGGCAGGACGCGCCGCGGCGTGGTGCATGGCGCGTGGGCCTTGACCACATTCCCTTCGGGCGACCGCTTGAGGGGAGGGTGAGCGGCCCGGCGCCGCTCGTGATCGCCCGGAGGCGACACGATGAACAGTAACGATACACCGGACATCTCCGCGACCACCGAGTCTGCGGAGCCCGCTGCGGGCGTCACCGCGGCGGAAAACACGACCGAACCCATCCCGGCCGACGAGACCGGCGAAATCGAGTCCAGCGGAACCGAGTCCAGTGAGACGGCCGTCTGGTCCCGGTTCGGCGACGGGCCGCTTCCCGCGCTGCCGAAGATGGCGGCGGTGGGCCGGGCTTACAAGGTGGCCTCGGAGTTCGGGCTGCCGGAGGGGTTCGCCTCGGCCCTTTCGCATAGCGTCGTCGACCCGGCGGCGCTGAGGGCCGCGCTGAACAACCCGACCAGGATCAATGTCGCGGGCGGCACGATCGAGGTCATCGACGTCGACCTGTACACCCCCGGTCTGGTGCCGCTGCCCACAAACAACCGGACGATGGACATGCGGGTGTATCCGGCGGGCGGTGTACCTGGCCACCTCGGCCCGCTGACTGGACCCCGCTCCCAGCCCGGCACGGCCACCGGGCTGTGGATCGAGGCGCAGAGCGTGCAGCACGTGCTGGATGAGGCCAAGCAGGCCCAGGACTACGTTCTGGTGAAGAACCCGCTCAAGGACTCGGTGGCCGCACGAGGCATCGTGATGCCGGTGACGGTGGTCTACTTCGAGCTGCGCCACCGTGACGGGCAGTCGGCGATGCCGCTGCTGGGCACGGCCGACGGGTCCAGCCGGATCATCGGAGCCCACGCCGTGCTGAACCTGGTCGACCCGCGCACGACGCACTACAACCTGCCGGCCAACCGCGACTCCTACCGCCGGTTCGTGGACGAGGTCTCCTCCAAGGACCTGTCCACGCTCGGGGTGGCCGCGGCGCGCAGGCTGCGCTGGCAGCGCAACGCGCTGATCACCCCGGCGCGGATCTTCCTGCGGTTCACTCCGCAGCCCGAGGCTGCGGCCTACGACTTCGGGCGGGCGGTGGCAGCCTACGTGGGCATGCTGCACGTCGACCCGCCCCGGCCGTGGACGCCGACGGGCAAGCTGGAGGCGATGGCCGAGGCCGTCCTGGAGGTCCTGCGGTCGGCCAGCGTCCTGGACGACACCCTGCACGACTACCTGGCCGGGCTGCTGACGCCCGAGGCGGCTGAAGAGGCCGGCCTGCCCACCCAGCGCGACGCCCAAGCCGCCCACGTGCTGGCGACGCTGCTGAATCCCGAGCTGCGTGAGCTGATCGACCGAGGGATCATGGACGTCACCGCCAAGAAGTCGGTCACGGCGCCCCGCCGCATGGACGTCATCGCCGAACTGGCGCTGCGGCCCACCCGCAGTGCCGCCGCCACCCTGCGGCCGGGGGACCCGGTGCGGGAGAGGGCCACCGCCATGCGCGCCGCCTACCTGCGGGCCACGCACCTGCCCGCCTACACCGGGCGCCGCTGGCAGGTCACCGGCCGCGACCCCGACGAACTGCTCCAGGGGGCCCTGGCCGAGCTGGAACAGCCCGAGGTCGAGCAAGACAACCCCGACGCGTGGGGGAACCGTCTGGAGCTGTCGGCGCTCGCGCAGTACCACCTGACCGCCTACGACGCGCTCAAACGCGACCCGATGGGCAGCCGAGGCTCCGATACCCGCGGCCCCCAGGAGATCCTAGCCCTGATGCTGCAGGACGAACGCGGGCTCCGGATACTCCGACAGGCCATCGTGGACGGCCGTGCCGACCGGCCCCCCCGCCTGGTCGACACCGACGGCCAAATCATCCACGGCCAGGTCGGAGCCGACGGTGACGTCCGGCCCGTACCGGACGGGCCGGCGGTCACGCTGACCGACCGATGGCTTCGCTACGACGGATTCCCCACCGGCGGCCCGCAGATCCGCCCCGCCTCAATGCCGGCCGACACCCCGCTGATGAAGGCATCCCGGCTCCAGCACGACATCCTCCACCTCGTCGAGCAGATGGCCAAACACCTCGATGAGCTCGACCGTCTGGAGTCACCGGGAGGTGGCATGCTCCTGGACCAGCGCGGATGGCCCGACAGCGACACCAAGAACGCGGTCGACATGCTCGTCGAGGCCCAGTCCAAGCTCGGCTACTGGGGGAAGGTCGCCGCCCGGCAGGACAGCCGCACCGAACCGTCGCTGGACGAACCGGGTGACGAATACGGCGAACAGGCCGCAGCGGCCGACGACGAGTAAGAGACGAAGAGGGACGAGTCGCCGCAGACACCGATCCTGGAACAAGGGCGGCGTCTGCGGCGGACCCACACCAGGCCGCGGATCGAGCCGCTCCAGGATCCGGGTCGTCATCCAGGGGGTGAAGGCCGGGCTGTGAGCCCACTTCTCCTCAAACCGGACCGCCAGCCGCTCGTAATGCCCGGCCTCACTCGGCCATGAGCTAGCCCGTCCGTGCGGTACGCCGGGCAGCACCCGGCGCCGTCCGATCCGATCACTCAGCCGAGCCGCCGCAGGAAGACCGTTGGCACGGTCACGAATGCCGTCGTCGGCGGGCATCCCGGACAGCGTGTCAGCACCGAGCACGACGATCGTGGGCCCGCGCCGTCGCGCCCGCAGCCTCGGCATGCGGCACCCACAGCTCACTGGCCGGAGCGCACCGGCCGCAGAACCACGCCGTACAACAAGCCCGCCCGTCGCTCACCAGCCCATTCGGTCTGCAGGTCGGCCTCGGCCACCGCGAGCGCCGCCGAGCGGACGTCCCGACGTCACGGAGCCTGATCGAGCGGATCCGACAGCGCCGAACGGACCGGCGCCTCGGCATACGGCCCAACCAGGAACCCCTCCCGCACGGCCGTACGGACGAACCCCGTACGGCCCCCACCATCCGTACGGTGCCCTGTACGGACGACACCGAGCCGCCGCACCCGGCCCCGCTCGTACAGCCCGTGCACCTCGCCCATACGAGCCGCCGAACGGCCCCGCGTACGGTCCCGCCGCTGCACTCGTACGGCGCCATACGGCTGATGCCCATACGGCCCGTGCCGTACGGCCTCGCGCTGCTCGAACCGCCCGCCCGTACGGTCCGTGCTGAGCTGCCGCGTACGAGCCAGGACCGTACAACCGGAGCCGCGCGTCCGCCCGTACGGCACCCGGCGCCCGCCTCGGGTGCCGGGGAGCGACAGGCAAGTGGCAATGGAAGCGGCGGCCAGGTTGCGGCGAGCCCGAGCGGACGGCGCCCGAACCAGAGCCGCCGGATCCCAGCGGCAAGAAGCAGCCGAAGGAGTACTGGATCCCGATCCTCGCCAAGGAGATCCGTACGGCCGCCGAGAACGACCGTACGTGGGAGGCGGACTACCCCGCCCTCATGGCCCGTACGGGCTACCGCAAGAGCTGGTGCGAGAAGACCGTACGGGCCTCCAAGGACCTCGCCGCACACCCCCGTACGGGTGACCACCTCACCACCCGTACGCCGGTCGGCGCATGACCCGTACGCCCTCGCACGGGGGCTGTACGGCCCCGCCCGTACGAGCCCTGTATCCCCGCTTGGAGAACGCGTGAGCGTCGACCTGGACAAGGACTTCGACGACGACCCCGCCGCCGAGGACTCCCCCGGCGCTGAGCTGGAGGTCGTCGACGAGACCGCCGACCAGCTACCACCCGCCGCCCGCAGGCACATCGGCTACACCGTCACGGGCGTCTCTGTGCTTGTCCGCCACCTGTGGGACTCCCGCACGCTGGCCCCGGTACGAGCGGATGCTGCGCGCAGCCGAGGCCGTCAAGGACCATGAGACCGCGCTGGAATGCGCTGAGCGTCCATTCGTTAAACCAGGTGAGCGCCTCCTTGCTCCCTGTCCGGCGGCGCACCCAACCTCACCGTTCGTCGATCCGTCAACCCGGCGGCCGCCGGGTTGACGGATCGACGAACGGTGAGGTGAGCCGGCTGCCCGACGGACAGGGAGCGGGGGCGTCACCCCCGCACAGATTTTCTGGAGGCGCTCAGCGCATGAGCACGAGCAGTACTTCATTGTCGGAGAACCAGGCCGCACTTGGCGGTTCTCCGAAGGAGCCAGCCCCTCAGGAAGGAACGCCGCCGGTGACCTTCCAGGTCATCTCGGTGGACGACCTCGAACCACATCCCAAGCACGTGCGTCCCGACGTCGAGCCACCCCAGCAGCTTGTCGCCTCGGTCGCGGCGGGCGGTGTCGAAGAGGCGCTGGACGTCGTACCGAACCCCGAAGCCGACGACTCCTACTGGATTATCGAGGGACGCCAGCGCTGGGAAGCGGCACGCAAGACCAGGCGTCCCGACGTGCCGTGCCTAGTGCACTGGGACATGAACGAGGCCAGCCAGCACCTCCTGCAGTACCTCGCCAACGACTCGGAGATGCGGCACAACCACACCGAGCGTCAGCAGACGCTAGCACTGACGCTGGCGCTCAAGGCCGGTGCCACCCGCACTGAAGTCCGCCAGCGGCTTGGCCTGAAGGACAAGGACGTCAGGGCAGCTCTCAAGGCCGGCAAGCTCAGCGACTCCGGCTACCAGAGGGCAACCCAGGCGTTCGAGGGTTACCAGCCTTCGATTCCCGAGCAGGTGATCCTCGCGGAGTTCGAGGGTGACGAGGTGGCGACCGAGCGGCTGCTGCGCGGGCGGCGGTACGGGGAGCCGATGGAGGCGGTCGCCGAGAACATCCGGCAGGTACGCGCCGACGAGGCCAAGCACGAGCGGCTGCTCGCCGCGTTCGCCATCGCCGACGTCCCCATCACCGACGATCTGCCCGACGGTGCCGTGGAGCTGGACAAGCTCCGCGTCCACGACGAGCGCGAGGCCGGCGGTGGGAGCGACGAGGAGGGGGACTTCCACGACACCGAGCTGCACAGCGAGTGCCCGGGGCGCGGCGTGCACTTCCCCTACTCGCTGACCGAGCCGGTGGAGTACTGCACCGACCCGGTGCAATACGGACACGGGTTCGTCGATGCCCGAGTCGGGCAGCGGATGCGGATGCGGGCCGAGCTCGTCGAGGCGGGCGAGACCGTGACCGAGAACCTGCCCGCCGGTGGGTGGCGGGTTGAGCATCTGCAGGACAAGGACGGTCAGGAGCTGACCGCAGAGAACCACCGCCAGTGCCCGGGCGCCCGGGTGTTCGTAGCCGCGTACGGGCCGCCCGGGGCGGTGTACTACTGCATCTCGCCCGAGCAGTACGGGCACCGCAGCCGTACGGGCCGTGCCGCCAGGACCGAGGGCTCCGAGACCAGGTACGTACCGCCTCGCGATCTGGTGGTTAGGGCGAACCGTGAGTGGCTAACCGCGGCCAAGGCGCGGCGGGCGTTCCTGGCCCAGATGCTGCGGCGCCGTACCGCCCCTACGGGGACGATGGCGTTCCTGGCCGGTCAGCTGCTGGTCATGCCCGGCCCGGTGCGGACGGGCCTGGGGAACTGGCGCAGCGAGTCGCTCTTCCGGGAGTTCACCGGCAAGTCGATGAGCGAGGCGAAGGAGGAGGCCGAGCGGGCGACGACCGGGCGGCTGCACACGCTGGTGCTGGCCGAGCTGGTGGCCGCGATGGAGTACGAGATCGCCGGTGACGGTGACCGGCGCAGCACCTGGCGAACCGACCGGGCCAACCCGTACTGCACTCGCGACGAGGCGTCAGCGTACCTGGGGTTCCTGAAGGGCAAGGCCGGACACAAGCCGATGGCGATCGAGAAGGCCGTCATCCTCAAGATCCGCTACACCGGCACCGACCCCGACCAGGAGGCCGTCGAGGACAGTACCGCGCCCGCGGCTGCCGAGGACGGCAGCGCGCTGCTGGCCGTCGAGGCAGGTACCGGCCAGGACTCGGCGGCTGACGGCGCTGCCGAGTCCGTCGCGGCGGCGGCCAACGAGCACGCCAGCCAGCCGGACGGCGGCGAGGGGGATGGCGACTCGCGTCCCGACGACACCCCGGTGGAGATCCCGGACGAGGCGCCGGACGAGGCGCCGGACGAGGCGCCGGACGAGGCGCCGGACGAGGCGCCGGACGAGGCGCCGGACGAGGCGCCGGACGAGGCGCCGGACGAAGTGTCGGACGAGGCGCCGGACGAAGTGTCGGGTGAGAAAGGTGACGGCGGCGCGGCCGCCGAAGCCGCCTGACCGCAGGCGAGTCGAACATTTTGTAGCCGAGCCGGGCCGCCGGGCAGTGATGCCCGGCGGCCCGGCTCGCTTTCCCGGCAAGTCGGAGGAAGGAGTGGATGGTGACCCCCAACACGCTGCGGGCCGGCCGGACCATGATCGTCAAGCTGGCCGGCAAGTACCTTCTGGTGTTCTGCAGGGCCCGAGAGCAGCGTGAAGTTGCCTGGTGGTCCGGGCATAGTCGAGCCGCCGGTCTGGCCGAGGCGCTCGAGGTGGCGACCGGTATCGACGCCGCCGCGTGGGAGGACGTTGCGCAGGCGTACTCCCCGGACATCGAGGACACCGTGGATTCGGCCGGCAGCTGGATCGTCGTGCGGCTGGAGGAGCGGGTCGGCCGCGGCATCGGTCACTCCGGCGAGTCCGCTGCCAGAGCCTTGGCCCACGAGTTCGCCGCTGAGATGCAGGTGGGGCACCTCGCGCCGGTGCTGACTGCCTCTGAGGTCGTGGTCGTGGCCGAGTTCTTGCATGCCTACGGAAAGCCGGAGGCCGCCGAGAGGTGGCTGCGGATCCACCAGGAGTCCGACGGCGCAACGAGTCCAGAGGTAGAGGACCAAGCCGACCCGGCGGAAGGGACGGCCGACCGATGACCGCCCATGAACTGGACGCGCGCCCGGGTGAGCAGGTCACCCCGACCGGTGTGCTGGTACTGCCCAGCGAGGTGCCGCGGCCGCGGTGGCTGGCGGCGCGCCGCAGCGGGATCGGCGGGTCCGATGCCCTGGCCGTCGCGGGGTTGGATCCCTGGACGACCCGGCTGGAGGTGTACCTCACCAAGACCGGCTCGAAGGTTGAGCGTCCGCAGACCAACGACATGCTCTGGGGCCAGATTGTCGAGCCGGCGATCGCCGAGTACTTCACGCACCAGACCGGTATCGAAGCCGTCCGGTGCGGCCTGATGCGGCACACCGACCGGGACTGGCAGTTGGCGTCGGTGGACCGGCTCACGCGCGATGGTGGCCTGCTGGAGATCAAGAACACCAAGCATTGGCGGCGCGGGGAGTGGGAGGACGGGCAGATCGCCGACGGCGCCGAGGCCCAGACCCAGCACTACCTGGACGTCACCGGTCTTTCGCACGCGTGGGTCGCGGCGCAGGTCGGAGGCGCTCCGCCGCTGATCCGGCGGGTGGAGCGCGATGAGGCGCTGATCGCTGACCTGCGGGCGATGGAGGAGGAGTTCTGGGAGTTGGTGCAGGCCCGCACTCCCCCGCCGCTGGAGGGCGGCAAGGCTGCTGAAGACCTGGTCTGCCGGATGTTCCCGCGCGCGAGGACGGGCCGCAAGGTCGAGGTCGGTGAGCAGGGCCTGCGGCTGCTACGCGACTACCGGCGCGCGCACCTGGACGAGAGCGTCGCCAAGGCCCGCAAGCGGCGCGCCAAGACCGACTTCACCCACCTGATGGGCGAGGCCGAGATCGCGACCTACCGCGGCAAGGAGGTCGCCACCTGGGACAACGCATCCAAGACCTCGTATGAGCAGAAGGTGCTGGAGGAACGGTTCCCCGACGCCGCGGCCGCGGCTCGCCAGACCAACCACCACCGCAAATTCCTCAACAAGCTGCCCAAGGAGTTGATCACTGATGGGGCATGACCTCGGTGAGCGTGTCTCGGCCCGCCGTGCCGAGCAGACTTCCACCGGCCGGTCCCCCGACCGGAGCGGGGACGGTGGGGTCAGTGCGGAGAAAACGAAGCCGAAGACGCTGGAAGAACAGATCAAGTCCATGCACGAGCAGTTCCAGCTGGCGATGCCGCGCGGTAACGAGGCCCGTCAGCTCGTTCGCGACGCGCTGACGTGTCTGCGCCTGGAGCCCAAGCTGGCCTCCTGCGACGCCTTGAGCGTACTGGGATCGCTGATGACCTGCGCGCAACTGGGCCTGCGGCCGGCGGTGCTCGGGCACGCCTGGCCGTTGCCGTTCTGGGACCGGTACGCCAACGACGGCCAAGGCGGCTACCGGGCCCAGCTGATCATCGGCTACCAGGGGTACCTGGATCTGGCCTACCGGTCCGGGCTGGTGGCCGGTGCCAGCGCCCGCACCCGCTACTCCGAGGACGAATGGAGGCTGGAGTACAACCAGGACGGTGACCGGCTACACCACATCCCCCACGACGCCGGGCCGCGCGGTGAGCCGGTGTCGTACTACGCCCGTCTGCTGATCAAGGGCGGCGGGTACGTGCTGACCGACCCGATGAGCCACGCCGACATGCAGGACTACCGGGACAAGTACGCGCCGCGATCCAGCCGCAGCGGCGAGGTCACCGGGGTGTGGCGGACCGACTTCGAGTCCATGGCGCACAAGACGATGCTGCGCCGAGCGTTCAAGCTCGGGCCCAAGTCGACCGAGCTGGCGACGGCGCTGGCCGCCGACGACGGTGTGCGCGACGACGTCGACCCCCACACCAACGCCGCCGCGGTCACCAACCACCCCGTGCTCCCTGCCGCCATCGCCAACGTGGTCCAGGGCACGGCGGGCTTCGATCCGCCACCGAGCACGGCGGAACCCCAGGCGCACGACGCGCAGTAACCCCCGGACGGGCGCCGCCCGCCACCCTTCCGATGGCCCGGCCTGAAGGCCGGGCCATCGGCATGCCTGAACCCAACGTTTCTGGAGGTCGCCATGTCGCACACTGAATCTGCCTTCGGTGAGAACTCCGGCCCGTCGATGGTCACCACCCTGACCGAGATCGTGACCCTGATCCCGTTCATGCTCGGGTTCACCCCGACCGACAGCCTGGTTGTGGTGGGGATCGAGGACCCGCCCGGACCGGCGATGCGCGTCGCTCTGGCGCCGGCCGACCAGCCCGTCGGGGTCAAGGACGCCGTGGCGTCCGCGACGGGCGGACGGGTCGCCTCGGTCATGACTCGGAACCAGGTCACGACGGTGATTGTGGTCGGTTACGGCGACAGTGAGCCGGTCACCGCGTTCGGCACGCTCGTGGAGACCGAGCTGCGCGCGGCAGGCATACAGGTCCTCCAGGGTATCCGCGTTCAGGACGACCGATTCTGGTCCTTCACCTGCCTCGATTCACAGTGCTGCCCCCCGGAGGGGACACCGCTGAACTCGCAGACCAGCGTCGTGGCGGCCGAGGCGGTACTGCGCGGGTTCAGCGTCGCCGACAGCCGCGACACCGTCCAGGCCCGGCTTGCTCCAGTGGCCGGGGAGGAAGCCGACCGTGTGAAAGCCGCGATCAGAGAGGTCAGCGACCACCTCACCGATCGGACGCGGAACCTCAACCCGGCCGCCTGGCGGCTGTATCTGATCGAGCAGGGCGAGGAGCTGATCGATTCGGTCTACGAGCGGGTCCGGGGCGGAGTCATGTTCGAGATGGTCGACCACCTGGAGATCGCGCGGCTGCTGATCCTCCTCCAGGAGCCCTACAACCGGGACCTGGCGATGATCAGCATCGGCTCCGACCACGCCGCCGAGTTTCTGGAGTTCTGGGGCCAGGTGCTCGCGCGGGCGATCCCGAGCCTGGTGTCGGGACCGGCCTGCCTGGCCGCGCAAGCCGCGCTCTGCGCCGGCGAGGGCGTCATTGCCAAAGCAGCGGTTGAGCGCGGCATCGAAGATGCTCCCGACGACCCGGTGCTGATCCTGTTGCGCCAGATGGTGGACGTGGGCGCGAACCCCGATGAGGGACCGGCCGTCACCCCCGAGGAGTTCGACGAGGTCTATAGGGCGGAGATCAGGCAGCTGCGGCGCGACGCCCGGCACGACGGCGTGTCCTGACCCGGCCGCGCGCACCGAGCAGAACGCCTCCTCATCTCCGGCCGGATCCCGGCCCCGCCCTGCAGCGTCGGCGGACCTGGTCCGTACTGAACACCACCTCGACCTCCGGCCTGGTACCGCCCGTTGTTGGCGGCACCGGGCCGCCTTCGTTTGGAGCCCCTGATGCCTGTTTTCACCCGCCCGATTCCGCCGCCCCACCCGGTCCCGTCACGGCAGTCCGCCCCGAACGACCAGTCGCCGCACGAGGCGGTGATCCGGGCCGTTGATCAGCGGCTCGACGCCCTGCCCGCCACGCCCCGAAAGATCACCCGTGCGCTGCGGAGCTTGGGGTTCCGCGGCCGCCGCGACGACGCCGACGACTGCGTGCTGTGCCGCTACCTGATCGCTCACCTGCCGCCCGGCTACCTGATGCGGGTCGACGAGAAGCGAGTGCGGCTGTGGTGGCTGGACGTGTGGAGCGACCCGCTGTACGAGCGCGCCCTCACCCCGCCGATGACCGAGTTCGTCGTCGGGTTCGACGCCGGCCGGTACCCGGCCCTCGAGGAGTGACCACTCCGCCCGAGACCCACCAACCGGTGCCCAGCACTCACTGGGCGCGGCCCCTTCCGGCCGAGCGCAGCGCGCGGCCGCCCGTGCACCGCCCCCAGTCAGCCGACCGATGAGAGGAACACCGTTGAGCATCGCCAAGACCTTGTCCGCCGTGGTGATCGGCCTGGAGGGAATGGAGGTCGAGGTCGAGGCCGTCATGAACGCCGGCCCCCCGGCCCTGCATGTGATCGGGCTGCCCGACCAGGTGGCCGAGAGCACCAGCCGCCGGGTCCGCGCCGCCGCCCTCAACAGCGAGATCCGCTGGCCCTCCCGGAACCTCATCGTCTCGCTGTACCCGGCCAGCCTGCCCAAGCCCGGCAACACCATGGAGCTGGCGATCGCGGTCAGCGTGCTCGCGGCCGCAGGCGCGATCCCGGCGGCGGGCCTGGACAGCACCCTGTTCCTGGCCGAGCTCGGCCAGGACGGCGCGGTGCGCCCGGTCCGCGGTGTGCTGCCCGCGGTGCGTGCCGCCGCCGACCGCGGCGCGGCGACGGTGGTCGTCGCGCCGCAGAACGCGGCCGAGGCCTCGGTGGTCGACGGGGTGCGGGTCCTGGCGCCGCGGACGCTGACCGAGCTGTTCTACCGAGCGCGGCTCTTTGGGTGGCTGACCGGACCCGACGAGGATCCGGACGTCCCGCCGGCGCCCGCCGAGGGCTGGAGGCCGCCGTGGCAGCTTCGGGGGACGCGCCAATCGGCGGCGCCGGTGGAGCTCGCGCAGGCGCCGCTCCCAGCGGTGGCCCGCCGCGCGATCGAGGTCGCGGCGGCCGGTGGCCACGACATGCTGCTGCTCGGCCGCCCCGACCCCGGGGCGGGGTACGCGCCCGGCCGGGCTCTGGTCGCCGAGGTGCTCGCGGCGCTGCTGCCGCCGCTGGACCGCGACGAGCAAATGGCGGCCGCGACGATGTCCTCGCTCGCCGGGGTGCTGGACCCCGGCGACCCGATGCCCTCCACGCCGGTGTTCAGGACCGTGCACCACACCGTCTCGATGACGGCGCTGGCCGGCCGGATGACGTCTTCGGGTGCGCTGTCGCCCGGGGCGATGCTGCTGGCCCAGCACGGGGTGCTGGAGATCGGCGATGCTCCCGAACTGGAGCGCCGGGTGGTGGACAAGCTGCACCGCACCCTCGCCAGCGGGTGGATCCGCATAACCCGGGGCTCGATCGCGACGATGATCCAGCCGCGGTTCCAGCTGGTCGCGGGCGCGTCGATGTGCCCGTGCGAGAACATCCGCGCGGGCGAGTGCTCCTGCGCGCCAGCGGCGCGGCGCCGCTACCTGGCCAGGATCGCGCCGTTGGTGGATGACCTGCCGGTAAAAGTGCTGCTGGACACCGAGCCGGTCGAGATCGGCGGGGACAGCACCGCAGCGGTCACCACGCATGTCTGGGACGCCCGCGACCGGGCCCGGGTCCGGCTGGCCGACACCCCGTGGACCACCAACGCGCAGGTACCCGCCTCGGTGATACTCAGCCGGTTCCAGCCCGACGACCAGGCCCTGGAGCTGCTGAGCCGCCGCCTCGCCGGGACGTCGGTGCCGATCCTCAAACAGGTCCTTCAGCTGGCGTGGACGCTGACCGACCTGGCCGGCCTGCCGCTCCCCGGACCCGAGCAGATCCACCAGGCCCTCGCCCTGCACCACACGCCCGCCGCGCTCACCGGCGAATCCACCGCCCCTGAACAGCAGTCCCCGGAGCCCGGGACGACCGAGCCCGAGCGATGACCGCCCCGAGACCGTCCCGATTCCGCCGTCCGACCCGCACCTGATCTGGAAGGAACCACTGTGGCCGAGCTGCTCACCACGACCCGTAACGCCACCCTGCAGGACATGGCCGCGCTGCTGGAGCGCCAGCAGACCCGCAAGGTCGACATGGTCGTCGGCCCCCGCACCGTCCACGTCGAGCACGGCCGGCTCGTGGTCCACGGCGTGGAGCCGATGCTGACCCCCTCGGGGGTCACCTCCGCCGACGGCGTCTACCGGCCCACCGGCGTCGCCGACGAGGGACTGTCGGAGAAGTTCGGCGTCCCGCGGCAGTACCTGGCGCGGATGCGCGAGCACGCGGTCGACCTGTACGACGCCAACCTCAACGGGTGGCTGCACCGCGCCCCCGCCGACAAGCGGTACCTGCTGCGCGCGCTGCGCGGCGACAACGGCGGCGAGGGGATCGCCCGCGCGTGGCTGTCGGACGGCTACAAGCGGGTCGACAACCTCGACGCGCTGATGGCCACCCTGGACGGCGTCCGCCGCGCCGGCGTGGAGGTCGACATCGACGGCTGCGACCTGACCGACCGCCGCATGTACGTGCGGATCGTGTGCGAGCAGGTCCAGGCGCTGGCGCCGCGACTGCTGCACGGCTACCGATCCCCCTTCACCGGCGAGGCCGGCGCCGACAACCCGGTGGTGTTCGCCGGGTTCGTCATCACCAACTCCGAGGTCGGCCACGGAGCTTTCACCATCACCCCGCGGCTGGTGGTGCAGGTCTGCCGTAACGGCATGACCATGAACCGCGACGCGATGCGCAGCGTGCACGTGGGCGGCCGCCTGGAGGAGGGCGTCGTCACCTGGAGCGCCGAAACCCAGCAGCGCAACCTGGACCTGATCACCTCCAAGACCGCCGACGCCGTCGCCCACTTCCTGCAGCGCGAGTACGTGGAGGCCAAGATCGACGAGATCGAGCGGGAGGCCGGCGCACCGGTCCGCGACCCGCAGAAGACCATCCACGTCCTGGGCGACCAGCTGGCCTTCTCCGAGGCCCAGCGCACCGAAATCCTCAACCACTTCATCCGCGGCGGCGACACCACCGCCGGCGGGGTCATGCACGCCGTCACCAGCGTCGCCCACACCCTGCCCGACGCCGACGCCGCCCACGACATGGAGACCAAGGCCATGCGCGCACTGTCGCTGGCCGCAGCCCAGCGCTGATCCGCACCACCTAACCGGCACCACTTGACCGGCGCCAGCACAGCGCCGTCCGAGCGCGCCGCCGCCCCGTCCCGGATCCGGTTCCCACCGGATACCCCGGGGCGGGCGGCTGCCCGTCGCCATTTCCCGGCCCTTGCCCGACGGGACCCCACCGAGAGGAGCCCCCATGGCCTCCACCCACGCGCCGCCGAGCCCGGACGTCCGGCTCTGGCCGCCCGGCGTACCGCCCAAAACCTTCTCCTTCGGCGGCGGCTGGCAGACTGTCGCCGCGCTCACCCTGGCCGCCGCCGGCGACCTGGACTACGACACCTTCGTGTTCGCCAACGTCGGCGACGACTCAGAAAACCCCGGCACCCTGCGCTACCTGCACCGGTACGCGGCCCCGTTCGCGGCCCGGCACGGTCTGCGGCTGATCCAAGTCGACCGGAAGCTGCGCAACGGCAGCGTCGAAACCCTCTACGGCCGGCTGATGAAGGAGGGCTCGCGTTCCATCCCGATCCCGGTACGGATGTCCAACGGCGCGCCGGGCACGCGTAGCTGCACCGCCGATTTCAAGATCAAGGTGATCGGGCGGTGGCTCAAACAGCAGGGCGCCAGCGCCGAAACGCCCGCCACCGTGGCGATCGGGATCACCGTCGACGAAATCGAGCGCGCCAACAACCGCCGCTGCGAGCCTTACGAGAACATCGTCTACCCGCTGCTGGACATGGGTATCCGCCGCGCCGACTGCCCCGGCATCATCGCCAAGGCCGGACTGCCCCTTCCCCCGCCGTCCTCGTGCTGGTTTTGCCCGAACCACCGGATGGAGCAGTGGCGAGACATGCGCCGGGAGGAGCCCGAGCTATTCGCCAAGGCTTGCCACTTGGAGGAGACCATCAACCGGCGGCGGCACGCCCTGGATCGCGACCCTGTTTGGCTGACCCGCTTCAACGCTCCCCTGGCCCACGTCGTCCCGACCGACGCACCGCTGCCGCTGGACGACGGGGACGGCGCCTGCGACGGAGGGTGGTGTTTCACCTGATGAACAACCCATCTGATGCCGCCGAGCGCCGGCTGACTCTGGCGGATCTGCGGAACTGGGTGTTCCGGCCGTGCGGTTGCGTCGTCTGCTACCAGAACACTCTGACCTGGTACAGCGTTCACGAGCGCTGCCCGTGGGCGCAGGAGAAGC
This sequence comes from Spirillospora sp. CA-128828, assembly GCF_050945415.1. NCBI lineage: Bacteria > Bacillati > Actinomycetota > Actinomycetes > Streptosporangiales > Thermomonosporaceae > Spirillospora > Spirillospora sp. CA-128828. The sequence goes on from NZ_CP191986.1 coordinate 7,825,749, forward strand.
AGGACCAGGCCACCGAACGCACCTTTATCGACCTCGACCCTGATCGGCCCCGGCCGACCCCTGCCGAATGGCTTGCCGAGACCATCGCCTTCGCGGACCGCTGCTACACGGTGATGGCTCACTACGGGCCCGACCCCGCCGCTGACCCTGAAGGCGCGCAACGCTGGGCAGCGGAAGTGCGCCGGCAGATACCGCGTTACGGCCGTACTCCCGGCGGCCGCCCCATCTTCAGCACCACCGACCCCGACTACGGGCGCCTCCGGTGCGTCTGCGGATTCGTGTGGGCCGACGACCATCCGCCGGGCGACGGGACCGGCTGCCCCGAGCATCTGCGTCGTCCCCGCGACCCGAACTCCGCAGCCGAACAGCTGTACCGCCGCAGGTACGCCGAGTGGCTCGCGCAGTGGCGCCGCGGCCGCATCCACCTGGCGTCCTGACACCCCGACCGGACGGAGTTCCGCCGCCAGCCCTGTCACCGAAACCCTCATCGCCTCAACGCCCGCGCACCGTGCGCGGGCGTTCGCATTGCGTCTGGAGCAGCGTTGATCAATGAAACGAAGATCACTCTCGTGGGGAACCTCGTCGCCGACCCCGACTTGCGGTTCACCAGCACCGGGGTGGCGTTCTCCACCTTCCGGATCGCTTCGACCACAGTGAAGTTCGACCGCCAAAGCGACGGCTGGAAGGACAACGACACCCTGTTCCTAGACTGCATCGCCTGGCGTGACCTCGCCGAGAACGTGGCCGAGTCCCTGCAGCGAAGCATGCGGGTGATCGTGCAAGGGCGGCTCAAGCAGCGCTCGTACGAGACCCGCGAGGGCGACAAGCGCACCGTGAGCGAGATCGACGCCGAGGAAGCGAGCCCGTCGCTGCGCCACGCCAGCGCCAAGATCACCAGGACCCGGCGGCAGACCGGCGAGCACCCCGGCGACGGCACCGACACCCAGAACGCAGCCCCGAACACCAGCCCAACCAACCAGAGCCGCTGGGGCGACTCCGGCCAAAACCGCGAGCCCGTGGGAGTCGGTGGCGCCATCGAGCAGGGCTGGGGCGCCGCGGGCGGCAGCTACAGCGACGATCCGCCGTTCTAACCGCCTGCCCCGGACCGCGAGGCCCGTGGGTTCTAGCCAGCTCGACCATGTCTGGAGCGCTGATGACCGATCTGCCGACGATCGACTTGACCCAGCTCGCCCGCGGCATCGCCGAGCATCTGGGCGAGGGCTGGGTCATGCTCACCCCCTCCCCCAACACCAACGGCCGCGAGCTACTGCGCGATGACGGAGCGCTGCTACGGCTCCGCTTCGCCATCCCCTACAGCCAAGGGACGGTGACGGTGCTGGGGATCTTCCCCGGCGCTTTCCACGATCGGCCGCTTGATCAACCGACGGTACGGATCCGGGCGGCCGCCGCCCGGGGGCCGCGCGCCGTCGCCGGCGACATCACCCGACGTCTGCTCCCCGCCTATCTGCCCGCTCTGGAGCGGGTGCGGCGGTTCCAGCGGGAGCAGGCGGCGGCGTCCGCCGCCCGCGGCCGGGTCGCCGACCAGATCCGGCGGCTGCTGCCGCAAGCCTCCTGCACGCCAGCTCCCCCTGACTCGCACGAGCACACCCTCAGTGTGGAGTGGCGGCGGCCCAGCGCGCGGTTGGAGGCGGCGGTGGAGCTGCGCGATACCGCCGAGACGGCCGATCTGCGGCTCGTCGGCGTCCCGGCCGACATCGCCGTCCAGATCTGCCAATTGCTGTCCCCGATCCCCAGAGCGCGCGTGCAGGTCGATGGCGACTTCCCGCCGTCGTGGTCGGTGATCCTCACGCGATCGCAGGACAGCACGCCCCTCGTCGATATGGAGACCTATGGCGGCGCCGATCACGACGAGAACGGCGTGCCTTACGCACGGTTCCTCCTCAACGACGGCGAGATCCACGAGCACATGTCACCGGCCGCCCGGCGGTGGCGCGACGACCCCGATCCCGACCCCGGCCCCGATGCTGGCCCCGATGCCGCGTCCGAGCTCGACCAGGAAGAAGAAGTAGTCCGCTGATGGACGAGCCGCAGCTCGCCGACGGCTCCAGCACCTACCTCGCCATCGTCACGATCCCCCGCGCCGGCCACACACCGTACGTGGTCATGGGCGACCGGGAAGACTTCGTCGCCGACCATGTGGTGGAACTCCTCCTGCCGCCATTACGGCGACGGCCTGGTCGATCCGGTGTGGCTGGCCGCCCACCCTTACCCGCGGTCCCGGACCGGCCGATCGCTCCGCTGGCTCGACTGGCTGCGGGAGGCCTGCGACGGCGACCCGGAGGTGATCCGCGTCGGGCCGGCGCCGCTGGTCAAGGCGACCATCCGGCGCCCTGATATCGCCCCGGAAACCGAGTACCAGCCGTACCGGAACGTGATCATACGGCGATCAATGTTCACCGATGGTGAGCTGATCAGCTACCGGGTATGGAACCGAACGGCCTCAGTCTCCAACCGTTTCACCACCCATTCCGGTCTTCGCCGGCTCCTCGCTCTTCTGGCCGTCGATCTCGGCCCGCCGCGCCCTGAACAGTGGGGCCCCACCCATCTCCCCTGGCCAAAGGATCCCGATGAACCGCCCTGACGGGTAGGGGAGCATCAGCAGCAGCTGCTCGCTAAGGCGCGGCTGGTGGAGTCCATCGCCGCGCAGGGCGACCGCGACCGCCGGATCGACTAGGGCCGCGTTCGCCGAGGGATACCGGCTGGGTTTCGCCGCAGGCCGCGAGGTCGGCTACGGCCAGGCCCCGAAGAGATCCGCCCGGGACTGGGCGCGCTTGGCCGCCAGCGCGTCCCCACCTTCGCCGAGCTGCAGGCGCGACACACGAAGGTTCCACCGCCCGCCGCGCCCCGGACGGCCCTAGCGGGCCGCGGCCGCGCCGCCTGACCCGCTCGGGAACCACGCCCCGAGCACCGGGTCGAACGGTCCTGCAAGGACGAGACGGCCGTGACGAGCTGGCCATGACGATGAAGGAGGTTCGATGAGTCCGATCCTGGACTGGATGCGGTTCGGGCAGTACGTCGCCGCGGAGCTCGGCGGCTCGTGGCAGGCATCCCCCCACCCCTGGGGCGAGGCGGTGACCGTAGAACATCCCGACGAGCGCCGGGCTCGTGCTGGAGCACGGCCGGACCGCCGCGCGGGTCTACGCGCACGGTGAACTGCCCGATGCCGCCAACGTCCGCGACATCCGCCACGAGATCAGCGTCCGCGCCGACCGCGGCCCGGCCGTGCTGGCCGCCGAAATCACTCGCCGGCTGCTCCCTGACTACGGCAAGGACCTGGCGGCCGCCCAGAGGTTCCTGCGCGACAAGGAGCAGACCGCACGGGCCCGCGCCCGCAAGGTCAGGCAGCTGACAGGCGCCCTGACAGGTGACGTCCGCACTCCCGCCCACATGAGGAGTGACCGGTGGACCACGATCCAGTGGTACACGCCGGGGGTCGCCGTTCGAGAGCATCGGATCGAGGTGCTCGGTGACGGCTCGCGAGCGGAGCTCACACTCGCCGCGCTGCCGTTTCCGCTGGTGAAGCAGATCTGCGAGCTGCTGGCCCGGCACGAGCGCGCCGCCGCCGAGCGCGGCCCCAGCCCCGGCCCCCGCGGTGGGAGGGCAGCGTGAGCCGAACCCGCCCAGGTTCGGCTCTGCTGGACGACGTCCACCAGCTCCTCGGCCACCGGATCCGGGTCCACTTCAACCTAGTGACCACCTTTTGGTCGGTGACCGCGCTGACCGGCGAGCACAAGGGCCGCGTAATCGCCCATCTCGTTGACGTCACTCTCCGCGCCGACACCACCGGCCCAGTGGAGTTCCGGGTATCGCGCGCCGGCTGGGAACGCTGCCGCCGCAGCGGCAAACGCAACGTCCACGCCTGGTGCTTCGGCGTCGTCGACGCCGTCAACGCCAAACCCGATCTGCGTGAACTGGTCCGCGTCACCTACAACCCTTGGCGGGCACCGCAGTTCCAGAACACCCGGACCGGGGAACCAGTCCACTTCGCCGACCTCGCCGTTTTCGCCAAGACAGATCCCGGCGCCGAGCACGGTTACGCCTGGATCTGACCCCAACTCCTCCCGCAGGGACCCGCCGACATGCATCACGTCGGCGGAGCCCTGTCCTGCGATCTCCGCCACCGACGGGAGAAAGGCCACCCTGCGATGCCCATCGCCAGATCCAACTCCGCTTCCCGCCCCCGCAGCTCTCAACCCGACGAGCTCGCCACCCGCTCCTCCACCGCCGCGATCATGTCGGCGCCCGTCGACGTCCATGTACTCCACGCCGCCGCCCGCAGCGCAGAACAAGTCCAGGCCGCAATGACCATGATCGGACGGTGCCGCCACATCCCGTCGTGGCCGCCGTCCCCGGTCCGGACCGTCGCCGATCTGCAGGACGCCGAGGCGGCGGCCGCGCTCATCCGGGCCCGCCTGAGCCAGCACCCCTGCCCGTGCCTGCGTGGCCTGCGCGCTCTCGTCTTGGACGAGCTGCTGCGCCGCTGGCAAGGCGTGTCCTGCACCGGTCGCCTAGCCATCCGGCTGGTGAAGCAGACCAGCTGGGCCTCCCCTGAGCTCGCCGTCCGCTTCACCGAGCAGACGCGGGCGCTGGCCACCGACACCGCCTGGCTCACCCGCCACCCGCTTCCGCCCGCCGCGTGACCTGAGAACCTCCGGCACCCGTTATCCGCTTTCGTGTCTACTTCACTCGCGCCGACGGCCGCTGCGTCGACGAGGGAATGACCGACAGTCACGCGTACTGGCTGACCGGCACGCGCGGGGACCAGGTCTCTGAACTGCTGCAGACCTGCGCGCGGGTCACCCTTGCCGCGCGCCGCCTCCACGGACAGCTGTGCTCCTGGGACGCCTTGATGTACCGCCAGCCCGCATGGGGAGCGCGGAAGACCGTGGAATGCGGTGGGCCCTGCTGTTCGGCGAAACCCCTCAAAATACTGCGTCCGGTCTGCCAAGTCGGCGCCGACCTTGCTCATCAGCCCCGCCGCCAACTCCACCGGCGCACACCGGTCTGAAACCGCGCACCACCCTGCCGCCAGCTGTGCCTCCGCTCCGGCGCAGTCGGCCCATCCCCGGCAGACCAAAAAAGAGGCCCGGCCCGATCGAAGCCGGCCCGCCAACACCGCTACGAAAGGCCCCTGATGTCCATCACACAGGCCGACATCCTGCAGTACATCATCGCCGTCACCGACAAAAGCGACCTGGATCGTCTCGCCGCGGCGATCCGTAACCGTCGCGGCGACCTGCTTTCATTCCGCGCAGCCTCGGTCAAGGTCGGATCCACGGTACGGCTGGACAACATCAGCCCCAAATACCTCGCTGGTATGACGGGCAAGGTCACCGAGATCGACGGCCGGAACTGCACCATCAGCCTCACCGAGAATTCCATCAAGGACCTGCGCTACACCCCGCGGGGCAAGAACATCCCGCCGGGCGCCAGAGAGTACCTCATACGCGTGCCCCTGAAGACGTGCGTCCCGGTCGAATAACCCACCCTCCGCGGTGGCCGCCGCCATCTTCCGGGACGGCGGCGGCCACTATCCGCGCCCCCGTGAGTCTCCCGAGCCCCGCCTGAGGCTTCGACGCGGGCCGGCGCAAAAGGTGGGCGAGCCCGGCGCCCGCAAATCCACCGCTTTCCCGGAGATCTCATGTTCACCGTTGACGACTTCCTGAACGTCCTAGATCTCGATTCCTTCAGCAGCCTGTTCCTGCCGTTGGGGTTCGCCCAATCCCCCGTTTCCGCCGACCTGTATCTACGTCCGGGACACGGTTTCAGCAACGCACTAATGCTGCCCAGCCGCCGTACCTCCAGCGGGCGATGGCGCCAGGAGGTGCTGGCCGCCGCCCATACCTACACCAAGTTGACCGGGCGTCGGCTGTGGTGGATCCCGCAGACCGACACAGAGGCCGCCTACGCCTCGCTGCTGATCGGACTGCTGTTCAGGATCCGAACCATGATCGAAGACAGCGATGGGTGGAACGGCGGCGACGTCGTGGAACTGTTGTGCGAGTACTTCCCCTCGCTGGGGCTAGATATCGACGCCTATATCCCTGGGCTCAGCCCAGATGAGGCCGACGCACTCGATGCGCAGATGTTTCTCAAGGCGTTCCTCGGCACCACCTTGGCCCGCCAGCACCGCGATCTGTTCTAGGAGAGTCCGACATGACCCAATACACCTTCGCAATCGAGATCAGCGACGATGGGCGCACATGGACCGTGGAGGGCGACGAGATGATCGGGCAGGCGGAGCACGACCCCGCGCGCCTGGCAGTGGCCATCCTCAATGCACGGCTAAGCGAGCTTCCTGCTGGTGAGACGCTCGGCTGGGTTCGGGCCGTCGTGTGGGAGATGGATCTGCCTGGGGACGTCGGGCTCGCCGAGGCAGTGGCAACGCTTGAACGGCGCCACCTAGCCTCTGACGAACAGCCCCTGGGAGAAGAGAGGGCTGGTACCGACGCGTTGCTTGGCCGCCGGGTCCGGCTGATCTCTACACCCGACCCTCATACCCGCCTGCAGCCCGGCGCCCTGGGCACCGTCACCGGCACCGACAACTTGGGCACCCTCCTGGTCGACTGGGACGACGGCAGCCGCCTGGGCCTGCTCCCCGACCAGGACGAGTTCGAAATCCTCGACCAGCCACCACCGGACACAGGCGGCACGGGCTGACAACTACCGCCACGCGACCGGCGGACGCGAGGGAACCAAGGATCGAGCAGGGCGACGCCGCCGGCAACGCGTCGGCCCCCACCCGCTCTGGGTGGGGCCGATGCGGTGTCCGGTGACCGGTACCGCCCGCTCACCACACTGGACCGACAGGCGCCGCCTCGGCCAGGCGGTCGCCAGCGGGTTGCTCCACGCCCTCCCATCAGCACCACCCAGCTAGTCGTCTCCTTCCGCTTCCTCCTGAGCCGGTCTCCGTTTGCGCCCAACATCGCAGAGCGGCCGAGCAGGCGCGGGGAGCCGCCGGGAATGCGAGCTCGGCGTCGGCATCGCTGATCGTGCTCACCGCCGTCTCTCGCCCGCCACTGCACGCTCTACCGTTTGGAGGTTTCGTCATGTCGCGACACGCGCCCGCTGACGGCGAGCCCGCGGCTTCTGATCAGGACGTCGCCGCTGAGCCGTGTCTCCGCGGCCCCGAGGGCTGCCAGGGCCAAGTTTCCGGCCGAGCGTCCTTCGGCGACACCGGCTTGATCATCTACGAGTGCGCCAAGCACATGGCTGAAGCGTGGGAGCGCGAGCTGGAACGACGACGCCGCTACCCCGTTCTGCCGCCCAGCGACTGGGATCCGATGGACGCCGGCGAGAGATGGGGCCCCAACGACTGACGGCTGCGACCGGCCCTTTCGAGAGTGACCGCGAAAGCTGCGCCGCTTCGGTAGCAGCCCACCCCTTTATTCACGCGCCCGCCGGCGGTCTGCTCCATCGGCGGGCGCGGCCCTATCCAGACCACCTGCCCCCGTAACCGTGTGGAGCCTGGGATGAAACTCACCAGAGCGCAAAGCGCCGCGCATCAGCGAGCCTGCCAGATTCTTGAGTACGACCACCTCACCGACGACGACCGGGAGTTCGTCCTCGAGCACTGGCAAGAGTCCTCCACGTCCCGCAACGTTCTCGACGGCGCGTTCTTCACTCCGATCGACCTGGCCCGGACGATGCGGCTGCACGTCTACGGCGACAGGGTGTTGGATCTGTGCGCGGGGATCGGCCATCTGGCGATCGGCTGCCAGGAGGCCGTGATCCGATCCTGGACTCGACAGCCGGCGCGCGAGCTGGTGTGTGTGGAACGCAATCCCGCCTACGTCGAGGTCGGCCGCAAACTCCTGCCCGAGGCGACCTGGATCTGCGCGGACGTGTTCGACGTCCCCGGTCTGGGCCTTGGCCAGTTCGACACCGTGATCGCGAACCCGCCCTTTGGGCGTGTCCGGCGAGACGGGACAGGGCCTCGCTACCGGGACCCGCTGATGGAGTACCACGTCATCGACGTGGCCGCCGACATCGGCGTCCACGGCGCCTTCATCATCCCGCAGACCAGCGCCCCGTTCGCGTGGAGCGGCCACCCGCAGTACCGGGAGGTCCACGGCCGCGAGTACGACCGGTTCGAGGCTGAGACCGGCATCACGCTGGAGCCCAGCGTCGGGATTGACACCTCCTATTACGCCGACCAGTGGCGCGGCGTCACTCCCACGGTCGAGATCGTCCGCTGCGACTTCAGCGAGCGAGCCCCCGTCCCCGGCGCGTCCCAAACCATCCGTGCCCGCCGGATCCTGGCAGGACCTCAGGCCCGCGCCGACCAGGCCCGACCCCGCTCAGTCCACCGATCCTCGACGGCGGCCGCCGAACCCCAAACCCTCTGGTGACTGTTCGGCAGTACGCGGCTCAGGCACAAGGGCGCACGCCTGGGTTTCCCCTGCCCGCCGACAACGACAGCCCGGAAGATCGCGAACCAACCGCTACATGGCTCGGGGCGGGCGCACCGCAGAAATGGAGGAGAGCGTGACCTACGGATGCTACGTGTGTGACCGGCCGTTTCAACCCCTTCACCGTGTGACGTGCACCGTGCGAAGCAACGGGCCCTAGCCCGATCACACCTTCGAGTTCTGCGCGAGGGCCTGCCTGGATCCATGGCTGGCCCGCGACCAGGAGCAGATGCAGGCGCGGCGTGTATCGGCGTGCGCGGAGGGCTTTCATCGCTCTCCCGAGTGGCCTGGCCACGCCCGGTAGAACAGGGATCCCGCCGACCCCTACGGCGACGCGTGCCTGTGGGAGTGCACCAAGGGCTGCGGCCATCAGCAGCGGCCTGCTGGCTACGGCACCGGTAAGGCGATTTTCGACAACCTCGGGCCGGACGCGCACGCGCGGTGGCTCGCCGGGCAGTGACACGACCAGATAAGGAGAAACCGATGGCAATCGAGGCACGCGGCAGCGATGAGAACGACCACGACCAGCGTACGAAGACCTTCACCCGGGCAGCGGCCGTCGCCTCAGCGGCCTGGCAGATGGGGATCGCGCTGGGGCACGCCGCCGTTCAGCAGCAGAGCGAGTATTTCAAGATCCGCGCCCACGTGGAGCAGCTCCTGTGCGAGACGAACCGGTGGGTCCGCGGCGACCTCACCGACTACCAGCGGCTGTTCATCGACAACTACCTTCACCACGAGCGACCGGGTCTGCGCCCGGCATCGGCGCCGACCGGTCTGGCTGTCGGGCCATCGTCACCGCTTGGAGAACAGCACGCCGCCGGGACCGGGTCCAGCCACCCCACTGGGGACCCCGGCTGGACCCGGTCCCGGCGGCGTGCAGAGGAACGACGCGATGACGACACCCCGCACACCAGGAGGTATCCAAATGCCCTGCGAGGAGCCGGCCGGCCTTTCCTTCACGCCACCGCCGATGCCGTTTGCCCAGCCTGACTGGGACGACGCCGATCCCTGGGACGACATCAACGAGCGGTACGGCGGCGAAGTGATCCCCCCGGACTGGGGATCAGAGGAGCCACCGGATGACTCATTGCCGCCCACGACGCCCTCCACGGCTCCCGACGTCTACGGGCTCACCGACCCCGACATCCCGTTCTGACCGCGTTGGCCCCGGCCCCCACGGCCGGGGCCAACGCTCTTCCAACACTTCCCTCGACCATATACGCAGTCCTGCCGCGCTCCTCCCGACCGGGACAGCAAGAGGTCGACGCGGACGGCCTCCATTTTTCCAGTGAACTGTGGGCTCTGTGGCGTGGGCAGTTCACCACCCGCTGCTAGATCGATCCAGTGACGGGATTCCACAGAAAGCCCCATGAGCGGGCAACCACCGTGCTGAACACAGCGCTCGGCGTTGCGACCGGCGCACTCTCTATTGCCAGGAGAACCCGATGCTCGTCATTAGTCACACGTTGGAGACCGGAACGGTCGTGTATGGAACTGACCGAAACGACGGCACTGGTCCAATCATCAAGAAGACGGGCTTTCGCCCATCGCAGAACCTAGCCGAACACCCCGAGTACGGCAGCGCCTACTGGTACGTCGCCTCGACACGTCGCCGGCGGGCCAAAACGGACTACATCGACCGCTGCGCCGCCGCGCTCCGGGACGCCGGTCACCAGATCCGCGTCGAGATCGACAACACCACCCTTCCCACTACCTCGTTCGCCCAGTTGGAGCAAGAACGCTATGAGCGGGCCGAAGAACGCGCCGACAGATTCACCACGTTCGCCGACAATGCCGCCGCCCAAGGCACGAGAGCGATCGAGCAGGTCGACCAGGACCGCAAGCAGATCCCGCTCGGGCAGCCGCACCTGATCGGCCACCACTCCTACAACAAGACCGTGCGCCAGGAGCAGCAGCGCAACGCCAGGGAACAGCGTGGTCTGGAGCATGTCCGCCGCGGAAGGCGATGGAGGCAGCGTGCTGACGCTGCCGAACGGTTCCAGTCTGGCCGGCAGGCCATCGGCACCACGCAGCGTCGCATCGAGCGGCTTGAAGCCGAGATCCGTGCCCATGACCGTTTTCTGGCCGGAAGGCTCGAACATTGGGAGATCACGATCACCACCGGGTCCACTGGTGAGTACGGGATCAGCCTGGACGAGCGGTTGGCGCGGCGACCACCCGGTTCACACGTGCTGTCGCTCGATGAGGGCCGCAACGTCGCCGAGGTATTGATCGCGGTCGGGCCGCAGGCTCGCGCGGAGATCCAGGCGCAGATCACCCTGCTCACCGAGGAGGTCGACTACTGGCGCAACCACGTCGCCGCGCTCCAAGCTGACCAGGGCATGAAGGTCTGGAGCAAGTCCGACTTCGTCCGCGGGGATCTCATCCAATGCGGCGGCCAACGTTGGTACGAAATCGTGCGCGTCAACCCCAAGACTCTCTCGGTCGCCAACGGCGTCAACAGCGTCGACCTAAAGGTCGTGACCCGGTTCAACGCCCGCAGTGCCACCGGGGGGCCTGGATGGACCGACAAGCTCCCCTATCACCAGGTGACGGATCAGATGGATGCGGCAGAGGCCCGTACTCGCTTCCCCGACGCGTTCTCTGCTGCCGATCCCGCCTAGACCGACCTCGGCCGCCTCCGTCACCGCGGCGACGAGGCAGACGGCTCAACCCTGCCCTGAGTCCGCAGCCGCGCGCCAGGGCGTGCAAGGTTCGGCGTGGTGACCCCAGAAGGGGCCGTCCTCAGCGCCCAGGAGGACACCGGGCTGGCGGGCGGCTGCCTCTTCCTAGCGAGACGGTCTGCTTGAGCGATGGCACCGAGGCGTTCTTCGATCGCATCAAAGCCGATCAGATCCGGGTGTTCCCGCTGGACGACCGCCCGTGCTTCTGGTTCCCCGGACGGACTTCTCCCTGACTCCTCCCCCGAGATTCCGGGCGCCACACCGCGAGCCAGCCCCTCTCGTAGCAGTGCCCGTCCCGTCTCTCGGAAGAAACGCCATGACCGCCGAGGTGGTCTCCCTGGCTCACATCACCGGCAACACCTGGCTGAAGCTCCGCACCGACCGGGTTCTGACGCTGACTCCGTGACCAGCCCGCACATCGCATCCACCGACAAGGAACACCCGTGTCGTCCTCACATGAACTCACCGAACGTTGCCCCGACTGCGGCGTCGCGATCAGGGGCCGCCACGCTAACCGCTGCGACGTCGCCCGCTGCTTGTGGACCGGCCTTCAGCGTTTGTCCTGTAAATGGTTCGGGCTTGACCCACTCCTTACCGAGCACGACTGCGGACAAGACGTGTGGACCGGGCGCTGGCCAGGCGAAGCCGACGCTATCCGGTTTGGCTGGTGGGCCAGCCTGATTCCTGGTGCCGGCTGGCAACCAACGGCCCCTGACGTGCCCGGCGCCGTTCCCGACGTGAACCGCCTTATGGCTCAGGCCAACTGGAACCGCAGAAGGCGCAGGTGGGAGCTGCGGGAATATCCCGACCCTCAAGCCGAACAGTGAGGTCCCCCGACCGTCACCCTCAGGTCCCCGGGCCTTGGCGCGGGGACCTTCGTCATGCCCATCGACACGCTGCCCTCGCTCGACCAGAGGGTCTTCGACTTTCGGAAGTAAACCAACCATGCGGATCGACTTCGACATCCCGTTCAGCCAGTCCACCGAGACACCGGCCCAGCAACTCACCGCCTGGGCGCGAGCCCGGGAAAGGCTGCACCACCTGGACCACAGGCATCCCGAACAGGTCGCTCAGGCCACGCAGGACGCCAACCACCTGGCCGGTGAGCTCTGCGCCGACCTGGTGTCAGCCGGCGCCATCCCCGACGACTCCCCCGCCTACCGCTGCCCCGACCCGGAATGCCGCCAGACGCCGGTACTGCTGCTGGACGTGGACGGCGTATTGAACCCGAAGCTGGACACCGAAACCGCGGCCGCCACCGGCTACACCCGGCACACGTTCACCCTGCCCGCGCCACACCGCCGGGAGCTTTCGCCGTGGCTGAACCTGCAGCACGGCGACTGGCTTCGCGGGCTCGCTCTCGACGGTCTGGAGCTGGTCTGGTGCACCGGCTGGGAGCACGCGGCAGCCGACCACATTGCGCCCGTGCTCGGGCTTCGGCAAATGTTCGTGCTGGAAGTCGGGAGGTTCGACGCAGCGGTCTTCGAGGGCCGCTCGGCCAAGGCCGAAGCGGTCACCTCCTGGCTCGCAGACCGACCAGCGGTGTGGCTGGACGATGTGCACGGACCCGTCGATCACCAGTGGGCCCGGGACCGTACCGCGGACGGTATCCCGACGCTGCTGGTCACAGTCGTCCCGACGCAAGGATTTGCCGAGCAGCACCTCACGATGATCAAAAACTGGCTCGCGGCCAACGACCTGACCACCCTGGCCTGACCGTCCCGGGCATGGAGACCTTCTACCTCGGGGCCCAGCCGCACTGGCTGGGCCCCGACTCCCCTCTACCCGGGAAAATCCCGGTGTGTGTCCCCCGGGGCCGCCTCACCGGCCGCGCAACACTGCCGCGCGCCACCCGCCGATGGCTGCTGGACTCGCGGGGATTCACCGTCCTGAGCCGCAAACAGGACGACGGCCACTACGCCCGCTGGGATATCACTCCGCAGCAGTACGTACGGGGCCGTCCGCGACTACGCCGACCAGATCGGCCGCATGGAAGCCGCTCTTCCATGGACTGGATATGCGAGGGCCCCGTTCGCGCCAACACTGGCTTCGAAATTCTTGAGCACCTGCGCAGGACCGTCATCAGCTATTTGGAGCTGCGGTGGCTCGACCCGACCTTGCCGATCTTCCCCGTCATCCAAGGCGACGCGTCCCTCACCGTCGACCATCACCTGCACTGCGTCGACATGTACGAACAGGCCGGGATCGATCTGACCGCGCTACCGCTGGTTGGGGTCGGGAGCGTCTGCAAGCTGCAGGCGACCGCACGGATCGTCGACCTGTTCGCAGCGCTGCACCATCGCCTGGGCGGCAGGACCAGATTGCATGCCTTCGGCGTCAAGGCGCAGGGCCTGGCCGCGATCGCACCCGCCGTGTATTCGGCCGATTCTCAGGCCTGGTCCAAGCAGGGACGAGCGACAGTCAAGCGGTGCCCGCACCCCGACTCAGGTGTCAGGTGGGAGGCCAACTGCCCGATCGCCGCACAGCAGTGGTTCGGCACCGTGCTCACGGCGGCGGCCCGCACCATTCCGGCTGTTTGGGGGCGCCAGGTGCATACATACCGGCGCCGCGGCAACGCCGGGCTGCTGTTTGAAGACCTGGAGCCTGCGACGGCGCCGCCGACCACCGGTGAGCGCATCGCCAGCGCCGTCCGGGTGCTGCTGCCCGAGGACACCGAGTCGGAGCTGGCGGCCATGCTCGACGACTTCTCCCGCGTCCACAGCGACCAAGCAAGAGCACCGTGGCCCACGACGGCCTCCCGAGCGGCGTGAACGAGTTCGGCGGCTACACGGCGCCCTCACATGGCGATTAGTGCCACGCCCCGCTCGACCTTTCGACCAGAAAACGACCTCCGGAAGGTGCCCAGTGGAACGCGACGAAGACGGCTGCGACCTGTGCCTCGGCAACGTCGCCGTGCAGCACATCAAGATCAGCGGAGACCCCGAGACCTACCGTGTGTGCGAACTCTGCCCACCGGAGCTTGAAGCCAAGGGCGCGATGCTCACCTACCTCCTCGATCCCTCGAACCAGGACGATGACGCCTTCTGCGAACTGTGCCTTGCTGAGAGCGCCACCACCCGGTTCCGGGCCGACGGCGATCCCGAGCCCCGGGATCTGTGCACACTGTGCGTCCAGGCGCTCACGCAACAGGGCACGCCGGTCGTAGCCGAGGTGAACGACCGCGACGGCACCGCCAAAGGCCACGGCCTCAACCTGGCCGACATCACCGCACTTCCCGGTGCTCGGCTCACCCACGCCGAATACCACCTCGACTTCACCGAAGCAGTCCACGCTCTGACCGGTACCATCTGGAAGCTTGAACGATCACAGCAATTCCGCGAGCCGGACGACCCCAGCTGGCGTGCCTTCGAAACAGGAGAATGGAAGAAGTCCCTGCGAATCCTAGAACAGGATCGCCCGGCTGTCAGGGAAGAGAGCGCAGACGACGTTCAACGCGGGCTAACGATTCGTCGCCTACGAATCGTCGAAAAACCGGTCACTCCGTATCTGCAGTGGGAGAGGCACCGACCAGCAGCGCGTACAACTCCCGCATCTGCGCATCGCTCAACTTGGCGTCCGAGCCGCGAGTCCTCTTCGTCCGCAGCGATTCCGGACCGATCAGCCGATAATTCTTCCACCACGTCAGCAACGTCGATCGATCGACGTCCACCGCTGCCGCGACCCGATCAACCGGGACCTTCTGTTCGAGCATCCGCACCGCGGCAAGACGCTCCTCGTAAGTCGACCTACGCCCCTTCTTCGCCACAACCCGATCATCCCACTCAAACGATCGTCAAAGTGGGGAAACCGCAGATCTCCTTAGATCACCGCGGTCTCCTCGCCGGGCCGCCGCGGCTTGCGTCGTGGCGCATGCGGGCCTGGCCGGTAGTGACGAATGCGTCCTGGACCTCGGTCTTGTGCAGCCCGCCTCGGTAAGTGCTCAGAACGCGATCGACAGTCAGCCTAGTCAGTTGCACGATCTGCTGGACGCGGGCCAGCAGCAGCACGATCAGCGGCGCTGCCTCATGTGGGTAACGCACTATGCGCAGCCGGGCGTCTCGACACCCCCACTGCGCTCCTCAGCCCCGCCGACCGCGGAGGTAGCGCGCCACTGCGCGCCCAGACCCGACGATCCTCCCTGAGACGGGCCGGGAGGGGTCCACAACCGAACGGCGTCCGTGGGCCGGTCTGTCCCGACCCGGCGAATCAGACAGTGCCGCGCACCGCCTGGGCGTGGTCAACCCCTCCGCCGATAAACCCTTCCACGTCGCTTAACCGGGCCATGCATGCAGTGATTCCAAGATCTTTTCTCCAGGAGTCGCAAAAAGCGCGACCTACTTCCGGAGAAAACATCTTGGAATCACCGCCCGGAGGGGTTGCCCCCTCCCGCGGCGCACGGCCCCGCCCGTTTCGCCGGGCAGGGGACAGACCAACCCCACAAGCCGCCCTCAGAGCGGCCCCCTCCCGGCACGTCCAGGAGGACGCCATGAATCCACTGCAGTTCCCGCTCCCCCTCTCCGGCATCGTCGTCAAGCCGGCGAAGATCTTCCAGCCGAAGAACCGCGACTACAACCAGGTCGGCTTCATGGTCCAGATCGAACAGGGCTCCTACTTCCGCGGCGAGCCGTCGATGGACGAGGACTTCCGCGCGGCCCGCCCGAAGACGGTCTACGTCGAGGGGACAAAGGAAGTCGCCGACGTCGTCCTAGCCTACGAGGGCCTGAGGCTCAACGAACGGATCCACCTGCGCGTGGTCGAGATCACGGCATTCGGCGGGACCCCCGACGACGAAGGCAAGGCCCGCCCCCCGATGGTGAAGTTCATCGTCGACCACATCGAACTGCCCGCCCGGGGCTTCCGGAACGAGTCGGTCGAGAAGATGGCCGAGAAGGCCCAGAAGAACACGCCGCGGGACGCGACCGCCGCCGCTGAGGCCAAGACGCTGGCCGGCGCCAAGAAGTAGCCCATCCCGCGAGGGTCCCGGACCGTCACGGTCCGGGACTCTCCCATCTCCGCCCCTTACCGCTCCAATCGGCGCATTCATTCGTACCTCTCCGATCCCACAGAGGAGACAACGCAATGGAGATCGAGTCCGCGATTCGACTCATCGGCAACCTGATCTACAAGCCCGGCTGGGTCTTCGAGGCCAAGGACTACAGCAACCGGTTCGAAGGGGCCATCGCGATACGTATCGAGTACCCGGCGTTCCAGTCCGAACGGGCCGACGCCGCGAAGGGCTACCCGAACGAGATCCGGCCGTACGCCACCTTCCCCGTCGTCGTGGACGACTGCGACGACGTGAGCCTTTACCGACTGGTGCTGACACACATCATGGAGATCGAGGAACACGAAGCGAGGGAGTTCCTGCGGGTCGAGCCCACGATGTGGGCTCCCTTCCATCCTCACCGCGCCGACGGAATGCGTCGCTTCGGTGCGATGCAGCAGGACCTGCGATTCGGGCTGGCATGATCCGCCCGCGCAAAACGGAGACGCACGACTTCCCCTGGGTCATCCCAGCGACGTTGGTCCTCACCGTCCTCGGGGTTCTGGTAGCGCTGTTCTCCGCTCTGTAACCGATGTGATCCGAGCCCATCACGCAAGAGCACTCTACGGGTTCTTGCGTGGTGGAAGAGGATCAGATCGAAGGAGGAAAATGTTTCGGTTCAGAATGCGACTGTACCCGTTCAACTGCCGGGAGTGCCGTATCCACTACAACACGCTTTCCTGGTACTCACACGCGCACGTCACGCATCGAAGGTGCGGCCAGTGGGACCCGCGCCATTACAGCACCCGCGCAGATCGCAACTCCTGGAAGCGCGATCACGTCTGCCCAAAATCCCAGTCGAACTGAGATCAAATCATTGCGCAATTCCCGTCTTGCCGATCTGGCTGCAGCGCGATCGCGCCGCCCTCTTTGGAATATCAAGCGCGCATAATCGCATCTGCCTTAGCGGTCCCCAGCCAGCCCCGGCACCCGCCGTGCATTACACCGGCCCCGATTTCACAGTGAAAGGTGTTTAGGTTAGACGCTCATTCCCGAAATCCTAGCGAGAATCCCACAAACTCGAAGGAGAACGGAATGATCATCGTCGCCTTTGTTCTGGCTCGTGAGTTCATCTGCGAGTCCAGTCGAAACGCGCAAAACGCTCTTCGTGCCTACGCGCACATGCGCAGGATGATGCACATGGGAATCAATGCCGCGATTCTCGCGGTTGAGGTCACGGCAATCTACATGGTGCACTACCCGGAGGTGCACGCCGGAATAACCACAGCAGTCTTCGCGCATGAAACGGTCGTGTATCTCTTCAGCGAGGTATAGACATCCACGAATGAGCGTCTAACCTAAAGACTTTTCATTGCGTTATCGCAGTGGCCAGTCCCGAAGATCGAGTTATAGGGGTCCGTTATGCGGCCTTGCAAAGGGTGTGGGGCCTCCCCGATGAAGAAGCCGGATGGCCGGGCAAGTGCAGCAACGGATATCAGCTCCGGCCAACGCACTCAACTCTCACATCTTCGATCTCGCAGAAGAGGCGGCCCGTCCCGCGGAAAAATCGCAACCCGCACGCAGTAGTACCCGCCGGGCGCCTTCAGATCCATACGCACGCTATCTGGCTGGTCCATTCACGCCCGGCCCAGCGCTTCCCTTTTCCGTTCACGAGTGAGGAGTAACCGATGTCCACCCGACGTCACATCGAGATCATCTTCGACCGTTCCGGATCCATGAGCAGCATCGCCTCCGACGCCGAGGGCGGTCTGCGTGCCTTCCTGGAGACCCAAGCGAAGGTCCCTGGTGACACCACGGTATCCCTGACGACGTTTAATCACGAGGTCACGGTCGAATACGAGATGCAGCCGCTGGCCCAGGTGCCGGCGTTCACGCTGACCCCGGCAGGAACCACTGCGTTGCTGGACGCGGTCGGAGGGCGTCTGGAGGCGATTCCGATGCGGCTGCTGCAACTGCCAGCCTCCGACCGGCCGGAGGAGGTGATCTTCGTGATCGCCACTGACGGATATGAAAACGCCTCACGACACTATGGGCTCCGCCACATCCGGGCGCAGGTCGCGACGGCCCGCATGGCGGGCTGGCAGTTCGTATTCTTGGCCGCCGACGAGAGCGCCTTCACCGCGGGGGACGCGATGGGCATACATCGCGACACCGTGCTGCCCTTCGACCGCAACCGGATCGAAGACAGCATGACCTCAGCGGGACACGTCATCGCCGAAGGCAGCCGCACCGGAACGTTCACGTTCACCGACGAGCAGCGCACTGGCGCTCTGACCAAAAGCCCCCGATCCGAGTCGTCGGAATCGGAACCACCTGAATCTGGTCCGTCCCAGACCTAGCACCTCACCACCTCCGCGTCTGAGGACAAGGACCCTGCTCATCAGTCTCTGCCGCCCGCGCTGAGACGGCTGTCCTCGCTGTCGTTGACGAAGAGGCCACCGGGCTCCGTCAATTCCAAATACCAGGACGCCTACCGCAGCCTGGGACGAGCTGACCAGAGGCCGGCGCCGTCCCTCCCCGCCCGCACGACGGAGAGGCGGCGCCTTCCATTTCCCCACGCCACCGGAGAAGGAATGAGTAACCACCGGACTGCCACCATCGGAGAACAGGGCCGGATCCTCGCCGAGGCCATGCTCCGTATCCGCGCCGACCGAGCCGAAGGCCGCGGCGACGTCGAGAAGCTCGACCGAGACCTGGCGGTCCTCACCGACATGCTGATCGCCCTGAGCGACCCCGCCGAGCTCCATCGCGTCCTGATGGATCCGTCGGTGCCGTACAGGACGCGCGTGGAGGCCGCCTACGAGCTGGACGCCATCCAGACCGGCGCAGGCCTGTCCGGTACCCAGTCGGAGGCGATGCGGCGCGCACTCAGCGATCTGGACGTTATGGCTCGCGCCATCGGCGACGGCGAAGCTGCGAGCACCGTGTGGAGCCTGGCTGAGCGTTACGGGGTAGTCGCCTCGATCGTCGAGAACCGGAAGGACAGCACCGGTGCCTGACCCGATCGAAGAAATCGCCACGGGCCGCCGAACCGCGTACTTGCTGAACTCGGCCATCAAGCGCGAACTGGTGTTCGCGGTGAACACGGCTCAGGACGGGCACGGTGGGCGTACCGCAGCCTCCGCCGGTTGTTCGGCTGCCAGGCCGAATACCGGCTGAACGCGTTCCACAACATCGGCAGCATCACGGTCGGCCCCAGCCGCGCCTGGGACTACACGAAGTACCGCGAGGCCCTCGCCCGTCTGGACGGGCTGCTGCGCGCGGCCGCGGAGCTCGTGCCGTCGCTGGTGAACAACCGGCTGGCCGTCTGGCTGTCCGTGGGCGCAGCCGAGCTGGAGTTCGCTTCCGGCGCCAGCGCCGAAGACGCACTCCGACTGATCGCCCGCGTCCGGCGCTGCCACCGCTGTGAGGCGGTCATCACCGACGAGGCGTACGGGAGCTCCTACCGGCTGCACCGCGACGTCGAGGACGGCGGCACCGACTGTCCCGCCAACAACGGCTACTCGGAGTACGGCCGCCAGTACGACAACGGCCGGAACTGGTACCGCGGCCACGACCCCGCCGAGCAGCCCTAGCGGCCCCAGCGGCAACGGGCCGCAGCCGCCGACAGACCCCATTCCCCACCGCCCTCTCCCGCCACCAGGAGGGGGCGGCCGCATTTTCATCCCAGAGAGGAGCCTCCACGTGACCTCACAGGATCACCACGAGTCGCAGAACCTTTCCCACGATGAACTTGAGTTCCTCATTGGCTCGCCCGAGCAGTTCCGGCGGGAAGACGCGACGGTCGTCCCACGGTCGTTCAAGCGGGCCATCGCCGACTCGGGCCTGGACGACAAGCTCGCCCTTCTCGGCATTTCGTCCCACGATCTCCCTGACGATGCGCTCAAGGTCATCACCGCGACACCCACCAGCATCAAGGGCGTGGGTCTCGGGGCGGACCTCGCCCACGAGCTGGCGAACATGTTCCGCGACGCCTACACGATTGACCGCCAGTTCGAGCAGCGCGACAACAGGTGGCGCAAGACCCCGGACCGGGTCTCCGGTTACGTCTCGACGGACGCCGGTTCTCTCCGCCTGGCTATGGCTCACAGGGGCATGGCCCCGACCTCTAGCCTCTCGCCGGCCGCCCTGGACAACCGAACCAACGACGCGCTCGCCACCGCGTACGCCTACATGGGAGACCCGCACTTCATCCCGGCCAAGATCGCGGCCGAGATCGTCACCGCGACACCACCTGCCCCGTCCAAACGCCCGGAGATTCGGCTTCCGGGCCGGTACGCGTGGATGTTCCACGACGGTGTGCCGTTGACCGACATCGTCGGTGACGACATCCCCCCCGACCAGAGGCTGCTGCTGACCTCGGACACTCTCCTGATCGGCGCGCTCTTAGCCGGCAACGGCGACCTGTCCCTTTATGACCTGGCATTCCTGCTCGTGGCCGCACGAGGTTCCGGCGGCCGCTACTTCTGGGCACCACTGCCGCTCCCGATGGGCACCGGCGCGCCCGCCACCAACATCGTCTGGAACTACGCCGCGCTGCTGTCCTGGGAAGACTGGAAGTCGCCGCCACGACTGCCGCAGCGCCACCGAGGGGAGAGCAACCGCGCATACCGGCGGAGACTCCAGCGGACCCCGGAGGCAAGCCAGGGCGCGCTGCACAAGGTGCGGGTTCTCGACTACCAGCCGCCTCCGGTCTCGGCCCGCCCGAGGAAGCCGACCCAGGAGACGGGCAAGGAACTGGAATTCCAGCAGGACCGGCGCGGGCACTGGAAGCACGGCATCCGCTTCGGGATCCGAGACGAGAACGACAAGCTGGTGGGGCCGGTCTACAAGGACGGCGCCGTCGAGGGCGTCACGTTCACGCGTCGGACCAAGTTCATACGCCCGACGACCGTCCGGGAGGACCTGCCTCGGAAACCCGGCACCACGGTGTACCGGCTACCGAGCACCGTCCAGCGGCAGGACGGCGGCCGCCAGTGACCGGCCCATCGCCGGGCTGGCCGGAGATCGTCCAGAAGAAGCTTGCGGCGTTGCGGGAAGCATTCGGCACCGCCGAGATCGAGGACCTCGCGGGCGGCTGCTATTCGATCGTCGTGCCTCTGGAGCCCGGCCCGTACACACCGGATGGTGGGCGGCTTCTGATCGGTGACAAGGAAGGGCCGCTCGGCGAGAACGGCTTCCACGGCCACCGCGTCGACCTCCACAGCGCCGCCGATGTCTTCGACTACCTCGGGACGGTCTACTCCACCGCGGACGACGACGTGGACGCTCTGATCGAGGGCATCCGCGACTTCCTCCTCCGCGGCCGCCGACGGCTCCTCCCCCACGACGAATGGTGCAAACGGCGCGACCAGCATCACTCCGAGACCGACCACCTGGTCACCCCCTTCAGCGCCGACGCCGCCGGTTGCGCGACCTGCCGAGAACTGTCCGAACAGTTCCACCAGCACAAATGACCACAAAGCACGACCTGCTCATGCCGCATCCAACCCCCTGACCGGCAGATCAGCAGGGAGCCCCGCTGCCCCCGCAAGAAGAGAGGAATACCTTCATGCACTTGTCCGAACTGCGCAGCCTGCCCGTCGGCGCGCCCTTGCTCGCCGGGCCGAGCGCCGAGCCCGTCGTGTTTGTCGGGATCACCCCGGCCGGCTCGGGCCGCCGCATCGCAACCGCCCGAGCCCTCACCTGGGACGGCCGCGAACGCGAGGTTCAGCCCCGACAGTTGAGGCCCGCCCCGCCCACCGCCTGCCCGGACGCCGTCATGGTGCGCCCAGAGCTGGAGGGCCGAACCGTCACCATCGAACGGATCACCGCCCACATCTGGCCGCGCATCGGCATCGCCTCGCGCGGCGTGATCCGACAGCCCGCCGTGATCCGCCGCCACGACGGCCACTTCCGGAAGGTGTGCTGCGTCCAGACCGACCTGTGGGGCGGCGGCGACCTCGAAACGGCCGCCAAGGCGTACGCGGATGAGGGCGGCGCCCGCTACATCCCCGCTGGCAGTGTGTGATGCCGGACATCGAGGCCCTGTCGGCTGCGGGGAAGCCCATCGTCGTCGAGACATCCGCGCCAATCGGCTCCATCTCCATGTGGGCGCTGTTCCACTACGAGTGCAGCAAAGGCACCCGCCGCTCGATTGCCCGCGGCGACCTGATCCAAGACTGGTTGCGGGGCCTAGTGGCCAGCCGCCGGATGATCGGGTTCGGGTGGAAGCAGCGCGGCCAGGTCGCGCCCGACGACTGGCACGGCTGGCCCGTCACGAACCGAGACTGCACCGCCGATCTGCAGCCAAACGTCCCAAGCGAAGTGGTGCAATACGTGCCTGCAGCAGATCCAGAACGCCTGAGGTGATCGTGGTGGACAGCGTTGAGTTTCGTACGTTTCCCTGCGCCGAGTGTCCGTGGCGGCGCGACGCGGACCTATCCCTGTTCACCGACGACGACTTCGCTAAGCTACGCGCCGCCGATGTCGGCGTGATCGGGACCATCAACGACCCCAATGAAGTCGACGACCTCCTGGCGGCACCGGGCATGGCCTGCCACAAGGACCAGCCTGGCACGCCCCACCCCCTTCGCTTGTGCGCGGGATGGCTCACCGCGGTCGGCCCCCATCATCTAGGCACACGCATGCGCATCGCCATCGGCGCCCTGCCTGCCTCCGCGGTAGTGCCCAACGAGGACTGGCCCCCGCTTTACGAAGACCTGGACGAGCTGCTACGCCACCGCCCCGATGCCCTCAACCAACCCTGATCTGCGCCCCGACCGAAAGTCGACAGCGAAACGAACCGGTCCGACCTCCTCCTCGCCATCGGGGTGTCACAAATCCCACCGACATCCTGGGACGAGCTGATCACCAAGCGCTCTGGGACTCGCCTACAGGCGCTGCTGCTTCTAACAGACGAAGCCGGACTCGGTTGTGGGTGCCCGCTGTTCCACACCAGGTGGGGGGCTCACGCTCCTCCAGGTGAGGGGGCGTCGTCAAGCCCGGAGGGCACCACACCGGCGGGCGGGGGTCAAGGGAGAAAGCGCCCTTGACCCCCGCCCGCCGGCGCGCTGAGCAGAGCTCACTGACGACGCCCCCTCACCTGGAGGAAACACAGTGAACTCACGCAGCACTGGCCGCGGCCGGTTTTCCAGCCTGCTCGTGGCCATCCTGCCCACCCGACGGCACGTGACCGCCGACCCGTGCCCCGAGCAGCATCGCCTCAAGACTGTCCAGATGAACATCACGCGGCCGCCACTTACGACGAAGGCCCGTATCGCCCGACAGGAGCTGGTGTTCTGGACGCTGCGGCAGGCCGCCTGGGGATGGGAGTCCAGGCCCACCCTCCCGACGCGTCGTAGCTTCGAGCAGGCGCTGGGTGACTTCGTGGCCGAGGTCGCCCCGCACGTGACGGTGACTCCCTACGACTACGGTCAGTCCGCGACGGACGAGGCCTACCGCGCCGTTCAGAAGGCGGCGCTGTACCTGGCCTACGTCGACTGGGACAACGGCCGGGAGACCGCAGCGGCTTCCTCGACCCTGGATTACGCCGACGATCAGCTGGACGAGGCGCTGTACGACTACATCGCGGCTGCATCCGGCAGCTGAATGATCGGTGCGCGGTCTCGCCTGGTCCCGGGGCCGCGCACCGCCCGGAGGTAGCTCGAAGTGCCACGCACGATCTTGGCTCGGGCGGCGGTCGCGAAATAGAAGATCACGCCGAACGCGGCAGCAACCAGCGGTGATCAACTGCGCGTCATGACCGGCGCCGGGGGCGAGAGTCCGGCGCCGGTCATGACGACCAAGTCGATCACGGAAGGACATAATCATGTTCACTCTCGACCCCGGCAAGATCTACCGCGTGACCGACTACCGGACGTCCCCGATCACCGGGAAGCCTGTAGCGATCACTTCGGTAGGCGACGGGAACGCAAGACGCAACGGCTGGGCGCTCGGCGCGATGATCTACGCCGCGCACGTGAGGGTTCTCGCCGCGCGACTCGACTACTGATCTACTGCGCGTCGTGATCGCTGCCGGTTTGCCCCGGCAACGGTCATGGTGACCGAGTCGATCACGAGAAGAAGATCATGAAGGCACCCCCCCATGCCAATAATGGGAGAAGCCTTAAACGCCGAAGGGGCCCGGAACCCACAGCCTTTTCAGTCGGCGGGAGCTAGCCAAGGGTGAATCACCTCCAACCGGGTCACGACTCGGCTCCTGGCGCCAGATCCGAGAACCTCCCGGTCGCGGCGCGCCAACGGCGGCCCCGCCTCCACATAGGAAGCATCACGTCTTCCCGCTGAACGTCACTATCAGCCGTTGATCGGCGCCCCATCTCCGCGAACTTAGTACCACAGGCCTGTGCTCCGACGCTTGGAACGATACCGACGAGGTGGATCGAACGCTCAGGCCAATACGCCGTCCTGCCGGACAAGAGCAACGCTCAGGACCACCAAGCAGATCCACCACGCAGAAAAATCTCACTCCCTAACCAACCAGGAACAACATGAGGAGGGGCAATGATTCCTCGCAAGCCCGCATACGAACAGGCTCCCAGTAGCTTCGCCCGGGCCGCATTTGGCGGCAAGGCTGGAGGCAATAAGACCGATGGTAGAAAGCATTGGCCCATATCGCGCGGGAGTCGAAGGAAGCAGACTTTGGCCATGGTCTTCGCATTGAGCGCGACGCTCGCACTCGGCGTGATACTCGCGGCCCATGGGGGGCAAACGAAGAGCTCACCATATAGCCAAGGATGGTCGTGGGCCAAAACGCATACGGGAAAAGTAAATGATCCCCAGGCGTGCATCATCGAGCAGAACAATCGATTCGGGGCATCGGCGGCCGGTATCGACTTCTACATTGGATGCCAGAACGCCCTGGACGGCTTGCGGTATGACCCGAGTGGCAAAGAAGTGTTCACCCCCGGCCCGCGCAATAGCGGATTCGGTCTAGATCCCTGACCGTCTCGGCAGATCCTGATGGTGCGGCTCTCCGCCCGGATCATGTTGAGCACCGCCGCCGATGCGGTTGATCCGCGCCGGGGATCCGCTGCATCTGGGTACCGCACACACCCGCCAGGTGATCGAGGCCAATCTGCGCGCCGGGGCGCTGCTGTCCTGCCACGCCGCCCTGCCTTACGGCCCGCGCCCCGACTTCGGCCCGTGGTCTGCGCCGGGTTCTGGGCGCGGCGCCGCAACGCCGGCCCGGCCGAACGCTTGGCCCAACTCCTCCTCGGGACCATCCGCATCCCGCCCGGCGACTCCAACGACGATCATTGACAGGAGACTTCGATGCCCCACGAACCCTGCGGCACCAGCTCTAAAGAATCAGAGGCCGGCTCCGCAGCGCTGCGCGGTCGCCGGATCCGGCTCCTATTCACCTCCGACCCTCACACCCGCCTGCAGCCCGGCGCCCTGGGCATCGTCACCGGCGTCGACAGCCTGGGCACCCCTCCCTGGTCGACTAGGACGACGGCAGCAGTCTGGGCTTGCTCCCCGACCAGGACGAGTTCGAAATCCTCAACTCGATGAGCCAGCCGAACAGCCGAGGGTCCCTGTCGATCGAAAGGGCACCCTTGGATGTTGCTGATCAAACGGACTGCCGACCAGACTCGCGCCAAGACCGCCAGATTCACCGTGCTCATGGCCCATGTCGGTCTGCCCCGCCGACGTGGCGCTCGCGAAGGACGCAGGCCCGACACAGGTCGCCAGCATGCTGGTGGCCCGCGGGTTCACCACCTCCGAGGTCCTCGCCGTGATGCGCCTGGCTACCGAGAAGGGCGAGGCGATGCTGGGCGAAACCGAGCCCCTCGACGTGGCCCTGCCGGATCCGTGGGATGTGCAGGTCGCCTCCCGGTGGACGGCCGTTAACCGATTCCGGGACGCGTACATGCGGGCGCTTGCGCTCCAGGACGCCGAGCAACAGGAGGACGCTGAGGCTGAGGCGTCCCGCTGGGAGACGGCGGCAGTTCGGGTGGCGCCCGCCGCGGCGGAACGGGTGTTCCTGTCGGCGGAGGTATGGATGCTACGCAGAGCGCGGGAGGTGAACCAGCACTGGTAGCTCTGACGTGGGCGCGACGGTGCAGTGTGGGCAACCCGCTCAGCCCCTGAACCCAGCGCCCACCTCGGACCAGCCCAGGCCCGCATACACCAACCCCGCCAAGCCTCCGGCACGCCCTGCCCACCGAGCTCGCTGCGTGTGGATGGTGGCCTTCGTCAGCGCCCCGAGGGCACCACGCCGGGGGGCGGGGGTCAAGGGGACAGCACCCTTGACCCCCGCCCCCCGGCGCGCTGAGCAGAGCTCACTGACGAAGGCCACCATCCACAGCAGGAGGCTGTCTAGTGAGGATCATCGTCGACCACCGTCCCTACGCCAACGGTGAGGTCATCGACATCATCGAGCCTGACGAGAGTGAAGGCCCGGCCCCTACGGAGGAGCACTTCCTGGGCTTCTGCGGAGACCTGCCGTATTGATCCCGATTGCTGGTGCCCCGGGCGTAGCCGGGGCACCAGCCGTCCGCAGCGTCGTCTCGCTCCCACCCACCTGCAGTCGTCTGAGTCGCATGTCCTGGTCGTCATCGAAGTCTCAGGGCTTGAGATGACGATCAAGTAGCGCTCAGAAGGTGGTGGGCTGTTGCGGCCATTCACTCCCTGTCTTCAATCTCGCAAAGGAGTGGAGCGCCACCCGGCGCACCACTTCTCATCCATCCGTATCCACAGGAAGGAAGGATCACCATGCAAAAGATCGAGATCAACGTGATCGACGACATCGACGGCTCCCCCGCTGAAGAAACCATCATGTTCAGCCTGGACGGCGTTTCATTCGAGATCGACCTGAACGCCGACAACGCAGCCGCTCTGCGCGACATCTTCCGCCCCTACCTCGAGCACGGTCGGAAGAAGCCGTGGCCAGGGCGAAGGGCCACCACCGGGCCTCAGCGCACTCACCGCCACGCACGGTCTCGGATGAAGTCAGCAGAGATCCGGCAGTGGGCCAAAACGCGCGGACTGGCCATCAATGACCGGGGTCGTATTCCCGCGTACGTCATCGAAGAATACGAGGCAAACGCCTGACCGGGCTCGGAAGTGGCGGTGTGCGCCCGCTGTACCGGGAGCGCACCGTCACGAGCGTCTCGCTCCAGCATGATCAGCAGCCTGACCCGTCATGCTGAGATACGGCGCTCCCAGGCAGTGAACATTTCCTCGAGCGCGGCGGCGCGAACGTGATCGTGGGTCCGCAGGAGCGGGTGCTGATCCGCTGGTACCGCGGTCGCGGCCGCCTCGTCGTAGCCAGGGTCGCCTGGCCGCAGCGTAGTGACCCCATCGCCGAACAGCCCTGGGCCCGCAGCGGCGACTGGCACGTCGACCGTGCCGTCCGCCTTCATGACCGCCGTCATGTCACCGCCCCACGTCGTAGTTACGCCGGTACCAGGATGCTACGTCAAAAGCCCGGCTGGTGGCTCCCCCCAGCCAGGCCTCCAGCACGTCCCACACCCGCAGGTAGCACAGAGTGAACGCCTCGGCGAAGAACTCTTGCCGCTGTCGGACGTAGCGATCGTCGATCAGTGCCTCCCGGCAAGTCCAGTGCAGAGCGCGGAACTCAGCCGCATCGCTGATCATCCCGTCCATGTCGTCCAGTGCGTGCGCGACCTCGTGCATCGTCAGATCGCGGGTGAGCGGTGTCCCACCCGACCCGATGACGATCACACGGTTGCGGTAGCCGGCCGGAATGTGCTGCCAGCGGGGCCCGTCTGGCCTGCTTGGATCGACCGGGTGGTCGTAAAGATCGGCGAAGGCCGGATAGTCGGTGACCATCCCCAGTCCGATGTAGATTCCCGTGATTTCGCCGACCAGACGACCCGCCAGGTGCGAGGGCAGGGTCGCCAAGCGGTCTACCGCCGTCACCAACTGGGCCGGCGGAACGGTATCCCGCGGCCAGCAACGGTGCAGAACGGCCTCAATTGGGCCGGTGTGGCGACGGCCGTTGGACGGCACCGGATGGACGTTGGGACTCAGCGGGGGGACCTCGGGTTCGTTCATGGCCAAGGTGACGTTACCGGCGCTTGCCTTCGTTAACACCTCAACCGCGCCGTCGGAGGAACCCCACGCTCGCCGCGTTCCCCTCGACCGTGGCAAATCCACCACTGAACCAGGCGGGGGCGTCGTCAGTGCCCGCAGGGCACCACACCGACGGGCGGGGGCCAAGGGAGAAAGCGCCCTTGGCCCCCGCCCGCCGGCGCGCTGAGCAGAGCTCACTGACGACACCCCCTCACCTGGAGGTCTCATGGTGAACTCCCACAGCACCACTTCGAATCAGGCCGGCCCGACGATCGGCCGCCCGAAGCTGACAAAGGCAGCCGCTGGCGCTCGACGGCAGCTGATCGTCTTGATCTGCAAGGTCCGGATGGCCACCCTGAAGAGAGACCGCCGCGCCGCCTCCCGGATGCGTCCCGCGTTCGAGGCCGCGCCAGCCGAACTCATCCCCCAGAAGATCACCCCCCGCGACAAGCGGACCGCATTCGTGCAGGGCCTGCGCGAGCTCGCTGCATTCATTGAGGCGCACCCCGACCTGCCCGTCCCGCACAGCGACAGCTCTGTGGGCCCGTACCTGGGCAACTCCACGCCCGACACCGACCAGCAGCGGCGCGCCGAGGTCGACCGGATCGCCTCCATCCTCGGTGTCACCACGTCAGGCGACAGCCACTACAAGGCCTCCCGCCGGTTCGGGCCGATCGCCTATACGGCCGTCGCGATCAGCTCCGCAGTGATGGAACGGCACGCGGCGCACATGTCCTACTACAACGTGATCCAACCCGCTGACTGCACCTCGTAGCCGCCCCGTCCAGCGCCGCCTCCGGAGAACTGGAAGCTCGGGGGGCGGCGCAGGGCCCGGCGCCATCCAGACGACGGCGCCGCCCCGCAGACAGAAACACGAAGGAGACCCCCGTGTCACTCATCACGACCAGCCGCAGATCCGCGACCAGGGCGCCAGCCACCTTCGGCCAGATCCAGCCCTACCAATGGTTCTGGACCGGCGCTCAATGGAATCTCGCCCTGGCGGTCCGCGACGACGACGATCCGGGCGTCGTCAGGATCGTCCACCGCCCGGCCAATGGCCCGATCCGCACCACCCCATACCGCCGCGGCCGCATCACCAGCGTCCTCCTCGACTCCCGACAACACAGCATCCCGGCAGCCGCTGAAGCTCCGCCGCGGTTGCTCGGTCACGGCAATCACCGTGATGGGGCCTCGGGCGCGCAATCTAGCCCGACCCGGGAGGACAAGACCATCATGAAGCTGGACGTCCGCTATCGGCCCACCGACATCTTCCTTTGTGCGCACTGTGGCGACCACACCGAACTCCGCGAACTCAAAGTGGTCGATGACCGCGGACAGGTCTGTGGCCACTGCCAGCTGCACGACGATTGCGGCGCCTGCGGCGAGGTCGAGAGGATCGAAAACATGCAGAAGGTGCCAGGCCTTGGCCGCGTCTGCCCGGTCTGCATCCAAAGGGAGATCGAGCGCATCACCAGCGGTTACAGGATCTGAAATCCCGCGCAAGGCACCAGATAGGGCCTCATTCCTACTCCTCCGGTGCACATCGGATTGAAATGGCAGTCCCGCAGGGCGGGCTGGGCGTTGACCCAGCCCGCCCTGCTTCGTCGGCCTCTTGACGTATCTCAGCCGACCAACCCAAGCCCGATACAGCGCACCGACCACCGAGCGTCCGGGCGCGCCTTGGGCCCGTCCTTCATCGCCGCGCCGTGCGACGCGCTCCGAGAAGCCGCCCTGACCGGCGCGCTCCAGGTCGCACCTCGTTCCAACGCAACAAGACCAGGCCCGGCTCGTCGTCGCGGCTTACCGCTGGCCTCATCCGGTAGCTGGCGCCGACGGGCAGAGCCACCATCACCCTCGGAGAACCTCCATGTTCATCAAACCCGACGACCCGGCCCTGCCCTGTTCAGACGACCCGGAACTGTGGTTCGTAGACGATGGCACCCTGGGTCACGCCCGCGTGGAGGCCGACCGTCTCAACAAACTGATCCAAGAGGCCAAGGACGGTTGCGCCGTCTGCGACATCCGGGCCGCGTGCCTGGACTACGCGCTCAACCACAATGAGCACGGCATCTGGGGCGGACTAACCCGAGCCGAGCGGCGAAAGCTGCACCGCCGCTCCGCTCACGTCGCCTGACACTCCGGCTTTCCGTGTCACGCCCCTCCTCAGGTCACCGCCGGGAAACACGATGCGCAAATATCTACTCAAGCCCGACCGCAGCGAGGACTACTACGTCGAGTGGTCCACCATCGTGGACGCGTCCATCTGGCACGGCCCCCGCGCCGAAGCACTCAAGCGCTATCCGCCCGAACTCGTCACGCGCGCGGATAAACCGGCACCACCCACCCCGACCCGAGTGTCGATGGGTACGACGCCGACGGCGTGATCCTTGGTGGGCGTTACTGGCTGCCCAGGCGCAACCTCGCCGCCGTCACCCGACTGCTGGACGAATGCGTCGCCGACGATGACCGGCGCCTGCAAGCACTACTCGAAGACCCCAGCGGCCGCGCAGACATCGTGTGGGTCGTCTTCACCGGCGACGACATGGAGCGATGAGCCGCAACGCAACGGTACACGCGCGCTGGCGCTTCACCTCCGACCAGCGGCGCTGATCAAACGCCAGCACACGCAAGCCCCACCGTAGCCACCAGCCTCGGGGCCTTCGTCAGTGCCCGGAGGGCACCACACCGGCGGGCGGGGGTCAAGGGAACAGCGCCCTTGACCCCCGCCCGCCGGCGCGCTGAGCAGAGCTCACTGACGACGCCCCTCACCTGGAGGCAACAGAATGGACCACACCGTCACTCGGCAGCCTCTTCAGCTCGCCAGCAGGACCGCACGGCTGAGTCCGCGCACCGGCGCAGCCCGGCGCCGGCTCGTGACTGCCGCGCTCTACATAACCGCGCACGAAGACTGGGCACGAGACGGCAGCGCCTCAGCGCACGCGATGTTCAAAGCAGCTTTGACCGACCTCATCTCCGAGATCGCCCCGGACGTGCGGGTTGAACCCTACAAGGGCGGTTCCGGCCGGCTCGATGGAGCATATGCCCTGGTCCAGCTGGAAGCGCTTCACCTGGCCTTCGCCAACCGCGACAGGTCCAACGAAGACGACGTTGACGGTCCCTCGCCGACCAGCGACTTCGCCATCGGCTGGCTGAACACGGCACTCAACGACTATGTCACCACCGCGCGCGAGTCCTCCGCGGAGTGAACCCGCCAGGTGGCTGAAATCCGGCGCACGGGCGGCGTGCCCCTGGAGGGCCGCTGCCCGCGCCGGGGCCGCCCACTCCACCGGGCCGAGGCACGCTTGCCCGCCGTCCGGGCCACCGGCGTTCGGCGGCTCGGGCCGCGCTCATGTTCCAGGCCCATGGCCACGCCCATCAACCCGAAGGGATCCGCTCATGTCTGAATATCAGACTGCCCCGGCCGCCCCGCTAGGGGAAGCGCAGCTGATGGAGCTGCGCTCGCTCGCTGCCCGCTTCGTCAAGGTGGCGGCGGCCGCCTCGCGGGGCGGCACCGACGCTGCGTTTGTCGAGCAGCAGCACTTCGCCGTGCACATAGCGATGCGTCTCGCGCGGCTCTTGGGGTTGATGCCAGCAACCCTCGACCCAGCCGGGCCGACCGTCGAGCCGGTTGGCGTGCTCCGGCCGGTGCCGCCGGTTCAGCAGGTACGCGTGGTCGCCTGCACGCCCGACGACATCACCGAGCTGCTGCAGGTTGGTGACCGGGTGTTCGTTCGGCGCCAGCACGGCGGCATTGAGAGCTGGGACGACGCCAGGATGACACGCCGGTACTCGCACAACCCCGTGATGCACTCCGGCTCGGCAGAAGTGACGACGGTATTCGGCGAGGTGTTCACCATCGTTCCCGGCGGCACCTTGCACCGGCCGCCCCGCGACGGGGAGGGCTGGGCGCTGGTGCCGCTGACGCCCGCCTACGGGTCGCAGGTGACACTCAGCGCGGTCGCCGAGGGCCTCGGCCCTCAGGTGGGGGTGTGGCTGGCCGATGAGGTCCGGTCGCACCTGCGCAGCATCGGCGTGGGAAGCGTGCGGGTCGCGGCGCAGTCGACTCGGATGCTGTCTGCGCGTCGCGTCGACGTGTACACCGCCGACGGCAAAACCCTGCAGGGAGAGGCGGAACTGGCGGACCTGCTGCGGTCGGAGTTTCCCAGCCCCGTGACGGTGCGGCAACGCCGGGACTGGCTGCAGATGGCCCGCCGCATGGCTGGCTCCACAGCGACTCCGCGAACGTCGGCGAACGACACCGACCAAGGCTGGACCGACCCAAGACTGTCACACGGGACCGGTTGACGAGGCTTTGGCTGTTGACAGGGGTGATCCGGGCATCGAGCCCCGATCACCCCTGCGGCCCTTTCACCCCCGCCTCCCACCCGGGACGCCAGAGGCGTCCCGGGATCGGTACGGCCTGCCGGCCGCATGGCCTTTCCACGGCGGCCTTTGGCCGCGTGCTGCTGCAGGCCAGCGCCGAAGCACGACATCCGGGCAGGCTGAGGTTAGGGCCCCGTCGCAGCACGGCTGCGGCTGTGACATTGGGGGGCCGGCCCCCCAAACCCCCACGTGACGCCGGTTAAGCGAGCTCACATCTGGGGGGCTCCCGCCCCCCAGACCCCCTGGCCCCGCGGTGCCCATCCGCGCGCCAATGTCTGTCTCGCATGCAGACCGTTCGCGCGGATGGGCACCGCGGCTCGTGCTTCCGGCGGCGTCTGCGTTCCCCGCCGGTCTCACCACCGGGAACCTTGCGAATTCTTGAGCTTACGCCCGGGCTGGGATTCTCGGCTTGAGGTCAGGTGATCGCTAAATTCCTGCAGGTGGTTTCTTATCGGGCCACGCGGATTAAGGTATCCCGAAACGGTGGTGCTAGAGATATAGCAATGCCATTACGAAAAGAGCATTCAGCTAGGAGGGGGGCCCAAATATGGCGCATTCGCCGAATTGGGTCCCCAGATTGGCCCTAATGCTTGCAATTTCGGCGCAATAATCGATAGAATCAATCCTGTAAGGCAGAACGGCGCGGGGGACCGGAACCCCCCAGCCCGAAGCCCCGACCCAAACCGAAGGGATGCCGACATGGCAACCATCAACATCGGACGCGCCTTTGTCGCGACGAATCAGGAACTCACCACCACCAGGGGCACGGCGTACCGGCTAATAGCCGTTATCGAGGACACCGGATACTACGACGGCCGGAAAAGGTGGATCCCCACCGGGAAAATCTGCTACGGCGTGCGCGTGCGCGGTGTCCGCAAGATGCGCGACGCCGCCAGAATCCAGGAGGGTGACGAGATCACCGCGACACTCCGCGACATCGAGGTCAGCGCGACCATCATGCAGGATGGTCGCGCCGAGGCCCGCGTGTTCGGCACCGCGACCGCTATCGGGGTCATCTCCACACGTGAGAGCCGAGGAACCAACTCGGCAAACGACCCCAAGAAAGAGGCAAAGAACATCGCGGCCGATGCCCGTGACCGTATGCGCGAGGAGCGGACCGGCACCGAAGACGACGACCCCAGCAAGCCCACGCGGTTTGAGGGGTTGGAGGGCAAGCAGCCCGGAGAGACGCCCGAGCAGTACCGCGAACGTCAGAAGCGGCAAGGCACCCAGGCGGCACGAGTGAACAACGCACGCAAGGCCAAGAGCGCGAAGAACGCCGCCAAGCCCCAGCCAACCGACGTCATCACGTGCAAGGGCACATGTGGTAAGTCGTACCAGCGGCGGGAGTTGACAAAGGCCGGATACTGCCCTGACTGCAAGCAGACCCGCACCGGCGGAAAGAAGCCCGCCACGAAGCCCGCCACGAAGCCCGCCACGAAGCCCGCCACCGAGGTTGACCCGGACATGTTGCGCCGGGAAATCTACTCCGAGTCGCGCGCCTAACCACCCCGGCCAGGGGCGACCGCAACCCGGCGGCCGCCCCTGGGCCCGGCCCGGAACGGCAAGACCGGGCATCGAGCCCGGCCTCCCCGCCAGCCTCCGGCTGCCAACGGCACGGCCTCCGGCCGTACCCTTCCTCCGGCCTTCGGCCGGAGCCCAGGGCCTGAACGGCCCAAGGCTCCGAGCCTCGGCGGGCGCCGCTCACGCGGCGCACCAACCCGCCTCACGGCGGGCCCGGCCTACGGCTCCGCTAGCGCTCCGCCTCCGGCCGGTACTGGGCGGTGGGCGGCAGCGTCAAGGGCGCCTCCGGCGTCGCTCCGCGATCGGGCTCCGCCCGACCCTTGACCCTGCCGCCCACCGCCCAACCCCCGCAAGGCGCGGGGTAAGGCTTCCGTGACCGCCACACCCCGCCGCGCACGTACTCCACCGACGCATCGAAGAGGATCTACACCATGACCGACAGCACTGAGCGACTGCGCCGCGCCAACGCCGCGCTCACCACCTTCGACCCTGCCCCCGACGCTTCACCCGCCGCCCTCATCACCGCGCTACTCGACCTCATCGCCGCAACCGACAATGTTCCCGGCGCCCTCACCACAGCGATCGTCGACCATGCCACCCACACTGTCGAAGAGCGCCCCGGCACCGGCGCGAACAGCAACCAAGAAGCCGTCCTCGACCAGACCTACGCCACGATCGCCGGCAACATCATCGCCGCGCTCCTCTACGAAGCCCACTCACTCGACCAGACCACCCCACACGCCATCCGCCTCATCGCCGACAGCGCCCTCAACGACCACCTGGCCGCCGAACACCAAATCGACTGACCCCACATCGACTGCCTCCGGCACCAACCACCCAGACGAAAAAGGCCGGCAGGCAACCACCCCATCAGGAGCGACCGGAACGCCTGCCGACCACGCTCCCAGCCCCGATCCAGAACACCGAACGATTCCGTAAAGCCAGGAGACGCACCTATCCTAAGCCGCCCGCACCACGATCACCATCAGCTCACGGCACGGCCTCCGGCCGTACCCTTCCTCCGGCCTTCGGCCGGAGCCCAGGGCCTGAACGGCCCAAGGCTCCGAGCCTCGGCGGGCGCCGCTCACGCGGCGCACCAACCCGCCTCACGGCGGGCCCGGCCTACGGCTCCGCTAGCGCTCCGCCTCCGGCCGGTACTGGGCGGTGGGCGGCAGCGTCAAGGGCGCCTCCGGCGTCGCTCCGCGATCGGGCTCCGCCCGACCCTTGACCCTGCCGCCCACCGCCCAACCCCCGCAAGGCGCGGGGTAAGGGGCGGGCATGGGCGTGAAGGAGACCCCAGTAAGGGGGTCCCGGGGTAAGGAGCGGTCCGCCGTCAACGGCCTCAACCCGCGACCATCGGAACACCGACCTCGCCGCCGGGCAGCAGCTCCCCCAACGCAACCAACAGCGCCCGCCGACGCGCCAGAGGCATCGCCAAAAGAGCCGTTCCGGCGTCTCCCGGCTGAACAGAAAAGTCCGATCTCGTGGTTGTCCCGGCGCGGTCACGGTTCGCCGTCCAGCGGCGCACCCCCGACAGGCTTTCCACGCTCGCCCTCCGGCGACGGCTCCGCTCCCGCCACCACGGCGAGCTCTTCCAACGTCAGCTGGATCACACCATCGCCGTCAGCGCTGTGCTCAAGCCGAGAAGCGGCAAGTTCCGGGGCCTGGACTTTTTCAATCCGATCCCTCACCACCGCCAGAAGCGGAAGCGACACCAAGGCGAACTCCGCCGTCCGACCACGCCCTGCCAGCACCGGAACCGCTCTCACGCCATCCGCCAGCAGAACCTTGATCGCCTCCTCCAGACGAGCGCGATCCGACGCTCGCGACAGCAGCGACACCAACTCCATGGATCACCCCTCCAACCCGACCCCAGCGGACCTCCGGGCCGGCCCTGGCACCTCAGAACCTCCCAGTGCGCCGGGCGCGTCCCCAGCCCGCCGATCAGCGTTCAGCTTGGTCTCCGCGCCAGGCTCAAGACCGGTGCCGGGCTCGGTCCCTGGACCGGCACCGGCAGGCGTCGCCGTTGTCGTCTTCACCGTCCCAGAGCCACCGACGTCCGGTCCCTCACCGGCGAAGCCAGAGACCTCCGCGGCTGAAGGGGAACCCGCCGCGTCGACGGGTCGGGGCTGCGAATCGGTCTCCATCTCAGCGGCCGCCGTGCTTTTGGCCGCCCGGACCTCGGCGCGCGATACCTCACACCACTCCGCCACATCGGCCACGGTCTGCCCGAGGTTCACCAGCGCCGCCAGATGCGGGCCGATCTCCGTCCGCTTCCGCTTCGCGTCCTGCTTGCCGGCCTCCTCCACCTTCGCTGCCTGCTCACGGAGCCGCTCCGCCTCCTGGTGAGCGTCCTCCAGCAGCGCATCAGCCTCGGCTTGAAGCTTTGCGACCGCCACGACGTGGTTCTCGATCCGGCGGAACCGCTTGCGCACCCGCTCCCGCCGCACACGCGCAGCGTCCCGCCGCGCCCGATTCACAACGCTCCCACTACGAGACATGGTTACAACATATCTGGCTATAGCCGAGTTTTACATAAGTTCCGACTCTTGGACGGGGCCAGCCGCCTCGGCCTTGCACAGCCGCGACCGGTAGGCGACGCGCAGCTGGCACCGCCGGCCCCCCAGCACCATCAGCAGAGTCGGGATCGACCGGCCCGCGCCCGATCCCACTGACGGCGTTTCGCCAACGCCCACCGGTTGCCGTGTGCGGGAAGGACCCCTTCACGGGTGCCCTCGCTCACCGGCAACCAGCCCATGGCGGCACTGCCGAGGTCGCTCACCAACCGCTCTCCCGACACGTGTGTCCGTTCCGGATGAACCCGTCGGTGGCCATGCGCCCTGAACTGCGCACCGACAGGTTGACGTGAACAGCGCCGGGCGCTGCCGTCCGCATGAAGGTGTCGGTGGTGACGAGTTGCGGCGCGGAGACGCCCGTCGGGGCCGGTGAGTGACCTGCGCTCCGACAAGTGTCCGCGGACACCGACACGAGTGCCGACAGGTAAACGCGGACACCGACAGGTTCGCCCGGACGGGACAACGTGGTTGATCCTCATCAGCTCCCGCACCGGCCTGTTTGAAACCAGATGGGCTCAGGTATCGTCACTTTTCAGTCATCCCGCTCGGCGGTGAAGCCCTTCACGGGCGAGAGGAGGAGCCGGTGGCATACGTGACCCCCATCGGTGCCTCCGCCGAGCAGATGGAGTACCGGCTCACCGGACAGATGGGCTGCGCCCCCCGGCCCACCAGCGACATCGACCACGACATCGCCGGCCCGCGCCTCATCCCCCCGCCAGCACCTGCGCCCGCGCTCAGCCACGAACACCAACCCGGCCAGGTGGAGCGGCCGCACGTGTGGATCGGATCGGGCCTGCCGCAGTTCGGCCTCACCGCGGGCACGCAGATGACCCCGGACGATTACCGGCTGGCGCGCAACCTGATCCGCGGCCAGCACCCGCGCACCGGACGCCAGCTGATCGTCACCAAGACACGCGTGCCCGACCGTGCGCGCGTGCACGGCCGCACACTCCTGCTGGCCATCGAGCAGGAACTACAGAACCGAGACACGCCCGCCCACAAGGTGTTCGTCACCAACCGGCAGCACGACGCCTATCAGCGGCTGACCAACGGCGTCGACCGGCGCCCCGGCAGCTACACCATCAGCGCCGCCCAAGCCGCCACCCTGATGAAGACCCTCGACCTGGACCCCGACCAGATCTACGGGCCCCAGTTCATCGAAGCGCTCTCGCACGCGCGCGAGCGCGAGCCCGCCGGCAACCGCGGCTACGACATCACCATCACCTTCCCCAAGAGCTTCTCCGTCACCGCCGCGCTCGCCGACACCGACCTGGCCGAGGGCATCGAAGAATGCCTGACGCAAGCCACCCAGGACGCCTTCGCGCTGCTGGAGACCTACACCGCCTACGGGATGCGCGGCCGCCACGGCGACGGCCGCGCCGCCGAGCGGATCGCCACCCACGGCTACTCCGGATGGGCCACCGTGCACCGCGCATCCCGCGCAGGCGACCCGCACTGGCACACCCACCTCACCATCGCGAACATGTCCCAAGGCGAAGACGGCAAATGGTCCACCATCGCTGGCGGCGGCCGCGACCTGATGAACCACCTCCACCTGGCCGGAGCGTTCGCCGAAGCCCGCGCCCGGCACCTGCTCGCCGACCGGTACGGGTTCACCTTCACCCGCAGCGACCTCACCGGCCGGCTGGAGATCTCCGGGATCTCCGACCAGCTCCTGCGGCTGTTCTCCAAACGCGACACCGAGATCCGCGACCGCGTCGCCCGTGACCACAAGGTGGACTGGGACCAGGCCACCCCCGCCCAACGCCGCCAAGCCACCGACCGCACCCGCGAAACCAAAGACCCCGACCTGGCCGGCACCCCCGACGCCGAACTACGGCAACGCTGGCGCGCCGAAGCGCTCGCCGACGGCCACGACCCCGACCAGATCCTGGCCGCCCTCACGCACCCCTCCGCCCCCACCGGCACGCCCACGAGCCGACCCGACGGCGCCGGGCAGGAGCCCGGCCGCGAACCCGCCGCACCCGACCCGCGGCAGCTCATCACCGCGCTCCTGGACCCCGACGACGGGCTGACCGCGCACAGCAAAGCCTTCCGGCGCCGGGACGCCATGGCCCGCCTGTGCGAACTCCTCCCCGACGGCGTCTCCGGACTCCCGCAACTGCAAGACCTCACCCGCGCCCTGCTGGAATCGGGCCAGACCCAGCAGCTGCCATCCGCCCAGGGCACCGCGCACTTCTCCAACGCCGACCGGTACACCACCACCGACCTCATCGACGCCGAGCAGCGCATCATGGCCCTCACCCGGACCGGCATCGGCGCCGACCGCGCCATCGTCCCCACCCGCGTCGCCGACATGGCCCGCCAGGTGTTCGAATCCAGCGCCGGCTACCAGCTCGACCCCGAGCAGACCGCGATGTACCACCGCCTCGTCCACGCCGGGCACGGCATCGACGCCGTCGTCGGCGACCCCGGATCCGGCAAAACCAGCGTCATGACCGCCGCCCGCATCGCCTGGGAAGCCGCCGGCCTCACCGTCGCCGGCGCCGCCACCGCCGCGCTCGCCGCCGACCACCTGCGCGACGAGGCCGGCCTCACCAAATCCGGCTCACTGGCGTTCTGGCTGACCCGCGCCGCCTACGGCGACGGCCTGCAAGACATCGACGTGCTCATCATCGACGAGTCCGCCATGACCGACACCCGCGACCTGGCCGTGCTCCTGGAACAGGCCGCCGACACCGGCACCAAGGTCGTCCTGATCGGCGACCCCCAGCAGCTGCCCTCCCCCGGAGTCGGCGGCGCCTTCCAAGCGCAGCACACCCTGCTCGGCGGGCTCACACTCACCATCAACCGGCGCCAGACCAGCCCCCTGGAACGCGCCGCACTCGCCCAGTACCGTGCACGCGACCACCGCGCCGCCCTCACCGCCTGGTCCGACACCGGCCGCCTGGTCGCCACCATCACCCCCGACGAAGCCCGCCTGGCAACCGTCACCGACTGGTGGGCCAACTGGGAACGCCACGACGACCCGTTCGAGCGGATGAGCTCGGCGCTCATGCTCGCCCACCGCAACGACGACGTCGCCGAACTCAACACCCTCGCCCGCACGCTGGCCCGCCACACCGGCCACCTGAACGGTGACGACGTCCACTTCACCCGCACCGGCCAGCCCGCCATCCCCCTCGCCGTCGGCGACATCGTCATGCTGCGCCGCAACGCCTACCGCCAGAACAACCGCCAGAACAACCGCCAGAACAACCGGCAAGGCCCCGACCTGCTCAACGGACGCCGCGGCATCGTCACCCGCGTCGACCCCCACGGCCGCCGCCTCGACGTCACCTGGCGCACCACCGACGGAAAACCAGAAACCGCCACCGTCGATGCCGACTACATCGCCGCCGGCGGCCTGGAACACGGCTACGGCCTCACCGTTCACAAAGCCCAAGGCCAGCAAGCCGACCACCTCAGCCTGCTATCGATCAGCGTCAACCGGGCCCTGCTCTACACCGGCATGAGCCGCGACATCATCAACGCCCGAACCTTCCAACCCGCCACCGAACTCACCGACGACCTCACCCTCGAACAATGGGCCGCCATGTCCCCCGCCGACCGGCAACTCGAAGTCACCGCGCTGATGGCACGACAACTCGACAAGCAACACCCCGCCACCACGGCGATCGAGGAACTCGGCTACGCCCCCGCCGCCGACGCGCCGCCAACGCCCGCGCACACCCACCCGCCAACACCGCCAACCCCCGCGACCAACGGCCCCGTCCCGGAACCGCGCGCACCCGACACCGGCCGCCCAGCCCGCACCAGCCAGTCCGCGACCCATCCGCGCGACATCGAGAACACCACCGACGGCCCCCAGCCGCTCCGTAGCGACATCCCCGGCGACCTCATCGCCAACGCCGCCGAACTCGTCATCACCCAGCAGTGGGGATCGACGTCGATGCTGCAGCGCAAACTCCTCCTGCCGCGTGACGACGCCGACGCGGTCATGGACCACCTGCACGCGTTGGGAGTGGTCAGCGCCCCAGACCGGCACCAAGCCCGCTCCGTGCTGCGCCGCCCTACCGAACTGCCCGACGTACTGCACGCCATCGCCGCCCGCACTCCCGCCCCCCCGCCCGTGGCCGACGCCCCGCCCCCACGGATCGGCGGGCAGCCCCGGACACCGATCACCGGCCCGTGGCTCCGGCCGCTCGGGCCCTTCCCCCCGCTGCCCCACCAGCGAGAAACCTGGGTCCACCTGGCCGCCTCCATCAACGCCTACCGCGCCGACCACAACATCAGGGGCGACGACCCTCTCGGCCCCCGCCCCAAAGACCCGCTCCGCCTCGCCGACTGGCGCGAACTCGGCGAGATCCTCGACCGCCACAACAAGGCCCGCGTCGACCACCTCACCAGCGACCAAACCGCCCGACCAGGCGCTGTGCCCATCCCGCCGCGCCGCACCCATGCCACAAGCCCCCCACCGACCCGACCGCAAGCCCCCGAGCAGCCATCACGCGCACCCGACGACCCGGCCCAGAGCCAACCGCACCAGCTCCATCCCGACGAGCCCCGCCACCACCACGGCCCTCGCCCCTGAACCGAACCATGAGGCAACACGCCCCGCGCCGCCCTCCCCAAGTCGGTCAATCGTCGAGAAGCCCTCGCCCGGCCATCACCCTTCGGACGGGTGTCAGCGATTGCAGGGGTTCACCATCACTCGGGGCGTCAATCCGCAGCTCGAACAGAGCTGGGCGCGGGATCGGTCAACGCCGACCGCCAAGTGCGTTCGGTTCGGACTACCGCTGCCACGCGCGTACAGCGCGCAAGCCCTTTACCGACGGCGGCACGTCGGGAAGGGGCTCTGCGACATCCCACTCGATGACATCGGCGCCGATGGCGCGATAGTGCTCTTGCTTGGCCTGTTTACGTCGTTCATACTCTGCGCGGCCGCGTACACCATAGACTTCGACGTAGACAGGGGATTTGGTGTCGGTGAGAACGAAATCGGGGAACACCACATCGCCGTCGTAACGGACGGGCTTGGTGAAACTTCGGCCAGCAGCGATGATGCGGTCAGCCATTACTACCTCGTAGAAGGATTCTCCCGGGATCCACAATTCGTTGGTGAGAATGACGGCCATCTCGACGATTGCGAGATAGTCTCTCTGGGTCCTCTCCACGACGAACAGCCCGATGCGGCGTGCACCGTTTACAGCATTGATGGCGGCAGCCGAGAAAGCAGCAGGATAAGAGCGACGGGTCCGACCCGACACCGCGCTGCTGGCGAAAAGCGCGCCGCGATGGTGACGCAATGTGAAACGGGTACCGTGCCTGGTGAGGCGCTCGTTCTTGAGCTCGCCGAGGATCAGACCACGCTGTTGACGGCGACCGAGCCCGCCGAGCCGGCCGCAGAACGTGGTGAAGGCCACGGCATTGGCGTCCGCGTTCTGGGGGCGGTAGGGCGGCACGACATACAGCGTGTTCCCCAGGTCCAGGCCGTTGACGACGCAGTCGCCAGCCTGCTCGGTGAGGCGGGCGTGGCAGGTGGACCAGCCGCGACGCCACGCCGGATGCCAGAGGTTCAACTGGGCCTGCTCCCACAGCCAGTGCAGCAGCCCGAGCAAGGTCATGGCGCGAGCCGCGCCGCTGGCGTCACGTGGCGGCGCATTGGGAGTCTCCTCTAGTATCCGGCTTCCGGATAGTTCCAAGGGGACGACCAGCCGCAGAGCGGTGCCGTCGACGGTTTCATTGACAGCTTCAACCGTGTAACGCGAGCGGCCCGATAGCTCAGTGCTGGTTTTGTAGAACAAGCAGTCGAGAGCGTGCTGGCTACCGTTTCCCGGCCACCCAGCAAGGTGAAAACGGCCGCCGCGGGAGCGGATCACGAGTTTCAGTGCTGGCGCTTGGCAGAGGCATTCGGCATGCCCGCTTTCGCTACGGGCTCGGGCCAGCAGGCGGGTAAACCGCGTGGGGTCGTGACGTATGGCGGCCAGCGACACTACGCGGTCGGCGAGTCGTACGCGCCCCGCGCTGCCATCGAGGAACGTGTTGTTGCGTTGCGGGCCATCTTCGGGCGTGGAGGGTCGCATCTGGTCCCCTCAAGGTCGATTCGGGAAGGCGGCCGCATGCCGTCCGAGCGTGTGGGGCCGCGCCTCGCACGGCGAGAGGGGCAGGGCGCAGGCAGAGTTCTGGCCGGCAGGCGGCCAGAACAGCGATGGCGAACGCACGGTGATCCAGTGTGATCGACGTTGGTGGCGTCGTCAGTTCCGCTTTCGGGCCTGAGTGGACGGTGGTGGCGGTACCGCCGGTGACGGTGTCGACGCGGTTCCAGTACCCGGCGCTGGCCCGCGCGCCCCAGTGGAGGTGGCGTACGGTCGCCCGGACGGCGGTACGGCCGCCGCGGCCGGAGCGGCGACGGGAGCAGCCGCAGGAGGAGCGGCTGGAGGGGGCGCGGGCGCCTGGCTGGGGGCGGTCGCGGCGGCCACATGCACGGTGGCGCCGGACCGGGCGCGGACGGCGACGTGCGCGGGGTCGCTGTAGAGGATGTAGAGGTCTCCTTCATGGTCGGTGATGATCTCGTAGTGGGCGAGGCGGATACCGACGCGGTAGCCCTTCTCATCCGTGACTTCCAGCCGGTATCCGATCAACGCGGGGCCGATCTGAGCGATGTCCAGGTCAATGCCGGTCATGTTCGCTGCCTTCAGGGTGAGAGGGAGGCGGCGGCGTCTCCGCCGAGGCCGGATCTGCCGGGTCCGGGTCCGCCGGGTCCGCCGGGTCTGGGGCTGCCGGGTCTGGGGCTGCCGGGTCTGGGGCTGCCGGGTCTGGGGCTGCCGGGTCTGGGGCTGCCGGGCGCAGGCTTTCCGGCAGATGGGCGAAGTGGGCGAGGTAGTTGGGGTCCTGGCTCCACGGGTCGCGGTCACGTGGTTTGTGGGAGCCGTTGACGCACTGGCCTAGCCATTTGGAGAAGCGGTCCAGGGCGCGGCCGAGGGCGTCCTGCCAGAGGTAGACGGCGGCGCCGGCGTCTCCTTTGTCGCGGTCGTGTGCCGAGAGCCATGAGGTCCACAGGGCGGTCAGCTCCTGGATGACGCCGCCGTGCTGGTACCAGCAGCGAGGGAGCTGGTGCACCGTGAGGGCGTAGGTGTCGGCGAGCCAGACCACCCATTGGGTGAAGGGCTCCCACAGCGCAGCCGCGAGGTCGGGTTGAAGTTTGTGCCAGATGATGGGGGTGCCGGCGCGGGGGGATGCCGCGCGTTCCTCCACGGCGGCTTCCAGTTGGGCCACGCGATGGACGATGTGGTCCAGGTCGTCGTTGATGGTCTCGACGATGGTGCGGGTCTCGGATAGCCCGGTGCCCAGTGCTGCGAGTTCTTCGATCTTGCCGATCAAGGTCGCCAAGTCGCCGCGGAGGGCGTGCCGGTCGCTCTCGACGCTTTGCTCGAGCTCGGCCAGCCGCTGCGTGAGCTGATCGGCCGGGTCCTGGTCGGCGCCGGCTTCGTGGGTGTCGTCGGGGGTGCTTTCCGTGCCGGTCATGCCGCGCCCCGTTCCCGCAGTTGGTGGCCGGCCCACTGCTTGGCGGCTGCGATCGCTTGCGCGTGCGGTCCTTCGTGGGCGCGGACGAACCGGACCCGGGTGGCCGCGGCGGCGCGGTGGACGACCACACCGGACCGCTCAGGAATCATCCGGATCATGCCCATGTCCAGAACAGGGCGGCGCCGGATCGAGGTCTGCAGGCTGACGCGATCGCGGTCTTCGGTCAGCGCCGTCTGGGGCTCGTCGTACTCCCCGATC
Organism: Spirillospora sp. CA-128828; assembly: GCF_050945415.1. Taxonomy (NCBI): domain Bacteria; kingdom Bacillati; phylum Actinomycetota; class Actinomycetes; order Streptosporangiales; family Thermomonosporaceae; genus Spirillospora; species Spirillospora sp. CA-128828. The sequence goes on from NZ_CP191986.1 coordinate 7,870,138, forward strand.
ATGTCGCTGAACAGCTTCAGCTCCTTGGGGTCGGAGATCCCGCCCAGGATGATCTTCGCGGTGGCGCCGGAGATGATCTGCCGCGCACCCAGCGGCCCCCACCGGCGCTCGGCCTGGCCGAGGTTCTGCAACGAGGCCAGAACGAAGATGTTGAACCCCCCGGCCAGGGAAATCAGCTGCGGAAGCTCCGGCAACGGCATGCAGTTGGCCAACTCGTCACCAATCAATGCCAGCGGCGGGTCGAGCCGGCCGCTCAGGGTGCGGGCCGCGCCGTGCTTGGCGGTGTCCATGGCCGCGCGGCCGAACGCGGCCAGCAGTGGGGACAGCAGCGACTGGTCGTCCTCCTCTCCGATGAGGTAGATCGTGGCGCCGCTCGCCAGCCAGCCGTTGAGGTGGATCGAGTCGGCGGGGTCGGCGGCGAAGATGTCGGCGACGCGGGGGTTGAGCAGGGCCGCGAACGGTTGGAACGCGGTCTTCCAGGAGGAGGCCTTCTCCTCGCTGTCGCCGGTGTAGAAGCTGCCCAGCATGTTGGCCATCTGGGTCTTGCGATGGGTGGAGAGGATTTCGATGGGGCGCCGGTTGTCGGGATTGGTGATCCAGTCCAGGACGTGGCGGGCCGACAGGTTCTCCAGCCCGGCGGCGTGCAACCAGCAGTTGATCATGATTTTGGCGTTGTTGACGAAGTAGCCTCCGTTCTTGGTGTTCTCCTCGCTGCGGGTGGCGGCCATCAGCGCTTCGGTGCGTCGCTGCACGATGCCGTAGTCGGCGCAGCCTTCGGTGAGGGACCAGCGGACGGTGCTGGGCCAGCCCGCGACGTCGTAGGGGTCCATGACGTGGACCGGGTGGCCGCGATCTACGCGGATCTTGGCGGTCTGAAAGAGGACGTCGCTGCGGGCGCTAGTGACCAGTGCCGGGCCGGGCCAGTCGATGAGGGCGGGGACGATGAGCTGGCTGGTCTTGCCGCTGCGTGGCGGCGCAACGACCGTGACCGACTCCTCGACCGGGAGCCACAGCGGCAGCTCGTAGGGGACGGCGACACCGCAGGACACCGCGACCTGGTTGACCTGGATGTCCTGAAGACGGCCCTTCAAGCCGGGCCGCAGCGTGCGGGCCATCGCCAGGGCGTGCCGCTCGCCGAGCACGGCGGCCAGCTCGGAACGGTCGGCCAGGCCGTCATCTCCGTGGTGTAGCCAGCCGCGTGCGAGCCGCCAGCCCCTCGTCGACCCGTAGGCCGCGCCGCCGGTGAGGCCCAGCATGATCGGCCAGAACACCAGCGGCCCGCCGACACCGCGGCCGCCGGCGTGCTGGTAGGCGCCGGTGGTGTCGAGGGGATGGGCGATCAGGTGCGGGAGCGCGGCGGCGGCGATCGACAGGGTGACGTGCGGAGGGGCAGTATGGGTGAGCAGCCCCGACAGCCACGCCGCGCACCAACTCAGCACGGCCGCGCCCACCGCCGCGACGCACGTGCAGACCAAAAGTAGGTCCTGCAGGTGGGAGCGTAGGCCGGGCATGCCCCGTCGACGAGGCGGGGCGCTCATCGCTCACCTTCGCAAGTGGCGGCCGCCGCGGGCCCGCCTGTGGGTTCATCGGCAGGTCCGGTCCGTGGGCCGGCCGGGCGCCCGGCTGAGGGTGCGGCGGAGGGGGCGTCGGGGGACGCAGCCGGACCGTCTGACATGCGTTTGTTGGTGTTGGTCAGCGCCGTCTCCGCCGGTGTCCGCAGATGCTGGACGAGCAGGGTGAGGCCGGAAAACGACCAGATCCCGTTGCCGGGTGCGGCCAGGTTGGCGGGGTCCTTGATCGCCTCCCGGGCCCACGCGGGGAGCTCCAGATAGTCGGCGACGGTATCGGCGTCGTCGCCTTCGATGTGGTAGACGACCCGGGTCGCGGACAGTTTGATGATGGAGACGGCTTCGGGGACCTCGTCCAGGCGCAGGTCCGACAGGTGGTGGGCGACGGCGATCACCGACAGGCCCAGTCTGCGGCCAAAGCGCATGAACTCGTTGAACAGCCGGGCCACCGGGCGGTGTGCCAGGATGTGCCAGGCCTCCTCGATGACCAGGGTGTATTTGGTAGTGGAGGCCGGGTCGATCCACCCGAACCGCAGCCACGCGCCGATCACGGCCATGAACAGCGGGAGCGCCTCGCCTTCCCGGGGAAGCCGCGCCATATCGAAGATCACCAGCCGGCCCGTCAGGTCGATCGAAGTGCCTGCGGTGCCGCTCACGGTTTCGCCGTCGAACAGGCCGGCCAGGTTGCCTGAGGTCAGGGCGTGCAGCGCGAACCCGGCGGGCATGCCCCACTCGCGCAGCTCGCTGCTGGCGCATTCACGCTGGCCGAGCATCGCTGGCTGAGGGTCGGTGATGGCGGCCAGCACGTCCGACAGCACCGGCACGCGGCGCCGGTCGGCGGCCGCGCGGCGCGCCGCGTTCAGCGCGACCTCGATCGCGAATTTGGCGTCGCTGGTCAGCACCTCCCCGGCCACGATCTCCACCATGGAGGTCAGCAGGTCCTGCTGGTGGGCCAGCGGGATCTCCGGGTCGAGCGGGTTGATGCGGATGCCGCCGTCGTGGACGCCGCCGTAGGTCAGGCGGATCGGGATGACGTCGAGAGCGTCGGCGATCTCCTGCCACTCCCCGGCCAAGCCCTCGCCCTGGGCGTCCAGGACCACAAACGACCGGTCCCGGTAGGACAGCTGGCGCAGCACGTACGTCTTGACCATCGCGGACTTGCCGTAGCCGGACTTGCCGAGCACGAGCATGTGCGGGGCGGGCAACCGGACCCGGGACTCCTCGCTGTAGAGCAGGAACGGGTCGTAGATGAACGCCTTGCCGGCGTAGCGTTCACGGCCCACGATGACGCCCCGGTGCCCGAGCATGGGCGCGCCGACCGCCAGGTACATGCCGCATGCCTGCCGGGAGGTGGTCGCCAGCCCTCGCCGCCGGGTGACGTTCTGGCGAAACAGCGGGCCGAGCGGGTTCCAGGCGGCGGCCATCACCGGCTCCGGATCAGACCGAGCGCCAGCGGCAGGGTGGCGGCGAACGCCCGCCAGTGTTCGGTCTCCAGCCATTCGGGGCGCATCCGCGACTTGATGATCGCGCCGCGGACGGTGTCCTTGACCTGGGCGAGCTCCTTCTCGCTGGGGGCCGACACCGTCACATATCCGGTCAAGGTGATCCCGGCGTAGCCTTCGCCGAGTTCCTCGACGGTCTGCGCGGCGTGACTGCGGGCGGCCTTCTCCCGGGGGTTCTGCACCATCCCGGTGGGGCCCTGGCCGATCTCGTTGGTCAGGTCCGACAGCGCGCGCGACAGGGCCCGCTCGGACTCCTCCAGGTCCATCACGATGGTGACGGTGCGGATCGTATGGTCGATCCACAGCAGCAGAGGCGCCAGGAAATTCACCCGGACCGCGGTGGCGGGCAGCTCCCGGAACCATGCGGTCGCCGAGAACCAGGGGTGCGGGTTGGACCAGGTTCGGGTCTTGATGTGGCGGGGGTTGCGGCCGTCGACTTCGGCCGGCCACAGGTTCTGCCGGTTGAGGCCGAGGCTGTCGTCGATCTGATGGGTCGGGTCGTACAGCGAGTGCACCAGAGAACACAAGGTCGCCTCGTCCAGTGTCCGGACGAGCCGCAGCTGCGACAGCGGCAGGGACCGAATGAAGGTCTCGGCCTCGGCGCCGACGACGCGGGCGAAGCCCTCGGCGAGGCTGTTGAAGTTGCGGGCCTCGGCGACCAGGGCCTGGCTGTAGGGGATGCCGAGGGTGACGAACAGGCGGCGGTCCTCGGCGCTGATGGCCACGCGCTGCTGGAGTTGGTCGTAGGAGTCCCGCAGCCAGTCCGGCGTAGTGCGGTCGCGGCGCTCGGCGACGTCGCGTTCGTGTCCGGTGGGGTCGGTGGGCACGACCCGCAGGGTCCACTGCAGGCGACGGATCCGCCCTGATTCGGCGGTGGTGCGCAGCAGGTGCTCAAACGCGGCGATCAGCGATTCGCGTTCGGGCTCGTCCAGACCGCCGAAGTCGCGTTCGGCCTCTACCTCCAGGGTGGCCACGAACATTCGCTCGGTGGTTTGCAGTAGCACCGCGAGCTCACCGAAGGCGGTCGGTGCGCTCATCCATTCCAGCTCGGGGATCCCCGCGGGCGTCGGCACCGGCCGCGGCTGCCCCGACATCCGGCGCCCGGCGCGGGGCGCACGGGAGCGGTACAGCAGGTCACCGTGCCGCAACGCCCGCTTGTAGGTGCGGCGGATCTCCCACCACCGCAGGTAGGTGCGGCCCTTGTACGGCATCCACACCGCCCAGCTCGTGAACAATGCCACCGTGCAGGCGGTGAGGAGTTTCAAGGGCCAGGTCGGAACGCTCACCAGCAGCACCAGGACCAGCAGGCCGGCCAAGCCGACGAAGATCTGCTCGTGCTGCTCCAGGCGACGCCCCACCAGGCCACGCGGCCGGGGCCTGGGGTACACGAAGCTGCGCGCCATGCCGTCGCCCTTCCTTTCCCGTCAACGTCAGGTGCGTGCACCCGGATGCGTGGCCTGCCGGTGTCGTGCTCCGACGGCCTCCGGTTGCCGAGTTCATTTGCGATCACTTCATGGGGGTGTCGCCGCCGTCGGAAGGTGGTTCCGGCGGCGGAGATGCGGGCGGCTGGGTTCCTGACGGGTCCGGTGCGCCACCCGGCGGATCGCCAGGCGCCTGCGGCCCCGGCTCCGCAGGCGACGGCAGCGTGGGCGGCATCATGTCCGTCCCAGAGCCGCCGGGTCCAGAAGCGTCAGCGCCCCCTCCGCCTCCGCTCATGGGCACGCCCTCACCGGTTGCCCGGCTGGCGCCAGACCTTGCGGCCCCGTCCACGATGTCCTTGCCCTTGGCCGCGCCCCCCGCAATCGCCATCGTGGTCGGGTCTCCGCCACCCGCAACGGCGCCGCCTACACCACCGCCTGGCCCGCCGCCTGATCCGCCGGTAGGCCGACCGGTTCGGTTGCCCGCGCCGGAGGCTGCGCCCCGGCCGGGCTGCGAACCCTCACCGTTGCCCCGGTCAAAGTTGTCGATCTTGTCTTTCCAGCCGGAGAGCTGGTCGTTGCGGCGCTCTATCCCATCGGCCAGGCCCTGCATCCGGTCCGAGCCGCCGCCCTGCCGCACGGTGCCGTGTGAGTCCTGCCGGGCCGCCGCGATCGCCGCGATCTCATCACCGAAGGCCGGAATGAACCGGGAGATCATCACCGGCGCCAGGAAAGCCAGAAACAAAAGCGCGAGCACCGTGAGGACGATGCTGATCGCCTTGAGCGGGTCCTTGGCGTCGGCGGACCAGTCATTGATCGAGGCGAGCATCCCGGTCGCCAGGGAAAGCACGGTCAGCGTCACGAGTTTGGACGACAAGATCGCCAGGGTGAAACCGATCCACTTCTTGGTGTGACCCCACAGCGCCTTGTCGACCAGACCGGAGAACACCAGAGGCCCGAACGCCAAGCTCAGATAGATCATCGCGGACCTGATCGTCAATTCCACCCATACGCTCACAATGGCGAACAGCAGAAACGAACCGATCATCGTCATGAACACGCCGCCGCCACCCAATGCCGCCATCACCGCCCATGCCTTCACCACCGTCTGGGTGATCGACTTCATGTCCTCGGGGACCGAGGAGAACACAGCGCCGCACGCGAGCTCGAAGATCTGGTCGACGGAGTAGACCGCGGCGGGCATGAAAACGGTCACCACGACCGACAGCAGGAGGTAGCCGATCGACTCTCCCGCGGCCTCCAGCGGTGGGACTCCTGCGACAACGCGTTTGACGACAGCCAGCAGCCACAGGAACAACGTGACGATCGTGGCGAGCCCGAACATCTGGGTGTAGGTGCGAAGAAATCCTGGGTTGGTCCAGTCGACTTGGGTGGTGTTGTTGATCAGTTGCCCGAGTTCGCCCAGCAGCCACGCGAACCCCGACATCAACGCCTGGGAGATATATCCGAAGGGGTCCTTGGTGAAGTCGATGGCTTTGGTGGTGTCATTGTAGGCGCCGTTACTGAACTGCCAGATGTTCTTGAGTACGCAGATAGAGTCGACAGGGGGGATGTCGCACCAGGTGAATTTGCTTCCCGTCTCCTCATCGTCCCCGTTTCTTTTCTGGGGAAGTTTCTGAGAGGTTTTGGGTGGGTTGCACAGGTCGGGGTTGATCGAGCAGATGGCCTTCTTCGCGTCCGGAGGGGGCTGGCGCGGGAAGGGGCACTGGGTCGGCAGGAGCTTGCAGATATCGGTCGGTGTCGGCTGCGGTGACGCGGGTGCCGATGCCGACGGCGCCGACGAGGGTGCTGCAGAGGGGGCCGGAGACGAGGGACCCGGCGCGGAGGGCCCCGAGGACGTAAGCCCCGGGGACGGAGCTGGTGAAGGGGCGGATGCCACCGGCGGCGTGGAAGCCGCCCACCCGGCACCGGTATGGGCGATCCCGCCCACCGCCAGCGCGGCGGCCAGGACCGCGACGAGCCGAGGCCGGGCCGTCCAGCATCGCCGACGGCGCGGACGCTGCCGTGGCGCGGTACTGATGCCGGGGACCGGCGGTTGGGCAGAGGGCCGGGTCAGCTTCATCGCAGGCCTCACGAGAAGGGGGGCGGGGCGGCAAAGCGGCCGCTCTGCTGCCAGTCCTGCTGGCTGCTGGGACGCTGGTTGGAACTGGCCGCGGGCACGGGCCCGGGCCGGGTCGCGATGGAGGCGATCCGCCAATCGCCCCGCTCCCAGACCAGGGTCAGCACGTAGGTGGTGTAGGACCCGCTCGGCGGCAGCACCGTGGCGGGGTCGCCGACGACACCGGCGCTCTCAGCCATCCACACGTTCACCGTGACGGCCTGGCCGGAGTAGAAGGCGACCTGGACACCGAGCGGCGCCGAGTGCTGAAGCCAACGCGCTCCCTGGGGCCCCTGACCGGCGGGCGTCAGCCCGAGAGCCTTCATCGCAGCGTCGGCGTTGGCGTCGTCGCTGGCCCGTTGCGTCTGCAGCGACGAGGCGGCCATGACGTGCCCGAGCACCGTGTGCCGCAGCGAGGCGTCGGTGATGTACGTCGGCCTGGAGCGGGCCAGCTGGTAGTGGACGGCCGCCGCAACAGCACCGGGCTGAGTGTGTGCGTAGCCGACTGGGACGCCGTCCACGACCCGGCGCGGCCCGGCCTCGGCGGACGGCGAGCCGCTCCCGCGCTCGGTTGACCGGCCGTCCGCTGTACCGGAGTGCGGGCTCACCGCGGTCCATATGCCGAACGCCAGCAGCAGCGCGATCGCGACCCCGATGGCGATCAGAAGGGGACGGGACTGGCGAGCGGCCGCACGCAGGGACGCTCCCGGCCGGGGCCGCTCCTCGCCGTCATCGGGCAGCAAGGTGGTGGTCTGCTCAGCCAATGGGGATCCCCATCCCGTACACGATCGTGAACAACGCGCCCATCGAGGCGACCAGGAACGCTCCCAGCGCACCGCCGATGATCAGCTTTCGGCCGTCCTTGACCGCGATCGCGTCGTGGGAGAACTCCGACTGGCCAAGCCTGATCTTCGCCGCGCCCAGAATCGCGGTGCCCAGGCAGATGAACAGCACGGCCGCCATGATCACTTGAATGATCGTTCGGGCCGCGACGCCGACCTTGGCGAACGGACCCCAATCGGGCTTGAGCCCATTGAACAAATCTCCCGGCCCGCCGGACGGCTGTGGACTCGGCGCCCCCGATGGGTCGAGCAAGAACCGCATCACCGGGGCGTGCTCAACCGGGCCGGCACGCGATGCCAGCACGTCCAGCAACTGAAGCCGCGGGGCCTCCAGGTGAGCGGCCAGGTGCGCCACGAGGTGCGAGTCGAGGTGCGGAACCAGGTGCACAGCCACAGACACGCGCTCTCTCCTTTCGCGGCCGCGCCCGCCTGGCCCCTTGCTGCGCCACGGTGGCGGGCGGCCAGGCGAGCTGTACAGACCTCACATCGTGAAGATAGGAACAACATGGCTATATTCAGATATAGCAGAGTAGCTTACGTTCGGGCTCAGGGGGTGTGGAGAGCGTGGTCAAGCGGGGCAAGGTGGTGCGCGCCCGTGCGCGACCGCATCGGGGGCGGCGCACTGGCCGGCTACTCGGCCGCCCTCAGCCCGGAGCTCACGGGACCGTCGCCCCCGGTGACCGCCGTCGACGGCCGACCGCCGAGGCGCTCAATCCCGGGCCGAGGGCAGCCACCGGCGTGCGTCATCATCCGGGGCGACCGCCATTGCCGCCGCCGTCGGCGCACCCGAACGAGAGCGCCTCGGTGCACGGCCCCGCCGTGCCGGGCAGGTCGACCGGTTCCGGCGATGGGACCGGTGGTGCGCCCTCCGACGCCGCCCTCGGCGCGGTGTCCAGCCGGGTGCCAGTCCCCGCGCCTGATCGGCGCATCCGCACCCACACCAACTCGCTGGTCCTTCCCGCGCCGAGCCGATGAGGGGAACCGGTCGAGCCCTGGCGCTCATCGCCGCCCTCCTGCTGGTGCCCGCGATGATGTCCGTCGTCGCCGTCCTCGGTGTGCTTGTCCACGCCTCCACCGCTCGCGCCGTCCCCTGTGCCGGCGACGCCTCGGGCGGCGCTCCCAGTCAGCCAGGCGCTTCCAAAAGCGCCGAAAACTCCATCCCGGTCAACTACCTCAACCATTACCGCAAGGCGGGCCAGCGGTATGGCGTGCCATGGAATGTGCTCGCCGGAATCGGAAAAGAAGAATCCGACCACGGACGCGGTGACGGCCCCGGCATCCATTCCGGACAGAACTATGCAGGGGCCCAAGGCCCCATGCAGTTTCTACGCAGCACCTGGGATGCCCACGGCATCGACGGTGACGGCAATGGAACCAAAGACGTCTACAACCCCGCTGACGCGATCTTCGGAGCCGCCAACTACCTCAAACACAACCACGCCGATAAGGGCGGCAAACAGCTTTACAATGCGATCTTCGCCTATAACCACGCCCACTGGTACGTCAAGAACGTACTGCGCGACGCCGACCAGTACGCCAAAGGCGGCTTCACCATCAGCGGCAGCAACACCGCCGGCACATCCTGCATCCCCACAGGCCAAAGCGGCCCCAGCGTCAACGGCCCCTTCGGCGCGCGCGTCGTCGCCTACGCCAGAAAATGGGCCCGCACCGACCCGCCGACCCCGTACGTATGGGGCCAAGGAAACACACACGGCCCCACACACGGTTGCGGCCACGGGTTCTGCGGCACCGGTTTCGACTGCAGCGGACTCACCCAGTACGCTATATATCAAGCCTCTGGCGGGAAAATCACCATCCCGCACTACACTTTTGATCAACTGGACGACGACCGCGGCGAAAAGGTCAGCTGGAGCCAACTCCAACCCGGCGACCTGATCTTCTTGAGCGACGGCGACCACGTGGTGATCTTCGCGGGCAACGAGACCATCATCGAAGCGCCCTTTACCGGATCTCACGTTCGCGTCGCCCCGCTACGCAGCAAGGGATTTATCGGCGCTCGCCGCTTCGGCAAAGGAATACCATAATGGCCGCCCACGTGCACCGCCCGGTACCGGACTCCTCAGCCGTGTTCACCCGCAATCTTCGCCCGGCACGAACGACAGCCATCGGACTGGCGATCTCGATCGGGCTTATCGCGTGCGCGGGCTGCGTCACGGACTCGAGTGCCGAGTTCGCCGACTCGGCACCCACCAAATCCGCTGCGCAGTCACCCGCACCCCCGCCGACCCCAGGCCTGGGCGACGTCGACCAGACCGACCCCACCGCGGTGTCCAAGGCCGCCGTCACCATCATGTGGTCCTACGACGCCCGCACCGACGCCCGGACCGGACAACGCTCCGCATACCTGCGCGCCAGCGGGTACCTCACTCCCACCTACCGGGCGCACGTCGCCACCAGCATGCCCGCCACCCCGCTGCCCGCCGAGCTCCTCGCCCACCACGCCCGCAGCCGCACCGTTCTGGCGCCAGCTCCCCATGACGACGCTGAACCCGACACCGTCCAAGCCGCATCCCGCACCTGGAGGGTCACCGTCACCCCCATCGGCCGCGACGGCTGGTGCGGCAGGCCCGTCACCGTCCACGTCTACGTTGCCCTCATCAGACCTGGGCCGCTCCGGCCCTGGCGCATTAGCCACACGACCACGTACTGAGCGCGAGTCCAGCGCGCCAGGGTACGGTGAACAACGCTGAAAGGAGGTGGGCACCCATGGCGTACCGCGGCAAATTGACGCACACCCACGCTCTCACACGCCCCTTTGTCCGCCGGCCGATCAACCATGCCAACTTCACCGGCCGCCCTGAGCCGAACCCGATCGAAACCGGCTTCACCGTTCCACGTGAGCGTCGGGGCGGGTCCCTGCACCAGGTCCGACTCCTGGCGTTCATCATGTTTGCCCTTGGCCTGGTTTCCACTGTGATCGCTGGTGTCAATCTGCGGCCGATCCCCCTTGCCATCAGCGTGGCCGTCACCGCGTTCGGGTATCTGACCTTGCGGTTCATCGCACGCCAGCTGCGCTAGGCCGTGTTTTAGAAGTCGGTGATCTGGCTAACTGGCCGTCTGGGGTGGTGGCGGGCGGCCAGCCAGATGGTGAGTCGCGGGCGATGTCGTTGATGCTGTTCGAGGTGACGGCGGCGGTCAGGTGCTGGGACCGCACACCTAGGCGTTCTGCGTGTCGTAGCGGCTGCGGGCCTCGCGGACCTCCTCGATGTGGGTCTCGGCCCAGTCCTTCACCGCCGTCAGCAGGACGGCGAGGCTGGCGCCGAGCGGGGTGAGCTCGTAGTCGACGCGGACCGGGACGGCCGGGGTGACGGTGCGGGAGAGGATGCCGTCGCGTTCCAGGGTGCGCAGGGTCTGGGTGAGCATCTTGGGGCTGACGCCGGCGATCTTGCGGCTGAGGTCGCTGTAGCGCATGGGGCCCGGGGAGAGGGCGGCGAGGACGAAGCTGACCCACTTGTCGCTGAGGCGGCCGAGGAGCTCGTTGGTGGGGCAGTCCTTGATGAAGGCGTCGTACTCGGCGCGTGCCTGTTCGCGCCGCTGGGTCGCGGTCATGGTCGCCATGACTTCCCTCCAGGGGACATAGGCACTCTCAGGTAACTACTTCCTAAAGGATAGCCCCTCTTGGGTTGTCGCAATACCCTGAAAGCGACACAAATACCCATGAAGTGAGGCGGTCGGCATGCGTGCTGCAGTCGTGAGGACCTTCGGCGGACCCGAGGCCGTGGAGGTCGTGGAGACCGGGCTGCCGGAGCCGGGGCCGCGGCAGGTGCGGATCAAGGTGGCGGCGGCCACGCTGAACCCGGCGGACGTGGGGGTCCGGGAGGGGCTCGTCGGGGGCGCGGGCAAGCAGATCGGATTCGGCTGGGACGTCGCCGGCACGGTGGACGCGACGGGCGTGGCCACGGCGTGGAGCGTCGGCGACGAGGTGGTGGCGCTCAACCCCGGCATGGTGCGGCCGCTGGGCACGCACGCGGAGTACGTCGTCGTCGACACGGACGCGGTCGCGACGGCGCCGGCCACGGTCGACGCCGTGCACGCCGCGACCCTGCCCCTGAACGCCCTGACCGCCGTACAGGCCCTGGATCTGCTGGAGTTGGAGGAGGGGCAGTCCCTGCTGGTCACCGGTGCCGCGGGCGCGGTCGGTGGCTTCGCGATCCAACTCGCCGCGCACCGGGGCGTGTCGGTGACCGCGCTGGCCCGGGAGGGGGACGAGGAGCTCGTACGGTCGCTGGGCGCCGCCCACTTCACTTCCGGTGCCGTCAGCGCGGGCAGCGTCGACGCGGTGCTGGACGCGGCGGTGCTCGGGGAGACGGCCCTTCAGTGGGTGCGGGACGGCGGCTCCTACGTGGGCGTACGGCCCGGCACTGAACCGGCGTCGGTGCGCGGGGTGCGCACCACCTCCGTCGCCGTCAGCGCGGACGGCGCCCGGCTCGCGGAGCTGGCCGCCCTGGTGGACGAGGGGGTGCTGACCCTCCGAGTCGCCGAGACCTACCCCTTGGAGGAGGCCGCGAAGGCGCACGCCCGCCTGGCCGAGGGCGGAGTGCGAGGGCGGCTGGTGCTGGTGCCCTAGCGTGTTTCGAAAGTGCTGGTCACAGCCACTCGTTGATGGCTGCGACCAGCGCGGTCGCCTCGTATCGGACGGCAAGCTTGTCGTACCTCGTCGCCACCGCACGGTGGCGCTTGAGGCGATTGATCCCGCACTCCACCGCGTGACGCTCTTTGTAGTCGGACGCGTCGAACTTCGGTGGTCGGCCGCCGTGGGATCCGCGCTTCTTGCGGTTGGCGATCTGGTCGCGCTTCTCGGGGATCGTGCAGCGGATACCGCGCTTGCGCAGGTAGGCGCGATTCGCGCGGGAACCGTACGCCTGTCGGCACGAACCCTGTCCGGTCGGGTGCGCGGGCGACCCGGCCCGAGCCGGGGCACCCGGATGTGGCCCAGGACCACCTGGAACTGCGGGGAGTCACCGCGCTGCCCGGCCGTGATCACCAGCGACATCGGCTTCTGGGCCTGCTCGACCGCCAGGTGGAGCTTGGTGGTCAGCCCGCCCCGGGAGCGTCCGAGCCCGTGGTCGTCGGGCTCGGTGAACACACCACCTGGTGGCTCGACTTGCAGATCCCCTTTTTGCGGGCACCCGCCGCATGCTGGTGGGCGCGGGCGATGGTGGAGTCCACCGAGACGTCCCAGGTGATCAGCCCCTCGGCCTCGGCCCGGGCCTGCAATTGCTCGAAGATGCGGTGCCAGGTGCCGTCCCGCTGCCAACGCCGGAACAGCCCGTACACCGTCTCCCATGGGCCGTACCGCTCGGGCACGTCCCGCCACGGAGCACCGGCGCGGGTGCGCCAGCGTATGCCGTCTATCAGCTGCCGCTTGGTGTGTACCCGCGGCCGTCCGGACTTCTTCCCAACGGGCAGCAGGGACTCCAGCTTCGCCCACTGCGCCTTCGTCAGATCGCGCCTCCCCATGAAGTGGATCATGACACATCAAGATCCACTTTCGAAACACGCCCTAGCCAGCCAACGCCGAGGAACGCTGCCGAAGCAGTAGGGACCTCCAGGAAGCTGGCCAGACCCCGGACAGCGCCCGAGGCAGCGGCGCCGGAGGACGGCGCAACCAAGCCAACGCAGAAGCCTTCAAGGAGAACACGAAGCCGCCGCAATGCCTGGCGCTGAACCAGGACCAGAAGGCAACGTCGCTCTCTTGCGCAGCCCGGTTTGGTATAACCAGATACATCGATGGAACCCGGCTTGAGCAGAGGACTTGCGTGAGATCTGACGGTGAGCGGCCTGAAACCCATGCCGAGGAACCGGACGAATCCTCGCTGCGCGATCCTGACATCGTCACGACCCAAGAACTTGCCGCCCTGCTCAGACTCACCCCGCTGACCATCCAAAGACTTCGGGACAACGGTGTGATCCGCTACATGGATACCGGTGGAGTCATCCGTTACTCCTACGCGCAGGTCAAAGACGATCTCATGACTCATGCCGAGCAACGCCGCGCCGAACGGTTGGCCAAAAAGCAGCAAGATACCAGCGCTCAAGAAGCCAAGGTTGTCGAATTCCTAGACAAGACAATCACCGAGGGCCGTAAGGGGACCCCGGAGTTGATTGCTCAACATTTCGACATTGGCATCAAAGCCGCCAAGAATTATCTCACCCAGGCGGCTCCCGTCATCGTGAGACGACGGGACCTCGTCAGTCGCGCGTTGATCGCTAAAGAGAATCGCCTTGACCCACGACAAGTCCACTCATTGCTGCATCGAGAAGACGCTCCCGACCCGATTCTCCAAGTGGGTCGCACGATGTACTACCAGCGGGCGGAAATCACTAGACTGCTGGAACGGATCAACCACCCGGCCTGACCAGGAATCCGCGCTGACCCTGCGAACATGGCCACGGGAGACTTCCGATTCTCGGCATCACTTTGAGTTCAGCTGACCGAGTTCGCTGCAGAAAAGTACACCGCCTCGAGAATCTCGTCCATGATCTGCGTATCGGTGATGTACCCCAAGACCTTTCCAGACTCGGTAACTAGCACACACCTCCCACTTACCGTGGTCACCTGGATAAACTCGGTCCCGACCCGCAGGCCGAACGACTCAGCCGCGGGCGATACACATAGCACTGGACTCACACCCCAAGCGGCGAGCGAAAAAGCGAGTTGCAGCAACGCATCCATTGGCGTAGATGACAACGTGCCACATGCCCCTTGGACGTCCGTTTGGAGATCTGCGGCATCCATTGTTTCACCCGCATCCTGTTCTCCTTGAGTTTCCGTGATTGTCGGATCCCATGCCATCAACTAACCCAGGCCTTCCAGTGATCAGCGCGCCCGCGAAGGTTCAGCTGTGGCGGCAGGGCCGTTGGGCGCGCGCGCTCATCCTCGCAGAGCGAGCCTAGCGAATCCTTTGTCAATTGTGGTGTCACCTAGAGCAGGACCCTGCTTCGCGTAGCCCGTTCCGCACTGCCATTGAGTTCAAAGGAATCGCTATCCGCCGGAAGTGAGATCAGAAGCTGCGGCACAATCCGACTCCATGGCCTTCCAAGGCACGTTTTCCCTAACGTCCTGTCTCGAACTAACTCACCACTGCGTCTCGCGACTCGAGATCTGACTCATGCGCGCCGCGTCATCTCCAGAGTGCTCACGAGCACTGTCAACGGATGTGTCACTTAATCCCAGACAGAAGCCACGCACTCGAAGAAAAGGAAAACGCCATCACGTATTTCTTGATTGACAGTTCTAATGACAGAACATCTTCTAGAGTGGCCATCGCCATGCATGGTGGCCCATCACCACCTCAGTCCCGCGCGTGCCGTGGAGGATCAAATTAGCCATGCGTGCAGCGTCACCCACCCACTCATTCGCGTTTATTGAGGTAGACGAACGGATTTCTTATGAGCCCACTGCCTGTCGCTAAGGCCGACTTCCGAAGGGCGGTCGAATCCGCCGATCTGAAGGCGATCACGCGATCCCTGCACCCTGACGTTGAGCTCCACAGCTCTGTCGTGCGCCGTCCATACCGCGGCCTGGCTGAGGTCACACCTGTGCTGCGGATCCTGCTGGAGGTCATGGAGGGCTTCCGCTACTCCGACGACCTCGATCCTTCCGCTGCCATCCGGGCGTTGGTCTTCACCGCGCGTGTGGGGGACACCGCAGTGAAGGGGGTCGACCTGGTCCGTTTCGGTGAGTCCGGGCTCGTCGTCGACCTGACAGTGACGGTCTGGCCGCTGCCAGCGGTGGTGAAGTTGGCCCGGGCCGTCGACGAGGTCATCGACCAGGCTTCCCCGCTCCTCTAGGGCCCGTACTGGCGCCCCGACCGCTCGATTCGAGCCCGCTGGTACGCCGTCCTGGTCACCCCCGCCATCCGCACACCCGGCCCAGCCGCCGTCCCCCGTAAAGAAGCACTGTGAACGAGACATACGAGCGCCACGCCGTCCTTTGGCGCAGCCATCATCTTCCGACGCCCTGCCTGACGATCGACCTGGACGTCATCGCGACCCGGTATCACGCGCTGCGTGCCGTCCTGCCGCAGGCCCGGATCTACTACGCGGTGAAGGCCAACCCGCATCCCGCCATCGTCTCCCTGCTCGCGCGGCTCGGCTCCCATTTCGATGTCGCCAGCCGGGCAGAGATCGACATCTGTCTCGATCAGGGGGCGGCCCCCGAGGCGATCTCTTACGGCAACACCATCAAACGCACCGAGGACATCGCCTACGCCCATCGGCGCGGTGTGAATCTGTTCGCCTTTGACAGCGAAGCCGAGCTCCGCAAGATCGCCAACTCTGCGCCCGGCGCAGACGTCTTCTGCCGCTTGCTGGTCGACGGCGGCGACTCAGCCCTATGGCGCCTCAACTACAAATTCGGGTGCGCCGACGAAACCGCGATCTACCTGCTCACTCTCGCCGCCGATCTCGGTCTTCGCCCCCTCGGTGTGAGCTGGCACGTCGGTAGCCAGCAACTGGATCCCACCCGGTGGGAGGCCCCCATTAGCCGAGCGGCCGAGATTTTTACGCAGCTCCAGGACGTCGGTATTGCCCCGGCCCTGATCAATCTGGGTGGCGGATTCCCTGCGGACTACTCCCCCCACGTCCCTGGCATCGACCGGTACGGCAAGGCGATCAGCACCGCCCTCCATGACTCCTTCGGCGATGACCACGAGATGCGGATCATCGCCGAGCCCGGCCGTTTCCTCGTTGGGGATGCCGGCGTGCTGCGATCCCGGGTCGTGCTTGTCGACCGCAAGGGCACCGGCGACGACCGCCGCCGCTGGATCTACCTGGACGTCGGCAGGTTCGGTGGCCTGGCCGAAACCGAAGGCGAAGCGATCGTGTACCCGCTCGCCACCACCTATGACGACAGCGACGACATCGGCCCGGCGGTTATCGCGGGCCCAACGTGCGACGGTGTCGATATCCCATATAGGCAAACCCCGCGCTTTCTGCCGATGCAACTCAGCGAAGGCGATTACGTCGACTTCCTGTGTGCCGGTGCCTACACCGCGAGCTATTCCACGCGGTTCAACGGCTTCGCCCCACTCCCCTGCCACGCTTTCCCGGACCCGGAGTAATCATCCCCAGCCGCCTCTACCCCCACGTAGGAGCACACGTGATCGTCACCGAATACGGTGTTCGCCACCCCCTGCTGCCGAGCGTCATCAGTCTGACCAGGGCGGACGGTGGTTTGCACGCGCTGGTGGCCAGCTGGCCCGGCGCCGAGCTGGTCACCCGCTCAACACATCGGCACCGCGGAGTCCGCGGAATCCGGACCGTCTGGGGTCCCTGGCAGCAAGTCAGCGCCGACCATCTGACGAAGGCCACCTTCAACTCCTCCCAGCACACCGATACGGCGAACCCTGCGGCGCCCACTCCGGCATTCTCCAGCTGACCTGGGCTCCAGCAGTGAACAGCGCAGAAGGGGCGGCCGCACCTCTTGCGAGGCGTCCTTCGGCGCAGGAGATGGCAGTGGTCCTGGCCCGCTGTCTCGGCGACCCCATGTCTGAAACGGAGGTGCGAGCATCATGAAGGATGCGTGTCCCGCAGGGGCGGATTCCCGCCTTTCCTTTACCTATCTGGTTCGCGCCCGGGGTGACTACTGGCGTACACAGTCCCATTGCCGCCTCCCGGTGTCCATCGGGCAGGCATATCACGAAGGCGACAAGCTGCGGGCTACGGTCGACTGGGTGAATCGCCATGCGGGCCGCCCTTTCCGGCAGTGCACGATCGTGCTCGCAGACTCGCTCCACCGGCACAACCTGCAAGGACCCCATAGCTGGAGCGAGGCGCGAGCGACGGGGGATTCCTGGCTGAATCGGAACAGCCGTTCACTGACGGGGCTGATCATCCCGCATCGAATCGTTCGCTGGGACGACCTCCTGCAGCATCCGGAATTTCCCGCGATTCATGCCCGGATGAATCATCTTGTGGTCACCAATCCGGCGTTCGCCAATGCGCTTCATGTCATGACTGAAGACTGGCTGTCTCGACGTCCTCCTAACGCGAGGTCCGCCGGTGAGGAGTTTACGGAACGGGTGCAGCGCTACGTGCTGGAGGAGATCTCCGCGATAGCGGTCATGGAGCTGGAAATCCCTGCCGCCATATGCTATCCCGGTGGGATACGACTCCTTGAGATGGTGCGGAGAATCGCGTTTGGTGACCTTGGGAGATCGATCTCGTGGGCGCCAACGACGCTGCTTTCGTTCGAGTTGACCCAACTCCATATTAGGAGACGAGCGCGCTGAGGGGTATGCGTCGCGGCTGAGGATCACCTGGTGGGGTGGTCATTGTCGGGGGGTTCTGGCCAGGGCCGCTGCTTCGGATCTGTGAGTGCGATGCGTTGCCAGGCTTCTTTCCAGGCTTGGATATCGGGTTGGTCGCCGCCGCATCCTTCGATGAAGGCCAGAAAAAGGTCGAGGGTGGGCAGTTTGGTGCGGCGAGGGAGCTGGGACAGGGTGGTGTGGGCGTAGCGGTTGCCGATGGCGTCGGACATCTTTCGGTAGCTGCGTCGCCCCCGCCACAGCCGGTAGGACTGCAGCAGGTTCATCAGCTCGACCGTGGTCCGCGCGGCGCTGGGGTCGGGTTTGGCTGCCGGCACGCCGACGGGTTCCTCGTCGGCTCGGATGGCGGGGGCCTTCGCGGACGGGGGAACCGGGACGGGCAGAGTGTCCGTGGCAGGTTCGGGCTCGTTCGCGTCCGGGGTCGCCAGCGTGGGAGCCGCGGGCGCGGGGGCCGGGTGCCGCTGTGGCCGCATGGTGACGGTCGGGTGTCCCTCCCGGCGCGGGAACTCCTGGAACAACAGCAGGGCCACCTCAATGATCAGCGGATCGGCGTCGCAGTCGCGGAGCAGGCCGGCGAGGACGTCCTCACGGAAGCCGAACTCGACGTCTCCGCGGAGGAATGCCTCGGCTCGGTGGGCCCCCAGGTTCCGGCGGCGGGCGAAGTCGAACACCCGCTCATGAGCGGGGAACTGCATCAGCACTCCTAGGATGAGGAGCCGCAGCTTGTCGTTGGCGGTGTCTCCGCCCTCGCCCGGGTACACGCGCGTCAGGAAGTCCAGCAGCTCCTCCCGCGAGTGGGGGGAGCGGTTCTTGCGGCCGAACCATGGAATCTTGATCATGGTGGTCGCTCGCCTCAGCGGATTCCGAGCCCGGCCAGCGGGTGCGGGGGCATGCTGGCGTGCGAATGCTCGTACGGAGAACGCCCTGGCTCTCTTGCCGGCAGGCCAGGAGGCGGGCTGGAAAGCAGCAGGTATGCGGGCAGGCCAGGGCAGCCGAGGCTGCTGTTCATCGGCGTTTCCTTTCAGGGGAAGATCCACTGGGGTGACCGGGCTTTTCAGCTGGAAAAGCGAGCCACCACCCGCCGATTGGCGGTCGGCAGGCAGCGGCTGACAGGAATCATGACTCCTATGATCCGGACTGTACTGACGTTCGCCCGGTCTCACTACATAGAGTGCGAAACCGAACGCCGCCCGGTATCTACGCCGCGGCCGTGTCCTGTGACCAGGGACGACCCTGAACAGGCGGTTGCTGTCCACTCACTTACCGAGAGTGGTCATTTTCGTTCCAGGACGTCCGCAGTGAGATTTTCACGTAATAATGAGAGGAGGAACTGCCGCGTCGTATGACACATTTGCGGCATTTTTCTTGAAGGGGTCGGTCCACTGACCGGGCGGCCCTGACTGGAAACGGCGGACCGGCGGGGACGGCACATCCTGTTGGCGGCAGGGCCCCGGCCGGTCCGCCGCCCCATGCCACCCGGCGTGCCAGCCCGCCCCGCATGCCTGGCGGGTCGGCACCGTGAACATCGGTGAACGATCGTGGACACCCCTTGGCGCTCTGACCTGCCGGGACAGAGCCGATGTGCTGAACACCGCGGAGACTGCCGCCGCAGGCGGTGCAGCCGTAGAACAGCGCGGCCGGTGTTCAGGGCCGGACGAATGACACCCTCTTTGGACGGATTCGTTTCCCCAGGTCACATGCCGGGCCACGGAGTCCGATGATTCCAGCGGGTGATCGCCCGGTCCTGCCTTCCCCGTCCCGAGGAGCCGCATGTCTCTTTCGTTCGCCCCAGCACACCCCGCTGCGGCGGCACGGGGCGACGGCAAGGCCGAGGCCAAGCCCGCCGAGCACCAACTGCTCCACGGCCCCCGGTCGGCGGAGGAGATCGTCATCGCGATGGCGCTGACCGTGCGCTGGATACTGCACACCGGACGGCACCTGCCCCACCCGGGCCGACCCGTCCGCCCTCTCCTGCACGATCTCCCCGGCGACGAACTCATCGAGTTCTGGGCCGACGACCATCCACCGGCTCAGACAGGAATCACGTCATGTCCGAAGGCTTCCCCCCACCAGCACCGCCGCACGGCGGCGTGCTCCACCACCCGATGCTCGCGGTCGACATCGTCGGCTTCGGCCGCTACGCACCGGCCGACCACCGGCACCTGCGCGACGCCCTCTACCGCATAGTCACCGCGTCCTTCGCCGCCACCGCCGTGCCCTTGGACCCCCGCTGGCACGAGGACCGCGGCGACGGCATCCTGGTCATCGCCCCGGCCGACATCAGCGTGGCGCTGCTGCTGGGGTACCTGCCCCACCATCTGCACGCCGAACTGCGCCGCTACAACCAGGTCTCCGCCCCCGCCGTCCAACTCCGGCTCCGCCTGGCGGTCAACGCCGGCTACGTCCAGACCGACGCGCACGGCGCCGGCGGCCGCGAACTGCTCCACCTGTTCCGGATGCTCGACGCCCCCGGCTTCAAGACCGCCCTGGCGGCCACCGACAGCAGCCTGGGACTGATCACCTCCGACTACCTGTACAACGAGATCGTCCGCAGCAGCCCCGGCCTGCTCGACCCCGCCGCCTTCACCCAGACCACCATCGCCCACAAGGAAACCCGGGCGCCCGCCTGGATGTGGCTCACACCCACCACGGCACACGCCCAGCCCGGCACCCCGCGCACGCCGCGCCCCGGCGCCCCTCACGCGGACGCCCAGGACTCGCCGCCTGGCCCGTGCGCCACAGCCATCCGCCCGCCCACTAGGCGCGCCGCACCCTATCGAGTCGGGGGTCAATGCAGCGGTGGAGTATCAGGGGATTGTGTGGACTGCGGCAGTGGGCGGATGTAAGTCGGTGCTGCGGACCGCCGTCGACTCGGAGTAATCGCAGAGCCGGTGTCCGCAATGTGGTGGGAGAGTTCTGCGGCTTCGCGGCCGACGGCGTTGGCCTCTTTGGCCCTGCCTAGCTGAATCAGCCCTTTGGCCAGACCGCGCAGGGCATAGACCAGCAGGGACTGGTAGGCGGGATCGTCTTCAGCCAACCGACGGTAGAGTTCGACCGCTTCCTGCAACGTTGCCAGGCCTTCCTCCCGTCTGGTGGTCGCTCCGAGGATGGCGCCGAGGTTGGTCAGCGACATGGCCAGGTCGGCTCGGCGGGCGGGATCGTCGCGGACAAGCCGTCGGCGGATGTCGACAGCCTGCCCGGTGGCCTCTGCGGCCTTGTTGAGTCGGCCCAGTTTGATGTACCGGATGCCGAGGTTGTGCAGGGCCAGGGCAAGGTCGCCTTCGTGGGTGGCCGGGTCGGCCTGAGCGAGGCGCCGGCGGATGTCCACGCTTTGTCGGGTGGCCTTCAACGCTTTGAACCGGCGGCCCCGGTCCGCCAGCCGGATACCGAGGTTGTCCAACGACAGGGCGAGGCTAGGTTCATGGATGGCGGGGTCGGCGGCGGCCAGGCGTTTGTCGATCGCGACTGCCTGCCGGGTTGAGGCCAGGGCCTCTTTGTGCCGTCCGATCTCGGCCAGCCGGATTCCGTGGTTGTTCAGGGCCTTGGCCAGGTCGGGCACGTAGGTGTCGGGGTCTGCGGCGGCCAGCCTCCGGCACAGGTCCACGGCTTGCTGGGTGGCGGCGAGCGCGTCTTCGTATCTGCCCGCCTGTGCCAGTTGCAGGCTGTGGGAGTACAGCGTCTCGAAGTGGGGCTCGAAGCCGTCCGGGTGTTGATCGATCACCTGGGGATCGATGTCCACGGCTGGCATGGCGATGGCGAGGGCTTCTTCGGACCGTCCCATTCTCTTCAGGTGGATGCCCAGGTTGGTCAGCGCCCGTGCGATGCCAGACCCGTCGCCCAATCGTCGGCGCACCCTCGCTGCTTCTTGGAAGACCTCCAGGGCGTCTTGCATACGGTCTGACTCGGCCAGCGAAACTGCCAGCTGGTCCAGCGCGTCAGCGAATTGGGCCTGGTAGGCATTGGGGTTGGCTTCGGCCAGTTGTCGGAGAAGGTCCACTGCGCCTTGCGCGACGGACAGGGATTGTTCCGGCCGTCCACCTTCTTTGAGCGCCTGCGCATAGGTGGTGAGCACCACGGCCAGGTGCGGTTGGTAGGTGGCGGGCTGCGCCGCGGCGAAACGCCCGAGAAGTCCGGCCGCCTGCTCGGCGACTGCCAGGGCGTCCTCCGCCAGGCCGCCGGCTTTGGCCAGGATGGTGCTGAGGTTGTTCAGCGCCGCGGCGAGATCGGGTTCACGGGCATCGGGGTCGGCCGACGCGAGCCGTTGGAGGAGGTCGACCGCCTCCCGCGTAACGGCCAGGGATTCTTCGGGCCGACCGAGGTCGGCGAATTGGGCGCCCATGTTGACGAGGGCTTTGGCGACGAAAGGCTCGAAGAATTCCGGATCGGCGACCGCTGCCCGCCGGAGCAGGTCCACGGCTTCCTGGGTGGCGTTCAGCGCCTCCTGGTCGCGTCCCACGCTCGCCAGCCGCTTGCCGAGGTTGAGCAGTGACAGCCCCAGGTAGCGGACCGCACCTCCCGGCGTGCCGGAGGCCACCCGCCGGCATTCCTCCACCTCCCGTAGGGTCGTTTCCAGAGCCTCCTGGTAAAGCCCGGCGTTGCTCTGGCGGACCCCGAGGTCGCTCAGGACGCTGAGGCGTTCGAGAGGGTCTCGGGCGGCCTGAAGGCGATGGTGCGCCACACGGGCCGACAGCACGGCCATGGCCGTGTCCAGGTCGACGTGCTGCTGGGCCGGGAACTCTCTTTCGACGGCTGCGAGGACGGTCCAGTCGACGTCGGGTATCTCGGCGAGAGCGATCAGCGCCGCGCTGCCCGCGGCGACCGCCAGGCCGGGGTTCCGGTGTACCAGCGGGTACAGGTATCCCGGACCGAGATGGGGCCAGCGTCTGGCTGCGGTGGCGAGGAAGGTGACCGCACGGGACGGCGGCGCGCCCGCGAGGATGCCCTGGTGCGACAGCAGGGTGTTCACTGTGGCGGCCGCCCAGTCATGAGCGGGGTAGTGCGCCTGGTGGCCGGGCAGGGTCAGCGCTAGGAAGTCCTCCGCCAGGCGGTCGGGGTACAACGGCTCCAGCACGGTCTGCTGTGTCTGGGTCGCCGCCGGATAGCAGAGGGCATGATCGGTCAGGGTCTGCTCGGACGCCGTGGAGGGTTGGAGGGCGGTCAGGACAGACAGACCCAACGGCCGGGGTTGGGGGCCGGTGAGCACCGCGGTGAACACGGTCTGGTTCATCGTCTCCGGCGGTGTGCGGTACGTCGGCGAGACGGTGTCTAGCTTGGCGGCGACGCTGTTGTAGAGGTTGGCCCAATGCAGATGCTCGCGGTCGAGCAGGTAGATCGTCAGGCTTTCCATGTCCCCGGGCGGGGTGCGGCCGGTGGCGTGGGCGTCAACGGCGACCAGGGCGGCCATGTGCACGGCCAGGACCAGACCGAAATCCGGGTGCTCCAAGGTCTTCAGCGGGCCAATGGCGGACGCTTCGGTGCCGTAGCGGTCAGCGAAGCCGTCGCGGGCCGCGTTGAACATCGTGGCGCGCGCGCCGGTGTCCCGTCCGTCGCCGGGGAGCGGCGGCAGGGCCTGAGCGGAGGTGCTGGCCTGCTGGTTGGCCAGGGCGGCACGGATCGCGGGCCAGACGTCGATGCCGCGTCCCAGCATGAGCACCCGGGTGCGTACGGCGGGCTGGTGGAGCAGGGCGTTGCTCAGCAGCCAGGTCAGGTGGGACAGCGGCCATCGATCGGCGTAATCGATGATCAGCAGCAGCCCGGCGGCTTCGTCCAGCCGCAGGTCCTGGCTGCCGGGCGGGGGCAGCACCGTGCCGGGGCCGTGCGTCGCGGTGACGACCTTCCAGCCCTGCTCGATCGACTCCTGTGCGAACTGCGCCGCCAGCCGGGTCTTGCCCTGGCCTGCCGGTCCGTACAGCCATCGGGTGGCGAGCCGCGTTGGTTGTGCGCGCCACTGCTCCAGGTCGGCCAGTTCGCCCTCGCGGCCGGTGAAGTCGACCACCGCGAACCGCGCGTTGAGCATCCTGCTGGGCAGTTCCCGCAGGAAGTCCGGGGCGGGTTCCGGTGGCGGCCGCCAGTTATCCAGGACGTACAGCGGTGTGCCGTCGCCGAGGCAGTGGATGTCGGCGCCGATCGCCCCGTATGCGAAACCCGCGACCGCGGTGACCTCTTGGCGGACTGAAGGGGCCTGACCATCGTCAGGCATCCTCAACTGTCCGTTCTGCTCGACTCCGCGTCGCCGGGCGGACCTTCGGTCGGCGCCGGCCGCGGCGCCGAACCGTGGTTGATGATGTTGCCGTGCACGACACCCTGGGCGACCGCTCCGGGCGCGGTGGCGGTGATGCTCTGCCGGATGTCGCTGACGCGTTCCTGTTCACCGGGCGGCAGCAGCGGAGTCAGCTCCTCGTCCAGGATCTGTTTCAGCTCGAGTCCGATGTGCGGCTCGGCGGCCACCAAACGCTGCAGCTTACGTTGCCAGTCGGCGGCCAGTCCCTGTTCGGCGCCCCGATCCCCTGACTGGCGGGCGGCGACCACTTCGGCGCGCACCTCATCCAACTCGGCGGCGATCGCCTCCGCCTGTTCGGGGCGAGCTCGGCGCCACAGCCGGACAGCTCCGGCACGCGCCTGCTGCCAGCCGTCGGTCGCCATCGCACCGATGAGCGCGGTCCCCGCCGCCAACACCAAAGGATCCATGTCGAACTCCGTGACGTATCGACCAATCCCCCCGGTGCATCCTAATCGAGCAGCCCGCCGCGATGCCGTGAATCTTCGCCAGTGATCACGAAACGTCTCGCGGTCCGGCCACGGCTCGGGCGAGCGGACAAGAAGTGATCCCCACGAGGGAGATCGTTCAGCAAGGCAGGTCCCGCACTCTGTGCCGGGCCACATGGCCCACATGGCCGACTGCCCGGCACTTTATTCAAGACAGGCCGATAACGTACGGTTCGACGACCGCAGACGGGCAACGAAACGCTCCACGGTGATGGACCGCTACCACAGGGATGGGCAGTGCTCATTCCACCAGCCACGGACCTGGAACTCCTCGTTCGCGTTTTCCTATGTCCCAGGACTTCAGAGCACTGGCTGCGTCGGTCGTCAGAGGGTCGGTCGGTCGGTCGGACGTAGTGGCGCACCGTGCTGAGCTGGGCGTGCCCCAGGATGCCCCGAATCACGTTGATACCCACGTCCTCTGGCCAACCTCGTTGGTGTGGATTCTCACCGCGTCGTGGTGTGGCTCACGATTGCCGGCGCTGCGCGCGTCTGATGAGCCCTAGCCAGCCGGACTTTGAGGGCTGGGGAGGAGTGATCGGAGTTCGGGCGATCGCTGGTAGCGACACGCCAAGAACAGCCACAGGAAGGACGAACACTACCCATCCCGTCGTGTAGATGAACCAGTGTGATGGTTCAGGATACCAATGCTTCGACGGTATTGACAGAATCACTCCAGTGACAATCGAAGCGATTGCAAGATAGCTCAGCGACGTAAGTGCCAGCGCATTAACCCATGTGGCCTGGCGAGTAGAAGCAACCTTGTTTCGCCTGATGACGAGTATGATGCTGGAGATCATCAACCCCAACCCCGTCACTATATAAATGGTGATGTTGAACGTAAGATGATTAGTGCCTTGATAGATGGAGTCGACATAACTGGTCGCCGACACAGCCAGCATTACGGTAGCAAGTACCAGAGAGAAGTAGATCAACTTGCGGAGAAACGACAGAACGCCGTCATGATGGCGTTCATATGCGACAATAAGCCACGAGAGCGAAGTAATCATGCAGACTATTGCGGTAGCAAGGACCGCGCCTGTATAGGCTTGTTCCGTCTCGGCTCGCGGACAGGTTTGCTCACCAGCGGCCGTCGCAAAAAGGTAGGCGGCAACAACAAGGCTGAAGAACGCAACGAACAAGAGTTTTAGTGCGTTTGCCGCTTCAGCCTTCCCTGACGTGCGCACGCTAAGCGTTACGATAATTCCAGCGAACACAAAGCCCGCGAGCCCACCCAGGAAGGGCACCCAACTCGCGGCGGTGGTGATTGGGTTCCAGTCGTAGCTTAAACAGGTGTCTGGAACGTGCGGGTCAGGTGCCATCAGAGTCCCAAGTGCGTTTGTGCAAGCATTTCCGGATTGGGCAGGTTGTGATCAATTACCCAATTAGAGGCAGCCGCATCAGTCATGCCGTTGCTAAAGATACTAATACCGGATAACTGGCCAGTAGCAGATCCAGTGGCCGAATCAGGACGGGCAGTGATCTCTTGGGCATGATCCAACGTCCGCCGCTGCGGAAGGTACATGTCCGGTGTGCTCGGGGATCTCGCATCGGGTCCTGGGACGGATGCGGGTTGGGACTGGCGGGTGACTTAAATCGCCTGTCCCCGGCTCGGCGAGGTGTGCATCAGAGGAGTTCAGGGGCACACTCTTGAGCGTGGACAGGGACTCAGGCAATGGCTGGTTCGCCTTCCTGATCGAGAACAAGGACAACCTCGACAAGCGGTGGTCCACGTGCGGCGAGGACACCAAAACCGACGACGTCGGCCGGGGCGGCGGGATCCGCCAGGAGGTGAAGGGCGACGCCAGAGACTTCGCCCGGGAGATACTCGATGCCTTCCTCGATCACCTGGTCGCGAACCGGCCAGAGTATGTCGAGTACTTGCTCTATGAGGATGACGAGGACACCAATCTCCGGGCCCGGGTGTGGGACATCGACGTCGCTGACGCGGACCGCATCAGCGCTGGCTCGAGCATCCCGGAGCCCGGCACCCGGCTCAGCCACGGGTATGCGCGCGGCCTTTCGATCGAAGGTATCGAGCCGACCTCGGTCGTGACACTGCCCGCGGACGTTGTCCGGGATGGACTGCGCCGGAAACTCGATGAACGGCGAGAACAACTCTCTGATCCCCCTGAAACGCGCTGACGAACTGCCGGTGGATTTTGGGCAGGGGTGCGCGGCGTGCGGGGGGCCGGGCGCCGCGGCGAGGTCAGCGGCGCCGGAAGTACTGCTCGGCCGCGGGCTGGATGTGGGCATATCGGGCGTGCCTGCGGGATATCCGAAAAGGCTCTGGTTCAGACACTGGCGCAAGGGCCCCACCCGTGCTGCGCTGCGCATGGTCGGGTGGGGTCTCTTGTGGCCCCTTAGGAAAAGGGCTGTGATGAGTTTTCACGCGGCTTCGTACGCGTGCTCATCCTGCCGACTGAGTGCCGGTCTCTCGGCTGCACCGCTCCTGGCAGGAACGCGCGAAGTCTTTGTCGAAGTCGGGCTGGGCCGGTGGCGTGGTCCGCGGTGAGGTCGTGCGTGGTGACGTGGGTGGACTGCTGTCCGGCGAGGACCCACCGACGTAGGGGATGTCCCTGGAAGGTGGATCGCCCGAGTTGTCGGCGGTGCAGGCGCCAGCGGCGCCGAGAGTCGCCAGCAGGATGATGGCTGCTGCCGAGTAAACCTTGTGAATCTTCACGCTTGTGCCTTTCGTGTGGAGCCGGCAGATTGCGGAGGTGCTGCTCCGCGACGGAAGTCGCCGGTGCCAAGCCGTTCTGGGCCTGGCTAGCGGGCGTACTTGTGGAGGCCGGCCGGGATGAAGGACTCATGGGCCGGGTTGGGGACGGCGGGGCAGGCGATGATGGCCGACATGTCGAGAGGCAGCGGTCTTTCCCCGACGACCAGAAAGCCGGCCTCCTCGAGGAGGTGCCGGTACTGGTCGCGGGTGCGTTCCTGCCCGCCGATGTTGTTGACCAGCATGTTGAGGTCCCACAGCGCAGCGATCGATGGGTCGGCGGGATCGTCGGGGAGGGGCCGTTCGATGATCAGCACGGAGCTGTCGTCGGCTGCGGCGCTGCGGACGGCACGCAGAATGGATGCGCAGGTCTGGTCGTCCCAGTCGTGCAGAATGCGGCTAAGGATGTAGACATCGGCGGCGGCGGGTAGGTCGCTGCTGGTGGTGAAGTCGCCGGGGATGAAGCGGCAGCGGTCCAGGTGCCCGCGGTTGCTGAGGTTGACGCGCGCGGCGGCGATGACCTCTGGCCGCTCCAGCAGCATGCCTTGCACATTCGGGTAGGCGTCGCAGAGGTCGGCGAGCAGTTCCCCGTTGCCGCCGCCGATGTCGGCGATGGTGCGGGCACCGCCGAAGTCCACGGTCGTGGCCACGTCGCTGACGAGGGCGGCCCCCTCGGCCATCGCGCGGGTGAAGGTGGTGCGCTGGCGTGGATGGGTCCGGAGATAGTCGAAGGGAGGCTGCCCGTAGACGGTCATGAAGGGGTTTCCGCTGTCCCGGATACCCGAGGTCAGCGCTCTGAAGCTGAGGTAGAACAGATCCCCGTACAGCATGGTCAGGTGCCGCATGGATCCGGCGGAGCCGCGGGATAGTCGGCGGCCGAGGCTGGTCAGCCGGTAGGTCTGCCCGGCCGGCGCGGTGACGCCGATCCAGGGATGGCTGAGCGCGCGCAGCAACCGGTGCAGCCGATCCGGGACGGCCTCGGTCCGTTCGGCCAGTTGGGCGCAGGTGAGGGGGCCTGCGGCGAGGTGGTCGGGGAGATCGAGCGTCACCATGGCGTGCAGCGCCTGGGTGACCCAGGCGCCGGTGAGCAGCCGTAGAAGCCGTCGGCTCTCCTCATCGTCAGGGTCGTGGTCGGGGGTGCTGCTCCGCGTGCCGGCATCTCCAGCGGAGGTGTCGGCGTCGACAGCGCTGCCATCGGCGGCACCGACCTCAGGGGATCCGTGCGCGTTGGCGCTGGGCGCGGTGCGGTCGTCGACGTACGCGGCTCGATCGGCGTCAGTCTGGGCGCCGCGCCTTTGGTTGATCGGAGAGCTGGCCAGGTGACGCTGCAGCACCGCGATGTGGCGACCTGCGGTGATGATCTCCAGGCGGCGTGGCCAGCCCGCTTTGGTGCGGCCGTCCGCGCGGAAGTACAGCACGGTGGCACCGTCACCGTGGTCGGGGTTGTATCCGCCTCCGTCGGGCTGTGGTCCGCCGTCGCCGCTGAGGGCGCGGCGGAGGTCTTCCAGACGGCGGCTTCCGGGTTGGGTGAGCCGTACCGCGACGTGGTTTTCGTGATTGCCCAGGCGTTCGTTTCGGAGGGCGAGCGCGGTCAGCTCGTCCTCGGGGTCGATGCAGAACACCTCGATGCCGCGCGGATCACCACCTGCGAACGGGGCGCGGATGATCTGGACGTTCAGATGTCCGGCCGCCAGACGCTCCTTCGGAACGTGGTAGCGGGCGGCGAGCCGGTCGCGGACCACGCTGCTGGCAAACGGCTCTTGGGGGTCGAGTCCCTCCTCCCGCAGGCAACTCGATACGGCCTGCAGATCAGCGCAGAAGATGAGCACGGCGGCGTGATCGAGTGAGCAGCGGCTGGTGATGGCTTCGATCATCTCGATGGGCGCGTGCAAGGGAAGCGCGTCCGCGGCCGCGTCGGCGATGCCGCAGTCACGGATATAGTCGCGGACTCCGCGGATTCGCCGCCTGTCCTCGACCGTGATCTGTACACGATCGGTCGCCTTCGAGTTCGGACTACTTCTCATACCGCGCTCCATGCTCGACGAATGGCGTGGCCACCTTAAAGCACAAAATGTCACGCGAGTCGTCAACGCATACACTGACTTGAATCGGCGCCGGTCTGTCTTCGCTGGAGCGGTTTGTGCAGGCGATCAACTTGCTGCTTACGGGCTTCCCGATGCGGGAGCGGGAGCGGACATCGGCCCAGCTTGTGGGGCCACACGCATCGCCAGATAGAGCCTTCTCATTCCCAGATGCGACCCGACCTTGAAAGGATATATTCGGCGGCCCGGCTAAGGTGACACCCCTTGTGACAATTGCCCGCGCTAGAGTGTGGAGCGTTAAGGAAAATTCGATTCTGCGATCGGACGGCACTCCTCGACTCGAGAGGCAGTTGTGTCTGCGGACCGGCCTGGAATGGCGTATCTGGAACTGTATGTGGCTGACGACGACGCGGTGGTGGCCTATTTCGCCCGGAGCCTCATGTTCGATCAGGTCGCGGTGGCCCGTCACCCGACGCAGCGGTCGACGCTGCTGCGCAGCAGTACCGTTCAGGTCATCGTCACCGCACCGACAGCCGAGGACGGGCCGGTCGCCGACTACCTCGCCCGTCACGGCGACGGTGTCGCCGACGTCGCCCTGCACCACACCGACCTGCACGAGCTCGTGAGACGTGCGCAGGCGGCCGGTCTGAACGTCCTCGCACCAGTCCGTGCACTATCAGTGGACGGCACTCGGACCGCTCGGATCTCCGGAGCCGGGTCAGTGCACCACACGCTGCTCGACACGACCTCGCATCAGCTGCGACTACCTCCGGGGTTCGCCTGGGAAGCCGAGCATCTCACCTTCCCCGCCCCCGTCACCTCGCGGGCATCCATGATCCGGCCGCAGATGGTCGATCACCTGACCTGGTACCTGCCGGCCGAAGCCCTGGAACCCGTCACCACCCAGTACCGCGAGGCGTTCGGAATGCGCATCGCCAGCAACGACCAGACGACCGCCGGGACCACCGTGGCCAACAGCTACATCTTGTCGACCGCGAGCATGGTGTTCGTCCTGGTGGCCGCCGACCGGGCCCGTCAGCCCCAGCCCGGCGGACCAATCGATGATTTCCTGGCTGCGCACGCGTCGGCCGGAGTTCAACGCATCGCGTTCCATACCGGCGACATCGTGGCCGCAGCCCGAATGCACCTGCGCAACGGCGACGAGCTCATACCCGCCCCCACCGGCTACTACGACCACATCCCGGCGCTACTGGCCGACTGTCCGCCGGTCCGGGCCCGAATGGACGAGATGCGGGCTCTCGGCGTACTCGTCGATCACGACAACGACGGCCCGCTCTTCCAGATCGTCGCACGCTCACCGCATCAGCGCGGAACCCTCCGCTACGAACTCATCCAACGTCAGGGCTCTACAGGATTCGGGCGGCGCAACGCCCGCGCCCTCCTCCTCCAAACACACCAGACCGAACCCCCAGACGTCCCCCAGGTTCCTGACGCACGGCTCAGACCCCGCCGTGAGCAATTCCGGCCTGCGCTATCGATAGGTCGGCGGCGCAGGCTGGGGCTGGGGTGATCTGAGCGGTTCGGGCCTGACCGGTTCGGGCCTAATCGGCTCGGACATGCGCCGCGCGGTTCTGCACCAGGCCAACCTTGCCAGCGCCGTCCTAGATGGCACAGATCTGAACGGTGCGGACCTTCGCAGCGCCGACTTCGCGCCACCGACCTGAGCACCTTGCGCTATGCCCCGGGCACAGACGCGATCCGCCGGGTGGCCACGACCGACAAGTACACCGAGTGGTGACCCGAGGGACGAACCGCCCCGGCCCTGCGCACATTCGCCGGGCCGGCAATGCGTCCGATCAGATTCTGGAGGCGCGTGGACAGGTCCGGAGGACCAGTGCGCTCATGACGATGGCGGCGGCCGACAGGTCCTTTGGATGTCCGCGCCCTGTTGGCCTGCGACGATGACGTTCTTGGCCCTCTTGCAATATAAACGCCGTGATCAGCGGCCCCGCAGGCCAGCTGACCACTCCTGAAGGACGAGGCTCTGCTGCGACTCCCGTTGAGCGACGACCGGCACCGGTGGCAGCGCGTTCTAGAAGCGCACCTGGACGCGGCCTGACCCGGGATCAGTGTCAGTTGAGGGCACCATCACTTGCCCAAGAGTGCACTGCGGTGTACTCCGATGGACGCTTTCCGGGTAACCGTCCACCACGAGTCGTGTTCGGGGGGCGTAGTCGCAATGCATATCCGAAGACCCGTCGCGCCCATGGCCGCGACAGGCATCGACCGCATCCCCGCCGAGTGGGCGTGCTCTGGCGGCTGCAGGTACGAACCGAAGTTATGGACAGGGTTTCAGCCTGTCCGGTGTCCAGACTCAGGCCCTGCTTGATAGTCCTGAAAACGACGGCGGCCTCACCGCGGTCGCCCTATCTCACCGGTCGCTGGTTCAGCGTCGCTTTCCGGGCTCGGGGGCGGTGGTGCTCTTGCTGGCGCGGCGCATGGCCTCGTACAGCGCCGCATCTTCCGGCGGGTTCGGCAGCGGGCCGGGGGCGGGGCCTGGAAGGACTGGATCAGCCAGGCGACCAGTCGGCGCCAGGCGTCCGGGGCGGCATCGGCGGTGGCGCCGAGGACTCCGGTGTTGGCCATCAGCAGCAGCACGAGATCGCGGGTGGTGAAGTCCTCGCGCAGCTGTCTGCTGTCCTTGGCGCGGCTGACCCCCGCATCCAGCGTCGTTCGCTCCGCTTTCGCCATTGCCCCCGTCCGGCGAGCAGCTGCTGGGAGGCGAACGCGGTGGCGTCGTCAGCGGCCGCGACGTCGACGACAAGGAGGCCGGGCTCACTCACGCGAGCCTCTTCACCCAACCGAGTAGCTGTTGACCAAGCCCGTCGACGATCAGCCGCCAGCAGAGCGGCCCGGCTGAGGTGCATGAATTCCAGGTATGTAAGCCTCATCTCCTGTAAATGGAGCCTCGAGACTCGCGATGGGGTCGGGGGCGTCGCGCTACGTTGTGTGGTTCCGTCGGTACGCGTCGAGTG
The DNA here is from genome assembly GCF_050945415.1 of Spirillospora sp. CA-128828. Lineage (NCBI taxonomy): Bacteria > Bacillati > Actinomycetota > Actinomycetes > Streptosporangiales > Thermomonosporaceae > Spirillospora > Spirillospora sp. CA-128828. The sequence continues at coordinate 7,902,398 of NZ_CP191986.1, forward strand.
TGCGCGGGCCGAAGGCGTCAGGCAGTACTTGTTCGATCGTCTTGATGCCGCTGATGGTGTCGAGGAGCATTCCGGGTGCTGAGTGTTCGAAGAGGAACTGCCTGCGGCGCCCGCACGGCATGAGGCGCTCACCGTCGCCGTCGACCACCCGAGCGCACTCTCAGCTATCTGCGGATGCTCCAGGACACGCCGTCCCTGCGGGCCCGGCACTACGAGAAGCAGCTGGGCTGGCAGGAAATGATGGTCCCGGAGATCGCACGCCGGCTGGGGACCGGCCCCGACCAGCCGGAAGACCCCAGGCCGACCGCCCTGGTCGCGGCCGCCCTCGCCTGCGCGGACGCGGCATCGACCGGCTGGGTCGCCTGTGAAGGCAAGGCCCCTGGCGGTGCTGCTCGACCGCGCCATGGGCGCATTCACCGACTAAGGCCTGTCGCATAAACGATCTCCGCCCTGATGCGGCGCTGATGGTCGAGGGTCGGATCTACTGGCCCGCAAGTCCGGGCGGAGGGCGCCGTTCGATGCATCCCGAGATCCGGTTGTTCCTGACCATCGAGCATCACCTCTGCCGCACGGCGAACGGCCGGCTCCGCGCGTGCGGAGCCGGTCCTTCGACATTCAGGATTCAGGTGCGCGCGGGCGTCGTCTGCAGGAACATCTCCAGCAGTGCCAGCAGCGTCTCGGGCGCGTCCTCGGTCGGGAAGTGGCCGGCGCTCGGAATCTCGACCACGGGTGCGTCGGGGTAGCTGAGCCTGAACGACGGGATCACGTACTCGGGCAGAAGATCCGGTCGGGGTGACGCAGCGCGAACCCGGTGCCGATGGGGCCGCCCCAGTCACGGAGCACCAGGGTGATGTCCGTGAGGTCGAGCGTGTCGACGAGCAACGATTCGAGATTCAGGATGTGTTCGCTCGCGTCGTACGAGCGGTCCTGCGGGGTCTCGCTCTTGCCGAAGCCCATGTGGTCGGGGACGATCACGCGGTGGTGGCGCGACAGCGGCCCGATCAGGTGGCGCCACTCGTAGCCCCAGGTGGGTTCGCCGTGCAGCATGACGATGGTCTGGTCGGGCTGTTCGGGGCCCTCGTCGACATAGTGCTGGCGGAAGCCGGCCGCCTGGTTGGGATTGGCCCGTACGAGGTCCTGCTCGATCGCCCACAGGTAGAACTGGTTGACCGTGGAGACCTCGCGGTCCCAACTGGTGTCCCCCACACGGGGTCCGCTTTCGTCGCGACGACGCCACCACTCATACGCTGCCCGATCGTCCATGGTCGCGTCGCGCCAGTCGCACCGGCCTCGCCCGAACCACAGGAAGTCGAAGTACGTGCGCAGGTCCCGGGCATGCGCAGCCTGGGTGTTCCACGGTGACGACGCCAGCCACACCGAGAAGTAGCGGTTCAACGCCACGTCGTACTGCGCCGCCGGATCAACCAGGAACGGTTGGCCCTCGGGCACGCCCAGGTCGTCCAGCCCCTCATCGAGTCCGGAGAACAGGGAGCTGAACTCCCGTATGAACGGCGTCGCTTCACGTGGCCACGCCGGGTCCCGGCGAGTGAAGTGCACCCGCCAACCCTTGATCGACATGACGCTGGACCATAGTCCTGGACAGCTCAACAGCGCATAACCGAAGTTCGACGGGTTCCGCTGTGTCGCGCGCGTGGACGAGGACGGCGGCGTGCACCTGTGGTCTCGCCGGCAGAAGCGCCTCAACGACGCCTTCCCCGAGATCGTCCTCGCGGTCTTCGACACGCTCCCGCCTGGCACCGTCGTCGACGGGGAGATCGTCCGCTGGGGGAGAGACGGCCGCCTCGACTTCTCCGCCCTGCAGCGGCGCCATGTCGCCGGCCGCCGCCGCGCCGAGCTCGCGCTCAGCGAGCCTTGTCATTACGTCGTGTTCGATCTCCTAGAGGTCGCAGGGGAGGACCGGCGACCCGCGCCGCTCTCCGAGCGCCGCGCCGAACTGGAGCAACTCCTCGCCGGCGTGCACGGAACCTCTCGCGTCGTGCTCTGCCCGCAGCTCCGCGACGTCGGCGAGGCCCGCCTGTGGTTCGAGATCTTGGCCGCGCAAGGCGTGGAAGGGCTGGTCGTGAAGGCCGCGAACGCCGCGTACAGAGAGGGCCGGCGCGGCTGGTGGAAAGTCCGCCACAGGACGACCACGGAGGCAATTGTCGGCGGGATCACCGGCACCATCGCCGAGCCGAGGTCGCTGCTCCTCGGCCGGTACAGCCAGAGCGGCCGCCTTGGCGTCGTCGCCCGATCCACACAACTCCCAGCCCCGGCCCGCACCGCGCTCGCCGACATCTTCACCCCGGCTGGCGCTGACCATCCCTGGCCGGATGTCCTACCCGCGGGATGGGCCGGCGGGCTGCCCGGCGCCGGCAAGCCGATCCAGTACACGCGGGTCGTTCCGGACATCGTCGTGGAGATCAGCGCGGATGCCGCCGTCGAGGGCGGCCGCTGGAGGCACGCAGTGCGGTACGTCCGCGCTCGGACTGACCTCACGACGGGTGACGTGCCGCCAGGGCTCGACCTGGAGTGACGGGTGCCGTTCCCCTTCCTCAGCAGCGTGGTCACGGGTCGGTTGAACCAGGTGGACTGGCAAGGCGTGCGGCGGCTCACCGCGCAAAGGGCCAGTGGTCGGCCCCGTGACGCTCGCCCCCTCGGCGACCGGGACGGCGACCGGTCAGCCGACCGGCGGCACATCCGGGCCGCCGTCGGTGGGTCCGTCGCCGCGCGCCTGGACGACGCCGCGTGTGAACACCGGCAGTGGAGCGTCCCTTCAGAACCGGACACCGGACGCGCTGTGCCAGATGGTCTGGAGCCCCTATCCAGTGCGGATCGAGGGCTTCACGGCCGCGCAGTCAGGCGAGCCCGTGCTGATCAACGGCAGCGGCATATCCGACGAAGTTCTGGCGCGGTCCAGGTTCGGGACCGTCACCTACGAGACGGCTCCGAACTGCACGGGCGCCGCTGGCGTGGGCATCCAGGCGCGCAAGCCCTGTGCACCCGACACGGTGATCGGACCCACGGACCCGTGCGCGATCACGCCTGCGCACACCTACCAGCCAGAGATTCCAAGGCCCGCCCGCTATACGGTGCCGGTCACGTGGCGGCTCTAGAAGCTGTGCACGGACTCCTCCGGGCCGTGTGGTGGTTTCGGGGCGATGCCGACCGTCCGGTGCGCGTGACCTGGCGGACGACGCTGACGCTGAACGCCTGCACCAAGTGGACGCCCTTCCCCGAGGCGCCGAACGGAGGAGAGAGCAATCTCGGTCAGTGCTAGGAGCCAATCCAAACAGCTGGCGAGGGCACGCAGGCCCCTCCATTCGGAGCCCGACCCGGGACCGGCGCCGGACTGGACGCAGCGACTCTCCGCACTGGACACCCTCGGCCCCCCTTCGCCGGGCAGGTGCAGGCGGCGATCACCGGCTCTCGGACGCCCGCCATGACGAGACATAAGACGTCCAGTTGGCCGCGGCGTGAGCTGGACGGTTCGACGTCTCCCTCCGGATCCCGTGCCTGCGCCCGCCCCTTACTCGATCGTGTTCACCACGTAGGCTTGGGGCCATGTCGTGCCAGACGACCAGAACATCTCAGATCGGTAACGCCTCTCCATAGGCCCAGGTCGCGAAGTGTTCTCCCCGCGCGAGCGGGGGTGGTCCGCAGCGCTCGTCCCGCTGGGACTGACCGGCCGGAGTTCTCCCCGCGCGAGCGGGGGTGGTCCGGTCGGCCCCCGCTCATCCGAGTTGAGCGGGGGGTTCTCCCCGCGCGAGCGGGGGTGGTCCGCTGGAACGCGAGGCCGAAAACGACAAGAAGCGGTTCTCCCCGCGCGAGCGGGGGTGGTCCGGCGCTGAGCCTGTCCCAGGCGTTCGAGATCGAGTTCTCCCCGCGCGAGCGGGGGTGGTCCGGACGCCGGTGCGCGCCTGGCCGGGATCGCCGGGTTCTCCCCGCGCGAGCGGGGGTGGTCCGCGGCTCGTTGACGAGCTGGCCGAGGCGACCGAGTTCTCCCCGCGCGAGCGGGGGTGGTCCGCAAGGTACCGGCGCGCTGCCGTCCTGAACGAGGTTCTCCCCGCGCGAGCGGGGGTGGTCCGAAGTTCGAGGAGTCGCTGAAGAACCTTGCGCCGTTCTCCCCGCGCGAGCGGGGGTGGTCCGAACGTGCCGGACGCGACGGCCGCGCCGGCGGCGTTCTCCCCGCGCGAGCGGGGGTGGTCCGCCTGAGCCGGTGCTGACCGGCTCCCAGTTCAAGTTCTCCCCGCGCGAGCGGGGGTGGTCCGCCGCGCACCATGACCTTCGGCGAGGGCGAGGAGTTCTCCCCGCGCGAGCGGGGGTGGTCCGCTCTACGCCGCCGTCGTGGGAACCCGATCAAGTTCTCCCCGCGCGAGCGGGGGTGGTCCGCAAGGTACCGGCGCGCTGCCGTCCTGAACGAGGTTCTCCCCGCGCGAGCGGGGGTGGTCCGAAGTTCGAGGAGTCGCTGAAGAACCTTGCGCCGTTCTCCCCGCGCGAGCGGGGGTGGTCCGAACGTGCCGGACGCGACGGCCGCGCCGGCGGCGTTCTCCCCGCGCGAGCGGGGGTGGTCCGCCTGAGCCGGTGCTGACCGGCTCCCAGTTCAAGTTCTCCCCGCGCGAGCGGGGGTGGTCCACTCTACGCCGCCGTCGTGGGAACCCGATCAAGTTCTCCCCGCGCGAGCGGGGGTGGTCCGCTCTACGCCGCCGTCGTGGGAACCCGATCAAGTTCTCCCCGCGCGAGCGGGGGTGGTCCGCTCTACGCCGCCGTCGTGGGAACCCGATCAAGTTCTCCCCGCGCGAGCGGGGGTGGTCCGCAAGGTACCGGCGCGCTGCCGTCCTGAACGAGGTTCTCCCCGCGCGAGCGGGGGTGGTCCGCAGGCGGCGGCCACGGTCAAGGCCGTGCTCGCGTTCTCCCCGCGCGAGCGGGGGTGGTCCGTGGGGAGGCGTCACCGATGACGGTGTTGTCGGGTTCTCCCCGCGCGAGCGGGGGTGGTCCGGGAGCGGGCCAGTGAGTGTCCACACCCTCCGCGTTCTCCCCGCGCGAGCGGGGGTGGTCCGCGGATATTGATCGTCCCTGGTCAGCCCCGGCAGTTCTCCCCGCGCGAGCGGGGGTGGTCCGCACGCCGACTGGTTCCTCACCGATGCCACCGCGTTCTCCCCGCGCGAGCGGGGGTGGTCCGTCGTGGGTCCAGGGCTCATTGCCGATCGGGTCGTTCTCCCCGCGCGAGCGGGGGTGGTCCGCCGCACCGCCGCTGGGCCACCAGTTCGTTCGTGTTCTCCCCGCGCGAGCGGGGGTGGTCCGCAGCGAGTGCTTCGGCGGAGTGTCGGAATGCCGTTCTCCCCGCGCGAGCGGGGGTGGTCCGCCTGAACCAGTTGAGTCACCGCAGGTGCGAGCGTTCTCCCCGCGCGAGCGGGGGTGGTCCGGACATGCAGCACACCATGCGACTGATCGACTGGTTCTCCCCGCGCGAGCGGGGGTGGTCCGCACTCGATCGCGCCGAGGTCGATCAACTCCCGGTTCTCCCCGCGCGAGCGGGGGTGGTCCGCTCCCGCCGGTAGGCGATCAGGCTCAGGAGGCGTTCTCCCCGCGCGAGCGGGGGTGGTCCCGAGTACGGCGAGAGGCGATACCTCAGTCGGCCGTTCTCCCCGCGCGAGCGGGGGTGGTCCGCGCTCATCACGAGAGCCCAGCAGGCGGGCGCCGTTCTCCCCGCGCGAGCGGGGGTGGTCCGTGGGTCCGCGGGGTTCCTTGGCCGTCATTTCCGTTCTCCCCGCGCGAGCGGGGGTGGTCCGAGAATCGCGCGTTCGCTACGAACGTGGTGGAGGTTCTCCCCGCGCGAGCGGGGGTGGTCCGCCGAGCGAGGGGCGCCCGAACCGGGCGACCCGGTTCTCCCCGCGCGAGCGGGGGTGGTCCGGTGAGCCAGCCCCGGGCGCTGATCGCGGCTGCGTTCTCCCCGCGCGAGCGGGGGTGGTCCGTCGGGGCCGGCGACGCCGCTCGGGGCAGAGGGGTTCTCCCCGCGCGAGCGGGGGTGGTCCGGGCCGGCCCCTGCGACACGCCGGGGGTTTTCGGTTCTCCCCGCGCGAGCGGGGGTGGTCCGCTGGCATTTCACCTCCCATGGATTGCTGACTCGTTCTCCCCGCGCGAGCGGGGGTGGTCCGCGGCCGACCGCTCCGGAGTCGGACGAGTTCAGGTTCTCCCCGCGCGAGCGGGGGTGGTCCGTCGGGGACCACGTGGGCCCGGAGCCACGCGTCGTTCTCCCCGCGCGAGCGGGGGTGGTCCGGTCGCAGCGGAGTACTCCGTCGACAACCTGCCGTTCTCCCCGCGCGAGCGGGGGTGGTCCGAAGACCGTCCTGGAGTGGGTGAAGAAGAAGGTGTTCTCCCCGCGCGAGCGGGGGTGGTCCGACGAACTGTCCGTGGTCGATCAGGACGACGTCGTTCTCCCCGCGCGAGCGGGGGTGGTCCGGCAGGAACACCCAGCATGGCACGCACTCACCAGTTCTCCCCGCGCGAGCGGGGGTGGTCCGTGGTCGTGCTCGACTACAAACAGGGTTCACAGGTTCTCCCCGCGCGAGCGGGGGTGGTCCGCGCTGGCAGCCGCGGGAGCCGCACCGCCAGCTGTTCTCCCCGCGCGAGCGGGGGTGGTCCGCGGGACTCTTGCCCTTCACGCCGCGCCGGGTCGTTCTCCCCGCGCGAGCGGGGGTGGTCCGTCAGCGGGGCCGGTGGGGCCGGGACGACTCGGGTTCTCCCCGCGCGAGCGGGGGTGGTCCGGCGGAGACGAGTGCGGGCCGCTTTTTTGCGTTGTTCTCCCCGCGCGAGCGGGGGTGGTCCGGTGGACGGTCGGGTGAACGTGGGACTCGCTGGGTTCTCCCCGCGCGAGCGGGGGTGGTCCGGTGGACGGTCGGGTGAACGTGGGACTCGCTGGGTTCTCCCCGCGCGAGCGGGGGTGGTCCGTCGTGTGGGCCGGTGACGATGCTCAGCTCAGCGTTCTCCCCGCGCGAGCGGGGGTGGTCCGTCAGCGGGGCCGGTGGGGCCGGGACGACTCGGGTTCTCCCCGCGCGAGCGGGGGTGGTCCGGCGGAGACGAGTGCGGGCCGCTTTTTTGCGTTGTTCTCCCCGCGCGAGCGGGGGTGGTCCGGTGGACGGTCGGGTGAACGTGGGACTCGCTGGGTTCTCCCCGCGCGAGCGGGGGTGGTCCGGTGGACGGTCGGGTGAACGTGGGACTCGCTGGGTTCTCCCCGCGCGAGCGGGGGTGGTCCGTCGTGTGGGCCGGTGACGATGCTCAGCTCAGCGTTCTCCCCGCGCGAGCGGGGGTGGTCCGCGAAGGTGCCGCGGCGGGCCGCCACCGTGCGCGTTCTCCCCGCCCGAGCGGGGGTGGTCCGCTTTCGAGCATCCACGCCAGGGTGATGGGGGCGTTCTCCCCGCGCGAGCGGGGGTGGTCCATCCACCGGCGAACCTGTTTCGCCCGCAGCAGCGTTCTCCCCGCGCGAGCGGGGGTGGTCCTGCACCCGGGGCTACACCGGGTGCGTCTGCCCCGTTCTCCCCGCGCGAGCGGGGGTGGTCCGACGGTGTGGATGACCTCGGCCGTGATCGACGCGTTCTCCCCGCGCGAGCGGGGGTGGTCCGCTTTCGAGCATCCACGCCAAGGTGATGGGCGCGTTCTCCCCGCGCGAGCGGGGGTGGTCCGCTCGTGTCTGCCGGGATCATCCCTCCGGAGTCGTTCTCCCCGCGCGAGCGGGGGTGGTCCGTCGAGATCGCCGCACGGGCCCCAGCGGTCCGAGTTCTCCCCACGCGAGCGGGGGTGGTCCGTCGGCCGAGCCGTCCGGCAGCGCCGCAGTGCAGTTCTCCCCGCGCGAGCGGGGGTGGTCCGGCGCTGGAGGAGCTGGCGGACCGGTGGGCGACGTTCTCCCCGCGCGAGCGGGGGTGGTCCGCGTCCGCGCGCCGCTGCTCGGCCGAGTCCTCCGTTCTCCCCGCGCGAGCGGGGGTGGTCCGAAAACGCCCTGGGTTTCGGTTGCCGCACCGTTGTTCTCCCCGCGCGAGCGGGGGTGGTCCGGCGCCGTCGTTCGACAGGACCCGCGCAACCTCGTTCTCCCCGCGCGAGCGGGGGTGGTCCGTTCCTGATCTACGCGGCGGGCACGTTGGTGCGGTTCTCCCCGCGCGAGCGGGGGTGGTCCGCCGATCGGCGCGAAGTCGGCGCGGCGTCTCCAGTTCTCCCAGCGCGAGCGGGGGTGGTCCGACGCTGGAGTCGGTGCTCGGTGAGCTGGGTTCGTTCTCCCTGCGCGAGCGGGGGTGGTCCGGGGGTGATCGCCTTGGCGCGCAGCATCATCCTGTTCTCCCCGCGCAAGCAGGGGTGGTCCGCGGATCGACCTGACGCTCGTGGATGTGACAGTGTTCTCCCCGCGCGAGCGGGGGTGGTCCGGCATACAGCGACATCGTGGACGTCGTCGTGGAGTTCTCCGCGCGAGCGGGGTGGTCCGTCCGGCGAGCGGACCCTGTACGTGGAGGGCATTGTTTCGTTCTCCATGGTGAGTGAGTCTTCATGAAGTGATGCCGAGGGTCTCTGATGCTTCGGGTTCTGCTGGTTCGTTGGCTGGTTCGGTGGGGTCGAGGGCGATGAGGGTGAGGCCGTCGAAGTCGATGGGGGTGCGTCGGCGTTGGCCGACGGTGTGCAGTGTGAAGCCTTGTTCGTTGGCGTCGGGGTGCATGAGGAGGGCGGCTCCGTCGTCGATGGACGCGGCGACAGCGGTCCAGAGTTCGGTGCGGACGCGGGCGGAGAGAGTGCCGACGTAGAGGCCTGGCATGGGTTCGGTCATCCAGCGGGTGAGGGCGCCGCGTAGGTGGTCGGGAATGGCGGTGGTGGCGATGACGGTCATGGTTGCCATCTCAGTGGTGTCCGTAGTTGGTGCCACCGGCGATGCGTCCGAAGTCGGGGTCCCAGAGGTCGACGAGTTCTTCGGTGGCGTCTTGGGCGTCTTCTTGTCGGGTGCCGTCGTCGGGTTCTAGAAGGGTTTGGATGTCGGCGACGATGCGTGGCAGCAGTTTGAAGAGGCGAAGGCCGTCTCGGAATGAGCGGCGGGCTTGGCCGTCGGGGTCGGTGGAGTCGTGGAGTGTGAAGGCGAGGGGGAGGGTGAGTTGGGCCTTGTAGAGGTCGGCGATGTCGTAGACGAAGGAGTTGCTGGTGCCGGTGTGGACGAAGCCGAGGCCGGGGGCGCAGCCGATGGCGTTGATCGCGGCGTGGGTGATGCCGTAGAGGCAGGTGTTCGCGGCTGACAGTGCGCGGTTGACGGGGTCTTGGGCGTCCCAGTCGTCGGGGGCGTAGGAGCGTTTGAAGGGGCGGACGCCGTTGCGTTCGGCGAGCATGCGGTAGAGGACCTTCATGCGTTGGCCTTCGAGTCCGCGTAGTTGGGCGATGGTGGCGTCGCTGGGTGCGGTGTCGCCGAATCGGTGAAGGTACATGCGGCGGGCGACGGCGGTGCGTTGGGTGTCGTCGGCCCAGGCTCGGGCTTGGGTTTCCAGCCAGCGTGTGGGCAGGGAGTCGGGGACGGTGGCGGTGTAGCAGCGCACTCCTGCGGTGCCGGTGCACACCACCGTGGTGCCGTGGCGGGCGAGGGTTGAGAGTGCGCGGGTGGTGATGGAGACTCCGGGGCCCAGCAGCAGGCAGCCGAGGGCGGCGGTGGGTAAGGCGACGCGGCGGGTGTCGTCGCCGAGTTGGAAGAGCGCTTTGACGCCGGTGTCGTCTTGGACGATGCGTGCGACGTCGATGTAGAGGAATGACAGGGAGTCGCCGATGCGGGGAAGCATGGCGGCGGTGGGCGCGGCCAGGCGTTGGCGGGCGTTGCGGTGTGGTGTCGTGCTCATCGGGCGGGCGCGATGGTGAGGAGTCCGCAGCCGAAGGACTTGCCGCGTCCGATGCCGGTGTGGATTCTTTCGGTCAGCGCCGTGGGGTCGGTGACGGTGGCGGTGCCGTCGAATCGGGTGCGAGCGTGGGTGACGCGGCCGTTGCCGGGGCGTTGGCCGGTGAGGGTGGTGAGTTGGCTGCTGTACAGGCTGCGTAGGAGGAGTCCGGCGGAGTCGGCTTGGCGTTGCCACCATTGGTCGGCGTCGGCACCGTACAGGGGGACGACCTGCTTGGGGCGGCCGGCGGTGGTGTTCTTGCCGAGTTTGCTGGTGGCGTTGGCGATGATCCGGTAGTGGATGTTGGCGCCTTCGGCCAGGCCGGCCAGCAGTGGGGCCAGCGATTTGGTGCGGGCGGCGCCGTAACTGGTGGGCAGGTTGTCCAGCGCGGGTTTGAGGGTGCTCTGTACCAGGACGGCGAATCCGGTGGGTTGCTCTTCCAAGCGGAACAGGGCGGCGGCTTGCTGGCGGGCGCTGGGGCCCAGGCCGTCTGGGAACAGGGACATGACCCGGCGGTGCAGCCGGGTCGCGTCGCGCAGGTCGGACAGGACGGTGCGGTCGCGGGTGTTGGGGACGATTTGTGTGATCCACAGTTCGGTGTTCATGGGGTGGCCTTCCCGGCGTGTTCGTTCAGGTAGGCGGTGAGGCTCGTGATGTAGGCGATGCCAAGGCCGGCGCACTGCCGGGCGGGCAGGTCCAGGTGCCGTCGGTAGACGGGGCGGGAGCGGTACTGCCGGTTGCCGGGGTCGAAGGAGATGGGGTCGTCTTGGGTCTGGGTGTACACCTGATCCTGTTCAGCGGGGTCAGGGCCTCCCGGCCAGGTGGGGCCGGTGAAGGGGGTATCGGCGCGGAACTCCACGGACGTGTCTTGTTCGCCGGCAGGGGCCAGGCGGGCGAGCGGCAGGCCGATCAGGTGTCTGATCGGCGCCTCGAGAGGGCCTGAGATCAGCAGTGGCGGGTTGGGCGCGCATGATCGGCGGCCCAGATAGGGCGGCCAGGCCGGTGTGCGCAGGGCTTGCGCGCAGATGCCCAGCAGTTGGGGGTCGGACGCGGTGACGGCGACGGTGAACGCGGCGTCCTGCAGGTAGTAGCGGTCGGATATAAGGGTTGCTGTTTCGGCGGAGCGGCGCTTGCCCTCCGCGGTGATCACGGTGAGCTGGCGCGGCATGCCGCCGCCGACGGTGTGGAAGTCGCGGAGCAAGGTGCCGGGGCGGTCGATCCGGATGGTGAAGCGTAGGGCGGTCAGGTCGTCGATGGGGTGGTGCCGGCGGCGCCCGAGGGCGGCGGCGATCAGCCCGATCAGGCCGGATCGGGTCGGTGCCCGGGAGGTGTCGCGCTGGTTGAAGCGTGAGCGTTCCCCCCAGGATTGGAGCGGGCCGCCCAGGTGCAGCAGCAGGCCTGCGGAAGGTTCGGCGTTCACACCGTTTCCTTTACGCGGAGTGCGCTGTCCAGGGATTTGTCGATCAGTGCCTCGAAGGACAGGACGCGTTCGCCCAGGCCGGTGGTTTCGGCGGTCGACAGCGTGGCGTGGGCGCTGTGAAGCAGCCCGTCGGTGCCCAGCAGTGCGTTGACGGCGGCGGCGTAGCTGGTGAGCGCCTCGACCGACGGGTCGCCGTGCCCGCCCGAGCGCCCGGCACGGACGGGCTGTTCGAACGCTGCGGCGTAGGAGACTGGCCGGTCGGTGCGGACGGTCAGGTGTGCCAGATGGGGGATGGTGTGGGGGGCGGTGGAGTTCTTCTTTGCGTAGGGCAGCGACAGCAGCGCGGCCCGGGCCAGGCCGGCGGCCAGTTCCCGGGTGTCGGCGAGGTCCTGGCCGAGGTTGGCGTGCAGGTCGTGCAGGTCCACCACGATGTAGCGATACAGGACTCCGGCGCTGTGTTCGGTCTGGCCCATGTGGGCGCTGCCGGTGGTGTCGCCCCATGCGTCGGTGACGTCGTCGACGGCGCTGAAGTAGTCGATTTCGGTGTCGGTGGCGTGGGTGGTGAAGGCGTGGGCGACCTGGACGGCGCCGTCCACCTTGGCGTCGTCGACCTGGGCGAGCATCCGGCCGAACAGGCTGATGATGCCGTTGCGGCTGCGCAGCACGGCGTCGACGTCTTCGGCGGGGATGACCGAGTGCTTGCGTTCGAACTTGGCGGGGTCCTTGGCCTGCTCGAGGGCGTCGCGGTGCTGGACGGCCAGGTCGGCGAGCTCGGTGATGGCGGTGGCGGGCACGTAGATCATGGCGGCGGTGGTCCAGGCGTCGGACGCGCCGTTGGCTCCGGCGGCCTCGTCCTTCCTTCTTTTCGGTGCCTCGGCGCCGACGCTGGAGGCGGCCGCGGTGTGACGGCCCGCGCGTTCGGCCAGGTCGGCGGGCCATCCGTGTTTCTGCTGGAGGTGCTTGGCGAGGTATTCGGGCAGCCGCCGGGTGCGCAGTGCCTTCTGTCCGAGGTGTTGCTGCAGGTGCAGACGCATGGCGCGCTTCCAGCACTGGCTGCTGATGCGGGTGCGTTCGGTGTCGCCCCATCGCACGGTCTTGATCGCGTTGGTGTCGTCGCGGTTGAGGTTGGCGAAGGGGATGGCCTGCAGGACGTGGATTTCGAGGAAACGTCCGGGAATCGTGGTCATGGTGGTCTCCAGCGTGCGGGTTCGGGGCAAGGGGGCTATGCGGAGTCGTGCTCGGCGCGATCGGCTTGTTCGGCGGTGTCGCGTTCGGCCTGGAACCTGGTCCGGTAGAACGACTGCAACCAGCGACGCGTGATCTGGTCCCGGTGGTACTCCCACCAGTACAGATCGGCCAGTAGCTGCGCCCAGTCCACTGCGGACGGGTGATCGGCCACGGCCCGGACGGCGGCGGGCAGATGCCGGTGCACGCCGTCGACGCTTTGCCGGGTGAGCAGGTTGAGACGGGCTTCGGCGGCGGACTCGCGCAGCGCACCGCGGCCGACGCCCTCAGCCAGGCACTTGCCAAAGTTGCGGGTTGGTGCCGCGCCGCGGCCATCTTGGGGCTGGGCGGTTTCAGCAGGCGAGGTGTTGCCTCGGGCGTGCGGAGGCAACGAGGCGATCATGGCGGCGACGGCGTAGTGGGCGCGTTCGCCGCTGTCGCCGCCTTTGGGCACCCGGGCGGCGAGCACCTGGTGCATGCGGTGGCAGCGGTCGAGGGGCCGGCCGAGCCCGCTGCGCAGTGCGGCACGTTTACCGGGGTCGTCGCACAGCCGCATAACGTCGGCGACGAAGTCTTGGGCCCGCTGAATCGTGGATTGCTCCGACCGTGATGTTTGCGTGGTCATACCGTCCTGCCAGAGAAGAGTTACCGGTGGGGGTTCAGGACTTGTGCTTGGCCTTGCGGCGTCCGCCATGCAGTTCCAGCCGTGCCTGTTCGATCGCGCGGGCACTGCGCGCATCACGGATGTGCTCCTGGGTGACCTGCTCGAACACGGCGGTGGCGGCTCGAAGGAATGGACGCCAGGGCTCGGTGTAATCCTGGGCGCGCATCCGCGTCCAGAAGATCTCCTCCGCCTGCGGCCAGTACGCGGCCGCAGCGTGCTCAGCCCACGCACACCGTGCAGGCTTGGTGTCGGTCGCCAGCGCCCATGCCCGTTTGGCCGCGAACTCCAGACGCCGTCCATACAGCTCACCGAAAGCATGAAGGTCACCGATCCGCCGGGCGACCTGGGGATCGTCGTCCCGGACCCGGAACAGCAGCGGCGGGGTGATGGCCGACACGAACTGGATGTCTTTGGTCTTGCCGTCCTGCTGAAACCCCAACGCCCGCGCCTTGAACGTCCCCAGGTCATCCACGGTGTCGAACACCTCGGGACGGCGCGGCTCCACGGCATTGTTGGTGGGAAGCTGCAGCAGGCCGTCCAGATCACGCCACAGTGCCCGGTCGGCTTCGGCGGGACGCGCATCCGGGTTGCCCTGCTGGCTGATCTGGTGAATCACGTACGCGTCGTTGGTGGACGGCTGCTTGTGCCGCCGCCCCCAGGTGATCCAGGCGTCAACAACGTGATCGCCGGTGGCGTCAGGTACCAGCAGCAGCGCATGCTGCCACCCGCCGGTCAGCCGGCTGCGCGGCCCCGGATAGGGAGCGGATGCTGGGGGCGCGGCAAGCGGGTCGGGAAGGCCAGGAAGTTCCCACGGGCACAGATCGTCGTCAGGGGACAGATGCCGCGGCGGGGGCGTCAACCCGGCCAGCAACGTTTCCAGCACCGTGGCGCCCTCGGGGTGATAGGACAAGCTCGACCGCAGCGGTCCCGCGGACACGTCCGCCTTTGTGATGTCGCCGTGGGTGCGGGTGCCGCAGCGGCCCGAGGGCCCGTAGTACAACCAGACGAGCAGCGCCGCGAACGCCTCAGCCGCCGCGACCGGCGCGGGCGAGATATCCCAATGGTGACCGAACCACACCGAGTTGTTCCCGGCCGGGCGCCCCAGCGCCAGTTTGTTCACCCCCGCGCTCTTCGGGCACACCTGCGGATCGGCCAGGCGAGGATCTTGCAGGAAGGGCCGCTCCGGATCGAACAGATCGAACCTGCCGCCAAACTCCTCGAAGTACGCGTCGACAGCCTCGGGATCCAACGGCGCGGCTAGGAACTCCTGGCGGCGATCCAGCCAGTCGTCCTCGTGGTCACCGGGGTCGTCCAGGCCCGTGATCCGCGCCATCATGGCGTAGAGCAGCCGATACATCGCCGACAGCGCAGGCGCCGGGGTGACTGTCAGCGCCTCGATCTCATGAGCATGAACGAACAAGTCCCGCAGGCCGACCCTCGGCGGACGCTGCGCCCCCCGCTCCGCCCAGCGAACCTCGATCCAGTCCCTGGCGGCCAGATCAAAGCTGGCTTGCTGCCCCACAGCGCCTCCCCGTCCCGACTGGGAACTGATCAGTAGCTTCACGTAGGCTGTCTGGAAACACTCGAAGGCTGATTGCCGTCGACGCGGTTCCTTGGTTACAAGATCCCTGCTCAGCGGGGGTGAGCCGACTGCCAAGGGCAGGGGATAAAGCGGCTCCGGAAACTCCCCGCGAAGGCGGGGGCAGAGGGCCTGAAGCGTGCCAGAGCAGGGAGTCCGGACGCGTCAGCCCTCCACATCGCTAAGACTGCCAAGGGTAGAAAGATCCATTCCAGTGGAATGGCGGTACTCGACCGATCCTGGCCGGAGACGGCCATACCATCGGCCACCGGAACCGCGTCGCATAGGCAGTAGCGTCCAGTCCGCCAGCACGGAATTGCTGACCCAAGCCGAGGGAAGCTCCAGCAGGTCGACGTCACCCTCGACCCATTTGCCCGGCACGGGGATCATGTACTGGGCGATCAACCGGGCCTCAGCCATGGTGACCGGTGATCCACCATTCAAGCCGGGAGCAGGAACCTCCCCGTTTTCGTCGAGGCTCCAGCAGCCAGGTCCCTGTTCATAGACACACACCAGACGCGCCGAGTCCGCCCCCAACCGGGTCGTGATCAGTGACGCATCGACCTCGACCTTGGTATTGCTCAGCTTCCACAGATCATTCAAGAGCCGACTATCAGGCGGTTCGATCTTGATGAGTTCGGCGATCTGCCGCGCCGCCGCGTGGGCGGCTTGCCGTTCACTGTCCGCATGCGTGATCTTTCGCGCGATGGAATCGTCCAGTTCCATGACCTTTGCGAAGTCATTGGCGTACACCGCGTCCACCAGTTCCTGCACTGCGCCCGGAACCTGAACCGGCGCGCCCGACCGCTCCCGCAGAAGCCGGCTCGTCCGGTGCAGCAGCGATTCGTCGTAGACGTCACCCCACTCGGTGGGCACCGCAAACGCTCCTTCGGCGTCCACCGGATCCAAGACCACGATCCGCGGATCCTCAGTGATCCAGCCCGGGCGGCGTGCATGATGCAGATCCTCCTGCCTACCGCGGTGCCGCTGACAGCGCCCAGCCCGCTGCAGCAGCAAGGCCATCGGGGCCAGGTCGGTGATGAGCAGATCGAAGTCCAGGTCGAGCGACTGCTCGATGATCTGCGTCGACACCAGGACGGTGCGCGGACGGGCCCCGTCCTTCCCGAAATCGGCCTCACACCCCTCAGTGACGGCGGCGCGGTCCCGAGCGCAGAACCTCGAATGCAGCAGCCGCAGCTCAGGCGGGCGCCCGCCGGTGTCCGCCAGGATCTCGAACCAGCGGGCGAGTTGCTGATAGGTGTCTTGTGCCTCCCGCACCGTGGTGCAGCAGATCAGGACGCAGCCCAGATCACTGTCCACGACCGGCTGCAGCAACTTCTGGATCACCGCGGCCCGATGACCGGACCGGGTGGCGTTCCCATCACGGCGCACCGGCACCACCTCGAACGTCAACTCGCGTTCCCGCTCGCTGGGCACCGCATGTGGTTCGCATACCTCACCGGTGACCGCATCGGCGAACAGCCATCCCGGATAGCAAGGCCGCAGGTCCTCGGGCGTGCGGTGACCGCTCCCCCGCATGTAGGCCTCGACCAATGACCGCGCGGACGATCCGGTGAGTGTCGCCGACAGCAGCACCACCGGAGCCTTCAACGCACCCAGCCACTCCAAGAGCCGCACCAGGAGCGCGTGCATCCAGGCGTCATAGGAGTGGGCCTCATCGACGACCACGACCTTGCCCGCCAGGGCCAGCAACCGAAGAACGTTGTACTTCACCGGCAGCACACCGGCCAGCCCCTGGTCGATGGTGAAGGTGCTCAACGGCGCCAGCAGACCGCGCCGACTGGAGTGCAGCCACCGCGCCGCCTCCACCGAGGCATCACGATCGGTGACGACCGCGTCGGCATCAACGGCTGCGGCGGCCGCTTCACCCGCCGCGTCCGCCGACAGCCACGCCATGCTGTGCACCCGCGTCAGCGCCGCATCCCCCAGCAACGCCCTCTCGGCAAACGCGGCCACCCGCCGATGCATCGCATCGGTCGTCGCCATGGTCGGCAGGCAAAACCCCAGACCACCCGCACCGCACGCACGAGCCAGCACACCCGCCCCATACAAGGCCACCTCGGTCTTGCCATCCCCCGGCGGCGCGGTCACCAGCAACAGCCCAGGCCCATGGACCAGGCCGGGCAACTGCCGTGCAACCGATGACTGCAACGCATTGGGCTCAAACGGAAAGAGCTCACCGAATGCGCGATCACCGAACCGGGCCCTTCCAAGTCCTGCCGCCCGCACCACCTGCGGCGCTTCGGCCACCCCACGGTCCCAATGCGCGCGCAGGTCCCCCGACGACGGCTCCCAGCCCCAAGCCGGCAGCCGGGCCCGGATGAACTCCTCCTGACTCGCCAGCCAATCCGCGACGATCACAATCCCGGTCACCACCACCGCCACCGGAACGGGAAGCCGCTCACCGAGCGCCTCATGCGCCCCGGTCAGCCTCCGCAGGACCTCGGCATGGGCCCGGCGCTGGCGCGCCCACCGCCCCTCCCCCACGCCGTCCCGCCGAGGATTACGCAACTCAGCCCGAGACAAAGCGGCACAAAAACGTCCGTGATGTCCACCGAGAAGCTGAGCGATCTGGTGGCCCACGTCCCGGCGAGCCACCGCGCCGACCGGATAGCCCATCTCTCTTAGAATCTCGACCAGCGCCCACTGGGTCACCTCGTTATGCCGAAGTGAGGGCACAGGCTCATCGCCCGCCTCACCGTAGTCCGGTGCCTGTGCCAGCAGATCTTGGTAAAGATCACCGACCACTGCTTGAAAAGACGGTGAGACCTTTCCGAGGTCATGAAGTCCGGCCCAAAAGCAGATCAACCTCCTAAAACTGTCATCGGACAGTCCCGAACCACCACCGTCCCGCAGAACCGGAAGGCCCCCGCCCCACACATCCCACAAGGCCCCAGCAATCGCCGCAGTATCAATGAGGTGGCAGATCACCGGGTAGGGCGCCGGCAGCCCTTGATGCTTGCCCCATAAACGAGCATCGACCCCCGGCAGCCACTCACCTTGATCGTCCGAGGACATGGAACCCCCAGCACAGTCCGCCCAACGTTCGAACTGACTGAACCACACAGCACCGACAAAACTCGCCGCGACGCATAGGCTCAGCCGCATGCGGCATCACCATCACCCTGAAACTGTGTCTCAAATTGGTAACGACCCCCTATGGCTGCAGGTGAGGAAGTGTTCTCCCCGCGCGAGCGGGGGTGGTCCGTACCGCGACGACGACGCGTTCGCCGCCGACGAGTTCTCCCCGCGCGAGCGGGGGTGGTCCGGGCCACTCGATCGCGTCCGTCACGGCGGCGACGTTCTCCCCGCGCGAGCGGGGGTGGTCCGGCTGCACTGGAGGCGCTCCGTGCACTGGAGCAGTTCTCCCCGCGCGAGCGGGGGTGGTCCTCCATGCCGTGGACGTTGTCGATGCTGGCGATCGTTCTCCCCGCGCGAGCGGGGGTGGTCCGCAGCCTTTTATGACCGGGCCGCCCACATCTCCGTTCTCCCCGCGCGAGCGGGGGTGGTCCGATGTGGCGCGCTGCCGAGAAGCTGCTGAGCGCGTTCTCCCCGCGCGAGCGGGGGTGGTCCGAGGGCGGCTACGGCAGCAACGACCTGATCAGCGTTCTCCCCGCGCGAGCGGGGGTGGTCCGATCCGGTATCCGAGGGTGCGGGTCCGGGCGGAGTTCTCCCCGCGCGAGCAGGGGTGGTCCGTCCTCGCCTGCGGTCTCGCTCGGGGAGGGGTCGTTCTCCCCGCGCGAGCGGGGGTGGTCCGCCTCGCTCCTCGGCCAGCCGTGCAAGGACGTGGTTCTCCCCGCGCGAGCGGGGGTGGTCCGTCGTGGAGATCCATCCGGCCCAGGTACGCCACGTTCTCCCCGCGCGAGCGGGGGTGGTCCGTTTTCCAAGGTCATGCTGAGGAATTCCGCTCCGTTCTCCCCGCGCGAGCGGGGGTGGTCCGGCGCTGCAGCAGCAGAAACAGGCGTCGACGCAGTTCTCCCCGCGCGAGCGGGGGTGGTCCGGACTGGCCCGCTGACATCACCCTGCCGCTCACGTTCTCCCCGCGCGAGCGGGGGTGGTCCGTCGGTGGTGAGCGTGGAGCGCAGCGTGGAGGCGTTCTCCCCGCGCGAGCGGGGGTGGTCCGACGGGGGGCCGGATCATTCAAATCCGCAAGTCGTTCTCCCCGCGCGAGCGGGGGTGGTCCGCCCGTTCGGAGCGGCTGGAACGCCTGCACACCGTTCTCCCCGCGCGAGCGGGGGTGGTCCGTCGCCGGGCGCACCGCCGCTGTCTCGAGGTGCGTTCTCCCCGCGCGAGCGGGGGTGGTCCGCTCGCGCGGGACATGGCGCGGGAGCTGGACGCATTCTCCCCGCGCGAGCGGGGGTGGTCCGACTCACCGCAAGATCCGGTACCCGAGGGTGCGGTTCTCCCCGCGCGAGCGGGGGTGGTCCGTCGACGTGGGTCGCTGAACACGCCAGGCCTGGGTTCTCCCCGCGCGAGCGGGGGTGGTCCGTCGACGTGGGTCGCTGAACACGCCAGGCCTGGGTTCTCCCCGCGCGAGCGGGGGTGGTCCGTGGAGGCTGAGCTGGCCGACGTGGCCATCACCGTTCTCCCCGCGCGAGCGGGGGTGGTCCGTCGACGTGGGTCGCTGAACACGCCAGGCCTGGGTTCTCCCCGCGCGAGCGGGGGTGGTCCGTGGAGGCTGAGCTGGCCGACGTGGCCATCACCGTTCTCCCCGCGCGAGCGGGGGTGGTCCGATCCGGTATCCGAGGGTGCGGGTCCGGGCGGAGTTCTCCCCGCGCGAGCGGGGGTGGTCCGTCCTCGCCTGCGGTCTCGCTCGGGGAGGGGTCGTTCTCCCCGCGCGAGCGGGGGTGGTCCGACGACGCAGTCTCTGCAGCTCGTACAGGACGCGTTCTCCCCGCGCGAGCGGGGGTGGTCCGCAGCTGGACATCCCGCCCGCGACCGCGCGGCGGTTCTCCCCGCGCGAGCGGGGGTGGTCCGACCCGTCCGCCGCTGCCGGCGGTGTGGGCCACGTTCTCCCCGCGCGAGCGGGGGTGGTCCGCGTCCCGCGTGGCCGGGCCGTCCATCGTGGTAGTTCTCCCCGCGCGAGCGGGGGTGGTCCGCCATGACGGGCGCGCAGGCGCGGGACCGTGGGGTTCTCCCCGCGCGAGCGGGGGATGGTCCGCGCGAGGACTGGGAGACCGTCCACGCGATGGCGTTCTCCCCGCGCGAGCGGGGGTGGTCCGCGTTCACTGGCGCTCCCTGGATTCGCGCGGCTGTTCTCCCCGCGCGAGCGGGGGTGGTCCGTTGTCCATGACCAGACTCATCACCGCGGTGCGGTTCTCCCCGCGCGAGCGGGGGTGGTCCGGTCACGGTGTACAGGGCGGAGGCCGGCTTTGAGTTCTCCCCGCGCGAGCGGGGGTGGTCCGAAGGCCAAGGAGCAGGCCCAGCGGCTCCAGTCGTTCTCCCCGCGCGAGCGGGGGTGGTCCGAAGGCCAAGGAGCAGGCCCAGCGGCTCCAGTCGTTCTCCCCGCGCGAGCGGGGGTGGTCCGTTCTCGGCGCGATGTTCGCGCACGCCCTCGGCGTTCTCCCCGCGCGAGCGGGGGTGGTCCGCCGGACGGCCGGTACGCCCTGGCCGTGTCGGTGTTCTCCCCGCGCGAGCGGGGGTGGTCCGGTCGTGCGGATGAACGCGCAGGACTATGCGCGGTTCTCCCCGCGCGAGCGGGGGTGGTCCGGCGCTGCGTGTCGAGGTCCGTGACCACGGTCCGTTCTCCCCGCGCGAGCGGGGGTGGTCCGCTCATCGGGGCCGACCGAGGTGGGTGCGCTCTGTTCTCCCCGCGCGAGCGGGGGTGGTCCGACCGCGGGCACGGCGATCTCCGGGACCGTCGGGTTCTCCCCGCGCGAGCGGGGGTGGTCCGGCCCTCGGCCACGTCTACACCCGGGACCCGATGTTCTCCCCGCGCGAGCGGGGGTGGTCCGTGGACGTTCGACGCCGCCGTGTGGGACGCCCCGTTCTCCCCGCGCGAGCGGGGGTGGTCCTGCAGAAGGGGTGCGGTAGTTGAGGCCGTCGGCGTTCTCCCCGCGCGAGCGGGGGTGGTCCGCTTCGATCGTGACACCCACTCGGATCTTGTGGGTTCTCCCCGCGCGAGCGGGGGTGGTCCGCGGGGGGTGTCCCTATGGGATTCGTCAAGCGGCTTGAGCTGCTTGAGTCGTGATTTTTCGGGTGGGTTGGTAGGGCTGTTGGTCGCGGAGCATGGCGTAGATGACGTCGCTGCGGCGGCGGGCCAGGCAGATGAGGGCGGCGTTGTGTTTCTTGCCCTCGGCCCGTTTGCGGTCGTAATAGGCCCTGCTCAGCGGGTCGGAGAGCGAGGCGAACGCGGAGAGGAACATGGCCCGTTTGAGGGCCTTGTTGCCGCCCTTGGGCGGGTGTTCGCCCTTGATGGAGGACCCGGAGCGGCGGGTGACGGGTGCCAGGCCCGCGTAGGCGGCCAGGTGCCCGGGGGTGGCGAAGGCGGAGATGTCGCCGATCTCCAGCAGGATCCGTGCGCTTGTCCTGATCCCGAGGCCGGGCATCGAGATCAGGACCTTGGCAAGAGGGTGTGCATCAAGGATCTCCTCCACCTGGACTGCGACCTGTTTGCGCTGGTCATGGACTGATCGCAGAGAGCGGGCGAGGTGCGGCAGGACGGTTGCGGCCGCAGCGGTGCCGGGAACGACGACGGTCTGGGCGTCCAGCGCGGTCTTGACCGCCTCGATCAGGCGTCCGGCCATGCGTGGCGCCAGCGGCTTGACGGTGGCCAGCAGCTGGTCGGCGGTGGCGGCGCGCAGCCCGTCCGGGCCGCCGTAGGCGATGAGCAGCTCCAGTGCGGCCGGATGGTGCAGCCGCGGACCGATCGCCTTCTCCAGCGCGGGGTGGATGGTGACCAGCAGCCCCCGGATCCGGTAACCAACCGCGTGGATTCACTGGCCAGGTCGTCGTCGAACCCGACCAGAACCTCCAGCTCGGCCAGGGTTTCCTCACCCGAGTCGACCCGCCGCAGCGTATGCGGGAGCGTGCGGGCGGCGTCGGCGATGACGAAGGCGTCGCGGGCGTCGGTCTTGGCATTGCCGGGGTGGACGTCGGCCAGCCGCCGCATGGTCAGCCCGGGCAGGTAGGCGACCTGGCAGCCCTCCGCTCGCGCGACCGCGACCGGCAGGGCCCCGATCGAGGCGGGCTGGTCGACCACTACCAGCACCCTGCCGCGCCGATTGAGCTGGGCGAACAACGCTCGCAGCCGCTGCTCGTCGTTGGGGAGCGGCTTGTCGTGCAGCTTCTTGCCGGACGGGTCCAGGGCGCAGGCGTGGTGCTCGCCCTTGCCGACGTCCAGCCCCAGGAACACCGCGTACTCGGGGCCCAATGCCCTACCTCGCTCGGGGAGTCAATGTACTGTTCGGCCTGGTCACAGATCTGGCGACGGCTGCCGGCATCCACGTTACGGCGAGACGATGACTTCGTCACAGAAGGTTGCCTTGTCCCTATGAGCGGTCCACCGACGCCACCCAGGCCGGTGACAACACCCCCCGGATCATGCCTGCGACAGGGGGCTTGAGTCATGCCGGGCCGGGTGACCTGGCTCCCCACCAACCAGCGATCGGTGGGGACGTGAAAAAGGTAACGGGTGGCGGCCGTCCCGGGTGACGGTCCGTTCTCCCCGCGCGAGCGGGGGTGGTCCGTGGCTGCACTTCCCGTTCCGGACGTGGGGCGCGTTCTCCCCGCGTGAGCGGGGGTGGTCCGTGGGCCGCTGAATGGGGCCGGCGGGTCGTCTGGTTCTCCCCGCGCGAGCGGGGGTGGTCCGGCATGGAGATCCATCTGGCCGAGGTCCGCGACGTTCTCCCCGCGCGAGCGGGGGTGGTCCGGTCAGCTCGGCCATGTCGGCCTCGATCGCGGCGTTCTCCCCGCGCGAGCGGGGCTGGTCCGGGCCTGCCCCACGGTGGCGAGTGTCGATGTGCGGTCTCAGGACTTGCTTAACCGTTTGTTCTCAGGAGTTGCCTGACGTTGACAGCGAGGACCGCAAGGGGTTCTCCCCTCCCGAGTGGGGATGGTTCGGGCGTTGAATCGAGGCCGCGCACCCGGTTGACGCGCGCTTGCGTCCACATGGGGTTCGCAATGCGGGCGTCAGTGAGCAGGCCCGCCACCCTCACGAGGACCCAAAACGAGGCGCCTCCGCCAGACCGTAGCCGCTTCCACCTGACGTCTAGGGACGTCTAAAGCATTTCGGGTAGTTCGGTGGCTCCTCCACACCAAAGTGGTCTTCGAGCAAAGAACGAGCGGGGAGGAACTGGGTGCGGGTGTGGTCGGGGTGTATCGGGCGTCGATCTACCGGGAGGACTGCGGGTGGACCGGCGCGATCTCGCTAGGGCGCCAGCCTGACGGGAAGCGGCGCCGGCTGAAGCGGAAAGCACTGTCCGAGAAGGCTTTGATGCGCAAGCTCGTGCAGGCCGTCGATGACCTGGAGCGTGGGGTGAGCGCCGACCGGAACTACACCGTCGAACGTGCGGCCAGGGATTTCCTGACACAACTGGAGAAGCGAGGACGGGCACCCTCGACAATGGGAGCCTACTGGGGGCTGGTCCGCCGCCATGTGGTGCCGCAGCTGGGGCACATGCGGGTCCGAGACCTGACCGCCGACCATGTCGAGGCGTGGCTGCACGACCGTGCGTGAGCTTCCCCCCGAAGCACGGACTGCTGACCTGAGGTCATCCTTGATCATCAGGAAGGATGTCCGTCATGCCCTCACCACACCCGCCCGAGTTTCGCCGCCGAGCCGTCGAACTGGCGCGCCAGGGTGACAAGTCAATCGTCCAGCTCGCCAAGGACCTGGGAATCAGCCGTTCTTGTCTGCAGAACTGGGTGAACCAGGCCGACGCCGACGACGATAAAAGCGGCGAGTCGGGCCAGCTGACCAGCGCCGAGAAGAAGGAACTAGCCGAGCTGCGGCGCCGTAACCGGCAACTGGAGACCGAGAACGAGATCCTCAAGCGGGCCGCCGCCTACTTCGCCCGCGAGAACGTCCTCCCAAAGTAATCTACTCGCTGGTCCGTGAACTCGCCGCCGACTCGATCCCGGTCGCGGTGGCCTGCCGAGTATTGAACGTCTCCACCTCGGGATACTACGACTGGCTCGGTCGACCCGAATCACCACGCACACTGCGCAACAAGGAACTCGCCAAAATGATCCGCGAAATCCACGCCGAATCCCGCGGCAGTTACGGCTCGCCCCGGGTGCACGCCGAACTGACGCTCGGGCTGGGCGAGCGGGTGAACCGCAAGCGAGTGGAACGGCTGATGCGCCAGGCCGGCCTGCAGGGCGTCTACCGCCGGCGAGGCCGCCGCAACCTGGTCAACGCCGCGACCGAGGAGGACCTGGTCCGGCGCCGCTTCGATGTTGTCGGCCCCGACCGGCTCTGGTTGACCGATATAACCGAACATCCCACAACGGAAGGGAAACTGTACTGCGCTGCTGTGATGGACGCCTATTCCAGGCGCATCATCGGCTGGTCGATCGATGCTCGCCAGGACACCGATCTGGTCATCAATGCGCTCGCCATGGCCGTCACCCGGCGCAGCCCGCCACCGCGCTCGACCATCCTGCATTCCGACCACGGAACGCAACTTGGGCTCAACCGGTCGTCGCAACACCGGTTTCCTGGACCGATAGTAGATGCTCGTTCAGGGCCTCGGCGGGTGTCTTCCACCCGAGTGTCTTGCGGGGTCTGGAGTTGAGGGCGTGAGCAACGGCTGCGAGTTCTTGCTCGTCCCATCTCGATAGGTCTGTGCCTTTGGGGAAGTATTGGCGGAGCAGGCCGTTTGTGTTCTCGTTCGTTCCTCGCTGCCAGGGGCTGTGCGGATCGGCGAAGTAGACGGCCAAGCCGGTGTCGATGCGGAGTTGGGCGTGCTGGGCCAGTTCCTTGCCGCGGTCCCAGGTCAGCGAGCGGCACAGGTGCTCGGGCAGAGTGGTGATCGTGGTGGCGATCGCGTCTTTCACGGCCTCGGCGCCGCGGCCGGCCAGAGCCGGACCGTTCTTCACCGGCGGCTGGATTCCGTGGCCGTCCATCCGCGGCAGGTGCAGCAGCATGGTGAACCGTGTCGTGCGTTCCACCAGCGTGCCGATCGCGGACCGGCCGGTGCCGATGATGAGGTCGCCTTCCCAGTGGCCTGGAACGGCGCGGTCCTCGACCTCGGCCGGCCGTTGACTGATCAGCACCTCGGGGGTGACGTGCCCACTGGCGCGCTGCCTGGAGCGGGCTCGCGGGACCCTCAGGGCGCGGCCGGTGCGCAGGCAGGCGACCAGTTCGCGCTTCAGAGCACCTCGGCCCTGGATGTACAGGGCCTGATAGATGGCCTCGTGAGAGATCCGCATCGTCTCGTCCTGGGGATAGTCGACCTTCAACCGGTTGGCGATCTGCTGCGGACTCCAGCCCCTCACCCAGCATCGGTCTTGGCGCCGGGGCTTGTTGCGGCCCTTCCACTCCGGCACCCATGGCCCCGCAGCGATCAACCCGTCCGGGGTGCGGATCGCGCCGGACAACCGGTCCTGGACGTAGTCGCGCAGCTGATCGTTGGCCAGAAGCTTCGCCGTCTTCGGCCGCCTGGCTCGGCGCTCAGCGTGCCACTGCGCCACCGACGCCCGGTACTCCACCGAGTACGTCCGCGTGGACGCGTTCCGCCGAAGCTCCCTGGAGATGGTCGACGGCGAACGCCCCAGGCGCCGCGCGATCTCCCGCACGCCCACCTGCTGAGCACGCAACAGCGCGATCTCTTCTCGCTCCGCGAACGACAGATAACGGCCCGACACCGTCGGGGCTAGACACGGTCCCACCCCGCCAGCCTGGCGAAACCAGCGCGTCCCCACCGCCTGCGACACACCGATCTCGGTCGCGGCATCCTCCGAACTCGCCCCCCGCGCGATCGCCCGCCAGAACCGGACACGGTCCTCACGCCACGCGACCGTCGGCCGCCCCGGCGAGGGAATCTGCCCGCGATACAAACGGACAGCCTCCTGACGCTTCCCCAAACCCACCAGCACCACCTCCGGCTACGAGGTGTTGCGACGACCAGTTGAATCCGCCCAATACACGTCCTGGGCTTTCGGGAAGCGCCTTCGGGACGCCGGGCTGCTCGGATCGATGGGCACGGTCGGTGACTGCTACGACAATTCCATGATGGAGTCGTTCTGGGGGACGATGCAACTGGAGTTGCTCGACATCCGGACCTGGAAAACCAGGAAAGAGTTGGCCAGCGCAGTCTTCGAATGGATCGAATGCTGGTACAATCCCCATAGACGTCATTCCAGTATTGGAATGCACAGCCCCGTCACGTTCGAAGGGCTCAACCTACCCTCAGACGCCCACGAGTGACCTCACCGTCGGTCTCCGTGCTGTGGGGGGAACCTCAAACAGCGCACGCCCACGGGAGAACCCTTGATCACAGATGTTGTTCGAGGCGAGCGGCAACCTGCCGGTATCTGCTGACCGGCACCAGATGCACACCGTCGAAAGCACCGCTGTCGCGGATGGCCAGGACCTGCTCGCATGCAGCATCCACACCGGCGTTACGATCCCGCTCAACAGCGGTGACCAGATCGTCGGGGATGGCGATATCGGGAATCTTCGCCGCTAGATTGCGAGCCATGCCCGCGCTGGCCAGTACCATCACCCCGGCATACACCGGAGCATCCACCTCGACGCTGTCGCGCCACCGCAGCAGGTTCTCCACCGAGTAGCTGACCTGCGCGAACACAAAATCGGCCCGGCCCTTCCAGGCGGGAAGAGGACGCAGCCCCGAGGTGACACCAACTCGGAACGGCGAGCACGCCTCAAACGCCGGGTCCTCGGCCGCACCACGCGCTTCTTCGATCATGGTCCGCACGGTCAGTTCGCTGGTCCGGTCACCCGCGGTGGGCTTGTCGCCATAGACGAACAAGAACCGGTCCACCCCATATGCGGCGGCTGTGAGCAGGTCCCGGCGGAACCCCAGCAGGTTACGGTCCCGAGAATTCAAGCACGCGATCCCAGCGGCACCCATCGCCCGCACCTCGTGGGCGACCGCCACGCTCGACACCGTCGCCCGGCCGATGTGATTGTCGGGGATCAAGAACGAGTCGGCCACGGCGGTCAGCACACCGATCTGGTGCCGCACCCGCGTCAGGTCCGGACGGGTAGGAGGCTCGATCTCACAGATCAGCTCGAAACGACGATCGGGCATCCCCCGACCCTACCGCCAGCCCTCAACCCGAGGCATTCGGACAGTTCTGATATCCGACGGTGCCGTTAACATCAGCTGCGGCCGGTGGTGCGGGGCGGTGCGGAGACGATGCAGGAGGTGTTCGGCGAGCTGCTGTCTGCGGCATGACCGGATCCCGGGGCTGCATCGGTTCGGAGGTAAGGGTGTTCAGGTGATGATCGGGCCGCTGCCGGGCCGCAGGATGTGCTCGATCCGCAGCCGCATCGACCTGTCCATCGTGAGCCCCCGAACCTCGTCCGGGGGGATCCACTGCACCTGGCTGGACTCATCGCTAGGCGTCAGGCGGCCGCCGACCGGCCGGGCGGTCAAGACGATGGAGAACTCCTGCCGCACTTCGTCGTTGCTGGTGTAGTGGATGACGTGGCGAGGGTCGGAGTAGATCCCCACCAGGCCAGTGACTTCGCAGTCGATCCCGGTCTCTTCACGGGTCTCCCGGATGGCGGCCTGGGCGACGGACTCGCCGAGGTCGATCGCGCCACCTGGAAGAGCCCAGTTGCCGTTGTCGGTGCGGCGGATCAACAGGAGCTCGCCCGCGTCTTTGGTAACCGCGACGTTCACCGAGGGAACCAGACTGTTCGCCTGCGGTGCAGCCGGATCATCGAAGTAGTCGTAACGGCGACTCATGATCGTTCCACCTGTATTGGTTGGCGCCAGCTCCTCCAGACAAACCGCGAGCAAGAGGTCATGGCTCCTGATGCCTTCCCCGTATCTGCGGAGTCCTCATTCCGGTCCAGGTCCGGCAACTGGCAATCCCGCAGAGCATGGCGTCCAGTGGTAGGACCGCCACCGGCTACGACGGCCCGTCGAGTGAAATTCTGGAGGCTCAGTCTCCTACCGTCATACCGCCAAGCAACAGTAAGCCTCCGGCTGTTCCGGGACATACCGCACGACGGTACTTCACCCAGCCGGGCGGTGGACGCCAACGTCAGAGGGCGCGGGCAGCATTCACCTGGTTCCTCGTGGGCCTGGAGTCCAGGGCCCCGGGCCGCCATAACGTCCGGCTGGAACGCAGAGACTGCTCTTCTGCGTAGGGTGCGGAATCTTGTTTGGCTTCTCCTGGCCAACCCGTGTGTCTGAGTCGGCTACGGTTAAGGTACTCGTAAGTTGACATGAGGGAGAAGTAAATGGCCCAGCAGGTGCGAGTCACCATGACAGACGACCTCGACGGCAGCGAGGCCAGCGAGACCGTGTCGTTCGCCGTCGACGGCAGAGAGTACGAAATCGACTTGAACGAGAAGAACGCGAGCGAACTCCGGAGCAGCTTGCACGCTTACATGGAGAGTGGTCGCCGGCTCAAGGGGACTCGGCGCGGAAAGGCTTCATCCCACAAGGGCGCTAGCAGCCGTGAACGCTCCGCTGAGATCCGCGAGTGGGCGAAGAACCACGGCATCAAGGTCAGCGACCGTGGCCGGATCCCGGTCAACGTGATCGAGCAGTACGAGGCTGCGCACTAGCTTCGGGTTCGGCGAATTCCAATATGGGCCTTCTTCGGGGACTTAGTGGTCCACGCTCGCTGTACTGCCTGCCGCACGCTGAGACGGTGCGAGCGGTTGAGGGCGCGGAGTTCTGGGAGGGCGGGCAGGTGGCCAAGATCGCGCGTACCCACGTATGACCACAGGCCCGCCCCGTCGCGCAGGAAGCATCGCCTAAACCCACGTGGTGGGCGGCCGGTGGGCGGCCACGGAGGGCCACTCCGGCGGCATCGGCCATGGTGTTACATGAGGCTTACGCTGCGTCATTTAGCCCGGGGAGGCCACATGAGGAAACCTTCTTACCGTTCTCGGATTCATCTGACAGATCTTAGAACGGTCGCGTCAATCACACCTCAGCGAACTCCACATGTCGGGTGATTTGAAAGAGTTCTCCGCAATTGACCTGCGCCGGGAAGCGTGCGACGACCCGGTGATGGATGAATTGGCGGTACGTGACTTCGGCCAGGCGCTGGAAAACGTCCATATCCAGCTGTTGCTGAGAGGTGAAGCACCGGAGTGCTTTCTCTTTGACTCGAAGGAGCTCGGGGGTGCCCATGAAGACGAACGTCGGCTCGAAACCGGTGCTGTAGGGCGATCGGAAGTACCGCAGGTTGGCGGTCTCTCGCAGCGCGACCGCTGTTACCTCGGCTGCGGTGGTGACGTGGTCGAGGTGTTGGTCGTCCGGGTAATGGGTGTAGACGACGTCTGGTCGGGTGTCGCGGAAGACCTTCGACAGAGTGGTATGGATGGCGCTCCGGTGCTCAACCAAGCGGGTGTCGGGGATCGAGGAGAAAGTGTACTCATCGATCCCCAGCAGGCTTGCCGCAGCCAGGCATTCCTCTCGCCGCACTTGGGTGCTTGAGAGGGGGTTGGGTGTGCCCGTGGTCAGGCAGTGCACGTGGACTCGGGCGCGCGGGCGTACCAGTGCATGCGCATGCCCATCGCGATCTCGGCGTCGTCGGGATGGGCCACCACAATGAGTACGGTCGTCATAGCGTTCCTCACGCGGGGCTGCGCGTCGTCATGAAGGCGCTGTACGGCAAGGCGGATGGGGTCGGATCGGTCGATACCCGGCATCAAGCGCAGCTGGAGCACGGAAGTCCCTGACTACGGGAGCGGGAGAGGTGCCGGCACCTTGGTGGTTAGGCGTGGGCGCGTGCGAGGTTGCCGAGTGCGTTGCGGCCGCGGTCGATGAGCACCTGCTCGTTGTTGGCCAGGCCTGCGGATAGGTAGGAGACGGCGAGACGGCTCGTGATCAGGAGCAGCGCCCGGTACTCTTCTGCGGCCGGCTGGCGTCCGTACCCGGTGACGAAGGCGTCCCGTAGGTCGGGGCGGGTTGGCCATACCGCCCCGAACAGCCAGACCATGTCCTGGACCGCCAGGGCGTGTTCGGCCATTTCGAAGTCGATCAGCCCGAGGGTCTGCTTCTCTGAGCTCCACACCCAGTTTCGGGGAGAGAAGTCGCCGTGCAGGTAGACCAGCGGAAGATCCGTGGCCAGTGCAGGCAGGTCCCGGGCTACTTCACCCACCAGGGCCCGCTCGGCGGCGGTCAGATGGCCGCCGATGCTGTCAAGGCAGGCCGCCGCTTCGAAGGCATGGCCGGCCATGGAGGCCACGACGCGCTCTCGTGCGTGCGTGCGTGGGGACGGGGGCTGGGTAGTCGTGCCAGCGTCGCAGCAGCCGTCCGGCGAGCTGGTGCACCTGGACTTCCGCCGCCGGGGCGAGGGACAGATCACGGACGACGCTCCCGGAAAGTGCCGCCGTCAAGATTGCCCGCAGGTCGGGGTCGGTGGCGATCAGTTGGGGGGCCTCGTCGTGGTCGAGGGCGGCAGCCGCATGCTGGTAGGCGTTCATCTCGCGGGTGTAGCTGTCGGCAGAAGGGCTGATCTTGACGTAGGCCGTGGTGGTGCTGGCCTCCAGGCGCCACACTCGCGACTCGGTACGGGGCCAGGACGCATCGGTGGTGGCGGCCACGTCGGGCAGATGGTCTGCCAGCCAGCGGTGCAGGTCAGCGGGCAAGGATGCGGCATCGAGTGTCATGATGCTTTCCCTGGTATCACGATGGGCACGGGATAGACGGGGCCGCGGCTCGGCCACGTTCACCGCCCGCCTCGGCATCCGACCACCAAGAGACCCCGGCCTTGGACCCGGCCGGTCGCAAGCTCAACCGACGGGCCAGGCAGTCCGCACGATGACGCGCGTGTGCTCCTTGTCCGCGACGAGATGACCATCGACGTCCGAGACCGTCCCGGACGGATGAGCCCTGATCCAGGTGGTCGGTCAGTGACCGGCCGTCTCGATCCCGGGCGCGGATCCGGCCGCCGAGTCGGTCGGCCAGGTCCATGCCCTGGGGACCGTACGAGCAGACACCAAGCTCGTAGGTTCTCCGTCCGTCGTTGCTACGGAACGCTTCCCGCATCGTGAGATAGGCGAAGGTGCCCTGACCGAACACCGTCATGCTGCCCCAGCGGTACGTGGGCTCGACCAGGCCCTGCTCGACCGCGCTTCGCTGAGTGTTTGTGAGGACAACCGACTGTGCGGTCGACTCGGTTGACCGGCCCCAATACGGTCCCACGTGTAGGCCCAGCCCTGGGGACGTCGCAACTACGCTCCCGACGTCCCCGGCAGCACCGTGACGCCATAGGACGCCAGAACACTGCCCAGGGCACCACTGACTATCGGTGAGTTCAGAATGCCGATGGCGACGCTTCCCCATCGCTGGACTCGGCTTGGGTCAGGTTCGCCATCGCCAGCTTCCTGTTCAAGGCGATCAGCCGTCTGCATGAGCTCTTGTATCTCAGCCTCGGGTAGGCCCAGCACCGGCGCCGCCTGGCGTAGGGCTCGCGCGAACATCACGATCTGAGATGGATCAACGCCGTTGACGACGGAAGCACTCATCGTGAAGTCTCGACTATTAGCGGCAATGTTGCCGGAATTGCTCCCTATATGGAAGACAGGGCCACTGGCTTGATCGTTGCGCCGTTCATACTTGTCCACATCTCCCCCATACTGCTCAACACAGTCGTCCCCTTGCCAGGTGGTCAAGAATTGCGGAAAAATCCCCGTGTAACGCACCTCTCCGACCTTTTCGATCAACCCCTTGCTGAGGAGATATGCGACTGCACGTTCGATTTCCCAACGCAGAAAGCTGGTTCCCTCAAATCGAGATCCATCCGTTCCGAGGAAGTGATCTATAAGGGGCGGCTTCGCACCCTCCCTCTTCAGCCGCCATAGCCATTCG
The DNA here is from genome assembly GCF_050945415.1 of Spirillospora sp. CA-128828. Lineage (NCBI taxonomy): Bacteria > Bacillati > Actinomycetota > Actinomycetes > Streptosporangiales > Thermomonosporaceae > Spirillospora > Spirillospora sp. CA-128828. The sequence continues at coordinate 7,934,163 of NZ_CP191986.1, forward strand.
AGGATTGCGCGACGGACGGCAGCGGCCCTTAAAATCGGGTCATCCCGCTTCGCTTGTCGAGCCCTCAACAAGTTTGCGCCCGTGGAAGTCAAGCAGACTTCCAAGGCTTCAGGTGATCGCGAACTGTGACTGAGTAGCCCGCGCTCCATTCCGAATTGAAATAGCCCCCGGGCCCCTTGGGGATCTATTCCATATGCGTCAGTAAATATAGCGAGATCTACATACCCCCCAAAATTGGCGGCGTTCGCTCCGACCCAGTCAAGGGCCTCCCAGCAGAGATCTTCGAAGTTGTGCGTCATACATCCACCTCCTCCCCATATGACTCTAAGCGTTGATCGCTAGTTCTTCAGCCAGATCGAGGACTGCCCTGGTTGCTACAAGGTCACACAGCCATAAATGAGCACAAAGAACCACATATGACCGGAGCAGCCCCGGGCCGGATAGGCCGGGGCTGCTCCGGTTGATGCTTCTGTCAGCCCATACCTCTAGACCAGCGCGCGGGGCCCGCCCTCCCCCTGCGGAAGCCTGGGAGCCACACAAGGGAGCCAACCCCCCCAAGACTCCCCCCGTTGGCTCCCGACACCATCAGACACCACAGAAACGTTTCCGCAGGTCAGAGGATATCGCGCAGTCTCCATCAGACTCATCGGGGAAAGCTCTTGAATCCGGTCCGGTTGTAGCCGCTGGGAGGCGCGCTAGGCGCTGCCGCGCTTTCGACGTTGCTGAAGGATGTTGGCGACGGCCAGGTCCATCTGGCCGACCGTGGGGTCGGCTCGTGCGGTGCTCCAGCCGGCGCGTAGACGGTCCAACTCGTGGTCGACGCGAGCGGACTCCACCATCTTCAGATCGCCGTGAATGGACTTGACCGTCTGTGCGGCGGCGTCTGGCTGGTCACGGCGGACCTGCAAGGTAGCGAGCCGGGTTCCGATGAGGGCCCGGGAGCGGCGTTGGGTGTCGGGCCGGCCGATCAGGGAGGCCGTGAGGTGTTCTTCGGCCGGGGCGAGGTCCCCGGCGCTGGCCAGGGTTGTTCCGGTCTGGTGGCGGAGCGCGGCGTGTGAGTAGTAGGAGCCGCTCCAGTCGGGGGATTGGGATGAGGTTGCTCGTTCCAGGTCGCGTTCGGCGATCCTCAGCAGGCCGCGGGCGGTGCGGGTGTCGCCGGTGGCCGCGCAGGCTTCGGCGCGCATGGCGGTGCACCAGGACCGCAGCCTCGGCGGCGCGGTGGTGGGAAGGGATCGCACGGCGGCTTCGGCGATGTCGCGGCCGTGGGCTGGGTGCCCGAGTTCGACGCATTGCAGGGCCATGGCGCGAAACGTGCGTGCCTTCAGCCGGTAGTCGTCGGACTCGGCGGCGAGACGGACCGATTGGATGTAGTACTTCTGCGCGAGCCCGGAGACTCCGGCGTCCGACGCCATCCATCCGGCGAGATACGCCATCTCTGCGGCGGCGGCGAACAGGGCTGCCCGGTTCGGGCCGGAGGCGCTGCGCAGCATCGGGACGACGTGCCGTGAAAGGTAGGCGGCCACTGCTGCTCTGGCGTGACCGCCCCCGAACCGGTCGTCCATGTCCGAGAACAGCTCGGTCATCTCTTTGATGCGGGCCGCGTCGGCGGCTCCTGCCCGGGCGGGCGTGGTCCCTTCTGCGCTGCTCACCGCCTCGGCGGGTATCGCCGCGGCGGGTATCGCTGCGGCGGTGAGCGTGAACACTCCGGCGCCGAGGATGGAGCGCCGGTCCAGGTCGGTCATGTCGCATCTCCCCAGATGGTCAAGCCAGGTGGCGGGGTCACCCGCCCACGGGCTCGGCGGGGCCGTCCCGGCATCGGGCCAGCCCAGGTCCGCTGAGCCCAGCTGCGGAGCGCCGAGTATCCGGGCTGCGGCCTCCACAACGAAGGGGATCACCCGCGGGGTCGGGGTTTTTCCGGTGAGCCAGTTCGCGACGGATCCCCGGTTGTACCGGGTGACATACCCATTTTCGGCGGCGACGGTGTTGACCTGCTGGGCGAAGGCGGCGTAGGTCGCGCCGGTTCGGCGGATCACGGCGGCCAGCTCCGGGTTGGTGATCGGTTTGGTACGCGGCCTCGGCATCGTCGTTGACACCTCCCTGCCCACTATCGGGCGGCGGGCGGCGCGTGGCCAGCCTCACGGGAGGCCGGTTCCCGTTGCGTGCCGGAAGGCGTACTCGGCACCGGGCAAGGAGAGACACCGGGAGACACGCCGGCCTCTGGCCGCTGCGGGCGGCGGGGCGTTGTGTGGAAACCGCAGCGACCTCTGGTGAGCAGGCGGTGATGGCGGTGACCGAGTCGGACGTCCAACAGACCTACGAGGTGTTCTACCGGGTTCCTCGGGTCGGGCAGCTCCGGCTGTCGGACGGCGGAGGACCCTTCGGATTCGACATCCACCTGGCGCTGCTGGTGCACCAGCTGATCGACATGCTCGGATGCGACGCGATCTGCGAAACCGGCTCCTTCGTCGGCGACACCACCCACTACTTGGCGGCCCGATACCCGGACCTGCCGGTGTACTCCTGTGACATCGACCCGCGCCACGTCGCGGTCACCCGACGTCGCCTCGCCCGCCACGGCAACGCGACCGTGAAGTGCTGCGACTCTCCCCGGCTGGTCGCCGAGGTGGCTGGCCGCCACGCCCGTCCGCTGTGCTTCCTCGACGCGCATTGGGGCGCCCAGTGGCCGCTAGTGCAGGAGCTGGAGCTCCTGGCCACCCGCGCGCCGTCCGGCGGCGCGGTCGCGGTCGTCCACGACTTCGACATCGGCCACCCCCGTTTCAGCTACGACAGCTACGGCGGACGTGACTGCGGGCCCGGCCTGCTGGCCGAGCTGGCGCACCCGCCCGCGGTCTACTTCACGCCGCGGCCGGACGGGCCGTGGCCGCTGCCGTGCCTGCAGACGGGACGCCGCGCCGGCGCCGCGGTGATCGCCTTCGGGCTGGACGACACGCCGCTGCGCGACCACCCGCTCCTCGAAGTCCGGGCCGTCCCCGCACCCGCACCCGCTCCCGTTCCTGAGCCGACCGCCCGCTGAAAGGAACCCCTGTGATGGCTTCCGCCTCCGCCGCACCGGCGTTGACCCGCAAGGACCTCGCCGACCCGCTTCGGCTGCTGGACGGGCTCCCGTTCCTGGACGACGGATTCCGGTACAGGTGGCTGCTCGCCGGTGCCGCCGCCGTCCGCCACACCCAGGCCCAGCAGCAGAGCGGGGCCCGGGGGGACGTTCCTCCGCAGGGTTGGCTGACGCCTTCCGCCGTCTACGCGCTGCGGAACTCACCTCCGATGCCCGCCCGGCCGCTCACCCCGTCCCGCCGCGCCGCGATCACCAGCCGCCTCACCGAACTTGAAGGACTGGTCCCCGCTTGGGGGCCGCTGCTGCGGCTGCCCGTCCGGTACGCGCGGTTGTTCCCCGACCGGGGCGCGATCTCGGCGTCGTCGCGGGCTTGGCCGCAGCATGTGCTCCTGGCCGACGCCGCGTTCGGTACCGACGCCGAGCTCCGCGAGCAGCTCGTGCACGAGCTCGCTCACCAGTGGCTGTACCTGATCCAGGAGATGTGGCGGCTGGAGACCCCGGACGCGCCGGTGGTCACCTTGCCGTCGGGTACCGCAGGTCGAAGCCCGGACGAGGCGCTGGGTGCCGCGCACGTCGCCGCCGCCCTCATCCGCCTCTACCGGGCGACCGGAGACCACGACCGGGTGCGGACCCTGACCGGCTACGGGGCCGGGTGCCTGGACGCCGCCCGGCACCTGGCACCGGCCGGACGACTCCTCGCCGACCACATCGCCGACCGTATCGCCGCTCACCTGCCCGACCCCGGCTCGGCTCGCGCGGGATAACCCTCACGACCGGGCCGGACCGCACACCCCTAACCAGGAGAAAGGACTGTGGCTGTGACCGTGACCGATCACTCGCGCCCGGCGCACTCGTCGGCCGCCGGACCGCCGGCGTTCCCCACCAGACGGCCGGTGATGCAGATGTGGAGGACCCCCGTCTATCAGGCCGACTGCCCCGGCTCCGCCGAGCACCTCCCGGTCCTGCGGGAGATGATTCTGAAGGCGGAGAAGACCGACACCCAGGCCGCGAACTTCGGCGGGATCGACGCGATCAAGTCGTCCCAGACGATGCTGACCTGGGACCACCCGTCGATCGAGTGGCTGAAGGTCCAGATCGCCGCCGCCGGGAACGCGATGACCCGCGCGGTGCTGGGCGACGCCGCCGACGAAATCGGCGACCACGACGTCAACGCCGAAGCGTGGGCCGTGGTGTACCGGTCCGGCGGGTCCCTGCGGCCGCACACCCACCACGACTCGGCATGGTCGGGGGTGCTGTACGTCGCCGCCGACCCCAGCAGCGACACCGAGGCCGGGTATCTGCAGATGCTCGACCCGCGCCCGGCCGCCGTCGGCCGGATGGCCTCCCCCGGCGTCGTCCGCTACTCCCCGATCCCCGGCCGGATGGTCGCCTTCCCCGGCTGGCAGCCCCACTCGGTGAAGGCGACCGCGACGGACTCGCGTCTGCGGATCGCGATCGCCTGGAACATCGCCTACCACGAGCGCTGGAGCCGGATGTCATGACGCTCACCACCCCCGCCACCGACACCCCCGCCACCGGCACCGCTGCTCGCACCGGTTCTGTGCGGGACCGGCGCCCCTGCGGCGACAACGGCTCGACCGTCCGGCAGCACTGGGGCACCCCCGTCGCCGTCATCGAACTCAACCCCGCCGCGCTGCTGTCGGCCGCGGCCGCCGAGATCGGCGCCGACGGGCCCGCCCTGGAATCCCTGCCGCCCAGCGACATCATCACCGACCTCGATGCCGCAGCCGCGCAGTTCCGGGCATCGTTCGACGCGCTCGCCGACACCTACGGCCCCGACCTCGCACCCGCGATCAGCAGCGTCGACATCCAGGTGCAGGTCTGGCGGCACGGCCACGACGTGCCCGCCACCGGCCACCCCGCCGACCTGGTCGCCTGGTGGGTACTGGCGGCCAGCCCCGCCCCGACCCACACCGAGTCCGGCGCCATCGCCTTCGCCGACCCCCGCGCCGGGTCCCAGATGACCGCGATGCCCGGCCTCCCCTGGGGCCGCCAGCTGATGATCCGGCCCGTGGCCGGTGCGCACGTCGCCGTCCCGGGCTGGCTCACCTCCTCCGTCGTCCCCCTCGAACACGGCCAGTACGTCCTGGTCGCGGTCGCCGCATCCGTCCGGTAACCCACCGGCGAACTCCGCACCCTGCCGGGCCCGCCCGGCACCGAGAGGAAGGAAGATGCCCATGACGCTCCCGGAGAAGGCCGCGACCAGCCTGCGGCTGGAGGCCCCGGGCCTCGGCTACGGCCTGGACGACGGGGAGGTCGACCAGCTCCTGGCCGCCACCGACGCCGGGCTGATCGTCCCGGAGACGCCGTGCGACAAGGGAATGCAGGACAACTACGCCCTGCGCCACGACGCCACGGCGCCGCTGCCCGCGACGGCCTGACCGACACGCCCGATCCCTTGAGGTGAAGCGGCCGCGCAGATCCCGCCGCATCGCCCATGAGGGAACTGCTGATCAACCGGCCCGGCCGGAGCCCTCCCAAGAGATGCTCCGGCCGGGCTTCTCCTGTGATCAAGACAAGGGCAAGATCGCGCTGACCGATCCCAGCACCGTGGTCACCGCCTCAAGGGGTGAGCTGCTGAAGGTCAGGGATGTTTGTAGGCAGGCGGCTGCTGGTCGGAGGCCAGGGCCGCAACCTCGGCGAGAGTGAGGCCTCGTTCAGCAGCCCAGGACGTCAGTTCCGTCTTCAACCGGACTCTGTCGGCTTCCTGCCGACTTGGCGGTTGCGGGGCCGCCGGTTGCTGGAGCTGGCCCAACCAGGCTTCGGCGGCGTCGATCCCGCGCTGTAGTTGATCGGGACTGGCCTGGTCCCGCCGCCATACCCCCATGCTCTTGTTGAGCCTTTTCTGCACGGTCGGGTGGTCGAGGCCAGAGGCGCGCACGATCTGCCCCGCGAGCCGGTGAAGGTCACGACGCAGGTCGGGGCGCAAGCCAAGAGGTGGGTTGTAGTCGGCAGGAGCCCCTTGAGGTTCCAGGAGTTCAATGCCGACCTCGATCGACTCCGCACATCCATCGCAGATCGTGAAATGACCGTCGACGGGGGTTCGGCCGCAGGATACGCAGACATTCGCGCCGCAGGTGTTACATCGTGCCGAGGCGCTGTCAGCGAGGTCCTGCCCGGGGTAGGCCCGCTGTTCCGATATGCAAGGTCCGCCGGTGCACCTGGGCTCTTCAGGTGGCGGCGGATGGTCTGGCAGCCCGGCGGCGCGGCGCTCGGCGATCCTGCGTTCTTGTTCGGCCTCGACTTGAGCACGGCTTTCGGCCCGGGCGGCTTCCAGGAGAGGCTGTGGGGCGGTCCGGTCGTGCAGGCATTGCCGGCGCTCGGCCTCGGTCAGGTGCGTCCAGCATGCGACCGCCCGGTCGTGGTCAGGCCATTCCAGGGCAGGAAGTCCGTACCCCTGCCACTGCCCTGGCCAGTCGGCCGCCTCCCGCTGGCACGGGCGGCCGTCCTTGCGTCGTCGGGTGCATTTGGGCCTCAACACCGAACGCGCCTCCTGCGAGTAAGAGGGGACGAAAGCTCGCCTCAACGGTAAAGGGGGCGACGATCCCAACGGGCGGCTTTCTGCTCATAGCTCGCCGCCGTATCTGCCCAAGACCCTGATCAGGTGATCGTGGGAGCGAACAGCACGCGCGGTTCGAGGTCGAGCCGGGTGGCCGGGGCCTGGCCGGGCGGGGTGAGGTCCGCCCGGGTCGGCCGAAGGCGAGCACTCGGATATATGACCTTGCTATATGGCCTTCATATCGAGTCCGGGCGGGCCATGCGGTGGGATGGCGGGACGGAAAGGGAGGCGCCCCCCTTGAGAGGCAATCTCTGGAGGACCGTTCGAGATGTCGCACGACACGACCGCCAGGCGTGCCCGCAGGCCGCCTACCGCGCCCGCCGGGCACGCCGCGCCGAATGGGCACGCGAAACCGTCACCACCCGCGCCGCTGTGACGGATCCCGGTATCCCCTCCACTGCCCTGACCAGCCACAACAACCCACTGGAAGTGGCGACGGACTCCCCGCGCTAGGGAGACTGTGCCAGCGACCTTGCCAGTGCCCACCCCACGTGGCCAAGGGACGGCGATAATCGGGATGTCCGCCGATTGGAGGGGTGTGCACGTGACGACGCCGGATGCCGCCCCGGCCGCGCCGCGGCTGGCCATGGAGATGATCCAGGACGGGGCATGGCAGACGGTGCAGCTGCGCGGGGAGCTGGACCGGTTCACCGCGCCGGCGCTGCTGGGCCCGGTCGTCACGTTGATCGCCCAGGAGGTGCCGCCGCTGATCGCGCTGGAGCTGTCGCAGGTGTCCTTCTGCGATTCGGTAGGGCTCAACTCCTTCGTCCGGCTGTGGAAGCGCGCCGCTTCCGCCGGCGGCGAGTTGCTGCTGCTGCGGCCGCAGCAGCGGCTGGCCGACTCACTGACCCGGACCGGCATCGACCGTCACGTCCGCGTCCGCGACTCGCTCCCCGCCTGACCCCGCCGATAACGGCCGGTCGTTCTCGACGCGGTCTCGGCCCGTCTTCGTGGTCGTCTCGTCGTTGGCGCCCGCGCCGTGGTCGTCGCACGCCGGCGTGCGCTCGGTGCAGGGGTACAGCCGCGGGGTACAGCGACCGGGTACATGGGGTACACGAGATGCGGCGGATCAGGCCCGCGCCCGATGGACGGCAGGGGCGTGCTCAGTCACCCTTGCGTGGGCTCGTAACGAACGCAGGTTCCGTAAGCGACAAAGGCGACCTCGGTCACCACGCCCCTTCCGTGGCTGGTCGCCTGGGGGATCGCGGTGAAACCCACCCCTACCACCGCATCGGGATGCAGGTCCTGCACCGCAGTAGCCAGGTTCTCAAGAGCGGTCTCGGGGCTTGTGCCTGGACTGCCGACCCGGATCTGCTCCGCCTGCACCTTGTGTTGATCGCCCGGGATGAAGTCCGTTGTGTACATCGGAGTACCCACACCAACATGCTGCCCGCAGCCCGCCCATGGGGCGCTCAACCGTCGGTCAGCCGTTGGGAAACCCGCGCCGGCTGCCCAGGACGCGGCGGGTGGGAGACCGCCGTACACATCGTGGAGGCCCTGCTACCCGCCACCGGCCAATGGCCCCATGCCCAGCCGCGCGGCGTCGCGCGCTGCCCGGTGAACGGCTGGGGGCGCACGTCGCCGTCCCGGACTGGCTCACTTCCTCCGTCGCACCTCTCGAACACGGCCAGTACGTCCTGGTCGCGGTCGCCTCATCCGTTGGGCAACCCGCCGGCGAACCCCACCGCGCCGGGCATGCCCGGCGCCGAGAGGAAGAAAGATGCCCATGACGCTCCCGGAGAAGGCCGCGATCAGCCTGCGGCTGGAGGCCCCGGGCCTCAGCTACGGCCTGGACGACGGGGAGGTCGACCAGCTTCTGGCCGCCACCGACGCCGGGCTGATCGTCCCGGAGACGCCGTGCGACAAAGGGATGCAGGACAACTACCCCCTCCGGCACAACGCCAAGGCGCCGCTGCCCGCAACCGCCTGAACTCCTTCGGGTACCTGCGGGGCCGCGTAGTGCGGCGCCGTCGGGCTGGCGAGAACACCGAGCAGAGCCCCAGACGGCGGTGCTGAAACTCACACGCCCGGCCAGCGAACCGGTCACCGGTTCGCTGGCCGGGTCCGCTTGGCTGGGCAGAACCCAACCCGCGATGGCCGTGTCCACCGACTCACGCAACCTCATCATGCTGATGTGCTCGTGCCTGTCCCACCGGGCCCAGCCGTCGCCGTAGGCTCAGGGGGTCGTCTTCCACCACCGGTCCCGTCCCCGTTCGGCCGGCCCCGCGACGAAAGGGCACTCCACGTTGGCGAACAGCTCAGACTCCTACGTTCACCTGCATGTTCACACCGAGTACTCGATGCTGGACGGCGCGGCGAAGATCTCTCCGCTGGTGGCCAAGGCCGCCGAACTCGGGATGCCGGCGGTGGCGATGAGCGACCACGGCAACATGTTCGGCGCGTACGAGTTCTGGAAAGCCGCCAAAAAGAGCGACGTCCGGCCCATCTTGGGGATCGAAGCCTACGTTGCCCCAGAGTCCCGGTTCGTCAAAAAGCCGATCCTGTGGGGCGAACCGCACCAGAAGAAGACCAACGAGGAGACCGGCGAGGGCGGTGACGTCTCAGCGTCCGGGGCCTACCTGCACAAGACGATGTGGGCCCGTGACGCCGAGGGGCTGCGGAACCTGTTCAAGCTCTCCTCGCTCGCCTCCCTGGAGGGCCACTTCCGCAAGTGGCCACGGATGGACGACGAACTGTTCGCCGAGCACGGCAAGGGCATCATCGCCACCACCGGCTGCCCCTCGGGTGCGGTGCAGACCCGGCTGCGGCTCGGCCAGTTCGACGAGGCGCTCGCCGCCGCGGCCAAGTACCAGGAGATCTTCGGCAAGGAGAACTACTTCCTGGAACTGATGGACCACGGTCTGCCGCTGGAACGGCGAGTCCGCGACGGCCTGCTGGAGATCAGCAAGCGGCTGGCGCTGCCGCCGCTGGTCACCAACGACTCCCACTACGTCACCCAGGACCAGTCCGAGGCGCACGACGCGCTGCTGTGCGTGGGAACCCAGGCTCTGATCACCGACCCGAACCGGTTCCGGTTCGGCGGGTCGGGCTACTACCTCAAGACCGCCGATGAGATGCGGGCCGTCGACTCCTCCGACGCCTGGCTGGAAGGGTGCCGCAACACCCTGCTGGTCGCCGAGATGGTCACCGACTACGACGAGGTGTTCGCCCGCCGGGACCTGTCCGCCAAGTTCCCCATCCCCGACGGGGAGACCGAATCGTCCTGGCTGCGCAAGGAAGCCGCCCGCGGCGCCGTGAAACGCTACGGCGAACCGGTCCCCGCCGAAGTCACCGAACGCATCGAGTACGAGCTTTCGGTGATCGATGAGATGGGATTCCCCGGCTACTTCCTGGTCGTTGCCGACATCTGCAACTACGCCCGCGAGAACGGGATCTGGCTCGGCCCGGGCCGAGGATCGGCGACCGGGTCGATGGTCTCCTACGTCACCGGCATCACCGACCTGGACCCAATCGAGCACGGCCTGATCTTCGAACGGTTCCTCAACCCCGAACGCGTCTCCATGCCCGACGTCGACCTGGACTTCGACGACCGGCAACGCGACCAGATGATCCGCTACGTCACCGACCGTTACGGCGAGGACAACGTCTCCCTGATCATCACCTACATGTCCATCAAGTCCAAGGCCGCGGTCAAGGACGCCTGCCGCATCCACGGCCTGCCGTTCGCGCTCGGCGACCGCATCACCAAAGCGTTCCCGCCCGCCGCCGCCGGCAAAGAAATCCCCCTCGCGGCGATCTTCGACGACAACCACCCCCGGCACGCCGAGGCGACCGAACTACGGCAGCTCTACAGCGACGACGTCGACGTCAAACGCGTCATCGACACCGGCGTCGGCATCGAGGGCCTCACCCGCGGCACCGGCGTGCACGCCGCCGGGGTCATCCTGTCGTCCGAACCGCTGATCGACGTGATGCCGATCCAAAAGCGGCCTGACGACGGCGCTCGCATCACCGGGTTCGACGGCCCCTCCTGCGAAGAGCTGGGCGCGTTGAAGATGGACTTCCTCGGCCTGCGGAACCTGACGATCCTCGGCGACGCCATCGACAACGTCAAAGCCAACCGCGGTATCGAGGTGAACCTCACCGAGATCCCGATGGACGACACCAAGACCTACAAACTGCTGCAAGCCGGCTGGACGCTCGGGGTCTTCCAGCTCGACTCCAGCATGATGCGGGACCTGACCAAGCTGATGGCCCCCACCCGATTCGAGGACGTCTCCGCCGTCCTCGCACTCGGCCGTCCCGGACCGATGGGCGCCAACGCCCACACCAACTACGCGCTCCGCAAAGCCGGGCAGCAGGACATCACCCCGATCCACCCCGAACTCAAAGACGCCCTGGAGCCGATCCTGGGCAACACCTACCACCTGGTGGTGTACCAGGAGCAGGTCATGGCGATCGCCCAGCAGCTCGCCGGTTACACCCTGGGCGGCGCCGACATCCTGCGCCGCGCGATGGGCAAGAAGAAGAAAGAGGAGATGGACAAGCAGTGGGCCATCTTCTCCCAAGGCATGGCAGACAAGGGCTACTCGGCCCCGGCCGCCACGGCCGTCTGGGACGTCCTGGTCCCCTTCTCCCAGTACGGATTCAACAAGTCCCACACCGCCGGGTACGGGATGGTGTCGTACTGGACCGCCTACCTCAAAGCCAACTACCCCGCCGAATACATGGCGGCACTGCTCACCTCCGTCGGCGACAACAAAGACAAGATGGCCGTCTACCTGGGTGAATGCCGCCGCATGAAGGTGAAGGTGCTGCCTCCGGACGTCAACGAGTCGGTGGCGATGTTCGCCGCCGTCGGCGACGACATCCGCTTCGGGCTGGGCGCCATCCGCAATGTCGGCGACAACGTTGTTGACGGCATCGTCACCTCCCGCAAGGAGCAAGGCGCCTACACCGACTTCACCGATTTCCTGACCAAGGTCCCCATGCCGGTCTGCAACAAGCGCGCCATCGAATCGCTGATCAAAGCCGGAGCGTTCGACTCCCTCGGCCATGACCGCAAGGCGCTGATGATGGTCCACGAGCCAGCCGTCGACTCGGTGATCAGCGAGAAGAAGAACGCCGCGCACGGCCAGGACTCGTTGTTCGGCGGACTGGACGACGATGCCGGCGGCGCGTCTCCGCTGGCGGTCACCGTCCCCGAAGGCGATGAATGGGACAAGTCCACCCTGTTGACGTTCGAGCGGGAGATGCTCGGCCTGTACGTCTCCAGCCACCCCCTGGACGGCGCCGAACGCATCCTGGAACGCAACCGCGACGCCACCACCGCCGAGATCAGCGCCGGCGGCCGCCAAGGGATGATCCGCCTGGCCGGACTGGTCTCGGGGCTGGACCGAAAAGTCACCAAGCAGGGCAACACCTGGGCGATCGTCAAACTCGAAGACCTCGACGGCACCATCGAAGTGCTGTTCTTCCCCTCCTCCTACCAGCTGTACTCCGCGGCGCTGGCCCCGGACGTGGTGATCAGCGTCCTGGGGAAGATCAACGAACGTGACGGCAGCGTGTCCATCAACGCCCAGGAAATGCAGGTCCTGGACGTGTCGGCCGCGACCGGCAAAGAACCGCCCATCGTCATCAGCGTCCCAACCGAAAGACTCAACACTGAGACTGTGCTGGAGCTCAAACGCATCCTCAAGGCACACCCAGGTGATGCTCCGGTGCACCTGGCCTGCATGATGCCCGGCGGCCGCGGCAAGCTGTACAACCTGGAGTTCTTCCAGGTGAAGCCCGGATCGGCGTTCTTCGGAGACGTCAAGAGCCTCTTCGGCGCCAGCGCGATCCAATGACCGCACCAGACGACCGCGAAACCGAACGAGACCACAGACCGATCCACGTGATGTCCGCCGCGCATGCCCCAGCATGCCCGCGCTGCGGCGGGGACGGCCTGCTGGCCGCACGCGTCCCCCACAACATCGAACGCCCCGACGGACATCTCGTCCGCGGAACCACCCAGGTCGTGCTGTGCCCCGGCTGCGACGCCGACCAGCCTGCCGCCGGTCCGCTCATCACCTACTTCCACGTCCACGGCCAGGTCAACGACGACACCGTCGCCCAATGCGCCGACCTCATCCACACCTGGGTCGCCTCAATCCACATCCCACCGGCCGATATCGAGCAGATCGACGCCGAGGCCGAGGCGTGGCGCAGCGGCGACCTGTAGACGTCGTGTCGCCACGCACTGATCTACCGCGCCCTCTGCATTCGCCCCGACCCGAGCGGCGTCCTGCTGGACATCGATGATGACCTGCGGCTGGCGGTGTATGGCGTCGATGCACTTGACGGCATGCCGGATATCGGCGCCGACACCCGGACCACTTGAGCATCGATCCTGAGGCTCGACCGACCGGGCGACTGAGCCAGCACACAATCCTCAGCGTGCCCCGCATCACCATCGTTATCTGGGGTAGTTGATTGAAATAGTCAGGTCAGTGGCCTGGAGGCCGGTCCGCCATGTAAGGCAAGTAGATGATTCGCGTTCGGGGATGTGGCAGGCCGCAGGCTTCTCGGCCGTGCCGATGCCAGCAAGGCCATGAAGGGCTTAACACGCGGGCATGGCCGTGATCAACAGCGGTCTGCTATCCAAGACCACGATCGACCTGGTGCTGCTGCGCGCAAGCCAGATCAACGGCTGCGGTTTCTGCACCGACATCCACAGCAAGGACCTGGCGCACGCCGGGAGAGCGCGGCCCATCTTTCTGCCGCTTCGTCCGCCTCGGCGAACACAACTCCGCCCAAGTCACTCTCGACGCCGACCCCGCCGCCGTGGCCGCTGACCTCGACCGCGCCGCACCGCCTACCTGCGGAGCGGGGTCTGCACCGGCTATCGGCCGAAGGGCGACCTGGCACGCTGGGTGTAGAGGTCGTAGCCGGTGTCCAGGAGCAACGTGGCGACCAGCATGGACCAGTACAGGCCGCTCACCGATCCAGTGACGCGGGCCATCGCAACGCCATGTCCCTTGGCCGACCGGCCGGCCGACACCTCTTTGTCCAGCACGCTCAAGGTGCCGTGGGTGTCTCCGTGTGCGATGGCGCTGCCGGCGCTCCAAATCAGTTCGGCGGCATCGGCTGGGACCCCGGCCACAGGCGCGGCATCACGGACCATGTCCTTGTAGGAGACCGGGGTGTGCTTCAGCACCTGCTCGGCCTCGGCGTCAGTGACCCCCAGCACCGCGGCCAGCAAGGTGTTGAGCTCTTCCAACGCCTGCTGCTTGGTGCGCCGACCCGGATCACCGACCAGCTCGCGCATCTTGTAGGAGGCGCGGATCTCGTTGCGCTGCATCGCCAGCCGCCGGGTGACACGGGTGGCCCTGTCCTTGGAGTGGAGCAGCCACACCGCACGCGCGGCGTTCTCCAGCCCAGCGCGGATCAGCGTGAACTGTGCATGGGTGTGGATAAGGACTCGTCCAGGTTCACCGTGCAGAGAGGAGTGCAGACACAGCAGGTGGTCCTGAGCCACCGTCAACGCGTGCCAGGCGCCATGCCCCACCTGGTAGGGATGCGACTTGGCCTCATCGCCAGCCAGCGGGCTGCCCGGCTGGACATCCGACGCCTGCGGCCGTGCTTCCAGGGCCCGGTGTCGCTCGGACTGCCGCTGGGCAAGTCTCACCAGCTTGCCCAGGAACTCCTGATCGTCGCTCTCCTCGCTCATGCAACAAAACGGTAAGCCTGTCTCGGTGACGGGGCGAGCGAATATAGCCCCGCCTAGGGCGCGTATCGGGTCGTGATCAATCTGCGGGTTTCCCCGCGCGTGGATCTTCGTTCCGGTAAGTCGTCTGGCGTGGGCGGTGCCCGCGCTCGCACCGGCCGGAATGCGCACTCGCGGTCGCCGGTTGCAGCGGAACATGCACCATCCTCAGGAGCCGCCCAGCGGCATACACCCGCTGCTTGCCGGGCGTTTCAGCCCTTACCGGTTCGATCCGTCTGCGGTTGTCGACGACCACGCCCTCGGGCTGCTGCTGGAAGCCGCGCGGTGGGCGCCGTCGGCGGGGAACTCCCAGCCGTGGGGCTTCTTCAACGGCAGGCCCGGTGAGCCGGAGCACGACCGGGTGCTCCCTCACCTTGCGCCGAGCTCGGCCCGCTGGGCGACGGACGCGGGCCTGCTCGTCGTCACGCTGACGCGCCGGCATGTCGATGACACGCAGCTGCTCTACTCCGAGTTTGCGGACTACGACCTCGGCCAGGCCATCGCCCACATGACTGTTCAGGCCCAGGCCATGGGGCTGGCCGCGCACCAATTCCGGGCCTTCGACCTGGAAGGGCTCACCAAGGAGCTGGACCCGAACCCGGGCTGGGTGATCGTCTCCATGGTCGCGGTGGGCAAGGCGGCCGGCGGACCGCCGGAGGGCCGCGCCCGGCACAGCGTCGCGCACTTGCGCTCCGCTCCCTGGTCACCGGCGGAGTAACAGCCGAGTCGTGATCATTGAGCGGCCCGGGTGAGATCCTTGATCCAGATCATCGAGGCACGGAGATGGAGACCGGCGAGGTAGCTGCCTGGGGTCTTGTCGTAGCGGGTGGCGATGCCGCGCCAGGACTTGAGCTTGTTGATCAGGCGCTCGACGGTATTCCTCTCCTTGTAGAGCTCGGCGTCGTGACTGACGGGCCGCCCACCGCGGGGGCCCTTCTTCTTCCGGTTGGCGGCCTGGTCCTTCTTCTCCGGGATGACCGCCTTGATGCCGCGTCTGCGCAGGTGGACGCGGTTGCCGCGGGAGGAGTAGGCCTTGTCCCCGGCGACCGCGTCGGGTCGGGTGCGGGGACGGCCGACCGGACCGCGGACCCGCACCTTGGCCAGGACGGGGATGAACTGCGGACTGTCGGCGGCCTGGCCCGCGCTCAGGACGAACGCCAGCGGACGGCACTTCCGGTCGGCGGCCAAATGAACCTTGCTGGTCTGCCCGCCCCTCGAATGCCCCAAAAGAGCGGCCTTCAGCCGGAGCTTGCGTCGGCGCCTCACGCGCCGTCGCTCCTCCCGTCCGGGATCGGCTTCGCCGTCCTGCCCGTTTCGTTCCTCACTGCCGCCCCCTTTGACCTGGTCTTCTCTTCCTCGTCGGCCTTCTCCAGGGCATCGAGCACGCCGGGACCAAGGTGCATCCCAGCGGCGTCGTGGTGGGCCCGGGCGGTGGTGGAGTCGACGCTGACCAGCGACAGATCCACCACGCCCCGCTTCGCGGCCTCGGCTATCAGCCCCTCCAGCAGAGCCTCGAACACACCGGCGTCCCGCCACCGCCGGAAACGGTTGTGCACCGTCGACCACGCGCCGAACTCGGACGGCATCTCCCGCCACTGCGCTCCCGAGCGAAACCGCCAGATCACGCCCTCGAACTGCTGCCGCAGTCGCACTGAGGTTCCCCCCGGGGCGCCGGAAACCTCGACCAGGCCCTGCACTTCATCGACATCGCGCAGACCAGCGGCGCCGACGACACCCCCATGCAGCGCGTACGGCTCTCCACCGCCCATGCCCACATCCTGCTGACCGACGAGGGCACCTGCGAGCATGGGCTGGCTCTGCTCAGCCAGACTGCCCAGTTGGCCCTGGCCAGCGGGCTGAGCCATCAACTGCGCGCCATCCGGAGCATCCGCCAGGGCTTCGAGAGCACCGACGGACCAACCATCTAAAACACCACGCCCAGCCGACCAGCACGCACCAAACTTCGAGGGGACTTCGTGACCGACCAGCACCAGCGCGCCGCCACTGACGATCAGCGGGCCGACGCCATGACCATCTGGGACTACCACCAGATGCACCACCAAGCCCGCCCTTGCTCGGCAGCCATCGGCCTGGGCAGCCACGACCTTGGGGTGGCGGCGTTCGCCGCGCAACTCTTTCACGCCGGCCTGTTCCCGGTCCTGGTGTTCTCCGGCGGCAACAGCCCCACCACCAAGGCACGGTTCCCCCGCGGTGAGGCCGTTCACTTCGCCGAGCACGCCATGCAGCTCGGTGTTCCCCTACCCGCGATCATCATCGAACCCCGGGCCGGTAACACCGGCCAGAACATCAGCTTCTCCCGCCAAGCCCTCACCGACGCCGGAGTGCAAGTGGAGTCGGTGATGTTGATCTCCAAGCCGTATATGGAACGGCGGGCGTTCGCGACCGCCGGTAAGTTCTGGCCGGAAGCGGAGGCGGTGTGCGCGTCCGAGCCGTTGACCTTCGACGACTACCTAAAGTCGATCGGTGACGAGAAGCTGGTCATCGACATGCTCGTCGGTGACCTGCAACGCGTCATCGAATATCCGGCCGCCGGCTTCGCCATCGCCCAGGACGTCCCTGCCAACGTGGAGGCCGCCTACCGGCGTCTGCTCGATGCAGGATTCGATAGCCGCCTGCTGACGAGCTGATCACGGTGGCCGGCGAACTGCTCTGCGCGATCCACCAGCCAAACTTCTTCCCCCGGCTGTCCACCCTGGCCAAGCTGTTCACCGCCGACGTCTGGGTGGTCCTGGACGACGTGCAATTCGCCCGCCGCGACTACCAGCACCGTTGCCGCCTCGCAGCCCCCGGCGACAACGACGCCCACCAATGGCTGACAGTGCCCATCCACCTGCCCGGCGGACGCAGCACTCTCATCGGTGACGTACTGATCAACGACCCGTCCCGGGCCCGGCGGAAGGTCGCACTGCTCCTGCAGCAGTACTACCGGCGCAGCGCACACTGGGCCGATTTCATCGACCCGTTGCAGGAGGTCCTGGACGCCTTCGACATCACCGACCGGCTCGCCGAAATTAGCCAGACCTCGACCACGAGGCTGCTCAGCATGCTCGGCTGGACCGGGGCGATCCGGCGCAGCAGCGACCTGCCCACCCGCACCGGCCGGTCCGAACGCTTGGCCGACCTGACCTGCGCGGCCGGCGCGACCACCTACCTGTGCGGAACCGGCGGAGCCCGATACCTCAACGACGCGCCGTTCACTATCCGCGGTCTCAGCACCCAGATGTTCTCCACCCCCGAGCACCGCGATCCTCGGATCTGGATGGCGGCCCGCCACGCCTCAGCGATCAGCCCGCTGATGGCCGTCGGTCCCGCCGCCCTGGTCAAGGAACTCGGCGCGCACAGAGCCACCGTGCGAGGGCTCAGGCGGCCCAGCGGATCCCGATCTGACTTTCGGGAGCAGATTCAGCAGTCTGACAGAGAGGGCAGAACTGACGTTTTGCTACTCGGCAGATGGCTCTGAACCCTACGGGCGCAGGAGCCAATGGCCTGTAGCCGGCGCCCCTCCCGCCTGAGTTTCCGCCGGTTATGTCGGACCTGTACCGGGCCCCTGCACACCATCCTCGACGACCTTCCGTAACGCCGGGATGATCTCCGAACCGCTGAACGACCGCGCTGGCTCATGGGGCCTCCTCCCGCTCAGGGGCATGCGGAGAGGTCGCGGGCACCGGCGGCATCGAACACCCCGGATCCCACGTCGTGAGCCTGGCCTGGACCAGATCGCGGTCAAGCCGTTCTATGCGAAGGTGGCGCGGACAACGGCAGGCCCCGCTGAGCCAATAGCCTGCCTGCTTCGGTCGTCTTTACGGCGACGAAATAGCTGCCTCTCGTGTCGCCTGATGCGAACACGCGGAAGTACGTCTCGGTCTCCGACGGGCTGAGCGAACAGGAGATGCCGACCCGCATTGATCATATGGGCTGCCATCGGGCTGGAGTGCCGTCCATGAGAGTCTGAAGACGTTTGGTCAGTTCGGAATGGATGTCGGGCCGACCTGGGGCTGAGCGGATGTAGGCCGCGAGTGAGCGCAGTTCACGGGCGGCGCACAGCAGTCGCATGCCTGGGTGGTTTTCGATCCCGGTTTCGACACCGTAGACGGTGCACAGGCGGTCCCAGTCGGACTGCGGCTGTCCGAAGTGGTGCACTCCGTCGAGGGTTGGAACTAGGTCCTGAGCTCGGGGACCGTAGCTGACCGAATCCCAGTCTCCGAGCAGGTATCGACGGCTGGTCGGAAACAGATTGCCGGTGTGGGCGTCGCCATGGATCATTCCATGCCCAAGCGGCATGGGAGTGTGGGGGTACTGTTCGTTGAGAGTGGTGGCGCGGGCTTTTAGCCATGAGTGTTGGGCCTGGGTCAGGGCTTCGCCGGCGTGGTCAAGGTCGGCGAGCAGGGCGCCGAGCGGATTGGTGGACGCAAGCTGTACGGGCGGTTCCGGCTGGCTGTGAAGATCGCGGAGTAGTTCGGCCAGATCCGTTGAGTTCGCAGGAGCGAGGGCGGTTTCGGTTGGCACATAGCGCCAGAAGGTGGCTGTCCACCCGTCGATGGTGACTGCAGGGCTGGCTGCTGGCCAGGGCTCGACCGTGGGGAAGCCTCGGGCCGCCAGCCAGGCGGTTACCTGAACCGCAGTGGTGAGCCGCCGGATCCATTCTTCCGAATTACGGGTGCGACGTAGACGCACCACGACCAATTCGCGCGGTAGATGGTAAGTGTGGTTGGCGCGTGCATGCAGCAGACGGGCCTCGGTCTGATCAAGGCCGACGGCCTGGCAGGCGGCAGCCAGTGGCGGCTGAATCATGATAGCGATGGTGCCACGTAGGGCGCCGACGGGAGCGGGTGTCAGGCTAGGGTGGAGGTTCAGGCCGCGCTCGGCAGGGCAGCGCGTAGTTGATCGCGCCATTCCATGACGGCCGGTTCGCTGGCGTAGGCGTTGAGTTGATTGTTGAACGACCGCACCAAATCTACCGATCTGGTCGAGCGCTGGTTGATGGATAGCGGAAGCGCCTGCTGGGTGATGGTCAGCGCCGCGTCCAGCTCGCCTAGCTCCAGAAGAGCCTGGCCACGGTGGATCACATTGAACTGCCGAGACCGCACGAAGGTGCTGTCGAACTCGTTCAACGCCACCTGCGCGTTGTCGGCCGCGCGCTGGTAGTAGCCAATCATTCGCCACACGCATCCGGCTTCGGCCAGCAGCTCGGCATGGTCGAGGTCGTGCGCCCATCGCGGATCGTCGTCATCAGGGGTGATGTCCATGAAGGCGTCTTCGGCAGCCCCCAGCAGTCGTTCCACGCGCGAGATCGTGTGGCGGTCGGGAGTCTCCGCTAGTTCGATCTCCACAGCAGATGCACGAGCCTCGCGCAACAGAAGAACCGCGCGGACACGGGGTGGACAGGCGACCTCCTGACTGGCCAGTTGAGCGGCACGCGCCAGCCGAACGGCGAGTTCCGGTTGCTGGAGATCGATGGCTTGTTGGCTCGCGGTGGCCAGCACCCACGCCAAGGTCAACGGGTCATCTGCGGCCTTGGCCAGCGCCAGAGCCTGGCCATAGTGGGACTGGGCAAGACCATGCTCAGCCAGATCGTAGGCGGACCAGCCGGCCAGGGTGGTCATGGCAGCGGCGGCCGACATCAGCTGACTACCCACTTCGTCGGTGTAACGGCCGTTGAGCAACGGTGCCGCTTCGGTGTCGAGGAAGTGCACGATCGCCGGGCGGGTCAGCTTGCCTCCGTATCGGTGGTCCATGTCGACAAACGCATCGATCGCATCGTGCATGCGATGAACGTCTTCGATACCGACCGTCCGGGAGGTTCCGGCATGCCCGCGGCTGTCTGCGCCGGGGTCCAGAGTGATCGAGGCCACCCATTCGCGCAGTGCCGTGGGTACAAATGGAAGGCTGGAGAGAAGGGCGCGGCGAGAGGGATCCACGTCCCACCTCCACAGTTCGCTGGCTACCTCCACGGTATCCGCAAGCGAGGAGCAGGCGAGCCGCGCCCCCAACCATGGAACGAGAAGGTCTCCCTGAAGCGCGTCAACCGATTCTGGCATCGGCCGGGTGATGTCGGTGGTTCCCGGCGTCTCCTCGGCCTGCGCGCCACGCGCAAACCAGGATCTGGCCCGTTCAAGGCTGACCTTGAACGCTTCAGCGACACGAACCATCTGCGGTAGGCGGGGCGAGACTTCGCCATGTTCCCAGCGCTGCCACGTTGACTCAGCCACACCGACCCGGTCAGCAGCTACAGCCTGGGTCCAGCCCTGATCGTTCCGCGCGGCGATGAGTGCGTGCCTGAGATACGTCGGCTCGGCCATTGCCGCCTCGTCGTGAAGGAAGTGAACGAACGGGTTTGTGGGCGCCCGACAGGGCGTCCCCCATTATCCGTCATCCGCCTGCGGTTGGCACGCCTTTACTCACTAAGGGTCTGCGAATGCGGTGTGAATGCGGTGAGGTCGCCGACCTCTGCCCGACTTGGCCGCAAATGCCTATCCGATGCGGTCCCAATGCTCTCCACAACCGCGCCGGAGTTGATCAGGCTGGTCGCACAGCACCCCGTCCTCCAGCCACAGGAGATCCGGCCCCATGGTGTCCGAGCCTGGCTACGCTATCCCGCAGCAAGACATGCTGGCGGAAGCCCTGCGCTCGCTACGAATCCAGTTGGTGAGCCTTACCTCAGGGTCCGAGGACGCTCCCGCCTGCGCTCTCCGCTCCCCTTCCGCCGAGCACCGGAACATCGCCAGCCTTCGCCCCTATTGCCCGCTTAACGGGGTGCTCGTTGACGTCACGCTGGTCCTGCTGGACGGCAACATCGAGACACTGCGGATACACACGCCTCGTCCGACTCCTTTTCTCGGTGCACCTCCTCGCTGCGCCCATGACCACCAGACCTGGCCATGCCAGACACGGGCGCGGCTTGAGAAGGCACTGGCAAGTGTGCTGGAGCGGTGCGCCTGCACGGGTGAAGCCTCATGAGGCCACAACCACATCGCATTACGCTGCCGCTGCCTGTCGCCACAGGCGGGCAATCAAATACGCGACCTAGCAAAGCCCTTCACCGAGCCATGGCGATCGCGCGGAGTCCCCCGCGGCTCTCCACTCGATCTTGTCCAACCCGGCTGGACCGTCATGAACGGCGCCCGCCCCATACCGGTGTCGCCCCCGCCTCACTCGCGGAACGGCATTGGAACGTCGGCCTTCCTGGCGATTGGTCGGCGTCTGGTGGACGTGCACGCAGACGTGAGGGTCGCCGTTCTGCGTGCACGTCCGCTCCAGCGTCACACGCTTCGACACGTTCGCAGCAGCCCCCTGCAGCTGGCTCTCGCTGCCATCCCTGTCAACCCTCGTCCTCCATGTAGGGACCTCGTCATGCCCGCATCTACTAGCCCGCCCGTGGACGCTGCCAAAGCCGAGCAGAAGCGGGATTTCCCGGACTGGAACATCGTCCACTCCAGCGAGGATCGCTGGTGGGCCTTCTTCGCCCCGGACCGGCGTAAGTCGCGGCCCGACGTCAAGGACGTCGACTTGGACGCCAACACGGCTGCTGGGCTGCGCGCCAAGCTGATGGCGGCGGTGTCATGACCGGTCCCGGACTCGACTACGACAAGGCAAGCCTGGCCCGCGTCTACAACTACTACCTGCGCGGCAAGGACTGGTCGAGCGTCGACGAGGAGACCGCGCAGGCGGTCATCCGGTTGGCCCCCGATGTGCCGGAGGCCGCGCGGGAGAACTTCCGGTTCGCCGGCCGCGCCGCGGTATGGGCCGTCGCCGAGCACCAGATCCGCCAGGTTGTCGATATCGGAGTCGGCATCGTCAACGATCTCCCGCTCCCGTCGGTGGAAAACTGCGTCCTTTCGGTCGACCCAGGCGCCACAGTGCTGGCCTTCGACAACGACGAGGTCGTATTGGCGCACGCGCGAGCGCTCCGGCGCGGCTACGGCAGGGTGCTGCGCGGCGACGTCACCGACCTCGACAGCGTCTTCAAGCACCCCGATGCGGTTGGCCTCATCGACACGGCCAAGCCGCTGGTCGTGATCCTGGCGGCCGTGTTGCACTTCGTGCCCGATGCGGCCGCGGTGATGGCGGGCCTTCGGGAACGGTTGGCTCTCGGCAGCGTCGTGGTGGTCTCGCACGTGACCTCAACCCAGACCAGCGGGCGGCGCGTCGCCGGAATGACCAAGGCGTATGACGAGAAGGCCATCAGCCCGATCTACTTCCGGACCGAAGAGGAGATCCGGGCGCTGGCCGACGGCTGGGACATCGTTACCCCACCCGGCCTGGTCGACGTCCAGCGCTGGTCGCCGGACGGCACGTATGCGGGGCCGCTGTACGACACGGTTCGCGTCCTCGGGATGACCGTCATGCTCCCTGGCCACCTTCAGGAACAGGCCGACACGCCGGGGGGTGGCCGGTGACCGGCGGCGAGACGGCGTTCGACTGGCGTGCCGCCGAGCGTGACCTGATCACCTACGACCCCGACCGCCCTGCAATGCCGCGGCTGTGGACGATGTGGGTCGGCGGGAAGGACTACTACCTCGCCGACCGTGCTCTCGGCGACGAGGTCGAGGAGCATTTCCCGCAGATCACCTCGATCGCCCGGCACCGGCTTGCGTTCCGCGACCGGGTGGTGCGTGCCCTGGCCGGTGAGTACGGCATCGACCAGTTCCTGGTCGCCGGCGTCGACATGCCGCTGCACGACGAACCGCACGCCATCGCCCAGTCGATCACCCCGCACACCCGCGTGGTCTACGCCGACGCCGACGAGCTGGTAATGACCCACGCCGAGGCCATGTTCGCCAGCGAGCTCACCGGCGTCTGCGGATACGTGCAGGCGGGCCTGAATGATCCACGCGCGGTGCTGAACGGCGCCGCCGAAACCCTGGACCTGTACCGTCCGGTCGCGGTGCTGTTGATCAACAGCCTGGACACCCTTGGCGATCCCCAGGCCGCCGCGGCCGTGTCCGCCTTCCGGGCTGCCCTTCCGGCGGGCAGTTTCATCGCGTTCTGTCACCTGACCGCCGAGCACGACCACGGCCTGGCCGTGCTCGGCAGCATGTGCGCCGACGCCAGTCCTGGCCCGCCGTGCGTCCGCAGCCCCGCCGGCCTGGAGGCGCTCTTCACCGGGATGGCGATGATCCCGCCGGGGCTGGTCTGGGCGCCGGCGTGGCGTCCGGTTCCCGGCCCGTGGCTGGTCCCCACCCAGGTGGACCTGTGGTGCGGCGTTGGGGTGCTGCCATGACGACTCATCCGTCTCAGGCGCTGGTTCGGCCCGGCGTCGATGAACCGTCCGGGCAGGCCCGCGACCACGCACGCGAGCTGGTCGATCGCCTCACTGCCCGGGGCCTGAGTGCCTCAGGCAAACCGCACACGGGGAGCCCGGCGGGGGCGATGGCGGTCTCCGCGCAGCGCGTGGACCTCCACCCGTACGCGGGCCGGCTGGTGGTGCTGCTGCCGGGCCCCCACGATCCCGGCGAGTTGCTCTGGCATTGGCCGCGGCTCTACTCGGGGCACGAGCACACCGGGGCCTGCTGGTTTCAGCCGTTCAGCCCGGCCGCAGCCTACGACGACACAGCGACCATGGTCGCCGCGGCGATCGAGGCGGACGTGCGCCGCCGCCACGCGGACGGTGAGGCGGGCGTGCGGCAGGTGCTCGACCGCATCGGGCAGCCGTTGCACAAGCTGGTGTACCGGCAGTTGATGGTGCTGGATGAGTTGCAGCGAGGCGTGGAGGACCCAGCGTTGTTGCGCCGCTTGTACGGGATCGATCATCTGGCGATGCGGGCGCTGCGGGGCCTGGAGCGGATCGCGGTGCTCGGTGGGGCCAGGGCACGGCAGCTACCGGAGCCGCTGCAGTTGTCGACGGTGCTGCGGCAGGCGGCCTCGCAGGTCGAGCTCTTCCCCCGGGTGCGGATTCCGCCGCCGGGGATCGAGGTGGATCTGCCCAGGGATGCCGCGCCGGAGATCACCCTGCTGCTGGCCGAGCTGATCGAGAACGCGACCCAGCTCTCACCCGCCGATGTGGTGGTGACCGTGACCCCGGGCGATCCGCCGTCGGCGGGGCTGCGCATCGAGATCGCCGACCGGGGACTGCCGATGCCGCCGGACCAGCGGGCGACGTTGAACCGGGTGCTGGCCGATCCAGACTCGGTCGAGCTGCGGGAGCAGATCATCACCGGGCCGATCGGGCTGCTGGTGGTGGCTCGGCTCGCCGAGCGGCACGGGGTCCAGGTGAGGTTGCACCCGAACCCCGGAGGAGGGACGCGGGCCGTGGTGGAGTTGCCGGAAACGCTGTTGCTGAAACCGCGGCTGCCGTTCATGTCCGCCCCGCAGCCCCCCACACAGGTGATCACGGGCGCCCTCGAACCGGTTGCCGAGCTGGTGCGCCCTTCCCGGACGCCCTCACCCCACACCGAGCCTGCCAAGCCCAGCGACACGATAGAGCCTGCTGAGGCGCCCCTTCCCCGGCGGCGTGGCGACCCGCACTCCGAGGCCAGGACCACGTCAGCGCCGGAGACGGAACCGGGGCCCGAACCCGGGGACGGGAGCCTACCTCCGCTCCCCCGCCGGCCCGGAGCACACCGCACGGTGAGCGGGCCGGACGTCACCAACAGCCCCGCTACCAGCAGCAATAGCACCGCCACCGGCGCCGATGTCGGGCCGGTGGCCGCGTTCCTGCAAGGCGCCCACGCCCCGGACGCCACCCCGCCAGCAGACCGCGCGACCGACCATGCCGCCGACCAGAACGGGAGCGATGCGCTTCCCGCCCCGTCCCCGGAACCACGTCCCCAAGCATCGACGAACTGACCTGCTCCCGACTCGGCCGAGGCGCGTGCCGTGCCGTGCCGTGCCGTGCCGCTGATGCCAGCCCAGAAGAGAAGAGACGACGATGACGAGCCCTGTCCCCTCCATCACCCCCACCGAGCCGCACGGCGGAACCGGCGATCTGGGGTGGCTGCTGGTCAACTACCTGCAGGAGGTGCCCGGCACCACTGCCTCAGTGCTGGGCACGCTGGACGGGATGCCGCTGGCCTCCGCCGGACTGTCCGAAGCCCAGTCCGCCCATCTCGCCGCGGTCGCGACGACCCTGCACTCCTCAGGCAAGACCGCGGGAAAGATCACCGACCCGCCGGGCGGCAACGTCCAGCTCCTGATGGTCCAACTGGCGCGCAAGAACCTGTTCGTGATGAACACCCGGCAGAGCGAGGCGACCGACACGAGCGTCGCGGGAACCCTGCTGACCGTGCTGGCCGCCCCCGACGCCGACACCCGCATGGTCGGCAGCGAGATGACCAAGCTGATCACCAGCGTGGCCAGGCACCTGGGCGCCACAACCCGCACCAGCACGGCCGACGGCACCAACGACGCCAAGGCCGGCGATGAGGGGTGAGCCGCAGAGCGGGGCATGGATCACTCAAGAGGCTCCAGAGGTCCTGCGGCCCTACATGGTCACCGGAAACCGCACCCGCCCCAACCACGGCATGGACCTCGACACCGTGCTGACCGCCACCCACCAGACCGTGCCCGCCGACACGCTGCAGCCAGAGGCCGCCCAAGCCTTGCGGCTGTGCCACGGACAGCAACGCACACTCGCCGAGATCGCGGCCACGCTCCAGCAGCCCGCCCTGATCACCAAGATCATCATTTCGGACCTGATCGACCACGGTGCGCTGGCCGCCCAGCCCCACGCCGAAATCAACACCCGCAGCCGCCACCTGCTCGAGGACGTGCTCGCCGGCCTCAACGCCCTGGACGTCAAATGACCGCGCCGCCAACCACGAGCCCCGGACCGGCCGCGCCCGCCTTCCCGTCCATCAAAATCGTTGTTGCCGGAGGCTTCGGTGCCGGGAAGACCACGCTGATCGGCTCGATCAGCGAGATCGAGCCGCTGACCACCGAGGAGCTGTTGACGGCGGCCGGGGAGCCGATCGACTCCCTGGACGGCGTGCACGGCAAGGCGACCACCACGGTGTCGCTGGACCACGGCCGCCGCACCCTCACCGTCCCGGCCCCCCTGATGCTCTACCTGTTCGGTACGCCGGGGCAGGAGCGGTTCCGGTTCCTGTGGGACGACCTGACCCGGGGCGCGGTCGGGGCGGTGGTGCTGGCCGACACCCGCCGCCTGGCCGACAGCTTCCCCTCGATCGACTACTTCGAGGAACGCAGCGTGCCGTTCGTGGTGGCGGTGAACCAGTTCGACGGCGCCGACCGCTACTCCGCCGGTCAGGTCCGCCAGGCGCTGGAGCTGCCGCTGCGGGTTCCCGTGGTGGACTGCGACGCCCGTGACTTCAGCTCGACTCTCACCGTGCTGAAAACCCTGGTCCGCTACGCCCTGACCGCTCTCACATCCACCCCGCCAGCGCCGCCGGGCCTGCCGGTCGACCGCCGGGCGGCCCACCCGTGAACGTCGATCCAGGGAGCATCCCGTGAGCTATGACACCTACCTCGGGTTGCACGTGCCCGGCCGCGCGGCGCAGGACGCCACGGTCCGGCGGCGGGCCGGTCTGCTGACCGGTCTCGGGCTCGCCGGGCTGGTCCAGGACGCCGAGTTCGACGCGTTCGCCGCCGACCTGGCGGCCAGGTTCGCCGCCGAGCTCGGCGAGGTCGCCGAGGGCCTCTACGCGATGGTCAACCTGATCAGCGAGGAGCAGGTGTTCGCCGGGCTGCACAACCCGCCCGGCAAACGGCCGGTGGGCCGCACCATGCGGCGCGACCACGGCTTCTGCCCGGGCGTCGCTGACCGGGGCCGCGCCCTGGTCCTGTCGGACGTGCTCTCCGCGCCCCGGTTCGCCGGCAACCACGTCGTGGACGCGATCGGCATCCGCACCTACGCCGGAACCCCGCTGATCGACCAGGACAGCGGTGTCGTGTTCGGCACGCTCTGCGTCATCGGCAACGAGCGGATGCCCGAAGCGACCGAGAACACCTCCCTCACCCTGATCAAGGAACGCGGCGCACATCTGATGGGGCTCATCAAGCAGCGCACCGCCCTCACTCAACCCGGCCCGTCCGGCGACGAGCAGACCAGCACCGAACGGCCCAGCGGCAAGCAGATCAACCCGGCCGCCGGATAGCGGCCGCATCGGGGTGATGGATGTCTGCCGGACCGACCACCGGCAGCAGCGCCAGGCAGCACCAGGAGGAAGAGGGGATGTCTGTGTTCGAGACCGACGACCACCGCAGCTTCCGCGAGGACGTCCGCGACTTCGCCGCCAGCGAGGTCACTCCCTACGTGAGCCAGATGGAAACCTCCGCCCACATCGACACCGAGGTATCGAGCTGGATCGTCGCCCAGGGCTGGCTCGGCCTGACCATCCCCCGCAAGTACGGCGGGATCGGCGCCGGTCACCTCACCAAGACCATCGCGATCGAGGAAATCAGCCGGGTGAGCGCCGCGATGGGCGCGATGCTTCAAGCCTCCCAGCTCGGCGCCTCGATGATCATCCACTACGGCACCGAGGAGCAGAAGCAGGAGTGGCTGCCGCAGATCGCCACCGGCGAGTGCCTGCCGACCATCGCGGTCACCGAGGCCGAGTCGGGCGGTCACGTGGCCGGGATGCAGGCCACCGCCCGCCGCGATGGCGACCACTACATCCTCAACGGCCACAAAGTGTATGTCGGCAACTCTCACATCGGGCACGTGCACGGTGTCGTAGCCCGCACCGGCGACGCCGGCACCCGGCCGTCCGAGAGACTGTCGGCGTTCCTGGTGGAGGCCGACAGGCCGGGTGTCCGATGTGTCCCCTACCAGTCCACGTGGGGCCTGCACGGGTTCAGCTTCGGCGACCTGGTCTTCGACAACGTCCGAGTCCCTGCTGGCAACCGTCTCGGCGACGAGGGCGAGGGCCTGGACGTCGCCTACAGCTCCAGCATCTTGTACGGCCGTCCCAACCTCACCGCGGTCGCCCTCGGGATCCTGCAGGCCACCGCTGATGCGACCGTCCCCTTCACCAAGGAACGCCACCGCTACGGCGAGCCGCTGGCCCACCATCCGGTGATCGGCCAGCGGATCGGGCGGCTCGAACACCGGCTGCGGACCGCCCGCACGCTCGCCTACCAGGCCGTCCACATGCTCGACCACGGGCTGGCCTGCGACAACGAACTCATCAACGCCAAGTACTACACCGTCGAGGCGGCCTTGGACGCCACCCGCGACGCGGTACGGATCCACGGCGGAGCCGGACTGCGCACCGACCGCCCGGTCGGGCGCTATTACCGGGACGCCATCCACGTCGACGCGCCCGCCGGCACCGCCGAAATCCAACTCCACCGCCTCGCCGAAACCGCCCTGGACATCAACCGAGGCCAGTGGTCTGAACGCCTCGCGCACCTGACCGCGCTGCCCCCACCCGCAACCGCCAACGAGAACGCCGCATAACCCGGCCCCCGACCGGTCCTCCCCGCCCGGTACAGGGCGGGGAGGCCCCACCTCCAGCCCCCCAAACGCTCCACCTAACTCACTCGACAGGGAAACTCAGGAATGGCCGACACGACATCAACCGTCCCGCTGGCACACAGCTCCCCGAGTCAGTTGGGTTTCGCCGCGCAGCTGCCGCAGCGCCGCTCAGGCACCCTGGCGCCTGAGCTCGAGATGTCGGTCCAGGTACTGCGGGAGCGCTACAACTCCGGTGAATCGGTTCCCTCGATCGCGCAGAGGATGGGGCTGACGCCGCGCCAGGTGTACCGGTGGATGCGGCACGAGCGGATCAACCGGCGGCCTCCGGGCGCCCCGCACTGGGAGCAGTTCCCGATCTCGCTGGAGGAACTGCGGGAGTGGTACGAGGCGGGCGAGTCGATCTTGGGGCTGGCGCGGGCGCTGGATGTGTCGCATAACGCGGTGAAGTACCGGCTGCGGTCGCGTGAGGACCCGTGCGGGCAGCGGATGGTTCTGCCGGTGCCCTCAGAGGTGCTGCGGCGGCGGTATGAGGTGGGCGAGTCGCTGTACGACCTGGCGGACGAGCTGGGGGTGTCGGTCGGAACGGTGAAGCTCCGGCTGCTGGAGGCGGGAACCAGGCTGCGGCGGGTCGGAGGGCCGCCGAGGTCGAACGAGGTGGCGTTGCCGATCTCGCTGGAGGAGTTGCGCCACCGTTTTGAGGCCGGCGAATCGTTGGCGTGTCTGGCCATGGCGTTGGGGGTGCCCCGTAACACGCTGCGCGGGCAACTGGAGGCGACGGCCAAGAACTGCCTGCCCCCGGCTAAACCGGGCAGCGGCCGGTCGACCCCGCCCCGGACATCGCCCACCGGCACCCCAGGCCAACCGGGCACACCCGGATTGCCCCTGACTCAAGGACTTCGATGAACGGCCGAACTCCCGCGCCCCGCGGTCGCAGCTACGCGGGCCGGTCGGCTGAGGAACGCCGCGCCGAGCGGCGGGAGCGTCTGCTGGCCGCCGGGCTGGAGCTGTTCGGGACGCGCGGCTACGCGGCGACGCCCATCGACCGGCTATGCGCGACGGCGAGGGTATCGACCCGCACCTTCTACGAGGAGTTCTCCGGACGCGAGGAACTGCTGACCGTACTGCACACCGGCATCACCGAGCGCGCCGTGCAGGCCCTCGCCGCCGCCTACGCCGAACCCGCGGACGCCGACCTGGCGGTCCGGGTGCAGCGTGCTGTCCGCGCTTTCGTCACCGTCACCGCCAGCGACCTGCGCTGGGCCCGCATCTTGTTCGTCGAGACCAGAGCAGCGAGCGCAGGGGGGCAGCACCAGCCGAGCCGACCCGGCCAGTGGGAGAACGCATTGCTGGCGATGGCCCGCGACGCCGTCCGGCGCGGCGATGCGATCGACCGCGACTACCGGCTCACGATGATCGCCGTCAACGGCGCGGTGAACAACCTCGTCCACCACTGGGCCGCCCGCAGCCAAACCGTCCCGCTCGACGCCATCACCAGCCGAACTCACCCGCCTCATCCTCCAGGCACTTCGTTCCTAGGGACTCACCCGTGACCAGACACCGGATCGACTCCGTCACTTTCACGCCGCCCGACTCGCCCACCGGCCCGCAACAGCCCGTATGGGCGCAACCCAGACAGGAGCAACTTACGCGATGACCGAACTGCGCCTCAGCTACGCCAACATCGAGCACGGTGGCAAGACCGAGGCCGGGTACTCGGCCTACTCCGGCGACGGCGGCCCCTACGACTACAGCCGGGTCACGGGGATGCTGCACGACGGAGACTTCCCCGACATTTTCGTGATGGGCGAGGCCGACGACTACGAACTGCACGGGATGGAAGGCGCGTGGGAAGCGGCCGCCGCCATCCGCGCTGCGGGCGGACCCGGCTACATGCCGCTCCCGTGCTCGCTGCCCCGCGAGTGGGGCCCGTTCGCCCCGATGATCTTCGTTGACCCGACCAAGGTCGTCGTCCGACGCTTCTACTACCACCGGCTGCCCGGCTTCGCGGCCCGCAACCGCAACCTGCTTGTCTTCACCCTCCCCGGCCGCGACGACCCGATCCGGCTTGTGCCGTGGCATGGCGACATCTACTCCGGCGACACCCGGCTCGCCGACAACCGGCGGTTCGACCGGTTCGCCGACCCGGCTATCCCGTGCGCGCTGCTGGGCGACTGGAACACCGTCCCCAGCGGCCCCCACTTCGAGCCCACGGACCTGAACAAACCCGGCACCTACAACTCGCGCCAGATCAACCGCAAGGTCCAATTCCAAGGCGGCACCCGGCAGGCCGGCCCGCACAACTACGACACCCGCGCCCTGGATGCCCTGGTCGGATGGTTGAACCCCGACACGGGCAAGCGGGAGGGCGGCGTCGGCTTCCACCACGCCGCTGAACTCGCCGAGGACTACACCCCAACGCAGATCGAGCGGCCCACCGGCCGCCAGCCCCTCGCGATCGACGGCATCCTCCTCAACGACCCGCTCGCCGCCGCCTACGTGCCCGGCAGCTACCGCGTCCACGACTTCCGCGACCCCGGCCACCCCGAGTCCGACCACAAGCGCGTCAGCGTGACGATCGACATCTGACAAGGGCCCGAGAACTTGAACATCGACAACCAGGCCACAGCGAGGACCGTGGCCCCGGCCAACTACGCGGGCTCCGTGGTGGCGGTGACGCCGTGACCTTCGAACCGACGCACCGGGGGTCCGGGTACACGCAGTGCGGACGCGACTGCAGCAGGCCCACCCTGCCACCGGGCGACGACACCGCCCAGTGCGGCACCGACATCGCAAAAGGAACCGCTGGCGAGCTCTCAGGCGAGCAGGCCCGAACCTTGCTCTCCCGGCCCATGACCGAGCCGTCGACCGTTTTCGCCTACGCGTGCGCGGTGCCCGCGCCCGGCGCGGCACCGGTCGATGAGATTCTGGTCGCCGAGACCGGCGGCCATGACGAATTTAGTGTGGTGTGGGTCCGGCACCCGGGCTCGTTCACCGGCACCACCCGGCACGTGAACGGCGGCGCCGGAGACTACGGCCCGAGCCTGCTGCTGTGCTGGGCGGACATGGTGTTCGAACTGGCCGACCAGGTCGAACACCGCCCCCAGCCCTGCCCCTTCCAGGCCGCCCCCGCCCCAGCCGATCCTGATCTGGACTCGGCCGCTCGCGCCCAGGCGGCGTACTTACGGTGGACGGCCGCATACGCCCTCAACCTGCTCTTCCGCCACGCCGCAGGCGACATTTTCCACGACGAATACGGCCGGGAGCACGGCATCGAGCCCAAGGATGATCTGGGAGAGCTGACCGCAGACCAGCTCGCGCGCATCGCCCGCCAGTGCGCCGTCACCGGCCCTGCTGCGCTGATCCCGCCGGGCTGGGACCTGGTCGGCTGGGACCACTACCGGACCCGCCCCCAGCCCATCCTGGCCGGGCTGCGCCCCCCGAACGGCCGAGCCGACGAAACCGATCCCAGCAAATGACCCATGCAGCGGTGTGCCGACGCCGCGGTGTCGATGCCGCGGGAACCCCTGCCGCGCTCGAAAGGCTCACCGACCGCGCCTAAGACCTCGCCCGGCCGGGCGCTACTCGGGAACCAACGGGTGCCGTGATCACCGTGTTCACACGGCCCCACCGCACGGCCCCGATCCCCGGCCCGGCCGGGCGAGCCGCAACCAGTCAGCCCACCGGCCGCCAGCCGCCGGCGGCCCCGATGAGGAGACCCATACGTGCAACTCACCCTCATGAGCATGAACCTCCAGTACGCAGGGAGATCGGACGCCGACGGGCGCCCGGACGACCGGTGGCCTCAGGAAGCGGAGATCGTCCGCAAGGTCCGACCCGACATCCTTCTCGCCCAGGAGGCGCACGGCTGGATGGCCGACCCACGCCTGCAGGCCGCCGCCGAACGGGACCTGGACATGCGCGCCCACGTCGCCCCGTCCCGGTCGGGCGCGCACACCGTGCTGATGCACCGCACCGACACCATCAGGTGGCGCCATTGGGAGACCAAGTACGCCGACCAGACCCTCCACGGGTTCGGCGTCGCCGTCCTGGACCTCCTCGCCGACCCGAAGGTCAAGACGCCGCTCACCGTCATCACCGCCCACCTCACCCCGTACTCGGCGCACGCGGCCGCGCAGGAAGCGCAGGTCATGCTTGGCCGCGTCTACCGGTACGGCGGAATGGGCCTGATCGGCGGAGACATCAACCACTGCCCACCCGGCGACACCGAACCGGACTGGGACAGCGTCCCGCCCTACAACCGCTCCTCGCGATGCCACCGCCGGCACCTTCCGCCTCAAGAGCCGTTCCGCGCCAACCACATCGTCGGCCAGACCCTCGCAGACGGCGACCTGCACGACGTCGCCGCGCACCTGGCCACCGACAACCCGAGCTCCACCGAGCTGCGCGCGCCGACCGGCCACGGCGGCATCCGAGTCGACCAGGTCTGGGTCACCGCGAACATGGTCAACACCGTACTCGGATACCGGCAGATCGACACCGGACGGGCCAGCGACCACAACGCGATCGTCGTCACCTTCTCCACCGACGCGCTCCACGACGTCCAGGAGCGCACATGGATCTGAACCTCGGCCGCGGCTCCTCACCCGATGGCGGGCGCCTACGTGGCCGGGTCGTACACATCCACGCCTCCCGCGGCCCGAAACCGGACCATAAGCGGATCAGCGTGACGGCTGCCTCTGACAAGGCCCGGGAATTGCAGCAGATCACCCACCGACCCAACCCAAGAATGAGGACAATGACGCAGTCGCTCATGCTGCGCGGCACCGCCACCGTAATGGTGCTGTTCGGCGCCCACTTCGCCATAGCCCTGAACGACGCCACCGAGTCGGCCGGTGCCGACATCGACTGGCCTGGGCTCCCCGCCCCGATCAACGTCCCGGCCCTCAGCCTCACCGCCGCCGGTGTCTGGCTACTGATCCGCGCCCGCCGCTCACCCGGCAGCGCGGTGTGGTGCGCAGCCGGGCTCGCCCTCTCCGGAGCCGTGCTGCTGCCGCTGCTCGGCGAGACCGCCGACACCACCGCGACGCTGCTGCTGACCGGTGCAGGCGCGTGGCTGTGCGCCCAGATCGCCGCCGACGCCGGCGCACCGCTCTGGAAAGGCCGACTGCCCTGCGAAATCGCGCGCCGATGGGACAAGAAGGCGGTCGCCGCCTGCGCTGTCGTGCTAGCCGGGCACACGCTCTCGCTGGCTGTAGACCACTGGGTGACGAAGCTGGGCCCCGCCGTAACCGACCAGGCAGAGCAAGCCGACGCAACCGGCCTGCACAACCCGGTCATGTTCGCCGCCCAAGCGCTGGCCGCAGGAGTCCGCGAAGAGATTCCACTCCTCGCCCTGCCCGCCGCGCTGATGGTCGCCGCTCGCCGACCGGTCTGGCAGATCCTCCTGGTGGTGTGCGTGCTGCGCGCGGTGCCGCACGCCTACCTCGGCACCGCCGCGCTCTCCTCAACCGTATTCGCCACAACGGCCTTGTGGATGTACCAGACCACCCGCCGGGTCGGACCGATCATCGCCGGTCACATGCTGTTCAACGCCATCGCCATGTTCGGCGGCCCAATCGGAGGCGCGGTGCTAATGGCGTCACCGGCAGTCGCGGGATTCATGCTCGACAACCTGCCCGAAGCCACCCCCAGATGGCTCCGCACGCGACTCCGGGACAAGCATGCCCGCAGTGACCACACCATCAAGGTGAAAGAGCCTCTGCTGTGACTCGCACCCCGACTGCACACGACATCGCCCCGGTCGTGACGCTGGGCATCCCCGCTGTCCTGCTCGGCCCGCCCCCACCCACTATCCGGCTGCCAGCGGGCGCGAGATGGATTCGCCGTATCACCGACCTACTCGCCCTTCTGCTCAGAAGCGAGGACTTGTGCCCCCACCCGTGAAAGTCCGCGCCTGTACCTACAACCTGCGGGAGGGCGGACTCGACGGCCCGGCCGGCAAGCCCCGGGACGAGTCCCGCCTCCAGGAACAGATCGCGCTGCTCGCCTCCCTCGACCTGGACCTGATCGGCCTGCAGGAGGCCAACTGGGGGTCCGGTTCGGACGCCGAGGACCGCCTCGCACGGGTCGCCGAGCAACTCGGGATGCGCTGGAGCCTGCTGGGCCGCTCCAACCTCTACGGTTGCCACCTAGCGGCCCTGGTCCGCGAGAGCGACAACCTCACCGTCGAGGACGCCGAGCACCTGACCGGCTCTCCATGGGTCCACACCCTGCTCAACGTCACTCTGCGGGTTGCCGGACGCCCCAGGCCGCTGCATTTTCTGGTCGGACACTCGGCACCCAGCAGCCCGGCCATGCGTCTGGCCGAGGCGGAAATGGCGACCGTTCACAAGCACCTGGATGTGATCTACGTGGCCGACTTCAACGCGGCCGCGCTCACCGATGACCCGGACACCACCGGGATCGACCCCGTAAAAGCCCTTCAGAAGCTCGACACGCGTCCCGCCCGAACCCTCGCCGGCGCCGGGCTGAGTGACGTAGGTGCGCTGATGAACGACCCGACCCCCAGTGTCGGCCACGACGACGACAAGCTCACGTATCGGTGCGACCGCATCCACACCACCCTGCCGCCCGAGTGGATCACCGGATACGGCGTCGTGCCGAACGCGGACGACCTCAGCGACCACCGCGCCGTCTGGGCCGAATTCACGCCCAGCTCATGACCCCTCGACCACACATCCACCATCTCCCAGCCCATCGAATCGAGGCAGCAATATCGAGCTGGGAACACGATGACCACCGCTCACCGCCCAGCCCCCAAGAGCAGCCGCCGTTGAGTTGCAAAGTCCACCACCAGCCCCAGTCGCGGGCATCGCTGCCGCGGGATTTCACCGTCCTGTGGAGCGGATCGGCGGCCTCCCAGCTCGGCAGCATGAACGCGGCGATCGCGCTTCCGCTGCTGGCCCTGTCGTTGACCCGCTCCCCCGTGTTTGCGGGCTGGATCGCCGCGGCGGGCACGGGCCCCGGGTTTCTGCCCTACCTGCCCGCGGGGATGCTTCTCGACCGGTTCGACCGCCGCCGGATCACGCTGACCTGCCAGTGCACCCGGTTCACGGTGTCGGGGCTGCTGGCCGACGGACCAGATTAACCCGATACAAAATTCATTTCCCAAAAGACCTTCAGGTGACAACACCATTGACAGAAATGTCAGTAGCATCGACGTTCATGCCCGGAAACACCATCTCCCACATAGCGATTCTAGATGGAAGTCCCACCGCCCCTGAATGCGGGCGCTGATTCGCGGGTTCGAGCGTCAACTCCGCGAGGCCGCGACATTACCTGTAATCCACTCCCTGTAAATCTATTTCAGTGGAATAGTTCAGAAATCCATTCCCGGCTCCAAGTGCCCATCGACCCTGGCGCGAGTTCATGAAAGGATTAGCGTGACCACAAAACCGAGGCGTATCCTGCACATCCTTCCCGTTGCGGTCCCTCCGGCGGCGTTGGAAGCCTTCGTCGCGCAACTGCCATCGCAGATCATTGATCCGGACGTACAAATCGAATTCACCGCGCCAGCGCGCGGGGCACGCAACATGATCGACAGTGCCTACGAGCGCACGGTCTCTGACGCCGCGGTCCTGGCGGCCGGTGCCGGCGCCGCCGACAAGGGATTTCATGCGGTGGTCGTTAACTCCATGAGCGACAGCGGGATCAGCGGGCTGCGCTCACGCCTGGACATTCCCGTCGTGGGTGCCTGCCAGGCGTCGATGGCGCTGGCCTCCTGCTTGGGGAACCGCATAGGCGTCGTCACCATGTGGCCGCGCTGGCACACCCTCTACACCGCGGCCGCCGCGGCCGCAGGGCTCACTCACCGGCTGGTCACCGTCCGGGACATCGGCACCCGTCCCGACGCCGAAGAACTACTGCCCGACCGCTACACGGTGTTCCCGAAACTGCTCGACACGTGCCGACAGGCGGTCGAGCACGACGGCTCGGACGTGCTGATCCTCGGCAGTACCACCATGCACCCGGCGCACACCTATCTGGCCCGCCACCTCGATGTCCCATTGATCAACCCCGGTGTCGCCGCCCACCAGCTGGCACAGCAGCTCCTACGCGCTGGCCTGACGCACTCACGACGCAGCTATCCAGCACCTCAACGTCCCGACGACGACCTGCTAGCCGCCTTCGCCTCCGGCTGAGACACTCCTATAAGCCCCACCCTTGGGCGGGCAAGGACAGTTTCTTGACCGCTACCTGCCACGAGCGCCAAAACGTGCGTTTTCGATCCCGTTCTCGATCGGCCCGCGACCTGCAACAAGTCCGGACACGACCAAGAGCTTCGATCTGTACCGGGGATATGTCGAGCCGTTATTCGTGACACACCAACCCCATGTAGTACTCATCGACAAATGCGCCGTCCACACACACCGACGAACGCCTCAGCCCCTCCACCTCGAACCCGCGGGCTTCGTACAGACGCAACGCGGCCTGGTTATGGCTCATGACGCTCAGTTCCAATCGCCACATTCCCCGACGCCGCGCCTCAGCGATCGCCGCGTCCAGAAGACCACGGCCGACTCCTTTCCCCTGGTGGGAAGCCTGTACCCCGAGCACGATCGCGCCCCGGCCTCGCGCACGCCGCCATCGCAACGAGAAGACGTCGATGACGCCGACGAGTCGCCCGCCGTCGTCGGCGACGAACCGGTAGGACTGATCAGGAAGTTCGTGGCCGCGTTCGCCGGGCTCGGCGAGCATGAACGTCGTCTCAGCGTCCAAAGCGCGGCGAAGCTCGGCAAGAGCATCGCCTTCCGCACCGGCGGACGGCCGGATAGTTGTCATGGCCCCAGGATGCCCGCCAGGGTAGGAATCTCCTCCGCTCGTCGAGGCCCGAGCCGCACAGAATTGACGGCGCCGGACACCTGGCCTCAGGGTGAATGGGTGACCGGCCGCCCCCTGGACTTCCCATCGGATTCCGGCGAACCAGGCTTACCGGATCGTCGGGCGGCGCGGGCCGCCGAGATGGAACGCACCTTCACCGCCGAGCGTGCCGCCCACGCCCGCGCCGTCACCGAAGCCGGCGGCCGCCAGATCCGACGGCCCCTCGCCCACCCTGAAGACAAGATCGAATACGCGCGGCTCCTCAAGGCCCGAGACGAGTCGCTGAGCCAGATCGCGGCCCAGGCCGGCATCCCCAAGACCTCGCTGCTTCGTTACTCGCCGACGCCAAGTCCAATACCGCAGCAGTCACTCCCTGACCTGCTGACCGGAGGTCATCCATGCCCCCAGACGCCACGCACTCGACCAGGACCTCATCGCAGTCTGATACCTCTTGGAGCTACAGCGCATGACCGCTGGAAACGCCGAAGACAACGCCGCGAAACTAGCGGTCCTGATCGATGCCGACAACGCCAAGCCCGTGGTGGCGGAGGAACTGCTGGCGGAGGTCGCCAAGTACGGGACCGCCCACGTCAAGCGCGCCTATGGCGACTGGACCGGCACGAGGCTGAAGGGCTGGAAGGATCAACTGCTCGCCCAATCAATCCAGCCGATCCAGCAGTTCGCCTACACCACCGGCAAGAACGCCACCGACGCCGCGGTGGTCATCGACGCGATGGACCTGCTGTACTCGGAGCGCTTCGACGGGTTCTGCATCGTCTCCAGCGACAGCGACTTCACCCGCCTGGCGGCCCGAATCCGCGAGTCCGGCCTGACCGTGTACGGGTTCGGTGAACGCAAGACCCCCAAGCCGTTCGTCGCGGCGTGCGACAAGTTCATCTACATCGAGAACCTGCAGAGCGCCACCGCCCCCGTCGAAGCGAAACCCGCCAAGCGGACCTCAGCGGCAAAACTGAAGAACGACACCGCCCTGGTCAACCTGCTTCGCAACGCCGTGGAGGCGGCCTCCGAAGACGACGGCTGGGCCCACCTCGGAGCCGTCGGCACCATCATCACCAAGCAACGCCCCGACTTCGACTCCCGCACCTACGGCTACGCCAAGCTCAGCGACCTGTTCGCCGCCACCACCCTGTTCGAGCTGGAGCGCACCACCCCCGGCGGAGGAAGGGCGGCCGTCATCTACGCACGCGACAAGCGCCACACCGACAACAGCCCCAAACAGGCACCGACAAGGGCCTGACCTATCGACACCGATCGGTACCGCCCACAATCCCCACAAGTACGGGTCACCGGTGCAGGCGCTCTTGGCGATCGACGCGCGCCCGCACACCTCTACGCGCGCCCAAACCCACGATTCCCCAGCCCGTCAGCCAACCGCCAGCAGCCACAGGAGATCGTCAGTGCCTGTGTCAAAGCATGCTTGCCGAATCCCACTCGATGGCAGATCCGGCCATAAGTCGCGGCGGTTCCGGTCGTCCCAAAGCGGCGGGCTTGAAGATTTTTCCGGCGGGAGGTCACAGATCGCCTCTTTCGGCTGCACTACTTAGCGATCGCCGCCCACGACCGGGTGGCCGTGAAAGGAAAGTGCCCGATCATGAAGGTCAGGACCTGCCCTTGGTACGGCACGGTTACTCGTTTCGCCCAACCGGCCGCCGCGCGAACGGTAGAGCGGTCGACGAGCCGGTTGGGTACTCAGTCTGTGTGCGGTCGGCCGGAGGTGGGGGCGCGCTGTGGCGGCTGCTGACCGGGGGCGGCGCGCCTCAGCCGGGACGGTGACGGCGACCGAGGCGTTCGCCGCGTGCTATCGGACGGAGAAGCTGAAGGTGGTGCGGTACCTGATCAACCAGGGCGCCAATGAGCACGAGGCTCACGACGCCGCACAGGCCGCGTTCATGCAGGCCTTCCGGCAGTGGGACACCATCCGAAACCCGCGGAACTGGCTGTTCACCGTGGCCCGCCGGGAGTTCCTGGCGGCCCAGGTGCCCGAGACCCCCACCGACACCTTCCTGGCCGCCCAGGCCCCTGCCACACCCTCACCGATCGACCTCAGCGACCAAGCCCGCGAGGTGCTGGCAACGCTGGAGACGCTGCCGGTCAAACAACGGCAGGTCATGGCGTTGTCGGTCGATGAGTTCACCCCCGCCGAGATTGCCGAGCAGTTGCGCGCCGACCGGGACACGGTCCGCCAGAACCTGCGCAAGGCCAGACAGAACCTCAAGAGCCGACTGGGAATCGGAGGGAGGGACCCGCGATGAATGACGAACTGCGCGCGTTCCTGGGCGGCTACGACGCAAGCGACACCGCGCTGGACACGCTGTGGGACCAGGTCCAGCAGGAGATCCTCGACACGCTCACCGCTGCCACCGACATCGAGGCCGGCCTGGCGGAGATCATCGGTGACACCGACCCCGGCGCTGCCCACCGCCCCGCCACGGCACGCGACGCCTTGGACAGCCCGGGCGAGGCTGGGGCCATCTGCGCCGAGCTCGCCGACCTGCTGCACGCACTGGACCCGCTGGTCCGGCTCGATCAGGCGCCCGCCGGGGTCGGCGCGAGCATCCTGTACCTGCGGACCGCGTCCGGGCTGCTGGCCGAGCTGCTGATCGGGTTGTCGCGGCGGCAGCTGTCGCGCGAGGACGCCGCCTGGCAGCTGCGGCTGATCGACCACAACCTGACCGAAGCACGCGCGCTGCTGACCGACGAGCAGGCACGCGCCAAGCGGCGCGCGCGCCCGACGGTGCAGGCCGTGATCGAGGTGGTCAAGCACACCACCGCCCGGATGGAGGATCTGACGCCCCGCATCATGCGGCTGTTCAAGGACACCGGTTCCGTGGTTCCCCGCCAGGGTGTGCCGCACTGAACCGACCCGCCGCGTAGGCCAGTCGCTTCCCGGGGCCTGCCCGTTTTCTGACTCTCCTCCGCTCCCGAGCAACAGGTACCGGAGCGTTACCACCTGCCCATCATCGGTTCCTGATTGGGGAATACATCATGTCCAAACGCCGATCTCACCGCCG
Source organism: Spirillospora sp. CA-128828 (assembly GCF_050945415.1). Taxonomy (NCBI): domain Bacteria; kingdom Bacillati; phylum Actinomycetota; class Actinomycetes; order Streptosporangiales; family Thermomonosporaceae; genus Spirillospora; species Spirillospora sp. CA-128828. Next base: position 7,974,792 of record NZ_CP191986.1, read on the forward strand.
CGGCCCGCGCATTCCCGACCGCGTCCGCCAAGGCATCATCAACGACGGCCCGGCCGACCCGGTTGAACTGGAGCGCGTCCTTACCGACGTCGACACCGAGATCGCCGCGCTGCTCAGCGACGACCCGGCGCTGGGGCCGAGTCTCGGCGATACCCGGTGGCCGCTGGCGTTGTTCGAGCCACGCAGGGGCGTCGGGATGGTTCATCCCGACGGGAGTCTGCAGGAGATGCAGACCGAGGCGATCATCCAGGCCGGGTTCAGCCGGTGGCGTCAGCTCACCGTGTTCGAGCCGCTGCCCGGCTGGAGCGTCCGGCAGACCCCGACCGGCCTGGAACTGTGGGACAAGGGCGGCATCTGGGCCCGCGGCCGGCTGCAGCTGCCGGCGCGGTGGCGCGCCACCGCTGAGGAGGTCGGCTCGGTGATCGCGGTGTACGGGCACCAAGTCGGGGTTCGCCCGCCCGAGACTGGAAGCTGGACGGCCGCCGACCGGTCCGCCGAGCTGCACCGCTCCGTCCACGCCGGCCTGGTGGCTGTGGGTCTGGTGACCTGGAGGGGGCTAGAGGTGCCCGACAAGGTCACCTATCCGGGGCCTCGCTATGACCCCGACACCGGACAGTTCCCGATCGGCCAGGGCGCCGGCAACACCGACGTGCCCTGGCAGCTGAACACCCCCGGCGAGGGCGTTCGGCACGGAGTGATCATCGGAGAACGCGACACCGGCAAGACCAACGTCGTGCGGATCATCACCGTGGAGACGGTGTGCTCTGACCGGTTCCGCGTCTGGCTGGCCGACCCGCAAGGACGCCACAACATGGTCGAGACCTTCGGCCAGGTCCCGGCCGTGGAACAGATCGCCGAAAGCCCGGGCGAGACCCTGCTGCTGCTGCGCGCGGCCGCCCACCAGATCGACCAGGACCTCAGCGACGCCCATCGGTACGGCGGCCCCACCGACCCGTCACCGGACCGGCCCGGACTGATCATTGTGATCGACGAGGCCCAGGAGGTGTTCGCCGCCAACCCCGAGGCGACTCGGCTGGCCGAACACATCGTCACCCGCGGCGGCCCGGCCGGGGTCGGCCTCATCGTCACCACCCGCGGTGCGGACCTGGCCTATTTCGGCGGCAGCGCCACCCTGCGCGCGGGCCTGGCCGCCCACAACCGGATGGCCTTCGGCACCGGCAACTCCACTCTCGACGTCCTCGACCAGCTCCCCCGACAGCAAGGCGGCAACGCATGAACACCTCACCCGAACCCGAGCGGCTCGACCTGACCGCGTGCGCCCGGCTCCTGGGCGTCCGGCGCTACTCCCTCAAACGCATCGCCAAGCGCGGCCTGTTTGCCGCCCCGGCGGGCACCGAGCAGGGGCGGCCCTACTGGCACGAGACCACCGTCTTGACCTGGGCCGCGGAAAAGGTGCCACAGCTGGCCGACCGGATCCCGCTGCGCTACTGGCCCAACGCCACCGAACCCGCCCCCTACCTGGGCGCCGTCCGGTTGACCAACGCGGTCGCCGTCGGCTGGCGGGCCGCTCCCGGCCCGCTGTGGACCATCTGGACCGCGCCTGGGCACCCCGGCTGGCGGCATCGCGACCAAGCCCTGGCCGAGCTTCCGGACGCCGCGGCGTTCGCCGTGGTCAGCGGCCAGTTCGGCATCGACGGCCCCTCACTGGACACCTACACACCCGCCGACCTGGAGGCCAAATCACGCGGGCTGCGGTGGAGCAAGCTCTCCCAGATCATCGGGCAGCCCATGCCCTATTGGCCGTACATGCTGCGCATTCCCGAGCTGCTGGAAGCATGGCGTCCCGGAGCCCTCGCTGTACTGGCGGCCGCGATCCCCGATCTGGATACCACCCCGCTGCTGCGGCTCGCGGCCTGTCTGGACGACGACAGCCCCGCCCAACGCGTCCTGGTGCATCAGGCGCGCCTGTTCCAGCTCAGCTCGACCAGATACGCCGAACAGGACCTGAAGATCCTCGCCGAGATCCTGGACGCCGACTACAACACCACCCCCGACACCACCGTGGTGGCCGCCACTCCGATGCCGGTGCCGGCGGTCGACCGCGACGACCTGGACGAAGGGCTGCGGCGGGCCGGGTGGCTGGACATCCTCGCCCGCACCGACACCCTGGCCGTGCAGTGCGTCGAAGAGGTGATGAAGTGGGACGGAGGCGACCCCTTCCCCCACAGCCAACTCGAAGCCATCGACCCCGGCGATGGTCCGCACGCCGCCGAATGGGCGCAGCGGCTCCTGCCGCACCCCGGCCCACACACCGCGGCGATCCGCATCCTGGACCCCGACGACTCCGCGGTCGAGACCCTCATCGACCCGGCCACCGACGCCCCGGTCGTCCGCACCAAGGACGGCAAACTCCACGCGGCCGTCCCGCAGCGTCTGCCCGCCACCAGCCCACTCACCGAAGTCGTCCTCGATGAGCCGATCTGGGTCCGCGTCGCCGACGGCACCCTCTATCTGGCGCCGCTGCACTCCTACTACGGGCTGAGCTGGGGATACGGAGGCTCAGGCCCCGGCAGCCTCGCGCTGCTGATCGACCGGCTCCTGGCCGATGTCAACTGCATCCCCGCCGACGGTGTCAACGGCGCCGCGCCCGGCCTAGAGAAGCTCACCGAGACCGACTGGCCCAAAGGCACCATCCTGACCCGCCCGCAGATGGAGGCCGCCCGCGACGGACGCCCCTACCCCGCCGGTGACGACGCATCCTGACCCCGCAAACCAGACCAGAGTCGACGTCCCGAACGGACCATGCGAGCAGACCAGTCGGACGAGGGATCGCGCCAGCACTCGACGCCGCCCGCGCCCGCGGCCGCATCAGCGGCCGCCCCACCGTCGTCAACGACGACCTGCTGCGCGCGGCCCGCGACATGCTGCCCAACCCCGAGCACCCCGTCACTCGATCGCCAAGCTGCTCGGCGCCAGCCCCGGCACGCTCGACAGCCACATCCCCGACCCGTGCGAACTGCGCGCCGCAAGCCGCCAGCTCCCCGCTCAATGACCGGCCCGAAGAAGGTGTGACCACGGTGACCGATCCCCATGAACCGCCCACCTACCAGGACGACGTGCCCAGCCACCTCAAGACCGCCGGCCAACTGCATGCCGCAGGACTTCGTCCCTGCGACGCCTCCGCCCCGGCCGGATGGTGGGTCCAGACCTTCGCCGGTGACCGCTGGCGCACCGAGCTCTACGACATGCACGCGGCTCGCCCACTAGGGCGTGTCCGATAGATCTTGATCTATCGGTTCGGTAGTTGTTGGTCGGTGACGCGGCGGTTCGAGCTGACTGATGCGGAGTGGGAGCGGCTTGCGCCGCTCCTGCCGTCTTGTGGTGGTCGTGGTGGTCAGTGGGCCGATCACCGGCGGGTGGTGTCCGGCATCGTGTACCGGGTTCGGACGGGGGTGCCGTGGCGGGACCTGCCGGAGCGGTTCGGGCCGTGGAAGACCTGTTACGAGCGGCATCGCCGCTGGTCGGCGGACGGAACGTGGCGCCAGATCCTGGACGAGCTACGGATCGGGGCCGACCTGGCCGAGGGCGATGAGTGGACGGTCGGGATCGACTCCACCGCGGTGCGTGCGCACCAGCACGCGGCCGGAGCCCGGCATCGCCGACCGCGTCGGCTCCGCAAAAAGGGGACCTGAGAAGGGACGAATCCGACGGCCGCGAGGCGCTGGGCCGGTCCCGTGGTGGGCTCACCACCAAGATCCACTTGGCTGCTGACCGGAGGTGCCGGCCGATCGCCCGGCTGACCTCACCGGGCCAGCGATTCGACGGCACGATGTTGCTGAGAGTGCTGGGCCAGGTCCGGATCAAACGCTGCGGCATCGGCCGCGATCGGGTCCGGCCCGGCCGGGTGCTGGCCGATAAGGCCTACTCCAGCCGGGCGATCCGCCGACACCTGCGCCGCCGCGGCATTAAGGCCGTCATCCCGGAGAAGTCTGACCAGCAGAAATGGCGTAAGCGCCGAGGCGCGGCGGGCGGCCGGCCCGTCGCGTTCGACTCGCAGGCCTACAAGGACCGCAACGTCGTCGAGCGCTGCATCAGCAAGCTCAAGCAGTTCCGGGCGGTCGCAACCCGCTACGACAAGAGAGCCTTCGTCTACGACGGCACCATCGACGTCGCCTCCATCAAGATCTGGCTCCGCGACCTCACCCAAGATCTACCGGACACGGCCTAATCTCTCAGCCGGTCACCGAGCCGGTCTCTGAGCCCGCCACGTCCCCAGAGGCGGCCGATGTCGCCGCCACTGAGCGGCCCGTCATGACGATCGTCACCTGGACCAAGCCCGTTCGCCGCCGCATCAACAGCCGCTACGTCGAGACCGGGCAGCGCGCACCACTCAAGGTCCACGTGAGCCTAGACGGCGTACGCACCATGTGCGGTCACGACATCCCCGACCACGCCGCCGTGACCGCCACCACCGCCGACTGGCACCTGCACACCAACTGCTACAACTGCGCCTACCGGCTCTGGCCCACCCACGCGCCCGACGGATACATCTGCCCAAGCGACAGCCATGACTTCCCGATCCGCCGCAAACCGCCAGTGCACACCGGACCGCCGTGCCCCAAATGCGGTGAACAGCACCCGCTCAACGAGACCATCCCACCCTGCGCACTAAACCCTCCCAGCCAACGCCCCGCCGACCAGGGCAGGTGCTCGCTCGGCGCCTGCGAGTCCACAGCGCTCGCACTCCGACACGCCAACCCCGAACTCCAGCTCGACCTGCCCGGCATCCTCACGACGCACTGCCATCACTGCGGACACGAGGTGTGCACGACATGCCAGACTCGCCCGGTCGACCGCATTCGCCAGCTCTGCGAGCCTTGCCGCCAACTCGACGGCACCGCGATTCCCTCGTGACCCGCACGCTCACCTGCCCCCTCGTGCGATGCGCGAGCATGTCCGTCAATCAGGAAGACCCCAGATGGATCCGCCCCTCGTTGAAGGCCTCAGCCAGAACCGCTGGCGCCCGCGGATTGTTCGGGGATCGACCGCCTCCGTCCGCTGCCCGACCTTACGGACGACGCGGAAGTCACCTTTGCACCGGCAGCGAAAGATCATTTTCTTGGGCGGGTCTTCGTGCTCGCCGTGGGTGAGTGCTCCCACACGGAATGGTGTTTCCGAAGCGCGCGGAACCCGAACAAGAGTCCTGTTGATCTGTGCTATGTCTAGGCTCCGGTGGGTTCCCATCAACAGATCCCGATAGGGGCGAATGTGGCAGTTGACCGTGCCCTCCTGCGTCGCGTTGACATCTCGGATGCCGTTGCGCTCGAGCTGAAGTCTCGCAACCGGATGCTGCCCCGGCGCTGGGATGACGCGGCCCTCGCCGCAGAGTCGTCTGCGGTGGAAGCTTGGCTGCGTCCCCAGCTGCGCCGCGGCCCATCCGGAGACAAGGCCAGTCTCGTGTTCGCGGACAAGTTGCGGCGAGGGGTTCGGCCGCTGCACGTCATGACTCTTGAGGACCGGGTGCTGTACAGGGGCCTCGTCGGGCTCATCAGCGATGCATTGCCAGAACGGCTGCGCCGCCGGGTCCCCATCGATCAATTCCGCACCGCGCCACTTGAGGTTCCGGACACCGAGTACGTCAGCCTGACCGACGTGGCCTCCTACTACGAGTTCGTCGACCACGACTTGCTCTGCGCAGAGCTGATCGCCCAGACCGGCGAGGAACTCGCCGTCGACGTGCTGGCCGACCTGCTGGCATCGGTCCTCGGCCGCCGCGTCGGGTTGCCACAAGTGCATTCCGCAAGTGACATCCTCGGCGACACCTACATCGACCCAGTACGTCGCCGCATGCTGCGCCACGGCTACACCGTCTTCACCTACTCCGACGATTTCCGGATCGCCTCCGCGTCGCTCGGCGATGCTCGCGCCGCCCTTGATAGGTGCGCGGTGGAGGTACGCACCCTCGGCCTGGTGCTCAATGACCACAAGACCTTCACCTATGGCGCAAGGAACTACCGCCACTCCCTGACGGCGTTCTCCGAAGCCGAGCAGCGTCTGTTCGCTGACGACCAGGCAGCGGACACGGCCGCCAGCCTGGCAGCTCTGGACTCCGGGTACGGCGACACTGATGGCGAACTTGCTGCCCCGCTGTCGCTCGGCATCACGTCGCCGGGCACCATCCTCGAGGAGAACGAACAGGCACTAGGCCCAGAAGACGATGAAGGTCCTGCAGAAATCGATCCCGCGCGTCGCAGGGCAGCACAGCGAGCCTGGGATCTCTGGGAGAACGAATCTGAGGAGATACAAGGGGGCCAAAACGCCGCGACCGCACAGGCTCTGCTCGGCCGCGCCTTGCCGATGCTCGGCGCCTCCGGTGACCCCAGTCCATTGCAATGGCTTTCTGAACTGCTCCGTTCCGAGCCCGCCCTCACTCCACAGATTGCTGCGTACGTATCGGCATATGGGCAGATCGGCCAGCGCGCGCGTGCCAACCTTCGCAGCGTGCTCGACGATGTCACTGGTGGCGGCGCCCTCAGCACGTGGCAGGGGATGTGGATTGCGCATGCGGCCGGCAACGTACGCCGCTCACGCCGCAGTCACGAGTACGAAGACTGGCTCGCGCGGTGCACCACCGACAGCCACGATGGTCTCGCAGCCACCGCCGCGGCTGCCCTGGGGAGAATTGGGCGAGGCGATCCTGCACTGGTGGCATCTGCTGTCGAACGAGTCGGCCCGCAATGGCGGCGCCTGGCGTTCTGGGGTTTGGTCGGTCTTGACTACGAACAAGCCGAAGATACAGCTGACGACGAGCTGGACCGGCTGCTGCTCGCCGCCGCGGCGCAATGACGGTCCCGGCCCCGCAGGTACCATCAAACGAGGCAGAGGCAGCGACGGCTCTGTTGTTTCGCACTTTGGGTGCGCACCGCACCACGGTCGCGGCCATGAGAGCGCGGCCGCTGACGCGACTACGGGTCTCACCGGACGGAGATCCCGTCCAGGACCAACGCCAAGCCACGCTGGTCAGGTTGCTGTCGATCACCGAAGCGTTCGCGTCAGATTTGTTGTCTCGTGAGATCGAGCGTGCTGTTGCAAGCGCGCAGCGGGCTGCTGCCGCCAAGGTGGCCGACGACGCCGTCATCCGCGGCACGAGCACCTGGCAAGAGCAGAAGCGGTCTTACAAGGAGTGGCTTGGGGTCGAGGAGGATTGGAAGGCGGTTGAACGGCTGGCCGAGGCACGCAACGCCGTCGCCCACGGGTTGGGGAAGCTGACAAAACGTCAGCTGAGGAACGTCCAAAGCGTCAAGTCCAAGCTCGCGGCGGCCGGCATTGCCGTCGAAGGCACGACAATCGTGCTGTCCGACGCCAGCCTCGCTGCGGCCACCTCGGCGTGCCGTGACTTCATCGAGCGACTCGACCTGGCGGTCCAGGCCACAGATTGACTAGCAGCGATGGTGCAGCTCAAGGTCATCGCGCACCCCGGAAGGCGCGGTCAGCAGCCGCGCAGTGGCGCGTACCAAAAGCCAGTCGCTGCCAGGCGAACCGGGTCAGGTAAGTAACCGCCACCGTCGCGATCCCGGCTACCAACGTCGCCGCCGCGCCGGCCCGGTCCAGAACATGCCCGAGCTGTACCACTCATCCGCGGTCACCATACCGGCATCCAATCGCCCGGGGAGCCAAGCCGACGGGCGGTTTCCATAACCAGTCGGCCGCACCGGCTCCCCGCCCGGATCGTGCCCTACACCCGCACCGCCATCGAGGGCGTCCGTTCCGGTCGGCTCTTCACCGAGATGGGCTGGCCGCCAAGCCCCTGACCTAATGCACCAGCACCCCGGCGTCTCGACGACGACCTGCGGGGCGACCATCATGGCGACTTGCAGCGGATTTGCCTAAGGCAACTTCCTGGTCGACGCCGCCGACAGGTGGCCGACCGCGAGCGCTGGCGACTACCCCACCCGATCAGTGCGCCCCGCTCCGCCGACTGCCCCCAGCCTTCACATCCACCAGCGCACCAAAGGCGACGCGGCACCGATGGCTCGCACCCGAATCGCCGGCAACTTGGCGACGTGAGATGGTGACCAGCCCTACCGCTGGATGCGGTAGTGGCAGTGGCCGTCGACGATCACGCTCAGGTGACCGCCGTTGCGCCCGATGACCTTGCGGGAGGCCGTGTTCGTCTCCGTGCAGACCAGGATCACTGGATCGATGCCGAGCCTGAACGCCTCAGGCAAGACAGCGGCCAGCATGGCGCTGGCGTGTCCCCGGCCGCGATGGCTGGGACGCACGGCGTACCCGATGTGGTTGGCGTGTGGCACGCCCGGTGTCAGGTCGGGGCGCAGTGAGATCCTTCCAATGAACTCCCCGTCGTTCACCCACCACCAGCAGCGAACACGGGCTCCGGCGTGGGTGCGTTGCCAGGGCAGGCTGCCTTCGGCCAGGCGACGGACGTAGGTCTCGAAACGGTCTGGCCAGGACAGATCCGCCGCCGACAGGCCGTTGGCGTCCGCCGTCCCGACGAGTTCCTCGAACTCGCACATGGCGGCTATGAACGAGGAACGCAACAACGTCGAAGGGACCGAGAGCATCTTCCGACGTTACCCGCGCTGGTCCGGGCCCGCCGACTGGTTTGCCTGTCCGGCGCCTTCTTTGGGCTGCCTCTGAGAGCCGGCATCGGCCCACGACGCAGTGCAGTAGGCCGCGCTGGCCGTGTGGAAACGGTACATCGACAACGACCCGCTGGCCGGGGTCCATGCGGAGGGCACTGCCAAGAAGGCGATGACGGTCCAAGTCGTGCACGAATGGCTGCCGAGCCCTCCACCAGCCTGCGGCAACGCCGCCGGAGCCGGTACCGTCCGGACCGGTACCCGGGGGGTCGTTGGGCTTCGGGGGGCGGCGAGCGGCGCGAGTCCACGCGTCCGTCTTCCAAGCGCCTGTTGCGGCGGATCGGCTGCGGGCCGGTCGAGGATCCGCGGTGAGCAGGAGCCGACAGGCCACGCCGAAGCCTGCGCAGCGACACTCCACAGCACCAGGCGCCCGCGCGAGTCGAAGCCGTGCCGGACGTCGTGTTGCTGGTGCGGGGAGAGCAGCCCGGCCAGCAGCTCGGCCTCGTCGCGGTGGCCAGGGAGCAAACCCCGCCACGACACGGTGCGCCGGGGTCCGCGCCCGTCTCGTCGGCCTGTGCCGAGCGGTTGTCCGACGACCGCCAGGGGCGGGAAGCAGGCGCGTCGACACGGGCCAGCGCCCACCGGCGGTGTGGGCAGACGGGACGACCCGGAGGCGGTAGTGCAAAGCAATCCGGTCCGCTGCGTGCGCCAGCATCGCGGTGAGCGCACGCGATCCGCCATGCTGCCAGACCGGTCGTGTGGGGACCGGCACGCCGGCTGAGCGTCGGCGGGCTCGGCGATGGGCTCGGCGGATGCGGCGTCGCCTCCGCCGGGTTCGACCAGGGTGTCGGTGAGTGCCCGGACAGCGGCCAAGTCTCGCACCGGCACCACGGAAAGATCATTTCCGTGGTGCCGGTGGACCGAGGTCTTGGGCGTGGGCCGCTGGCAGCCCTCGCCATCTGGCGAATACGCGCCAGTTGGGCTTCAAAAAGCGGCCCTACCGTATCGTTTATGGCCTACATCGACCTTGTCCATTCCAGAGACGGGTCATCGTTGATGATTTTTCTCCTGAGCGTTCGCAGAGCAAGCCCTGGCTTTGCCCCCGCTCCTGCCATCACTGCGGCCTCGGCGCTCTCGTACTCCAGCAACGCAAGAGCCTTCTGGCCAGAGCGAGCCAACGCCACCATTCTCAGGGACCGCAGATGCTCATTGAGCGGATCTGCCGCGACAAGCACCGGGGTCTTGGCCGCGGCTTCGCGATGTCGGCCTGCCGACAACATGGTTTCGACCATCGACTCCACGATGACCTGCTGCTCGTTCCTCAGCGCATTCAAGTACCCAGCGGCGGCAGGACTGTAGGGCAGTCCCGTCATGGGTGAGTCCACCCACAGGTCCAGGGCCTGCTCATACAATCCGGCCGCCCTTGCCGGGTCATCAAAACGCAGGTGGTCGGCCCTTGCTGTAAGAAGGCGGGAGACCCTCAGATCGACATAATCCCGCTCATGGCCGATGAAGCGGTAGCGGTCGTGGGCGTATATAACTCGGTCACCGCCTAGGACCTTCCGCAGTTTGCTCATCGTGACCTTGAGCGAAGCGTTTCGGTCGAAGTCGTCATCGAGGCCCCACAGCATGTCTTTCATGTGCTGCCGTGAGATACCGCTGCGGCCTCCTACCGCGACCAGGAGTCCCAGTGCAGCAGCTGCGAGCGGTTGGAGCGGAACGCGCTCTCGGTTGTCCGTTTGCACTTCGACCCCACCGCTGAGCACCCGAATGTACAAGGTCACGCTTCTTTCTGGTCGGTTAACAGGGTTGTTTGCGCGGGGTCATGCGGGACGATAGTGGGCGCAGGTCATCAATCGGTCATCAGGCTCATCAGCGTCCGGCCTCTGACTGAAGGAGGCCCACGTGTCCGGATCCGGCCACGACCCAGATGGCCGGATCCGGCCTCAGTCAGTAGCGTCCATGATCACGAACCCGGAGAAGGGGGAAGAAGAGTGGAGCTGCGAGTCCTCGGGCATCGGCTGACGGCTAAGGACGACACCGGCGCACCGATCGACATCTCCCGTGGACAGGTTCGGGAGCTGCTCTGCGTTCTGGCGATCGAGCCCGGTTCTGTGGTGTCGAGTGCCGCGCTCGTCGAGCGCCTCTGGGATCCGAGTGGCGGTGACCCGGCTAAGAGCCTCAAGCAAGCCGTCTACAACACGCGCCAAGTGCTGCCTGGAGATCGACTCCGTACCGAGGCGGGCGGCTACAGCCTCCACTTGGACGACAGCGACTACCTCGACCTCGTTGAGTTCCAGCAGTTGACCGATGAAGCCCGAGTTGCCCGCGACTCCGCACCGCGGAACGCTGTGGAGTTGTACTGGCAAGCACTAGGACTGTGGGGAACCCCGCCACTTGGGGACCTGCCGCAAACCATGGGCATGAAACCGCACCGGCAAAACCTGCTCGGCGGATTGCAGGACGCGCGAGAGGAACTGGCCGAAGCTCTGCTTCAAATCCACAACTTCCGAGAGGTGATCAGCTCGGCCACCCGATGGCTGATGGAAGATCCCTACAACGAGCACCTGCGCGGGCTGCTCATGCTGGCCCTCAACGGTGCGGGCCGCAAGGGCGAGGCGCTGCGCGCCTACCGTGATGCGATCGCGTTGCTTGAACCGCACGCCAAGCCGGGAGGCTGGCTGGAGAGCATCGCCGCGCAGATCACCGCCAACCAGCATGATGCCGCTTGGAGCCCTCGCCCGGTCTGGCTCGCTTCCGAAGCGCACCGCCTGGTCGGCGACGGAATCGACATCACCATGCCGAGCCCGGCTCGCGTCTATGACTGCCTGCTTGGCGGCAAGGACAACTTCGCCGTCGACCGGGAGGCGGCCGCGACGATGGTCAAGAGCTATCCTCCTGCGGCGCAAGTGGCTCGGGTGAATCGCGCCTTTGTCATACGAGCCGTGCGCTACCTGGCTCAAGCAGGGATCCGCCAATTCATCGACGTTGGGACCGGACTGCCGACTCTGGAGAACATTCACCAGGTCGCGCGCCAGACCATTCCCGATGCCCGCGTCCTGTACATCGACAACGACCCCATCGTGTGCGCCTACGGCCGTGCACTCCTGACGACTGACGAGGGCGTCGACCTGATCCAGGCCGACGTCCGCCACCCCCAGGAGATTCTGGAGCACGCGGCGACGCGGCAGCTCATCGACCTCAGCCAGCCGACCGCGATTCTGCTGGCCGCCGTCCTGCATTTCGTCTCCGACCAAGACGACCCGCATGCGATCGCACAGGCATACGCCCATGCCTTGCCGCCCGGCGGCTACCTCGTCATCTCCCACTGCACGCCCCCCGAAAACTTCGTGCAGCACCTCACCACCCCCGGAGGTGCGTGGGGCCGAGGCGGCATCAACCCGCGGGACAACGCCACGATCGCTCGCTACTTTGACGGGCTGACCCTGATGGAGCCTGGACGGCTGGTCGACGCCCCTGACTGGCGTCCCGACCTGGCCACCGACAAAGTCGAGCCTGGCCTGGGCACCTGGTGGGTCGGTGTCGCACGCAAAGAGGCGACGGCCCTCATCGGGGCTTGACCATCGTTGGCAAGCTGGCGAAACCGCGGGCCGTCCCGGCGTACGCCGGCCGGGCCCTGTCGGCGTCGATGTCGTAGTGACCGACCCGGGTCGCTAGCTCGCCGAGCACGACCTTGGCCTCCAACCGGGCCAGCGGCGCTCCCAGGCAGAAGTGCGGGCCGAGCCCGAAGGCGATGGTGCGGCGGGTATCGCGGCCAAGGTCGTAGCGGCCCGGGTCGGTGAACACCTCTGGGTCGCGGTTGGCGGCGGCCTGCAGCAGCAGTATCCGCGCCCCGCGGGGCAGTCCCGTTCCGGAAACCTCCACCTCCTGTGTCGTTGTCCGCAGCACGTACTGCACAGGGCTGTCGTAGCGCAACGTCTCGGCGATCCAGTCCTCGATCCCGCCGGAGAAGGCGATTTTCCGCTGGTCGGGGTTGCGCCAGGCCCAGTACCAGGCAGCCGCGATCAGCCGGGTGGTGGTCTCGTTGCCGGCGGCCACCAGCAGCACCAAGCAAGCGATGATCTCCTGGTCGGTAAGAGGCCTCCCCTCGGTCCGGGCGGTGACCAACGCCGAAGTCAGATCCTCTCGCGGCCGACGCCGCCGTTCAGCGATCAGGCCGAGCAGGTACTCCACCAGCTTCGCTAATGCTGCAGCCCCGTCGGGGGGCACGTCGCGGGAGCCCGGCGGTCGATCGGCGGCCTGGTTCGCCATGTGGCGTACCGTTCGGCGCTCTGCGGGCGGAACACCGATCAGTTCGGAGATCACGTCCATCGGAACGTTAGCGGCCAGGTCGGCGACAAAGTCGAAGCTGCCGCGCTCCAGCGCGGGCTCCAGGTGCGACCGGGTGATCCGCACGATCTCCGGTTCCAGGGCGGCCACCTGGGCAGGACCGAAAACCGGCGCCGCAAGCGCCCGCATCACGGTGTGCCGGGGCGCGTCCATCGCCACGAACGACAAGACCTTGTGCGCGTTCGGACCCCATATCGACGGATCCAGCAGCGGCCCGTTGTTGCTGGAGAACCGCGTCGGGTCGCGCAGCGCTGCCGCCACGTCCCGGTGCCGGGTAAGCGCCCAGAAATCGAGCTCGACGTTGCGGTAAACCGGTGCCTCCCGCTGCAACCTGGCATAGGTCGGATACGGGTCCACACGGAACGCTTCGCTGTAGGGATCGAGCTCCACCGGCACTGGCCAGCACCCGCTTTCCAATTGGTGGTCATGTCTTGTTCGAGGATCGCTGTCCCGAGATGGTTTTGACCAGACCCCGTCGGCGATTGCACGACATTCCGCTGCGCATCTGCGCGCTCCCGCGCTGTTACCGCAGCATGTCAGCATGCTTACAGGGCTCCCGCGTCGGATCCCGGTAGACGTGTTGGATGCCTCCGGCCCAGGCGTGGGGACGAGCGGAGGTGCCGGCTTCAGGTACAGATCACCGCCGCGCACAAGACCTGATGATGTCCGGATCCGGCCAAGCTCAAGGGTGATCCGCCCTGGTCGGGCGCCCCAGCCACAGCATGACGATCACCCGCCAACCAATCGGTAACCGATTGATCACCAACCGATATCCCGCCCCTCATATGGTGACTCGCGAAATGACAAGCCCATACAGAAGCCCACGGGTGAGGAAGTGGAGAAATGGAAATCAGGATGTTGCAAGGGGACCTGGCCGTCCTGCGCGATGACGGACAAAACGTCTTCAGCGAGAATTCGAGTCCTCAGCATCGAATCCGTAACCTGGTCTGCGTCCTCGCCCTGGGAGATCAGGGCTTCTCCGCGTCCGAGTTGAAGCCCCTGATCTGGAGACCAAAAGAGTGCAGTGACCAAACATCAGCATTGACCAGCTTGATCTACAACGCTCGCCGGGTGCTTCCACCAGGTCGGCTCATCACATCACCACCAGGCAAAGGGCCACGGCGATACAGTCTCTTGTGTCAAGACAGTGACATCGACGTCGCTTGCTTCCTACTGGCAGTCGGCAAAGCCGAACGGTCAAGGGCCAACGGAAGACTCGAAGAATCCGCACGCCACTACGCCCAGGCCGCCTCCCTGTGGCCAACCACGACCTCGTCCGCCCGAGCCCTGCCGGACTTCCCTCGAACCCGCCTCATGCTCCAGATCCGCGACCGATTGCTGGCCCACCGGCGGGAGGTGGCCGAAGCCTACGCCGAGACCCAGCTACGCCTCGGGCGCCATACGGCGAGCCTCGCAGACGAGATCCTTCAGTCGATCCGCGCGCATCCGACCAACACACGCCTCTGGCGGCTGCACATCATCGCCCTGTACCGCGCCGGCTACAAGGGAGACGCTCTGCGGGCCGACGAGGCGGTACGGACCCTGTTTGAGGATGAGTTCCAGGCAGGCCCTGGAACAGGCATGGACCAGCTACAGGCACAGGTCCTAGCCGACGATCCCGTTCTGTGGACGGATGCAGCTCTTCAGGAGTCGACACCCGGAGTGCTCAACAAAGTCTCGCCACTGAACCTGGCATCGACGCCCATAAGAGGCGCTCGCGCAAGCCTGCGACCGCACACCCATCTGAATCGTGACGTCACAGTGCGTGCCCGAGAGCTCGCCGGCACTGCCCGGCATACGGATCCGTCGACCACGTCGTCCCAGCGTTGACTTCTAAGAAAGGACGGAGGAAAGCGATCCTCGGCTGCGAGTATGGGGCAAGCCTCCACCTCGAAGAGGGTCAACTAGAGAACGAACCTACTCCGCACGCTGCGTATCCAAGGTCTCTCTATCCGTATCAGAGCCCATCACCCATCAACGCGGCCCCGGCGCGAACCTCCAAGAACGACGCCGGGACCGCCTGCCCCTCGAAGGAGCACCTCCTACGATGTCACGCCACGAGCGGAAATGGCTAACAGTCGAGTATATCCTCGACGATCTTGACATCCCACGCCGTACATGGCAGCAGTGGCGAGCCCTTGGCCGCACTCCCACCTGCAAGCGTCTCCCCAACGGCAAGCTGCGGATCCGGCGCTCAGACTACGAGTCCTGGCTCGACTCCTTGCAGGAGGTCGACGCTCGATGAGGATGAGCCACGACGTAACAATCTACGAGATCAACTATCGAAAGGACAGGAAGCACCCATACGGTGTTCGTTGGAAGGTCGCGAGCAAACGGCACTCGCGTTGGTACCAGACCGTGGCGCTTGCTGACAGCGAGAGGTCTGCCCTCATCCAGGCAACTCGTCGAGGAGAAGGCTTTGACATCGAGTCTGGCTGGCCCGAAAGCAAGCTCCGCGAGATCGCCAATGTCTCATGGTTCACCCATGCCGTCGAATACATCGACAAGAAATGGTCCGCCGCATCCGCCCACCACCGAGTCTCAATGGTGGAAACACTAGTCACGGCGACCACTGCCCTAGTGGCCGGTAAGCGCGGCGAGCCAGACTCAGAAGTCCTGAGGAAAGCCCTTCGAAACTGGGCCTTCAATCCCAAACATCGCGACGATCCACAGCCAAGTCAAATCGCCTCGTCCCTGGCCTGGGTCGCCAAGAAGACGCCTTCGATGTCAGAGTTCGCCGAACATAGCGTTATACAAACATTGCTCGATGCCTGCGCTACCAATCTCGACGGCAAGCCTTCGGCTCCGGCCTACTTCAGTCGACGACGTCGCGTCCTCTCCAACGTCCTGAAGTATGCAGTCAGCAAGAAGCGACTGGCCAGCAACCCACTTCATGATCCTAGCCTTCAATGGGAACCGCCCACCCGGGACAGCGAAGAAGAGGAGGTTGACCCTAGAGTTGTAGGAAGCCCCGAACAGATGCGCTCAATGCTTATCGCGGTGAGCCAGGTTGGACGAACTCAAGGGCCACGATTCGTCGCATTCTTCGCATGCCTTTACTTCGGCATGCTCCGCCCATCCGAGGCGACCGGTCTCCGTAAGCGCGACTGCATCCTCCCGTCTAGCGGATGGGGCCGACTCCTCCTATCGTCATCCGATCCCGCCACCGGCAAGGCCTGGACGGACAACGGCGACGTACACGAGGAGCGTGGCCTCAAAGGGAGGAACAGGAAGGCTGTACGCCCCGTTCCAATCCCGCCCGAACTCGTCTCAATCCTGAGGGAGCACATTACGGTGTTCGGCGTGGGTCCGGACGGACGCTTGTTTCGCAGCGTCAACGGCAACGCCATACAACCATCGACCTACTGGCGGGTCTGGCAACGAGCCCGCGAGACAGCGCTGACCTCCGCGGGGATCGACTCACCCCTTATGAAACGGCCCTACGATCTCCGCCACGGTGGGGTTTCCATGAGGCTCTACGCTGGGGTTCCTGCGCCTCAAGTGGCCGAGTGGGCCGGCCATAGCCTTGAGGTTCTACAGAAGGTCTACGCCAAGGTCGTCGCAGGCTTCGAAGACGTCTGGTTCGAGCGGATGGACGCCGTACTGGACCCCGCCCCAAAAGCCTCATCGGGGCCGGGTACTGAGCGGGTAACAAGAAGCCCTCGGACTCCCCATCTTCCCAGCTCAAGCCGGTTTACGCTCAGGGCCTCCGGAGCCGTGTGCGCAGGTTCGAATCCTGCAGGGGGCACCTAGAAGATGGGAACGACCGGCCGTCTTGTTGGTCGTCGTCCCTCTGCATGTCAGATCCTCGCTCAGTGACGGTCTCGGTGGCTCTGGTGAGCATCTTCACCGTATCTTCTCGCACCGTCACTCGGAATGTGGCCTCGTGGCGGGTCCGGTTGTAGCGGATCTGTAGCTGGAAGGCATCGAAGAGCCTTCGCTCTAGATCCTCAGGCAGCTCGGACAGGTTGAGCGGCAAATGCGGGATGAGATCGAGGAGCTCTGCATCGTTGCCGCCCGGAGGCGTATCAGCGTTGAGTTGGTCGAGCTCAGCTTGCTTGGTACGCCGGGAGGTCGTCAGCTCCGCGAAGCGCCGTTGGACTGACTGGCGGTAGTCGCGGTCAGCGTCGGCGTCGCCGGTGGACTCGAAGGTCTCCAGTTGCGTGATCAGGTTGTCTTGCCGGCGCTGGAGGTCGGCGAGTTCCCGCTTGAGCTGCTTGCCACGCTTGTTGGCGACAGAATCCGCGCGTGCCGCGGCTGAGCGTCGGAGTTGGTCGCGTAGGTGCGTATGCCGGCGGGGTCCGAAGATCCGCTCGGCGAAGAAGTGGCGGACGCCGTCTAGCAGGACGTCCTCGCGGACCCAGAGGCTTTTGGGGTGCTCGCTGTACCAGTCGGCGCGATCCTTGTGATGCTGCCGTTCGGGTTGGCAGGCGAAGTAGGCGATGCCGTGGCGGGTCTTGCCGAACATCCTTCGTTCGCACAGGTCGCAGGAGACATACGAGCGAAGCCTGTAGGAGCGCTTGGTCTGGGGGTGTGTGCTGGCGGCGTTGGTGGGGCGCGAGCCCTGACGGTGTTTCGCCACGGGAGAGGCGGCTTCGAAAAGGTCCTTGGTGACCAGCGGCTCGTGGGTAGGGCGAGGTGACCAGATCCACTCGGTTGCCGGGTTGTGGCGTCCGCCCTTCTTGCTGGCGCGGCGGTTCCAGACCATGTAGCCGGTGTACTTGGGGTTGGTGAGGACGCCGCGGACGGCCGAGCCGGTCCAGCGCCCAACTGCACGACGGGGATCGACCGGCTCGGGAGGCGGATGGCTGCTGACGTCGGTGTTCAGCCGGTCGGCGATGTCGTCGTATCCCAGGCGCTGCAATGCCCGTAGTTGGAAGATCGTTGTGACGGTGGGGCCTTTGGCTGGATCGGGGATCAGCCGTGTCTTGGTCTTGCCTTCCGAGCGTCTGGCCGGTACTGGGTGGGGACACTTGTCGGCCATGTATCCATAGGGTGGTCGTCCGATGTTCCAGCCTTGCTCGGTGTGCTCACAAAAACCGTCCCATGACAGTTCGAGCATCTGCAGCACGTACCATTCAGCAATGGCTTGGTTGATCCGCCTTGTAAGAATAGGAGCTGCACGCTTCCGAGACCGCCGCCCTTTTCCAGAATCAGGAAGTATGGGTTCGTTTGCAGCCAGCAGGGGAACGCCTTGCTGTTCGAGCTCATATTCGATTTTGGTGCCGAAGTAGGTACGGCGGGCTACGCGATCGATTCCTTCGCAGATAACCGCCACGAACCGCCGGTCCGGCCGTGCCGCCTCTGCCAGTAGGTCCTGAATTCCGCCGTCGCGGGGAATCGCGATGGCGAACTGCTCGTGGGCACGACCATAGCCGCGTTCGTTGAGATTCTTGCGGCCGGACTCCACGTCATAGAAGTGCGCGACGATGACGTACCCGCTGGGCAACGCCTCCCGGGACTTGCGTAGCTGCCGCGGCAGCGACAGTGATGGATCCTGCTGGTCATCGGTGGACGTGCGGCCCAGCCATGCGACGGGCACGGACAGTCCGGCCTGGGACGCGCCGTCAAGCGGGTTAGCCTCATCGTCCGTACCGAGCCAGGGCAGCACCACGTCTCCAGTGCCGCGTTCTCGGTTTTGACCGTCTACCTCTTGGGATCGGCGTGCCGATGTAGCCATTGAAGAATCTCTCGGATGACTGCGAGCTGAGTGGCTTCCAGCGCCTCACCCTCGCTGCCGCCTACAGCGACAAACTCAATGCGCGTCGAGATGGAAGGCGCATGATCTTGGTCAACGCTGGGAACGTCCTGCGACTGGGCAGCATATTGGCTGTTCAACTCAGGACACCTAGCCGAAAGGTTAGGTTTCTGTGCTCGGCGGGTCACTGGGTCTCATCATGTTCGCGGCCGTCGGCTTCCCGGAGTCGGCGTTTGGCGGCGCGGCTTAGCTCCTGCCTCTGCTCCATGCCGGTGAAGGAGCGGCCGAGTTGCCGGGCGGCGATCCCAGTGGTGCCGTCTGCCGCGAACATGTCCAGGACGGTACCGCCCGGGCGGCATCCGGCGGCAATGCAGGCGAGCGGCACCTCTATCGGCAGGGTGTGCCGTTGCGGTCGTGCCGGCAGCGACCAGACGTCGCCTATAGGTTCGAGCGGCAACGTTTCAGGTTCTTGCCGCTTCAGCGGCTGTCGTGCCGCACGGCGTCGGTCGCGGCAATTGCTGCTTCCTCTGCAACTCATGCCGCTCCCGTCCTGGTCAGCATGCCGCCGGTTGTGCTGCCGGCCGGAGTGACGCGCTAACCCCTTGCGGTCCTGTTCGGCGGCCGCATTGTGGTCGTGTTCGGCGGACGGGCGGTCCAGGAGGTGACGGAAGGTGTCACGGTCGAAGTGGTATCGGTCCGATTTGACCAGCAGGAAGATCAGCTCGTAGGAGAGCGCGAACCGGTCGTCTGGCAAGGTCTTGTGCCTCCCCTCGTAGCGTGGAGACCTGAACCAGAGAGATGGTTGGGTCGTGGGAGACAAGAGACGCCGGTTCGATCCGGAGTTCCGTGAGGGAGCGGTGCGGATCGTCAAGGAGACCGGCAAGCCCGTCGCGCAGGTCGCGCGGGATCTGGGGATCAACCCCTACACGCTGCACAACTGGATGAAGGTCGACCGTGAGCGGGAGGCCGCGGGCGAGGCGTTGCGCGGGTCCGAGCGTGAGGAGCTGGCTCGGCTGCGCCGGCAGAAGGCCGAGTGGGCCAAGGAACGCGCTGAGCTTGAGATGGAGCGTGAGGTGCTCAAGCGATCAGTGGTCCTGTGGGTGAAGGACTCGATGAACCGGTGATCGTCGCGGAGTTCATCGCGTCCTGCAGGACCGAGCACGGCATCCCGCACGCGATCGCCTGCCGGGCCCTTGAGGTCTCGCAGTCCTGGTTCTACAAGCACATCAACCGCGCCCCGACCGCGCGCGAGCAGCGGCGGGCCCGGCTGGACGAGGCGATCAAGCGGCTGTTCACCGCCTCGGGCGGCACCTACGGCAGCCCGCGGATCACCGATGATCTGCGGGAGGAGGGCTGGAGGGTCTCGGTCAACACCGTTGCCGTGCGGATGGCCGAGCTCGGTCTGGCCGGGCGTCCGCCGGGGCGGCGGCGGTCGTTGACCCGGCCGGGACGTCGGCCGGCCGCGCCCGACCTGGTGCGCCGCAGCTTCACCGCCGTGGCGCCGGATCTGCTGTGGTGCGGGGACGTGACGCAGATCGACACCGACGAGGGACCGCTGTATCTGGCCACGGTCGAGGACCTGTTCTCGCGCCGGATGCTCGGCCACGCCATGAGCGAGCACCACGATGCGGCCCTGGCGGTGGCGTCGCTGCAGATGGCGGCCGCGACCAGAGGCGGTGACGTGGACGGGGTGATCTTCCATACCGACCGCGGATCGGAGTACACCGCGGCCCGCACGGCCGCGGCCTGCCGCGCCCTGGGCGTGGTGCAGTCGATGGGCCGGGTCGGCTGCGCGCTGGACAACGCCGCCGCCGAGGCGTTCAACAGCACTCTGAAGGTCGAGTTCGTCCACCGGCACCGCTTCACCACCCGCGCCGAGGCCCGCATCAAGGTCGCGACCTGGATCGCCGACTTCTACAACACCAGCCGCAGGCACAGCGCCAACGACGGGCTCGCCCCGATCACGTTCGAGCGTCAGATGGCAGAAACCCGCAGAGCATCAACGGCCCAGCTCAGGGCCGAAGTGGCATAACACCGTCTCCACGCTTTGAGGGGATTGACACCTGGGGATCGCCGAGGACGTCAAGACTGTTGATCAGCAGCACTGCCACCGGCCGGCCAAAGTCAAGGGTTTCGGCGGCGCCGTCTAGCACCGCGCGGGGATCGTCCAGCCCCGCCCGCACGAAATTGCAGGCACCGGTGAGCTCGCTGGAGAACAAGGCCTCGGCATGGGCCATCACCAACTCGTCGGCGTCGGCGTACACCACACGGGCGTGCGGGTTGATCGACTGGGCGATGGTGTGGACCTCGTCGACCAGCGGCATGTCGACACCGGCGACCAGCACCTGGTCGATGCCGCGCTCGCTGACCAGCGCCCGCACCACGCGCGTCCGGAACGCCAGCCGGTGCCGGGCCAGCGAAGGCATCTGCGGGAAGTGCGCCGTCACCTCTTCGCCGAGAGCGCGGTCCGCCGGGTTGTAGTCCTTCCCCTCGCCCCAGAACGCCCACAAACGCGCCATCGCGGGCCGGTCGGGATCGTAGGTGGTCAAGTCGCGCTCGGCAGCGCGCCAGTTGAACGCCATATCGCCGCCGGTCACCGAGCACCCCCCGGAGCACGAACGTGCTCCTGCTGGTGGCCAGGGAGCACGGCGGCCATCCCAAGGACGCGGACCGTGTCGTACAGCGGCCCCACGTACGTGCCGTCCGGCGACCAGCGCTGGACATCGACCAGACCGGGTGGGGCGACGATGTCCCAGCCGTCGGCCGGCGCCCGGATCTCCTCCTGCGACCGGAAGAAGATCGGGCTGACGGCCTTGTCGTCGTAGGCCTTGGTCATTCCAGCGACGCGCCGTTCGCTGGTCTGCGTCGAGGTCACGTGCGAGAGCACCACGACGCTGCCAGGAGCCAGGCGTTCCCGAAGGCCCACCATCACTGCGGCCGCATCGGGCACGAAGTGCAATACCGCCGCCAAGATCACGACCAGCGGCTCGGCCATGTCGATGAGGCCAACCGCATCGGGGTGCTTGAAGATGCCGTCGAGGTCGGTAACGTCGCCGCGCAGCACCCCGCCGTAGCCGCGGCGCAGCGCCCGCGCGTGCGCCAGCACGACCTCGTCGTTGTCGAACGCCAGCACCGTCGCGCCCGGGTCGACCTCCAAGACGCAGGTCTCCACCGATGGGAGCGGGAGATCGTTGACGATGCCGACTCCGATGTCTACGACCTGGCGGATCTGGTGCTCGGCAACGGCCCACGCCGCAGCGCGCCCGGCGAACCGGAAGTTCTCCCGCGCGGCCTCCGGCACGTCGGGGGCCGACCGGATGACCGCCTGCGCGGTCTCCTCGTCGAGGCTCGACCAGTCCTTACCGCGCAGGTAGTAGTTGTAGACGCGGGCCAGGCTGGCCTTGCCATGGTCGAGGCCGGACCTGCCGGTCGCATCGCTGGTCACGATGTCACCGCCCGCAGCTTCATACGCAGCTCCTGGGTGGTGCGGGCTTCCACCAGGTTCTCCGTGTTGAACAGCTCGGGGGGAAGCGGCCACCGTTGCGCCCACCAACCGCCTTGGGCGGTATGAATGATGTTCCAGCCCCTGAAGTCTCGCTTCAGGTCGGCCTTGGCGGCGTCCACGGGCGGGGTGGTAGATGCGGTCATGACGTTTCCCTATTGGAGAATGCGAGGGGTGTGCGACGGCCGGGGATCCGGTGTGGGTCGGCCTCCCCGCCACCTCGACCTGAGATGAGGTGTTGCACGGCCGCCCTTCCTCGACCTGCCATGTCGAGGTGAGGCGAGTCAGGCCGCTCGGGTATGCGGGGCCTGGTACTTTCCGCCCTGCGCGTGGATGACGCGGCTGCATCCCTCGTGCTGAACGCGGTCCCACGGCGCGGTGGGTAACTGTGGACCTACCACTGGGGGCCGTGCGGCCCGGCGGCACCCCCTTGTCGGCCACCGGGCCGCACAGTCTCAGCCCCGCAAGCGGGGGGCCGAGGGAAGGCACAGCAGGAACCCAACCGGAGAACCTCGTCCACGCAGTGCCCACGTACGCGGGGGCCGGGTTTGGAGACGGCTGACCCGTCTCCGCTCTGGTCAGACCGCTGTCCGCGTGGACGATCACCGGTGCGGGCGCGGTCATCGTGGGTCCCCGTCCGGCACGCCCATCAAGAACGCGAGCCGGTCGGCGGTCGCCTGCTCGTCGCCGATCCGGCCGATCTCATACCCACAGCCGATCAGGTAGCGGCTCGAGTTACAGGTGATGACCTCCTGCAGGGCACGTGAGATCGGGGTGGTCACCGTCAGGCAACAGTCAGCTCCTTGTACCGCTGTAGCCAGCCCGCGCTCTCGCAAGAGGCTGGCAAGCTGAGTCAGCCTCGCCATGGGTTCGAGTGAACCGGGCTCGCCAGTGCGGGCTACAGATGACATCTGGTGACAGGGGGCGGGACATGCCGCGCGCGGTGACGATCACGGGAACTCGTTCGACCGGCCACCGCACTCTGGCCGAGTACCGGGCGATATTCGAGGACTACCTGCGCCCCTTCGCGCACTCGGGTGTGCGTTTCCACCTCGGCGGCGCGTCCGGGATCGACTCGCTCGCCCTACTGTGGCTGACCGGCGAGACCGAGGCCGAACTGGTGGTCGTTGTCCCGGCCGAACTCACCGACCAGCCCGCTGACGCCCGCCGTGCGGTGGAAACCGCCCGCGAGGCCGACCGACTGACCGAACTGGTCGAACTCGGTGGTCAGACCCGCACCCCCGGCTACCACGCGCGTAACCGTTGGATGGTCGACCGGTCACAGATGACGATCGGGTTCCCCCACGCCGCCTCCGGCGGCGGCACCTGGCACACCCTCGACTACACCGCCAGCCAAGACAAACCACGATTGATAGTGCCGGTATGAACGCCCCGATGCTGTACTGATGCTGTGGACACCCAGCGGCAGGCCGGAGCACAATCCCTGCGCCGCCTTCGCCTGTCGCGCGGCTGGTCCTGGTCGGACCTGGCGACCCAGCTACGCGCCCTGGCCCGCACGCTCCGCATCACCCGGATCGCCGCCATCCAGCCGTCCAGCATCCGCCGAAGTATCGCCCGCTGGGAATCGGGGGCTGCCGTCCCCGATGAGCAATACCGGCTGCTGCTCGGCCACGCCTACGCCCGCACCCCCATGGGCACCGTGGCGCTCGGTCCTGGCTCGGACTTCGGCGAACTGCTCGACGCGCTCGCCCAACTCGGGGTGCCCGAAGAGCAGCTCACCGAACTCACCGGCACCGTGACGGCGGCGACCACCAGCTCGGGCATGAACCTACTGGCGTTCGTGAACGGGCCGCTGCGCGCCGACCTCGCCACGGCGCTGACCCGCCCCGAGAGGGCCGACCTGGAACTGGTGACCGGACTGGAAGCGGCCAGCGACGCCGTCGATGCCCAGATCGGAGCCGTGCCGTTCGCCCGGCTCCACCTCGCCCAAGCCGTTATCGTGGACGCCTGCCGATACCTGCTGCAGGCCGACCATCCCGCACCGGTCCAGGCCAAGCTGCGCACGGCCACCGCACGGGCATACGCCCTGGCCGCCAGGCTCGCCTTCGAAACCCACGACGACGCCACCGCACTCGCGCTCTACGACGAAGCGGTGACCGTCACCAATGAGACTGCCTTGTCCCGACGAGCCCTCATCCGATCCAGCCAGACGATGGTCGTCTACTACGCCACCGGTGACATCCAACGGGCCCGTCGTATAGCCGACACCGCCGTCCAAGACGCCCGGCGCGGCGACAGTGTCCTGATGCGCGCACGCGCCCACGCTCTGCAAGCCGAAATGGCCGCACGCAGCGCCCAGCACCGCCATGCCCATGCCGCTCTGCACCTTGCCTGGCACGACCTGGACGCCGACACCACCGACGACCCGATGAACGGCGCGTTCTCCCGCGGCCGGCTCCGCGGCTTCGAGGGCTTCTGCGGCATCTTCCTCGGCCAAGCCGAAACCGCCGAACGCCAACTGGCCGCATCCGCCCAGACCCTCACCGGCTCCCGGCACACCGTCCAACGCGCGATCGTGCTCACCGACCGGGCGCTCGCACGCCTGCACACCAGCGACGCGGGCGCACCAGAGGCCGCAGCCGAGCAACTCCACGAATGCGTTGACCTGACCGCCACCACCCGCGGCCGAGTACCGGGCCAGCGACTGCGCCAAGCACGTCTGGAGCTGCGCCCCTGGCGAGGAGAGCCGTTCGTCGCCGACCTCGACGACCACATCCACACCGCACTGATCGGCGTCTGAGGATCCGACAGCCGTGAAGATGGCCGCATCAGGAACCAGTCCCTGAAGGGCGCCGAGCATGCGCGCCGCCGCGCTCGTCTCCTTATCCCGTCGCGCTCACCGGGACCGCGCCGAGGTCACGGCTACACGCTCTGGGGATGTGGGTGAAACGTTCAACATCGCGGTGCAAGCGATGGCGTTGGCCACGCAAGGCCGCGTCGATGAGGCTTGTGAGCGGGGCCGCACGGAGATCGACATGGCCTCGGGTCTGACCCCTGCGCGCGTTTGCCGCTACATCTGTGATTTGGCCCGCGCCTTCCGCCCCTACGAGTCCGAGCGGGATGTGCGTGACCTCATGGATTACGCGGAGGAGCGCTCGCCCGCGCCGCGAATGCGTGGAGAACGGCCATGACGGTCGCGGCGCCGATGATCTCACCGCGCTGTATCCGCTCGTGGGCCTCGTCCAGTGGCATCCAACGAACGGCTTCGGCTTCATCGACGTGGGGTTCGCCAACGAGGTCCGCGCCGCGGGACAGGAACAGGTCTTGTGGGGCGTCCGCGGAACCGATCATGGGTTGGAACGAGAACAAGAATTGCAGGTTCTTCGGCCGCCACCCAGTCTCTTCCTCGGCTTCTCGTGCGGCAGCGACCGCCGGGTCCTCATCCAGCTCGGCGTATCCGCCTGGTACTTCCCAGCCCCACTGGTCGACGATAAACCGGTGCCGCCAGATCAGGAGGATGTTCTCTCCCGCCTCGTCGAGAACGGCCGTCATGACGCATCGAGGCACACGAAAGACGTACTGGTCGAACACAACACCGTTGGGCAGTTCAATGTTGGCGATCGACAGTCGAATGTGGCGATTTTCGTCCACGACCCGTTCGCCGCGAACGATCCACTTCGTGCGCTCGGTAGGGCTTTCACGCCTCACCGGTATGACGGTACCAACCAGCAGGGCTACGGAGCGGTGATTAGTTCACGGGCAAGAAGCGTCACATACCCGACCTAGCTGTTGCGGGTCATGAGGTTGGTGACGCCGGGGTGAGCGTGGCGGGATGAGGAACGGGCCTTCCCCGACAGCAGGATGAGAAACGACCAAGTAACTCGTCCGCCGGCAAGAAAGGCCCGTCGTGGTCCACCGTAACGCGCCGCTGTCTGTGGAGGGCCGTCGTAGGCTCGTCCAGCGCTGCCAGGGTCGTCCGATCGCTCACGTCGCCGCGGAGATGGGCATCTCGCGGCAGTGTGCGTCCAAGTGGGTCAACCGCTACCGCGAGCACGGCGAGCTAGGGCTGCAGGACCGCCCCTCGACGCCGCACCGGCAACCCACCGCGACACCTGCGCAGGTGGTGGCCCAGATCGAGGCGATGCGCCGCGAGCACAAATGGCCGGCGGCCCGCATCGCCTTCGAACTGCGGGGCCGGGGCGTGCCGGTGAGCCGCCGCACGGTCAGCCGGCACCTGGTCCACCTGGGCCTGAACCGGCGCCGGTTCCTGGACCCGACCGGCGCGTCCAACCGTGTCCCGCGCCCGATCATCGCCCGCCGGCCGGTCCACATGGTGCATGTCGATGTCAAGAAGGTCGGACGGATCCCCGACGGGGGCGGCTGGCGGGTCCACGGCCGGGGGTCGACCGCGGCCAAGGCGGCGGCCAGAGCCACGGCGCGCGCCAAGCGCGCCGGTGGTGGCCGGGCCGGGTATGTCTACCTGCACTCGGCCGTGGACGGGTTCTCCCGCCTGGCCTACACCGAGGCCCTGCCGGGAAAGGCCGCCACCGCGATCGCGTTCATGCACCGGGCCAGGGCGTTCTTGGCCGCACACGGCATCACCCACATCCAGCGGATCGTCACCGACAACGGGTCGTGCTATCGCGCCGGCGACTTCGCCACCGTGCTGCGCGGGGCCCGGCACCAGCGCATCAGCCCCTACACACCCCGCCACAACGGCAAGGTGGAGCGCTACAACCGGATCCTGGCCGAGGAATTCCTCTACGCCCGTGTCTGGACCTCCGAGCAGCAGCGGACCGAGGCGCTGCATATGTGGAACGTGCACTACAACTACCATCGCCCTCACACTGCCGCCGGGAACAGGCCACCAGCCGCACGCCTCCACACCGGCGTCACCAACCTCCAGGCCTCATACACGCCGTCCTGGACACGACCCTGCTCACGGTCGTTCTTCACCCAGTTGTGCAGCGTGTACGGGCCAATCTCCAGATCCCGCGCAACCTGCGCCACGGGCTTGCCGGTCTCCTTGACGATCCGTACCGCTCCCGCGCGGAACTCCGGATCGAACCGGCGTCTCTTGTCTCCCACGACCCAACCATCTCTCTGGTTCAGGTCTCCACGCTACGAGGGGAAGCACAGGCTGATGGGCGCGGGCACTGCCGCTGTGCGGTGGGCAGGTGAAGTCGGCGTCGCGGCCGACGTTCAGGCCGGCGTCTTCGGCGATCGCGGTGAGCGCGTCGTAGGAGCCAGTCCGTTTGCAGGGGAGTTTGAACGTTCGCGGTGTCCGTACTGGTGGTGCGCAACGCGGCGGTCTCGTCCGTACTCGTGTGCGCTAGACGTCAACTCTTCGCGGTGACCTCAGATCCGAATCTGAGATCTACTGTGCAGATCTGCTTGACGGATCTGCACAGTAGATCTAGTCTCTCGGATCTGAGGTCGGCGAGCAAGGAGGAGATCATGAGCGTCCAGAAGATCGAGATTTCTGGGGCACTGTGCGTGCAGAGGGGAACCCGGATGCTTCAGGCGTTCGCGGATGCCGCCACCGTGTCGGGGCATCAGCAGATCGACATCTTCAGCCCCGACAGCCGCGATGGGTACCAGCGGGCCCCGGTCACCACCAGGGTGCGAAAGGCCGCCAGGTACTACGACGAGAAGCGGGGACGGATGCCGAACCCCCTGCTCATCAACATCCGCAAGAAGGATATGGACGAGGAGCGGGCCGCCGTCGTGGTGGACTTCGACCAGGCTGGCTACGAGCGGGCCGTCCGCGAAGGCGGGAGTTGGATCGGCACCGGCCGCATCGCGTTCGCTGAGGACCTGGAACTGTGGATCTACGACGGCCAGCATCGCGCCGGAGGCCTCAACCAACTCCTCGCCGAGCAGGGGGGCGCCTACGAGGACTTTCCGGTGCCGATCAGCCTCACCCTCGGCCTGGATCAGGGCGAGGAGATGAGGGAGTTCTTCGAGGTCAACACCAACGCCGCTCCGGTCAAGACCGACCTGGCCTGGGAACTGCTGACCAAGATGGCCGAGGACGACCCCGAGCTCAGGGAGATGCTCGCGGCCGAGGACCGGGACTGGGTGACACGTGCCTACTCGGTCGTGGATGAACTGGAGAAGCTCGAAGGCCCCTGGAAGGGCAGGTTCCAGGAAGCCAACCGGCGCAAGACCCGAGGCGACGGGGTGACCATCCCCAAGCCGCAGTTCGCCCGTTCTCTCAAGCCCGTCCTGGACATGCCGCTGTTCAAGCGCGCGGAAGCGGACAAGATCGCCGCGGTCATCAACGCCTACTGGACGGGCATCCGCCAGGTCATGCCCGAGCCGTTCGAAGAGCCCACCGACTTCGTCCTGCAGAAGGGCAACGGGGCCGTCGCCCTGCACCGCGTGCTCCCGCAGGTCATCGAGGTGGTCCGCAGCACCGGCGGAGGGCTCGGACAACCGCACCTGTACGCGGACGTGATGGTCGACCTGCCCACCCTGGAAGGCGAGGTCGTCGACAACGAAGGCCAGCGGGCGATCCGATCGGGCGCGGACTTCTGGCGGGTCTCGTCCGTCGCCTCCGGGTTCAGCGGTGACGCCGGCCGACGGCGCCTAAGCCTTCTCATCCAGAGCCGCCTGTCTTCGCCGGCGGAGACGATCCAGCTCTGACGGTCCCAGGTCACCCACGGCTCGACCGACTGACCCTGCCACGTCGAAGCTGAGGAAGACCCGTGTCACACAGCACGAACACACAAGCGATGTCCGCGTTGAAGATCGGAACGAAGGCCTGGCTCCTCCTCAGGAGACCAGGCCTTCAGGCTGTGCACACGACTTCGGAAATCTGTGCAGAGGACTTCGTGGTGTTGCCCGGCGGAGGGCTAGGTGTGGGTGATCCACCAGATGGCCAGTTGGACGGGCGCGGCTCCGGCGGCGGTGGCGGCGCCGTGGAAGGCGAGTCTGGTGCCGATGCGGGCGAGTCGGTGCAGGCGGTCGCGGTGCGGGTGGTAGTGGTGGTGGGGCATGGCCGTTTACCTTCGGCGGCGGCCTCGGCTCGGGTGCCGGTGGCCTGGTGCCGCCGAGGAGATGTGTCCGGTGGTTTTCCCGGATCTGTCCGCGTTCGGGTGGCGGGCCGGGGCAGGCTGGTGACCTCGGGGATGACGCAAGGGCTGGGTTTCCCGGACAGATCCGGTCCGGATCCGGACGAAGGGGGTCATTGGGTGGGTGAGCCGCTGGATGCGACCGGGGTGTGGGCGGGCGCGCTGCGGGAGTTGTGGGCGGCGGCCGGGAAACCGAAGGGTGCGTTGATCAAACAGCAGGACCGCCAGGCAGGTGCCGCCGTTGAAGGTGACCACGCAGTCGTGGAGTGACTGGCTGAACGGTAGGAACGTCCCCGCCAAGGAGGAGATCGCGAGCTGGCTGATCATCTTCTTGCGGGGTCGCGCCCGGCAGAAAACGCCGGCGTTCGTGCCCGCATCCGAGGCATGGTGGCAGCGGGCTTGGCGGGCCGCGCGGGATGAGCGGCACGGCCGGGGCGGTCGCCCGCCTGGAGCGCGTGCGGTAGTCGAGCCGGTGATGGTCGAGCAGATTCGGGTGGGGGTGGTGCCGCGGCCAGCGGATTGCTTTCAGGACCGGGCGGTGGCTGCCCGAGTGGAGCGGGCGGCCGAGCAGGACGGCACAGTGGTGCTCACCCAGCAGGACGGCCAGGAGCTGACGCAGGTGCTTGAGGGGATGGGCGGGGTCGGCAAGACTCAGCTCGCCGCGGCCTACGCCCGGCACGCTTGGCAGCAGAGGGTGGGGGTGCTGGTGTGGGTGAACGCCGCCACTCGCAACGGCATCGTGTCCGCCTACGCCGACGCCGCACGGCGGCTAGGCCTGGCGCACGCCGGGCACGATGACCCTGAGCAGGCGGCGCGGGAGTTCCTGTCCTGGGCGGAGACCACGACCGACCGGTGGTGGCTGGTCGTGCTCGATAACGTCACCGACCCTGGTGATGTGGCCGGGTGGTGGCCGCCAGCGCAGACGTCGGCGGTGGGCGGGCAGGTGGTGGTCACCACCCGGCTGCGTCAAGCCGCCCTGCGCGACGCCGATCGCCGTGTGATCGCGATCGACACCTTCACCCGCCAGGAGGCCCGCTCCTACCTGCGCGCCAAACTCGGCGACCGGGCAACCGACGAGCACCAGGCCGACGAGCTTGCCGCGGATCTGGGGTATCTGCCGCTGGCGCTCGCCCAAGCCGCGGTCTACATCCTCAACGCCGATGTCACCATCGCCACCTACCGGGAACGGCTCGCCACCCGCCTGCTGCGCTGTCGTAGGTGTCATACGGCGCCCAGCCATCGTGCACGGCGATCCCGCGGAAGCGGGGCAGGACGCCGGCGGCGTCCATCGCCTCGACCCCGCGCCTGCCGTGCACGGTGATCAGCACGGACTCGCCGGTGGAGGCCGAGTGCACCCACCGCAACCGGCCATCGACGCGCAGCGCGGTCTCATCGAAATGCACCACCTCGGCGTCTGCCAGGCGGGCGCGGACCTGCCCGGCGAACCCGCCCTCGGCCCCCAGCCCGGCGGCGGCGCGGGCGGTCATCGCCGCGACCGTCCCGGCCGACAGCGGGGTGCCGAACACCTCGGCCAGCGCCTTTGCGGTGCGGTCTTTGGACAGGAACTGGCCGACATACAGGTAGACCACGATCGCGGCGACGTTCGGGCCGTACTGCACCGGCGCGTCCACCCCTTCCGGGCCGTCCGCGGTGGTGACGGTCCCGCACCCGCACCGACGGCGAACCAGCTCGTACTCGGTCACCCGCACGGTGATCGGCGGGATGTCGAACACCTGCCGCCGCTCGGCCCCCGCTTCGGCCGCGCCCGCCAGCCCCGCACCACAACCCCGGCACCGTCGCGGCACGTGCCGCCGGCGCCGAGCAGGAACGGCGACCCGGCACAACGTCTGCCCGCGATGCCCGGCCTGACCACCCGGACGACGGCCGCTCTTCCCCCGCAGCGACTTGGGAGCCGGCTTGACCAGCCCGTCCGACGACGGCGGCCTGGAGGAGTTCGAGGAGTTCTTCCCCAGCTGCGCCTCAAGCTCGGCGATCCGCGCGTTCGCCCGCTCCAACTGCGCCGACAGCTCCACCACCAGCGCCGCGAGCTCCTCATACGACGGCGGCTGGACAGCGGACACCCCACCATGATCGACAATCAGGCCATCAAGATCAAACCGGGCAGCCTCGTGGGACCTGACCAGTCACCCCGTTGGCAGCCCGCGCCGGGACTTGCGGCTCATGACACGACTGTTGCTCAGTCCCCCCGTGGCGACCCGCGTGATCTCATCGCCTTCGTCGCCCACCTCGCGACCATCCCCGGCATTACGTACCGGACCCACGGTCCGATCCAACCTGACGCCCCTACTCCCGGGCTGTAACACTCCCGAGATCAGGGGGTTTTCGAACCGCCGGGTGTATCTGCCCCTTGCTTCATGGCCGATGAAATCCGGTGTGCCGTTCCGCCAGGAGAGCCCGCTAGGAGCCCCACCAGGGGCACGAAGAGAGCCCAGTCTGCCGCCGACATGGCGGCGGACGACGGACTCGTCGGGGATGAAGAAATCTCTCGCATGGCTAACATGGGGAAACGTGGGTGTGGTTGGCGCCGTGCCCGCTCCCCAGAAGCGGGTGTGGGGCCGACCCCCGAGTTGTCCTGGCAGGTCGGCCCCTGACTGTCCCACGTGCTGGTGAAGTGGAGGGTCCCAAGCGCCTATCTTGGGGCCCTTCCCTGCTTCTGGCCTGCTAGAGCAGGGCCAGGACCGCGAAGACGAACATGCCGAGGGCGCAGAAGGGGCTGATCCCTGTGAGGATCAACACGACCACCTGAAAGGTGGTCTGGCTGGGGCGCCACCGTCGCCACCACTGCCGCCTCCGCCGTCGTTGTCGCCGGTCACGGACTACTTCACCACCGCAGGACCAGTCCGGTGGCTGGGCCACCGCTATCACCTCCGTGTGCGGGCCTTTGCCTCGCCCTCTGCGGACGGGACGTCGACCGGTGCCCGCTTTCGATCGACCCGCGGATCACCGATCGAAGACGAAGCCCCCGTACGCACGTGGAAGCTGCCGTTCCAACGATAAAGGAACGCTGCCATTAGCCAGCTTGGCGATGACGGGGCGGCAACTGGCCTATCTGCTGGCGTGGCTGTCGGCGGTGACGCGGGCGGAGGTCCCTCGCCGAGGCGGACCACTAGCAAGACGCGATGCTCACCGCCGCCGCCACCGCGCTGCACCCGGCCCAGACGGGCGCGATCACCCCGCGCGGCACCCTTGGCCCGCTGACAGTCCAACCCGCACCAGCCCGTCTACGACGGCGATCGGCCCGGCGCGGCGGAACTGGTGCAGGAGGGGCCGCCTCCCTGCCCGCCCGTTAACTCGGGCGCGACGATCTCGCATAACCGCTGTTCCACTTCCTTGGAACTGGAACGACACCGACGGCAGGGCGTCGACCTCACGAGAAACGGACACCGCCGGACACGGATCGTTCCGGAAGTCGTTCCACAATCACCGTTCCGGAATGGTCGTACGGAAGTGAATTCCGGTACGACCGGACAATGAACGCGGGAAGCGATCACCCCCACGGCGAGATGGAGCTCGGGTACGCCCGCGTCTCCACCACCAAACAGTCCCTCGACCGGCAACTGGCCGCCCTGACCGCCGCCGGCATCCCCAATGAACAGATCTACGTCGACAAGAAGACCGGCACCACCATCGACCGCGACGGCCTGGGTCGGCTCCTCGCATACGCCAGGCCGGGCGACACCATCGTCGTGCACACCCTCGACCGAATCGGCCGCAACCTTCGCGAGGTCCTCAACCTCGTTCACGAACTGGCTGAGAAGAAGATCGGCGTACGGTCGCTGGCCGACCCGCTCCCGATCAACACCGCCGACGACGGCATGGGCCGCATCGCCTTCCTACTACTGGCCCTGTTCGCCGAGATGGAACGTACCTTCACCGCCGAACGGGCCGCCCACGCCCGCACCGTCGCCGAAGCCGCCG
This sequence comes from Spirillospora sp. CA-128828, assembly GCF_050945415.1. Classification (NCBI taxonomy): domain Bacteria; kingdom Bacillati; phylum Actinomycetota; class Actinomycetes; order Streptosporangiales; family Thermomonosporaceae; genus Spirillospora; species Spirillospora sp. CA-128828. The sequence goes on from NZ_CP191986.1 coordinate 8,007,879, forward strand.
GCCGCCAGATCGGTCGCCCCATCGACCACCCCGAAGACAAGATCGAGTACGCCCGGCTGCTGAAGGCCCAGGGCGACTCCCTCGGCGTCATCGCCGCCAAGACCGGCATCCCCAAGACCTCCCTGCACCGCTACCTCAGCGATTGACAGGCTGCGGCCGGTCGCAGAATCGAGCGATTCCGGGACACTCCATCTTCGCCGACACAGGCCCCCGTGCTGCGGCGAAACCTGGGCGCCAGTCACTCAAAGGTCCTCCCATCCCCACGGGGCGGCGGCGCTCCCATCGGGTTCCTGCCCGAACCGATACCGCACAGCGTGATCATCGACCCTCAGAAACCGGCCGAACAGACCAGCAGCCGGCAACCGGCTGGCCAGTGCGGCGACCTGGTCGTCAACCCCGACATCCTGCAACCTGTCCAGCAGGTCGGCCACGGCGGATGGGTCGTTGAGGGCGACGTGCGCGGCGGCCCGGCCGGCCAGCACGGCGACCTGGTCATCGGCCCCGACATCCCGCAGCTCGTCCAGCAGGTCAGCAACCGCACGCGGGTTGTCGAGGGCGACGTGGGCGGCGGGACTACGGGCCAGCAATACAGTGACCTGGCCGTGCGCTCCAGCCTGCCGCAACGCGTACAGCAGGGGGCGGACGCTGGCCGGGTCGTCGAGGGCGACGTGCGCGGCGGCCCGGCCGGCCAGCACGGCGACCTGGCCGTCAGCCCCGACATGCCGAAACTCGCTCAGCAGGTAACTAACGCCACGCGGGTCGTCAAGGGCGACATGCACGGCGGCCCGGCCGACCAGTACGGCGACCTGGTCGTGCGCTCCGGCTGGCCGCAACGCGTACAGCAGGTTGGCCACGGCGGACGGGTTGTCGAGGGCGATGTGCGCGGCGGCCCGGTCGACCAACGCGGTGGCTTGGTCATGCCTCTGGGCCTGCCACAACGTGTACAGCAGGTTGGCCACGGCGGACGGGTTGTCGAGGGCGGCGTGCGCGGCGGCCCGGTCGGCCAGTACGGCGAGCTGGTCATCGGCCCCGACCTCCCGCAGCTTGCCCGCCAGGTTGGCCACGGCGGACAGGTTGTCGAGGGCGACGTGCGCGGCGGCCCGGTCGGCCAGTACGGCGAGCTGGTCATCGGCCCTGACATGCCGAAACTCGCTCAGCAGGAAACTAACGGCAAGCGGGTCGTCAAGGGCGACGTGCGCGGCGGCCCGGCCGGCCAACGCGATGACCTGGTCCTGCGCCCCGGAATGCCATAACGCGCTCAGCAGGTAACTAACGGCACGCGGGTCGTCGAGGGCGACGTGCGCGGCGGCCCGGTCGGCCAACGCGATGACCTGGCCATGCGCTCCGGCTTGCCGCAATGCGTACAGCAGGGGGCGGACGCTGGTCGGGTTGTTGAGGGCGGCGTGTGCGGCGGGGTTACGGGCCAGCAGTGCGGTGACCTGGTCGTGCGCCCCGAGATCCCGCAACCCGCCCAGCAGGTCGGCGACAGCGTCCGGGTTGTCTAGGGCGGCGTGGGCGGCGGCCCGGCTGGCCAGTGCGGTGACCTGGTCCTGCGCCCCGATCTGCCGCAACCTGTCCAGCAGGAAGCCGACGGTGGACGGGTTGTTGAGGGCGGCGTGTGCGGCGGGGTTACGGGCCAGCAGTGCGGTGACCTGGTCGTGCGCCCCGAGATCCCGCAACCCGCCCAGCAGGTCGGCGACAGCTCGCGGGTCGTCAAGGGCGATGTGGGTGGCGGTGAAGGTGGCGGGTCGGTGATCGGTGTTGGTGGGGTGTAGTTGATGCAGGTGGTCGACGAGTGAACGAGCAGCCAAAGCGTCGCCGTGGGCGGTGGCGTTCTTGTGTAGTTGGGCGGCGTCGCGGTACAGGCCGCGTCTCCAGGCGGCGTCCCCGAGGGTTCTCAAGTCGGTGGGGTGGGCGTGGGCGGCTGCGGCGGCCCAGAAGCCGATGGGTGGGATCTGGTCGGCGCGGGTGGCACGGCCGTGCTGATCAAGGTAGTCGGCCAGCCGGTACACCGGCACGTCACCATGTTCGGCGGCCGGGGTCGTGTGGTGGCCGCGTTGGTTGCGGGGCGGGCCGGTGCGGATCCGGGTGACCGGCCCCCGGGCGCCTTTACACGGCCGGGCTGTGTAGGCCAGGGCCTGGTCCAGCCAGTCCTCGCCGAGCTGCTCGTCTTGGAGGTCGGTCAGGTAGGCCCGTGCCGCCTGTTCCAGCAGCGGCAGCGGCAGGGCGTTGCGGTGGCCCAGGCGGCGGGCGTCCATCGCCGCCCAGATGACCGCTTTGGCCTCCGGCTGGGCGGTGGCGAACCGGTCCAGCAACTCGGGTCCACCGGCCAGGTACTGGGTGATCTGCTCGTCCTCGGCGTGCTCGATCGCCTCAGCCAGCCGCGGGTCGGCGTCGGCGGCCTGCCGCAGGGCGGCCGGGTCGGTGCCGGTGAAGGTTTCGGGCACCTCGATGATCGTGCCGTCCAGCAGCTGCCGCACCTGCGACCCGGGGCGGCGGGTCAGGTCGGTGTGGTGCTGGCGCCATAGGGTGCCCAGCACCAGCACCGGTGCCCGGGAGGTGTCGGCCAGCAGGGTGTGCAGCTTGGCTGCGACCCGGTCGCCGGCCTCGCCGCCGCCCAGGTAGTCCTGGGTCTCGTTCAACCACACCACGGTGCGCGGCCCGACCCGGTCCAGCTCCTGCACGGCCGCCTCCGGCCGGGTCGGGTCGTAGGGGTGCCACAGCCGCCACCCGCCCGCCTGCCGCAGCGGCCCCAACGCCTGCCAGCAGGCGCGGGTCTTGCCCGCCGACGACCCGGCCACCAGCACAGCCATCGCACTGTGGCCGTCGGCGGCCCGCTCCACCACCCTGGCCAAGTCTTGATCGTGGGCCCGCCGTACATACCGTGGCAGGATCGGCAACGTCTCCGCTCTCTGCGCGGTGATCGGCCGGTGCACCTCCAGCGCGAACGGGTCGGTCACCTCATCCAACGGCCTGCCGACACCGGCCCCGCCGTCCCCGCCGTCAGGTGGAGCGGGTCCCTCGACGCATGTCTCCCTGTCGGCTCTATCGGCCTCGAGCAACCGCGACCACCGGGCCTGGGGGCGCGGGTTCTCCCTGGCCCAGCCGGCCAGTACCGAACCGACCTGCGTCAACTGGTCCAGGTGGCGCGGCAAGGACGTGCCGGTCGACCACGAGTTCACTGTGGTCGGCGGCACCCGAGCCTGCTCGGCCAACCGGTCCTGTGCGACCTGCTCGCCATGGTGAATGGCTTGATCCCACAACCGGGCGAGCTCGGCCAGCACCCGAGAGGACACATTCGGGCCGGTCTGCGGACGAAACGGCCTGCCCACACTCACCCTTCCGCGCCGCCAATGCCACCGCCGGGATCCGACCCGGATCGACCCGGATCCCCAGGTGTCCTGCAGCGTAACCACCACACACCCATCCGGATCCGTATTCCATGGGATCAGCCTGATTAGCTCCCGCAAATGGTGCTCAACAGCTTTGTTGACCCCCGAGGGAGAGCACCCGATGAGCACGGTCCAGATCCTGTCCCTGCTGCTGGCCCTGTCGGTCGCGTTGCACCTGGCGGCCGCCGCGGCGCTGACCGCCCGCAGGACCGGTGCCGGCACCGCCAACGCAATCCTCACCGGCGCCGGCGCAGCCGCCACCGCCCTGAGCCTGTACTTCGCCGCCCTCGCCGCCTACCACTGACCGAGCCGTGCAGAGGACTTCAGACATCCGTGTGCACGACTTCGGAAATCGACAATCGGAAGCCGCCTGGGCGGTCACGGCTCCGGCTGGCTGGCGGCGCAGTATCGGACCCCGTCCCGGGGGTTGTTCGATATTCGGTATCGGAAGACGGCCGGTCGGTAGGGTCGGTTGTCGATCATCGTTGAGCCCGGTGCCCGCGCCGGTTCGGGAGGGCGCCATGGGCAGGAAGCCGTCGCCGGAGCAGTGGGACGCCGCGCTGGGCCAGCTGCGGGGGGTGCGTGATCGGGGCGAGTCATCACCGCTGAGGTGAGTGCGGCCGCGGCCCGCCTTGGGGTGTCCTGCCGGAGCGTGTGGCGTCGTCTGAACTGTCCGCCCGCTCCGCGGCCGCAGTTTCAGTTGTCGGCTGCTGACATCGCCGCGTTCGTCGACTTCGGCGGGAACGTCGCCGCGGTGTACCGGGCGCGGGCGGCGGCGATCGCCGGGCGGGCCACGGCCGCCGGGGTGCCGATCGACCCGGTGCTGCTGGAGGGCTGGGCGGGGGCGCCGCCGGTGGGAGAGCGGTCGCTGTACCGGGCGTTCGAGCAGGAGCTCACCCCGGCGTTCGTCGCCGGCGTCACCGGCGGCGAGCGGGCCCGCCGGACCAAGCTGGTCTACCTGCGGCGGGAGGCGAGTTTCCGGAACCAGGTGTGGGAGGGCGACTACAAGAACCTGCCGGTTCTGGTGCTGCCGCCGCGCGGCAAGGCCTGCACGCCGTGGGTGACGATGTTCCTCGACGATGCCACCCGGGTCATCACCGGCTGGGCGATCTCGCTGACCCCGCACGCCGGGACGGTGCTGACCGCACTGCGCATGGCATGGTCGACGACCCGGCCACCGGTCCCGCGCACGGCGTCCCGCAGCTCCTGCGCCTGGACCAGGGTCTGGAGTTCGCCGCGGCGTCGGTCGGTGCGGCGACCGCTGGGCTGGGAACCGAGACCAAGCGGCTGCCCGGCTACAAACCGCACCAGAAAGGCAAGATCGAGCGCGCGTTCCTGACGGTCGACCAGATGCTGCTGTGCACGCTGCCCGGCTACACCGGCGCCGCCCGTGAGGCCAACGGCCGCCTGGCGGGCCCGCTGGACGATCGCGCCCCTGCCCGCGAGGGCTACGGCGAGGCCGCCGCGGCCGGGGTGGGCGACGGGCTGCCGCTCGGGCTGGAGACCTTCGCCCGCCTCTTCGGCGCGTGGGTGAGCTCCTACAATACACCGAGCACTCCCACAGCGAGCTGGAGGGCCGCACCCCGCAGCAGGCGTGGGCCGAGGACCTCACGCCGGTGTTCGACGTTCCGCATGAGCAGCTGCGCCACCTGCTGCTGGCCGGGCAGGACCGCGTCATCGGCCCCTCGGGGATCCGGTTCCGCGGCCTGAACTGGGTCGACCCGTCCGGGCTGATCCGCGAACGGCGCGGTCAGCGCGTCGGCATCCGCTACATGCCGCACGACGACCGGGAGATCCACGTGTATCTCGACGGGCGGTTCCTGGCCACCTGCCATCCCCGCGACGCCCTCACCCCGGGACAGGAAGAGGAGTTCTACGCCGCGGCCCGCGCTCAGGAGAAGGCCGCCTCGCGGGAACGCGCCGCCGCCCGCCGGCGCGGCCGGCGGCGGCTGGCGACCCTGACCCAGGGACAGGACCAGGCCGAGCCCGTCCGCCGGATCGCCGCGGCGTCGGCCGGTCCGGACCGGCGCCCGGCCGCGGATTTGCGCGGCGAGGCCAGTGCCAGCCTGCTGGGTCTGGGCCCGGTCGGGCCGGTCGAGCCCGTTGACCTGGCCGCCTTGGACGTGCGGGACGAGGGCCGGTCGTGGTGAGGTCGCCGGAGGCCGGCCCGCCGGGTGTGCGGATCATCTCGACCCCGCAGCTGCAACTGGCCCGGCATATCGTCACCGACGTCGCCGCCCACGAGGCCGTCGGTGTCATCCACGGCAACGCCGGCCTGGGCAAGACCTTCGCCGTGCGGACCTGCGCTCAGGCGCTGGCCGCCGGGGTCGGCCGGCTGGAGGCCCCGCAAGTCGTCACCGTCTCCTTCAGCCCGCAGCCCACGCTCCGCCAGGTCGTCGACGGGCTGTTCGTCGCCCTCACCGGCCGGGTCTCCTCCAGCCGCAACCGCTTCCACATCACCCGCGACCTGGCGGCCGAGCTCGCCCGCATCCCCCGCCTGATCGTCGTCGACGAGGCCCAGCGCCTCACCGGCCACGGGATCGAGCAGCTGCGTGACCTGCACGACAACCCCGACACCCGGTTCGGGCTCTTGTACGTCGGCGGCAACGGCTGCTGGGAAGTCCTGTCCAGGGAACCGATGCTCGCCTCCCGCATCTGGCGGCGCCTGGCCATCACCCCGCTTCGCCGCGACGTCGTCCCCGAAGCCATCCGCGGCTACCACCCGATGTATGAGCAGGCCGACGACGAACTGCTGCACTACGTCGACGACCGGTTCGCCCACGGCATCTGGCGGAACTGGGCGTTGTTCTCCTCCACCGCCCACCTCCTGGCCCAGCGCGCCGGCCGCGAGCACATCGACGCAGAGATCGTCACCAACGCCTTCGCCCTGCACGGTGGCGGTACGACCCGTGCTTCCTGACGACCCGCTCCCGGTCACGATCATCCGCGACCCCGACGACCTTCCCTCCACCACCGCCCGCGCCCGCGAACTCAACGACCCCGACCACGGGATCCTGACGATCCGGCCGCTCCCGTACGCGCCCTCCACCGACGGCTTCGTCCTCACCGTCCTGGAAGGCCTCGGCAAGACCCTGCCGCGCACCGTGCCCGGCCACGCCTGGTCCCACGCGCTGGCCTGGACGGCGGGCTACCGGCTGAACCACATCGTGGTCGACCGCGCCCACACCCTGCCCGCCGACTTCCGCGGCCACCTACGCGCCCTCGCCGGGCCCGCGCCGCGCGCCCCGCCGGACCCACCTGTGGCTGATCGACGCCGCCACCGGCGGCCGCCGGTCGCTCGTGGACGCCTTCGCCCAGAACGCAGGCTCCGGCGTCCTGTTCATCGTCGCCGGGCCAGAAGCCCTCGACCAGGTCCGCGCCCGCCGCGCCGCGCGGCCAAGCCCGCCGGTGATTCCCGACGATCTGCCCACCGCCAGCTTCCTGAACCTCCGCGCCGCCTACGCCCGCAGCTACGCCCCTGCCACCGTCGCGGCGATCGACCGGATCTGGATGCGGGCCTTCACCGACGCCCGCGGCTGGCCCCGCCGGTTCATCCCCGACGGCGACTCCCAACAGGCATCCCACGCCCTGGCCCTGCCCGTCAGCGTCCGTCTGGCCGCCCGCGCCTACACCGCCGCCACCGACAGCGAGGCCATGGTGGTGCTGCGCGCCGTCCAGGCCGGGCTGCTGCGCCAAGGCGTGCTCCTGCACCACAACCACGGCGCCGGCCTCGGGCACCGGATCTCGCCCTCCGCCGCCGCGTCCATCAACCGGACCCTGTCCACCCAGGACGCCGCGGCCGCGACCTTGCACCTGCTGTTCCCCTACGCGGCCCGGCCAGCCGAACCGTACTGGCACCCCGCCGACCTGCGCGCCCAGGACGTCGCCGACGACGGCTCAACCGTGAAGATCGGCGGTGTCGACCTGCCCGTCCCCGCGCACGCGCGGCCCGCGCTCGCCGCCCACCAAGTACTCCTCCAACGGCGGGGCCCCCGAACCCACCCCGAGCTGTACTTCGACACCGCAGACCCCCGCGACCTGCGGCGTCAGGCCGACCGGGCGCTGACCGCCACCGCCACCAGCCCGCAACTGCCCGACCAGCCGCCCGAACGGCGCAGCCAGCGCGGCGGCCGCGGCACCCTGTGGATGCGGCAACGCGGCCTCGCCCTGCGCAACCTCGTGGGCCCTACCCGCGACCTCGACCTGGCCACCCCGATCTGGACATGACCCATCCCGCCCCCGGCCACAACGATCCCGAAGGAGACAAGCCGCCGCTGGGAGCCTGGCTCCTGCGGCAGGCCCGCGGCCGCGGCATGACCGGCGACCAGCTCGCCGACCTCCTCGGCCTCCCGCTCCACCGCATCCGCCGCCTCACCGACATCACCGACCTCGACGACCTGCCCGTCCGCACACTGCGGACCCTCGCCCACACCTTCGACCTGGCCTGGCCCGGGTGGCTCACCCCCACCACCGGCACGCCACCCGAACCCGCACCGGACACAGACACGGCCGCAGCACAAGACACCGACCGTGTCCACGCCGTCCTGGCCCTGCACCTCGACCGCCCCCTGCACCCCGACCAGCTCGCCCACATCCTCGAAAAGCCATCGACCGGCTACTCCCGCCCCACCCCGGCCACCTCGGCCTACGCCTCGTCGAGCATCCCGACGGCACGCTCCAACTGTCGGTCCATCCCCGGCTGCTGGACACCGACACCCACGGACGACTCCAACGCCTCGCCCACCAGCAGCAAGGACCACGCCCGGCATCGCCCTGCTGATGTTCCAACTATCCCGCCGCGACCAGACCTCCGCCGTCGACCTGCTGCGCAACACCCCCGAACTCGCCGAACACGCCGCCGCCGGATACATCACCTACCAACTCCACGACGGCCAACCCACCAACATCAAGCTCGCCGCCGACGTCGCCTTCAGCCTCGACGTCCCCATCAACATCCACGACACCCTCCTGCCCCCACCCCGGACCACCGCCAGCACCCACGGCCGGGGCCGACCGCCAGCCGCCGACCCCAGCAGACTGAGCGCTCAGGCCCTGACCTGACCGCTGCGACGCCCGTCACTGACATCCCGTGGCAGCTCTACTGACGTTCTCGTGTCAGTTGGCAGTCGGCCTGCTGCGCGGCGAGCGCAGAGCCCGCGGCACCCGGCGTGGAACACGTGCGCTGAGCTGCCGGGTCCAGGCGGTGTTGGTCATCGCCTGGTTCCGCGATCGGCCCAACCTGTGTCGGCACGGCACCGCGTTCGGTATCTCCCAGGCCACCGCCTACCGGTACCTGCACGAGGGCATCGACGTCCTGGCCGATCGGGCACCCGACCTGCACGAGGCTCTCCAACGCGCCGTCGCCGACGGGCTGGGGCACCTGATCCTGGACGGGAAGATATTCGACACCGACCGGTGCCGCCTGAGCACCATCAGCGTCAAGGGCGAGCAGATCGATTCCTGGTACTCGGGTAAGACCCACGACTTCGGCGGCAACGTCCAGGCCCTGTTCGAACCGGACGGGTTCCCGATCTGGACCAGCGACGTCGAACCCGGCCACACCGTCGACATCACCGCCGCTCGCGCCCACGTGCTACCCGCCGCACGCCCGGCCGCACACGCGCTGCCGATCCTGGCCGACCCCGGCTACGACGGCGCAGGCCATGGCGTCCATATCCCGTTCAAGCAGCCCACCGGCGGCGGCGAACTCCACGTCGACAACCGCACCTACAACGCCCTGGTGCGCGCGCTGCGCAGCCTGGGCGAACGCGGCTTCGCCCTGCTCACCGAACGCTGGACCACGCTCCAGCACATCACCCTCAGCCCCGGCCGGATCGGCGACCTCGTCCGGGCCGCCCTCGTCCTGGTCCATTTCGAACACCGCCGGATCACCTGAAAGTCAGTGAGAAAACGTCATTGGCGGACGTGTTGGAACTCCCTGTCGACTAGAGGTTCGAGGGGATTGTTGCCAGCGTGATGCGGGTCCATCGCATTCTGCGGGACAACCGGCTTCAAGGACCGGCGGCGCGGAACCTCCAGCAGGGGATTGAGGCGTACGCGCGGACTCCAGCCGCTGCGGCGCTTCCAGCTGGCCGCTAGCCTCCCGGCATGTACCCCGTTTCGATCACAGGCGAGGGTGTGGCTTTGTGCGAGTTCACGGCCGATGATGTCAATGCGGTCCTGAACGTCTACGGCGATCCGGTGGTGGTGGAGCACCTGTCGTTCGAGCCGCGCACCCGTGAGCAGGTGGCCGCAACACTGGCCAGCGTGATCGACGCGGCCAAACAGGACCCGCGCCACGAGTACTCGCTCGCCGCGGTAGCTGCGGGCGAGGTGGTCGGGTTCGCCCGGCTCGCGGTCGATGCCCAACATCCTGGGCAATCCAGCGGGCAGCTCGGGTTTGCATTGTGCGCCGACCGGTGGGGGCAGGGCCTCGGCGCCGAGACCGTGCGACTATTGCTGCGGCTTGGTTTCGGGGTCCTGGGGCTGCACCGGCTGTGGGGCGCGCGCAGTCCCGGCAATGTGACGTCGGCGCGGGTTATGACCAAGCTCGGGATGGTTGAAGAGGGGCGCATCCGCGACCACATCCGCGTTCGGGGAGCGTGGCGGGACTCGGTGGTCCACTCCATCCTTGAGGACGAGTGGCGAGCCGTAATTAGCGAGCCAGGGCACGCTCGGCGCGACATGCCAGGTTGCGCTCCCGGGGCCCATTGAGGTGTGAATGTCGGTGAAGATTCACGGCGTCTGGGCCGGTCACTGGGCATGATGGCGGCACTATGCCGTCCTCTCCTTCGTCGTCGGCTCAGGCGGCGCGCGAACTCTTGGGCGCGAAGTTGCGTGCCCTGCGGGAAGCCCAACGGATTTCGGGCCGGGCCTTCGCTGATCGGGCGGGGTGGAAGGCTGCCTCAGCGGTGACGATGATCGAAAAGGGGCAGCGGACGATCACCGCCCGTCACGTGGAGCTGTGGTGCTCGATCTGCGGGGCGTCGGCGCTCCAGCGCCGGCAGTTGCTGGCCGAGCAGGCAGCGGTCGCGGGTATGTGGATCCCGTATTCGCAGTTGAACCGCGGTGGTCTGGAAGCGGCGCAGAAGTCGATCCGCCAGTTGTATGAGGAGCTCACGCTGGCGCGGTCCTACCAGCCGAAGGTGATACCGGGGATGGGCCAAACCGAGGCCTACACACGGGCCGCATTGACGGGGGTGCTGGTCGAACAGCAGGTGGACAGCTCCGAGCCGGAGGACGAGGTCGCGGCTGCGGTCGCGGAGCGGATGGACCGGCAGCGCCTGCTCGCCCGGCCGGACGCGCGTTGGTTCTTCCTTCTGGAGGAGCAGGTCTTGTGGTTCCGGCCCTACTCCAGTCAGGTGCACCGGGAGCAGCTCGTCCATCTGCTTGAGTTGCGGCGACGACCGAACGTCTTCTTGGGGATCATCCCGGCTGACGTCGATCGGCACGGAGTCCATCCGGAGGAGGCGTTCGACATCACTGATGATCACTTGGTGACGGTCGAGCTGGTGTCGGGCTACCTGTCGGTGACGCGGCCGGAGGAGGTCGCACTGTATGTGGCGACCTGGGAGCGGTTGTGGGCGCTGGCCGTGACGGGGACGGCAGCGGCTGCACTGATCCGTTCCGCGCTGGACCGGCTGGAGGGCGTTCAGGACGGGGTGTAGTCGGCATGCGGGATGCCACGTTCCCACAGCATCTCGAACATGCCGACGACCGGGGGGATACGGCGAGGGTCGGCGACGTACTCCATCTGGCCAGTGTCGACGCCGCGCCCGCTGGTGAAGTTGTAGGCGATGAGCCGCTGGTCCCACATGAAGAAGTCGGCGACCGGGTGGGGCAGGTCGAAGGCCAGGTGACGTGGCAGCCACCGCACTTGTTCGCCGGCCTTGATATTGCCGTAGCTGATGGCGTGTTCCCAGCGGATGTAGTCGCTGACCGGCTCGGACACGATCCGCAGCCGCCGGAACCGCACCCCTCGTTCCACCGCTGCGCCGACGAGGGAGATCCAGGAATCCCAGTCGTAGGAGGTGTCGCCGTCTTCCTGCCATTTCAGATAGGCCGGGTCGGTGGGGTCGTAGGTGTCGCGGGCCTCCAGGTGGACCACCGATCGGACGGTGGCGGTCAGGAGCTCTTCGAAGGATGGCTCCCCCGGACCGTCCTGGCCCGGCGTGTAGGTGCCGGTGAGGGCCTCCAGGAGGGCGGGTCTGAGGTTGGCGGGCGTCCAGATCGCGACCTCGTCGTCAGCGATCTCGGTGTGCTCGCTGATCAACGCGAGGGTGTCGGGGTCGGTCACCTTCCGGCCAACCTGCAGCAGGTCCCCGGTCCCTGGGACGGCCATGACCGCCGGGCATTTGTTGGCGGGCGAGGTGTCGTCGATGCCGACGAAGTCCAGGCGAGGGGCAGGGCCGGGCTGTGCCTTGCCATCGGAGTCTTGCTGGGGGCGGGGGTTGTCCATCATCGCGCGCTCCTCAACTCAGGCCAGCCGCCATCTGCAGGTGCTCATGATCCTGGTGTATCGACCTTGACCGCAGCAAAGCGCGCCGGTCAAGGCGTTCACAGGCCAGGAGTGTGAGCCCTATGAGATGCCGGACGGGGCCGGGTGTGAATCTGTGTGAACTTCCTGGCCTTTGGGGCGCCGTACGCGTTCTCCTGTCTCCGTGAACCCAACACGGCGGTGCCGGACAGATCTCGGTCGTCGGGCCGCGCTCACGGACGGACTGCCGCCGTCGCGTCTTCCCGGCGGAGGGCGGCACCGTCGTGGAAGGCTGCCCGATGCCCGCCCGTGGAGTCCGGGAACAGCAGAACAGGACTGCGCGGATTTCCCGCCGCTCGTGGAGCGGGCGGGGCCTGGACCGACGTCGAGACGAACTGGGGGAAGGACGAGTGACGGCAACTCGAGAGCGCAGCACGGAGGATGCTGCGGCGTCGCTGCGCGCGGAGATGGTGGCCGAGCTGCGAGGCCCCGATGGCATCGTCAGCGAGGCGGTGGCCTCAGCAATCGGGGTGGTGCCGCGGCACCTGTTCGCACCCGATGTGCAGCTGGAGGAGGCCTACGACCCGTACACCGCGCCGATGGTGAAGCGGGGCGAGGACGGTCTGGCGCTGAGCGTGATGTCGGCGACACATATTCAGGCGGTCATGCTGGAGCAGGCCGACGTGGCTGCGGGGATGCGGGTACTGGAGATCGGTAGTGGGGGCTATAACGCCGCGCTCATCGCCGAGCTGGTCGGGGAGACCGGCGTGGTGACCACCGTCGACATCGACGCCGACATCACCTCGCGGGCTCGGGCCTGTCTGGACTCGACGGGCTACGAACGCGTGAACGTGGTCTTGGCCGACGCCGAACACGGCGTCCCGGGCGGCGCTCCCTACGATCGGATCATCGTCACCGCGGGTGCCTTCGACATCGCCCCGGCGTGGCTGGGGCAGCTGACCGGCGGCGGCCGGATCGTCGTCCCGCTGCGGCTGCGCGGGCTCACCCGCTCGATCGCGTTCGACCGGAATCTGGACGGAATCCTGGTCAGCTCCAGCTACCGGCTGTGCGGGTTCGTTCCGATGCAGGGCGACGGCGCGCATCACGAACTGATCGTCCCCATCGAGGATGGCCTGTTCTTGCACGTCGACGACCGCTCCCAGCGGTTCGACCCTGTGCCGCTGCGCGATGCCGCGGGCGCCGAGCCGCTGGCGGTGTGGTCGGGGCTGCCGTTCGACCTGCCGGACGAGCTGGAGCTGTTCCTGCTCACCAACGCCTCTCAGATCGCGCAACTGCATGCGAGCGCGGAGCTGGTCGCTGCCGGGCGGTTCGACGCCTCGGCGGGCCGGGGCGTGCCCGCGCTGATCGGCGATGGCGGCTTCGCCTACCGCATCAAGCGGGCCAACAGCCAGGTCCCGGGCGGGTTCGAGATCGGTGTGGTCGCGCACGGCCCCAACGCCGAGCGGGTGGCCGAGGAGTACTGCGACCTGCTGCGCCTGTGGGTGCACGGGTTCGCACGGCGGGGCGCGGCGCGGATCCGCTACATCCCTGACGCGGTCTCGGCGGCCGGAGTGGTCCAGGAGGACGTGATCGCTGTGAAGCCGCACGGTGCGGTCACGGTGTCCTGGGAGTGACAAAGCCCCCCGGTGCCGGGGGCGGCACTCGGCCTGCCGACGGCACCGGGCAACCCCGTTTGTCTCAAGACAGGAGGTCTCCATGTCCATCCACTTCGAGGCGCCGACGGCGTCCCCTGCGTCCGCAGCGCCAGCCGCGGGATTGGAGGATTGGGAGCTGGACATCTCGATCGTCGAGTCCGGGCCTGACGCGGACAAGCTCATCAGGATGACCGACGACAACTGCGGCAAGACGTGCCAGTCGGCCTGTACTTCCTGCCCGTAGGCGAGCCCCCGTAGGCGAGCCTCGGCACAGCCGCTGAACCTCTCTGCGCACGGCCGGGCCGCCGCTTGGCGACAGGTCAGGTGGCTCGGCCTTCTTCGTTCCGCTCGCTGGAGGGCACCCGGTGTATCAGCCCCTGGACGCCATCGTCATCCGCGCGTCGGCGCTGTCCGAGCACGAGTTCACCACGTGGCCTGACCTGACCGGCCCCGACGCGGCATCCTCGTGGCGGCCGTGGCTGCAGGCAGTCATGGCCCAGCAGGACTTCGCCGCCGCAGTGCGGCAGTCCAGCCCCGACCTGGCACGCCGGGTCGAGGACATCTGTGCGGGCAAGCAGGTCGCCGAGCCCGCCGCCCGCCGCGCGGTCCTGGCGATCACGCGGTATCTGCTGCGTGCGCAGGGCCGGGCGACCCCGTTCGGACTGTTCGCCGGTGTCGCCGCCACTCGGATCGCCACACGCTCCCAGGTCGCTTTCGCCACCGGCCACCAGGCGGTGGGAAAGGCCGACGCGTCCTGGCTCGCCGCGGTCATCGACCGCCTCGAAGCCGACCCCGCCCTGCTGACCAGGCTCCGGGTCGTGGCCAACAACCTGCTCATCGAACGCGATGGCGACCTGCTGCTGACCCACCGGCCCGCCACCGGGCCCGCCGGCGCCCCCACCCAGGTGCGGGTGCGGGCCACACCCCCAGTCCGGGCAGCCCTGCAAGCAGCGTCCGCACCGATCCTTTTCGCCGACCTGGCCGCCGCGCTCGCCGCCAGCTCACCCGGCGTGCCCGCCCCCGTGATCGCCCAGCTGCTGTCCGGCCTGGTGGCGCAGCGGCTGCTGATCACATCGCTGCGTCCGCCGATGACCGTCACCGACCCCCTCGGCCATCTGGTGGCCGAGCTCGACGCCGCCGCAGCGGTCGATCTGCCCGGTCCGAGCACTGCGGTCACCGCGCTGCGCGACGTCCAGGACGCTCTCACCTCAACGGGCCAGACCGGCCACCTGCTGCAGCGTGCCGAACTCGCGGCGTCGCCACTTGATCTGAGCCCTGGAACGGGTTCCCGCGTGGCGGTTGATCTGCGGATGGAGATGACCGTCACGGTGCCGCCGCAGGTCGCGGCCGAAGCGGCCCGGGCGGCCAGCGTACTGGCCCGTCTGGCCTCCCGCGCTGACCGAGGCGCCGGATGGGCCGCCTGGCACGCAGAGTTCCTCGAGCGGTACGGCCCGCACGCCCTGGTGCCCGTCCTGGACGCGGTCGACGCGAATGTCGGGCTGGGCTTTCCGGCAGGGTTCCTCACCGCCTCCGACGAACCCGCCCCGGAACTGACCCGCCGCGACCACGTCCTACTGGCGGTCGCGCAGAACGCCGCAGCCCGCCACACACACGAGATCGTCCTGGACGACACGCTGATCGCCGACGTGGCCGACATCGACGCAGACACCGCCGCCCAGCCGTCCACCGAGCTGACCGTACGCGTCCACGCCCCCAACCGGCAGGCTCTGGACAGCGGCGAGTTCACCCTGTCGGTCACCGGCGTGTCCCGCAACGCCGGCACCACGACCGGCCGGTTCCTCCACTTGCTCCCCGACCTTGACCGCATCCGGGAGGCATACGCCCGGGCGCCGACAACGACCGGCGGGGCGCTCAGAGCCCAACTGTCGGCGCCGCCCTTGTACCCGGCCACCGAGAACGTCGCCCGCTCGCCCCGTCTGCTGCCCGTCCTGCTGCCGCTCGGCGAGCACCACCCGGCGGGAGACGGCCTCATCGATCTGGACGATCTCGCCGTCACTGCGGACGCGACCCGCCTGTGGCTGGTGTCCCGGTTGCGGCGACGCCCGGTGGAGCCGGTCGCGTTCACCGCTGTCGAACCCACCCGCCAGACCCACCCCCTGGCCCGGTTCCTGCTTGAAGTCCCGCACGCGCTCACCACGCCCTGCGCCGGGTTCGATTGGGGAGCCGCCGCACATCTACCGTTCCTGCCCGCGCTGCGATCCGGCCGGACCCTGCTGTCCCCGGCACGCTGGCTGCTGGCCGACGCCGACCTCCCCGGCCCCACCGCCAGCCCGGCCCAGTGGGAGCAGAGCCTGGCCGCATGGCGCAGGCAGACCGGTCTACCGGCACGCCTCTACGCCGGGGACGGCGACCAGCGGCTCCCCTTGGACCTGGCCGAGGGAGCGCACCGCGCCGTACTCCGCTCCCTACTCAAACCCGGCAGCTCCCTGGCCCTGCGCGCCGCCCCCAACCCAGACAGCAACGGGTGGATCGACGGCCGCACCCACGAGATCGTCATCCCACTGGCCTCCACCCGGCCAGCCGGCCCACCTCCCCCGCTACCGCCGCAGCCGTGGGTTCCCGGCCGCGACCACGGGCACCTGCCCGGCAGGCCCGGCCGCCTCTACCTCAAGCTGTACGGTCACCCCGACCAGCAGGACACCCTCCTCATCCGGCATCTGCCGCACCTGACCGAACATCTGGACGACACAATCCCCTGGTGGTTCCTGCGCTACCGCGACCCACACCCCCACCTGCGGCTGCGTCTCACCACCCCGGCCGCGGCATCCACCGACACCGCCCGCCTGCTGGCCGACTGGACCAGCGGGCTCCGCAAGGCCGGGCTCGTCGGGCGCGTCCAGTGGGACACCTACTTCCCCGAGGAAGGCCGGTTCGGGACCGGCCCCGCGTTCGGGGCGGCCGAGACCTGCTTCGCCGCCGACTCAGCGGCGGTACTCGCCCAACTCACCACCGCCCACACCAGCGGCCTCGACGCGCGTGCACTCATCGCCGCGAGCATGCTCGACCTGGCCACCGGACTGCTCGGCGACGGCAACCAGGCGCGGCGATGGCTCATCGCCCACGCCCGCACCACCAGCACCGCTCCCGCACGGCCCCTCTACCAACAGGCCGTCGCCCACGCAAGCCCCGACCAGGAGACGGTGGCCGCCCTGCCCGGCGGCGACCAGATACTGGCCTGCTGGAAACTACGCCGCGATGGTCTGGCCGCCTACAGGGAGATCCTCACCGCGACCGGCGCCCGGCCCGTCGCCGACCTGCTGCCCGACCTGCTGCACCTGCACCACGCCCGCGCCGCCGGGCCTGACCGGGACAACGAGCTCGCCTGCCTGCACCTGGCCCGCGCCGCCGCCCTCAGCTGGACCGCCCGCACCATGGAGCCCCGATGACAAGCGCACCGACCAGCCCCGCACCCACCGTCATCCCCGCACCGATGAGCCGCGAGGCGGCCGTGCGTGCGGCCGCGCTGGCCAAGGCCACCGCGATCGCCGCGGCCTTGGACGATCCGGCCGCCGCCTGGGAGCCGACCAATGTGGGCACCGGCCGGGGGTGGCCCCAGTCACTGGCGGGCGGCGCCATCGGGGTCGCGCTGCTGCACATCGCTCGCGCCCGCACCGGACACGGCGACTGGCGCACCGCCCACCGCTGGCTGGCCGCCGCCACGCGGGACGCGCTGACCGCGGCCGACAACGCCGGCCTGTACATCGGCGCACCCGCACTGGCGTTCGCCACCCATACCGCAGCCGAAGCGACCGGCCGCTACGGCGCGGCCCTCGCCCACCTCGACGACACCACGATCACCATCACCCGCCGCCGTCTCACCGCCGCCCACGCCCGCATCGACCGGGGCGAGCGGCCCGAACTGAAGGAATTCGACCTGATCCGAGGGCTGACCGGGCTCGGCGCCTACCACCTGCAGCGCCACCCAGACCATCCCGTAACCGGCGAGGTGCTCGCCTACCTGGCCCGCCTCACCCAACCGCTGCCCGCCTACCCCGACCTGCCTGCCTGGTGGACCGACGCCGCACCCAGCGGCGATCCCCACCCCGACTTCCCGCACGGCCACGCCAACCTCGGCGTCGCGCACGGCATCGGCGCCGTGCTGGCACTGATCTCCCTCGCGCTCCTCCAAGGGCATCCGGCTCCCGGACTCGCCGAGGCGATCGAGAGGATCTGCGCCTGGACTGACCAATGGCGGCACGACACCGACGGCACCTGGTGGCCCGGCGTCATCACACCAGACCCGTCATCGCCGCCGCCAAGGCCGCAGCCATCGTGGTGCTACGGCATCGCCGGCACCGGGCGCGCCCAGCAGCTCGCCGGCCTCGCGCTCAGCGACACCACCCGCCGCGCGCACGCCGAGAACGCGATGCTCGCCGCGCTCCGCGACCCCGCCCACCTCGACATGCACGGCACCCAGATCGGACTGTGCCACGGCACCGCAGGTCTACTCCAGTCGGCGTTGCGGATGGCCACCGACGCCGCCACCCCCGCCCTGGCCACCGAACTCCCGCACCTGACAGCGCGCCTCCTCGCCCAACTGGACGGCCCGATCAGCGATCCGGAACTGCTGGACGGCGCAGCCGGAGCCGCGCTCACCCTGCACACCGCTGGAACCGACACCATCCCAGGCCCGGCCTGGGATCGGTTCCTCCTCCTGGCCTGAGGGACCGAACCACGATGGACGACACCAGCCGCTGGAAGCAGATCAACATCGAGTTCGCCGACTGGACGACCGCCGAACCCACCGCCGTGACCCACATCGCACCACTGCTGCTGCAGGCCGAGGAGGACGCCCTGATCACCGGCTGGTTCTTCCTCCGCAAGGCCCCTTGCTGGCGGGTCAGGTACCTGCCCGGAGCCGATCCCGACGCCACCGAACAGCATTTTCAGGCCCAACTGCGGGCGCTGGCCGACACCGAGCGGATCACCGGATTCCAGACGGTGATCTACGAGCCGGAGACCCGAGCCTTCGGCGGCACCGCCGCCATGCAGGCCGCCCAGCACCTGTTCCACCGCGACAGCCGCCATCTGCTCGCCTACCTCGCCACCACCACTCACCAGGCACGGCATCGGCGTGAACTCGCTGTGCTCTTGTGCTGTGCCCTACTGCGTGGTGCCGACCTGGACTGGTACGAGCAAGGCGACGTGTGGGCGCACGTCGCCGAACACCGCCCGCCCGACGACCAGCTCCCACCCGCCCGCCTCGACGCACTCGAACCCGCCGTGCGGCGGCTGCTGTCCGTCGACACCACACCCCTGCTCGCCGATGGCGGCACCCTCGCCCACGCCGCCGCCTGGATCGACGCGTTCGCCGCTCTCGGCCACCAGCTCGCCCATCTCGCAGCCACAGGCCGGCTGCACCGCGGTGTGCGCGCCGTCCTCGCCCACCACGTCGTGTTCACCTGGAACCGGCACGGGCTGCCCTATCCGGCCCAGGTCCTCCTGGCCCACACCGCCCAGCGCGTGGTCTTCGGCCCCGACCCCGCCACCGCCCGCCAGCAAACGCAAGGCACCACGTCATGACCACCCTGCCCGCGCCGACGCTCTCCTGGTTCCCGCTCGTGCCCCGGCCCCGGCCGCCAGGCCTTCCCCTCGCCACCCGAATCGATCAGCTACGCGACCTGGCCGACCAGCCTGGCATCGGCAGCCTGATCGAGCAGCTGACCCAGGCGGCCGAGATCTGCAACAAGTCGGCGCTCATCGCCTCCGACTGCGGGCTCCCCGACCTCGCCCGCTCCCTGTGCTGGTCGCAACACCAGCTGTTCGACCATGCGCGACCGCTCCCCGCATCAGCTGCGAAACTCGCCCTGCAGCCGCTGCTGAACATCCCCCGCCAACTCATCCGCGAAGGCGACGGCGACGGCGCCCACGCCATGCTCGAAGCCCTCTTCCACACCGCACGGCACAGAATCGACACCGTGATCAACGGACGGACCGTCAGCCTCCGAAACCTCACCTGTGCCCCAGACGACCACAAGACGGTCTGCACACTCGTGTGGGCAGCGCTGCTGGCCGACGGCACCCGCGCCCTGGCCCAGGCCGGACGCTGGAAACAAGCGGCCGAACGCTCAGCCGCCCACCGTGGCGTCGGCTCGCGGCTGCTGGACGGCCGGCAGATCACCATCCTCGCCCAACTCCAGAACGGACAAGTAGACGAGGCGACCACCCTGGTCGAGCAGAGCACAGTCCCCGAACCATGGGAACGGGCGGTGCAGAGCCTGCTGCGCGTCCTCTGTCAGCGCGCAGCCGGAGCCCACGCCGAAGCGGATACCGAGGCGATGCTCACAGCGGTGCTCACCCTGATGAAACAACCCGATCCCGCCACGACGGTTTTCCGCAACCGGCTTGGATTGGCCGCTGTCGACCTCGCCGACGCCTGCGGCACCCCACGGCAGTCCCAGCTGCGCCACACGCTCATCGACGCCGCCCAACACGACGCGTACGCAGCCCGAGACACCCTCGCCCATCCGCTGATCCACCCCGTGATCACGGCCGCCCAGCGCCGCGACCTGACCGATCTCATCCACGCATCCGGACTCGACACCGGCACAATCCCCCAACCGCTGCTCAGCGACCTGGCGGCCGCGGTGTCGGCGGCGGAGCACCGGCTGCGCACCCTGTTGGAGGGGAGCCAGCGAGATCGACCGGGGATCACAGGAGCTTGGGTCGGAGCAGGTCCGCCTTCCAGAAGCGATAGCTGCACAGCATCGAGAACATCCGCCGGAGCTTCGAGACCGGCGGACACCCCACCTGACCGAACCTGATCCGACCATCAAGGACATTCGTGACCGATCACCGCGGCTTCGGCCACGCCGAGTCCAGCGCCTGCCGCACCGTCGGGTGCGAGACACCGTGCTTGCGCATCACCGCCCGGATCGACAGCCCGTCCCGCACATCACGGCGGACGGCCGCGTAGAGCTCGGTCTTGGACTGCCGCGCCATCCAGGCCCCCTCACGGTGGGTGACACGGCAGATACTCCCACCGCAAGTCCCGAGGTGTTGCTGAAACTCGTGAACACGGCAACCCGACGATCAGGGGTGTTGCTCAAACTCATCGACAAACGTTGCCGCTAGACGCGGACGAAACCACTGGGACCATCCCCGCGTGTGCGGGGAGCACTCATCAGGCACCACGCCCTCCTCGTGCCGGTCGGGACCATCCCCGCGTGCGCGGGGAGCACCGCCGGTTGCAGGGTGTGGCTCGTGAGGGTACGGGACCATCCCCGCGTACGCGGGGAGCACCGGGAATGCGGTCCGGGAAATCAAAGGGGTTCGGGACCATCCCCGCGTGCGCGGGGAGCACTGCTCGCGAACCAGAGCGCCCAGCTTGTTGCGGGGGACCATCCCCGCGTGCGCGGGGAGCACCGCGCTGTGTTGCACGAACCTTGCGTGATTAAGGGACCATCCCCGCGTGCGCGGGGAGCACGTCGTGGTACCGGCGGTAGAGCCGGTCCAGTCGGGGACCATCCCCGCGTGCGCGGGGAGCACTTGATCGAGTTCCACACCGGCTTGATCACGGTGGGACCATCCCCGCGTGCGCGGGGAGCACCCGCCGAGGGTGAGCGTCACCGTCTCGCCGTTGGGACCATCCCCGCGTGCGCGGGGAGCACTGCAAGTCCTGGTTCAACAAGAGGGCGACGGCGGGACCATCCCCGCGTGCGCGGGGAGCACATCTCGGGAGAGTCGGGGTCCGGTCGGGGGCTGGGACCATCCCCGCGTGCGCGGGGAGCACTTGTGGCGGAGTGTGAGCAGATACGGAGCGTGGGGACCATCCCCGCGTGCGCGGGGAGCACGCCAGGGCCGCCAGTTCGGTGCGTGCCGCCTGGGGACCATCCCCGCGTGCGCGGGGAGCACCAGGGGCCACGCTTACCCCTGATCGGGCAGTTGGGACCATCCCCGCGTGCGCGGGGAGCACGGCACCGATTTGGAGATGCAGTCCGGGCGACCGGGACCATCCCCGCGTGCGCGGGGAGCACACCGTGTCACCTGGGTTAACCCCGTCGAGGGCGGGACCATCCCCGCGTGCGCGGGGAGCACCCAAACGGGCCATCACCGGACCGGTGGAGCCTGGGACCATCCCCGCGTGCGCGGGG
This sequence comes from Spirillospora sp. CA-128828, assembly GCF_050945415.1. Taxonomy (NCBI): domain Bacteria; kingdom Bacillati; phylum Actinomycetota; class Actinomycetes; order Streptosporangiales; family Thermomonosporaceae; genus Spirillospora; species Spirillospora sp. CA-128828. Next base: position 8,029,516 of record NZ_CP191986.1, read on the forward strand.
AGCACCTCCCGGCCTGGTAGGCGGCGTGCCCGTCCAGGGGACCATCCCCGCGTGCGCGGGGAGCACGAACAGAGCCTTCTCGGGCGGCCGGGGCAGCTGGGACCATCCCCGCGTGCGCGGGGAGCACTGCGGCGAAGCGGCAGGCGCAGGCGTCGGTTGAGGACCATCCCCGCGTGCGCGGGGAGCACTCGCGCCACTTGAGGTGGTAGAGCTTGCTCTTGTGGACCATCCCCGCGTGCGCGGGGAGCACCTCTCCCAGATGATCTCCATGCGGGGGCCGCCGGGACCATCCCCGCGTGCGCGGGGAGCACGCAGGTCACCCCCGATACCGGGGGCGAAACCGGGGACCATCCCCGCGTGCGCGGGGAGCACGCCGCGCTGGGCGAAGTAGGCGTCCATCGTCAGGGACCATCCCCGCGTGCGCGGGGAGCACGGTCCGCAGACCCTTTCCGCGTGGCGCATGCTGGGACCATCCCCGCGTGCGCGGGGAGCACTCAACCACGGTCTTCTGACCGCCGGACGCCGGGGGACCATCCCCGCGTGCGCGGGGAGCACGGCCTGTAGCGCGGCGCGTTCTACGTCGTCGCGGGACCATCCCCGCGTGCGCGGGGAGCACTGTGGGCGCCCCAGGCGCACCACCCGAGGGCGGGGACCATCCCCGCGTGCGCGGGGAGCACCTTACAGACGGTGTCTGCGGTTGCGGCGCGCCGGGACCATCCCCGCGTGCGCGGGGAGCACGCCCATGGGGCACCCGGAACGACCTCGCCGCCGGGACCATCCCCGCGTGCGCGGGGAGCACCAGGTCGGCGGCGGGTGTTCCGGTGGCGCCGGGGGACCATCCCCGCGTGCGCGGGGAGCACCTCGATCGGAGTTCCCCGAGTGATGGAGAGCGGGGACCATCCCCGCGTGCGCGGGGAGCACCCGACCACGAGATCAACGACTCCCACCCGCTGGGGACCATCCCCGCGTGCGCGGGGAGCACTAACCGGGTTGGTTTCCGGGTGCACCGGGTTGGGGACCATCCCCGCGTGCGCGGGGAGCACCCACCGCCGGCCTTGCCCGGGCGGGATCGCCGGGGACCATCCCCGCGTGCGCGGGGAGCACGCCTCCGTGGCCTGCCCGTTGAGGGTCTCGTCGGGACCATCCCCGCGTGCGCGGGGAGCACCCTGATTGACCTGCAGGTTTATCGGCCGGGACCCTTGTTTGGAAGCACTTTGCGAGATTCCGGCATTTCGGACATCGGGGTTAGTGCTTGCCGTAGCGGCGGCGTTTGGAGGCTTTGCTCCAGCCGGTTGGTGGGGGTTTGGACGAGACGGCTGGCTTGGTCTTGGGGCGGCGGATCAGGGTGAGGCCTTCGTGGTCGACGGGTTCCCATTTGTGGTCGCGGGTCTCGAAGGTGAAGCCCTGTTCGTTGTTGGTGGTGTAGGCGAGCAGTGCGCGGCCGGTGTCGGCGTACTGGTGCACCTCGTCCCAGAGGGCTTGCCTGATGCGAGCCGACGGGCCTCCGATGAAGACGCCGGGTGAGATCTCCATCAGCCAGCGTGTGAGGAAGCCGCGTAGGCCGGCGGGACAGTTGGTGAGGATGATGATGGTCACCAGTACACGTCTTCGGCGTAGTTGCGTCCGGACTCGATGTTCATGCCGTGATCGCTTTGCAGGGTGACATGGTCGGTGTCGTCGCCGGTGGGGTCGCCTGGGGTGTCGTTGGGCAGGAGAAGTCTCTTGATGTCTTGGACGCAGCGGCGGAGCAGGCCGACGTCGTTGACGCGGTCGCGGAGGGCGCGGCGGGTGCGTGAGCCGACGTCTTCGGGACTCTCGGCTGCGACCTCGAACGCGACGGGGATGGCGATCTCGGTCTTGTAGAGGTCGGCGACGTCCAGGACGAAGGCGAGTTCGTGGCCGGAGTGGATGAATCCGAGGCCGGGTGAGCAGCCGAGTGCGGCCACGGTGGTCTGGGCGATGCCGTACATGCATTGGGCGGCGGCGGTGACGGCCTGGTTGGCGGCGTCGCCGGAGTCGAAGTCGCCCGGAGCGTACTGGCGGCCGTTCCAGGTCAGGCCGACTCGGGTTGCCTCGTAGCGGTAGCGGTCTTTGACGCGTCGTCCTTCGCGGCCGAGGAGTTCGTGGCGGCTGAGGCCGGAGGGGTCTTCGCCGGGGAACCGCATCCGGTACATGGCGCGGGCGATGTCCAGGCGGGTGCGGCGGTTGGCCCAGGCGGTGGCTTGGGCTTCGACCAGGGCGGAGGAGCGGTTGAGGGATCGGCCGCCGGAGTAGAAGCGGACTCCTTGCTCGCCGACCCAGACGACTCCGGCGCCGCTGTCGCCCAGGACGCTCATGGCTTGGTGGGTGACGCGGGTGCCGGGGCCTAGCAGGAGGGTGCCGATGGTGGCGGACGGGATGTGGGTGATGCCGTCGGCGTCTTCGGCGGTGATGGCGTTGTCTTCGCGGTGCAGGGTGCAGCGTTCGAGGTAGATGAACGAGAGCCGTTCACCCATTCGGGTGAGTTCGCGGGGTGAGGAGGCGCCGCGTTTGCCGACGGTGGACATTGGGGATCAGGCCGGGGCGAGGGTCATCAGGCCGCAGCCGTAGGCTTTGGCACGCCCGAGGCCGTGGGTCAGTGTGGCGCGGAACGCGTCGGTGTCGGTGATCTCCAGGCGTCCGTCGAAGGTCACGGCGACGAGCGTGACCTGTCCGCTGTTGCCCTTCCTTGTGAAGCCGAACTGGCGGTGGCCGTGGATGAGCAGGTCGTGGGTGTCGCGGCCCGGGGCGAGTTGCTTCTCTGGAGGCTTTTCCGCGACTTTGAATCCTGCCTTGTCCTCCTGTTTCAGCAGCCAGCCCAGTTGGTGCGTGGGGCCGATGTGTGCGGTTACCTTGGTGGGTTCGCCGGTTTTGCGGCGGATGTTGTGAACGGGGTTGGCGGTTAGTCTGAAGCTCCAGGTGTCGCCCTTGGTCAGGCGTTTGAGGAACGGCGCGTAGTCGAAGGTCTCCCAGCGGGCCGTGGTGGGCCAGCCGGCCTGCTCGACCAGGTGGGTGAGGTCGGGCCGCATCGGGCTGACGATGCACAGATGGGTGTCGGCGCCGCTGTTGCGGTCGAGCCGCCAAAGGACGCGGGGGCCGTCGGGGGCGGGGGCTTCGGCGAAGGAGGTCATGACGGCCGCGTGCATGGTCTGGGGGGAGGCCAGCAGCTTGCGGGCGCCGACGCGTCCGGTGTTGATGCGGAAGCGCGACAGGTACATGTCACTCGCTCCTCAGGACGATGGTCGGGTCGTGCTCGAATTGCTGGGACGCACGGGGGTTCGGCACGGTGGCGGGAAAGCTGCGGACGCCGCGGAGCCCGTACCGGCGGTGCGCGGGGTCGAAGCTGAGCGGCTGGTCGCGCAGTGTGTCCACGCGTCCGTCGTGGCCGTTCGCCTCGATGAGTACTTGGAGTTCCACCCGTTGTTCTTTTCGGCGGCGCCACTGTTGCCAGTCCGAGGCCTGCCATTGTTCGGTCTTCAGTGCCGTTTCGAGGTCGAGGTCGTCGCGTAGCCGCAGGTCGATCGGCTGCGATGGCGGGCACGACCGGCGCCCCAAAAACGGCAGGAAGCCGGGCCTTTTGAGGGCCTGCTGCAGGTTCGAGAGCTGGTCGTGGGGGCCTTGGACGGCTGCCACGAAGACCGCGTCGGCCAGGTAAAACCGCTCGGACACCGGCATGGCGTCGCCGGTGTCGAGGTTGTGCGCTGTCTGGAAGTCCCGGACAGGGGTGCCGCGCTGGTCGACGCGGACGCCGAAGCGGAGCGCGGCCAGGTCGGAGGGGTCGGCTGAGCGTGGGCGGCCGAGCGCTGCAGCGAGAAGTCCGATCACGCCGCTTTTGGTGGGTGCGGTCTCGGTGGTCCGCCTGGCGAAGCGCGCCGCCGAACCCCATGACTGGAGTGGGCCGGCCAGACGCAAGAGCAGGACGCTCATGCCGAGCCGTTCTGCCGCCGCTCGATCTCGGCGCCGACCGCCGATACCAGTTCCTTCAACGGCAGTTCGGCGCCAAGGGAGGCCAGTGGCTCGGTGTCGTCGCCGGCGCGTGTCACCCAGCTGAGGGTGTCGTCGGCGGCGCCGAAGGCCGTTTCGATCGCGGGGATCTGCTTGGCGAGGCGTTCGCTGGCTTCCCGGACGTATCCGCCGGAATCCTGGTCGGCCTTGCAGGGCCGCTCGAATGCGCCGACGAAGTTGACGGGCCGCGACGACCGCACCTTCACCACCACCGCGTCGGGCAGGGTGTGGTGCCCGAAGGTGTTGATCTTCCCGGTGGGCAGGGACTCGGCGAATCCGCGCACGAACGCCTCCACCGCGCGACGGACGGGCGCGTCGACCGGCTCGTCTTCGCGCAGTCCCTTGCCGAGGTTTCGCCGAAGCTGGTCGATGTCGAGGGCGGCGTAGCGGTAGAGGGTCGCGGAGTTGAACTCCACGGTCCCGATCATGCCCGCGCCGTTGTCGTCGTCCTCGCGTTCCTTGTGGTCGTCGACGGCGGTGTAGTAGTCGGATTCGACGTCGGCGCGGTGGACGCTGATGGCGTGGGCGACCTGCGCGGCGGCGTCGACGTTGATGTCGGAGGCGTCGGCGACCATCCGTCCGAACAGGGCGATGTCGATCGAGTGGCGGCTGTTGGCGTGCTTCTTGGCGGCAGCCTTGTTCTCCTTGTTCTTGAAGAACGTCTTGATGTCGTCGCGTCCCTGCACGGCCAACTCGGCCAGAGCGTCCAGCTGGCGGGCGCTGAGGAAGATCAGATACTTGCCCTCAGGTGCCGGTTCGGGGCGCTCGTCTTTGGCGTTGCGTTTGGGCGGTTCCATCTTGGCGCCGGTCGCGGCCGTGACCGTCTCGGCGGCCAGCGCCCACGCGTCGGCCTCGGGGATCGAGGGGGCCAGCTCACCGATCCGTTTGCCGAGCAGTTCGGCCAGGCGGCGTGTGCGGACACCCAGATCCTGGGGGTCCAGGATCTCCTGGAACGCTTGGCGGGTGGCACGTTTCCACGCCTGGCTGGACACCCGGGCCCGCCGGACACCGCCGTAGACGGCGGACTTGGGGGTGCCGGTGTCGTCCCGGTTGAGGTTGCTCGGCGGGACGGTCTGCAGGATGTGCAGTTCGACGATGGTCCGAGTCGTCATGCGGATTCCTTGTCGGTGGGGGCGCCGTCATCGGCGTCGTCGGCCTTGTAGGTGTGGAAGCTGCGTCCCCAGTCACGGCGGATCTCGTTCAAGCCGTCGGGGGTCTGCGCCGTGTAGAGCTGGCGGGCGAGCCGGCCGTAGTCCAGAGGGACGCCCTTTCCGCGCAGCAGTGAGATGACCTCACGGAGCCGGTAGGCCAGAATGTCGGGGGTCGCGGCGGTGCCGACCCGGACGAACCGCCGGCGGATCGTCTCGTCGATCTCCCCCGGTTTGGACATCAGGCGCCGGACCGCCTGGCCCAGGTCTACGCCCTTGTGGTGCATGGGGCTGCGCTGCGACTGCTGGTGAAGGGCGTACAGGGTGACGGCCAGGAAGTACGCCCGCTCGCAGCGGGCTGCCTGATCCTCGTTGCCGGACAGGATCTGTTCGGCGAATATCCGCTCGACACCGGTGACGCCCCACAGCTCGGGGACGTCCTCGGGCAGCTTGCCCGCCCCTCGGCGGAGCTGGGCCAGCGCACCGACGGCAGAAGGCCGGTCGGCGAGAAATCCCCTCTGAAGGTCGGTGATGAAGCGGCCAGCCGCGTCCTCCACAAGATCTGCGGGCCGTTTGAGGGCCGGGGTCGGCAAGGTCATGCCTGAACCTCCGTTGTCGATTCGTCAGGTCGGCGTGCGCCGGGCAAGGCCCTGGCAAGCCGCGCGGCGAAGATCTGATCGGCGCGGGTGGAACTCAGCCAGACCTCACGCCCGTCCTTGGCCGTCACCAGTCGCCCTTGCCACGCGGTCTCACCGGCGGCGGCCACCAGCTCCTCACCCAGGGCGCGGATCCTGTCGCGGGCGATCTTCTGCCAGGCAGCCCGGGCGCGGCGAGGATCATCGTCTGGTGTCAGTGCGGCGAGCCAGTCGCGGAAAGGGCCATCCAGGGCGCCGAATCCCAGGTTGCGGGCGGCTTCCTTGCGGGGGTCGGCGGCGTCGCCGGCAGCGTTGGCGAGGTCGGCGGCCAGGTCACCGAGAATGCGGACCGCGTTCTCAGCGTCGCGGACCGCGTCGATCACCTCGGTCCCAAGTTCGGAGTCCTGCTCGTGAAGGAGCACGACCGGCATCGCCACCTCGTCGTCGATCACCTCGTCGATGATCGACTGCTGCGTCCCATACACCGCGCCGATCAGCCGGGCCCGCATCAGGCGGCCCCGCGGCAGCGGGCCCTCGATGGTCAGGCGGGCCAGCCAGTCCAGCACCCGCGGCCGCACGATCGCGGCCGCCTCCTGGCGCTGCGCGCCGCCCTCGGCGCTACCGGCGATCAGTGCGCCCAGCCCGCGCCAGGCGCTGCGGGCCGGATCGTGGGCGCGTGGCAGGTAGACCTGCGCCTGCTTGAGTTTCTTCTCCTGAACCGGGCTGCGCCGCCAGGCCGTCATCGGCTCGAACGCGTGCATGTTGTGCGGCGCGAGCGCGTCTCCGTAGCCCAGGACGACCCCGAACACACCCTCGTCGTCGAAGTGCAGCCGGACCCGCCGTGACGGCCAGGTGTACAGGTCCCGCGGCCCGTAGGGGCGGCGGGCCGCCTCCACCTTCTCCATCGGCCCGGCGGTGAGAACCTCACGCGCCCAGATGGGGCGGTCATTCTTCGGATCGGCCCGCAGCGTATCGGTGTCGAAGGCGATGAGGTTGAGCAGGAGCGTTTCGCGCAGGTCCTCGCCGGCGGCGAGCACACCGCCGAGATTGCCCGCCCACCCCACGCCCTGCGGGTACCCCTTCCCGCCCTTGACCCGCGGGTCTCCGACCGCCCCGGATTTGATGCCGGAGGTGTCGAAGGCCTGCGCGTGCACCAGCCACCGCGCGGCCTCGGCGAAGTCGAGCCGCTCCACGCCCCGTCCCCGCATCGTGAAGTACGGGGTCCCGTTGGGGACGTCGGCGACGATCTTGTCCAGGGAAGAGACTTCGTTCCTGGCCGTGTGCAGCGATGGTGTCTGCAGGAACGGCGTCTGCGGATGGAGCAGGTCGAAACGTCCGCGATACTCGTCCAGATATTCGCTGATCCGCTCCAGTGGGAGGTCACCGCTCCACAGCTCTTCCCACTCCTGCAGGTCCTGCGGGCCCTCGATCGCGTCGTGCAGGATCGCCAGCAGCAGCCGCATCAGCGCGAACTCTTGCGTGGGCAGGTCACCCACGACCCGGCGCAGCGTGCGGGCCTGGGCGAAGACCTCCCGCAGCGAGAGGACGTCGCCGGTCCCGTCCGTGCGCTGCACCGGAATCCAAGACCGGACCGTCAGGTCGAAGGACGGGGGCTCATTCGACACCGGTGACCTCCAGACCGTCGCTCTCGCTGTAACTCAGGTCGTAACCTGCCAGCCGGGTACGACAGTTCTCATCAAGGAACAAGATCAATTCTCCGGCGAGCCAGGAACTGTCTTTGGACTGCCAGTCGAAAATGACCTCTTTTTCCAGTTCTGTGATGGCTTGTTCCGCGATCTTGGGGATGGAGAACTGAAAAGGGAGCCGCAACCCGCAAGCCGCCACGATGCGCCCCAGCCGCGGATCGGGGACGGCCCCGGTGGGCAGGCTGAGCCCTCCCCGGCCGCGGTCCAGCCACGGCACCGTGCGGACCGTGCCATCGGCCAAGCGCTGCACTACCAGCACCTCTAGTGACTCTTCGCCGTCACGGACCTGCGCGCGTCCGGCCGCAGTGTCGTCGGTGTCACCCACCCCCGCATCGATCCAGCCGATCAGCGCGCTTCCGTCCCTGCCGACGGCCGCCAACTGGAAGCCCTCGGCCTTCCTGCGCTGCTTCTCGATGTGCACCTGGTATTTGCCGTGGGCAGCGTCCATCGTCTGCCACCAGGGCCGGGGCCCTTCCGGCGCCGTTCCGTAGGCACGCTGGACCAGTGGACTGATGTCATAGGGCAGATGCACCGTCCGCTTTGCCGGGGTCGTCCCGGTGAGATACGGCCACAGCACCGCCGCCGACCGCAGCAACACGTGCGGCTGATACACCCGCTGGGAGCCCTTGACCGGTTCCACCGGGGTCGTGCTCCAGTCGGCGCCGGCCACCAAGCACCGAGCCGCCCGCAACCGCCCGGGGCGATCACTCTGCCCCTTACCGCGCTGGTGACGGTGCAGCCGCCCCATCCGCTGCAACAGCAGGTCGATCGGGCACAGGTCCGATACCAGCAGATCAAAGTCGATGTCCAAGGACTGCTCGGCCACCTGACTGGCGACCACCACATGCGGTCCGTCGGGACGCGCGCTGTCTCCACCGGGCGGCCCGAAGTTCTTCAGCAGCTCGGCGTCCTTACGCATCCGATCCAGATCCAGGAAGCGGGCGTGCGCGACGGTGACGTTGCCGTCCCCCAGCCGGCTGCGCAGGAAGGCCGCGGTGGAAAGGACGCGGTCCACGGTGTTGCGCACCACCAGAACGCATCCACCCGCGGCCAGCTCCCGGTCGAGCCGCTCGGCCAGGACCTCCAGATCATCGTCGAGCCGCTCCACCTCAACGTCGGTCCGCCGCCCGGACGCGGCGACCTCGTGCACGACCGGCGCCCCGTCCCGTCCCGCAACCGTGATCAGCGGATAACCGGCCGCCCGCTCGACCGCTTCCGCCCCCTCCCCCGCGGTGTACGCCTCCACCAGCTCCCGGCGACGACCAGCCGGAAGAGTCGCCGACAGCACCACCACCGGCACCCCGTACGCCCCCAGCCAGGACAACACCAGATCCAGGTAGGAGTTCATGTAGGCGTCGTAGGCATGGGCCTCGTCGATGACCACGACCTTCCCCGCCAGCGCCAGATGCCGCAAAGCCAGATGCCGGCTCTTCAGCCCCATGAACAGCAGCTGATCGATGGTGCCGACACCGAATGACGCCAGCATCCCCTTCTTACGCCCCCGCAGCCATCGGTGCGCGACCAGCTCCGCCAGGGCACCGTCACAGGTCTCCTCGTCCGGCTGCACGCCACGCACCGCGCGAGGATCGGTCCAGGTGAGCGCCTGGAAATCCTCGTTCAACGCCGCCTTGGAATGAGCAAGCTGAACCGACCGGGCGCCTGCGTCCGGCCGTTTGTCGGGCAGCCGCTCCAGCCAGGACAGCACCCGGGAGAACATCGCATTGCTCGTCGCCATCGTCGGCAACGCCACGAACACCCCGCCGGCGCCCGACCGGCTCGCGAAGATCTCAGCGACCGCAAGCCCGGCTTCGGTCTTCCCCTCCCCCATCGGCCCCTCAATGATCATCAGCCCTGGCGCCATGTCACGGGCGGCCAGCACCGCGCGCTCCTGCAACGGCCGGACCTTGGCGCCGGCGGGCAGATCGAAACGGGACGCGAACAGGCCCGCGACATCAGACCCCGGGTCGACGGCCTGCCAGGGCGGCGGAAGCGCCAGACCCCGCCACGCCGCCTCGACACGTTCGCGATCGCTTACCCCCTGCGCGTCCAGGGAGTAGGGGAACAGGTCGGCGTTGCTGGCGATCCAGTCGGCGACGATCACCACACCCGTCAGCACCGCCTGCGCGGGCTGAGAAAGCTTCACCTGCCGCCACTCCGGCAGCCGGTCCGCCACGTCGCAGACCTCCGCGGACGCGTCCAGCAACTCCCACTGGACGGCACGCCACGCCTCCACACTCTCCGAAGACCGCAGCAACCGCGGACGTGCGGCCAGTGCCTGAATGTCGCTCATCGTCGGCGGAACCCCGTGATGGCCGCCCGCCACCACCGCCCACTGCCACGCAGCCCGCTTGGACCAGCCGTACCGATCCATGAGCCACTCGTGAAGCAAAAGCATCCCCGCAAGCCCATGAGGAGCGAGCCGACGATCATCCATCTGGCGCTGCAGCGGCATCTCCAAGCCCTCGCGCCGCATCCCGACGGCAAGCCCTTCGACCTGGCACGCAAACGCCGGCGTCGCCTTCCCTATGTCATGGGTGACCGCCGACCACACCGCCAGCCGCCGCGCGTCGTCCACACCACCAGGCAAGGCCGCGCCGACTACATGCAGCACCTGAGCGGGAAGCCACTCGTCCCACAGAAGTCCCGCGACCGCGCCGCTATCCGCCAGATGACGCCACAACGGAAGCCAATCGTCCTTATCGCGATCATGCTTCGCCCACACCCGACGCGCGGCCGGAGACAACCCAGCCCCCAACCGCGCCAGCCCCACCGCAGCATCCAGCACACCCGCATCCAACCCGCCAGCCCCGAGATCACGAGCCTTAACGACGGACCAGACCAGAACCGGACAACCCGACTACCGAACGCATCCAACCGCGCTAAAGCGACGGCTCGCCATCCCAGAACCGCCACGAAAGAAGTGACCAACAGGTGGCATCCTGACCATGAGCCCAAGACAACCCAGACGCGCAGCCTGGACACGTCCGCTACCAATAACCAACAACCCTGGGACCCGAAATGTCCGAATATTCGAAAGTGCTCGCAACTGACCGCTGCCCAGGCTAAAAGCCCAGGTCGGGCAGAGTGCTCCCCGCGCACGCGGGGATGGTCCCGTCGCCATGTCCGCCTCAAAATCGACGGCCATGTGCTCCCCGCGCACGCGGGGATGGTCCCGCGTCCCACGAGATCGACGTCGACCCCGTCCAGTGCTCCCCGCGCACGCGGGGATGGTCCCTCAGTATGGTCGGTATGGAGACAGCCGAGACCGTGCTCCCCGCGCACGCGGGGATGGTCCCGAGGGCGTGCACGCTGACCGTCCACGACAGCGGTGCTCCCCGCGCACGCGGGGATGGTCCCCAGGTCCGCCAGGAGACGCCTTGATCGCAGCAGTGCTCCCCGCGCACGCGGGGATGGTCCCGAGCTTCCCGAATCGGAACGGCGTGGTGATGTGTGCTCCCCGCGCACGCGGGGATGGTCCCTGGACCGCCAGGCGCTGCGCATCGGGCAGGGTGTGCTCCCCGCGCACGCGGGGATGGTCCCGGCGCCGAGGCATCCCCGCGCACCGTCGAGCGGTGCTCCCCGCGCACGCGGGGATGGTCCCGGCTGAGCGCGATCGGAGACAACGCCGCAACCGGCTCAGGAGTGCTCCCCGCGCACGCGGGGATGGTCCCTGGACGCCGTGCTCATCGATCTCGACTGGGACGTGCTCCCCGCGCACGCGGGGATGGTCCCCTGAGCGCTCCTCACGGAGCGAGGGGGAGAAAGTGCTCCCCGCGCACGCGGGGATGGTCCCAGTTGCATGAAGGCGATGAGTGCCGCTGTGACGTGCTCCCCGCGCACGCGGGGATGGTCCCTTGTTCGGGCCATGCTTGGGCGTGTCCAGTCCGTGCTCCCCGCGCACGCGGGGATGGTCCCTCAAAGCCCAGGTCGACGAGCACCAGCGCGACGTGCTCCCCGCGCACGCGGGGATGGTCCCGTCCGACCCCCGGCGTAGAGTTCGCCGATTCGGTGCTCCCCGCGCACGCGGGGATGGTCCCTCGTGTGAACGAACGATTCCCACTCGCGGACAGTGCTCCCCGCGCACGCGGGGATGGTCCCGTAGGGGTCGAGGGGGAGGTCTGCGTCAGGCAGTGCTCCCCGCGCACGCGGGGATGGTCCCTGGTGATCCCGCTCCCGGACGACTGGCGGCCCGTGCTCCCCGCGCACGCGGGGATGGTCCCTGATCGTGATCTCGTTCAAGGGAACGGATTTGGTGCTCCCCGCGCACGCGGGGATGGTCCCACTGGGAAGACGTGCGCGGCCGTGGCCGGGCGGTGCTCCCCGCGCACGCGGGGATGGTCCCTGCGGCCGCTGGTCGGCACGCTGCCGGACATCGTGCTCCCCGCGCACGCGGGGATGGTCCCCCGGCGATAGCCCCCGCCGTGTCGGCGAGATCGTGCTCCCCGCGCACGCGGGGATGGTCCCCCTCGTCCTACAGGGTGGCGAACGCGGCCTCGGTGCTCCCCGCGCACGCGGGGATGGTCCCGCCGTCAAGGTGCCGGAAGAGGCCGACCTCACGTGCTCCCCGCGCACGCGGGGATGGTCCCGACATATCCGAGCGCGTGATGAGGAGCGGCGGGTGCTCCCCGCGCACGCGGGGATGGTCCCCGGCGCGAAGGGGCGTGGAGCCGGGTGAACGGGTGCTCCCCGCGCACGCGGGGATGGTCCTCGTGCGGCGTGGCCGACTGCTGGGTCGTCTTGGTGCTCCCCGCGCACGCGGGGATGGTCCCGTCGATCGGGTAACCGTACAGATTGGACCGTTGTGCTCCCCGCGCACGCGGGGATGGTCCCGGCGGCCTGACGTCGCGGATGTACTCGCCGCCGTGCTCCCCGCGCACGCGGGGATGGTCCCGCCGCGCTGTTCTTCGGCGGCATGAGCTTCGCGGTGCTCCCCGCGCACGCGGGGATGGTCCCACGTCGGCCTGGCCTTCGTTCATGAGTGGCCAGTGCTCCCCGCGCACGCGGGGATGGTCCCGCTTTGGAGCAGCGCTTCCAAGACCACATGCGGTGCTCCCCGCGCACGCGGGGATGGTCCCAACGGCCTGAGGGTTTCGCAGCGGGCCGCCGGGTGCTCCCCGCGCACGCGGGGATGGTCCCTCCATCCACGAAGACGAAAGAAGGTCGGCTCCGTGCTCCCCGCGCACGCGGGGATGGTCCCTGCAGCGGGCACAGATGCATCTGCTGGCCCTTGTGCTCCCCGCGCACGCGGGGATGGTCCCATCCCCCGCGGCATGGGCCCGGGGTCGGTGTGGTGCTCCCCGCGCACGCGGGGATGGTCCCGGTTCTGGCAGGCCGTCGCCGTCCCGCGCCTCGTGCTCCCCGCGCACGCGGGGATGGTCCCCCCGCGACGCGCGGGCACGCTGACCGGCTGCGGTGCTCCCCGCGCACGCGGGGATGGTCCCACGAACGGAGGCACTGACCAGTGACCACCGAGGTGCTCCCCGCGCACGCGGGGATGGTCCCTGTACGAGGCGTACGTCACCGCCGGGTTCACCGTGCTCCCCGCGCACGCGGGGATGGTCCCGCGATGAGCGCGGTGTGCGCGGGCTTGCCTTGGTGCTCCCCGCGCACGCGGGGGATGGCCCACAAGCCCAGGTTCAAGGGGCAGGATGACGGGTGCTCCCCGCGCATGCGGGGATGGTCCCTCGGTGACGGGGTCGCCGGTCGGCCGGCGCTCCCCGCGCATGCGGGGATGGTCCCCACCGCCGGCGGTCAAGGAGAAGCCCAAGCCCGTGCTCCCCGCGCACGCGAGACGGTCCCGATGACGGCGGCACGATCACGTGGGCGGTCAAGTGCTCCCCACGCACGGGGGGATGGTCCCGCCTTCGGGAGCATGTGATGAACCAGTGGCAGGTGCTCCCCGCGCACGCGGGGATGGTCCGCCCGGGGGGGAGCTCTGGGTCTTTGATCTCGTCATGCTCCCCTCGCACGCGGGGATGATCCCAGCCGGCCGAGTGCGATCCCCGTCGTGTTCCAGTGCTCCCCGCGCAACGGACGAAGCGATGATCACAGCGAATGACGCTCACAGCCTGAACAGGTTCAGTGCACCCAGATGCCATCGGGAGCCAGACGGCGCGCCAGACGCTGACCTGCTGCGCTGACCGGCGTCGACCACGACACCTCGGAAACCGGACAGCCGAAGTCATCCGCAAGGCACTGGACAAGCGCGCCACCGACCCCACGGCCACGGTGGACGGCAGCAACCCAGATCAAATCGATCGATGGTCGCCTTGTCTTGTCCTTTGTCGTAACAGTAACTTCACTCTCAAAATCCCAGCGATAGTGGTCGTCACGATCCTCGGCTACCAGATAGCCAATGACGTATTCCCGGAATCGCAACAGGTAAGCGCGCCGCTTCCCCTCATTAGACTGCGGTCGCTCGCCGACCTCCCAGGTTGGGAAATCGTAGCCGTTCTCACGTCTTGGGGCTTGCGCTATCTGCGCGGCCAAGCGCTGCCATCTAACGCTCGACCGAGTGGTCACCACCGCAACATCGCCGAACCCCCATGAAAGGTTTCTTGGCATCCGCAGGCCTACCGACCAAAGCTGGTGCTGCGCCTCGTGGTGATCGATACCATGCTCGCTGAACGCGTTGCGGAAACCGCATGGGCAATGCGACTTAGGCCGAGCACTGACTTGACGGAACTCAACGGGCGACGCATCTTTGCTGAAATCCTGCTCGCGGACCCGTGTCTCATATGGCCGCCATGGACCTTCAGCGGGTGCCGCACCAGTCCACCGATCGGGTCGATCGACGTACTGCTCAGGAAAGGTCATGCGCTGAAGCCGCCCAGTCGCCGAAAGTTGCGGCCGGACCCACACACCTTCCGGCGTCGCGCGTCCGTTGAGCCGCAAACCCTCGTTGCGGGCCTTCGCACGGAGGAACCGGAGGAAGGTACTCGGCCGGGCGTCGAAGTCCACCCCCCGCCGTAGCAGCCGCTCACCCGGAGCGAGCCAGTCATCAACGGGCAGCGCCAACTTGGTCGCCAACGCGTCCAACTTCGAGAAGTCCCCGTCGAGTTCGGCAGCGCACAAGGCTTCAACAGTGTCATCGGCGTACGTATACTGCACAAACAGTGTGACCGACCGATCGTCGTCACCATAGGTGAACCCACCCGAGTAGCCGTCGAGCCAGATCCGTTCGATACACGCAGACCGCAGCCGCTCCGCCGCATCCACGAACCCAGGCGGCAAGGCCTTCTCTGCGTCGCCGTCGAGCGTATCGACGTAGCCATCGCGGTCCAACTCCACCACGACATACCAGCGCGCCGGCCGGATTGAGATCTTCCGGCTACGCCACGAATGCGGCGGTGGATCAAGATAGACTACGTGTGCGGCCACCGCACCTCCTAATAGAAAAAAAGAGCGCCCAGCTGCAGCCTACTGCAGAGGCACCACGGCTTCTCATGTCTTGTGTGTGCCAAACCTCAAGCGACCCGTGAATACTCGTGGACGAGCTTGCAACTTCGGGGGCTCTGCCAAGATTCCTTTGGTGACGGACGGTTAGCCTCGTGGAGGGGCGACGTAGGTCGTCTTCGAGCACACCCGGCCATGCGGGATCTCACCGAGCTGATCCGCGGCAGATCTGCCAGAACGATCAACTCTCACGTCGACCGAAGCCCGCACTTACCCCAGATGCTTCTTCGTGGACTACCTCAACGCCCCGTCCGCACTACCGCTGGACTGGATGTAAGCGCAGATATCGCTCACACTCCGTGCCTGCCAGACGCGCATCACCTCCACCATTCCCGTGCCATGTGCCCACCAGGGACCGACCAGGCGAGCCAGCCGATCGTCTCAGCCATAGATCACCACCAGGCGGTGATTAGAGGCATGATGGCGCCGCCCATGTCTACTACCTGCAGGAATGCCGAAACCCGACACCCCCGGTGACCGATCTGCGGTCCAATACGGGGCTGCCCGGGCGGCCATGTTCGCTCGTTGTTCGCTCGGCGTCCCCGGTACGGGACGGTACGCCGTGACATGCCGCGGCACGAGAATCGGGCTGGACGTGCACAGGGCGGTATAAACTGATATCGAGAGCACTGATCTGATGCGAGAGCAGTGGACTCTTAATTCGCGGGTTCGGGGTTCAAGTCCCTGACGGCGCACCCGCCCTCACCAGCGACGACACCCCCTCACGGAAGTCGTCGCTGTCGTCATGCGGGGCTGACTGGGGCCATCACTGCCGGGTGATGACCGCGACGTCGTCGTCCAGGTCCACGTCGCACCAGCGCATTCCGGCGGCCTCGCCGCGGGGCAGTACGCGTAGCGCGATGAGGTGGTAGGCGGCGTAGAGGCGGTGGTCGCGAATGGCGTGTAGGAACTCGGCCGTCTGCGCCGCTGTCCAGAACACCACCGGCGGTCGCTCGCCGGTCTTCTCCCAGTGCTCGACACGAGCCGCCGTCCACACCACCGCCCGCGGACGGTGCGCACTCGGCAACTCCGAGCGCGCCAGTGGGCACGTCACCCCCGAGGTGATGATCAGCCAACGTCCGGCCGAGGTCGAGGACCGCGCTGTTGCGGGCCACTGGGAAGGCGACCGTGCGACACGAAGTTGCACGAATTTGAGTGGACTGACCGATTGGAGAGGCAGTTGATGAAGCTGTAGGTGCAGTCACGGGTCCGTGTCCGCATGACTCGTCCCCGCCCTTGACGTGCGATTCCGGTAACGGTGTGGTGCGAAGCTCAGGGGGAAGCCCAAGGACTTCCGTTCCATCCGGAAGTTACCGGCGAGGGGAAGACCGGACGGGTGAAGTCCATGAACTCCCGATGATGCCTCGTGATCCCAAGCCCCGCCGATGGAATGCGTGAGTGGGGTGCATGGCTAGCCGTTGAGAAGCGGCAGGCGCTGGTCGGCAGAGGTCACTCCGGCCAGGTGGACACCGCCGCCTCGGGGTAAAGGGAGCGCCCACCCCGGTCGTATCTCATTCGTGTGGAACGTGGAAACCCCGTTGGGGTCCGGGTCGCTTTAGCTCGGTCAGCCGACCGTAAGGAAGGCTCAACTCCCCAGCGGGAACAGGACGGCCCAAGAAGCCAACGCCGGAAGCCGAAAGGAAACGGGAACCCGGGGCAGACGATCGGACTCTCCGCCGGTCGCCCCGCATGACCGTCCGGATACGGGCACTGCCCGGACCCGAAAGGGTGCTGACGTGGGCTGGGTGAGCCTGTGCAGAATCGCTGGATAAAGACGACGGAACCGAGGGGCAAGTTGGACACCATGCTGATATCGGACGGGGCGGCTTCGGCCCTTCCGGCGGCATCTGCTCCGGTGAACGGACCCGAGGGCGATGACTTGGACTGGGCGTCGATTGACTGGCGGCGGGTCGAAGAAGACGTACGGCGTCTGCGGCAGAGAATCTTCACGGCATCGCAGGCAGGGGATCTGAAGAAGGTCCGCAATTTGCAGAAGCTGATGCTCCGGTCTCGCTCGAACACGCTCCTGAGCGTGCGACGGGTCACGGAGATCAACGCTGGACGCGCGACGGCGGGAGTCGACGGAAAAGTCGTACTGTTTTCCCAGTCAAAGGCTGCATTGGCCAACTGGGTCCAGCATCGTGCCCGACCGTGGATTCCCAAGCCCGTCAAGCGGGTGC
This sequence comes from Spirillospora sp. CA-128828, assembly GCF_050945415.1. NCBI lineage: Bacteria > Bacillati > Actinomycetota > Actinomycetes > Streptosporangiales > Thermomonosporaceae > Spirillospora > Spirillospora sp. CA-128828. Next base: position 8,046,663 of record NZ_CP191986.1, read on the forward strand.
TCATCCCCAAACCGGGGACCATGAAGAAGCGCGGACTCGGAATTCCCGTGATTGTTGACCGGTGCCTGCAAGCTGTGGCACTGGGAGCATTGGAGCCCGAGTGGGAAGCGCGGTTCGAGCCGAAGTCGTACGGCTTCCGGCCCGGCCGCGGCTGTCACGACGCGATCGGGGCCATCTACTCCACGCTCAACGGGAAGAACCCGCAGCGGGTGTGGGTACTCGACGCGGACCTGACGGCGGCGTTCGACCGCATCGACCACGCCCGGCTCATGGCCGCTCTCGGCACCTTCCCCGCCCGGGGACTGGTCCGGCAGTGGTTGAAGGCCGGGGTTGTGGATCGGGGTCGGTTCGCCCCGACCGAGGAGGGGACTCCGCAGGGCGGAGTGATCAGCCCGTTGCTTTTCAACGTGGCCCTGCACGGAATGGAGAAAGCCGCAGGGGTCCGCTATTACACAACCGGCAGAGATGCCGGGAGTGCACAAAGCGGTAGCCCCGTGTTGGTGCGGTACGCAGATGATTTTGTCGCGATGTGCACCAGCCGTGAACAGGCCGAAGAGGTCAAGGAACGGCTGACTGCATGGCTGGCACCCAGGGGACTCGCTTTCCATGAGGACAAGACACGCATCATCCATGCGGAGAGCGGGTTCGACTTCCTGGGGTTCAATGTCCGCCGCTATCACGGCAAACTGCTGATCAAGCCGAGCGCAGCGGCTCAACGGAGAATCCGGGAACGGCTCAGCATCGAAATGGTGGCTCTGCGAGGAGCCAACGCCGGTGCGGTACTAAACAAGATCAACCCGATCGTGCGGGGTTGGTCAGCCTACTACCGGACGGTGGTGTCCAGCGAGATCTTCACGGCGCTGGACAATCACATGTGGAAGCTCGCTTACAAGTGGGCCAAACACAGCCACCCGAACAAGTCGAAGAACTGGATATCCGACAAGTACTTCGGCCGGTTCAACAGGTCCAGGAAGGACCGGTGGGTATTCGGTGACCGCGACAGCGGCGCCTACCTGCTCAAGTTCTCTTGGACGAAGATAGTCCGGCACCAGTTGGTCAAGGGGAAGGCGTCCCCGGACGACCCTGCCCTGGAGCCATATTGGGCTCAGCGGCGCCGCAAGGGAATTCCTCTGCCAGTCGACGCAATGACCATGCGCCTCTTACGGGCGCAACACGGCCGATGCCCGATCTGCGGAGGGCTCTTGCTGCATACCGACCACCCGCCGCAAAGCCCGCAGGAATGGGAAGCGTGGCGGGTCGTCATCCGGAAAGCGATCTCCAAGCGATACATCGCGTTCCCGGGCGAGAACGCGCCGGACGGTCAACGACTCCGTCTCCTCCACACCCATTGTCAGCGGCGGAATGGAGTCGCCGCGATGACGAGTCCAGCACTTTTGCCTGTCGGCGAGCCTCTGGGGCTTGCTTGAGCCGTGTGCGGTGAATAGCTGCTTGCACGGTTCTGAGGGGGCGGGGACGTAGTAATGCGTCCCCGCTACCCGACTGATCATCGGGTTGAACCGGTCGGCGATCGGCACCCTGGTCGAGCGCACCACCCGCTACACGATGCTGCTGCGGCTGCCGCCCATGGACGGCCACGGCGTCGAACCGCGGGTGAAGAACGGTCCGCCGCTGGCCAGGCACGGCGCCCAGGCGGTGCGGGAGGCGATCGCCACGACGCTCACCACCTGGCCCGAGCAGCTACGCCGGTCGCTGACCTGGGACCAGGGCGCGGAGATGGCCCAGCACGCCCAGCTGCGTCTCGATACCGGTCTGGAGGTCTACTTCGCCGACCCGCACAGCCCCTGGCAACGAGGCACCAACGAGAACACAAACGAGAACACAAACGGCCTGCTACGCCAGTACTTTCCCAAGGGCACCGACCTGAGCCGCCACACCCAGGACGACCTGGACGCCGTCGTCGCCGCACTGAACAGCCGTCCTCGCAAGACGCTGGAATGGAAGACTCCCGCCGAAGCTTTCAGCAAGCATCTATGCTCACCGACAGGCAGTGTTGCGACGACTCCTTGAACCTAAGCAGGGGCGGGTTCCAGAATTTGTCGCAACACGCGATCATTCAACTGTTGCGACGAACTTAGCGAAGAGCTCGGTGGGGGTTTGCCAGCCGAGGATCTTGCGTGGGCGGTTGTTGAGTTTCACCAAGCTGATCACTGAGCTGGCGTGTCTCCACCAGGTTCCGCAACACGATCCTCTCGCTGTGCTCATCACCCAGCTCAGCAAAGATTTCCTTGGCTGTCTGCGCCGCCGTGTCCGCCTCTTCGAACCGCCGCACCTGCTGCAGCGCGAGCCCCAGGTTGTTCAACGCCACGCCTTCGCCGTGCCGATCGCCGAGCTCGCGGTAGATGGTGGCGGCGTCGCTGTGGGCGGTGATGGCCTCTTCGAATTGCCGCACCTCTCGCAGCGCGAGCCCCAGATTGTTGAGCGCGTTGGCTTGGCCGGGCTGGTCGCCTAGGTTGCGGGCAGCCTTCAGCGTGGTGCGGGAGAGTTCGATCCAGTCGGTGAAGTGGCGTCGCCACTGCAGGAAGCCCCACATTGCCTGGGGCAGGTGGCGGGCGATGAGCAGATGGGCGCGATGTCCGGCGGCCAGGCGGGTGGCGGCGAGCAGGTTGGGGTATTCGGCGTCCAGCCAGGCCAGCGCCTGCCGCCGATCGGAGAACCGGCCCGCGGCCGGACCGCTGACTTGGCGATCCAGGTGGGTGTTGGCGGCACGGGTGGTGGCCAGGTAGTGCTCCAGCAACCGCGCCAGCGCCTGGTCGCGGTCATCGTCGTCGGCGTGGGTTTGTTGGAGCGTAGTGGCGTATTGGCGGACCAGGTCGTGCATCCGCCACCGGCCTGGGACGGTGCCGCGTTCGATCAGGTGAGCGCGGGCCAGTTCCTTCAGCACCGCCTGCACGGCGGCCTCATTGTCGCCGACCAGGACCGCGGCGGCCGTGGTGGAGGTGTCGGGGCCGGGGTTGATGGTCAGCAGCCGGAACAAGTGCTGCTGTCGTGGGGTAAGGGCGCGGTAGGACAGTTCGAAGGCGCGGCGTACGCCGTCGCGGTCGTAGGTCAGCGCGTCCAGAGGCTGCACCTGGTCTAGGTCGCGGGCCAGGGTGGTCGGGGTCAGGCCGGGGTCTTCGGCCAGGTGCGCGGCGGCGATCCGCAGCGCCAGCGGCAGCCGACCACAAATCCGGGCGAGATGGGCAGCTCCACGCGGGTCGGCGGGAATGCGGGTGTCGTCGGGACGGGCGATCCGTACGGTCTGGTCCAGCATCGCCACCGCGCCGTCAGGATAGAGGACGTTCAGGTCCAGCAGCCGGGCGTTGAGCATGCCCAGGGTGTGGCGGGAGGTCACGATCGCGGCCGTGACACCGTCGGTGGGCAGCAGCAGCCTGGCCTGATGACCGGTGTTGACGTTGTCGGCCACCACCAGCACCCGGCGGTCCTGGGCGGCGAACTCGGCCAGGATCGAGGTGAACATCCGCGAGCGGTCCCGGGCGTGGGCGGGGATGTGCTCGCTGGGCACGCCCAGCGCACTCAGCATTCCTTCCAGGACTTCGCCGGGGTCGCGGCGGCGGTCGTTGTCGTAGCCGAACAGGTCGGCGAACAGGACCCCGCCGGGAAACCAGCCTTGGCGCAGCGCGGCCTGGGCGGCCTGCACCGCCAGCTCGGTCTTGCCCACCCCGGCCAGGCCGCCCACCGCGGTCACCACCACCGCGGCCCGCTGCCGGTCCCCATCGCCCTCGGCGGGCGGGGCCAGCTCCGCCAGGAGGGTGCCCAGATCGTGCTGGCGACCGGTGAAGGCCGGCGACGCCGCCGGCAGCCCTGACAGCGCCAGCGGGACCCGGGCAGGCAACCGCATGGTTATGTCACGGCCCAGCACCGCCGGGCCGATCACCACCGAGTCGGTGAGCTTGTTGCGGGTGTCCCCGGCCGTCACCGCCCTGCTCCTCCCGAAGGCGGCTCACCCGAGCCCGGCCGGCCGGCGTTGTGCTCGCCCTGAGCCGGCTCGGGCCGGTTGCGCTCCTCTGGTTTCCGGTCGCCGGCCTGGGCCGGATAGGAGGCCGAGGACAGCGAGGTGACCGGGCCGCGGATATCGCGCCCCATCACCACCGGACCCTGATTGAACCCGCCGCTGAAGATGTTGGACACCGCCCCCTCGCCGACGGTGGGTGCAGCCCCGGCGGCCGCCGGCGGCGTCGGCGACTCCGCCCCAGCTGGCCCAGGGGGCGGCGGGGGCGGGGAAGAGCCGGAGGTGACCGGGCCGCTGATGTCGCGCCCCATCACCATCGCACCCACGTTCGTCGCGTCCCTAAAGGTGTTGATCGTCTGGGCACCGGCCCCTGACCCGCCCGCCGGCTCCGTTCCAGACTCCGGGTCCGGCGCCGATTCTGACGGCTGCGAACCGGACTGGGAGGGCGACCGGTCGTAAAGCAAGATCGCCAAGGACGCCAACGCGGCGAAGGTGCTCAGCACTCCGGCCAGCCAGCCGGCCTCCTCCAGCCCCTCGATCTTCCAGAACACGCCCAGCCCGACAGCAGCCACCACAGTGACCCCGACCCCGGACCACACCCCGACACGCCAACGCATACCGCCATCCTCCGACAACACCCACTCGAACGTCAGGTCATCGGCCGCACAAGCCCGCAACCGGCCGCCGGGGCATCGACCAGCAGCCAGGGCGTGGAGCGCAGGGTCTCCCAGGATTCGCAGCCATCCACAGCCCTGGAGCGCGTAGAATCTACGAAGATGTGTGCCCGGCCAGGCGCCGGCACCGGACGGTCAACGAGAGAGGGCGGCAGCGAAAATCAGGTGACTAACTCCTTGTTCCTGATTTATACAGCTACGCCGAGCCTGCCCAAAAACTTCTCTCAGATTCCTCGTTCTTCATCCCTCTCCTGGTTTTCCTGGCGGCTTATCCATTCCTGGTAAGGCTGGGGTGCGGTACGGCTGACCTGCTGATACGCATCCTGGAACACAAGGCGCGGCAACGATGGCCCGGCCTCAAAGGAAGCGATCCAATCGGCACACAGGAAAAGGCGGCAGAGGGAATTGCGAATGAGATGAGCGGTACCGTGCATGGCCCGGTCGTGCAAGCCCGGGACATCGGCGAACTCCACATCCACCACTCCGGCCAAACACCCGGGGAGACCCCACCGCCCCAGCAAGACCACAACCGCGCCTCGTGAGGTCACCGGCCAGCCAGCGAGGCAGCGCCACTGCACGGCCCGGGGAGTCCTGAAGCTACAGCGAGCCGCAAAGTAGCAGGTCAGCGTCGGCGGTGGGGTCGCGACCATCGCCCAGCGCGCCCGCGTCGTACACGCCGCCATCAGGGCCGGGTGGTCCAAGAACGCGGAGCTCGGCCTCATCCGCTGCGGCTTCTGCCGTCGCCGCTTCTTCCCCAGGCAGTACGTCGCGTACGTGGGGGTGCCCTGGCACTACTCCATCGGCGGACGCCCCCGAAGGTACTGTTCTAACAAGTGCCGCCAGGCGGCTTACCGCCTCCGGAAGGCGCACGGCAAGACGCAAGCAAACCAAGGCCGCCAAGACCGCTTTGAAAGGCCCCCGCCGCTCGACGGCGACGGGGGCTGGTTGCGGCCGTGAGAAGCAGCAACGTTTGTGCGTCGGTTTGAGGGACGGTTGCGGGTTCGCGTGGGTGGCGATGTTGATGAGATTCAGCGACGGTGAAGTGTCGATGGATAGGTGAAGGCCCTCTTCTCCTGACGTGACCCCGGCCTCAAGGTAGGGCCTACCGACCCCAGGGGCGCGTCCTGCGCCGCGTCCTTTGACATGGATGCACCTTCTGGTCAGGTCCAAGGACATGCGTTGGTGCAGGAGGACTTGCCGGGCGGGGTTGTTCTGCCGCGGAGGCGTCGATCAGCGTCCGGGTCATGCGGTGTCTGGGGCCCGGACCGAGCGGGTGGGGCTCAGTCCGGCATGTGGGGCACTGTGCCGGGTGTCTTGGCGGTGGCGGAGCCGGGCGAGGAATCACGGGGTTCTGGAGCGTGGTCGTCCTGGCCACGGCTGTCCCGGTGATCCGGGCTTGCCGCAGGGGCGGCGCAGAGTTGGGCGGTCAAAGTGGCGTAGGCCCACTCTTCCCACTCGTCCGGCGACCAGCCGCGGTCCTGGACGAAGAGCAGGTACAGCTGCGGGCTGAGCAGTCCGAACAGCAGGTCGGCGGCCATCGCGACGGAGACGTCCGAGCGGGCACCGGGCTTGCCGGCCAGCGTCCGGGCCGCTGCATGCTGCACGGTGTAGCGCGGATCGGGGCCGTCGGGCCACTGCTCGGCGATCTGCGGGTCGGTGGCCGCGGCAGCCGCGATCAGCGGCATGATCGGGGCGACCCGCCCCAGGATCTCGCGGGTGCCGTGGACGTGTGCGCGCAATTGCCCGGCTGCGGTGGGCTCGGCGCACGCGGCGCGAAACCACTGACGATCCATGGTGGCGACCGGTTCGGTGTCCCCGGCGATGGATGTGTCGACGACGTCCTTGAACAGCGTGCGCTTGTTGCCGAAGACGAAGTACACCGTCTGGACGGCCACGCCCGCCCGGTCCGCGACCTCCTGCAGGCTCGTCGCTCCGTAACCCTGCGCGACGAACAGCTCGCGAGCCGCCTCGACGACCTTTTCACGGGTGCGGCGTGAGCGCTCGGCTCGCTTGTCCGGCCGCTTGACTTTGTCCATATTGCGAGTATATCTCTAGAGCACGTCACTAGAGTTCAACTCTAGAATCTTGGAGGAGACGATGGACCAGCCCAACGACACCCAGAAGCCGGAACCGGATCTGGCCTCAACGCAGCGAGACCCCGAGGAGGAGTCCGTCCACCGCGCACTGGAGGGCTACTACCGCACTGGCAAGCCACCGTGGGACACCGGCGTGACGCCACCCGAGCTGGTCGCCCTGGTAGAGGGGCACGGCGCGCAGCCGCCCGGCCGCGCCCTCGAACTCGGCTGCGGCACGGGGACCAACGCCACCTACCTCGCACGGCACGGCTGGGAGGTGACGGCCGTCGACCTGATCGACCGAGCCGTCGACCAGGCCAGGGAGAAGGCTGCGGCGGCGGGAGTGGCGATACGGCTGCTGCACGGAGATGCCACCCGCCTCGACGAGCTGGACGTGCCGGGCCCCTTCGACCTGTTCTTCGACCTGAGCTGCTACTGCGGGGTCCCGCTGCACCGCCGCGACGCCTACGCCGCCGGGCTCACCCACCGCGCCGCTCCCGGAGCACGGTTGCTGATGTTCGGGTACGGCCCCGAACCGCTCGGCAATCCGATCCCCGAGGTCACGTCGTGGGCGGCGGGCGTCACAGCCGACGAGCTCCGCGCCAGGTTCACCGGCTGGGAACTACTCGACGTCACACCGGGCACCAATTCGGTGCCGACCTTCTGGTTCACGCTGCGCCGCAACGCCTAGGAAGCATCAGCCAGCCGGTGTTCTCCCGAGGCCACGAGCCCGCCGTAGTTGCGGGCGGACACCGGCCGGCATCACGCCCGAACGCCACCATCCGGGGTTCCCGCCTCCCCGAACCCCTGAACCCCTGAACGATGAGGAACTCAGATGAACCTGCTGCTGTGGATCCTGCAAGCGGCACTCGCAGCGCTCTCGGCGCCGCGGGCGTAATGACCTCGACCCAGCCCAAGGACAAGCTCGAACCCAAGCTGCCCTGGACGGCCGACTTCGCCACCCACACCGTCCGCTTCATCGGGCTCGCCGAACTAGCCGGTGCGCTCGGACTCATCCTTCCCGCCGCCACCGGCCTCCTCCCGATCCTCACCCCACTGGCGGCCACTGGCCTGGCTCTGCTGATGGCGCTGGCCGCGCTCACCCACTTGCGACGCAAAGAGTCCACAGCGATCGTGCTCAACGCGGTACTGCTGATCGCAGCGGCAGTCATCGCCTGGGGCCGTTTCGGCCCCCACGCGCTATAGAAGGCCCCGTGATAGCAGCGGCCGCTCGGCGGCGAACAGCTCGCCGACTCCCACCGCAAGCCCCGAGGTGTTACTGAAACTTGTGAACATGGCAACCCGGCGATCAGGAGTGTTGCTCAAACTCATCGACAAACGTTGCCGCTAGACGCGGACGAAGCCAACGGGGCCCGGCTTGACGCAGCAGCACGGTAACGCGGGCAGGAGTGAGGCGAGCTGCGGCCGTCGGGGTCGGTGCGGCCCTGAGCACGGTCAGGGCGGCCGCGTGGGTCAGGGTCGGGAAGGCCAGCAACGCTGTCGGATAGTAGTCGCGCAGCAAGGACCGGAGTCGGCTGACGGTCTGCTGGCGGGCCCAGATCGCCTCCTTGTGTTGCCGGGCGACGGCCTTGATCCCACGCGCCAGCGCAGTGTCGGCGGGAAGCCGGCGGTGCCGGTGCCGGTCGATGCGCAAGATATCGGCCAGGACAGCGGCGTCGCCCGGGTCGGACTTGCCGCCCGCCTGCCCGTGACGCTCGCGGTAACGAGCCACCGCCCGCGGGTTGATCGCGAACACCGTGAAGCCGGCGGCGACCAGCAACCCCTTATCGGTCTCGATCGCAACGTCTATCCCGGTCGCGGCGCCCTCACCGGCATGCTCGGCCAGCAGCTCGGTCAGCTGGGTGAACCCGGCCAGGTCATCACCGATCCGGGCCCGTCCAACGACCTTGTGCGTGCCGGGAATCACGTTCGTGCAGGTCGAGCGGCGTGTTGGTACTCGTGGATCACTCCGCCGAGGCGGTCGTGTCGACGTATGTCGAGGCGTGCGATCTCCCTGGGGTCGGTGATGGTTCGGGGAGTGCGCGCAGCGGCGCGGCTGCCTGCAGGGAGCGGTGGGTGCGGTGCTCGTTGTAGAACCGCTCGTACTCGCTCAGGGCATGGCGCAGGTAGTGAGCGTTCCAGATGAGGGTGCGGTCGAGGAGCTCGCGGCGGAGGCCGAGCACCCATCTCTCCATAATCGAGTTCATCCTTGGCATGCGGACGCCGGTGAACACGCTCTGGATGCCGACGTCGGCGAGGATCTCGTCGATCAGGGCAGGGTACTTAGCGTCGCGGTCGCGGATCAGGTGGGCGGCGTGCGCGCCCACGTCCTCAAGGTCCATGACGAGGTTCTTGACCGCCTGGGTCACCCAGCCCGCGGTGGGGTGCGCGGTGGTGCCCAGGACGCGGATGCGGCGGGTTGCGTGCTCGATGACGGCCAGGATGTACAGCCGCTGCCCGGTCAGGGTGATGGTTTCGATGAAGTCCATGGCTAGCAGGGCGTCGGCCTGGGAGCGCAGGAAGCCGGCCCAGGTGGTGGCGGTCCGTTCCGGCGCCGGGTCGACGCCTTCGGCCTTGAGGATCTCCCAGACGGTGGACGAGGCGACCGTGATGCCGAGCACGGCCAGTTCCCCGTGGATACGGCGGTAGCCCCAGTCGCTGTTCTCGCGGGCCAGGCGCAGGACCAGCGCCCGGATCGAGCGGACGGTGCGCGGCCGTCCGGGCCGCCTGGGGCGGAAGATGCGGGCGTGCCGCTGCTTCACCAGGTTGTGGTGCCACCGCAGCACCGTGTCCGGACGTACCAGAAGCCGGAGACGACGCAGCACCTGGCGCGGCAGCGGTGCCAGGAGCGCGGCGAGGAAGGCCCGATCCTCGGGGACAAACTTCACCCTTTTCGGGCCGAGTTGGCGCTCAAGGACCGTGATCTGGTGGCGTAGGGCCAGGATCTCGGCGTCCTTGGCGCGGTCGCTCATCGGGAGCAGCCAGAGCGCGGCGAAGGCATTCGACACGGTCAGACAGGCGAGACGCAGGAGCACGAGTGGTCATCATGCCGTGGCAACTGGCAGCGGCCGCAAGCGGGATGACCTGCGCGGACGAGTTTCTCGGCACGCACAGAGTTCACGGACCAGCGAGTACTTTATTTTGGGAGGACGTTCTCGCGAGCGAAGTACGCCGCGGCCCGTTTGAGGATCTCGTTCTCCAGTTCCAGCTGCCTGGCCTTGCGCCGCAGTTCGACCAGTTCCTTCTTCTCCGCGCTCGTCAGGCCGTCCCCGCGGCCCTCGTCGGCCTTCGCCTGCCGTATCCAATTGCTCAGGCACGATTGGCTGATGCCCAGGCTCTTGGCTAGCGCCGTGACCGGTTTGTCGCCGGTCAGAGCCAGCTCGACAGCGCGTCGCCGGAACTCCGGCGGATGAGGTGTGGCACGAGACTCTTCCTTCCCCGTTGGCCCACGGCCAACTCAGGTCCCGTGGCCGTGAAACAGGGGGAAGCTCAGCCCGGCTCGTGACCTCACCGTCGGTATCCGTGCTGCGGGGGGAACCTCAGCAGGTCAGTGGCTCGCCGATCACGTCCCGGTGGCGCCGTCGATGCGCTCGCGTAGGAGGTCGGCGTGGCCGCTGTGCCTGGCGTACTCGGCGATCATGTCCACCGTGATCCTGCGCAGCGAGATCGGCTTGCCGGTTCGTCGTTGGACGCCTGTCTCGTCCAGCGACGCGTGGCGGCCAGGCTCTGTCTGGATCGTCGGCACTCGGCTCGCCAGGTGCCAAGGGGCCCCTGTACAGACCGGATCGGTGTGCTGGCGGTCGGCGTCTAGGAGGTCGGGCGGAGGTAGGTCAGGACGGCCAGGACGCGGCGGTGGCTGCCGGGTGACTCGGGGATGTCGAGCTTGGTGAAGACCGAGCGCATGTGGGTCTCGACCGTTCGTTCGCTGATGACCAGGCGGGTGGCGATGGCGGTGTTGGACAGCCCTTCGGCGGCCGATGCCAGCACTTCGCGTTCCCGGGCCGAGAGCCGGCTGAGGGCCGAGTCGCCGGTGCGCAGTAGCGCGGCGACCACCTCTGGATCGAGGGCGGCGCCGCCGGCGGCGACCCGGGTGAGTGCGTCCATGAAGTCGTCGACCCGCAGGATCCGGTCCTTGAGCAGGTAGCCGAACGCTCCGGTGGACACCAGCCCGACCGAGTGGCGTGTCTCGATGTGCTGTGACAGCAGCAGCACCGGCTGCCGCGGGTCGGCCTCGCGGATCCGGCGGGCGGCGCGGGCGCCGTCGTCGGTCATCTCTGGGGGCATCCGCACGTCGATCACGGCGATGTCGGGGCGGCGGGCATGGATGAGTTCCGGCAGCCCGGCGGCGGTCGCGGTGGTGGCGACGACCTGGTGGCCCGACTCGGTGAGCAGGCGGGCCAGGCCCTCGCGGATCAGTGCCGAGTCCTCGGCGATCACGACGCGCACGGCGAACTCCAGGGCAGATCCGCCGCCACGACCGTGCCGGTGGCCGGCGAGCTGGTGCAGCTGAACGTGCCGCCGATCGAGCCGACCCTGTCGCGCAGCGCGATCAGCCCCTCGGCGCCGCCGAGGCCGTCGTCGGTCACGGCCACGCGCAGCCGATCGCCGTCCCTGCGGACGGTCACGTCGATCCGCGTCGCCCGCGCGTGCTTGAGCGTGTTGGCGACGGCCTCGGCGACGACGAAGTACGCGGTGGTCGCGACGAGCTCCGAGGCGGTCACGTCGTCGACGGCGAAGGAGATCGGGATCGGGGAGCCGGAGGCGATCCGGCGCAGCGCCGCCGCCAGCCCGTCGTCCAGGCCCGCGGGCCGGACGCCGTGGGCCAGCCGCCGCAGTTCGGCCACGATCTGCTCGATCCGTTCGACGGCCCCGTCCAACTCGGCGCGGGCGGGATCGTCGGCGGCCAGTTGACGCTGCAGCAACCGCAGGTGCATTCCCAGGCCGACTAGCTGCTGCTGCGCGCCATCGTGCAGGTCACGCTCCAGCCGCTGCCGCTCCGCCAGAGTGGCCGCCAGAAGCCGCCGTCGGCTGTCGTCCACGTCTTGGAGGGCGCGACGCAGTCCCAGCCGCAGCCGGCTGACCTCGATCGGCAGCCGCGCCGCCGACGCGGCCAGACGTGCTCGCCGGATCCGCCGCGCCGTCCCGTCCGGCACGACCACCACGCCGATCTCGGTGTCGGCCGTCCGCAATGGCACGCGCGCTCCGGCGGCGGGTGCGGCGGCCCGTCCCGCAGCATCGACGTAGGCGGTCCCGTCCACGTCAGTGAGCAGCAGCATCAGCCCGGGATCACCGACGGCGTCCCGCAGCACTCCCTCGACCCCCTCCGGCTCCGCGGATCCCTCGCGCACCCCGTCGACGAACCGCCGGATGCCCTCCAGCAGCACCGTGCGCTCCCTATCGAGGACCCTGCCGACGGCGTGGTGAACGTAGCGGTGCAGCGGCAGGACCGCCAGCGCGACCACGAACACCGCCCCCGACAGCCCGGCTGCCGAATCCCGGCCCGCGAGGTACCCGGCGCCGACGACGGCCGCGGCCAGAACGACGGCGGCGATCGTGGTGGTCAGCGCCCATGCGACCGAGTCGCTGAGGATCCGCTCGATCGAGAACAGGTCCTCCCACAGCACTGCGACGGTGACCGCGGCCGGGACCAGGACGATGATCCCCACCAGGAACGGCGCGTACGCCCAGGCCCCCACCCAGCCCAAAGAGGTCACCCCCCAGCTCGCCACCATGAGAACCACGACAGCCGCGGCGCCGAGAATCAGCCACCGCAGTTGCCGCCGCAACCGCTCACCGCCACGCCGGTAGCGCCGCACCACCGTCCCCAGACAGAAGACAACGACCGCGAGCAGGAGCACCATCGCGCCGATCATGACCGGGCCCCACAGCGGACGCGGCACCGAGATCGGCGAATGTCCCGGCGACGGCTCGTGATAGTTCATCGTCACCACGAACGCGACGTTCATGACGAGCGCGGCCGCGGGCGGCAGAAGCAGGGTCCACCGTGCGGGCAGGCCTTCCGGGAACACAAGCAGCAGCACCAGGAACCCTACGAGCTGCCACGGCCAGGCACCCGCCCCGACGACGGCGATCACGCCCGATCCCGGCCAGGCGAGCTCGCCCCACAACTCCACGGCCGGCGTGGCGAGCATGAACGCGGCGAGCCAGGCCAGCGCCGCCCCGACCGGGTTACCCGGAACGCGGACCCCGATCAGCCAGCCCAGCCCCAGCGGTACCACACCGATCAAGTACTCCAGCGTGGCGGCACCGTGTCCGCCTGATTCGAACGCGGTCCGCGCCAGCACCGCCCAAGCCGCCACGCACACCACCGTGGCCGCGACCGGACCGCCACCCTGCCTCATGACCTGATTCTGCACGCCCGCACCGTCCGGTGGACCAGTGCCACCACTGACCCGAACTCCAGCGCTGGCCTGGAAGCCGTCGCCCCGCCCGGCAAGGCACCGTGGTCTCAACCTTCCACCGACCCGAACAGGGAGCACATCATGATCGCGATCCTCGTCATCGTCGCCGCGCTGCCGATCGGCCTGGCGATCCGCAACCGCATGGCCGCCTACCTGGTCTACGGCCTCGCCTTCGCCCACGTCTATACCTTCCAAACCGCCATCCTCGTCATGGAGTGGCACAACGGCTCGACCGCCGCGTTCAAGGACAGCAGGTCCACGGCGCTGCTGGGCGACACGCTCGGCTACTTCGTCTTCACCACGATCATCTACGCCGCCGGATTCGGCCTGGTCACCCTGGGCCACTGGCTCCGCAGCCGCCGCCAGACCCCCGCCCACGAGGTCCGCCTCGACGCCTGACGGGCAGCTCACCGACCGCCTGCGAGCATGCGGAATCACACATCGGGGCGGGTCGACCGCGAGGCCGGCTTTCTGACCGGCCCGCGGGACCGCCGGGGCCTTCCGGGGCAGCGTGGCTCACCGACCTGCCCCACGCCTATCAACCTTGCAGCCGAACAACCAGGCGAGCAGGTTCTTTGCAGGTCAGGCCCGGTGACACAGTTCTCGGCACCGGCACGTGTTCGGTCGGCGGCGAAGAAACGAAATATGCGGTGCCGGGGCCGCGCCGTCCGTGATCCAGAATTATCGGTGGGCAAGTTCCGGCCACCCCCGAACCCGCAATGGCCGACCGTCATCTAGTAGACATGTCCCACCGATGCGGGATTTCATTTCGCAGGCGATCGAGCCCAGTGATCGAAAATGATCTGAGGAATCTCCATGTCCGGACGCACACGTATCTTTGCCGCCTCCACCGCCCTGGCGACCGGCCTGGTCGCGGGGTGCGACACAGGGTCGCAGTGCACCGTGGCCACGATCGCCGAAGCCTATGAGATCTATTCGCCGATCGTGTTTACTGTCCTTCCCGAGGTCCTGCCGAAGACGGTCCCCGGCCTGGCGGTCAATCTCGGCGTGTTCACCGTGGACACCCTCGCCAAGTACCTTATTGAACACAAGGTGAAGCCCAACAGGACCTGGCTCCTGATCGAGCAGGCCATTCAGGGTCAGCGGAAGACGACGGTGTTCGAGATCGGGACGGGCCGGGAACTCAAGGTCACCATGAACGTAAACGGGCAAGAGCTCCAGCGATTCGCCTTCTACGTGAAGGAGCGTCAGTTCAGGGTGGTCATTCCGGAGAACTCCATGACGCGGGTCTCGGTCACCGACGCCTCGGCCGGCGACGGGGTCGCGCGACACGGAAAGGTGGACCAGAACCTGCACGGCACGCGCGACCTGGAGACGGCCAAGGTGTTCCGGCACGAGCTGGGCCAGGCCGATCCGCCCGAGGCCCGCGCGGGCGATATCCGGGCGAAGTCGTTCACTGGGTCCATGGACCTGGTGAACGGGGCCCAGGCCGCGCGGTTCACCGGGAAGGGTCGGCCGACCATCGCGGCCTGCCGGTCAATGCCAGGCGCGGCATGGTCGAACAAGTTCCAGGACTACGACTCAAAAGACAAGAACCTCGTCTGGTGCATCAAGACCGGCTCGGGCCACTACGGCATGGCCACACCCGACACCAGCGACGGCAAGGGGGTCTTCTACCTGCTGTGGGTGCAGCCTGGTCTTCCCGCACCGTCCGTCGCCCCCACGCCCAAGAAGGACGTCAAGATCTGCTGACCCCGCCCACCGGCCCTCGGGCCGCCCTCGCGCTGTCCGCCTCTTAATCCGCGGGTTCGGGGTTCAAGTCCCTGACGGCGCACCCTACCTGACCAGCACATTCTCGGCAGACTTGAGAGTCGTTCCGGCTAAATTGGACCGGTCTAAACCCCATGTTCGCTCGATGTTCGCTCATCGCCCCCACATACAGCGAGCGGGGCCTTGGCGGTGCGCCCGTGACAGCGTTGAATGGCGTTGTCGGCCCGATCGCGGGAGGTCGTTCATGACCGTCAAGGTTCCGGCACCGTCCAACCGCTGACCCGCTGGCCGTCCTCGCGGATGCCGGATTCCGTTGACGGCGCCTAATGGGAGCTGCCGGGTCGGAGAGACTCGGTGCCGTAGCCGCCAGCAGGTGAGCACTATCGACGCCGGAAGCAGTCGACTTCTGTGGTCAGACCGTGCCCCTGCTGGTCGGCCGGAGGGCCAGACCGCTGATGGGGTGGCGTGCCCGCCAGGTGTGGCGTGAGCACTGGATCCATTAGGCCGCGAGCCGTGTCTTCCGCAGGCTGCACGACAAGCGAAGTAGCTGACCAGGAGAGATCCGTTGCTGTTGATCGGCGATGACTGGGCCGAGGACCACCACGATGTCGAGGTCCAGGACCCATCCGGCCGCAAGCTGGCCGCCGCCCGGCTTCCCGAGGGTGTGGACGGCGTCGCCAGGCTCCACGAGCTTGTCGCCAAGTACGGCGGCGAGGCTCTCGACCCGGCCGACGTGATCGTGGGAATCGAGACCGACCGAGGCTCGTGGGTGCAGGCTCTGGTCGCCTCTGGATACCAGGTCTACGCGATCAATCCCCGGCAGGTCGCACGGTTCAAGGAGCGGTACGCCTCCTCCGGCGCCAAGAGCGACAAGGGCGACGCGCACGCGCTGGCCGATATGGTCCGCATCGACCGGGCCCAGCTGCGGCCGGTGGCCGGGGACAGCGCCCAGGCCCAGGCCGTCAAGGTCGTCGCCCGCGCCCACCAGACTCTGATCTGGGAACGCACCCGCACCTTCCAGCGGCTGCGCAGCACGCTGCGGGAGTACTTCCCCGCCGCCCTGAACGCCTACGCCAGCCTGGCCCTGACCAGCACGGACGCGCTGGAACTGCTGATCAAGGCACCCACCCCGGCGGCCGGGGCGAAGCTGACCCGCACCCAGATCACGGCCGTCCTGACCCGCGCCCGCCGACGCAACCGGGACGCCAAAGCGGCCACGATCCAGACCGCGCTGCGCCAACAGCAGCTCGGCCTGCCCGAGCCACTCACCGCCGCCTACGCTGCCACCGCCACCGCTCACGCCCGTGTGATCATCGCGCTGAACGAGCAGATAGCCGCGATGCAGGAGCAGGTGAAGGCCCATTTTCGAGCGCACCCGGACGCTGAGATCTACCTCTCGATGCCCGGCATCGCGGAGATCACCGGCGCCCGGGTGCTCGCCGAGTTCGGAGACGACCCCACCCGCTACGCCTCCGCCAAAGCCCGCAAGAACTACGCCGGCACCAGCCCGATCACCCGGGCCTCCGGCAAGATCCACACCGTCCAGGCCCGCTACGTGCGCAACAACCGGCTCGCCGACGCCCTGCAGACCCAGGCATTCGCCTCACTGCGGGCCTCACCGGGCGCCCGCGGCTACTACGACAAACAACGCACCCGCGAGGCCGGCTTCAACCCAGCGCTGCGCCAACTCGGCAACCGCCTCGTCGGCATCCTCCACGGATGCCTCAAGACCCGAACCCTCTACGACGAAGCAACCGCCTGGTCACATCACGCCCAACCCCAGGCCGCTTGACATCCAACGACATGGGGTGTCTGACCAACAGGACTGGTTCGTGCGATCGAGCTACTAGTGGTCGAACCCGTTAATTCGTCGGGTATGGCGGGTTGAGCCAGGCCGTAGTGTCGCCGAGGTAGAGGCCGCAGGCGCAGTCGAGGGCTTCCTGTGGTGTTCCGGCCGGGTAACCGCTTGGCAGAATGGATTTCTCGTAGTCGTCGTGGCTGGCGCGGTAGATGGCGAAGCCCCAGGTGGCGGCGGATCCGGCGTAGCGCAGGCGCATCAGGGGCAGGGCAGTGCCGTCGGGGAGTTGCCCGGCGACGTAGGCGAACTCGCCGTGGAAGCGGACGGTGATGCCGGCCAGTTGGGGCCAGCGCTCGCGTGCCCTAGCGGCCAGCCGCTGGCGCAGCGAGGTCTTGGTCGACTCCGGTGGCTTGGCCATGTGACCATCGTGCCCGACCTGGTCGGCAGCATGATGAAGGCCGTGCCTTCCAGTCCTTATGTCATATGCCTTGATGATGCTGAGCGCGCTGAGCTGGAGTCGGTGTCCCGGCGGGCGACGGCGCCGCACCGGATGGTGCTGCGGGCGCGGATCGTGCTGCTCGCCGATGACGGTGCAGGCAACAGCGAGATCGCACGGCGGCTGGGCATCTGCGAGGACACCGCCCGCAAGTGGCGAGGCCGGTACCGCAAGAAGGGCCTTGCCGGGCTGTGCGACGCGCCTCGTCCCGGCAGGCCGCGCGTGTTCCCCGCAGCGGTGGCGGCCGAGGTCAAGGCCCTGGCCTGCGAGATGCCCGCCGTGAGCGGGACGCCACTGGGCCGCTGGAGCGTCCCGGAACTGGCACGCATGGCCGCCGCCGGCGGTATCGCGCCTGCTCCCTCACCGTCCACTGTGCGCCGCTGGCTGGCCAGCGACACGCTGAAGCCCTGGCAGCACCGGTCGTGGATCTTCCCCCGCGACCCGTAGCGCCTCCCGTACCGCTGCCAGGAGCACGTCCGACCGGGACGCGGGTAGTTCGGGCGGGTGACGAGCGCAGCGTGCGCAGGCGACTCGCGGAGTGCGGTGGTGGCGTCCGAGGCCTACCGCTATGACCCGGCCGATCCCGTGCTGACCGTGGGAGGCGCGGTGCTCATGTCGGACGAGTCCCCGCCGGGCCCGCTGGACCAGGCCAGGGTCGAGGCACGACCGGACGTGTTGGTCTAGTTCAGCGAGGACGTCGAGGTCACCGGGCGGATCAGGGCGTTCATCCACGCGACGACCGACGCCCCGACCAGCGACTGGGTCGTGCGCCTCTGCGATGTCGACGCTGACGGCGTCTCACGGAATGTCGTTGACGGAATCGTGCGCGCGGTCGCGACACCAGGCGAGTTCACCGAGCACGTCGTCGATCTGTGGTCCACCAGTTACGTGTTCCGCGCTGGGCACCGCATCCGGGTGCACATGACATCCAGCAACTTCCCCCGAGGAGACCGCAATCGCAACCCCGGCGAGCCCGCCGACCGCGGCGCACACTCTCGCCCGGCCCGCCCCCTCGTCGCTGCGGCCGGCGAAGGTGGCCTCGGTGCGCCGCGATGGCGGGCCGGCTCGCCCAGCGTCCCGGTGACGCGACCCTCGACCCTGTTCACGCGCGCGGAACCGCGCCTGCGTGAACAGGGTCCCGCCGCAGGCGGCTAGGGCATGAGGTTCCGCAGCTGTTCGATGGCGGCGATCCGCTCGGCGGGGGTCTCCGCGAGCGGCTTCACGCTGACCGTGGTGATGCCGCACGCGGCGAGCTCCGCGACGCGCTCGGCCACGTACTCCTTCGGCCCGACCAGCGACGTGGCACGCAGCAGGTCCTCGGGGACGGCGGCCTCCGCCTCCCGCTTGCGCCCCGACAGGTAGAGCTCCTGGATGAGCTCGGCCTCCCGTTCGTATCCGTACCGGCGGGCGAGGCCGTTGTAGAAGTTCTTGCCCCGGGCGCCCATCCCGCCGATGTAGAGCGCGAGCTGCGCGCGTCCCCGGTCGAGCAGGTGGCCGACGTCGTCCCCGATCGCCAGGTTCATCGTGACGACGATGTCCAGCGGGCCGAGGCTCGGGTCGCGCTCGGCCCGCCCGGCGGCGAGCGCCGGTCCCCACACCTCGGCCAGCTTGCCGGGGTGGACGAAGATCGGCAGCCAGCCCTCGGCCACCTCCGCGGCGAGCTGGACGTTCTTGGGCCCGATGGCGGCCAGCATGATCGGGACGCGCTCGCGCACCGGGTGGTTGATGAGCTTCAGCGGTTTGCCCAGGCCGGTGCCGCGGCCGGCCGGCAACGGGAGCTCGTAGTGCGTGCCCTCGAACACGACCTCCTCGCGCCGCCACACCCGGCGGCAGATCTCCACGATCTCGCGGGTGCGGGCGATCGGCGCGTCGTAGGGCAGGCCGTGGAAGCCCTCGACCACCTGCGGTCCGGACGCGCCGAGGCCGAGCGTGAACCGGCCGTCCGACACGTAGTCCAGCCCGGCCGCGGTCATCGCGAGGAGCGACGGCGTCCGGGTGTAGATCGGCAGGATCGCCGACGCCAGCTGGATCCGGTCGGTGGCCGCCGCGAGGTAGCCGAGCTGGCTCACGGCGTCGAAGGAGTAGGCCTCGGCCACGAAGGCGATCTCCACGCCGGCGGTTTCAAGGTCGCGCAGGCCCGCGGCCGCCTCCTTGAAACCGGCGCTGTAGGCGAGGGTGGTGCCGATCCGCATAGTGAACCTCCAGGTCAGATAGGACCGCCGAAAACGTTGACGTACGTGACACTGCTCACCTACATTACGCCTACTTAACGAACGATCGATAGACAAAACCTTACTTAACGAACGATCTACAAGTGGCTCGGCACAGCAAGGAGGCCGGATGCTCGATATCGAAGGGCTCGTCGTCCGTTACGGCGCACGCGAGCCGGTACTTCACGGGGTGAGCCTCGAGGTCGCCGAGGCGGGCGTGGTGGCGTTGCTCGGCGCCAACGGTGCGGGCAAGACCTCGCTGATGCGTGCCATCTCGGGCACGCTGCCGTTGCACGGAGGATCGGTCGCCGCGGGCTCGATCCGGTTCCTGGGCAAGGACATCGCCGGCGATGACCCGGCGGGGGTCGTGGGCGGCGGGCTGGTGCAGGCCCCCGAGGGACGGCACGTGTTCGGCGCGCTCACCGTCGACGAGAACCTCGACGCGGGCGCCATCACCGTCCGGTCCCGCGAGGCACGGGCACGCACCCGCGACCAGATGTTCGGGCTGTTCCCCCGGCTGGCCGAGCGGCGCCGCCAGCGCGCGGGCACGCTGTCCGGCGGCGAGCAGCAGATGCTGGCCATCGCCCGCGCGCTGGTGTCGCAGCCCAAGCTGCTGCTGCTCGACGAGCCCTCGCTCGGCCTGGCGCCCTTGCTGGTGAAGCAGATCGGCGAGACGGTACGCGAGATCAGCCGCGACGGTGTCCCCGTGCTGCTCGTGGAGCAGAACGCGGCGATGGCGCTGTCGGTCGCCAACCATGCGTACGTCCTGGAACTGGGACGGGTCGTGTTGAGCGGACCGGCCGACGAACTGGCCCACAGCGACGAGGTCCGCCGGCTCTACCTGGGCGAGGAGCCGGCAGGCGATGCGCCCGGAGGCCCGGACGAGAAGCCCCCGGAGGGCGTGCGCGGGAATCCCGCCGCGCGCCGGCTGGCGAGGTGGGCCGGATGAGCGCGCCCCGCCTGAAGGTCGACGAGGTGACCCTGGCGTTCAGCGGGCTGCTCGCGCTGGACAAGGTCGCGTTCACCGTCGAGCCCGGCTCGATCCACGCGGTCATCGGCCCCAACGGAGCAGGGAAGTCGTCACTCCTCAACACCCTGTGCGGCATCTATCCCGTGACCGGCGGGCGCATCCTGGTGGACGAGCACGAGGTGACGCGGCTGCGGCCGGACCGGGTCGCGGCCCTGGGGGTCGGCAGGACCTTCCAGAACATCGTCGTCCCGCCGCGCGAGTCGGTGCTGGACAACCTGATGGTCGGGCGGCACAGGCTGACCCGCGCCGGTCTCGTCTCGACCGCGCTGTGGCTCGGCCGCCGCGAGCAGCGCCGCCACGAGGCGCGGGTCCGTGAGATCGCCGAGTTCGTCGGCCTGTCAGACCGGCTCGACACGACCGCCGGAGGGCTGCCCTTCGGCGACCTCAAGCGGCTGGAGTTCGCCAGGGCGCTGTGCCTGGAGCCGCGCATGCTCATCCTGGACGAGCCGGTCGCCGGCCTGAACGCCACGGAGAGCTGGGAGCTCGGACAACTCGTCCTCGCGGCACGCGAGTCGCTCGACCTCACCGTGGTCTTCGTGGAACACGACATGGGCGTGGTCATGTCGATCGCCGACCGCATCACGGTGCTCGACTTCGGCCGCGTCGTCGCCGAAGGGGCCCCCGCCGAGGTGCGCAGCGACCCGACCGTGGTCAGCGCCTACCTGGGGGCGCCCGACGAGTGCGACAACGCCCAGTCCGACAGCGCCGGGTCCGACACCGACGCAAGGGCGGAAGAGAGGACGTCACCATGACCCGCCAGCTGGAACTGCTCGTCAACGGCGTGTCCCTGGGCCTGCTGTACGCCCTCATCACGCTGGGATTCGTCATCGTCTTCAAGGCCACCCGGGTGGTCAACTTCGCGCACGCGTCGTTCCTGCTGCTCGGCGTGTACCTGGTCGCCGCCACCCAGCCGCGGATCGGGTTCGCCGCGGCGGCGTTGCTCGGGCTCGGCGTCGCCGGCGTGCTCGGCCTGGCGACCGAGCGGCTGCTGACCTCCCGCATCGACCGGCACGACCACCACGCGATGGCGCTCGCCACGATCGGCCTGAACGTCGTGCTGACCGCCGAGATGACCCGTCGCCTGGAGGAACGGGTGCTGCCGCTGGGCGCGCCGTGGGACGGCCACGTGGTCGACGTCGGCCCGCTGACCCTCCCGCTCACGGTCGTGATCACCGTGGTGGCCGTCCCGGTGCTGATCGGCGGCCTCACCGCGCTGCTCACGCTGACCGGCTGGGGGGTGGCCATGCGCGCGTCCATCGCCGACGCCGAGGGCGCGGCGCTGGTGGGCATCCGCCTCCGCCGGGTGTCGGCCACCGCCTGGGCGATGGCCGGGCTGCTGGCCACCCTCGCCGGCATCGGCCTGGCCTCGTTCCCCAGCCCCGGCGTCAGCGTGAGCCTGGAGACCGTCGCGATCACCGCGTTCCCCGCGGCCATCATCGGCGGGTTCGACTCGCTCGGCGGGGCCATCGCGGGCGGGCTCATCGTCGGGGTCGTCCAGGTCATGGTGGCCGGCCACCAGGGCTCGCTCGACTTCCTCGGGCTCGGCGTCGGTGACGTCGCCGCCTACCTCGTGATGATCGTCGTCCTGCTGTGGCGACCGTCCGGACTGTTCGGGTCGAAGGAGTTCAGCCGTGTCTGACGACACCGTCGCACCTGCCCGCACCGCCGTCGCGCAGACGCCGCCGGCCAGTGCGCCGGCGCCGCGGCCCACGCCCGCGCGCCGGGCGCTGATCGCCGTCGCCCTGCTCGCCGCGATCGCCGTGCCGCTGATCCTGCCGATGTACGTGGACGCGTTCTGGCTGCGCATCGGCCTGTTCGCCATGGCGGCGGCGGTCGGGGCGCTCGGCCTGACCATCCTGTTCGGCGCGGCCGGGCAGCTGTCGCTCGGCCACGCGTTCTTCATCGCGGTCGGAACGTACGGCTACGGATATCTCTCCGGTGACGACCACGGCCAAGTGAAGGGTCTGGGGCTTCCGCCGCTCGTGGCGGCCGTCCTCGCGATCCTGTTCGCCGGACTGTGCGGCCTGCTGTTCAGCCCGGTCGCCAGCCGCCTGCGCGGCATCTATCTCGGGATCGCCTCGCTGGGCCTGGTCTTCCTCGGCCACCACCTGCTGCTGAACCTGCCGGCGGTGACCGGGGGCTACGACGGCCGCTCGGTCGAACCGTTCGCGCTGGGCGGGTTCACCTTCTCCGACGTCTCCGACCGCCTCGTGCTCGGCGTGCCGTTCGGGGCCGTGGAGAGCCTCTGGTATCTCTTCCTGGCCGTCACCGTCGTCGCGACGCTGGTGGCTCGCAACGTGCTGCGCGGCCGGCCCGGCAGGGCGTTCCGCCTCATGCGCGATAGCGAGGTGGGCGCCGCCGCGATGGGCGTGCGCGTCCAGCGCGCCAAGGCGGGCGCGTTCGTCCTGTCCTCGATGTACGCGGGCACCGCCGGCGTGCTGACGGCGCTGGCCTTCCAGCGCGCCGTTCCCGACTACTTCGACCTGCAGCTGTCCATCGACTTCCTCGCGATGATCATTCTGGGCGGGCTCGGCTCGACGTCGGGCGCGCTCATCGGCGCGACGTTCGTCATCGCACTGCCGATCGTGCTGTCCCGGTACGCCGACGCGCTGCCGCTCGTCGTCGCGCCCGGGCAGGACGGGCTCCAGGCCTCGTTCGCCGCGACGTTCCTGTACGGCTCGCTCGTCGTGGTCGTCATGCTCACCCAGCCCGGCGGGCTGCGCGCGATGGTGCAGGCCGTCCGGGACCGCCGCACTTCCACCGCCCGATGAACCGAACCTCCGTCCCCCCCGGGAGAACCACATGATCCTGTCCCGTCCACGCGTCCTCTCGGCGGCCGCCGTCGCGCTCGCCCTCTCGGTCACCGCGTGCTCGCCCAAGTCCGCCGACTCCAAGTCCGCGCCCGGCGTCACCGACTCCACGATCAAGCTCGGAATGCTGGTGGACCTGACCGGTCCGTTCGCGACCTCCGGCAAGACCAGCAACGCCGCCAGCCAGTTCGCAGTCGACGAGATCAACGCGGCCGGCGGCGTGTGCGGCCGCAAGATCCGGCTGGTCGCGCGCGACCACGGGTACGACGTGCAGAAGGCGGTCACCGCCTACGACGAGGTCGCGCCGCAGGTCCTCGGATTCCTCAACGTGTACGGCTCGGCGATCACCTCGGCGCTGCGGGACAAGATCTCCGCCAACGACGCGCTCGTCGGCCTGACGGCGTTCTCGCCGACCCTGCTCGGCGATCCGCATCTCCTGGAGGTCGGCGCCACCTACGACGTACAGGCGATCAACAGCATCGACTGGATGGTGCGCGAGGGCATGCTGAAGCGTGGGGACACCCTCGGGCACATCTACCTGCAGGGCGAGATCGGCGAGAACAGCCTGAAGGGCAGCAGGTTCGCCACCAAGGAGCTGGGGCTGAAGCTGGCGAGCCAGCAGATCAAGCCGACCGACGCCGACCTCACCAGCCAGGTGAACGCGATGAAGGCGGCCGGCGCTAAGGCCATCCTGCTGGACTCCACGTCGAAGCAGACCGCGGCGGTGGCCGGTGCCGCGCGGGGTGTCGGGCTGGACGTCCCGATCATGGGCAACGTCGCCACGTTCGCCACGAGCCTGCTGTCGACGGCCGCCGCGCCCGCGCTGCTCAAGAACTACTACCGCGTGTCCGGCGTCGGGCTCCTCGGCTCGGACGGGCCCGAGGTGAAGAAGCTCGCCGGCAAGTGGAAGGCCAAGTTCGGCGCGGCGCAGCCGGAGTCGGGCGGCGCGGTCGTGCTCTCCTACGTGACGACCCACCTGTTCGCGAAGATCATCGGCGGCACGTGCGGTGACCTGACGCGCAAGGGCGTGCTCGCGGCCCGAGGCAAGGTGACCGACTTCCGTATCGCGGGGCTGGGGCCGGAGCTCAACCTGTCCGACCCGGCGCAGCCGACCTCGCGGGCGAGCCAGATCCACCGTCCCGACAAGGGCGTCTACGCCGGGATGAAGCTCGTGGAGGACTTCAAGGTCTCCGACCTCGCCAAGCGGTACCAGGTGGAGGCCGGCTAGGCGGAAAGCCCGCGCGGCACGCACATTCGACAGGCATAGGATGGGATTATGGCGACACGCGGCACGACCGATGCGGCGCCGGATCGGGAACCGCCCGCGGCGGTCACCCGGGGCAACGGGCTCAACGCGATCATGGGTGCGGCGCGCGAGATATTCGCCGAGCGCGGCTACCACGGGGCGTCGATCCGGGACATCGCCAAGGGCGCGGGGCTGAGCCTCTCCGCCTTGTACTACTACTACAACGGCAAGCAGGAGCTGCTCCACGCCTTACTGGAGGACGCGCTCGCGGACGTCTTCCACGGTTGCCAGACCGCGCTGGGCGCCGCGGGGGACGACCCGGCGGCGCGGCTGGGCGCCTTCGTGCGCGCCCTGGTCGAGTACCGCGTGCGCCGCCAGGTGGACAGCCTGCTGGCGCTGCGCGAGATACGCAATCTGGAGCCGGACCGGCTCGACGGGTTCGTCGAGCGGCGCGACGCGCTGGCCAGGCTGCTGCGGGGGATCATCGAGGACGGCGTGGCGCGCGGTGTCTTCGTCACGCCCTACCCCGACGAGGCGCAGCGGGCCGTCCTCGGAATGTGCAACGCCGTCGCGCAGTGGTACCAGCCGTCCGGCGGCCTGGGCGTCGACGACCTGGTGGAGCGGTATATCCACCTGTCGCTGACGTTGGTCCAGGACGGCTCGTCCACCGCCCGCACCTAGTACACCGGCCGGATCGTGCGAGCGCCGATCCGGCCGCACTATTTAACGATCGTTCGACAAGATAGAGGAGCACGAGTGCGACGCACCGTCTTCGACGACGACCATGAGGTCTTCCGGGCCACCGTCCGTGACGTCTTCGCCCGCGAGGTGGTACCGGTCTTTCCCGAGTGGGAGAAGGCGGGGGCCGCGCCCCGCGACTTCTACCGGCTGCTGGGCAAACTGGGCGTCCTCGGCGTGCGGATCCCGGAGGAGTACGGGGGCGGCGGCCAGGACAGCTACAAGTTCAACGCCGTGGTGAACGAGGAGATGTCGCGCGCGAAGCTCGGCCTCGGCCCGATACGGGTGCACACCGACATCGTGCTGCCCTACCTGCTGAAGTACGCCGATGACGAGCAGAAACGGCGCTGGCTGCCCGGAGTGGCCGACGGCCGGCTGATGACGGCGATCGCGATGACCGAGCCGGGCACCGGGTCCGATCTCGCCGGCATCACCGCGACCGCGGTACGGGACGGCGACCACTGGATCCTCAACGGCGCCAAGACGTTCATCACGGGCGCCGTGAACGCCGACCTCGTGCTCGTCGTCGCCCGCACCTCCGCCCCGCCGCCGGGCAACAGGCGGGCGGGGCTGAGCATCCTCGTCGTCGAGACGTCGTCGCCCGGTTTCACGGTGGGCCGCAACCTGGAGAAGATCGGTCTCAAGGCACAGGACACCGCCGAGCTCGCCTTCGACGACGTCCGCGTCCCCATGGAGAACCTGCTGGGGGAGGAGGGCCGGGCGTTCGAGTACCTGGGGCACAACCTCGCGCAGGAACGGCTGTCCATCGCGGTGAACGCGCAGGCGGCCGCGGCCGCGGCGGTCGAGCTGACCGTCGAGTACGTGGCCGAGCGGAACGTCTTCGGCAAGCCGCTGTCCGGCTTCCAGAACACCAAGTTCGTGCTCGCCGAGTGCGCGACCGAGGTGGAGGCCGGCCAGGCGCTGGTCGACCGCGCGCTGGAGGCGCACGACGCCGGTGAGCTGAGCGGCGCCGACGCGGCGAAGGTGAAGCTCTTCTGCACCGAGTTGCAGTCGCGTGTCGTCGACAAGTGCCTGCAGTTGCACGGCGGCTACGGATACGTGCTGGAATACCCGATCGCCCGCATGTACGCCGACGCGAGGGTCACCCGCATCTACGGCGGCACCAGCGAGGTCATGAAGAGCATCGTCGCCAAGTCCATCGGCCTGTGAGGAGTAGCCAATGAGCACCGTGCTGACGGATTTCGCCGACGGCATCGCGGTCATCACCATCAACCGGCCGGAGGCGCGCAACGCGGTCGACCTGGAGACGACGAAGGCGATCGCCGCCGCGATCGACGAGTTCGAGGCCCGGCCCGACCTGCTGGTCGCGATCCTCACCGGAGCGGGCGGCACCTTCTCCTCCGGCATGGACCTGAAGGCGTTCACGCGCGGCGAGCGCCCGGCCCTGCCGGGGCGCGGCTTCGCCGGGATCACCGAGCGCCCGCCGGCCAAGCCGCTGATCGCGGCGGTCGAGGGGTGGGCGGCCGCCGGTGGTTGCGAGCTCGCGCTCGCCGCCGATCTGGTCGTCGCGGCCCGGGACGCCACGTTCAGCCTGCCTGAGGTCAAGCGCGGGCTGATCGCGGTGGGAGGGGGCCTGCTGCGGGTGGCGAAGGCGCTGCCGTACCACCTGGCCATGCAGCTGATCCTGACCGGAGAGCCGCTCCCGGCCACGAAGGCGCACGAGTACGGGCTGGTCAACGTGCTCACCGAGCCGGGCGGTGCCCTCGATGAGGCACGGGCGCTCGCCGCCCGGATCGCGGCGAACGCGCCGTTCGCGGTGCGCGCGTCCAAGCGGATCGTCGCGGAGTCGGTGAGCTACACCGACACGGAGGCGTTCGCGGAGCAGCGGAAGGTGTGGTTGGAGGTGACGGCGTCCGCCGACGCGATGGAGGGTGCCCGTGCCTTCGCCGAGAAGCGGGCGCCCGTCTGGCAGGACCGCTGATCAGCGGACGACGATGGTGACGGTCTCGGCCACGCAGGCCGGTTTGTCCACCCCGTCGATCTCGATCGTGTAGCGCGTCGTGAGAGCGTTCCCCGCCCCCGTCTCCCGTAGGTCGACGAAGGTCGCCCGCGCCCGCAGGCGCGATCCCACGGGCACGGGGGCGGGGAAGCGCCCCTTGTTGAGGCCGTAGTTGACGCGCGCCTGCCCCAGATCGAGGCGGAAGAGCTGCTGGCCGAACATGGGGATCAGCGACAGGGTCAGGTATCCGTGCGCGATGGTGCCGCCGAACGGGCCGGACGCGGCCCGTTCGGCGTCGACGTGGATCCACTGGTGGTCCCCGGTGGCATCGGCGAAGGCGTCGACGCGCTCCTGATCGACGACCAGCCACTCGCCGGGCCCGATCGGCCGGTCGAGGGCGCCCTTCACCTCTTCGAGGGACGCGAAGACGCGCACGGTCATGCCGTCACCCGCTCGAGGACGGCCGCCAGCCCCTGGCCGCCGCCGATGCACATGGTCTCCAGCCCGTACCGGGCCTCCCTCCGGTGCAGCTCCCGGGACAGCGTCGCCAGCATCCGCGCGCCGGTCGCGCCGACCGGATGCCCGAGCGAGATGCCGGAGCCGTGGACGTTCGTGCGCTCCAGATCCTCGTCGGCGAACTTCCATTCCCGCATGACCGCCAGCGCCTGCGCCGCGAACGCCTCGTTCAGCTCGATGAGGTCCATGTCGTTCAGTGTCAGGCCGGCGCGGTCCAGGGCGGCCGCGGTGGCCGGGACCGGGCCGATGCCCATGGTCTTCGGCTCGACGCCCGCCACCGCCCACGACACCAGCCGGACCAGCGGCCGCAGCCCGAGCCGTTCGGCGCGCTCCGGCGTGGTGACGACGCACATCGCGGCCGCGTCGTTCTGGCCGCTGGCATTGCCGGCCGTGACCGTCGCCTCCGGGTCGGAGCCGAGCAGGATCGGCTTGAGCCTGCCGAGCGACTCCAGCGAGGCGTCGGCGCGCGGATGCTCGTCGGCATCGACGACGATCTCGCCGCCCCTGGTCCTGACCGGGGTCGGGATGATCTCTTCGGCCAGGATCCCGCCGGCCTGGGCCTTGACCGCCCGCTGGTGCGACAGCAGGGCCAGCTCGTCCTGCTCCTCGCGAGAGATCGTGTACGCCCGGCGCAGGTTCTCGGCCGTCTCGAGCATGCCGCCGGGGACGGGATGGCTCCGGCCGCCCGCGGTCTGTCGGGCACGCGTGAGGCTGTCGTGCATCGCGACGCCGTTCCTCGCGCCCCACCGCATGTCCACCGAGTAGAACGTGGCGTTGCTCATGCTCTCGGTCCCACCGGCGACCACGACCTCGTGGACCCCGGTCTGCACCTGCATGGCGGCCTGGATGACGGCCTGCAGGCCCGAGCCGCACCGGCGGTCGAGGTGCAGGCCCGGGACGGTGACGGGCAGGCCGGCGTCGAGCGCGACGATCCGGCCGATCGCGGGCGCCTCGCTGCTGGCGTTGCAGTGGCCGAGGACGACGTCCTCGATCGCCGCCGGCGGGAGGCCGGTGCGGTCGATCAGTCCCTTCAGGGCCGCCACCCCGAGGTCGACCGCCGTCAGGCTCCTGAAAGCGCCGCCGTAGCGGCCGATCGGGGTACGGACGGGCTCGCAGATGACCGCTTCACGCATGGCCGGTCCCTTCTTCCTGGCGGGGCTCGAACTCGATCGTCAAGGTGGTGCTGGGGATGGGACCGGCTGCGCTGCCTTCCGGGCCGAACAGGCCCAGGGTGAACGCGTCCGGCGCGGCGCCCTCGACCCGCCGCAGCCGCGCGCCCTGGCCGCAGAACAGGGGTTTGCGGTTCCTGTGCCGCATGCGGGAGACCCGGGCCTCGTGCTTTTCGAGGCGGAGGACCTCCGCGAGGGCCAGCGTCATCAGGGGCCCGTGCACCACCAGGCCGGGATAGCCCTCGACTCGCGTGGCGTACGGCCAGTCGTAGTGGATCCGGTGCGCGTTCGACGTCGCCGCGCCGAATCGCATGAGCAGGGCCGGATCGGTGGCGAGGTCCCAGGACCACTCGCCGGCCCGCGTGAGGGGAGCGCCGGAAGGAGCCAGCCCGGCCGCCTCCTCGGCCGGGCTCGCCGAGGGCGAGACGGCCCCGGCGTCCCGGTAGATGATGTCCTGCCGCTCATCGATCGCCAGCCGGTCGTCCTCGTCGTACAGCTTGGTGGAGACGACCACGACGACCAGCTTTCCCGAGCGCCCGGACTTCTCGGTGACCGATTCCACGCGGGCCTCCCGGCGCACCGTGCTCCCCACGGTGAGCGGAGCGTGGAAGGCGGCCTCACCGCCGGCGAACATCCGCCGAGGCAGCTCCACGGGAGGCAGGAACGAACCGCGCGCCGGATGGCCGTCCACGCCGAGCGTGGACGAGACCGGCCAGCGGGCCAATGCGAGCCAGTGCCACAGCGGCGGCAGGGCGTCTCCGGGGCCGACCGGGGGAGTCCCATCGTCGAACAGCGCGGACAGCGTCGCCACGGGGTGGGGATCGACGGTCTCGAAGGTGGTGATGGTGTGCGGTTCCCAGTTCATCGGCTTTACATGAACCTTCCGCCGGTCACTTCCAGCACGGTGCCGGTCATGTAGGAGGACAGGTCCGAGGCCAGGAACAGGGCGACGGAGGCGACCTCGCCCGGCTCGCCGGCGCGGCGCATCGGGATCTCGGCCATCTTCTGGTCCCACGCCTTCTGCGGCATCGCCTCGGTCATGGCCGAACGGATCAGGCCCGGCTGGATGGCGTTGATCCGGACGCCGTGGTGCGCCATCTCCTTGGCGGCCGCCTTGGACATGCCGACGATGCCTGCCTTGGCGGCCGAGTAGTTGGTCTGGCCGACCATGCCGACCTTCCCCGAGAGCGAGGAGATGTTCACGATCGCGCCGCTCTTCTGCTCGCGCATGACGGCGGCGGCGATGCGGGTGCCGTTCCATGTGCCCTTGAGATGGACGTCGATGACCTGGTCGAACGTTTCCTCGGTCATCGTCCGCATCGTCGCGTCGCGGGTGATCCCGGCGTTGTTGACCATGACGTCCAGCGAGCCGAAGGCCGCCGTCGCCGTGTCGACGAGGGCCTGGACGTCGGCGGCGCTGGTGACGTCGCACCGCGCGGCCCGCGCCACCTCGGGGCCGCCGAGCTCCTTGGCGGCGGCCTCGGCGGCGTCCAGGTCCAGGTCGCCGAGGACGACCCTCGCGCCCTGCTCGACGAAGACCCGCGCGATGGCGAGGCCGATGCCCTGGGCGCCGCCGGTGATGACCGCGGTCCTGTCGGCGAGTAGTGACATGAATGCTCAGCTCTCTCGTTCGTCATGTGAGGGGGTGCGTCACGTGATGGGATTGCGCGCGATCAACTGGGCCGCGATGACGTTGCGCTGGATCTCGTTGGTGCCCTCGCCGAGGATCATCAGGGGAGCGTCCCGGAAGTAGCGCTCGACGTCGAACTCCTTGGAGTAGCCGTATCCGCCGTGCACGCGCATCGCGTCCAGCGTCACCTGCATCGCGGCCTCGGAGGCGAACAGCTTGGACATGCCGGCCTCCATGTCGGCGCGGCCGCCGTCGTCGAGCACGCGGGCGGCGTCCCCGGTCAGCAGCCGCGCCGCCCGGACCTTGGTCACCATGTCGGCCAGCAGGTTGCCCACCGACTGGTGCTTCCAGATCGGCTTGCCGAACGACTCGCGTTCCTGCGCGTAGCGCACCGCGTCATCGAGTGCGGCCTGGGCCACGCCGACCGCGCGGGAGGCCACCTGGATCCTGCCGACTTCGAGTCCGCGCATCATGTGCGCCCAGCCCTGGTTCGGCTCGCCGCCGAGGACGGCCGACGCGGGGACCCGCATCTGGTCGAAGACGAGCTCGCAGGCCTCGACGCCGCGGTAGCCGAGCTTGGGCAGGTTCTTGGAGATCTCCAGGCCGTCGCCTGGCTCGATGAGGACCACGCTCATGCCCTTGTGCGCGGGCCGGGCGTCCGGGTCGGTCACGCACAGCAGGCCGATCAGGCCGGAGTGGCGGGCGTTGGAGATCCAGGTCTTCGACCCCGTGATCACCAGGTCGTCATCGTCGGCGACCGCGTGCGTGCGCATGGCCTGCAGGTCGCTGCCGCCGGCCGGCTCGGTGAGCGCCATCGTCGCCCGGATCGTGCCGTCGGCCATCGCCGGCAGGTAACGTTCCCGCTGCTCCGGAGTGCCGAACGTGCGGATCAGATAGGCGATCACCGAGTGCCCGCCGATGGCCCCGGCGAGGCTCATCCAGCCCCGGGCGAGCTCCTCGGTCACCCGGGCGAAGCACGCCGCGCTGACGTCCACGCCGCCGTGTTCAGTAGGCACGAGCAGGCCGAAGAAGCCGAGCTTCTTCATCTCCTCGATGAACTCGGCGGGGTACTTGTCCACCGCCTCGTAGTCCCGTACCCGCGGCCGTACCCGCTCGTCGACGAACTCGCCGGCCAGCGCGACGATCTCGCGCTCGTCATCGGTCAGGACGCTCATGACTGTTCTCCGCTCCGTGCCGTTCGCAGAATCCGTTGGGCCCGCTCCACCACGGGCCTGTCCACCATCTGTCCCGCCAGGACGACGACGCCGCCGGCCGCGGCGGCCTGGGTCACCGACCGGGCCCAGCGCAGCTCGTCGCCGGTGGGACGCAGCGCCTCGTCGGCCGCCGGGAGCTGGCGGGGATGGACGCACAACTTGCCGGTTAAGCCGAGCCGGCGCGAGTACCGGACGTCGTCGCGTACCCGATCGGGGTCGCCCACGCTGCCGGTCACGCCGTCCACGGGCGGGGCGATGCCCGCCGCGGCGGAGGCGAGCACCAGGGCGCCGCGCGACGCGGCCAGGGCATCTCTGTCGTCGGGGGAGACGCCGAGTTGCGCGGCCAGGTCGAAGCTGCCGAAGGCCAGCCGCTCCACACCGGGCAGCGAGGCGAGGTGCCGCGCGCCGAGCACCCCGCGCGCGGTCTCGATCAAGGCGATCAGGCAGCACGGCGCGGCGAGCCGGGCGGCGATCGCCCGCAACGCCGCGACGTCCTCGGCCTTCGGCACCACCACCGCGCAGCCGTGTCCGGCGATCGCCCGCACGTCCTCGTCGTGCCACGGCGTACCGGGCGGATTGATCCGCACCGCACAGGTGTGCCCCGCGGCCAGCCATTCGGCCACCTGGGCGCGGGCATCGGTCTTGTGGGCGGCGGGCACCGCATCCTCAAGATCGAGGACGACGAGCCCGGGCGCCGCCTCGTGGGCCTTGGCGAACCGTTCCGGGCGGTCGCCGGGGACGAACAGCAGCGTCCGCGCGTCCCGGACCCGGGTGATGAGCGGCGTCACCCGGGGTCCCGCTCGTCGTCGTGCGGCGGGATGACACCGTTCTCCCTCAGCTTGGCGAGGGCCGGTGCGGACAGCCCGAGCTCCTCCCGCAGCACCTCCTCGGTGTGCTGGCCCACCAGCGGTGCCGCCACCGGGGGCGACAGCTCCCCGTCCAGGACCAGGGGTGAGCCGGGCGCCCAGTGCCTGCCGACCCCCGGCTGGGCGATCTCCTCCATCAGCGGGCTGTCCCTGAGCAGGCGAGCGTCGTCCGCGACGAGATCCGCGAAGCTCAGGTAGGGCGACCACAAGACCCGAGTGGTGCGCAGGGCCTCCTCCGCCTCCGCGAGGGTGCGGGTCTCGAACCACCCGGCGAGCAGCTCACCGAGCACCCTGCGGTGCCGGTAACGCTCCGCCTCCTGGTCGAAGTCCACCCCGAGGGCCTCGGACAGCGCGGCGACCACGCCGGTGAGGCCGGTCGCGGCGAAGAGATCCCTGGAGTGCCGCGCGGTGAGCGCCACGATCATCAGCCGCCCGCCGTCGGCGGTGGCGAAGTCACGGCCGAACGTGCCGTAGACGTGGTTGCCGTCGCGTTCCCGTGACGTGCCGTTCAGCTGCGCCTCGGCGAGGTAGCCGAGGTTTCCGGCGGCGGCCAGGGCCACGTCCTCCAGCGCGACCCGTAGCCGCTGTCCCTCGCCGGTCAGCAGGCGGTGCCGCTCCGCGGCCAGCAACCCGACCGCGAGGTAGAGCCCGGCGGTTAGGTCCCAGGCGGGGACCGGGCTGTTCACCGGGCCCGCCGCGTCCTCCGGGCCGGTCAGCAGGGGGAATCCGGTCGCCGCCTGAACGGTGTAGTCGACCGCGGTCCCACCGTCCCGGCGCCCGGTGAGCAGTACGTGGACGGTGTCGGGGCGGCGCGCGCTCAACGTCTCGAAGGAGAGCTCCGGGAACCGGTCCGAGTTGCTGATCACGATGCCGCCGCGGTCTCCGCCGCCGACGATCAGATCACCGATCAGGTGACGTCCCGCCTCGGCGGACAGGTCGACCTCGATGGCGCGCTTGCCCTTGTTGAGCCCCGACCAGTACAGGCTCGTCCCGCTCTCGGCCAGCGGCCAGCGCGTCCGGTCGGCGCCGCCGCCGATCGGCTCGACGCGGATCACGTCGGCGCCGAGCTGGGCCAGCGTCATCCCGCACAGCGGGGACGCCACGTAGCTCGAGATCTCGATGATCCGCATGCCGCGCAGCGGCTGCGAGCGCCGGGTGGCCGTACCGGCCGGGTCCGTCATCGGCTCGCCTCCCTGAGCAGCTGCTTGGCGATGATGACCTTCTGGACCTCGCTGGTGCCCTCGTACACCCGGAACAGGCGGGCGTCGCGGTAGAACCGTTCGACCGGGACCGACCGCATGTAGCCCATGCCGCCGTGGATCTGGACGGCGTGGTCGGCCACCCGGCCGACCATCTCCGAGCAGAAGAGCTTGGCGCACGACGGCGCCATGCGGCGGTCGCCGCCGTCGTCGAAGGCCCGCGCCGCCTCCAGCACCATCGCCCGGCCGGCGAGCGTCTCGGTCTGGGAGTCCGCGAGCATCGCCTGGACCTGCTGGAACTCGGCGATGGGACGGCCGCCCTGCCGGCTCGCCGCGGCGTGGCCGACGCTCTCCTCGACGAGCCGCTGCGCGAGCCCGACGCAGATCGCCGCGATGTGCAGCCTGCCGCGGGCCAGGGAGCGCATGGCGGCCGCGAAGCCCTCGCCCTCGACCCCGCCGATCAGGTCGGACTCGGGCACGAACACGTCGTCGAGGAAGACCTCGGCGGTGTGCGCGCCGCGCTGCCCCATCTTCTCGTCGTTGGGCCCGATGGTGAGCCCCTCGGCGCCGGCGGGGACCGCGAAGACGGAGATGCTCTTGGTGCCCTCGGTTTCGGCGCTCGTCCTGGCGAAGACCATGAACAGGTCGGCGCAGTCCGCGTTGGTGATGAACCGTTTCTGCCCGGTGAGCCTGTACCCGCCGTCCACCCGGGAGGCGCGGGTGCGCATTCCGCTCGGGTCCGAGCCCGCCTCGGCCTCGGTCAGGGCGAACGAGGCGATCGTGCGGCCGGCGGCCAGGTCCGGCAGGTACCGCCGCTTCTGCTCGTCGGTGCCGAAGTTCACCAGCACCTGCCCGGCAATGCCGTTGTTGGTCCCGAGCATCGAGCGGAACGCCGGCGCGGTGTAGCCGAGCTCCATCGCGAGCCGGACGTCCTCGCTCATCGAGAACCCCAGGCCGCCGTGCTCCTCGGGCAGCGCGTAACCGAAGAGCCCCATGTCGACGGCCTTCGCGCGGATGGCCTCGGGGATCTCGTCGGTCTGCTCGATGACGTCTTCGGCGGGCACGACCTCCTTGCGCACGAAGGTGCGCACGGCGGCGAGCACCGTCTGGAACGCGTCGGTCTCCACTGTTGGTCTCCTCAGGTGGTCACGTGGTCGCCGGCCGGTCGTGGGCCGCCCTGCGCGATCGCCCGCAGCTCTCCCTTGAGGATCTTCCCCGCGGGAGAGACGGGCAGCGCGTCGACGACCCGGACGGCGCGGATCTTCTTGTACGGGAGGACACGTTCGGCGACGAACGCCATGAGCTCGCCGGGGTCGACGTCCGCGCCTGCCCGGGCCACGACGAACGCGACCGGCTCCTGCCCGACGCGCGGGACGGACCGGCCGACGACCGCGGCCGACCCCACATCCGGATGGTCGCGCAGGATGTCCTCGAGCTCGCGGGGATAGACGTTGTAGCCCTTGTAGATGAGCATGTCCTTGGCGCGGTCGGCGATGAAGACGAAGCCCTCGTCGTCGACGTGACCGATGTCCCCGGTGCGCAGCCAGCCCCCGGCGAACTGGTCGGCGGTCGCCTCCGGCCGGTCGAGATAGCCCGCGGTGACCTGCGGACCGCGGACCCAGAGCTCACCGGTCTCGTTCGGCCCGAGCGGCGCCGTGCCGCCGGTGACCGGCCGGATCTCGACCGAGGTGTCGAAGATCGGCACACCGACGCTGCCGGTCTTGCGCCTGGCGCCGCGCAGCAGCGGCGCGGCGGCCACCAGGCACGTCGCCTCGGTGAGGCCGTACCCTTCGCTGATCATCGCATTGGGGAAGGCGGTGCCGAGCGCCTGGAGGGTGGCCGGGTCGATGGGGGCGGCGCCCGAGGAGATCACCTGGACCGAGGACAGATCGCGATCGCCGCGCTCCGGGCTGTCCAGGAGCGCGTGCCACATGGTCGGGCTGCCGGTCACGAAGGTGGCGCGGTGGCGCTCGATCTCCGCCAGCAGTAGCTCGGGGGAGAAGCGCCCGGTGAGCACGATGGTGGTCCCGCTCAGCAGCAGGAAGTTGCCGTGGATGAGCGCATGCGCGTGGAACAGGGGCGACACAATCACCGTGACGGAGTCCCCGGGCCGGACTCCGGCGTCGTGCACGTCCGGGATCGGGCGGAGCCGGACCTCGCGGGTCCCGCCGGTCTCGGTGGTGGAGACCAGGTGGGCGGCGCGCCAGGCCATCATCTGGACGACGTTGGCCACCACGTTGCGGTGCAGGACCCGCACACCCTTCGGGACCCCGGTCGTGCCGCCCGTGTAGGCGAGGTGGGCCACGCCGCCTCCGGAGACTGTGGTCTTCGGAGGGATGACGGACCGGCCCGCGACGAAGTCGGCGAGGGCCACCACTTCGGCGTCGGCCGTCGGCGTCCCCCCGTCTCCTGGGGATGGCGCGCAGGCGCTCGGCGGAACGACCACGACCGTCCGGAGGGCCGTCTCCGTGCCGGCCTCCAGCAGCGTCGCGACGTGGGCGGGATGGCTGATCGCCAGGACCGCGCCGGTGTCGAGGAGTTGGGCGCGCAGGCCGGGCGCGGGCTGCAGCGGGTTGGTCAGCGACACCGTCGCCCCGGCGAGCAGCGCCCCGTAGTAGCCGACCAGGAACCACACGCTGTTGGGCAGGTGCAGGAGGACGACGTCGCCATCGCGGACGCCGGACTCGCGAACGGCGTGCGCGAACGCGGCGACCTGCTCGCCCAGCTGCGCGAACGTGAGCCGCTCCGTTCCGTCGACGACGGCCGTGCGGTCCCCGTAGAGCTCGGCGGCGGCGGTGACGATCTCTCCCACCGTCAGCTCGGGGTAGTCCAGGGAAGTGGGCAGCCCCTCGGGCCGGTACGTGCTCAACGCACCACCGCCCCTTCCGCCAGCAGGTCCTCGATCTCCTCGGAGGTGTGCCCCAGCTCGGACAGGATCGCGTGGGTGTCCTGGCCCGGGACCGGCGCCGGTCCCGGCAGTCCCGTGGGCGTGTCGGCGAATCGCGGCGCGGGCCGGGGATGGATCGCGCCGCCGGAGTCGGTGAAGAAGCTCTCCCGGTCGGCGTTGTGGGGATGCGCGACGACCTCGTCCATGGTCAACACCGGCGAGACGCAGGCGTCGACGCCGGCGAACCGCTCGACCCACTCGTCCCGGGTGGCCTCCTTGAACGCCTTCGTGAAGGTTTCCCGCATCTCGGGCCATGTCTCGCGGTCCCGCTGGGCGGCGAGGTCCACCGAGCCGGCGACGCCGAGGACGTCCACGAGGTTGGCGAAGAACTGGGGCTCGATCGCCCCCACGGCGATGTGCCGTCCATCGGCGCACTCGTAGGCGTCGTAGAAGGGGGCGCCGCCGTCGAGCACGTTCCGGCCCCGGTCGACGGTCCACACGCCCTGCGCCAGCCGACCGTAGATCATCGCCATCAGCAGGCCGGATCCCTCGACCATCGCCGCGTCCACGACCTGGCCTCGCCCCGTTGTCCGCGCGTTCAGCATCGCGGCCAGCACGCCGACGGCGAGGAGCATGCCGCCGCCCCCGAAGTCGCCGACCAGGTTGAGCGGCGGGGTGGGCGGGCTGCCGGGCCGGCCGATCGCGCCGAGCGCGCCGGACAGGGCGATGTAGTTGATGTCGTGGCCGGCCCGCATCGCCATCGGCCCGTCCTGGCCGTAGCCGGTCATGCGGCCGAACACCAGCCGGGGGCTGCGCTCGGCGAGTTTCGCGGGGTCGAAGCCGAGCCGTTCGGCCACGCCCGGCCGGAAGCCCTCCAGGACCGCGTCCGCCCCGTCGATCAGGCTCTGGACGACCGCGGCGCCACGGGGGTTCTTGAGGTCGACGATCAGCGATCGGCGTCCCCGGTCCAGGACCGGGTTCTGGGGTGCCTTCCGGTCGGCGGGACGCTGGACACGGATCACTTCCGCGCCCAGGTCGGCCAGCACCATGGCGGCGAACGGCACGGGACCGATGCCGCCGAGTTCGATGATCCTCATCCCGGCCAGGGGGCCGGGCGCCCTGGTGCCGCCGCTCATCGGCCCTGCCACTTCGGCTCGCGCTTCTCGGCGAAGGCGAGGGCGCCCTCCTCGGCGTCGGCCGAAGCGAAGACCGGCTCGGTGA
The DNA here is from genome assembly GCF_050945415.1 of Spirillospora sp. CA-128828. Classification (NCBI taxonomy): domain Bacteria; kingdom Bacillati; phylum Actinomycetota; class Actinomycetes; order Streptosporangiales; family Thermomonosporaceae; genus Spirillospora; species Spirillospora sp. CA-128828. Next base: position 8,084,525 of record NZ_CP191986.1, read on the forward strand.
TCTCTCGCTGGCGGGTGAACCGCTCGGCCTCCGGCCACTGCCCGTGTTCCTTGATCACCCGCTTGCTGGCGAGGGTGGCGAGCGGGCCGTTGGCCGCGACGCGGCCGGCGAGGGCGAGTGCCCCGGCCAGGGCGCCGCCCTCGTCGGTGAGCCGGTTGACCAGGCCGATCTCGTACGCCCGTTCGGCTGTGATCATGTCTCCGGTCAGGGCGAGCTCCATCGCGATCTGCTCGGGGACGCGGTGCGGCAGCCGCAGCAGCGCGCCGGCGGTGGCGACCAGGCCCCGCCTGACCTCCGGGATGCCGAGTTTGGCCGTGCGCGCCGCGACGACGAGATCGCACGCGAGGACGATCTCGCAGCCTCCCGCCAGCGCGTAGCCCTCGACCGCCGCGATGAGCGGCTTGCGCGGCGGCGCCTCGGTCAGGCCGGCGAATCCCCTGCCCTCGATGGCCGGACGCTCACCGCGCAGGAAGCCCTTCAGGTCCATCCCCGCGCAGAAGCTGCCGCCCGCCCCGGTCAGGACGCCCACGGAGAGGTCGTCACGGCGGTCGAGTTCGTCGAGCGCGGCGGCGATGCCCTCGGACACCGCCCTCGTCACGGCGTTCCTCGCGTGCGGGCGGTTGATGGTGATCACCGCGGTCCGCGATTCGTGCCGCACCAGCACCTCGTCTCGGGCGGTGGTCGGGCTGCTCTCAACTGGCATGTTCCGACTGCATCATCATCGGACCGGCACGCACAAAGACCGGGGTGCGTTCGGATCTATCGCCTTTACCTATGAGTCGAGGTCAGAGGCCATCGGGTCGCCGACGGGGCGTATCGTTCGACCATGGATCTGCGGCTCGTCGCGTACTTCGTAGCGGTCATCGACCACGGCGGCATCACCAAGGCGGCGAAGGAGCTCTACATCGCGCAACCCTCGCTGTCCCAGGCGATCCGCAGCCTGGAACGCCAGCTCGGCACCCAGCTGTTCGACCGGTCCGGCCGCGGGCTCACCCTCACGGCCGACGGACGGTCGTTCGCCGGCCCGGCCCGGCAGATCCTGGCCGACGTGGAGAACGCCAAGAGCAGGGTGCACGCCGTTCGGGACCTGGTCACCGGACGCCTTGAGCTCGCGGTCCTGTCGACGTTGTCCGCCGATCCGCTGCCGGAGCTCACCAGCAGGCTCCACCAGCGGCACCCGGGCATCCTGGTGACCATCCTCGATCCCGGCAGCTCGTCCAGCGTCGTGAGCCAGGTCCGCCAGGGGCGGGCCGAGCTGGGCCTGACGGACTTCCCGGTGAAGGGCGACATGTTGCAGACCCGCGAGCTCTGGGAGCAGGAGATCGCCCTCGTCCTGCCGCCGGACCTGGCCGCCGCCCTCCCCGATCCGGTCCCGCTCGAAGCGGTCGCCGAGCTCCCCCTGGTGCTGGAGTCCTCGGCCGCCGGTGGCCGGACCGCCATCGACGAGGCGCTGGGGCCCGCCATCGACTACGTGGCCGTCGAATGCGCGCACCGGCAGGCGATCTGGGAACTCGTCATGCACGGAGCGGGCGCCACCTTCCTGCCCCGGCGGATCGCCGAGACCGAGCTGCGCAACGTGGTGGTGCGGTCCACGTCACCGCAGGTCAAGCGTACGGTGCGGCTCGTGTTCCGGCCCGGCCCGCTGTCCCCGGCCGCCACGGCGTTCCTGGACGTCGCGGCGGTCGTGAGCCGCGAGCGCCTGCCCGCCGGGCCACCGGCGGGACCACCGGCCGGCGACGCATAGGTTCGGCCTATCGGACGATGCGGCCTTCGATCTTTGCGCCAGGCCACGGCCGGGTGATCGACTGTCGGCGGGGTGCCCCTGTCGGCAGCGTGCCCTGGTCCGGAAACGAAGGAGAACCGAGATGACCCATGTGCCGCCCCCGGCGTCCGCGCGCATGACGATCAGCGACCAGCTCGCCCGGCATGCCCGCTCGATCCCCGACGCCGTGGCCCTGCGCATGGACGGCGCCGACCGCACCTACCGCCTGCTGGACGCGCGGGTCGACCGGCTCGCCAACGCCTTGCGCGTCCGCGGCGTCGAGCAGGGCGACCGGATCATGGTGATGACGTTCAACAGCCTTGAAATGGTGGAGGCCTTCTTCGCCTGCGCCAGACTGGGCGGCATCTGCGTGCCGATCAACTTCCGGCTGCACGCCCACGAGGTGGCGTACCAGCTGGCGGACAGCGGTGCCGTCCTCGCCATCGTCGAGGCCCCGCTGAGCGAGACGTTCGCGCAGGCGTGGAAGGACGCGCCGACGGTGCGCCACTGCCTCGTGGTCGGAGCGGACGACGAGCCGCTCGCGGACACCGAACGGATGGACCGCTACGAGGACGCGTTGCGCGACGCACCCGAGGGCACGCTCGACGTGGAGGTCGACCTCTACGCGCCGGCCTTCATCATGTACACGTCCGGGACGACGGGACGGCCCAAGGGCGCGGTGCTCACGCACTACAACCTCCTCATCCAGACCATGAGCAGGTTCGCCCACATCGCCCCGCCCGTCGACTGCCGGGTCTGGCTGATCAACACCCCGCTCTTCCACATCGGCGGCCTGGCCGCCCTGTTGTCCAGCGTGCTGGTCGGGGCCCGGACCGTGATCGCCCAGTCGGGCCGCTTCGACCCCGCCGAGACCGTGGACCTGATGGAGCGCGAGCGCGTCGGCTACGTCTTCCTCGTCCCCGCCCAATGGCAGGCGGTCTGCGACGTCCCGGGCGTCAAGGACAGGGACCTGTCCGCCCTGCGGATCATCTCGTGGGGCGCCTCGCCCGCGACCAAGGCCCTGTTGCACACGATGCTCGACACGTTCCCCGGCGCCAAGCTGCTGAGCGTCTTCGGGCAGACGGAGTCCAGCGCGGTGGCGACCGTCCTCCTCGGCGAGGAGGCGCTGAGCAAGATCGGTTCGGTGGGGACCCCGCTGCTCAACGTCGAGGTCCGCATCGTGGACGAGCACATGAACGACGTTCCGCAAGGCGAGATCGGCGAGATCGTCTATCGCGGGCCGTCGATCATGACCGGCTACTGGAACAAGCCGGCCGAGACCGCCGAGGCCTTCGCCGGCGGGTGGTTCCACTCCGGGGATCTGGTCCGCCAGGACGAGGACGGTTACATCTACGTCGTCGACCGGCTGAAAGACATGATCATCTCTGGCGGTGAGAACATCTATTCCGCCGAGGTGGAGGAGGCCATCGTGGCCCACCCCAAGGTGGCCGAGGTCTCCGTGGTCGGCATGCCGGACGACCGGTGGGGCGAGACGCCGCTGGCCATCGTGGTCCCGGCCCGCGCGGACGACGCGCCGACGTCCGACGAGATCGAGCAGTGGTGCCGGTCCCGGCTGGCCGCGTACAAGGTGCCGCGGCACCTCGCCGTCGTCACCGAGCTGCCCCGCAACGCGAGCGGGAAGGTGCGCAAGCACGAGCTGCGGGAACGCGCTCCCTTGCTGGCCGGGAAGTCGGCGAAGGAGTCCTGAAGGCCGGTGACCGCCTGATGGGCGGCATCCGGCCTACGGCCGGTGGGTCGCCTGCGCCAGGTCGACGAAGGCCCGGCCCGCCGGAGACAGCGCCGCGGAGTCGTAGACCAGGCCGTAGGCCCGGCTGATCCGCGGTTCGAGGGATCGCACCATCGCCCCCCGGGCCGCGGCGGCCTCGGCCATCGACCGTTCGAGGAACGTGGCCCCCAGCCCGGCGAGGACGAAGGGCAGCCGGGCCTCGCGGTGCTCCACCACGACGGACGGGCTGATGGCGCGCCCCGCGGTGGCGACGACCTGCTCGATCTCGCCGACCGCCAGGGAACTGCCTCGCGGCACGGTCACGTGCGGGATGTCCGGCAGCTCCGACAGCGGCAGCGGATCCTCCGGAGGCGCCGCCGATCCGGGCGGGAGGACGAGCCAGTACTCCTGCACGCCGAGCTCGCAGACGTCCAGGCCGGCATGGTCGCTCGCCGGCAGATGGCAGACCACGATCTCGCAGTGGCCCTCCTTAATCAGCGAGGCCGCCATCGCCTCGTCGCGGAGGTCCCCGATCCTGATGGCGGCCCTCGGGAACTCCCTGCGGAAGGCGCCGACCAGGGGCGCCACCGGATCCGCCGACAGCGCGGGCATGGCGAAGATGTCCAGCCGCCCCCGCGGCCGTCCCGCCGCGTCGACGAGCGAGCCCGCCGCCGCGACGACGTCGCGGAGGATGCGGCGGGCCGGCCCCACCAGGCTGTGCCCGGCCGAGGTGAGCACCATGCCGCGGCCGATGCGGTGGAACAGCGGCACGCCGAGCTCGCGTTCGAGGCCCTGGATGGCCTGCGAGATGGTGGGCTGGGCGACGTCGAGTACGGCCGCCGCGGCGTTGATGCCGTTGTGGTCGACGACCGCGAGGAAGTACCTGATCTGGGGCAGGTCCACGCGGCCGACTGTATCCCCGGCGCCGGAAGTCAGCGCGGCGCCATCCGGATGGCGCCGTCGAGACGGATGGTCTCGCCGTTGAGATAGCCGTTCTCCAGGATGTGGCAGGCAAGGTGCCCGAACTCGTCCGCGCGCCCGAGCCGGGCCGGATTGGGCACGCTGGCTTCGAGAGCCGTCCGCACATCGTCCCGCAGCCGGGCCAGCAGGGGAGTGTCCATCACCCCGGGAGCGATCGTGCACACCCGGATCGACCTGCTGGCCAAGTCGCGGGCCGCCGTCAGGGTCATCCCGACGATGCCGGCCTTCGCGGCGGTGTACGGGATCTGCCCGATCTGGCCCTCGTAGGCGGCGACCGACGCGGTCAGGACGATGGCGCCGCGTTCGCCGTCGACCTCGTCATGGCGGGCCATGCACGCCGCGCCGAGGCGCAGCGCGTTGAACGAGCCGATCAGGTTGAGCCTGATCACCCATTCGAAGTCCTCGACGGAGCCGGGGGCGCCGTCCTTGCCCAGCAGGCGGAGCCTGCGCCCGGCGCCCGCGCAGTGCACGAGCCCCCGCAGGTCGCCGAACTCGTCGGCCGCGTCGAGCGCCGCCGCGAACTGGTCGGCGTCGGTGACATCGGCAGCCACGAACCGGGCCGGCTCACCGAGCTTCGCGGCGGCCGCCGCGCCCGCGGAGGTGGGCAGATCGATGAGGGTGACCTTACCGCCCGCCTCGACCACCCGGCGGGCGGTCTCCAGCCCGAGGCCGGAGGCGCCTCCACTGACGGCGATGGACAGTCCTTCCAGACGCATGCGCGTAGATCCTCTCAGCCTTGATCCGGTACGAAACTCAGAGTGATTCGAGGATGGTCGCGTTGGCCATGCCGCCCGCCTCGCACATGGTCTGGAGGCCGTAGTGGAGGCCCTGGTCCTTCATGTGGTGCACGAGGCGCGTCATCAGAACGGCCCCCGACCCGCCCAGCGGGTGCCCGACGGCGATCGCCCCGCCCAACGGATTCAGCCGATCGTCGGCGACTCCCGTCTCCGCCTGCCAGGCCAGCGGAACGGGCGCGAACGCCTCGTTCACCTCGAATGCGCCGATGTCATCGATGCGCAGTCCGGACCTCTTGAGCACCTTGGCAGTGGCCTCGATCGGCGCGGTCAGCATGATGACCGGATCGTCGCCGGCCAGCGCGACCGTGTGCACGCGGGCGAGCGGCCGCAGGCCGCGCGCCCGGGCGAGCTCACTGGAGGTGATGAGGAGGGCCCCCGCGCCGTCGGAGATTTGCGAGGCGTTGCCGGCGGTGATCACCCCGTCGTCGCGGAACGCGGTCTTCAGCCCGCCCAGTGTCTCCACCGAGGAGCCGCGGCGGATGCCCTCGTCGGCCCGCAGGACCCCTTCCACGGGAGCGAGTTGCCTGTCGAGCGCGCCGGAGTCGGCGGCCGCCGCGGCCCTGGCATGTGACCGGGCCGAGTACTCGTCGAGCCGCCGCCTGGAGAGCCCCCACCGTTCGGCGACCATCTCGGCCCCGATGCCCTGGTTGAAGCCGGACACGCCATAGCGTTCCAGCACCTCGTCCGGGTACGGCCGTCCGTCCCGGCCCGCCGAACCCATGGGCACGCGGCTCATCGACTCGACCCCGCCGGCGATCACGAAGTCGTAGTGGCCGGCGATGACGCCCGCGGCCGCGAAGTGGACGGCCTGCTGGCCGGAGCCGCACCGGCGGTCGACCGCCGTGCTGGGCACCGAGTCGGGCCATCCCGCCGCCAGTACGGCGACCCGGCCGATGTTGCCCGACTGGTCGCCGACCTGGCTGACGCATCCCCAGACGACGTCGTCGATCTCGCCCGGTTCCACTCCGGTGCGTTCGACGAGCGCCTTCAGCACGTGTGCCGAGAGGCTCGCGGGATGGATGTCCGCCAGGGCCCCGTTGCGCTTCCCGACGGGGGTACGAACCGCATCGACGATGACCGCGTCCCTCACGATTCTCCTTCGTGTCCTGGGCTACGAATTCGAATCAACCACACGTGGTCGACCGGCCACCAAGTCCTGGTTGCGATCAGAGACATCGCCCAGACCTATACGAGCCCGAGGGGCCTGTTCCCTACGAAGCAACGGCGGCTGACGCGGCGCTGATCAGGCGAGTCGGAGGCCGGGTGAGCTTCCCCCCGCAGCACGGACTGCTGACCTGAGGTCATCCTCGATCTAAGGAGATCTATGGTTTTCCGACTTGGAGTGTGAGTTTCCGGTCAGCCTGCGATGTAGGCGAGGTGCGGGTCAGCGAAGAAGGACAGGACGAGCCGGGGCAGCTTCTGCAGGCGATGGAGTGCCGCAGTCGCGAACAGGCGGAGTTCGCCGTAGCTGCGGGCGGCCTGGCGGCCGATACGGTCGTTCTTGACGTTGTCGGGTCGCCCGGGGGAATCTCACCCCCGGGCTCCCACAGAACGGAGCGTGACAGTCTCCCATCACTCCGCTCTTCTCATCGGTATCCGATCGGCGTGCGCACCCATGCCCAGTGCGTGAAGAGTCCGGGGTCTCGTTCCACGAGCCCGGACCACCACCGTTTGAGCCGTTTCCAGGAGCGCAATCGCTTGTATTTCCGTGCGGCCCACCGCATCAGGTAGGTGTTGATGCGTTGCAGGAGTGGATACAATTCGTGCCGCCTGAAGCGGCCGTAGTAGTTGATCCAGCCCGCCACCATTGGATTGGTGAAACGGGCGAGTTTCGCAAGGTCGGACTCTGTCCACAGGTGCAGCCGCCAACGGCGGCCGACCTGCCCGATCGCTTTGAGTGCCTTCGGATCGATCCCCGGCGAGAACGATGTGATCATCGTCCCGTCCTTGGTCCTGACCGCCCTTGGGCGGAACTCATATCCCAGGAACGTGAACGACGTGTGCTCATGTGAGCCACGCCGCCCGATGTCCTGGCAGTAGACGAGTTTGGTCTTGTCGGGATGCAATCGCAGCCCGACCTCCTCCATCCTCGCCGCGAGCGCGGCCAGCACGTGCCGTGCCTGCCGCTCGGTCGCACAATGCACGACGGCATCGTCGGCGTAACGTTCGAACTCCACCAGCGGGAATTCCCGTGCCAGCCACGTGTCGAACGCATAGTGCATGAACAGGTTGGCCAGAACGGGTGATATCGCCGACCCCTGCGGGGTGCCGCGATCCCGCTCCACAAGGCTGCCATCGGGCTGCTGGATGGGCGCGGCAAGCCACCGCTTCACATACAGCAGCACCCAGCGCCGGCCGGTGGTGATGTTGGCCTGCACCGCTTTGACCACCAGGTCCCACGGCACGCTGTCGAAGAATTTGGCGACATCGAGATCGATGACCCAACTCTTCTTCCAGCACCGCTGACGGCATTTGGCCACCGCATCCAGCGCACTGCGCCTCGGCCGGTACCCGTAGGAGTCGTCGTGGAAGATCGACTCCGCCCGGGCCTCCAACGCCAGCGCCGCCACCGTCTGCGCCACCCGATCGGCGACGGTGGGCACCCCGAGACCTCTCGTCCCGCCATCGGCTTTCGGTATTTCCACTGCCATCACCGGCGGCGGAAAGTAGGCACCCGACGACATCCGATTCCAGATCTTATAGAGGTTGTCTCTCAGATCGGCCTCGAAGTCCTCAATGGAAACCCCGTCCGCCCCGGCGGCACCCTTGTTCGCCTTGACCCTCTTCCACGCCTCCCACACCAGCTGCTTGGGAATGTAAAACGACTTGCCGTTCGGACCTGACTTGCTCACTCGTCTCCTCCCAGACCTTTCGGCCCGGTTGCTCGCGCGAACAAACCATCGATGAGCCGGCCCCTTCGCTCCACTCCCATTACCGGAGCTTCTCCACTACTACGAGCCGGTCCGCCGGCGAGCGCCGCAACGGTACTCAGCGCCTTGCGGGTTCCTCCGCTCGGCACGCTCCCTTTCACCACACCCCATGCCCAAACCAGCATGAGGCGGGCAGTATCGGCACCCGCCTTCCCACGTTCCATGCAGGAGCAGCAGACCAGGCTCACGCCGCCTACACGCCGGACACCACCTGGCCAATAAACGGGCACCCGCCAGGCTCATCCCGGGATTTGGAAGTCCCCCCGGTTTTGATGTCACTTCTTGGGTTAACGACGTTTCGTCAGCGGTTCGCTCTCGCTCGTCTTCCTGGTCCCCACCTGACGCATTCACATATGCGCCTTTTCCCTCATCGCTCACCACGACGGTCTTCAGCCAACGCAGCATGAGGTGGTTTGGCGTCTCCCCCCGTAGGGCGACGCCGAAGGGCCACAACCTTCATCACCCGCACAGCAACGCATCAAGAAACCCTTACCTACACATGGGCTCCTCTCCGCGCTCGTGGCGCACCTTCCATACCCACTCATCAGGATTGAGCTCTGGTGAGTACGGGGGCAGGAAGAACAGTTCCAGGCGTTCGGTGCGCTGCACGAACCGCCGGGTCATCTTCGAGGTATGGATGCGCCCGCCGTCCACGATCAGGAACACCTTCTTGCCGGGGACGTCGTCCAGGAGGCGGCGGCAGAAGGTGATGAACTCCTCCGATTTCAAGCCGTTGTCGTGAACCATGAACCGCAGTTTCCCCTTCGGCGAGACCGCGGAGATCATCATGACCGAGGTGCGCGCTCCGGTCTTGGCCACCACCGGCGTCCGCCCGACCGGAGCCCAGGTGGTGCCGGCGTGGAAGTCGGTCCGGACGGACGCCTCATCTGCGAAGAAGATCTCGGCATCCTCCTGCGCCGCCCGGCGCCGGATCTCCGGATAGATCGCGGTCTTCCACTGCGCGACCCGCTCCGGGTCCTGCTGATAGGCCCGGTACAGCGGCTTCTGCGGCGACATTCCCAGACGTTTCAGCACCCGGCCGGCCGTCGCCACCGACACCCGGATCTTGAAACGGCGCAGGATCAGCTCGCCCACCATCGCCCGGGTCCATAACGCAAACCCGAAGTTCAACTGCCGCGGATCCGCACCGACCAGCAGCGCGTACAACTCCCGCATCTGCGCATCGCTCAGCTTGGCGTCCGAGCCGCGAGTCCTCTTCGTCCGCAGCGATTCCGGACCGATCAGCCGATAATTCTTCCACCACGTCAGCAACGTCGATCGATCGACGTCCACCGCTGCCGCGACCCGATCAACCGGGACCTTCTGTTCGAGCATCCGCACCGCGGCAAGACGCTCCTCGTAAGTCGACCTACGCCCCTTCTTCGCCACAACACGATCATCCCACTCAAACGATCGTCAAAGTGGGGAAACCGCAGATCTCCTTAGATCTTCGGGTCGGTGGGTAGCTCGTTGGCGTCCACGTCGTAGACGGCGCCGATGAGGAGTTCGTCGATGTCTTCGGACGCCTGCTCCAGGTGCCGTTCGGCGCCGGGCCAGACGGGGATGGTCTTGAGGAACTCCCGGAGCTCGTCGATTGTTGCGTACACAACCATTAGTGGCCTGCCATGAGCGGGTGCTGCGCCGGGGCGGGCAGCCGCGCCGCGGTCGGCGCGATCGGCTCGAACATCTGACCCGCGTCCCGGAAAACCGGCGTTAGAGTCTTGGCCTGCCCGGCGCGGGCGGCCGTGAGATTCACCAGCGCCTGCCGGACGACCTTGGTGAGCTGCTGCGGGTCGGGGTGCAGGTCGGCCGTGATGATCGGGTCGTGGAACAGCCACTCCCCCAGGACGAGGGACTGTGCCGACAGGGAGATCCACAGCATCGGCGCTGGCGCCCCGCCACGGGTCTGCTGGTGGATGACCTGGACCTGGTGGTCGACCTCGCAGCCGGCCAGCGCCGCGTGCCCCTCGATCGCGGCGATGACGACCTGCTCGACGCGGTCGGTGAGCCTCACCGCGGCGTCTCCAACAGAATCGCGTTCAGTTTTTCACCTCACTCAAATATCCGTGCACAGCGAGTAGCCGGGTGAAGAATTCGTGAAGCGTAGTCTGCGCCCGCTCTGCTGAGCGGAACTCCTCGCCACCGAAACGCACCACCTCGTAGCCAGCGAGATACAGCTCCCGGTCCTCGGCGACCATCTCGGCATACAATTTTGGGCTGGCTTGCCTTTCGACCGCGTAGTGCTGGATACCGTCGATCTCAATGACCACTCGTCGCCGCCCACGGAGCAACATGAGGAAGTCCATGCGTTGGCGTGGCAGTGGGCCGGCCGCCCTCCGCTTTTTACGGGTGTACGGGTCATAGTGCAGGTGCACCTGCGGCACCAGCGCAGGCAACTGAAACCCATGCTGCCGGAGAAGCTTGGCGTACACCTGGAATATCAGGGACTCAGGGCCCAACTCGTCTGATTTGGGACGACCGACATCGAGCGACCGGGCAAGGCGGTAGTACAACTCGTTTGCAGCGTCCCGGTCGTCCGTTCCCCGGGGCGCTTTTGTCTCTGCCCACCACGAGACCAGATCTGCCCAACTCAAACCGGCGTCATCGAGCGGTCGGTCGTATACGAGACAGAACTCCGCGTTGGTTACGATCTCGATAGTGTTACTGACCGCGTCAGCGAGCACCAGCTCCGGCTTGGGTCCGTCCGCTGCGAAAATCAGGTTCTTGAACGCACTGGTAACCCCCGAGGTCCCACTGGCTAGCACCTGCAACAATCCCCACAGTTGTGGCAGGTAGTGACTCTCGACGACTCGGGCACCGAGTTCACACAACTGGTCCTGCGTGTAGTCAGAAATGCGGCTCCGCACGTATCCGCGCTTGCTGTAGTGCGCCTCTTCCCCCTCGCCGTCGGCGAGCCCGAAGGCTCGACACACCTCCGGCAAGTCGTAGGACCTGACCGGATGAAGAGCATCAGCAATCGCCTCACGTAGCTGAATCGTCAAGGTTCCGGTGCCACCCAGTTCCGCCTTGGCGAACGGATCGGCCAGCATCGCGGCAACTGTGACCTCGTGGTGGGAACCGCCAAAGACCAACTTGTCCATCTGGGTGGCGATGGCCTGCAAGTCGGCTGGCCGGAACAGATCCAGGAAGATCGGACGCACACGCAGCACGACGCCCTGTGACTCTCCCGCCGGGCTCGTGGCGGGTTCATCGGCGTCTTGCACCAGCGACAGCAGGCGCGCCGCGCGCTGATTGCCCGCTTGCACCAACATCTCCGAAAGTGTGGTGAGCTCTCGACTCCAGGACCCGGTCCTGTTACGCCCGCTTGGCATGCCGGTCATCGTCTCACCATCCGATCACCCGGCACCAAGTCTTCGATGGTCCAGGTATGGGACGGCGAGAGGTCAAGGGTCATGGGTTCCCTGTCCATGGTCGCGTGTTTCCGCAGTTCGCTCGGATGCGACCTGCGGAGACATAGCACTCACGCCGCGAGGAGTTGGGGGCGCCATAGGAACTCGGTGGTCTTGATCCCATACCGGCCGCCGTCCAACGAGTGATCGTCGACCTTAACGGGCTCGTCGATGCCTTTCTCGGCCTGGTCGGGGTCCCAGGTGTACCCAGGTGCTTCGTCGATCCAGCCTGTACAGGACTCGTGAACGCGGAGCCGGTCTGTCGCCAGGAGCGAGGACACGAGCCGGATCCCGTCCAACACCGAGTTGTCCGCAAGGGTTGGGCGGACTTTGTCCCGGTAGAGCTGCTGAATGAAGCTCGCGGCGGACGGGTCGACCACCCAGTAGCGGGGTTGCACGCCGCGCGCGGTCAGCCCGGGGATCGGGATGTTCGCGGCCCAGTCCCGCAGCCGACGCGAGTACTCCACGTCGGTGAGCTGTCGGCGGGAGGTCTTGGCCTCGTACCGCCACTCGTTGGCGAGGTACAGGCGGCCGTCGGCGCCGAGCCCGATCATCTCGGCCGCGAACGGATTGCTTGCGCCGTAGTCGATCCCTACCGCTGGCCACATCACGATCTCGGGCAGCGCGGAGACGACGTGGCGGTCCTCCGACCACATGTCGTAGACGGCGCCCTCTGCCAGGCAGCACTGCCCCTCAATGAAGCGCCGATGCCACAGGCCCACGTACTCGGCGCGGGGGGTATCTCTTCTCGCGTGGAAATGATCTTGGTGGGTAGATGATCGAGCAGGAAGATCATCCATCGAATTCGGGGGGATTCGAAGCCATGACCGTGGTCGAGGGAAATGGGAGTGTCGCCCAGTCTGGGGCCGGTGCCGGTGGGATGGTGCCGATGTCGGCCGAGAGCCTGGATGTGCCGATCCGGGAACTGCTGAGCGATGAGGTGCTGGATCTGCTGGCCGAGCGGTCCCGCGACGAGGCGGGGCAGTTGCGGCTGACCGGTGAGGGGTCGATGCTCGGCGAGCTGGTCAAGGCCGTCCTGGAGCGGGCGTTGGAGGGCGAGCTGACCGCGCACCTGGGCTATGACAAGCATGATGCGGCGGGGAACAATTCGGGCAATTCCCGTAACGGGCGGGGCAAGGGCAAGACGGTGCAGACCGGGGTGGGCCCCGTCCGGTTGTCGGTGCCGCGGGATCGGGCCGGGACGTTCGAGCCGGTGCTGGTGCCCAAGCGGGCCGGGCGCATCGCCGGCGGCCTGGACGACATGATCATCAGCCTGTATGCGCACGGCATGAGCGTGCGCGACATCCTGCACCACCTCAAGCAGGTGTATGGCACCGAGCTGTCGCACGAGCAGGTCTCCCGGATCACCGATCAGGTGATGGACGAGGTCAAGGCGTGGCAGACGCGTCCGCTGGACCCGACCTGGGCGGTGGTGTTCCTGGACGCGATCGTGGTGAAGGTGCGCGACAACCATGTGGTGCAGAACAAGCCCGCCTACATCGCGGTCGGGATCGACACCGACGGGCACAAGCATGTGCTGGGCATCTGGCTCGCGCGCACCCCGGCCGACACCGCCACCGCCGGGGAGAGCTCGCGGTTCTGGACCTCGGTGACCACCGACCTGCGCAACCGCGGGGTCCGTGACATCCTCATCGCCTGCTGCGATGGCCTGAAGGGGTTCGAGGACGCCATCAACGCCGCGTTCCCGGCCACGGTGGTCCAGACCTGCGTCGTCCACTTGATCAGGAACGCGCTTCGGCCGGTCGCACGCAAGGATGCCGGGGCGGTGGCCAAGGAGCTGAAGAAGGTCTACACCGCCGTGGACGCCGACGCGGCGCTGGAGGCCCTGGCCGAGTTCGCCGACACCGACCTCGGCAAGAGGTATCCCCAGAGCGTGCGGGTGTTCGAGGACGCCTGGGACCGGTTCACGCCCTTCTTCGCCTTCACCCGCCCGGTCCGCAAACTGCTCTACACCACCAACGGGATCGAGTCGCTGAACTACCAGCTGCGCAAGGTCACCAAAGCGCGCGGGCACTTCCCGACCGACGACGCCGTGGTCAAGCTGCTGTGGCTGGCCATCATCAACATCGAGGACAAACGCGCCCGGGAACGCGCCGCCAAGCGCCACAACGGCGACAAGCACGCCTTCTCACCCGCACGCCTGGTCGAAGGACAACGCGCCGCCGGATGGCGCGAAGCACTCAACGAACTCGCCGAGGCCTATCCAGGACGCATCAGGTAAAGCCGACTTCACCTTCTACCCGCAAGGTCTTTCCACACCTGAAGTTACAAGCTCCGGCGCGGAGCTCGTTCTTGAACGACTCTTCGAAGAAGGGGTTGTCGTCCAGGACGAAGCGCCAGGACCGCATGTTCAGCTGGCTCTCGCGGAGCAGGAACTCTTCCTCAGCCAGTGCGACGGGCCGTCGGGGTTGGTGGTGCAGATGAGGCGAGCGCCCGGCACGCGGATACGCGACAGGCACATCGTGAAGAAACTCTCGGGAACGAGGGTGGCTTCGTCGATGTAGATCAGCGCGGCGGTCGCGCCCCGGATACGGCCCTCGGCGCGGACGTCGGCAGCGCCGACGAGGTGGACGGTCCGGCCGAAGATCGTCGCGATGTTGGTGACGGTGCTGACGCTGACGCCGTACTCGCGAGCTATGGTGTTTCGGGAGAGTTTCTCGGCCTTGATGGCTTGGAGGACCTTGGCGCGGGTGGCGTCGTCGATGCGTGGGGGCACACGGGATCACCCGCCTTCGACCAGGTGGGGCAGCGTGCGGGGCCGTTCGGGGGTCGCTGGTGCTGCGGTGCGGGTGTCTGGGAGGAGACCGAACAGCTTGGCCCATTTGCCGACGGTGGTGTCGGCTCGATCTCGGATTGCGAGGGCCGGGTTGGGGGTGAGGCCTTGCCCTTCAGCGATGAGGATGCCGGCGGTCTGGATGAGCTGGTCGGCTTCGGTGTAGGTGGCTAGGGCGTTGCAGAGCATCGCGAAGGCGGGGGCGGTGGCTTCGGTGAGGGCTCCGGGTGGGGTTCTGGGGGCGAGGGTGTGCCAGATGGTGGCCGCTTCGGGGGACAGCCAGTCCGGCGGGTCGACGGGGGCGGGCACCGTGGTGGTGGTGTTTCCGCCCCCGTCGAGCAGCTGGAGCGCGGCTGACTCGGGAGCCTTACGGCCAGGTTGAGGGGTGCCGCGCTTGGCCATCGGGTCAGGTACCCGAGTTCCGCGCCTGGCTCGGCGACGCGGCGCGCCGGGCGGGGGGCGGGGTGCTCTCCCCGCGGCCGCGGCGGCGGGAGCCGCCGAACAGGTTGCCGAGACGTCGTCGCATGGGGCCTCACTTCTCTAGTCGGATCTTCATGGTTCTCGCGGCCCGGTGGCCGTCGAGGTATTTGTCGCCGAGGATGTCCAGGCCGGTGTCGGCGAGGAACTGGTCCTTTGGCTTCGCGGTGTGGGAACACCACCAATCCAGTCAGTTCCCTCGGTGTGGGGTAGGGCGGACCACCTGCGGACAATGCGAGAGGGTGAGGGCATGAACGACGCGACAGGGCTCGTCCCTCAGACGGTGTGCGCGATCGCTGCGCGTTTGGCCGCGCAAACGTTTCCGCACTGGGCGCCGGTGACTGTCGCCGGTGGTCGCGCGTTGGTCAGTTATCGGTTCAATGGTCGTGAGCACGAGCGGCGTGTCAAGATCGGGTTGGGGGCGGTGACCTCGCCGGATGTGCTGCGATTGCTGGTCTCGTTGCCGTTGGGTGAGCGGGTGCGGTCGGGAGCGTTGACGTCCGCAGATCGCAGGCGCCTGCGGACAGTGGGTGAGGGAGCCATTGCTTCTGATGGGCCGGAGCTGCTCCGACTGGCGGTGCCTGCCGTGGAGACGGGGATCGCTTTGGTGCCCGCCGAGTCTTGGCGGAAAGGGCTGGAGGCGGCGGGAGGCTTCACGCCGTTTTGTGCACGGGCGATGGTGCTGCGGCGTGTGCCTCGTGACGTGGAGGCCTTGCGGATGGAGGCCGATTTCTACGGGATCGGTGTGATCGTTGCCGATAGTTCTGGCCGGGACGGTCCATCGGTGCTGGTTCCATCGGCCCCGTTCGTGCGTGAACGATTCAGCGTGGGCGGATGGCTGTTCTTGGAACAGTTGTACGCGACGGTCAGGCAGGCGTGATTCAGATGGTTGCGGCGGGGGGCTCTTGCGCCCACTTCTTGAGCACCGGCGTCGGCTTGAAGGCCTTGGGCTGGCGGAGCCGCGTGTTCTCTAGTTCATGCGCGTCAACGGCTCGCTGACAGCGCTTACGCCACCAGGTCTTGCGCGTGGTGAGTTCGGCGTTGCCGAGGAAGTCCGGCAGCCAGGCGGTCCATGTGGCGGTGTTGTGGGCGTGCGCCTCGGCCTTGATGGCGTCGGTTGCTCCGTGGAAGGACGGGAGCGGGGCGTTGTTGCAGCGGCCGCACGGGCAGAGCGGAGCGATGTCGTTGGCATAGATGCGCTCCAGGGTGTCGGCCCGCTTGTAGCACATCAGGTCGGGGACCAAAACGCTGGGCCAGTTCGGGCCGCCGCAGCGTTCGGCGGTTTCGGCGCGTTCCCCGGCTGGCACCAGGTGGCGGACTGAGCCGCCGGCGCCGATGCCGGCGAAGGCTGCACCGTGCGCGAGGGCGTCGAATCCAGCCAGATCGGTGCGCCACAGGCCGACCGGGCCGGCCTCGTGCAGATCGGCCAAGACCGCCCTGAGGTTGTGCGGGGCGTCGGTGAAGCGCCGAAGGGGATCACGTTGACCGCCGAGGATGAGCGCGACCGGATGCGGGATGCGTCTGATCACTGCGGCGAGCTGGCGCCGCTGGTCGTTCATCAGCCAGGTCACTGCCACCGGCAGCGGGAACAGCACGTCGTCGCGGTCGAGTTCCGCGGCCACTCGCATGATCGCTTCGAGGGCGTCGGAGTCACCCGCCTCCACATAGCGGGTCGGGGCGATGGCCAGGTCCGCGCCGCGTCGCCGTTGCTCGTCCAGGACATCGTCGAGATCCCCGCCGAAGAGAACATCTTCGGGAAGGTCGAATGGGGCGTCGGCGGTAGCGACCTGTTTCTCGTACGGGGCTTGGTCTTCCAGCAGCAGACCGCTGGAAACTGGACGCAGCGCAGCGGTGTGACGGGCGGCCTTGGCGTCGCACAGCACCAAGCCGCTGTGCACCGGGTCGACCAGTTTCGGTATTGCCCTGACGAACCGCGGCCGCTCCAGTACCAGGATCCGCTGGTCCAGCAGCTGCGCCGCGCGGCGGGGAGATGAGGTGGGGCGGGGCGCGGCAGCGAGGGCCAGGGTGTTGCGGTCGTTCATCATCTCACCTTCACAGGGCAGTGGGGGACGCCCGAGGCCTTGGGGGTTGCGCCCAGCAGGTTGTTGGTCGGTTTGTCGTTTTCGGTCGGATTCATGCGGGGGGCTCCGTTCAGGTAAGAGAGGCACGTCGCGGGACGCCGATGGGGACCAGCGCCGCGTGGGAGGTGCACAAGGCTTCCTTGACGCGGGCCATGACGTCGTTTGGGTCTTCGTTGATCAGGGCTGGGCCTGCGGGTATGTCCTTACTCCCGGTGATCAGCAGGACCTTTCCCGACTGCAGCGCCCTCTGCTGCCAGGCGTTGAAGGGTGGATCGGGCTGGCCGGCGGGGACCCGGTATCCGGCGACGAAGTTGATGGCGGTGTCCAGGTGAGGCTGGAAGAAGTCAACGTCGGTGGAGGTGACGTCCACCGCGAGATCGTGGGCCGCGGGCACCGGACCCATACCGTGGCTGTGCAGGGTGACCGGTTCCAGGCCGAACGTTTCCGGTCCGCCCAGGTGGTCGAAGTTCCAGGCGGGGACGTAGGCGATGGGGTAGGGCTGGCCGAAGGTTCCGGCAGGCAGCAACACCCAGTCCATGGTCTGATCGAAGATCTCTGGGTGCCAGCGGACACTGGCGGCCGCACACAGACCTTGCTCGCGGCCTCGCTTGAACTCTGCGATGCGGTCCTGAACGGTGTAGGTCTGGTCGGTCTTGCCCTCGGGCAGCCGAACACCGAGCCAGGGCCCGTAATAGACGGTCACCCAGAAGTGTTGTGCGGCGAGCGCCAGCCAGCCCGGGGCGAGCGTCACCTCGCTCTTCGCCCACACGCCGCCGAACTGGTCCCGCAGCAGCAGCCCGGTGTTGGTGCGATACAGACCCCACCCTTCGGCGGGAAGGTTGGCCAGCATGCCGCGGGGCTGGCGGTGGAATCCCGAGCTGATGATGTGCTCCATGCGAGGTTCATGGAAGGTACTGGTCCTCAGGTCCTTCACCGCCATGACCTGGGTGGGCTCGAACATCGCCACCGGCAGGACAGGAACGGTGTCGTACGGGTCGGTGAGCACAGTGCCGTCGGGCAGAATGTCGCTGATCATGGCGCCTGGCCCACCGAACACCGGGTCGCTGCTGGTGGTGGTTCGGCACGGCATGTCGACGTTCTGCAGGACTTCGATCATCTTCTCCTGCCGCTCTTGCCGCGATCCACCGACCATGTTCCAGGTGGCGGTGGGCTGCAGCGGGCTGGCGGCTGGTTGAAGCTGGCGGCTGCGCCGGTTACGGGCACCTTTTCCCATGATGGGGAGATTCCTTTCGTTGTGGCTCAGTGGGAGGGGACGAGTTCTACGGCTTCGTGCTCGGTGTCGAACAGACGGTTCACGCTGGCTTCGAGCCTTTCCATCTGCTCGGAGATGTCGGTGTTGATCTCTGTCAGCTCACCGATCCGTTCGTGCAGCGCCTCGTCCAGGGACAGGCCGTGGTGGCGGCGCATCACCAAGTCGATCTGGCTGAGGTTGTGCTGAACGTTTCTGATCAGGTTGAACGCGTCCCAGTGCGTCAGGCGCCTGGCCTGCAGGCCGGTGCGGAGCTGCAGGAGGGACTGCCGGGAGGTGGTCAGGTAGGTGGCAGTGACGACGGGCCCGACATCGCCAGCAGCGACGGAGGAGAGCAAGGTGTCGATCATGTCGATGTGATCGCAGATCTGCTGCAGGAAGCTGTTGTCGGATCCGGCCTCGCTGGCGGCCGTGGCCGTGGTGGTGCGTCTGAGGGACTCCGGCCTGGGCAGGCCGGCCCGGGCGTAGACCTCGTCCAGGCCTGCTTCAAAGTCGAAGGTGGCGTTGTAGTGCTCGATGAAACTGGCACGCGATCTGAGCATCCGGACATCGAACTCGGCGTCGGTTTCAGCGGTGCGGTTTCGCTTCCAGAGCCTCATGATGCGCCCTTCTCCCGAGATTCGACGCGCTTGCGCAGTGCCTTGCGCCCCCTGGCGAGGTTCTGGCGGACAGCCGCCATGCTCATGCTGAGAAGCCGCGCGATCTCCTCATGCCGAGCTCCGTCGTAGTACTCGGCCATGACTGCACGGGGCTTTGCCGGAAGGGCGCTGAGCTCCTCGGCGACCAGCCGCGCCTCCTCCTTCATCTCCAGCCATTCGGCGGGAAGAGCGCCCTCCGCGCGATCCCATCGCCGTTCCGGCAACTCCGCCGGGTCCGTCGATGTCTCCCGCACCCGCCGCTTGCGATGGGCGGTCGGTTTGGGGTGAGCATCAGCGACGATCTGGCGCGTCACCGTCTTGAACCAGGCGTCGAGATTGGAGATCGGCTTCGTCTGCACCTGCCGCAGGGCGCGCACGAACGCCTCTTGGACGACGTCCTCGGCCTCCTCGAACGTGATGGAGTTCCTCGACTTGACTGAGAAGACCAGGTTGGCCTTGTTCCGTCGATAGAAGGTTTCAAGGTGCACAAGGGCAACCGTGGTCTCGGAAACGTCGTCGGTGAAGTGCCGGTCGGGATAGATCTGTGGAGGTACCCCGTCGGCGTCCGCGCCGGCTCTGGTGAGCTCCTCGGTCATGGGCAACTCCCGGTGGGGGCACCTGATTCGGCTTCCGGTGCAACCCCTTGCGGGCGAACTGCCGTGGGCGGTCGGACAGTGAGGTCCTGTGTCCCATCAGACAGTTCCTGATCTGGCCCCACAAAGATCACGTACCTTTCTCTGGCGTGTACCCGGCCGACGTGGATGATCGAAAGGCGCCGGAAGCTGCCTCACCCATTCAAGAGGGGCGATCCGCCCGATCCGTGACAGGCGGGTTCGAAGGGCAGAAAACGCGCAGGTCAGGTCCTGGCGACGGCACGAACCACGGTTCAGCCACCACATAGACGATCAACCTAGGTTCGGCTGACCTGCGAACACGCGGGCGGCTTACCGGTGGCCTGACACGATGAGGATCTGCCGAGGTCGAGGCAGAACCGCCAGCAGCCAAGCCGTCCGAGCGAGCGTCAATGGGGGGTCCGCATGGCTGACGTCATCTACAGGGTCGCAGGCGCCACGGAACGGCCAGCCGTGGCAGAGCTGTGGCGGAGGGTCGAGAATGACGCCGATTTCATGCTCGCGGAACCCGGCGAGAGGGCCGTCCCGATAGAGGATCGCTCGTTCGAAATCGTGGTCGGCGGCGACCCGCTGCTCGGCGCGCTGCGCGTGGCCGTCGGGCGGTTCCAGCGGGTCGCGCACTGCGGGCATCTTGTCCTCGGAGTGCTGTCCTCACGCCGAGGACAAGGCATCGGGACAGGCCTGCTGCACACGCTTATCGAGGACGAAGCCCCAAAGCGGGGCCTGACCCGGCTCCAATTGAACGTCGCCGTCGAGAACCCAGCGCACCGGCTGTACCAGCGAATGGGGTTCACGATTGAGGGCATACGCAAGCACGCAGTCATGGTGGACGGGATTCCGCGCGACGAGTACGCGATGGCTCTCCTGCTGTAGCCAGACGCGCGGCCAGCGCGCCTCTGCCTCAGAGGCTCCCGACATCAGTGTCGGGCAGTGAACAGCGAGCATGAACGTCGTCTCTGTGTCCAACGCGCGGCGAAGCTCGGCGAGCGCATCGCCTTCCCCATCGGCTGACGGCCGGATGGTTGTCATGGCTCCAGGATGCCTGTCAGCGCTGATCGGAGTCGTCGCGCTCAACGATTATCGACAGCGGCTCGCTGATCATGTCTTGCCCGCTCCGATCCAGGACGCCAGCTTCCTGGGGTTCAGGTTTATCAAGGCGGGCCGAGCCTGCGGTTCAAAAATCTGGTTCTGGTCTCCGGCGCAGTTCTCGTTCGGTCGCCTCCCAGTACCGCGCCTGGCCCCGGTTCCTGCTGATCGCACGATTGCTCGGGTCGCGGGGATCGCTGGGATCGCTCGGCGGCTGGGTGCGAGGGCCGAGGCGTTCACGTGGCACGGCGCTGTAGTCCTGGCCGGGGACCGGCACGATGTCCCCGGCCGCGACACGGGCATGCCGACCGTGATGGCCGTCTGGACGAACCTCAAGCCAGAGAAGGCGGGCCCACCACGTGCGGTCCGGGTGCTGCTCCCAGGCGAGCAGATACGCCGGGCCACCGATGGCGCGATAGGTGACGACAGGCGGAGTCCGCATGTTCCGCACGTCACGCTCTAGAAGGATCGAACATGTGTTCAAGTATGCCCGTGCTGCGAGATGACACTGCAAGCGAACCTGTAGCGGCCGATGGCCGCCTGTCTTGCTGCTGCACACCGCGCATCGTTGGCTGTCGCCCCAACGGTTCAGCAGACGCGCAATGCGCCCCATGCCGAAACGCGACACCTGCGGCTGGATGGGACAGGTCAACGCGGGCATCATCGATGACGGTGACCTGGTCCTCGCGCAGGCCCACCACCGTGACGCCCACGTCGGCCAGGCATGGCTCGCGGGTTACTCGGCGCGGACGGCTCGTGGCGGACTGCGTGGGACATCGAGGAGGTCGCCGAGCATGCCGTCCCCGCGGACCTGCGTGGGCTCCGATGAGGCGGCCGAAGACGTCGGGTAACGCCAGCGGTCACTCCAGATCGAGACCGACCGGGACATCCTCCGGCGCCGCATCCCGCCTCAGCCGCACGAACCGGACGGTGTGACGCCAGCGGCCGTGCTCCACCGCGGCGTCCACGCTGATCTCAACGACGACGTCCGGTGCGACGCGCGTGTACTGGATCGGCTCGCCGGTGCCGGGTAGGCCGCCCGCCCATCCTGCGGGCAGTACCTCCGGCCAGGGATGGTCCCCGTGGGCCGAGGTGAAGACTCCGGCGAGCTCGGCGCGCGCCGCCCCGGGAAGGGCAGTGGACCGGGCGACGATGCGCAGGCGTCCGCTCTGGCCGTACCGGCCCAGCAGCAGGGTCCGCGGCTCGCCAATGATGCCAGTGACGCCTCCGACGATCGCCTCCGTGGTCGTCCGGTGCTTGACCTTCCACCAGCCGCGCTGGCCGTCCCGGTACGGGTCGTCCGCGGCCTTCACGACCAGCCCTTCGACGCCCTGCGCGAGGAGGATCTCGAACCAGAGCCTCGCCTCGCCGACGTCGCGGAGCTGCGGGCAGAGCACGACGTGGGAGGTGCCGGGGAGGCCGGCGAGGAGTTGCTCCAACTCGGCGCGGCGTTCGGCCAGCGGCGCAGGCCGCAGATCCTCTTCCCTGGCCTCCAGGACGTCGAATACGACGTAGTGGCACGGCTCGGTAACGGCGAGTTCGGCACGGCGGCGGCCAGCGACGTGTCGGCGTTGCAGCGCGGAGAAGTCGAGGCGGCCGTCCCTCCCCCAGCGGACGATCTCCCCGTCGACGACGGTGCCGGGCGGGAGCGTGTTGAGCACGGCCAGGGTGATCTCGGGGAAGGCATCGCCGAGGGGTTTGAGGCGCCGCGACCAGAGCTGGACGCCGCCGTCCTCGTCGACATGGGCCATGCAGCGGAACCCGTCGAACTTCGGCTCGTACCGGCACCCGCCCGAGCACGCCCACTCGTCCGGGATGTGGTCGATGCTGGTCGCGGCCATCGGGGTGACGGCCCTTCGGATGTGCAACGCCACCACGCTCCCCCGCACAGGGTCAGTGGCGTACGGCTACCCACTAGCGCCGTGGACAGCACCTGAGCGTGACTCTTGAGCGGCGTTTGGGCGGTTCATTAACTCATTGTGATGAGGGCGGAACCAGAGGGCCTCCCGTCGCCGCGTACACGGGCCGGGGCCACCTCCCGATCTGGAGCGGACGAGACTGCGGGCTCCCGCATACGCGGGGCCGACATGAACCCGCCGCCGCGCAGCCACACCCCCGTCGGACCATCCCCGCGCGGGGATGGTTCGGGTGGTCAGGCTCCCTCGGGAGAGTCAATTACGTCGGCCCCGCGCACGTGGGGATGGTTCGCTGGACTTGCGGACGTCGCCGCGCGACACCATGTCGGGCCCCGCGCTAGCGGGGATGGTTCTGACCAGGGGTTCCCGACGCGCCACCTGCACAGGTCGGCCCCGCACACGCGGGGATGGTTCAGTGTTGCCCTGCCGTCCGTACGTCGCCTCCCAGTCGGCCCCGCGCACGCGGGGATGGTTGGAATTCCGAATATATGTGCAAATGGTTGCGTTCAGCGCCTCGAACACAAACCCATATCGTGCAAGCTTCGGAATCACCTCACGAGACAACCGCGTCGAGTCGCCCGGCAAGACCAGCCTGCTTGACCAGCCGCCCCCAGCGTTCACTACGCCCGAACTGATCTGCGATCACCTTCCCCGGCGGAAGGTTTCCCTCCGCCGTGCGGTGGACCAACGCCCACCGCCATGCACGATGTTGAAGATCAAAATCCGTTCCGTCGCGCCTGCGCCGCGTCGACCGCCTTGATTTTGCGTTGTCGGCGCCACCCGGAGGATGGGGCTCCTCTGCCGAACGTATGAGTTCGAACATACGACCCCTACCAGCTTCTTCCTCTGAGCGTTCACCTCGGGTTCCGAGGTTCCCAGACGCATTCGGCGCGGTCGCAACGCGTGGAGTTCTATAAGGCTTCTCAGCGGCCCTATGAGCCGCCTCAGAGCCGGTGGGAGCCTCGCTTGAGGCGGCGCTGCCGGACTCGGTGTCCGGTACAGCGCCGTGTCGGACCTGACGCATCAACAGTTCATAGGAGCCGATCAACGCGGCTGAGGGCCACGCTGCAATCAGCCGTCCCACCAGCGAGGGCTCGGCCACCGCGACATTGGCCGCCAGGCTGGCGGCGCTCCCGGTCACCAGCAGCGCCCACGGCAGAAAGCCGCTGCGGCGACCCTGCCGGGAATCGGCCAGCAAGGTCATGGACGAGACCGCGATCATCCCGTCCACCGACACCGGCAGCAACGCCGCAGACCAAGAGTTCTCTCCGTACTGGCGAACCAAGAGGTACATGTGCTTGTACGACAGCACTGCCGCGATCCCCGCCAGCACGATGACGCTGCCGGTGGTCGTCCAACGGATCGCCCGATCACTCCAGGCTTGCTGGACCTCAGCCACGGCCGTTCCCCCTCCCCCGCGGCGTACCGGGTAGAGAGAACCGTTCCTCAACGATGAGAAGCCTCGGCGAGCTTGTTCCCATGTTCTGCGTGCCCTGCAGGGGGCACACCTAGATCACAAGCAGAAACCCGCTACGACCTGCGAAAACAGGACGGGCGGGTTTTTTCGTGCGTGCAGCCCTGGGGCGACCGCCGCCAACTGCTGACCCCGACCGAGACCCACCTCACCCGCTCCACATTCCGAGGCGCCAAGCGCAGCGGCCTGCACGCAGCCCTCCGCCGCCCGTGCACGCACCTGAGGGGCCCGGCCATCCGCTGGGACCTTCCTCCGGGGTTGCTTGAGGCGGCCTTACGCCAGGACCGCTGCCCGGTTTTCCCGCGGCCTTCGCCGGCCTGCTCGGTACCTCCCGCGTCGTGCTCTGCCCGGCCTGCGGGTTGTGGTCGAAGTGGCCATTGCGGGTCTGCCTGCCGCGCGGTGGCCGCACAGCCCCCGCACGGGATCGCCGGGGCTGTGCGGCCGGTTCGGTCAGGGGAGGACGACGTCGCCGATGTGGGCGAGACGGCCGCTCACGCCGAGGGTGGCGGAGCTGAACGCCTTGATGCCCGTGGTCGTCACTCCAGAGGCGGTGCCGTTCAGCATGTACACCGCTCCCTCAGAGATGTTCTCGCCACCGGAACCGACGGTGAGGTCCGCCTTGCCATCGCCGTTGAGGTCCGCGAGTGAGACCTGGGAACCGAAGTAGTCGTTCTTCTCCACTGAACCGGGCACGCCCGCGGTGCCCTCCCCGAACTGCTGCGCGTTGGCGCCGGTGAGGCCATCGGACGAGCCGTACAGGACGGTGGCCGCACCGGCCGACTCCGTGGTGCCCACGGTCTCGCGCGGCGCGCCCACCGCGACGTCGGCCTTCCCGTCGCCGTTGACGTCCGCTGCGGCGACGGAGGCGCCGAACCGGTCACCTGGCTCTTCAGTGCCCGGGACACCGTCGGTGTCCTGGTCGACCACGGTGAAGGCGCCGAGGCCCGCGGCCGTGCCGGTGTACACCCTGACCTCGCCACCGCTAGAGGTGTCGGCTCCGACGACGAGGTCTGCCTTGCCGTCGCCGTTGACATCGCCTGCGGCCAGGGAGCCGGTCGACACCTTGTCGTTGGTGAACGCCGGAGTGGCGGTGAGCCCGTCCGTTGAGCCCTTGTAGACGTTCAGCCGGAGGAAGACACCGTCGCCGTCGATCGCCGGCCACACGATTCCGTAGGCCAGATCGGTGTAGCCGTCGCCGGTGAAGTCCCCGGCGGTGGTGGAGACGTCATAGCTTTCGCCTTCGCCCTGGCCGACCTTGATGGTCGTCCCGTTCAGGTCGCCCGAGGCCAGGTTGCGGTAGAGGGAGAACGTACCCGCGCCCCCAGCGGCTAGGTCAGGCTTGCCGTCATGGTCGAAGTCGCCGGCGCTGACGGTGTGCGCACCCTTGCCGAAGACCACGGCCCTGGATGACAGACCATTCGCGCCACCGTAGATCAGTGTGATCCGGCCAGAGTCCAGCGGCCCCTGGTAGTCCTCGCCGTCCGCGACGACGGCCAGGTCGGCATACCCATCGAGATCGAAATCGGCCGAGGCGAGCGAGCCGCCGAAGCCGTCCCCCTCCTCCGAGCTGCCCGGCACGCCGGGACCCGCCTGCGAGATCGCCTGACGCTCGGCGGAGTCGGGCCCGGATGCGCCGCCGTAAACAACGGTGACGAAACCGGCGCGATCAGCTCCGGAATCGGTCCCGAACGGGCTGCCGAGCGCCAGGTCGCGCTTCCCGTCACCGTTGAAGTCGCCGGGCCGGGCGGGGACCCGGGGAGCGGCCTGCGCCGGCATCGCGACGAGGCCCGTGGCGCCTGCGGCCACGCCCGTGAGCGCGGCGAGCGCGGCGGTACGCAACCGTCCAGTGCGTCGTGCCATCTGTGCATCCTCCGATTGGGTAAGGGGACTGATTGCGGGGGAGCTCTCATAGAGAAGACGATCCGTGATCACGCGAGGTTTACCGATTGAAAATTGCGCCGGATCGGAGACCGAGACGTAATTGCTCGTTTCTCGCATTCGGCCCGCTGAAATAATTCACGCGCTGCGGGAACACCACTCGGCGCCTCAGCGGACTCCCCCTTTGCCGACCTGGACGGGGACCTCCTCGCATAGGGCAGTGACGGCTCGCGACCGTCCTGGTGAGTTCCACGGCCACGAGATTTGCGCCGCTCCCGTGCCGCGCCGCCAGGCGACGAGCACCGGGTGTCGGCCCCGGACCTTGAATAGGCGGGCGCCCGGCTCGCCAGCCTCATGGCGCAGGATGTCGCGGGCGCCGACGAGTTTCCGTGCCATCAGCTCGTAGGTCTCGGCCACGGGTCGGCGGCGACGGATCGTGCCCCCCTAGTCCATGAGGGGGAACGCGCCGAACATCAGGGATCGGACGTTGAGGTGGCTGCCGGTGTGCCGCACCTCGGGCGCCAGTTGGTAGCACAGGTGGTCCTGGCCCTCACGGACGATCTGGTCCGCCCCCTGACGGCGTCCGAGAAAGCGACCAACTGGAACAGGTACTCATCGGTCTTACTCGTCCACAACAGCGGCACGTACGGTTCGTTCTCGCACTTCAATAATCGGACCGCGTCGCCGCAGGAGCCGGACGAGTTCCGCGACGAAACGCCGGTAGTCGTCGATATCCTCATTGCCGGGATCCCTGCGGTCATCCCATGGCCTTTTGCATCCTGCTGCGAAATCCCAGGACCACCATCAGGCCGCTGCCGATGATCGCCAGGCCCACCAGCCGGGATACCGCCAGTACCTCCGCCGTCGTCAGTACCAGCGCCAGGACCGTCAGCGCGACCGCGTGGACGAGGAACGTCGCGCCCATGATCGTGGTCAGCACCGTGGACGCCTGGCGGCTGCGCGCCTCGACCTGCGCGTTCTGCCGTTCCCCGCTCCGCCTCATCAGCCGCGCGGCGGTGAGGAGGATCGGCCTGCGCACGGCGGCCGAGCCGAGGAACAGCAGCCCGACCGGCCCGGTCACGACGGCCTCCTGCAGTTTGAGGACGAAGGCGTTGCCGCCCGAGAGCAGCACCACGATCAACGCGATACCGAACGCGGCGACCGCGATGACGCCGATCGCGTCCACCCGCCGCCGCCACGCGAAGACGGCGAGGGTGCAGGCCGCCGGGACGGCCATCGCGACCGCCAGAGCCGCGGCGTCGCCGGGCAGGTGCGGGCGCAGCAGCAGGTAGACGACCAGGGGGACTGCGCCGTTGAGCGCAAGGCTGGGCAGGACGGTCCGCAGCGGAACCGGGCTCATGACGTGCCGCCCCGACGGGCGGCGAGCCAGGTGATGCCGGAGGCGAGGAGCGCGACAACGCCGGCCGGGACCGTGATCTCCCTGAATCCGCCGAGGTTGAGCGCGCCGACGGCGACGAACACCGCGCCGACGACGGCCAGCCGGATGACCATGATCTCTCCAATCATCGAGGCGACCTTCTATAGATACCGCTAGTACCCATTGAAGGTACTTAGAGTCCCTTAAAAAGGCAAGTATGATGTGGTCTCCTCAGCTCGGAAGGTACTGACGACCTGCTCGGAGGCGCATCCATGCGATCGGACGAACCGGTCCGCGATCCGGCGGAGGGCACCGGCGGACGGACCCGGCGTCCGCGACGCCGGGCGGCGGAGGTCGAGCGCGCCGTCCTGCTCGCCGCGGTCGAGGAGCTGACCGAGAAGGGCTACGACGGCTTCACGATGGACCGGGTCGCCGCCCGCGCCGGCACGAACAAGACGGCGATCTACCGGCGCTGGCCCAGCCGCACCTCGCTCGCCTTCGCCGCCTACAAACGGATGGTCGCGTGGCCGGGGAGCCCGCCCGACACCGGCGATCTCCGCTCGGACGTGGTCGAACTGCTCCGGTCCGCCGTCGACCGGATGAGCTCTCCGATGGAGGCGGAACTGCTCCGCGGTCTGACGATGGACGCGCGCCGGGAACCGGAGGTGATGGCCGGCCTGCGCGAGGAACTCGGTCGGGGCGAGCCCGGCACGATGCTGGCCATCGTGGCGCGGGCGGTAGCCCGGGGTGAGGCACGCCAGGAAGCCCTCCTCCCCCGGATCGCGACCCTGCCCATCGTTCTGCTGCGCAACGAGTACCTGATGCTGGGCAGCCTCGGTCCGATCTCCGACGCGACCATCGCCGAGATCGTCGACCAGGTCTTCCTCCCGCTGGTCCGCCCGCGCTGACCCTTCGCCGCAGAACGGGGCGCGTCAGGGATGGTCTTATCGGAAACCGGGCCCGGTCCACGGCTCGGGAGCCGGCGGATCGAAGATCAGGTCGCCCTGGCTGACGGTGACGGCGTGGCCGCCGACCTGGACGTGGTCGTCCTGGACCTGGAGCGCGAGGCGTCCCCGACGTGGCGACGCCTGGACGGCCCTCAGCCGGGCACGCCCGAGCCGAGCCGCCCAGAACGGCCCGAGGACGGCGTGGGCCGAGCCGGTGACGTGATCCTCGTCCAGTCCGTGGGCAGGGACGAACACCCGGGAGGTGAAGTCGGCGTCCACGCCGCCCGCCGCGGTCACGATCACGCGGCCGACCGGCAGGCGGAGGATCCGCGGAATGTCCGGCCGGACCGTCTCCACCTGCGCAGCGGTGTCGAGCATGATGACGTACTCGGCGTCGTTGCCGGCGAATCCGCCGGCGGCGGTGAGCCCGAGTGCGTCGAGCACGTCCACGGGGATCTGCCCCTCGGTCACGGCCACGGCGGGAAGGCCCAGCCAGATGCGCTCGTCGCGGCGGCGCGCGGTCAACGTCCCGCGGCCATGACGGAAGACGATCTCGTCATGCCCGAGGGCGTGCGCGGCGGCCAAGGTGGCGTGGCCGCACAGCGGCAGCTCGGACGTGGGCGTGAACCAGCGGACGCCCCAGGCATCGGCCTCCCGCCATACGAACGCGCTGGTGGGCTGGTGCAAAACCATGAGGTCACGTCGGTCATGCCGTGGCCTTGCGGGTGACGACCACGAGGTAACGGCATTCGCCGGTGGTGTCGTTGACGAACTCACGGGCCTGCGGTTCACCGAGCTCGAGCGTGTCCCCGCCGGAGAGACGATGGACGGTCACCCCGTCGACCAGGGTCAGCTCGCCGTCCAGGACCCAGATCAGCTGGGCGATGAACGCGTAGCTCCCCGCCGGCATCGGCACCCGGGCACCCGCGGGCAGCACGATCTCGGTGACGTCGACGGGAAAGCCCGGCGTCGATATCTGGCGCCGGAGGTAGCCGGTGTCGGGATCTGTCCAGTGAGGGGTGTCGGTGCCGCGCCGCACCTGGCCGGTGGTGGCCCCGTCCGCCGGCGACAGCAGCGCGGTCATGCTCAGCTCCAGCGCGGCGGAGAGCTTGCCGAGAACGACGGCGGTCGGGTTGCTCTCGCCACGCTCGATCTTGCTGATCATCGCCCGGGACACACCGGAGGCGTCGGCGAGCCTGGCCAGTGACCAGCCGCGCCGGGCCCGCTCCGCCTTGACCCGCCGCCCGAGAGCGTTCGGTCCCTCCATCAAAGTGGACATGGATTCACCTTAGGGTCGGCGTCGCGGTCGAGGCGCAACTCCATGAAGACGCTGTTGGGATCCCGGACGTAGCCGGCGAACGGCTCGCGGAGGGTGAATCCGTGCCGCGCGTAGAGCCGCCGGGCCGGGGCGAAGAAGTCCTGGCTTCCGGTCTCCAGCAGCACCCGCCGGTGACCGCGCTCGCCGGCGACCCGCAGCAGGTGACGGAGCATGACGGTCCCGACGCCCTTCCCCCGCGCGGCCCGCGCCGTCCGCATGGACTTCAGTTCGACGTCGCCGCCGCCGAGATCCTTGAGCGCGCCGCAGCCGCACAGCTCCGGCCCCTCCCAGGCCGACCAGAAGTCGACGGCGGGGTCGCGCAGCTCCCGCAGATCCAGCGCGTGCACCGACTCCGGCGGCGAGGTCGCGTGCATGTCGGCCAGATGCTCCTCCAGCAGCCGATGGACCTCGGGCCGGGTCAGGCCATCGAGCTCGAAGCGCAGCACCATCCGGACTCCTGTCTCACCGGCCCCAAAATACGGTGCGGTCAACGATCGCTACTTTCTATGATAGTGGATATGCTTCCACTATATGACCCGATCGTGGTCAGGTCTGGATGGGCCGAGAACGCCGAGAGCATCGAAACCGCGGGAAGACTCCGCGAGATCGGCGCCGAGTCCGGTCGCCGGCTCGACCTGACGATCATGCGACTTGGGCTCGCTCCATGACGACCGCCATCGCCACCGGGGCCGTCGCGGGCCTCGGAATCGCCATGCAGGTCGGAGCCGTCGCCGTGTACCTGCTCCTCCTGAGTTCGACGGCTCCCATGCGCGTCGATGCCGCCGCGGCACTCGGGGTCGCGACCGTGGACGGCCTCTACAGCGCTCTCGCGGTCGCGGCGGGGAGCGCGGCGAGCCGGGTGATCGAGCCGATCGCCGACCCCCTCCGCTGGACGGCCGCCGCCGGAGCGACGTCACCCGGGCGGGCCTACCTGCGGCTCATCGGTGTCACGGTGCTGAACCCCGGGACCGTCGTGTACTTCGCCGCGATCGTCATCGGCAGCCGCTTCGACGTCATCGACCGGTCGGCCTTCGCCGTCGCCGCGTTCACGGCGTCCGCAGTCTGGCAGATGGCAGTGGTCCTCGCCGGGTCGGCGCTGGGACGCCTGCTCACCGGCTACCGAGGACGGCTTGCGACCGCCGTGGTCGCCGGAGCGCTCATCGCCGCACTGGCCGTGCGGACGTCCGTTCGATAGAGGCTCCCCGTGGCGTGGTCCATGAAGCCCGCATCCGCGACGCCGCCGGATCAGCGCGACGAGCAGATCCCGGAAACCGCCGGCGTCGCCTGTTCGACGAGGCCGGGGAGCCGGTCGGTGGCCGCAGCGACGGCGAGGAGCGCGGCCGCCCGATCGCCGTCCTGGCCGGGCTCATGGGTCCTGATCGTTGCAGGCGCGATCCAGGGCGGCGGCGACGCGGTCCAGCGTGGCGATCGGCGGGGTAAAGGGCAGGCGCAGGTGGTGGGCGTGGGTGGCGTCGGCCGCGAATGAGGGGCCCGGGGAGATTTCGAGCCCGTACGCGCGGGCGCGCGTCGCGACGGTATCGGCTCGCATGGTGCTCAAGCGCAACCAGAGCGCGAGCCCTCCGGGAGGAACCGTGAACTCCCAGCGGTCGTCTCCGGCCAGCAGCCCGCTCAGGTGGTCGCGCTGCCGCTGCAGGACGACCCGTCGGTGACGCAGCACCGGTTCCAGGTCGCGAAGGAGTTCGGCGGCGACCAGTTGTTGCGTCGGCGCCGCGGACAGCGGTTCACACAGTGGGTGGCGGGCCAGTTCGCCGATCAACGCCGCCGTTCCGCGGATCCAGCCGACGCGCAGGCCGCCCCAGATCGTCTTGGCCGCCGACCCGATGACGATGGAGCCGGGTATCCGCTGGAGTGGTGCGGGTGTCTCGCGCAGGTCGAGATCGCGCATCGTCTCGTCGGCCACCACCGTCACCCGATGCCGTTCGGCAAGCCGGGCCACGGTCTTGCGGACGGCGCCGGGCATGAGCGCGCCGGTCGGGTTCTGGAAGTCGGGGACCAGGTAGGCCAGACCGCCTGCGGCGGCCCGGAACGCTTCGTGGATCTGGTCCGGGTCCCAGCCGTCCGGGGCGACCCGGCAGCCGACCAGGCGGGCACCGGTCGTCCGGAAGGCGGCCAGGGGGTCGGAATAGGTGGGGATCTCCACGGCCACGACGCGGGGACGCAGGTGCGCCGACAGCAGCGCGAGGGCGGCACGCGTCCCGGAGGTGATCAGAATCTGCTCGGGCCGCGTGGCGAGCCCCTCCGCCGTGCAGCGGTCGGCGATCAGTGAGCGCAGCTCTGCCAGCCCTGGCCCGGTCTCTCCGGTTTCGGCCAGCACCGGCCCGGAACGCTCGGCCGCTCTGAGGAGGGCCTGTTGGTACGCCGTGTGGGGCGCGGCCGGAACCGCCCTTCGAAGATCGATGATGCCGGCCGCACCAACGGCCGAGGACGGTGCGATGCGCGCCGCCGCCTCCCGCGGAAGTCGCAGGGTGCTCGCGCTGCCGTGCCGGGTGTCGACCCAGCCCTCGTCCCGGAGGATGCGGAGCGCGGCGATCACGGTGCCCCTGCTGACGCCGAGCGCGGCGGCGGCACGGCGTTCGGCGGGAAGCCGCGAACCGACCCGCAACCGGCCGTCCAGGGCGGCGACGCCGACCGCGTCGGCCAGCGCGCGTGCCAGCGCGACACCTGGTCTTCGCCATTCGCCCAGTGCCGTGACCAGCTGGTTGTCCGCGATGTGCACTGGTCCAGTTTGCCGGTATTGGACCAGACTTTCACGCCGTGCGGTGGATACCGTTCCCCTGAAGCCACCGGAATCGGAGCCCTCCCATGCACCCACGCCTCGCCGCCGATCTCACCGGACTGCCGGATCTGCTGGAGGCGACCCGCCTGCGCGCGGCCGAAATGGTCGGTCGCCTGCATGAGCGGCCGGTCGTCCCGGCGCTGCACCTGCCCGCCCCTGAACCACTCCCGGAGGAGGGGGCCGGGCTGACCGCGGCACTTGCCGAGTTCACCCGGAACTGGGCTCCGCTGCTGTCCGCCAGCGCGGGACCTCGTTATCTGGGCTTCGTCACAGGCGGCGTGACCCCGGCCGCACTGGCAGGCGACTGGCTCACCGCGGCGGCCGACCAGAACCCCACGTCGGCCCTCGACGGCGCGGCACCGGAACTCGAACGCCGGACGGTCGGCTGGCTGCGCGAGCTGTTCGGTCTCGGCGACGCATATCAAGGGGCGTTCGTCAGCGGCGCGACCATGTCCAACACGGTGGGTCTGGCCATCGCCCGCGAGTGGCTCGGCGATCGCAGAGGCGTCTCCGTGGCGCAGGACGGCACCGCGGCGTTGGGACGGGTCAGCGTCCTGTCCGGCAGTCCACATTCGAGTATCGCCAAGGGCCTGTCCATGCTCGGGCTCGGCCGCACCTCATTGGTGCACGTGCCCGTCCTTCAAGGCCGAGAGGCAGTCGACCCGACGGCACTGGAGGACGCACTGACGCGCGTCGACGGCCCGTGCGTGGTGGTCGCCAACGCCGGCACGGTCAACACCGTCGACTTCGACGACCTCCGCGCCATCGCCGCACTGCGGGAACGCCACGACTTCTGGCTCCATGTGGACGCCGCCTTCGGCGGATTCGCGGCCCTGTCGCCGGACCACGCGGACCTGGTCGCCGGCCTCGACGCCGCCGACTCCATCTGCATCGACCTGCACAAATGGCTGAACGTCCCCTACGACAGCGCCATACAGTTCACCCGCCACCCTGGCCTCCAGGTACGGGTGTTCCAGAACGCCGCCGCCTACCTCGGCCCTCTCGGCGAGACCCCCGACCCCGTCCACCTGACTCCGGAGAACTCCCGGCGCCTGCGCGCGCTCGCCGCCTGGTTCACACTTCGCGCTTACGGGAGGGACGGGCACCGCGAGATCGTCCAGCGGAACATCGCCTGCGCACACGCACTCGGCGAGGCGATCAAAACGATTCCCGGGCTGCGCCTGCTTGCACCGGTCCGCCTGAACGTCGTCTGCTTCACGCTGGCCGAGGACCCCACCGCCGAGCGACTGGCCGACCTCGCCGACGAACTGAAGGACGAAGCGTTCCTCACCCCCACCACGTACGCCGGGACACCCGCTCTCCGCGCCGCCTTCAGCAACTGGCGCACCACCCCGGCCGACGTCCACCAACTCGCAGAGGCCCTGAAAAGCAGGCTCACCGACCCGACTCCCACGGCATAGGAGCCAGGAGCCGCACCGGGCGCGCTCAACGAAAGGACCCCGGGGTTGTCGCCCCGGGGTCCTTGGTTGCGCGCACGTGAGTTCAGCGGTCGATGACCGCCTCATCCACGTTCAGTTGGTTCAGCGCGACCGGCGCCGGCCGTTGCGGTGCTTGATGTCGATGACGGCCGCGTAGCCCACGCAGACCGCGGCGGTGACGAACGTGACCACCCCGGTGACATTGGGGTCGCGGGTGAAGACCCAAGTCGCCGCGTCGACGACCAGAGCGACCGCCGATGCGACAGCCACGTTCCGGCGTTCTCCGTCGGTTGCGAAGCGGGTGCCGTTGTTCTCGCGCATGGGATCGTGTCCTTCGCTTGTCTGTGTTGGGCCCCGAAGATCCGAGGCGACCGCGGGGGAACCGGGCCGATGTAGACCGTGAGCAGCAAGCGCCGGTACGCAATCCCTGTGAACGGTCTTCTACGAGGTCCGCGTTGCGTCGGCGTGGGGTGGGGGTTGCCGTGGTGGGCGGTGCGGCGGGCTCCGGCCAGTAGCAGGATGTTCGCGAGCAGGAGGATCGGCCATGGCGTGAACACGAGGACCACGGCGCCGACGACGGCCCAGGTGCCCAGCGTCCAGGCGATGAACGGCGGTGGCGTGATGTGGCGGCGGTCCAGCCACAGCACGGTCAGGCCGACCACGACGAGCGGCACGCCGAAGCTGGCCAGACTCAGCCAGTACGCGCTGTTCGCGGGGCTCATCGCGGTGAGATCGTCCCCCCGCAGTCCCCCGCTGAACCACGTCCCCGCGTGGCTCGCGGCTTTCTCCAGCGTCAGCGCGAGAAGCGTGTGCGCGGCTCCGAACAGCGTGATGAGCCAACCAGCCCACTTGACCATTTGAACTCTCCGTCCTCGGCGTGCTCGGGAACCGGATAATGGAGGGCGACGAGACCGAACGACACGGCCACCGCTCCTCCATCGTTATACGGTGGCGTATAAAGCGAGGCTAGACCAGTTATACGGATCCGTACAACAGGTCGAAAGGGTGAGGTGGGTCATACGATGGGCGCGTTGCGCACACTGCGCGAAACCTGGGTCGAGGAGGGGCTGCGGGCACTGGCCGAGGGTGGTGTGGACGCGGTGCGCGTCGAGGTCCTGGCCAAGGCGCTCGGCGTGACCAAGGGCGGTTTCTACGGCTACTTCGCCGACCGTGGCGCGCTGCTGACGGAGATGCTGGACACCTGGGAGCGCGAGAGCGTCGACGACGTCCTCGACCGGGCCGAACGGGAGGGCGGCGACGTACTGGACAAGGTCCGGCTGGCCGGGCGGCTCACCTTCTCCAGCGACCGCCTGCTCCCCATCGACCTGGCCATTCGCGACTGGGCCCGCCGCGACCAGGCCGTCGCCGAGCGCCTGCGCCGCGTGGACAACCGGCGCATGCAGCTGCTACGCGACGCGATCAGCACGTTCTGCCCCGACCCCGACGAGGTCGAAGCCCGCAGCCTGCTCGCCTTCAGCGCGGCCATCGGCAGCAACCTGATCGCCGCCGACCACCCCGGCCGCACCCGCGCCCAGGTCATCGCCCGCGCCGGCGACCTCATCCTCAACCGCCCACCCCAGCCGTCCCCTTCACCTTGAGGGCGACTCGAAGGTTCCCGGTGGTGGGGTCACCAAGATCCGTCGCCCGGGGGGCGAGGCTCAGTGTTGTTGTACGCGGCACTCCCGGGCGCCGCAAGGCAACCGAGGTGATCGCTTGGGCGTCCTCACTGCAAAGCCGGGAGCGGGGGGAAGGAGTTCATGTGCGGTTCGTGAGGCGTTTCGCGATTCCCATGGCGGCTGTGGCGGGAGTGGTGCTCGCCGGGGCGCCGCCCGTCCTCGGAGCGGAGGCGGACTGGCGGAAGGTGCCGCACTCCAGCGCGGAGGGCACCCTCAAGGACGTCGCCGTGCTCGGCGGGAGCGACGCGTGGGCGGTCGGGGAGAAGCATCCGCCGTACGAGTCCGCCGATCCGGTCGCCGAGCACTGGGACGGCATGTCCTGGAAGGAGGTGGCGGTTCCCGACACGCCGACTGGCACGGGCAGCCTCGACGGTGTCAGCGCCGTGGCGTCCAACGATGTCTGGGCCGTCGGCGACAGCACCGGCCTCGGACCGGTGATCCGGCACTGGGACGGTGCCGCGTGGACGGCGGTCCAGCCCGCCGCGCCGACCGACGGCTCGCATGTCGGGGCCGACCGGCTCAACGACATAGCGGCGGTCTCCAGGACACAGGCATGGGCGGTCGGATCCTTCTCCGGCAGGAACACCCCCGGCCCGGTCACCCTCGTCGAACGCTGGGACGGGGCGAAGTGGTCGCGGGTGGCCTCCCCCAGCCCGGGCCGTCTCGGCAACACTCTGCAGGGCGTCGCGTCCCTGTCGGCGACGAACGCGTGGGCGGTCGGGTGGTACCTCAGTGACGCGGGCAACAATGTCGCGCTCGTCCTGCACTGGGATGGCCGTGCCTGGACCAGGAGCCCGGTGACCCTCCCGTCTGGCAACACTGAACTGCAGAGCGTCACCGCCGTATCCGCCACGAATGTGTGGGCGGTCGGCGACCATGAGGGCAAGCCGCTGGTGATGCACTGGAACGGCACCCGCTGGCGCGTCCTGCCGGAGCCCGCGCTGACCGAGACACGGCTGAGCGCCGCTGCTCCGGACGGCAGGGGCGGAGTCTGGGTCGGCGGTTACCGCATGACGGACGGCGGAGTGACGAGCCGGCCGCTGTTCCTGCACTGGAACGGCACCAGCTGGACCACCGGCACCAGCGAGGAGGCCGAGGGGACCGTCGAGGGACTCACCCGCGTGGGCACCTCGATCTGGGCCGTCGGGACGACCTCGCCCTGCACATGCTTCGTCGCACCGCCACTGGTCGAGGTCAACGGCCCCGTCCCGCAGTGACGCGCGAGCGACACGTCTGCGCAAGGCGCCAGAAAACCTGATGCGCGGGCCGGGCATGCGGGATAGAACGCGAGGGTGGACGAACAACGGCTGCCTGGGGGGCGGCACGTGGGCGGGGTGCGAATCGGTGACACCGTCCACCGCCCGGCGAACCCGTGGACCCCCACCGTGCACGCGGTGCTGCGCCATCTGGAAATCGCCGGGTTCGAGGGTGCTCCCCGGGTCCTGGGCTTCGATGAGCAGGGGCGCGAGGTCCTGACCTTTCTGCACGGCGAGACCATCGGCGAACTCCACCCCTGGCCGGCGTGGCCGCGTTCGGAACAGGCACTACGTCAGGCCGCCGGCTGGATGCGGCGGCTGCACGACATCACGGCGGCCTTCGTTCCGCCGGAGGACGCGACCTGGTTCGCCGGGACGTGGCGGCCCGGCCTGATCATCGGTCATCACGACGCCTCGCCCTACAACGCGGTGTGGAACGACGGCGGTCTCGTCGGGTTCGTCGACTGGGACACCGCCGGGCCTTCGCCGCGGGAGTTCGACCTGGCTCATCTGGCGCTGACCTGGGTGCCGCTGCAGCCCCGGCACGTCGCCGAGTCCCAGGGGTTCACGGCGTTCGAGGATCGGTCACGGCGCCTGCACGTTCTGCTGGACGCCTACGGTTACGAGGGCGACCGCAGCGCTTTCGCAGACGTCATCGTCGAACGGGCCCGCCGCCAGGCGTCCATCATCCGTCGCCTGGTCGAAGGCGGCCAGACGGCGCTACGACCTTTCGCCGAACGGCTGGAGCAGGCGGCCGCTGAAGTTCGGGCGCTCCCTGCGTCATTCTGGCGTGCTTGAAAGCGAAGCGCCGGGCCGGACGCACTGAAGGAGGATCATCCTCGGCGGTCGTAGACGCCGATGGCCCAGATCCCTGGACGGGTGCCGGTACGCGCTGCGATCTTCTCGATGGCGTCGGAGAACGGGTCGGGCGGGTTGCTCTCGTCGATGTCCGCCTCCGGTGGCAGGACCCATGCCTCCACGGTGTGGGGCCGGCCCGTCCACGCCGGCCCGGCCGACTGGCTGTCGTACTGCGCTAGATGGTCCTGCGGGCCGCACCTGCCGATGCTCGCCGCCCGCCCGGGGGTATCGCTCTTGATCACCAGCCAGGAGTCGGGAACCGAGCACCGCACGTTGTACATGGTGTCGGTGCTGAGCGCCGTGAACCGCAGACGGACCGGCTCTCCCATTCGTTCATGCTGTTGCGACTCGATGAGCGGCAGCTTCTCGGCCCGGAAGAAATGGTCGGCCTCGCCGGGCAGCGGCACCTCGGCCGGAAGCCGTACCGACGCCAGCACGGTGTCGGCCGGGACCCTGTCGTCCGCACCACCGGGCAGGGCGAGGGCAGTGACGGCGACGGCGGCTGCGGCAGCGGCCGTCATGGCCGTGCGGGTCGCACGGCGGCGGCGCCGCATGCGCCTGCCCAGGGCCGCTGCCCGCTCGCCGCGGCCGGGATCCGGGGGTGCACCTTGGGCGCGTTCCCGCAGCATGGCGACGAGTTCCTGCTCCGTGTTGGGCATGGTCATCTCACTTCGTTGAGGGCTTGGAGGGCTGGATCGACCTGCAACCGCAGCAGGGCCCGGCGGAGCTGGGTCTTCACGGTGGAAGCGGAGCAGCCGAGGATGTCGGCGACCTGGGTGAGCGGGAGCGACTCGAAGTAATGCAGCACCACGACCGCGCGCTGCCGGGCCGACAACCGGGCCAGCGCCGTCCACATCGCATCGCGGTCGTCAAAGGCGGCCGTCGGATCCGGCTGGGATGATTCGGGCAGTTGCGCGGTCGGGACCTCGCCACGCCATCGTCGCCGCCACCAGGAGGCGTGTGTGTTGGTCAGTATCCGGTAGACGTACGGGGAGGGATCGTCCGATACGCGCCCCCAGGCGATCCACGCCTTGGCCAGTGCGGTTTGCAGCAGATCCTCGGCGCGGGCCCAGTCCTGGGTCAGCAGGTAGGCACTGCGCAGCAGACGGTCGGAATGCTTCTCGACGTAGTCGTCGAAACCGGATCGATCCGCCATGCGGCGTCCCTCCTGTTGGTGTCTTCGTTGGGACTACGCCCGAGACGCCGCTCATAGGTGACAGCAATGCCGTTCCGAACACGCTGAAGGCGCCCTCCGGTGTGCTTCGGGGGCGCCTTTGCGTTGCGTCGGTGGTCAGGCGCTGACCGCCTTCTTGTAGAGGCGGGTCGCCAGCGGGACGAACACGATCAGGATGACGGCGATCCACAGGAGTGACACCGGGACGGCGTGCTGGATGGGCCAGGCGTCCGAGGTCTTCATCGCGGTGCTGGTGTTGCCGAACAGCTCGCGCGCGGCCTGGGTGAAGGTCGAGACGGGGTTCCACTCGGCGACGACGCGGAGCGGTGCCGGCAGTTCGGAGCTGTCGAGGAAGGCGTTGGAGATGAACATCAGCGGGAACGAGACCATGGTGGCGATGTTGTTGAAGCTTTCCGGGGTGCGCAGGGCCAGCGCGACGGTCGCGGTGAACCAGGAGAACGCGTAGGCGAACAGCAGCAGCAACCCGAAACCGAGGACGGCCTCGAAGGGCGAGGTGTGCACCCGCCAGCCGACGATCAGCCCCATCGCCGCCATCACGACCAGGCTGGCGAAATTCATCAGCAGGTCGCTGACGGTCTGGCCGATCAGCACCGCGGACGGGGCCATGGGCAGCGAGCGGAACCGGTCGAAGATGCCCTTCTGCAGGTCCAGGGTCAGCGTGTAGCCGGTGATCTGCGCGCCCATGATCACGGCCTGGACGAAGATGCCGGGCAGCAGGAACTCCCGGTACGACATCCCCGGGACGTGGATGACGCTGCCGAAGACGTAGGCGAACATCAGCACGAAGACGATCGGGAACATGATCGCGGCGCCGAGGAGGTCCGGCGACCGTCTGATCTTCAGGGTGTTGCGCCTGGCGATCGTCCAGCCGTCGGCGATGGGCATCGTGAGCGCGTTCATCGGGCGGCCTCCCGGGCCTGCTCGTCGGTGCCGGACGCCTGGTGTCCGGTGAGGGTGAGGTAGACGTCGTCGAGGGTGGGCCGCCGCAGGCCGGCGTCCCGCACCTGGACTCCGGTTTCGGCCAGCCGGCCGAGGACGTGGCGGAGCGCCTCGGGGCCGTCGGTGACCGGGACGGTGATCTGGAGCGACTCCGGCACGGTCCGCATGGCGCCGACCGCGACCCAGGCGAGGGTCTGCCGGGCGGTCTCCAGCTCGGCGGCGTCGGTCACGGTCAGCTCGATGCGGTTGCCGCCCACCTTGTCCTTGAGCTCGTCGGCGGTGCCGCGGGCGATGGCGCGGCCGTGGTCGACCACCATGATCTGGTCGGCGAGGTGGTCGGCCTCCTCCATGTACTGGGTGGTCAGCAGCAGCGTGCTGCCGCCCGCGACCAGTTCGGAGATGGTGTCCCACAGCGCGGCGCGGGCACGGGGGTCCAGGCCGGTGCTGGGCTCGTCCAGGAACAGGACCGGCGGGTCGGCGACCAGCGCGCCGGCCAGGTCGATGCGGCGGCGCATGCCGCCGGAGTAGCCCTTCACCGGACGGTCCGCGGCGTCCGTGAGGTCGAAGCGTTCCAGCAGCTCGCGGGCGCGGGCCCTGCTGCGCCTGGCGCCCAGGTGGTACAGCCGCCCGACCATCTCCAGGTTCTCGGCGCCGGTGAGGTGCTCGTCGACGGCGGCGTACTGGCCGGACAGTCCGATGTACGAGCGCAGCCGCCGGGCGTCTCCGACGACGTCGCATCCGGCGACGGTGGCACGGCCGCCGTCGGGGCGCAGCAGCGTGGTCAGGACCCGCACCGTCGTGGTCTTGCCGGCGCCGTTCGGGCCGAGCAGGGCGAGCACCGTCCCCTGCGGGACGGAGAAGCTCAGCCCGTCCAGGGCGGTCACCTCGCCGTATCTCTTGACCAGTCCTTCGGCTGTGATCGCGTCGCTCATGAGGGGTCTCCTTGCTGGTGTTCGGGGGTCAGGACCGGTGGACGTCGATGTCGCCCCAGTTGGTCTGCGCGCGCACCTCGACGACCGCGTCGGCGGTCTCGGGGCCTTCGGCGGCGGTCAGGCTGTTGCGCACCACACCGTTCTTGGAGTGCAGGTCCAGCCAGGCGGCCGTGCCCTCGGCGATGCCGACGTCGACCTTGCCGTGGCCGCCCTCCAGGTGGAGGGTGCCGCTCACCGCCGAGCTGATCCGGATCCGGCCGTGCGCGGTTTTCGCGGTGAGGCCGGCCAGCGCGCGGTGAACGGTGATGTCACCGGTGCCGGTCTTCAACTGCACGTCACCGGTGGCCTCGCCCAGGGTGACGGCGCCGGTGGAGTTCTTCACCGTGCCGGGGCCGTCGATGGCCCCGATCCGGATCGCCCCGGTGGAGGCGGTCACCTCGGCAGGTCCGGCCACCCGGTCCACGGAGATGTCTCCGGTGGACGCCTTGGCCTCCAGGGGACCGGTCTCCTCCAGGCGCAGGTCACCGATCGAGCTGCGCAGGACGGTCCGGCCTAGCGGGCCGGTGGCGATGAAGTCCCCCGCGACCTCGGCCTCGACGCGGGACCCGGCCGGCAGGTCCACGGTCACCTCGATGGAGCCGCGCCAGGAGCGCAGGTGCGCGAGCCCTTTGGGCTTGGGGCCCTTGACCAGCAGCCGTCCGCCGGAGAGTTCGACGATCGTCTGCTCGGCGGCCTGCACGCTCACTTCGGCGGACGGGTCGCTGGGGCGCACCTCCACCACGGTGTCGGCCCGGTCGCCGGCGTGGACGCGGACCTGGCCGATGTAGATCTGGATGTCGGCGGTGATCGGTTCGGGGGTCTCGAAAGCAGGCATGGCGGAGCCCTCCTCGTGGCTTCGGTGCGACATCCCGGCCTCCGGGGCCGGGCGATGAGTGGTGATGGGCGATGGGGCCGGGCGGGTGCCGCTAGCGCACCCAGCCGGTGTAGCTGCGCCCGCTCTGGGGCTGCTGCGGCCGGTCGGCGGTACGGCTCCCGGCGCCGGGCTCGAACGCGGCGGAGATGGCGCGGACCAGCCAGGCGTTGACCGAGATCCCCTGCCGGCCGGCGGCCTCCTCCACCCGCAGCTTGAGGTGCTCGGGCAGCCGCAGGGTCATCCGCGCGGTGCCGCCCTCCTCGGCGGGCGGCGGCCCGGCCGGCGGCGCGGCATCCGGTGCGGGCTCCGGCCCGGCGACGGCCGCGCCCTCCGAGAACGCTCCCGGCTGCGGCGGCGTCACCACGAACGCGGGGTCGCCGCCGCGCAGCCGCACGTCGACCGAGCCCGGCGCGAGATCACGGGTGATCTCGTCCGCCGCCGCCGACAGCGCCTCCAGCAGGGTGAGCCTGGCGGCCGAGTCCAGGGCGCCGGTGAGGCGCTCGGCCAGCGCGCGAGCGTCCGGGCCGCCCGCCTCGGCGGCGGCGGCGAGCTCGCGGCGGAGGTTCTCCACGTACGGCATCAGGTCCATGGCTCAACTATGACGCCATCGCGACGTCACGTCAAGCGTCATGTGACGTCACATTGCCTGATGCTGACGTCAGTTGTGGTCCGCCAGCGCGACCACCAG
Source organism: Spirillospora sp. CA-128828 (assembly GCF_050945415.1). Lineage (NCBI taxonomy): Bacteria > Bacillati > Actinomycetota > Actinomycetes > Streptosporangiales > Thermomonosporaceae > Spirillospora > Spirillospora sp. CA-128828. The sequence goes on from NZ_CP191986.1 coordinate 8,126,713, forward strand.
GCTCGGGGCGACCCCCGTCCGGGCCGCGAGGTCCTGCTGCGAGGCGGCGACGCCCGCCTGCAGCGCCGTCATCAACCCGGCGTGCTTGAGGACGGCGCGTACTGCGCCAGCCCGTCGCCGAACGACCAGTCGATCGATTCGTTCTCCGTGAGGCTGATGATCACGTTGCGCGGCTCGGTGCCGGCGTAGGCGTGGGCGAGTTCGGCGATCCGCCGGTAGAGGGCCCGCTTCTGCTCCGGCGTCCGTCCGGAGCGCATCGTGATCGCGACGAAGACGATGTCGTCGTCGTGCTGCACGCCGAGGTAGTCGTCATAGCGCAGGGTGCCGCTGGTGCCATCGTGGCTGACCAGGACCTGGAACCGGTCGTCGGGCGGGAAGCCGATCGTCTCGCCCAGAGCGTCGTGCACGGCGCGGCCGAGCGCGTCGAGGCGATCGCTTCCGGCCCTCAAGGCGTCGATACGGACAAGCGGCATTCCGGTCGTTCCCTTCTCCCATGATCCGGAGCTGCGACGGTCAGCGGAGCCCGCCGGCGAGCAGGCCGAGGGCACCGTCGATCGCCCTCGCCTGCACGTCGGCCGAGCCGGCGGCCCGAGCCAGCACATAGCCGCCCTGCAGCACCGCGACCAGAGCGGTGGCGGTCGCCGCGGGGTCGATCCTGGCGTCGAGCTCGTCGTTGGCGCGGCCCTCTGCCAGCAACTCGGCCAGCCGTTGGGTGAGCCAGGCGAAGGTCTCCTCCACGGGTCTGCGCAGCCGCGGGTCCGCCATCACATCGGGGTCCTGGGTGAGACGGCCGACCGGGCAGCCCTTCAAAACGTCGCGTTCGCGCCGCATGTAGCCGGTGACCCGTTCGATCACGGTGCCGGGGCCGCTGAGCGCGGCCTCCGCCCTGGCCCGCAGTTCGTCGGCACTGCGGCTGATCGCGGCGAGCGCCAGGTCGGGCTTGCCGCGGAAGTGGTGGTACATGCTGCCCTGGCCCGCTCCGGATCGCTCCTGGATCGCCTTCGGGCTGGTGCCGACGTAGCCGCGTTCCCACAGCAGTTCACGCGTGCTCTCGATGAGCCGTTCCCTGGCATCCACGGCACGAGCATACATACCAGTAGGTACAGCCCGCCACTCCTCCACGGATCGTCGATCAAGGCGGAGTGCCGGGGGGGAGAATGCATGCATGACTCGGACTGTGAACCTGCCTGGCGGAACCGCGCTGCCGCTGATCGGTTTCGGGACCTGGCAACTGGGATCCAAGACGGCGTACGAGTCGGTGCGTGCGGCCCTTGAGATCGGTTACCGGCACATCGACACTGCGACGCTGTACAAGAACGAGGCGGACGTCGGCAAAGCCGTAAGGGACAGCGGTGTGGATCGGGAGCAGGTCTTCATCACCACCAAGCTGCGCCCGCAGGACGCGCGGCAGGCCCGTCGCACCCTGGAGTCGAGCCTTCGCATGCTCGACACCGGCTACGTGGACCTCTGGCTGATCCACTGGCCGACGGGGCGGGAGGAACTCGTCTCGACCTGGCAGGAGTTGCTGTCCGCCAAGGACGCGGGACTGGCCCGCAACGTCGGCGTCAGCAACTACAGCCCGGCCCTGATCGACCTGCTGACCGAGGCCACCGGACGGCAGCCGGCGGTCAACCAGATTCCGTGGAGCCCGGCGCAGCACGATCCGGCCTTGCTGGAGGAGCACAGTCGCCGGGGCGTCGTCGTCGAGGGCTACAGCGGCCTGAAGAACACCGATCTGCGCGATCCGGTCCTCACCGAGATCGCCCGGCGGCACGGGGCCACTCCCGCCCAGGTCGTCCTCCGCTGGCATCTGGAACACGACATCGTCGTCCTGCCCAGGTCCGCACGCCGGGAACGCGTCGCCGCCAACTTCGACCTGGAAGGCCTCGACCTCACAAAGGAGGACGTCACCGCCATCGACAACCTCGCCCGGAGGTGAGGTGAGGCGCTCAACTGAAGCGCGGGAAGTGCTCGTCGGGAAGAGGGCTGCCCACGGTGAGGCCGAGCGGTTCGGTGACAGGGTGCGCGGGTCGGGCCGCCAAGGTCAGGTCTGCGTCCGCGTAAATGATGACGTGGGCTATGCGAGGGTCGTCCGTGAAGTTGGGCGTGGCGCTGTGGGCGAGACGGGAGTTGTGGAACGTGCAGTCGCCCGCGCGCAGGGGGACGGTGACGCGTCGTTCCCACAGCAGTTCGGGTGCCACGGAGAACATGTCGGCGTGGTCGGACAGGTCCTGCGGCCGAAGGCCGTCCAGGTGCTGGGAGCCCGGGATGAAGGTCATGCAGCCGCGGTCGACCGGCACGTCCACCAGCGCCACCCAGGCCGAGAGCGCGTGCCGTGAGCCGGCGTGCGGCCAGTACGGCTGGTCCTGGTGGAACTCCGTCGCGGCCCCGTTCCGCGGCTCTTTGATCAGCAGCTGGTCGTGCCACAACCGCAGTGGGACCCCCGCCAGCCGGGCCGCGATGGCCGCCAGGTCCGGGTTCAGGGTGAGTTCGCGCAGCGTCTCGTCGTGACGCCACAGCTGGAGCAGCTGCGTGAAGATCTTTCCGTCGTGGTGGTCCCGGACGGTGTCGCGAGCCGCCATCGCCGCGTCGGCGAATTCGGCGGCGTCCGCACGGGAGATGACCCCGCGCAGGTGGACGAAACCGTCACGACGGTACTCCGACACGATGTCCTCGGAAAGGTCGGCCGGCGTGGTCCGTGGGTTTGCTGCAGCGACAGTCATGCTCGTCTTCCTCGTCTTCTGGAGGTCGTCTTCTCGACAACTGTCGCCGTCTCTCGGCCAGGCTGCTAGCACCAGAGCCCGACAGGTGTAGCACAATATTGACGACCACTCGTCGAAGCGAGGTCCGATGCATCGTGTGCGGCTGGCGGAGGTCTTCCCGCCGGGCGGGCCGCCCATCGCCGCCGAGCGGTTCGAGCTGCGGAGCGGCACGCCCGCCCACAGCCACGACTTCATCGAGCTCGCCGTCGTCACGGGCGGCACCGCCACGCACGTCTCGGCCGCGGGCGAACAGCACCTGGACCGCGGCTCGGTGACGTTGCTCCGTCCGGGCGACTGGCACGGCTATCACGACTGCCGCCGCTTGATCGTCTACAACCTCTATGTCAGTCCGGAGGCGTTCCGGCGCGAGCTGGCCTGGATGCGCGCCGCCCCGCACCTCGGCCGCGTACTGCACACCGCCGGCCGACCCGGCCGCGACACCGGCCGTCCACTGCGGCTCGATCCCACCGCGCTGCGCATCGTCGAAACCGGCCTGGCCGAGACCGCAGGCCGGCCCGGTCCAGCCGTTGATCCCGGACCCGTGTATGCCGTGCGGGCGGGAATACTGCTCTGCGTGCTGGGCGGCGCAGCGGCATCCGTCCCCGCAGACGCCGCCGGCGACCGGACCGGCCATGTCCACCCCTCCGTACTGGCCGCGGCGCAGCTGCTGGAGGACGACATCCAGCGCGCCTGGAGCCTGGACGAACTCGCCTCCACCGTGAGCGTGTCACCGCCCTACCTGACACGTCTGTTCACAGCGCAGCTCGGCGTCCCGCCCATGACCTATCTGGGCCGGCTGCGAGCAGAGCGCGCCGCGGCACTCCTCATCGAGACCGACCTGCCCGTCGCAGCGATCGGAAGGCTCGTCGGCTGGGACGATCCCAACTACGCCAGCCGCCGGTTCCGGCACTTCTTCACGCTCGGCCCCGCCGCGTACCGGACCCGATTCCGCACCGGCGGACGGGTGGAGGGTCAGGATCCGTGACTCGCCGGCAAAGGACCGAGATGACGCGCATCATGATCGTCGGCGGTGGCATCGCGGGGAACGCGGCCGCGCTCGCGCAGGTCGGCGCGGCCGCCGCGGTCGCCGCGTCCGGATTCCCGATCACGCGGCTCCGGCTCACCGACGCCACCGGCGACGTGGCGGTCAAGGAGCTCGTCCTGCCGCGCAAGACGAGCGAGGCGCGGCGCGAGCCGGCGGTTCAGCGGGCGCTGCGAGAGGTCCGCGCCGCCGCGCTCGGGATCGAGATGCTGGACGCCATGAGCACCGCGCACGAACACGGCGTCCTGCACCGCGACGTGAAGCCCGCCAACCCTCTACGCGCTGGTGGAGGGCCGGACGCCGTTCGTCCGGTCGACGCCGATGGGCGTGCTGGGCGCGGTCCCGACCGACGGACCGGCCCGGCCCCTCGCGCGCCCTGATCAGACGGAGCGGACGGCCCGCAGGGACTCCTTCAGGGAGCCGAGGGTCGTGAAGACCGCCGTCGGCTCGTAGCCGCAGTGCGCCATGCAGTTGGCGCAGCGCGGATCGCGGCCCCGGCCGTAGGAGTCCCAGTCGGTCTCGTCCAGGAGTTCCCGGTAGGTCTGCGCGTAGCCGTCCGACATCAGGTAGCAGGGGCGCTGCCAGCCGAAGAGGGAGTAGGACGGGATGGCCCAGGCCGTGCAGGGGAAGTCGACCTTGCCTTCCAGGAAGTCCAGGAAGAGCGGCGAGTGGTTGAAGCGCCAGCGCTTGCGGTTGCCGTCCGCGAAGGCCTTCTTGAACAGCTCCCGCGTTTCCTGGACGCCGAGGAAGTGCTCCTGGTCGGGGGCTTTGTCGTAGGCGTAGCCGGGCGAGATCATCATCTCGTCGACCGCGAGGTCGTCGTTGAGGTAGTTGAGGACGTCGATGACGGTCTGCGGTGTGTCGGTGTTGAAGATCGTCGTGTTGGTGGTGACCCGGAAGCCGCGCCGCTTGCATTCCTTGATGGCGGCGACGGCGTCGTCGAAGACGCCCTCCTTGCAGACGGATTCGTCGTGGCGCTCGCGGAGGCCGTCGATGTGCACGGCCCAGGCGAAGTAGGGCGACGGCTTGAACTTGTCGAGCTTCTTCGGGATGAGCAGCGCGTTCGTGCACAGGAAGACGAACTTCTTGCGCTTGATGAGCTCGCCCACGAGCTCGTCGATCTGCGGATGCATGAGCGGTTCGCCGCCGGCGATGGAGACCATCGGGGCGCCGCACTCCTCGATGGCGGCGACGGCCTGCTCGACCGGCATGCGCTTCTTGAGGACGTCGTGCGGGTGCTGGATCTTGCCGCAGCCCGCGCAGGCGAGGTTGCACGCGAACAGAGGTTCCAGTTCGACGATCAGCGGGAACTTCTCCCTGCCCCGCAGCTTGTTCCGGAGGATGTAGCCCCCGATGCGAAGGCTCTGGCGAAACGGCATGCTCATGGTGTCCGGACCTCCTCGGGCAGGGTGAACTCGGTGGCCTCAAGGCCGCGCACCGGCCGGGTCATGTGGCACCGCCCAGATATCGGCCCAGGGCGCTGACCGGGAAAACCAGCCGGTACAGGTGGTAGTTGATGTAGAAGTCGCCGGGGAAGCCGGTGCCGGTGAAGTGCTCCTCGTCCCAGTTGCCGTCGGGCCGCTGGTTGTCGACGAGCCACCGGACGCCGGCGTCCACCGCCTCGGAGCGCTCGCCGGCGGCGAGGAGCGCCAGTAGCGCCCACGCCGTCTGGGACGCCGTCGACTCGCCCCGGCCGATCCACGCGGGGTCGTCGTAGGAGCGCAGGTCCTCGCCCCATCCGCCGTCCTCGTTCTGATGCGCCTCCAGCCACGCCACGGCGCGCCGGATCGCCGGCTTGCCCGGGCGGACGCCGGCGGCGATGAGCGCGGGCACGACGCCGCCCGTCCCGTAGACGTGGTTCGCTCCCCAGCGTCCGAACCACGAGCCGTCCGCCTCCTGCGCCTTCAGCAGCCACACGACGGCCCGCTTGACCACCGCCGACTCCGCGAGCCCCTCCTTGGCGAGCGCTTCGACGACGTGCGCGGTCACGTCCGCGGACGGCGGGTCGATCACTGCGCCGAAGTCGCAGAAGGGCAGCTTGGTGCACAGCTCGCGGGTGTTGTCGGCGTCGAAGGCGCCGTAGCCGCCGTCGCGCGAGGCCATCCCGTTCAGCCAGCGGACGGCCCGCTCGATCGGCTCCTCCGCCTCCCGGTAGGCCACCCTGCGCAGCGCCAGGATCGCCTCGGCGGTGTCGTCGGTGTCGGGGTAGCAGTCGTTGTCGAACTCGAACGCCCAGCCGCCCGGCGGGGTGTCCGGGCGCCGCACCGCCCAGTCCCCCGGCCCGCGGACCTCCTCGCCGACGACCCACCGGGCCGCGCGCAGCAGCGCCGGGTCGGCGGCGGACACGCCGGCGTCGGCGAGGGCGTTCATGGCCAGCACCGTGTCCCAGACCGGCGACTGGCACGCCTCCAGCCGGCGGCCCTTCTCGTCCCGGATCGTGAACCGTTCGAGCCCGTCCAGCCCGCGCCGGACGACCGGATGGTCGAGGCCGTAGCCGAGCTCGTGCAGCGCCATCAGGGAGTACACCCACGGCGGCTGGATCCCGCCCCAGCAGCCGTCGGCCTCCTGCCGGGCGATGATCCAGTCGGCCGCGCGGCGCATCGCCGCCGCCCGCAGTGGACGCACCGGCCGCTTCTCGTAGACGTGCAGGACGCGGTCGAGCGCGTTGAACGCGCGGCCCCAGCCCGTCGCGTCCTTCGCCGGGGCGACGCCTGCGCGCAGCTCCTCCAGGTCGAACGGCAGGGCCCGGACGGGACGCAGCGACCCGAGGACCGTCAGCGGGACGATCGTCTGCCGCGCCCAGCACGCCCAGTCGTAGACGTTCAGCGGGACGCGGCTCGGCAGGAACATCAGCTCCGGCGGCATGACGGGCAGGTCGTCCCACGACCACTGCCCGAACAGCGCCAGCCAGATCCGGGTGAACACGCGGCTGCCCTCGATGCCGCCCGCCTCCCGCGCGTACGCGGCGGCCCTGCGCATGTGCCCGGCGTCCACCGGGTCGCCCGCGAGCCGCAGCGCCACGTACGCCTCGATCGTCGTGGACAGGTCGGCCGGGCCGCCGTGGAAGTTCGCCCAGGTGCCGTCGTCGCGCTGCTGGGAGCGGATCCAGCGCGCCGCCTCCGCGGTGTCGGCGTCGGAATGGATGCCGAGGAACCGGCGGAGCAGCAGGTCCTCGGCGTCCATCGTCACGTTCGTCTGCAGCTCCGCCTTCCACCAGCCCTCGGGCGACTGCAGGCCGAGCAGGTGGTCGCGGGCGACCGCGAGGGCGGCGGAGGCGGCGCCGGTGAGTCCCGGTGCCTCTTCGGTCGTGGTCATTCGGCGCTTCCCTTCTCGTCCGCGCGTCGGGGGTCAGTGGTCTCGGGAGGTGACGAAGAGCGCGATGTCGCGGAACTCGGCGGCCACGAGATCGTCCATGCCCGAGTCGTCGAGGTGGCGCCCGGCGGCGGCGACGCGGCGGTCCGCCTCGGCCGCGGCCCAGTCCCGGCCGCCCGCCGTCTCGACGAGCCGCGCCATCTCCCGCAGGGCGTCCTCCGACGGCGGCTCCGGGTGCGCGTACAGTTCGGCGAGCCGCTCCGACTCCGGCCGGCCGGACGTCAGCGCGTACACCACCGGCAGCGACTTCTTGCGGGCCCGCAGATCCGACAGGACCGGCTTCCCGGTCGTGTCCGGGCTGCCCCAGATGCCGAGCAGGTCGTCCACGAGCTGGAACGCGAGGCCCATCTCGGCGCCGAACCCGGTCAGGCCGGTGACGAGGCGGGTGGGGCCCTCGCCGAGCATCGCCCCGATCGAGCAGGCGCAGGCGAGCAGCGCGCCGGTCTTGTCCGCCGCCATGGTCAGGCACTCGTCGAGCGTCACGTCGTCGCGCGACTCGAACCCGATGTCGAGCGCCTGGCCCGAGATGAGCCGCTGCGTGGCGGCGGTCAGCGCCCGCGCCGCCCAGTGGGCGCCCCGCGTGTGCTGGTCCAGCAGCAGGTTCTCCGACAGCGCCAGCAGCGCGTCGCCGCCGAGGATCGCGGCGGACGGGCCGAAGACCGTCCACGCGGCGGGACGGTGCCGGCGGGTCCGGTCGCCGTCCATGATGTCGTCGTGCAGCAGCGAGAACGCGTGCACGAACTCGACCGCGACCGCGCCGGGCAGCGCCGTCTCGTAGGACGTCCCGGCGGCCCGCGCGGACAGCAGCGCCAGCGCCGGGCGCAGCGCCTTCCCGCCGGCCGCGGCCGGCCTGCCGTCCTCGTCGGTCCAGCCGAGGTGATAGGCGACGACGCGGCGGGTCCACGGGTCGAGCCGCTCCGCCGAGGCGCGCATCGCCTGGTCGACCAGCGCGCGCCCGTCGGTGATCGAGGTCGGGACGGTGGTCATCGGCCGTCCACCTCGCCGGTGCCCACCCGCTGCAGGTGCCGCCGGACGAGACGGGCGGCGGTGAGGCCGCTGCGCACGGCTCCCTCCATCGTGTCTGGCCAGCCCGTGTCCGTCCACGCGCCGGCGAGGAACAGCCACGGCAGCCGGGTCGCGGACGCGGGACGCAGCGCGCCGCTGCCGGGGCTCTGACGGAATGTGGCGTGCCGTTCCCGGGTCACGAAGAAGTCGGTGACGCGGGCGCGGCGAGCGGCCGGGAACAGCCGCTCCAGCGCGGGGAGGTACACCTCGCGCAGCTCGGCGGTGGGCGTGTCGATCCAGCGGCCGGCCGCCGAGACCGAGACCGCGAGGTACTGGCCGCCGCCGGTGAGGCCGCTCACCGCGGTGCGGTCGAACACCCACTGGACGGGCGAGCCGACCGCGGCGGCGAACGGCTCGTCCCCGCCGTCCACCCGCAGGACGGGCCGGTCGTAGACGACGTGGACGTTGACGATCGGGCTGGAGCCGAGGCCCTCCCACTTCTCCCGGTCCGGGGACGCCGCCTCGGGGACGAGCGCGGCCGCCACCCGGTGCGGCACCGCGACGACGACCGCGTCGGCGCTCACCGGGGAGCCGTCCACGACGAGCTTGGGCCCGGCCTCGATCGCGGACACCTTCGCGTTCAGCCGGATCCGGCCCCCGCCCCGCTCGATCCTCGCCGCCGGGATCGCGCCGTGCAGGTCGCCGAGCGGGACGGTGGGCACGCCGATGTCGGCGGCGTCGGAGCGGCCGAGCAGCGCGGTCTGGCACACGAACGCGGCCGGTCCGAGCGCGGCGTCGTCCAGCCGCATGTTGAGCGCGGCCGTGACGAACAGTTCCCAGAGGGCCTCGCGCGCCCGCGGCCGCTGGCCGTGCCCGGCGAGCCAGGCGCCCATGGTCGACCGGTCGAGGGACGGGTCGCCGGTGTCGAGGCGGTCGAGCGCCAGCGAGGCGCCGACCGCGCGGAGCCGGTCGGACGGCGAGAGCAGCCGGTACCCGGCGAGCGCCGGCAGCAGGTGCAGCGGGCCGGGCGCCTTCGCGCGGCGCAGCCGTCCGGCCGCGCCGTCCGGGGTCAGGACGCGGACGTCGAACCGGTCCTGGACGCGGACGCGGTCCAGCGCGCCGAGCCTGGCCAGCAGGCCCTGGTACGCCGTGCAGCACTTCAGGAAGATGTGCTGCCCGTTGTCGACCGTCAGGCCGTCCCGGGAGAAGGAGCAGGTGGCGCCGCCGAGCCGGGGCCGCGCCTCGTAGATCGTGGCCCGCACCCCGGTCTCCTGGAGCGCCAGCGCCGTGGTGATGCCGGCGAGTCCGCCCCCGACGACCGCCACCTCGGCCGCGTCGCCCGCGCCGGGGGTCATCGGTGGATCCCGGCCATCGCCATGACGGACACGGTGGCCTTCTCCCAGGCCGGGAGGGAGGTGCGGGTCTCCAGCGCGGCCGGCGGGTCGGCCGTGATGCGGCGCAGGACGTGCCGGTAGATGCCCGCCATCGCCCCCGCGCACGCGGCGCTGCGCCGGTCGAGCATGGGCAGCAGGGCCAGGCCGGTGTCGTACCACCCGGCCGCCCGGTCCGCCTCGAACCGGATGAGGCCCGCCAGCCGCTCGGGGTCGTCGGCGAGCCGGCCGGACGCGTCGCGTTCGAGCGTGCATCCGAAGCGGGCGAGGTCCTTGGCCGGCAAGTAGACGCGGCCGTTCAGGCCGTCCTCCCGGACGTCCCGCAGGATGTTGGTCAGCTGCAGCGCGACGCCGAGCGCGTCGGCGCGGGGTAAGGCCGTCTCAGGGTCGGACGTCCCGAACACGCCGAGCGACAGCCGGCCGACGGCGCCGGCGACGCAGCGGCAGTACCAGAGCAGGTCGTCGAAGGTGTCGTAGGTCCCGCCGCGGACGTCGGCCTCGCAGCCGTCGATCAGCTCGCCGAACGCGCCGAGCGGGATCGGGTACCGGCGGGCCGCGTCCGCCAGCGCCACCAGCACCGGGTCGGACGGGTGGGCGTCCACGTCGGCGAGGCGTGCGCGCTCGTCCGCCAGCTTCGCGAGCCGGGTCGCGGGCGGTGCGCCGTGGTCGTCGCCGATGTCGTCGATCCGCCGGGCGAACGCGTAGACCGCGCTCAGCGCGCGCCGTTTCGGCGGGGGAAGCAGCCGGATCCCGTACGAGAAGTTGCGCGCCTGTGAACGCACGACCCTCTCGCAGTGCCGGTAGGCACCGGGTGCGTCCATCTCCTCATCTCCTTCCCATGGTCCGCGACCACTCGGCGAGCAGCCGCACTCGTCCCGGCCGTGACGGGCCCGCGAGGACGTCGTAGGCGCCGCGCTCCAGCGCCGTGAGCGCGGCGAGACCGCCCGCGACGTATCCGGCGACGGCGACCCGCGCGAATCCGCGGAGCCCGCCGGTGAGGGCGGAGCCCTCGTCCAGCATCCGCCGCGCCCGCCCGGCCTGGAGGGCGACGACGCCGCGCAGCCTCGTCGGCGTGACCGCGGCGGCGAGGTCGTCCTCGGCGCAGCCGAACCGCCGCAGGTCGTCGCCCGGCAGGTAGATGCGCCCGTTCCGGTAGTCCTCGCCGACGTCCTGGCAGTGCTCGACGATCTGCAGGGCGGTGCAGACCCGGTCCGAGAGCCGGAGCCGCCCCGGGGTGGCGGCGCCGAACACGTGCAGGACGATGTGCCCGACCGGGTCGGCGGAGAGCGTGCAGTACTCGACCAGGTCGTCGAACGTCCCGTACCGGGTGACGGCCTGGTCCCGGCGGTTGGCCTCGATGAGGCGGCGGAACGGCTCCGCCGGGATGCGGCAGGCGACGATCGTGCGGGCGAGGTCGCGCAGCACGGGGAGTTCCGGCCCGGCGCCCGCGTAGACGCGGTCGAGATCGCGTTCGACCAGGTCGAGCAGGTCCGCCCGCTCGCCCGGCGGCGCCTCGTCGCCGATGTCGTCCACCAGCCGGGCGTAGCCGTAGACGTTCAGCAGATGTTCGCGGTGGCGCGCGGGGAGCAGGCGCGTGGCGACCGGGAAGTTCTCCCTGGACTGCAGTTCGATCCTCGTGCGGCGTTCCTCGGTGGCGTTCCACAAACGCTCGCTGACGGACATGACGTTCCTTCGGAGGCGGCGGCGCGGGGACCTACACCGATGCCCGATAACCCGGCGTTCACCCGGTAAACATGGCCATCGACGGGGCCCATGTGGCGTACGTCCCCGAACCGCCGCGCAAACCCTCCCGAATTTCCGTCATTTATGGATATAGGCCGGAAGTGGTCAGACGGGAATATGTGATCGTCCGCCGCGACGGGCGGTCAGTAGGTGGTGAGAATCCGGGCGAGGATGTGCGGCGTGTGCTCGGGCGGCGCGGCCTCGGTCACCAGGGTGTTGAAGACGTGCCAGTGCCGCTCGATCTCCGCGCGTCGCACCGGGTAGCCGGCGCCCTCGGGACGCTCCAGGTAGGCCATGTCCTGCAGGCCCTGCTGCGGGAACCGGACGAGGGTGAGCGGCCCGTCGCCGGCCACCCGGCCGGAGACGCCGAACGGCGCGATCTGGACGGTCACGTTCGGCCGCTTGCACATCTCGCCGATGCGCCGGATCTGACCGCGCATCGTCTCCGGCGAGCCGATGGGACGCCACAGCGCCGCCTCGTCCAGGACGATCCAAAGGTTCAGCGGACGCGGACGGCGGCGCAGCACGTGCTGCCGCCGCATCCGGAGCTCGACGCGCCGCTCGGTCTCCGGGTCGGGACCGGCGCGCCTGATCAGCGCGCGGGCGTAGTCTTCGGTCTGCAGCAGGCCCGGGACGAACTGCGCCTCGAAGGTGCGGACCAGCCTGGCCGCCTGCTCGGCGCTGAGATAGTCGCGGACCCAGGACGGGACGATGTCGCCGTCGTCGTACCACCAGGGCCGCGCGCCGGCCTGCTCGGCGAGGGCGAGCAGCGTCGTGCGCTCGGCGGCGTCCGCGCCGTAGCGGTCGAGCAGCCGGGCGACCTCCCCGCTCCGGACGCGGGTGCGGCCCAGCTCCAGCCGGGTGATCTTGGACTCGGAGCCGTCGATCGCGCCTCCGGCGTCCCGCCGGGACAGCCGCGCCGCCTCCCGCAGCTCGCGGAGGCGCCTGCCCAGCAGCATCCGCGGTACGAGCGGGTCGCCCTGCGCCCGGGCGGCATGGACCGATCGCGCGCGTGCCGTGGATGATTCCCTGCTGCCGGTGATCGTGTCGGAGGCCAAGGGGGACTCCTCGTCGGAGGACGGCGTGAACGACCGCTCTCACTATAGCTTCACGCTGCGCGCCGGGAAGGAGACCGTGCGCGACGTGGCCTTCACGCCAGGTGCGCGGACCTGGGGGTGGTACCCAGGGTGACGTGTCAGGGTTTGCGGGCCACGGCGCACAGGGTCGGGAGGTCCTCGATCTCGATCGACTCCACCTCCGGGCGCCACGCGCCGCTCGTCACGAGCCCCGGCTCGACGATGTCGAGACCGTCGAAGTAGCCGCGGATGAACCCGGGACTGCGCAGCCGGAACGGGATGGCGCCGGTCTCGTCGTAGGCGCGCTGCGCCGCGTTGAACGCGTCGTTCTGGTCGGTGGAGTCGTGCAGGATGAGGTAGCTGCCGGACGCCAGCGGCTCCATCAGCCCGCGGACGACGCCGTACGCCTCGTCGGGGTCGACGATGTGCCCCATCACTCCGATGATCATCAGCCCGACCGGCCGGGACAGGTCCAGCAGCCCGGACGCCTCCTCCATGATCGTCTTAGGGTCGTGCAGGTCGCAGTCGATGTAGGCGGTACGGCCCTCGTTCATCAGGGCGCGTGCGTGCGCGAGGACCAGCGGGTCGTTGTCGACGTAGACGACCTTGGCGTCCGGGGCGGCGCGCCGGGCCATCTCATGGGTGTTGTCGACGGTGGGCAGGCCGGTCCCGCAGTCCATGAACTGGCGGATCCCGCGGTCGCGGGCGAGGAACCGGATCGCGCGGTCCATGAAGTAGCGGCCGGCGCGGGCGATGTCCACGATTCCCGGGTACAGCGCGACGTACTGGTCGCCGGCGACCCGGTCGATCTCGTAGTTGTCGGTCCCGCCGAGCCAGTAGTTCCAGATCCGGGCCGACTGCGGAACGTCAGTATTGATCTTGCTGTCCGGTCCGTGCTCCGGGCCGGGGGCGGCATCCGTCATCGGTCCGACGCTCCTTCGGTGGTACGGGCGGCCATCTCCCGCAAATTTAGACCGGGCGCCATGGGTCGGGCCAGAAATGCGAAATACGGGTCTGTCCGTATTTCAATTCAGGACATTAATGAATACGCAGGGTGGGCGCCGTCAGCGGCTCGCCCAGATCGCTATCGCCAGCGCCACCCGGTCCTCGAAACGCAGCGGATTGCGGCCGGTGAGCGCCTCGATCCGGGAGAGCCGGTGGCGAAGGGTGTTCGGGTGCAGGAACAGGGCGCGGGACGTCGCGCCGACCGCGCCGCCCATGTCCAGGAAGGTGCGGAGCGTCGCGACGAGCCGGGTCCCGTGCGCGCTGTCGTAGTCGTTGAGCGGCCGGGCGATCTGCTCAAGGAACGGGGCCAGCTGGTCCTGGTCGAGCCGGCCGAGCAGGGCCTGGAACGTGGCGAGGTCGGAGACGTGCACGAACCCGCCGGAGCGGCGCGCGGTGTCCAGCGCCGCGAGACTCTCGCTGATGGACAGCGGCAGATGCTCCAGCGAGCCGGCGCTGCCGACGCCGGCGGGCTCGGTCCAGGCGTGCGCGTCGTTGGTGATGAGGAGCGACGTGTCACCGTCCACGCCGAGGACGCCGGGCAACTCCTCCTCGACGCCGTCCATCGCGATCACCAGCAGCGACGCGGGGTCGAGCCCGGCGTCGTCGATCCGCGGGCGGAGCGCCTCGGCGGAGGCGAGGCCGTCCTGCACCATGCGCAGCAGCCGCCCGGTCTCCTCCCGCTCGTGCCGTTCGTCCCGGGTGGACGCGAGCCGCTCGGCGAACCACTCGGTGAAGCCGAGGAACGGCACCTCGGGCGGCACCTCCACCAGCGGGAGGCCGTTGCGGTCGCAGGCCATGCGCAGCGCCTCCGGCGCGGCGTCGGCGACGTCCCCGACGCCGAAGCCGATCGCACTGCCGCGGCCGGCCTTGACCGAGTCGGCGAACGCGGTGCAGGTGCCCGCGTCCCGCAGGGCCGCTCCGACCGTCAGGACGATCTCGTGGCCGCGCAGGTAGGGGGCGGGGTCGAGCAGCTCGGTGGAGTGCGCCCAGCTGATCGGGCGGTCGAGGCCGTCCTCGCCGGCGACCAGGCGCAGCCGGAAGCGCGGCACCTCGATCAGCCGCCGGACGGTGAGGCGCTGCACCTCGGGATCGCTGGTCACATCCTCACCATCTCACCCCCGCGAAGCGGTGCTCCGCGCCCGTGACCGGGTTTTTTGGAGAACGGCACGAAAGGCCGGGCATGCCGCGGTGCGTTCGGCCAAGAATCCCCCACGGCCCTTGCCACCAGGGGTTATGCCGGGTTTGCCTGGTGCCTTCCGAGGTTTCGAGGTGAGCGGATGCGCAGTCGGGTCGCGCTCGTCACCGGTGCCGCCGGCGGCATCGGCGCCGCGATGGTGCGCGAGCTGTCCGGGCGGGGCTGGCGCACGGCGGGGCTCGACCTGCGTCCGGCCGCGGACGCCGACCACTCGGTGAGCCTGGACGTCGCGGACCAGGCGCAGGTGTGCGCCACGGTCCGGCGGATCGAGCGGGAGATGGGACCGGTCGAGGCGGCGCTGTGCGCGGCCGGGCACTACGCGATCGTCCCGGTGTCCGACATCGGCTGGGCCGACTGGCGGCGGATGCTGCGGGTGCATCTGGGCGGCACGGTGAACGTGTGCAAGGCCGTGACACCGGGGATGGTGGAGCGGGGCCGGGGCGCCGTGGTCGCGATAACGTCCGATCTGGCCGTCGGCGGCGGGTACGCCGAGGCGCACTACGCGGCGGCAAAGGGCGCGATGATCGGGCTTGTCCGGTCGCTGGCCGTCGAGCTGGCGCCGTCCGGGGTGCGGGTGAACGGGGTGGCGCCCGGCCCGACCGACACTCCGCTGCTGCCGCCCGACTCCCCCTGGCGCAGGCCGTCCTACCTGCAGACCCTGCCGACCGGACGGCTGACGTCCGCGGAGGAGGTCGCGCTGACCGCCGCCTATCTGGTCGAGGACGGCACGTACTGCATCGGCGAGATCCTCTCCCCGAACGCCGGGGCGGTGATCTGATGACCGTCGCGCTGATCACCGGGGCGGCCGGCGGGCTCGGCACGGCGGTCGCGCGGCGGCTCGCGTCCGACGGGTACGTCGTCGCCGTCAACGACCGTCCCGGCCGGGACGTGACCGGCCTCGCCGCCGAACTGGGCGGGGTCGCCGCACCGGCGGACGTCGCCGATCCCGACGCGGTGACCGCGATGGTCGAGGAGGTCGAGGCCCGGACGGGCGAGCAGGTCGGCCTGCTCGTCACCGGCGCGGCCCGGATGGCGATGGCCCCGTTCGCCCGGCACGACCTCGCCGACTGGTGGCGGACCATCGACGTCGACCTCGGCGGGACGTTCGCCTGCGTGCAGGCCGTGCTGCCGGGAATGGTGGACCGCGGCGGAGGCCGGATGGTGTTCGTCGCGTCCGAGTGGGGGCTGATCGGATGGCCGGACGCGACCGCCTACTCCGCGGCCAAGGCCGGGATCATCGCGCTCACGAAGTCGCTCGGCCGGGAGCTGGCCCCGCTCGGCATCGCGGTGAACGCCGTCGCGCCGAGCGCGATCGACACCCCCCGGCTGGAGGTGGACGCGGCGGCCGCCGGCGTGACGGTCGCGGAGATCCGCGCCCGCTACGCCGCGCGGGCGCCGCTCGGCCGGATCGCGACGCCCGAGGAGGTCGCGGCCTCGATCGCGTTCCTGGCCGACGAGCGGCTCCCCACGCTCGTCGGCCAGGTCCTCCAGATCACCGGCGGCACCACCAGGACCCGCGCCTGATCATTCCCGGGCGGAGATCGTGTCGGCGGGGCGGGCGGCCATGGCCAGCCGGGCGGGCAGGGCGGTCGCGACCGCGGCGAGGACGGCGGCCCAGCCGAGGACGCCCAGCTGACCGAGCGGCGGGATGTACGGGGCGCCCCCCGTCATTCCCGCACCGAACGCGGTGAGCGTCGCCACGGCGATCGCGGTGCCGAGGACGGCGGCGGTGGCGACGACGGCAAGGGTCTCCCAGCCGAGCATCCGCATCACCTGCCGCCGGGTCGCCCCGGTCAGGCGCAGCAGGGCGAACTCCCTGCCGCGGCCGGCGGTGGACATCGCGAGGGTGTTCACCACGGCGATCGCCGTGAAGGCGATGATCAGGGCCATGGCGACGTAGTTGACCTCGGCGTTGGCGGACGCCGTGTCCCCGGCGACCGTGGCGGGCTCCGAGGTCGGGAGCCCGGCGGGGGCCCTGCCCGCGATCAGGAGGGTGCCGCGCGGGTCGTCCACGTGCGCGGCCAGCAGGTCGTGGGCGACGGTCAGGTCGCCGAAGCCGAGGCCGCGCCCGTAGACGGCGATCACCGTGGGCGCGATGGGGGTGCCGTCGCCGAGCGTGAGCCGCAGCCGATCACCCGGCCGGACGCCGAGGCGGTCCGCGGCCGTGGTGCTCACCGCGATGGTGGACGGGTTCAGGTTCGCGAGCGAGCCCGCCCGGACGTCCAGGTCCATCGTGCGGTCCAGTCCGTCCGGCGTGACGCCCTGGACGCCGTAGTTCTCCAGCCCCACCCGGACGGTGCTCCGCAGGACCTCGGTCACGGCCGTCACCCCGGGCGACCGGCGGGCCTCCTCGGCCGTGGCGTGCGCGACCTTCGGCCCCGCGACGTGCGCCGCGATGACGCCGTCGCCCGCCTGCCGGGTCATCGCGTGGCCCGTGGTCGTCTGAGCGAACAGGATCGTCGAGGTCAGAGCCGTCATCAGCGTGAGCGGGACGACGACGGCCGCATACCGCCGCGCTCCCGTGCCGAGGTTCGCGGCCGCGAGCCGCCCGCCGACCGGCGAGAGCCGTAGCGGGACGGTGAGCACGGCGACCGCCGCGCGCACGATCACCGGGCCGAGGAGGGCGGCCGCGACCGTCCAGACGAGCGCGGTCAGCACGGTGACCGGGCTGGACGCCGCCTCCGCGTGGAGGTTCGACAGCACGACCGTCAGGACGGCGGCCCCGGCGGCGACGGCGAGTCCGGCAAGGAGCCGGACGGCGCCGGATCCGCCGCGGTCCAGGGCGGTGTCGCCGAGCGCTTCGACGGGACGGATCCGCGCCGTCCGGCGCGCCGTGATCCGGGCGGCGGCGAAGGCCGCGACGGCGGCGGCGAGGGTGGCGGCGAGCGGCGGGAACGGGCTCAGCACGAGATCGAGGTTGGGCGGCAGCGCGCCGAGCCCGCGGAACCGGTCCCGCAGCCAGAACGCCACCGGCAGCCCGGCCGCCGCGCCGAGCGGGCCCGCGACGACGCCGACGAGCAGCGCCTCGCGCCCGATCATGCGGCGGATCTGCCGCGGCGTCGCGGCGACCGCCCGCAGCAGCGCGATCTCCCGTTCCCGCTGCCGCACCGACAGCGCGAACGTGCCGGACACGACGAGGATCGCGACGAGCAGGGCGGTCCCGCCGAGCGCGCCGCCCATGCTGATCAGCTTGATCCGGGACTTCTCCGCGCCGAGGAACTCCGCCCTGCCCCGGTCCTTCCCGAGGTGGACGGTGGCGTTCGTTCCGCGCAGGGCGTCCTCGATCGCCTCCTCCGGGCCGCGGGCGCCGATGGCGGTGACCTTCCCGTCCCGCCCGGAAAGCCGCGCCGCCTCGGCGGTCGAGAAGAAGACGGCGGTCTGGTGCTCAAGAGACTGCTCCGTCACGCCGACGACGCGGTAGGTGCCGGGGCTGGCCGACGCGACTTTCACCGTCGCGCCTGGGCGGAGCCCCCGCGTGCGGGCCGTCGCCGCGTCGATGACGATCTCGTCGCCCGCGTTCGGGGCGCGTCCCTCCCGGAGGGTGAACGGGGTGAGCGCCGCCGACTCCCACCCGTGCCCCCACGATTCACGGCCTCCGCCGGCGCGGCCGATCTCGGCGGGGAAGGACACCTCCGTCACCACGTCCTGGATGCCCTCCGCCGCGCGGAGCCTGTCCGCGACGGAGGCGGGCAGCCACGCGCGCTCGGCGATCGCCTTGGCCTTGTGCTTCCTCTTCCCCTTCTTCTTGACGATCGTCTGGTGGACGAACTGGTCCCCGGTGACGATGACCGGCGAACCCGCATACCGTTCAGGGGCGATCGAGCCGCGCAGGCCGGTGTCGAGCAGGACACCGCACGCGCAGACCAGGGCGGCCGCGCAGAAGAGGGCGGCGAAGGCTCCCGCGAACCCGGCCTTGCGGTGCCGCAGTGTGCTGACGACGATCCACAGCATCACTTCCACGCCCCCAGACGGGTCATACGGGCGGCGACCTTGTCGCTGGACGGGGCCGCCAGCGAGTCGACGATCCGTCCATCGGCCAGGAACAGCACCGTGTCGGCGTACGAGGCGGCGACCGGATCATGGGTGACCATCACGACCGTCTGGCCCATCCCGTCGACCGTCTCCCTCAGCAGGGTCAGCACCTCGCGGGCCGTCATCGTGTCCAGCGCGCCGGTCGGCTCGTCCCCGAACACCACGTCCGGACGGGTGACCAGGGCTCGCGCCATCGCGACCCGCTGCTGCTGCCCGCCGGACAGTTGCGAGGGCCGGTGCCCCGCGCGCTCGGCCAGGCCGACCCGGGCCACCACCTCCTTCAGCCACGCCTTGTCCACACGGGCCCGTGACAGGCGCAGCGGCAGGGTGATGTTCTGCTCCACGGTCAGCGACGGGATCAGGTTCAAGGCCTGGAACACGAAGCCGACCCGCCGCCTCCGCAACTCGGTCAGTCTCGTCTCGTTCATCGCGGACAGTTCCGTGTCGCCCAGCCGCACCGTGCCGGACGTCGGCGTGTCGAGGCCGGCGGCGCAGTGCAGGAACGTGCTCTTGCCCGAGCCCGACGGCCCCATCACCGCCGTGAACAGCCCCTTCGGGATCGTGGCCGTCACCTCCCGCAGGGCCGCGACCGCTCCTCGACCGCGTCCGTAGACCTTGCTGACCTTCTCCATGCGCACCGCGTCGTTCATGACCACAAGTCTTCTGACCTGGGCGTTCACGGACCAGAGACGTGAACACCGGGCACCCGTGATCTCGTCATGGGTCCGGGTGTGACGGCGTCGCTGGTAGACATGAGGAGTGATCAAGGTGCTGCTGGCCGACGACCACCACGTCGTGCGCGGCGCTCTCGCCGCACTGCTCGCGCTGGAACCCGACCTGACCGTGGTCGCCGAGGTGGAGCGCGGGGACGAGGTGCAGGCCGCGGCCCTTTCCGCCCGTCCCGACGTGGCCGTGCTGGACATCGACATGCCCGTCATGGACGGCCTCGCCGCGGCCGCCGCCCTGCACGCCGCCCTACCGGACATCGCGGTCCTGATCCTCACCGGGCACGGCAAGCCCGGGCACCTGCGCCGCGCCCTCACGGCCGGCGTCCGCGGCTTCCTGCTGAAGACCGCGCCCCCGGACGAACTGGCGGCCGGCATCAGGAAGGTCGCCGCCGGCGAACGCGTCCTCGATCCGAAGCTCGCCCTGACCGCGTGGGATCTTGCCGACAACCCGCTCACGCCGCGCGAGACCGACGTCCTGCGGCTGGCCGCGGAGGGGGCCGACGCGCCGGAGATCGCCGGACGCCTCCACCTGTCCGCGGGGACGGTGCGCAACTACCTGACCGCCGCCGTCACCAAGCTCAACGCCCGCAACCGCACCGACGCCGCCCGCATCGCCCGCGAGGCCGGCTGGCTCTAGCCGATCCTCGCCTCCAGCCGGAAGTACCCCGCACCGTCGGCGCGCGCGCTGAGCGTCCCGCCGAACGAGGCCAGCCGCGTGGTCAGATTCCCGATGCCCGCGCCCGGCGGGGTCCGGGGCGCGTCCGGGTCGAGCCCGTCGTTCACCACGACCAGCCGGACGGCGTCGCCGTCCCGTCCGGTCAGGATGGTGCACCGGGTGGCGGTGCTGTGCCGCAGCACATTGGTCACCGCCTCCCGCAGGACGGTCCCGAGCACCGCCGACACCCGGCCGTCCAGATCCGGGTGCTCCAGTCCGGTCTCGACCTCGACCTCGACGCCGGCCGCCGTGAGCACGGAGCGCGCCGACGCGACCTCCCCTTCGAGGGAGAGCTCGGCGTCCCCGCCGGTCGCGGTGCGCAGGTCCCCGCGGGCCTGGTCGGCCATGTCGACGATCTCGGCCAGCTCCTGGCGGGACCGCGCGGGATCCACATCGGCCAGCCGTCTCGCCAGCTCGCATTTGAGCAGGATCGCGGCCAGGCTGTGCCCGAGCAGGTCGTGCAGGTCCCGCGCCGCGCGCAGCCGCTCCTGGACGGTGGCCGCCCTGGCCAGTTCCTCCCCCGCCGCCTGCAGATCCCGCACGAGCCGCGCCAGCCGGACGAGCCCGTACACGACCAGGCCCGTCACCAGCGTGCTGACCACGTAGTTGACGACGGACGCCGTCCCGAGCCCCAGCATCCGCGCGCCCGCCCCGACCCCGGCCATGGTCACCGCGACCAGCGGGACGGACGCTCGTCTCGGCAGGCCGACCAGGAAGGTCCCGGCGAGGAACCCGGCGACCCCGAGCCATGCCTGCCCGAACACCGGGACGGGCGCGAAGCCGAGCACCGCCAGGATCAGGGGCCACCATCCCGGACGCCCGCGACCGGCCCAGAACAGCTGTGTCGCCGAGACCAGAAGCAGCAGTGCGGCGGCCGCCGGCCACTCCGGTCCCCACGGGACCGCCAGCAGCCCCTTGACGGAGAACCCGGCCAGCACCGCGGCCAGCAACACCAGCGACAGCCGGTACGCCGCGCGGTCGGGCAGGCTCACCGGGCGCTCCCCCGCCGCGACGGCCGCCTCCACCGCGAACCGGCCGTCGTTCCCCAGCCCCGCGGAGAAGTCCCCGCCCGCGGCGCGCACCCGCGCGGCCGCCTCCACCAGCCCGCCCGCGCCCTGCTCGGCCGTCCGCACACCGTCGTTGACCACCCGCAGCCTGACCAGGCCACCGCCCTCCGACGTCTCGATCACGCAGGTCCGCGCGGTCTCCGCGCGGACCACATCGGTGACCGCCTCCCGCAGGACCATCGCCAGCAGCGCCCCGGCCGGCCCGAGCGGCTCCCGGTGCCCGCCGCGCACCTCGGCCACGACGCCCGCCGCGTCCAGCAGGGCCCGCGCCGCCGTGACCTCCGGCGCGAGCGACATGCTGCGGAAGTCCGCCGCCGCGGCCCGCGCGTCGTTCAGCGTCCCCCGGGCCACCGCCAGCACGCCGCCGATCTCCTCGGGCCGCTCGACCGCGCGCCTGCTGCCCGCCGAGATCGCCTGGAGCCCGTCCCCGAGGGCCCGGTTCAGCTCCGCCGCGATCCGCAGCCGCTCCCTCCCGGCCGCCGCCAGGGTGAGCGGCAGCCGGGCCGCCGCCGTGTCGCCCACCCGGTCGGCCAGCCGGACCAGCCCGTACACCACGAGGGCCGTCAGCAGGCAGGTGATGGTCACGTCGGCGCTCGCGCCGTTCCGCAGGTGATCGATGATCGCCGCGCTCGCGACGACGCCCGCGGCGAGCGGCCAGGCTCTCGTGAGCAGCAGCGACCCGGCGACGAAGCCGAGGATCCCGACGGACGTCCCGAAGGCGATCACGCCCGCGTACGCGGCCGCCCCCTGGACGAGGACGGTCCAGCCGCCGCGCCACCTCTCCAGGCGCGGCACGACCCGGACGAGCTGCGCCAGCAGGACCGCCACGGCGAGGACCGCCGCGGCGCCGGCCCGGGCGGCGCCCTCCGTCCGCGAGGGCGCCGCCAGCACGTACACCCCGGCGAAAGCGACCATCACCAGCCCGACGATCACCCGCGCGACCCGCGGCCCCGGCACCGTCTCGGCCGACCGGCCCGGACTCCCGGCCTCGAAGAACACGAGACAGATCCAACCGCACCCGCGGGGCGGGGCGCACCGGGCGCCTATGCCGCGCGCGTGAGACGGGCCAGGTGGGTCCGGATCACGGTCGCGTCGCCGGTGCAGGCGACGTAGCCGTCCGGCCGGATCAGGACCAGGGCGGAGCCCCCGTAGGCGGCTCGGGCCTGGCCGCCGGGATCGGTGTGGTCGCCGGATTCGCCGATCGCGACCACGCGGACGTCCGGGTGCTCGATGTTCACCGGCGTGCCGAAGGCCAGCAGGGTGGCGTGGGGGCCTCGCAGCAGGTCGTGCAGACGTGTCCGGGCGCCCGTCCTGTCATGAAGGACGGCGTCGGGGGCGCGGGTTCCGCCGAGCGGGCCGGCGGAGAGTGAGCTGTCGGGGTAGGCGAGGAGGAGCTGCTGAGTCTCCTCGCCGCGCTGGTGGGCGTCCGCCTGGCCCTCGACGGCCTTCTGGTACAGCTTCGTGCTGATGCCCAGGACTCCGGCGGCCACGGGGAGCCGCTCCTCCTCATAGGTGTCGAGCAGCGCGGCGGGACCGCCCTTGATGACGGTGGCCAGTTTCCATCCGAGGTTGTAGGCGTCCTGGACGCCGGTGTTGAGGCCCTGGCCGCCGGCGGGCGAGTGGACGTGGGCCGCGTCGCCGGCGATGAAGACGCGGCCGTCCCGGAATCGTTCGGCCATCCGGATGTTGACCCGGTAGATCGAGCTCCAGGTGAGCTCCGTCAGCCGGATGTCGGTGCGGTCGGTGCCCTCCTCCAGGGTCTTCTGGTAGGTGGCGAGGGCGAGGTCCGGGTTCTCGCCCGGCTGGAGGGGGGCGGTGAACTGGAAGTCGTCGGTGCCCGGGAGCGGGACCAGCCCGATGCGGAGCGTCTGAGTCCGCATGTCCGCCCAGGTGTGCCAGTGCTCGCGGTCCAGATCGGCGGTCCGGACGTCGCCGATGAGCATGCGCGCTTCTTCGCGGGTCTCGCCCGCGAAATCGATGCCGAGGGTTTTGCGGACGACACTTCTGCCGCCGTCCGTGCCGACGAGATAGGCGGCGCGAATGGTCGTCCCGTCGGCCAGCGTGGCGGTCACCCCGTCGGCGTCCTGGGTGAAAGAGGCCAGCTCTCCCCGTTCGACTTCGCCGCCCAGTTCGGTCAGGCGGTCGCGCAGGATCTGCTCGGTCCGCCACTGCGGGACCATGAGGACGTTCGGGTACGGGACGGCGTCGGACGGCGTCTTCGGTTCGCTCATCCGCCCCTCCCACACGACGTCCGCGCCCGCGTAGGCACGGATGAGCGGGTACAGGGCGCCCGTTTCGAGGATCGCGCCGACCACCCCGAGGTCGTCGAAGACCTCCAGCGTGCGGGGCTGCAGCCCCTTCCCGCGCGACCCGGCGCCGATGCCCGGGTCGATGATCCGGTGGCGGACGCCGCGCCGGGCGAGGTCGACCGCGAGGGTGAGGCCGGCAGGGCCGGCACCGATGACGAGGACGTCGGTCATGATGTTCTCCCTTCTCTGGTCCGAGTCTCGGGAGACGCCCTGTCAGACCGCTGTCAGACCGCTGACAGCGATAATGTGACGGCACGTTCATCGGTAATTAATTTTTCTCTGATATGCTGAAGAAAAGGCCTTGTAGGCTCCCTTTTCGAGCGAAAGGGGAGCAGGTCGATGAACGACGGAGAACCCAGTTCGACGGCGCTTTCTTCGGCGGCGGCACGGGCGGCACATCTGGTCGCGGACGGCACGCCGAAGGTGTTCGAGGACACGCTCGCGGCCCGGCTGATCGGCGGCCTCGCCGACGAGATGATCGGCTATCACCGCACCCGCGGCGAGCACATCATCCTGGCAGGGACTAGGGCGGTCACGACCGTCCGGAGCCGGTACACGGAGGCGCGGATCACCGCGCACGGCCAGTACGTGATCCTCGGCGCCGGGCTCGACACCTACGGATACCGCGGCGACCCGGGCGTCCGCGTCTTCGAGGTCGACCACCCGGCCACCCAGGAATGGAAGAAGGGGCTGCTGGAGACGGCCGGAATCCCGGTCCCGGAGAACGTCGTCTTCGTGCCCGTCGACTTCGAGGCCGAGGATCCGGTGGAACGGCTCGCGTGCAGCGGATTCGACCTCGGCCGGCCCGCGCTCGTCGGCTGGCTGGGCGTCAGCTTCTACCTCACCCGGGACACCGTCGCGAAGACCTTGGGCGAGATCGCCCGGCTGGCGCCCGGTAGCGAACTCGTCTTGGACTACGCGCTCCCCGAGGGCATGCGGGACGCCGAGGGGGACGCGTACGCGGAGATCGCCGAGCAGGTCGTCCGGGACGGCGGCGAGCCCCGGCGGTCCGCGTTCGCGCCGGACGAGATCAACGCGCTGCTGAAGGACCGCGGGTTCGAGGTGGGCGAGAACGTGAGCGTGCGGGACGCCGTCCCCGCCCACCTGTGGCGGCGCACGGACGCGCTGCGGCCGTTCGACTGCTTCCGGCTGGTCAGGGCGGCCGTCACGAGCTGACCGGCGAGCGCGCCCGGACGCCTTTCGGCTCCGTCAGCGGGCGTCCTCGTACTCCTGCTCGCGCTCCTTGCGGTCGCGTTCCTCCTCGTCCAGCGCCTCCTCGTGCGTCCGGACGACCTCGCTGTCGTGGATCTCGCCGCGCCACCCCTCGACGTCGTCCGGATGCGTGAGCGACTGCGTCATCACGTACCGGTGGAAGTGCTTCAGTTCGAGGCGGGCCCGGCGGCCCTGGGCGCGCCAGAGGTTCCCGGTCCTCTCCATGAGGCCCTGCGGGTGGTACTCCAGCACGACGAGGACGCGGGTCAGGTTCGGGGAGAGCTTGTGGA
This sequence comes from Spirillospora sp. CA-128828, assembly GCF_050945415.1. Classification (NCBI taxonomy): domain Bacteria; kingdom Bacillati; phylum Actinomycetota; class Actinomycetes; order Streptosporangiales; family Thermomonosporaceae; genus Spirillospora; species Spirillospora sp. CA-128828. The sequence continues at coordinate 8,151,657 of NZ_CP191986.1, forward strand.
AGCTGACCGTGCCGTCCACGTGTCCCTTGGGTCCCTTGGAGCGCCACACGATGTGCTCGTCCGGGACCTGCTCGACGATCGTCGACTCCCACGTCCGGCTGGACCAGAAGATCTTCGCCTTCCAGCTCAGCTTCGTGTCATCGGCCTGCTCGACGCTGACGACCTTCTTCATGAAGGACGGGTAGTCCTGGAACCGCGTCCACTGGTCGTACACGAGGCGGCGCGGCGCACCGATGTCGATGTGCTCCGCGATGTTGGTGACCTTCACCTTCTTTCCGCCGCCGCCCTTCTTGGGGCCGCCCTCCTTGGGGCCGCCGCCGGGGAGGGCGGCGCCGACGGTGTCCTTGACCCGCCCGAGGACGCCCTGGCCCTGCTCCTCGGCCGTGGACTGCTCGTCCTTCTCGTCGGTCTGCTTCGTCTTCGAGCCCTTCTCCTCGTCGCTCGGGCCGGACGAGCCGTCGTCACCGCGACGGCCGCCCAGAACCCGGCTCGCCGCCACGGCCGCTCCCGCGCCGAGCAGGACGCCGCCCGCGGTGCCGGCGGCCCGGCCGCCCGGCAGCGACTTCGGAAGCTTCTTGGTGATGGCGCCCAGGTCGGGACCGCGCCTGCGCCGGCCGACCGGCAGCCGTTTGGTGATCTGTCCGATGGGCGAGCCGCCCATCAGGCTTCCGCGTGCCATGGTCTGCTTCCTCACTTAGGGGTTGTGACGATCTCGCCGTCGCGGATCTCGCCGCGCCAGCCCCCCGCCTCGTCCGGGCGGAGCAGCGAGCGCGTCATCACGTGACGGCGGAAGTGCTTCAGTTCGAGCCGGGCCCGGCGGCCCTGGGCGCGCCAGAGGTTGCCGGTCCGCTCGACGAGGCCGCCGGGGTGGTACTCCAGGACGAGCAGGACGCGGGTCAGGTCGGGGGCCAGTTCGTGGAAGCTGACCGTCCCGTTCACGTACCCCTTGGGTCCCTTCGAGCGCCACACGATGTGCTCGTCCGGGACCTGCTCGACGATCGTCGACTCCCACGTCCGGCTGAACCCGAAGATCCTCGCCTCCCAGCTCAGCTTCGTGTCGGACGCCTGGTCGACGCTGATGACCTTCTTCAGGAAGGACGGGTAGTCCTGGAACCGCGTCCACTGGTCGTAGACCAGGCGGCGCGGCGCACCCACGTCGGTCCGTTCGACGATGTTGGTCGGTCGCCCCCTTCGTCCCCGCCCGAAGATGCGGGCGAGCGTCTCCTTCAGTGCCGTCCAGCCGAAGCTCATCAGCGCGCGGAACGGGGACCTGCCCTCGCGCAGCGCGCCGATCCCGGCCAGCACGGCCTTGGCGAGCGGACCCGCCTGCTCTGCCTTCGCGGTGAGGCGCCGGACCTCCTGGTCGAGCCGGCGTTCGAACCGGGTCGCGAGGGCGTCCAGCATCCGGCGCCCCAGGCGGCGGGCCGAGAGCGCGGCCAGGGCGCCGCCGGCGCCCGCGGCGGTGCCCACCGCCAGACCGGTCCGGAAGGTCATGTCCCGCCCACCTCATCGTCTGGTTCGCGTACGGCGCCGAATTACCCGGTCAAGTTGGGACAAAACCGGCCGTCAGCAAGGAGCGAGGTCGGCGGCACCGCTGGCCGGATCAGGACGGCGGCACTGCTGTGCTCAGAGTGAACGCCGGGACGCTGCTGTCGGACGACCAGACCAGTCCAGCGTGGACACCGGACCAGACCGGCGTCCCGGCGACCTCGCATAACGGTTGAGAGTCGTGCTCAATGGGGCTCTTGAACTGGTACGGACCAGTGTTTATCTTCGTCCCCACCACGCGCGTTTGTGCTCGGTGGCCTATCGCACCGCGCACTATTTTTCATGCGCGAAAGCCGGAGAAGGCGGAGACAGATGAAACGGCACCTCATGGGCGTCGTCGCCGCGGGCCTGACCGTGGCCCTCGGCGTCAGCGGATGCGGCAAGGGCAGCTCGTCGGGTGGCGACTCCGACGGAAAGACCATCAAGTTCGTCGCCGCGATTTACGACGACAACACCAAGCCCTACTGGGACGCCCTGATCAAGGACTTCGAGGCGAAGAACTCGGGCTACAAGGTCAACCTGGAGATGGTCGACTGGACTCAGATGGACGCCAAGGTCAAGACCTACGTCCAGACAAAGCAGGTTCCCGACATCCTCAACTACAACGCCTTCTCCGACTTCGCCCGCGACGGCCTCATCTACAAGGCCTCGGACGTGGTGTCGCCGGGCACGCTCAGCGACTTCACCCCGACCTTCGTCCAGCAGGCGCAGTACAACGGCGCGCAGTACGGCCTGCCGTTCATCTCCAGCGCCCGCCTGCTCTTCTACAACAAGGACCTGTTCAAGAAGGCCGGCATCACCGACCCGCCCAACACCTGGGACGAGGTCAAGGCCGACGCGCAGAAGATCAAGAAGGCGGGCACCACCGGCTACGGGCTGCCGCTCGGCCCGGAGGAGTCGCAGGCCGAGTTCTACTCGTGGGCGATGAACAACGGCGGCGGCTGGGTCGACGCGTCCGGGAAATGGGCCATCAACCAGAAGGCCAACGTCGACACGCTCGCCTTCCTGAAGGACCTCAACAAGTCCGGGCTGACCCAGCCGAACCCGGAGACCACCGACCGCAAGACGGTGTTCAACCAGTTCGCGCAGGGCAAGATCGGCATGGCGATCGGCGGCCCGTTCACCAAGGCCGGATTCATCGACCCGGTGAACAAGAACCTGAACTTCGGCGTCGCGCCGCTGCCGAGCAAGAGCGGTAGCGAGCACAACACGCTCGGCGTCATGGACGTTCTCGCCGCGTTCAAGAAGGACGACGGCAAGAACAAGGAGGCCATCAAGAAGTTCCTCGACTTCTTCTACCAGAAGGAGAACACCTCCAAGTTCCTGAGCACCGAGGGCTTCCTGCCGGTGACGAAGTCGGCCGGTGACGCGCTGAGCTCCGACCCGTACATGAAGCAGTTCGTGGACGCGCTTCCGACGTCGAAGTTCGCCCCCACGTCCAACCCGGCGTGGTCCGCGGTCGCGGGAGCCGTCAAGCAGGACCTCGGCTCCTCCGTCGCGAACGAAGACCCGAAGAAGGTCCTGGACAAGATCCAGAAGACCGCGGAGAAGGCCGGCTGAGTGCACGACCTCAAGGCCAAGGAGCGGGGGGCCGGTACCACCCCGGCCCCCCGCCCCTCCTTCCTCCGGCGGCTCGGGCGCGCGCTGACTCCGCTGCTGTGGCTCGGCCCGTCCCTCGCGCTCATCGCGGTCGTGGTGCTGTGGCCCGTGATCGAGATGGTCCGCACGTCCCTGCAGAAGATCAGCTCGTCCGGTGTCACGCTCGGCTACCGCGGCGGCGGGAACTACACCGACCTGTTCGGCGAGGACGACCTGATCCCCGTCGTGCTGCGGACGCTCCTGTGGGTCATCGGCGTCGTCGTCGTCACGATGACGCTGTCGCTGGCCCTCGGGCAGCTGCTGAACGCCCGCTTCCCCGGCCGCCGCGTCGTCCGCTGGGCCGTCGTCGTCCCGTGGGCGGCGTCGGTGCTGATGACCGCGCTGATCTGGAAGTGGATGCTGGACAACTACTCCGGCCTGGTCAACCGCGTGCTGCTGGACCTGCACGTGATCGACGAGCCGGTGAACTGGCTGGCCCACCCCACCCAGGCGATGCTCTGGATGATGGGGGTCGCGGTGTTCGTCTCGCTGCCGTTCACGTCGTTCGTGATCCTCGCCGGGCTCCAGACGATCCCGGCCGACGTCTACGAGGCGGCCCGCGTGGACGGCGCCGGGTCCCTGCGCACCTACTTCCGCATCACGCTGCCGCTGCTGCGCCCGGCCGTGCTGATCGCGTCCATCATCAACGTGATCAACGTGTTCAACTCGTTCCCGATCATCTGGGCGATGACCGGCGGCGGCCCCGGCCACAAGACCGACACCACCACCACCTTCATGTACAAACTGGCCTTCTACGACCAGAACGTCGGCGAGTCCGGCGCGATGGCGGTCGTCAACTTCGTCCTGATCCTCGTCATGGTGCTGCTGTACCTGCGCGCCGCCCGCTGGCGGGAGGAGGTCCGATGACCGCAGCGAAGCGAGGATCATCGGACCTCCGGTCACGGGGGTCTGGGGGTCGCCCCCCAGGAGGGAAGGGTCCGATGACCGCAGCGAAGCGAGGGAAGGGTCCGATGACGCGCCGGATCGTCCTCGCGGGCGTCGGCTGGCTGGTCGCTCTGGCGTTCCTGCTGCCCTACCTGCAGATGTTCGTCACCGCGCTCAAGCCCGAGCGCGAGCTCACCAAGTCGCCGGGCACCTACCTGCCTTCGCACTGGACGTGGTCGAACTTCGTGGACGTCTGGTCGGCGGCGCCGGTCTGGACGTACATGCGGGTCTCCCTCACCGTCGCGGCCGCCGCCACCGTGGTCACGCTCGCCTGCGCGATGCCCGCCGCCTACTACACGGCCCGCAACCGTTTCCGGGGACGCGGCGCATTCCTGCTGCTCGTCCTCGTCACGCAGATGTTCGCGCCGACCGCCCTGGTGATCGGCATCTACCGGGAAATGGTCGCGCTCAACCTGACCGACACCCTGATGTCGCTGATCCTGGTGAACGCGGCATTCAACCTGCCGTTCTGCGTCTGGATCCTGCACGGCTACTTCTCCAGCATCCCGAAGGAACTGGAAGAGGCCGCCTTCCTGGACGGCGCGGGCCGCGTCGGCGCCCTCACCCGCGTCACCCTGCCCATTTCCATGCCGGGCGTCGTCACCGCGGTCGTCTACACGTTCATCTCGGCGTGGAACGAGTACATCGTCGCGCTGACGGTCACCGCGTCCCCCGACCGCCGCCCCCTGACGGTCGGCATTCCGTCCTTCGTGACCCAGTACCAGGCACACTGGCAATACCTTTTCGCCACGTCCCTGATCGCGATCGTCCCCGTCGTCATCCTGTTCGTCTTCATCGAGCGCTACCTCATCGGCGGCCTGACCGCGGGCTCGGTCAAATGACCCTGATCGGCCTGGACGTCGGCGGCACGACGATGAAGGCCGCCCTGGTCGACGGTTCCGAAGTACTCGCGACCGAATCCCGGCCCACCGACCGCACCGACCCGGTGGGCGGCATCCTGGACTTCGCCGCCCACCTCTCGTCCCGTGCCGCCTCGCTGGGCTCGCCCGCCCGCGCGGCCGGCATCGCGCTGCCCGGAATCGTGGACGAGGCGACGGGCACGGCCGTCCATTCCGCCAATCTCGGCTGGCGCGACGTCCCGATTCTGCACCTGGCGCGCGAACACCTCGGCATCCCGGTCGCGATAGGCCACGACGTCCGCACCGGCGGCCTCGCCGAAGCGGTTCTCGGCGCGGGCCGCGACGCGGGCGACTTCGTCTTCATGGCCATCGGCACCGGCATAGCCGCCGCCCTGATCCTCAACGGCACGCCCTACCCCGGCACCGTCGGCTGGAGCGGAGAAATAGGCCATGTGGTGGTCCGCCCGAACGGCGAGGACTGCGCCTGCGGCAACAAAGGCTGCCTGGAAACTTACGCGTCCGCCGCCGCCATCTCCCGCCGCTACGGCGATTCCGTCCCGGCCGAAGAGGTGATAGCCCGAGCCGGAAGGAACGAGGAACGCGCCGCCGGGGTCTGGTCGGACGCCCTGGACACCCTCGCGGACGGCCTGGCCGCCACGACCCTCCTCCTGGACCCGGCTCTGCTCGTCATAGGCGGCGGCCTGGCCAAGGCCGGCGACGCGCTCCTGAAACCGTTGGAATCACGCCTCACCACCCGCCTGAAGTTCCGCGCTCCACCCCGCATGCTGCTCACGGAACTGGACGACCAGGCGGCCGTGAACGGCGCGACCATCCTCGCCCGGCGGCTCCTGGACGCCTGACAGTGCGCTCCCGAGGGTTCGCGGGACGTTCACGCACAGGCCAGGACCCGCACGTAAGGTGCGCGGAATGAGAAACGATCTTGAATTGTCGCGGCGCCGGGTGCTCGGCGGTGTGCTGGCCGGCGGGCTCGGCGCCGCCGTGCTGGGCGCGGGCCGTCCCGCGGCGGCCTCGGCCCGGCGGCAGGTGCTGATCGCGACGAACGAGCCATGGGGCACCTACCACGTCAAGCCGCTGCTCGCCGAGGCCGAGCGCCAGGGCGTGCGGCTCACGCAGCTCGTGCCGGACCTCACGAAGATCACGCCGGGCGACCCGGTGCCGGTGGCGACGCCGGACGACGCACCACGCGCCGACCTGCTCGTGGTGACCGGCGCCGGAGACTGGCCGCTGGAGTGCGCGGCGCGGTTCGGGAAGCTCCCGCTGATGGCCGGTTCACTCGCCTACCTGGGACCGCAGGAGGCCCCGGGGGCGGCGCGGCTGCGGCGGCGGCTGCGCGGCATCACCTCTTCCTCCCCCGCCGAGGGCCGGGCGTTCGCCGGTTACCTGGGCACCCGGCGGCACATCCGGGTGGTCGGGTCGCCCCAGACCGACGATCTGCCCGCCCGCGCGCCGGAGGCGGGACTGGTGCTCGTGCTCACGAGCGTCACGCACCCCGACCAGACGGGTGACGCGGCACCCGGGACCGAGCTGCTGCTCGCGGCGGCGAAGGCCCTCCACGAATCGGGCCGGCGGATCCTGGTCGGGCTGCACCCGCGCGAGGACCGCAAGCTGTGGGAGCAGTACGAGATCAGCGACGTACCGTCCGTCCAGGCGTCGGCACGCGCGGAGGCCGCGATCGGCATCCCGGGCACGGTGTTCCCGCTAGTCGCCGCAGTCGGAACCCCGGTGGTCGGATGCGTCGACCCGGCCCTGAGCGTGCCCGACTACCTGCTCTCGGTCTGCTCGTCCACAATCGACGACGCCGCAGACGCGGTGACGGCCATCGCAGGCGCTCATCTCCCCGACCAGGCGACCCTCGCGGACGCGGTGGGCCCGATCGGCGGCTCCGCCAAGCGCCTCCTGAACACCTGGACACACCACCACGGCCTGGCCCGCTGACCGCGCGGGGGCGCCCGGCCTGGCCGCGCCGGTGTTCAGCCATCCGGCCGCTCGAAGGGGCTGTGGCGGAGCGCCTCCCCCATGGCCTCTTGAGCCTGGTAGTAGCGAGTCTGCAATGCGAGGCGCCGTTCCCGCCCAGTCGGCTGATCGAAGAACTTGTACGCCGCGGCCTGGTAATCGTCCATCGCGGATCGGACCCCGTCGCTCAGGCAGCGCGCGGTGAGCCGGGTCGCCTGGTTGAGGAGGCGCATCGTGGCGGCCTCGTAGTGCCCGTCCTTCCACGGCCGGGTGGTCGCCACGACCGCCTCATGCAGATCGAGGACGATCTGCTGAAGCTCCGTCAGGGTCGCGCGGTCGAGCTCGTACCGCGTGACGGTGAACTGCTCCTGCCGGGCTGCCCGCTCACGGGACAGCACCCGGCGGTCGGTGAGCGCCTGGCCCCACATCGTCAGAGCCGACCCCGCCAGCAGGCTGCCGACCGGGATCAAAGCGGTGGCCCAGTCCGTCATCCGGTGCCGTCCTTTCCGGGCGGAACGATCCCGGCCAAGGATTCTCGCGAATTTCAGCCCGGACGTACAGCGGCGGCCACCTCACGGGAGCACGGGCTCGATCTCGGCCCAGACGGCCTTCCCGCCCTCGCTCAGCGGCCGGGTCCCCCACCGGCGGACGAGTGCCTCCATGAGCAGCAGCCCTCGCCCGCTCTCAGCCGCGTGGTTCACGGGGCAGACCACCGGCACCGCATCGGAGCGATCCCACACCTCCACCACGGGAAGGCCGTTCTCCCTCCGGTAGGCCCGCACGACCACCAGGTCGCCGTCACCCGACCCGTGCACGATCGCGTTCGCCGCCAGTTCGCTGACGACCGTCCGGGCAACGTAATCGTCGAGCCCCCACGCCCCGAACACGAGCCCGACGAAATCCCGCGCCTCCCGGATCGCTCTCACATCCGCCTTGATCACAATCGTCGCCGGCTCGTCCATCCGATCACCTCCGCGTTTCGTCGTGACTTAACGCAAAAGGTCGACCACGTCGAGTAATATGGACAGCAAAGCGTGGCAACGCAGCACGAGTGCTTGCGTCTGCTTGCAGGCATTTTCCGAAAGGTGAACGCCCATGCGGTCGAGAAAGCCCACCCCACAGACGATCGCCTTCGGCATCGAGCTGGCTCGGCTCCGCGAAGATGCCGGACTTTCCCGACTCGAACTGGCAAACCGGATACCGGTGAGCCGCAGTTACATCGGCCAAGTGGAGAACGGCGCCACCCGCTGCACCAGGGAGTTCGCGACCGAACTCGACAAGGCCCTCCAAGGCGGAAGCGACATGGTGGACGCCTGGGACGATCTCCTCAAGTCCAGCCGCTACCCACCCTGGTTCGCCGACTACCCCCTGGCCGAGGGCACCGCGTCCTTACTTCGCGCCTTCGAGACGATGTTCGTCTACGGCCTCTTCCAGACCCCGGCCTACGTCCGCGCCCTTCTCGCGGACGATGCCGCCGCCGAGGCCCGGCTCCGCCGCCAGGAGGTACTCAAGCGCGAGAACCCACCGATGCTCAGCATCGTCCTGCTCGAACACGTCCTCTGGACCTGCATGGGCAGCGCCGAAGTCATGCGGGAACAGTGCGAGTATCTCCTGGCCGCCTCAGAGTGGAGCAACGTCACCCTCCAGGTCGCCCCTACCGGCTACTACCTGGGTCTTGAGGGACCCTTCAACCTCGCCACCCAGCCGAGCGGCGATGAGTTGCTCCACATGCCTGCCGCCAGGGGCGGGCTCACAACGAACGACCGAGAGGATATCTTGCACATTGTCGGCGCTTTCTCGGCGTTGCAGGCGCGCGTCCTGAGCGTGGACGACTCCCGCGAGTCCCTACGGAAGGCGGTTGTTCGATGGACATGATCAGGTGGCGGAAGGCTAGTCGAAGCGACGGCCAGGGTGGCGCATGCGTGGAGCTGGCACGGTTCCCCGAAACCGTTGCCGTCCGCGACTCCAAAGACCCCAGCGGCCCCCAACTCCACTTCACCCCCAGTGCCTTCCGCGCCATCCTCAACGACCTCAAGCCCTAGCGCCCCCGGCAGAAGGCTCGGCCAAAGCCGTCCACGAGGTTTCCTTAGTACGCGTTGAGAAGGATCTCGTTGTAGGTGTTCGAGGGGGCGTCGGGCTTGGATGAACCGCTTGCGTCCCCACCTTCTTGCCCGGACATCGAGCATCCGCAGCGTGGCCCGCTGCTTCTCCCACCGCACGAAGTCCCAGCACAGGGCAGCCACCGCCATGCGCAGCCGGTGCGCACCACGTACAGCACCGCGTCCGCGATGTCACGACGCGGGTGCATCTCCGGGCGGCCTCCGCCGCCGGCCGGTGGCAGCAGCGGCACCACCAGCGCCGCTCAGACCGAGTCCGGCGGCCGCTCGCTCAGCACCTTCATCGCATGGTCGCCGATGACGATGAGGTCGATGAGCTGCACGGAAGTAGACATGTATCCACTGTCAGCACTCCCGCCTGACCGGCAAGCCGCTCGGGCGGCGCATTGCCGATCGGCGCCGACCAGCGACGGTCCTCTGAGAACGACCGCCAGAAGAGCGGTCCGCAAAGAAAACTCGGAGGACCCAACGTGTCTACCAAACGACGCGGGACCATCGCGCTGTTCCTGGCGCTGCTGGCACTGCTCGCAAGCGGCTGCGGTCTCGGAAAGACCGACGGCCGGCAGCCGACCTACGCCGAGGTCTGCGCGCAGAAGGCGAAGATGCTGGCGAACCTGCCCGGCACCGATGCCCTGACGCAGGCCCTGGAAGCCCGGAGGAAGTCGGAAGACGTCTACGCCGTCATCTGGGTCGACGTCCATCGCCTCCAGGCATCCAGCTGCCCCGGCAGCCCCGAAGCCGATCCCCAGTTCATGGCGATCGAGAAGTACATGCTGACCACCGCGATCGACAAGGTCGAGCCGGCAGTCTTGAGCAAGACCATCTACCGGCCGGTCGCTTCCGAATTCGCGGCCGTGGTCCATCTCTCCGGCTCCAAGGACACCGCGCTGGAGAGTTTCCAGCGGCTGATGGAAACGGTCGACGGGGATCTCACGAAGACCGGCATCGGCGGGAATGGCCCGCGGAGCGACACCTCGGTATCCGGCTACCTGTTCGTCGGAGCACAGGGGAACAGTCACTGGCCCGACCGGGCCTCGCGGCTCGGTCCTGGTCGATGAACTCCTCCCAGCGTCACTGACGGCGCCGGGGAGCCAGCCGAGGGCGGGACGGATCACAACGATCCGTCCCGCCCTTCCTTGTCGTGCGAGCCCCTTCTCATCCGCCACAGGCATGGGCGTGCGCGGCGAAGGTACCTGGCTAGTATCGCGACACGTTGCGAGCGGCTTCCGCGGATCCTGTGGTTGATCGGGCCAAGAGAGATCCTCGGCGGCACGGCCCCCTGTACCTGGCACGTGGCGACGGCCCGCCGTCCGCCGAGCCCGACGCCCCCTCGAACACCTATAACGAGATCCTTCTCAAACACGCACTTAGCTTGTTCTTTAACCTGAGTGTTTCTTGCGTTTTTGAAGCGTGGTGCCCCGTTTGGTGGTTTTGCCGACGTCGTAGCGGTTGGCGGGCCGACGTTCTTCGAGCCGGGTGGGCGTCCGGGACCGGCGGATCAAAGTGCCTTCCAACACCGGCGGATCACCGTCGCGGTTACTTCACAGGCTCTAACGGTTGTCTCAGGTTCGCTCGTTAGGAAGTAGCCATCAGATAGGCGATGTAACCCGTATGTAGGAGGCTAGTGATGGCAGTCAACGCAGCGCCGTCCGGGGAAGCGCCGGCCGGTCGGTTGGCAGGCCGGTGGGTGCCGTGGTTGGTGATTGGCTTGTGGGTGGTGCTGGCCGCGTTCATGGTGCCGCTGAGCGGAAAGTTGAGTTCGGTCACCACCGACAGCGCCGCGGACACCCTGCCGGCCAGCGCCGAGTCCACCAAGGTCGCGGTACTGGAGGACAGTCTCCCCGACGGTGACGACAACACGTTCGTCTTCGTGTACCACCGCGCCGGCGGCATGACCGACGCGGACCGCGCGACGGTCGAGCGCCACTACAACACCCTTGCCAAGCGGTACCCGCCGAAGGTGGCGGCCCCGGCCGGCGGCGACGACGAGGGCCCACCGACGAGACCCTCCACCGACGGCAAGGCGATGATGTTCACCCTCGAGGTGAGCACGACCTACGGCGCACCGGAGGCCATCGTCGGCCCGTTGCGTGACGCCGCGAAGGACCGCCCCGCCGGCCTGGAACTCGAGGTGACCGGCCCGGCCGCGGTCGACGGCGACATGGACGCCGTCTTCGACGGCATCGACTTGCAGGTCTTGCTCACCACCGTCCTCGTCGTCACGCTCCTGCTCATCCTCACCTACCGCAGCCCGGTGTTGTGGTTCATCCCGCTCGTGGCCGTGGGCGCGGCCGCACTGACCGCGATGGCGACCGTCTACCTGCTCGTCAAGGGCTTCGGCATCGTGGTCAACGACCAGAACTCGGCGCTGCTGACGATCCTGGTGTTCGGCGTCGGCACGGACTACGCGCTGTTGCTCATCGCTCGATATCGGGAGGCACTGCACCACCACGAGAACGTCCGGGTCGCGATGGTCTACGCGCTACGCGGCGCGGCGCCGGCCATCGTCGCGTCCGCGGCCACCGTGATCGCCGGCCTGCTCTGCCTGCTCGCCGCCGACCTGAACAGCACCAGCGGGTTGGGCCCGATCGGCGCGGCCGGCATCCTGTGCGCGCTGGTGGCCATGCTGACGCTGTTCCCGGCGGTGCTCGTGGTGCTCGGCAGGCGGATCTTCTGGCCGGCCATCCCGCGGTTCAGCACGGCCATGGAGGAGAAGCCGGGGCCGTGGGGACGGCTTGGCGCCGCCATCAGCCGCCGCCGGTGGGTGGCGACGCTCGGCTCGCTCGGAGTCCTCGGCGTGCTCGCCCTCGGGCTGGCGGGCAACACCGGCCCCCTGCGGGAGCAGGACCAGTTCCTGTCCGCACCGGAGTCGGTCACCGGCTTCACCGTTCTCCGCCAGCACTTTCCGGAGCTCGGCGGCCAGCCGATGACGATCTTCACGCGGCCGGCGTACCAGGAGCGGGTGCTCGACATCGTCAAGGGCACTCGCGGTGTGGCCCTGGCCATCCCGGGCCAGACCAGCGGTGGCTGGGCCGACATCTCCGTGTTCCCGACGGACGCGCCGGACACCGTCGCAGAGTACGACACGATCAAGCGGGTGCGCACCGCCGTGCACCCGGTGAGCGGGGCGGAGGCGATCGTCGGCGGGCCGAGCGCGGAGAACCTCGACACCGAGGTGACCACCAGCCGCGACGAGAAGCTGGTGATCCCGCTGGTGCTCGCCGTCGTCCTGATCGTCCTCGGGCTGCTGCTCCGAGCGATCGTGGCCCCGCTGGTCCTGATGGCCACCGTGATCGTCTCATTCGCCGCGGCCTTCGGCGGCAGCGTGTTCGTCTTCGACACGATCCTCGGGTTCAAGGGCGTCGACTATTCGGTGCCGCTGCTGGCGTTCCTGTTCCTGGTGGCGCTCGGCGTCGACTACAACATCTTCCTGGCCAGCCGGGCCCGGGAGGAGACCGTGCGCCTCGGCACCAGAGAGGGCATGCTCAAAGCCCTCTCCGCCACCGGTGGCGTCATCACCTCGGCCGGCCTGGTCCTGGCCGCCACGTTCGCGGTCCTCGCCACACTTCCGCTGGTGATGCTGATCGAGGTCGGGTTCCTGGTCGCCTTCGGCGTGCTGCTCGACGCCCTGCTGGTGCGGTCGGTCCTGGTGCCCGCCCTCACCCTGCTGATCGGCCGGCGGATCTGGTGGCCGAGCCGGCTGTCCCGTCCAGCGGCGGAGCCGCCGGACGGTCAACAGCCGCTCGCCGACGACGAGGAGCCCACGCTGCAACGGTGAGCGCGGCGGCACGAACGAGATCCGGGACGGGGCCCAGGCCCGTCCCGGATCTTTTCATGGGCCCGACGGTCACCGCCCCTTGGTCCTGCGCCGTGCGGCCGGGGCTGGGGTCGGCGCATCGCGGTGTCCTGCCCCGACGGTGAGCCGCGCGGGGCCATGCCCGAGGGCCGCCGTCCCTTGTCCTGCGCCGCGCCGCCGGGGCGGGTCACCGCGGTGCGGTGTCCTCCCCGGCGGTGAGCCGCGCGATCGGGGCGGGCGGGGCCGCGGCCGGAAGGTCGACCCGAAGCAGCGCGCCACCGCGTGCGGAGCGGGCGACGGTGGCCCGGCCGCCGTGGGCGTCGACGACCCGCTGCACGATCGACAGCCCCAGACCGGATCCCGGCAACGCCCGGGCGCTGTCGGCACGGTAGAACCGGTCGAACACCCGCGGTACGTCGGCGGCGTCGATGCCCGGCCCGGCGTCGTCGACCTCGAGCACCGCCGACGCGCCCTCGGCACGGAGCCGGACCTGGACCGGCTGGTCCGCGGGGGACCACTTGCCGGCGTTGTCGATGAGGTTGAGCACCGCCCGCTGGAGCGCAGCGGGACGCCCGCTCACCCACACGGAGGTCACGTCGAGCGCGACCTCGATGTCGGGCACGCGGGAACGCGCCCGGGTCGCGGCGGCCACCGCCACGTCGGCGAGGTCGAGCAGCTCGGTGTTCTCGTCGCTGACGTCACCGCGCGCCAGGTCGGTCAGCTCGGCGGCAAGGGTGCTCAACTCGGCCACCTGGGCGCCGAGATCGTTGAGCAGCCGGGTCCGGCTCTCCGCCGGCAGTGCGCTGTCCAGGGTGCCGCGCCGATCGAGCCGGATCAGCAGCTCGACGTTGAGGCGCAGGCTGGTGAGCGGGGTCTTGAGCTCGTGGGCGGCGTCCTCGGCGAGCAGCCGCTGGGCGCGCCGGGAGTCCCGGAGCGCCGCGAGCATGTCGTTGATCGACTGGATCAGCCGCCGGATCTCCCCACCGCCCTCATCCGGGATGTCGGCGTCGAGATCCCGGGTGTTCGCGACACGTACCGCGGCGGCGGTCAGCCGGTCGATCGGTGCCAGCCCGGTCCGCGCCACGGTCCGTCCGACAAGGGCGCCGCCGAGCACGCAGAGCAGCCCGAGCAGCAGCATGCCCAACCCGAACCGGTTGATCGGGCTGTCGTCGGCGACGCGGGCCACCTGGACCGCGCCGTCGCCCGCCCGAAGCGTGTAGATGAGGTAGCCGTCCTCGTCGCTGTCGTTCGACTCCATCAGGTCGGCCGACGCGCCACGCGCCACGCGCCCGGCGTGCTCGCTGACGGGGGGCAGCGCGGGTTGGCCGGCCGGCGTCCGGGTCGAGCCGTCGCGCAGGATGACCCGCACCAGCCGACCGGATCCGGGATACGGCGGTAGCTGGACCTGCGCCAGACCGGCGCGCTGCGCGTTCGTCGCCAGGACGCGGGAGTCGGCGCGTAGCTGATTCTTGGCGGTGTTCTGCAACTCCCAGCCCAGTAGCTCGCTGGCCATCTGGAAGGCCACGAACACGTTGACCGCGATGGCCGTCGCCGCGATCACCGTCATTCTGGTCCGCAGGGACCGCCGGCGCCACCATCGGGTCAGCCGGCGCGGTTCCCTGCCGGCGGGCCTGCTCACGGAGGAGTCTCCCGCAACGTGTATCCCAGGCCGCGTAGCGTGTGGATCAATCGCGGCTCACCCTCGGCCTCCATCTTGCGGCGCAGGTAGCTCACGTATACCTGAAGGTTGTTGGCGGTGGCGCTCATGTCGAAGCCCCAGATCGCCTCGAACAGCGCGTCGTGGGTCAAGACCCGGGTCGCGTTGCGCACGAGGACCTGCAGGAGGGAGAACTCGGTCTGGGTCAGGCGCAGCGGCCGCCCGCCACGCCACGCCTCGAACCTGTCGGGATCGAGGCGGACGTCGGCGAACGACAGGATCTGCGACTCCCCGTCGGTCGGCGTGCGCCGGCGCAGCAGGGCCCGCACCCGGGCCAGCAACTCCTCGGTGGCGAACGGCTTGGGCAGGTAGTCGTCGGCGCCCGCGTCCAGCCCCGTGACCCGGTCGGAGACCTGGTCACGGGCGGTCAGCATCAGCACCGGCAGATCCCGACCCGCGGCCCGCAACCGCCGGCAGGTCTCCAACCCGCCGAGGCGGGGCATCATCACGTCGAGGATCAGCAGATCCAGCGTGTCACCGCCGGCCCCACCGACCCCGTCGAGCACGGCGAGACCGTTGGCGACGGTGCTGGTGTCGTAACCCTCGACCTGAAGCACCCGCTCCAGCGACTCACGGATGGCCCTCTCATCATCCGCGATCATGATCCGCACGCCGGCCCGCCCCCTTCCAGTCGATGCTTTTGCCGCTCATTGTCCCCGATCAACCTGAGACCAGGATTAGGGCGTCGCTGGGGACCGCGCTCTTAGCTTGTTGTTAACCCATGGTGGTCGGTGGTGACCCCTTGTTGGCCATGGAAACAGCTCTTGGTCGATTCCAAGGGCCATCTCGTTGAACAGTGTGCATGACGTGTGTCCGGTGGACGCGGCCGGGGAGCTGGCGGGTTTCCGGCGGGAGTTGCACCGCTGTCTGACCGCTCGGGCGGATGCGTTGTTCGAGTTGACGGATGCGCTGTTGTGTACTGACGGGCCGGTGAAATCGTTGGTGGGGTTGAATTTGGCGCCGGAGGTGATGAGGGCGCAGTGGGCTGCCGGCCGAACTCGCCATCGCCGTCATCATTCTCTGGCTCTGATGACCTACAGGAAACGCTAGCCGAGTTCCGCGTGGTGACCGATGCGGACGGAGGCGTTGAACAGGTCCTCGAACATCCGGACCTGCGGGTGGGCTTCGTGCGCGCCGATGCGGCGGGTGCGGACCTCGAGGCGGACCGGGTGGTCGCCGTCGACGGCGATGCCGTACCTGATCTGGCGGGTCGCGCCGGTGTCGACGTCGACGAGCTCGACGGTCTCGGCCTTCCCGTCCATGTCCCGATCGAGGACGCGTTGCTCCACACGGGCGGCCTCGAACACCGGCCGCACCCCAAGGTCGGCGCCGGGCCACAGAGCGAGGCTGCCCCTGCCGGTCAGGCCGAGCAGATTCGGTGCCGCGGTCTGCCACCACTCCGGGCGGCCGCGGACAGTCTTCCAGCCCACCTCCGCGCCGTCGCCCGTCACCAGCCGGTCCTCGTCGACCGCCTCAACGGACTCGATGAAACGGCGGAGCTCGTCGAGTGCCGCAGCACTCTCCGCCGGCGACACGTAGAACGCGCCGTTCCACTCCGGGAGGTTGGCGAGCAGGATCGGGTACTGTCCGGTGCCGCCGGCGTCCTCGAGGGCGTCCCTGAACGAGCGAACCCACGCCCAGCCGAGGCTCAGCTCGACGGCTTCCATCCACGGGTGCTCGCACGCGGAGCGCCGCCAGCCCAGCAAGGCCCCGGAGTCAGCGGGATCGACCGCGCGAATCTCGTCGTGCTCGTCGACGCGCACCGGCACCGGCGGCGGTGCCGCCTTGCCGTCCTCGTAACACGTGCAGCGCACGGACGCGTCGATGCCCATTGGAACCTCTCTCACGGCAGCACGACGAGACGGCAGAGTACGCCAGGCTCTGGGAGGCAGTGTGCCTCGGCCATTTCGTCCAACGGGAACTGCGACGCGATCCGCACGTCGAGCGTTTTCGAGGTGTGGCCGCGGTTGACCCTGCGGGCCGCAGGCCATGAGGTCCGTCGTGCCGCCTTGGTGATGACGAAGCCGCCCGCTTCGGCGACCTGACAACCGCAAGTTGACATCAAGAAAGTGTTCGGGGCGGTCGTGCGCGGAGGTAGAGGTGCTGAAGTCAACAGCACCCAACAACTCATGAGCACGAACATTACGCCCGACGACCTGCGGACGACCGACAACGCTCTGCGGGAGGTCTGGCAGGTGGTGACGGACCCCGAGGCCGTGGACCCCGAGTACAGCTCCGAAACGCGGGACCGCATGGTGGAGGTGCTCGGCCAGATGGCCGAACCGATCACCGAGAAGCTCGACCTGCAGCGCAAGGTCGTGGACGCGGTGCGGTCGGATGACGGCACCAAGCTCGCCCGGCTCAGCGATCGGGACCTGGCGCTGGCTCTCGCGATCTTCCGCGACCAGTGGAACTCGATCGGCTGGGGGAACGGGAGCCCTTCGCCCCTGGGTGACCCGCGCTGGGAGCAGACCCTGAGCGAACTGACCAACCTGGTCGACCAGATCAGCTAGCCAGATCTGGACGGCTCCGAGTAAGAGAGCGCGGCCACCGGCCGCGCTCTCGCATTTTCCGCTGGCGACGCATGGGACCGAATCATGTGCCCGACCCAGCCAACCGGCGTGGTGTTCTAGTCGGCGGCGAGTTTGCCTGCGACGCCGAAGCTGTCGGTGGGGGTCTCCTCGATGAAGACCATCACGGTCTCGGCCGGGATCCGGTAGGTCTCGACGAAAGCGTCGGTGATCTTCTTGATCAGCTCACGCTTGAGTTCGACGTCGCGGGGGCCCTGCTGGACGGTCACTGCGGGCATGACTGCCTCCTTATCCATTGCCTTACGGCTCGCGCCGGGGTGTAGGACCAGTCCACCGTTTTGAGCTGCGACGACCAAGGCGCACTACGCTCATAGACTCATCACGGATCGTGATGAGCGGAGGAGCGCGGGATGGAGCTGCGGCAGCTCAGGTACTTCCTGGCGGTCGCCGAGGAGCTGCACTTCGGACGGGCCGCCGAGCGGCTGCGCATCGTCCAGCCGACCGTCAGCCAGCAGGTCCGCAGGCTGGAACGCGAGTTCGGCCTGCCCCTTTTCGACCGGACGACCCGCACCGTGACGCTGACCGCCGCAGGGCAGGCGTTCCTGCCACGTGCCAGGGCCATCGCGGCGGCCGAGGAAGCGGCGCTGGAAGCGATGGCGGAGTTCCGCTCCGACCAGGTGGCGACGCTGCGCCTCGGCACCAGCGCCGGTCTCGGCGCGCGGCTGGAGCGCCTGCTGGCGGACCTGGCGGAACGGGCGCCGGAGATCAATGTGGAGCTAGAGAGCGCTCCGGCCGCGCTCCGGCTGAAGCGGGTACGCGACGGCGACCTGGACGCCGCCTTCGTCCGCGGGGACGGCCAGAGCCCGGAACTCGAACTCATTCCGGTATGGCGGGATGAGCTGGTCGTGGCATTGCCCGCATCGCACCCGCTGGCCGCACGCGAGCGCATCGACATCGCGGACTTGGCCACCCTGCCGCTCCGCATCGCGCCTCGCAGGGCCAACCCGCATCTGGTCGATCTGATCACCCACACCTGCCAGGCCGCGGGGTTCGAGCCCGTCATGGGCCCCGCCTTCACCACCGACCAGGACACCCTCGCGACCATCGGCAGCGGCAAGCCCACCTGGAGCGTCTTCTACGCCTCCAAAGCCGCGACCCTGCCCACCACCCGCACCGTCTTCCGCCCTTTCGCCCCGCCCGAACCCGCCCTGCAGACCTACCTCGCCGTCCGCCCGGCCGCTTCCACGCGACGCCTGGCCCCCCCTCCTGGACGCCTGCCACACCCAGGAACCTTGACTCCACGGCAGAACGCCCCGGTCGCGAAGGCGCAGAGCCCTTCACGACCGGGACGTCAGGTGCTGGGAACTAGCTGCCGGAGCGCTCGTCCCTCACTCGCTGTGCGAGTGACTCAGGGGTGTCGTGGATCGACGTGGTGACTGACTTCCCGTCACCCAGGTCGACGTTGACGACCCCGCCCGGGACCTTTTCCTGGTCCTGGGCATGCCTGATCGCTGCCGCGGCGGCCGTCACATCGGAGTGTTCGCCGATGTCCCCTTGCCAGTAGTGGGTCGGATCCTCGGTTGCCATGATCCGTGATTCCTTTCCGTTGGCTTCATGGTGACTCCTTGCGGTCACCACCAATCGGTGACCGTTCCGTAGACCGCGCCGGATGTCAACCCTCGAAGTCGGTGCGGCTTGTAGGGTTTTCGGCGTGTTCATGGGGCGGGAGCGCGAGTGGGAGCGTGTCGCCGGGGTTCTCGGGGACGCTCGTTCCGGGCGCAGCAGGACGATGGTGGTCCGGGGCGAGGCGGGGATCGGCAAGACCGCGCTGCTCGGTCGGATCACGGCGGACGCCGAGGACATGCAGGTCATCCGCGGCACCGGCGTCGAGTCGGAGAGCGAGCTGGCGTTCGGCGGGCTGCACCTCATGCTGCATCCGTACCGCGACCGGTTCGAGGCGCTGCCCGAGCGGCAGGCGGCGGCGCTGCGGTCGGCGTTCGGTCTGGCCGCCGGGCCGGCCGGCGACCGCTTCCTGATCGGCGCCGCCACCCTCACCCTGCTGTCCGAGCTGGCCGCCGACCGGCCGCTGGCATGCCTGGTGGACGACGCGCAGTGGCTCGACAGCGCCTCGCTGGACGCGCTGCTGTTCGCCGCCCGCCGGCTCGGCGCCGACCCGATCGCCATGATCTTCACGGTCCGGGACGGCGTCCGCCCGTTCCCCGACCGCGGCCTCGACGTGCTGCGGCTGACGGGCCTGGACCGCGGCGCCGCCCGCGATCTCGTGACGGCGCACGCGCCGGGGCTGACCGTCCCGGTGCGGGAACGGTTGCTGGACGAGGCGGCCGGCAACCCGCTCGCGCTCATCGAGCTGGCGAACGCGCTCCGGTCCCGGCCCGCCCGCCAGGCCGGCCCGCTGCCGGTCGGGGGCAGGGTCCAGGAGACCTTCCGGCGCCGGCTCGCCGAGCTGCCGGACGCCACCCGCCGGCTGCTCCTGGTGGTCGCCGCCGACGGCACCGCCGACCTTGGCGTCGTCCTGCGCGCCGGGGAGGCGCTCGGTCTCGGACCGGCCGACCTCGGTCCCGCCGAGGAAGCCGGGCTCGTGGTCCTGGACGGCGAGGAGGTGCGGTTCCGGCATCCGCTCATCCGCGCCGTCACCTACCAGGACGCCGCCCACCACCGGCGGATCGCCGTGCATGGCGCGCTGGCCAGGGTCCTCGGCGGCGACGAACACGCCGACCGGCGCGCCTGGCACCTGGCGGCGGCCGCCACCGGCCCGGACGAGAGCGTCGCCGCCGAACTGGAGCGGGTCGCGGACCGCGCCGAGCGGCGCGGCGGAACGGCCGCCGTCGCCGCCGCGTACGAGCGCGCCGCGCGGCTCAGCACCGAACCGGAGGGCAAGGCGCGCCGGCTCGTCCACGCCGCGCGGGCCTGCTACGACGCAGGCCGGCCCGACCAGGCCACCCGTCTCGCCGCCGAGGCCGAGCAGCTCACCGGGCAGGACGGCGTCGTCGCCGAGGCCACCTTCATCCGCGCCCAGGTCGCCTACGAGCGCGTCTCGCCCGCCGCCGACGCGGCGCTCGCGTTACAGGGGGCGGCGCTCATCGCGGGGAGCGACCCCGAGCAGGCGGTGGCCATGCTGACGGAGGCGGTCTGGTCCGCAAGGGACGCCGGCGCGCATGATCTGGTGCGGCGGAGCGTCGAACTGCTGCGGGAGGTGAAACTGCCCGCGGGTTCGGCGAAGGCGCTGGTCGCCGCCGCCCTGATCGCCTACGGGCGGCTGCCGGACGGCGCGGCCGAGGCCGTTCCCGCGATGCGCGCGCTGTTCGAGTCCGCTCGGAGCGGCGGCGTGGAGGACGTCGTCGAGTGCGTCATCGGCGGTTTCATGGGGCTTCTCGTGGCGGACGACCGCGCCGCGATCGAGCTGCTGGAGCGCATGGCTGGAGAACTGAGAGCCCAAGGGGCGCTCGGCTGGCTCCCCTACATCCTGGAGGCGCTGGCGATCGGACGGCTCCTGCTCGGCGACCTGCGCGGCGCGGACGCGGCCGCGGCGGAGGGCGTGTCCCTGGCCACCGACATCGGCATGGACATGCAGGTGACCGCACTGAAGTGCATCGTGGTCCGGCTGGAGGGGGACGCGGAGCGCAGCCGGGCCATGGCGCCCGACGTCCTCAAGCACGCCGACCTGCATCCGACCAACACCGCGCTGGCGTCCTGGGGGCTCGGCCTGCTCGATCTCGCCGGGGGGCACGCCGATGCCGCCTTGGAGCGGCTTGAGGCGGTGTGCTCCGGACCCGCCCGGCACGACGTGCTGATCCGCGCCGTCCCGGACCACGTGGAGGCCGCGGTGCGGGCCGGCCGCCCGGATCTCGCCCGTGCCCACCTTCCCGCGTTCGAGGCGTGGGCGGCGGCCACGTCCTGCGGCGCCCTGATGTCGCGGTGCCGCGCCCTCCTCGCCGATGGCGACGAGGCGGACGAGCACTACCGCCGGGCGCTGGAGCTGCACGGCGACCACGCCTACGACGCCGCGAGAACCCGGCTGCTCCACGGCGAATGGCTGCGCCGGCGGCGCCGCCGCACCGAAGCCCGGACCGAGCTGACCGCCGCCCTGGAGGTCTTCGCCCGGCTCGGCGCCGCGTGCTGGGCCGGGCGTGCGCGCTCCGAGCTGGAGGTTCTCGGCGACCGTCCGGCGGCCGGGGCCCTGGACGGCGACCCGCTGAAGCGGCTGACACCGCAGGAGCTGCAGGTCGTGCGGCTCGCCGCCGCCGGGCTCAGCAACCGTGAGATCGGCGCGCAGCTCTACCTGAGCCCCCGCACCGTCGGGCATCACCTCTACAAGGCGTATCCGAAGATCGGTGTCACCCGCCGCATGGAACTGGCCCGCCTCGTATCGGACACATGACTTAGCCGTACGGCCCCGCCCGCGCGACGCGGCCGGGCCGGAAGCCGTCCCGGGGCGCGCACGTCTCCTTGACCAGCATCTTTCAATGCCCGTCCGCTGACCGATGCGGGCCGTCCGGCGACGCGCCTAGCGTCGGACGCACATGATCCTGGACGAACGGAGAACGGAATGCTGCTCGACAACAAGACCGCGATCATCTTCGGCGGCGGCGGGGCGATCGGCGGAGCCATGGCACGCGGCTTCGCCGCGGAGGGCGCGCGCGTGTTCCTCGCCGGCCGCACCCCCGCGACGCTCGACGCCGTCGCCGAGGACATCCGGAGCACCGGCGGCCTCGCCGAGACGGCCCGCGTGGACGCCCTGGACGAGGACGCCGTCAACGGCTGGGTCGACTCCGTCGCGGAGACCGCCGGAAGCGTCGACATCGCGGTCAACGTCATCTCCCACGACACGATGTTCGGCCCCATGATCGACATGAAGGCCGGGGACTTCGCCCGGTCCCTGGAGAAGATGGCCCGCTCGTTCGTGGTGACCACGCAGGCCGCCGCCCGCCACATGGTCGGGCAGGGCTCCGGTGTGATCCTGCACTTCGGCGGCTCCGACGGCGGGCACCGCATGCCCGGCCTCGGGAACGTGCAGATCGGCTGCGACATGGTCGAGGCGATGCGCCGCCAGTGGGCGTGCGAGCTGGGCCCGCACTCGGTCCGGGTCCTGTCGATGCGGACCGGGGGCATCCCGGAGTCCATGCCGGACGGGCCGCAGATGGACCCGGTCAAGCAGCAGATGGTGGACGCCACCCTCCTCAAGCGCGCCGCGACGCTCACCGATGTCGGCCGGGTCGCCGCGTTCCTCGCGTCCGACCACGCCGCCAGCCTCACATCGACCCAGGTCAACATCTCCGCCGGCGCCGCGGTCGACTGACCGGGCCGCCGGGCGTCGCTGACCGGAGTGAACCGGTGGCCGGGGGTAGCGATCCCCGGCGCACCGCCCTTACCTTGGACGACCACGATCATCTCCGGACGTGGCGGACGAAAAGGGACGGAACTCATGACGGAGCCCTCGATCGCACCGGGCAGAACCGGCGGCGACCCACGGACAGGCGGCGAGCGCGGCCCGCTGAGGCGGGCCGCCTTGCCGGCCGGGAGTTTCGTGGTGTCCTACGGGCTCGCGCTCACCCTTCTCAGCGATACCTTCTTCTGGTTCGCGATACCGGGCATGCTGGGGCTCGTCACCGTCACGATCATCACCCTGCAGTCGCACTTCTACCGCTCGTTCCGGCGAGCCGTCCCCTTCGCCACGGACGGCAGCAACCGGCGGAGGCCGGTGAGGTATCACTATTCGGTGTTGGTGCTGCGCTACCTGCTCGCCGTGCTGGTCGGCGCCACGCTGGTGGCCGTGCCGTTGGCGGTGAAGGTCAAGTTCCTGTACCCGTTCGTCGGCGTGGGAATTGTGACGGTCGCTTTCGGGACGAGACTCTGGCTGAACCAGATCTTCTGGATGTGGAAATGCGGCCGGGTGCTGAAGGTGTACGACTTCGAGTTCCGCTCACCGGTGCAGAAGTCCAATCTGCGTTCCGCCGGGAGGCGCTCGCTGACCCTGGGCACGGACGGGTCCCCCCGGATGTCGGCTCGTGAACCGCTCTGCTCCTCCCGGTGGCCCAAGGAGATCGCCCGCGGGGTGTGGTTCGCGGGCGACGACCCCTTCGGCGGGGTGATCCTCGTCCCGGACACGGGCGAGCTGATGTGCGTGCAGCCGGAGAACTGGTCCGTCCATGAGAAGGCGCGGCAGCAGGCCGGGGCCGAGCGTCGGGAGAGGGCCGCTCAGGCGGGTCTGGCGCGCAAGTCGATCTCATGACGGGGTGATGATCAGCTTGCCGCGGGTGTGGTGGCCGCGGCTGGCGTCGAACGCGGCGCCCGTCTCGTCCAGCGAGTATGTACCGGCGACCTCGACCGTGAGCGCGCCCCGGTCCGCCATGGCGGCGAGGGCGGCGAGCCTGGCGCCGTCCGGCCGGACCCAGATCCAGTGGCCGCCGTGCCGGTCCACGGTGTTGTCGGCGACGGACACGTGCCGTCCGCCGGGCCGCAGGACGGCGAGGGTCGTGTCCAGCTGGCCGCCCACGAAGTCGGCGACCGCGGACGGTCCGCCGGGCACCAGTTCCCGGACGCGATCCGCCAGCCCGTCCCCGTAGGCGACCGGTTCGGCACCGAGTTCGCGCAGGTAGCCGTGGTTCTTCTCGGACGCCGTGCCGATGACGCGTGCGCCTCGGTCCCGTCCGATCTGGACGGCGAAGCTCCCCACCCCGCCGGACGCCGCGTGGACGAGCAGGACGTCGTCGGGTCCGACCTCCAGGCGGTCCAGGGAACGCTGCGCCGTCATCCCCGCCAGCGGCAGCCCGGCGGCCTGGTTCCAGTCGAGCGACTCGGGCCTGCGCGCCACATGGGCCGCCGAGACCGCGACATACTGCGCGAACGTCCCGGCGCCGACGACGTCCTTGCGGGCGTAGGACATGACCTCGTCGCCCGGGGCGAACTCCGGCGTGTCGGGTCCGACCGCCCGCACCACCCCGGCGACGTCCCAGCCGGGGATGACGGGGAACACCGCGTCCATCATGCCGTCGAGGCCACCGGCCATGACCTTCCAGTCCACCGGGTTGACCCCGGCCGCGCGCACTTCGATGAGCACCTGCCCCGGGCCGACCTTCGGATCCGGGACGTCCCCGGCCTTCAGGCGGGAGTTGTCAGTGGCATACGAGTCATAGGTGACGGCACGCATCCCCTCAGCCTGCCACCGAGCCCGCCCCCTAAACCCGGCCCCGGCGCCCCGGAACGTGACATGTAGGAGTTTCCCTACGCTTGACAGGTAGGAAATCCCCTACGTATCGTCGGCCGCATGAACATCACGCGTGTGCGGCTGCTGACCGTGCCGGTGTCCGACCAGGACGCGGCCAAGGACTTCTACACGGGCAAGCTCGGCTTCGAGGTGGTGACGGACCGGGCGGCGGGCCCCATCCGCTGGCTGGAGGTGGCCCCCGAGGGCGCGGAGACGAACGTGGTGCTCGCGGACCACCTGCCCGGCGTACCGCCCGGGAGCGTCCACGGGCTGATTCTGGAGACGTCCGACCTCGACGGGGACTGCGAGAAACTGCGGCTCGCCGGGGTGGACGTCGAGGGCCCGCAGGATCTGCCCTGGGGACGGCAGGCCACGCTCACCGACCCCGACGGCAACGGCATCGTGCTGGCCGCGCGGTGACGGCGGACGTCTTCGCGGCGCTGGCCAGCCCCGTCCGGCGGGAGCTCACCACCCTCCTGCTGGACGGGCCACGGCCGGTGAACGACCTCGCCGCGCACTTCGCGATGAGCCGCCCGAGCGTGTCGGAGCACCTGCGGGTCCTGCGGGACGCCGGGCTGGTCAGCGAGCAGCGCAGCGGCCGCCGGCGCGTCTACCGGCTGGAGCCCGCGCCGCTGCGGGAGCTGTCGGAGTGGCTCACCCCGTACGAGCGGTTCTGGCGGGAGAAGCTCGCCGGCCTGCGCGAACTCCTGGACGAGGAGGACCTGTGACCGATCGTCCGGACATGGGAGACCGCGCGTCGATCGAGGTGGACGAGTTCCTGCCGCATCCGCCGGCCAAGGTGTGGCGGGCGCTCACCGAGCCGGACCTGCTGGCCCGCTGGCTGATGCCGAACGACTTCAAGCCCGTCCTCGGCCACCGCTTCACCTTCACCACCAAGCCGATTCCGAACGTCGGCTTCGACGGGACGATTGCCTGCCGGGTCCTCGGCCTTGAGGAGCACCGGCTGCTGCGCATCAGCTGGCGCGGCGGTGGCCTCGACACGACGGTCACCTGGCGGCTGGTCCCCGAAGGGCGTGGCACCCGGATCTTCGTCGAGCACGCGGGCTTCGATCTGGACGACCCGGTCGGCGCATACGCCTTCCGCGGCATGGGCAGCGGCTGGCGCTCCACCGTCCTCCGCTCCCTCCACCACACCCTCACCGGCCTCGACTGAGGTGTCATGGCTCCGGGACGGCGGTCCAGGCTCCGGTCATCGGGTCCCGCCCGCCGGGCGGTCGGCGTAGACGCCGTGGAGCATGCCGGTGGCCTGGCCGATCTCGATGAGGTGGCCGTCCGGGTCGCGCATGTAGCAGCGGATCTCCGCCTTGCGGTCGATCGGGTCGGTCAGGAAGCGGGCGCCCTGGGCGGTGGCCTCGGCGTGGAACGCGGCGATGTCGGCCACGCGGACGTTCATGAACGCCGAGACGGGGTCGCCGGGCTCCGGGGCCGTCAGGGTCACGTCAGGTTTGTCCGGGGTCGGGCCCCCGCCGGGGTTCATGATGATCCAGGTGTTGGCCACCTTCATGATGGCGGGGTTCTCCTCCAGGACGACCTCCCCGCCGAAGACGTCCCTGTAGAAGGCGCGGGACCGGGCCACGTCCCGCACGGTCAGGAAGTGTGTCAGCACCAGCCCCCGTTCGGGAGCCGGCAACGCGTCTCGCTCGACCATGATCACTACCCTCTTCGAGTCCGAGTCGGAGCCGTCCCTCCAGGTGAAGCCCCCTCAGGCGGCCGTCACGCGGCGGACTTGCCTATCAACGCGGAGTGGTCATGCCCGCGGTCGCGACCCCGAACCCGGCCATGTCAATCCCCGACTCCGTAGACACGGCGGGCCGTGCCGCCGAAGACCTCGTCCCGCTCCCCTGGCGTCAGCCCGGCGACGGCGGCCCCGGCGAGCTCGGCGACCTGGTCGTGGGAGGCGGCCAGCGTGCAGACCGGCCAGTCCGAGCCGTACATGACCCGACCCGGACCGAAGGTGTCGAGGACGTACCGCGCGTACGGCAGGACGTCCTCCGGTTTCCATCGCGATGCGGCTTCGGTGACCAGCCCGGACAGTTTCACCGTGACGTTCGGGAGCGCGGCCAGGGAGCCGATCCACGTGGCCCACGGCTCCCAGGCTCTCCCGGCGATGCCGGGCTTGCCCGCGTGGTCGAGCACGAACGCCACGCCGGGCAGCGACCGGACGGCCTCCAGCGCGGAAGCCGCCTGCCGGGGCGTCACCAGCAAGTCGTAGACCAGCCCGGCCTCCCCCACCGCCGCCAGCCCCTTCCGAACCTCCGGACGCAGCAGCCAGGTCGGGTCGGGCTCGTCCTGCACCTGGTGTCTGATCCCGACGAGCGTCTCAGGCATCCCCCGCAGCGTGTCCCGCACGTCCGGTGCGGTCAGGTCGGTCCAGCCGACCACGCCGGCGACCGGTCCGGGGCCCTCCGCGACGGCCAGAAGTTCCTGCGTCTCCTCGGCGCTGTGCAGTGCCTGGACGACGATCGAACCGTCCGGCCTCGCCGCGCCGGTGTAGCGAGCAAGGTCGAACCGGCCGCGCAGCGGGTCGGCCCAGGGGCCGTTCATCCACGCGTAGTCGCGGACAGAGGTGTCCCAGAGATGGTGATGAGCGTCGAACATGCCACTTCCGATCACGCCGGTAGAGGTGCGCCGGCGGGCAACAGGCCCGCCGCGAGAAGGTCCTTCCACAGGGACGCCGGGATGTCCCGCTCGAACAGCGCGGCGTTGTCCTCGGCCTCGTCGGGCGTCCGGCAGCCCGTCAGGACGCTCGCCACGGAAGGATGCCCGAACGGGAACCGCAGGGCGGCGGCGCGCAGCGGCACCCCGTGCGCGTGGCAGGCCTGGCGCAGCCGAGCGGTCCGCTCCATCAGTTCGGGAGGCGCGGACCGATAGTCGTACGTCGTTCCACCGGCCAGCAGCCCCGAGTTGTAGACCCCGCCGACGACCACGGAGGTGCCGTGTTCGGCGCAGGCCGGAAGCAGGTCGTCCAGCGCGGGCTGTTCGAGCAGCGTGTACCGTCCGGCGCACAGCACCACGTCCAGGTCGAGCCGCCGGACGAACCGGGCGAGCATGGGCGACTGGTTCATGCCGGCGCCGATGGCGCCGACCACGCCCTGGTCCCGCAGATTCGCCAGAGCGGGAAAGGCGGCGGCGTACACCTGGTCCTCGTGGTCGTCGGGGTCGTGCAGGAAGACGATGTCGACCCGGTCGAGACCGAGCCGCTCCAGGGACGACTCCAGTGACCGCCGGATCCCGTCGGCGCTGAAGTCCCACTCCCGCTTGACCGCGGGCTCGGCCGGGAACCCCGAGTCGTCCGGCGCCTCCCCGGCTCGGCGCGGCCGCAGCAGCCGTCCGACCTTGGTCGAGATCGTGAACGAGGCGCGCGGCTCGTCCGCGAGCACGGCGCCGAGACGGCGTTCGGCCGTGCCCGCGCCGTAGTGGGGCGCCGTATCGAGGTACCGCACCCCCAGTTCGAGGGCGCGGCGTACGGTCGCCGTGCTCTGCTCCCGCGGCACGGGGGCGTAGAGCCCGCCGACCGCCGCACTGCCGAACGACAGCGCGGTCACCGGGACGCTGGAGTGGCCGAGTCGACGGCGCTCGGCCACCTTCATCGTTGACATGGCGCTCCCGCCGCCCACCTCGCCGTCACTCCTGGGCCTTCCCGGACGTCACCCGCGAGATGACCAGCGCGATCAGGATGATCCCGCCGTAGATGGCCTGCTTCCAGAAGGACGCGACCTGGGCGAGGGTGAGCAGGTTGTCGACGACGCCGAGCAGCAGCACACCGGTGATGGCACCGGTCATGGTGCCCTTGCCGCCGTTCATCGAGATCCCGCCGATGACGGCCGCGGCCATCACCGTGAAGATCATGTTCTGGCCCTGGTTGGCGTTGATCGCGCCGACGTACCCGGTGAGACACAGCCCGGCGGCCGCCGCGAGGACTCCGGCGATGACATAGACGGCCCAGGTCACACGCTCGACGCGGATGCCGGCCGCGCGGGCCGCCTCGGCGTTTCCGCCGATCGCGTACAGCGCGCGCCCCAGCCGGTGGTAGCGCAGGACGAATCCGGCGACGCCGAAGGCGGCCACCGCGAGCCACACCGACATCGGCAGCTTCAGGAACGTGGTGGTCGCGATCGAGAAGAACGGCTCGGGCATGTCGAACAGCGTCTTGCCCTCGGTCGCGCCGGTCAGCAGACCACGCAGGACGATCAGCATGGCCAGCGACACGATGAAGGAGTTGAGCTTGAGCTTGACCGACAGGAACCCGTTGAAGGCCCCGATCACGCCGCCCACCACGAAGATCGCGAGAATGCCGGCGAAGGCGGGGATCTCGGTCCCGAATCCGGCCGAGGCCGCGGGGATCACCAGCAGGGCGCCGAGACCGGGCGCGATCCCGACCGTCGACTCCAGCGACAGGTCGATCTTGCCGGTGATCAGGATGAGCGATTCGGCCAGCACCACCAGGGCCAGCGCGGCCGAGGCGCCGAGAATGCTGATGACGTTGCGCTCGGTCATGAAGCTGTCGTTGACGACCGTCCCCAGCACCACCAGCGCGATCAGCGCCGGGACCAGAGCGAACTCGCGCATCCGGCGCAGCGCGGCGCCCGCCGCGGCCGACGGCTCGGTGCGGGCCCGGGGTTTGGCCACGGTGTGCGTCATGGGGAGACCCCTTCGATCGATGCGACCAGCTCGTGGTCGTTCCAGCCGACTGCGTGTTCGGCGGTCACCCGCCCGTGGAAGAGGACCAGGACCCGGTCGCAGGGCCTGAGGTCGTCCAGCTCGTCGGAGATGATGATCACGGAAGTGCCCCGCTTGCGGATCTCGTCCACCACGCCGAGCAGGGACTCCTTCGACTTCACGTCGACCCCGGCGGTCGGGTTGATCAGGACCAGCAGCCGGGGCTCGACGGCCAGCGCGCGGGCCATGACGACCTTCTGCTGGTTGCCGCCGGACAACCCGGTCACCGGCTGGTCGGGGCCCTGGGTCTTGATGTCGAGGCCGGAGATCGACTCCGCCGCGGCCTCCCGCAGCCGCTTCGGGCCGATGATCCCGTAGGGGCCGAGGCGTCCGGCGATGGTCATGGTCGCGTTCTCGCCGACCGACAGCTCGGGGACGAGGCCTTCGCGGTGCCGGTCGCGCGGGACGAATCCGATCCCGGCGGAGATCGCCTTCCGGACGTCGCCGAACGGCAGCGCTCTGCCGTCCAGCAGGGCACCGCCGCCGCGCGGCTTCCGCAGCCCGACCAGCGTCTCCGCCAGCTCGATCTTGCCGCTGGAACTGGACCCCGCCAGCCCGAGGACCTCACCGCGCCGGACGCTGAGACTCACTCCGGTGAACGCCCCGTCCGTCAGGTCCTTGACCTCCAGCCTGACCTCGGACCTGACCGGCTCACGCTTCCCGGTGCTGCGGCCGAGGGCGGCGGCCTCCCCGGTCATCGCCTCGACCAGCGCGCCCTTGGCCAGCTCGC
Organism: Spirillospora sp. CA-128828; assembly: GCF_050945415.1. Classification (NCBI taxonomy): domain Bacteria; kingdom Bacillati; phylum Actinomycetota; class Actinomycetes; order Streptosporangiales; family Thermomonosporaceae; genus Spirillospora; species Spirillospora sp. CA-128828. Next base: position 8,181,478 of record NZ_CP191986.1, read on the forward strand.
CCACCGGCGCGGTGGTGATCCAGCGGGCGTCGCGGAAGACCGTGACCGTCTGGCAGACCTCGTAGACCTCCTGGAGGTGGTGGGAGATGAACAGGAACGTCACCCCCGCCTCCTGGAGCGACCGCATCCGGGTGAACAGCCGCTCGATCTCGGCGTTGTCGAGATGGGCGGTGGGTTCGTCCAGGATGATGAACCGCGCCCCGAAGGACAGCGCGCGGGCGATCTCGACGAACTGGCGGTCCTGAACGTCGAGGCCCCCCGCCTCGGCCGCCGGGTCGACCTGGACGTCCCAGCCCGCGAGCAGGTCGGCGGCCTCGCGGCGCATCCGCTTCCAGCCGATCACGCCGCGTGAGCCGGGCTGCCGGTTGATGAACAGGTTCTCCGCGACGGTGAGCTCGGGGATGATCGTCGACTTCTGGTAGACGCAGGCCACCTTCGACCGCCAGGCGTCGCGGTCACCGGTCGAGGGCGCGGGCTCGCCGTCGAAGAGCACCTCGCCGCCGTCCGGCGGGAAGATGCCCGTGAGCACGTTGACCAGGGTCGACTTGCCCGCACCGTTGCGTCCCACCAGGGCGTGCGACTCGCCCGGCATCACCCGGAGGCGCGCGTCCGCCAGCGCCACGGTCGAACCGAAGCGCTTACTCACGTCGATCGCTTCGGCGAGCGGGACATCGCCGTCCGCATCCATCATTTGCCCACCGAGTTCCCCCACAGCGACGGGTCGTCGACGTTGGCCTTGGTGACGAGCGGGGCCGGGAGCTGGTCCTCCAGAATCCCGCTGGGCAACTTGACGATCTCGCTGCCATGGTCGGTCTTGCCGGGCTGGAAGGTCTTCCCCTCCATCGCGGCCTTGATGTAGTACATGCCCCACTTGGCGTAGGCGTCCGCGGGCTGTGACACGGTCGCGTCGATCTCGCCGCTGCGGATCGCGGCGAACTCCTGCGGGATACCGTCATTGGAGACGATCGCAATGTGTTTGGGATCGCCCGCCTTGAAGAGCAGCTTCTTGCTCTTGAGGACCTGCAGGGTCGGGGCCAGGTACACGCCGCCGGCCTGCATGTAGACGCCCTTGAGATCGGGGTTGGCGTTCAGGAGGCTGTCGAGCCCGGACGCCGCCTTCTCCGACTTCCACTCGGCCGGGATCTCCAGCACCTTGAGCTTGGGGAACCTCGACTTCACACAGGACCGGAACGCCTCGGAGCGTTCCCGCCCGTTCACCGAGGCCAGGTCGCCCTGGATCTGGACGACCTTGCCCTCCTTGACGGTCTTGCCGAGGTAGTCGCAGGCCTTCTCGCCATAGGCCTTGTTGTCGGCCCGGACGACCATCGCGACCTTGCCCTTGTCGGGGGCGACGTCCACGGCCACGACCGGGACGCCCTTGCGGTCGGCCTGGTTGAGCCCGGCCACGATCGCGGCACTGTCGAGTGGCGCGACGACCAGGCCCCTCACGTTCTGGTTGATCAGGTTGTTGATGTCGGTGATCTGCTGCGTCGGCTCGGAGTTGGAGTTGACCGTCGGCAGGATGTCCACGCCCTGCTGCTTGGCCATCTGCGGGACGTAGTTGTTGTAGGCCTGCCAGAAAGGCGAGGTCAGCAGCGGCAGGTCGACCCCGACCTTGCCGCTCTTCCCGCCGCCACCCGCGTCGGGGCCGCCGCCGGAGTCGGAGGTGCTGCCACAGCCGGCCACCAGGGCGGCGGTCAGCGCGGCGGCGGCCCCGGTCACGATCTTGGTGCGGATCATCATGGTGCTTCTCCTTGGATGGTTCGGTCAGGAGGAAGGGCGAAGCCGCAGGCCCTGCATGCCGCCGTCGACCGCGAGCGCGACGCCCGTGGTGGCGGAGGCCTGCGGGCCGGCGAGGTAGGCGATCGCCGCGGCGACCTCCTCCGGGGTCACCAGCCGCCCGCTGGGCTGGCGGGCGTTGAGGGCCACGCGCTCGGCCTCGGGGTCGTCCGCCCGCTCCAGGAGGCGATCGATCCACGGGGTGTCGGCCGTGCCCGGGTTCACGCAGGTCACCCGGATGCCCTCGCGAAGATGGTCCGCGGCCATCGCCAGGGTGAGCGACTGCACGGCACCCTTGGTCGCCGAGTACAGGGCCCGGTCGGGAAGCCCCGCGGTGGCGGCGATCGAGCAGGTGTTCACGATGGCCCCATGTCCGGACTCGCGCAGGTGCGGCAGGGCGGCCCGGGTCACGCGCACCATGCCGATCACGTTGACGTCGAAGACCCTGCGCCACTCCTCGTCGTCGTTGTCCTCGACGGTTCCCTGGGCGCCGATCCCGGCGTTGTTGACCAGGACGTCCAGGCCGCCGAGACGGGCGACCGCCTCCTGGACGGCCCCGCGCACCGAGCGGTCGTCGGTGACGTCCGCCTTGACCGTGATGAACGCCTCGGGAGCGGCGTTGACGTCCAGGCAGACGACCTCGGCCCCGCGCTCGGCCAGCAGCCGGGCGGTGGCAAGGCCGATGCCGGACGCGCCGCCGGTCACCAGGGCCTTGATTCCGTCGAACTCCATCGGTCGTCGTTCCTCCAGACCTCGCCGTCGGGATGGGCGTGGGTGGCGAGGGTCTCCGCCCTCATCTCGGTGGACATTCCGGGTGCGGTGGGCGTCACGTAGCGGCCGTCCACGATCCGCACCGGGTCGAGGAAGTGCTCGTGCAGGTGGTCGACGTACTCGATCACCCGGTCCTGGGTGCTGCCGCTCACGGCGACGTAGTCGAACATCGCCAGATGCTGGACGACTTCGCAGAGCCCGACCCCGCCGGCGTGCGGGCAGACCGGGACGCCGTAAGCGGCGGCGAGCAGCAGGATCGCCACATTCTCGGTGACGCCCGCGACCCGGCAGGCGTCGAGCTGGAGGACGTCGATCGCCTCCGCCTGAAGCATCTGCTTCACCAGCACCCGGTTGGCGATGTGCTCGCCGGTGGCGACCTTGACCGGCGCCACACCCCGGCGAATCGCCGCGTGCCCGAGGACATCGTCCGGGCTGGTCGGCTCCTCGATCCAGTACGGGTCGAACGGCTGGAGCGCCCTCACCCATGCGATCGCCGGCGCCACGTCCCAGCGCTGGTTGGCGTCCACCGCGATCCGGACGTCCGGCCCGACGGCCTCGCGGGCCAGCCGCAGACGGCGGACGTCCTCCTCCAGATCGGCGCCGACCTTCAGCTTGATCTGGGTGAAGCCGTCGGCCACCGCCTCACGGGCCAGCCGGACGAGCTTGCCGTCGGAGTAGCCGAGCCAGCCCGGCGTCGTGGTGTAGGCGGGATAACCGCGGCCGAGAAGGGTCGCGGTCCGCTCGGCGCGTCCCGGCACGGCGTCCTTGAGAAGCTCCAGCGCGCGAGACGGCGTGAGCGCGTCGGTCAGGTACCGCCAGTCGGCCAGATCCACGATCTGCTCGGGCGCCATCTCCCCCAGCAGCCGCCAGACCGGGACACCGGCCACCTTCCCGGCCAGGTCGAAGGCGGCATTGATGATCGCCGCGGCGGCCATGTGCACCGCGCCCTTCTCCGGCCCGAGCCAGCGCAACTGCGAGTCGTGCACCAGCCGCCGGGAGAACTCCCCCAGGTCGGCGAGATCGAGTTCGGCACCCACGACCAGCGGCGCGAACGCCCTGATCGCGGCGACGCACACCTCGTTGCCCCGCCCGATGGTGAAGCAGAACCCGTGCCCATCCGGCCCTTCGTCGGTGCGCAGCACCACGTAGGCGGCCGAATAGTCGGGATCGGGGTTCATCGCGTCCGACCCGTCCAGCTCCCGCGAGGTGGGGAAGCGGATGTCGTGCGCCTCCAGCGCCCGGATCCTCACGCCACCACCTGACGCTGCCGGCCGAGGCCCTCGATCTCGGCCTCCACGATGTCGCCCGGCCTCAGATACGGCTCGCCAGGACGGCCCAGGGCCACACCCGCCGGGGTCCCGGTGTTGATGACGTCGCCCGGGTCCAGCACCATGAACTGGCTCAGGTACCAGATCACGTGGTCCACGCCGAAGATCATGTTCTTGGTGGTGCCGTCCTGGCGGAGTTCACCGTTCACCCAGAGCCTCAGCGCCAGGTCCTGCGGGTCGGGGATCTCATCGGCGGTCACCAGGTAGGGGCCGAGCGGGTTGAAGGTCTCGCAGGACTTTCCCTTGTCCCATGTGCCGCCGCGTTCGAGCTGGAACTCCCGCTCGGACACGTCGTTGCTGATCGCATAGCCGGCGATCAGCTCGCGCGACTCGTCGGGGGAGTCCAGATAGCGGGCCCGTCCGCCCATGACTACGGCGAGTTCCACCTCGTAGTCGGTCTTGACGCTGCCGCGCGGGATCAGCACCTCGTCGTCCGGCCCGACGACCGTGTTGGACGCCTTCATGAACACCACGGGCTCGGACGGCGGCTCGGCTCCGGTCTCCTCGGCATGGTCACGGTAGTTGAGGCCGATGCACACGACCTTGCCGGGACGCGCCAGGGGGGCGCCGATGCGCCCGGGCTCGGCGATCGAGGGCAGATCGCCCGCGTCCCGCGCGCCGCCGGCGCGTCCGAGGCCCTCGGCCAGGAACCGGCCGTCGATGTCGTCGGTGATTCCCGACAGATCGAGCGGTGTGCCGTCGTCGGCCAGAACCGCGGGGCGTTCGGCGCCCTCCGGCCCCACACGCAGAAGCTTCACCTGGTCGTCCCCCCATCGTCCACAGCCCGATGAGAAGTCATCGGATCTCTTCTCCCGTCATCAGACCATTTGGGGGGCAATGCCTGGCAAGGCTCGTTACGATGTTGTTACCTGCGGCAAATTGGTCCGACCACATCGCCCATGCCAAGATGTCGGCAGCCGAGAGGAGACATGGTGTGACCGAAGAGCCCGCACCCAAGACGACCGTGACCCAGCGGGCGATCGAACAGATCAAGGCCAAGCTGGCCTCGGGCGACCTCCTCCCCGGACAGCGGCTTCCGACCGAGCGCGACCTCGCGGCCGAGCTGGGCCTGTCGCGCAGCTCGATGCGGGAGGCCATCCGGGCGCTCACCATGCTCGGCATCCTGGAGGCCAGACATGGCGCCGGGGTGTACGTGACGCGGTTGGAACCCAGCGACCTGCTGGAGACGTTCGGCGCGGTCGCGGAGATCTCGCGCGGCGAGACCCTGGTGCATCTCGTCCAGGTCCGCAAGATCCTCGAACCGGCCGCCGCGTCCACGGCCGCCGCGCGCATCACCGAGGAGGGGCTGGCCCGGCTGCGCGCCGAGATGCGGGCGATGGAGCGCGGGACGACCTCGGAGGAGATCGTCGGCCACGACATGGAGTTCCACCGCCTCATCACCGAGGCGGCGGGCAACCCCGTCCTGTCGGCGATCCTGGGCGGCCTGAACAACCGCACCTTCCGCGCCCGCGTCTGGCGGGGTTACGAGGAGGAGCACGTCTTCGCCCGGACGTTCCGCGAGCATGAGGCCATCTACCGGGCCCTGACCGACCGCGACCCCGAGGCCGCCCGCATCGCCGCCGCCGTTCACATCGGCGCCGTCGAGGGCTGGGCGCGCACCCACGCCGAGGAGGACGGGTCCTGATGCGCATCGCCCTGCACACCCGTCTCAAGCCCGGCGCTGAGGAGGAGTACGAGCGGGCCCACCGCGAGGTCCCCGCGGAACTCACCGACGCCATTCGCGGGGCCGGCGCCCGCGACTGGACGATCTGGCGCAGCGGCCTGGACCTCTTCCACGTCATCGACTGCGACGACTATCCATCCCTGCTGGCCGCCCTGGAGGACCTTCCCGTGAACGTGTCCTGGCAGGCCCGAATGGCCGGCTACCTGGACGTCGTCCACGACTACTCCACCGATGGCGCCGCCAAAGGCCTCCCCCAGGTCTGGCGCCTGCCGTAGAGACCAGACCAGAGTGGAACGCCCCCGCACGGATCTGACCGGCGGGGGCGCACGCGAACTAAGGGAGAGACGGCCACTGGGGCCGCCGCTCCGGGCTCAGCCGGTCAGCCGATCAGCCCCATGTGCTCGGGGACCCCGGGGCCGGCAGGTCCTTCGGGTCCACCTCGCCGGACGCGACCTCCTGGTCGAGCTCCGCGATCTTCTCCTGCTGGACCGCACGCTCGCCGGCGATGGTCGACCGGCGCGGGTCATGCGCGGGCTGCTCCGCGGGACCCTTTGCGGGAGTGGTATCACTCATCGAGCGTCTCCTTTGTGACGTGAGATTGAACTGCAGTGGCGACCCGGCCTGACCGGGTCGCCGAAGACCGTCCGGTGGAGCCGACACCCCGCAACCGGCCGTGCCCGCCGGACCCCTCCGGCGCATCCGGGGTCGGCGGGGCGTTCGGGCGTACCGCCGTGGCGGTCAGGCGACGGGTTCCAGGGGTGGTTCGTCGGCGAACTGGGTGCGGTAGAGGTCGGCGTAGCGGCCTTCGGCGGCCAGGAGCTCGTCGTGGGTTCCGCGTTCGATGATGCGGCCCTCCTCCACGACGAGGATCAGGTCGGCGGCGCGGACGGTGCTGAGGCGGTGGGCGATGACCACGGCGGTGCGGCCGTCGAGCGCCTCGGTCAGGGCCTCCTGGACGGCGGCCTCGGACGTCGAGTCGAGGTGGGCGGTCGCCTCGTCGAGGATCACGACGCGCTGGCGGGCGAGGAGGAGGCGGGCGATGGTGAGGCGCTGGCGTTCGCCGCCGGAGAGGCGGTAGCCGCGCTCGCCGACGATGGTGTCGAGACCGTCCGGCAGGCCCTCGATGAGGGTGTCGAGGCGGGCGCGGCGCAGCACGTCCCAGAGTTCGTCGTCGGCCGCTTCGGGGCGGGCCAGCAGGAGGTTCTCGCGGATCGACTCGTGGAAGAGGTGGCCGTCCTGCGTGACCATGCCGAGCGTGTCGCGGATGGCCTGGAATGACAGGTCGCGGACGTCCACGCCGCCCAGCCGCACGGTGCCGGAGTCGACGTCGTAGAGGCGCGGCAGCATCTGGGCGATCGTCGACTTGCCCGCGCCGGACGAACCGACCAGCGCGACCATCTGGCCGGGTTCGGCGCGGAACGAGACGTCGTGCAGGACGTCGACGCCGCCGCGGGTGTCGAGGGTGGCGACCTCTTCGAGCGAGGCGAGGGAGACCTTGTCGGCGGACGGGTAGGCGAAGCGGACGTTCTCGAACTCCACGGTGACCGGCCCGTCCGGGACGTCGCCGGCGTCGGGCCTCTCGGCGACGAGCGGTTTCAGGTCGAGGACCTCGAAGACCCGCTCGAAGCTGACGAGCGCGCTCATCACCTCGACGCGAGCGCTGGCCAGCGCGGTCAGCGGCGCGTACAGGCGGGTCAGCAGCAGGGCCAGCGCGACGACGGCGCCGGCGTCGAGGTGGCCGCGCAGGGAGAGGTAGCCGCCGAGGCCGTAGACGAGCGCGAGCGCGAGGGCGGAGACCATGGTGAGCGCCGTGATGAAGACGTGCTGCACCATCGCGGTGCGGACACCGATGTCGCGGACGCGGCGGGCCCGCGCGGCGAACTCGGCGGACTCGCGGGCAGGGCGTCCGAACAGTTTCACCAGCGTCGCGCCGGGTGCGGAGAAACGCTCGGTCATCTGCGTGCTCATCGCGGCGTCGTGCGAAGCGGCCTCACGTTCGAGCCGTGCCAGGCGGCTGCCCATGCGGCGCGCCGGGAGGACGAAGACGGGCAGCAGGACCAGGGCGAGCAAGGTGATCTGCCAGGAGATGCGCACCATCACGGCGAAGGTGAGCAGCACCGTCACGATGTTGCTGACCACGCCGGAGAGCGTGTCGCTGAAGGCCCGCTGGGCGCCGATCACATCGTTGTTGAGCCGGCTCACCAGGGCGCCGGTGCGGGTCCTGGTGAAGAAGGCGACCGGCATGCGCTGGACGTGGTCGAACACGGTGGTGCGCAGATCGAGGATCAGCCCCTCGCCGATGCGGGCGGACAGCCACCTGTTGGCCAGCCCCAGCCCGCCCTCGGCGAGAGCCAGGATCGCGATCAGCACGGCGAGCCACACGACGGTGGACGTCGCGGATCGGTCGACGATCGCGTCGACGACCCGCCCGGCCAGCACGGGCGTCGCGACCGCGATGACCGCCATCACCACGCTGAGGAAGAGGAAGGCGGCGAGCGGCCGCCGGTGCGGTCGGGCGAAGGCGGCGATGCGGCGCAGCGTCGCCCGGGAGAACGGCCTGGCGTCCCGCGCGTTCATGGCGTGATGCAGCGACATCCACGCCGTGACTTCCATGTCCATGAAGACCCCTGTGATCGTTAGCCTGGAACAGCAAGCATGTGACCTCAAGATTGGTTGAGGTCAAGTCGCCGCCGCCGCGATCAGGGTCTCGCGGGGGTACGACACTTTCCGACCGAAGGGCGTTCTGTGGATATCGAGGAGATCCGGACCGACACCCCCGGCTGCGCCGAGGTGGCCCATCTCAACAACGCCGGCGCCGCGCTGCCCCCGCGCCCCGTCATCGAGGCGGTCGCCGAGCACTTCGCGCTGGAGTCGACGACCGGCGCCTACGAGGCGGCCGAACAGAACGAGGCGGCCATCAGGCATTTCTACGACGCCGTCGCACGGCTCCTGCACGCACGCCCCGACGAAATCGCCTACGTGGAGAACGCCACCCGCGCCTGGGACATGGCGTTCTACTCCATTCCCTTCGCGGAAGGCGATCGCATCCTGACGACGACGAGCGAGTACTCCAGCAACGCGATCGCCTACCAGCAGGTGGCGGCGGCCAAGGGCGCGCGCGTGGAAGTCGTCCCGGACGAGGCCGACGGCTCCCTATCGCTGGACGCACTGGAGGCCGAACTGGTCAAAGGCAATGTCCGGTTGGTGTCGCTCAACCACATCCCCACCTACAACGGGCTCATCAACCCGGCCGCGGAGGTCGGACGGCTCTGTCGTGAGCACGGCGTCCTGTATCTCCTGGACGCATGCCAATCGGTCGGCCAACTCTCGGTGGACGTCACCGACATCGGCTGCGACATCCTGTCGGCGACAGGACGCAAGTTCTTGCGCGGCCCGCGCGGCACGGGCTTCCTGTACGTCCGGCGCGAGATCCTGCGAACGCTGGTCCCGCCGTTCCTCGATCTGCAGGCCGCAGAGTGGAAGGCACCGGACGGCTTCGAGATGCGTGAGGACGCGCAGCGCTTCGAGACGTGGGAACGGTATGTCGCCGGGCAGATCGGCCTGGGTGTCGCCGCCGACTACGCCGCCGATCTGGGGATGGCGTGGATAGAAAGCCGCGTCCTGAGTCTCGCGGCACGGCTACGCAAGGAACTGGCGGCCCGGCCGGGTATCACGGTCCTCGACAAGGGCGCGCGGCCGTCCGGGATCGTCACCTTCACCGTGGACGGTCACGACCCTGCCGCCATCAAGAAGGCGGCAAGGGAGCGTGGCATCAACATCAATGTCACGAACCCGATCGCACACGGATACGACCCGAACGCCCTACCGACCGCCGCGCGAGCCTCCGTGCACTACTACAACACCGAGGAGGAGCTCGACCGGCTTCTGGCCGTCCTCCCCGAAGGGTGAGCGCGTCCGGCGGCAGGGAGATGGGCGACCGGGACCGGACGCGCCCACTGGCCGGGCTCAGACGTTGGGGCGCGCCGCGCCGATGTCGGCGAGCGCCGACACGGAGTCCTTCTCCTTCGCCAGGTCACCGATGGACACGATGCCCACCGGGCGGCCGTCCTCGATGACGGGCAGCCGCCGCACGGACCGCTCCCGCATGATCTGCGCGGCCCTGTCGAGGGAGTCGTCGGGGCCGACCGTCGCGGTGACCCGGCTGGCGATGCCGCCGATCTTGGTCTGGGCGGGGTCGCCGCCGGCGGCGAGCCCGCGGATCACCAGATCGCGGTCCGTGACCACGCCTTTCAGATGGTCGCCGTCCGCCACCAGGACCGCGCCGATCTCCTCGTCGCGCATCGCACGCGCCACGGTCACGAGATCGAGCTCTGGCGACACCGACGTGGGCGAGCCGGTCATGATGTCACGGACCTTCGTGGCCATCCCTCACTCCTTGCGCCTCTGGGTCGTTGCTGAGCAGCCGGGAACCGTCCGGCACCTACCCGGCAGAAACGGAATCACTCACGGCGCCGCGAACGGGGCGAGCATCCGCTTCGCCGCCGCCTGGTCCAGCACCAGCCGGTTCGGGTCCGAAGGCGCGGGACGGACAGGAACCGTGTCGAACCCGACCGAACCGCTCGTGTCGAAGCCGCGGGCGAGACTGCGCAGCGCACCGGCGTCCAGGCTGGGCGTCGTCTTGACCGAATCGGCCGCGACGGCGAGGAGCTTGGCGAACGCCAAAGGGTTCCCGCCCATCACCTCCCTGGCTCGCCGTGCGAGCGAGGCCAGGAACCTGTGCTGCCGCTTGATGCGGTCCAGGTCCGAGCCGTCCCCGAGGCCGTGCCGGGCCCGGACGTAGGCGAGCGACTGCCTCCCGTCCAGCCGCTGCCTGCCCGCGGGCAGTTTCAGCCCGGACGCGGGGTCGGCGACCGACCGCGGCAGCGTCACCTCGACCCCGCCGAGCGCGTCCACCACCCGCACGACCCCGCGGAAGTCGATCGCCACGGTCTGGTCGACCCGGACGCCCGTCACCGACTCCACCGTCTTCAGCGTGCAGCCGGCGCCGCCGGCGGAGAACGCCGAGTTGATCAGCCCTTCCCGCGGCGACGGGACGCCGGAGCACGCGGGAATCCGCACCATCAGGTCCCGCGGGACGCTCACCACCAGCGGGTTCTTCCGGTCGGCCGGGACGTGCACGAGCATCAGGGTGTCCGAGCGCGGAAGGCCGCCGCCACGCGCGTCCGTGCCGATGACCAGCACGTTCAGCGCCCGGCCCGCCGCGGGCGCGGTCGGCTTCGTCGTCGCCGGCCGCCCGTCCCGTCCGTGCAGGAACGAGGCCGGGACGAGGATCGCCGCGGCCGTCACCACCGCCACCACCGTGAGCAGCGTCGCCCGCCCCACCCCGCGGCGCGGCCGCCGCGCGGCGTCCAGCAGCCGGTTCCGCTGCCGGACGAGGGAGGGCGGCGGCTCGTGCTCCAGGCCCCGGCCGAGGTCACGGATCAGGTCCAGGTCGTCCACGCTCACGCCTCCTCACGCATCGGGTCGGTTCCGCCCAGCGCCGCGCGCACCTTGCGCCGGGCCCGGTTGAGACGGGAGCGGACCGTCCCGACCGGTATGCCGAGCGCCCGCGCCACCTCCTCGTAGGCGAGGTCGCCCCACGCCACCAGCAGCAGGACGTCCAGGTCCCGCCGTGCCAGGCCCGACAGCGCCTCCGCCAGCGCGGGACGCGACGCCGACGCGGTCACCCCCGCGGCCACCCGGTCGGCGGGCCCCTCCACCGGGCCGTCCACGGGGCTTCGGCGCAGCGCCCTGTAACGCGCGGCCTCCGCCCGGTGGTGCCGCGCGACCAACTTCGTGGCGATGCCGAACAGCCACGGCCGCGCCTCCCGCTGCGCGAGGTCGTAGCGGTGCCGCTTGCTGAACGCCGTCAGGAACGTCTCGCCCACGACGTCTTCCGCGGCCTCCGGTCCGAGCCTGCGGGAGACGTACCGGTAGAGCATCGCCGAGTAGCGGTCGAACAACGCGGCGAACGCCTCGGGCTCGGCGAGCGAACTCTCAATGAGAGCGGCGTCGCACTCCCGGGCCGTGGGGGGAACGGTCATCGCGGCCACCATGGCATGCGCACCGGGCCTTCCCGTGCGGGGACGTTGTCAGCGGTGTATCTCCGCAACCCCCCGTCCGGGTTCACGCCCGCCGGGAACAGATTGGTCCGAGACACGTGGTCGCCATTACGGGTCGCGGCGAACCTTCCCGATAAACTGCGCATCCTCATAAGCACGGGGGTTGCCGGAGAGGGCCGCTCCGCCGCCTGCGAAGTACGAGCGAGGAAGGTCCGTACGTGGACGACGACACCGAGCGGGAGAGGGAGTCGTCCCGTACCGGCACCGCCGAGTTCCGCATCCCCGCCAAGGTCGATCTGACCAGGCCGGACATCGCCGTTCGCCGTCCCCCCAAGCCGAAGGACGAGCCCGCGGACGAGCCGTCCGAGGAACCGGCGGCCGCCCCGCGAGGGCCCTGGTACGTCCAGTTCACTCCGCCCGCCGAGGCCGAAGCCGGGCCCGAGGCAGAGCCCGAATTCGAAGCCGAGCCTGAAACCGAGCCCGAACCCGAGGACGACGAGGACCAGAACACCCGCTGGGACTTCGCCTGGAGTGCCGGTGAGGAAGCCGCCGGAGACTCCGAGCAGGCCTCTGAGCAAGCCCCTGAACAGGACCCTGAGCCGGACTCGGCCGGCGAAGCTCCGGAGGAGACCGACGCGCAGGCCGAAGACGTCGCGTCCTCCGCCACGGTGACCATGCCCTGGCGTCCCACGCCTCCGCCCTCTCCGGAAGCGGACGAGTCCCCAGAGGCGGACGCCCCCGAGCAGGCCGCTCCTCCGCAGGACGACCCCGCGCCCGCCGCCGCACCGGCGGAGGATTCGGACGATGACCTCGCGGACGGCGAAGGTGAGCCCCCGGAGGCACCCGAGCCGGACCCCGAGGCCGCCGGCACCGGACGCCACCGCGACTCGGCTCCGCAAGACCGCTCCGACGACGTGCCGGACACGCACGACGAGCCCCCGGAGATTCCCGCACCGCTCGCGGGCCCCCGCCACGCCGCGCCTCCGCAGGCCCCGCCGGAAGGTCCCGCCGACGTCCCGGCCACGCGCCCCAACCCGATACCGGCCGCCGCGTCACGGGCGGACTCCCCGGAGGCCGCGCCCCCGGAGCAGGACAGCCCGGCCGATGACACGGCCGCCTCACCGCAGGCCGGCCCTCGGCACCCCGCACCGCCGCAGAGCACCAGGCCGTCCGGCGGCACGGCCGGACCCACGCGGGTCGAGCGCCTGCCGGTACTCCCCCAGCAGCCCGGGTCTTGGCAGGCGGCACTTCCCCAGGCCGCACCACAGACCGCACCGCCACAGGACACACCGCCACGGGACGCGCTTACAGACGCGGCACCACCACAGTCCGCACCACCGCGGAGCGCATCACCGCAGAGCGCATCACCACAAGCCGCGCCACCGCAGGCTGCAGCACCACAGGCCGCACCACCACAGAGCGCGCCACCTCAAGCCGCGCCACCTCAAGGCGAGCCGTCGCAGGGCGCGCTTCTTCCGGCTGCTTCGGTGCAGGAGGCTTTGCCGCAGGAGTATCCGGCGGCGCGGACGTCCGGGCAGTGGAGTGTGCCCTGGGACGGGCCGCCCCTGCCGGTGCCGCCGGTCGCACCTGTGGAGGAGAAGAAGAAAAAGAAGCGTGGACGGCGCTGGCTCGTCGTTCTCGTGGTCGTCCTGGTCCTCGTCGGCGGAGGCGTGGCGGGGCAGTTGCTGCGGCCACCGCCCGACCCGACGGTGCGGCTGGCCATCCCGGCCAGCCGGACGTTCCAGGGCCAGGCCCCGGCGTTGTCGTGGCCGGCGGCCGGGCAGGCGGTCATCTCCGTGGACGGGGCCGGGACCATGGGCTCGTCGGGCGGGGCGGCGCCGACGCCCACGGCGAGCGTCGCCAAGGTGATGACGGCGTATGTCTACCTGCGCAGCCATCCGCTGAAGTCCGGTGAGGCGGGCCCGGTGCTGACGGTGTCGCCGCAGGCGGCGGCGCAGATTCCGGCGCGCAAGAGGCGCGGGGAGTCGCTGCTCGGCGTCACCGCGAACCAGCGGCTGACGCAGCGGAAGGCGCTGGAGGCCCTGCTCATCATCTCCGCGAACGACGTGGCGCACGAGCTGGCCCGGTGGGACTCCGGAAGCGACCAGGCGTTCGTCGCGAAAATGAACGCGACGGCGCAGGAGCTGGGGATGACCAGCACGCGCTACACCGACCCGAGCGGCTACGACTCCCGCACCGTGAGCACGGCCGCGGACCAGGTGAAGCTGCTGCGGGCGGCCATGCAGATCCCGGCCTTCACCGAGATCGTGAACAACCGGATGTACGTGCCGGACGGCGGCGGGGCCCCGCGGCAGGGCGGCAACTTCATCCTGGGGCGCAACGGCGTGGTCGCGGGCAAGACGGGATACACCGACGCGGCCGGCGGGAACTTCGTGTTCGCGGCGCACAAGAACCTCGGCGGCGTGACCACGCTGATCGTGGGCGCGGTGATGGGGCAGCACTCCCCGAACGCGGCCGGCGCCGTCAACGCGGCGGAAAGTCTCCTCGTCGCGGCCGAGCGCGCGCTCGTCGCGGCGCCGCTCGCGCGTAAGGGGGACGTCGTCGGGTGGGTCGAGGACGGGCTCGACGGCCGCACCGCGCTGCGCGCCACGGCCCCGGTGACCGTGATCGGCTGGCCGGGTCTCACGGTGCCGGTCAGGTTCGACGGTGACCCGTCGGCGGACGACGAACTCGGCGACACGCCCGGTGTGGTCGACGCGGGCTCCGCGAAGGTGCCGGTGAAGCTGGAGGCGCCGAAGCAGGAGCCGTCCATCGTCAAGCGGCTGACCCGGCTCCGCTGAACCCGCCCGCCTCCGGGAGATGTTCAGATGGCGGGTTCCGGAGTCTCCGTCGGGCGTGAGCGGACGCCCGCCCGCCGGAAGGCCAGCAGCGGGGGGACGCTGAGCAGCAGGAGCAGCGCGGGGACGAAGGTGAACCCGGCGCTCATGCCGGTGAGGGCCGAGTCCGGCTGGACGACCGGGGTGTCGAAGAGGTCCCGGGACGGCGACCCCGCCGCGCCGGCGTCGGGTGCGGAGGATCGGAACGACGACGCCGCGAGGATCAGCGCGAAGAGGCCGGGGCCGAGGGCCAGCGCGCCGGTCTCCGCCGCCGTGAACAGGCCGGTGAAGGCGCCGGACTGCGCGTGCCCGGTGCGTCCGGCGTCGGCGTGGACGGTCTCCGGCAGCAGCATCAGCGACAGCAGCTGGACCGCCGCGTAGCAGACCCCGACCAGACCGGCGAACGCCAGCACCCCGGCGGTCGACGTGATCACCGGGTACACCGCGGCGGTCGTCGCGGCGAACATCAACACCCCCGCCACGTAGCATTCGACCACCCCGTACCTGCGCGCCAGCCACCGCCACAGCGGCACCGCGAACGCGCTCGGGCCGACCATGCAGACGAACATCGCCGAGGTGAGCCCGTAGTCGTCCAGCCGGTAGGTCGCGATGTACGGGGCGCCGGCCAGCATGACCGCGACGGCGAGGAACTGCGCCACGCAGGCGCCGAGCAGCAGGAAGAACGGCCGGTTTCCGCGGGCGGTGCGCAACGCGGCGACCAGCCCCAGCGGGCGCGGCCCCGGACGGGACGGGATCCACCGGCTCGCCAGCGCACCGGTGATCATCGCGGCGCCCATGGCGGCCCCGATCACGGCTCCCATCAGCGCGTACCCGGCGCGTCCGCCGCCGGCGGCGTCGGTCAGGGCGGGCGCGACGCCGCCGGCGACCAGGATGCCGAGCGTCAGGCAGACGACGCGCCACGCCATCGCGCGGCCCCGCTCGGACGGATCGGCGGAGATCTCGGCGGGCAGCGCGACGTACGGCACCTGGAAGAAGGCGAACGCGGTCGCGGCCAGCAGGAACATGATCCCGGCCCAGGCGGCGGCGGCTCCCGGGGAGCCGCCCGGCACGGCGAACATCGCGGCGAACAGGAACGGCAGCGTCAGGGCGCCGAACAGCAGGAGACGGGTGCGCCGCCCGGTCCGGACGGCCTCCCGGTCGCTGGCGGCGCCGACGACCGGGTTGAGCAGGACGTCCCATGTCTTGGGCACGACGAGGACGGCACCGGCGACCGCGGCGGACACGCCGAGGACATCGGTCAGGTAGTAGAGGAGCAGCAGGCCGGGGACCGCGGAGAAGACACCGGTGCCGACGGAGCCGGCTCCGTAGCCGAGGAGCCGCCGCCGGGGCAGTCGGGCCGGCTCGGCGATCATTTCCACACGCTAGGCTCTCGAACGGGATTCGGTCAATCGATCGGCGGACCTGCCGGGGCTCGGT
Source organism: Spirillospora sp. CA-128828 (assembly GCF_050945415.1). Taxonomy (NCBI): domain Bacteria; kingdom Bacillati; phylum Actinomycetota; class Actinomycetes; order Streptosporangiales; family Thermomonosporaceae; genus Spirillospora; species Spirillospora sp. CA-128828. The sequence continues at coordinate 8,197,376 of NZ_CP191986.1, forward strand.
GAGCCGGACGGTCAGCACCATCTCCATCTCCAGCCGCGACTCCGGTTCGCACAGCCGCTTCTGCGGGGCGCGGGGCGGTCCGGCGGGCAGCATGTCCAGGTCGCGGCCCTCCCGGGCCTCCGCCCAGCCGATCAATCCTCAGGCGCGGCGGGCGCCCGGGCCGGCGAACACGGCGGCGGCGCCGAGACCGAGGTAGATCAGGCCGGTCGCGTACCGCTGCCGCCGCCGGAAGACGGGACGGGCCCGCAGCCATTCGCCGATCGAGCCGGCGGCGACCGCGTACACGATGTCGCCGGCCAGCCCGATCAGCGCGGTCACGACCCCCATCACCGCGATCTGCAGCGGCACCGCGCCCGCGTCCTGGTCGACGAACTGCGGCAGGAACGCGAGGAAGAACAGCACGACCTTCGGGTTGAGGACGTTCACGAGCACGCCGTCCAGGTAGACGCGGTGCAGCGGCCGCGGCTCCAGGGCGGGTTCGGCGGGGTCGTGGCGGCTGCGCAGCGTCCGGTACGCGAGGTAGACGAGGTATGCGGCGCCCGCGTAGCGCAGCAGGCCGAACGCGGTCGCGGACGCGGCGACGACGGCGGACAATCCGGCCGCGGCGGCGCCGATGTGGACGAGCGTGCCGGTCTCCACGCCGAGCGCGGACGCGATCCCGGCGCGGCGGCCCTCGCCGATGCTGCGCGTGGTGATGTAGAGGTGGTTCGGGCCGGGGATGGCGACCAGCGTCAGGGCGGCCAGCAGGAACAGCAGTGGGTTCGTCACGAGAGCACGCTAGAGCCGGGATGGTCCGCTCTCCAGGTCCAATCCGGCCCGTGCGGAGTGGACCAGATCAGCTCGGCGTCGCGGCGAGCGCACCGGACAGCACCAGGCGCCCGGCGGTACGGACCATGGTGGCGACCTCCTCGACCGGCTGGCGCAGCGAGGCCAGGCTGATCAGTGCGGCGAGCAGGATGTGCCCGAGCACGATCTCGACGTCGTCCCGCTCCGGCACCGGGTCGCCGATCGCCGTCGAGAGCCGGTCGCGCAGGAACAGGAACAGGACCGTCCGGGCGTCGTCCACGCTGGAGTCGTCCGAGGTCACGGCCTGGATGATCGCGGACGTCAGGGTCGGCTCCTCCGCCGCCACGTGCACGATCCGCTCCAGCAGCGCGGTGAGCCGCTCCAGCGGGGTGTCGCCGACCGCGAGCGCGTCGATGTCGTCGGTGACGCGGTGCGCCCACGCCGCCGCCACCTCGGTGAGCAGATGGTCCTTCGTGGCGAAGTACCGGTAGACGGTCGCGCGGGCGACCCCGGCGCGGTCCGCCACATCGTGCATGGTGACGGCTGGATAGCCGCCCTCCAGCGCGAGTTCCCGCGCCGAGTCGATCAGCCGCTCGCGCCGCGCCTGCTGATCCTTGCTCAGCGTCCGGGTGACGGTGAACCGCGCATCGCCGCTCAAAACGCCCTGCCCTTCTGCATGGCCCCCGCCTCGCCGTAGCCGCCCCCATTCTTCCGCACATTCACCCCGGACGCGTCCATCAACGACGTCGGAGCCCCATTGGCGGCCACCCGTTCCCGGCCCACGATAGACCTACCGCTTGCTTGGTGAGACGATGGTCCAGATCTCAATCTCACTTCGGGAGGCCGGACGGTGGAGCACTGATGGGCGACCTCACGGGGACGGCGGCGCTGGTCACCGGCGGCGGCAGCGGCATCGGCCTGGCCTGCGCCCGGCGCCTCGCCGCCGACGGCGCGGACGTCACGATCTGCGGCCGCACCGAGGCCCGGCTGAAGGACGCCGCCGAATCGTGCGGCCTCCGCTACATGGTCGCCGACGTCACCGACGAGGACCGCGTCGCGGCCGCGGTGGGCGCCGCCGCCGCGCACGCCCCGCTCCGCACCGTGATCGCGTGCGCGGGCGGCACGACGTCGATCGGACCGATCCCCGCCCTGGACGCCGGCGCCTGGCGGGCGACGCTGGAGCTGAACGCGACCGGCACCATGCTCACGCTCAAGCACGCCGCCCGGCTGATGGCGCGGACGGGCGGCGGCTCGTTCGTCGCGATCTCCTCGATCGCCGCGTCCAACGTCCACCGCTGGTTCGGCGCCTACGGCCCCGCCAAGGCGGCCGTCGACCACCTCGTGCGGCAGGGCGCGGACGAACTGGGCGGCGTGGGCATCCGCGTGAACGGCATCCGCCCCGGCCTCGTCGACACCGAACTCGTCGCGGGGGTGACCGACCCGGGCCCCGTCCTGGACGACTACCTCGCGTGCATGCCCGTGTCCCGCGTCGGCGAGCCGTCCGACATAGCCGAGGCCGCGCGCTTCCTCGCAGGGCCCGAGTCGTCCTGGATCACCGGCGAGATCCTCAACGTGGACGGCGGCCACCACCTGCGGCGCGGGCCCGACTACCGCGCCGTCTTCGAGCCCCTGTTCGGCGCCGACGCGCTACGCGGAGTCATCCCCGAGGAGTGAGCCATGGCCATCGACCTTCTCGACGGCGAGATGTACGCCACCGATCCCTGGTCCGTCTACGCGCGGCTGCGCGCCGAGGCCCCCGTCTACCACGACGAGCAGAACGGCCTGTGGGGCATCGCGCGGCACGCCGACGTGTTCGCCGTCGAGCGCAACCCGCGCGTGTGGACGAACTCCGGAGGCTACCGGCCCCAACTGCCGTCCGACCCGTCGATGATCGGGCAGGACGACCCCGAGCACGCGCACCGCCGCAGGATGGTCTACCAGCGCTTCACCCCGCGCGGCGTCGCCCGCTACGCCGACCGGATCCGCGCGACCGCCGCCGACTGCATCACCACGGCCCTGGAGGCGGGGACCGTGGACGCCGTCCCCGCGCTGGCGGCCCCGCTGCCCGCCCGTGTCATCGGCTGGCTGCTCGGGTTTCCGGAGGACGCGTGGCCGCGGCTCGTCCACTGGTCGGCGACCGCGGTCTTCGCCGGCGGAGGCCGCCGCTACGTCACCGACGACGCGACGATCGCCGCCGGCGAATACGCCCTCGCCGTGTTGGAGATGGCCAAAGAGCGCCGTTCCCGCCCCACCGACGACCTGCTGTCGATCTGGTCGAACGCCAGCCCGGACCAGCCCGCCTACGACGACGACCACCTCGCGCACGAGGCCCTTCTTCTGCTGGTCGGCGGCGCCGAGACGACCCGCACCGTCATCGCCACCGCCCTGGACGCCCTCATCCGGCACCCCGCCGAATGGCGGAAGCTCCGCGACGACCCGTCCCTCGTCCCGAACGCCGTGGAAGAGTTCGTCCGCTGGACGACCCCGATCCTCAACATGTGCCGGGTCGCCGCGACCGACGCCGAGATCGCGGGCGTGAAGATCCCCGCGGGCGAGCAGATCCTGCTCATGTACGGCTCCGCCAACCGCGACGAAACGGTCTTCGAGAACCCGGACTTCTTCGACGTGACCCGCCGCCCCGGCGACCACATAGCCTTCGGCCTGGGCCCCCACTTCTGCCTGGGCGCGTCCCTGGCACGGCTGGAACTCCAAATCTTCTTCGAAGAGTTCATCGCCCGCGTGGACACGGCAGAATGGGCCGACTCAGACGGACCACGCATTCTGCGCAACGCCTTCGTCCGCGGCGTGACCGAGTTCCCGGTGAAACTGACCGCCCGTTAGCCGGGGCGCGACGTCCGCTTCCTGGTCGTCGACGCGGTTCACTCCTTTGTCGGCGCCGGCACGGGCAGCAGCGACGGGTCATCGCTGCTCAGGATCTGCGTCACTCGATGCTCGATGTGCTCGGCGTACTCCGGGTGCGTCAGGACGTAGAAGCGCTCCTCACGAATGGCCTGCAGGACGCGCTTCCCGATGGCGCGCGGGCTGGTGCCGAGCTTGAACGCCTGCCGGGCCGCGTCCACGGACCAGCCTTCCGGGACCGGGCCCGCATCGGGAAAGCGAGCCGGCCGGTTGCGTTGCGAAACGAAGATGTTCGTGTCGACAAGGCCGGGGAACAGCACGGACACCCGCGGCTTGAGGCCGCCGTCGACGAGCTCCAGATAAACGGTCTCCGAAAGCGCGAGAACGGCCGCCTTCGTCGCGCCGTAGAGCGAGCCGCCCGCCAGCAGAGCCGCCATCGACGCGGTGTTGACGATATGCGCGTCCTCGTCCTGCTCGATCATGACGGGCAGGAAGGCCCGGATGCCGTGGACGACGCCCATCAGGTTCACTTCGAGAATCCACGCCCAGTCGTCGAGCGTGCTCTCCCAGCTGGGCCTGCTGCCGACATGGACACCGGCGTTGTTGCACAGCACGTGCACGGCACCGTATTCCCGGAGCGTGGTTTCGGCGAGCGAGGTGACGTCTTCGGCCAGCGACACGTCGGCCACCACACCGCGGACGTCCGCTCCCGCGTCCTGCAGATCGGTCACGGTGGAATGGAGCGCGGCCTCCTCCACGTCGCTCAACACCACGCGCATCCCCGCGCCGGCGAACACCTCCGCCATTCCCCGCCCGATCCCGCTCGCCGCACCCGTGACAACGGCGACTTTGCCGTCCAGAACGTCCATCGCGCCACCCCCATCAAACCGAGGGCACACTCTAGAGAACCGCAGGCCCGACAAGATCCACCCGAGGAACGATGTTTTCCGCCGCCTGCCGGGTTATTGTGAAAATGGAGCACGACGTCCCGATGCCGCCCCCCATCGGCGCTCAGTGACGGCCGTGCCTGGCCCGCCCGCCGTGCTCACGCCGGCCGACGGTTCGCGAGTACCTCAGTGAGGCTACGCACTCGCCCAGCCACAGGCTTCGGCGATGGCAGCCGGATCCCAATAGAAGGGGCGGCATTCGAGCATGCGCCCGTCCCGAACTCTGATCAGCTGCAAGATCAGCGTCTCGACCTCCCGGCCGGTGGCCCTGGCACGGAACCGCACCCGATTGCGCACCACCACCGTGTCACCTTCGCCCCAGTGCTGCTGGTCCAGAAACTCCATCGACTCCCAGACCTCACTGAACAGGGTCAGGAACCGCTCCATGCCCTCTCGGCCCCGCCACGTCCCGCTTCCCGTGAACGGCAGGCCAGGAGCCTGATGCAGCACCACCTCCGGATCCAGACACGCCGCAGCCTCCTCATAGCTCGCCCGGCCGTACCCGCCGGCGGCCATATACGCCGCTTCAGCCGCATAGAACTTCTCCATCACCGCCCACGCATCGCCTGACGCGTGCCCGTCTCCCGCCGAAGGTCCCTCGGCCATCACCTGCTGCTCCTCTGGTCGGCAACACCTTGGGAACCCCGGCCCACCAGACTTGGTTGCAGCCGGCCTTCTCCGACTTCGGCCGTGGTGACCCAGCGGATCAGTGGGCTGCGCGCGGCCGTGCCGGACTGGTGGCTCGTCCAGTCCGGCACGGTCGCTTGGACACGCGCCGTTCCTAACCCTGGTTCGGGGCCTCGGTCAGCGCCTCGCCCCTGTTCTGGACCTGCCCCTCGTTCTGGGCCTGGTTCTCGGCCTGCCCCTGGGCGGCGGGCTGCTCCTGCCCCTGCGGCTGCTCCTGCATGGCGCCCTGGTCCTGAGCCTGCGGCTGCTCCTGCGCAGCGCCCTGCTCCTGCGCTTCCGGCTGCCCCTGCGCAGCGGCCTGCTCCTGCGCCTGCGGCTGCTCCTGCGCAGCACCCTGCTCCTGCGCCTGCGGCTGCTCCTGCGCAGCACCCTGCTCCTGCGCCTGCGGCTGCTCCTGCGCAGCACCCTGCTCCTGCGCCTGCGGCTGCTCCTGCGCAGCACCCTGCTCCTGCGCCTGCGGCTGCTCCTGCGCAGCACCCTGCTCCTGCGCCTGCGGCTGCTCCTGCGCAGCACCCTGCTCCTGCGCCTGCGGCTGCTCCTGCGCAGCACCCTGCTCCTGCGCCTGCGGCTGCTCCTGCGCAGCACCCTGCTCCTGCGCCTGCGGCTGCTCCTGCGCAGCACCCTGCTCCTGCGCCTGCGGCTGCTCCTGCGCAGCACCCTGCTCCTGCGCCTGCGGCTGCTCCTGCGCAGCGCCCTGCTCCTGCGCCTGCGGCTGCTCCTGGGCAGCGGCCTGCGCCTGCGGCTGCGCGGCAGTCTGCTCCTGCGCCTGCGGCTGCTGCTGCGCGGCAGTCTGCTCCTGCGCCTCGGCCTGGGCGGCGTCCTGGCCCTCGACGTCCTGCTCGGGGCCTTCCACCTCGATCGTCACGGGGCCGATCTTCTTGCCGTGGACGATCTGCTTGATGTCACCGGTCGTGACCGGCTTGTTCCCCAGGTTCTGAGTGACGCCGTGCGACCCGTTGGCCTCGGCGTGGTTGAGGTCGCCGGGACCGTGCTCGGAGATGTAGGTGGGCCTGTAGTAGATGTGGATGTCCGACGGCGCCTTGGGTGCCGCCGAGGCCGCCGGAACGGCCAGGAGACTGCCCCCGACGGCCAGCGTGGCCACCATCGCTGCACGAGCGATGCGATTCATTCCATTTCTCCCTTTTGCGGATCTGGTTCGCGACTGCGAACTGGGTGGTCGTAATCAGCCCGTGCCCGAACTCAAATCCAGGCAGGGGCTGTTGACGACATGCCCCGTGAACCGCAAAATCAGGCCGCCGCATTAATCCCCCGAGGGTAAATTTGTATTTAGGTGCTCCGCTCCATGCGATCAGGACTCCGGATTTATGCGGCGAAGTTCTTTATGAACGGACCGCCGGCTCCTCATCCGGCACGGCGGGAGAGCGTCCGACGCGCGAACCGGTCCGCGGCACCCTCGCGGATGACGTCGCTCCCCGAGAACGGCCGGAACGAGTTCCTCTGCCCCCTCTCATCACCCGGAGGGCACGCAGGACGCGGAGTACTTTCGATCCGGAGAACCGATCCGCGACACCCGTCCGGCGCCCGGCGCCTTGAAGGCGAGCCTCGAAGGAACGTCCGACCAGGGCACGGCCGAGCACGGCCAGGAAGCCGAGAAGGTCGCCCGAGCGCACGGGCGGCGCCTGGGAGCCCGCGGCCCCGGGGACCGCGCCGAACATCTCCCGCCACACGCCGAAGAGGCCTCCCCAGGGAACCCGGACGGTGTAGGTGCCGGCGAGCTTGTACTCGGTGCCGAGGCTCCATGACCGCCGGGTCGCCGGCGCTTCGGCCGCCCCCTTGCTCCCGCCCCCGATGAGCGGAAGTGACTTGGACCGGAAACGTGTCCGGAAATTGCCAGTTTTTGCATCCATATAGGCTCGAAGCCTGCCGTCACGAGAAAAAGTCAGGCCGAAGTCGGGAGGCCTGATGAGCCGGAAACGGCCGCTCGTCGAGGCCCGCGCCTCGAAGGAAAGTCCGCCATCCGGGAGGCGCCTGGCCGAACCCACGGAAAAGGATCCGCCGACACCCACTCCGCTCTCGAAAGTTAATGCGAGCCCTTCCCGGGTGAACGAACTCGTCACGCCACCGCCAAGGCCACGGTAAAGGCTGAACTTGAGGGCGACGCCGTCGCCGCCTCCTGGCAAGGAAATGGTGTGCGGCCACACGAGGGCCGCCGTCCGACCGGAATGGGCCTCCCGCACGGTCCGGCCGCCGGAAGCCGGAACCTCAGCCGGTGCGGCCATTCCGCCGCGTGGCGCCGTCCGCGAACATGACGGGCCGACGGCGCAGGCGCAGCGAGCCGGACCGGCCCCCGCGGCCGGCGCGATCGACATCGCCGATGCGGCCAGAACCACCGCGGACACCGTGGCGATGCGGACGCGCCCGCCACTCCACGCTCGCTTCATGATCTTCAGCACACACGTGACCTGCTCGCACATGAACAGCGATGCTACAACGATGTGTAGCCAAATGAACACATAGAGTAACTATCGACGTCTTGGCGTGACTCGGCGGCGTCCGCCGGGATGAGGGGGTGATGGCCGGCCGGCATCAGGCCCGGCTCGGACTCAAACAGACAATGATGTCTGCTAGAGTCTGGCGCGATACCTGGAGCGTCGGGCGGAGTACTAAAAGAACATGGTTGTTCAATTAATACTCGGCCCTTCGGTACGGGCTATAACATTGTCATGCCCAGGACGTTGGCGGACTCCCGCGAGAAGCTGATCGAGGCCGGGATGCGCTTGCTGGAAGAGCAGGGGCCGGAGGCGCTGAACGCGCGGCGGCTCGCCGCCGAGATCGGGGCGTCCACCATGGCCGTCTACACGCATTTCGGCGGGATGGCCGGGGTGTACGAGGCGCTCGGGCGAGAGGCGTTCGCTCGTTTCGAGCGCTTCCTGCGGCGGGTGCCCGACACCGAGGACCCGGTGACCGACCTGCTGGTTCTGGGGCTGGCGTACCGGGAGTTCGCGGTGGCCAGCCCGCAGCGGTACCGGCTGATGTTCGGGCTCGCCTCGCCGGGGGCCCTTCCGTCGTTCGGGCACGACCTCACCATCGAGGGCACGCCCGCGACCGCGGCCGAGATGAACGACGCCTTCGCGCTGCTGCCGCGGCACGTGCGGCGCGCCATGGTCGCGGGGCGGATCCGCCGGGACGACCCGATCATCGTGGCCGGGCAGATCTGGTGCATGATCCACGGCTACGTGCTGCTGGAGGCCACGGGGGTGTTCGGCCAGGAGGGCCGCGGCGTGCTGCACATCCTGGGCCCGCACGTGATCAATCTGCTGGTCGGGCTCGGGGACGACCGGGAGGCCGCCGAGCGGTCCGCCGGGCAGTCGCTGCTGAACATCGAGATGGTCGGAGCCGTCGTGCGGGAGCCGGAGCCCCGCCGGGGGCGGCGGCCGCGCCCGGCGCGGTGACGTGACGATCGCCACTCGGACGTTGCCGGGCGGCCGGCCATCACATTGTTATAGCCTGCCCATCACAAAGTTATGCCCGGTCCGCGCTACTCCCCCACCACGGCGCGCGGATCGTCCCTGATCGGCAGTTCGAAGAGATCGGTCTGATGATGGCGATGACCTCGGGCACGATGACGGACCCGGCCCCCCGCCCGCTCGACTTCGCCGTGCTGGGCCCGGTCCGCGCGTGGCGCGGCGGGGCCCGCCTCGACCTCGGCCCCATCAGGCAGCAGGCGCTCCTGGCGGCGCTGCTGCTGCGCCCGGATCTGACCGTCAGCCGGCGGGAGCTGCTCGACGGTGTCTGGGGCACCGAACCGCCGGGCTCCGGAAGCAAGATCGTGCCGGTGTACGTCCACCGGCTGCGGCGCTGCCTGGGGACGCCCGGCGAGGACTCGCACGAGACCCTGATCGCGCGGGAGCACGGCGGCTACCGCTTCGTCAGCCACGGGACCGCGGTCGACGTGATGCGGCTCGGCGAGTTCGCGGACGAGGCGGCCGCCGCCAGGAGGTCCGGCGATCTCGCGGCCACGGTGAGCGCCTGCCTCCGCGCCCTCGGGCTGTTCCAGGGCGAACCGCTGGCCGGGCTTCCCGGGCCGTTCGCGCAGGCGGAGCGTCTCCGGCTGGAGGAGCGCAGGCTCACCCTTCTGCAGGAGAAGGCCGAATGCCAGTTCCGGCTCGGCAGGTCCGCGGACGCGGTCGGCGAGCTGCACGCCCTGATCGCCAAGCACCCGCACAGCGAGCCCTTGGCCGCGCTGCTGATGCGCGCGCTGTACGGGAGCGGCCGGCAGGCCGACGCGCTGACCGCGTACTCGCAACTGCGCGGCCGGCTGGTGGAGGACCTCGGGGTGGAGCCGGGCGAGCAGCTGCGGCGCGTGCATCAGGCGGTGCTGCGCGGTGACGACGCGGCCCTGGGCCTCGTGCGGCGAGATGAGACCGGTGGCGGGGAACGCACGCGGGTCCCGCCCGCGCGGCGCGTTCCCGACGAGCTGCCGGCGGATGTCGGCGACCTGGTGGGAAGGCAGGAGGAACTGGAGTTGCTCACCGGCGGCGGGGGGCCGGCGGTGACGGTGGCGACGGTGGACGGGGCGGCGGGCGCAGGCAAGACCGCGCTGGCGGTGCGCGCGGCACGGGCGCTGTGCGACGGGTACCCGGACGGCTGCCTGTTCGTCGACCTGCACGGGCACAGCGGACGGCGGGACGCGGTGCCCCCGGAGCACGCCCTGCGCCGGCTGCTACGGGCGATCGGCGCCGGGCAAGCCTCCGACGATCTGGACGAACTGGTCGCGTTCTGGCGGAGCGCGACCGCGGGGCTGCGCCTGCTGCTGGTCCTCGACGACGCGTCCGGCGCCGACCAGGTGCGTCCGCTGCTGCCCGCGGGGGCCGGCAGCCGGGTGCTGGTGACGAGCCGCCGGCGGCTGGCCGGCCTGGACGCAGACCGCCGGATCTCACTGGGGCCGCTCACCCGGCAGGCGGCGGAGGCGCTGCTGACCCGGATCGTGGGCGCCGAACGCGCCGGCCGTGAGCCGGACGCCGTGCGGGACCTGGTGGGCCTGTGCGACCGGCTGCCGCTGGCGCTGTGCATCGCGGGCGGACGGATCCAGAGCCGCCCGGCCTGGACGATCGACCATCTGGTGCGCAGGATGGCCGACGACGAGCGCCGCCTGGCCGAGCTCACGGCGGAGGACCGCAGCGTCGAGGCGGCGTTCCGGCTCTCGTACGCCCGGCTTCCGGCCGCCGAGCGGCGCGCGTTCCGCGCGCTGGGCATGGCACCGGCCGGGCAGACCGGCCACCGGGCGCTCGCGGCCACGCTCGGCTGGGCCGCGCACCGGGCCGAGCAGGCACTGGAGAACCTGGTGGACGCGAGCCTCGTCCAGCAGCCGTCCGTCCACCAGTACCGGTTGAACGGCCTGCTCGCGCTGTTCGCGCGCCGGGTCGCCGCCGAAGAGTCCCAGATCCCGGGCCGGGGCGGCCTGGTCGCCGTTGGAGGCACACCGGCACGTCTCTAGCACCTCACCGGCCGTCTCCGTCATTTCTCACGCCGAAAACACCGGACGAACCGAATGGCCGTCGGAACCGTGCGGCGTGCTACAGGCATGCCCATTCAGCGGCATTCACCACATCGAATACGGGCTGTTCCCGATATTCGCGTGTCATCGTTATTTAAACGGATCTCACTAGCGTCGTCGACAAGATCGTCAGAATGTCTGGGGAGACCCGAATGCGAAGTAGGAAGTTCGTTTTCCGCGCCGGCGCGACGCTGGTCGCGGCGGCCGCCGCCGTCACGGCGGTGACGGTGGGCGTTCAGGAACAGAAGGCCACGGTCGCCTCGGCGGGCGCGGAGACCGAGGCCGGTGTCGGCCCGCAGGCCGCCGCCGTTCTCCAGGACCGCGTGGCCAAGCTCCGGTCGGAGCAGAAGCTGCCCGGCGTGATCGGCATGGTCCGCAGCGGTTCTTCCACCCAGTACGCCACCGCCGGCTACGGCGACATGTTCCGGCGCGTGCCGGCCGATCCGAAGGCGAAGTTCCGCATCGCCAGCAACACCAAGGCGTTCGTGGCGACGGTCCTGCTGCAGGTTGAGGCCGAGGGCAAACTGTCCATGAACGACACCGTGGACCGGTGGCTGCCCGGCCTGGTCGCGGCGAACGGCAACGACGGCCGCAAGATCACGATCCGGCAGTTGCTGAACCACACCAGCGGGCTCCCCGACTACATCAACGACCTGCGGATCTCGGGTTCCTACGTCGCCGACATCAACCCGTACAAGCAGTGGGATCCGCGCACGCTGGTGAAGGCCGCCACGTCCAACAAGGCGCAGTCGGCGCCCGGCGCCGAGTACCACTACGCCAACACCAACTACGTGCTGGCCGGCATGATCATCCAGGCCGCGACGGGGCGGCACCCGGCGGACGAGGTGCGCAGCCGGATCATCGAGCCGCTCGGCCTCACCGACACCACCTTCCCCAAGGCCGACCCCAAGCTGTACGGGAACTGGCTGCACGGCTACTTCACGATCCGGGACATCTCGTTCTCGAACGTTCAGGTGCTCGGCGCGGCGGGCGCCATGGTGTCCACCCAGGAGGACCTGGCCGACTTCACCCGCGCGCTCGCGTCGGGGCGGCTGCTTCCCCCCGCGCAGCAGCGGGAGATGCAGCAGGTCGTGTCGGCCAAGACGCCCTACGGGCTCGGCGTGATCATCGCGCAGACCCCGTGCGGCATGGCGTGGATGCACAACGGCGCCGCGCTCGGCTATTTCAGCCATTGGTACACCAGCCCGGACGGCAAGCAGCAGGCCGTCGTGGCCACCAACCGCTACAACATGATCCCCACCAAGGTCGACTCCGAGGTCATCAAGGCGGCCCAGGACTCCTACTGCGCGTTGAAGGGAAAGTGACATGAGTTCCGGCCTGCACGCCAAGAAGCCGATATTCCAGCGCTACCGCAGACCGGCCATCGCGGTCGCGGTGGCCGGAGCGGTCGCCGCCGCGGCCGCGGTACCGCTGTTGAACACCGACGAGTCGGTCAACGCGGCCCGGACGTCCGAGGCCAGGTCCTGCACCCCGATCAAACTGATCGTCGTGCCGGGCACCTGGGAGACCACGATGAACGCCGACCCGGACACGCCGGTCGGCATGCTCCGCGGCATCACCGAACCGCTGGAGCGACGGTTCGGAGACCGGATCTCCTCGTACTGGGTCGGCTACAACGCGACCGCCTTCGACCAGGGCGTGACCTACAACGACTCGAAGCAGACCGGGATCGACAACGCCCGCAAGGCGATGACCGAGATCTCCCGGGACTGCCCCGGCACCCGGTTCGTCGGGCTCGGATTCAGCCAGGGCGCGCACGTCAACGGCGACGTCGCCGCCCAGATCGGGGCCGGGCAGGGCCCCGTCCCGGCCGCCTCGTACATCGCGGGCGGGGGCGTCGCCGACCCGGCCAAGGGGACCAAGGGCGAGGTGAACCTCGGCGATCCGCTGCCCGGCACCAGGGGCCTCGCCGGACCGCGGCCGCAGGGCTTCGGTGCACTGTCCGGCCGGGTCGCGAACGTGTGCCTCAAGGGCGACCTGTACTGCGCCCTGCCGGAGGAGAACAAGCTCACCGCCACTCTCGGCACCGTGCTGAGCCGTGTCGGCATCGCCAACATGCAGCAGTCGACGGAGCAGGAACTGGCCACCGACCTCGGCACCGCCGGCGGCAGGCCGGCCGACCTCGCCGCCGTTCCGAACGGCCTGCGGACGCTGACCGGCCAGGCGCGCGGCAAGGACACCGCCGGGGCGGCCCGTACCGCCGGCGAGCTGACGAAACTCGTCGGCCCACTGCAGACCCTCACCCGCGCGGTCGCCAATCCCGTCCTGGTGAACGCACTGCTGAACTCCCCGCCCGGTTCGCAGAACCACATCGCGGGCCAGGTGCTCCAGGCGCTGTCCAGAACCGACCTGGTGGGGCTCGCCAACGACCTCGACGCCGTGAGCGCCGCCGCGAAGGCGGGGGACACGGCCGGGCTGGCGCGGGCGGCGCTCGCCGCCGCCGCCAAGGCCGCCCCGCTGACCGGGCTGCCCGCCGACCAGGTGGCCAAGGTCACCAAGGTCATCCAGGGCCTCCAGCCGGTCGCGCTGCTCGCCCAGGCGAGCAACGTCATCGGCGGGATCAGCAGGATCGACTACCGCGGCATCCAGCGCGCCGCCCAGGCCGTGCCCGCGTACGCCCAGCGGGGCGACGTGCGGGGGTTGTACCGTTCCCTGGTCGCGATCGAGGACCGGCTGATGCCGCTGGCCAAGACCGCCAACCGGGTGGACCTCACCCCGCTCGCCGCGCTGCTGGCGATGTGGCCGCCCGGCTCGCCGGAGCGGGCCGTCGGGGAGGCCCTGGTCATCCTCGACCGCGTCGACTGGGTCCGGATCACGCGCGACCTGCGCGCCATCCAGAACAAGCTCGACAACTTCGACCCGAAGCGGCCACCGGTCATCGACGCCACGAACCCGGCCAAGTCGCTGAACGACTTCTTCGGCGTCGATCTGCTCTCCCTGATGCCCCAGATCGCCGACCTGGCTGAACACGGCCTGGACGTCGCCGGGGTGCCGCTGCCGAAGGGCACGCTCAAGCAGCTGCTGAAGACCCGGCTCGACCCGCGCCATGTGGTCGACGAGGGCATCGACGCCGCGGTGTTCTACGGCACGCGCCGGCACGTGATGTACGGCACCGAGCCGGTCGACAAGACCGGACGCCCCGCGCTGGAGGTCCTTGAGGCCTGGCTCGCCCAGCGCATCGAAACAGCCTGATCCCAACCGTCCTGAGGACACTGAGCCGGCCCGTCCGGGCCTCCCGCGGAAGGTGTGGGGAGGACCGGACGGGCCTGTTCGGGTGGGTCAGGCGACGTCCAGCTCGCGCCGGCGGTCGGCCCACTGGAGGGAGTGACGGATGGCGTCCTCGATGGTGTACTCGGGCTTCCAGGCGAGCACGTCCCAGGCCTTCGCCGGGTCGACGAAGGCGCCGACGACGTCCCCGGGGCGGGCAGGGGCGTCCTCGGCCCGGAAGGAGTCACCGACGACCTCGCGGAACGCGGCGACGAGCTCCCGGACGGTGGTGCCGTCGCCGGTGCCGAGGTTGACGACCTCGTAGCGGGCGTGCTCCCCGACCGGCGGGATGATCGCGTCGAACCGGGCGGCCGCCTCGTAGAAGGCGCGGGCGATGTCCCAGACGTGGATGTAGTCGCGGATCGCGGTGCCGTCCCGGGTCTCCCAGTCCACCCCGGTGATCTTGAAGGGGACGCCGAGGGAGTAGCACTCGATCATCTTGCCGAGGGCATGGGTGGGCTTGCTGTTCTGCAGGCCGGTGCGGAGCCGGGGGTCGGCACCGATCGGGTTGAGGTAGCGCAGCGAGATGACGCGCAGGCCGTACGCCTCGCAGAAGTCCTCCAGCAGCAGCTCGGCCATCATCTTCGAGCGCGTGTAGGGGTTCTGCGGTTCGAGCTCGGACGTCTCGGAGACCGACAGGTCGGCCTCCGGGCGGTACATCCCCGCCGTGGACGCGAAGATCATCCGGTCGCATCCGTTGCGGACGAGGTGGCCGGCGAGATCGAGCGTCTTCGACAGGTTGACCCGGTAGTAGCGCAGCGGGTCCGTCATCGAGTCGGGCACCACGATCAGCGCGGCGCAGTGCACGGTCGCGATGATGTCGGAGTGGTCGCGGAAGATCTTGTCGACCAGCTCACCGTCCCCGATGTCGCCCTGGTAGAAGATCTTGCCGGCGGTGAACTCCTGCCGGCCGGTGATGAGGCTGTCGAGCACCACGGGAGTGACCCCGCGCTCGGCGAAGGCGGAGGCGATCGTGCTGCCGATGAACCCGGCTCCCCCAGTGATCAGCACTTTCATGTGGCTTCCCCTGCAGGCCAGTGCGTCCCCTTGAGCTTTCGACCACAGGATCAGCAGGCGAACGCGGACGGTCAACGCCCCGCACTCCAGGTGACCGGGTCCGGACGCGGGTGAACCGGTGCGGGGGGCGCGGCGTCCGCGCACGAGTCCTCCCCCGCGCCGTCACCAGCGAAGATCGCCGATCGGGCCGGCGCGGCAATCGGACGGCCGAAACGAAGTACAGCGTTTGCAGGATCCGCCGGGCCCGCGCAGCGGTCATGGTCGGTGGATGGAACCGATCCGCGTCCTCATCGTGGACGATCACGCGCTCTTCGCCGAGGCCCTCGCGGCGCGGCTCGGGCGCGAGCCCGATCTGGTGATCCTCCCGATCGCCGCCGACGTGCGGCGCGCACTCGCGCTGACCGCCACCGAGCGCCCGCGGGTGCTCGTCCTCGACCTGACGCTGGGCGCGGAGAGCGGGCTGGACGTCCTGGACAGGGTCCGCGAGCGGTACCCCGACGTCCGGGTCGTGGTGCTGACCGCGATGAGCGGGATGGACGCGATGGTGCGGGCGGTCCGGCGCGGCGCCGTGGGCTGGCTGGAGAAGACCGAGAGCGCCGACCTCGTCGCGCGGGTGATCCGGTCCGCGGCGCGGCAGGGCGGCTGGATCCCGCCGGACGCGCTCGGCGAGGTGCTGCGGAGGCTGACCCGGGACGGCGGCGAGCCGGACGGCGCGGACCTGCTCGCCGAGCTGACGCCCCGCGAGCGCGAGGTCCTGCAGTGCATGGTGGACGGCCTCGGCCGCGCGGAGATCGCCGAGCGGCTGGGCCTGTCGGCGAACACCGTCCGCACCCACACGCAGAACCTGCTGGCGAAGCTCGACCTGCACTCCGCGCTGGAGGCGATCACCCTCGCGATGCGCGCCGGCATGCGCCCCATGCCGGACGACTGATCCGCCGGTGGCCCTGGTGCAAACGGCGTAGGGCGGGGTCGTCTTTTGGGCGATTGCTCCGGCTGAGGGGCTTCTTACGCTCGCCGTGACGAAGCCGGAGGGAAGATCGTGGAGATCGACGAAGTCGCCGCGCGGGTGGTCCGGAGCTACTGGTCGCTCCTGCTGGTCATGACGGTTCTCCCGTTGGTGCTCGTGGGGCTGGCCATGAGCGGGCAGGAGCCGCCGTACGTGGCCGGGACGCGGTTGCAGGCGAGCAGCAAGGCGACCGACGCGGCGCCCGGGGACGCGGGCGTGTCCATCGTGGTCAGCCAGGTGAAGGCGTTCGCGACCAGCGAGAACCTGCTGAGCGGTGTGCTGCGGCAGCAGCACGTGGACCGGTCGACGGTGAAGACCGCGAAGGCGATCGGGGTGACGGGGCTCGGGACGTCCACGGTCGTCGAACTGTCGGTGAAGGACCGGGACCCGGGGGTGGCGCGGCGGCTGGCCGACGCCCTCGGCGCCGCGGTCGTCAAGGAGATCAACGAGTCCAACCAGGGCTCGATCAGGCAGCAGATGGACGACATCGACAAGCGCATCCGGGCGCTGGAGAAGAAGCTCGGGCCGCTGTCGCGGCGGGCGGGCGCGCAGCCGGTCCCCGACATCGGCGCCGCGAACGAGCGGGAGCGGGTGCAGGCGGAGCTGACCGACCTGCGGTCGAACCGGTCGGACCTGCAGACGCAGCTGTCGTCGGCCGGGACGGCGTCGGTGGTGCAGCCGGCGGTGCTGGCCCCGCGCACCGACCCGGTGGTGATGATGGCGGCGATCGCGGGCCTGGTCGGGCTGATCGGCGGGATCCTCATCGCGGTGGTGACGGAGATGGTCCGTCCCACGATCCCGGGGCAGCGGCGGGTCGCGCGGCGGCTCGGGGTGCCGCTGCTCGGCTGGGCCGACGCGGGCCCGGCGCGGCTCGCCGACCTCGGCCGCCGGGTCCGGCTCGCCGCGAAGAAGGAGGGCGTGGGGCGGGTCACGCTGGTCGGCGCGCCCGGCCCGCTGCCGGCGGACCTGGTGTCGTCGATCGCGTCCGCGGTGTACGGGGACGACACGAAGGTCGTCACGGCCCGTCCGGGACGGTCCGGGTCCGGCGACGGCGACGAGGGCTCCGGAGACGGGGACGGGCCGGCCCTCAACAGCAACGGGCCCGGGGGCGGCGGCGGGAAGAGCACGTCGGTGGTCCGCGCCGGCGGCACCGCCGTCATCACGAAGAAGCCGGCCGAGGTGTCCCCGTCGGAGGTCACCCAGCCGGTCCCGGTGCGCCGGCTCTGTCATGTGCACGCGTTCGAGGACATCGATCCGGGTTCGGACGAGGAGGTCGGCGTGGTCGTGGTGGTCGGCCCGGTGACGAAGGCGGCGGGGCTGGAGACGGTCCGCGACCTGGTCGCCGCGTCCGGCTGGCCGCTGCTCGGCGTCGTCGCCACGTCCCGGAAGATCAAGGGGTAGCAGATGAGTTCGTCCGTTCCGTTCACGATCCCGTCGGTGTCCGGCGAGGTGTCCGACGCCGTCGTCAAGGTGCTCGACTCGGGCTGGATCACGACGGGGCCGCAGACGGCCGCGTTCGAGCAGGAGTTCGCCGACCATCTCGGCGCCGCGCACGTCGTCGCGGTCGCCTCGTGCACGACCGCGCTGGAGCTGTGCCTGCGGGCGCTGGACCTTCCGCCGGGTTCCGCGGTGCTCACGCCGAGCCTCACGTTCTGCGGCGCGATCAACGCGATCCTGCACGCGGGCCACCGGCCGGTGCTGGTCGACATCGACGAGGACACGCTGGTCCCGAGCCCGGCGACGGTCGCCGCGGCGGCGGCCAGGAGCGAGCCCCGGGCGATGATCGTCCAGAACCAGGGCGGATACCCGGTGGACGTGGCCGCGCTCGTGGAGGCGGCGGGCCTCGACCGGACGCGGGTCGTCGAGGACGCGGCGCACGGCCCCGGCGCGGCGCGCGGCGGGAAGCCGGTCGGGTCGGAGTCGTTCGCGGCGTGCTTCTCCTTCTACGCCACCAAGAACATGCCGATCGGCGAGGGCGGCGCGGTGGCGTCCTGCGACCAGGAGTTCGCCGACCGGGTCCGCGCGATGCGGATGCACGGGATGAGCAAGGACTCCTGGAAGCGGTACATGCCCGGCGGCAGCTGGCGGTACGACGTGAAGACGGTCGGTCTGAAGGCCAACATGACCGACGTCCAGGCGGCGATAGGGCGCGCGCAGCTCGCGGCTCTGCCCGGCTGGCAGGAGCGGCGCGCCCGCATCGTCGCGGCGTACGACGAGGCGCTGCGCGGCCTGCCCGGCCTCGTCCTGCCGCAGCGGAACCTGGACGGCGTGCGGCACGCCTGGCACCTCTACCAGGTGCGGGTCCCGGACCGGGACGAGATCAGCGCCGAGCTGGAGGCGGCGGGCGTAGCGACGTCCGTGCACTTCATCCCGGCGAACCAGATGACGGCCTACCTGGAGATCCTGGGCGCGGACGAGTGCGCGCGGGTGCCGGTCACCGACCGGGTCGGCGCGGAACTGCTGTCGCTCCCGCTGTACCCGGGGCTGACGGACGACGGGCTGGAACGCGTCGTCTCCGCACTCACCGAGGCGCTGCGGACCCGGAGCTGACCGTGCGAAGGTTCCACCCGCGACGCCGCCGCCCGGGGACCCCCGCGCCGGTCCCCGTCAGCCCGCTCGCCCTGCTCATGGGACGCGACGAGGTCGTCCTGGCGGGGCGGCGCGGGCGGCGGCTGGTGCGGGGCCGGCGGGTGCTGGTCACCGGGGCGTGCGGGACGGTCGGCCGGGCACTGTGCCACCAGCTCGAACGGCTCGGCCCGGCCGCGCTGTGCCTGGTCGACAAGGACGGCGACGGCCTGCGGCGGCTCGGCAGGGAGATCGCCGGGGCCGCGCTCGCCCGGGCGGACGTCCGGGACGAGCGGCGAGTGGACCGGGTCTTCGGGGAGGCCCGGCCCCACCTGGTGTTCCACATGGCCGGGCGGAGCGTGCTGGCGGAGGTCGAGCGGAACCCGTGCCGGGGCGTCGCCGACAACGTCCTCGGCACCCGGCACGTGATCGACGCCGCGGTGCGGCACGGCGTGCAGCGGCTCGTGTTCGTCTCGTCCGACAAGGCCGCCGACCCGACGTCGGTGCTCGGCGCGACCATGCGGCTCGGGGAGCTGCTGCTGCGGACGGCGATCGGCGGCCCGACGTGCTTCGCCGCCGTCCGGGTCGGGAACGTGCTCGGCGAGGCGGGGCCGCTGCTGAGCCTGCTCGCGCACCGCATCTCCTCCGGCGAGGTCGTCACGATCACCCATCCCGAGGTGGCCCGCCACTTCATGACGGTGGAGGAGGCGGCCGGCCTGCTGATCGAGGCGGCGGCGATGTCGGAGGAGGCGGAGACGTTCGTCCTCGACATGGGCCGGCCCGTCCCGGTGATCGACCTCGTGCACCGGTACGCCGAGCAGCTCCGGCTGCCGGAGGTGACGATCCGGTTCAGCGGGCTCGGCCCCGGCGAGAAGCTCGCGGAGAAGGTGTTCGCCGACTCCGAGCCGCGGATCCGCACCGCCCACCCGAAGATCTGGGCGACCCGTCCAGCCGCGCCGCCCGCGGGGCTCTCCCGGCTGCTGGACGAGCTGGAGGCGGCGGCCGGGGCCGGCGACGACGGCGCGGTGCGGCTGCTGCTGCGCCGGCTGCTGCCCGAGTACCACCCGGTCCGGCGCCCGGAGCCGTCCGGCGAGCCGCCGCCGCCCGGACCGTCCTGCCTCTGCGGTGCGGGGTGCGACCCCGGTCCGCCCGGCCTGTGAGGTGTGCATGAGTACCACGAGGAAGCTCAGAGTCGCCACGGTGATCACCCGGTTCAACGGGGGCGCCGGCCAGGTCGCGCTGAACGGCGCGCTGGCGCTGCCGGACGGCGACTACGAGCGCGCGATCGTCACCGGCGGCGTCGGCATGGACAGCACGGCCTCGTCCACCGGCAACGGCGTCCTCTTCGGGGACGAGGCCGTGGCCAACGCCGCCGCCGGTGACCTCACTCCCGCGGCGCACGCGGCCGGGATGGAGATCGTCCAGGTGGGGCCGCTGGTGCCGCAGATCTCGCCGCGCGACGACCTGGCCGCGCTGCGCACGCTGACCCGGGTGCTGGCGGAGGGACGGTACGACGTCGTCCACACCCACAGCGCGAAGGGCGGCGTGATCGGCCGCGTCGCGGCGGCCCGCGCCGGCGTCCCGCGCATCGTGCACACGTGGCACGGGTTCCCGTTCAACGAGTTCCAGTCGCGGGCGCGGCGCCGCATGTATATAGGTCTGGAGCGCATCGCGGCCAAGCGCACCGACGCGTTCCTCGCGATCGGGTCGGAGACGGTGACGACGGCGCTGCGGCTCGGCCTGACCACACCGGAACGGGTGCGGCTGTCGTGGCCGGCCGTCGACGTGGACGCCTACGCGTCCGCGCCCGGCTCCCGCGCGCAGGCCCGCCGCCGCCTCGACCTGCCGCTCGGCGTGAAGGTCGTCGGGTCGGTCGGGCGGCTGACGTTCCAGAAGGGCCCGGAGATCTTCGCGAAGGCGATCGCCCGGCTGCCGGACGACGTGTTCGGGCTCTGGGTCGGCGGCGGCCCCATGGCGGACGAGCTGGAGAAGCTCACCGCGAGGCTCGGCGTCGGCGAGCGGATGCGCTGGCTCGGGCACCGCGACGACGTCGCCGACGTGCTGCCCGCGTTCGACGTGATGGCGATGGCGAGCCGCTGGGAGGGGCTCCCGTGCGTGCTCGTCGAGGCGATCGGGGCAGGGATCCCGCTGGTCGCGACGGCCGTCCCGTCCAACCAGGACCTCGTGCTCGCCGGCGAGACCGGGATGCTCGTCCGGCCCGAGGACCCGGACGGTCTCGCCGCCGCGGTGTCGGCGCTGCTGGACGACCCGTCCGCGGCCGCGCGGATGGCCGCCCGCGCCCGCGCCAGGGTCGGCGAATGGTTCTCGCCGGCGCACCTCGGCACCGTCCTGGACGAGACCTACCGAGGAAACTCCAGCCGCCCATGACCGCGATGATCGAGGCACGGCCGAGCGACGGCGAGCAGCCCGCGCCGCCGCTCAGGCGCGGCACGCGGCTGACGACCGTGGTGCTGGTCGCGGGTATCGCCTCGCTGCCGATGCTGATGCCGGCCGGCCTGCCGCCGGGCCC
The DNA here is from genome assembly GCF_050945415.1 of Spirillospora sp. CA-128828. NCBI lineage: Bacteria > Bacillati > Actinomycetota > Actinomycetes > Streptosporangiales > Thermomonosporaceae > Spirillospora > Spirillospora sp. CA-128828. The sequence continues at coordinate 8,218,579 of NZ_CP191986.1, forward strand.
CGGCAACACCGGGCTGCCCGATCTCGCGCTGGTCGGCCTGACCGCGACGACGCTGCTGTGGGCGGGCACCCGGAGGCTGCCGGTCCGGTGGCCGTTCCTCATCCCGACCCTGCTGACGATCATCGCGGGCGGGATCGCCGCCGTCGTCAACGACGCCGGCGCGCTCACCCTCGTCAAGGACCTGTTCGTGCTGCTGTGGGCGGTCTGCGTCGCCAACCTCGGCCGGGACCCGGCACTGCTGAAGGTGGCGCTCCGCGCGTTCGTCTGGATCGGGACGTGCTACGCCCTCGTCATGATCGTCGGCTTCGTGCTGGGGATCGAGGCGCTGTCCGGCAAGCAGATCGACGGCGAACGCGCCATGTTCACGTTCGGCGACGCCAACTACGCCTCCAACTGGTTCATCTGCGTCTTCTTCATCGCCCGCGCGACCCGGTTCCCGGAGACGCCGCGGAAACGGTGGGCGGTCTGCGGGATCCTGCTCGCCGCCGAGCTTCTGACCGGCTCGAACGGCGGGCTGCTCGCGCTGGTCATCGCGATCCTGCTCGGCTACCTGTTCCGGCTGTTCCGCGAGGGCAAGGCCCACCACGCGATCGCCGTCGGCGCGTTCGCCGTGTTCGTCGGCGGGGCCGGCGTCGCGGTCGTCACGCAGGTCGACGTCCAGCCGCTCCTGGACCAGGCCAGCCAGGCGTCGCCCATCCTGCGCGACTCCATCGGGCGGACCACCGGGGAGAGCACGAACTCGCGCAGCACCGTCCTCGCCACCACCCTCCAGATGATCGACGACCAGCCCCACCCGTGGGGCATCGGCCCCGGCCAGACCGAGAAGCAGATGCTGGTGCGGCAGGAGACGTACGTACGGGAGGCGCACAACGACTACGTCGCCGCCGTCCTCGAACGCGGCTTCCTCGGGGGTGTCGCGCTCATCGTGCTGGTCTTCGCGCTGCTGCTGAGGTGCGTGCGGATCGCCCGGCGGGACGCGCTGACCGGCGAGTACGCGCGGCTCGTCCCGCGGCCCGAACTGTTCGGCGCGCTCGTCGCCGTCTTCCTCGTCTCCGGCCTCTTCTACGAGACCCTCCATTACCGCCACGGCTGGGCGTTCTTCGGCGTGATCGCCGCCCTCGATCTCTTCGGAAGGGACGAACCCCGATGACGGACACCCAGGAGTCTCCCGCCGTTCTCGCGTCCGAGGCGGAGGCCGGCCGGTTGCGTCGCAGGCTGTTCGCGCTGGTGGCGGGGAACATGGCGGGGCGGGTCGGGGCGCTCGCCTCGCTCGGGCTCGCGACGATCATGGTGGCGCGGATCGGCGGGCCGAAGCTCGTCGGCGCGTTCACGCTCGTCCGGATCCTGCCGGGGCTGCTGTGCCAGCTGTCCAGCGCCGGGCTGCCCGGCGCGGCGCCGTTCTTCCTCGCCCGGGGCGACTACGACCAGAGCCGGGTGCGGCCCACGCTGGCCTGGCTGACCGTGATCGGCGCGACGATCGCCGGGGTCGGGTGGCTGGCGCTCAGCCCGCTGGTCTACCTGGTGTTCTTCAAGTCGTTCGGGATCTGGATCGCGGTCGCCGCGGCCGCGCCGTCCTTCACGCAGGGCTTCGTGTCGGTCGGCAAGGGCATGCTCCAGGGGACCGACGACCAGCCGGGCGCGAGCCTCGCGATCGCCGTCGAGGAGTTCGTGTTCCTGCCGATCTACCTCGTGATCCTGACCGGCTGGTACGGGCCCGGCGCGCTGATCACCGGGCTGGTGCTCGCCGACGTCGCCGCCGCCGCGTGGATCGCCCGGCGGCTCGCCCGGCGCGGGTTCTTCGCCGCGTGGGGACGGCCCGACCCGCGGCTCGGCCGGTCCATCGCCGGATACGGGTTCCGCGGCTACCTCGGCCAGCTCATCGACCTGCTGCAACTGCGGTTCGACATGGCGCTGCTCGGCGCCCTCGCCGGGCCGAAGGTGCTCGGCGTCTACACGGTGGCGAGCAAGTTCGCCGAGCTCGTGCAGCTTCCCGGGCTCGCGGTCAACTACGTCCTGTACCCGGACTTCGCCAAGGAGGACCGGGAGACGGCGACGAAACGGACGTCCCGCCTGATCCTGCCCGCGCTCGGCGTGTCGGCACTGGCCGCGCTGCCGCTCGCCCTCATCGCCGGGACCGCGCTGCCCTGGATCTTCGGGGACGTCTTCGACGACGCGGTCGTGCCCACCTACATCCGGCTGGCGGGCGTCGTCACGTTCGGCGTCACCGGGCTCGTCATGGCCTACCTGTACGGGGTCGGACGGCCCGGCGCCGCGTCCACCGGGCAGGGCATCGGGCTCGTGGTCGTCGTCGTCCTCGGCGCCGTCCTGATCCCCACGCACGGCGCGACAGGCGCCGCCGTCGCCACGTCCGTCTCCTTCGTCGCCACCACGGCCGCGCTGCTGGTCTGGTTCCAGCACGTCAGGAACACCGCATCCGAACCCCCCGCACCCGAGAACAAGGGGTGACCATGTCCGAGCTCGCGAGCCGTCCCGTCGACCCGTCCGACGGCGTCCCCCCGTCCGCCGCACGCCGCGTGCTGGACGTCGCCGGCGCGCTCACCGGGCTGCTGCTCCTCAGCGTCCCGCTGCTGATCATCTATGCGCTGGTGCGGCTGTCCAGCCCGGGGCCGGGCGTGTTCCGGCAGACGCGCGTCGGGCAGGGCGGCCGGCCGTTCACCATGTACAAGTTCCGGACCATGCGGCAGGGCGTCGGCGGCCTCACCGTCACCGCCAACTGCGACCCGCGGCTGACGAAGGTGGGCAAGCTGCTGCGCCGGTGGTCGCTGGACGAGCTGCCGCAGCTGGTGAACGTCCTGCGCGGCCAGATGACGCTGGTCGGGCCGCGCCCGGAGACCTACGACCTCGCCGTCCACTACGACGGGCAATGCCGCTGGATCTTCGACCACCGGCCCGGCCTGACCGGCGTGTCCGAGGTCCGGTTCCGCGACTTCGACGTGCTCGGCCCCGGCGAGGAGGTCGATCTCGTCAACTACATCGAGCGGATCGTCCCGGCGCGGGTCTCCGTCGACGCCGTCTACCTGCGCGACCCGTCGATGCGCGCCACGCTCGGCGCGCTCTGGGACACCGTCAAGCACATCCTCCGCATCCCGATCCCGCCCCTTCCCGTGCACGTCGCCGGGGTCGTCAAGGACGCCCAGGACAAGGCGGCGCGCACCGCCGAGGAGCCCGGCTCCGCCGCCTGACCTGCTCATCCGGGGGGCGACCCCCGGACCCCCGCAGCAGCGACCAGACGAGCCTCGCTTCGCTGGCGCTCCGCTGCGGTCGTCCGCCCGCAACATCCGGGGAGTAACGCGTCATGGACATCCGGGACGCCCGGTTCAAGATCATGGTCGTCGCGGTCACGGTCGCCCTGGCCGCCGGGTTCCTGTTCTACCTGCGGCACAGGGCGTCCGGGTACGAGCCGTACCGGGGGCCGCTCGCCACGCCGGGGACGCCGGCCGCCGACCCGGGCAAGACCCGCCGGATCGCGCTGAACACCGAGCCGTCCGACTACCCGCGGCTCCAGGCGCTCGGCTACGACCTGGTGGACGTCAAGGCGGACCCGGCGCTCGTCGCCGGCGTCCCGGCGGGCATGCAGGCGCTGCTCTGGGTCGGCAACTTCACCTGCGGCGACTTCGAGCTCGGCTGGGACGCGTTCCAGCGGGCCGTCCAGCGCTTCGGGCGCGACCCGAAGGTGTACGGGTGGTACCTGTCGGACGAGCCGAACACCGGCGACTGCCCGAAGATCGCCGGCGAGATCCGCCGCCGCGCCGGCTACATCGAGCGGAACGCGCCCGGCCAGGTCTCCTTCATCTCGCTGACCGACTGGCCGATGAGACCGCTCGCGCCGAAACGCGTCGGCGTCGACCTGGTCGGCCTGGACCCCTACCCCTGCAAGGGCTCCGACAGGACCCGCGAGCACTGCGACATCGGGGCGATCGACCGGATGGTCCGGATGGCGGACGACGCCGGCATCCCGCGCGCCAAGGTCGCGCCCGTCCTGCAGACGTTCGGGCAGAGCTGCTCGAAGGGCGACCGGAAGTACTGGATGCCGACGCAGTCCCAGTTCCGCAGGATCCTCGCCCGCTGGGACCGGCTCACACCGCGTCCCCTCCTGGAGATCTCCTACTCCTGGGGCCGCCAGGACGAGTGGGCCTGCCCCTCCCTGGCGGACGCCTCCGGAGGCGCCCACCCCGACCTGCAGAGCCTCATGAAGGCCCGGAACGCGGCGCGCTGAGGGTCACTGACCGGGTTGGTCCGCGACGGCCGGGTGCTGGGAGTTCGACGGGACCGGGAACTCCAATGACCCGAGTTTCAGGGCCAGGATCTCCATTACACCAACGGCCAGAACAAACACGACGACCACCAGGCCGAGCTTCCTGCGGTTCACCCCGCGCACCCCTTCAAACCCCCGGACAAGCAAGCAGAAAACGTAACACGCCCTGATCTAAGACCCTGTTCCGGACATGCGATGTCTCACCATTCGTGACAACCCTGTAACCCCGCGAGTGACCTCCGCCACGCGGTGCGCCGTGTCCACTCGGGGTCGCCCCCCGCGTGGACACGGCGCACTGGGTGGACTCGGCTAACAGCGCCTGCTTGTGAGGTTGGCGGCGCGGGCGTTGAGGCATTCGCCGGTGGCGAGGTCGAAGGCGAAGTTGTGGGCGAGGCAGTGGATCTGGCCGTCGCGTACGACGGCGCCGATCGAGAGGTCCTCGCCGGCGTGCGGGCAGTAGCGCGGGATGTCGTAGCGGGCGCCGTCGCAGGCGACGGTGATGCGCTCGCTCTCGTCCCGTCCGGTCTCGTACGCCTCGACGGCGCTCAGCGCCGGGGCGTTGGCGTGCTTGAGAAGGCCGACCAGGTAGTCGTTGTAGACGTCAGGGTCGCGGTAGAGGCTGAGCCGGAAGGAGATGAGCAGGTCCTCCCACGCCATCCGGCCGGTCAGCACGGCGTCCAGCCAGCGCGCCGCGGTGGTGATCCGGTAGTGCGGGCGGACGTCCGGGGACGCCGCCGACACCGTGAGGCCGTCCGGCGCGAAGTCGACGTCCCAGACGCCGCCGCCCGGGCCGGTGATCTCGAACCGGACGATCATGGCGATCTGCCGGAGGAAGTAGTCGCTGAGCCCGCCGAGGTAGGTGAAGTGGGCGGTGAACCGGTCGAACAGGTCCGGGCCGGGCTCAGGGTAGTCCGCCAGCACCGCCGCGATGGCGTCGGCGCGGTCGGCGGCGTACCGCTTGAGGTAGGCGTCCCGGTCCGCGTCGGCGAAGGAGAACTCCGCCGAGACCGGGTCGCGGGTGATCTCGCCGGTGTCCAGGTCGACGGCGTCGCCGGGCTTGAAGCACTCCCAGCGCTGCCCCGGCAGGTGCTCGCGCAGCCAGGCGGTGGAGATCTCCGGGTCGCAGAACGCGCCGTCCTCCTGGCCGAGCACCCAGTTGAGGTGGTCGACCTCCGCGTCCAGGAAGCAGGGCGGGCCGGCGAACGGAACCGCCAGCTCGGGCCCGGTCTGCCGGACGAGCCGCTGCGCCGCGCGCAGCTTGGAGACGCGCTTGGCCATCGAGACCTCGGCCATCTCCGCGGCCGGGTACTCGTAGCAGATCGGGTGCCAGGACGCCCCGGACGTCTGCAGGGCCATCAGGTCGAGCCGGCCGCCCGCCATGTGCTTGGCCCGGCGGGCCTGCGCGGCGGTGAGCCGGGCGTCGTTGCAGTGCAGGATCCCACGGCCGTCCGCCACGATCAGAAAGGCAGCGTCATGGCACATCGGCGACAGTTCCGGAATGACGGTGATCCACGACCCACGATTGTCGAGCGGGAATTTATCCCAGGGCTGGATCTCGATTACCTGACGTCCACCGGCGGCGGCCGTCATGCGCTCCCGGAAGGCGGGTCCGGGATAACACGGAATGAGGATTCTGGTCCGCGCGGGAAGGCGCTCGATGACCCATGGGTCGAAGTGATCTAGATGCTCGTGCGAGACCGCCACCCAGTCGGCGCCGAGCAACGCGGCGACATCGAGGTGATCGTTTCTCGGGTACTGGTGCCAGGCCCCGAGAAAGGCCCCGTCCGGAGCGAGCCATGGGTCCGCGAGCAGGTGGAACGCGGTCGCGTCCACCGCCACCCCCGCATGTCCGATAAATGTGACCGTCGGCATGTCCAGACTGTCTCTCCGGGGGCCCGCCGGCACACCCGCCGGAATACGCAAAGCGGCTACGCCACCGGCATGAAAGAAATGCGCCGGAGGCACCGTTATTACGGCTGAGACGCCCCGTCAAAGGGCCGAGTTTACCCCTCTGGGTGGATGACCGCTTCTGGACAGAGAGAGGACTCTTGCGGCCAATTGACTGGACATCCGCCGGGCGGCCGGGCGACCGTCGATACGGTGCTGAAATAGCGGACGGGGGTCCTCATGAACAACGGACGGGCTCGGTCTTCCCCGCTGGACGCCCGCGCGGGCGCGGGGACGCTCGCGGGCACGGGCGTCCGGGCGGGCGGGCCCTGCGACGGCCGTGGCGGGCAGCTGCTGTGGCGGCGGCGCCTGCGGCACGACATCCGGCACGAACTCGGAACGATCATCATGCTGGCCTCGGCCGTCGTCGTCGCGGAGGACGTCGGCGACATCAGCCGGGCCCGCATCGACCAGCTGCTCGGCGAGACCCGGTGGCTCGACCACCTGCTGCGCCGGCTCGACGAGGACGACGACGACACCCCGCTGCCCAGCCCGGAGCGGATCAGGGTGGACGACCTCACCGCCGAGGTCGTCACCGGGATGCGGCTCGCCGCCCCGCACGAGGTCTGCTTCAGCGGCGGCGAGGCGTGGGCGCACATGGACCCGGTCGCGCTGTGGCGCGCGGTCAGGAACGTCCTCGACAACGCGTGCCGCGTCGCGGAGGGGCGCGTGGACGTGCGCGTCGAGGCCGACCAGGGCTGGGTCGTCATCCAGGTCGACGACGACGGGCCCGGCTTCGGCGCGGTACGTGACGCGGCCCGGCCCGGCCTGGCGTCGCTCGGGCTCGGCATCGTCCACGACCTCATCTCCGGGTACGGCGGCAGCCTGGAGATCCGCACCTGCGAGATGGGCGGGGCGCGCGTCCGGATGCTGCTCCCGGCGGCGCCCCCGCCGGAGGCGGCTGGTTCGGCCTGTGTTCTGGACGGTGTGCACGCCGACGACTGGCGGCCGCATCCATGAGAACGGTCATCTGCGACGACCACGCGGTCTTCGCCGAGTCGCTGTCGCTGGTGCTGACGGACGCCGGGCACAGCGTCGTCGGGGTCACCTACTCCCCCGCCGAGGCGCTGCCCGTGCTGCGGTCCAGGCAGCCCGATCTCTGCCTGATCGACCTGCGGTTCCCGTCCGGCACCGCGCTCGACTGGATGCCGCGGCTGCGGGGCTCGTCCCCGCGGACGAGGTTCGTCGTGCTGACCGGCTTCCTGGAGCAGCCGGTGCTGGAGGCGGGCGTCGCGGCGGGCGTGCGCGGGTTCGCGCACAAGGGGCAGCAGGCCGGCGACATCCTGACGGTGCTGCGCCGCGTCGCGGACGGCGAGATCGTCGTCGACGAGGCGACCCGGCGCGGCTGTGCCCGTCCGCGCAGTCAGGCGCAGAAGGTCGCGCAGTTCCTCACTCCGCGCGAGCGGGAGGTGCTGACGCGGCTGGCGCGCGGCGAGTCCACCCAGGCGCTCGCCAAGGCGATGGGGGTCACCCGCAGCACGGCGCGCAGCCACGTGCAGAGCGTGCTGAGCAAGCTGGGCGTGCACTCCCAGCGGGAGGCGGTGATCGAGGCGGCCCGGCACGGCCTGGTCAGCGTGGAGACCGGGGAGTGGCTCGCCGGGTAGCCGGAACGCCGTTTCGGCGGGGTGCCCTCCTGGGTACGGCCGAATCCGGACCTTCAGGGTTCGGCCGGGACGCGTTAGCGTCGGCCTTAGAGGAGGTTGCCATGCCTCGACGGCGAGGCGCGATGCCCATGTCCGACGCAGGGGTCCTCGACTGCGCGGACACCTACGCCCGCGGGGTCCCGCACGACCGGCTCGAACGGCTTCGTGCGAGGACGCCGGTGGTCTGGCTGGACGGGCGCACGGCGGGACGGCCGGGCGCCTGGGCCGTGCTGCGCCATGCCGACGTCCAGCATGCCCTCGCGCACCCGGAGCTGTTCTCCCCGGAGGTGGACGGCGTCCTGCACGGCCCGGCGAGCGGGGACGGCGCGCCGCCGGAGGACCCCGCTTCGAATGCGGCGGACGCGGCGCTGATCGACATGGATCCTCCCGTGCAGGCCATGCTCGCCCGGATCCCGCCCCGTGAGCCGGTCGACTTCGCCGGCCAGGTCGCGTGCGACCTCCCGCAAACGCTGCGGAACACCCTCGCCGGCGGCCTGTACGCGCTCCTGCGCCATCCCGCGGAGTACATCCGGCTCCGCGAGGAGCAACAGGACGAGTGGCTCATGGACAGCGCCGTCGAGGAGATGCTGCGGTGGTGGACGCCGGTGCTCCACGTCTGGCGCACCGTGCAGCGCGCCACGGTCGTCGGCGGTGTGCCGCTGCTGGCCGGTGAGCACGTCACGCTGTGGCTCGTCTCCGCGAACCACGACGACGAGGTGTTCCCCGACCCGGGGCAGTTCGTCCCCGGCCGGTTCCTGCACGGGGCCCCGGCCCACCTTTGCTTCGGGTTCGGGCACCGCGCGTGCCTGGGGGCGCGGCTGGCCCGCGTGCACCTGCGGGCCCTGCTCGTCGCGCTGCTCGAACGCCCGGGGCTGCCGCGGCTCGCGGGCGAGCCCGTGATGCTGCGGTCGAGCGCCCGGCACGGTTTCGCGCACCTGCCCATCCGCTGGACCGCCTGACGACCTCCGCCCGCCCCTTCCGGTGCTGAACTTTCGCCGTCCCCTGTTCGTAGAAGGTGCGTGGGACTCACGAGCTGGGGGACGCTCAGCCTGCTGACCCTGCTCACCCTCGGCTGCATGGTCGCGACCGTGTGGGCGTGGCCGCGCGCGTCGTTCTCCGGCCCGCGGGCCGCCGGGGTCCGTGTGCTGATGCTCGCCGGCTGCCAGTTCGCCGTCCTGCTGACGCTGGTCGCCGCCCTGAACGCCTACTACCTCTTCTACGGCTCCTGGACGGACCTGCTGAGCGCCGCCGGCGGAGGGGCCGCACAGGCGCAGCACCGTCCGGCCGGGGGGAACGCGGCGGCCGCGACCAGGGTCGTCCGGACGGTGCAGGCGGGGCTCGACCCCGGGCCGCGAGCCGAGCACGTCCCGGCGAACGACGGCCAGGTCGAGCGCCTCGACATCCGCGGGGTCCGGACGGGCCTGTCGTCCGATGCGTACGTGTACCTGCCGCCGCAGTATTTCCAGCCCGCCTATGCCGCCCGCCGCCTCCCGGTCGTGATCTTCCTGGCCGGGTATCCGGCGGCGGACCGGCTGGTCTGGATCCACCAGGGGCACGTCCCCGCGGACGTCGCGCGGGCGCAGGCGGCCGGCCGGATCCAGCCGATGATCTACGTGATGATGCGGCCGACCGTGGTGAACGGCTGGGACACCGAGTGCGCGGACGTGCCGGGCGGGCCCCAGGTCGAGACGTTCTTCGCGCAGGACGTCCCGGAGGCGGTCTCCGAGGCGTACCGGGTGCCCCGCGACCGCGGCGGCTGGGGGCTCGCCGGATACTCGACCGGCGGGTTCTGCGCGGCGAAGCTCGCGATGCTCCACTCCGACCGGTTCTCCGCCGCCGTCAGCATGGCCGGGCACTTCGACTCGCTGCTCGATCCGACGACCCGCGACCTGTACGGCGGGAGCCGGGACCTGCGGCTGAGCAACGACCTGATCTGGCGGCTGCGGCACTACCCGGCGCCGCCGGTGTCGATCCTGGTGGCCTCGGCGGACACCGGGGAGAAGACCTTCCCGTCGGCGCGGCGGTTCATGCGGGCCGCTCGTCCGCCCCTCGTGGTGGACAAGGTGCTGCTGCGGTCCGGCGGCCACAACTTCAAGACGTTCCGCAAGTACATCCCGCCGTCCATCCGGTGGCTGAGCGAGCGGCTGCGGGGCGAGTGACGTGGAACCGGTCAGCGCGGCGCTCATCGGGCCGGTGTGCCTGCTGGCCCTCGGCGGCGTGGTCGCGGCCGTCGTGCTGTGGCGGCGTCTCGCGGGCCCGGGCGCCCGGGCCGTGCTGGCACGCTCGGGGCTCCTGCTGGCCACGCAGGTCGCGCTCACCGCGTCGATCGTGCTGCTGGCCAACCGGTACTTCGTGTTCTACGCGACGTGGAACGACCTGCTCGGCAACGATCCGGCGAACGTGCGGGTCCAGCACGTCCAGCCACAGCGCGCGGTCGGCGGCCTCGTGGACCGCACCGTCACCGGCCTCGGCCCGGAGCGGGCCGGGCACGACCGGGACCCTGCCGAGGACGGGCGCGTCGACCATCTGAAGATCCACGGCATCCGCAGCGGGCTGGAGGCCGACGCGGACGTCTACGTCCCGCCGCAGTACTTCCAGCATGCCTACGCCGGCAGGCACCTCCCCGTGGTGCTCCTCCTCGGAGACGGCGAGCCGGCGGGGTGGCTCCGCGACGCCCGCGTGCCCGCGGCGGCCCGCGGCGTGCGGCCCATGCTCTACGTGATGGCGCGGGTCCAGGGCCCCGCCGGGTGCATGGACGTGCCCGGGCGGCGTCCCGCGCTCGGCGAGACCTACCTCACGCAGGACCTCCCCGCGGCCCTGGCGTCGGTGTACCGGGTGCCGCAGGCGCGGACTGGGTGGGGCGTGGCCGGGTTCGGCGGCGGCGGGCAGTGCGCCGCCCGGCTCGCGATGCTGCGCTCCGACCGGTTCTCCGCCGCCGCGAGCCTGAACGGGCGGTTCGACGCGCCCGGCGGTGATCTCTACGGCGGCAGCGCCCGCTACCGGCTCGGCAACGATCTGCTGTGGCGGCTCCAGCACCTCCCGCCGCCCCCGGTGTCGGTCCTGGCCGCGGCCGGGAGGAGCGGCCCGGACGCCCGGCAGGCGGAGCGGTTCGCGGCCCTGGCCAAGCCGCCGATGCAGGCCGGGACGTCTTTCGTGGACGGTCCGGCCGCGACGCTCGCGGCGTGGCGCGGCCACATCCCGGGCGTTCTGGCGTGGTTCGGAGACCGGCTCCGGGTACCTCCCGGGGAGTAGGAACGCCCACTCCTCCGGGCCGACGTGAAGCCGGAAACCGATGACCTACCGTGCAGGCTTGGCCTCTTCCTCGAAGGGACTCCAGCGGTCGCCCGCTGGGTTTCCTGCTTCGTCGCCGATCGCCCGCCAGGGAGGACTCCCCTTGAGGACTTACATCAGCTCCACAGGCGTTTCACCTCTCCGCCAGCCCGGCGGCGAGGATGTTGCGTGCAGCGTTGACGTCCCGGTCATGGATCCTGCCGCAACCGGCGCAGACCCAGTCCCGAACGCCCAACGGCATTTCGGCGGCCTTCCGACCGCACGCCGAGCACAGTTTCGAACTGGGGAACCAGCGGTCGACCACGATGAGCTCACGGCCATACCAGTCCGCCTTGTACTCCAACATGGTGCGGAATTCCCGCCACGCGGCGTCGGAGATCGCGCGGGCCAGGCTGTGGTTCTTCACCATGTTGCGAACGTTCAGGTCCTCGATCACGACCACTTGGTTCTCGCGGACGAGCCGAGTCGACAGCTTGTGCAGGAAATCCCGGCGCCGGTCGGCGATCCGCGCGTAGGCGCGGGCGACCCGCTGCTTGGCCTTCTCCCGGTTGGCCGAGTCCTCCTGCTTTCGCGCCAGATCCTTCCGGGCCCTGGCCAGGCGTTCACGGTCCCGCCGTTCATGCCGCGGGTTGGTGATCTTCTCTCCGGTGGACAGGGTGAGCAAGGAGGCCAGACCAGCGTCAACACCGACACCGTGCGGCAACGGGTCCAGGCGGGCGATGACGTCCTCGCACAGCAAGGATACGAACCAGCGCCCCGCTGCATCCCGGCTCACAGTCGCAGTGGACGGGACGGCACCGTCCGGCAGCGGCCGCGACCACACGATCGCCAGCGGTCCGTTCATCTTCGCCAGCGTGAGCTGCCCGTCACGGTATTGGAAGGCCGAACGGGTGTATTCCGCCGATGCCCGCGACTTCTTCCGGCTCTTGAACGTCGGATAGCGGGCACGCCTGGCGAAGAAGTTGGCGAATCCCGTCTGAAGATGGCGAAGAGCCTGTTGAAGCGGCACCGACGACACCTCACTCAGGAAGCCGAGCTCCGCAGTGCGTTTCCAAGCAGTCAGCCACGCCGAGGACTCCACGTAGGTCACCTGGCGCCCGTCAGTCTGATAAGCGCGTGTTCTCTCCTGCAACGCGCGGTTATAAACCAGTCGAACGCACCCGAACGTGCGGGCCAACTCGGCCGCCTGTTCGGGAGTCGGGTGAAAGCGGTACTTGAATGCCCGCTTCACGACGCGCGCCATGCCTCACACACTACTACAAGATCGATTGAGGATCGTCCATACGTTCGAAGGCGTGGGATCAAGACTCGCTCACCTTCTTTTGAGCGGGTACACCCATGGCGTTGGGAGGCACGATGAGCGCTTCGGTGCCGCACAGCCCAAGGGACGCCGGAGGGGCGGCCTCCCACGCCCTGGTCCGGCCGCACTGGCCGCGACCCGCCGCGTGGCCGGTATGGGTCGTCCCGCTGCTGCTCGCCATCGTCCAGGTGATGGGCTCGCTGGGCGCGCAGCGGGACCGTCCGTCCGACGGGGGCGAAGGCCCGCCCTGGGGGCACAGCGACGGCGCCACCATTGGCCACACCGATCTTGACGTGCTCGGCTTCGCGCTGCTCCTGGGCGGACCGGCCCTCCTCCTGCTGCGACGCCGGTACGCGGTGTTCACGGTGAGCGCCACCGCGGCGGTGACGGCCCTGTACTTCCTGCGCGCCTACACCTACGGCCCGGCGCCCCTCGCCCTGCTCGTCGCGATGATGGCCGCGGTCGTCGCCGGGCACCGGCTGGTGGTCTGGGCCGGGACGGGCCTCGGCCTCGCGGCGTTCTTCACGCTGACCGCGCTGATCGGCGTCCCGGCCGCCGAACGGGGGCAGGACGGCACGTTCCCGGTGGAGGAGCCGACCCTCGGCTGGTCGAGCGTCGTCGTCGGCTGGGCGCTGGTCGTGCTCGTCACCGCCGAGCTGATCCGGATGCGGGCACAACGGGCCGCCGAGACCGCCCGCACCCGCGCCGAGGAGGAACGCCGCCAGGCGAGCGAGGAGCGGCTGCGGATGGCCCGCGAGCTGCACGACGTCCTCGCGCACAACATCTCGATGATCAACGTGCAGGCGGGCGTGGCGCTGCATCTGATGGACGAGAACCCCGAGCAGGCCCGTACCGCGCTCGCCGCCATCAAGGAGGCCAGCAAGGAGGCGCTCACCGAGATGCGCGGCGTGATCGGCGCGCTGCGAGCGCAGGGCGAGACCGCGCCCCGCGCCCCCACCGCGGGGCTGGACCGGCTGGACGACCTGCTCGCCCGCGCGCGGTCCGCCGGGCTGCGGGTCGAGGCCGAGACCACCGGGGACCGGCGGCCGCTGCACGCGGGCACCGACCTCGCCGCGTTCCGGATCGTCCAGGAGTCGCTGACCAATGTGACCCGTCACGCCGGTCCCGGCCCGGTGACGGCGTGGGTCCGGATCGCCTACGGTGAGCACGAGATCGTGGTGGAGGTCGAGGACGACGGCCGGGGCGTGTCCCCGCTGGACGACCGTCCGGGCGGCAGCGGGATCCGCGGCATGCGGGAGCGGGCCGCCGCGCTCGGCGGCGCGTTCGACGCCGGTCCGCGGCCCGGCGGCGGGTTCCGGGTGCGGGCGCGGCTGCCGCTGGACGAGGCGCCGGACACCGCGGCCGACGAGACGGCCACGCCCGGAAGGGGTGCGCAGTGATCAAGGTGATGCTGGCCGACGACCAGGTGCTGGTGCGGGCCGGGTTCCGGGCACTGCTGGACGCGCAGTCCGACATCGAGGTCGTCGGCGAGGCGAGCGACGGCGAGGAGGCGGTGGCACAGGCCCGCCGGCTGCGTCCCGACGTCATCCTGATGGACATCCGGATGCCGGGCCTGGACGGCCTGGAGGCGACCCGGCGGATCGCGTCCGACGAGCGCCTCGACGGCGCGAAGATCGTGATTCTCACCACGTTCGAGCTGGACGAGTACGTGTTCGAGGCGCTGCGCGGCGGCGCGAGCGGGTTCCTGGTCAAGGACACCGAGCCGGTGGAGCTGATCCACGCCGTCCGGGCCGTCGCGGACGGGGACGCGCTGCTGTCGCCGAGCGTGACCCGGCGGCTGATCGCCGAGTTCGCCGCGCGGGCCAAGGAACCGGCGCCCTCGCCCCGCCTGAACGCGCTCACCGAGCGGGAACGGGAGGTCATGGCGCTCGTCGGGGAGGGCCTGTCGAACGAGGAGATCGCCGCTCGTCTGGTGGTGAGCCCTGCCACCGCGAAGACGCACGTCAGCCGCACGATGGTCAAGCTCGGCGCACGGGACCGGGCCCAGCTGGTGGTGTTCGCATACGAGTCGGGACTGGTCAAACCGGGCTGGCTGCCCTAGAAATCTACACTGCGGCTATTCGCTGTCGCCGCACGCAGGGACATGACAGGGTGGACGGCGCAGACCGTCTCCGACGCGAGGGAGTCCGGTGCCGAACGAGACGAGGATTCTGGCGGTCGACGACCGCGAGGAGAACCTCACGGCCCTCGCGGCCGTGCTCGACGCGCTGCCCGTCCAGGTCGTGCCCGTCACCTCCGGCCAGGCCGCCCTGAAAGAACTGCTGAACGACGACTTCGCGCTGATCCTCCTGGACGTCGTGATGCCGGAGATGGACGGCTTCGAGACCGCGGAGCACATCAAGTCCCGGCCGCGCACCCGCGACGTCCCGATCATCTTCCTCACCGCGGGCGGCGACGCCGGTGAGCAGGCGTACCGCGGATACGCGGCCGGTGCCGTCGACTACCTCACCAAGCCGTTCGACCCGTGGCTGCTGCGCGCGAAGGTGGCGGTCTTCGTGGAGCTGCACCGGCGCAACCTGCGGCTCAAGCAGCAGGCGCGGCTGCTGCGCGAGACGCTCGACGCGGACGGGAGCGAGGGCGAGGACGCCACGTCGGGCTGCGACCGGCTCCTGTCGGCCCTCGACGGCCGGCTCGCCCGGGTCGAGGAGGACGTGGCCCGGCTGCGGTCCGGCGAGCCCGCCGACCGGCTGGAGGCCCATCTCGCCGATCTGCGCACGGCACTGGACGCCCTGTCCGCCGGCGGCTGACCCCGTCACCACCCCCGCGTCCACGGGCTTTTCTGGCCGTCAGTGACTACTTATCGTAGTCGATTTCGGCACACCCCCGGCTCCGTCCAGGCCGGACCGTTTCTGGATCTTGCAGGCCAGCCGGGTTGGATTCTTTACCTTTCAGAACGCTTGGGGGGTTTGTCGCAAGTAAGTACTTGGGGGTAACTTGCACTCTGCGTCACGTCAGTGACCCGCGTCACCGAGGTCCTTCCCGGACCACGACCCCCGGAGTGAGCCCATGACCCCCTCGTCCGACGCCGCCCTCGGGCGCGTCCGCTGGAAGCGGTTCGCCGCCGTCGCCGCCCCCGCCGCGATCGGCGCCGGCGCCCTGGTCTTCATGACCGCGCAGGGCTCGATCGCCTCCTCGTTCGCCGTCTCCGGCAGCAGCTTCAAGGTGAGCGCCGACTCGCTCAGCGGGCAGGGCTTCGTCCAGTACGGCGGGATCGACGCGAGCAAGAACGGCGACAAGCACCCCGTGCAGATCTCCGGCATCAGGTCCGCGCAGATCCGCAACATGTGCCAGTCGGTGAAGGTCGGCCCGTTCACGCTGCGGCTGACCGCCGGCACCGGCGCCGACCCCGTCGAGGCCCGCGACCTGGTCCTGGACGTCGAGCAGCTGAACGCCGACGCCCAGTTCTCCAACATCGAGATCGGCCGGGACGCGAGCACCCTGGACAAGGGCCCGTCCGGCGCGCAGGGCGCGGCCGGCATGTTCGGGCAGCAGGCGTCCCGCATCGAGCTGAAGAACGTCAGGCAGGTCGCGTGGGCGACCACCGCGGGGACCTTCAAGCTGAGCGACCTCAGCATGAAGCTCGGCGGCGAGTGCTTCTGAGGCCATGACCTTCCACCCCGCGCACCCCGCTCCCGCCCCGCGCACGCCGCGCGGATTCCGCCGCTGGCGGCGGACACGCCCCTTCTGGGGAGGCGTGTTCGCCGTCCTCGGCGGCGCCGAGCTCATCGCGATCCCGCTGGCCCCGATGCCGCTCGTCGTCCACCAGGGCATGGCCGGGGTGGCGAGCTGGCTGATCGGCGCGCTGCTCGTCACCGCGGGCGCGCTGATGTGGTTCCAGCCCGCCCACCGCAGCTTCTACGGCATCCTCGCCGTGCTGCTGTCGCTCGCGTCCTTCCTCACGTCCAACTTCGGCGGGTTCCTCGCCGGGCTGCTGCTGGGCGTGCTCGGCGGCGCGCTCGGCTTCGCCTGGTCCCCCGCGCCCGACGGGGCCCGTACCGATCCCGCGCCGCGGGGCCGACGCGGCACGCACTCCGCGTCCCGTGGCGGACGCCTGACGGCCCTCGCGATCCCGGCCGTCCTGGGGTTCCACCTGCTCGGCCCGTCCCCGTCTCCCTCGCCCTCAG
The DNA here is from genome assembly GCF_050945415.1 of Spirillospora sp. CA-128828. NCBI lineage: Bacteria > Bacillati > Actinomycetota > Actinomycetes > Streptosporangiales > Thermomonosporaceae > Spirillospora > Spirillospora sp. CA-128828. Next base: position 8,235,181 of record NZ_CP191986.1, read on the forward strand.
CCTCGGCGACGCCGTCCCCGCAACCGAGTGCCGACGCGACGTCCACGCCCACACCCAAGCCCACGCCCACACCCACGGCCACCTCTGCGCCCACGCCCAGTTCCACGCCCACGCCCACGCCTGCCAAGGAGGCGGGCACCGGGCCGCGCGCCTACACCGACTCCAGCACTCTGCGCGCCAGTTCGCTGACGATGTCAGGGCTCAGCTATGGCGGGGTCGCGTCGCTGCCTTCGGCGGGCGGGACGGTGAAGGCGCTGAAGTTCACGATGTCCAAGGCCGTCCTGAAGGACGTGGACCAGCCGGCCGTGCACGGCGGGACCACCACGCGCACCCGGACCGGCGACCTCGCGCTGAGCGGCGACGTCGTCATGTACACCACGAAGCTGTCGTCCAAGCTCCTGGGGATCCCGACGACGTTCACCCCGGAGGCACCGCCGCCGCTGACGCTGCCCTACATGGTCATGACGGACGTGGTGTCCGAGCAGCCCGCGGTCACCGCGGACGGCGCGCAGATCACCGGCCTCGCCGTCACGAGGGCCTGATCCTGGTCGAGGGCGGCCGAGCGCAGCTTGCCGCGCAGGATGAACGCGCCCAGCAGCACCGCCGCCACGACGAGGATCACCGCGATCGTGACGATCAGCAGGGTCTTGCGGCGCTCCCCGCCGCCGGGACGGTCGTGGGCGGACGGCGGCGGAGGCTGCTGCCAGTTCGTGTACTGCTGCGGCTGCTCCCACGGCGGAGGAGTCTGCGGCGGAAGGCCCGGATGCGGCCGCTGCGCGGGAAGCTGGGACGGCGGCGGGGTCCACTCCGTCTCCAGCAGCGTCCGCACCTCCTGGTCGTGCCCGGACCGCGGAGGAGGCGGGTAGTGCGAGCCCTTCTGCTCCTGGAAGCGGCCGGGATCGCGGCGCGTGACCGGATCGAGGTCGCCCGGGTCGCGGCGGGTCACCGGATCGAGGTCGCCGGGATCGCGGCGGGTCCGCTGGTCGAGGTCGTCCGGGTCCAGGACGGTCTCGGACGCGCTTTCCGGCAGGTAGCGGCCGGACGGCTCGTCCGTCACCGTCTCGTTCGCCCGCGGCGGCGCCGGCAGGGGCATGGCCGCGACCCGGGTGAGCAGCGGCTGCGCCTGTGCCGCCGTCATCCGGCGTGCCGGCTCGCGTACCAGCAGGCCGTCCAGCACCTGGGCGAGCGGACCCGCGTTCCGGGCCGGCGGGACGGGCTCGGTCAGCGCGGCCTGCAGCGACGACATCGCGTCCGACCGCTCGTAAGGGGACCGGCCCTCCACGGCCGCGTAGAGCGTCGCGCCGAGCGACCAGAGATCGGACGCCGGCACGGCGCGCTCGCCCTGCACCCGCTCGGGCGGGATGTAGGCGGGCGACCCCATGACCAGGCCCGTCTGCGTGAGCGTCGAGTCGCCCTCCATCTGCGCGATGCCGAAGTCGGTGAGGACGACCCGCCCCGCGTCGGTGATCAGCACGTTGCTGGGCTTGACGTCGCGGTGCAGGATGCCCTTCTGGTGGGCGTGCTGGAGGGCGCCGAGCATCTGCACCCCGATGTCGGCGACCCGGCGGTGCTCCATCGTGCCCTGCTCGATGATGTCCTGCAGGGACGGGGCGAGGACCAGCTCCATCACGATCCAGGGCCGGTCCGACTCCTGGACCACGTCGTGGACGGTCACCACCCCGGAGTGGTTCAGCCGCGCCGACGCCCGCGCCTCCCGGAACGTCCGCTCGTACAGGACACCGCGCTCGGCCTCGCTCAGCCCCGGCGGGAACACGACCTCCTTGACCGCCACCTCGCGGCCGAGCATGACGTCGAAGGCGCGCCACACGGTGCCCATGCCGCCTCGGCCGACCACCGAGTCGAGGCGGTATCGGTTACCGAGCAGACGTGCCTGTGCCATTTCTAGACGGACTCCCCACTGGTCATCCCACCCCGGAGGGACGGAACGTGTCGAGCACATTCTTCACGAGTGTCTCGTGCTCGTTCCACTGGGACGCGGGTACCGCCACCACGACGGCGTACGGCTGACCATCGATGATCACCCCCCGGTCGCGGGCGCGCGTCACGCCCGACCGGGACCAGGTGAACTCGATGTCGGCCGCGGGCTGCCCCGCGACGGTGGTGCGGGTGATCTCTCCGATCCGCTGGAAGTTCTTCAGCTTCCCGTCCGCGATGGCCTCCTGCTCCCAGGTGACCCAGTGCTCGTGCGGGTCGCCGGACCAGACCGTCCGGTCGACCTGAACGTACGCGCTGGACGCGGGGTCGGTCCAGACGACGCTGTTGCCCTGCACGGAGCGCCGCCACCCGCGCGGGACCCCGATCGTGTAACCGGGGCCGGCGGCCAGGGTGAGCCCGGCCGGCAGGGGTGCCGCGGTCGAACTCGGCGAAGAGGCCGGCGAGGAGGTCGGCGCGCCCGAGGTCGCGGGCGTGACCGGCGCGGACGTCCGTCCGGCGGCCGCCGGTGACCCCGCCTTGCCCGTCCCGCCGCCGGATGACTTGTTCGGCCAGAAGATGACCGCGGCGGCGGCGAGGACGGCGGCCGCCACGACGACACCGGCGAGGATCGGCAGCACCGGGGACTTCTTCCGCGGCGTCGCGGGCGCCGTGTACCCGGGCGTCCACTGCTGCGGGCCCGGTGGGTACTGCGTCGGCACGTCCGGGACAGGGACGGGTACGGGGACGGGCTGCTCCGGCAGGAGGGCGGTCCGCGGTCCGCCGCCGTCCCCCGCCGTCGCCTCGTTCGGCATGGCCGGCACGGGGGCCAGGCTCGCGGCGTGGCCCGCGGCCACCGCCTTGAGCGCCTCCTCCGCCTGATCCCCGCTCATCCGCCGGACCGGGTCGCGTTCCAGCAGGCCGGTGAGGACGGGCGCGAGCGGCCCCGCGTTCTTCGGCGGCGGGATGTCCTGCGTCATCACGGCCGCGAGCACGGCCATCGCGTCGCTGCGGTGGTGCGGCGCCTTCCCCTCGGTCGCCGCGTACAGGGTGGCGCCCAGCGCCCACAGGTCGGACGCCGGGATCGCCGGGTCGCCGTTCACCCGCTCCGGCGACATGTACGCGGGCGACCCCATGAGCAGCCCGGTGCCGGTCAGCGTCGCGTCGCCCGCCATCTGCGCGATGCCGAAGTCGGTGAGGACGGTGCGGTCGTCCCCGGCGACCAGCACGTTCGCGGGCTTGACGTCGCGGTGCAGGATGCCGATCGCGTGCGCCGCCCGCAGCGCGCCCGCGATCTGCCCGCCGATCGCCGCGACGCGGCCGGGCGGCAGCGGCCCGTCCTCCTCCACGATCTCCTGGAGGGAACGGGCCCGCACCAGCTCCATGACGATCCACGGCCGGTCGTCCTCGTCCACGACGTCGTGTACGGTCACGACGCCCGGATGGTTCAGCCGCGCCGAGGCGCGCGCCTCGCGGAGCGTCCGGCGGTGCCGGTTCTCCCGCTCGTCGTCGCTCAGCCCGGCGGGCAGGACGACCTCCTTGACCGCGACCTCCCGGTCGAGGGTCTCGTCGCGGGCGCGCCAGACGGTGCCCATACCGCCGCGTCCGACGACCGATGCGAGCCGGTACCGACCGGCGAGCAGCCGCCCTTCCATCAGGCGTCCGCGGGCTTGAAGAACCGGTAGACCGGCTGGAGGTCGGAGAACACCTTGTCCCAGTCGTCGTCGGGGGCACGCAGCAGGATCGCGTAGCCGTGCCCGTTCGTCACGAAACCGCGGTTGAGGATGTGCACCCGGCCGCCGTCGCCGTCATAGGTGAACTCCCAGTCCGCGGACTTGTCGCCGTTCCCGGTGTCGGGCACCGGCGGCTGGTCGCCGGTCGGCTCGATCTTGATCTTCCGGTAGCCGGGAAAGCCGGAGCCGCCCCGTTCCTGCCGCCGCCAGTCCGCGATCGCGCTCTCGCCGGGTTCGTCGGTCTGGTCGATCTGGAGGTAGGTCTTGCGGCCCGGCGCGTAGTAGAAGTCGCCGCCGTTCTTGCGTTCGGGCCCGCTCCAGCCCGCGGGGACCGGCACCGAGTAGCCGCTGTCGTCCTTGTGCGTCGTGAACCCGGCGGGCAGGCCCGTGCTCGGCTTCGCGGACGTGGCGGGCGCAGACGGGCTCTTCCCGGCGGTCGACGGGGTCGTCGCGCCCTGCTTGCGGGCGTCCCGCCCGTTCCCGTCCCCGCCGTTCGCCAGCGCGATGCCCGTGACCACCAGGATGATGATCAGCACGACGGCCGCGACGATCAGCACGTTCCGGTTGGACGCGAGCGCGGGACGTCCGGCGGGCTGGTGGGTCGTCGGCGGGAAGTGGGTGGCCGGCCCGGTCTCGGGCGGGCCGGCGCTCGCCAGCGTGGCCTGCCCGGCGGGCTCGGTGCGCGGGCCGGACCGCCACGACCTGACCCGGTCGGGGTCGGGCGCGGTCTCGGCGGGGTTCGCGGTCTCCGCCCGGCCCGGCGGGGCCATCGGGAGGTCGAAGCTGGTCAGCTGGTCCGGCCGCGCGCCGGCGTCCGCCGGGGCGGGCGCGTCGCCGGACTGCTCCGGGGTGGTCGACTGCGGGCCGGGCAGTTCTTCCAGCGGGAACTCGACTGCCATCGTGCGCTGGGTGTCGATGGTCTCCTGCCGGACGATGTCGTCCAGCAGCGCGCCGGCCTCGATCGCGTCCATCCGCTGGTCGGGGCTCTTGCGCAGCAGCCCCTCGATGACCGGGACGAGCCGGCCGCCCTTCTCCGGCGGGTCGGGCTCGTCGGAGATCACCGCGACCAGCGCGGCCATCGGCTCGGGACGCTCGAACGGCGACTTGCCGTGCAGCATCGCGTACAGCGTGACGCCGAGCGACCACAGGTCGGAGGCGGGGCCGGCGACCCGGCCGCGGGCCCGCTCCGGCGCGATGTAGGCGGGCGAGCCCATGACCAGCCCGGTCTGGGTGAGGGTGGCGTCGCCGGAGGCGGTGGCGATGCCGAAGTCGGTGAGCACGGCGCGCTCGCCCATCCGGCCGGTACCGGTGATCAGCACGTTGCTGGGCTTGACGTCGCGGTGCAGCACCCCGGCGCCGTGCGCGGCGTGCAGCGCGGCGAGCATCTGCCGGCCGATCTCCGCGGCGCGGCGCGGCTCCAGCGGCCCCTCCTGCTTGATCACCTGGTCCAGGGAGCGCGCCTTGATCAGCTCCATGATGATCCAGGGCCGGTCGTCCTCCTCGACGACGTCGTAGACGGTGACGACGCCGGGGTGGCCGAGCCGGGCCGCGGTACGGGCCTCACGGAACGTGCGCTTATGGTGTACGGCGCGTTCCTCATCGGTGAGACCATGCGGGAGGATGACCTCCTTCACCGCAACGTCACGACCGAGGACCTCATCGTGCGCCTGCCAGACCGTACCCATGCCGCCACGCCCGACCTGGGTCACCAGGCGGTAGCGGCGGGCGAGCAACCGCCCGCCGGTGGGTTCATTTGGCATATCCGCGACCATATCGACTTTTGCTGACAATCTTGGACCAAGCTTGCAAGCCACATCCCCCTACCCGTACGACGTCCGGCACCGCCTGGAGGTTCGCCTCCGGACGGGCCCGGCGCGCACGCCCGGACGGAAGCGCGGACGACGTGACACCCGGTAGAAAGGGGACCATGACGGAGCAGGGCCCTAAGGGCGGCCTGCGGGGCGAGTGGGGCCGGCTGATCCAGGCCGCGCCGACGATCTTCTTCTGGTACACCCGTCTCTCCGGGATCCTGTCGCTGCTCGCGTGGGTCTCCTATGGTCTCATCCTTGAGATAGCCGATATCTGGGCGCTGCGCTGGATCGGATACCTCGGCTGGTTCCCCAGCGTCCCCATCGGCATGCTGTGGATCCTGCTGTCGATGGGCGTCCGGCGGCGCAAGAAGGCCGCCTGGCGGATCCTCGTGCTGATCTTCTGCCTGCCGACCGCGCTGGGCGTCACCGCCGTCCTGACGACGCTGTTCAACCCGGACAAGCCGACCCCCGTCGGCCTGATCGTCACCGCCGGCGTGTACCTCGCCGTGCTCGGCCTGCTGATCGCCGCGCGCGGCCAGTTCACCACGCTGCCGGACCGGGCCAACCGGCGGCTCGCCACCCTCGTCTTCACCAGCCTCCTGGTCGTGACCTGCGGAATCGGGACGTTCCTCGTCACCTTCACCGACCGCAACGCCAGCGGCGACTTCTGGACGCACCCGCTCTACGCGATCTCCCAGACCGTCCTCGGGCCGCGCGTCACCGGCAAGCCGATCAACGTTTCCGTGCCGTTCTGGGTGGACGCGATCCTGTGGGTCCTCGGCACCGGGCTGCTGATCGCCACGTTCTGGGCGCTGTTCAAACCGGGGCGGCGCGACCCCGTCCTCAGCCCCGCCGAGGAGCTGTCGGCCCGCGCGCTGCTCGCCGAGTACGGCGACCAGGACTCCCTCGGCTACTTCGCGCTGCGCCGCGACAAGGACGTCATCGTCGCCCCGAACGGTAAGGCGGCCATCGCCTACCGGGTCGAGGGTTCGGTCTCCCTGGCCAGCGGCGACCCGCTCGGCGACCCCGAATCCTGGGACCAGGCGATCGAGGCGTGGCTGGGCGAGTGCCGCGCGCACGCCTGGATCCCCGGCGCCGTCAGCCTCGGCGAGCGCGCCGCCCACATCTACAAGCGGCACGGGTTCGACGCCCTCGAACTCGGCGACGAGGCCATCGTCGACCTCACCGACTTCAACCTGGACGGACGGGAGATGCGGCAGGTCCGGCAGGCCGTCCGGCGGGTCGAGCGGGCCGGGTACACCGTCCGGATCCGGCGGCACTCGCAGATCCCCGGCTGGGAGATGGCCAAGCTGATCCGCAGCGCCGACGCGTGGCGCGGCGAGGAGACCGAACGCGGCTTCTCCATGGCGCTCGGCCGCCTCGGCGACCCCACCGACGGGCGCTGCGTCATGGTCGAGGCGTTCGACGCGCACGGGGAGCTGCGCGGCCTGCTCAGCTTCGTGCCGTGGGGCCGGACCGGCCTGTCTCTGGACCTGATGCGCCGCGACCGGCTCGCCGAGAACGGCCTCAACGAGTACATGGTCGCCAAGCTCGCCGAGAAGGCCGCCGCCGTCGGCGCGCAGCAGCTGTCGCTGAACTTCGCGATGCTGCGCTCGGCGTTCGAGCGCGGCTCCCAGATCGGCGCGGGGCCGGTCGCGCGGCTCTACTACCGGTTCCTGTCGTTCGCGTCGAAGTTCTGGCAGCTGGAGTCGCTGTACCTGTCCAACGCCAAGTACCTCCCGGACTGGCGTCCCCGCTTCATCTGCTACACGCAGGGGCGGCACCTCGTCCGGCTGGGGCTCGCCTACGCCCGCGCCGAGGGGTTCCTGCCGAGCTTCAACCGCCCCAAGCTGGACCGGGCCGCCGCCATGGTGCCGTCCACCGACCTCGTCGACAAGATCAAGGAGATCGAGGAGGCCGCGGACGCGCGGCGCGCCCCGCAGCGCCGGCTGTCGGAGCAGGAGCGGGTCAGGCACGCCAAGCTCGACCAGATCCGCACCGCCGGGATGGAGCCGTACGCGCTCGGCTGCGAGCGCACCGACTTCGCCGCCGACATCCGCGCGCGGCATCCGGATCTCGCGCCCGACGCGCACACCGGCGACCGGGTGGCGGTCGCGGGACGGGTCGTACTGGCCCGCGAGCACGGCCGGCTGATCTTCGTCACGCTGCGGGACGAGACCGCGGACCTGCAGGTCATGCTGACCGCGGACGCGCTGGGCGAAGAGTCGCTGCACCAGTGGAAGACGCTGATCGACCTCGGTGACCAGGTCGGCGTGGAGGGCGAGGTCGTCACCTCCCGTCGCGGGGAGCTGTCGGTGCTGGCCGCCTCGTGGAAGCTCGCCGCGAAGTGCCTGCGGCCGCTGCCGAACAAGCGGTCCGGGCTGTCGGACCCGGAGTCCCGCGTCCGGCAGCGGTACGTCGACTTCATCGTCAACGACGAGTCGCGGCGGATGCTGCGGATGCGCGGCGACGCCGTCGCCGCCGTCCGGGACGGCCTGCGCTCCCGCGGCTACCTGGAAGTCGAGACCCCGATGCTGCAGCCCGTGCACGGCGGCGCCACCGCCCGCCCGTTCACGACCCGCATCAACGCCTACAACATGCAGCTCTACCTGCGGATCGCGCCCGAGCTCTACCTGAAGCGCCTCCTCGTCGGCGGCGTCGGCCGTGTCTTCGAACTGAACCGCAACTTCCGCAACGAGGGCGTCTCGCAGAAGCACAACCCCGAGTTCACGATGCTGGAGGCGTACGAGCCCTACGGCGACTACGACACGATGGCCGAGCTGACCCGCTCCCTCGTCGTGGACGCGTCGCTGGCCGCGCTCGGCACCACGCTGATCGTCCGGGACGGCGTCGAGTACGACCTCGCCGAGCCGTGGCAGGAGATCACCGTCTACGAGTCCGTCTCCAAGGCGCTCGGCGAGGAGCTCACCCCGGACACCGCGCTGCCGCGGGTCCAGGCGATCGCGGAGCGGCTGGGGTTGAACGTCGACCCGCAGTGGGGGCAGGGGAAGATCGTCCAGGAGCTGTTCGAGGCGCTCGTCGAGGAGCACCTGGCGGCGCCGACGTTCGTCCGCGACTACCCGGCGGAGACGTCCCCGCTGACCCGCCCGCACCGGGCCGACCCGCGCCTCGCCGAGAAGTGGGATCTCATCGTCTTCGGCCTCGAACTCGGCACCGCCTACTCCGAGCTGATCGACCCCATCCTGCAGCGCAGGCGGCTGACCGAGCAGTCGTTGCAGGCCGCGGGCGGCGACCCGGAGGCCATGGAGCTGGACGAGGACTTCCTGCGCGCCCTGGAGTACGCGATGCCGCCGGCCGGGGGCATGGGCATGGGCATCGACCGGCTGCTGATCACGCTGACCGGCCGCAGCATCCGCGAGACGATCCCGTTCCCGCTGGTGCGCCCGGGGTCCTAAAGGCTCCGCGGAACAGGGCGATATCCCTGCTCGGCGAGCCATTCACGCGCGGCTCCGCGCCGGGCGTCCTCGCTCTCCGGCAGGACGCCCGGCGGAATCGGCAGGCCGTTTCCCTCGATCTCCGGAAGAACGTCGCCGCGCTCCAGATCGAGGACGTGGAATCCGTCGTCCATGGCCGCGGCGACCGCGCCCAAATCGACGGGGAGCGGCGCCAGCCCGGTCGGCGCGTTCACCTCCAGGGCGGCGCCCAGTTCCGCGGCCAATTCCGCGTCACCCGGAAGACGGCGCCGATTCAGTTCCTCCAGGCATTCGCAGGCGAGATTCCGGACGTCGCCCCCTTGGGCGAGGGCCGCCGCGAGCACGTCCCCGGCGTACTGGAGAACGGGGGGCAGCGGGAGTCCCCGGAGCACCCCGGCATCTCCGAGACCCCGGTGCGCGGCGGCCCGCAACCGCGCCAAGTCCTGCTCACCCCACGCCTTCACGCAGACATTTGTACCGACATCCTCCGACAACGGCGGCGGATTCAGCGAGACCGCTTGTCCTCCACATGGACGACCGCGAGTTCGTGACCGTCCTGATCGCGCTTGGACCGGCCGAGAAGGCCCACGGCCAGATCGTTCGCCGCGTCCTCGACCTCGTCTGGAGCGACGTACGTGAGGATGTCGTTGTGGTGCCCGTAGACGGCCCACCCCGGCGCCGCGTCCAGATCGATCGTCCCGAAATCACCGGCCGGGGTGCCCCCGTGGACCGGCCCGTACTCGCGCAGCAGTTCCACCGCCTGCACGCTCAGGTCGTCCTCGGGCTCCATCAAAATGACGCAGGTCCCGTTTGCGAATAGCACCCACGACTTCTCGTCGCCCTGAATGACGTCCCGCCAAACCTGAACCAGTTCCTCGGTCACCATGGGCGAGATTCTGCCGGTCTCCACCGACATCCGCTGACCAGTCTCCGCTGCACGGCCCGAACGTGCTGGACTAGGCCGGTGCACAAAAGGCTTCCGCGTCCCCACGCTCACGATGCCGGACCGGATCGCGATGGCCTTGGACGCCGCGGTCCGACGACCATGCGGATCGTGGCGGTGGTGGTCGCGGTGGCCTGCGTGATCGCCGGGGGTGCGGGCCTGGCGACGGCCGACAGGGGGATCGAGCGGCGGGCCACGGTGGTGGACGGGGTCCCGGTGGAAACGGTGCGGCCGGCGGGGGCGGGCGGCGGCCTGCCCGGTGTGGTGGTCGCGCATGGGCTTGCCGCGAGCAGGCAGCTCATGCGCGGTTTCGCGGACACGCTGGCGCGGCGCGGGTATGCGGTGGCGCTGGTCGATCTCGCGGGGCACGGGGCCAGTACGCGGCGGCTCCCCGGCGCCGGAGACGGGTCCGCCGCCGATGCGCGGCTCGACCGTGACCTTGACGTCGCCGTCCGGCATCTGCGGGCCATGCCGTGGGTGGACGGCGGGCACGTCGGCCTCGTCGGTCATTCGCTCGGGGCGGCCACGGTCATCCGGTACGCGACGGCGCATCCGCTGGTGGGTGCGACCGTCGCGATCTCGCAGGGGCGGATGGGCGTGCCGGCGTCCGGGCCCCGGGACCTTCTGCTGATCGCCGGGGGCCTGGAGTTCGCCGGATACCGGGAGGGCGCCGTCGGCGCGCTGCGCGACGCCTATCCGCAGGGACGGCCCGGTGTGACGTACGGCGACCCCCGTGCGGGGACCGCCCGGCGGGCCGTGATCGTCGGCGGCGCCGAACATGTCGGCGTGCTCTTCAGCCCGCGCACCCACCGGGAGACCGGCGCCTGGTTCGACGCGGCGTTCGGGCACCACTCGGCGCCCGGCGCGGACGTGCGCGCCGTCCAGCGGGCCGGGTCGGCGATGCTGCTGTACCTGGCGGCCGTGCTGAGCTTCACCGCGATCGCCTCGGCGCTTCTGGGCCGCCCGTCGGGCGACCGCCCGGCCCGCCGCCTCTCATCGAAGCGCGCGGCGGCCGCCGCCGCGGCCGCCGTGGCGGTGGCGGTGCCGGCGATGGGGATCCTCAGGCTGCCGCTCGCGGTGTCCGGCCCGCTCGCCGGGTTCTTCGGCGTCATCGGCGTGGTGACCCTTGCCTTCGCGAGGGGGCCCGGCTCATCGGGTGGACGCCCGGCGCGACGGACGATCGTGGCCGCCGCGATTCTGGGCGTGCTGACCATGGCGTCGTTCGCCGTGCCCGCGCAATTGGGCTGGGCGCATGCCGTGCCGGTGGGCCCGCGGGCCTGGGTCCTCGTCCTGATCGCGTTCTGCACCGCGCTGTACTGCCTCGGCGTCGAGGCCCTGTGCGCGGGGCATGGGCGTCTCGTCGCGATGGGGATTCACGCCTGGACGGCGATGGGCGTGCTCGCCGGCCTCTGCCTGGCCGTGCTCCTCGGGGTGGTCTCGTCGTTCGTGCTGCTGGTTTCGCCGCTGATCGCCGGTCTGCTGGTGTGGCAGGGCGTCCAGGCGGCGGCGCTCCGCGCGATCCGGGCTCCGGCATGGGTGACCGCCGTCGTCGGCGGCGTGCTCCTCGCCTGGCCGATCGCGATCACCATGCCGATCACCTGAGGGGAGATCACCCCGGCCAGGGCGCGATGCGGAGGTCGTGGTCGGCATCGGGGGCGGCGAAGTCCAGGAGGAGGGCCGCCTCCTCCCGGACCGGCTGCTCGTCCGGGAGAGCCGCGAACAGTTCGATGGTCAGGGTGGCGTGGCCCGCTTTCCTGTCGTGCTTGAGCGTCCAGAGGCCGTGGACCCGGCCGTCGACCAGGAGGGCCGGGTGGGTGAGGGAGCCCACGCACACGGCCTTGCGCCGCTCGTCCGTCATCATGCGGCTGCGGTCGGCGTAGGCGAGGATCAGATTGTCGAAGGCCGGGAGGAAGCGGACGGGGGCGGGAACGTCCGCGTCCGGCAGTGGCATACCGGGCAGGTCGAAGAGTTCCGCCCCGTCTTCGTCCCTGTACGTCTGGAGGGACGGGCGAAGGTCGTCGAAGGCGGCGTCCATGCGCCGCATTCCGGACCACATCTGGAAGTCCTTGACGGAGGCCGGGCCGAACGCGGCCAGGTAGCGGCGGATCAAGTGGTCCGGCGTCTCCTTGCGAAGCGGCCGGCCGATCCATTCGTCCGCCAGGGCGAACGGGGTCGCGCCACCGGTGTTCCAGGTGCCGCTGGGCGGCGGGTGGACGACGGAGAGCAGCGCCTGGGACGACCAGCCGAGAGCCTGCAGGTCACGGCCGGGCCATCGCTCGGCCAGCGCGCGGGCCAACTGAGGACGGGTGAGGATGCGGCCGGCCAGGAGCCTCCGGGCCTCGGCGGCGAGTTCGTCCAGGTCCCAGTCCTTGGTGACGCCGCCGAACGCCGCCCGCCGGCCCCGCAGGAGGCTCTCCTGGACGAGGGGACGCACCCACAGGTAGTCGGCGGCCGCCGCCATGTGCTGCGTTCCCCGGAGGATCGAGCCGCGCACGGCCGACCGGTCGTAGAGGAGATCGGTGAGATCCTCGCGCCGGAACCCGTCCAGCCGCGTCCAGAGCCCGATGTAGGGCATGTTGGTCTCCTGCGCCTGCACGGCGACGAGCCGCTCGACCGCCTCCAGAGCGGACATCCCAGAGCGTTTCAGGAGGAGCTGCCGTTCAAGGGCCGCCCGGTTGAGCTTCCGGCGATCGAGCGTCCGTGTCATGACCCCGCCTCAGAAAGAACGAACCGTCGACTTCGACAATATCAGAACGGAATGCTCTATTCCACAAACTCGGTCGTCGAAAGCGCGCGGAAGCGGACTCGAACGGTCAGCCGGTGCCCTCCCGGTACGCCTCCACCGCGTAGCGCAGCCGGGCGCCGACGAGGAGGGCCTCGTCCTCCGGGCAGCCGAGGAGACGGGTGACGAGCTCGACGATCTGCTCGTCGGTGAGATCCGGCTCGAGCTCGGCGATGTGCCCGACGATCTCGACCAACTCGGGACGCTTGTAGCCGGCGATCGACCGCCCACGCCTCACCAGCCCTTGCCCAGCCGACGGCTCGCCCACCTGGGCCCGGGGCGGCGGCCCAGCAGTCTGAGGTCGGGACGGTGGCCCGGCCGTCTCGGGCCTGGGCGAAGGACCGGCCGTCTCGGGGTGGGACGGTGGCCCGGCCGCCTGGGGGCGGGGGGATGGGCCGACCGACTCGGGGCGGGGTGATGGGCCGGTGGTCTGGGGGCGGGGGGGTGGTTCGGGGGCCTCGGGTGGGAGCGGTGGCTTCGGTAGGGGGCCGGGCTTGCCCCACAGGGCGGGGATGTCCGATCGGGGTGCGGGCGGCCCGGGGTTCGTCTCAGGTCCGCGCGCGTTCGAGCCTGCCGCGTCCAGCCGCCGAGGCGGAAGGCTCGGACCCCCACCCGGGGCGCGCGGAGTCCCCGGCCCCGGCTCCCGCGGCTCCCGCCGCGGGGCGTCCAGCCGTCGAGGCGGCAGGCTCGCACCCTGGCCGGGCCCCCGGGAGCCCTGCGCGGGCGCGCCGGGCCGCGACGCCGGGGGCGAGGGTGCCTCCAGGTCCCGCTGCGTCAGGTCAGGCCGCTCGGACGGCCCGCTCGCACCCCTGGGAGCGTTGGGCGTGCCGTCACGGGGTTCCGCGGGACGCGGCGGGACGCGCAGGTCCTGCGCCGTCACGTCCGGTCGCTCAGGCGGAGTTCGCGGACGCTCCAGAGCACGCGGGTCCGGGACCTTCCCCGGCCCGGCTTCGCGAGGGCCGCCGGGGCGCGATTCGGACGCCGGCACGCCCGGGCGCGCCGGCGGGGCGGCCGGACGCTCGGGAGGGCGCGGGTCGCGGCCGGTCAGCGGTGCTCCCTCGCGAGGTGCGGCGGACGGGCGCACACTCGGACGCGTCGGCAGGGCGCCGGGGCCTTCAGGTGGCGGCGGTGGCACCGGGGGCGTGATCGGCACGTCCCGCTGAGTCGCGTCGGGCCGCTCGGACAGTGCTCTCGGTCGTGCGGGCGGGCCGCCCGGCCGTTCGGGGGCACGCGGGCCTCGGTCCGCCTCGGGTGGCGGGGCGCCGGGACGTGGCGGCGAGGCAGGCGGCTCCTGCGGCGCCTCGTCCGGACGATCAGGTGAGGGGGCGGTGGTGAGCGCGGCGAAAAGGGAGCTCGTGGGGGTCACCGCTTCGTGGAGGTGGGCGGGGAGGAGGGTGGTCGGGGGCGGGCCTTCCGGGGGTTGCAGGGCGGGACCCGGTGGCCCCACGAGGATGACGCGTGGTGCGTGCCAGAGCACGTAGAGGGCTTCGGCGCCGGCTTCGTGCTCGCCGTCGACGATGACGACGTCGAAGCCTTCGGGGACGGGCGGGAGGACGTCCGGGATGCGCCACAGGGGCAGGATCCAGGCGGGGACGACGTCGGGGGCCGAGGTCGCGCGGGCGGCGGCGGACGTCCAGGCCCGGGCGGCGGTCAGGTCGGCTCGGGCCTTGTGGAGGTCGTCCTCGGCCGCGGCGAGGGCGGCGCGGAGGCGTTCCTCCGCGTCGGCGGGGGCGGGGGGCGCGGCGCGGCGGCGGGCCCAGGCCCAGGCGTCGTCCCAGCGGCGGGTGCGGGCGTGCCAGACCTCGTCGCCGTCGGTGGCGATCATGAGGTTGGCGAGGTCGGGGTGGACGGCGCGGACGCGGGCGATCAGCTCCGCGCAGCGGTTCTGCCGGGAGCGTTCGTGGCGGGCCTCGGCCAGGGCGCCGAGTGCGCGGCCGTAGGCGGCGGCGTCGCGGGCGTCGATGGCGGCGAGGGCGGCGCGAAGCTCGGGGGGGTCGTCGTCGTCCACGGGGCCGATCGAGTCGCGGAGGGCGTCCAGGTCGGCGGTGGCGCGGTTGACGCCGAGCCCTTCGAGGGCGTTGCGGAGGGCGGCGGCGTAGTCGTGCCACTGGATCGGATGCGCGAGCGGGATCCGGAAACCGGAGCGTTCGAGGAGCCGCCGCGTCGAGTCCAGCGCGGTCATCGCGTCCCGGACGCGGGCGAGGCGGGCGTGCGCGCGGACGAAACGGGCGACGCGGTCGGCGGGCGCCAGGTCGGCGGGGAAGGAGATGCCGGCGGCCTCCCACACGTACTGCAGCTCCCGGCAGGTGATCCGCACCATGAGGTCGGTGTGGACGAGGTCGAGCAGCTCGGGCGTGGCCGGCGCCGCGCCGTCCACCGTCACCGTGGCGAGGAGCGGCTCCGCCTGGCGCTGGGCGGAGGAGCGCAGAGGCCCGCGTTTGAGGGCGCCGCCGTCGGCCAGGTACGTGCGGAGGTCCTGGGCGGCGGCCGCCAGGCCGCGCAGGTCCGCGTCGGCGGGCAGCTCGATCTCGTGGCCGCCCAGCTCGGCCAGGGCGCGCTCGGCCCATTGGGCGCGGGACGTCATCTCCACGACCCGGGCCCAGATGAGCGGGCGCCGCTCGGCGAGCGCGTCGCCGAGGGCGCGGACGGCGAGGTCGGAGGCGTTCCAGCCGCCCGGGTGGCCGTCGAGGCCGAGGTCGCGGAACGCGGCGCCGACGGCGGAGGCGTCCCCGTCGAGACGGGCGAGGAGGGTGACGTCGCTGTCGCGGAGGCGCTGGGAGAGGTCGGTCTTGGAGCGTTCGGCGCGCTCGGCGGCGGCCGTCTCCGCGTCGATCAGCGTGCGGACGTAGGCGGCGCTCGGCAGGGCGCCCGGGTCGATGTCCCGCTGCGCGGTGCGGGCCTTGCGCTCGGTGGTCTCCTCCGCGAGGAGGACCACCAGCTCCGCGGCCTCGGACCGGGTGATGGGCGGGCCGGCCGGCATGTCCGGCCGGACGGGCATCCACGACAGCTGGGGGTCCTCGCCGCCCGGGTCCGGCGGAGGCTCCTCCGGCGCGCCGCGGCGGAGGCGCTCGGCGATCTCGGCGACCCGCCGGGCGGCGGCCTCCTCCCGGTCGGTGAGCGGACCGAGGTCGGGGGCGGGGCCCCGGCCGCGGACGCCGTCCGCCACCCGGGCCGCCGTGGACGGGTCGGTGGCGGTGAGGGCGGCGAGGCCGGGCGGCAGCGCCGCGCGCAGCGCGGCGGAGGCGGCCGGGCCGGACGTCGCGACGAGCACGCGGTGCCCTCGGGCGAGCAGCCCGGCGAGCAGGTCCGGGACGGTCTCCGGCGCGCGCTCCGGCACGTGCATGACCTGGGGTCTCCTGGTCCCCGAGACGAACCGCCCGAGGCCGTCCGGGACGCCGCGCGGCAGCAGGCCGAGCAGCCTGGCGTGGTGGTCGGCGACGGCCTCGCGGCCCTGCGGGCGGACGACGAGCGCGGGCGCGAGCCGGATCCGCGGCGCGGGCGAGGCGCCGTCGGTGTCGGGCGTCCAGTCCTCGCGGTAGTCGGCCGGGCTCGTGAGCGCGACCTGGCACCATTTGCGCAGGACGTCCCCGACCGACGCGTTGAGCCCGAATCCCTGCCCGGCCTGCACCGCGTCCGAGACCCAGCCGGCGGGCCGGAAGCCGGGATGCCCGGCCAGCAGCTCCCGGTCGCACAGGCTCGTGTGGCCCGTGAGGACGACGTCGATGCGTTCCGTCCGCTCGTCCAGGACGATCCGGACGGGCGTGCTCAGCAGATGGTCGTGGACGGCCGGACGCCACGACAGCAGGCCCGTCGCCAGCACCACCTCCGCGCCGGACAGGTCGCGGAGGATCCGGTACCAGTTGCGGAGGGCGAGCCAGCCGTCGAACTCGTCCAGCACGACCGGCGGGGTCAGCGGGATCACCGGGACGCTGAACAGGACGTCGCCGGGCCCGGCGTCCCGCTCCACGTAGACGTCGCCGGGCAGTTCCGCGAGCCAGTGGACGTGGTCGTGCTCGGCGAGGTCGCGGGACGGGCGCCGCCGGGCCCGGGCGAGGTCGCGCAGGTATCCGAGCAGCCGCGCGGCGTGCTCGGCCTCGCGCGCGGCGGCTTCGTCCACGGCCCGGCCGGGCCGGCCGGGACCCGGGGCCTCGTCGGGCACCGCGGCTCCTCCCCTTCCCACGGGAATGGTGGTGCCCCGATCTAACACCCCCCGGGCGGGCCCGGTCGAGCGCAATCGTTGATCTTGGCTAGTGGGCGCCCGCCATGTACCGGTCCTCGGCCGGCATCATCACCCAGAGGACCAGGTAGACGACGAACTGCGGCCCGGGCAGCAGGCACGACAGCAGGAACAGCAGCCGGACGGTCCACGGGGTCATGCCGAACCGGCGTGCGAGGCCGGCGCAGACACCCGCGATGATCCGGTCGCGGCGCGGACGGTAGAGGCCGTTCATGGTTTCTTCTCTCCCCGATTCGTCGAGCGGTGAACACGGCCGCGGTTCTCACGGCCACGTTCTTCACGCTACGAACCGGACAGCACACCTCACATCAGCCGTCCGACCTGTTCTCGCCCATACTCCGGAATTAGGGGACGTCCCTTAGGGGGCGTTGTACTCGGCGACGAGCTTCGGCAGGCCGGCCAGGTCGTCCAGGACGAACAGGCAGTCGCGGAGCGCGTCGCCGTCCTCCTGGATGTGCCCCCAGGGGCCGCGCCTCAGGAACGCCGCCCGCATCCCGAACGCCAGCGCCGGCCGGACGTCGTTGTCGATGCGGTCGCCCACGTACAGGACGCGGTCGGGGAGGACGTCGGCGAGCTGGGCGCAGCGCTCGAAGAACTCGTGGGACGGCTTGCCGACACCCCACACGTCCGAGATGCCGACGACGTCCGCGTCCAGGCCGAGCGCCGCCATCTGCTCGGCCGCCTGGACCGGCTGGTTGCCCGCGATCCCGACGAAGAGCCCCTGGTCGCGCAGGCCGGACAGGCACGCCCGGGCGTCCGGGTACAGGTCCTCCGGCCCGAACCCGTTGGGGACGCCCGCCTCGGCGCGTCTCCGCTCCTCCTCCGCCAGGTCGAACCCGGACCGGAAGTACTCGAAGAGGTCGATGTGGGTGCCGCCGGTCGCGAGCAGCGCGCCGAGCTTGGTGAGGAACGTGTGCCTCGGCACGCCCAGCCAGTCGGCCCAGCGCCCGTAGATCTCGCCCTCGTTGATGAGGGTCTCGCCGATGTCGAAGAAGACGGCCTGGATCCTGCGGGGGGTCAGGTTCACGCGGCGGCCAGGTCTACGGAGGTGCCGGGGACGAGGCGGCGGAATTCCCTGCCCAGTTCGTTGCCCGCCCTCGTGACGGCGGTCTCCATGACCGTGAGGCCGATGTCGTTCAGGAGGCCGTCGTGGATGACGAAGGCCCGCTCCGGCGCGACCGCGCGCGTGTAGGCGAACAGCTCGGTGATCTTCATCCAGGGCGCGTTGCCGGGCAGGCACAGCGTGGGGACGGGCTCGGCGGGGACGGTCAGCGCGTCTCCGGGGTGGAAGACCTCCCCGTCGATCAGGAACCCGGTGTTCGGGATGGGCGGGACGTCCGGGTGCAGGATCTCGTGGTCCTCACCGTAGACGTGGACGTCGAAGCCCGCGATCGTGATCGCGTCCTCGTGGCCGACCTGGTGGACGCGGCCGCCGAGGTCGGCGAGGTTCTCGGCGACGACGCGGGACGTCCACACCTCCAGGGCGGGACGCTCGGCCATCGCGGCGCGGAGCGCGTCGGCGTCGAAGTGGTCGAAGTGCTCGTGGGTGATCAGGACGGCGTCGGCGCCGGCGAGGGCGCCGGACGCGTCGCTGAACGCGCCGGGGTCGATGACGATCGTGCGGTCGTCCTTGCTGATCTGCACGCAGGCGTGCCCGAGCTTGGTGAGACGCATCAGGCGATTTTTCCACGCCGGGCGTCCGGTCCCATTGACCGGCCCCGGGGCCGTTGATAGAACACGTCCTAATTTGGGCGCGACCCGGCGCAAGGAGGCGGCGATGCCCGTTCCCGACCAACGCGACCCCGAGATCACCAGACGGCGTCTCACCCGGTGGCTGGACCGGCATCTTCCCGGAGTCCGCATCCCGCACGTGGAGACCCCCCAGACCAGCGGATTCTCCAACGAGACCCTGATGTTCGAGGCCGAGTGGACCGACGGCGGCACGGCGCGGAAGGAGCGGCTCGTCGCACGGGTCGCCCCGGAGAAGTACCAGATCTTCCCCGAGCCGCGGTTCGCGGAGCAGTACCGGCTGATGCGCGTCCTGGACGAGCGCACCGGCATCCCGGTGCCGCCGATCCGCTGGTACGAGCCGTCCCCGGACGTGCTGGGCGCCGCCTTCTTCGTGATGGGACGCGTCGACGGCCGGGTCCCGACCGACATGCCGCCGTACCACTCCGGCGGCTGGGTGACCGAGGTCGCGCCGGCGGAACGCGCGGCGATGTGGTGGTCCACCCTGGAGATCATGGCGAGCCTGCACCGGCTGGACGTCCGGGAGCTCGGCCTCGGCTTCCTCGACCAGCCGGAGTGGGGCGCGCCCGGCCTCGGCCAGCGGCTCGGCTACTACGAGCGCTATCTGCCATGGGCCTACAAGGGCCCGCAGGAGACGGCGCTGAAGGCCCTGGAGTGGCTGAAGGCGAACCGTCCGGACGAGCCGGACGACCCCGTCGCGCTGTGGGGCGACGCTCGCATCGGCAACGTGATCTTCCAGGCGGGCGTCCCGGCGGCCGTCCTGGACTGGGAGACCGCGGTGCTCGGTGCCCCGGAGGAGGACCTCGCCTGGTTCATGTTCCTCGACCGGCACCACTCCGAGGGCGTCGGCGCGGCCCGGCTGCCCGGCTTCCCGTCCTACGCGGAGACGGTCGCCCGCTACGAGGAGCTGCTCGGACGCCCGATGCGGCACATGGCCTACTACGAGATCCTGTCCGGCTTCAAGTTCTCGGTGATCATGGCCCGGATCGGGCAGGCGATGATCGACTTCGGCTGGATCGACGAGTCCGCCGACTTTCCGTACGACAACAACTGCACGCAGCTGCTCGCCCGCATCCTGGAGGGGGACCGGTGACGCTCTCGCCGCTCGACGACTACCCGATCCACCAGGCGCCGGAGGTGATGCGGCACGTCACGACGTCCGACCGCAACTTCTACGACCGGTACTACTTCAACGTCCACCCCTGCTCGGACGAGCTGATGATGATCATCGGGATCGGGCAGTACCCCAACCTGGGGGTGATGGACGCCTTCGCGGTCGTCCGGCGCGGGCCGGTGCACAAGGTGGTCAGGGCGTCCCGCGAACTGGGGAACGACCGCATGGACACCACGGTGGGCCCGTTCCGCGTCGAGGTCATCGAAGGACTCAAGAGGCTCCGGGTCGTCCTGGACGAGACAGAGCACGGCCTGTCGTTCGACCTCACCTGGGAAGGGGCGATCCCCGCCACGCTGGAGCCCCCGCACTACCTGCGCTGGCAGGAACGCGTCGTCTTCGACTCACGACGCCTCGCGCAGACGGGCCGCTGGGCGGGAACCATCACGGTCGACGGCGAGACCATCGAGGTCACCCCCGACCACTGGTGGGGCTCGCGAGACCGTTCCTGGGGCATCCGTCCCGTGGGCGAGCCAGAGCCGCCGGGCATCCAGGTGAAGAACGCGGGCACCTTCTACTGGCTGTACGCGCCGATGCAGTTCGAGGACCACTCGATCCTCTGCATCGTGCAGGAGGACGAGAAGGGACGCCGTGTCCTGGAAGAGGCCACCCGCGTCTGGCCCGATCGTGAGGCCGAGTACCTGGGGCGTCCCGAATACCGTCCGGAGTACGCGGAGGGCACCCGTGACGTGGTCACGGCGACGCTCCGGTTCGCGCCGCCGGGCGGGGAGCCGTTCGAGATCAGGGCGACGCCGATCCTGCCCGTCCACCTGATGGTCGGCACCGGGTACGGGCTGGAGCCCGGCTGGAAGCACGGCATGTACCAGGGACCCGACCTGAAGGTGGAGGGCGTCTCCTACGACACCCGCGAGCCGGACGACGCCGCGCTCATGTGGGGCATGGTCGACGCCGTCGGCCGGTACGAGTACCTCGACGGCGCACAGCCCAGCGGGACCGTCACCGGGCACGGCCTCTTCGAGTACTGGGCGCTCGGCCCGCATCCGTCCTTCGCCCGGTGACCGTCTTCCGCTCGGAGGCGGCCGATCTGCCAGACTGGCGGCCGTGACGACCCCGCCTTCGCCCGACCCCCCGGACGCGGGACGGCCGTCCCGGAAGGAACTGGACGAGTCCTCTCTGGAGGGACGACCCCCCAGGCCCTCCGGGACAGGCCGCCGGTCCAGCTCCCTCCACTCCGCCGGCGCTCCGCTCCGGGATCTGGACCGGCAGGTGCGCGACCGCTACGGAACCTGGCGCGACCAGCCGCGCGGCCTGGCCTGCGCGGTGATCGGCGCCTTCATGATCCTCACCACGGCGGCGTTCGTGTTCGCCGTGGTCGCCGTCGTCATGGCGATGCGCTGAGAGAGCAAGCGCTCAGAGAGCGCGCGGGAAACGAGACCGGAGCGGCCCGGGCGGACGTGCCCCGGTCTCGTCCTCCGCACGTCAGGTAGGGGTGCCCCCGCCCCCCTCGGCGATGGTGAAGGCCACATCGCCCTGCGGGTCGACCTGGGCGTCAAGGGTCTTGTCGTCCAGGAGCTCGGCGACCGAGGGCTCCAGGTACACCTTGGCGCCCTCCTCCTCGACGACCTGGTCTCCGGCCTCGGGCGCGGGGGCGACCGAGAGCCGCAGGGCGTCCGAGCCGTCGAGGCCGGACTCGATGCGGATGCCGGTGTCGGGCGGAAGCTCCGGATTCGCGGTCACAGTACGAATGACCTGAACGGCACCGCTGGTCAGCGTGAGCACGATCAGCTCCTCACGTTTATTTCGTTCTCGGATCGGATCTGCCCCACCCTCCCCGATCCCCATGGCGGTAAACATGGCCGGGAACATCGATCCGTGATCGGCCGATCTCAGTCCGCGCTCGGCGCCAGGGCCCGCACCGCGTCCGGCAGGGACAGGTTCCCGCCGGGGACGATCGCGAGGACGGGCGTCGTGAGCCCGTTGTCGGCGTACTCGCGGACACGGGCCCGGCACGCCTCGGGCGACCCGTGGACGATCAGGTCGTCCACGACCTCGTCCGGGATGACCTCCAGGGCCTTCTTGCGGTCGCCGGCCGCCCACGCCTCGTTCATCGGGCGGAGTGCCTCGCCGCGCCCGAGCCACTCGTGGAACGCCCGGTATACGGGGACCGTCATGTACGCGGCGATCATCCAGCGGCCGATGGCGCGGGCCTCCTCGGCGTTCTCGGTCGGGCAGACGAACAGCCGCGCGATCAGCTCGGGGTCGTCGCCCAGCTCGCCGCGGACCGTCCGGACGTCCTTCGGCGCCAGCCAGTTGGTGATCGCGCCGTCGGCCTCGCGGGCGGCGAGCCGCAGCATGCCGGGACGCAGCGCCGCGAGGACGATCGGCGGCGGCGCCGCGGGCGCGTTGTCCAGCTTGAAGCCCTTCACGGCGAAGGTGTCGTACTCCTCCTTCACCTTCTCCCCCGCGAGCGCCTTGCGGAGGAAGCGCAGCGTGTCGCGGGTGCGCTTGTACGGCTCCTCGAACGGGATGCCGTTCCACCGCTGCACGATCGTGTCGGACGAGGTGCCGATGCCGAGCACGAACCGTCCGGGTGCGAGACCGGCGAGGGTGGCGGCCTGCTGGGCCAGCAGCGCGGGGCCGCGCGTGTAGACCGGCACGATCGCCGGGCCGAGCCGGAGTTCGGGGTCCCACTGCGAGGCGAGCGCCAGCGGCGTGAACGCGTCCGCGCCGTTCGTCTCGGCCGACCAGGCGTCGGTGTATCCGAGCCCGGACAGCCCGGACACGATCTCACGGTGCTCGGCCAGCGGGAGCCCGGTCAGCGGAATGGTCAGTCCCCAGCGTGACATTCGGTTCTCCTTGTTCCTGGCGATCAGGCGATCGAGGGGCGGACGGTGGCGCCGCCGTCCACGACGAGGGTCTGCCCGGTCATCCAGGACGAGGCGTCGCCCGCGAGGAACACCGCGGCGTTGGCGATGTCCTCCGGCTCGCCGATCCGGCCGAGCGGCATGAACTTGCTGATCTCGGCCTCGTTGTTCTCCCACAGGGCGCGGGCGAGGTGCGTCTTGATCAGGCCGGGCGCGATGCAGTTCACCCGGACCTTCGGCGCCAGCTCCATCGCGAACTGCCGGCTGAGGTGGATCACGGCCGCCTTGGTGGCGTTGTAGTAGCCGATGCCGTGCTCGGTGACCATGCCCCCGACCGACGCGATGTTGATGATCGCGCCGCCGCGCTCGGCGAGCGACGCCCGCAGCGCGAGCTGCGTCCACTGGACGATCGCGAACTGGTTGACCTGGACGGTCTTCGCCGCGGCGGCGGGCTCGATGTCGGCCATCGGGCCGAAGTAGGGGTTCGTCCCGGCGTTGTTGACGAGGATGTCGAGGCCGCCGAACTCGGCGACGGCCGCGTCCACGCACGCGGCGGCCTGCTCGGCGTCGCCCACGTGCGCGGCCTTGGCGAGCACGCCCACGTCCGGGTACGCCGCGCCGATCTCCTTGGCGACCTCGTCCAGCGCCTCCTGCTTGCGGGAGGAGAGGACGACGTTGGCGCCCTCGGCGGCGAACGCGGTCGCGATCGCCTTCCCGATCCCCCGGGACGCCCCGGTGACCAGGGCCGTCCTTCCCTGAAGTCCAGTCCGCATCCGCGCGCTCCCTACCTGTTCGCACCCTGTGGGCGGCATGGGCAGAATCCGACTCGGTTCACTGTACCGAAGTGACTGACGAGTCAGTTAGCTGGCCCCGGACGCTTCCGTCCCGGTCACCGGACGGCCCATCTTTCTAACGATCGTTTGATTGGTACGCTGCGCCGGTATGACACCGGGCGGGAGAACAGGGAGGGCCGCGTGACAGCCACCAAGGAGCGTCGTCCGGCGATCGAGGGCTGGTTCGCCACCGAGGGCGGGGACGTCCGCCTGCTGGGTACCCGCTGCACCGCCTGCGGAACGCCGTACTTCCCGCGCAACGAGCTGGCGTGCCGCAACCCCGGCTGCACCGGCCCGAAGGACGGCTCGGAACTGGAGCCGTACGCCCTCTCCGGTCGCGGGCGCATCTGGTCCTACGCCGACTCCCGCTACAAGCCGCCGCCCCCGTACGTCTCCCCCGACCCGTTCGTCCCCTACGCCGTCGCGGCCGTCGAACTCGACGCCGAACGGATGGTCGTCCTAGGCCAGGTCGCCCCCGGCCACACCGTCGACGACCTCGCCGTCGGCATGGAGGTCGAGCTGACCGAGGGTGTCCTCTACGAGGACGACGAAGCCGAGTACACCGTATGGATGTGGAGGCCCGTGAAATGACGCGCGACATTGCCGTGCTGGGCGCGGGGATGCATCCGTGGGGCAAGTGGGGGCGCAACTTCGTCGAATACGGGCTGGCGGCGGCGCGGGCCGCGCTCGCCGACGCGGGCCTCACGTGGCCGGACGTCCAGTACGTGGCCGGTGCGGACACCATCCGCAACGGATATCCGGGGTTCATCGCGGGTGCCACGTTCGCGCAGGCGCTCGGCTGGTCGGGTGCACGGGTGTCCAGTTGCTACGCGGCGTGCGCGTCTGGGGCACAGGCCATCAACACGGCGCGCGCGCAGATCCTCGCCGGTCTGTGCGACGTCGCCCTGGTGGTGGGCGCCGATGCCGCGCCCAAGGGCTTCTTCAAGCCCGTCGGCGGAGACCGCCCGGACGACCCCGACTGGCTGCGGTTCCGTCTTCTCGGCGCGACCAACCCGATCTACTTCGCCCTCTACGCGCGCCGGCGGATGGCCATGTACGGCGCGACGCTGGACGACTTCGCCGCCGTGAAGGTGAAGAACGCCCGGCACGGACTGTCGAACCCGAACGCCCGGTACCGCAAGGAGGTGACCGTGGAGGACGTGCGCGAGTCCGCCGTGGTCGCCGACCCGTTGCGGCTCCTCGACATCTGCGCCACCAGCGACGGCGGCGCCGCGCTCGTCCTGACGTCCATGGAGTTCGCGCGGCGGCACGGGGCCACCGATCCCGTTCGCATCCCGGCGCTGTCGACGGTGACGCCGACGTTCCCGAAGACCGTCCTGGACCTGCCCGACTTCGCGACGGACTCGGCGATGACGGCGCCGGAGCCCGAGCGGCCGTTCCGGTCGGCCGTCGCGCACGCCGCCTACGAGGAGGCCGGCATCGGCCCCGGGGACCTGTCGCTCGCCGAGGTCTATGACCTGTCCACGGCCCTTGAGCTGGACTGGTACGAGGACATCGGGCTGTGCGAGAGGGGCGGTGCGGAGGAACTGCTCCGGTCCGGCGCCACCACGCTCGGCGGCCGTGTCCCGGTCAACCCGAGCGGCGGGCTCGCGTCCTTCGGCGAGGCGATCCCGGCGCAGGCGATCGCGCAGGTGTGCGAGCTGACCTGGCAGCTGCGCGGGCGGGCCGAGGGCCGCCAGGTCGCGGACGCGCGGGCCGGCATCGCGGTGAACCAGGGCCTCTTCGGCCACGGCTCCGCGGTCATCGCCGTCCGGTGACCGGCCGCAGGGCGGTCACGCGACGGTGAACCCGTCGCACGCCAGGTAGTAGGCGTCGCCGTTCGGGTGGACGTGCAGCTAGATGACCGTCCAGTCGCCCTTCATGAGCGGGTAGGTGCCCTTACCCGCGCCCTGCCACTGGAACTCGGACGGATAGTGGATCTGCAGCCACGCGCTGTTCCCGGGGTACAGGTGCGGCTTGCTCGCCACCTCCCCGGTGACGCTGTTCCCCTGCTGCTCGATCGGAGGACGGACCTGAACGGCCACGTAGTACTTCGACGGGTTCGTGTACTTGAAGCGCAGGCCGAAGTCGACGGTCTGCTTGGTGTACGGCTCGCGCGGCAGTGACGTCTGGATGTCGCTGGCGACCTTGAAGTCCTCGGGACGGACGGCGGGCTGGCACGCGGAGTTCGCCTTGGACCACCGGAGGTTCGCGAAGTCGTCGGTCGGCTGCTTCACCAGGATCTGGTCCGGCGGAGCGCCGCCGGTTCCGCCGCCGGTGCCGTTCCGGGGTTGCTGCGCGCCCGGGGACGAGCCCGCCGGGCCGCCGGACGGCGGCGAGCGGGGCCTGCGCCGCGGCCATCTGGAGCAGCCGCTCCAGCGGCACCCTGGCCTGCGGCTCCTTCGCGGCGCAGAGCCGGACGAGTTCGGCGACGCGCGGGTCGGCCCCGTCCAGGTCGATCTCGCCGCCGAGGGTCCGGTGGATGACCGCCTCGATGCGGCCGCCGCCGAACGGCGGACGTCCCGTGGCGGCGTAGGCGATCGTGCCGGCGAGCGAGAACACGTCCGAGGCTGGCAGCGGCTGCTGCTCGCGGACGACCTCGGGCGCGACGAAGCCGGGGGTGCCGTTCCACGCCCCGGTCTGGGTGATCTGCGTCTGGTCCTCGCCGCGCGCGATACCGAAGTCGATCAGCTTGGGCCCGTCCGGCGCGAGGATCACGTTGCCCGGCTTGAGGTCGCGGTGCTGGACGCCGTGCCGGTGGATCTCCAGCAGCCCCTGGGCCAGCTCGGCGAGCAGCCGCAGGCAGGTGTCCGGGGGCAGCGGCCCGTACTCGGCGACGGCCTGCCGCAGCGTCGGGCCGGGCACGTACTCGGTGGCCAGCCAGTGCGGCGGCGTGTCCAGGCCGGCGCCGACCATCGCCGCGGCGAACCGGCTGCGCACCCGCTCGACGGTCGCCACCTCGCGGCGGAACCGCGCGAGCGCCTGCGGCCCCTCGAAATCGTCCCGGATCACCTTGACGGCGATATGCCGTCCGCCGCCGGTCAGCCCCAGATAGACCTGCCCCATGCCGCCGGCGCCGAGGCGGGCCAGCAGCGGGTAGCCGCCGACCTCGGCGGGGTCCTCCGGACGGAGTGGTTCCACGATTCACCGGCCCCTCGTCATCACGTTCCGCGGAGGAATGATCTCATTCCGCGAGGACCGCCGGGACCGGCGCCGGCCGGGCCGGCAGGCCGCCCACCAGGGACAATGTGACTCAAATCACCATGCTGACCCTGTGTGACCCCGGGTGGAGCGGTCACGTGTCTGATGTCACCCTCTCGGCGGGTCTGCGAAGTTCCTGAGACTCCGGGGGCGGCCGCCGCGGCCGGGGGGACCGCCGCGGCCGTTCCCGGACCCCGCCCGATCGGCTCCGGGGCCATTGGGGGCGCCCCGGAGCCGACGGCCCCCGTTCCGCACCGCCGCCCCGGCCACGAGCCGGGCGTTCGTTCACGCGACGTCGCTCCCGCATGGGCGCAAGACGCTCGCTTCACGGCAATCCTCACCTGGCGCCGCTGGCATCGCCAGGCGACGATCGACTCCATATAGTGAACATAACGTCACAGATAGTTCCCTATAGGAGTTTAGTTCGCGGAACGTCAGGTCTTAACTACACATGGTGCACCTGGCGAGTCATGCCTTGCCGGCCGGCGCTCGCCCCTGCCGCCCGCCACCGCGGGTGACCAGTCCCCCGTGCTCGGCAAGGAGGCGAGAGCGATGTCCCTGGCGGTCGACGACGTGGCCCGGATGCTGATCGTGCTGGCGGTCTTCCTACTGGCCGCGCACCTGGGGGCGGCCTTGTTCTTCCGGCTGCGCCAGCCACCGGTGATCGGCGAAATCGCCGGAGGAGTGCTCCTGGGGCCCAGTGCACTGGCTCTGGCCGCCCCGGGGGCCTCCAGTTGGCTGGCCCCGTCCGGCACGCCCACGGCGCACCTGCTGGGCGCGGTCTACCATCTCGGCACGATCCTGATGGTGTTCCTTGCCGGGCTGGAGATGCGGCCGGGCGGCCAGGGAGCCGAGCGCAAGACCGTTCTGTTCACCACCGTCACCGGCCTGGTGATCCCCTTCGCCGGAGGCCTGGCCATCGCGCAGGTGGCCGACCTCGCCGCACTGGCCGGCCCGCACGGCTCGGCCACCGCGATCTCTCTGGTGCTGGGGCTGGCGATCGCGGTGACCAGCATCCCGGTCATCTCCCGGATCATGATGGACCTGGGGATCCTGGGCACCCTGTTCGCCCGCACCGTGCTGACCGTCGCGGTGATCGAGGACGTCCTGCTGTACGTCGTGCTGGCGGTGATCCTGGGGCTGGCCAACGTCCAGGCGCACTCCACCTACGGCCTGCCCGAGCTGATCGGCGCCGATGGGACCGGGCAGTACGTGGCCTACTACGTGGCCGCATCCGTGCTGTTCTTCGTGGTCCTGCTCGCCGGTGGCC
The DNA here is from genome assembly GCF_050945415.1 of Spirillospora sp. CA-128828. Lineage (NCBI taxonomy): Bacteria > Bacillati > Actinomycetota > Actinomycetes > Streptosporangiales > Thermomonosporaceae > Spirillospora > Spirillospora sp. CA-128828. The sequence goes on from NZ_CP191986.1 coordinate 8,263,102, forward strand.
GGCCACTGTTCCGGTGGCTGTCCGGAAGTTGGCGGCTCCGGGTGCTGGAGCGGCGCAGCCCGGCGGCACTGCGGCTGGTGTTCCTGTTCGCGCTGTGCCTGTGCTGCATGGCCCTGGGCATCGATCCGATCTTCGGCGCGCTGCTGGCGGGCGTCGCCATGGCCGACCCGGCGTCCGCCGAGTCGCCCGGGCTCGGCCTGCTGCGGGGGTTCGCGCTCGCGTTCTTCGTGCCGGTCTACTTCGCGCTGGTGGGGTTCCAGATCGACCTGGCGCACGACCTGGACCTGCTCTTCTTCGGCTGGCTGTTCGCCGCCGCCTGCGTGGTCAAGTTCGGCAGCGTGTGGGCGGGCGCGCGGCTGGCCGGCCGGACCCGGACCTGGTCGACCGACTTCGCGGTGGCGATGAACGCCCGCGGCGGCCCCGGCATCGTGCTGGCCGCGGTGACCTTCGCCGCGGGTGTCATCAACGCGACCTTCTTCGTCGCGCTGGTGCTGCTGTCGATCCTCACCTCCCAGCTCGCCGGCGTATGGCTGGCCCGCTCGCAGCGGCGGGGCCACGGCTACCTGTCGCCGGACCTGGACGGGCCGCAGTCGACGCCCCAGCAGACCGCCGCATGAAGGCCTGCCCGCGCTCAGGGGAGCTTGCGGATCTCGTCGATGATCCCGGGCATCGCCTCGTTGTTGTGGCGGACCCAGTCGAGCAGGACGGCGACCTGCTCGTCGGTGTAGGTTTCGAGCCGCTCGCGGAAGGCGCGCCCGATCGGCTCGAAGTACTGGGCGAACTGGACGACGTTCTCCTCGACGAGCTCGACGATCACGCGCCGGCGGTCGTCGGGGTCACGGGTGCGCCGGACGTAGCCGGCCCGCTCCAGCCGGTCGATGACCGCGGTGATGGCCCCGCCGGTCGTGATGCCCATGAGCTGCGCGAGCTGTCCCGGCGTCTGCGGCCCGTCCAGCGTCAGCGCGTTCACGCACTGCGCGTCGGTGACGTTCATGCCCGCCTTGCTCGCGGTGGCATGGTGCAGCAGCACCGTGAACATCGTGCTGCGCTGCATCGCCATCTGCAGCTCGCCCGCCATCCGTCCGCGCTCCGGGGTCGACACGCCCCACCTCTCCCTCTTTTTCTCTCATATAGAGAGGCTCATTTCAAGAGCGACTCTCTGCAGGAGATTCTATAGGGCGCGCGCGGAGCGGGACCAGCGGGGACGAGCGGCCGCGTACGGCGAAGGCGAGCCGGCCTCTACCGTGCGCCCTCGGCCACCTGCTTCGCCCAGCGGTAGTCCGCCTTTCCGGCCGGCGAACGCTTCATCTCCGCGACGAAAGCGTAGACGCGCGGCACCTTGTAACCGGACAGGTGCCTGCGGCAGTGCGCGTCCAGTTCTTCGGCCGGCGGCTCGGCCGCCGACGGCTGGATCACCGCCGCGACGCGGCTCCCCCAGCGCTCGTCCGGAATGCCCGTCACGACCGCGTCGTAGACGGCCGGGTGCCCCTTCAGGACGGCCTCGATCTCCTCCGGGAACACCTTCTCGCCACCGGTGTTGATCACCTGCGAGCCGCGTCCGTACACGGCGATCGACCCGTCCTCCTCCACGGTGGCGATGTCGCCGGTGAGCAGCCAGCGCTTCCCGTCCACCATCGGGAACGTCCTGGCGGTCTTCTCCGGGTCGTTGTAGTAGCCCTGCGCGATGTACCCGGTGCGGGCGACCTGGCCGATGACGCCGGACCCCGGCTTGACGGGCTGGAACGCGTCGTCCAGCACGGTGACGTTCTCCACGTCCGGTGCGAACCGCAGGCCCTTCTCCGGGGTCGACCCGGCGACCGCGGCGGCCGTCGAACCCGACTCGGTCGACCCGAACCGGTCCAGGATCATCGTGTTCGGCAGCAGCTCCTGGATGCGGTCCCGGACCGTCCCGGTGAAGATCGCGCCGGTGGAGACGTAGGCCAGCAGGGAGGAGGTGTCGTAGTCCCCGCGCGCCAGCTCCTCCGCCATCGGGATCGCCATCGCGTCCCCGGTGATCGTGAGCGAGTTGACCTTCTCCCGCTCGATCGTCCGCCACACGTCGGCCGCGTCGAACTTGCGCGTGTAGACGAGCGTCGCGCCCATGAACCAGGCGATCCAGGTGGCCATCTGCGCGGCGCCGTGCATCAGCGGCGCCACCGGCATCATGGTCATCGGCCCGCCGTTGCGGGCGTTCTCCACCACGTCCGCGGGCTTCGACGGGGGCGGGAACGCCGGGTTCCAGAACGCGAGCAGCATCTGCTCGGTCGACCACATGACGCCCTTCGGCATCCCGGTCGTCCCGCCGGTGTAGATGATGTAGAGGTCGTCCTTGGAGCGCGCGGGGAAGCCGCGCGCGCCGTCCGCGTCCTTCAGCGCCTCGTCGTAGGCGACCGCCCCCGGGATGGACGGCGTGCCGCCCACCGCGACGAGGTGCTTGAGCTCGGGCGCCTCCGGGACGGTCGCCGCCACGCGCTCCTCGAACTCCACGTCGTACAGCAGCGCGACGCTGTCGGAGTCCCGGTACACGTAGAGCAGCTCGCTCTCCACGTACCGGTAGTTGACGTTGATGGGCACGGCCCGGATCTTCAACGTGGCCAGCATCGCCGCCGCGTACTCGACGCCGTTGTAGAGCTGGACGGCGACATGCTGGCCGGGCCGGACGCCCGCGTCCGCCAGATGGTGCGCGAGACGGTTGGCGTGCTCGTCCAGCTCGGCGTAGGTGAGCCGCCGGTCGCCGCACACCAGGGCGACCCGCTCCCCGACCGCGTCCACGACTCCCTCGAACAGGTCAGCGTGGTTGTACTCCATCGGACGTCCTCCGAGGGTCTGTCGCGCCAGTGGATAGGGAATCAGGGTTTGTCGCTGCCGACGATCCACATCGCGAAGAACTGGGCGCCGCCGCCGTAGGCGTGGCCGAGCGCGCGGCGCGCGCCGTCCACCTGGTGCTCGCCGGCCTGCCCGCGCACCTGCAGCGCGGCCTCCGCGAACCGGATCATCCCGGACGCGCCGATCGGGTTGGACGACAGGACGCCGCCGGAGGCGTTCCACGGGATGTCGCCGTCCAGCGCCGTGGCGCCCGCCTCGGTGAGCTTCCACCCCTCGCTCTCTCCGCAGAACCCGAGGTTCTCCAGCCACATCGGCTCGTACCAGGAGAACGGAACGTACACCTCGGCGCAGTCCAGCTCGCTGCGCGGGTCCGTGATCCCGGCCTGCCGGTACACGTCCGCCGCCGCGTCCTTGCCGCCCTGCGGGCTCACGGTGTCGCGGCCCGCGAACTGCATCGGCTCCGACCGCATCGACGTGCCGTGCACCCACGCGGGCGGGCTCGGCGCCTTCTTGGCGGCGTCCTCCGAGGCCAGCACCATCGCGCACGCGCCGTCCGACGACGGGCAGGTCTCCAGGTAGCGGATCGGCTCCCACAGCATCGGCGTCGACTCGACCATCTCGCGGGAGATGCCGGGGATCTTCAGGTGCGCGTACGGGTTCTTCAGCGCGTTCTGCCGGTCCTTGACCGCGACGAGCGTTCCGACGTGGTCGGGCGCGCCGGACCGCCGCATGTAGGCGCGGATATGCGGCGCGAAGTAGCCCCCCGCCCCGACGACGAGTGACGTGGTGAACGGCCCGTTCACCGTCAGCGCCCACGTCGCGTTGGACTCCGACTGCTTCTCCCAGGCGATCGTGAGAACCCGCTCGTGCACCCCGGACTGGATCAGGTTCGCCGCGACGATCGCCGTGGACCCGCCGACCGAGCCGGCCGTGTGCACCCGCAGCAGCGGCTTGCCGGTCGCGCCCAGCGCGTCCGCCAGGAAGACCTCCGGCATCACCACGCCCTCGAACAGGTCGGGCGCCTTGCCGACGACGACGGCGTCGATGTCCTTCCAGGTCAGCTGCGCGTCCTCCAGCGCACGGCGGGCCGCCTCGCGGACCAGGCCCGCCATCGACACGTCCAGGCGCTTGGTCTTGTACTCGGTCTGCCCGACGCCGATGACCGCACAGGACTTAGCCATGGTTCTCTCCCGACAGCACGCAGACGAGGTTCTGCTGGAGGCAGGGGCCGGACGCGGCGTGCCCGAGCGTCCGGGACGCCGTCCCGTCGTGGATGCGGGACGCGGCCTCGCCGATCCGGATGAGGCCCGCCGCCATCACCGGGTTCGCCGACAGCGCCCCGCCGGACGGGTTGACCGTCACGCCGCCGCCCAGGCCGAGCGCCTCGCGCAGGATCAGCTCCTCGTGACTGAACTGCGCGTGCAGTTCCGCGACCTCGATACCGGTCGCGCCATCTTTCCCGGCCGCCCCGGCCTTCTCCCCCGCGATGCGGGCGGCCTCCGAGCGGGTCAGGTCACGCACGCCCAGCGAGTGCGGCTCGGTGCGGTGGTCGATGCCGGTGATCCACGCGGGCCGCTCGCACAGCTCCCGCGCCCTGTCGCCGGCCGCGAGGACGATCGCCGCCGCTCCGTCGGTGATGGGCGCGACGTCGTAGGGGTGCAGTGGCGCCACGTCGTAGTCGTCACCCTCGGGGTCCGGCAGGTGCAGCGCGAACGGGTTGTCGCGGCCGGACGCGCGGGACCGTGCCGCGACCGCGCGCAGGTCGTCCTCCTTCACGCCCGCCTTGTCCATGTACGCACGGGCCTGCATGGCGGCCATCGACACCTGGTCGACGCCGAGCGGAGCCAGGTGGTACGGATCGAGCTGCTGGGTCATGATCGCCCGGAGATCGCCCTGGGACGACTTGCCGAACCCGTACACCAGCGCCGTGTCGGTCTGGCCGATCTGGAGCTTCACCCACGCCTCGTACAGCGCCCACGCGCCGTCCATCTCGACGTGGCTCTCGGAGATCGGCGGCCACGCGCCGAGCGTGTCGAGTGCGGAGACGAAGGCGAAGGGCGCGCCCTGCAGGTAGTCGCACGACCCCGAGCAGGTGAAGCCGAACCGGGACAGCCCGGTCCGCTCCTTGATCTCCGTGATCACCGGCAGGACGATCTCGGTCTCCGCGAGCCCCTGGTCCTCGGCGCTGTGATGGCTCTGTGCGAACGCGACGACTGCGACATCACGCATTACATGAAGTCCTTGATCTCTTCGAAGGGGACGTCGGGCTCGTCGATCGGCTCGAACCACTTGATGTTGGCCATAGACCGGTCCCACTCCGCGCGGGGCCGCCACGCCGCCTTCACCCGCATGCCCATCCGCACCTGGTCGGCCGGGATGCCCGCGACGAGCGTGAGCATCGTCAGGCCGGCGCCGTCCAGCAGGACGTAGCCGGACACGAACGGCACCTCGGGCGCGCGCGGGTCGGGGATGTTGTTGACCGCGAAGGTGGTGACGGTGCCGGTGTCGGGCAGCTCCACCTCCTCGCTCGTGGGGACGCCGTCGCGCGGGCAGAACCCCTTCATCGGCACGATGACCTTCTCGCACACCGGGCAGCGGTGCCCGACGATCCGGCCCTCGGAGATCCCCTGCAGGAACCGGCCGAGCGCCCGGCCGCCCTTCAGCCGGTACTCCAGCGCCGCCTCCGGGTTGATCATCGTGACCTCGGGCAGGAAGCACTCGATGTCGCCGATGGTCCCGGTGCGCTCCGCGCGGTACTTCGGCCGCACCCGCATCCCGGTCTTCAGGAACCTCGGCGGCTTCGCGTCGGCCTCGAAGACGCCGAGGTCGAGCGCGTGCAGCAGTGCCGTGTCGGCGCCGTCCGGGCGGATCAGCGCCCACGCGAACGGGCGGTCGAACGGATGCTCCTTGGCCGGGCGCGGCACCCACGCCCAGGTCGTGACGGTGCCGGCGGGGCCGACCTCGACGAACTCGCCGGTGACGTCCTCGCCGGTCTCGGGGTCGCACTCGGCCGGCGGGACGAGCACCCTGCCGCCCGCCGTGCGGACTCCGACCATCCGGCCGTCGCGCAGCTCGCTGAGGAAGCGCCCGATCACCGGCCCGACCGAGCGGGTGTAGCCGCCGGGGAACCCGATGACGTGGTTGGGCCCCTGTTCAGATGGCACCTGCTCAGATGGCACTGTCGCGGTCCTTCCAGTACGGGTCGCGCAGCTTGCGCTTGAGGAGCTTGCCGTTGGGCTCGCGCGGCATCGTCTCGATGAAGTCGATGGACCTCGGCCACTTCATCTTGGCGAGCCGTCCCTCCAGGGACGCGAGGATCTCGTCCGCGAGCTCCGGGCCCGGCTCCACGCCCTCGGCGGGCTCGACGACCGCCTTGATCTGCTCGCCCCACTCCTCGTCCGGGATGCCGAACACGGCCACGTCCCCGACCTTCGGATGCAGGATGATCTCGTTCTCGATCTCGGCGGGGTAGATGTTCGCGCCGCCGGAGATGATCATGTCGGACTTGCGGTCGGACAGGAACAGGAACCCGTCCTCGGTCAGGTAGCCGATGTCGCCGACGGTGAAGAAGTCCTTGAGGCGGTTCTTCTCCGTCTTCTCCTTGTCGCCCTTGTACTCGAACTCGACGCCGGCCATCTTCATGTAGATCGTGCCGTGCGTCCCGGCCGGGACGGGGTCCCCGTCGTCGTCAACGATCAGCAGCTCGCTGATCGGCCACGCGTTCCCGACGGTGCCGGGGTGGGCGCGCCAGTCGGCCGGGCTGGCGATCGTCCCGCCGCCCTCGGTCGCCGCGTAGTACTCCCAGATGCAGTCGCCCCACCAGTCGAGCATCTGGTGCTTGAGCGGCACCGGGCACGGCGCCGCCGCGTGGATCGCCCACTTCATGCTCGACACGTCGTACCGGGGCCGGACGTCCTCGGGCAGCGCCAGCAACCGCTTGAAGTGCGTCGGCACCATGTGGGTATTGCTCACACGGTGTTCCTGGATCATCCTCAGGGTGTCTTCGGCGTCCCACCTGTCCATGTAGACGAGCGTGTGGCCCATCTGCAGGGCGGTTCCGCCGAACTGGGTGACGGCCGTGTGGTAGTTCGGCGAGGTGATCAGATGGGCCTGGTGCTCGCCCCCGGCCGGGAGGCCCGGCGGAATGCCGAAGAGGCCGAGCAGGAACGTCATCAGCTCGGCGCTGTCGTCGGGGTCGATGCCCATCAGCGCCCGCTTGACGCCCTTGGGCCGTCCCGTCGTCCCGGACGTGTAGTGCATGGTGGCGCCGTTGCTGCGGTCGTCCGGAAGGGTGTCGGGCCGCCCGTCGACCAGCTCCGCATACGGCCGGAAGCCCTCGACGTCCCCGATCGCGAAACGCCGGTGAGCCTCGATCTCCTCACCGGCCCGCGCGCCCTCCTCGGCGTAGCGCTCGTGGACGAAGAACGCCTTCGCCTCGCTGTCGGCCACGATGTAACCGATCTCGGGGCCGGTCAGGTGCCAGTTGACCGGCGTGTAATACCAGCCTGCCTGGAGCGCCGCCAGGTACAGGACGAGTCCCTCGACGCCGTTCGGGACGAGGCCGCAGATGCCGTCGCCCTTCTCCAGGCCCAGGGCGCGCAGTCCGTGGACGAGCCGGTTCGAGCGGGCCAGCAGGTCGCCCGCGGTGTGCTTCGTCCCGTCCGGATCGACGGCGGCGACCCACCCGGGGTCGGCCTGCGCCAACCGCCAAAAGCCCAATGACCCCATCGGATCTCCCTACGTGATCACAGCGAGCACCGACACCCGGAGCGGCGCCCGGCAGCCAAAGTAGATCACGTTCTCGTTTTGCAGTTCAAGCCCTACCGGTAGGGCGACGCCTTAACTAGAATCTGTTCTCGTTTAATATCTGAGCTGGAGGAACCCATGGCGGAACGGCTGCCGATCAGCACCGAGCACTGCGTCGTCGAGCGCGACGGACACGTCGTCATCGTCACGATGAACCGGCCCGAGGCGCGCAACGCGCTCAGCTCCTCGATGCTGGTCGGGCTCGCCGACGCCTGGGCCTACATCTCCGACACCCCCGAGGTGCGGGTCGGCATCCTCACCGGAGCGGAGGGGACGTTCTGCGCCGGCGCCGACCTGAAGGCCATGGGGCAGCAGCCGTCCGACCCCCGTGTCCAGGAGCGCATGGCCCAGATCCCGAACTTCCACTGGAAGGGTCTCCTGCGCGAGGGCCAGCCGACCAAGCCGCTCATCTGCGCCATCGAGGGTTACGCCGTCGCCGGCGGCACCGAACTGCTCGTCGGCACCGACCTGCGCGTCGTCGCCGAAGGCGCGACCCTCGGCCTGTACGAGGCCAAGCGCGGCCTGTTCCCGATGGGCGGGTCCGCCATCCGGCTCCCCCGCCAGATCGGCTACGCCAACGCGATGGACATCCTCCTCACGGCCCGCTCGGTGACCCCGCAGGAGGCCCTCGCGATGGGCCTGATCAACAAGATCGTCCCGGACGGCACCGCGCTCGCCGCCGCCCGCGAGCTGGCCGGCCAGATCGCCGAGTGCGGCCCTCTCGCCGTCCAGGGCATCCTGCGCACCTACCGCGAGACCCAGCACCTCTCCGAAGAGGACGCCCTCAAGATCTCCGACGAGATCGGCTGGCCCGTCATCGGCTCCGAAGACGCCAAGGAGGGCTCCCGCGCCTTCAAGGAGAAGCGCCCCGCCATCTACCACGGCAAATAGCACCTTCCACGGCGACCCGCTCGTGGCGTCCGGTCGTCAGGACCGCGTCCACGGGCTCGCGAGAAGGACGACCGGGAGCAGCAGGACGATGGCGACCGCCGTCCCCGTCGCCCCACCGCCGACGGCCAGCAATGCCCGCACGCCCGGCCCGGGGAGCACCACGCCGATGCGGTTCCGGTAAGGCCCGGACCTCACGCGGATCTCCTCCGCCAAGGCCGCCATCCGGCGTCCCCGCGTGAACGGCCCCAGCATCCGGCACGGCAACCGGACGATTTCGCCCTGCGCCGTGAGAAGGAACAGCCCGTACTCCGGCGAGTTCCTGCCCTTCGGCCGGATGGAGATCCCCGCTATCCGGTCCCAGGGAATCGCCTCGTCCTCTTCGCCGCGTCGAAGCGTCACACCGTGGGCGTCGACGAGCGTCCGGAAACGGGGCGACGCGCGACGCGCGAACACCACGAGCTGGATGGGGAGCGCCACGAACGGCACGGCCAGGAAGGTCCAGGTTCCGCCGGCCGCCACCAGCACCACGGCGACGGCGAGCATGGCCGCGGACAAGGCGTTCAAGGCGAGCCACCAGCCGGTGGACGGCCGCAGAACCAGCGGCTCCGGCCCAGGCGCGGGGAGCATGCGGGCAAGGCTAGCGACCGGGGACGATCAAGGGCCAGACCGTCATCGGCTCCGAAGACGCCAAGGGGAGCTCCCGGGCCTTCAGGGAGAAGCGCCCCGCCATCCACCACGGGGCATGCGGGCCAGGTGAGCGCCGGGAACGATCAGGGGAACGCGGGGACCGGGTCCGCACCGCTTCCGTCCCGGCAGGCACCGAAGGGGGATAAGGGTCGCCCGAAAAGGGGTGGGTGGTTTGTGGGGGTTCTGGGGTGGCATCGCTGGGGCGAAGCGAGTCACGGAAGGACTGAGCAGGCCATGGCCTTGCACATAGGACGCAGGCGGCGCGAGACCACGGAGACGACGCCGAGGCGGCAGCTCTGGCCCCGGCGGACGGCGGCGGACGGCGCCTCGAAGACCACGGTGGTCCAGCGGAAGCCGCGGAGGTGGCGGCGCAGCCGGCACAACCCGGTGAGCACGATGATCCTTTCCGCAGGCTGGGCCGCCGCCGCGATCCTCGCCCTCGGGATGCTGCTGACCTGGGGCGACGCGAATCCGGGGAACACGCTGGTGGACGCCGTACTCGACGCGGGGCGCTGGCTCGCGACGCCGTTCCACGACGTGTTCACGCGGTCCGACCCCGACGAGCAGCTCTACATCAACTGGACTCTCGCCGGCGTCGTCTACTACGTCCTCGCCCGGGCCCTGTCGTGGATGACGCGCTTCTGAGAAGCGCGTCATGAGGCCCCGGCCGGCGCTGCTGGGGAACAGCGGCGGCCGGGGCCCGCGGGGCGGTCAGCCTTCGGTGATGGCATTGAGGCGCTCGATGGCCTCGACGTACTCCTCGATCAGGTCGTAGACGACCTGGGCGGCGGGCTTGACCTGGTTCATCGAGCCGACGATCTGGCCGACCGGGAAGGTGACCAGCTCACCGTCGCCGGAGCGCTGGATGCGCGGCAGGGCGTCCGCGATCAGCATGAACTGCATCGGCATCGGCAGGTAGCCCGGCGACTTCTCGCTCTCCCACGCCTCGGTCCACGCGGTCTTGAGGAAGCGGGCGGGCTTGCCCGTCCAGGCCCGGGAGCGGACGGTGTCGCGGGACGTGGCGTTCAGCAGCTTCGGCAGGGCGCGCTCGGGGGTGTCGGCCTCGTCCACGGTCAGCCAGATCGAGCCCGTCCAGACGCCGTCCGCGCCGAGCGCCATGCCGGCGGCCATCTGCCGGCCCCGCCCGATGCCGCCCGCGGCGAGCACGACGGTGTCGGCGCCGACGGCGTCCACGACCTCGGGGATGAGGACCATCGTGGCGACGTCGCCGGTGTGACCGCCCGCCTCGGTGCCCTGCGCCACGATGATGTCGACGCCGACATCGACCTGCTTGCGGGCGTGCCGCGCGTTGGAGGCGAGGCCGGCGACCTTGACGCCGTGCTCGTGGGCCTGCTCGACGACGTCCGCCGGAGGCGGGCCGAGCGCGTTGGCCAGCAGCGCGATCGGGTGCTTGAGCGCCACCTCGACCTGCGGCCGCGCGGTCACGTCCGTCCACCCGAGCAGCGCCTTGCCGGCCTTCTCGCTCGGCGGTTCGACGCCGTGCTCGGCGAGCAGCTCCTCAAGGAACTCCTTGTGCTCCGCCGGGATCATGCCCTGCAGCTTGCCGAGCAGCTCCTCGGCGTCGCCCATGTCGGCGCCCTCGTACTTGGCGGGCATGACGACGTCCACGCCGTAGGGCTTGCCGCCCACATGCTCGTCGATCCACTTGAGCTCCAGCTCAAGCTCCTCGGGGGTGAAATGCAGGGCGCCGAGGACGCCCATGCCGCCGGCGCGGCTCACCGCCGCGACCACGTCGCGGCAGTGACTGAACGCGAAGATCGGGTACTCGATGCCGAATAGTTCGGTGACTCGTGTCCGCACAGCCCCGACCCTAAGCGCGCACACGCAAAACTGCAACAGGTTCTAGTTGCAAATCTCCCGACCAGCGCACTTCACCATTCGACATAGAACACGTATCACCTGGAGTGGGGCGGAGTGCGAGGCCGTGACCGATCGCCGGAGCAGGGCGCGCCGGGCCGTTGGAGGCGCAGGACGCCGGCTGCGGGCCGGGGATGCGTCAGCGGCGGCGGGTGGGGCCGGTGGCCTTGCGCTGCTGGCGTTGGCTGCCGGGGGCCGCGCGGCGAACGGCGGCCGGGCGCGGCGCGGGGGGCTTGGGCGGGCCGGACGGGGTCATGTCGCCGAACTTGCCGTCGGCGCGGCGCGGCGCCTCGATGCGCGGGGCCTCGCGGCGGGCCATGCCCAGGGAGCCTCCGACGAACAGCAGGATCAGGCCGAGGAAGATGGCGGCCCCGGGGAGGTAGCTGCGCACGAGGTCGATCTGCAGCGCGGTGCTGTCGGCCGTGTCGACGAGGCCCCTCTGGTCCTTGTCGACGGTGATGAGATCGGCCTGGGCGACGATCATCGAGCCCTTGCCGTCCGGGGTGCGGACGGTGCTGCGCACGTTCTCGCGGTGCTTGACCGGGATGCCGGTGCGCGGGTCGACCCAGACCGTGTTGTACGCCTCGGTGTAGCGGTCGACCTTCTGGTCGCCCGCGTCCTCGGGCAGGCCGAGCATCTTGGCCGGCAGCTTGGCGTCGAGCGCGGCCGTCTTCGTCAGCGGGATCGTCTGGGTGAACCGGTACGTCGTGAGGCCGTGGACCTTCTCGACCGCGTTGAACTGCATCGGCGCCGACTGCTTGGTCGTCATGTCGAAGAACGGGTAGTCCCGCTTCCCGACGTTCCCGAGCGGGAACAGCAGCCCGTAGCCCGACATCCGCACGGTGTTGTCGCCGTCGACGTTGGTGCCGCAGCAGTTGGTGAGCAGGCCCGTCCGGCGGTCGAACGCGATGCGGAAGCCCTGGATCTGGATGGGCTTGTCCGGATCGGCCTGGTCGTAGATGTTGGTCGTGGAGTCCCAGACCGCGATGTCGTCGTCGCCCTCGTTGGCGCGGACGTCGCCGCGGACGGTGTTCTTGGCGAGGAGGGTGACGCCGGTCTTCAGCTTCAGGCCGGCCTGGTCGAAGTACGTCGAGCCCTTCGACTCCAGGTTCGTCACCTGGTACCGGTTCAGCGGCGCGACGACGACCTGGTCGGCCACGTAGAAGCGGACGAGCGGCGCGAGCGTCAGGAAGAAGGCCCCCAGGCCGATCAGGACCAGGCCGACCGGTCGCCGCATGAACACCTCCGGGACTGCCCTCGTGCACACGGCCGAGGGGCCACGTCCAGCATGTCCGGGTCACCCTACCGGAGCGGCGTACTGGTCGGTAAGCTCCTCGTTACCTCACCGGCCCCGCGAACGAGGCGCCCAGCCGGCGGACGACAGGAACAGCGAGGTGGCCGCATGGCCTCGGCGCCCCCCAGGCAGGACGGGCCTCGTCTCGCCCCTGGACATCGGGCCACTCTGGCGCGGTCCGTGCGGCTGCTGAGCGCGTTCCGGCGCGAGCAGAGCGAGCCGGAGTACTTCTACGGGCTGATGGCACGTGACACCGTCGCGCAGCTCGGTTCGTACACCGACCTGGACGGCGCGACGGTCATCGACGTGGGCACCGGGTCCGGGTTCTTCGCGCGCGCGTTGACCGCGGCAGGGGCACGCTGTACCGGCATCGACCATGACCTCGCCGAGCTGACCGCGCACAACGTCCCGGGGCCCAACACTCTGGTCGCCAGCGCACTGGCCCTTCCGTTCCGGACGGGCTCAGCCGACGTGTGCTTCTCCTCGAACGTGCTGGAACACGTCCCGGATCCGTGGCGCATGGCCGACGAGATGGTCCGCGTGACCAGGCCGGGCGGGACGGCCTTCCTGTCGTTCACCAACTGGCTGTCCCCGTGGGGCGGCCACGAGACTTCACCCTGGCACTATCTCGGCGGCGACCGTGCCGCCCGGCGCTACGAGCGCCGGAACGGACGTCCGCCGAAGAACCACTTCGGGCGGTGCCTGCACCCGGTGTCGGTGTCGTCGGCGCTGAAGTGGGCCCGCAACAACGACGACGTGACCGTTCTGGACGCTCTGCCCCGCTATCACCCGCGCTGGGCCGAGGGTGTCGTCCGCATCCCCGGTCTACGCGAGATCGCCACCTGGAACCTCGTCCTGATCCTCAGGAAGAAGACTTGACATCCTCCCCCTCGGTGAACGAGGGGATTCCAACAGCAACTACTGCCCCCGTAAGGAGGAGGTCGTGTGGAGGTTCACGGTTCGACGGCCCGTCCAACGGCAGGCCTCCCCGTGCAGCAACCGCATGCCCTGCGGCCGTATCACGAATATTGCAGGCCGCGTTCACATCTGCATTGACCCGAAACCCGCAAGCCACGCACGAGAAGACCGCTTGGCTCTCACGGCTCTCCACGGCGACATGTTTAGAGATCCTCGACCGCGATCATGTCGAACCGGCGGGCCAGATCGGTGGAGGTCTTCTCAATCCAGTCCTTGCGCCGGTCGGTCTCACGGGCCCGCAACCGCGCGAGCACGGCCTTGACCCGGGCGCGCCGCTTGGAACCCGGCTGGGCGCGGGCGAGTCTGCGCAGCAGCCGCGCCAGCCGGGCCCGCTCCGTCTCCCGCAGCCTGGGGGCGTGCAGCAGGTCACCGGTCGACAGCGCCGCGCTGACGGCCACACCGCAGTCCACCCCGACCACCTCGCCCGTACCTGGCGCGGGGATCGGTTCGGGGATCGCGGCGAACGCGACATGCCAGCGGCCCACCCGGTCGCGGGTAACGCGGAACGATTTGACCGCGTTGGGGACGGGCCGGGACCAGCGGAACCGCACCCACCCCACCTTGGGGATCTTCACCTGGCCGACACGGCGGGAGACACGCCGCACGTCGCCGGGTTTGACCGCCACGATCCGGAACCCTTCGTGGCGTCCGGCCTTGCGCCAGTTCGGGCGGCGGTGGGTACCGGCGAAGAAGGCCGCCATGGCCTGGGCGAAGTCCTTGAGCGCCTGCTGCTGCACCGTCACCGACCCTGCCCGCAACCAGGCGAACTCCGCCCGCGCCCGCGTCAACTGGCGGCACTGCTCGGCGAACCCCGGCGCCGACCTTCGCCCCGGCCGCCAGCAAGCGTGCTGCTCGACGGCCAGGTTCCATACGAACCGGGCATGCCCGCAATGCTCCAGCAACGCCTGCTCCTGCACAGGCGTCGGCTGCAGACGGTAGCGAGACATGCCCGGAAAGCTAGCGGCCGCCACCGACAAAACCCGCAGTCCACTCTGCAGACCATCGTGTGGCATCCTCCCCGTCCCGGAGGACGGGTCCTCCACGCCGGAGCCGCCGGGTGAACCCGGCCAGGCCGGCGGCGCCGCCCATTTCGGGGCACCAGGACACCCTGGACGGCGTCCGGGCCGTGGCCGCGCTCGCCGTCCTCGTCTTCCATGTCGCCAGCGCGGCCGGTTCCATCACCAACCCGAACGGCGTGCGCTGGCTGTTCAACGGCGGCCAGGTGGGTGTGCCCATCTTCTTCACGCTGTCGGGGCTTCTGCTGTACCGCCCGTGGGCGGCGGCCGTCCTGGACGGACGATCCGCCCCGCGAACCACCGAGTACCTGCGCAGACGCGTGCTGCGCATCATGCCCGCCTACTGGGCCGTGATCGTGGTCTACATGGCCACGGCAGGCCGAGACCACATCGGCGACCCCGTGACCTGGGGTTCGCTGCTCACTCTGACGCACACGTATCTGCCCGATGCGTGGTGGGACAGCGACCTGGGCCCGGCGCAGATAGGGCAGCTCTGGAGCCTCGTCGTCGAGGCCGGCTGGTACGTCACGCTGCCCTTCACCGCAGCGGTCCTCGGCTGGTACGCGCGGCGGGTGCGGACGCACGACGTCGGCGTCCGGGCCAGGCGTCTCCTCATCGGCATCGGCGTGTACGGGGCGCTGTCGTTCCCGTGGACGGCGTTCATGTTCGTCCCGGACCGGCACTCCCAGATGGGGATGTGGCTTCCCCGGTTCTTCGTCTGGTTCGCGATCGGGATGGCGCTCGCGGTGGTGACGGTGTGGGCGCGGCTGGACGAGCGGCGTCCCGTGGCCGCGATGTGCCGGGCCGTGTCGGACTCGTGGGCGGCGTGCTGGGTCGCGGCCGCGATGCTGTACGTGGTGGCGGCGACGCCCGCGGCGGGACCGCTCAGCCTGCAGACGGCGGACGCCTTCTGGACGTCCGTGCTGCACCTGATCGTGTACGGGCTGTGCGCGGCGGCGCTGGTCGCGCCGGTGGCGCTGGCGCCGGCGGGGCAGCCCGCGCTCGGCGCGATCCTGGGCAACCCGGTCATGCGGTTCCTCGGCCGGATCTCCTACGGCGTCTTCCTGTGGCAGCTGCTGATCATCGTTTCCTGGTACGACGCGACGGACCGCGGCTTCCGGGGGGATGTCGCGACGGATCTGCCGCTGATGGCCGCGGCGACCATCGCAGCGGGGACTCTGAGCCACTACCTGGTGGAGTGGCCGGTCCAGCGGCTGACCCGGCGCCGTGACCGGGCCCGCCCGGCCCCTGCCCGGGCGCCGTCCAGCTGAGCGAGATCCGGCCGCCGGAGTCGCCGCCGCCGGGCGGCACGGGACGCCACAGCTCGACCGCGATCCGCCCGACGACCACCAGCCCGAGCAGTTGCGGGGCGATGTCGCCGACCGGGCCGGACGGGGCGGCGGGGTTGTCGAGCAGGTCCAGCCGGAGCCCGGCGGCGAGGAAGCCCGTCCCGGCGAGCATGGCGAGCGCGACCGGCCACGGTGAGGCCAGGGCGCGCGGGACGGCGGAGCGGCGGGTCCGGGCCCAGCCGCACACGGCGGCGGTCCCCGCCGTGACGGCGAGGCCGGGCACCCCCGCGATCCAGCCGCCGAGGAGGGCGGCGAGGCCGATCGCCGCCCATGCGGGCCAGCCGGTCCCGGCGACGAGTGCGCGGGGCTCCGGACGGCGGCCGCGCCTACCCGGCCAGCAGGCGACGACCAGCAGGACGAGCAGCAGGTTGAGGCCGGCGACGACGGCGGTCCGCTGCGCCCGGTCGGGTGTGTAGGTGAGCTCGACGACGCCGGCGGTGCCCGCGGGGACGACCCAGCCCTGTTTCCACCCGTCCAGCCGGACGGGCCGCAGTTCGGTGCCATCGGCCGTCGCACGCCAGCCGGTGTTGAAGTTCTCGTTGACGGTGAGGAAGGAAGCGGTGCCGGCGTCGACCTCCAGCTTGCGGGAACCCGCCCCCCAGCTGACGATCTTGACCTGCTGCGGCGGCCGCGCCGCGGCGGCCGCCTCCGGCTTCGCCCCGACCGTCACCGTGTCGACGCGATAGGAGTCGAACGGCACGGAGGTCAGATGGTTCTGGCCCGCCTTGAGCTCGGCCTGGGCGCACGAGACGAACCGCAGCGGGCGCCCGGCGAGCAGGTCACCGAGGGTGCCGGACGCCTTCGTCTGGACGGTTCCGCTCCGGTCGCCGCCCCTCCGCCCGTTCCCGCCCTTGGCCCTGCCTGCCGGGGCGGCGCCGGACCCACCGATGTGCAGTTTCGGCCCGTATCCACACTGCAGCCGCAGCGGGTAGGTCCGCACGTCCGGGATCGGCTTGACGCCGGGGATGGTCAGCTCGGCCACCTGGACGGGCTGGGTCCGGCTCTCCCGGAAGAAGGTGAACGTCAGCCGATCGGTCGTCATCGGGGCGAACGACAGCCTGCCCTGGGCGTCCGACAGCCCTTCGCGGGTCTCGCCCCGCTCGCCCTCGACACGGACGCGGATCGGGCCGGACGCGCCCTGAGGCCGCGTGACCGTGACCGTGGACAGCCGCTTCCGCCCCCTCCACCGGACGCCATAGGTCGGCGACTCCTCCTTCTCCCCGGCGATCCAGGACGTCGCCTGGTCACCGTCGAAGCCCGATCTGGGCTGGTCGGCGGGATGGCCGGACAGCGTCGAACTCGCGGTGACGACCGGCTGGCCGTGGACGCCGGTGTACCGGTCGATGAGCCGCCGATCGGTGAGGACGGCCGTCCCGGTGACGGGGGCCTTGCCGGACACCGGCGAGGTGAACGTCCGGTCGAAACCGGAACCCTCCTCGTCACCGGAGCCGAGAGACGGCGAGCACACCCATCGCCGGTCGCCCTTCATGCACTCGCCCGTCGCGCCCGGAGCCCGGCTCATGACGTACGTGGCGGGGCCATCGGTTCCGGCGGGCGCGGGCATCGTGTAGGTACGGGTGGGTTTCACACCCTCGACGGTCACGTCCGCCACGCCCGCGCGCGCGAACGCGGGAACGGCGGGTTCGGAGGCCAGGGCGGTGATCCGCAGACGCAACCAGCGAGTGGAGCCCTCGGGCGCGCGGAGGGCCTGGGCGGTCGCGATCTTCTGGACGTCCTGCTCCACCGCCCCGTTCTCGGTCTCGACGGCGACGCGGGAGATCGAAGGCCCGAGGGAACCGTCCTGGACGAACGTGGCGGTCAGATTCCGCACGTCGCGCGGCTTGTCGAAGTCGACGCGGAGCCACTGCCCCGTCGGCCCGTTCCAGCCGCCGGTCTCCCAGGCGGTGAACCGGTCGCCGTCGAAGGCCGCGTACGGTGTCGCCTCGGGCTTGCGGGCCTGCGGGATCGCGTCTTCACCGGCCGCCGACGTGGAAGCCGTGACGTCGCGGACACCGCCGCCGTACGTCACGTGGGTCGCGTACCGCTTCCACCCCTTGTCGAGGACGTCGGTGGCCTCGCCCTTGTGCGCGGCCGAGAGCGTCGGGGACGTCTGGTGCAGTTCACCGAAGTTGCGGCGCAGCAGCCGAGGCGAGTCGGTCACGACCGGGGCGCCCCTGAGGTCGGGGGCGTCGTCGTCCAGCAGGACGGGCCCGTCCGGCAGCACGTCGTCGTCCGCCATGGCGAGCAGCGACTCCGGCCCCCCGTACACGCGGACGGGATCGGCCGCGCCGGCGAGGTTCGCGACGTCGGCGGCGCCCTCGACCTCGTAGACCTCCAGCGCAGGGTACTTCTGGTCGATGGCGGACACGGCGTCGTCGGCGTCTCCTCCGACGGGGGCGCCGAACGAGGCGGCCCGGCGCATGCTGGGCGAGTCCTCCAGCGCCTCGTGCAGGCGGGCGGGCCAGGCGCCGCGCAGCGTCTCCCGCCGCAGGTCGTTGCGGACCAGGACGTACCGGACACCCATCCGGCCGAGGAAATCGCTCAGCCCCGGGGACCCCTGCCCTGACCGCACCTGCTGGTCGATCGCGTCCAGCGCCCGCGTGTACCCCGGCGACCCGGCCGGGACGAGCTGACGGACGCCCCACCGCGCCGACAGCAGCGGCTGGACGATGTCGTCCATCGGACGGCCCCACAGGTACTCGCCGAACGGCGCGCCCGGCACGGCCAGCACGCCCTGCCGGCCCGCCCGCGCGTTGATCCACGACGCGGCGTCCCGCCAGTAGCCGGGCACCTCCCTGAAGTCGCCCGGCCCGGTGAGGCCGTGCGAGGCGGCCGTGACGCCGATGCCGCCGAGCGCGACGGCGGCGGCGACCGGCAGGCCGGCCAGGGACCGCAGTGTCACGCCGAACACCGGCGCCGTCCCGCCGCTCAGGCTCCGCACCGCGCCGTTCCGGTCTCCCCCGCCCTTCCGGGCACCGGCGTCCTGGACACGGCGGGCCGCCGCGACGAGGACGTGGGCGAGGCCGAGCGCGAGCGGCAGCCGGACGACCGCGTCGAACTTGTGCAGGTTGCGCAGCGGTGCGAGGGGGCCGTCCAGCAGGTCGCGGAGCTGGTGCGCGAACGGGCCCGGGATGTCGCTGATATGGCCCATCGACAGGATGGCCAGCCCGGCGAGCAGCGTGACCAGCAGGAACGTCCGTTCCGGCAGCAGCCGGCCGAGCAGCCCCGCGAGCCCGAGCGCGGCGACGACTCCCGTGCACACGACCGGCACGGGGCTGAGCGACAGGCCGTGCCCGACGGGCCACCAGACCTGCCCGTCCACGATCAGGTAGTTCACCCAGCGTTCCGCGCCGCGCAGCACGTTGATCAGGCCCGTCGGCCCGGTCGTCGTCTCCGCCTTCTCGGTGTAGGTCAGCCAGGAGAACCCGTACGTCCCGGTCAGCAGGAGCGGAGCCAGCCACCAGGCCGTCGCGCCGCCGGCGCACAGGGACCACCAGGCCAGCATCCGTGCCCGGAACGACCCTCGCGGCCTCGTCACCATGTACACGACCGGCACGACGAGGACGGCGACGGTCGCGGCCGCGTTGATGCCGCCGCAGCAGGCGATCGCCAGCCCGGACCCGGCCGCGGCCTTCAGCCGCCCGCGCTCGCCGGACGCCGCGCCCACCAGCGGCAGCACGATCCACGGCAGCATCGCGGCCGGCAGGTACTCCGAGGAGATCTGCCCGAGCGTGGCCAGCCCGTTCGGGGCCAGCGCGTAGGCCAGCGCGGCGAACGGGCGCGTCCCCGGGCCGCCGATGCCGAGCCGCCCCGCCAGCCGCCACGTGCCGGTGAACGCGAGGCACATCAGCAGCGCCAGCCAGAACCGCTGGACGACCCACGCGGGCATGCCGGCCATGTCGCCGAGCGCGAAGAACGGGCCCATCGGGAACAGGTAGCCGACAGCCTGGTTCTGCAGCTGGCCGAACTGCTCGGCGTCCCACAGGTGCAGGGCGCGGCCGAGGAACCCGAGCGGGTTCACCGCCATGTCGATCTTGGTGTCGGCGAGGATCGCGCCGGGCCGGGTGCCGAACGCGAGCGCGGTCAGCGTCAGGCAGCAGGCGAGGACGCGCAGCCGCTCCCGCAGCCGGGCGGCGACGTCCGGGCCGTCCGGCCCGCCGCCGGACGCAGGCTGAGGAGACGCACCGGCGCGAGGCGGATTCGCCTCTCCCACAGCCATGCTCGCCCTCCGCCCCTTCTCCGTGCCCCCGGACGTCAGCGACGCCGGCCGGGGTGCTCGTCACCGTACGGGCGGCCGCCCGCGGTCCGGACGGCGGAGACGACGAGGTCCCGCATCCGGCCGGCGGTGTGCGCCCAGTCGAACTCTGCCGCCCAGGTCCGACATTCCGTGGTCACTTGATCACGTCTCGTGACATCGTCCAGCTCCTTCAGGGCGCGCCTGACGACGTCGACCTGGTCGTCGCCCGCGTGGACCAGCCATCCGGTGGTTCCGTCGCGGACGGCGTCGCGCAGGCCGTCCACGTCGTAGGCGACGGTGGGCACGCCGAGCGCGGCGGCCTCGATCACGCTGAGGCCCCAGCCCTCGCCTTGTGAGGTGCTGAGGTGCAGGTCGGCGCGGGCGACCAGGGCCGCTTTGACGTTCTCGGGGACGTAGCCGTGCGCCGTGACGATCCCGTCCAGGCCCCGCGCGCTGATCTCGGCTTTCAACGCGGGCGCTTCGGGCCCGTCCCCCAGGATGTGGAGCTTGAGCCCAGGGTGGGTCTCGGCGAGGCCTTCCGCGAGGTCGAGGAGAAGGTTGAGGCGCTTGTGCGGGACGAGCCGGGTCACGCAGACAAGATCGGGGTCTCCGGCGGGCACCGAGACCACGCCCTCGGGCTCGGTGACAACCGAGCCGTTAGGAACGACGTGAGTCGGCCCTGTCCAGCCCAGCCGTTCTCTTACGGCACGTTGGGTGGACGGCGAAACGACCACGAACGCGTGGCGCCGGTATGTCCAGCGGCTCACCGGCCCCTCCAGGACTTGGCCGACCCAGGCGAGCCACCCGGGGAAGTACAGGCCGAACTGGGCATCGTGCACGTGGTGGATCACGCAGAACACCGGCACACGGCGGGGTTGCACCCACGGCGTGAAGAACGGGATGCCGTTCTGGCAGTCGATGACCGCGTCGAAACGTCGTCCTAGGCGCCGCCCCAGCATCCACAGAAGGACGAGCGGGTAGACGGTGAAACGGCCGCCGAGCCGGACGAACTCCACGTCCTCGACGCGTTCGCTGCGTTTCTGTCCTCGCGCCCTGCACGTCAGGTAGTGGACGCGGGCTCCTTCGGCGGCGAACCGGCGCGCCAGTTCCCAGGCATAGCGTTCGGCGCCGCCGGCGGCGGGATGCCAGGGATCCCGCCAGTTGACGACCGCCAGCCGTAGTTCTGTCTTCATCCCGTCTTAGCGTTCATCCCGTCGTGGTGTGCGGCGTCGAAGCGCTCTCGGACACCGCGACCGGCAACGGCCGCGGCTCACCGAACACCGCCCGGACCGGCACGACCGGGAGGTTCGGCTTCACGGGCATGGTGGGCGGCCGGACACCGGCGCGCGCGCGGATCCGGGCCAGGTCCATCAGACACTGCAGCGAATGCCGCCGGACCGAGAACGTCGACCCGGGACGGTCACGCCAGACGACCGGGATGTCCGTCACGGAGGCTCCCCGCCGTACACAGTGGGCGAGGAGCTCGACGTCGAACGAGAAACCCGTCGTCCGCAGGTCGGCCGCCGCGGCCCGGCCTAGGGGACCGTGGAAGAACTTGAACCCGCACTGCGTGTCGGGGATGCCGTCCACGAGGTCGCGGACGAGCCGGTTGAACGTGAGGGCGCCGAGCCGCCTGACCGGCAGCGCGTATCCCTCGACGACCGACCGACCGTGGCGCCTTGACCCGACCACGACCGGGCGGCCCTCGCGCAGCCGGACGATGGCTTCGTCCAGAGCCGCGAGGTCTGTCGCCATATCGGCGTCCATGAAGCCTACATAAGAGGCATGGGTCGCGAGTAGCCCCGCGCGGACCGCCGCACCCTTTCCCCGGAGTTCGCAGCGCACCAGCCGCACCGGGACCGGCCCCTCCCAGGCCCGGACGACTTCGGCCGTCCCGTCGGTGCTGGCGTTGTCCACGACGATGACCTCCGCCCGCATCGGCAGGCCGGCGAGCTTGTCGCACAGCAGGCCCAGCCCCGCCGGAAGCCGGTCGGCCTCGTTGTAGGCGGGAACGACGATCTCCAAGAGCGCGGAGCGGTCACGCCGGGTCCCCATCAGGGCCTACACGTCACCGGGAGCCGTAGTTGTACAGCGGCTTGATGACGGGGTCCTTCTGGGAGGCGTTCGCGAGCTGGACCGCGCCGAACGACGCTCCGGCGGCCAGCAGGACGCCGACGACTGCGGCGATGGCGATGCGCATCAGGGGGTCCTTCGTCGGGGGTGGGGGTCGCGGGGCTTGATACTGCCGAGTAAGGGAAAGCTCAGAGTAGTCCTTGGGGCCAGGATTGACCAGAAAACGAGCAGACTCAGCGCGACCCAGGCGGCCACCACGGGAGCGGCGGGAACACCGTCTCCGGCCACGTCCGCGACCCCATCGATCCGGTAAACGACCAGGTCAGGACCTCGCATCAGCTCCGTGACCGCGCCGGACGGACGGTGCTCACCGGTCTCCGCGTCCACCACGACGTACCGTACGCCCTCGTCACGCAACGTAGTCGCAGGTGGTGTTCCCGTCCGCGCGGCCGGCGCGAGCCCGACCGCCCTCGGATCCTCGGGCGCGACGGTCGTCTCGTCCACGGTGACGGCGTCGTCCACGATGACGCGGCGGTGCAGATAGCGAGGCAGCGGGTCGAGGACCCGGCGGCCGTGGTTCCACGGATAGCTCCGGTAGGACGCCCAAGGCAGCACCAGCACGTCCCCGCGCGCCGGGTCACCGTCGATGATCCGCCGCGCGCGCTCCCAGTCGTCCGGGTAGTGGACGGCCCGCAGATCGCCGGCCGCGCCCCACGCCAGTGTCGGCAGCAGGAACACCGGGACGGCCAGGGCCGCCGCGGCCACTCCCGGCCACCGCGCCTCGGCCGCGCGGTCGGCGGCCAGCCCCAGCCCCACGGCGACCACGACGGCGAGCGGAGCCACGTACTGCTGCCCGTCCCGCAGGACGGCGAACCCGGGCCAGAGACCGATGACCGTCTCAAGCGCCCCGGCGGCGACCGCCCCCAGCGCC
Organism: Spirillospora sp. CA-128828; assembly: GCF_050945415.1. Lineage (NCBI taxonomy): Bacteria > Bacillati > Actinomycetota > Actinomycetes > Streptosporangiales > Thermomonosporaceae > Spirillospora > Spirillospora sp. CA-128828. The sequence goes on from NZ_CP191986.1 coordinate 8,286,068, forward strand.
GCGACGACGAATCCGGCCACCGCCGCGACGGCCGCCCCGCGTCGCCAACCAGGTTCTTCGCACCATTTCCAGTAGGCGGCCAACGCGACGATGACCACGACCAGCCAGATCGTCGCCGTGACCGGCGCCCCATACCCGCTCGGCACGGTTTCGCCGTTCCACACGCCGCCGAGCAGGAGCAGGCTCCCGAGCGTCCCGAACGGCGTGTCCGCCCTGGCCGCGAACAGGCCGACGGCCGCCCCGTCCCCAGGCACGCCGGCCGGCCGCAGCACCCCGGGCACCAGCCAGGGAAGGCTCAGAACCGCAGCGGCCCCCACGACCCGAGCCGCGTCGATGGGCATCCGGTGCACCGATCGTGCGGTCGCCAGGGCAACGGTCAGGGCGGTCAGGGCGGAGACGGCCAGGGCGGCGAAACCGCCTATGGCGGCGGGGATCAGGGCGCGGAGGAGACGGCGTCCGCCGCCGGGGACATCGGTGCTCGCGGCCGCCGCCACCACCCAGGGCAGGGCCGCGTAGCCGAGGAGGAGCGCCCACTGCCCCAGCAGCAGCCGCTCGGCGACGAACGGGTTCCAGGCGTAGCAGACGCCCGCCGCCAGGCGCGGCAGGAGCCGGCGGGAAGGCACCAGGGACGCCGCCGACGTGCACGCCATCACGAAGATCGCCAGCAGGACGGACTTCTGCACGGCGTCCGCCGGAACGACGGTGGCCAGCGCGGTGACGAACGCGTCACTCGGAACGTGCCGGGGGACGACCCCGGTCAGCCCGAACGTCAGGCGGGTGAACGCGGGATCGGGCACGAACACCATGTCGTACGACAGCACGAAGCCGGGCGCGAGCCCCGGCCCCAGCGCCGCGAGCCCGAGCCCCAGCCCGGTCAGCGCGGCCGCCAGGTGCCGCGTCCGGTCGTTCAAGCCGTCCGCTCCCGCATGTGAGCCTGGACGCTACCCGACCTGTTCCCTTGCGCCTCCCACTCCCCCCGGCGACCGCGCGGGGTCGGGATCGCGCGGCAGGCCCAGGATGCGCTCGCCGATCACGTTCAGGTTGACCTCGGTGGTGCCGCCGCCGATGGTCATGGCGCGGGACGCGAGCAGGTAGCGGGTCCACCGGGCGCGCAGCGGGTCCAGCCGGCCGCCGGTCAGGGCGCCCTCCTCGCCGAGCAGCGTGAACCCGAACTCGGTGACGTGCTGACCGTGCTCCATCGCCACCAGCTTCCGGACGTTCGCCGTCGCGCCCGGGTCCGTGCCCGACAACTGCTTGAGCGTGGCGCGGAGGCCGAGGAGGTTGAACGAGTGCTCGTCGCAGGCGAGGCGTCCGATGCCGTCGCGGACGACCGGGTCCGCGGACAGGCCGAGCTCGGCGGTGAGATCGAGCAGTTTGGGCAGGTCGCCGCCGAGTTGGAAGGTGCTGGTCAGCCCGACGCGCTCGTTGGCGAGGGTGGTGCGGGCGACGCGCCAGCCCGCGTCGACCGGGCCGACGACGAGCTCGTCCGGCACGAACACGCCGTCCAGGAACACCTCGTTGAACACGGCGTCGCCGGTGCACTCGCGCAGCGGGCGGATCTCGATGCCGGGCGACGTCATGTCGACCAGGAAGTACGTGATGCCGTCGTGTTTGGGACGGTCCGGGTCGGTGCGCGCGATGCAGATGCCCCACTGCGCCTCGCGGGCGAGCGACGTCCAGATCTTCTGGCCGGTGATCGCCCAGCCGCCCTCGACGCGTTCGGCGCGGGTCCGCAGCCCGGCGAGGTCCGAGCCGGCGTCCGGCTCGGAGAACAACTGGCACCAGACGATCTCGCCGCGCAGCGTCGGCGGCAGGAACCGCTGCCGTTGCCCGGGCGTCCCGTACTGGACCAGCGACGGGACGACCCATGCGGCGATCATCAGCGGCACCGGGCGGACCTTCGCCGCCGCCAGCTCCTGCTGGATCACGATCTGCTCCAGCGGTCCGGCGTCCCGTCCCCAGGGCTTCGGCAGGTGCGGCGTCACCCAGCCGCCCTCCGCCATCGCGGCCCGCTGTTCGAGCGGCTCCATCGCGGCCAGTTCGCCGACCTGGGCGCGGATCTCCTCGCGGACCGGCGCCGCGTCCGCGGCCAGTTCGATGCTCATCGGACGCCTGACGCCCTTCACGGCGAGCGCCGCCACATCCGCGCGGTGTTCGCCGGCCCGTCCCAGGAGCGCGCGAAGGGTCAGGGCTCTCCGGTAGAGCAGGTGGGCGTCGTGGTCGTAGGTGTAGCCGATGCCTCCATGAACCTGGATGTTGCCCTCTGCACAGGTGACAGCGGCATCCGTTGCCAGGACGGCGGCGACTCCCACCGCGTAGGCACGTTGCTCTTCTGGCTCATCCAGAGCGCGCGCGGCATCCCATACCGCGGCCCTCGCACGCTCAACGGCGATGAGCATCCGGGCGCACTTGTGCTTGACGCCTTGGAACTGCCCGATCGGGCGGCCGAACTGCTCGCGGAGCTTCGCGTATGCCACGGCGTCGTCAAGGGCACGTCCGGCCACACCGCATGCCTCTGCCCCGAGCAGGACGACGGCAAGGGCATGTGCGTCCACTCCGCTTAGGAAGCGTTCGTCTGGGACGGTCACGCCATCGGCCGTGACCGATCCCACCGGGCGGGTGATGTCGAGAGACTCCAGCGTCCCCACGGTGACGTCGTCCCGGTCGATGACCGCCCAGCCGTCACCGGCCGGGAGCACGAACACGTCTGCGAGCGGCGCGCCCAGAACCGGCTGGACAGTGCCGGACACGGTGGAGCCGTCCCGGTCCAAGCCGCCCGAGAGTGCGACCGCCGCCGTCCGGGAACCGTCCGCGAGGCCGGTCACGTCGGCGCCGGCCGCGTGCAGGATCGCGGACGCCAGCACCGTCGGCGTATACGGGCCGGGAGCCAGCGCCCGGCCGAGTTCCTCCAGGGCGACGGCCTGTTCGAGGACGCCGAAGCCCTGCCCGCCGGCGTCCTCGGGCAGGTGCAGGCCAGGCAGGCCCTGCACGGCGAGCGCGGGCCAGCAGCCCGCGTCCGCCTCCCGGACGGCCCGCGACGTGATGTTCCGCTCGGCGAAGCCGCGCACCGACGCGGCCAGCTCCTCGTGTTCCCCGGTCAGCCCGATGGCCATGGCCACACCTTTCTCAGGAGTGGCCACAGCCTATTAGAACGTCGTTCGGGTTGTCAGGACGCGATCTTCAGCTGGGCGAAGAACTCGTTGAGGTCCGGCCACCGGTTCCGGTGCGTGTTCGGCATCGACGCGAACACCACGGCCGGCGCCGGCCGGCCGGTGTCGATCACCGCGGTGGCGACGACCTCACCGGTCGCCCGCACCCCGGCCCGCTTGTAGGTGAGGTGCGTGGCGATCAGCCAACCCGGGTGCCCGTCCACGGTCAGGGCCTGGGAGGCCAGTGGCGCCGACTTGTGCGGGAACGCGTAGTACTGCGCCTCGAAGCCCTGCGCGGCCAGCCCGGTGACGTTCTTCACGCTGTCCGGCCCCTGGTAGGCGCTCTGCAGGCTCGGGAGCAGCGTGCCGGTGAGCAGCTGCCCGTACCAGAGCTGGCCGGCATGCCTCTCCGTCACGAGGATCTGCTGCCCCGACCATCCGGGGGTGCCCAGCTTGTTCTTCTTGGTGGGCACCTGCCAGGGGGCGGCCAGCCGCGGATAGGCCAGGCCGGAATGGACGTCTTTCACCCGGCCGAGCATCCTGCTCGGCCTCCCCGAGAACGTCGTGAGCCGCCTGTCCGGCGGCAGCTGCACCTGCGCCGCCTCGGACTGCTCCGCCGCGGCCCGCTGGTCGGCGTTGCCGGAGGTGTCCTCCGACTCCTTGCCGCCGCTCGTCAGGAGGTAGACGCCGCCGGCCGCGATGAGCGCGACCACCAGCAGGCCGATGCCGCCGAAGAGGACGAGCCGGGACCGGCCGCCGCCCTCGTCCAGGACGTCCCGCGGAGGTTTCGGGGCGCGCTTCGGCTGACGCTTCGGCGGGCCGTCGCCACCGAGCTTGGCGTCCGCCGACGCCTCGTCCGCCATCCAGTCCGGCATCTGCCAGTTGCCGCTGCTCGGCTTGCCGGGCTTCGCCGGACGGCCGGCCCCGGTCGGGACCGCCGGAACGTACTTGTCGTCGCCGCCGCCCTCGTCGAAGAGCGACCCCTCCCAGTGGGGGGCCTCATCTTCGGAGACGGGCGCGACCTTGACGTCCTCAGGGGCGGGCTCGGAGGCGGGCTCGCGGGTTGGCTCGCGGGTGGACTCGCCCTCGGCCGGAGCGGGGCCCGGCACCCGGGCGTCCTTGGCCTCGACCTTCCCCCAGATGTCGTGCGGCTCCCCGCCCTCCCCGGACCCGGAGAACTCCGTGCGGCCGGTCGGCGCGGGCATGAACACCTCGGGCACCTTCGGCTCGGGGAAGGTCGTCCGCGGGCCGGTCGCGTCGTCCGCGCCGGGCTCCGGCCGGTTCTCGGGCTCGCTCTCGCTCATGTCGGTCCAGCGCACGCCGCGCTCCCCCTGATCGGACATGCGGCACACGTTACGCGAAGATCACCTATGCCGTTCCGGCCGCTGATCACGCTCAGGACACATCTTCTCATCGCTTAGTGATCGCTTGGTGACGGCCCGCCGGGGCCCGCGGACAGCTCCGGCTCGTCCGCCAGCCGCTCCCGGGCCAGCAGCGTCGCCCCCGCCACCGCGCCCGGCATCGCGAGCACCGCGCCCAGCGGAATGAGGAACACCACAACGGTCGCGGCGCCGAACCCGACGACGAGCGGACGGTCCGCCTTCAGCCGCGCGAACCGCTCCCGGCGCCGTAGCCCGCGCCGCTCCAGCGCGATCGAGGTCAGCTCGCCCGCCAGGAAGTAGCCCGACACCAGCGCCGCGATGACCGGGACGACCGTCTGCCCGACCACCGGCAGGAACCCGCACGCGAAGAACACGACCGCGAACATCAGCGCGACGGCGCCGAGGATCACCGTGTCCTTGATCGCCCGCCCGATCTGGACGATCAGCGGGACGTCCGGCTCCGGCGGCGCGCCGCCCTGCGACTCCTCCACCCGGACCGCGATCGCCTCATAGAACGGATCCCCGACCAGCAGCGTCACCGCGGTGAACGTGATCAGCGCGAGGAACAGGGCCGACCCGTACAGCGCGATCCCGGCGACGACGCGCGCCGACGTCCGGGCCGCGTCCGCCCATCCGTCCGCGAACTGCGTCACCCATCCGGCCAGGTCGTCGATCTCGAACGCCAGGTAGACCAGCGCGGCCGCGTACAAGGCCAGCACGATCAGCGCGGGGATCAGTCCGAAGAGCCACTGGGCCGGGTGCCTCGCCACCCATCCGATGCCGCGCAGCAGATACCCGACGCCGTTGAACAGGTCTTTGAAGGCGGAAGGCCTGGACGCCTCCGCTTCCGGCGCCGGGCGCGGCTCCGGTAGCGGCGGCGGGCCGGGCTGTGGCGGCGGGGCGTTCCATGCGCCGGGTCGATCCGGCGGGACGTGCGGTTGGCTCACGCACCCTCACCTTATAGGGCAGGAAGCCCCACAAGGCGAGCGGAACGCTCCCAAACCACACGCCGCAGCTCCGGATCCTTCAGGGCGCCCACCGTCGGCAGCATCCCGGCGCCCGGCGTCGAACTGTGGAAACCGCCGCTGCGACCCTCGAACTCCTCGTCCAGCGCCAGCCGCAGGGCCATCCGCGCACCCTGCGCCGGCGTCCGCATCACCGGAGTGTGCGACAGCAGCCCCCCGATGCGCTCGCTTCCCCGGACGTCCCTGCTCAGGCTCGTGGCGACGACGCCGGGGCACATCGCGTTCACGGTGACGCCGCTGCCCTCCATCCGCCGTGCCAGCTCCTGCGCGAAGAGGATGTTGAGCAGCTTCGACCGTCCGTACACCCGCAGCGACCCGGCGGGACCGTACGCCCCGGGCTCGGCCATCCGCTCGGCGTCGAGCCGGTCCGAGTGCCGGTGCGCCTCCGACGCCACGACCACCACCCGCGACGGCGCGCCCTTCTCCAGCAGCCCCGTCAGCAGGTTCGTCAGCAGGAACGGCCCCAGATGGTTCGTCGCGATCATCCGGTCATGGCCGTCCGCGCTGACCTTGGCGCGCAGCAGATGCACGCCCGCGTTGTTGACCAGGACGTCCAGCCGCTCGAACCGCTCCGCCAGCGACGCCGCGACCCGCCGGACGTCCATCTGCACCGACAGGTCCGCGAGGAACGTCTCGACACGCGCGCCGGGCACGTCCCGCGTCAGCTCCTCCACCGTCGCCGCGGCGCGCAGCTCGTTCCGGCAGACGATCCCCACCAGGAGCCCTGCCCGCGCGAGCCCCCGCGCGATCTCCTTCCCGATCCCGGACGTCCCCCCGGTCACAGTCGCGATCCTGGACTCCATTCCCCCACCGAACCACCCCGCGCACCCCCCGGCAAGCGCGCCGCCCCGAGGCCGGCCCTGGCACGATAATGGAACAGGTTCTAGTATTCGGCCATGAGGTTCACCTATGCCGAGGCCATGACGGACCCCTCGTTCTATCTGCCGCTGGCGCGGGCGGCGGAGGAGGCGGGGTACACGAGCATGTCGGTCGCCGACTCGCTGGTCTATCCGAAGGAGTCGGACTCGGTGTATCCGTACACCGCGGACGGCAGCCGGGAGTTCCTGGAGGACAAGCCGTTCATCGAGACGTTCACGCTGATCGCGGCCATGGGCGCGGTGACGGCCACGCTCCGGTTCACGCCGTTCGTCCTCAAGCTTCCGGTGCGCCCGCCGGTGCTCGTGGCGAAGCAGGCGACCTCGATCGCCTGCCTGACCGGCGGGCGGCTCGGGCTGGGCGTGGGTGTCAGTCCGTGGCGCGAGGACTTCGAGGTCATGGGCGTGCCGTGGGAGCGGCGCGGCCGGCGGATGGACGAGGCCATCGACATCGTGCGGGGGCTGAGCAGCGGCGAGTACTTCGAGTACCGCGGCGAGCACTACGACGTTCCGGCGATCAAGATGACCCCGGCGCGGCCGTTCCCGATCCTGGTCGGCGGGCACAGCGAGGCGGCGCTGCGGCGCGCGGTCGTGCGCGGGGACGGCTGGATGCACGCGGGCGGCGACGACCTCGACGACCTGCTGGCCAGGCTGAACCGGATCCGCGAGGCGGAGGGCAAGGCCGGCGGCCCCTTCGAGGTCCACGTCATCTCCATGGACGCCTACACGCCCGACGGAGTGAAGCGGCTGGAGGACAAGGGCGTCACCGACGTGATCGTCGGCTTCCGGATGCCCTACGCCAAGGGCCCCGACACCGAGCCGCTGGCCAAGAAGATCGAGCACCTCGAACGGTTCGCCGAGAACGTCATCGCGAAGACCGGGTCCTGACAGCGAAACGAGAACACGTTACAGTCCGGCCATGAACGCCATCACCTGGGACGCCCCCGACTCGGACCATCCGGCCCGCCGCGCCGCCCGCGCCTCCATGAGCGCCTCGGCCGAAGGCCGCAAGGACGACTGGCTGGACCTCTTCACCCCCGACGCCCTCATCGAGGACCCGGTCGGCCCGTCCTTCCTCGACCCCTCGGGCGACGGTCACCGAGGCCGTAAGGGCGCCGAAGCCTTCTGGGACAACTTCATCTCCACGGTCGCCGACTTCCGCTTCGCCATCGCCGACTCGTTCGCCAACGGACCGTGCTGCGCCAACGTCGCGACGATCACCACCACGATGGCCGCCGACGGCTCCACGCTGACCATCGACTGCGTCCTCATCTACAAGGTCGACGAGGCAGGCAAGATCACGTCATTGCGTGCCCACTGGGAACCCGACCGGGCCTTGTCCACTCTCACCAAGCCGGGCACGTGATCCTCAGGGGAGTTTCCAGAACCGGACGGTTCCCTGAAAGTCGCCGCTGGCAAGGAGCCCGCCCGCCGGGCTGAACGCCATGGCGGAGACACCGCCCGCGTTTCCGGTGAAGCTTCCTGCCGCTTCTCCGGTGCCGGCGTCCCAGAGCCGGACGGCACCATCGGTCTCCATGCGGGAGGCCAGGAACCTGCCGTCCGGGCTGAACGCCACCTGGTGGGCTCCAGTGGCGATCTTCTTCCTCGGGCGGCGGTCAGCCACGTCCCAGAGCCTGGTCTCGTTTTTGCCGCCGGCGGCCAGGGTCTTGCCATCGGGGCTGAAGGCCACCGAGAAGAGCGACTTGTCCTGCCCCTTGAGGAGAGCTGTGCTCCGGCGGGTGCCGACGTCCCACAGCCGGACGTCCTTGTCGTCGTCGCACGCCAGCGTCCTACCGTCCGGGCTGAACGCCACGGTCCCAGGCACCTGCTTCAGGCCGGAGAGCGTGGCGGTGAGGCCATGGCCGCTCACATCCCACAAGCGGATCATGTTCTTGGCGTTCTCCTCGCCCAGGAACGTCGACACCCCGATGGCCAGGGTCCGGCCGTCCGGGCCGAAGGCCAGCGACCAGGCACCGGCACCGTCGGGATCGTCGAAGGTCGCGATGGCACGCCCTGAAGCGACGTCCCAGAGCCCGATGCCGTTGTCCCCGTCGTCCGCGGCGATCGTCTTGCCGTCCGGGCTGAACTCCACCTCGTGCTTGGACTTGCTGGACTGCGCGAGAGTGGCGGTCTTCTTGCCGGTCGCCACGTCCCAGAGTTCGAGGGCGCCGTCCTCCCCGACTCTCGCCAGGGTCTTGCCGTCCGGGCTGAACGCCAGGCCCCAGATCTCGTCAGAGCCCTCGATGACGGTCGGACGGGGCGCGGCCGACGTAGGGGCGGCGCCCGGACGCTCGCCGCCCGACGGCTGCAACGCCCAGACGCCCGCGACGGCTCCCGCGCCCACGACGAGCGCCGCCGTCACCGCGACGAGCGCACTCCTCGCACGCGGCGGCTTCGGAAGCGGCGGCCGTGTCTCCGGGAGGGTCAAGTCCAGTGGAGCGACGATCGCCTCAAGCATCCCCCGGACGGCGCCGGCCGTCAGCCGCGCGCCGGGATCCTTGCGCAGCAGACCCGCCAGCACCTCACCGAGTGGGCCGGCGTGCACGAACGGCGCGTGCTGCTCCGTGGCGATGGCGAGGTAGATGGACCCATGGTTGGGCCCCGTGAACGGCGGTCCCCCTTCGACGGCCGCGAACAGGGTGGCGCCGAGCGACCACAGATCCGACCGCGGTGTGGCGGGCCGCCCACGCACCTGCTCGGGCGCCATGAACGCCGGGGTACCGAGGATCGTCCCGGTGTTGGTGAGCGTCGCGTCGCCCTCCAGCGCGGCGATGCCGAAGTCGGTGAGCACCGCGCGCTCACCCTCCAGCAGCACATTGGCGGGCTTCACATCGCGGTGCACGATGCCCTGGTCATGCGCGGCGGACAGGGCGTCCACCATCTGCAGACCTATCGCGGCGACCTCTTTCACCGGCAGCCGCCCCCGCCCGCGAAGCAGATCGGCCAGCGAGCCGCCCCGGATCAGTTCCATCACGATCCACGGCCGGCCGTCCTCACCGGCCACCCGCTCGTGCACCCGGACGACGCCGGGATGGGTCAGCCGTGCCGCGGCGCGCGCCTCCCGCTCCATCCGGGCGTACAGCACATGCCGCTCGTCCTCCCCGATCTGCTCGGGGAGGCGCAGTTCCTTCAACGCGACCTCTTGCTCAAGGCCGGCGTCCCAGGCCCGCCAGACGACGCCCATACCGCCGCGTCCGAGCGTCCCGAGAATGCGGTACCGCCCGGCCAGCACCTCCCCCGGCCCCTCTCCCACACGGGCAACCTACCGCCCAAGATCATTCAAAGGGCGCGGCCCCGCATCACAAACAGACAAATATGTCTGCCAGGCGACCCCCGAGCACATCGGCACCGCGGACACCCGCACACCGCCGGAACGCTGAACGGCCGGCGCGGAAGTGATCGGGAGGCCCGTCCCGGGACGCGAAACGGCGGGTCGACCTTCCCGGGAGTTTCAACACGGAAGGTCTTCCCGCCGTTCCGCGTGCCCCTGCCGACGGGTCACTACTCCGCCGCTGCAAGGAGGGGCTTGCGCCGAAAGGAGTGTAGCCAACGTCCACGAACTCGGGACGGTGGTTGATAGCACACCGAACAAGAGCCGCCCGGCACTTGTTCGCGTTCTGTTCGCAGACGCGACAAGGGCCGGGCATCACTACCTGGTCCTTGCGCGTCGTGATCACGGGAGTGACCCATGACCGCAAGCATGGCCCCCGCACGTCCGGAGTTCTCCGTCGAGACGCCCCCGCCGGGGGTCAGCTCGGAGATGATGGCCCGGGCGATCGCCCGGGGAATGCAGCTGTGGGAGCTGCACCACCTGGTGCAGGTCCGGTTCAACGACGAATTCCGAACGTGCTCGGTGTTCGACTACGTGAAAGGCTTCCTCGACATTCGCGCCACCACCGAGGAAATCCGTGAGGCCAAGTCCCTGGGCGTCTTCCCCGGCGACTACGGCAGCGCGCGAGTTCACGCCACCCACGCTCAGGTCAAGGAGATCGTCGAGACCTGCGGGGCGGACGAGGTGTCCTGGTACGGGCTGGCGCTTCAGTACGCCAGTCACGACCAGGTGATGCAGGCCGCGGGGCAGGGGGTCTACCCCAGCCTCTTCGGCCCCGAGCTGCGCGACGGCAAGAGCCCTGCCGACGCGCTCCAGTACTTCGCCGGCCTCTGGTCGGACGAGGACTGACCCTGTCCGGCCTCCTCAGGTCGGACGAGGACTGACCCGGTCCGTTCCTCCGCTCCCGGCCGGGAGCGGAGGAACGGATTTCGTTCGTAAAGGCAATTGGCCCCCCCGACCACGGATTCGCCCCGGTTCGGCATAGCAAGAAAGAGGACGCGGCTGGCCGCCGCGCCCTCTTCGTTTGGGTCCGGGTGAGCTACGAAGCCGGGCGGACAAAGGACCAGCCGATCTTCGCCGTGTCACCCAGGATCTTCATGTCCCGCTCCAGGCACGCGCAGACCACATCCTCGACGTCGCACACGCGCCGTCGACGAAGGAACTGCGGGGTGTCCGCGTCCAACCCGATGCTCTCGTTCCCGAACGTGCTGTACATTCCGGGCCTGCCGAGCGTGGACGCCCAGTCCCACTCCTTGTACTCCGAGGCGGTCAGGGCGTCCCTCATGAGGCCCCTGCAGTACGGCAGCAGGGGACGCGGGTTGGTGATCGCCATGCGCTTGCGGTACACGCTCCACAGTTCGGTGAACTGGTCGACGGTGCCCTTGCGCAGGACTTGTCCGCGGCGGGGCGCCCGGGGGTCGGCGGAGCCGCGGCTCGCGTCCCGGTCCCGGGTGTCCCGCATGGTCCGGATCCTGAGTTCCTTGAACGGCACGTGGTTCATGCCGATCCGCTCCTGCCAGAAGAACGGCGCCTTGCCATCCCCGAGGAACATCACCGATGCTCCGACGGCGATCGCAGGCACGTACACCGGCAGCAGCGCTGTAGCGATCAGCAGATCCAGCCGCCGCTTCTCGTCACTGAGAACCCAGTCAGGACCTGTCTTCCGCGCTCCGGGCATATCCAAGATCACGCCACGGATCGCCTGGAGCCTTTCCTGCACGATATGCAGATGTGTCTCATTCATCTTGTTTGTGGGCACCGACCTGTCCTCGGTGCCCCCTCCTTCGCCACATACCGTGTCCGGAGCGCACCGGAGGGCCACCGTGCCGGAGCACGCGATCCGGTCGGCCGCATCTCCCTGACGAGCGGGGGTGATCATCTTCGAAACGGCCCGGTATGTCGGGGGGACGGTCCAAGATCGTGTCCTACCGCGCAGAGCGAGAGGGGTGGACGGGATGCGCTGGATCGGCGTCGCGGGCGGTTACGAGGTCGCGGTTCGAGGTGAGGGTGCGGAGAAACCGGTCGTCGTGTGCCGGCGGGCGGGAGGCAAGGAGCTGGCCAAGGTCCCGGCCAAGGTGAAGCAGGACCCCGGTGTGGCGAGCCTGATGGAGCTCTGCGAACGGCTCGCCGAGCGCGGCCGGGCCGTGCGCGAACAGGTCGAGGCCTGGATGCTGCGCTCACTGCCCGTCCCAGTAGAGGTACTGCACGCGGTTTGGGAGGACCCGGCCTGGCGGCATGCGCTCACCGGCCTGATCGTCGCCCCCGTCCACGGCGGCACGCCGGACCTGGAGTGCGCCGGAGTGCTGCTCGGGCTGGACGGCGCGAAGGGCGTTCGGCTCGCACCGGTCGACGGGGACGTCCTGTGGTCGGGCGCCGACACGTTCGCCATTCCCCACCCCATCCTGCTCGGAGACGACCTGGTCGATCGGCTTCGGCGCGGCGCCGCTCTCGACCACGACCAGGCCGTCGAGCAGCTCCACCGGGAACGATGGTCACGCCCGAACGGGATGGACCGGACGATCGACGTCATCGACGCGTTCTGGTTCACCGAGGCCCGGTACGAGAGCGGCGCCGCCTTTGAGCGCCGCGTCATCGGGTCCGGCGGACGCGTCCGCGGCGACGTCGCGCGGTTCACCGTGCACGACCCCGAGCCGATCGGCATCGAACTGGAGGTGAAGTACAGCGGACCCATGAGCCCCGCCTATCTCGGGACCCTGACCTTCGCGAACGGCGGCCGGGAGATCGGCGACATCGCCTGGTCGGAGGCGACGCGCATTCTGATGTCACTGTTCGCGGGGCGGACCGTGGAGGACGAGGAAGGCGAGGTGCTCGGCGTCGCCGACGTGTACGCGGATTACTGCGACCGTCTTCGCGGCGAACCGGGCACCGCCCCGGACACCCGCCACCGGCCGCCGTCCCGCGAGGTCCTGCTCCGGGCCGGCGCCGCGCTCCCCGGTGCGCCCGCGTCGGCGGACGAAGACGTCCTCGTCGCGGCGCGCTTCACCCATCCGGCGTTGAACGAGCCGGTGGTGTCGCTGGTGCGCCGCGCGGCGGTGCCGGCCGAACGGGCCTCGATGGCATTGCCCGGCCTGGTCGCCGCGGGAGACGGCGATGTCGGTGCGGTTCGTGCGGGCCCGCTGGGGTTCCTCGCGATGGCCCTGCACTCGTACCCGGCCCAGCATGTCCGCATCGTGGCGCTGCATCAGGTGCTGCACGCCGCCCGCAAGACCGCGACGGGCAAGCCGGGACTGGCACGGAAAGCCCTGAACGAGCCCGCCGGCGGTCTCGCCACCGACTCCCCCGGCCTGCTCCCCTTGTACTTCGACGAGTGCGCGCGCATCATGGCCGCCGCGGGGAGCACGGCTTACGCGGCCGCGTACTTCGAGAAGGCCAGGGCCGCCGAGTCCGAGCATTCCCTGCCGGTCGACGAGGCCCGGCTGGTGGACGCGTACGTCACCGCGGGTTCCGGCGCCGTCGGGCCGAAATCCCTCAAGCACCATGCCGCGCGCCTCGCCGAGCGGCACTCGCCCGACGAGGCCTGCCGCCGGCAACGCCGGTTGCTCACCGAATGGTGCGAGGCAGGCGAGGGCGACGCGCTGATCCTGGCCGCCGGCTGGGCCGGCGCCGCACGTGCCGCCGGGTGGAAGCCCGGTGAGCGACCCGCCGCCGAGGACCGGGCCGCCGACGAACGCGCCGTCCGGGCGTTGCTCGACCATGGTTGCCTGCGCACGGCTCCGGCCGCGATCTGGAAGTTCGTCCGCCCGCTGCTGTTCCGGATGGCGGGACAGGACGCCGCTGTCCGGCGTTCCCTGGCCGGGTTGCTGCCCGAGCCTGCGGAAGACACCCCCGAGGCGAAGGCCGCCGCCGTGTCGGTACTCGTCGCCAACCTCGACGGGGCCGGTGCGCGCGCGCCGTTCACGTCCGACGTCGAGATGAGCGGCGCGCGGGTGCGGCAATGGGTGGGGCGCTTCATGAGCCTCTACGCCGGTCTCGCCCTGCCGGTCTCCGGCCTGGACGACCTGCTGCGAGACGCCGGGAAGCGGCTCACCGCCGAGGGGCTGACCTGCGGCGACCACATCGCGCTGCTGGGGCCGGACGACAACTACATGTACTTCTACGACGGGAAGGTGCAGGAAGAGCACACCGACTACGACTTCCCGCTGCTCGAACTCGCGCTCGGACTGGGGGTCCCCCTCGCCCCGCCGCGCTACCTCCACACCTTCAAGCTGCACTCCTGGCTCGATACCGCCGAGCGTCCCGACCTTGCCGCCACCGCCGCCGACCCGGCCTGGGGTCCGCTGCTCCGCGACGCGGTGATCGGAAACCTCTCGGCCCCGCTCGGGCTCGGCCCGCCCGCCCACGAACTGCAGACCCGCCCCTCCGTCGTGAAGGCCCTGGTCAACGCGCCGGGCACCCGGGAAATCGTTGAAAACATCCTCGCCGAGCACGCCAAGAGGGTCCCGGGCCACGGGCTGCCGGACGTACACGCGGCGCTGTGCGACGTCGAACGGTTCACCGTCGCCGGCGTCCCCGGAGGTTCCGCGGAGGCCGTCCGTGCCATCCTCGCCGAGGCCGATCCAGTGCGGGCTCTGGCGACGACGCTTCGCGGCGGCGTCCTCGGCGAACTCGACCTCGAAGTCCTCTCCCGGTACGAGACCAACACGGTCCATAACTACATGGAGGAAAGCGGAGCAGACCTCCTCGTCATCGAGGCGGGCCGGCTGTGGCGCCACGCCTTCCGGGCCTCGGCCGTGACGCCCGGAGGAGTCGGCCCCGGCCACGGCTTCGGCACGTACGACGACCGGGAGAGCGTCCACAAGAAGGCCGAAGCACGCGAACTCTACGACCGCTGCCTGATCGTCGTGGACGGGCGGGTCACCGTGGTCGATCACAACGGCCCGCACTGCCCGCACGGCGGCACCCACCCCAACGCCCCTTCCGTGCGGCCCGTCGACGGGGAGCCGGTGCGCTTTCCCTACGCCGAGTCGGACGCCACCGTGTGGCGTGGCGAGGGACGTCTGATCGAACTGCGCGACTCCACGGGCCGGACGATCGGCCGATATCTGCGCGGTTCCGGGTGGGTGCCCGAACACAACGGAGCCGACGGTTTCCGGATCCACTTCCATCGCTTCGCGGCCAAGTCCGGCTGGGTGCCGCCACCGGGATGGTGGAGCGCGATGACTCCTCGTGATCCGGAGGGGTCCCGCACCCTGCGAGGCGTGGACGACGCGACCGCGCGACGGCTGCTGGGCCTCGCGGACACCTCGTTCACCCCTCGGATGATGGAACTGATGGCCCCCGGTTCCGACCTGATTGAGAGGTATAACCGCTTCAACGAACTGAAGGCGCGGCTGCGCGCGCTCCTTCCCGAGATCAACGACGAGATGCTCCGGACCTGCGTGACCTCCATCGTCTGGACCGCGATCGAATGCCGTGAACGCGCGTTCGCACTGGCCCGGCGGCTCGACCTGGCTCCCCCACCGCACCTTGAACCCGTCCCGGTCACTCCGTCGGCGACCGCCGCCGAGGTGCCAGGGCCTCGGCCCGAGGCGTCCGAGCGTGAGCCCGTCCAGGCCCGCTCCCCGCGCGCGGCCGCGTCCGAGAGGATCGTGCGCCTTGCCGAAGAGGCCGTGCCGAAGCGCGGATACGTCATCGTCGGCCGGAACGGGCCGCCGCCACTGGACCGCGACGCCGTCGTCACCGCATTCGCCGAGGCCACGGGACTGTCCATCGCGCAGGCGATCGTGCTGCTGTCCCCTTCCGCGCGGAGCACCGCATGGCCGGACGGCTGGGCGCCGGGACGCGTCGCCTCGCCCGACCCCGACGACGCCGAACTCGTACGCGCGCACAACCTGACACAGACCGGATTGAGGGCCGCGGCTCTCACCCTGCAGGCGATGACGGACGCCGGCGAGGCCATCGACCTCGTCGAGGCGCTGATGCCGGAGGACCCCGCGGACCTGTGGCGGTCCGGCCCCGACCTGGAGCGCGCGGTCACCCTGTGGTCCGGCCGCCATCCGCGGCTGACGCAGCTCACGGCCGACCTGTGGATCACGCTCACCGCCGGCTTGGACGAGCGCGATCTCCCCTTGGCCCGCAGCCTGGTGGCTCTCCTCGGCGAACGTCTCGACGAGCGTCCGGCCCTCGTCCCGGGCCGGTTCGGCCAGGCGGCCAAGCTGCTGGAGGACCGCCTGCCCGCTCACCACCCCGCGCGGGCCGTCGCCGCGGAACGACTCGCAGACCTGGGCGCCGCCTACACCGCTCCGGAGACCCACGTCGTGATGGCCACGGGCGTCACCTCGGTGAACGCCCTCGAAGGCGCCATCGGAGAACTCGCCGTCCACCTTCCCGATCACGGCAGGCT
Organism: Spirillospora sp. CA-128828; assembly: GCF_050945415.1. Taxonomy (NCBI): domain Bacteria; kingdom Bacillati; phylum Actinomycetota; class Actinomycetes; order Streptosporangiales; family Thermomonosporaceae; genus Spirillospora; species Spirillospora sp. CA-128828. The sequence continues at coordinate 8,302,194 of NZ_CP191986.1, forward strand.
GGCCATCGGGGACCTCCTGACGGCGACCCTCGATGGCGACGGCTACCGGATCCGGCTCCGGCCCTCACGCCTCACCGGCCCCGAAGACCCGATGCTGGAACGCCTGGAATCCGCGCTGAAACGCAACGCCGCGACAAACGCGCTGTCCGACCTGCGTTTCCTGATCTCCATCGTTTGATCCCCCTATGATCATCTGGGCGGCAAGGCGAAAGGGGAACTGTGCGTAATTCTGTCCTGGTCGGAGCCGTCGCCGCCTGTGCCGTCGCCGCTCTGGCCGGTGCCGGTGGCACGTCGTCCGTGGCGGCGCTGAGCGGTTCGGACGAGCGGATCGGGCCGGAACGGCCGACCCTCGTGGGCTGGGCGCGGTTGCCCGCAGAGACCTACGCCGCCGGGACCGAGCCCTCAGGCTCCGCGTTGGGCACCGAACCGGTCAACGGCGTCAAGGTGCCCTTCGCCCATCAGCCGATCCAGGGCTTCAGCGGCATCGTCAAGAACGAGGACGGGTCGTTCTCCGCGATATCAGACAACGGATACGGAAAGAAGAACAACAGCGCGGACTTCCTGCTGCGCATCCACCGGATCAAGCCAGACTTCAAACGCGGCCTGGTACGGGTCCTCGGAGGCATCTCCCTTTCCGATCCGAAAGGCCTGCTTCACTTCCCCCTCACCAGGGCCGACCGAAAACTCACCGGAGCCGACCTCGACCCGGAATCGATCGTGCGCGCGCCGGACGGCACGTACTGGATCGGCGACGAGTTCGGCCCCTACCTCCTGCACTTCGACCGTGCCGGGCGGCTGCTGCAGAGGCCCATCCCGGTACCCGGCGTGAAATCCCCGAACAGCCCTGACCTGCAACCCGGCGAAGAGCCCGATATCGGCGACAGCAAGGGGCTGGAGAATCTGGCGATCTCCCCGGACGGCAGGACGCTGTATCCGATGCTGGAGGGAACGGTCACCGGCGACACCCCGCAGGATCTGCGCATCTACGAATTCGACCGGCGCCGCGCCACCTTCACCGGACGGCGCTGGACGTACCACATGGACGCCCCCAAACTGTCCGTGGCCGATCTGACCGCCATCGGCCCGAACCGCTTCCTCGCCATTGAACGCGACAACCTCAAGGGTGATGCGGCGGCTCTCAAGAAGGTCTACAAGGTCGACCTCGACGACCGGGACCAGGACGGCCGGGTCGACAAGACCGAGGCCGTCGACCTGCTGAACATCGCCAACCCACGCGAGCTCGGCACTCCGGGCAAGACCTTCGAGTTCCCCTTCTTCACCATCGAGGCCGTCACCGTCCTGGACGACCGGACCATCGGCGTGCTGAACGACAACAACTTCCCATCGGACGCGACCCGGGTGCCGAACCGGCCCGACGACGACGAATTCATCGCGGTCCGCCTGACCGAAAGCCTCAGCAGGCCATGACGGCGCAGAGGATCCGCCCGGCGTTCGGGATCGTGCTGGCCGCGGCCGGGGCGGTGCTCTGGGCGATGGCACTGGCTTTCGTGGTCCCGGCCGCGCGGACGGGCGAGAACGCCGCGTTGGCGGTGGACGACGCGGCACAGGAGATCCCGAACGACCGCTGGTTGAGTCTGTGGGTGCACGACCTCCGCTGGGCCGCGATCATCGTGATCGTCTGCGGGCTGGCACTGACCGCGTGCTGCTCCGGTCACCGCAAGCATGCCGCCGTCGTCGCCGGGATCGTGTTGCTGATGGCCGATGGCACGTTCACCGCGATGAACGCGACCGGGTGGCCGGCCATGATCGGGGCGCTCGTGGCGGCGTCCGCGATCGCCGCCACCACGATGGCGGCTCAGCGCAGCGACACGAAAGCGGACGGGCCACAGCGGCATCTGGTCGGGTACGGAATCGTCGCCGCCTGGTGTGCGCCCCTGCTGCTGTCCAATGCCATGAGCGGGGTCGGCCGGTTCGTTCCGGCCGGGTTGGCCGCCAGTGCGGGCGTCGCCCAAGTCCTCCTCGTGCTCGCGGCCATCGCCTGCGCCGTGTCGGCAATGCCGCACGTTCCACCTGGTGCCGTTCCTGCGGCCGTCGGCTTCGCCGCCGTCCTGGGAACGGCAGGGGCGTTCGCGGGCGCGAACGGCGACGTGGTCTGGGCGCTGCTGCTCGGCGGTCCGCTTGTCGTCGCCGTGCTGCTGCTCACCTCCCGGCCGCGATCCGCGCGTTCGTTCCTGGGCCTCGCGATCATCGCGGTGGGCTATCCCTTTGCCGCACTCGCCGCGTTCCTGGTGGGCATGGGCCCGGCGATAGGCGCACTGGCACTGTCCGGTGACTCCTATCCCGCCGACGGGGTGGCCGCGCTGCCGGGCGGCCTGCTCGCCGGCGCGGTGGCGGGCATCCTGACCGTGTGGACAAGGGGCGGCCGCCGTCCCGCACCACCGATCTAGGCCGGCCGGCTTCCGGAACCGCCCCGAGGTGACGGCGATGGGCAGGGCCCCTGGCGATGCCTACTGTGGAAAGGAGCAGGAGACCGGTCGTCGGGGGCATTCGGGGGGAAGCGTGAGCGGGGCCGAGATCGATTACAAGGCGGTGTTCCAGGCGCTGCCGAGCGCGGTGGCGCTTCTCAGACCGGATCTGGTGTACGCCGACGTCAATGACGCGTTCTTGCGAATTTCGGGCCGCACCCGCGAGCAGTTGCTGGGCCGGTACCTGTTCGACGTCTTCCCCGACAATCCCAACGACCCCGCCGCAACCGGGATGCGCAACCTGAGAGCGTCGCTGCGGCGGGTGACGGCCGCCGGGGAACGCGACACCATGGCGTTGCAGCGCTACGACGTGGAGGACCCCGAGCGGCCCGGGGTGTGGCAGGAGCGGTACTGGAGCCCGATCAACGCCCCCGTCCTGGGTCCCGACGGGAAGGTCGTGCTGCTCCTGCACCGGGTGGAGGAGATCACCGAACTCATCCACGCCCGCGGTGCCCGCGGCGGCGGAGACCGAGCCCAGGTGCTGGAGGCCGAGCTGTACACCCGAGCCCGGGAACTGCAGGAGCTCAACGAGCGACTGCGGCGAGCGCATGCCCGTGAGCGTGAGGTCGCCCTGGCTCTGCAGGAGGCGATGCTGCCCTCCGCCCCGGCGATCGGCCCTCACCGCGCCGCCGTGCGCTACCGGCCCGCGATCGGCTCACTGAACGTGTGCGGCGACTGGTACGACCTGGTCGACCTGTCCGGCGACCGTATCGCGGTCGCCGTCGGCGACGTCGTCGGCCACGGTCTGACCGCGGCCACGGTGATGGGCCAGTTGCGCGCGGCGCTGAGCTCCGCCGCCCTCGTCGCCGACGGCCCCGCCCAAGCCCTGGACGCCCTCGGCCTGTACGCCCGCTCGGTGGAGGGCGCCGAGTCCACCACCGCGGTCAGCGTCTTCATCGACTGGACGACCCGCACCCTCACCTACAGCAGCGCGGGACATCTTCCGCCCGCCTTACTTCATCCCGAAGGCACCGTTTCCTTCCTCGACCAGGCCACCGACCCCCCGCTGGGGGCCGCCCCCGAGCATCTGACCCGCCCGCAGGCCGACATCGCCTTCACCGAGGGATCGGCCCTGGTCCTGTACACCGACGGACTCATCGAACGCCGCCGTGAGGACATCGGCACCGGACTGAATTCGCTGGCCGACTCCCTCGCCCGCCACCAGCACGCCGACGCCGAAGCCCTCGCCGACGCCCTGCTGAGAGACCTGCTACCGCCCGCAGGCATCACCGACGACACCGCCCTGGTAATCATGCGCCTGTGACCACCGCCATTTTGTGGTGAGACTGGGCGCATGGCGACTGACGTGAACGTGATTCCCGCGCCGCGGCGGCTCGAGAGGACCGGCGGCTCCGGGCCGTTCAACGGGGACGTGCGAACCCGGGTCGATCCGTCACTCGCACCGGAGGCGTACCGGCTGACCGTGTCCGCCGACGGCGCCAAGATCGTCGGCGGTGAGGAGGCAGGCGTCTTCTGGGGTCGTCAGACCTTGCGTCAGATGCTGGACCCCGACGCGTTTCGCCGTGCCCCCATCGCACGAGGGCCGGTCACGGTGCCGTATGTGACCATCGAGGATTCGCCGCGTTTCGCTTGGCGCGGCTTCATGCTCGACGTCGCACGGCACTTCCTCCCCAAAGATGATGTGCTGCGCTACGTCGATCTCCTCGCCGCCCACAAGCTGAACGTATTCCACCTGCATCTCACCGATGACCAGGGTTGGCGCATCGAGATCCAACGGCATCCCCGGCTCACCGAGATCGGCGCCTGGCGGCGGCGAACCCGAATGGGCTGGGGTGAGCCATTGCTCTGGGACGAGCGGCCGCACGGCGGCTTCTACACCCAGAACGATCTGCGCGAGATCGTCGCCTATGCGGCGGAGCGGCATGTCAGCGTCATCCCCGAGATCGACCTGCCGGGGCATTCGCAGGCGGCCATCGCCGCCTATCCCGAACTGGGAAACACCGACGTCATCGACACGGCCGCGCTGGAGGTGATGACCGACTGGGGCTTCAACCGCAACGTGCTGGCCCCCACCGACGCCGTGTTGCGTTTCTATGAGGACGTCCTGGAGGAGGTGCTGGAAATCTTCCCCGGACGGTTCGTCCACATCGGCGGGGACGAGTGTTTCAAGGATCAGTGGCGCGAGTCCCCCGCGGCCCAGGCGCGCATCCGTGAACTGGGGCTCAAGGATGAGGACGAGCTTCAGTCTTGGATGATCCGTCACTTCGGCGGCTGGCTCGCCGAGCGCGGCCGGCGTCTCATTGGCTGGGACGAGATCTTGGAGGGCGGCCTGGCGGACGGTGCCGCCGTCATGTGCTGGCGGTGGTACAAAGGCGGGATCGCCGCCGCGGAGGCCGGGCACAGCGTGGTGATGTGTCCTCAGCAGGAGGTCTACCTCGACCACGTCCAGGGCCACGGTACGGAGGAACCCGTGCCGTTCGGATGGGTGCACACTCTCGAGGACGTCTACAGGTTCGAGCCCATCCCACCCCGGCTGGCCGGTACCCCCCACGCGGCCAACATCATCGGCACCCAGGCCAACATGTGGACCGAGGTCGCCGAAGACCGCGGGCGAGTGGACTACCAGGCGTTCCCCCGGCTCGTCGCGTTCGCCGAAGTGGCCTGGTCGGAGCTGCCGGATCCGGACGAACGCGATTTCGGCGACTTCGAGCGCCGGATGAAGGCGGCGCACTATGCCCGTTTGGACGCGCTCGGCGTCGGTTACCGGCCGCCCACCGGACCGCACCCCTGGCAACGACGGCCCGGCATTCCCGGACGGATGCACAGCAAGCCTCGGAAGACCTGGCGGATGGCGGACTGAGCGCTCAGGAGCCGCTGTGCTGGTGCTGCTCTGGCAGGCGGCTTTCCGGGTGCACCCACAACAGGACGTTGTCCGGCCGCGCGTCCCCCGCTTCCTCCCACTCCCGCCGGAAGAACGCGAGGACCTCCCGATCCGAGTGGCGCAGGCTGAAGTGGATCAGGACGAACAAGGTCTCCGGGTGGGAGTCGACCACGGGTCTGAGCCGGCTCCACACCGTGTGCCCGACCCGATTCGCGCGGTCCATTTCGGCGTCGTCAAGGAAGGTGCACTCCGTGATGACGACCGGATACTCGAAAAGCCACAGATTCCGCTCGAACACGTTCACATGCGTGTCACCCAGGAAGGCGAACAGCGGCCGTCGGACCGCGACGTCGACCTCGACCCCCTCCTTGCGGCGCCGAGCCATGATCCGCCCGAATTCCGCGCCTCGGCCCTCCCTCACCAGAGACCGCCGCAACTCCTCGAACTCCGGCCGCAGCGCCTTGCTCTGCTCCGAGAAGGCATATCCCACGCATGGCACCTTGTGTTCGCATTCCACCACCCGCACATGGTGTCCCCGGCGCCCGAAGGTGAACTCGTCGTCCTGCCGAACGCCGTGCAGGCGGTAGCCCCCCGCCAGGGCCGGGTCGAATTCCGCTCCATGGTTCAGCTCGGCGGAGGCGCGAAGGTAGGACTCCACGTACGGCGCTGCCGCGGTGGGCAGGTAGATGTCCGCGCCGGAGGGTTTGGAAGCCAGGAAGTCGAGGTCCTTGGAGTGATCGTGGTGCGTGTGGGTCAGGAAGACCGTGTCCACCTGCCGCCCTTCGCACAATCCCGCATCAAGGCTGCACCTCAGCTCGGGAATGTGAAAGAAGGTCTTGTCGTTCGCGCGGGAATAGCCGGTCAGGGTCAGGTCGGCACCGGGAATCCGCCATGTCTTCCACTGCCTGAAGGGATGTCCCCGTTCCAGCGGCTCGGGATGGTCAGGCCGTTCTTCCAGAGTCCGCATCGTCGAGGAGCCTTTCGAGAACGTTCGCGGCCGCACCGGCGTGATCAAGTGCCCGCGATCGTAGCGGCCGGCCTGCCACGGGCACACTGCTTTTCCGCGACGACAACCGCGTCCGCGCCGAGACCGAGCGTGGAGCCCGGGTCGGGACTGCGGCTAGTCGTCCGGCTCCTCGTCGTACGGGTCGAGATGCCGGGTGATGCCGGTGTACGTCTCGCGGACCAGTTCCGCCGTGCGTCGAGGGCAACGTGCGCCATGTGGATCCGCCCCGGCCTCCTGCGGCGGTGCCAGATCACGGATGTGCTCCAGCGTGTCCTTCACATCGACGCCGGGGTGCCCGTCGGGGTGGCCGCACGGCTGGTCAAGAGCGCTCAGGTCGAACGACTTGAGCGCCTCGCGGTACAGCAGCAGCACACCTGGCGCGGGTGAGCCCCAGCGGGACGCGTCAAGCATGAAGCAGACCGCGAGAGCCAACAGGGTCCGTTCCTCGACCGGGGGATTGCCGAGGAGCCTCCGGCACGCCCATATGGAGGCGGCCTGGGCCGTCGGGTCGATGGACCTGGACTCCTGCTGCCGGAGATCTGCGAGCAGCGCGCCGGCCTGCAGCCGCCCGTCCACCAGGAAACGCGCGTCGAGGTGTTCGGTGGCGGGGACCTCGAACCGTCTCCGGCGCGCCCCACGCAGGTCCTTGGCCAACTCGGCGGCCAGGTCGGCCAGAAAGCCCGGGCAAGTCCAGGCGTCGAACTCGGCGGGTGACAACATCTCGTAGCCGGGCTCCGAGGCCGCCCACGCCTCGGCGTCACCGATGATGGCCGCGATCGCACCCGCGTCCTCGGGCTCGATGTCCACCAGCGGGGGATGCCGGTGCTCGCCGGGCACGGCGCAACCGCTGGCGCGCAGCACCTGCTCGGCGCGCTCCGCCCCTTCGATCAGATAGTCGAAGTCGCCCACGGTGGTGAATTCGAACTCGACGTACCACCGGGCAGACCAGGCCGCGACCAGCATCGCGTTGCCATGCCGCTCACCGGCTTCCTTCGCCACGCCGAGGGAGATCAACGCGAGCGTGTACTCCGGACCGAGGAGCGGATACCCCTCGATCATCCCGGCCAGTTCCTCGGCGAAGGCCACATAGTCGAACCGGCCGTCACTCTCGGCAGGCATGCGAGGCTCCAAGTCAGACACGGTCGCGGTCAACATGAGACAAACCCGTCCCACCGCGAGTTCCAGACGAAAAGACCGTCCTGTCGCCGGCTCCCGGATCTCGGGGCCGATGCGAAAGGTTGTGGTGGAGGAAGTCGGCGGTCGCCTGGGCGGCTCGGGTGACGTGCGGTTCCACGTCATAGAGGTCGATGTGCCGGTCGGCGTCCAGCCAGACGATCTCCTTGTCGCCCGGCTTACGTTCGTAGAACTCTCGAGCCAGCTCGGGTGAGCAGTAGGCGTCGGTCTTTCCGTGGACGATGAGGAGCGGAGTGGCGGCCAGGAGGTCGGCCGCGCCGAGGGCGTCGAAGGTCATCAGGGAGTGGAGCGATCCTCTGGTGACTTCGTTGCGCCAGCCGGGCGAGGCGGACCGGGCGGTGCCGTAGTAGGCGTACGGCTCGTCGCCTGCCATCGCGGCCTCGGCGCCGTCGGGCGCCACGGCTGGAATGTACTCGTCGTACCGGTCCAGGAAGCCGCCGAGCGCGGACCGGTAGGCGTCGCTGCCCATTGCCTGGACGATCCGGGCCGGGCTGTTGTAGGCGCCCGCGATTCCTGCCACCGCCTTCACACGGGGGTCCGTGGCGGCGGCTCGTACCGCATAACCACCGCCAAGGCAGACGCCGACCACGCCGATCTGGGTCGGGTTCACCTCGGGTCGGCCGGCCAGCACGCCGACGGCGGCCCTCAGATCGGCCAGTTTCCCTTGACTGTCTTCATGCTGACGGCGTCCGTCGCTTTCCCCAAAGCCCCGGTGGTCGAAGGTGAGCGTGACGAGCCCGGCCTGAGCGAGCAGCTCGGCGTAGGTGCCGAGGACTTGGTCTTTCACCCCGGTGAAGGGACCGGTGAGCGCGACGGCGGGTTGTGAGTCGTCCGCGTCCGGAAGCCGGAGCTCGCCCACCAACTCGATGCCTTCGCTACCGAAAGTAATTCGCTCGGTTTTGACAGTGGTCATGAGCCCTCCCAAGCGTCGATCGATGCCGCCGGGTCAGCAGGCCCGGCGTCGCCGGGGCCCGGACACAGCGGCATCCCGGGCTCTGCCGCCGTGCAGGTGCGGACCCTAAGCTCTGTCATGACCGGGACACTAGGCCCCCTGATCTTGAACCGGCCAGAAGGCACTTTCAGGTGCCCTTCCAGAGGGAGAACCCATGGCGCTGGTGATACCTGACGTCCTGGAAGAAGGCTGCGCGACCCGGCAGGCGCTGGAGCGACTGGCCGCCAAATGGCGAGTCCTGCTGATCTATGCGCTGCTCGCCGGACCGCAGCGGCACGCCGAGCTGCGCCGCAGGCTACCTGGCATCACTCAAAAGGTGCTGACCGAGACCCTGAGGAGCATGGAAAGTGACGGGCTGGTCGAACGACGGGTACTCAAGAAGACCGCCCCACAGCATGTCGAGTACACCCTGACCACACTCGGCAAAACCCTGCAGGAGCCCCTGTCCGCCATCTGCACTTGGGCCCTGGAACACCCCTAACCCTCACACCGGGGGTCTGGGGGTCGCCCCCAGGTAGGCATGACGGAAGCGGATCAGGCTTCGGGTCGCTCCGTGACCACGAATCTCGTGCCGGCGAGCACCTCACCGACGGCCGTTTCCGCCCAGGCCGCGAGCCTTTCGGGCTTCTCGGCACTGAGGTCCAGCAGATCGGCGATCTCGGAGGCGGTCGGCCGAGTCACAAGAGAACAGCTCACGATGGCACGTCCTGTCGCGCTGCTCGGCTCCTCTTCCTCCGGGTCGTCAGGCACCCAGCGGCAGACGTCGACACTCCACGCGCCGCCGCGCGGACGATCGGACTGCGTTGCGTCATGAGAACCCCTCGGCCGACGTGCCCGACCAGGGCACGCCGACAACAGAGTGATGGACCGGAGGGAGGCGGTGGCGAGGGCGCGTTCCGCCCGATGCCAACGGCCCCACCACGCCCAGGGCGTCGTCTCGCCATCAGTGGCCCGCCCCTTGAACGAGATCCTCATGGGGATCCCTCCCCACCCAGAGCCCAGCGAGGCAGAAACGCGCCGATGAAAGTCGGCTCCCCCGTAACTACCGATGCATGCGTTCCGTCGTTAGGATCTCTTACGGCTGCCGTGTCACCCCGAAACTGCCCTCAGGTCGACCGTGGGACGACAGGCCTTGACAGACTCCCCCAGAAGTTCTGCGACTCAAACGGCCCATCCGACATGATGGCTCAGAAATGACACGTATCGTCGCCGCGGGCGTAGCCGTGGATTTCTCGTCCGCACTGGCATTGGTGTGGATCGCGCTGGTGGGTGACGGAGCGCTGGTCGCATACTTCGTCATCCGCGCCCGACGCAAAATCCGAGCCATAGGCCGGACCCCGGTCCTGCCGTGCGGTGCCGGGGAAGAACACGCGGGCCAAGAGGTCTGGCTGCGTGGTTCCGCGGCCCCGGGGCCGGACGGGCCGGTGACGGCGCCGATCTCCGCCAGCGAGTGCGTGTGGTTCATCACGCGCACGGTCGAATACACATCGTCCTTCTGGGGGTCCCCGACTCCGAAGGCGGGCAGGCTCGACTGGCACCGGTCATCAGCCCCTTTCGTGTTGCGTGACTCCACGGGCGAAGCGACGGTGTTCCCCGAGGGGCTTGCCCTGGAACCATCCCCCGACTCCCGGTTCGACATGATCCGAGCGGACCGACTGGTCAAGACCGCAAACGACTTTGAGAAGAATCCGCGTCTGCGCAAGCGGGCGGCCGGTGACCGGGGGCGCGAGGAATGGATCCTGCCCGAGGGAAGCGACGTCTACATCAAAGGCACAGTGGAAAGAGGCGTGGACGGTGTGGTCGTGTCGAAGCCGCCTTCTGGGAACTTTCTCATCACGCTCGTCGCCCCGGACGACGAACTGAGAGACCAAAAGGCCCTGGTGTGGATTTTGACCCTACTGGTCTTTCCAGGTTGCCTTGTCCTGGCCTACATCGTCGGCCTGGGCGTTCAACTCATCTGATGGACGGCAGCCCCGGTGCTCGTGGTGACCGGGTCAGCCTCGCCCCCTGGCGGATCAGAGCGGTCACCGCCGCCGCGCTCGTCCTGCTCCAGCGCGATAACGACCGCACCATCTGAAGATCACGTACAGCAACCGCGAGCTACAAAAAGAGTTCAGTGCACCGCCTGACCCGGCACCGACCCCACTCGCCATCGCCGGACCAACAGGGCTGGCCGTTCTGTCGCTCCGCCGGACAGTCATGGGTGCACCCAAACAGGTGCGACCATCAATAATCCAAATCAGCTCGGATCAATCTACCCGAGCTTACCGAGTTAGTCTCTGAAGGAGACCAATATGTCTGTTCCCAGCGACGACGAGATCACTCGACTCCAGGCGGAGGCGGACCAGCGCCAGATGGACGAGCGCAAGGAGATCGAAGAGGCCACCCGCAAAGCTCAGGAGGCCTTGAGGAAGGCGCAGGACGGCCAGTAGCCTCCAGCGCCAGAATCATGACTGGCAAGTAGTCGGCCTCTACTGTTCTGCTGATCTTTTGTTAATTTGACACGCAGCTCAGGCCGCGTGTGCTTCTCATATGGCCGCTCTCATTCCTGCACATGAGGAATGAGAGCGGCTCTTTTTCCTGGGCTCGCGTGCGCAGGGACAGGCCTCAGGTGCATCGACATGCCCGCAGGTCAGGACGTGTTTGAATGCCCCAGCGAGGATCTGGGCGCTGGCAAGCACCGCCCCTGTAGTCCGAGTGGCCACCGATCGGCTGTCGGGAGCGGATGTCCGGCTGCGGTGTCCGGCAGCTTCAAGGCCTTCAACGACATCGCAGGCGCTCGTCGGCCGAGTGCCCGCCCCACCGCTCGAACGGTTCATCGACGACATCTACTTCCTGACCGGGGTGCCGCGCCACCGCCGGATGAACGTGCCGCCGATGCCGTCGGCCCACCTGTTCGTCAACCTGGGCGGACCCGCCCGCCTGTGGGATTCCGACGCTTCGGTGGCGACATCGCCTCGGCCACGGAAACACTGCGGGTCCTGGAGGAGGAGCTGCGATCGCGACTTGTCGAGGACCGCCGCGCGGTCTCGACCTGGTCCAGCACACAGACGCGCGGTTGGAGACTTCTCACGGTTGATCCTGTCCGTGGACGCCCTGCGTCCGGTCGACTGGTCGGAACTCGCCCAAACGGCGGGCTACTTCGACCCGCCAGACGACGGTCCGATGCCCGCTGATTGATTCTTACAAGCCCGGTCGCTCCGGGGGCGGCAAGATCGGAGGCGATGGCGCAAGGAGACCGGAGGAGAACCAGTGGGCACAGTGATCATGCACAACGTGGTTTCGGTGGACGGCTTCATCGCCGACGAGCACGACGACGTCGGGCCACTCCACGAGTGGTACTTCAGCGGGGACACCCCGATCACCGAAGGCGGCGACCAGCAGTACGACCACTCCGGAGCCGGAAGCGGCTTCAAGGTCTCACGTGCATCGGCGGAGTACGTCCGGTCGATGTGGGAGTCGATCGGCACGATCGTGATGGGCCGCAACCTGTTCGACCTGGTGAACGGCTGGGAGGGTCACCCACCCGCGGGCGACCACGTGGTCGTGGTGTCCCACCGGCCAAAGCCCGAGGGCTGGCACCCCGAGGCGTCGTACCATTTCGTCGACGACGTGACGGCCGCGATCGACAAGGCCCGGGAACTCGCCGGGCAGCGAGTCGTCGCTGTGAACGCCGGCGAAGTGGGCGGCCAGATCCTCGCGGCCGGCCTCGTGGACGAGGTCGCGATGGACGTGGTGCCGGTGGTGTTCGGGGCGGGCAAACGCTACTTCGGCGGCATCGATGGGCAGCTTCTGCTGGAGGACCCCCACGTGGTCATCCAGGGCGACCGGGTGCTGCACCTGAAGTTCAAGGTCCGCCGCCAGGCCCCCCGCCAATGAACCGCGACCCAAGCCGGGAGGGGGCGTAGGGGCGGAGCCCCCACACCGGGGGTCTGGGGGTCGCCCCCAGGTAGACATGACGGAACGACGTGGCGAAGGTGCCCGCACAAGCGGGCACCGAGCACACGTCGTCCAGAGTGGAGGTGATGGCTTCCTACTCGAACACATACACCCGGCTCAAAGAGCTAAGCGAGAGGTTCAGCATACTAAATGGCAGTCAGGAGACTCTGCTCGTGGCCTGGTGGCAGACAGGGGCCGGTCCAAGGGGCGGCGACCGGTAACCGGTCGGGAGAGCGGTGCCGGCGCGGCGTCCAAGACGACCGATCCACCGCCGCACGGTGGTGGCACTCCAGCAGCGCCGCGATCCCTCCGGGACGGACGAGTGCGCGACTCGTCGTCGATGGCCGGCAGTCATGTCGTTGCCCTTGATTGCTCGGTGACCGATCAGTCGGGCCTGAATGTATGGACGGTGATGTCGGAGGTGTCGGTGCCAGTCGCCCGCAGTAGTTCGAATGCGATGCGCAGTTCCTTCTGCCCCATGCTTTTACAGTCCAGCCGGGTCTTGCGGGCGTTGTAGGCGGAGTTGTTGTTCAAGATCCACCGGCCGGTGAGCAGTCCGTCAGAGTCGATCTCCGGTCTGAGTTCCCCGCCGATTCGGGCCGGCGGTCGGAGCCGGAGCAGTCTGGTCACCCGGTCATACGATGCTCCCGCCGCGAGATCGGCGTGCTTGAGCCCGTGGTCGGGGCGCCCTCTGCCCTCGGGGTAGACCCGCCTAGGGTAGAGGCTTGCATACGACGGGTCTTGCTCGGGCGCGATACGGATGTCGCCCCGAGCGTCGATAAGCCATAGGAAGGTCAGCGACAGGTCGAGCATGCTCACCTCCAGCGGCGCTCCTTGCCGGATGATCTGGACGGTGGGCGGCGAAATATAAGGCCGCTCGAACCCGCGTCTGCGGACGAATATCCGGCTCGGCCTGCCGAGCCGGTCGAGCAACTCGCCACTCCATCTCGGCGAGATCCGGTCCCGCTCGACGACGGGATTCAAGACGATTCCAACCTGCGGTTGCACGAAAACCGCCACAACGGCAAGCAAAGGCACTCTTCGCGACACATTCTGAGTTCCACTCCGGGCGAGACGAACCGAATCCTTCTCAATACCGTCCGGAGAACCTCTGACCGGACCAGCACCATGGGCGATCCTGAATCGTTACAGCAGTGCATCGAAGGTCGGAGATTCTCAGATCCTGTCTACGTCGATGCCGACGACGCCGGACCGCAGGTCTCAGGCGACGAGCCTACCGAGGTCTTCGCGCCCCTCATGAACGCGCACAAGGCCGCAAAGCACAACGGCGGTGCCGCTGCCCTACTGGGCACCGTCACCGCCGTCACTGACGACAACTCATCCTCGGCGATGCTCGCACCGCGCTTGCCGGCGGGTGTTCGAGTAACGCGTGCTCGAAGCGGGTGAACGTGCCGCCGATGCCGTCGGCACACCTGTTCGTCAACCTGAGCGGACCCGCCCGCCTGTGGGATTCCGATCCTTCGGTGCCGCCGGCACGCCGGGACGGCTGGGGTCGACGCCCAAGGGTCCACCCTCCTGGCGTACCGCTTCGAGCGGACACGAACGGCCCAACCGGGTCTTGTTGTTTTGCATGCTCGCGGACCCGCTGACGGGCTCTTCTTGAGGCCCCGTGCGGAGCTGGCTTAGAGGTCCTAACAAAATGATCAGCGGACGAGGCGTCGCCAGCAGATGATGGCTGCGGCTACATCCGGTCTGCACGGCATCTTCGGATGGAACCAGACCCTGGTGGCCGTCGCCGTCGCCCTCGTCGCCACGGTGCTCGCGATCTACGGGTACGACTGGCTGCACCGGCACACGCTCGCTCGACCTCGCCGACGAGGAACGGGCCCGCGCTCGCAGCGAGACTGTACTCGCCGAGACCGGATCCGTCCGATGACCTGACGGAACAAGGAGTCGCATGTCCAGGTCTCAAGCAAGTCGACTGAAGTCCAGCTCGCCCTTGCCCTGTACAGTCTCTTATGTCCGACACGACAAGCGTGTCGGTTTTCGCGCAAATAAGAGGGTGATTAACATGAATCAGAGCCACCCGCCTCCCCGGCTTCGGGTATTGATAACGACGAATGAGCCCTGGGGCACCTACCACGTGCAGCCATTGCTCCACGAGGCCGAGCGGCGCGGCTGGGAGCTCATTCAGGTGGTGCCCGACGTGTCGCGCATCAAGCCCGGGGATCCAGTGCTGGCCGCGACACCGCAAACGGCGCCGCCGGCCGATCTGCTCGTGGTCGCCGGGGCCGGTGCCTGGCCGGTGGAGGTCGCCAGTCGATTTCCGAGGCTGCCCCTGGTCGCCAGCGGGCTCGCCTATCTGGGGCCGCGGGAAGCCGCCGGCGCCGGGCGGCTGCGCCCGCGGCTGCGGGCGATCACCGCCGCGTCGCAGGGGGCGGCCCTTGCGTTCGCCGGCCATCTCGGCACGCGGCGGACGATAACCGTCGTCGGTTCCCCGCGGACCGATGATCTGCCGAAGCGGGAGCCCGAGCCGGGGCTGGTACTGGTCCTGACGAGCGTCACCCACCCCGATTCGACAGGTGAAGCAGCGCCCGGCACAGATCTCCTGCTGGCGGCCGCGGAGGAGCTGCGGACGGCCGGCAAGCGGATCATGGTGGGTCTGCACCCGAGGGAGGACCCCGCGTTGTGGGCCCGCCATGAGATCAGCCAGGTCTCGTCGCAGACTGCCGCGGCACGTGCTGAGGCGACGATCGGGATTCCAGGAACGGTGTTCCCCCTGATCGCCGCCGTGGGCACACCTCTCGTGGGGTGCACCGATCCCGCGCTGAGGGTTCCCGACTATCTGCTCACGGTCTGTTCGTCCATCATCGATGATGCCGCGCTCGCGGTATCCGCGGTGGACAATGCCCGACTTCCGGCGTCTGAGACGCTGCGGGAGGGCATCGGGCCGGTCGGCGGATCGGCGGGTCGCCTATTCGACGTCTGGTCGAAGGCGGCACGAGGGGATGTCGTCGAATCGGCGTGACCCTTCGTCCCAGCTCCACCCCTGTGGTCACCCACTTGGGGTGGAACACCCGCTGCTCGGGCGGACCGGTCGCATGCCGGTCCGCCTCGGCGGTTCTCTCGCGTCCTCGCCGTGAACGGCGGGAGGAACCCCGGTGTCCCGGCGACCGGCATCATGCCGTCATCGCCGGGACGCTTCTCGTCGCCGTTCCGAACACAGTTGGCACGGTCTTCCGTGGCCGTGCCTCACGGCCCAGAAGAGGCCGTCTGCGGGGATTGACACTCCCGACGGTCGTCCGGACCGGGCCCTGCCCTAGTTTTCTAAGATCAGTGGACGTGCCGAGCGACGTGGGCCAAGTGGGATGACGCCGCCGTGACTCCACCCCGTTAGCCGTTCAGCACCGGCCTGAGCGGGATGTGGCCACCGTGGCGCCAGGCCGACCATCAGCCGCCTGTCACTCTTGTGAAGGGCGATTCCACGGCTGATTGCTTCCGCCTGCCGGAAGGTCCCAGACGCGCATAGTGCCGTCCCTGCCGGCGCTGATGACGACGGGCCGACCCCGCAACTCGGTGAACCGGACGGTGGACACTTCTCCGATGGCACCCGGGAACTCGGAGCCATGCGCTGAGTTCGGCTCTCCCAGGATGCGACGTTCCGCGACATCCCATATGTAGACCATGCCGTCTTCGCCGCCGGTCGCCGCGACCGCGCGACCGCCCACCACTGCAGCGTCGAGGCATACGATATCGCCGCCTGGCACGGTGACCGGGTCGGCCCACACGGGAGCGTCAGCGTCGCTCACATCGCACACCGCGAGAACCCGTTCTCCGGCCGCCACCAAGAAAGCCCGGTCTTCCACAGCGGCCAGTGCGAAATAGCCAAAGGCTCCGTCATCGATGCCGTCAGGCACATCGAGTTCGACGATCGGACATTCCTCCTTGATGTCCCACACGATGACGCCTCCGTCCACACCGATGGACGCGATGACCGCCCTGCCCCACAGCGTGCCCGCCGCAACGCTCCCGGCACATTCCAGTTCCGTCACCAGCCAATAGTGATCGTCTTCGTCCATGTACTCACCAGGCTCGTCCCCGTCGAGGTCGCCGGCATCGGGGGCGTCTTCCTTGTGTGCCGGCCCCTGGACCTCCACAGCCGGACCGGTCCCACCGATGACGAAGAGGGTTCGTCCGCCGAGCGTTGCCGCGCGAGCCCAACTCACACCTCCGCCGTCCGCTCCCTCCAGCACCGCACCGGTTTCCAGATCCCACTGCGCGAAGTCCTGGTGCTCCCCGCCACCGCCGACCACGATCCGCCCATCGACGACGGCTGCGCTGATCTGACTGAGCTCAACGAAGGGGAATTCTCGGGACGGGACATCAAGCCGATGCTCGGCCCATTGATCAGTCGTCGGGTCCCAGGAGAAGGCGCGGTGTTGGTCGGTACCGATGACGAGCAAGTGACCGTCACGGTCGACGAGGTCGAAATCGAGGAGGGGACTGTCAGAGGGCGCCCTGCTGGTCACGACGGCTCGGAGTCCAGGCATGAGCGCATCATAGACACCGAGCCCGACGATCACGGTCGGCCGCCAAAGGACATGATGGCGGTTACTGACGCACCGACGACGCCATCGCCACGGCAGGGCTGGCCGGCCTGAGCGGGATGTGGCGGCCGGCAAGGCCGAGCAGACGACAGCGGCCGCCACAGCAGCTCGGACGCACAACGGCCCGACCGAAACACACGTTTCAGTCGGGCCGTTATAGCTGGTGGAGGTGGCGGGAATCGAACCCGCGTCCTTCCAAGGAGTCTCGTTGGCTGTCATTGGCTATCGGCGAGAATTGGCCGCTGAACAGGGCTACAGCTAAGTCGCATCAATGGCCATCGTTGATCGTTGCTGGCGTTCTACGGCCATATTCCGGGCGTAAAGCGGGCGCTCTCATGCTGCCCGGGTCTCCTCCCCGCGGCCCTCCAGGTCCCTCCGGACATCCGCCCAAATGAAGGCGGGCCCGGACGCGGCGAGGAAGCGCCGGCCGAGCCCTTGATCCGGAGGAGACCGGACCATGATGCAGAACCTACCGGCCGACGTCGGCCCGTACGAGACCGAGCAGCAGGCGGCCGAGACGACCCGCGACGCCTACGGACACCCGAACTTCCCCGGCCACATGAAGGCCTACAACCGGGCCCGCCTCACCGAGGCGTGCGAGTCCGCCGGCGTCGAGCTGGGCGCGTACGACCTCCGCATCCTGGAGTGGCTCACCGTGTGGGAGCCCGAAGTGATCGCGGTCGTCGCCGGCCTCGTCCTGCGCGCGGGGGAGGCCGGCCGGTGAACCGCACGACCCGTATCGCGCACCTGACGTCGGTTGCGGTCATGGGCCTGTTCGTCCTGGTCGTCACCGCGGACGGGTTCGCGCAGTCGTACGCGGGCCTGCACAAGTGGGCCATGGAGCGGGGCCTCAAGGACTGGAAGGCCGACTCGTTCCCGCTCCTGGTCGACCTGTTCATCCTGATCGGCGAGCTTGGCCTGTTCGCCCTGGCGCTGGAGGGCTACCGGCTCACCCGCAGGGGCCTGGCCTGGCTGGACCTGGCGTTGCCGTTCGGCCTCGCCGCGGCCGGGTGGGGCGTGTCGCTGGCGTTCAACGTCGGTGCGGTGCACGGCTGGCGGGAGCAGGTCACGGCGGCCGTCGCCCCGGTCGCGTCGATGCTCGGGCTCTTGGTGCTGCTGCGCACGGTCCACCGGCTCATCACCCGTACCCCGCAGGGCCCGGCCGAGGTACCCGCCCGGCTGGTCGACCGGCCGCGGATGAACGGCGCGACCGTCACCGCGACCGTGGGCGAGGCGCCCGTACCCGTCAGCGGGCACGCCGTACTCGCCGTGCCCGACCCGACCGATCTCCAGTTGCGGGCGGCGCGAGAGTTCGCCGACGACATCACCGCCGGACGGGTCCCGGGTATCCGGGCGATCCGGCAGCAACTCAAGATCGGGCAGCCGCGCGCCCAGGAGGTGAGGGCGTACCTGTCGACCCTGGCTGACCAGTAACCCACAAGCACCCGGCCCCGGGCTCCACCTTCCACAGCGCGCCCAGGGCCGGGCCCCTCACAAGGAGGTCCACCCATCATGTCCCAACGCCCGGGTACCTGGCGAGGTACCCGTACCCGCCGTTCGCGGCGGCGCCGCTACACGCTGCTCGATCACCTGATGCTCGCCGGGATCACCGGCGGCGGCGTGTACGTGATCCTGCACCTGCTCGTCATGCCCGTACCCGTCGCCGTACTCGCGGCAGTACTCGCGGCCGGGTTCTACCTCGGCGCGGCGGTGCGGGTCCCGCGGTTCCGGTCGCCGATCGTGTGGAGGCGGGGCCGGTGACGCTCGCGACGACCCCCCGCCCGGTCGACCCGGACCCGCGCCTGTCGGTCCGCCTGGTCGCCGTCCTGCGCGGCCTGTGGGCCGTCTTCGCCGCGTGCACCCGTATCGCCGCGGGAGCGCCGGCCGCGTGGCTGTCCGCCCGGCTCGGCACCCCGCCCGGGTGGCTGCGCAGGACCGGCCGCCGCATCGCCGACAAGTACCGGCTCGGCTACCACAACGCCTGTGAGGGCGACGTCATCGACGACCAGGACGACCACGAGGAGCAGTGCCGGTGAGCGGCAAGAGCAGGATCCCCGAACTCGCAGAGATCCCGTTCACGGGCTCCAAGTCCATCACCGAGTACTCGCAGGCCGGGCGGCGGATCTGCCGTGACCTGGCGATCGAGTTCGACCTGTCCGCCGAAGAGGTCTACAAGGCGCTCGTGGCGACGGCGAAGGGCAACCCGCTGCTGTTCGGCGTCGATGTGCGGATGCGGGCTCGGCGGGTGTCCAAGCGCCTCAAGCGGGCCAGCGAGCACGAAGCGGCGGCCGGCGCTGAGCTGGTGGCGTTCCATGCGTCGTTCCGTAAGGAGTTCGCCGACGTCCTCAACCCGCCCAAGCCCCCCAAGCAGACCTTCAACTTCAAGGATGACGACTGATCATGGCGGACAAACAGCTCACAGTCGCCGCGGATTCCTCCTGGGAGCGCGTGAAGGCCGCGCAGGCGTCCAAGCTCATGACGATCGCCCCGCCGTGGCTGATCTGGCCGATCGTCGCCGGCATCGGCACCGCTCTGCACGCGCTGTTCGGGACCGGGCCGGGTGCGCCCTGGTCGGCGATCGGGCTGACGCTCGGCGCCGTGGTGCTGACCGGGGTCACGTGGCTGGTCACCCATGAACGCGGCATCCTCGGCCGCGGGTCGGCGGCCGTCACCACGGCCGCGGTGTCGATGTGGGTCACGGCCTGCTCGGTCGCCGGGTTCACCCAGCCGGTCATCCTGTGGTTCTGGGTGGCCGGCGGGCTGGTCGCCTGCGCGGGCTGGAACATCCGCACGGTGATCCGGTCCCGGCAGGGCGCCCACGGTGTCAACGACGCGCTCGCGTTCCTGTTCGAGGCCAACAAGGACAAGGCGAACCTCGGTGGGGCCCGGATGGCGACCGTCAACGCCGGTGAACGCAAGATCGAGGGCGTGATGGCGCTCCCGGCCGGTGAGAAGACCGTCGCCGACGTGCAGAAGAAGACAGAACACATCGAGGGCGCCATGGGCCTGCCGCCCGGCACGATGACCGTGTCGGCGAACATGGACCGCGCCGACCTGGCGCACGTCACCTTCTCTGATCCGCGGATCCTGCGGACGCCGCTGCCGTGGCCGGGACCGTCCCGGCCGGGCGCGTCGGTCGCCGAGCTGCTGCGCGCGGGCGTGTTCCAGGACGGCGACGACGCCGGCCTCATCCTCGTCGGGAACCACCTGCAGATCATGGGGCGGACCGGGTCGGCGAAGTCGCTCGGCGCCGGCTGGAACCTGCTGTCTGAGCTGTTCACCCGCCCGGACGTCGCGGTGATGGCCGCGGACCTGTCCAAGGGTGAGCAGACGCTTGGGCCGTGCCGTGAGGGCCTGCACCGCTTCGAGACGGAGAAGGCGGGTGTGTCGTCGCTGATCCGGGACGTGTACGGGCAGATCAAGCCGCGCACGGACTGGCTGGCGGCGCACGGGTTCACCGCGTGGGAGCCCGGATGCGGGCTGACGTACTGGGTGGTGTGGTTCGAGGAGGCCGCGAAGATCTTCGCCAAGGTCAGCGACAAGGACGAAGAGATGTTCTTGGAGGTGGTCAAGGAGATCCGCTCGGCGGGCGGGTCGGTGGTCATCTCGCTGCAGCGCGCCGACTGGACGCAGATGCCCACCCTCGTCCGCGGGCAGCTCTCCAAGATGTGCTTCGGCGTGGAGAACAGCCAGGACGCCGGATTCGGGCTCTCAGAGGCTCAGGACGACGCTGGGTGCCGTCCGGAGTTGTGGGGCAAGCGGTACCCCGGTATGTGCTACGCGGACGCGGACGGGATCGATGAGGCCCGCATCGCGATGCCGCTGCGCACGTTCCTGTGGGACAAGTCCGGTGAGCAGATGCGGCAGAACTGCGCGGAGTTCCCCGCGGCTGCGAAGTCGATGGACGAGTTCACCGAGGCCGTCACCCGCGGCCGGGTCGGTCAGGCGGCGCCGGCGGGAACACCTACCGGTGTGGACATCGACGAGGACACCGACCCCGAGGACATCGACAACGACGAGTGGAAGCCGACCGTCCCGACCGAGGACCCGGACCCGTCCATCCAGGCCGGGATAGACGACCCGATCGAGGACGGCCCCGACGACGAGGAGTTCGAGTTCGCCCAGCCCGAGCAGCGGCTCACACCGGCCGAGACGCGGACGGCGATCCTGTCGCAGCTGGCGGCGTGGATCGACGAGGGCCGGGAGGACTTCACCACGGCTGATCTGGCGCCGGTGTGGACGGCGGCCGGGCAGTACCGGCAGACGGTGCAGCGGATCCTGAAGGCGCTCCGCGAGGACGACGGGATCATCGGATATGACGACCAGGCGCAGCGGCACACGCTGTTGCGGCGCCCGGAACCGGTGCCCGCGTAGCGCGCACGGCTGCGCGCGGGCACCGCGCGAACGCATGTTGATCATGCTGCAACGCGGGTGCCCACGCGGGTGCAACGGAGGGGTGCAACGCCCGGGTGCAACGGGCCTGTTGCACCCCTCCGGACCTGTGTATCCCTCCCCCGACCCCCGCCCGGGTGCAACAGACGAACCTCATGAGTACGGGGTTCCTGGGGGAAAGACTGACGCCCCGCCTCCGGAGAGGGGGCGGGGCGCCGGTGCATCGCAGGCTCAGCGTAGCCCGCCGCCGGCCCCCGGGTCAGCCCGTCCCGATATGCCAGCCACGCGCCGCGATGATCTCGTCCGCCATGTCGCGCAGCGTCGACGACGGCCCCGTCTCGGCGCGGGCAATGTTGACCAGAGCGCGGCGGAGATCGACCTCCGTCAGCGCGGACACCACCTCGCGCGTGAAGTCCGCGATCGTCGCCGCGATCACCTCGGCCTCCTGCCATGCGCCCGCCATGGTGAGCGCGCGCAGCAGATGCACAAGGTCGTTGTAGGCGGCGCGGCCCCACTGCTTCCCGTGCGCGGTGACCGGCCCTACCTGCGCGCGGGGGCTGTAGGGGTCGAGGGCCAGGCGCCCGTGGGCGGCCTCGTCGAGGTACCGCATCGCCGCGGCGTACTCGCCCAGTTCCAGACGCACAAGCCCCTGTTGCACGGCCAACTCGGAGGCGTCGAGCCACCATGCCCATGCCGGATCACGCGGGTGCATGGAGTCCTGGAGGACGCTCGCGACCCGATCGAGCCGAGCGAGAGAGCGCGCCCGGTCACCGCCTTGCGCCAGCGCGCGGCCCGCACGGATGTCGAACAGCGCGCCGACACGCGGGGCAAGGTCACCCGGTTCGGCGACGTGCTCGGCGATCTGGAGGGCCTCGCGCGCCCGCCCGGACTTCACGTCGATGAGGGCGAGGTGGGTCAGCTCGAACAGCTCCATGCTGCGATCGCCAGCCAACCGGGAGATGAGCATGGCCTCCTGGACAGTGGCGCGGGACTCATCGAACCGAGCGGCGTCGTACAGCGTCCACGCGGCGATCTCGCCCGTCTCACCCGCGGCGGCCTGGAGGTCGCGTTCGTCGGCGTCGTGACGGCCGGATGCCAGCGCATCGCGCGCCGCGCTGAACGCCTGGACGGCGACGCTGGCGACGGACGTTCCGCCGAACCGGCTGTCGAGCGCGATCAGGTGGCGGTTGGTGTCCCGGACCGTCGCGGCGTAGTCGCTCGGGGTCGAGCCGTTCATGGCGGGCAGTGCGGGACGGGATGGGTCGCCGAACAGCTCGGTCACTGTCTTGCCCATGACGCGGGCGTAGAGGAAGCGGTAGCGGGCGTTCGGAGAGTATTGCCCCCGCTCCCAATTCTTGATCATGTTCGCGAGGGTGCTGACATGCGGCAGACCGGGACGGTCACGCGGGTCTGCGGCATCGCGTAGCAGCCGGGCGAGGTCTGGCCGCGACCAGTACGGCGGGGCCTCGCGTTCCGCGCGCAGGCGTGCGCCGATCACCTTCTTGCCGGGGGTCATTTGCGATGCACCTTCCGACGGGCGGGGATGGGGATGCGCATCCCCTCCCATCCCCTCATCATCCCCTCCCGGTGTGGCGCCTGCCACAGATTCACTAACGGTGACCGGATCACGACCCGTGCATCGCAGCCCAGGACGGTCCCCATGAACGCGACGTCGCAAGACACTGAGCAGGTCAAAGAACAGCTTCGGGCCGAGTTTCCCGGCTGGTCGATCATCCGCACCGATCGCGGTCGGTGGTGGGCAACCCGCGGGCCCCTCGTTCGTGAGGAGTTGAACGAGGAGGCGTCCGCCGACGCTGACACCCCCGAGGAGCTCGCCGAGGCGATCCGGGCGGTGTCGGGTGGCCGCTGACGACACGGTGCGGATAGACCCGGTCCCGATCCGGGTGGCCGAGGCCCGCCGGATCGAGGACCGGTATGGGGGCGTCGTCTGGTTCGGCTACTGGACACGCCGTTGGTGGGCCCTCGTCGACGAGCAGGCCCTTGTGCATGGCGCGACCCCGACCCGGCTTGGCGAGGCCATCGTGGCGGTGCGGAGGCGTGATGCTCTCGCTTGATCCGCAGCGCAGGCGGGAACTGGCGAAAGCGCTGGCCGCCTATCAGCACCTGATGGACGAGGTGGTGACGGAGTCGCAGCACTGCACGCGGAAGGAGGACCCGGAGAAGATCCGCGTGTACGGCGACATCATCGAACGCGCTGCAGCTCGCGAACGAGAGCGGGCCAGGCAGTCAGCAGAGTCATCATGAGCTGGGGCGGCGCCGCCGGGTAACCCCGAGGCTCGGCCGCGCCGCCCCTTCCAGCACCACGCCCCCTATATCTGCCCCCGGTCCGGCCCGGTCGCCGGCGACACAGGCAATCCGCCCCCAACACCACGCCCGGTTACGCCGCGTTCGCCAACGCCAACGCGCGCCAGCCAGACCGCACCAGGCGACCCCCAGGCCGCGCGGGGCCTACCGAAAGCGCACGATGACCACAGACGAGGAACTGATCAGCGCCTACCTGCGGTACCTGGTTTTGCAGGGGCGATCGGACAACACCCGCCGGGTGTATCGCGGCCGGCTGGTCGAGCTCGCGCGGCTTCTAGGTTCCGGACTGCTGCAGGCCACCCCCGACGACATCGCCACCTGGCGGGCTGGGCTGACGGTGGCCGATCCCAGCGTGCTGTGCTATGCCGCGGCGGTGAAGGGCTTCTACGCATGGGCGCACAGCCACGGGCACATCCCGGCCAACCCCGCCATGCACATCCCCTTGCCGCGGCAGCGGCAGCGGCTGCCCCGCCCGATCTCAGACGCCGATCTCGAAGCGGCGATCGACCAGGCGCCCGCCCGGATACGTCCCTGGCTGGTGCTGGCCGGGTATGCCGGGTTGCGCTGCTGCGAGATCGCGCGGCTGCGCCGTGACGGCATCGTGGATACCGCGTCCGGGCCCGCGTTGCTGGTGCTGGGCAAAGGGGACAAGGAACGGCTGATCCCCATGTCCCCGTATGTGTGGGATCACCTCCAGGCCGCTGGCCTGCCGCGCCACGGCTGGGTGTTCTTGCGCCGTGACGGCCGCCCCGGGCATGTCCCGGTCGGCACGGTCACCGCTGACGGCAACGCCCATCTACGCGCGTGCGGAATCCGCGCGACCATGCACCAGCTTCGGCACCGGTTCGGGACCAGCGCCTACGCCAGCTCGAAGGATATTCGCGTGGTTCAGGAATTGATGGGCCACAGCTCACCGGCGACCACCGCCCTATATGCGGCGCATTCGAACGCCGATGCGGTATCGGCAGTCGCTGCGATCCAACCCTCTGAAACCGGGCGGGGCGCGCGCCCAGTCGCCGGACGGCGAGTCTCTTAAACGGATGTTTGCGGTACACGCGCCGACCGGCCCTGAACAGGCCGGTCGGCGCGGCTCATAACCGCGTGTCCGCAATCAACGCATCACCGGTCATGCCTGCCACCGTTTGCGGTTCATCCGGCGTACGCTTCTGGTAAGAAACCTAACCGCTTCTGGGAGTGGCCGTGACCTTGATCGGATACGCGCGCGTCAGCACGCACGACCAGCACCCCGAAGCGCAGACGGACGCCCTCGACCGCGCGGGATGTGACCGCGTGTTCGTCGACCAGGGCGTGAGCGGCAAACTCGCGCGGCGCCCTCAACTCGACGCGTGCCTTGCGTTCCTGCGTCCTAGCGACGTCCTGACGGTGACCAAGCTCGACCGCCTCGGCCGGTCGCTGCGTCACCTGATCGACCTCTCGGCGAACCTCGACCAGGGCGGCATCGGGCTACGTGTGCTCGACCAGGGCATCGACACCTCGACGCCAGGCGGACGTCTGTTCTTCCACCTGGTCGCCGCGTTCGCCGAGTTCGAGCGTGACCTGATCTCAGAGCGCACCCTCGACGGCCTTGCCGCCGCGCGCGCCCGGGGCCGCCGGGGCGGCCGGCGCCCCAAGCTCACCGCGCAACAGGCCACGCTCGCGCGGCGCCTGTACGACGAGCGGAAGCACACCGTCGCGCAGATCGGCGCCATGTTCGGGGTGTCCCGGCAGACGGTCTACCGGCACTTGTCCGCCGATGCCGGCGACAAGGCGAAACAAGGCAGCAGCAACGCTCTGACCTGTGATGACAAGGAAACAAGGTGACCGGCAAGGCGGCCGACAAGGTGACCGTGCCGTGCAAGGCGTGCGATACGCCGATCTCGACGACCGTCCGGGGCAACGCTGTCCGGTGCCCCGGCTGCAAGACGGCGAACTGGATCCCCAGGACCGGCACGGCCCCGGCCGGGCCGATGCCGGTCGAGCCGGGCCGGTGGGAACCGGCGCCGATCGAGCCCGACCCGGCCGAGCAGGCAGAGGCCGGCTGTCCGGATTGCGGCGACCCGCTGACATGGGAACCGGCCGGGACACTGCTCTACTGCGGAACCTGCGACGAACCGCACTTCCCCGCTGAGCTGATCCCCCGGCCGGGCGGCCGGGACGGTACCCGGCAGGTCACCACTCAGGCCGAGCGCGACGACCAGGCGCTAGAGCTGGCCGAGAAACGCGCCGTCATCCTCGACCAGATCCGCGAGGTCCTCGACGACGAGCAGCTCACCCCACAGAGCCGCGGCCGCCTGGAATGGTTCGCGGCCGAGCTGGAGCACGCGCACACCATGCCGCGCGTCGTCGAGCTGGCCGAGCGGCTCGCCGGCGAACGGATCCGGCGCCGCGGCTGGTTCCGCTCGGACGCGGTCAACCCGGCGTATGCCGCCGCCCTCGACGAGGGCCAGGACGACGAGGACGACGAGGGCCAGGAGGACGACGGCGCCCCGTGGGACGACCGGCCCCGCGCCATCGCGGCCCCGGTCCGCGCCGTCGACTACACGGCCGAGCTCGCCCTACGCGGCTACCGCGTCGACCCGGCCGCGCCGGACGGCCGATGCGTGATCAACGAACGGTGGTACGGCGGCGGACGCCAGGATTGCCAGGGCGGCGCCTACCGCACGCTCGGCCCGCTACGGCTCTGCCACGGGCACTACACGGCGCTCACCACGCCCCTGAGCTGACGGGAGGCCCACCCCATGCCCCACCTACCTGCCGCGCCGCTAGACCGCGTCCTGGACCGCGTCGACCGTGCATGGCAGCCGCGGCGGGCGGCGCATCACGTCATCCTCGGCCAGACCGGCGCCGGGAAGACGACCCTGATCAAGAGCCTGTTGCGGCTGCGCCTGGACGCCCGGGTACTCATCATCGACCCCAAACCCGCACCGGATCCGGCCTGGGACGACGTAGCCGGCTACCCCGACACCTGGGGCACACCCGTCCAGCACATCGCGGCAGGGTTCGGCAGCGACCGGGAAGGCGGCGGCCCGCACGGCTACTGGTTCCGCCTGGTCGCCACTCCCGACCGTGAAGCCACCGGCGCGGCCCTGGCCGCCGCCCTCGACGTCGTACGGGCCGAAGGGCACGCCATCGTGGTCATCGACGACGCCCGGGAAGTCTGCCGCGCCTACCGCGCTCACAAGCTCGACCAGGCCGTCGAGTCCGTGATGAACCTCGGCCGGTCCGGCGCTACGTCGGTTCTGCTCGCCACGCAAGAACTCGGCTACGTCCCCGGCCGCGCGCAAGGCGCCTTCACCTGGGTCGGGCACACACAGGGGCTCGACGCGGCCAAGGGCGGCGCCGCATTGCTCGGCAAGGCAGGCAAGGCATGGGTCGAGACCATGAGCGCTATTCCGCCCTATCACTGGGCCTATCTGGATAACCGCCCCGGGAACCCGGGCCCCGTGCTCACTACCGAAAGCCTGTGATAGCCCAACACGGGCAGCCGAGAAATAACGTCGCTTTACGCGCGCACGTGAGAGATCCGAATCAGCGGTTCCCTGGTTTCGCGTTCCGCCCGCCGTCCGGGGCCATAAATTAAGGGGGCAAATTGCCGCCCCGCGCGGGAGAGGAACCCCGGCCACCTGTGACCGGGGTTTCATGGAACGGGATTAACGGCCCCTAACCGTCCTCGGCCTGGTCGAGCATTGCGGCAGCGAAAGCCATGTCACCCTCACGCTCGTCAAGGTTCCGGGTGATTTCCTCGACCGTGACCGGGTGCGTGAGGGCGAGCAACTCACGACGGATACGGCCGGACTTCAGATCAGTGGGACGCCATAGCCCCCAATCCTGACCCGTGGAAATGAGCCGGTACTTCCATGTGACCTGTCCCGGACGCAGCTCAGACCATTCCCGTTTCAGTTCCCGCCACAGCACACCACCGGGCCCGACGATGACCCGGTCAGGGAAGCCGGCCCCGTCCGCACGCCGAGAGTCCCGGGTGTGGAACGTCGCCAGGCGCAGCCCGTTGACGAGCTTCACAACCTCGGCGTCGAGCTCATCCTCGCTCATGTCCGAGACGCCCCGCGCGTCCGGGTGCCGGTCCGGGCCGCAGCTGTGCCGGACCGCGTTCACGTACTCCTGCTCTGCCGTGACGACCGCTCGATCATCGGTGGTCATGCTGCCTCCTGCCGTACCTCGGGGACGGTCTCCGCCCCCCTGTTCCACGGATTCCGGTGACAAAAGCCTCTGAAACCGCCTCTGACCTGCGGTTATGTATGTCATCGGGTCCGATGACAACCGGTGACAAAAGTTCTGGCCTAACGCTCTGACCTGGGAAAACACGAGTTCTCGGCCCTGATGACAGAAGTCCCGGATCGGTGACAGAAGTCGGCCGACCGAAAGCGACCCCCAGGGCCGACCTGGACCACCTTTTGTCACCACGGATGGCTTCTGTCATCGCTTTGTCACCGCCTCTGGTGACACATGTCCTTGCAGGTCAGAGGCAGTTTCAGGGACTTTTGTCACCGTGTCACCGCCCCTTAGGGTTGACCTGGTAGACAACGCTCCGGCGACCGCCGGTCGAGGTGTCCGGCGCCCGCCGGATGTACTCGTGATCCTCAAGGAGGTCGAGCACCTGGCGGACGTCGTCGGCACCGTCAAACCGACGTTGGAACGCGCGCTGAACGTCCCGGGCCTTGAACTCCGGACCGGCCTTCTCTGTGATCCACTCCAGGACCGACCGGGCGTTGTCGAGTGCAGGGTGAGCCCGCATGGCGCCGAACGCGGCCATGGCGTGCTCGACGAAGTACCGGGCGAGGTCGATCGCCCGTCCCATCGTCTCCTCGCTGATGGGCGTCCGAACGCCGTTGTCGGGATTCTCGGCCAAGTGCAGGAGTCCGGCTATCCGAATGGTGGCGCCTGGAAGCTTGGATGCCCAGTCGCGGAGGGATTCGAGATCTCCCGTTCCCCTCTTCAGACGAGGCTCTATTTCGATACGCCATTCTGTGAATAGCTTCAATGCCGCAGGACTGATAGGAATAGCGGCCGGATCCGTCCATTCGGAGAGGTCAAGAACCAGACGCTTGAGGTTTTCCATGTAGGTCCTGATCACTTCTTCAGAGACGGTGTCGGGGGTGATCTTTCGCGCCCCGACCATGTCCCTGGGAAGACTGAAAAGGAACCTTGCCAGCACGCCACGTCCGCGCATTTGCCGCTTGGCCGCGATGTCGCGGAGCATGTCCGGTTGGATCGCGACGCCGATCGTGAGGGCGGGGCGATCGATGAACTCCTCTCGGCCGCGCCGGTCGACTTGTACCCGGTCACCGGCGTGTGCCTTTAGGACGAGTTCCACGTTCGGTTTTCCGCTGCTGTAGCGGCCCATGACGACCTCGAAGAATGTCCCCTCTGCGGCCAGGATCGCCAGACGCCCGCCCTGGTCCGCCATGACCGTTGCGGCCTGCTCCGGAGAGATGTCGTCGGCGGTCAGCCGGGGCAGGGTCGGCACCTCGGTTGCCTCGGCCATCTGGCGCGCGTCGACGGCGAGTTCGATGTCCTGTGCAGACTTGGCCTTACGCCGCGCGTCCTCGGCGCGGGCTAGGGCGATCTCGCGGTCCTTGGCCGCCTGGTCGATGTGGTCTCGCGCCGCCTCCCGCATCTGCCTCTCGGCTTCGAAGACCGGCGCGAGCATGGCTCGGAAGGCCGGGGACTTGCCCGACCCGGGCGGCATCGCCGTGGCGAGGTAGAGGCACAGCGGCTCCCGCCACTGGCCGCGCACGACGACTTCGGCACGGCCACCGGCGGCCGTGGAGAGGCCCGACAGTGCGAGCGTGCCCGGGAGGTCGACGGGAACCTGAAGTTCTTCGGCCATCCCGGCCACCATGTGGGCGATGTAGTCCGGGAACGCGGTCAGCGGGAACGCGGGCAGGGCCGCACGGGACCCCAGCGCGAGCGGCTCGTCCCACGGCTCTGGCGCGGCCGGAGGGTCGAGAGGAACCCCGGCCTTGCTGAGGATCTCCTCCGCCTTCTGGCGCTCGTCGCCCTTCTTACGAGTGCTCACGCGACTCTCCTTCGCAGGGCCGAACCGATGGTGCGGCGTGCTTCCGATTCGCTGAGCCCGATCTCGGCTGCCGCCATGGCCAGGGCATCGCAAGCGGCGTGTTCGTCGACCTCGGCCGCGGCGACCATGTCGGCGACCCGGCAGGCCGCCCAGTGCAAGACCGTGTTTCGTTTGCCCGGGTAGGCGGCAAGCACGGTCTCGACCAGCCCCCGGAGACGTCCGTGCGGCATCGCCGTTCGGACGCTCGACCTAGCGGCGGGGATGTGGTCCGTAGGCCGAGTGGGCGCGGCCAGCTCGGCGAGGAGCCCGGGAAGCGGAAGCACGGGCGCGGCGGCGTGGTCGACCGTGTATCGGCCACCTCCGACCGTCGAGCCGGGCCCGATGACGTACCCGCCGCCGGGGCTGCCGTCCGCGTTTCCGTCGCCCCGGACGTCGATCATGGGGCCGACCTTGCCCGCGCTGTTCGGGATCGGGCGCCCGGGGATAGCGCGGAAGTACAGGTGAGTCCCACCGGACGCGGTACGGACGGTGAACGTGTCGGGCCACTGCTCACCCTGCTGTTCAAGCAGGTAGGCCAGAACGTCAGCGCCGTCTCTGATGCCGCCCTTGGCCGTCCACTCGGCAGGCATCTCGGAACCGTGCGCCGGGGTATCGAGATCGATCACGACCAGGCCGGACGCATGGCACGCTACGCCGATGTTCGGGCCGTCCTGCGGCCAGTGGGCCCGGACGACGGCCGGGTCGGCGCTGTTACGTTCCTTCCACTTCCAGCCGCGCGCGGGCGCCTTCTCCGCCTGGCAGCGTCGACAGTCCTTATCCGGCCCGGCCGGGTGGCCGTGGCCGGCCCTTGCCGGTGTGCCGCACGGGAAGACGGCGAATCCACGCTCGGCGAGCATGACAGCCGTGTCCCGTATCGTGGGCGTGACAGAGCCCTTGTCCGGTTCCTGGTTGAGCGGTCCCGTAGCGAGCGGGGCCGCTTGTTCGTTCGGGGGCATCTCAGGAGTCCCGCCCGTGCTCGGCCTGGAAGATCTCGCGGTCGAAGCGTTCGATCTCGGCGCGCGGGTACAGCACTCGCGCCCCGACCTTGACGCCCTTCGGCCCATAGCCGGTGTGTCGCCAGTAGCGAACCGTGTTCTCGTTCGTGCGGTAGCGCTCGGCTACCTCCGGCACGGTGAGGAAATCGGGAATCATGACTGCGCCCCGACACGAAGCACGGCGAGGACCTCGGCGAGGTCGAACTTCGCCTGTCCTCGCACCCGGTAGTGGGGGATCTCGCCAGCGTCCGCCATCCTTCGAACTGTCCGGGACGACACACCCAGGACCTCGGCCACCACGTCGATGTGGACGAGTGGACTGTCCGGGGCAACCTGTGCCGCTTCCATTCGCGCCACCCTTCTGTATGTCTCTGAGATGACGCGTCATTGTGCATGACGCGTCACAGCAGAGAGATACCGGTCATGCGTCCCGCTTGTCAATCCATGGCAGGCCGTGTCATGCTCCATCGTGACCAGACGGCGACCAGGAGCTAGACGTGCGGATTGAAGAGATCGTTGGTGGACGCCTCCGCGAGAGACGGGAAGCGGAAGGGCTGACGCAAGAGGAGTTCGGGGCAGAGCTGGCGAAATACCTCGGCAAGCCATGGCCACGGCAGGCTGTCAGCACCGCCGAGAAGGGACACCGGTCCTTCACGGCGGCCGAATTGATGGCGTGCTCCATGGCTTTGCGGATCGGCGTGGCGGATCTCTTCAAGCCGCCGTTTGGGGCGTTCGAGCTGACATTCCCGTCCGGCCTCACGATCGCCTACGACCCGAGCGCGCACCCCGACGAGTCACCGGAGATCGGAGAAGTACGCCGATCACTGACCAGCTTCATTGAGCACGCGCGGGAGAGTCAGCGGGTCACGGGCGAAGCGCTGGCGTTCGCGAAGTGGCTCTATGACGACCTCAACAAAGCGACTGCCAGTCGCAGCGCCTCCCGCGCCTCGCGAGAGGAGTAGCACCGTGGGACGCCCTCCGCTGCCGGTCGGCACCGCCGGGAAGATCCGGTTTCAGAAGCTCGGGCCGCGCCGGATCCGGGCCCGTGTGAACGTCCGGGACTACGACGGCGAAACCCGGGAGGTCACCCGGTTCGGTCCGACGCAGGCGGCGGCCGAGCGGCGGCTGAAAGAGGCGCTGCGCGACCGTGACGGCGCCCTGGTCGACGGCGAGATCACGGCGGACACCCGACTCCGCGACGCGGCGAAGCTCTGGCAGGCGGAGATCAACGACTCGGAGACGCTGACCCCGCAGACACGCGAGATCTACGACCGGGCCCTTACCCGGATCCTGGGCGGACTCGGCGGCCGACTCATGCGCGAGATCGACGTGCCCACCTGCGACAAGTTCATCAAGGCCGTCCGGCAGAACCACGGGCCGTCAGCGGCGAAGACGACCAAGTCCGTGCTGTCCCTGCTGCTCGGCATGGCCGCACGACACGGCGCCCTACCGGCGAACCCGATCCGCGACACGGCGAAGATCTCGACGGGCCGCAAGGCTCGACCGCGCGCCCTCACGCCGGACGAGCAGGCCGTGATGCTGGTGAAGGTGGCCGGCGACGAGCGCGCGGCCGAGCTGGACGTACCGGAACTGGTCGAGTTCCTCGACGGGACGGGGATGCGGATCGGTGAGGCGCTCGCCGTGCGCGCTGAGGTGGTCGACCTGGGCGCAGGGGTGGTCGAGGTGTGCGCGACGGTCGCGCGGCTGAAGGGCAAGGGGACCGTCCTGCAGCTCCACCCGAAGACGGCGGCGGGGTGGCGGGTCATCGCCCTTCCCGGTCACCTGGTCGAGCTGTGCCGCCGCCGTATGTCGATGTCGTGGCCGCACGCCGAACGCGAGATCACGGTCATGACGGCGGACGGCGAGGAGACGCGGCGACGGTCCGGTGACGTCGGCCTGCTGTTCCCGGGCCTGTTCGGTGGCGTGCGGAACCCGAGCAACGCCAACCGGGACGTCAAGGACGTCCTCACCCGGGTGGACGCCGAGCGGTTCGGGTGGGTCACCTCGCACACGTTCCGGCGGACGGTGGCGACACTGCTCGACGACGCCGGGTTGTCCGCCCGTGCGATCGCCGATCACCTCGGGCACGCCAAGCCGAGCATGACCCAAGACGTCTACATGGGGCGCAACGTGGCGTCCGCGCGGGCGGCCGAGGTGCTCCACCGGGAGGCGTCCTAACATGGGCGTAAAGTGGGCGCGCATGCAAGAAGCCGCCGACCAGAACGTCTCTGATCAGCGGCTTCTTGGGCCGTGGAGGTAGTCGCGTCCTACTCGAACACATACGCCCGGCTCAGAGCACTACATTCGAGGCTTCACGACCACGCGTAACCGACGGAAGCCATCAGTTCGCAGGGCCTCGCGGGTCTGCAGGACGTGGATCGTCAGTTGTGGGCGGTAGCTCTTCAAGAAGAGCAGCGGCTACCCAAATAGCCACTTCGATGGCCCAATGTCAGGTTCTCCATAGACGGCTGGCCGTCGTTGGCTTCCCATCAGTACGTGCACCTGATTTCTGAGTCGGAGTTCCCCGCGTCGTATCGGGCTGCCGATCGCTGCGCGCAGGTAGGGCAGCAAAGACTTCTGATGGCCACCAGGGTCCGGTTGGTCGCGCTTGTCGCCGCAGCGGTCTTCGGCACCCTGAGCCTCGAGGGCGGGCGCGTGGACCTTGCCGCCTTCGGGGCCACCACAGCGCTGATCGTGGCGCTGGTGACCGATGTCTATCTGCTGACCGTGCGGCCGGACCGGCATTGGTACGCGGCTCGTGCCATGGCCGAGTCCGTCAAGTCGTTGGCGTGGCGCTACCTGGTGGGGGGACGTCCCTTCGCGCAGGGCAACGAGGAGGGGCGTCAAGCCGATGAACTTCTGCTGCGTCGGTTCAGCAACATCACCAATGCTCTCCGGGGCGTTGTCGTGGCGCCGCCCCCCGAAGGCGGCCTGGAGGTCACGAGCGCGATGCGGCAGCTAAGAGCGCTGTCATTGGACGAAAGACGGCATGCCTACACACTGGGCCGGATCAATGATCAGCGTTCGTGGTACGCCGCTCGGGCGGTCCTGAACGAGCGGCGAGCCGCCAGGTGGTCGGTCGTGCTGGCCGCGGTCGAGGCGATCGGCCTCGTCTGCGCCGTGCTGAAGGTGGTGCAGTGGGTCGACATCGACCTGGCCGGGGTGGCGGGAGCGCTGGCCGCTGCCGGTGTGGCCTGGCTGCAGACTCGGCAGCATCATCAGCTGGCCAGCGCCTATGCGGTCGCTGCGCATGAGTTGGCCGACATCGCCTCGCGCGCGGACTGGCCCGAGACCGAAGCGGAGTGGGCCCACTTCGTCGACGAGGCGGAGGAGGCGATTTCCCGTGAGCACACCCTCTGGTGGGCATCGCACAGCTGACACCCCCGGCCGGACAGCGGCGGAACGGCGCCGAGGCGAGGACGGTGATCGTGTGGTGGCACGCATCGCCATAACCGGCCATCGGGATCTGACCGCACAATCGGCTCGAACGGTGGAGGCGCAGATCCGGGATTTGCTCGATCCCCATGCCCCGGAGCTGGTAGGGGTCTCCTGCCTCGCGGAGGGCGTCGACCAGATCTTCGCGACCGTCGTCCTCGAACTCGGCGGCACACTGGAAGCGGTGGTCTGTGCCGCGGATCGCCATCATGATCTACCGGCGTCTGCGCGCGGGCTTTACGACCGAATGCTCGCCGAGGCCACTGAGATACACCAACTCCCGTTCGCCAGATCCACGTCCTACGCGCATCAGGCGGCGAACCTCGTCATGCTGGAGTCGGCGGAGGAACTGATCGCGGTCTGGGACGGTCGGCCGGCATCGGGACGCGGTGGCACGGCGGAGGTAGTCGAAGAAGCTCGGCGACGAGGTATCCCGGTCCGCCTGGTCTGGCCACCGGGCTCCGCCCGTTCCTCCGGAACATGTTCGGTGCAGCCGACCTGAAATTGAGCGGAGCCGCACATAGTCGAATCGTCTGTTAGCAACAAAGAACGAAATATTGCAGCACATCGGTTATACTCGATGCGCATGTGTCGCGTGGGTCTGTTCACTGAACTAAAGACGGGATAAGCCTTGGATCGCACAAGAGTATTTCTCGCCTGGTCTCAGCAGGTTTCCGAGGAGAGTGCCCTGAACAAGGCGCTCAACATCGTGCGAAAGCAGCTCGCCGAGCGCGATCATGCCGTCTACGACTGGAGTCAGCAGCAGCATATACGCAATATCGGTGCAGAAATAGAGAATCAATTGCACCAGTGCGACCTGGTGATTCTGGAGGGATCGTCGGGTCGGCCCAACCTGGCATTCGAGGTCGGTTTTGCGCGGCGTGCCGACATTCCGGTCATCGTCTTGAAGCAGGAGGGCTCGGATGCCCTTCCTGAGGACTACGGCGCTCCCAAGTACCTGCAGTATCCGAACGACGCGAGTTGGGAGGCGAACTTCAAGCGTTTCGAAGCGGATCTGCGCAGACTGCTGGATGCGCTGCAGAGCGGCGTACTCAGTCCGGGACATCGGGAGCTTCGCCGGGCACGCACCGAGTTCCACCACGGCGTGCAACAGGTACTGGACAGCTATGATGGCGATCATGCCCACCTGCATCTGATGGATGGCCTGATCAGGGCGATGGCAGGAGGAATCCGCGAAGGCGGGCAGTCGGTCATCACCGCGCATTCCGACTACTACGTGCGGATGTTCAACGCCCTGCAGAAGCGCACGAACCTCCAGGTTAAGGCGATCGCCGACCTCACCGATGACATCGAGCCGTTCTGGAAGTCCAGCAAGCCGGATCTGAGCACTCCTGTGGGTGAGCGCGTCTTCCTTGTCGACTGGCGGCTGTTCTTTGAACGCGAGGCGGAACTGTCACGCTACATCGACACCTGGCGCAAGGAACTCCTGCGGCACAAGGACTACAAGATTTTTGTCGCCACCAAGGATGACATCGACCCGCGTGCCCGGCATCCGTTCAGCACGGAGACGGTCGGCCTGAACCTGCTGCTCATCGAAGACGACGCCACCTTCGGCGGCTACCGCCGGAGCCGGGACTCGAGGGAGCAGCAGACGTTTGTCGTGGAACACGATGAACACCGATGCGAGAACGCGCGGCTGTTCTACAACGCAGTGGTGGAGGGCGCGGTCCAGTTCGACTCGGGCGACGACTTCGTGAGCCTGAAGAGGAAATGGCTCGGTAAACACCGAATCGGCCAGTGGGACTTGGCGTGGAATCAGCAGACCGAGCGGCGGCCGCCCGCCTATTTCGACCGGTACGACCAGCACGTTCGATGCTGGATTCCGCTCTACAATGAGCTCATATCCGAATGCGCGGCGGCAGTAGCCCGCGAGATTCTGCATATCCGCCAGGGCACCGGTAAGCCGGTGAACCTGCTGGAGATCGGTCATGGCACGGGCAGTCTGACCGCGCTGATCCTGCCCTGGATCAAGCATCTCAGTGAGCCCTCCGAAGCTCTCGGCGACCTCCCGCCGGTCGGTCACTACTATGCGCTGGACCGTGCCGAGCAGATGCACAACATCGCCCGGGAATATCTGGGTGACGATGTAAACGCCCGAGTTCACCTGCTCAAACAGATTGCATGGCAAGGCGTGCGTGAAGATCTCCGCCACGATGTCATCTTCGGGTCCCTGGTGATGCACTTCATGCTCGATCGCGATGCTGGACCCGCCAGCGCCGATTCTTTCTTCAAGGAATGCCTGCGACGACTGCAGCCAGGTGGGAGTCTGGTCTTTTCCGATTCTTTCGGCATCGACGAGAGTTCGGGAATGGACTCGGAGGAGGCCACCAGGCAGTGGCGTGAAGCCATGATCACGCATGGACTGTCGGAAGATTACGCCAGCGGGTTCATCGGCGGAAATTCGGACATGATCGGCGCTTTCTCCTGTGAGGAACTCAAGGAGAGCGCCACCCGGAACGGGCTGGTCCCCGTGGGCGAGCGTTCGATCGGCGCCATACCGTTCTTCAAGGTAATGACCTTCCGGTGCCCCCCTCAGGGCGCCGGGTCGACCGATATTCCGGCGATGTAGCCCACGGCCAGTGCTTTGGCCGCGGCGGCCACGGCAGCGTCGGGTGGCAGAAAGTCAGACTGATGCAACGGGACCGGCTCGAATCCCGGCGCACCGCGCAGGCCTACGAAGATCATGAGCGCCGGGCATACGGTCCTGTAGTGGGCGAAGTCGTCACCGCCGCAAGAGCGCCAAGCGGGTGCGAGCCGGAAACCCGTGTCCGCTGCTAGCGCTCGAGCAGCGAGGGCCGTCCTCTCGTCGTTGACCAGCGCCGGTTCGTTCTTGGGGAACGTCAATACGGCGCTGCAGCCGTGCGCGTCGGCGACGTGGGTCGTCATCCGCGTCACGGCTGTCCGGAGCCTGTCCTGATCGCGCTCGTCGAGCGCACGGAAGGTGACCTTGGCCTCAGCCAGGTCGGGAATGATGTTCTCCGTCGAGCCCGCTTGCACGCATCCGACCGTCAACGTTGCCGCCCGGGTCGGATCCACCTGGCGTCCGACCAGGCCGTTCAGCCCGACTACAAGGTGGGCCAGCGCCAGCACGGGATCGGCGGCCTGATGGGGGTAGGCGGCATGCCCCCCCACGCCTTTGATCACAATGTGCACTGCATCGGCGGCGGCGTTGACGGCCCCCGGCTCAATCCCGACAGCGCCCCAGGGCAACTCCGGATGGACATGCGCGGCGATCGCGGCTCTCACGCCGACCGCCAATTCCGGATCGCTGACTAGCGCCAGCGCCCCGGAGGGATGACGCTCCTCGCTGGGCTGGAAGACCGCGGTGAGCCTGGTCGGCAGATCGTCGTGCATTCGGTGAGCGGCGCGTACCAAAGCGACCAACGCCGCGAGATGGACGTCATGGCCGCAGGCGTGCATGTACTCGCCCATGGCGGCGTACGAGGCCCCGGTCCGTTCTCTGATCGCCAGGGCGTCAAGTTCGGCCCGTACCCAGACCGTGTCGAGAGCCGCGTCGCCAACCGACACCAGCCGTCCGGTCCCGGCGAAGCTGCGCCCCTGGAGGGGAAGAGAGCCCTCCACGAGCGCGATCGTGGCGTGCTCTTGCGATCCGAGTTCCGGGACGCCGTGGAGCCGATGACGCAGTTCGACCGCAGCCGGGATTTCGTCGTCCAGAAACCTGAGCAGTTTCTGAAGCGTATCGATCCCGGGCGAGGGCGGACCAGAAGAACCGTCGGTGGTCATGTCACGTCGCCCTATCCCTTGCATCAAAGCTCAGGATGACAGGCAGGCCGAAGGCTGCCAAGTGCCAGATCTCCGGGTGATACCTAACGCTCCTCGGCGCAGAGGACGCCTCCCGCTCCTGGCATCAGCCAGGGCGACCCAGCGGCCGACCGCACGGATTGAATGGCGATGTCCCGCTCCCAGGCTGGCCCTTGTGGGCCGGAACTGGATGCCCATCGCCAGCGTCTACTCGATGAACAGCCAGACAGGCAGCGTTGATGAGCACCGCTACGGCCAGGTCGGGCACTGCACTACTTGGAGACGGCGCACATCCTCAATATCGACCGGCCACGGCTTGTGCGCGTCAGTGGCGCAGCAGCTCGGTGACGCAGGCAGAGCCGAATCCGCACGTTCCTTCTCTCGACCCTCAGCAGAGCTGGCCGAGAGCTGACGGCCGCAACCAGAAGCGGTCCGGCCAAAACACAAGTTTCGGCCGGACCGCATCTTGGGTGGAGGTAATGGCTTCCTACTCGAACACATACACCCGGCTCAAAGAGCTAAGCGAGAGGTTCAGCATACTAAATGGCAGTCAGGAGACTCTGCTCGTGGCCTGGTGGCAGACAGGGGCCGGTCCAAGGGGCGGCGGCGACCGGTAACCGGTCGGGAGAGCGGTGCCGACGCGGCGTCCAAGACGACCGATCCACCGCCGCACGGTGGTGGCACTCCAGCAGCGCCGCGATCCCTCCGGGACGGACGAGTGCGCGACTCGTCGTCGATGGCCGGCAGTCATGTCGTTGCCCTTGATTGCTCGGTGACCGATCAGTCGGGCCTGAATGTATGGACGGTGATGTCGGAGGTGTCGGTGCCAGTCGCCCGCAGTAGTTCGAATGCGATGCGCAGTTCCTTCTGCCCCATGCTTTTACAGTCCAGCCGGGTCTTGCGGGCGTTGTAGGCGGAGTTGTTGTTCAAGATCCACCGGCCGGTGAGCAGTCCGTCAGAGTCGATCTCTGGTCTGAGTTCCCCGCCGATTCGGGCCGGCGGTCGGAGCCGGAGCAGTCTGGTCACCCGGTCATACGATGCTCCCGCCGCGAGATCGGCGTGCTTGAGCCCGTGGTCGGGGCGCCCTCTGCCCTCGGGGTAGACCCGCCTAGGGTAGAGGCTTGCATACGACGGGTCTTGCTCGGGCGCGATACGGATGTCGCCCCGAGCGTCGATAAGCCATAGGAAGGTCAGCGACAGGTCGAGCATGCTCACCTCCAGCGGCGCTCCTTGCCGGATGATCTGGACGGTGGGCGGCGAAATATAAGGCCGCTCGAACCCGCGTCTGCGGACGAATATCCGGCTCGGCCTGCCGAGCCGGTCGAGCAACTCGCCACTCCATCTCGGCGAGATCCGGTCCCGCTCGACGAAGGGATTCAAGACGATTCCAACCTGCGGTTGCACGAAAACCGCCACAACGGCAAGCAAAGGCACTCTTCGCGACACATTCTGAGTTCCACTCCGGGCGAGACGAACCGAATCCTTCTCAATACCGTCCGGAGAACCTCTGACCGGACCAGCACCATGGGCGATCCTGAATCGTTACAGCAGTGCATCGAAGGTCGGAGATTCTCAAATCCTGTCTACGTCGATGCCGACGACGCCGGACCGCAGGTCTCAGGCGACGAGCCTACCGAGGTCTTCGCGCCCCTCATGAACGCGCACAAGGCCGCAAAGCACAACGGCGGTGCCGCTGCCCTACTGGGCACCGTCACCGCCGTCACTGACGACAACTCATCCTCGGCGATGCTCGCACCGCGCTTGCCGGCGGGTGTTCGAGTAACGCGTGCTCGAAGCGGGTGAACGTGCCGCCGATGCCGTCGGCACACCTGTTCGTCAACCTGAGCGGACCCGCCCGCCTGTGGGATTCCGATCCTTCGGTGCCGCCGGCACGCCGGGACGGCTGGGGTCGACGCCCAAGGGTCCACCCTCCTGGCGTACCGCTTCGAGCGGACACGAACGGCCCAACCGGATCTTGTTGTTTTGCATGCTCGCGGACCCGCTGACGGGCTCTTCTTGAGGCCCCGTGCGGAGCTGGCTTAGAGGTCCTAACAAAATGATCAGCGGACGAGGCGTCGCCAGCAGATGATGGCTGCGGCTACATCCGGTCTGCACGGCATCTTCGGATGGAACCAGACCCTGGTGGCCGTCGCCGTCGCCCTCGCCGCCACGGTGCTCGCGATCTACGGGTACGACTGGCTGCACCGGCACACGCTCGCTCGACCTCGCCGACGAGGAACGGGCCCGCGCTCGCAGCGAGACTGTACTCGCCGAGACCGGATCCGTCCGATGACCTGACGGAACAAGGAGTCGCATGTCCAGGTCTCAAGCAAGTCGACTGAAGTCCAGCTCGCCCTTGCCCTGTACAGTGAGGTGATCTCAGCGAATCACCGGGCGTAGCCGTGTTCGAAATGGGTGAGGACGAGTGCGGCTTTGGCGATGTCGCCGATTCGGCTGGGGCTGGCGGTGATGTGCTGCAGGATGCGCCAGCGTTGGGTGAGCAGGGCGAAGCCGCGTTCGGCCAGGCATCGAAGGCCGCGCAGCAGCGCGTTGTAGGTGCGGGCGTCGGCGTCCAGGACCTGGCCGCCGGAGGGGTGCTTGACCGGGGTGAACACCCCGATGCCCGCGCCCTGGTATCCCAGGTCGGCAAGGGTGGGCAGGTCGTCGGCCGCCGCGGCGTACAGCGCGCCCAGCTCGTGGGTACGGGCGGCGGTCAGGTCGTGCACCGAGCCGGGCTCGACGTCAGAAACCCACAGGGGAAGCCCGCAGGGCGCCGACACCGCCTGGATATTGCCGCCGTGGTGGTGCGCCTTTCCCGAGTACCAGGCGTCGATCGTCTCGCCTTTGACGCTTTGGGTCTGCTGCCGGCAGCGGTCGGAGCCGATGATGGTGCCGTCCAGTTGCACGTGCGGCAGTCCGTCGTCTTTGGCTCGTTGCAGCGCGGTGTGCAGGTCAGGGGCCTGGGCGGCGAGCACCTCGATCGCCTCACCGATGTAGCGGTAGGCCGTCGCCCGCGATATCCGGTGGTCACGGCCGAGGGCGGCGGGGTCGGTGCGGTCCCGGAACCATCGCAGCACCAGCACCGCTTCCCAGAAGCAGGTCAGCGCCCTGCTGCCCTTGGGAGTGCGCCGGTATCGGCGTTCGGCGGCAAGCAGCCCGGACACATGCAGAACCAGTTCCCGCGAGACGTCGAGCGTGGCACGATAGCTGATCACGTGGAGCCTTCCGGCGTGAAGAGAGCTTGTGGTGAGACCTCTTCTACCGGGGGCTCCACGCCCTTTCCGGGCGCCGCCTGATCGTCCGCGTGTCCGCCCTCAAAGCCTCGTTCGTGCCAGGGAAAGCGTCCTTGTCCGGATCGATTTCGCTGAGATCACCTCAGTCTCTTATGTCCGACACGAAAAGCGTGTCGGTTTTCGCGCAAATAAGAGGGTGATTAACATGAATCAGAGCCACCCGCCTCCCCGGCTTCGGGTGTTGATAACGACGAATGAGCCCTGGGGCACCTACCACGTGCAGCCACTGCTCCACGAGGCCGAGCGGCGCGGCTGGGAGCTCATTCAGGTGGTGCCCGACGTGTCGCGGATCAAGCCCGGGGATCCAGTGCCTGCCGCGACACCGCAAACGGCGCCGCCGGCCGATCTGCTCGTGGTCGCCGGGGCCGGTGACTGGCCGGTGGAGGTCGCCGGTCGATTTCCGAGGCTGCCCCTGGCCGCCAGCGAGCTCGCCTATCTGGGGCCGCAGGAAGCCGCCGGCGCCGGGCGGCTGCGCCCGCGGCTGCGGGCGATCACCGCCGCGTCGCAGGGGGCGGCCCTTGCGTTCGCCGGCCATCTCGGCACGCGGCGGACGATAACCGTCGTCGGTTCCCCGCGGACCGATGATCTGCCGAAGCGGGTGCCCGAGCCGGGGCTGGTACTGGTCCTGACGAGCGTCACCCACCCCGACTCGACAGGTGAAGCGGCGCCCGGCACAGATCTCCTGCTGGCGGCCGCGGAGGAACTGCGGACGGCCGGCAAGCGGATCATGGTGGGTCTGCACCCGAGGGAGGACCCCGCGTTGTGGGCCCGCCATGAGATCAGCCAGGTCTCGTCGCAGACTGCCGCGGCACGTGCTGAGGCGACGATCGGGATTCCGGGAACGGTGTTCCCCCTGATCGCCGCCGTGGGCACACCTCTCGTGGGGTGCGCCGATCCCGCACTGAGGGTTCCCGACTATCTGCTCACGGTCTGTTCGTCCACCATCGATGATGCCGCGCTCGCGGTATCCGCGGTGGACAATGCCCGACTTCCGGCGTCTGAGACGCTGCGGGAGGGCATCGGGCCGGTCGGCGGATCGGCGGGTCGCCTATTCGACGTCTGGTCGAAGGCGGCACGAGGGGATGTCGTCGAATCGGCGTGACCCTTCGTCCCGGCTCCACCCCTGTGGTCACCCACTTGGGGTGGAACACCCGCTGCTCGGGCGGACCGGTCGCATGCCGGTCCGCCTGGGCGGTTCTCTCGCCTCCCTCGCCGCGAACGGCGGGAGGAACCCCGTGTCCCGGCGACCGGCATCATGCCGTCATCGCCGGACGCTTCTCGTCGCCGTTCCGAACACAGTTGGCACGGTCTTCCGTGGCCGTGCCTCACGGCCCGGAAGAGGCCGTCTGCGGGGATTGACACTCCCGACGGTCGTCCGGACCGGGCCCTGCCTAGTTTTCTAAGATCAGTGGACGTGCCGAGCGACGTGGGTCAAGTGGGATGACGCCGCCGTGACTCCACCCCGTTAGCCGTTCAGCACCGGCCTGAGCGGGATGTGGCCACCGTGGCGCCAGGCCGACCATCAGCCGCCTGTCACTCTTGTGAAGGGCGATTCCACGGCTGATTGCTTCCGCCTGCCGGAAGGTCCCAGACGCGCATAGTGCCGTCCCTGCCGGCGCTGATGACGACGGGCCGACCCCGCAACTCGGTGAACCGGACGGTGGACACTTCTCCGATGGCACCCGGGAACTCGGAGCCATGCGCTGAGTTCGGCTCTCCCAGGATGCGACGTTCCGCAACATCCCATATGTAGACCATGCCGTCTTCGCCGCCGGTCGCCGCGACCGCGCGACCGCCCACCACTGCAGCGTCGAGGCATACGATATCGCCGCCTGGCACGGTGACCGGGTCGGCCCACACGGGAGCGTCAGCGTCGCTCACATCGCACACCGCGAGAACCCGTTCTCCGGCCGCCACCAAGAAAGCCCGGTCTTCCACAGCGGCCAGTGCGAAATAGCCAAAGGCTCCGTCATCGATGCCGTCAGGCACATCGAGTTCGACGATCGGAC
This sequence comes from Spirillospora sp. CA-128828, assembly GCF_050945415.1. NCBI lineage: Bacteria > Bacillati > Actinomycetota > Actinomycetes > Streptosporangiales > Thermomonosporaceae > Spirillospora > Spirillospora sp. CA-128828. Next base: position 8,345,489 of record NZ_CP191986.1, read on the forward strand.
ATTCCTCCTTGATGTCCCACACGATGACGCCTCCGTCCACACCGATGGACGCGATGACCGCCCTGCCCCACAGCGTGCCCGCCGCAACGCTCCCGGCACATTCCAGTTCCGTCACCAGCCAATAGTGATCGTCTTCGTCCATGTACTCACCAGGCTCGTCCCCGTCGAGGTCGCCGGCATCGGGGGCGTCTTCCTTGTGTGCCGGCCCCTGGACCTCCACAGCCGGACCGGTCCCACCGATGACGAAGAGGGTTCGTCCGCCGAGCGTTGCCGCGCGAGCCCAACTCACACCTCCGCCGTCCGCTCCCTCCAGCACCGCACCGGTTTCCAGATCCCACTGCGCGAAGTCCTGGTGCTCCCCGCCACCGCCGACCACGATCCGCCCATCGACGACGGCTGCGCTGATCTGACTGAGCTCAACGAAGGGGAATTCTCGGGACGGGACATCAAGCCGATGCTCGGCCCATTGATCAGTCGTCGGGTCCCAGGAGAAGGCGCGGTGTTGGTCGGTACCGATGACGAGCAAGTGACCGTCACGGTCGACGAGGTCGAAATCGAGGAGGGGACTGTCAGAGGGCGCCCTGCTGGTCACGACGGCTCGGAGTCCAGGCATGAGCGCATCATAGACACCGAGCCCGACGATCACGGTCGGCCGCCAAAGGACATGATGGCGGTTACTGACGCACCGACGACGCCATCGCCACGGCAGGGCTGGCCGGCCTGAGCGGGATGTGGCGGCCGGCAAGGCCGAGCAGACGACAGCGGCCGCCACAGCAGCTCGGACGCACAACGGCCCGACCGAAACACACGTTTCAGTCGGGCCGTTATAGCTGGTGGAGGTAGTGACGTCCTACTCGAACACATACCACCAGGTCAGAGAGGCGTTCAACCGGATCCTCGCGGCACCTGTTCGACGGACACCGAAGGCTAGGCCGTCCTAGCACGGGGTCTGCACGGGCTTCGAGACCCGTCCTTCCGCGCACCGGTAGGTGTGATCGGCGGGTTTCGAACCAAACACTCCGGATTCGGGGCCCACGCGGAGCTAACGCATGCATGATGGCATCGTGGCGAACCAAACTGCCGGCGAGTGGCTCAGTGCCCAGGCTGCAGCGCTCAAGTACATCACCGAAAACCGGAAGAACATCGTGGCACTCGCTGAGGCCCGGTGTCCTCACGAAGGTCGCTTGCTAGCAGCGATCTATCCCGTGAGGGGGAAATATTGGCTGTGGCGTGTTGGAGAGCACCTGACACGCGATCAAGTAGTCAGGGAACGTCTCGCCATGGCAGCGATGGAGTACGAGACCCTGATTGAGAACGGCACACCCGGCGAAGAGGCCTGGGGACTGACCTTAGGACCGGCCAACAGCCAAGATCTGGGAAGCCGTCTCTCCGCCTCGCCCCCACGGGTTGTAGGACCGTGCATGGTCTCCCCCAGTGATTACGCCCCTTCCAGCTTGGCTGAACTACGCAACGATCTCCCAAGGGGCGACTTCGCTAGCTGCGGCAAGTGTCGACGCACCTTCATGATCCAGGTCCCGGTGATGGTCTACGCCGCTGGATACGGCCTCATGAGGCGAACGAGAAGACCTATGATCGTCCACCCTGGCAAGGTGAACCCCCTTCATCCTGGTGACAGAGACCCTAAAGGCGTCCAGGTGTACGGGTTTGATCCTCCCTGGTACCCGTCACCCTGGCGGATCATTGGACTGCCCGGCGAGTAGCTCATGTATCTTTGGCTATGACACCTTAGATAAGCGCGTACGTGGCTCGTCGAACCTGTCCGTGACTTAGCGCATCCGGACCGAACCCGGAAGGGGTCGGTTTCGCATGCTCGCAACAGTGTTCGTGGCGATTGCACTTTTTGGCCTTCTTGGTATTGCCGTGCTGGCCGTCGTCTACACCACGGTAAGGCGCATCACCCCCGAGTCACTCAAGATCAGCGGAACCATCACTCGCTGGGCCTCATTCACGATAGAGGTTAAGGCGGCCAAGGATTCACATCGTCTCCGTGCTCCTCACGCAAAATCACAAAAATCCGACAGCCGAGCCAGGCGAAAACGGTGACGCATGGTGCGCTGGTATGCCAGCCATTGGGTTGCTAATCGGACAGACAGGGTGAGACAACCCTAAAGACCCCGCCCGCCCGGCGAGTTCTGACCGGGCGGGCACTGGTACCCCTCCTGTCCCGGCACACATCGGTGACACCTATGTTTAATACGTGGTTCAAAGTCCTCGATCAGCTTGGATCTAGCGAATCCTTAGCCAGGTTGCCCAGCGAGCCGAACCGCCCTGCTGGCGCACTGCTCCCGGCGGCATCAGAACTCACGCACTGACGGGTTATTTGCATCACCGATGCCATTCTCCGACGACCGATGCGCTCGCAACAACAGCACGGATACAGATCCGACAACGAGCAAATATCAGTAACGCACTGACTGGCCGCTCATCGCCGAGAATTCGATGAAAATTGGAGGCCCCTAAAAGCCCTGTGGCACCAGGCCGTGAAGGGCAGTCAGCAGTGACGGTAGTGTCTTTCCTAGATAAGGATCTTACATCGCGTCTTATCTGACTTCAAACGGTTCCTCGGTCGAGCACTGAATCCTTGAGCATCAGGGCTCCACAAGTTCCGAAGCGTGCTCTATAGTGCTGTCATGCCGATATCTCAACGGGACCTTCTAAGACAGTATGGGGCAGCCGTACTGTCCCGAAACGCCTCGCTGTTCGTCGGAGCAGGGATGAGCCTCGATGCAGGCTTTCCGACCTGGGGGCAACTTCTGGCTACCCCACAAAAACAAGCGAGCATCCCTAACATGACAGATATGCCACTCCTGGCGCAATACTATGTACTGTTAACACCCGGGGGCAGGGAGGCCCTGGAAACCCATATTCTCACACAGATGAGCCGCGTCACCGCGAATCCCACAGAAGGACATCGACTCATCGCAGACCTAGCGATCGACGACATTTGGACGACCAATTACGACTGCCTTCTGGAGGAGGCAATCCCTGGCGCGCGGACAATCTCCCGCGAAGAAGATCTAACGGAACGCCAAACCATGGCACGGCAACGCATTACGAAGATGCATGGCAGTCTGACAAGAGAAGTACCTATCGACTGGCTGCAAAGCCCCACAATAACGCGATCCGATTATGAGATGTATGAGAGAGAACACCCGCGTAAATGGGCATCACTGAGAGCCAGCTATATGACGCGCGCATTTCTGTTTCTCGGCTTCAGCTTCTCAGACCCCAATATCGACATCCTACTGCGACTGTCCCGTACGATCCTGAACATCGGTGGACCTGAACACTTTACAGTTCTAAAAAGACCAGCAGGAGGCGACGACGAAAGACTACATGAGTTGCGTGTAAGGGACCTGGAGGATTCTGGAATTGGTGTGCACGAAATAGCTGAGTATAGCCAGATAGTTCCCCTACTTCAGCAGCTAGTACGTCGCACCCGACAACCCCTCCTTTTCATATCTGGGAGCGACGGTACTGCGCCTTCAGAAGTCCAAGAACTCGGCAAGAGAATCGGTCATCGCCTTGCAGAGCTTGAACTAGAAATGGTTTCTCTAGCTGGACCTGCTGGGTTCGCAGTGTCCTTCCCGTTCGGCCACGCGTTGCGCGCGAACTCTCGCTACTTGCCGGAACGAATCAAATTCTATTTCCGTCAGTCTAAAGAAATCCCACCGATGGTCCCTCATCGGATGGGTACTGCGGTCTACACAGGATGGAGTAGAGAGAAAATGCTCGCCGATGTGCTACCCAGATGTCGAACCGTTCTAGTTCTTGGAGGTGGTGACAGGACTTTCGAAGAAGCAGAAATGGCCCGACAAGCACAGATTCCAATCGTTCCAATACCCACGTCGGGTGGGACAGCTGCGCGACTATACGAGACGGCGAGTATCAGTGAATTGCTAGGAGCGGACATCACCCATGAGGATCAGCGGGACTGGGAGAATCTAAATGACCGCGAACCCGAAATCGTCGCGACAGCTGCATCCCACTTGGTGCGTAAGATGATGTTCTTGGCATCGCCATAATAGGTCTGTCGGACCCAGAGGGTAGGGTTTCCCCATGACCTATGTAACAACCGCCCACGCTGCCGTCCTGGCAGCTACTGAGGTGGTTCCTGCGGACTGGCGAGACCTCGCCGTAATTCTTAGACGGTACGGAGGCCCTGAGGCTCTTCTTTCTACGAAATCAGTCGGCCGTGGCCATGATGCGGACCTGCTGGAATACATAAGACGAGCCATTGATCCCGCAAGGGTCATACACTGGCAGCACCAGCTTGATAATTTGGCTAGTGGCATGCCTGATGTCCGCTTCGTAACGGTAGATAGCAAGGACTACCCCACCAACCTAAAGACAGCTTACGGTTGCCCTCCTTTCTTGTTCGTGCGTGGAAACCTTCACGAGGATGAAGAAAAGGCCCTCGCGATCGTGGGCAGTAGGAGTGCAACAGCTTCAGGTCTAGCAGTAGCCCATAACGTTGCTGAAGCAGCTGTTCAGAGCGGCATAACTGTGATCTCCGGTCTGGCAAGGGGTATCGATGCAGCTGGTCACCGGGGAGCAATCGACGCTGGCGGACTCACAATCGCCGCTATCGCAGCCGGCATCGATCACCCTCTAAACCGTGAAAGCGATCTGGCTGTCGCGGAGCTTATTAATACGAGCGGAGCAATCGTCTCACGATTTCGCCCCGGCTCCCCGCCTGTTAGAAGCGCCTATCTTCAACGGAACGGCGTTATAGCTGGGCTATCGCTCGTGAGTCTGATCGTGGAAGCGGACGAGAAGAGTGGAACCCGTAATGAGGCAGAGCACGCGCTTCACCAAGGACGAAAGGTACTGTTTTGGAAGCCTCATTTCGATCACAGGTCTTGGATCAATCTTTATTCCTGCGAGCCACTTGTGAAGTTGGTGGAAACTGAGGAGGATGTAGTGCAAGAGGTCTTGGCCGCTGCAGAAAGATCCCATCATGAATGATGCCGAACTCGACCAATGGGCCGCACTACTAAAGCCGCATCTGGTGCCGGTGCCTTACGCCGGAGAAGGCGTCTGCCATGTATGTCGAAGCTGGAAGTTCCCGGAAGAATCAGTTTGCAATAACTGCGCCCAAGTCATTGAAGAGTTGACGTGTCCATGCCCGAAATTATTTCCGATGTCGCTGTACATGAAGCCGTCAAATCTCCGAGACTGGCTAAAATTTTACAAGCCTAGCCCTGAGGGATTTATTCCAAGCCACTGCGATAACATCACGGCCATACTAGCCTTGGGAATCAAAAGGAATTTGGCGGCTATGGAAACCGTCATGGGATCATGGGATGAGATAGTAGTAGTGCCTTCCACTCTAGCGCGCCCTTCTCACCCGTTAGAAACACAGCTGGAACGGGCTGGGCTTGGGAACCGCTTATCGAGACCTCTCGTCCGTACTGAGGTTCCCCTTAGCCATCGGACGATGAGTGATGCCGGATATCGAACTTCGAAGGATGTCAGCAGTCATCGTATATTGCTGGTCGATGACGTCTACACCACCGGTGCAAGAAGTCAAAGTGCTGCCTCCGCACTCCAACTTGCGGGGGCCACTGTTGTAGGTATAGTAACAATTGGCCGCCGCATCAACCCAGATTATAATGAATCAAGCGCTATGTTATGGCAGGCCCAATGCTCCCAGAGCTTCGACTTCAGTCGAATCTTTGACGCTCACGAAGCAGTTTAGGGCTTGGTGTCATCCTCAACGCTCACAGAAACAGTCCGCACATAAGTGGGGCCATGAGGGAAGGTCTTGCCACTTGAGACACGCAATGCACATGCCCCCTCGATCATTTGGTGAGCGATCCACCGCTGATCAACGAAGGGTGCGAAGAGAGCTGCCCTGCCCAGAAATTCCATCAACTGCTTCTCGCTAAGTAGATCGTCGCCATAGAAGTGATAGGAATTTCCAGAATTGAGGAGTGTCCCACTAGCGGGCATTCTTGTGAGAATGTCGACGGCAAGTTGTTCGTTCTCACTGCTCGGTCGAATGCGAAAATCCAGCATCGGGATATGAGCATACCCGGACCGCGACTGAAGTCGTACACGAGAAGATAGAGCTAGGATTTCGTCTGAACCCCGTGCGGCCGCCAGACGCCTTATGTTCTCAATCGTCAGGTCATCGGCTGGCACATCGATGTGCTTCGCGTGGCGGGACATAGATTGGTGATTGGCCGCAGAATCTAGGACTAGCTCTAGGGTCTCACCTCCTTCGCGGCGCGCGAGAAGAAGTACCGCCTCCCAAAATGGGATTCGATACTTTTTTCTGAGGCCTAGGGCTTCATCTACAATATGACGAACTGGAGGTGCGTTGACCACACGCTCGCCGGCGGATACGTTGCTAAGGATGTGGAAACGAACAGAATGCAGAGTTTTATCGACTCCGATCAAGTGCGGAATGTAATCAATCGCATCCTTGATCTCATGGTTTTCTGAAATAGTCTTCCTGTTCATTCCGTTCCCTCTAATTTCAGTCTTACTTCAGTCGTCCGAGAGTGGCTCGCGGGTGCGGTAGTCGACGTGGATGAGCTTGCCTAGCCTCAGCGAGCTGTCCAATAGCTTGGCGCTGACCGCCTTCTCCAATTGCTCCCGGAGTTCAACCATCTCAAGTTCGCTGCCCCAAATCGACGCGAATATCTCCTCTGGTGGCAGTTCGATACCCACTGCTTGGGGCCGTATAGCCTCAAGGCTGGTCGTCCCGTCTTCCTGGACATCGATGGTGTAATGAACGTCTATCTCCGGCATCTGCCTGATCTGCCGACTCCGCTCTCGGCGAGCTTTTGCTCGCGCATAGCGGGCAGGGGCGACATACAGGTGTCGAAGCATGTCTTCAGCCAAGGCAATCGCATCTTCGGCTTCCTCGTCGGTGGCGAACACGGTGATGTCGTGGGCACCGTCGTTACCTACCTCCTTGAGGTGGATAGCCCAGTCAAGCAAATCCGCGGTAATCGCTCCAACGGCGCGTAGATCTTGCAGTTTGGCATGTAGGGACCGGTGACCGCCGTTGCCTGTGACGTTGGGTATGCCGCGATCGGCGCACAGTGCTTCAAGGGTGCGACGCACCATTACGGTCGCCGCAGTATGTGCTCCCGCGTGGTGGCAGAGACGGGCTTCGGCCAGGCTCGCTGCGAGCGCTGCCGGGATCGCAGGATCTAAATCACTTTGGCGAGCTGGAGGCCAGAGTCGCTCAAAATTCCCTGGCGAACCTGTCAAAACAACCCGCTGGCAACAAATGGCTCTATCCGAGCCAATGTCACCGCTGGGGGCTTGACAGATGGCAATAACAAGTCCTTCGCGCTCGAACTCACCTGCGGTCGCCTCAAAAGACAACCCTCCACGGACCCCGCAACTTGGGCAAGGGAGATCGTTGAGGTCGTTCTGAAAAAGGCGCACGTTATCGACTGTAACGCGGATGAGCTTCACGCGCTTCCGAGTCCGAGGTTCAGTACGCAGAACGCTTCAAGTTGGCCATGACCGGCCGTGCTTGAGGATCGGGAAGTGCAAACTGTGTGCCCGGCGTACGGCTGGCCCAGGAGTCCGGGCCCCCGGCGTCAGCGGGCTTCATGTATCCGCGAAGAGTGTTCAGCGGTGCACGGGGTGACTCGACCTACCGCAACTCAGGGATGGGCTCGCTCAGGCCTGGGCTTGTCGTTGCCTCCTAGACGTCTCACCGAGGTCGTCCCGGACGTAGCCGGTCACGGCGACACCGTGTGTTAGACACTCGCGCAGCGTTGGACGATGAGCGGAGGCACCAGAGGATCTCTTGCAGACGGTGACAGCTTGATTGCAAAGATCAGGTGTTTCAGTTGCGTGACCCCCTATCGGCTACCAGGATAGATTGACAATGGTTTTCATCTCCAGATTGGGGGGATTCGTGAAAGTTGCGTTCGTGGGCAAGGGCGGTAGCGGGAAGACCACTACGTCGTCGCTGTTCATCCGGCATCTGGCTGCGGAGGGGGTGCCGGTGGTTGCGATCGACGCGGACATCAATCAGCATCTCGGCGCGGCCCTGGGGCTCAGTGATGAGGAGGTCGCCAGCGTGCCGGCGCTGGGGGCGCACCTCGACGTCATCAAGGAGTACCTCAGGGGCGACAATCCTCGTATCGCGTCCGCGGCTCAGATGGTGAAGACGACGCCACCAGGGCGCGGCTCGAAGCTCCTGCGGATCGGGGGTGACGACCCGATCCATGCCATGTCACGTCGGTTCGGCGACGTGACCTTCATGGCCGCCGGCCAGTTCGACGACAAGGACCTTGGGGTGTCCTGCTACCACGGGAAGACGGGAGCGGTTGAGATGTACCTCAACCACCTCGTCGACGGTCCCGGAGAGTACGTCGTCGTGGACATGACGGCGGGAGCGGACACGTTCGCCTCTGGGCTGTTCACGCGGTTCGACGTGATGTTCCTCGTCGTCGAGCCGACCAGGAAGGGCGTTGCCGTCTACCGGCAGTACACCGACCACGCGCGGGACTTCGGGGTGAAGATCGCGGTCGTGGGCAACAAGGTCCAGACCAGCGACGACGAGGCGTTCCTACGCTCGCAGGTGGGGGATGACCTGCTGACATGCATGGGGCATCAACCGGCCGTTCGGGCCATGGAGCAAGGTCGTCCCTTCAACCTCAGCGCGCTCGACGGTTCCGGGCGGGAGGTGCTCCGACGCCTTCAGGCCGAGGTGGACGCGCAGCCGAAGGACTGGGAGAAGTTCTCTCGGCAGGGAGCGGAGTTCCACGTCAAGAACGCTGAGAGCTGGGCCAACAAGTCTGTGGGGGTCGATCTCACTACTCAGATCGATCCGGAGTTCAGTATGGCCCTCGAAGCGTCGGTGTTGGGCTAGCGGCTCTGGGATGCCGGACGGCTCACGAGGTCGGGGCTGAGCTGTCCGGCGTCTCCTCGATGAACACTCGTACGGCGGAAAGCCGGGTGGGAGGGTCAGGAGTCGCCTAATCAGTCGACAGGGTCTCAGCGGCCATCCTGAAGGTTTCGGCTTTGTCCCAGTGAACTTGTGCTTCGTGATTTTCCCGCAGCAGGATGCAGCGGAATGAGGATTCCATGTGCATCTCGCTCTGTTGGGTCAGATAGAAGCGCAGTAGGGGGCGGAGGGGGCACAGCAAGGCGTAGCGGAGGCGAGGCATTCGAGTACTCCGGTAATCCGGAACCCCCGACTCTGCGCGCCTTCTTGGCGGAAGTCGGGGGTTCGTCTCGGGTTTCAGCAGAGGTACATTCGGGCTCTGAGTCTGTGCTCGACGTTTTCGACGGCTCCCTTCGCGTCTCCGCAGGGGTAGATGTGGCCGCCGGTTCCGTGTCCTTGTCGAGCTTCGTAGTAGCTCCATCGGCCGTCGGGTTCTGCTCGGACGTGAACCCAGACCTCGACGTCTTCCGCACCAGGGGCGTACACCCGCAGGACTGGCAGCGAGATCGGGAACCCATCGGGGCGGTAGAGGCGGACGCATCGCCAGCCGGACGCTTCGAGCACTACGGCGAGCCCTTCCAGGTACCGCAACGCGGTGTTGTGGCCGATACGGGTACGGCATCGAAGGGTGTGGCGCTCGACGAGGGCGCGCGCGCGGGTGACCAGCTCCCGCCCTAAGCAGCGACGCGCGCCCAAACGATCTTGCCTCCTTCGGCGATCGGTCGCGTGCCCCACTTGAGCGCGATGCCCTCGACGGCCAGGAGTCCTCGGCCGTTGAGCTGGGTGTCGCTTTCCGGACGAACTACTGGCGCTCCGTCGCCCTGGTCCCACACCTCGATTACAGGGATGCCGTCGCTCTCGTCTCGGTAGACGCGGACGACGATCTGTCCGGCGCCGTGGAGAAGGGCGTTCGTGACCAGCTCCGAGACGACCAGACGGCCGTCGGAGTCGTCCTCGATGCCCCACTCGCGGAAGCGTTCGGCGAGGAAGCGGCGCGCCATGGCCGGCGCGTTCAAGGTGGGATCGAGGATGAGAGGCGGGGTTTCGGGGGCGAGAAGGGTTGCGTGCATCGATACGACCTTTGGAGTGTCTCCGGATGTCGGATGGAACCGGTGTTGATCACCGGGCGGTGGGCGGGTGTTCGCCATGGGGAACTGTCGCCTCCGGTTTCCTGTTGAAATGCCGTGACCAGAGTCGCAAGCGTGAGTTACTCTCGGCTACGAACCCCGAAACGGGTCCGGTAAACCCCCGCCCTGGACCACGAAACCTCCCACCGGGGTTTGGTAGAGGAGTCGGCAATGGGATCACGGCGTGAAGCGTACGAAGATCCGGCTATCCAGACATTTGCGGCAGAGGTCACGGCGTGGCGCTCGGAAGCGCAGCTGAGCAAGCAAGACTTGGCCGAGAAGCTCGGATACACGCCGCAATGGCTCGGCCAGATCGAAGCCGGCAAGAACATTCCTTCAGAGAAGTTCGCCGAGGACCTCGACACCTTTTTCAGGACGAACGGTCTATTCTCGCGCCTTTGGAAGCGCATCATCGACACACGTCACCGGACGATCCGGCCTCCCGGGTTCGACCAGTACCTCGAAATGGAAGCGGAGGCGGCTACCATTCGGGCGTTCGACGTTGCCATGGTCAATGGGCTGTTGCAGACAGAGAGTTACATTCGAACCGTGCTTGGACGTAACCAGAGACCGGACCTGGTGGATCAACTCGTGAAGGACCGTTTGAAGCGGCAAGAGTTGTTCACTGATGAGGACGCACCTCAAGCATGGTTCACGATCGACGAGTTCGCTTTGCGGCGTATGATCGGTGGCCCTACGGTGGTACGTGAGCAACTTCAGCACCTGCTCTCCATTAGCGAGTTGCCCAACGTGTGGATCGATATCGTCCCGCAGGATGCCGGGTACTACCCCGGGTTGGGCGGCAGCTTCATCATGCTCAGTTTTGCGGACTCGACCGATGTCGCCTACATCGAAGCCGGTGGGCAAGGGATGCTTCTCCAGGAGAAGAAATCCGTTGCGGAGTGTGCGGTGTTGTACAACTTGCTTCGAGGTGACGCGCTCCGAATCGATGAGTCCCGTCGTCTGATCGAAAGTTTGATGGAGGAACTCGGATGATGAACTTGCCGAACCCCACAGGTCTCCGGTGGCGTAAGGCGAGCCATAGCGACCACCACGGAGGAGCATGCGTCGAGGTGGCGAGCGCGGCACCTGCGGTCGGTGTGCGTGACTCGAAGGACCCGGACGGACCAATATTGATCTTCGCGGCGACCGAATGGCGAGCGTTCATGCGTCGCGTCAAGAATCGTGAGCACGACCTGATCTGACCTGGCATTGCGCGCACGAACAGGTTGGAACCGGCCACAGCGCGGCGCCCCGTACCGCGCTCCGTCTATGAGAGAATCCGTCCATGGTCGACCGTGATCAGCAAAGCTCCCCGTATCAGGCCATCGCCGAAGACCTTCAGTCGCAGATCAAGAGCGGAGACTTGTCTCCTGATTCGCCGTTGCCAAGCGCTCAGGAGCTGGCCCAGCGATGGGATTGCGAGTTGAGCGCGGCACGTCGAGCGCTCATCGCACTGAGGAACGTTGGCGCCATCTACTTCCTGGCAGGTCAGGGCGCCTTTGTTGCGAAGAACCCGCCCCTCGTCAGAACCCATTGGGACCGGTTCCAGCGTCCGCATGCCAAGCCCGCGTATCGACAGGAGTCAGACCGCGCGGGTATGGAACTCCATATGGAGCATTCCACGGAGCGCGCAGAGGCTCCCGCCGGCGTAGCGGAACGTCTCGGCATCGACGAGGGCGACCCTGTAACCGAGACCTCGTATGCGATCAGCATGGGCGGGAGCCCTGTCTCGTTCAGCGTGGCGTGGGAGCCTCTCGCGATCACGGGCGGCACGGAGATCGAGTCGCCCCACGAAGGGCCGTACGGCGGACAGGGAATCGTCCCGCGATTCGACGCGATCGGCTACGCGGTAGATGTGGAAGAAGAGGTTCTGCAAGTCCGCATGCCCGAACCGCACGAAGAGGCGCAACTCGACATTCCGGCGGGCGTCCCGGTGATCCAGATATGGCAAACGTTCTGGGCGGGAGACACGCCGGTCGAGGTCGCGAAGATCATTTATCGCGCTGATCGGTACGAGTTCCAATACCGGACGACGATCGCCTAGGAATCGTCGCGCTTCTGATCAGCCGACGGAAGTCCGTGGTCGTACTCTTTGCCACAGTTCCGGCAGGCTCGATACAGAACTTCCTCACCAAACGCGAGGTCGATCTTCGTCTTGACCTCGATGTCACTTGAGCCGCAACGCGGACATGGCTGAGCGTCGGTGTCCCCTGCGGTCATCACTCGCTCCCCAGGTTGAGGCGTGTGCTTTCGGCGGGCCACACCGTGACCGTGTAGTCGATCGGGCGTCCGCTCTGTTCCTGCGTGGTCTCTGTACGGACGAGCACACAAGCCGTGGGGCGGAGTCCGAGCATGGCCGATTCGGTGTCGGTTGGGTGACGTGCTGAAACGTGGCGCTGTGCCGCTCCCAACGACCTGCCGCCTGCGGAGGCAAGGGCATCTACCCATGAGCCGGTAATGGGTTCGGGTTCGGCAAGCGCGGTGCCCTGGGCGAAGTCGTGATCCAGGTAGCTGGCTCGAAGCTCTACCGGTGTCCCGTGCTCGTCAGTCGTGAGGCACCTACGGACCACTACGGGCGAGGTCGCGTCGTCGAGGTCCAGCGCAATGGCGACCTCGGCAGGCGCCGGTTCGGAGCGCACGTCGATTGTTGTCCGGTCTGTCTCGGATCCAGCGAATCCGTCTGACGCGATGGTCACGGATGGCCGGATGATCAAGCCTGCGGGACTGTCCCCCGTTGCATCTTCGGTCAGCTGGCGAGCGTCCTCGGCGGTGTGCTGAGCACGGGAACCGGCCGAGACGTGCCCACGCGTCCCCTCTGGGCGCGCGTAGCCGGCCGCGACCACCTCAGCGAGCGCCTTACGGGCCGTGGTGGTGCTGATGGCCATCTTCGCCGTGAGCTCCCGGACCGACGGGAGCAGAGCGCCGGACGGGTATCGGCCCGACTCGATCTCGCCTATCAGTTGGTCCCGAATCACCTCGTACAGATTCGGCTTGGAACCCCCCGCACGCGCGCCCGCTGGTAGCGATGTCGTGCCAGCCATGATCGATCGGTTCCTCTCACCTGCGTCGATGCTTGGTCCCCGTCACTCTAGCGCGCACGACTGTATGCGTCCAACTGTCCGCGCACATCATGACGCGCGAAGCTGTTGACGCGAAAGTGTGCGCTAACGTCTTGACGCGCACGACTGTGCGCGCACAGTATGAATGTGCTCGCGCTTCCCAAGAGCGCGACAGGACGAGAGGGGTGATCCACATGCCGTACGCGGACATGAACCAGCGACCGCGACTCATCGCCGGTCTTCGCGCCCTTGCCGCCTTCCTCGAAGCGCATCCCGAGGTGCCGGCGCCCCACAGCACGGAACTCATGGTCTTCGCCCAGGGCAGCAACCAGGCCCAGCGAACCGAGATCCACCGCATCGCGGCCCTCGTCGGGGCGGAGGTCTCCACCCCGGACCCGTACAGCCGCCACTACCGCGCCATGCGGGACTTCGGTCCCGTGACCTACAGCGCGATCGCGATCCCGAACGCCGTACACGCCCGCCACGAAGCCCTGATGACCTACGACGGCGCCGTCATCGCGGACGCCCCCGAGGAGATGTGACCGATGACTTCCGCGATCTTCATGCTCCTGCTCGCCGTGTTCCTGACCGGTGGTGCTCTCGGCGTCTTCCTGTTCCTGCTCGTCGGCATCCACACCGAAGAGCGCCACATGAGCCTCACCGGCACGGCCAGCTCCCGGACGACGGCCTCAACGCGCCGGTTCCTCGGCGTCACGGTCCGATGCCAGACCTCCCAGACGACCCGTCAGACCACCGGCCTCAAGAGGTGAATGTGCGAACCCCCAACGTCCCCGGACGTTCCTGCCCCTGCGGTGCCCGTACCGAGATCGGCAACCGGCGGTGCCTCAAGTGCCGGTCCCGCTCCCGCTGGCGTCGCCGCAAGTCCCGCCACGACGGAATCTGAAAGGACGGTCCCATGTCCGCGACCGATGCGCACCCGACCCTCGTACCGGAATCCGTCCCCGACGAGGACGATCCGGTACGGGACTGGTGGGTGATGATCGGTATGACGATCGCGGCCGTCTCGGCTGCGGTCGCCAGCTTCACCGGTCTGTACGGGCTGGCCACCGTTGCCGGCTGGCCCGTACGGCTGGCATGGCTCTTGCCGATCACCATCGACGCGCACGCCATGACCTCGGCGCGCGTGTGGCTGGCCAGCACGACCCGTTCGGCCGCCGCGCGCCGATTCGCCCGGACGAACGCTCTCGGCGCGATCGCGATGAGCATCACCGGAAATGCTGCGTACCACGCGATAGGGGCCGGACTGCTCGACCTCTCATGGCCGATCGTCGTCCTCGTCGGTGCCGTACCCGCTGCCGTCCTCGGACTCACCGCACACCTTCACGCCCTCCGCAGCCGGATCGACGCGCCGCCTCTTGCCGGGGACGGACCGAAGGGCGGCGGGGAGGACGCCCCCTCCCCTCATCCGAAGCGACGGGTACGGCGTCCCCCGCGCCGTACCGACGAGGAACTCATGGATGCGGCCCGGTTCGCCGATGCCCAGTACCGACAGATGCACGGTCGTCCCATCACCCGTGACGCGCTTCGGACGTCACTGAGGATCAGCACCCCCAAGGCGACCGAACTACGCCGGCAACTCAACGACCCGGACGGGTCCAAAGACACCGACCCCTCGTAACGGCGTGACCTGAGATCCCCGCTCGCAAGCAAGGAAAGGAGGTGATGCACGTATGAACGTTTCGATCCCGCTCGTCGCCATTCTCGGCGCGGTCGCGTACGTGGCGTGGCGCTACATGGGCTTGCGCGTCTGGCACGCGGTCATCTGCCTGTTGTTCGGGTTCTTCCTTGCCGCCACCAGCGCCGCACCGGAGATCCGCCACCTGGTGGCCGCGATCGTCGAGTGGCTCAGCACCGACCAGCACTGACGACACAACCGGACACTCCAACGCCCCCAACCGAAGGAGGGGATGCCTAGTGACCAACTCGCCGTACCACCCGAGGATTGACCTTCAGGAGGCCACCAACCGCAGCCGCACAGCACGCCGCATCATCGCCAACACATGGCCCGACGAGTCGCTTCCCGCCATCCTCCGCAGGAACCTCGACAACGCCCTCGACACCATCCCCGCACTGGCCGCAGAGATCGCGCGCCTTAGCGACGCGTTGCGCGACACCCGCATACACCGCGCCAACCTCGCAGCCGCCGCACGCGCCACCCTCAACGCACACCACGACGGGGAACCCGACCCGCTCTCGTACCTGCGCGACGAGCTACACGCCCAGGGATACGACACAGAGGGGCGCGCATGAGGAACCAGCAGATGAAGCGCCACGCGCGCCGCATGCGCCGCAACGGGCTACAGCCCATGGTGGTCATCGACTCCAACGGACCGGTGCCCGATCTCGCAGCCGTCATCATCGCCCGGGGACTCCGGCGCTACCGCTCCGAAATCGGGCCGATCGCGCTGGCCCTCGTCCTCGTCGCCGCGTCCCTGACCCTCCACCTGTCGCATCCCGGATGGTGGATCGGCATCCTCGTCACGGCCATGGTGTCCGCGTCGGCTCTTACCCTCGTAGGTGACCGCGTCGGCCTGGCACTCCGGATCGAGCGTCTGTACGCGGCAACCGTCGCGCTGAGCGCCGGAGGATGGCTGGCCGCAGCAACGGCGATCGGCGTGACCTACCGGCCGCTACCGCAAATCATCCTCGTCGGAACACCCGTCCTGTCCGTGCCGTGGTGGGTGCACCGACGCCGGCGCGCCCGCGTTCGCGTCGAGCGCACGCTTGCCGCGTGGCCAGAAATCTCCCAATCGGTCGGGCTGGCGGGCTCTCGCGTCATGTCCGCCGTGGTGGACGTATGGGGATGGCGTGCCCGCTTCGGCCTGGCACGCGGCCAGACGATCCAAGACGCGATCGGCAAGATTCCGGCGCTCGAATCCGCACTCGGGACGTTCAGAGGTGCCGTCCGTGTCTACCCGACCCGTGACGACAGGGCGAACCGCTTCGAGTTGCGGGTACTCAACATCGACCCGCACGCCAACGCCATTGCGTGGCCTGGACCGTCCGTCGCGACAATCACGGAACCGATCGACCTCGGCCCATTCGAGGATGCCGCACCCGCACGTGTCCTCCTTCTGCGTCGGCATGCCCTCATCGGAGGCATCGCGGGATCGGGCAAGAGCGGCGGCATCAACGTCCTCATGGGCAACCTGTCCGCCTGCGGAGACGTGGTCATCTGGGCCATCGACCTCAAGCGCGGCATGGAACTCCAGCCGTGGGCACCGTGCATCGATCGACTCGCCACCACACCGGAGCAAGCCCACGCACTTTTGCGCGATGCGGTGGCGATTCTTGAGGCACGTGCGGATCACCTCGCTTCGACTGGCCGGCGCGTTTGGGACCCGTCCCCACAAATGCCCGCGCTCGTGATCGTCATCGACGAGTACGCCGAACTTGCCGATGACGCACCGGAAGCGGCCACGTTCACCGACTCGATTGCTCGACGCGGACGAGCCGTCGCCGTGACTCTCATCGCTGCGACGCAACGCCCCACTCAGAAAGCCATGGGCAAGGGCGCGGTTCGCTCTCAGATGGACGTCCGCATGAGCTTCCGCGTCCGGGAGCGTAAGGACGTCGACCTCATCCTCGGACAGGGAATGCTCAGCGCCGGATGGCACGCTCACACCCTCAACGCCCCCGGCAAGTTCCTGCTGTCCGCCCCGGAACACGACATCCCTCGTCGCGCCCGCGCGTTCCTGCTCAGCGACCAGGCCGTGAGCGAAGCCGCGCAGAAGCACGCGGAAGGACGACCGACACTCGACGAGGTCTCTCGACAGGCACCCGAGGAGGCCACGACCCTCGTGAGCGCGGACGCGTCTGAGACCCCCCTCGACGAATCCGCATCCCTCGACGGATCGGAGTCCGGTGAGAGCCCAGAAGCGGCCCTCTGGTCCTTGGTGGTGACCGCGCCCGACGAGGGGATTCCGGTGCCCCTCCTTATCCAGGCGAGTGGCAAGAGCCGGAGGTGGGTCTACTACCAGCTCAACGGGCTCGCCAACTCGGGGCGCGCCGTTCAGGTCAGCCGGGGACGCTGGCGCGCGATCCACTCGAAGCGTGACGACGTTCCGTAGTCGTGCACGGGGGGTTGTGCACGTGCACTCCCACGCGCGTCTGCACGTAAGGGACGTGGATGCACATTGCACGTGCACGAACCAGCGACCGTCACTCGTAACACACGGTAGTCACGAGGGGAGGTGATCGCCCAACGAGCCAACCTCGACGAGGAAGACTCCACAACGTTCGCGTGCGCGGAAAACACCGAACCCCGATCGACGAGGAACTCATCATGCAAGCACTTCTGATCATCGCTCAGGAGTTGGCCGAGACCCGGCAGGGTCGGGCTCACGATGACGGCAACGGGAGCGCTCACGATCCCTGATAGCTGAACTCTGCAAAGGTGTTCCGATATCGGAACAGGCTGTGTAGCTTGGCTCCTGAGCCGCACAGCCTGTTCATGGAGGAGGTGGACCGGTGGCAGACACCGCGCCCGCGAAGGAATCGCTGGGCAGCTACCTCGACCAGCAACGGCGCCTTGCAGGGTGCGGATTGCGAGAGTTGGCGAGGATCACGGACACGTCCGTCTCCATGGTCAACCGCCTGTTGCACGACGAGATCAGCCGTCCGTCTCCGGTAACGCTGGCACTCATCGCGGAAGCGCTGAGCCTCTCCCTGGCCAGGCTCTTCACGCTCGCCGGTTACCCCTACCCCGACCTTGATGACATCCTCCGCACGGATCACGGCCTGTCCGACGAGGAGATCTCGGAACTGAAGAGTCGGCTCTCGGCAGGGGAGGTGAGGCGGTAATGCCCCCGCAGGATCATGAGCAGGCAGGACAGCGAAAGCGTGCCGTCCTCTATCTGCGCGTCTCCACACGAGGCCAGGTCGACACCGATTACGACCCTGAAGGGATCTCTCTTCCCGCTCAGCGTGAGGCCGGCACTCGGCGCGCGGCGGAACTCGTCGCTGACGTCATCGACGAGTACGTAGAGCCCGGACGTAGCGCGACCACGGTCGAAGGGCGACCGGCCTTCCAACGGATGATGGCCCGAATCAAAGCTGAGCGGGACGTCGATTATGTGATCGTCTACGCGCGCTCCCGCATGCACCGCAACGGGATCGATGCCGCGATTACCAAGCGCGATCTCCGGGAAGCCGGCGCCGTCCTCGTGTCGGTCATGGATTACACGGAAGACACAGCAGTCGGGAACCTCGTCGCTTCCGTGATCGATGCCGTCAACGAGTATCAGTCGCAGTCGTCCGGCGCTGACATCAGTTACAAGATGTCGCAGAAGGTGGCGCGCGGCGGTTCGGTGGGGCGTGCCCCCATCGGTTATCTGAACGTCCGAGAGAAGATCGATGGCCGGGAAGTCCGCACGGTCGTGATCGATTCCGTCCGCGGTCCCCTCGTCCGCATGGCCTTTGAGCTGTATGCCACCGGTACCTACGGCTTCCATGAACTCATCGAGGTCCTGACAGACGCCGGACTGAAGACACGACCTGAGAAGCGCAAGCCGGCCGGCGGCCCGATCTCGATAGCCAAACTCGGCGTGATGCTCCGATCCCGCTATTACCTCGGCTACGTCACGCACAAGGGACAGGAGTTCCTGGGACGTCACGAACCACTGGTCACGCAAGAACTCTTCGACCGCGTTCAAGAGGTCATGGACAGCCAGCGCGGCGGCGGTACGCGCGCCCGCGTCCATCACCACTACCTGAAGGGCACTCTGTGGTGCCCACGGTGCGGTCGGCGTCTCATGATCATGCGAGGTAAGGGCAAGCGCGGTGATCTGTACTTCTACTACATCTGCCGTGGACGGCAGAGGCACACCTGCGACCTTCCGTATCTGCCCGTACCGGCCGTTGAGACGGCCGTTGAGCAGTATTACGCGTCGATCGCCCTCCCCGCTGGTATGCGGGAGCGCAGCACGGCTGCCATGGATCTCGCCGTTGCGTCCGATTCTGAGGTCAACGAGGAGCGGCGCGACGCGATTAAGAAGCAGGTGGCCAAGCTCGATCACCAGGAAGACCAGTACCTCGACCTGGTGGGCGATCCCGAGTGGCCGAGAGACAAGATCGCTGAGCGTCTCCGCCGTGTGCGGGACGAGCGCGCACGACTGCAACGGCAACTTGAGCAAACCGAGCGGCCCGACCTCGACGCCGGACGAGCGGCTCTCGGCATGGTGCTAGAACTCCTCACACAGCCGGAAGAGCTGTACCGGCTGGCGAGTGAACGCGCTCGTCGCGTCCTGAATCAAGCGCTGTTCACGCGGCTCTACGTGGATGCAGACGAGGCCGGACCACGGGTCACGGGCGACGAGCCGACCGAACCGTTCGCGCCCGTCATCAACGCGCACAGGGGCACACAGCAGAACGGCGGCGGCCCCGCCCGTTCGGGCAGTGCCGCCGCCGTCTGCGACGAGTCATCGTCCTCGACGTTGCTCGCTACCGCGCTGGCCGGCGGGTGTTCGAGTAACGACGCTTGGGTGGAGGTGGCGGGAATCGAACCCGCGTCCTTCGGTGATGGGTCAGGGCTTCTCCGGGTGCAGCCTGCTTGGCGTTTTCTCAGTCCCGGCGCTCACGCAGGCGTGTCGCCGACGGGCTCAGTCGCTGTTTGTTGTCCCTACCGGTCCCGCGACCGGGCCGGTAGGTGGAGTCTCCTTACGATGCCAGACCCCGGGTCGGAGACGCTCCCGGGCTGACAGAGTTCACTCCTCGCTCAGGCGGCGAGGGCGAACTCGGACTGCTTCTTGTTGGCAGTTATTGGTTTGCTGTCACAGGATTTACGAGGTCACGACAGCAACCCTCGACCCGCTTCCCCTGGCTCGAACGACCGAAGTCGAAGCCGGTCACCCCCATGTTCAGTTGTCAAAACGGGCGTCCGGGGACGTCCGCACGATGACGTTACAAGGATAACGCGTGGGTAGGCAACGTGATTCCCTCCGAGCACGCGTGAACCCCGGTGGGCATGAGCGGTGTCACGCCCACCGGGGTCGACCGGCAGGGTCGGGCCGGTCCGGACGGCAGAGCCTCCCCCGAGACGAGGCTCTGGTCTCATCACGGCGACTGAGTCCGCAACCCCCCAGCGGTGTCTCAGTCACCCGTAAAGACGCCGGGGAGGCGCCGGATGGTTGCGTCCCGTCCGTAAAGAGCTCACAAAACCGGGGACGGCCTATCCGCCCAGGAACTTCGCGGCGATCTGGGGGGTGTTCACGGGGCCCTCGACGGCGATGGCGAAGGCGCGGTCGCCGCTGGAGCCGACGAACCAGGAGACGGTCTTGCCCTCCGCGTAGGTGGCGAGGGCGGCGACGCCGACGACGTCGCCGGAGACGCGGGCGCCGCGGGCGTTGCCGCGGGACGCGGTGCGGCTGAGGACCTTCTTGAGGTTCGAGATGGACTCGGGCTGAAGGTTCTGGGGCGGCGGTGCCTGGACGGTCTTGTTGATGTCCTTGAGGACGTACGGGGGCTTCCAGGTGCCGTTCTGCGCGGCGGCGGCGACGAGGGCCATGGCGAGGGGGCTGACCTGGACGCCGCCCTCGCCGACCATGGCGGCGGCCTTGTCGCCGTCGTTGGCGGGGGCCGGCACCGAGCCGGTGAACGCGGGTACGACCAGGCCCCAGTTCTTGCCGATGCCGAGCTGTCCCGCCTCGCGGACGAGGGACTGCCCGTCCAGCTTGCTGCTCAACTGCGCGAGGGTCGTCTTGCAGGACGCGGCGAAGGCGTTGGCGAAGCTGCCGTCGGCGCGCCCCTTGTTGGTGAACGTCTTCCCGCCGACGGTCACGCTGCCGGGGCAGGCGGTCTTGTCGGACTGCTTCATGCCGGCCTGGGAGAACAGGGCCTCAGCCGACACGATCCCGAACGTCAGGCCGGGCGGGTAGTGGCCTTCGAAGGCGAGGTTCCGGCCGCCCGTCCCGTGGTTGGCGACGGCCAGCACCTCACCGGTGCTCGGACGCACGGCCACCAGGGACGCCGGCTGCTGCAGGCCCTGCAGTGCGCTGTCGGCCCGCCGCTGGTAGGACGGGTCGAGGGTCGTCTGGACCTCCTGCGGGTCCAGGCCCGGCCAGGAGCGGAGCTCCTCGGTGTTCTTGCCCGACTCGTCCTGCGCCACGACCCGGACGGTGGGGGTCCCGGCGAGCCGGCGCTGCTGCAGCAGCTGGATGCCGCTGACGCCGATCGTGTCGCCCGGCTGGTAGGGGGCGCCGACCTGCTGGAGCCGGTCGGCGGTGGCGGGCCCGAGGTTGCCGATCAGCTCGGGCGCGTACGCGGGCGCGATCGGCGCCCTGGCGCCCTGGAACCGCAGCCCGGGGACGTGGGTGAGCCGCTGGATCAGCGCGTTGTGCGTGGGGACCTGGAGCGTCAGCAGCGGCAGGAACGTCTGCGGCGGGGCGGACCGGACGCGGCCGAGCAGCCGTTCGGAGTCCAGCCGGCGGCCACCGTCGATCTTGGTCTGCTTGGCGAGCAGGTCCAGGGTCTTCTGCGGGTCGGCGAGCTGACCGGGGAACACGCCGACGTTGTAGACGCCGGTCTCGCGCAGCATGGAACGGCCCTGCGTGTCGGTGATCGACGCGCGCTTCGGCACCTCGGTCACCACGGCGAGGCGCTGCCCCGGCTTCAGCTTCGTGTTGACGATGGACGGGCTCCAGACGACCTTCCACTTGCCGCCGACGCGGCGCAGGTGCATCAGGCCGGGGTACTCCCAGGGCTGCCCGTTCTCCCCCAGGTCGATCTTCACGGTGAAGCGCGCGTCGGCCTCGTCGCCCTTCTTGACGATCTGGTCGACGCCGGAGCCCTCGACCTCGGTGCCGAGGGACAGCCGCAGGGACGCGGCGTCGAGCTGCTGCCGGACGCGGCCGAGCGCGTCCTCGACCTGCTTGCGGTCCGTGCCGACGGTCCGCCCGGCCGCGGCCTCGTAGTTGCCGACCTGCCAGGCGATGAGGAAGTCACGGACGGCGGGCATCGCCGACGGCTCCGCCCAGCACCCGGTCGTCATGGTCCCGACAAGGGCGCCGCATGCCGTCAGAGCGACCGCCCGGCGCCGTGCGCGCGAAAGGCGCGGCCTCCGGGCCCAGGCACCGGCCCGCCTCCGGCCTCGGTTCGTCATCGACACCCTTCACCGTCTCCTGAACCGGGCCGCCGCCGCCTTCTGCATCTCCCGGTCGGCTTCCCGCTTGGCGATGGCCTGGCGCTTGTCGTAGGTCTTCTTACCACGGGCCAGGCCGATCTCGACCTTGGCCTTCCCGTCCTTGAAGTACAGGGAGAGCGGGATCAGCGTCCAGCCGGGCTCCTCCGACTTGGCGATGATCTTCTGGATCTCGCGCCGGTGCAACAGCAGCTTGCGCCGCCGCCGGGGCGCGTGGTTCGTCCAGGTGCCCTGCGTGTACTCGGGGATGTGGACGTTCTCCAGCCAGACCTCGCCGTCCCGCACGTGCGCGAAACCGTCGGCGAGGGAGGCGCGGCCGGCGCGCAGCGCCTTGACCTCGGTGCCCATCAGCACCATGCCCGCCTCCCACGTGTCGTCGATGTGGTAGTCGTAACGGGCCCGTTTGTTCTGGGCGATGAGCTTGCGCCCGGTGTCCTTCTTCCCGGTGTCCCGTGCCACGTCCTCAGTCCTTGTCCGGCGTCGTCGTCCTGGTCCGGCAGTGTCGTTCCTGGTCCGGCATCGTCTCTAGTCCGGCATCGTCCCTAGCCCGGCATGGTCGCGTGCAGGCCGCGCAGCACCGTCCGGGCGCGCCGCTCGGCCACCTTGGGGGGACGGCCGGCCGAGACCGCCACGTCCGGTTCGATCCCGACCCCGTCGAGGTTACGGCCGCCCGGGGTGCGGTATCGACCGACGGTCAGCTCGATGACCGACCCGTCGGCGAGCCTGAGGGGTTCCTGCACCGAACCCTTCCCGTACGTACGCGATCCTACGATCACCGCGCGGTCGCGGTCGCGCAGGGATCCCGCGACGATCTCCGCGGCGCTGGCGGTGCCGGCGTCGACCAGCACGACCAGCGGGGTCTTCGCGTCGCCCGGCTCGGTGACGGACCGCCGCTGGACGGGCCTGCCGCGCGGCTCGTACGTCACGACCGGGCCGCCGGACAGGAACGCCGACGCCGTCTCGACCGCCTCGTCCACCAGCCCGCCCGGGTTGCCGCGCAGGTCCAGCAGGACACCGCCCTTGGGACGGTCCGACGGCCGGCCCCCGGTCACGGCCGCGCGGACCTCCCGTCCCGTCCCGCGGGTGAACGCGCCGATCCGGATGATCCGCGCGCGCTCGGGGAGATCGGTCACGGTGACGTCTCCTCCAGAGACCGGCGTGCGGACAAGGTGGAACCGCATGGTTCGACGGTCGCGGTCCACGGTTAGTTCGACGGCCTCGTCCGGACGTCCTCGCAGCGCCTGGGCGACCCGGGAGATGTCCCAGCCGGTCACGGACGCGTTCCCCACGCCGGTGATGACGTCCCCCGGCAGCACGCCGACGCGCGCCGCCGGGGTGCCGGGCTGGACGCTCGCGACCAGCACGCGGGAGTCGCCGTCCTCGTTCCCCAACCAGAGGCCCACGCCGCTGTAGCGGCCGGTCAGGCGTCCCTCGACGTCGTCGTATTCGCGAGCCGAGTAGTAGTGCGCCCACTTGTCGCCGAGACCGCGCAGCATGCCCTCGATGGCGGCACGGTCGAGCTCGTCGCGCCCGGCCGGCCTGGCGGCACGGCCGCCGATCTTCGTCGCCGCCTCGTCCAGGACGGAGCCGCCGCCGGCGACCGCGGCGTGCCGCTCCGAGCCCGAGCCGCTGACGACCCCGATCCCGTACGCGCAGACGATCGCCGCCGCGACGGCGGCACCGCGCAGCACACCACCCGGCCGCCTTGTCAGCGGCGACACGGGCTCGGTGACGGCACGGAGGGGGGCATGGGGCAAGTGTAGGGCGGCCGGAGGGGCCGGACCCGGCAGTTGTGCCGGATCCGGTCAGGGGTCAGATTCTCAGATATCTGCGCAGCGTGAGGAACGAAGACACGGCACAGAGGAGCACACCGAAACATATCGACACGATGATGACGAGGATCACCACGCTCCAGCCGAGCTGACTGACGAGCTGGACGTCCCCCGCCAATCTGTCGACCAGGAGTTTCTTGCTGAACACCAGCAGGACGGACGCGAACAACCCGCCGATCAGGCCGGCTATGGCGCCCTCCAGGATGAACGGCATTTGGATATAGGTGTTGGACGCGCCGACCAGCCGCATGATGCCGGTCTCCCGGCGCCGGTTGAACGCCGACAGCCGGACGGTGTTGCCGACCAGCATCACCGCCGCGACCACCTGGATCAGCGCGATCGTCAGCGCGGCGACCTGCAGGCCGTTCAGGATCCGGAAGAACCGCTTCAGGATCTCCTGCTCGTTGATCACCGAGTCGACGCCCGGCTGGTTGAGCATCGCCTGGGCGACCGCCTTGTACTCCTCCGGGTTCTTCAGCTTCACCCGGAACGAGTCGGGGATGTCGCCCTCACGGGTGCTTTCCACGAAGCCCGGCGAGCCGGAGAAGCGGTCCTTGAACCGGGTGTACGCCTGCTGCTTGTTCTCGTACTGGACGTTCGAGACCTGCGGCATCTTTTCCAGCTGCGCCTTGAGCGTCTGCCGCTGCTGGTCGGTGACGTCCTGCTTCTGGCAGACGGGGTTCGAGCTCGTCTTGGCGCACAGGAAGATCGAGACTTCGATCTTGTCGTACCAGTAGCTCTTGGACGCGGTGACCTGCTGCCGCAGGAGCAGCCCGGTGCCGAAGAGCGCCATGGCGATGGCGACGGTGATGACGAGGGAGATCGTCATCGTCATGTTCCTGCGGAGACCGATCCAGATCTCCTGGAGAACGAACTGTACGCGCATGCCTCGCTGTCCTTGATCGCCTAGGTTTCGCCGGGAGCCCGGGGCGGCCGCACGGTGCGGCGCGGGCGGCTCCCGCCTCCCGGACGTCCTCTGGTTTCGTACGACCCGGCGGGAGTGGATGGTTCAGATGTCAGTACGCCTGGCCGTACACGCCGCGCGACTGGTCGCGGACGACCCGGCCGTCCTCCAGCTCGACGACGCGCTTGCGGAACGCGTCGACGATGGCGGCGTCGTGGGTGGCCATGACGACGGTGGTGCCGGTCCGGTTGATCCGGTCCAGCACCTTCATGATGCCGATCGAGGTTGCGGGGTCGATGTTGCCCGTCGGCTCGTCCGCCAGCAGGATCATCGGCCGGTTGACGAACGCCCGCGCGATCGCGACGCGCTGCTGCTCGCCGCCGGACAGCTCGTCCGGCATCCGGTGGGCCTTGCCCTCCAGGCCGACGAGGTCGATGACCTCGGGGACGACCTTGCCGATGAACCGCCGCGGCTTGCCGATCACCTCGAGGGCGAACGCGACGTTCTCGAAGACGTTCTTGTTGGGCAGGAGGCGGAAGTCCTGGAAGACGCAGCCGATCCGGCGGCGCAGGTGCGGCACCTTCCAGTTGCTCAGCCTGCTCAGGTCCTTGCCCGCCACGTGCACGTGACCCTGGGAAGGACGCTCCTCCTTCAGGACGAGGCGCAGGAAGGTCGACTTACCGGAGCCGGACGGACCGACCAGGAACAGGAACTCGCCCTTCTCGATGGCGACGTTCACATGCTGCAGGGCGGGCCGGTTCTGGCTCGGGTAGACCTTGGTGACGTTGTCGAAGTGGATCACGGCTGCATCACGGCGGTTCGCTGTAGGGGTTGGGGAGCGGGCCGGCCCGCGGCCACGGACGCTTCCGTGGCCTCTTGCCTGCGCCGCCCGGCTTCGCGGCCAGGTGGGACGCGGAGCCTTCGAGCAGTGTAGAGGGGAGAGGCGACCACCTCGTCCCACTCGGCGCGGTACGGGCGCCCGGGGCGGACGGTGCGCCCGATCTGTGTGTGACGTCCGATCAGTGCCATGTGAACCGTCTCCCGACGTCCGGCCGTTTCATACCTTCAAGCTCCCGGACTTGCCGGAACGACCATACAGTCCGGCTACGCTGGATGATGGCGAAAGATACCTAATAGCCGGACGAACGACCAGACAGGCCGACGCTTCCCGCACGGACCGCGTGCCGTTGTCGGAGATTGGGGCCCACGACATGAGCTGCGAACATCTGATCTGCGCCCGGTGCTCGAACCCGGTGGTGGAGGGGCGCTGCCCCACCTGCCGGGAGGCCCGGTCAGAGCTGCACCGCCACGGCTCGTCCGTGCCGCCCGCCCTCGTCCTGGCGGTCCTCGTCGCGCTGCTGTTCGCGGCGCTCGTCCTGCAGCGCGTCTACGGCTGAGCCGTACGGCCGCTCCCCCGCCCTACGGCTGCTTCTTCACCGGCGGGGTGGCCGCCTTGGTCACCGCGCCGTCGTCGGCGATCATGTGCGCCTTCGGCTGCGTCGCGTTCTTCTTGGCCTTCGGCGGGTCGTACGCGGCGAAGTGAAGGGTGGCCGTGGTGTCGACCTCGTTGCCCTCGACGGTCCCGTCGAGCAGATGCTCCGCCTCTTGAGGGATCTCCGGCTTCGGTGTGTCCGGGTCCTTGGCGACCAGTGAGGTGTTACGGAACAGCGAGTAGATGACCAGTCCGCCTCCGTGTTCGGTCCGCAACCCGAAGTAGGGGAATGGCGTCGCGGTGTAAACGAC
Source organism: Spirillospora sp. CA-128828 (assembly GCF_050945415.1). Lineage (NCBI taxonomy): Bacteria > Bacillati > Actinomycetota > Actinomycetes > Streptosporangiales > Thermomonosporaceae > Spirillospora > Spirillospora sp. CA-128828. The sequence goes on from NZ_CP191986.1 coordinate 8,372,258, forward strand.
CTGGAGCGTGAGGTCCTTCTTCTTGGCCTTCTTCCTGTCGCGCTTGGCGTCCTGGTAGAAGCCGGTGGTGACGGCGCTGGACTTCATCACCTTCGCGGCGACGCTGCGGGGCCCCTCCGCGGCGATCGTCGCCTGGATCCCGCCGACGTCGCGGGGACGGATCAGCATCGACGGGTCGTCCGTGCTCAGCGCCGTGGCATAGCCGTCGGCGTCGATCGCGACCTTCGGCTCCTTGGCCTTCTCCTGGAGGAGGGTGGCGAGCGTGAGCTTCCAGTGGTCGGACGGCCCGCGCAAGATGAAGCCCATCAGCGTCCTGCGCTTGCTCTTGTCCTTCCCCAGGACCGAACGGTCGACCGACACCACGAACCACTGCGGATAGGCGGCGTCCTTCAGCTTCGGCACGTACAGCTTTGGCTTGCCGTAGACGAAACGCTGCACAGGGTCACCGTCGTAAGCGGCCTTGCGGAACTCCGCCGCGGTGAGCTGGGACTGGCCGTCGGACGTCCACGTCAGCGCGAGCCGCTCGTCGCCGGCGGACCTGGCCACGTCCTCGTCGGTGACATAGGCACGGAACGCGCTCTCCGCGACCTGCGGGGTCAGCGGCACCGGCGCCGGCGGGGACGTCTCGGGCACGCCGGCGGTCGGCCGCGCCTCCGTCCTGCCCTCGGCGCAGCCCGCGGCGGCGAGCAGGGTGAGCAGCACCCCGGCCGCGACCACCCGCAGGAAGCTGTGCAAAGACCCGTCCCCTGGACCGAATGACCACGCCGGCCTCTCTAGGCCGGCCTCCTCGGCCCGTGATTCTGCCACTGCATGATATTGGCCGGACGACCGGGCGCCTGCCATAACGCGATAAGCAGTGCCGGGACGGCGATAAGCTCGGACCGTGGCAGGCATCGAACCCGAAGAGCAGCTCAAGGAGCTCGGCTCGACCCTCGCCGGCATCGAACAGGTGCTGGACCTCGACAGCATGCGGCGTGACATCGCCGAGCTGCGCGAGCAGTCGGCCGACCCCGAACTGTGGAACGACCAGGAGCGCGCCCAGACGGTCACGCGCCGCCTGTCGTACCTGGAGAGCGAGCTGGGCCGGGTCGAGGGCCTGCGGCAGCGCCTCGACGACACCGCCACGCTGTACGAGCTCGCCCAGGAGATGGACGACGCCGACACGCGTACGGAGGCCGACGGCGAGCTGGCGGCGCTGCACAAGGCGGTCCAGCAGCTCGAGGTGCGCACGCTCATGGCGGGCGAGTACGACGCCCGCGAGGCACTGGTCACCATCAACGCGCAGGCCGGCGGGGTGGACGCGGCCGACTGGGCCGAGCGGCTCCAGCGGATGTACCTGCGCTGGGCCGAGCGGCACGGCTACTCGACGGAGATCTACGACACGTCCTACGCCGAAGAGGCCGGGATCAAGTCGACCACGTTCACCGTGAAGGCCCCCTACGCCTACGGGACGCTGCGCGGCGAGCACGGCACGCACCGACTGGTCCGGATCTCCCCGTTCGACAACCAGGGCCGGCGGCAGACGTCGTTCGCCGGCCTGGACGTCGTCCCGGTGGTCGAGCAGAGCGATCACGTCGACATCGACGAGAGCGATCTGCGCGTGGACGTGTACCGGTCGTCGGGGCCGGGCGGGCAGGGCGTCAACACCACTGACTCCGCGGTGCGGATCACGCACCTCCCGAGCGGGATCGTCGTGTCCTGCCAGAACGAGCGCAGCCAGTTGCAGAACAAGGCCACGGCGATGAACGTCCTGCAGGCCAAGCTGCTGGAGCGCAAGCGGCAGGAGGAGGCGGCGAAGCTCTCCGAGCTGCGCGGTGAGGGCACCACGAGCTGGGGCACGCAGATCCGCAACTACGTCCTGCACCCGTTCCAGCTGGTCAAGGACCTGCGCACCGGCATCGAGGTCGGCAACCCCACCGCGGTCCTGGACGGCGACATCGACGAGTTCATCGAGGCCGAGATCCGCTGGCTGCGCCAGCAGGAGAGCGCCTGACCCCATGACGCCCCCGGGCGGCCCCCGAGCTTTTTCCTGCCTACTTTCGTGTTCATAGAGTGACTGTGCGGTCACTCTGCGAGGATGCCGGGTGGTCCGGATCACCGTCGCCATTCGGGGGGCCTCATGACCGTACGCACTCTTGTTCCGATCCTCATTCCCGGCCTGCTCGCCGGCGCCCTGAGCGCCGGCTGCTCCGGTCACGCCACGTCCGCCGCCGCGGGGAGGGCGCCGGGGGCGCCCGCGCTCACCAAGGCGCAGGCGCAGCAGGTGCTCACGTCCTTCGCCACCGGGGCGAACCGGGCGGGACGCAGGTTCAGCGGGAAGGCGCTGCGCTCGGTGGAGACCGAGCCGCAGCTGTCCATGGACGTCGCCGCGCTCAGGCTCCGGCGGGCCGTCCGGCAGCGCCCGCCGAAGCTGGCGTTCACGAACACGACCTTCTACATCCCGCGGCTGACCGGCTACCCGCACTGGTTCGCGGCCGACACCGTCAGCGGCAAGGGCAAGGCGGCGCAGCGGCACGCGCTGCTGTTCACGCAGGCCGGGCAGGGGGCGCCCTGGTTACTGGCCTCCGACCCGTACCCGTCCGAGAACGCGCTCGGCCGGGTGGCGCTCGACCCGACCGGGTTCGCCACGCCCGTCGGCCCCAACGTGAAGGGGCTCGCCGTCGCGCCCGCAAGGCTGCCGCAGGCGCACGCGTCGCTGCTCACAGACGGGCCCCGCGCGTCCGGCGCGTCCCTGCTGGCGGACGGGGCGAAGACCACGGAGACCTACAAGGCGCTGAAGCAGGGCGAGCAGACCCTGGCCGGGCGGGGCGTCACCCTGTCGTCGCGCTTCTCACCCGCGGCGTACAAGGTCTACGCGCTGCGCACCAAGGACCGCGGCGCGCTCGTCTGGTACGTCCTCAAGCAGACCGAGGCGTACTCGGCGACCCGCCAGGGCAGGCTGACCGTGAGCGGCGACCTCGTCGGGCTGGCCCCGGCCAAGGTCGCCAGGACGCGCATGGACACGACCGTCCTCGTGCAGTACCTCGCCACCGTTCCGCCCAAGGGCCGCGCCACGATCAGCGGCATGTACCGCAAGGCCGTCACCGCCCACGGCTCCTGATCTCCGCCGGATGCCGGGCCGCCCCGCTCTTCTGACCGCTGCGGCAGGGCCACCCCGGCATCCGGTGGTGTTTCAACCCCAGCCACGCTCACGGGTCGGGTGGCCGGAGGGCGCTCTGCGCCCGGAGGCCGCACGGCCCGCCGGGCGGGAGGCCGTTTCACGAGACGCGCCAGCGGATCGGGAAACGGTCTTCCGCCCGTAACGGGGGTTCCAGGGGGTCGCCCCCTGGGAGTTAGAGCGAGCTTGCGGTGACCAGGGTGCGGATTGCGCCCAGGGCCACGGAGAGGGTGGCCAGGTCGAAGCTGTCGCTCTCCCAGATTTCGCTGAGCGTCTGCTGGGCGCGCTGGACGGCCGGCTTGTTCTTCTCCGCCCAGCGGATCAGGCGCTCCTCGGGGTCCCCGCCCGGCTCGCTGGTGACGAGGACGTCGCGGGTGAGGGCCGCGTGCGCCGCGTACAGGTCGTCGCGGAGCGCGGAGCGGGCCATCGAACGCCATTTGTCGTCCCGGGGCAGTGCGATGATGCGCTCGCGGAGCCGGGACAACTGGAGGCGGTCCGCGAGGTCGAAGTAGACCTCGGCGACCTCCTCCACCGGGCGTCCCGTGTCGTGCGCGATGCCGACCAGGTCGAAGGTGGAGTAGGCGGTGACGAACGTCGCGCACTGCTCGGCCAGTTCGTCGGGGACGCCCCGCTCGGCGAAGCCGTCCCGGCGCTGCTCGAACGCGGCGAGGTCCAGGCCGACCAGGAGCTTCGACAGGTGCGCGCTCAGCGTGGCCGCGCCGCCGCTGAAGAAGTCGATCGTCTCCTGGATGTCGAACGGGGGCCGCCGGTTGTGGAGCAGCCAGCGGGCGCCGCGCTCGGTCAGCTTGCGCGCCTCAAGCAGCATCGCGACCTGCGTTGACTCCTCGACCTGGTGCGACAGGCTCTCCACCGAGCCCCAGAAGCGCGGCATCTGGAACACGTCGCGGGCGACGAGGTAGGCGCGGGCGATGTCGGACGACGACGCGCCCGTCTCCTCGTTCATCCGGAACACGAACGTGGAGCCGCTCACGTTGACCAGGTCGTTCACCACGGCGGTCGTGATGATCTCGCGGCGCAGCGGGTGCCGGTCCATGTACGCGCGGAACCGCGCGCGCAGCGGCGTCGGGAAGTACTCGACCAGCCACGACTCCAGGTAGGGGTCGGCGGCGAGGTCGGAGGCGACGAGCTCGGCGTCCAGCGTGAGCTTGGCGTAGGCGAGCAGGACGGAGAACTCGGGGCTGGTCAGCCCCAGCCCGGACTGCCGCCGCTCGGCGAGCGCCTTGTCGTCCGGCAGGGCCTCCAGGCGCCGCTTCAGCCGGCCGTCGCGCTCCAGCTTGCGCATGTACCGGGCGTGGACGTGCAGCATCGCGGACGCCTGCGCGCGGGACGCGGCGAGCACCACGTTCTGCGCGTAGTTGTCGCGCAGGACGAGCCGCCCGACCTCCTCGGTCATGTCGTAGAGCAGGCCGTCGCGCTGCTTGCCGGTCAGCTCGCCGTCCCGCACCACCTGGTCGAGCAGGATCTTGATGTTGACCTCGTGGTCGGAGGTGTCGACGCCGGCGGAGTTGTCGATGAAGTCGGTGTTGATCAGCCCGCCGCCGCGGGCGAACTCGATGCGGCCGAGCTGGGTCACGCCGAGGTTGCCGCCCTCGCCGACGGCCTTGCAGCGCAGTTCGGCGCCGTCCACCCGGACGAGGTCGTTGGCCTTGTCGCCGACGTCGGCGTTGTTCTCGATGGACGACTTGACGTAGGTGCCGATGCCGCCGTTCCACAGCAGGTCGACGGGCGCCTTGAGGATGCTCCGCATCAGCTCGAACGGAGTGAGGGCCTTCACCCCATCCGGGATCCCGAGCACCGCCCGGATCTGCGGGGTGACCTTGATGGACTTGACGGTGCGGGGGAACACGCCGCCGCCCTTGGAGATCAGCGAGGTGTCGTAGTCGCCCCAGCTGCTGCGCGGCAGCTCGAACAGGCGGCGGCGCTCGGCGAACGAGGATGCGGCGTCCGGGTCCGGGTCGACGAAGATGTGCCGGTGGTCGAACGCGGCGATGAGCCGCGTGTGCTCCGACAGGAGCATCCCGTTGCCGAACACGTCGCCGGACATGTCGCCGATGCCGACGGCGGTGAAGTCCTCGTTCTGGATGTCCTTGCCGAGCGCGCGGAAGTGGTACTTGACCGATTCCCAGGCGCCGCGGGCGGTGATGCCCATGCCCTTGTGGTCGTAGCCGACGGAGCCGCCGGACGCGAACGCGTCGCCGAGCCAGTACCCGTAGTCGGCGGCGACGCCGTTGGCGATGTCGGAGAACGTCGCGGTGCCCTTGTCGGCGGCGACGACCAGGTAGGTGTCGTCGCCGTCGTGGCGGACGACGTTCGGCGGCGGGACGACCTTGCCGTCCACGAGGTTGTCGGTGAGGTCGAGCAGGCCGGAGATGAAGTCCTTGTAGCAGGCGATGCCGGCCTGCTGCCAGGCCTCGCGGTCCACGGCCGGGTCGGGCAGCTGCTTGCCGACGAATCCGCCCTTCGCGCCCGCCGGGACGATGACGGTGTTCTTCACCGCCTGCGCCTTGGCCAGGCCGAGGATCTCGGTGCGGAAGTCCTCGCGGCGGTCGGACCAGCGCAGCCCGCCGCGCGCGACCGTCCCGAACCGCAGGTGGACGCCCTCGACCCTCGGCGAGTACACGAAGACCTCGTACATGGGCCGCGGCAGCGGCAGGTCGGGGATGCCCTCCGGGTCGAACTTCATCGCCAGGTACGGCTTGCCCTGGTAGTGGTTCGTGCGCAGGGTCGCCTGGACGAGCGCCAGGTAGGCGCGCAGGATGCGGTCCTCGTCGAGGCTCGCGACCTCGTCCAGCTTGCCCTGGATCTCCTCGGTGATGCCGAGGCTGCGCTCCTCCTCGCCGCCCTGCAGGGACGGGTCGAGGCGGCTCTCCCAGAGCCGGACGATCAGCCGGGTGATCGAGGCGTTGCGCAGCAGCACCTGCTCGACGTACCGCTTGGAGAAGGTGGTGCCGGTCTGCCGCAGGTACAGGGCGTAGGCGCGCATGATCATCGCTTCGCGCCAGGTCAGCCCGACGTGCAGGACCATTGCGTTGAAGCCGTCGTTCTCGATCTCGCCGCGCCACAGCGCGGTGAACGCGTCCTGGAAGAGGTCCTTGATGGCCTCTTCGGGGACCTTCGCGGGCGGCAGGTACCGCAGCCCCAGGTCGTAGATCCAGAACCGGCGGCCGTCGGAGGTGATGATCTCGTAGGGCCGCTCGTCGATGACCTCGACGCCCATGTTCTGCAGCAGTGGCAGCACCCGGGACAGCGAGATCGGCTCGCCCAGCCGGTAGATCTTCAGCCGCCGCTCGCCGGGCTCGGCGCTGTACGGCTCGTAGAGGTTGATCGAGGTGTCGACGTCCTCGGTGAGCTCGTCGAGGCGGCGCAGGTCGGCCACCGCGGTGCGGGCCGGGAAGTCGGCCTTGTACCCCTCGGGGAACGCCTCGCCGAACGTGCGGCCGAGGGTTCCGGAACGTTCCTCGCCGCACTGCTCGACGATCGCGTCGCCGAGGTCGTCCTCCCAGGAGCGGGTGGCGTTCGCGAGCCGCTCCTCCAGTTCCGAGACGTCGATGTCCGGCAGCGGGCGGCCGCGCTCGCCGCGGACGACGACGTGCAGCCGGGCCAGGATCGACTCGGTCACGTTCGCGCTGTAGTCGACGCTGACGCCTTCGAAGGCCGTCTTCAGCAGGTCCTGGATGCGCAGCCGGACCTTGGTGGTGTAGCGGTCGCGCGGCAGGTAGACCATGCAGGACATGAAGCGCCCGTACAGGTCCTTGCGGAGGAACAGCTTCAGCTGGCGGCGCTCGCGCAGCCGGAGCACACCGAGGGAGATCTTCAGCAGGTCGTCCACCGAGATCTGGAACATCTCGTCGCGCGGGTAGCTCTCCAGGATCTCGATGAGGTCCTGGCCGTCGTAGCTGTCGGGGGTGAACCCGGCGCGCTCCAGCACCTCGTCCACCTTGGGCTTCAGGACGGGGACGTGCGCGATCGACTCGCTGTAGGCGACGTGCGTGAACAGGCCGAGGAACCGGCGCTCCCCGGTCACCTCGCCGTTCTCGTCGAACTTCTTCACCCCGATGTAGTCCAGGTACAGGGGGCGGTGGACGGTGGAGCGCGAGTTCGCCTTGGTCAGCACGAGCAGGCGCTTCTCCGTCGCCTTCTCCCGGACCTCGGGCGGCAGCGCGGCGAAGCTGTCGGACTCGCGCTTGTCGCCGCGCAGCATGCCGAAACCGGTGCCCGGTTCGGGACGCAGCGCCGCCCCGTCGCCGGTGAGCGTGTAGTCGCGGTAGCCGAGGAAGGTGAAGTGCCCGTCGGCCAGCCAGTCGAGCAGCTCGACGCCTTCGGCGAGCTCCTTCTCCGGCAGTGGCGGGGGCGACTCCTGGATCCCGGTCGCGATCTCGTGGGCGCGGGCGCGCATCTTCGGCTCGTCCTCGACGGCGACCCGGACGTCCTGCAGGACGCGGACCAGGTCCTTCTCCAGCTCGTCCAGGACGGTCCGGTCGCTGGTGCGGTCCACCTCGATGTGCATCCACGACTCGTCGACGTCCTCGTCGCTGTCGAGCTTGCCGCGGAACGCCTTCAGATGGCCCGCGACGTCGCGGTCCACACCCAGCAGCGGGTGGACGATCAGGTGCGTGGCGAGCTGGTGCCGGGTCAGCTCCATCGTCACCGAGTCGACCAGGAACGGCATGTCGTCCGTCACGACCTGGACGACGGTGTGCCCCGGGTCCCAGCCGTACTCCTCCAGGGTCGGCGTGAACACGCGCACCTTCGCGCGCCCCTGCGGCCGCTCCTCGCCGAGCGCCCGGTGCGCCATCGCGGGGCCGCAGATGTCGGCCGGGTCCCTTTCCAGCAGGTCCTCGTGCGCGACGTGGTGGTAGTAGAGGCGGAGGTAGGCGAACGCCTCCTCCACGTCCCCGCCACGCGCCCCCGGGCGCTGCGCGCACGTCTCAGCCGCCCGCCGGAGCAGGTCGTCCTTCGCTTGATCGAGCATGCCGCCCATCAACAACTCCCCTTGAGACCCTTCGCCACCTCGTTGTGGCGCCGCTCACTGCACGAGCGTAGCCAGGAATCGCCCCAAAGCCGACCTGCTCTGCGGCAACTCCAACGTGGCCTATCCCACCCTGTCAGGCCGTGCGGCGTCACCGGACGTGATCGTCCGATCCCGGGCCGTGGGTGTCAGCCGGTGGTCTGGCCCTCGGTGCCGGTCCCGGTGCCGCCGCCGCCATCGCCCGTGCCGGGCCCGGTCGGCGGCTCCGGGTCGGTCGGCGTCTGAGGATCGGTGGGCTTGCCCGTCGGCGTCTGCGAGCCGGTGGGCGTCGGCCTGGTCGGCGTCACGGACGGGGACGAGCTGTCGGTCGGGGTGCCGCTGTCCGTCGGCGTGCCGCTGTCGGTCGGCGTCACCGGCGCCTGGGAGGTCGCCGGCGCCTGCTCGACGGGCCGCCGGGGGATCGACGGCTCCGAGCTCGGCACGACGTCGGTCGACGCGGGCGGGGCGCTCGGGTCGCTGACCTTCTGGCCCGCCTTGCCCTTGTCGCCCGAGGCGAGCACGAGCACGGAGGAGATCACCACGATCGCGACGAACAGGGCTGCGGCCCCCGCCAGCGCGGCGGAGCGGCCGGAACCGGCGAGCGCGTGCCGCAGCCCGCCGCGCCTCCCGCCGTTCTCGCCGGGGAGGTCACGGGGAAGGGTGTTGCCGGCGGCCCATTCGGCGGGCGTGGGCAGCGGCCCGGCCGCGTGGCCCTCCTGGGCCTCGTGGTCCAGGGCCGCGTCCGCGGCCGCCGGGGTCGCGTACGCCGCGTCCTGGAGGACGGGGTCGTCCTCGAAGACGGGGTCGTCGGCGAACACCGGGGCCGCCCCGAACACCTCGTCCTCGTCGCCGGCCTCGGCCGCGAGGACGGATCCGGCGGCGAGCATCGCGGTCTCGTCGGTGTCGCCGGACGGACGCGCGGCGGGACGCGCCACGGCCTCCTCGTGCCCGAGCAGCCGCATCAGCACCTGCCGGGCGCCGGGGCGCAGCGCCGGGTCCTTCTCCAGGCAGTCGAGCACCAGCTCGCGCAGCGGACCGTCGATGCCGCCGAGCTCGGGCTGCTCGTGCAGGATCCGGTTGATCACGGCCGGGATGGTGTCCTGCCCGAAGGGGGGCTGCCCGGTGGCGGCGTACACGAGCGTCGCCGCCCAGCAGAACACGTCCGCGGCCGTCCCGACCACGTCGCCGCTGATCTGCTCGGGCGCCATGTAGGACGGGGTGCCGATCACCCTGCTGGTGAGCGTGGTGCCGCCGCTGAGCGCGCGGGCGACGCCGAAGTCGATGACGCGCGGGCCGTCCGGTCCGAGCAGCACGTTGTGCGGCTTGAAGTCCCGGTGGACGATCTTCGCCTGGTGGATCGCCGCCAGCGCCGTCGCTGTGCCGACCGCGAGCCGGTCCAGCGCCGCGCCGCCGAGCGGGCCGTCCTCCAGCACGTGCTGGTTCAGCGACGGGCCGGGCACGTACTCGCTGACGATGTAGGGCCGGTCGCCGGTGGCGTCCGCGTCGATGACCTGCGCCGTGCAGAACGGCGCGACCTGCTTGGCGACCTCCAGCTCGCGCAGGAACCGGGCGAGCGCCTTGTCGTCGGACGTCAGCTCGGCGTGCAGCAGCTTGATCGCGACCTGCCGGCCGTCCTCGGCCGCGCCCAGGAACACGGTGCCCTGGCCGCCCTCGCCCACCCGGCCGATCAGGGCGTACGACCCCAGCCGGTCCGGGTCTCCGGACCGCAGCGCCCCAACCTCCATGCGTGGAACCGTCCCTCTCTCGATCGACGGGCCGCGTCGGCCCCGGGCCCGGATCGCCCCTTCGACTGTGTGACGCGCGAGACCCGAGGGGAGTTCACCCGATCCTGCGACCATCCGACGGGATCTGCCCCACCGCTTCCGATCGGACACGTTTGGGACGAGGCACCACCCTAATGCCGTCAGGGGGTGAAGTGGGGGAGGACCTCCGGGTTGGCCATGGAGTCGCGATTGGCGGCCTTGTCGACCGGGGTGCCCTGGAGGATCTTGCGGACGGGGACCTCCAGCTTCTTGCCGGACAGCGTCCGGGGGATGCCGGGGACGGCGGTGATCTCGTCCGGGACGTGCCGGGGCGACAGCGCGGAGCGGATCTCCCGCCTGAGGTCCGCCACCAGCTCGTCGGTCAGCGACGCGCCCTCGGCGAGCTGGACGTAGAGGAGCAGCCGGCCCTCCTGGCCGAGGCGGCCGGTGTCGATGACGAGGCTGTCGGTGATCTCGTCGAACGCCTCGACCACGCGGTAGAAGTCGGAGGTGCCCATGCGGACGCCGCCGCGGTTGAGGGTGGAGTCGGAGCGGCCGTAGATGACGCAGCCGCCATCCGGGAGGATCTTGATCCAGTCGCCGTGCCGCCACACGCCCGCGTACATGTCGAAGTAGGAGCCGGTGTAGCGTTCGCCGTCCTCGTCGTTCCAGAAGAAGACGGGCATGGACGGCATGGGCTCGGTGATGACCAGCTCGCCCACCTCGTCCACGACCGGTTCGCCATCCTCACCGAACGCCTCGACCTTCGCGCCGAGCCCGCGGCACTGGATGACGCCGGCGCGCAGCGGCAGGAGCGGCGAGGGACCGACGAAGCCGGTGCAGAGGTCGGTCCCGCCGGAGAAGGAGCCGAGGAGCAGGTCCTCGCCGACCGCCTCGTACACCCAGGCGAAGCCTTCGGGCGGCAGCGGCGAGCCGGTGGAGCCGATGCCGCGCAGACCGGACAGGTCGAACTCCCGGCCGGGGCGGCGGCCCTCCTTCGCCGTGGCCGTGATGTAGGGCGCGCCGACGCCCATGTAGGTGACGCCGTTCTCGGCGGCGAGCCGCCACAGGTCGAGGGGCGCGCCGTCGTACATGACGATGGCGGACCCCACCAGCAGGCCGCCGATGAGGTAGTTCCACATCATCCAGCCGGTGGTGGTGAACCAGAAGAACACGTCCTCGGGGCCGAGGTCCTGGTGGAACGACAGGGCCTTCAGATGTTCGAGGACGACGCCGCCGTGCCCGTGGACGATCGGCTTCGGCAGGCCCGTCGTGCCGGACGAGTAGACGACCCACAGCGGGTGGTCGAAGGGGACGTCCTCGAACTCCAGCGTGTCGTGGTCGCGGCGGGGCAGGTCGCCGTAGTGCATGCCCACCCGCAGCCCGTCGGGGGTCGCGGCCGGGTCGAGGTACGGGATGAGGACCGTCGCGGCCAGGCTCGGCAGCTCGGCCTCGATCTCGCCGACGGTCCCGCGGCGGTCGAACCGCTTGCCGTTGTAGGCGTAGCCGTCCACGGCGATCAGGACCTTGGGTTCGATCTGCGCGAACCGGTCGATGACCGAGGACGATCCGAAGTCGGGAGAGCAGGACGACCAGATCGCGCCCAGCGACGCCGTCGCCAGGAAGCAGATCAGCGCCTCGGGGATGTTCGGGACGTAGGCGGCGACCCGGTCGCCCTTGCCGACGCCCAGGCCGGCCAGGCCCGCGCGGACCTCCGCCACGTGCAGCGCCAGTTCCCGGTAGGTCAGCACCCGGTGCCCGCCCGCCTCCGACCGGAAGACGACCGCGGTCTCGTCGGGCGTCTCCTGCGCCCGGCGCAGGGCGTTCGCCGCGTAGTTGAGGGTGGCGCCGGGGAACCACTTCAGGCCGTCCACGGGCATCGGCCCGCCCGCGCGGACGGGACCGTCGCCGCGCTCGCCGACGACCTCGAAGTACGACCAGATTGCGTCCCAGAACGCGTCGACCTCCGTGACCGACCAGCGCCACAGTTCGTCATAGGACTCCGTGAGGACGCCTCTGTCCCACAGCCAGTGGACGAAACGGGTCACCCGCGCGTTCGCGACGACCTCCTCCGACGGTTCCCACAGCGCCGAACCCTCGGACACCTCACCGGCCATCTCTCTCCCTCCCCGCCGCGCCACGGCGCGCGGCAATCCCAATATCGGCCCCGCTCCGCACACCGCGCAACTTCCCCGAGGCGCCCGCCACCACGCGCCCGTCCTCGTCCCATCCCAGGTCAAAGCCCCGCTCGGGACAACCCCGCGCCCCCACACAGAACCCGCCGCGCTCATCCCCCGCCGCCACACACCCGGCTTTCCGCAGAAGGATGTCCGCCGCCGCGCGCCGCAGGCGTCAGATGCGGGTCAGGTCGGCGACCGCGCTGACCACGGCGTTGGTGTCGGCCAGGGTCGCGAGGACGCGTTCGGCGCCGGCGGCGCGGAGTTCGGCCTCGGTGGCGCTGCCGGTGGCGACGGCGATGATCGGGGACCCCGCGATGTGCGCGGCCTGGACGTCGCGGGGAGAGTCGGCGATGTAGACCGTCGCGGACTCGGGGTAGCGGGCGCGGTGGCGCTCGCCCGCACGGGTGCGGGCGAGTTCCAGGAGCGCGGCCTTGCTGTAGACGCCGTTCTCGTAGCCGCCGGCTTCCAGGTCGAGGTGGCCGGCGAGCCCCAACTCGGTCACCTTGAGGACGGCGTTCGGCTGGACGGAGCCGGTCAGCACGGACTGGACGACGCCGGGAACGTGGGCGAGCGCCTCGACGGCCTCCCGGGCGCCGGCGAGGACCCGGCCGTGCGCGCGCAGGTCGTCGCGGCGGGACGCGAACGCCGCCGAAAGCGCGTCGAAGAAGGCGGGGAGATGGTCGTCGGTGGTGACGACGTCGTTGAACGCGAGTGTCTCGAAGATGATCTCGGACTCGGTGCGGCCGGGGGTGGGGGGGAGCCGGACGAGGGGCCGCCCGATGGTCCGCTGGAACGCCTCGGCGTAGGCGTCCCGGGTGACCCGCCCGACGTCGACCAGGGTGTGGTCGATGTTCCACAGCACCAGACGGTTCAGCGTCGACATCCCGTTCCCATGCGCGTCGGTAAAGCGTGCACAGGCGCCGGTGCAGCGCCCGCGGCCGTAGGCGAACCTATCGTCCGGCCTCCGGGCGTCCGCCGCAACCGCACGGCGGTCCCTCGTCACCGCCGCTTAGGGGCCCATGTGGGGGTAGCGGTGGTCGGTGGGCGGGACGAGGGTCTCCTTGATGGAGCGGACGCTCGTCCATCGGGTGAGGTTGAAGACGGAACCGGCCTTGTCGTTGGTGCCGGACGCGCGGGCGCCGCCGAACGGCTGCTGGCCGACGACGGAGCCGGTCGGCTTGTCGTTGATGTAGAAGTTCCCGGCGGCGAAGCGGAGCGCGCCGGTGGCGGCGGCGATCGCCGCGCGGTCCTCGGCGATGATCGCACCGGTCAGCCCGTACTCGGAGACGCTCTCCATCTGGTTGAGGACCGCGTCGTAGTCGCGGTCCGCGTAGACGTGCACGCCGAGGATCGGCCCGAAGTACTCGCTGGTGAAGATCTCGTCGGCCGGGTCGGACGACTCCAGCACGGTCGGCCGGACGAAGTAGCCGCGCGAGTCGTCCAGCTCGCCGCCGGTGAGGACCGTGGCGGTGCCGACGCCGCGGACGCGTTCGATGGCGGCGCGGTGCTTGGCGAAGGCGCGGTCGTCGATCACGGCGCCCATGAAGGCGGTCAGGTCCTCGGCGACGTTCCCCATGGTGAGCGACTCCGCCTCGGCGCAGAACTCGTCGCGCATCCCGTCCCAGACGGAGCGCGGGATGTAGGCGCGGGACGCGGCGGAGCACTTCTGCCCCTGGTACTCGAAGGCGCCGCGGACGAGCGCCGTCTTCAGCACGGCGGGGTCGGCGGACGGGTGCGCGACGACGAAGTCCTTACCGCCGGTCTCGCCGACGATGCGCGGGTAGCCCTTGTAGCCGGCGATGTTCTCGCCGATCGCGCGCCAGAGGTTCCGGAACGTGGCGACGGACCCGGTGAAGTGCAGGCCGGCGAGGTCGGGATGGCGCAGCGCCACGTTCGAGACGGCCCGCCCGTTCCCGGTGACCATGTTGATCACACCGGGCGGCAGGCCCGCGGCCTCCAGCAGCCGCATCGTGTGGTGCGCGGCGAGTTGCTGCGTCGGGGACGGCTTCCAGACCACGACGTTGCCCATCAGGGCGGGTGCCGTCGGCAGGTTCCCGGCGATCGCGGTGAAGTTGAACGGGGTGATGGCGAGGACGAACCCCTCCAGCGGCCGGTACTCCAGCCGGTTCCACACGCCGGGCGAGGACAGCGGCTGCTGCTCGTGGATCTGCTGCGCGTAGCGGACGTTGAACCGCCAGAAGTCGATCAGCTCGCAGGCTGCGTCGATCTCGGCCTGCTGCACCGACTTGGACTGGCCGAGGATCGTCGCGGCGTTCAGCGTGGCCCGCCACGGCCCGGCGAGCAGGTCGGCGGCGCGCAGGAAGATCGCGGCGCGGTCCTCGAACGCCATCGCCCGCCACGCGGGCGCCGCCTCCCGCGCCGCCGCGACGGCCTCGGCCACGTCCGCCTCGACGGCGTCGCCCATCCGGCCGAGGACGTGCCGGTGGTTGTGCGGCTCCACGACGTCGATGGGCGTGCCGGCGCCCATGCGCCGCTCGCCCCCGATCGTCATGGTCAGCTCGGTCTGCGCGCCGCCCAGCTCCTTGATCCGGGCTTCCAGCGCGGCCCGCTCGCCGCTGCCCGGCGCATACCCCTTGACCGGCTCGTTCACCGGAACCGGCACGTTCGTCACGGCGTCCATCTGACGGCTCCCTGCGATCCGACGGCATTGTCGACGTGCCGATGGACCTACCCGCCCGTCCGCGGACGAAAGACGGGAAACGACTCGTCCGGGCGCCTCGTCAGTCCAGGAGGTGGGGGAGCTCCTGGGTGGCGTACCAGAGCAGCTCGTGGCCCTCGGCGCCGTCGACGGTGAAGCGGGCGTCGTCGTCGCCGGCGTCGGCGGCGGGAAGGGCGTCCGCGGCGGCGGTGACGTCGGGGACGGCGGCCGGGTCGTCGACGTGGCCGGAGGCGATCAGCTTCCAGGGGACGGGGACGGCGAGCTCGACCAGGGCGCGGTCGTCGTTCGCCAGGCCGGCGTCGCCGCGCGGCCAGGTGACCTGGTCGTCGGGAATCTCGGCGGCCAGCACGACCCGGCGGCGGGGCGCGGACGGGTCGGCGGCGAGCAGGCGCAGCGAGGCGCGGGCCGCGGCGGACATCGCCGCGTACTCCAGCTCCTCCAGGTCGCCGCCCGCGTACCACTCGCGCAGCGCGGGCGTGACGGCGTGCGCGGCGAGCGGCGCGGGGCCGATCTCCCGCGCGGTGTGGACGCCGGCGAGCAGCGTGAGCGTGGACGGCAGGTAGACGCGCATGACGGTCAGCAGTCTGCCAGACGTCAGGGCAGGAGGTTCAGCTCTCGAAGTCCGGCGATCGTGGTGTCGGGGGCCGTGTGCAGGATCCCGCGGATGCCGAGGGCCTCGGCGGCGCGGACGTTGTGGTCGATGTCGTCGATGAAGACGCACTCGGCGGCGGTGAGGCCGAGCAGGTCCAGGGCGTGCCGGAAGATGCGCTCGTCGGGCTTGCGCATCCCGACCTCGCAGGAGATGACGACCTCGTCGAAGAGGCCGGCGAACAGGTCGCGGGGATACTCGTTGCCCCACGAGTTGGACAGCAGCGCGGTGCGGGTCCCGGCGGCGCGGGCGGCGCGGAGCGCGTCGTACATCGGTTCCACGGGGTCGAACGCGCCGAACATGCGGGCGATGAGACCGGCGGCCTCCACGGGGCCGCCGTCCACGGTGAGCAGCTCCGCGGCGAGGAGCCGCTCGAACTCCTCGGGGGCGAGGGAGCCGTCCTCCAGGCCGTGGATCGGGTTCGTCCCGGCTCCGTCGTAGGCCTGCTTCACCCAGGCGCGCATCACGTTCTTGTAATGCGCGGAGTCGATGCGATCCGCGGCGAGCCAGATGTCGATGGCGTCGGCGAGCGGGGACGTCAGCACGCCGCCCCAGTCGGTGATCACGGCTTTGACGGTGGGTTCGGAGGGCACGCGCCGATGGTAGGCGATGCCGGCCCGAATGACCGAACCCCGTTCTGCCGCGTCCGTGACCATGCGATCGGTGCGGGGACGATCGCATGATCACGGAGCCCCCGGCGGCCGGCGTCTCCCGCGCCGGCCGGTCTCCTGCAGCGACCCCGGATCGGGTCACCCTTCCCCGGTCAGGCCGATCTGAGCCGCTGGAGGGCCTCGCGGACACCGCCGTCGGTCTCCTCCAGCACCATCGTCGCGCGTGCCGCGGGCACCTCGCCGAGCAGCGAGACCAGCGCGACGCGGGTGTTCCCCCCCGCCTCGGCCAGCGCGTTCTCGCAGGTGCGGGCGTCCATGCCCGTCGCCTCGGTGAGAATGCGCACCAGCCGGGTGCGCAGCTTGGAATTGAGCGCGTTCACGCTGACCATCAGGTTGGAGTAGGTGCGCCCCATCTTGATCATCAGCGTGGTGGAGAAGGAGTTGAGCACCAGCTTGGTCGCCGTGCCCGCCTTCATCCGGGTGGACCCGCTGATCACCTCGGGCCCGGTGGCGAGGCCGATGTGCACCTCCACCTCGTCCCCGTACGGCGTGTGCGGGTTGCAGCTGATCAGCGCGGTGCGCGCCCCGGCCGCGGCGGCGGCGCGCAGCGCCCCCACCACGTACGGGGTGCGGCCGCTCGCCGCGATGCCGACGACGACGTCGCCCGGCTGGACGTCGCGGGCGTCCCGGCGGCCGAGCTCCGCGTCGTCCTCGACGTCCGAGATGGCCTGGGACAGCGCGCCGGGGCCGCCGGCGTGGTGGGCCACCACCCGGCCCCAGATGCCGAACGTCGGGGGCAGCTCGGCGGCGTCGAGCACCGCGAGGCGGCCGGACGTCCCGGCGCCGAAGTAGTGCACGCGGCCGCCCGCGCGCAGGGAGTCGACGGCGAGGTCGACCAGCCGGGCGACCTCGGGCAGGACGGAGGCGACGACCATCGGCACGGTCGCGTCCTCCGTGTTGATCAGGCGTAGCACCTCCATGGTCGGCAGCGTGTCGACGTCGAGGGTCCGGGGGTTCCGTCCCTCGGTGGGGAGCTCGCAATCGATCACCGACGCCTCCGGTCGGGTCGCACGGTCCGCCCGCGGACCGCCTCGAACGTGGCTTCCAGGGCCTTGCGGGTCGGCCCGTAGGTGCGCTGCGCCACTCCGACGAAGACGCAGTCGACCACCGTGAGCTGCGCCAGCCGGCTGGCGGTGGCGCCCGAGCGGAAGGTCGTCTCCCGCGCGGCCGTCGTCAGGATCAGGTCCGCCGCCTCCGCTATCGGGGACTTCGGGAAGTTGGTGAGCGCCACGGTCTTCGCGCCCCTGGTCTTCGCGACCTCCAGCGCGTCGATGGTCTCCACCGTCGCGCCGGTGTGCGAGATGCCGATCGCCACGTCGCCGGGGCCGAGCACGGCGGCGCTGGTGAGCATGATGTGGGCGTCCGCCCAGGCCGAGCAGACCCGCCCGATCCGGTGCAGCTTCTGCTGGAAGTCGGCGGCGACGAACGCGCTGGCGCCGACGCCGTAGACGTCCACCCGGTCCGCGGCGACGACCGCGTCCACGACCTGCTCGAGCATCTTGATGTCGAGCTGGGCGGCGGTCTCCTCGACGGCCCGGGCATCGGCGAAGGTCACCTTCTCAACGATCTGTTCGAGGGAGTCGTCAGGACTGATGTCGCTGCCGATGATCCGGCCGCCGGTGGCGCTCTGGGCCCGTCCCGCCTCGGTGGCGAGGGTCAGCCGCAGCCCCGGGTAGCCGTGGAATCCGATCGCGCGGCAGAACCTGATGACGGTGGTCTCGGAGGTGCCGCATGCCTGTGCGAGCTCGGTGATGGTGGAGTTGGCGACCCCTTCGGGATCGTCGATGACGCGTTGAGCGACTCGTCGCTCGGCGGGGGGCAGCGAGGGCAGCAACGATCGGACGCGCACCACGGTGCTCAGCGGTGTGGCGTCCCTGTCCTTGGACTGGCCGGCCGCGTCGCCCCGTGACGCTCCGGGCTCCCCCGTGATCCCCCGCTCGGGGCCCCCTTCGGGGCCGATGGGTTTCCTCATGGAGGAAATTTTCTTACGCGCAGGATGTCACGTCAACGGTAGAAAAGGCTACGGTCGCCATGTGTTGACCCATTTGGCCGGTCCTTACGTGGTCGGTATCGACGCGGGTGGCACGAAGACCCGCTGCGTCGTGCTGACGCTCGGGGGCGCCCTGGCCGGTTCCGGCACCGGCCCCGGGGCCAACCCCAACTCAGGAGGCGACACCGCGGGGGCGCTGACCACCGCCCTGCGGGAGGCGCTCGGGGACCTGGACCGTACCCACATCCTCACCGGCGTCTTCGGGATCGCCGGTGCCGGCTCCGCCGGCCGGCCCGCCGCCGTCACGGCGGCACGGCGGGCATGGCAGGCCGTCGGGCTGCGCGGCTCGCCCGCGGTGGTGACCGACATCGCGGTGGCGTTCGCCGCCGGAACCAGCGAGCCCAAGGGCATCGTGGTGTTCTCCGGCACGGGCGCCGGCGCGGCGGTCATCAGCGACGGGACGATCGTGCAGCGCGCGGACGGCTACGGCTGGCTCGTCGGGGACGAGGGTTCGGCGGTGTGGCTCGGGAAGGAGGCCGTCCGGGCGGCGCTCGCCGCCTACGACGGCCGCGGCTCCCCGACGCTGCTCACCGATTCGGTCCCCCGGGCGCTGCTCGGCGCCACCGTGGTCGCGGAGATCGACTCGGAACGGCGGAGACCCCGCCACCCCAGGGCGCTGGCCATGGCCGGCGCCCCTTCGTCGTCACCGGGTCCCTCCGTGCTCCCGCAACCCGCCACGCTCGTCTCCGGAGGGGCCTCCCCGGGCGGGGGCGGCACGGGCACCGCCGTGCTGGTCCCCGAATCCGCCTGTCCGCCGTCCGCCTATCCGCCGTCCGCTCCCTACCCCGCTCCCGGCAACGGGCCGACCGGCCCGCACGGGCCACCGGGCCGTGCCGAGTCGCCCGGAGCCCCGCCCGACCCCCGTCTCGCCCAAGCGATCATCAAGGAGGTGTACGGCCGCCCGCCCGCGGCCCTCGGCCGGCTCGGCCCGGTCGTCGCCGCCGCCGCGGCCGCCGGCGATCCCGTGGCCAGGCGCATCACCGAGGAGGCCGCGCAGTGGCTGCTGCGCGACGTCGACGCGGTGCGCCCGGCCTTGTCCGACCCCCGCGCACCGGTCGTCATGCACGGCTCGGTGCTCCGTGAAGGCCCCGTCGCCGAGGCCGTCCGCACCGGGCTGCGCGCCCGCTTCACCGAAGCGCCGCGCAGCGCCGGCGACGGGGCCGTCGGCGCGGCCGGGATGGCGCTGCGCCGCCTCGGCCACCCTCTGCCCGGCTGAGCCGTCCCCCGCCTCCGCGGCGGAAGGCCCCGTCCGGCTCCGGCCCGGCCGCCCCGATCCGGCCCGGCCGCCAGGTTCATCGCGATGGACCCCACAAGATCCGCAATTGCTTGCGATCCCGGGGTCCATCGTGATTAAGCTGTTACCACGGTGGCAGCAGAGCCGTGGGACCGGTCCCGATGGGGCCGTGTCCTGCGGGACCACCGGCCACAGGCGTGGCTCTACCGAATCGACTGCGTTACTCCGCAGCGTCGTCCGCGCGGGACATCTCCACCGACCCGCAGGCGCCCCCGCTACCTCGCGCATGCCAGACGCATGCCCGCCCTGCGCTCCCAAGGCCCGGACGACGGCCGACTCCGTACTCCACGTCGAACGAGGTCGCATGCACTCCCTCCCCAGGGCACGCCGTTTCCGGCCTGTCCTCACCCGCCTGTCCCGCGCCGTCCGAGGCCGGCTGCGCCCGCGCCGCAGGGCGATCGTGATGATCATCACATCGGTCGTCCTGCCGGCCGTCGTCACCGCCGTCGCCTACATCCGGACCCCGCTGCCGACGCAGCCGCAGGACGGCGTCACCGACGAGGGCTCCACGGTCTACTACGCCGACGGCCGGACGCCGCTGTTCCGCCTCGGCGCCAACCGTGAGAGCGTCCGGCACGACCAGATCCCCGACCGGCTGCGCTGGGCGGTGCTCGCCGCCGAGGACCGCGGCTTCTACGGCGGCCACGGCGTCTCCCCCACCGGGACGTTCCGCGCCCTGTGGAACAACGCGTCCGGGCGCGACACCCAGGGCGGCTCGACCATCACCCAGCAGCTCGCCCGCAACTACTTCAAGGGGCTCAGCCGCGACCGGACGATGCGCCGCAAGGTCAAGGAGATCTTCATCGCGGTGAAGCTCGACCGGAACCGCGGCAAGGACGAGATCCTCGACCTGTACCTCAACACGATCTACTTCGGCCGGCAGACCTCCGGGGTGCAGGCGGCGGCCCGCGCCTACTTCGACAAGGACGTCTGGCAGCTCGACGTCGCCGAGTGCGCCCTGCTCGGCGCGATGATCCAGCGGCCGACGTACTTCCGGACGCAGGGCGACGGCGCCGCGGCCCGCGCGCTGCGCACCCGCTGGAAGTACGTCCTGGACGGGATGGTGTCGATGGGCAGGCTCGGCCGGGCCGAGGC
Organism: Spirillospora sp. CA-128828; assembly: GCF_050945415.1. Classification (NCBI taxonomy): domain Bacteria; kingdom Bacillati; phylum Actinomycetota; class Actinomycetes; order Streptosporangiales; family Thermomonosporaceae; genus Spirillospora; species Spirillospora sp. CA-128828. Next base: position 8,392,826 of record NZ_CP191986.1, read on the forward strand.
CGGCCGGCAGCGCTTCCCGAGGACGCAGGCCGAGTGGACCGGTGTCGGCCTGTCCGGCCAGGACCTCCTCGTCCGGCAGCGGGTCGAGGAGGAGCTCGCGGGCATCGGCATCCCGATGGACAGCGTCGTGAACGGCCGCCTGAAGATCTACACCGGGCTGGACCAGCGCTGGATGCGGCACGCCGAGCAGGCCATGCGCCAGGCTGACGAGCCGCGGTGGCCCGGGACCGTGCGCGCCGGGCTCGTCGCCGTCGACTCCCGGACCGGCGCGGTCAAGGCGCTCTACGGCGGCGACCCGAAGCGCAGCCAGGTCGACTCGGTGTTCGCGCCGGTCGCGCAGGCGGGCTCCACGTTCAAGCCGTACGTGCTGGCCGCGGCGCTGCGCAAGGGCCTCAGCGTCCGGACGAGGGTGAGCGGCAGGTCCCCGCAGAAGTTCGCGCCGAACGGCGACGTCACGCCGATGACCGCGCCGGGCTACAAGGTCGACAACGACGAGGAGATCGGCTCGCTCGGCACGGTGGACATGGTCAAGGCGACGGCCCTGTCGGTCAACACCGGATACGTGAAGGCCGCGCTGAAGACGGGGATCTCGGACGTCCTGGAGACCGCGCGGCTGTTCGGGGTTCCCGGTGACGCCCTCGCGCCGTTCAAGGGGCAGGCGGGGGTGGCGCTCGGCATCCCCGACGTCTCGGCGGTCACCCAGGCCGCCGGGTACGCGGCGTTCGCCAACGGCGGCACGTCCGTCGTCCCCCATCTCGTCACCAAGGTCGTCGACGCGCGCGGCCGGCGGGTCCCGCTGCCCTGGGACCGGCCGGGGCGCCAGGTGCTGGACGCCGAGCAGGCGGCGCAGGCCACCTACGCGCTGCGGGCCACCGTCAAGGGCGGGACGGGCACCCGCGCGGCGCTGTCCGACCGCGAGGCCGCGGGCAAGACGGGCACCACCGAGCACAACCGTGCCGCCTGGTTCGTCGGTTTCGTCCCCCAGGTCTCGACGGCCGTGGTGCTCGGCAACTCCAAGCCCGCGACGCTGCGGAATCTGCCCGGCTTCACCGGGACGGTAGCCGGGGAGAACCTGCCGGCGACGATCTGGCGGTCCTTCATGGACAAGGTCACCCGCGACCTGCCGGCCCAGCCGTTCCCCGAGCCCGCGTTCTCGGGCGTGGCCGCGAACTGGGCCGACGCCGACCCGTCGAAACCGAACCGGACCGGGCAGAACCCCGGCAAGCCGAAGCCCGGCGGCCAGGACGGCGGTTCGCCTTCCACCGCGCCGTCCCCCGCCCTGCCACCGGAGGTCGCCCGCCGCAAGGCCGCCCAGGAGAAGGCCGCCCAGGAGAAGGCCCGCGAAACGGACGTCCCGACCACCGGCCCCCGCTGATCCGGGAGAGATCGAGTCGACAGCGGCACCCGGGAGCGGCTACGGTCGCGGGCGTCCGATGCGACCGAGTGACCGAGACCATGTCGGGGGGCCTGGTCAGGTGCGTGCCTCACGTTCCCTCGCGCTCGCGGCGGCGGCCCTGCTGGCAGGCGGGGCCGCGGGCTGCGGCGGCGGCGAGGGCGGGAAGGGCGGGCGGACGCCGTCCGCCCGTTCCGCCGCGCCCGGTTCCCCGGCGACGCCGGCACCGGCGCCGGACGCGTGGATCCCCGGCCAGGTCGCGAAGATGAGCGCGGCGGAGAAGGTCGGGCAGCTGTTCGTCCCCACCTTCTCCAGCCGCGCCGACGCGCTGACCAAGATCAAGAAGTACCACGTCGGCGGGCTGATCTACTTCCCCGGCAACATCGCCACCCCCGCGAAGACCGCCGCGCAGTCGAACGCGCTGCAGAAGGCGTCCAAGATCCCCCTGCTCCTCGGCGTGGACGAGGAGCAGGGCATCGTCTCGCGCACGCCGTTCATCACCGCGTTCCCCGGCAACATGGCGCTGGGCGCGACCCGCAGCCCGGCCGACGCCCGCGCCGCCGCGCAGGTCACCGGCGCCGAGCTGCGCGCGGTCGGCATCAACCTCGACTACGCGCCGGACGCCGACGTGAACGTGAACCCGCGCAACCCGGTGATCGGGCTGCGCTCGTTCGGGTCCGAACCGGCGGCGGCGTCCACGCTCGTGCAGGGCGCGATCGGCGGCTACCAGGCCGCGGGGGTCGCCGCGACCGCCAAGCACTTCCCCGGCCACGGCGACACCGCGACCGACAGCCACACCGGGCTGCCGGTGATCGAGCATTCGCGCGCCACCTGGGAGCGGCTGGACGCGCCGCCGTTCAAGGCCGCGATCGCCGCCGGCGTGGACATCGTCATGACCGCGCACATCGTCGTGCCGAAGCTCGACGGGTCGGGCGACCCGTCCACCCTGTCGAAGACGGTCCTCACCGGGCTGCTGCGGGAGAAGCTCGGCTACCAGGGGGTCATCACCACCGACTCGCTGGAGATGGCCGGGGTGCGGGAGAAGTACGGCGACGCGGTCGTCCCCGTCCGGGCGATCAACGCGGGCGCCGACCAGCTGCTGATGCCGCCGAGCCTGCCGCGCGCCTACGACGCCGTGCTGAAGGCCGTCCGGTCCGGGAAGATCCCCCGGAAGCGGCTGGACGAGTCGGTGACGCGGATCCTCAGGCTCAAGCAGCGGCGCGGCCTGTTCCAGGGGACGGCCGCCGACCCGGCCAAGGCGAGCGCGGCGATCGGCACGGCCGACCACAAGGCCGCGGCACGGCGGGTCGCGGAGCACTCGGTCACGCTGGTCCGCAACGACGGCGGGCTGCTGCCGCTCAAGGGGAAGAAGGTCGCCGTCTCCGGGCCGGACAGCGGCCGGCTTCAGGCGGCTCTGCGCCGCCAGGGCGTCGCGACGGCGGCGCCCGGCGCGGCGGACGTCACCGTGCTGACGACCGTCAACGCGGGATCGGCGACCGCGTCCCGGATCCGGGCACTCGGGCCGAAGCCGGTGGTCGTCGCGGCGCTCGGCCGCCCCTACGACCTCGACGCGGCCGGGAACGCCGAGGCCGCGCTCGCCACCTACTCCTCCAGCGGCGTGTCGGTGGAGGCGCTGGCCAGGGTCCTGAGCGGCGCGGTGAAACCGACGGGCAGGCTCCCGGTCCCCGCGGGCGGCAAACCCGTCGGATACGGAATGAACTACCGGTAGGGACCGCTTCCGATGGACGCGACGGCCCCTCTGCTGGGAGGATCGGGCCGCCTTCGTGCCCCCAGGAGGTCCCCGTGCGTGTCCGGCCGTCCCTCGCCATGATGCTGTTACTTCCGCTGCTGGGAGCCTGCGGCGGCAAGGACGACGTCACGATGCCGCCGCTCACCCCCGAACCCAGCGACTCCCGGTTCGTCGTCCCGTCCAACGCGTCGTCCCCGCAGGAGACCCTTCCGGCGCGCCTGGCGCTGTACAGGTACCTGCGCGGAGTCGCCGCGGGGAACGTGAAGTCGTGCGCGTTTCTGACGCCCGAACACGAGCGGCGGGTGTTCGGCGCGCCCGGACGCTGCCGTTCGGGGCTCGCCCGGGCCCGCGCGAAGCTGGGTCCGCGGAACGTGGCGGCGCTGCGCGGCGTGACCGTCCCGGTCTGCGCGAAAGGGGCCGGCGGGGACTGCACCGTCCGGTTCGAGGACCTCCGGTGGAAGGGTGAGCCCGCGAGCCCCGGCGGCCTCCTGGCCGCGAGCTTCACCCTCCGCAAGACTCGGACCTACTGGCAGATCGCGGGCTGACCGCCGGTCACAGCCCGAGGTCCGCGAGGCCGGGCAGGTGGACGCGGGCGGCCTCCCGGGCCTGCTCGGCGGAGCGCGCGGCCCGCGCCGCGCCGGCCGCCTTGCGGCACTCGTCCAGCGTGTGCCGGGCGAGCGCGGCCCGCACCAGCGGCAGGGAGGGGGCGCTCATCGACAGCGACGTCACCCCGAGACCCACCAGCACGCAGGCGAGCGCCGGATCGCCGGCCGCCTCGCCGCAGACCCCGCACGGGACGCCCGCGCCGGCCGCCGGGGCGACGAGGTCGAGGACGGCCGGCTGCCACGGGTCCTGCAGGTGCGCGAGCCCGCCGACCTGCCGGTCCGCCGCGCACGCGTACTGGGTGAGGTCGTTGGTGCCGATGCTGAAGAACTCGACCTCGGGCGCCAGGTCGCCGGCCCGGAGCGCGGCGGCGGGAACCTCGACCATGACGCCGGGATGCGCGATGCCCGCGTCCCGGCAGGCGGCCGCGAAGTAGGCGGCCTCGCCCGCGTCCGTCACCATCGGCGCCATGACCTGGAGCTTCACGGTCAGGCCCGCGGTGGCGCGGGCGAGGGCCGCGAGCTGGGAGGCCAGCACGTCCGGGTGCCGGCGCATCATCCGCAGCCCGCGCTCACCGAGCGCCGGGTTCGGTTCGTCGCCGGGGGCGGGCAGGAACGCGAGGGGCTTGTCTGCGCCGGCGTCGAGCGTCCGGACGACCACGCGGCCGTGCGGGAACGCCTCCAGCACCTTCCGGTACGCCTCTTCCTGCTCCTCGCCGGACGGGGGCGTCGCGCGGTCCAGGAACAGGAACTCGGTCCGGTACAGCCCGACGCCCTCGGCGCCGTTGGCCAGCGCCGCCTCGACGTCCTTCGGGCCGCCGACGTTCGCCAGCAGCGGGACGGCGTGCCCGTCCTTGGTGGCGCCCGGTCCCGTCGACTCCTTCAGGACCGAAGCACGGGCGGCGGCGGAGGCACGCGCCGCCGCCACCTCGTCGCCCGACGGGTCGGGACGCACCGTCCCCGCCGCGCCGTCGACGAGGACGCGGGTCCCGTCGGCGAGCGACGTGGCGCCCTGGAGCGCGACGACGGCGGGCACGCCCATCGTCCGGGCCAGGATCGCGGTGTGGCTGGTCGGGCCGCCCTCCTCCGTCACGAACGCGACCACGTGCGCCGGGTCGAGGACGGCCGTGTCCGCCGGGGCGAGGTCGCGGGCGACCAGGACGAACGGCTCGTCCGACTCCGGGACGCCGGGCATCGGGAGGCCGAGCAGCCGGGCGATCGCGCGGTCGCGGATGTCGTCGAGATCGGTGACCCGGGCGGCCATGTACTCGCCCGCCCCCGCGAGCATGTCCCGGTAGACACCGAACGCCTCGAACACGGCGCGGGCCGCCGTCGTCCCCTCGCCGACCTTGGCGCCGACGCCGTCGGCGAGACCGGGGTCGCGGGCCATCAGGGCCTGCGCGTTCAGGACGTCCCGCCCGTCGGTGTTGCCGGCCGCGGCGGCGCGCTGCCCGCGCTCCTCCAGGTCGGCGGCGACGGCCTCCAGCGCGGCCAGCGCCGTGTCCCGCTCGGCGGCGGCGTCGCCGCCGTGCCGCGCCCCGGCGGGCGGCTCGGGGACGGCCCCGGCGATGCTCCGGACCGGCCCGAACCCGACACCGGGGCTGACGCCCGCGCCCCGCAGCACCTCGCCCATGTCACGCCTCCTCGGGCTCCGGCGTGGACAGCAGCCTCTCCAGGTCGTCGAGGAGCTCCACGGCGCCCTCGCCCTCCGCGGACAGCACGATCTCCTCGCCGTGCCGCGCGTCCATGCCCAGCACGGCGAGGATGCTCTTGGCGTTCACCGGGGCGCCACCGCGCTTGGCCACGGTCACGTCCATCGGGGCCTTGGCCGCGGTCTGGACGAACAACGCGGCCGGCCGCGCGTGCAGCCCCACCCTGGACTCGATCTTGACGTTGCGCTCGGTCACCGGACTCTCTCCCATTAACTCGTTACCGGCCGGCGCACCCGCAGCGCGGGGCCCGGCACGACGTCCACTTCCCTGAAATCGGCCACCACATGGTCGGCCTCGGCCAGCGCGCCCGCCGGTTGCGTGGTGACCACCCCGACGCACGTCATGCCCGCGGCCTTGACGGCCGCCACGCCCGCCGGGGCGTCCTCGAACCCGATCGTCTCCTCCGGCGGGACGTCCAGGTCGCGGGCGGCGGCGAGGTACCCCTCCGGATGCGGCTTGCCGGTGACGACGTCGCCGGCGGTCACCACGAGGTCGAGCAGGTCGCGGATGCCCAGCCCGGCCAGCAGCCCCTCGGCGTACGGGCGCTGCCCCGACGTCACCACGGCCAGCGGCACGCCCGCGTCCGCCAGCGACCTGACGAGGCCGACGGCGCCGGGAACGGGCGCGACGGCCGGCATGTCCGGCAGCGTCTCGTAGGAGATCGCCTGCGCGAACAGCTCCTCGGCCGTCCGGCCGGGGAAGAGGTGCGCGACGTCCGCCAGCACCTCGGTCCCGCGGCGCCCCGCGAACGAGGCGATCAGCGCCTCGTCGTGGGCCACGCCGTGCGCGTCGAACAGCCGCGACCACATCACCCGGTTGCGCGGCTCGGTGTCGACGAGGGTTCCGTCGAGATCGAACACCGCCGCCCCGAGACCGATCACCGCCATGCGCTCAGCTCCATGTGAAAAGCTCTGCCCCCTTCGTCACCTCACCCGACTCCATCACATCCGACAGGGCGTCCGCGCCCGCGTCGAGCGCGACGACCGCGCAGATCGGCGAGCGTCCGCCGGCCTCGATCACCGCCGGGTCCCAGCCGACGACCGGCTGCCCGGCGGTGACCTCGTCGCCCTCGGCGGCGAGGAGCTCGAAACCCTGCCCCTTCAGCTTGACGGTGTCGATGCCGAGATGCACGAGGACGCCGTGGCCCTCGTCGTCCACGACGACGTACGCGTGCGGGTGCAGCTTGACGATCTTCCCGGTGACCGGCGCGAGGGCGTGGCCGCGGCCGCGCTCGGGGTCGACCGCCGTGCCCGGGCCGACCATGGCCTGGGCGAAGACCGGGTCCGGGACGCCGGCGAGGCCGACGACCCGGCCGGCGACCGGTGACAGTACTCGGGTCATTGGAGGGATTCCCTTGGGGTCAGTCGAGGATGTCCTCGATGTCGCTGGCGATGGTGTCGGCCTCCGGGCCCACGACGACCTGCACGACGGTGCCGCTGCGCATGACGCCGAACGCGCCCGCCTTCTTCAGCGCCGCGTCGTCGACCTTGCCGGCGTCGGAGACCTCGGTGCGCAGCCGGGTCGCGCACGGCTCGATCTCCACGATGTTCTCGGCGCCGCCCAGGGCGGCGATGATGGCCTCGGCCTTGTCCATGCTCTTCTCTCTTCCGGGTTCGGATCGTCCGGCCGCTCTGGGCTCAGTCGGTCTGGGTGACCTTGTTGAGGCCGCGCGGGACGTCGGGGTCCACGCCGAGCCGGCGGGCGAGGTTCTCGACCAGGATCTGGCCGGGGACGATGAGGCCCAGCGGTGCCACCCACTCGGGCAGCCCGGGGCCGGGCAGCGCGGCCGAGCAGGCCCGCGCCAGCTCCGTACCGCCGCCCACGCCGAAGGCGCGGGCGCCCGCGCTCTCCACCCGCCGGGCGAGCGCGACGGCACCTGGCAGGGTCGGGCCGGAGTCGGCCGCGACGAGCAGCGCGGGGGTCTGCGCGTCGACGACGGCGATCGGGCCGTGCAGCAGGTCGGCGTACGACAGGCCCATGGCGTGCAGGTAGCACGCCTCCTTGATCTTCAGTGCCAGCTCCAGCGCGGTGCCGAACGCGATGCCGCGCCCGGACACGACCGCGCCCGGAACCTCCGCCAGCTCGCGGACGATCTCGGGCAGCGCCGGGGACGCCTCGGTCAGCGTGATCATGCGGGCGACCTCGTCGGGGACGCGGCGCAGGTCGTCCACCGCGACGTCCGCGCCGAGGCCGAGGCCGAGCACCGACAGCGCGGCGAGCTGCGTCGTGTAGGTCTTGGTGGCCGGGACGGCGATCTCGTCGCCCGCCCGTGTGACCAGCGCGACCTCGGCCGCCTCGGCGAGCGGCGACGCCGCGCCGTTGGTGACCGCGACCGTCCGGGCGCCGCAGTCACTCGCCCAGTCGAGGGTCTCGACGATCTCCTCGGTCTTGCCGGACTGGCTGATCGCCACGGCCAGCACGCCCGACAGGTCCAGCTTGCGCCGGTAGGTCGTGGCGATGGACGGCGCGGCGAGCGTGGCCAGCCGCCCGGTGTGCGATTCGACCAGGTACCGCCCGTACACCGCCGCGTTGTCGGACGAGCCGCGCGCGATGAACAGCACCTGCCGTGTCTCCCGCGCCAGCGCCCCGATGTCGGCCGTGCGCGGGAGGAGCGCGTCGATCGTCCGGCGCAGCGCGTCCGGCTGCTCACCGATCTCGGCGCGCATCAGACTGGTCATGATCCCCCTCCGAAGAGTTTCTGCCCGTTGACCCACGTCGCAAGCGCTCGGTGGTCCGGCCCCAGCCAGACCAGGTCGGCGGCCGCGCCGGGGGCGATCCGGCCGAGGTCGGGACGGCCGATGAGGTCGGCCGGAACCCGGGTCGCGGCGTCCACCGCGGTGGCCGTGTCGAGGCCGAGGCCGACGGCGTTGCCGACCGCCTCGTCCAGCCGGAGGCCGGAGCCGGCGAACGTGCCGTCGGCGCGCAGCGGAGGGCCCTGTCCGGGCATGGTGATGGGCTCCCCGCCGAGATCGTAGGTGCCGGGCGGCATCCCGGCGGAGGAGGCGGCGTCGGTGACGAGCACGACCCGTCCCGGCGCGGCCCGGAACACCAGCTCGGCCACCGCGGGCGCGACATGGTGCAGGTCGAGGATGAGGCCGGGGCTCAGCCGGTCGTCGATGAGCGCCTGCACGGCCACGCCGGGGTCACGGTGGTGGACTCCGGTCTGCGCGTTGAAGATGTGGGTGACCTTGCGGGCTCCGGCGTCGGCCGCGGCCTTGACCTGCGCGGCGGTGGCGTCGCTGTGCCCGACGCTGACCAGGACGCCGGCCTCGGTCAGGGTGCGGATGGCCTCCAGCGCGCCGTTCCGTTCCGGCGCGAGGGTGACGAGTTTGACGAGGCCCGTCTCCAGCAGGGTCCGGATCGCGTCGGGCGCCGGGTCGGCGAGGTGCGCGGCGTTGTGCGCGCCGCGGCGCTTCGCGGACAGGAACGGGCCCTCAAGGTGGACGCCGAGGACGCGGGTCCCGTCCGGCAGGTTCGGCAGGAGGCCGCGGGCGCGCCGGAGTGCGGCGGCCTGCGTCGCGACCGGGGCGGTGATGAAGGTGGGGAGGAAGGCGGTCACGCCGGTCTCGGGGAGGCGGGAGACGACGGTGTGCCAGCCGCTCTCGTCCGCGTCCACCATGTCGTGGCCGAAGAAGCCGTTCACCTGGAGGTCGACCAGCCCGGGGGCGAGGAGGCCGTCGGGCAGGTCGGCGTCGGGCACACCGGCCGGACGTCCCTCCCCGGCCTCGGCGATCACGCCGTTCTCCACGCGCACGTATCCCGGGGAGAGCACGCGGGTAGGACTGCCCGCGGGGGTAATGATCATGCGGTTGGCCGTGATCAGCAGTGATGCCATGGGGGCGCACTCTCTGTGACGCGATGGTCGCGGGTCGTCTCCTTCGGACGTTGCACTGGTCTAGTCCGGACTAGACCGGTACGCACCATACTCCACGAATCGGATGGAGATGAAGATGCAGGGCGAAACTCGTCCGCCGCCGGAAGCGATGCCCCGTCCGGGAGGACGGTTTGACCTGCGCCTTTGTCGATCTTGAGTTCGTCGCCGCGTGACCGGGCCGTTACGGATTCGTGCATTGACATGCCTTTTCGGCTGTGGTCTAGTCCGGCCTAGACCAGTACGAACCAAATCGAATACCGTCGAACAACCGCCAAGCCCACCCAACCGTCGAAACCCGGCGAATCCCATCGATCCGGCCCACGGCCATCGAGGACACCCCCGTGACGACCATCGACCCGCACAGCCCGGTACCGAAGTACTTCCAGCTTCGCGCCATCCTGCTCGACCTCATCGAGAGCGCGGAACTGCCCGTCGACGCACCGATCCCATCGGAGCGCGAGCTGTGCGTCCAGTACCGGTTGTCCCGCATGACCGTCCGGCAGGGCGTCGACCAGCTCGTCTCCGAGGGACGGCTCTACCGCGTCCCCGGCAAGGGCACCTTCGTCGCGCGGCCGAAGATCGAGATGCCGCTGCGGCTCGTCTCGTTCACCGAGGACATGCTGGCCCGCGGGCTGCGGCCGGGCGCGATCGACCTGGACCGGCGGACCGTCCCGGCCGACGCGCGCCTCGCCCGCGTCTTCGACGTCGAACCCGGCACGCAGATCCACGTCTTCGAGCGGCTGCGCACCGCCGACGGCGAGCCGATGGCCCTCGAACGCGCGCACATCCTGGCCGCGCTCGCCCCCGACCTGCTCGACCGCAGGCTCGCGGACCGCTCCCTGTACGGCGTCCTCGAAGCGGTCTACGGGCTGGTCTTCGACGCGGGCGACCAGACCATCGACGCCGGCCTCGCCGACGCGGCCGACGCCAAACACCTGCAGATCGCCCGGGGCAGTGCCGTGCTGCTCCTCCAGCGCCGGTCCTACACCGGAGGCGTGTGCGCCGAGCTGGGCATGTCGACCTACCGGGCAGACCGGTACCAGATCCACACGGCCCTCGGAAATCCCCCGCCGAACTCCTGAAACCCCTGAGGAGGGACCTCGCGATGACTGCGACAACAGTGGAATCCGCACCGCGCCGAGGGTCGAGCGCCCTCGCGGTGCTGCAGCGGATCGGCCGCAGCCTGATGCTGCCGATCGCCGTCCTGCCCGCCGCCGCGCTGCTGCTCCGCTTCGGCCAGCCCGACATGCTCGGCGCGGACGGCCTCGGCTGGATCCGGGTCGCCGAGGTCGTCGGCGGCGCCGGCCAGGCCCTGTTCGACCATCTTCCGCTGCTGTTCGCGGTCGGCGTGGCGATCGGTTTCGCCAGGAAGTCCGACGGTTCCACCGCGCTCGCCGCCGTGGTCGGCTACCTGGTCTACGACCAGGTCTCCAAGATCATGTTCTCGCACACCGACGAGCTCAAGGGCAACGTGCTGATCACCAAGATGGTGGACGGCGCGCCCAAGGAGGTCATCGACTTCGGGGCCAAGAACCCCACCGACGTCCTCGGCGGCATCCTCATCGGCGTCGTCGCCGCACTGCTCTACCAGCGGTTCTACCGGGTGAAGCTGCCCACCTACCTGGCGTTCTTCGGCGGCCGCCGGTTCGTCCCGATCATCACCGCGCTCGCCGCCCTGGTGCTCGGCGTCCTCATCGGCTTCATCTGGCCGGTGTTCGGCAGCTGGCTCACCGACTTCGGCAACTGGATCACCGGCGCGGGCGCGGCCGGCGCCGGCATCTACGGCGTCGTCAACCGGCTGCTGCTCCCGTTCGGCCTGCACCACATCCCGAACTCGCTCATCTGGTTCGTGTTCGGCTCCTACAACGGCCCGGACGGCACCGTCCACGGCGAGATCAACCGCTACCTCGCCGGCGACCCGCACGCGGGCGGCTTCCTCGCCGGGTTCTTCCCGGTGCTGATGTTCGGCCTGCCCGGCGCGGCCCTCGCCATCTGGCGCGCCGCTCCCCCGCACCGCCGTCCCGCGGTCGGCGGCATCATGATCTCCGCCGCGCTCACCGCGTTCGTCACCGGCGTGACCGAGCCGATCGAGTTCGCGTTCATGTTCGTCGCGCCGGTCCTGTACGCGGTGCACGTCGTCCTCACCGGCATCTCGATGGCGGTCCTGGAGGCGGCCGGCGCCCAGCTCGGCTTCGGCTTCTCCGCGGGCGGCATCGACCTGCTGCTGAACGCCTCGAAGGACAACACGAAGGGACTGGCGCTCATCCTCGGAATGGGCGTCCTGTACTTCTTCCTGTACTACTTCATCTTCAAATTCCTGATCGTGAAGTTCAACTTCGCGACCCCCGGCCGGGAACCCGACGACGAGGAGTCGACGGCCGCCGACGCGGGCGCCGACCCCGAGCTCGCCGGCGGAACGAAGAAGGCCCGGAAGGGCACCGCCGAACCACAGGACTCCCCGGCCGGCAGCTGACCTCCCGCAGGCGCCGCGAGCCCTTCACCCCCTGCTCGCGGCGCCCGCCTCGGCCGGCTTCTTGTCCCCCCTCACACAGGGGGGACAAGAGCCGGCCTTGTTACATGGGTGACCGCGTGTGGTCAGGGTGTATTTTTCGCGGCGCTCGCGACTCCTGTTCTTAAACGAGTCGGGAGGTTTCATGCGACGTCCGGTCAAGCCAGCGGCTGTTCGTTTCGTTCGGTACCGGCCGGTGCCCGTGACGCGGGGAGCCCTCGCGTTGCGGCCCGCGGCGGCTCCGGCGCGCGGACCCGCGCTGCGGCTGGTCCGGCCCGGGGACGGGGTGGACGCGGAGGTACGGGCCGTTGCCGGCGCGGCCGTACGGCTCGTCGTGGAGGTGCTGGCGGGGACGCGTCCGGCGCACCAGCTGTCGCTCGTGGCCGTCCCGGCGGTGTGCCGGGTGATGGCCGCACGGCGCGGGCCGGGCGCGCGCGGGCGGCGGGTAGTCCCGCCCAAGGTGCTGTCGACGCGGCTGCAGCGGCCGTCGGCGGCGGTGGCGGAGACGGTCGCGGTGGTGGTCGTGGCCGGGCGGGTCCACGCGCTCGCCCTGCGGCTGGAGCACATGCGGGGACGATGGCGCTGCACGGCTCTTGAGACGACCGCGCCCTGACATGCGGAAAGCGGCCTCCCGCGTGCGAGAGGCCGCTTTCCGATGTCCTACTTGCCCTTGTTGCGCGGGTCGCCGTGGCAGCGCTTGAACTTCTTGCCCGAGCCGCAGGGGCACGGGTCGTTGCGGTTCACGTCCGCGTACTCGTCCTTGGTCTCCTCGCTGTGGTGCTCCACGCCGCCGTCGCCGTCGACGGTCGGGGCCGAGTACTCCAGCTTCTTCGGACGCTTCGGCGCGTCGAGGCCCTTCGCCTTGATCGCGGGGGCCTCCTCGGCCTCCACGTCCTCGGCCTCGTCCTCCTCGTCGTCCTCCGCCTTGTCCGCCTCGGGGGCGGACTTGGCGACGGAGACGGGGGTGGCGCCGACGACCGGGGTCTCCGGCTGGTCCTCGACCTGGACCTCCAGGTGGAACAGGTAGCTGACCGACTCCTCCTTGATGCCGTCGAGCATCGCGTTGAACATGTCGTAGCCCTCGCGCTGGTACTCGACCAGCGGGTCGCGCTGCGCCATGGCCCGCAGGCCGATGCCCTCCTGGAGGTAGTCCATCTCGTAGAGGTGCTCGCGCCACTTGCGGTCGAGGACGTTCAGCACGACCCGGCGCTCCAGCTCGCGCATGACGTCCGCGCTGAGCTCCTCCTCGCGGTTGGCGTAGGCCGCCTGAGCGTTGTCGCGGATCTTGTCCGCCAGCGTCTGGGCGTCCAGGCCGGAGATGTCGCCGCCGACCTCCTCGACCAGCTCGTCCACCGTGATGGAGATCGGGTAGAGGTCCTCGAACGCCTTCCACAGCTTGTCGAGGTCCCAGTCCTCGGCGAAGCCCTCGCCGGTGGCGCCCGCGACGTAGCCCGCGACGACCTCGTCGATCATGCGGCAGACCTGGTCGTGCAGGTCCTCGCCCTCCAGCACCTTGCGGCGCTCGGCGTAGATGACCTTGCGCTGCCGGTTCAGCACCTCGTCGTACTTCAAGACGTTCTTGCGCATCTCGAAGTTCTGCTGCTCGACCTGGCTCTGCGCCGACCTGATCGCGTTCGACACGATCTTGGACTCGATCGGCACGTCGTCCGGGATGTTGAGCCGCGTCATGATCGCCTCGACGCGGGCCGAGTTGAACAGCCGCATCAGGTCGTCCTCAAGGGACAGGTAGAACCGGGACTCGCCCGGGTCGCCCTGCCGGCCGGACCGGCCGCGCAGCTGGTTGTCGATGCGCCGCGACTCGTGCCGCTCGGTGGCGAGGACGTACAGGCCGCCGTTCTCGACGACCTCCTCGTGCTCGCCCTTGACGGCCTCCTTGGCCTTCTCCAGCGCCTCCGGCCAGGCCGCCTCGTACTCCTCGGGCGTCTCCAGCGGGGACAGCCCGCGCTGGTGCAGCTCCAGGTCGGCGCGGAAGTCGGGGTTGCCGCCGAGCATGATGTCGGTGCCGCGGCCCGCCATGTTGGTCGCGACGGTGACACCGCCCTTGCGGCCCGCCTCCGCGACGATCGCCGACTCCTGCTCGTGGTGCTTGGCGTTCAGCACCTGGTGCGCGATGCCGCGCCGCTTGAGCATCCTGCTCAGCTTCTCGGACTTCTCGACCGAGGTGGTGCCGACCAGGACCGGCTGGCCGTTCTCGTGCCGCTCGGCGATGTCGTCCACGACGGCCTCGAACTTGGCCTGCTCGGTCTTGTAGACGACGTCCGCCACGTCCTCGCGGATCATCGGCTTGTTCGTCGGGATCGGCACGACGCCGAGCTTGTACGTCTTGTTGAACTCGGCCGCCTCGGTCTGAGCCGTGCCCGTCATACCGGACAGCTTGTTGTAGAGGCGGAAGTAGTTCTGCAGGGTGATCGTGGCGAGCGTCTGGTTCTCGTCCTTGATCGACACACCCTCCTTGGCCTCGATGGCCTGGTGCATGCCCTCGTTGTAGCGGCGGCCGTGCAGGATGCGGCCGGTGAACTCGTCCACGATCAGGACCTCGCCGTTCATGACGACGTAGTCCTTGTCGCGCTTGTAGAGCTCCTTGGCCTTCAGCGCGTTGTTGAGGAAGCTCACCAGCGGCGTGTTGACCGAGTCGTAGAGGTTGTCGATGCCGAGCCAGTCCTCGACCTTCTCGACGCCCGCCTCGGTGATGCCGACCGTGCGCTTCTTCTCGTTCACCTCGTAGTCGCCGGGGCCGTACTCGTCCACCTGGCCGGCCGTGCTGATCAGTTCGGCGCGCTTCAGCCGCGGGACGACCTTGGCGAACTCCGAGTACCACTTGGAGTTCTGCTCGGCCGGCCCCGAGATGATCAAGGGGGTGCGGGCCTCGTCGATGAGGATCGAGTCGACCTCGTCCACGATCGCGAAGTTGTGGCCGCGCTGGACGCACTCCTCCAGGCTCCACGCCATGTTGTCGCGCAGGTAGTCGAACCCGAACTCGTTGTTCGTGCCGTAGGTGATGTCGGCGTTGTAGGCCACGCGCCGCTCGTCCGGGGTCATCTGCGGGAGGATGACACCGACTTCGAGGCCGAGGAACTGGTGGACGCGTCCCATCCACTCGGCGTCGCGCTTTGCAAGGTAGTCGTTGACCGTGACGACGTGTACGCCCTTGCCGGTCAGCGCGTTGAGGTAGGCGGGGAGCACGCAGGTCAGGGTCTTGCCCTCACCGGTCCTCATCTCCGCGATGTAACCGACGTGGCGGCTACTGCGGATCAGGCCGGTGTCGTCACCGTCACGCCTCTCATCGTCAGAGGCCCGGTGCTCGCTCATGTGCAGCGCCGCGCCACCCATGATCTGCACGTCGTAATGACGCTGCCCCAGCACCCGGCGGGCGGCCTCACGGGCGGTCGCGAAAGCGTAGGGCAGGATCTCGTTGAGGACTTCGCGCTCCGCGTCCTTCTCATGGACGCCCTTATCGGTGAGCGCTGCCACCTCCTCGGCGAACTGCTCCTTGAACTTCTCAGTCTGCTCGCGCAACTCGGCGTCACTCATCTCGAGGTAGTCCTCCTCGATCGAGTTGACCTGATCCGCGAGCTTCTTGAGCTTGCGCAGAATTTTGCCCTCGCCCGCACGAAGGATCTTGTCGATGACTGGCGGCACTCTAGAAGGCTCCTTGCAGATCGTGGTTCACCGCCCCCGGCGGCGCGCACACCACACGTACGATGCCCATCGTAGGCGAGTCCCAGAATGGTCTAGGTCACTCCGCAGCGCAATCCACAGCGTGTTCCGTTTGACCTTCCGGGTCGCGGAGAGGATGTCCACACCTTCTGGAGGGGAGGCGCAATGTCCGAAGAGTCGCACGGTTCGCACGCCGGCCGGCCGAGTTCATGGGTCGCCGTCGCCATCATCTTCGCCGGTTTCGTCGTGGGCGGCGTCGCGCTCTGCCTCGGTCCCTTGTGGGTCATGTTCTGGGTCGGCGCCGCCATCATCGTCGCCGGCATCCTCGTGAGCTGGATGGTCCACCTGTTCGCCGACGTCGTCGTGGACGCGCCGCGCGTCATCCCCGAGATCGTCGACTACTCCCTGTTCGGCTCGCGCTCCGCCAAGCGCCGCGGCGGCGAGGCGGGCGAGGTCCTGGACCGCCCCATAGCCACCGACACACAGCAAACCCCCCACGGCTGACGGTGGTCAGGGCAGAGCGGCGGCCAGGGCGGACTTGAGGAGGGTGGGGGGCAGGGAGGTCCGCTCCACCCGGACGTCGTCGCAGCCGACCCAGGACGCGGCGCGCCACAGGGCGGTGGCGAGGGCCGCCGCCGAACTTTCGGTGCGGGCGGTGGTGCGGGTCGCCCAGGGCTCCAGGGACACCTGGCGGGCGATGAGGGTGCGGCCCTCGCGGGCGGGGTCGACGCGTCCGATGAGGCGGCCGCCGGCGAGGAGCGGCATCGCGAAGTAGCCGTGGACCCGCTTGGCCTTGGGCACGTACGCCTCCAGGCGGTGGTCGAAGCCGAACACCCGGGATGCACGGGCGCGGTCCCACACGAGCGAATCGAACGGCGAGAGCAGGGTGGTGGCGTGCCTGCCCTTGGGCGGGACGTCCAGCGCCCCGGGATCGGCCCAGGCGGGCTGCGACCAGCCTGCGACCTTGACGGGCTTGAGCCCGGCGGCCTCTATCACGCGGTCGACCTGGTCCTGCTTGATCCGGTAGTAGTCCGCGAGGTCGGCGCGGGTGGCCACGCCCAGGGCGCGTCCCGCACGGGCGACGAGGGCGGTGAGGCAGGCGTCGTCGTCCGGGTCCCGCGCGAGGAGCTCGGACGGGACGGCCCGTTCGGCGAGGTCGTACACGCGGCGCCAGCCGACCCGCTCGACGCAGACGACCTCGCCGATGTCCAGCAGCCACTCGATGCCGATCTTGTGGTCGCTCCAGTCCCACCATTCGGCGCTCGCCTTGGCCCCGCCGAGCTCCTTGGTGGTGAGCGGGCCGTCCGCCCTCAGCCGCGCGCGGATCTGGTCGCAGACGCCCTCGGGCACCTTGTGCCAGCGCCAGCCGCGGCGCAGGTAGGCGCGGCGGCGGAACGCGAACAGCGGCCAGTCGCCCATCGGCAGGATCGACGCCGCGTGCGCCCAGTACTCGAACGCCCCGTACTCGGCCGCCCCGTACTCGGCCGGGGCGGCCGAGCCGTTTCCGTCGCCCCAGTAGGCGGCCTCGATCTTGTTGCGTCCGACCGGGCCCAGGCGGGCGTAGGGGACCAGCTCGTGGGACCGGGCCAGCACCGAGATCGTGTCGAGCTGGACGGCGCCGAGCCGTTCCAGCATCGCCGGAACGCCGCCCCTCGGGCGCGCTCCGAGGAAGCCCTGCGCGCGCAGCTGGAGTCGTCTCGCCTCGTCCGCGCCGAGTTCGGCCACGCCGGATCCGCCTGTGCTGGAGTCTGCCTCGCTCACGCCCGCGATGCTACGACACGACACCGACAAAACCGATTTGCCGGTCGCCGATCAGGTGATCTCCAGGAGCTTCTCGCGGACGGCGTAGACGACGGCCTCCATGCGGGAGTGGAGCTGGAGCTTCTCCAGGATGTTGCGGACGTGATTCTTCACGGTGTTCTCGGAGATGAACAGCTCGCGGGCGATCTCGCGGTTGCCGAGGCCGCGGGCGACGAGGCGCAGCACCTCCATCTCACGTTCGGTGAGACGCGGCGCGGGCACCTGCTGCGTGCGCTCCTCGCTGCGCTTGGCGAGCGCGGCGAACTCCGTGATGAGCTTGGACGCCATCGACGGGCTGATCAGCGACTGCCCGCCGTGCACCGCGCGGACCGCCTGCGGGACCTCGTCGATGGAGATCTCCTTGAGCAGGTAGCCGCTGGCCCCGGCCTTGATCGCCTCGAAGAGGTCCTCCTCCTCGTCGCTGATGGTCAGCATGACGATCTTCGCGCTGGGCGCGGCGTCCTTGATCGCCGTGCACGCCTCGATACCGCTGCGGCGGGGCATCCGGATGTCCATGAGGACGACGTCGGGCAGCAGGTCGCCGGCCATCTCGACGGCCTCGTGCCCGTCACCGCCCTCGCCGATGACCTCGATGTCGTCCTCGCCCTGGAGGACCATCTCCAGACCTCTGCGGAAGAGCGCGTGGTCGTCGACGATGAGCACGCGGATGGGGTCGGCCGCCCCGGCCGGCCGTGCCGCCTCCCGGTCGGCGGGGGTGCCGCCGGCGCCGGTCTGACGGGGTACCGCCGCGGCGTCGCGAGCCTCGGGATTCTCGCTCACCAGAGTCGCGGCGTGGAGGAGACGCCGCTTCCCCCCTTCACTATTCAGCGATCTGGAACTACCGGAGGGCCGTTCCCCCACGGGTCGTCCTCGGGAACCTACGGGGTCCGGGGACGAACCCGGGGGATTTCGGACCGGGTGTCACCCGGTCAACCGCCGCGCGCCCCGGGTGGTTCCCGGGACGCGCCGCGTCCGTGGATCGGCTGATGCGCCTTTTCAGATCATGACATGGTTCGGACGGTGACGTGAGGCGAGAACCGCATCACTCTTCGACAAGCCTGATGACTCCGTAGTCCCAGCCTCTTCTCCGATATACGACCGAAGGGTGCCCGGTGGCCTTGTCCCGGTACAGGAAAAAGTCGTGACCCACGAGTTCCATCTCGAAGAGCGCCTGCTCGATGCCCATCGGCTCGGCCTTGTGGAACTTCTCGCGGACGACGAGGGGGCCGTCGCCGTCCATGGGGATGGGGACGAAGTTCTCATCCGGCGAGACCGTCGCGGCCTCGGCCCGGTGCGCGGTCTTCGCCGCGGTCTCGGGGGGTGTGGGAGGGAGCGCCTCGGGGAGCGGTTCCATCGTCGCGAGCTTCGCGCGGCCCTTGCCGCCGTGGTTCTTGACGCCGTGGCCCTTGCGCCGCTCGGAGTCGCGGCGGAGCCGTGACTCCAGCTTGTCCAGCGCGAGGTCGAGGGCGCCGTAGCGGTCGTCGGCGGCGGCCTCGGCCCGGATCACCGGGCCGCGGGAGCGAATCGTGAGTTCCACTCTTTCGCGCTGGTCGGCCAGCCGTGGGTTACGTTCCTCGGACACCTCCACATCCACGCGGATGACCTTCTGGTTGAGCCGTTCGATCCTGGCCAGTTTGTTGTCGACATGCCGACGGAACCTGTCGTTGACCTCGGTGTGCCGGCCCCTCACGGTGATGTTCACGTGGGACCCCCCTTCTCCCGGTTGCGTTTCTCACCCGCCCGGGACCCCTGACGGTCCCGGACGGGCACCACAGGACGGTGGGTCGCACCCGCCCGGCCGACCTGGTCTTCGTCCCCACATCCGCCTGCTGAGGGGCTCGCGGCGCTCTCGCCACTACTGCCCTTCTCCCGGTTCGGGGGATGTCGGATCCCCCGCCGGGGCAGGACTTACCTCTAAGGCGCACCGTGATCGGTCGACGAGAAGTCGCCTTACGTGGGCCGTTTCGCCTGCGCCTGGCATCGGCTAGCCGGATCGTCTGCCATGCCCCTGACGGGCACTGCGATCCAACGCAACCACGGACCCGGGCGGGTGCCATGTCAGGAACGCTAACCCCTTACGCCACGAATGTCAGGGGGGTGGGGCGAGGAAATACTCACTGACCGTCATCGAGGACTGCCGTACCGGGTTCCCCGGTCCCCTCGCCGACGCCCCTCACAAGCCGTGAGACCCCCGGTGCACGACGCTCACGCCATCCATGCCGACGCAGGTCAGGTGGGAATGACCTTCCAGTGAGTTTGGGAAATCTCTACCCCTCCATGACGAGATGTGACTCGATTAACTCCAAACATCCACCCAACAGGCGACAAGCCGGACACCCGCCGACTACACATGGTCACTGACTACCACCCCACGCGATAAACGTGAAGAAAGTCACCATTCGCCCGGATCCCACCCCACTGCCCCGGTCACACCGCGCCTCAACTCACACCGCGCCGCTTCGTCCTGCTCCGCCCACCCGGCGTCTCCCGCCGCCGTGGGGGTCACCGAGGTCGGTGGCGTGGGGTGGCGGCGATGGTCGCCGCTCCGGCGACGTCGGCGCCTGCCGCACGCAGGGCCCGCGCCGCCTCGGCGAGGGAGGCGCCCGTCGTCACCACGTCGTCCACCAGCACTACCTGGCGTCCGGCGACCTCCGCGCGCGCTTCGATCGCCCCGCTCAGGTTGGCGGCGCGCTGCGAAGCCGAGAGGCCGGCCTGGTCCGCGACCCGGCCGCGCTGCCGCAGGGCGTCCACCGCGGTCACGGGCAGGCCGTCCGCCCGCAGCCGGCGCACCGCGGCCTCGGCCGTCCCCCGGAGCGCGTCATGCCCGCGCCGCCGCACCGCCCGGCGCGCGGACGGCACCCAGACCACCAGCGGCCCGGAGGCGGGATCCCGGCTCCGCGACCCGGCCCCTCGCCCGTGTGGCGCGCAGGGGCCCCGTGAGCGTGCCACGGACGCCCCGGTGGCCCGTTCCCCCGAGAGCCCGCACGCAGCCCGATCAGCGGCGGGCGGGCCCGGCCCAGCCGGGGTGAGGGCGGCCCGGACGGCGGTGGCCAGGGCCTCTCCGAGAGGTACGGCGAGCGCGGTGCGCCCCCGCTCCTTGTAGGCGGCCAGGACGGTGCGGAGAGGCCCCTCGTAGGAGGCGACCGTCCACGGAGGGGGCAGCCCGGCCGGCGCGGTCCCGGCGGGACGCGCAGCCGCCCGCAGAGGTCTCGCGCACGTCTCGCACAGCAGGGCGGGTACCTCCGCACAGCCGGCGCAGCGTTCGGGCAGGAGGAGCTCGATCAGATCGGCGAGAACGTTCATGCCACGGACGATGCCGCGCCCGCCCCGCCCGCGTCCCCCGCTCCCGGAACTGTGGACAACCCGGCGGCAGACGCGATCAGCCGGGGTAGGCGGGGTCCTTGGCGGGGGTGGGGCAGATCCAGGGGCTGTAGGAGTTGCTGGGGGCCCGCTGCCGGCAGACCTGGTCCTTGCCGGACGAGCGGGTGCCGATGAGGATCGGTGCGCCCGGGGCGGCGGCGATCGTGCGGGGTTCGCCGAGGGAGCCGACCCCCAGGGACGTGATGGCGCTGCCGCTGATCGGCATCAGGAACGGGAGGGTCTGCGAGTCGCGTTTCGCGCGGCCGAGGACGGCGAGGGTGCCGTAGTCGCGCCAGGCGAGGTCGACGGCGTCCTGGAGCTCGGAGCTCACGGGCAGGAACGAGCCGACGTCCAGGGAGCCGTCGGGGGCGTGCGCGATGCGGCCCAGCTGGACCTGCGGGCGGCCGTCCACACGCGCGATGACGGCCGCGCGGACGCCGTCGCGGGCCACGCGGAAGGCGAGCACCTCGCGGCCGCCCAGGCCCCAGTGGGCGGCGCGGACCGGCGGCTTGTTGCGCTCCCGCACCCACAGCCAGGATTCGTCCTTCTTGCTCTCGACGACCCACAGGGTGCCGTCGCGGCTCCAGGACGGGGCGGTGAAGCGGGCCCCCTTGTGCGCGGTGAGCACGAGGCGGGCGGCCGGCTGCCCGGTGACGGGCGAGGCGAGCAGGACCTGGCCGCCGTCGGCGCTCAGGCCGGCGAACTCCTGGTTGTCGGGGGACACGGCCGGACGCGTGAGGCGGCCGGCGGCGCCGGTCACGACGGGCTGGGCCCGGTCGCCCTCCAGCATCCCGAGGAAGCCGGACGGGCCGACGACGTAGGCGTTCTGGTGCGCGCCGTCGATGGGTGCCCGGCCGTCGGGCGAGTTGCCCTCCCAGGCGTTCACCGGCTGGGCGGCGTCCATGCCGTCGGGGGCGACGCTCTCGCCGTCGATCTGCAGCCGCCACGTCTTGATCTCCGACAGCTGCCGCATCGTCCACGCGAGCTGCGCCGACATCTGCTCGACGTCGCCGCCGCGGGCCTGCTTGGTGAGGTCGACGGTCGCGACGTCCTTGTCGATCTGCACGCTGCGGCGCAGCCGCGTGCCCTCCGGGAACGCCGTCCGCACGGCCCCGGTGAGCCATGAGGTGGGTCCGGCCAGCAGCGCCTGGACGAGCTGGGTCGGCAGCGTCTGGCGGTTCACGACCGGCAGGAAGATGCCGTTCGGGACGAGGGTGCGCCGGTCGGGCGCGAAGAAGTACAGGTTGACCGTGCGCATGGCGCGCTCGACGTCGTCCTTGGTGAGCAGCAGTCCGGCCTTGTCGTCGCCGGGCAGCCCGGTGATGCGCCAGACGCCCTGCTGCGTCCTGGTGAGCTGGAACGTGGCGTCGAGCGCCTTCGGGGAGGCGGTGTACTGGCCGTCGGCGGTGATCGTGCCGAGTTCCTCCCCGGTGACCCGGACGGTCGCCTGGTTCGAGGCCGACTTGATCACGTGCGGGTCGGTGATGCGGTTCGCCAGGACGGTCACGAAGGGCCGCAGCCCGGGGTTCCAGGACGGCTGCCCGCTGAGGTACATCTTCGCGACCTTGTGGCCGTCGTCGAAGCTCGCGGACGCCGCGAGGAAACCGGAGACGATCTGTGCGGGCCCCCACTCGGGGCGGGGCTTGACCGGGATCAGCCGGACGTACGGGTCGTCGACGCGTTCGGCGCGTTCGGCGGGCCTGCCGGAGACGACCTGCCCGCCGCTCGGCACGTTGGCGCATCCGGCGCCGCCCAGGGCGAGCACGGCGACCACCAGGAGGCTCGTGATCCGCCGGGTCCCCGCGCACGGCGTCATTCGCCGGCCTCCAGCTCCGCGAACAGCGGACGCGCGTCACCGGCCCCTGGCGGGACGAGCGGCAGCGGCGAGCCGCGGAGTTCGGCCCCGGCCACGCGCGGCAGCGACAGGCGGAACTGGGAGCCCGCGCCGGGCTCTCCCCAGGCCTGCAGCCAGCCGCCGTGCAGCTGCGCGTCCTCCCTGGAGATCGACAGCCCGAGCCCGGTGCCGCCGGTGGTGCGGGCGCGGGCGGGGTCGGCGCGCCAGAAGCGGTCGAAGACCATCTGCCCCTCACCCGGTTTGAGCCCGACGCCGTGGTCGCGGACGGCGACGGCGACGGCGTCGCGGTCGGCGCCGACGGAGACGACGATGTCCTCGCCCTCGCCGTGCTCGACGGCGTTGACGAGGAGGTTGCGCAGGATGCGCTCGACACGCCGGCGGTCGACCTCGGCCATGCACGGTTCGCCCGGCAGCTGCAGGACGACCTTGCTGCCCTTGCGCTCGGCCAGCCCCTGGATGTCGCCGACGACGCGCAGGACGAGGTCGCGCATGTCGAGGGACTCGGGGTCCAGCGTGGCGGCGCCCGCGTCGTGCCGGCTGATCTCCAGCAGGTCGGCGAGGAGGGACTCGAACCGCTCCAGCTGGCTCTGCAGGAGCTCCGCGGAGCGTCCGACGGCGGGGTCGTCGAAGGTGTCGCGGTTCTCGTACAGCATGTCCGCGGCGATCCTGATGGTGGTCAGCGGCGTGCGGAGCTCGTGGGAGACGTCCGAGACGAACTGGCGCTGCACCTGGGACAGGTCCTCCAGTTCGCCGATCTTCTCCTGCAGGTTCGCGGCCATGTCGTTGAAGGACCGGGCGAGACGCGCGAGGTCGTCCTCACCGCGGACCCTCATGCGCTCTTCCAGGCGCCCCGCGGCGAGTCTCTGGGCGCCCTGGGCGGCAAGCCGCACCGGTATGACCACCTGCCGCGTCACCAGCGAGGCGATCGCGGCCAACAGCAGCACCAGCACGATCCCCACTCCGGCCAGGGAGCGGCTGACGTTGGTCAGGGTCTGCTGTTCCTGCGTGAGCGGGAACAGGTAGTACAGCTCGAACTGGCCGGTCTTGCCGCCGACGATCAGGCCGCGTTCGTCCTGCTGGCTCCCGACATAGGAGAGCTTGCCGTAGGTGTAGGCGCGGGAGCCGGCGGGCGCGTTCTTCAGCTCCTCGCGGAGTCGCTTCGGGACGCTCTCCTGGCGGAGTTCGTTGGTCGTGTATCCGTCGAAGTACTGCTCGTTCGTGTCGCGGATGTAGACCTCGTAGAGCCCCGACGGCCCGCTGCGCGACTTCAGCCGGTCGATCGTCTCGTTCAGCCTGCTGCCGTCCCCCGTGGAGTTGCCCAGGTCACGCTGCACCTGGGCCAGGCCGTCGTCCAGTTGCAGACGCGCCGCCTTGACCTTCCCGTCCATCAGGGCGGACGACACCTGCTGCATGAGGAACGCGCCCAGGATCGCCACGACGATCGCCGAGATGAACAGCGTGGACGTGACGACGCGGACCTGGATCGACCGGCGCCAGCGCAGGTAGCCGGCACGCGCGGCGCTCCGCAGGACGCGCCGTACGGTCCCCAGCCCGCGCCGGGCGAGTCGCTTCGCCCTCCTCATGTCGGCCTTCACACGGTCAGGCAGGTCCGGCCTTGTAGCCGACACCGCGCACGGTGACGACGATCTCGGGCCGTTCCGGGTCCTTCTCGATCTTGGCGCGGAGCCGCTGGACGTGCACGTTCACCAGCCGGGTGTCGGCGGCGTGCCGGTAGCCCCAGACCTGCTCCAGCAGCACCTCACGGGTGAACACCTGGCGGGGCTTGCGGGCGAGGGCGACGAGCAGGTCGAACTCCAGCGGCGTCAGCGGAATGTGCCGGTCGCCGCGCTTGACCGAGTGGCCGGCGACGTCGATGGTGATGTCGCCGATCTGCAGGGTCTCGGGGGCGGGCTCGTCGGTGCGGCGCAGCCGGGCGCGCACCCGTGCCACCAGTTCCTTGGGCTTGAACGGCTTGACGATGTAGTCGTCGGCGCCGGACTCCAGGCCGAGGACGACGTCCACGGTGTCGCTCTTGGCCGTCAGCATGACGATCGGCACGCCGGACTCGGCGCGGATCTGGCGGCACACGTCGATGCCGTCGGCCCCCGGCAGCATCAGGTCGAGCAGCACGAGGTCGGGCCGGGTCTCCCGGAACGCCTCGAGCGCCTTGTCGCCGTCGTGGACGAACGAGGGCTCGAAGCCCTCGCCCCTCAGCACGATGCCGAGCATCTCGGCGAGCGCGAGATCGTCGTCGACGACCAGTACACGTCCTCTCATGGCCCTCATCGTCACAAAGTCGGGGTTCGGTGGAGTGGGGCGCGATGCTCCGGCGCCACCTCGCCAGGGAGAGTTATGCCTTGGCGTGCAAGGTTACCCGCGTTTGCGGCGTACATGGCTCTCCCGCATCGGGTGGGCGGCTCGGAATTGTAGACGTGACTCCCGAAACCGGCGCAAGGTTCACACTGCGCCCGTGACAGGATGACCTGACCGGCGTTCGCGACGGGCCCGTGCCAAGGCCCGGTCGGACGCGCCGCAGACCCCGCCACAGATCGCAGGGAGACGGGATGCCGGGACCGGACGGCTGGGACGACGACGCCGACGCCACCGATGCGGTGGCGGGGGTCCCGTTCCGTCCCATGTCCATCTCGGAGATGCTGGACGGCGCGATCGCCGGGATCCGGCACCGGCCCCGCACGACGCTGGGCCTGTCGGTGGCCGTCAGCACGGTGATCCAGGTGACGAGCTCGATCGCCGCCTATTTCTTCATCGGCGACGAGGCCCGCGACGAGGTCACCCCCGACGTGCTGCTGGACTCGCTGGGCGCGCAGCTCACGCTGACGCTGCTGGGCCTGGTCCTGTCGGCGTTCGGGATCCTGCTGCTGGCCGGGCTGGTGGCCCCGATCCTCGGCCGTGAGCTGGTGGGCCTGCCGATCGCGCCGAGGCAGGCGTGGCGGGACGCCCGGCCGAGGCTCGGCCGGCTGGCCGGCACCGCCGCGACCGTCATCGGCGTCTCGCTGGGCGCGCTCGCGCTGCCGCTCGCGCCGTTCTTCGCCTCGATCGGCGCCGGGGCGCATCCGGCGGTCGGAGTTCTCGCCGGGATATTCGGTTTTCCCATCGGCATCGGGCTGATGGTCTGGCTTTACCTCTTGTTCGTCCATGCCGTGCCCGTGGTCGTCCTGGAGCGGCAGACGGTGGGCGGTGCGCTGCGCCGGGCGGTGGCCCTTTCCAAGGGTCGCTGGTTCCGCACTTTCGGAACGCTTTCGCTGGCCATGCTCGTCACCGTGCTCATGGGTTTCGTCGTGCTGCGGATACCGTTCCTGTTCGCGCAGCTGGTCTTCTTCGGCGACTCCTCCGGGAGCGGGCCGACGATGGGCGCGCTCGCGGTGGACACCGTCGGCCGGATCGTCAGCTGGTCCGTGGTGATGCCGTTCGACGCGGGGGTGATCGCACTGCTCTACATGGACCGGCGGATGCGCCGCGAAGGCTTCGACCTGGACCTGCGCACCAGGGGACGTTCGGCCGCGGCCGTCGCGGCGGCCGAAGACGACGAGGACGAGGGCTTCATCGGCCTGTGGCGGTCCGGCCGCGTGCCGGCCCGCCCGGGGACGGGGGCGGGTTCGTGATCCTCGATCCGATCGGCCGCGACGAGGCCCGCGAGATGGCCCGCCGCGAACTGGACAAGCAGGTCTACCAACGCGACAGGCCGTCCTGGCTGGAGCGCGCCTGGGACGACTTCACCGAATGGCTGCACCAGCTGTTCGGCAAGGCGCCCAACCCCGAGTCGCAGGGCAGCGGCGGCGGCTGGACGTCCATCGTCGTCGTCGCCGTCATCGTCCTGATAGCCGTCGCGCTGGTCGTGTGGCTGATGTGGGGGCGCCGCAACCCGCGCTCCCGCAAGGATCCACTGCTGGAGGACACACCGTCCACGGCGCTCGGCCACCGGGAGGCGGCGGAGCACCACGCGGAGGCGGGCGAGTGGGCCGAGGCCATCCGGGAGCGGCTCCGCGCGATAGCCCGTGACCTGGAGGAACGGGCGGTCCTTTCGGCGCGTCCCGGGCGGACGGCGGACGAGCTCGCGGCCGAGGCGGGCGAAGCCGTGCCCGAGCTGGCCGAGGAGCTGACCGCGGGCGTGCGGATCTTCGACGACGTCTGGTACGGCGATCGTCCGGGCACGGCCGAGGGGTACGCGCGGATGAAGGAGCTGGACGAGCGGCTGCGCGCGGCGCGTCCGAAGCCGCTGGAGTCCGACGACCTCACCCTGGCCGCGGCCGGCGACGAAGGGGGGCCGCGATGGTGACGGCGTCCCCGCCGCGGGGCGGGCAGGCCGCCCCGGAGGCGACCGCCCGGCAGGTGGCGGGGCGCCGCTGGCGGTCGGCGCGCGGCGTGGTCGCGGCGATCCTCGCGATGATCGTGGTCGCGGTGGCCCTGGCCGCCCTGCGCCCCTCCACGTCGGCCGGGGCGCTCGATCCGGAGTCGCCGAAGCAGGACGGCGGCCGGGCGCTGGCCGAGATCCTCCGGCAGCACGGCACGCAGGTGACGGTCGCCAGGAACACGGAGGCGGCCCTCGCCGCGGCGGCACCGGGCACGGTCATGGTGGTGACCCGCACCGAGCGGCTCACCGAGGAGGAGCTGGCGCGGCTGAGCAACACGCAGGCCAGCGTGGTGCTCGTCCGGCCGACGTCGTTCGCGCTGGACGCGTTCGCCCCGCAGGTGCGCCGCCAGGGCCCGACGTACGAGGAGACCGACGAGCCGGGCTGCACCCTCCAGGCCGCGACGCTCGCCGGCAGGGTCGACTTCCACGAGTCGGAGACCTACGAGACCTCGGGCCCGGGGACGGACTGCTACCAGACCGAGTACGGCGCCGCGAGGCTCGTCCAGATCCCGAACGGCACGGCCACCGTGACCGTGCTGGGGTCCACGGCCCCGCTGACCAACCGGCGCCTCGCCGAGCAGGGCAACGCCGCGCTCGCCATGAACCTGGCCGGCGCCGGCTCGTCGATGGTCTGGCTCGTCCCGGATGTGCACGAGTCGGGCTCGGGCGCCGGGCAGCGGTCGCTGGGCGACCTGCTGCCGTTCGGCGTCAAGCTGCTCATCCTCGAACTGCTGGTCGCGGTTCTGCTGGTGGCCCTGTGGCGGGCCCGCCGGCTCGGCCCGGTGGTGGCGGAGGCGCTGCCCGTCATCGTCCGGTCCGCCGAGACCGTCGAGGGCCGCGCCCGCCTCTACCGTGCCGCGCACGCCCGCGACCGGGCCTCGGACGCGCTGCGCTCCGGGGCCCGCGAGCGGCTCGTTCCGCTCCTCGGGCTCCCCCGCAGCAGCGCGCAGGACCCCTCGGCCGCGCAGGAGATCGTCACGGCGGTCGCACGCCGCACGATGTACGACGAGACGTACGTCGGAGCGGCCCTGTACGGTCCTCAACCCTTGGACGACGCCGGGCTGATCGCCCTTACGGACGTCCTCGACGACCTGGAAAGGCAGGTACGCGAGTCTTGAACCACCCTGTAGAGCTCGGGAAGGACGACGTGCCCGACGGGAGCACCGGCCAGGGCGTCATGTCCGAGGACATCCGGCGGCAGTCCGAGACGGCCCGCGCGGCTCTGACGGCCCTGCGCGGTGAGGTCGCCAAGACGGTCGTCGGCCAGGACTCGGTGGTGACCGGTCTGGTCATCGCGCTGCTCTGCCGCGGCCACGTGCTGCTGGAGGGCGTCCCCGGTACCGCAAAGACGTTGCTCATCAAGACGCTGTCACGGGCCCTCGACCTGGATTTCAAGCGCGTCCAGTTCACACCCGACCTGATGCCCGGTGACGTGACCGGTTCGCTTGTCTACGACAACAGGACGGTGGAGTTCGAGTTCCGCGAGGGGCCGGTCTTCACCAATCTCCTGCTGGCCGACGAGATCAACCGGACGCCTCCCAAGACGCAGGCCTCCCTCCTGGAGGCCATGGAAGAGCGTCAGGTCTCGGTGGAGGGCTCCGCGCGCCCTCTGCCTGATCCGTTCGTCGTGTGCGCGACCCAGAACCCGATCGAGTACGAGGGCACCTACGCTCTGCCTGAGGCCCAGCTCGACCGGTTCCTGGTCAAGCTGACCGTGCCCGTCCCCACGCGGGACGAAGAGATCTCGATGCTCCAGCGGCACGCGGCCGGTTTCGACCCGCGCGACCTGTCCGAGGTGAAGGCGGTCGCGGGCGCCGACGAGCTGGCCGCCGGACGGGCCGCGGTCAGGGCCGTCCACCTCGACCCCAAGGTCGCCGCCTATGTCGTCGACCTGTGCAGGGCGACGCGGCAGTCCCCCTCGCTTCAGCTCGGTGTGTCACCGCGTGGTGCGACGGCGCTGCTGGCCACGTCCCGCGCCTGGGCGTGGCTGTCGGGCCGCGACTACGTCACGCCGGACGACGTGAAGGCCCTCGCCAGGCCGACGCTGCGGCACCGCGTCCAGTTGCGTCCCGAGGCGGAGCTGGAGGGCGCGACCGCCGACGGCGTGCTGGAGGGCATCCTCGCCCACGTCCCCGCCCCGCGCTGATGGCGCTGACCGGACGCCTGGGGCTGCTGGCCCTGCTCGGCGCGATCGTCCCGCTGTTCGCGCCGAGCTGGTGGACGCTGTTCGCGGTGTGGGGCGTCCTGCTGCTCGGCGTCATCGCCGACCTGGCCCTGGCCGGGAACGTGCGGGCGCTGCGCTTCCACCGTTCCGGTGACACGAGCGTGCGGCTCGGTGAGACTGCCGACGTGTCGCTGATCGTGGAGAACCTCGGGCGGCGGCGCCTCAAGGCCCGCCTGCGGGACGTGTGGCCGCCCAGCGCGGGCGCCGCGCCCCGCGTGGTCAAGGTGAACGTGCCCGCCGGCGAACGGCGTCGCGTCGAGATGAAGCTGACGCCCACCCGCCGGGGCGACCGGAACGCCGTCACCGTCGTCGTCCGCTCCGTCGGGCCGCTCGGGCTGGCCGCGCGGCAGCTGTCGCGTCAGGCGCCCTGGACGGTCCGCGCCCTGCCCGCGTTCCCTTCGCGCCGCCATCTCCCGGCCAGGCTGGCGCGGCTGCGCGAACTGACGGGCGCGCACGTGGCGCTGATCCGCGGGCAGGGCACCGAGTTCGACTCCCTGCGCGAGTACGTGGACGGGGACGATGTCCGGTCCATCGACTGGCGGGCCACGGCGCGGCGCAACGACGTCGTCGTCCGGACGTGGCGTCCCGAGCGCGACCGGCGGATCTACCTGGTGCTCGACACCGGCCGCACGTCCGCCGGCCGCGTCGGCGACATCCCCCGGCTCGACTGCTCGATGGACGCGGCGCTGCTGCTCGGCGCCTTGGCGTCACGCGCCGGCGACCGCGTCGACCTGCTCGCCTACGACCGGCGTGTCCGCGCCCGCGTCGAGGGCGCGTCCCGGACGGACCTGCTGACCGCGATGGTGCACGCCCTCGCGCCGCTGGAGCCCGAACTGCTCGAATGCGACGCCGCCGGAATGGTGTCGACGCTGATGGCGCGCGTCCGGCAGCGCTGCCTGGTCGTGCTGCTCACCGAGCTGAACACGGCCGCGATCGAGGAGGGACTGCTGCCGCTGCTGCCGCAGCTCACAGCCCGCCACCTCGTCATGATCGCCGCCGTGTCGGACCCGCGGGTCGGCGAGATGGCGGAGGGCCGCGGCGACCTCGCGGCCGTGTACGACGCGGCCGCCGCCGAGCGCGCGCGGGCCGAACGCCGCCGCCTCACCGCCGAACTACGCGGCCACGGCGTAGAGGTGGTAGACGCCCCACCAGACGAGATAGCCCCAGCCCTAGCCGACGCCTACCTGGCCCTCAAGGCGGCTGGTCGGCTGTGAGAACCTCAGCCAGAGATAGGAGCTAGGTCCGGGTGGAGGTCGGCGTCGCCGGTCTCGCCGCGGCGGACGGCGCGGCGGCCGAGGACGATCACGTAGCCGAGGAACGCGACCTCGGCGACGACGCCGATCGCGATGCGCAGCCACGTGGTGTGCACCCAGCCGGTCACGAAGCCCTCGATGAGGCCGGAGACGAGCAGGACCCCGACGAGCCCGATGGCGATGCTGACGGCGGCGCGTCCCTCCTCGGCGAGCGCCTGGCCGCGGCGGCGGCGCCCAGGGTCGATGATCGTCCAGCCGAGCTTGAGGCCGGCGGCGCACGCGAGGTAGACGGCGGTGAGTTCCAGCAGGCCGTGCGGGAGGATCAGGCCGAAGAACACGTCGCCCTTGCCGTAGGCGAACATCAGGCCGCCGCTCAGCCCGAGGTTGACCTGGTTGAGCAGCAGGACGTACACGGTCGGGATGCCGAGCAGGATCCCGAAGATCAGCGCGGTCGCCGACACCCAGGCGTTGTTGACCCACACCTGGAAGGCGAACGACGACGCCGAGTGCTCGGTGTAGTAGTTCGCGAAGTCGTGCTCGACGAGTTCGCGGATCTCCTCCGGCGTACCGACGCTCGCCTGCACCTCCGGGCTGTGCACGACCCAGATCGCGAGGGCCAGTGCCAGCAGGTTGCCGAGCACGGCGTTGCCGATCCACCACCACCGCATCCGGTACGCGGCCGCCGGGAACGACACTGTCGCGAACCGGGTGACGTCCCGCCAGAGCGGCGCCTGGGCCCCGCCCACGGCGGCCCTGCCGCGCGCCACGAGCGACGACAGGCGTCCCACGAGCTGCGGGTCGGGCGAACTGGACCGGACGACCGACAGGTGCGTCGCGGCCCGCTGGTACAGCTCGACCAGTTCGTCGGCCTCCGCTCCGGTCAGCCTGCGGCCGCGGTTGATGAGCCGTTCCAGGCGCTGCCATTCGGCGTTGTGCTCGGCCACGTAGGCGTCGACGTCCACCCGGGGAGACTAACGCCTCGGCCCATGGAACCGGCAAAATAGGCCATCCGCCCGCATTGGAGGAACAGGACATGGCCGATCTCGTCACCGGCGAGGCCGTCGCACTCGACATCCGGGTCGCGCGGCTGGCCAGCCGTGGCTGCGCCATCCTGCTCGACCTGCTCTGCCAGGTGATCCTGCTGATGGTCCTCGTCTACGTCACGGCGATGACCTCGCTCGTGGCGGACGACGCGTGGACGACCGGGCTGACGCTGATCGCCTTCGTCGCCGCCGTCGTCGGCTACCCGTGCCTGTGGGAGACGCTGACGCGGGGGCGGACGCCGGGCAAGATGGCCCTCGGCCTGCGCGTCGTCGGCGACGACGGCGGGCCGGTCCGGTTCCGGCAGGCCCTGGTGCGGGCGCTGGCCGGGTTCATCGAGTTCTGGACGTTCTACGGCTCCCCCGCGCTGATCACGTCCCTCTGCAACCGGCGCGGGAAGCGGCTCGGCGACCTGTTCGCCGGGACGATCGTCATCCAGGAACGCGTCCCCGTGGCGGTGCTGTACGGTCCGGTCGCCGTGATGCCGCCGCAGCTCGCCTGGTGGGCCCGGACGCTGGAGCTGTCGATGGTGTCGGACGAGCTGGCGATGACGGCCCGGCAGTACCTGTCGCGGTTCTGGGAGCTGCTGCCCGAGGTCCGCGACTCGCTGGGGCAAAGGATCGCGTCGCAGGTCGTCGCGGTGGTGAGCCCGCCCCCGCCGCCCGGGGTGCGGCCCGAGATCCTGCTGTCGGCCGTCCTCGCCGAGCGCCGCCACCGGGAGGAGCGTCGGCTCGCCGAACGCCGGGCCCGCCGCATGCGGCGTCTCGGGCTGCCCGCGTGGGGCGCCGCCCCGGCGCCCGTCCCCGCGATGGCGATGGCCGGGCCCGCGCCGGCCGGCCCGCCGCGGCCGGGGCCGCCGGCTCCGCCGCCATTCAGCACCCCCGGGCCCGGTCAGCCGCAGTTCCTGCCGCCGTCCGACTATGGGGCGGGGCCGTACCAGAACGTCCTGCACGCGCCTCGGCCGCCCGGCCCGTACCCGCCGCAGGGGCCGCCCTACCCGCAGGGGCCGTATCCCCCGCAGGGGCCCTATCCGGGGTAGGAGCGGTACCCGCTCGTCCTGGTTTCCGTTTCAGGCCAGCAGATTCGGCGGGGACTCCAGGTCGGTGAGCTCGATCCCGGGCGCGGCGAGCACGACGTCACCGGCCAGATGCACCGTCTCGACCTCGCCCGTGGACAGGTCGGTGACCTCGTACTGCGCTACGGGCAGCGGCTCGGTCTCGGTCTCGTACGCGGACGTCCCGGCCAGACGCCAGCGCCACGTGGCCGTCAGGGTGGACAGGGACGTCCCGCTCAACCGGACGAGACGCACGTCGGCCTGAGCGTTCTCGGCCAGTCCGAGGGAGTGGGCGACGGCGACGAGGAATCCCGGCGAGTCGGAGACGAAACCGGACGCCCGTTCGCCGAACTCGCTCCCTGTCTCACCGGCCGCCCGCACCCAGGCCAGTTCCGGACCGGTGACACCGCCCCGCAACCACCATGTGGGGGTGACCACCTCCACACGGATCTGGCGCCAGCGAGCGTCCACGACCAGGTCCACCCGGACACCATCGGAACGCCCGGACGTGTAGCGCCATCCGCTTGGCCCTGGCGCGCACTGGAAACGCTCCTCAAGGTCCTCTTCCAGGTGCAGGTACGTGCCGGCCGGCATCAGGATCCGATGCGCCAGGAGTGCAGGTAGTCCTCCTGGTCCGGGGTCAGCAGGTCGATGGAGACGGCCATCGAGGCCAGCTTGAGGCGGGCCACCTCGGTGTCGATCTCCTTGGGCACCTCGTGAACCGCCGGAGACAGGTTCGCGTGCGACTGCGCCAGCCACGCGCACGTGAGGGCCTGGTCGGCGAACGACATGTCCATCACGGCCGCGGGATGCCCCTCCGCGGCGGCCAGATTGACGAGACGGCCCTCGGCGAGCAGGACGAGACGCCTGCCATCCGCCAGCACGTACTCGTCCGTCTGCGGCCGGATCCCGCGATGCACCTCGACCGCCATCTCGCTGAGCGCCCGCACGTCGATCTCGACGTCGAAGTGCCCGGAGTTCGCGAGGATGGCGCCGTCCTTCATCGACGCGAGGTGGTCGCCGTTCACGACGTCACGATTCCCCGTGACGGTGATGAACACGTCGCCGTCCGCGGCGGCGTCGGCCATCGGCTGGACGGCGAAGCCCTGCAACGCCGCGTCCAGCGCCTTGACGGGGTCGATCTCGGTGACGACCACCCGCGCG
Organism: Spirillospora sp. CA-128828; assembly: GCF_050945415.1. Taxonomy (NCBI): domain Bacteria; kingdom Bacillati; phylum Actinomycetota; class Actinomycetes; order Streptosporangiales; family Thermomonosporaceae; genus Spirillospora; species Spirillospora sp. CA-128828. Next base: position 8,426,467 of record NZ_CP191986.1, read on the forward strand.
CCCAGGCCGCGAGCCCGCTCGGCCAGGCCGCGCCCGCAGTACCCGAACCCCGCGATCACCACGGTCTTGCCCGCCAGCAGCGTGTTGGTCGCGCGGATGATCCCGTCCAGCGTCGACTGGCCGGTCCCGTACCGGTTGTCGAACATGTGCTTCGTGTCGGTGTCGTTCACCGCGACCATGGGGAACTTCAGCGCGCCCTCACGGGCCATCTGGTGCAGCCGGATGACGCCCGTCGTCGTCTGCTCGCACCCCGCCTTGACCGTGCCGAGCAGATCCGTGCGGTCGATGTGGAGCGTGTTGACGAGATCGCACCCGTCGTCCAGCACGAGATCGGGCCCGCTCTCCAACGCCTGGTGGATGTGCGCGTAGTAGCCCTCGCGATCGGTACCGGCCCGCGCGAAGACCTCCGCCCCGTACTCCTCCACCAGCGCCGCGGCGGTGTCGTCCTGCGTGGACAACGGGTTGGACGCCGCCAGCGCCACTTCCGCACCGCCCGCATGAAGGGTGCGGATGAGCCCCGCGGTCTCGGTCGTGACATGCATGCACGCCGCGACCTTCAGCCCGTCCAGGGGACGCTCGGCGGCGAACCGCTCCCGGATCTGCCGCAGCACGGGCATGCTCCGGTCGGCCCACTCGATCCGCTTGACGCCCTCATACGCCAACGACCGATCCGCGATATCGCTCATCAACACCCTCAAGATGCGGCTGCCGGGCGGCCCGAAAACCCGCCCGGCAGCCATCCTGCCCCAGTTGCGACTCAGTACCGGTAGTGGTCGGGCTTGTAGGGGCCTTCGACGTGGACGCCGATGTAGGAGGCCTGCTCCTTGGTGAGCTCGGTGAGCTTGACGCCGAGGGCGTCGAGGTGGAGGCGGGCGACCTTCTCGTCCAGGTGCTTGGGAAGGACGTAGACGCCGATCGGGTACTCGTCGGTCTTGGTGAACAGCTCGATCTGCGCGATGACCTGGTTGGTGAAGGAGTTGGACATCACGAACGACGGGTGGCCGGTGGCGCAGCCGAGGTTCATCAGGCGGCCCTCGGCGAGCACGATGATGGAGTGGCCGTCGGCGAAGCGCCACTCGTGGACCTGCGGCTTGATCTCGATCTTCTCGATGCCGGAGATCTTGGCGAGGCCGGCCATGTCGATCTCGTTGTCGAAGTGCCCGATGTTGGACACGATCGCCTGGTGCTTCATCCGGCTCATGTGGGCAGCCGTGATGATGTTGAAGTTGCCGGTGGTCGTCACGAAGATGTCGGCCTTGTCGACGACGTCGTCCAGGGTGGTGACCTGGAAGCCGTCCATCGCGGCCTGCAGCGCGCAGATCGGGTCGATCTCGGTGACGATGACGCGGGCGCCCTGGCCGCGGAGCGCGTCGGCGCAGCCCTTGCCGACGTCGCCGTAGCCGCAGACGACGGCGACCTTGCCGCCGATCAGGACGTCGGTGGCGCGGTTGAGGCCGTCGATGACGGAGTGGCGGCAGCCGTACTTGTTGTCGAACTTCGACTTGGTGACGGAGTCGTTGACGTTGATCGCCGGGAACGCGAGGGTGCCGGCCTTCGCCATCTCGTAGAGGCGGTGGACGCCGGTCGTGGTCTCCTCGGTGACGCCCTTGATCGCGGCGGCGGCCTCGGTCCAGCGGCCGGGCTTCTCGGCGATGGTGCGGCGGAGGGTGTCGAGGATGATGCCCCACTCCTCGGGGTCCTCCTCGGTGGCGGTCGGGACCGCGCCCGCCTTCTCGTACTCGGCGCCCTTGTGGACGAGGAGGGTCGCGTCGCCGCCGTCGTCCAGGATCATGTTGGGCCCGGTGCCGGCCTCTCCGTCGGCCCCCGGCCAGCGCAGCGCCTGGTCCGTGCACCACCAGTACTCGTCCAGCGTCTCGCCCTTCCAGGCGAACACGGGGACGCCCTGCGGCTTCTCCTGCGTGCCGTCCTTGCCGACGACGACCGCGGCGGCGGCGTGGTCCTGGGTGGAGAAGATGTTGCAGGAGACCCAGCGGACGTCGGCGCCGAGCTCGACCAGCGTCTCGATCAGCACGGCCGTCTGGATCGTCATGTGCAGCGAGCCCATGATCCTGGCGCCGCGCAGCGGCTTGGCGGCGGCGTACTCCTCGCGCACCGCCATCAGGCCCGGCATCTCGTGCTCGGCGAGCCGGATCTCCCGGCGCCCGAAGTCGGCCAGCGACAGGTCGGCGACCTTGTAGTCCATGCTTTCGTTGCTCCCTTGGTCATGTGCGCGCTGTCGTACGCGAGGGCTTGACGCGTGTGCGAGGCGGCGTCAACGTCGCGAGTCTACGGGCGGCGGGGACCGGGAGGCACGACCGGGGGCGACTTTCTGACACGAATTTGTCAGAATTGCTCCCATGCGCATCACGGAGGCCGCCCGCCGGCTCGGCACCTCGCCCCGCATGCTCCGCTACCGCGAGGCCCTCGGCCTGCTGCCCGTCACCCGGGACGCGGCCCTCACCCGGGGCGGCGGCGGCCACCGCCGGTTCGGGGACGCCGAACTGCGCGCCGTCGCGCTCGCCCTCGCGCTGGAGAAGCGGTACGACATCGGCCCGGCCGAGCTGGCGTTCGGGCTGCGCGTCCTGGCCGAGCCGCAGGTGCAGGCGCACGTCCGTGAGCTCGGCGAACGCATCGGCCGGCTGTCCGCGCCGCCGGCCCGCGCGCTCGACTTCGAGAAGGAGAAGGCGATGCGCCTGCTGCGCCGCCGGTGACCGCTCCGGTCAGCCGGCGGCGTTCTCGCCGGGGACGACCACGCCGGACTCGTAGGCGAGCATCACCGCCTGGGCCCGGTCGCGGAGGCCGAGCTTGGTGAAGACGCGGGCCACGTGGGTCTTGACGGTGTGCTCGCTGACCACCAGCCGCTGCGCGATCTCACCGTTGGACAGCCCTCCCGCGATCAGCACGAGGACCTCGGTCTCCCGGGCGGTCAGCGTCGACAGCTCCGACGGCGCCTGCGGGCGGTTGCGCCGCTGCTTGGTGAACTCGCGGATGAGCCGCCCGGTGACCTGCGGCGCCAGCAGCGAGTCGCCGCGCGCCACCACCCGGACGGCGGAGACGAGCTCGTCCGCGGTCGCGTCCTTCAGCAGGAAGCCGCTCGCGCCGACCGCGAGCGCCTCGTAGACGTACTCGTCCACGTCGAACGTCGTCAGCACCAGCACCCGGACGCTCTCGGCGCCGGGGAGGGCGAGGATGCGGCGGGTGGCCTCGATGCCGTCCATGCCGGGCATCCGGATGTCCATGACGACGACGTCGGGACGGGAGCGCTCGGCGATCCGGACGGCCTCGCGGCCGTCGCCGGCCTCGCCGATGACGGTGATGTCGTCCTGGGCGGCGAGCAGGGCGGCGAACCCGGCCCGCACGATCGTCTGGTCGTCGACGATCAGCACGTTGATCACCGCGACCGCCTCGGAAGCGCGGGGACGGCGGGGTCAGGATCGGCCGGGCGGCGCCTGCGAACCGTGTCCACGGATGGTGTTCCCCTCCCTTGTCAGCGGAAGCTCGGCCTCCACCAGGAACCCGCCCTCGGTGGCCGGGCCGGCGGAGAACCGCCCGCCCAGCATGGTCGCACGTTCCCGCATCCCCACGAGCCCGTGTCCACCACCGGACTCGGGCGTCTCCAGGCGGGTGCGTCCGGCGTCCACGGAGGTCGGGCCCGCGGGGTCCAGTACCGCTGTACGGGAGCCGGGATTCTCCCGGTTCAGGATCTGGGTGGCCGCGGCCGCGCCGTCGTCCCGGACGCGGACCGCCAGCCGGTCCGGCAGGAAGGTCAGGTCGACGCGGACGCCGGCGCCCGGCGCGTGCCGCCGCGCGTTCGTCAGCGCCTCCTGGACGATCCGGTAGGCCGACAGCTCGACCGTCGTCGACAGGGAGCGCGGGTCGCCGTGCACGGCGAGGTCCACATGCCCGCCGGCGCCGCGGTGCTGCTCGATCAGGTCGGGCAGCCGGTCGAGGCGCGGCTGCGGGGAGTTCGCCGCCTCCGGCTCGGGTTTGGCGTCGGCGCGCAGCACGCTGAGCAGCCGGCGCATCTCCACCAGCGCGTCCCGGGCCGTCTTGGCGATCTCGGTGTACCCGGCGCGGGCCTCGGGCGACAGGTTCTCCATCGTGTACGGGGCCGTCTCCGCCTGCACGGCGATCATGGAGACGGAGTGCGCGACGACGTCGTGCAGCTCGCGGGCGATGCGGGCGCGTTCCCGCATGACCGCCTGCTCCCGCTGGACGGCGGTGAGCCGGGTGAGGGTCTCGTTGGTGCGCTCGGCGGCGGCCGCCTCCGTCCGCCCGGCGGACTCCACCACGCGCCGCGCGTCGCCGAGCCCGATGGCGGCGAGGACGGCGACGATCGGCGCGGGCCACGGAATGTCGTCGAGCGTCCCGGTGGCGAGGTAGACGACCGCGATCGTGGCGACGCTGCCGACCGCGAGGACGCCGGTGGACTGGCGCGGCAGCCGCCGTCCCAGCGCGTACAGCGTGTAGAGCGCCGCGAAGCTGGTGGTGACGAGGAGGATCTGCCCGGTGAGCAGGCTCGCCGCGACCGCGCTGAGCACGACGGCGGCGACCGGGCGCAGGTTCTCCCGCCGCCACACGAGCGGGAGCGTCGCCGCGACCGCGAAGCCGCTCGCGAGGCTGACGGGCGAGTCGGCCTGCGGCGCCAGCTCCGCCAGCGCGGCGATCGTCAGCGCGAGCCCGGTCAGCGGGGCGAAGTACCAGGAGCCGACGACCTCCCGCCAGGTGTTGATCCAGCGGGGCAGCGGCGCCGTCTGCCCGGCCGCGGCCCCCGGGTGGCCGGGGCGGCGGCCCGGCCCGCCGTTCAGCCGCGCGCCGAGCTTGACCGCCAGCGGGCGCAGGAGGGTGCCGATGCCGGTGAGGAGCCACAGCAGCAGCTGCCCCACGCCCGCTACGATCCGGCCGGACAACCGCCACGCGTGGTGCGCGACCGCTGGGCCGAACCCCGCGGGGTCGGGTCCGGTCCGGGCCTTGTCGTCGGTGCTCACCCCTCAATACTGACCGTTGAGGCGGGCCGTCACCTCACCGCGCGGATGTATGCGGACGACCGGGATCCACCTGGAGTACCACCCGCTTTCCCTCCTTGAGGGGGACGTGCTGGAGAGCGCGGCGATCGTAGTGTCTTAACCGTGACCGCGACGGTGGCCGTCGCCGACGTAGGGGGTTCGGCGGGGTCGCCGCGGTCACACCAGAACCGCCCGGTTTCAGGGGTCCGGGCGGGGAGGCATGGGAAGCACCTCGCCGGACGGCCGCGGTTCGCCTCCTCGGAGGCACTCGCCGGTCTCGCCTGGGCTGGGGTTCGGCCGGCACGGCGGCGGCCGGCCGGCGAGGGGTCCCATGTCGCTCCGGACGCCGGAGACCCGGCGCCCGGAGGACCCGGTCAGGACGACGCGGGGGTCTCCGAAGCTGGTTCCGCGTCCTCCGGCTTCCTGAGGGACACCTCGTCCAGCGCCGGCTCCAGGTAGATGAGCTTCGCCTCTGGGAACTGCGCCCTGATCTTCGCTTCGGCCGCGTCGATGCCGCGGGCCACGTCCGCCGCCGTGTCGTCGTGGTGGACGGCGATCTTCGCCGCGATGAGGAGCGCGTCCGGGCCGATGTACTCGGTGCGGATGTGGATGAGGTGGTCGACCTTGTCCACCGACTCCAGCGCCTCGATGATCCGCTTCTCGGTGTCGGGGTCGACGCCCTCGCCGATCAGCAGGCTCTTGGTCTCGATCGCGAGGATCGTCGCGACCACGCCGAGCAGCAGCCCGATCGCCACGGTGCCGACGCCGTCCCAGACGCCGTCGCCGGTGGCCACGGCCATCGAGACGCCGAACAGGGCGAGGAACAGGCCGACCAGGGCGGCGAGGTCCTCCAGAAGCACCACCGGCAGCTCCGGCGCCTTCGCGCGGCGGATGAACGCCCACCAGGACTGCTCTCCGCGGATCTCGTTCGACTCCTTGATGGCCGTCCGGAACGAGAACGTCTCCAGGCCGATCGCGACGATCAGCACACCGAACGCCCAGACCGGGGACTTGACATCCTCCGGGTGGGAGATCTTGTGGTAGCCCTCGTACAGCGAGAACGCCGCACCGACGGTGAACAGGACGACCGCGACGACGAACGCGTAGAAGTAGCGTTCGCGGCCGTAGCCGAACGGGTGCTCCGGCGTCCGGTCGCGTTCGGACCGCTTGCGGCCGAGGAGCAGCAGCCCCTGGTTCCCGGAGTCGGCGACCGAGTGGATCGACTCCGCCAGCATCGACGACGAACCGGTGAACGCGAACGCGACGGCCTTCGACGCCGCGATCCCGAGGTTGGCGGCCAACGCGGCGACGATGGCCTTCGTTCCACCCTCAGCACTCATCTACGCAATCCTCGCTTTGAGCTCTTCGATGGCAGGCACGGGCGTCGGGTCCACGCCCAGCGCGATAGCCAAGTAAACCGTGACATAGTCCGCCAACGCGATCAGAGAGGCGATTCTCTCCAGCGGATGGTCGCCCTCCGCCCGGATCTCGCTGACCGCCACGCCCCGGTCCCGGGCCGCCGCGGCGGACGCACCGCACCGCTTGCGCACCTGCGGATGCTCCTCCACGTCCCGCATCATGACGAGGTGGAGGCCGTGCTCCGGCTCCTCGGCCCGGTCGCGGAAGAAGTCATCCGGGTCGGCGGGGGAAGCGGCCCGTGCGAAGGAGCCGTCGAACGCCATCACCTGGTTGTGGTCCGCCTCGGGGACCTCGCCGAACACGGCGGGGTACTTGGCGTTCTCGTTCAGCTGGCAGCACAGCCGGTAGGCCGCCGCGCTCGCCACGGCCGACGAGCCCCACACCAGCGGCACGTCGCCCGCCAGGTCGAGCGCGATGCGTTTTGCGGGGTTGACGAACGGTTCGCTCGACGGACGGCAGCGGTGCGCGACATCCTCCAGCAGCGCGGCCGTGGACTCCAGCACCGCGTCGGAGACGTCCGCCAGCCGCAGTTCGCGCGCGGCGAGGATCAGGGGGATCGTCAGGCCCCACAGGGTCGAGCGCGGCTGCCCCGCCGACCGCACGGGGACGAACAGGCCGCGGCTCCGGCCGGCCAGGTCCGCGAGCGGCGAGCCCGCCCCGCCGACGGCCAGGAGCCTGCAGCCGCGCCGGGCCGCCTCCGCGGCGACCTCAAGGGTCTCCTCGGTGGTCCCCGAGCACGACACCGCGATGACCAGGTCGGCCGCGCCCACCCAGCCGGGCAGCCGGTATCCGCGCACGGTCGAGATCGGGACGGCGCAGCCCTCGCCGCACACCGCGGCGAGCGCGTCACCGGAGATGCCGGAACCGCCCATCCCGGCGATCACGATCGCCCGCGGCCTGCCGTCCTCGGCCAGCCCGGCGATGCCGGCCTCCGCGGCCGCGCGCCGGGCCTCCCGGACCTGCGCCGCCGACGAGGCGACCTGCCGCAGCATCCCGCCGGGATCCGCCGCCTCGGCCGCCTCCGCGTCCTCCAGCCGCGAGGGGTCGAGGGAGGTGCTCACGGGGCGGGGGTCCTGGCCTCGTCGACGAGGAGAACGGGGATGTCGTCGCGGACCGGGTAGGCGTAGCCGCAGGAGCCGGTGCACACCAGCTCGTCGGCCCGCTCGTCGGCCCGGAGCCCGCCGCCGCAGTTCGGGCAGGCGAGGATCTCCAGCAGCCAGGAGTCCAGCTTCATCGTCATGGCAGGGTCACATCTCCCTTGCAGTCACTTTTCCTGACCGGTCACTTCTGCCTGACCAGGGCCAGGACCTCGTCGCGGATCGCCGCCATGGTGTCCTCGTCGCCGGCCTCGGCGTTGAGGCGCAGCAGCGGTTCGGTGTTGGACGGCCGCAGGTTGAACCACCATCCGGCGGCCTCGTCGCCCACGGTCAGCCCGTCGAGTTCGTCGATCGCGACGCCGGGACGCCCGGCGAAGGCGTCGCGCACCTTCGCGGCGGCCGCGTCCTGGTCGGCGACCTCGCTGTTGATCTCGCCGGACGCGGCGTAGCGGGTGTACTCGCCGAGCAGCTCCGACAGGGGCCGCTTCTGCTCCCCCAGGGCGGCGAGGACGTGCAGGGCGGCCAGCATGCCGGAGTCGGCGAACCAGAAGTCGCGGAAGTAGAAGTGGGCCGAGTGCTCGCCGCCGAACACCGCGCCCGTCTCCGCCATCGTCTGCTTGATGAACGAGTGCCCGACCCGGGTGCGCACCGGCGTCCCGCCGTGCTCGGCGACGATCTCCGGGACGGCCTTGGAGGTGATCAGGTTGTGCACGATCGAGGAGCCGGGGTGCTTGGCCAGCTCCCGTGTCGCGACCAGCGCCGTGATCGCGGACGGCGCGACGATCTCCCCGCGCTCGTCCACCACGAAGCAGCGGTCGGCGTCGCCGTCGAAGGCGAGCCCGATGTCGGCGCCGGTCTCGCGGACCTTGGCCTGCAGGTCGCGCAGGTTCTCCGGCTCGATGGGGTTGGCCTCGTGGTTGGGGAAGGTTCCGTCCAGCTCGAAGTACAGCGGCACCAGGTCGATCGGCAGGCCTTCGAAGACCGAGGGGACGGTGTGCCCGCCCATGCCGTTGCCCGCGTCCACGACGACCTTGAGCGGCCGGACCGACGACAGGTCGACGAGCGTCTTCAGGTGGTCGGCGTACCCCTTGAGGACGTCCCGCCTCGTCACCGTGCCCGGCTCGCCGTCGTGCCCGGGCACACCGTTCTCGATCATCTCGCGGATCTCGGTGAGGCCGGTGTCGCGGCCGACCGGGCGGGCGCCGGAGCGGCACAGCTTCAGCCCGTTGTACTTGGCCGGGTTGTGGCTGGCGGTGAACATCGCGCCGGGGAGGCCGAGGCTGCCGCTGGCGTAGTAGAGCAGGTCGGTGGAGCCGAGCCCGGCCTCGATCACGTCCGCGCCCTGAGACGTCGCGCCGCGCGCGAACGCCTCGGACAGCGGGACGGACGATTCGCGCATGTCGTGCGCGGTGACGATCGCGCTCGCCCCGGTCACCCGGACGAACGCCGCGCCGGCCGCCTCGGCGGTCGCGGGGTCGAGCTCGTCCGGCACGACGCCGCGGATGTCGTACGCCTTGAAGATCTTGGCGAGGTCGCCCACTCCTGCTCCCTGTCCGAAGAACCGTGCGCGGAAAACGGCAGGTTCACGAGCCTACCGGGAAGGGCGGGCGCGACCGGCCGCGACGTCGCGTCACGGTCCGTATCACCATGGGACGGGCCTACTCCTGGGCGGGCTGCGTCCCCGCGGGCTCGGAGCGCAGGACCCGCAGGTGCCCGCGGCGGCCGACCTCGGTGCCCTGGCCGACCGGCTCCTGGCCGGTGCCGGGGGCGGGCTTGGCGGCCTCGCGGACGGCGTCGGCGAGGGCCTCCAGGTCGTCCGCGCTGGGCTCGGACTCCTCCTCGACGGGCAGCCGCACCAGTTCCCACCCCATCGGGGCGGTGAGCCGCTCGGAGTGCTCCGCGCACAGGTCGTAGCAGTGCGGCTCGGCGTACGTGGCGAGCGGCCCCAGGACCGCGGTGGAGTCGCGGTAGACGTACGTGAGCGTGAACACTGCGGGCGCCTTGCAGGCGGTGCGGGAGCAAGTGCGGACGGGGCTCACGATGGCTGACCGTACCTCCCCCCACCCGGCTCCGCCACCACCCCGGCGCACGTGTCGCCGTTACCGGGCGATTTCCGGGGTAACAACTACATTCCGTATGGTCCCGAACTCCTACCGTGCGGTGCCCAGCCAGCGGGCGATGGCCGCGCCGCGGGTCCTGACCCGCAGCTTGGCGAAGATCCGGTTGACGTGGTTCTTCACCGTGTACTCGGAGACGACCAGGGCCTGCGCGATCTCACCGTTGGAGCGCCCCTGGGCGATCAGGTCCATCACCTGCGCCTCGCGCGGGGACAGCCCGAGATCGTCGCGGGGCGCCGGGGAGGCGGGGGCCGGCTCGCCCCGCAGCGCCTCGACGACGGCGCGGCTCGCGGGCGGCGACAGCGGGCTGGACCGTCCGGTGACCGTGTCGTGGACGGCCGCGATCAGCTCGTCCGCCTGGAACGTCCCGTGCACCAGGTAGCCGGACGCGCCGTTGCGGACGGCCTGGCCGATCACGTCCGCGTCGGTGTCGTAGGACAGCATCAGGACCTTGGTCATCACGCTGAGCGGCCCGGCGGCGGCGACGCCGTCCACGCCGGGCATCCGCACGTCCAGCAGGACGATGTCGGGACGCAGCAGCCGGGCCTGCTCGACCGCGTGGGCCCCGTCGACGGCCTCGCCGACGACGTCCACTCCCCCGGACTCCAGGATGCTCACCAGGCCGGCGCGGACGACCGGGTTGTCGTCCACCACGAGGACGCGCACCCGGTCGCCCGTCCCGCGGTTCGCTCCGCTCATGGGGTGCCCGCCGGTTCGGCGGCGTCCCCGGCGGGCCAGGAGGCGCGCGGGACGGTGATGGTGACGGTGGTGCCGTGTCCGGGGGCGGACCGCAGGCAAAGGCGCCCGCCGGCGCGGCGGGCGCGTTCGGCCATGCCGACGACGCCGTAGTGGCCCTCGCGGGCCAGCAGGTCGAGCCGTCCTCCGTCCGGCGGGACGAACCCGGCGCCGTCGTCGCGGACCGACAGCTCCAGCCCGTCCGCCGACCGGACCAGCCGGATCTCGACCCGTCCGGCCCGCGCGTGGCGTTCCACGTTGGTCAGCGCCTCCTTCAGCACCGAGACGATCTCGTAACGGACGGCCACCGGAATGTCATCGCCGGGCGACCCCTCCGCGGCGACTTCGACGGGGACCGCGGCGGTCTCGCTCCATCCGGCGGCGACGTGCCCGACCGCGGCCGGCAGCGGCAGCCCGTACGCCTCCTCCCGCAGGTCGGCGATCAGCCCGCGGGCCTCCCGGGCGGCGATCCGCAGCGCGGACAGGATGTCGCGGGCGTCGCGTTCGGCCCGGTCGGGGGAGGTGCGGATCCAGGCGGGCAGCGCGATCAGGAGTCCGGGGTCGTGCCGCTCGGCGGGCGACGCCGTGCCCATCGCGGCGAAGCACAGGGCGATCTGCGCGACGCACACCAGCAGCACCGGCCCCCACGCGTAAAGGACGCCTGCGAGCGCCGCCGTCATCACCGTGAACAGGAAGAACGGCCCGAACACTCCTCCTTGGACGAGGACGGCGAACACGAGCAGGGCGTCCAGGCAGCACAGCGGCGGCAGCCGCCGGACGAGCCGCAGGACGGGCCGCCACGCGGCGAGGGCGAGCGCGGTCTCCAGGCCGAGCAGGGCGATGGCGGCCCACAGACCGCGCCCGGGCCCGGCACTGCCCCGCAGGACGACCGCCATGGCGAGCAGCATGCCGCGCAGGAGCAGGAGCAGCCGGAACGTCACGGCGAGCCGCGTCGTGGCCGGCCCTCCCTCGGCTACTCCGGGCACCGGGGGTCGTCGCAGACGCGAAGCTGGTCGGAACGCAGGAAGAGCCGCATCACCGTCCCCGGATTGTCGATCTTGTAAGCGCCGCCGTCGGTGGCGGCGGCGACCTTGCGCAACGACGGGTCCGCCTCGGCGCCGAACCCGAGAACGATGACGCTCACCGGGCGCCGCGCGTCGAAGGCCCCCCGTAGTCTCTCCGCCGTTCGGCCCAGTTCGGTTCGCTCGGCGCCGCCCCGGGCCCCGGCCGTGAGGACGAGGACCACGTTGAGCCGGTCCTTCTCGTAGTTGCGGTCGACCTCCCGGTAGGCGGCCTGGATCGCGGCGTCGAGCCCGGTCGAGGCACCGCTTCTCGGGCGCACGTGTTCGAGTGCCTCCTGGAGCGTGAGCCGCTGGTTGCCGCCGCTCTGCGAGCGCGCCCCGAGCTCCCGCATCGGGCCGGCCTGCCGGTAGGGGCGGCCGGGTCTGCCCGTGAGCGTCCAGAGCCCGAAGGACGAGTCGTCCGGGACGAGCGTGAAGCCCGTGGAGAGCGCCTTGAGCATCGCGTCCAGGCGCGTCCCGGAAGCGCCCGGCATCGGCGTGCCACCGCCCGACGGGTCGATCAGCGCGAGGACGTTCAGGCCCTGCCCGAGCTTGCGCCAGATCTCCTGGATGCCGGCCGCCGCCCCCGGGCGGACCACCGGAAGCGGGCGAGGTGCCGCCTGCCCGGGACCGCGCAGCCCGGCGCGCTTGAGGTCGGCGGCCGTCCGCGTCGAACGCAACTCCGCGAGGAAACCGTCGGCGACCCTTTTCCGCTTGGCATCGGACGTGGCGACGACGTACGGGAAGTCGAGGTAGGGCGTCCCTGCACGCGGGTAGACGACCGCGGTCCGTTCCGCGTCGCCCTTGCCGCGTTGCAGGGCGACCTGCTCTGGAACGACGACGACCTCCGATTCGTCAGCGCCACCGCCACCGAACACGGTCTCCAGCCCCTTCCCGTAGGGGAGCGTCTTAGCGGTGCGCAGCACGGTGGTGAACCTGTCGAGCGCGCCCTTGCCGCTGCCAGAGGACGCCTGGAGCGCGAGCAACGACGCCATGCCCGAGCCGGTGCGCTCGGGATCGGACAGCCGGAGATGGAACGCCGACGTGCCGTGGCCCTGCTGGAAGGCGTTCCACGACCTTCGCTCCAGTTCCGTCCGATACCTGTCCGCGGTGGCCTTGGACACCGCGAAGACGATCGGGGACGACGCGACCGATGGCGCCTTGCCGGCGGCCTCCCGGCCCACGAGGTCCGGCCAGAGGGAGGAGTCGGGGATCCACACGTCCGGTGTGCCGCGCGCGGTGCGGAAGACGCCCGCGACCTCGCCCGAGTCGCCGGCGACGACCCGCACCGACGCGCACTGCCCGGCCGCGTCGCGGGCCGCGTTGAACCGGTCGGCGGCGGCGAGTGCCGCGGGGGCGAGCGCCGGATCGGCGGTGACCGACAGCGATGGGCGCGCCCCGTCGCAGCCGGTGTCGCGCATCGCCAGGGCCCAGCCGCCGCCTCCGAGGACGAGGCCCGCACCCAAGGCCGTTGCGGCGGCGACGGTGACCTGGTCGCGGCTCCGGCGTGCGCGCCGGGACGGGGGATCCACGGGAAATCGACCCTTCATGCACCATCGGCCGCGGGGGCCAGGGAGCCATGCCTACGCCACTGTAACCACTCTTTTCGCAGCAGATCCATGTAAATGGGTCGTTGCCCGGTGCATTCCGGATGGTGCTTTACCCGAGGGCCGCCGCACCGGCGGAGGTACTCTTGAGACGTGCGATCCCGTGTGGCAGGCGTACGGCGCCGCGACCGGCGCGGACGTGGTCTTCGTGGCCCCCTGGCGCCCCCGCAGGCGCCGGTCTCACGGACCCGCGCGGAACGGTTCGGCGACCTCGTCGACGACGAGGTGCGGCGGCTCGGCGCGCGCTGGGGCCGGGAACTGGCCCGGGTGGAGTTCGCGGTCGAACAGGTGCCGGGCGTCGAGCCGTGGTTCGACGGCCCCGTCCCGCTCGGCCAGACGGTCGCTCCGCCTCCTGCCTCCGGCGACGGCGGCCGGCCGGTGCGCATCGTCGTCTTCCGCCGTCCCATCGAGGCCCGCGCCAACGACGAGGCGGAACTCGCCCGCCTGATCCGGGACCTGCTGGTCGAGGAGGTCGCCGACCTGCTCGGCCTCTCGCCCGAATCCGTGGACCCGAGCTACGACACCCCGGACGACTAGCCGGGCGTGAGGGCCGTCTGGGAGTCGGCGGTGTCCGGCAGGTGCAGGGTCGTGGGAGCGGGGACGATCGGCAGGACGGTGAACAGGTAGTCGTCGCCCTTGCCGGTGGACAGGGTGCGGGACGCGTACACGGGAGCGGAGCCGGGTTTCGGCGTGATCACGGCACCGAAGGCGGTGTCGCCCCCGGCGTTCCCGCCTGGGGCGGTCAGCTTGGTCTCCACGGTACGCCCGGCCGGGATCTTGATCTCCTGGGGCGCGCCGCCCTGCGCGTTCATCGTGGAGACCTGGACGGTCGCCGCCCCGGCCGGCGCGGTCAGGACGATCGAGGAGTCGAACCGGTTGTCGGCGACGACGCCCGGGCCGGATGCCCGGAGGGGCGGCGTGGCGGCGCCGTAGGCGACGTCGGCGCCCCGGTCGGCGGCGAAGCCCGCGAGGACGGGACGGTCGGCGACCAGGCGCACGGCGGCGGTCTTGCCGGACAGCGCGCCGTCGAGGGCGACCGAGGTCACGGTCTTTCCCGGGGCGTCCAGCACGTCCTGCCCCTGCGGCGCGAACGCGCCGTCCGCCGTGATCACCTGCACCCTGATCTGGGCGTCGGCCTCACCCGGGACCGACACCAGCAGGCGGCGCTTGCCCGACCCGCCCGGCACGCCGGGGACGAGCAGCGACGTCGCGGGCTCGGCGGACTGCGGCAGCCACTCGATGCCCTTCTTCTCGCCGATCCGGACGCGCAGGGACGCGGCGACGCGTCCGCTGGTCGCGTGCACGCGGAGGGCGAGGTCGGTGGCGGTCTTCACGATGTCGCCGAGCCCCTCGGCCGACGCGCCGATCTTGATGATCCGGGTGGTGTAGGGCTCGACGGGCGTCCCGCGCCCCTCGGTGGTGTCGAGCGGGCCCTCGCCGGACAGGGCGGTGAGGTCGACGGACGCGGGCTGCGCGTCCACGTTGGTCAGGTAGAGGTCGAGTTCGTCGGCGGCGACGGGCCCCGGGCCCATGAACCACAGGTCGGTGCCCGGGGTGGCGCACCGGGCGCCGGCCAGGCCCCGGTCGGGGCCGCCGCTCCAGTGCGTGGTCTGCTCGGCGTCCAGCCCGCCGGCGATGGCGCCGGTCGCGCGGAGGGTGTAGGAGTCCTCGCCGGACTCGGTGTCCTTGCCCCAGCCCTGGCCGGAGGACGTCATGGACGCCAGCGGGGACCCGCCCTTCGTCGGCGTCATGTCCACGCGTCCGCCACCCCGCTTCTGGGGGAGCGACTGGATGGCGAGCCGGCCGCCCTCGTGCCCTGGGCAGACCATCACCGCATGCGTGACCGGGGCATCCCGGCCTCCCTCGGACGCTTCGCCCGGACGAGAGAACGATGCCGCACCGTACAAGGCGGCCACGGCGACGAGCATGAGGGGCACTGTGGCGTAACGCATGCCGAGGAGGCGCAGGACCTTGTCCATCAGAGCCTTGTCCATCAGGACACCTCCTCAGGGCTGGGCTCCTGCACGGGCTCGGCGGCCGGGAGCTCGTGCTGGACGTGGGCACCGTGCGAGCGGCGCCGTCCTCGCCGTCCGCGCCGGCGGCGTTCCCGCTCACCGGTGAACATCAAGGTCTCGGTCTGCGCGCCCGGTAGCGCCAGGACCGCCACGACCAGGACGGCGATGCCCTGGACGACGACCCAGGTGTGCCGCATCATCATCGACCGGGTCAGTTCGAACTCTCCTCCGGCGGAGGGGATGTCATAGCCCTGCGCCCACGTGTCCACCGTCCGCGCCTTGACGTCGTGACCGTTCAGGGTGGCCCGCCACCCGCCGTCGGACGGTTCGGCCAGGAGAAGGGTGCGAGAGCCCGTGCCAGGTGGGATCCGCACGCGGGCATTGACACGGCCCGCCGGCATGGGCGTGACCGTGGAGCCTTGCAAGAGCATCATCCGGGCGGATGTCGCCTGGAGCCGCCATACGGCGAACGTCCCTGTGCGGCTGAGCCGCGTCAGTTCGGGCGACGCGTCCAGAACCTTGGTGAGCGGGTCTTTCGCCGGATACGGCACCAGGAGGTACTGGACGCCCATCCGGGTGAGCGCGGGCCCGTCGTCGCCCTCACGTCCGGCGGCCAGGCCGGCGACTAGGTCGTCCAAGCGGTCGTGAGCCCGGCCCACGGTGACGACCTCCGATTCCCCAAGCCGGGGACGCCCGTCCCTGAGGACGGTGTAGGAGACCCGTCCGCTCGGCTCCCGGTGCAGGACGAGCGTCCGCGTGCCGCGCCCCTGGACGAACTGGGGCACCGTGTCAGGGTCCAGTTTCCCGGCCGGATCCCCCGCGCCGCCGATCACCCAGAGCGCCGCCGCCAGGACCGGGGCCGTGAGCGCGGCGAGCACCACGACCGCCCCGCCCGCCTTGTAGATCAGGTGGTTGCCCGCCAGCACCTCGGTGCCGCGCTGGACCGCGGCGGTCGCGGCGAGCAGCACCCCTGCACCCGCGAAGAGCAGTGCCACCCCCGGCCAGACGGGCGCCTGGTCCGCGCCCTTGGTGACGGTCGCGGCGCTGGTCAGCACCGCGAAGAGCAGGCCGAACACCGCCAGCAGCCAGCCGGCCAGCACATGGCCCCGCCGGCTGCGCAACGGCAGCGCGCAGACCGCGACCGCGAGCAGCCCGGCGAGCGCCCACCGCGCGGGCGTGCCCGGCCCGCCCGGGTCGAGCGCCAGCAGGTCGGCGGCGGCGGCCGGTTCGAACCGCCGGTTCAGGCCCGCCTCGGTCAGGAACCGCGTCGGGTGCAGCAGCAGCCCGGCCGTCCACGGGAGCGTGAGCAGCGGCGGGACGCCGAGCGCGATGGCGAGGTGGCGGCGGCCCTGCCGCCCCGGCCGGTCGAGCACCGCCCACACCATCGCGGCGGCCAGCACGGCGATCAGCCAGGTCAGCGGGACGAACGACATCGCCACGGCGAGCAGCAGCGCGACCGTCCAGGCGGCCCGGCCCCTGCGCTTGCGGCGCTCCGGGCCGTCCAGCGCGGCGGCCTCCGACCGGGGATACCCGTAGACGCGGGCGGCGTGCACGGCGATCGGCGGGAGCAGGACGAGGACGACGGCGGTGCCGAGCCGCCCGCCCGCGATGGCGCCGGTCGCGGCCGGCAGCAGCGCGTACACGGCGGCGAACCAGGCCCGGACGGCGGACACCGGGATGCGGCGGCCGGCCGCGCGGGCACGCCGTCCCGTCCGCGGTACCTCCACCACGAGCAGCCGGGACGCGCGGTAGGCGGTGAGGCCGGCCAGCGGGACGCTGCCCAGCAGCAGGACCGACACCGCCAGCCACGGCTTGCCGAACAGCACCGTGGACAGCACGGCGAGTACCCCGACGTACGGCGGGCTTCCGGCGT
The DNA here is from genome assembly GCF_050945415.1 of Spirillospora sp. CA-128828. Classification (NCBI taxonomy): domain Bacteria; kingdom Bacillati; phylum Actinomycetota; class Actinomycetes; order Streptosporangiales; family Thermomonosporaceae; genus Spirillospora; species Spirillospora sp. CA-128828. The sequence goes on from NZ_CP191986.1 coordinate 8,443,397, forward strand.
CGGTGCCGAGCCCGACCGGATGCCAGCCGGACAGGTACTGCGCCCACAGGTCGCTCGCCCCGCCCCACGCGGGGACCAGCGCACCGCCGCCGAGCCGCCCGGCCGCGGTGATCAGGGAACGTTCGGCGGCCACCGCGACGGCGGTGAGCGCGAGCACGACCATGACGCCGGGACGGGCGAGGAACCGGCGGACCGGGCCCGGCTCGTCGGCCGTGAGGTCGTCGTCCTTCTCCTCCCGGTCCCGCTCGTGGGCGGCGAAGTACTCCGAGACCGCCTCGCCGACGCGGCGCAGCACGACCCAGCGGCTCTGGAACCGCCGGACGGTGCGGTGCACGCGGGTCCGGCCGTCCGCCCGGGCCGCCCGCGCCCGCCGCAGCCGGCCGGGCGAGCGCAGGACGTCGGCGAGGGCGCGGAGCTCCTCGCGCGCCGCGCCCGGCCGCTTGGTCATCACGAGGTAGAGGGCGTGGACGAGCGACACCCACACGTTGCGGACGAGCGCCCGGAGCATCGCGCCGAACGGCCGGTTGGCGAGCAGCGTGAGGAGCGCGTTGCGGCGGTCGCGGCGGGCCGGATGCTCGGCGGTCATGCCGATCTCGCGGAGCCCGCGCCGGGACGCCTCCGCGTGGTAGACCACGGCGTCGCTGGCCGTGACGACCCGGTGGCCGGCCGCGTGGACCCGCCAGCAGAAGTCCAGGTCGTCCCGGAACATTCCGTACTCGACGTCGAAGCCGCCGAGCTTCTCCCAGACGTCGCGCCTGACCAGCATCCCCGCGCTGCCGACCGCGAGGACGTCCCGGACGCCGTCGTGCTGGCCCTGGTCGAACTCCCGCCGGTCCAGGCCCGTGTCGCGGCGGCCGGCGGCGTCGATGGTGACGCCCAGCTCGCGCAGCATGCGGCGGTCGTCCCAGTCGCGGACCTTCGGGCCGAGCACCGCCACGTTCGGGTCGGTCTCGGCGGTCCGCAGCAGCCGGTCCAGCGCGTCGCGGTCGGGCGTGCAGTCGTCGTGCAGCAGCCAGATCCACTCGGTGGCGGGGGTGAGGTCGTTCGCGGCCCGCCCGCGGGGGGCGGTGTCGCCGGGCTCGTCGTCCGGGACGTGCCCGGCCGCGGCGTCGTGCCGGAGCGCCTCGGCGATGGCCTCGCCATAGCCGGTGGTGCGGGGCAGCGTGAGGATCTCGCCCTCGTCGACGACCTCCGCGAGGATCGCGGGCCCGCGGTCGCGGCTTCCGGTGTCCACGGTCACGAGGCGCTGCACGGGACGCGCCTGCGTCAGCAGCGCCTTCAGCGTCTCCGGAAGCCATCGCGCGCCGTCATGCGCGACGAGGACGGCCGTGACGACATGGCGATCGAGTGTGGGGGCCAAGGATCGCTCGATCTGTGGGACGGACGGGTTCAGGGGCCGGAAGAAACGGCAGCCGTGCCGGCCCGGGGGCCGGCACGGCTGATAACTGTACGCGTGGCCGCGCGCACACGCTCCGGATCCCCCAAGATCCGGGGCGGTCTCATGTGGGGGGACGCCCCCCACATGCCCGGCGAGAGCGCCGGGTCAGACGGCCTGTCGCTTCAGCTTGCGGCGTTCCCGCTCCGAAAGCCCTCCCCAGATGCCGAACCGTTCATCGTGCTGCAGCGCGTACTCAAGGCACTCCGTACGCACCTCGCATGCCCGGCACACCTTCTTGGCCTCGCGAGTGGAGCCGCCCTTCTCCGGAAAAAACGCCTCCGGGTCCGTCTGCGCGCACAGTGCGCGCTCCTGCCAGCCCAACTCTTCGCCGTCTGTGCCGTGCGCCAGCGGGATGACCACCTCGCTCACAGCGCACCTCCCTGCCCGTGGAACCCCCTGGTCAATGCCTTCCCTCCGGTTCCTTCCCCCGAGAAGGCATTGAAACTACACCGATGAAATTACACGCGTGTAGCGGCCGCCCCGTCAAGCCGAAGGGCTTTCCCGGGCGACATAACGGGTTATGCCGGGATGGCGCGCCTGACCTTCAGATGAAGATCGGTTAATCGGGCGGTCACCGTCGGGGTGCGGACCCCGACGAGGCCCCTACTGCGGAGGCGGGGGCCGGTTGTCGCGGTACCAGTCGGCGCCGCCCTCGTCCCCGCCGGGCTGCGGCGGAGCGGGCTGGGTGCCCTGCGGGTCCTGGTCCTGGCCGGAGCCGCCGTAGGCACGGGTCCACTCGCCCATGTCCTCCTGCTCGGCGGGCGGCTGGCCCTCCGGCGGAGGCTGCTGACCGTAGCCCTGCTGACCGTAGCCCTGCTGGTCGTAACCGGGCTGGTCGTAACCGGGCTGGCCAGGCTGGCCCGCCGGGTAGCCGCCCTGGCCGCCGTACTGCTGGTAGTCCTGCTGGCCGTACTGCGGGTTCTGCCCGTACTGCTGGCCGTACTGCTGCTGTTGCTGCTCGTACCCCTGCGGCGCGGGCTGCTGCCCCTCGGGGGCCGGCTGCTGCCCGTACTGCTGGTACTGCTGCTGGCCGTACTGCGGCTGACCGGGCTGGCCGGGCTGACCCGGCTGGCCCTGCTGGTAGCCGAAGTCGGGGTAGCCCGGCTGCATCTGCGGCTGCGGACGCGGCGGCTGCATGCTCTGGAACACGGTGAAGGCGAACCATCCGCCGATGCCGACGACGGCGAGGTTGCCCGCGCCGACGAGGAACGTCGTCAGCTTGGTGACCGCGCCCGCGTAGTCGGAATTGGCGAGCATCCCGCTCAGCCAGGAGATGACACCGAACAGCGCGGTGCCGCCGAGGATGCCGAGCGCCCCCATGGTGATCGTCCGGGCCTGCGGGGTGGGGGTGGCGCCCGAGGTCGTCAGCACGACCGCGAGGACGACGAGCCCGACCATCGCGACCTGCAGGAACGTCCCGTCGTTGGTCTGGCCGAGAGCGCGGAGCGTGAAACTTCCTCCGGCGCCGAGCAGCGAGATGATCCCCGCGAGCAGGTGCAGGCCCGCCGCTGCGAGCAAAACCCAGGCGGCCGGTTCGCGCAGGCGCTGGACGGCTTCCTTGTTCACGGTGGTATCTCCAGACCGAGGCATCCGATTCCAGGGCAAAGCTTTGCACAGTGTCACCCAGGGGGGCGACCCCCCGCGGGTGCCGCCGGGTCGCCGTAGGGTTGCGGACATGAAGATCGTGGCGTTGGCGGGCGGGATCGGCGGGGCTCGTTTCCTGCGGGGGCTGCGGGCCGCGGCACCGGAAGCGGAGATCACCGTCATCGGCAACACCGGGGACGACATCTCGCTCTTCGGGCTGCGGGTCTGCCCCGACCTTGACACCGTGATGTACACCCTCGGCGGCGGCATCGACGAGGAGCAGGGCTGGGGGCGTGCGGACGAGGCGTTCACGGTCAAGGAGGAGCTGGCCGCGTACGGCGTCGGGCCGGGCTGGTTCGGGCTGGGCGACCGCGACTTCGCGACCCACATCGTGCGGACCCAGATGCTGGCCGCGGGCTACCGGCTGGCGGCGGTCACCGAGGCGCTGTGCGACCGGTGGAAGCCGGGCGTGCGGCTGATCCCGATGACCGAGGACCAGGTCGAGACCCACGTGGTCATCGAGGACGAGAAGGGCCGGCGGGCGGTCCACTTCCAGGAGTGGTGGGTGCGGCTGCGCGCGTCCGTCCCCGCCCTGTCGATCGCGCCGGTGGGGGCGGAGGAGGCCGCGCCGGCGCCGGGGGTCCTCGCGGCGATCGAGGCGGCGGACGTGGTGCTGTTCCCGCCGTCCAACCCGGTGGTGAGCATCGGGACGATCCTGGCGGTGCCCGGCGTCCGCGACGCGGTCGCCGCCAAGACCGTGGTGGGCGTCTCCCCGATCATCGGCGGCGCGCCGGTGCGCGGCATGGCCGACGCCTGCCTGACCGCGATCGGGGTCGAGACGTCGGCGCGCGCGGTCGCCGGGCACTACGGCCTCGGGCTGCTGGACGGGTGGCTCGTCGACGAGGCCGACGCGGACGTGCGGGTGGAGGGCATCGAGGTCCGGTCCCGCCCGCTGCTGATGACCGACGCCGAGGCGACCGAGGCGATCGCCCGGGCGGCGCTCGATCTGGCGCTGGAGCTGAAGCGGGCGGAGGAAGCCCGATGACCGCGGCGAAGCGAGGATCGTCGGGCCTCCGGGCCCGGGGGTCTGGGGGTCGCCCCCAGAAAGGCAGGGCGCTGTGAGCTTGCACGTGTTCGGTGTCGCGGGGCTGCCGGAGGTCGCGGAGGGCGACGACATCGCCGCGCTGATCCCGGCCGGGACGGTCGAGGACGGCGATGTGCTGGTCGTCACGTCCAAGATCGTCAGCAAGGCGGAGGGAAGGGTCCTGGTCGCCGACGACCGGGAGAAGGCCATCGACGCCGAGACCGTCCGGGTGGTGGCGCGGCGGACGCACGCGCGCGGCGAGACCCGGATCGTGGAGACGCGGCAGGGGCTCGTGCTCGCCGCGGCGGGCGTGGACGCGTCCAACACCAGGCCGGGCACCGTGCTGCTACTGCCGGAGGACCCGGACGCCTCCGCCCGCCGCATCCGCGCGGGTGTGCGGGAGCGGACCGGGGCCGAGGTCGCCGTCATCGTGTCCGACACGCTCGGGCGGCCCTGGCGGAACGGGCTGACGGACGCGGCGATCGGCGTCGCCGGGCTGGAGCCGCTCAGCGACCTGCGGGGGCGGGACGACGCGCACGGCAACCGCCTCGAAGCCACGATCACGGCCGTCGCCGACGAGATCGCGGCGGCGGGCGAGCTGGTCAAGGGCAAGCTCGACGGGGTCCCGATCGCCGTGGTGCGCGGGCTGTCCGGCCTGGTCACCCGGGAGGACGGCCCCGGCGCGCGGGTACTGGTGCGTCCGCCCGATGAGGACATGTTCCGGTTCGGCCCGTCGGAGGTGCTGCACGCGCGGCGCACGATCCGGGAGTTCACCGCCGACCCGGTGGACCCGGCGGCCGTGCGGCGCGCGGTCGCCGCGGCGATCACCGCGCCGGCGCCGCATCACACGACGCCGTGGCGGTTCGTCCTGCTGGAGTCGGCGGAGTCGCGGACCCGGCTGCTGGACGCGATGCGCGACGCCTGGGAGGCGGACCTTCGCCGCGACGGCTTCTCCGACGAGTCGGTCGCCAAGCGGCTGCGGCGCGGCGAGGTGCTGCGCCGGGCGCCGTACCTCGTCGTCCCGTGCCTGGTCATGGACGGCTCCCACGACTACCCGGACGAGCGGCGGTCCCGCGCCGAGCGGGAGATGTTCGTGGTCGCGGCGGGCGCCGCCGTGGAGAACCTGCTGGTCGCGCTGGCCGTGGAGGGGCTCGGCTCATGCTGGGTGTCGAGCACGATGTTCTGCCGGGACGTCGTCCGCGACGTCCTCGACCTGCCGGACGAGTGGGACCCGATGGGCGCCGTCGGCGTCGGCCACGCCGCCGCCCCGCCGCGCGAGCGCCCGCCCCGAAGCCCGGAGGCGTTCATCGAGGTCAGGTGACCGCAGCGACGCGCCAGCGGCGCGAGGATCGCCTGACCTCGCCCCCGGGGGCCTGGGGGTCGCCCCCCAGATGAACAGGGTCCGCTGAGCGGGAATAGTTCCGGAACATCCTTGGCTGTCCTTTTCGCAATTGCGGGGCCCCGGCGCGGCGCAAATTATGACGATTGGCATAGAGTGCCCGCATGGACGCCACGAGCTCCGCTCTTCGCCGGGCCCTGGCCCGCGCGCGCGACGGCAAGACACTGGACCGATCCGAGGCCACGACACTGCTGCAGGCTCGCGGGGCGCGGCTCGACGACCTGCTGGCCCACGCCGCCCGTACCCGGGACGCCGGTCTTGAAGCCGCCGGCCGCCCCGGCGTCATCACCTACAGCCGCAAGGTCTTCATCCCGCTGACCCGCCTGTGCCGGGACCGCTGCGGCTACTGCACGTTCGCGACCGTCCCGCACCGGCTGGACTCGCCGTACCTCAGCCCGGACGAGGTGCTGGACATCGCGCGGCAGGGCGCCGAGATGGGCTGCAAGGAGGCCCTGTTCACGCTCGGCGACCGCCCCGAGGACCGGTGGAAGCAGGCCCGCGAGTGGCTGGACGCGCACGGCTACGACGACACCCTCTCCTACGTGCGCGCGATGGCGATCAGGGTGCTGGAGGAGACCGGGCTGCTCCCGCACCTGAACCCCGGCGTGCTGACCTGGCGCGACTTCCAGCGCCTCAAGCCGGTCGCGCCGTCCATGGGGATGATGCTGGAGACGACGGCGACGCGGCTGTTCAGCGAGCGCGGCGGCCCGCACTTCGGCTCGCCGGACAAGGACCCGGTCGTCCGGCTGCGGGTGCTGGAGGACGCGGGACGCACGAACGTGCCGTTCACGACCGGCATCCTCATCGGCATCGGCGAGACGGTCGAGGAGCGCGCGGACGCGATCTTCGAGATCCGGCGGACGATGCGGGAGTACGGCGCGATCCAGGAGGTGATCGTCCAGAACTTCCGCGCGAAGCCCGACACCAAGATGCGCGACACCCCGGACGCGGAGCTGGAGGAGCTGGCCGCGACGATCGCGGTGACCCGGCTCGTCCTCGGCCCGAAGGCGCGCGTGCAGGCGCCGCCGAACCTGGTCTCCGACCAGTTCGCGCTCATGCTGCGCGCCGGCATCGACGACTGGGGCGGGGTGTCGCCGCTGACGCCCGACCATGTGAACCCGGAGCGTCCGTGGCCGCAGATCGACGAGCTGGCGGCGCGGACGGCGGCGTCGGGGTTCGAGCTGCGCGAGCGGCTGACGATCTACCCCGAGTACGTGCGGCGCGGTGAGCCGTGGCTGGACCCGCGGCTCTCCGGCCACGTCGCCGCCCTGGCCGACCCGGCGACCGGGCTGGCGCGGGAGGACGCCGTCCTGGAGGGACGTCCCTGGCAGGAGCCCGACGGCGGGTTCGCGGCGTCCGGGCGGACCGACCTGCACACCGAGATCGACACGACGGGACGGACGAAGGACCGCCGGGACGACTTCGACGAGGTCTACGGCGACTGGGACGCGCTGCGCGACCGCATGTCGGCTCCCCAGCGTTTCGACGCCGACGTCAAGGCCGCTCTCAGGCGCGCGGAGCAGGACCCTGCGGGCCTCTCGGACGACGAGGCGCTCGCGCTCCTGCACGCCGACGGCCCGGAGCTGGACGCGCTCGCGTCACTGGCCGACGGGCTGCGCCGCGAAGCGGTCGGCGACGACGTCACCTACGTCGTCACACGGAACGTCAACTTCACGAACGTCTGCTACACCGGGTGCCGGTTCTGCGCATTCGCGCAGCGCCGCACGGACGCCGACGCCTACACGCTGTCATTGAGCCAGGTCGGCGACCGCGTGGACCAGGCATGGGAGGCGGGGGCCACCGAGATCTGCATGCAGGGCGGCATCCATCCCGACCTGCCCGGCACCGCCTATTTCGACCTGGCGCGCGAGGTGAAGCGGCGCGCGCCGGACATCCACCTGCATTCCTACAGCCCGATGGAGGTCGTGAACGGGGCGTCCCGTACGGACCTGTCGATCCGGGAATGGCTGGAGGCGGCGAAGGAGGCCGGTGTCGACTCGCTGCCGGGAACGGCGGCCGAAATCCTGGACGACGACGTCCGCTGGGTCCTGACCAAGGGGAAACTGCCCACCGACCAGTGGATCGAAGTCGTCACCACCGCGCACGAGATCGGCATTCCGACGACGTCCACGATGATGTACGGGCACGTGGACACGCCCGCGCATTGGGTCGCGCACATCAAGCTGCTGCGGTCCATCCAGGAGCGGACGGGCGGGTTCAGCGAATTCGTGCTGCTGCCGTTCGTGCACCACAACTCGCCCATCTATCTCGCCGGGCTGGCACGTCCGGGACCGACCGTCCGGGAGAACGTCGCCGTCCACGCCTTGGCACGCATCCTTTTGCACGGCGCGATCTCCAACATCCAGACGTCCTGGGTGAAGCTGGGGGACGAAATGTGTACGCGCGTCCTGCAAGGAGGCGTGAACGACCTGGGCGGCACGCTGATGGAAGAGACCATCAGCCGCATGGCCGGATCGGAGAACGGCTCGTTCAAGCCAATCAGCGAACTGGAGACGATCGCGGCGCGCGCGGGCCGTCCCGCCAGGCAGCGCACCACCCTTTACGGCGAGGTGCCCGCCGAGCGCATGAAGGCGGCCCGCCGGACGGACGGCATCGGCGATTTCGGACGGCCGGCCCTCACCCTGACCCCGGTGTCCCGGCCCTGATCAGGGCGCGCCGCGAACACAGCTGGGACGGCGCTCGACCAGCAGGTCCGCGGAGCGGCGCAGCTCGTCGAGGACGGCCTCGACCGACGGCCGCACCTCCGCGCCGACGCGCGTCCACAGGACCATCCGGCGATCCACGGGGGCGTCGGCCACGTCCCGGACGACGATGCCCTCCTCGCGCTCCGCGAGCGCCAGATCGGGCACGAGGCAGACGGCGCCGCCCTGGGCGACCATCGCGAAGATGATCAGCAGATCGTTGGACCGGTAGCGCACGTCGGGCCGGAAGCCGCCCAACTCGACGCACGTCCGTTCGAGCAGGTCGGCGTGGTTCGTCCCGACATGACCGGTCACCCACGGGCTGCCGGCGAGGTCGGCGATGCGGACCGGCCCGTCCGCGCCCGCGAGCGGATGGTCCTCGGGCAGCGCGACCCGCATCATCTCGGTGACCAGGACCTCGGACGTCAGCTCCGGCCTGCGCGGACGAGGCAGGTGCGAGTACTCGTCCGTCAGCACCACATCGATCTCCTGGAGCGCCAGGGCCTGGAGCACCCGGTGGAACTCCTCGTCCAGGACGTCCACCACGAGATCGGGATACGCCTCGGCCAGCCGAGGCAGGGCCGGCGCCAGGACGTGCAGCAGCGCCGTCTGGAATCCGACGAGCCGCACCATGCCGGCCACGCGCCCGCTCGCGGCGAGCGCGTCCTCCTCGGCGCGTTTCGCCCGTGCCAGCAACGTCTCGGCGTGCTCGGCGAGCACCTCGCCCGCCTCCGTCAGCCGCAGCCGCCGCCCGGCCCGCTCGACCACCGGGACACCGACATCGCGCTGCAACTGGGCGAGCTGCTGCGACACCGCGGACGGCGTGTAGCCGAGCGCGTCGGCCACGGCGGCGAGCGTCCCGCGCAGCTTGAGTTCGCGGAGCACCCGCAACCGCCCGAGATCCAACATAGTGAAGCGATTCTTACACAATCCCTGCAGCAACTGTCGCTGGACCTGAACGTTGGACGGAGTCAAACTGTTGGTGCGACGGAAAGAGGCGGAGACCCCGGCTCCCCCGATCGCCCCGCGCGGGAACGCCTACCGACCGCGATCCCAAAGGAAGAACGTCATGCTGTACGTGCTCGGCTTCATCATCGCCCTCGCCGTCCTCGGCCCCCTCTTCGGCGCCGACAGCCGGGACGGCCTCGACTGGACCCCGGACAACTTCTGGCTGCGCCGCCGCTCGGCCGACGACCCGGTCAGAAAGACTGATAGTCCCGGACGGGCAAACGGGGGCCACGCCTCGGCGGGTGCATCCCGGACGATTCCAGCAGCCGGGTGACGCGGTACCGATGACCGGCGTAGGGCTCCAGCAGTTCGAGCATCCCGGCGTCGTCGACCTTGCGGCCCGCCAGCGCCCAGCCCACCAGGCCGGGCAGGTGGTAGTCGCCGACGGAGACGGCGTCGGGATCGCCGGCGGCCCGCTGCCGGATCTCGGCGGCCGTCCAGATCCCGATGCCGGGCAGCGACCGCAGCCGCGCCTCGCTCGGCTCCTCCTCCAGCCGCTTCGCGACCCGCGCCGCACCGATGATCGTCCTGGCCCGGACGGCCTCCAGGCCGGACCGGTGCCACTCCCACGAGGGAATCCGGACCCACACCTCCGGCGGCGGCGGAACCCGCATGTGCGGCGCCCCCGGCGCGGGCTCCCCGAACTTCCGCAGCAGGTAGCCCCAGGCCCGCCACGCCTCCTGCCCGAGCACCTTCTGCTCCATCACGGCGGGCACGAGCGCCTCGAACACCCGCCGCGTCCGTCCGATCCGCAGCCCGGGCCGCATGAGCACCTGCTCCCGGACGACGTCATGCCGCGCGACGAAGCCGTCCGGGTCGTCACCGGCCCCCAGTAGGTCCGGCAGCCCGTCCAGCACCCATTCGGCGCCGGGCCCCCACGCGGTCGCCTCGACGACGCCACCGACCCGCTCCACCCGAAGGGTCCCGGGCCCGTGAGGCGTATAGGACGTCCGCCAGATGGATCCGTCCCGCTCCACCCGGAACGCCGGATCACGACGCCCGCGCTGATGCGGCGCCAGCGCATCGCCGAGATCCAGCGTCCATGGCGGCCGCCACTCCCGTTTCCACATCGCCGAGCCCATTACGAAGAAGCGCCAGGGTTCTAGTGGGTGTGGGTCGCCGTGTACTGGTCCACAGCGCGCTGGTAGGAGGCCATGTGCGCCTCAGCGGACGCCGACCAGGAGAACTGCTGGGAGCGGACGTGGGCGGCCTCGGCCAGTTCGGCGCGGCGGGACGGGTCGTCGATCAGGGCCGCGAGCGCGCCCGCTATGCCGGACGGGTCGGGTTCGGTGTAGGCGACCGCGTCACCGCCGACCTCGGGGAGAGGACCGCGGTGGGTGGTGAGGACGGGCGCGCCGCAGGACATGGCCTCCAGGACGGGCAGGCCGAAGCCCTCGCCGCGGCTCGGCAGGGCGACGACCACGGCGCCGCCGAAGAAGCCGGGCAGCGACGGCCACGGCAGGTAGCCGGGCCGCAGGACGCGGAGGTCCAGCGGGACGGTGGCGAGGGCCGCGTCGACCTCGTCGTCCCAGCCCCCGCCGCCCGCCAGGACGAGCGCCGGGGCGTCCGGACGGCCCGCGCAGGCGTTGACCCAGCCGCGGATCAGGTTCGGGACGTTCTTCCGCGGCTCCAGCGCCCCGAGGTAGGCGACATAGGGGCGGCCGTGCAGGCCGAGGCGGTCGGAGACGTGCTTGACCTCCGCCTCGGACGGCCGGTGGAACACCTCGTGGTCGACGCCGTGGTAGGCCACGTCGATGTGCGCCGGGTCGGCCCCCAGGATGCGGACCAGCTCGTCGCGGGTGGCGCGGGACGGGGCGATCAGCCGGGTCGCGCGGCGGGCGGCGGTGCGGGTCGCCGACTTGATGTAGGACGTCCGGACCGGGTCGTGCAGCTCCGGCTCGGCGAACAGCGTGACGTCGTGGATCGTCACCACGGTCGGCAGGACGGCGCTCACCGGCATCGTGTAGGTGGGCAGGTGGATGACGCCGGCGCCGACACGTTCGGCCACGTGCGGCAGGCCCGACTGCTCCCAGGCGAGCCGGGTCGCGCGGTGCGACAGCGTCGCCGGGCCCGCGACGACCTGCGCTCCGGGGACGAGTTCCTCATAGCGTTTCGCGTCCACGCGCTGGCAGGCGACGGCGAGGTCGGCGCCCTGCCGGTGCAGGGCGCTCAGCAGCCCATCGACGTACCGGCCGAGCCCGCCGCGGTCGGCCGGCACGGCGGTGGCGTCGAGCAGAATCCGAGGCGCCACGGTCCCACTCCCCCATCCAGCGCGGTGGCGTAGATCACTTTTTACTCTTCGAGCGTACGCCCGGCGGGCCCGCGCTCGCCGGATCTCATTCCACGCGATTCATCGTGGGAGCCCTCCCCCAGATGGCTACCTCTTACGCGCCCGGACCAGCACGATGCTTCCGCGCTCGTTCGGAGCCTTGCGGTCGGCGAGGGCGACCAGCGGCGTGAGAGGCGCCGCCGCGTTGAAGCCGACCTTGCCACCGTACGTGGACAGCGACAGGTAGAGGCGCTCGGTGGCCGCCGTGCGGAACTGGTAGCTGTGCTGGACCAGGTCGAGGCCCCGCTCGTCCATCAGCTTGCGCAGGCTCTCATGCGTGTAGGTGTGCTGGACGTGGTACTTGGCCTTGTGCGCGTCGCGCAGCTTCGGCCAGGCGTCCGCGCGGCTCAGCACGTCGGCGGACATGAAGATCTCGCCGCCGGGCTTGAGCACCCGCGCCATCTCGTCCAGCGACCTGCCGCCGTCGTCGAAGTGCTCGATCGCGCAGACGGACAGGATCGCGTCGAACGTGCCGTCCCCGAACGGGAGCCGGAGCGCGTCGCACTCGACCAGCGCGGGCGCGTGCGCGAGCGTCCGCCCGTAGACCATCTTGCCGCGGGCGAGGTCGATCGAGACGGCGTCGGCACCCCGCCTGCGCGCCTGGCCGGCCCAGTAGCCGTCGCCGCCCGCGACGTCGAGGACCCGCTTGCCGCGCAGGTCGCGTCCCATCCAGCCGAGCAGCGTCCCCGCCTCGCGGTACCGGCACACGTGCACCTGGTGTCCCATGAAGGCGACCACATCCGAAATCTTCATCGCCTCCCAACTCTAGGCCGCGCGGGCGGCTGCGAGGTCACGTTCGCCTACGCTGGGCGCGTGAAGATGAAGGTCGTCGCCGTCCGGGGCCTGCGCGTGCTCCTGGTACTGCTCGCGCTCGCGTTCTGCGGTTACAGCGTGGCGTCCCAGTGGGACGCCACGGTGGACGCGTTCCAGCAGATGTCGTGGGCCGTTCTCGCCGGCGCGCTGGCCGTGGGCCTGGCGGGGCTCTTCGCCTGGATGCTCGGGTGGCGCGAGTTCCTCGGCGGTCTCGGCTCGCCGCTCCCGGTCCGGGCGATCTTCCGGATCTCCGGCGTCTCCCAGCTCGGCAAGTACGTGCCGGGCAAGGTGTGGGCGCTGGTCACCCAGATCGAGATGACGCGCGAGCACAAGGTGCCGCCCGAGCGGAGCTTCGGGTCGACGATGCTGGCGGTGGCGACGTCCACGTCCTGCGGGCTCGCGGTCGCGGCCGTGACACTGCCGCTCACCTCCGCGGCGGCCCGCAGAGAGTACTGGTGGCTGTTCCTGCTGGCGCCCGTGCTGCTGATGATGCTGCACCCGAGGATCGTGAGCTGGGCGCTCGGGGTGATGCTTCGGCTCGTCCGCCGGCCGCCGCTGGAGCACCCGGTGAGCCTGGGCGCCACCCTGCGGGCCATCGGCTGGACGGTCCTCGGCTGGGTCCTGTTCGGCGTGCACACCTGGCTGCTGTGCGCGGCCGTGGGCGGTGACGGCAAGGGACTGCCGTTCGTCGCGACCGGCGCCTACGCGCTCGCGTTCGTCGCCGGCTTCCTCGTCTTCATCGCCCCGGGCGGCATCGGGGCGCGGGAGGCCGCCCTGACGGTCGTCCTGACCCCGGTGCTCCCGGCGGGCGCGCCGGTCGTCGTCGCGATCGCGTCCCGGGTGCTGCTGACCGCCGCCGACCTCATCAACGCCGGCGTCGCGTTCCTGCTCGGGCGGACGGCGCCGGACGTGGGGAATGAACCGCCGTCCAAAGCGCTTGTGACGGGTACGCAGCCAACGAAGGAGGGACCGTGACGGCCCCGATCACCGTGACCGACGCGACGTTCGCGGACGAGGTCCTGAGCAGTGACACCCCGGTGCTGGTCGACTTCTGGGCCGACTGGTGCGGGCCGTGCCGCATGATCGCTCCCGTGCTGGAGCAGATCGCGGCCGAGCAGGACGGCAAGATCAAGATCGCCAAGATCGACTACGACGCCAACCCGGAGACGCCGAACAAGTACGGCGTGATGGGCCTGCCGACCCTGCTCCTCTACAAGAACGGCGAGGTCGTCGAGCAGATCGTCGGCGCCAAGCCGAAGCGCGCCCTGCTCAAGGTTCTCGAACCGCACCTGTGAGCGCGTCCCTGGTGAGCGCGTCCAGGTAGGCGGCCCACACCGGGCCGTGGTCGACCGGGCGGACGCCGGAGCGCAGCCGCTCCGCCTCCCCCGGCGCGTAGAGGCGGCGGACGGCGCCGGCGAGCGAGCCGACGTCGTCCGGCGTGCAGATCAGCCCGTCCACGCCGTCCCGGATCTGGTCCGCGAACCCGCCCACGTCGGTGGCGATCACCGGCAGGCCGTACTCGTGGGCCATCCACACGTTCTGCGACGAGGTTGCCGAACGGTAGGGCATCACGAGCGCGTCGGCCGCGGCGAACAGGCCCGGGATGTCGGCGGCAGGGACGTACCCGGGCCGCAACTCGACCCGCGACTCCAGGTCCAGCGACCCGATCAGCTCACGGGTCTCCTCCAGACCGCCCCAGAACTCGCCCGCGACGGTCAGCGCGACGTCGTCCGGGCCCTCGGCGAGAGCGCGCAGCAGCACGTCCAGCCCCTTGTACGGGCGGACGATCCCGAAGAACAGCAGCCGCCGGCGCACCTTCCCGTCGCCGGGCGTGACCGCGGCGGCCGCCGGGAGATGGGCGGCCATCTCCGCGACCCGCACCGGACGGCCGGTGAGCGTCCGCGCGAGGCCGGCCTGGGCGTCGGTGTGGACGAGGACGCCGTCCACCTTCCGCAGCAGGCGCTTCATCAGCGGCTCGTCGTACGGCTTCCGTTCGTGCGGCAGCACGTTGTGGCACAGCGCCACCACCCGCGCCCCGCCCCGGAGACCAGAGAGAATGCCCAGGTAGGACGGCACCTGGACGGTGCTCAGCACCACCAGGACGACCAGGTCGCAGGAGCGCAGGTCGCGGCCGGTGCGCCACCAGCCGTCCGGGCGGCGCCAGTCGAGCCGGTGCCGGGTGTCCGGGAACGGCTCGCCCTCCGGCTCGGAGATCGTCTGCTGCCCCGGATACAGGAACGACGGGTACTGGGCCCGCCACGACTCGATGACGACGTCGTGGCCCGCCGCCGCCAGCCGGTGCGCCAGTTCGGTGGTGTGCCGGGCTCCGCCGCCCTTGTACGGGAAGGCCGGCCCCACGATCGCGATCCGCATGCCGCTAGACGTCGCCGCGGGATCGGACGATCAGGTCGGCGAGCAGCGCCAGCGACGCGATGATCAACCCCGTCACGAAGATCATGATGGTGTTGTTGGCGAAGTAGCCGAAGTGCACCACCATGTCGAACACGCCCTTGAGCAGCCCGATCAGGATCAGCCACAGCGCGGGCGGCATCAGCACCTTGAGCGGGTTGAAGTACATGACCATCCGCAGCACCTGCAGGATGTAGCGGTAGGCGTCCTTGGTGAAGTGGAACTTCGACTTCCCGGCCCGCTTGGCGTAGTCGATCGGCACGTACCGGACCGGATGCTGGTTCGACAGGAACGCGATCGTGATCGTCGTGACGCAGGAGAACCCTGGCGGAAGCAGCCGCAGGTACGGCAGCGACACCTCGCGGCGGAACGCGCGCAGCCCCGAGTTCAGGTCCGGGATCTTCGTGTTGGTGAGCCGCTCGGCGACCTTGCGGATGAACCACTTGGCGGGCACCCGGAGCGCCTTGTGCGTCCCCTCCTCGGTCGTGCGCGCCCCGACGACCTGGTCCACGGCCGGGTCGGAGTCGAGGACCTCGACCAGCTCGGGGATCCGCTCGTTCGGGTAGGACATGTCGGCGTCGGTCCACACGACGATGTCGCCGCGGGCCTGTTGCGAGCCGATGCGCCGCACGGTGCCGGAACCGCTGTTGTGCTGGAACGCCATGATCCGCATGTTCGGGAAGCGGGGCGCCGCCTCCTCCAGGCGGGCGAGGGTCGCGTCCGTCGAGCAGTCGTCGACGGCCAGCAGCTCGTAGGACTTGCCGCTGTCGTCCATCACCTTGCAAATGCGCTCGACCTCGTCGATCACGTGGTCCTGCTCGTTGTAGCAGGGCAGGACGATGGTGACGTGGACGTGCTCGGACAGGGCCTCGGACGCGGGCTCCACATCGGCGGGCGGCTGGGGCGTCGGCTCGACAGACTGGGTGCTCACGCAGCGCGAGGATACTCGCACCGGCGCGGGGAGGCGTCGTCTATGGCCTCGGCGGCTCGGCGATCCAGACGTCCGCGGCCAGCCCCCAGGTCCCGCCGGGCGGCCCGTCGAGGGTGCGTCCGTCCTGCCGGGTCTGCAGATGGAGGACGCGTCGCGGCGTCCCGTAGGGGGCGACCTGCTCCCGCTTCGCCGCCATGATCACCGGGTGCCGTCCGGCCGCGAACACCCGGCCGGCGACGCGCCTGACGTCCCCGGTCGTGGCCCCGCCGGCCGTGCGCGCCGCCGGCAGCCCGCACATCCCGCGGACGACCTGGAGGAACCGGTCGGCGGTGGACTGCTCGACCATGACGACCGAGGCGCCCGGCCTCAGCGCGTCGCACATGCCGTCCACGGCGGCGACCTCGTGCTGCTCCGTCCGGGTCACCAGGTAGCCGCCGGACGTCAGGACGATCGGCACGAGCATCAGCGCGACTCCGGCGACCGCGCCCGTCCGCACCACCTTCGGCCCGTACCCGAGCCGCCGGACGCGCTTCACCGCCCAGGCCGACGCGAACACCGTGAACAGCAGCAGGCCGGGGACGACGAGCCCGATCAGCCGCCGGGACGCCCACGGGTGGTCGGGCGTGATCCCCGGCCGCACCAGCACCTGCGTGGTCGTCCAGACGATCATCGCGTAGGGCAGCAGCCACTCCGGGGAGTGCCCGCGCAGCAGCCGCCGCGCCAGCAGCGCCGCGCCAAGCGTCGCGAACAGCAGCGCGGGGACGCCGATGTACCAGACGACCCAGTAGAGGGACAGCTCGGAGTACTGCCGCGTGCCGTCCACCGGGAGGTGCTGGATCCGCTGCACCGTCTCGATGAACCGCACGTTCATCTCGTCGTCGCTCGTCGCCGGAGCGCGGCGGACGGTCTGCACCAGCGGCCGGATCGCGAAACCCGCCATCACGAGCACGGTGAGGACGGCGGCGGCGCCCGGAACCCGGCCGCGCGCGACGGACTCGCCCGCGCGGCGCAGCCACGTCCCCGTCCGGTCCCGGCGCAGCAGAAGGACCATGAGCGCCGTCGCGATGACCACCGCGGCCGTGATGGCCGCCAGCGGCACGAGGGACGCCTTGAGGTACTCCAGGTAGGGCAGGGACATCGTGAAGCCCTCGGCCACCCCGGCGCCCACGCCGAGCAGCAGGCCGCCCGCCGTCCAGTACCCGATCCCCCGCCGGCGCGCGATGAAGAGCCCCGCGAACGCCAGGACGGGCAGGACATCCCGCAGCCCGTCGATGCGGACGAGCACGATCAGCCCGAGCGCGGCCCCGGCGAGGAGCGCCTTCAGATCGGCCAGGCGTCCCTCCTCCCGCCGGACGTCGTACATCAGCGAGAGGCCGCCCAGCAGCAGGACGATCGCGGGAAGTTCGCTGAAGGTGCTGCGGGAGGCGTAGAGCATCGGCAGCGTCAGCGCGAGCAGCAGCGCCCCGGCGGGCGCCCAGCGCGGGCCGACGAGGCGCGCGACCAGCCCGGCGAACGACAGCACGCAGCACGCGCCGAGCAGCGGTGCCGCCAGCAGGATCCCGTGGGTGCCGCCGATCCATCCGGCCGGTGCCAGCACCAGCGGCCACCCCGCCATGAACTGCGGCACGACGGCGCCGTCGTGCTGGTAGAAGGCGGGGCTCGCGAAGCGCAGGACGGCGTCCGGACCGCCGAACGCCCGTTCCGTCAGCGGGATCGGCAGCGACCCGTGCTTCGTCAGCCAGGTCGCGAACTGGACGTAGGACGCCGGGTCCCGGCGGACGATGATCTGCTCCGAGCACATGACGACCTGGAGCACCAGGAACGCCAGCGTGATCGCGAGGACCGCCCACACCGGCCACCGCTGCACCGCGTCCACGCCGCCGGGGGCGTTCAGGCTCCCGCGGCGCTCGCCGGCGGTGTCCCGCGGCCTCGACCGCAGGCCGAGCCACAGCACCAGGGCCGCGGCCGGCACGAACAGCGCGACCGCCGGGGCCGGACGGAACACGCCCGCCATCAGCAGCGGCAGCGACACCGCGAGCCACGCCACGATGAGCAGCGCCGGAGCCGCGGTGGCCCGGACGAGCAGCCGACCCGCGTTCATTCATCCGCCCCGTACTTGCTCGAAGAGAGCTTGTTCGCGTGTGTTCCGTCGTTCACCCGTGCGGAGCGTAGCGGCACCGGCCGGGTGATGGCTCACGGGCGATCATGCGCGCATACGCTCGGACCCATGAGCGCACATGCCGGGGAAGCGGCCACGCCCGCGGAGCTGCTGCGGCGGCGGGTGGCGGACGACCCGTCCCGTCCGCTGGTCACCTTCTACGACGACGCCAGCGGCGAACGCGTCGAGCTGTCCGCGCGGACGTTCGAGAACTGGGTGGCCAAGACGGCCAACTTCCTGGTCGACGGTCTCGCCGCCGAACCGGGCACGCGCGTCGTTCTCGTCCTGCCGCCGCATTGGCAGACCGCGGTGTGGCTGATGGCCTGCTGGTCCGCAGGGCTCATCACCGAGGTCGTCGACCCGGAGACGGTGAAGCGGGGCGGCGCCGAACCGATCCGCGTCTCTGATCCGTACATCGTGGCGGCGGCGCAGGAGGTGCTGGACGACGTGGTCACTGACGAGACGCTCGCAGGCGGAGCCGAGGAGATCGTCGGACTGTCGCTGCACGCGCTGGGCGGGCCGCTCACCGACTGCCCGCCCGGCGTGACCGACTACGCCGCGGAGGTCCGTACGTACGGCGACCGGTTCGTCCCGGGGCCCGAGGTGACTCCCGGGACGCCTGTGATGACTGTGACAAAGGCCACATTCACCGGGGCGGAACTGGTGGGCGCCGCCCGCGCGGCCGCCGAGAAATGGGAGCTGGACGCGCGCGACCGGATTCTGGTTGACATGTCGTTCACCACACTCGACGGAGTACTGACCGGCCTTATCGCACCACTAGCCTCGGGTGCTTCCGTCATAATCCAACGAAACTTTGACAAAGCCACCCTAGATCGTCGTCTGACCCTGGAGCATGTGACGGTGGTGGCCGGTCCACCCGGACCGAATGACGAATCCGGGTCCCCGTACCGGCTCCCCTGACCTACGCTTCCCCTTGCCCTCGTCCCGTTCCCCGACCCCTGGTAGCGGGCCGTTCCCCTTGTGGGGGCGACCCTCGACCCCCGGAACCGCCCATACCGGATCTCGGAGCCCATGAACAGCAACCCGATGTACATGGAGTACGTCGACGACGCCGACCCGCAGCCGGCGCCGCGACGCGGCTGGCGCATCCTCGGCTGGGTGTGCATCGGGCTGTCGGCGGTGATGGTGGTCGGCTCCCTGACCGCCTACGGCCTCTACCGGCAGGCGTTCGGGAACATCTCCCACGAGGACGTCAACGCGCAGCTAGGCCCGAACCGGCCGAAGAAGCTGAACAACGCGATGAACATCCTGCTGCTCGGTTCCGACACCCGTGCGGGTTCCAACGCCAAGTACGGCCGGCAGCTGAAGAACGAGGCCCCCCGCTCCGACACGATGATCCTGCTGCACCTGTCGCCGGGCGGCGGCCAGGCGATGGGCATCAGCTTCCCCCGCGACCTGATGGTCCGGATGCCGTCCTGCAAGAACCACAAGGGCGGGGTGGTCCCGGCGCAGACCCGCGCGCAGATCAACTCGTCGTTCACCAACGGCGGCGCCGCCTGCGTCATCAAGACGATCGAGAGCCTTTCCAACGTCCGCATCGACCATTTCATGCAGGTCGACTTCAACGGGTTCAAGAGCATCACGAAGGCGGTCGGCGGCGTCCCGGTGTGCCTGCCGAAGGACGTGAACGACCCCAAGTCCGGGCTCCACCTGACCAAGGGCAAGCACAAGATCGACGGCGAGACGGCGCTGGCGTACGTGCGCGTCCGGCACGGCCTCGGCGACGGCTCCGACACCGACCGCATCAAGCGCCAGCAGAAGTTCATGGGCGCCCTCGCCGGCAAGGCGATGAGCGCCGGGGTGCTCAGCAACCCCAAGAAGCTCTACTCGCTGATGAACGCGGCCACCAAGTCGCTCACCACCGACAAGGAGCTGACGCCGCAGGTCATGATGGACATCGCCCAGGAGATGCAGGGCATGACCACCGGCAAGCTCCGGTTCGTGACCGTCCCGTCCGGGCCCGACCCTCTCGACCCGAACCGGGTGGCGCTCTCCGACGCCGCGCAGCCGTTCTTCGCCGCCGTCCGCAACGACAAGACCGTGCCGAAGGAGCCCAAGCCCGGCACGTCGAAGATCCCGCCGAGCCAGGTGCGGGTGCGGGTGTACAACGGCAGCGGAATCGACGGCCAGGCGAGCCGTGTCGCCGACGACCTGGAGTCGCAGGGCTTCCAGGTCACAGTGGGCGGAAACGCCCCTTCCGCCACATCCACCACGAAGGTGATGTACGGTTCCGGTGCCGACCAACAGGCCCAGACCCTGACCGCGCTCATCCCGAACGCACCGCAGCCCGCGGCGCGCACCACGGGCGGCACGCCGGGCGTTGTGGACCTGATCGTCGGCCGGAACTGGACGAACCTGAAGAGCGCGGGCAGTGGCATCCCGAAGCAGCAGGGTGAAATCCGTGCCAGCGACGACATCTGCAAGGAGAGCTGACCGGGCAGCCCGCGTATGACGTACACCACCAGGCCCTCCGAGGCCGCAACGGCACAGCGGACCGAACACCTACCGTCCACGGATCCGGCGGTGCCCCCCGAACCGGGGGCGCCGGACGCCGTGGGCACGACCGTCTCCGGCACCACCGCCACCGGCGGCGCGGAGCAGGGGAAGCGGCCGCCCAGGCAGCGCGATCCCTTCTTCGACAACGCGAAGTACTTCGCGATCCTGCTGGTGGTGGTGGGGCACTCCCTGGCCAATCTGCTGAACGTCCCCCTGGCCAAGGGCCTGTACATCTTCATCTACATGTTCCACATGCCGCTGTTCATCGTGATCACCGGCTACTTCTCCCGGAACTGGACGTTCTCCGGCGGCAAGGCGCGCAAGGTCATCACCAATGTCGGCGTCCCGTACGTGGTGTTC
The DNA here is from genome assembly GCF_050945415.1 of Spirillospora sp. CA-128828. NCBI lineage: Bacteria > Bacillati > Actinomycetota > Actinomycetes > Streptosporangiales > Thermomonosporaceae > Spirillospora > Spirillospora sp. CA-128828. The sequence continues at coordinate 8,464,129 of NZ_CP191986.1, forward strand.
GAGGCCGCCTATTCGCTGTACGACTGGCTCGCCGGCCGCAACGAACTCGAGGTCAGCCTGCTGAACCCGTACTACCTGACGTGGTTCCTGGCAGCGCTGTTCATGTGGCGGCTGTCCACCCCCGTCTGGCAGCAGATCCGCTGGCCGCTCGCAGTGGCGCTGGTGTTCTCTCTGCTGTCGTACATGAGCAACCTCGGCGGGACGTTCGACATCCACCGGGTGATCGGGCTCCTCCCGTTCTACGTCCTCGGCCTCACGCTGAAGCCGGCGCACTTCGAGCTGCTGAAGAAGCCGATCGCGCGGCCGATCGGCGCCGTGGTGCTCGCCGCCGGCCTCGGTGCGTCCTACCTCGTCATGAACCACATGTCGCGGAACTGGATCTACTGGAAGCACGCGAACTTCCAGCTCGGCGTGGGCAACTTCGCCGGGACGGTGATGCGGCTCACCATGTTCGCCTGCGCGATCGTGCTCGTCGCCGCGTTCCTCAGCCTGATTCCGCGCCGCCGTCACTGGTACACCCAGCTCGGCGCCTACACCCTGTACGCCTACCTCCTCCACGGATTCGTCACCCGCCTGCTCAACTTCACCGGCTGGTGGGGCGCCGACTGGATGCACACCCCGCCCGGGGTGTTCATCGTGATCGGCGGCGCACTCGTCGTCGGAACGTTCCTGTGCTCCAAGCCCGTCGTCCGGACGATGAGCTGGGCGCTGGAGCCCAAGATGACCTGGGTGTTCACCCCCCTGCGACGCCCCGCCCGCTCCCGCTAGGGCACAACCTCCCGGAGAAATGACCGACATCCTCCCCACCCCGCCACCCGCCACTGGCAGTGCGCTTCCCGCCACGGGCAGTGCGCAGCCGACGGCCGGTGCGCCCGCGACCACCCTCCCGGCGCCCCGCGGGGAAAGCCCCACATCCACGTCCACCTCCTCGCCCAAACCCGGCCCGCGCGACGCGTACTTCGACAACGCCAAGTTCTTCACGGCCGTCCTGGTCGTTCTCGGCCACTTCTGGTCCGTGTACGGCGACAGCCATGCCGTACACGCCGCCTATGTGGTTCTGTACGCCTTCCATATGCCGGTCTTCGTCTTCATCTCCGGCTTCTTCTCCCGTGGATTCATGCGCTCGACGGACAAGTTCCGGAGCGTTTTCCCCACGCTTATCGTCCCGTATGTCATTTTCATTCTGCTCTACCGGGCGCAATTGATCTTCATCAATGACGTCGACTTCCGGTTGAGCGAGATACTCCGGCCACATTTCCTGATGTGGTTCCTGGTGGCGCTCGTCCTCTGGCGGCTGAGCGCCCCGATCTGGGGGCACCTCCGCCATCCGGTGGCGATCGCGGTGGCGCTCAGCCTCGTCGGCGGCAGCTGGGCCTTCACCGCCGACTCCACGCTCAGCCGGACCGCCGGGCTGCTGCCGCTCTTCGTCCTCGGGCTGACGATCGACCCGAAGCACGTGCAGCGGCTGCGCGCCTCGTGGACGCGCTGGGCCGGGCTCGCCCTGCTGGCCGCCGCCCTGCCCGCCGCCTACGTCTGGGAGCTCGGCACCGTCGTTCCCAAGATCAACAGCGGGTTCCTGTACTGGAACGAGGGCTACTCCGACATGGGGTACGGGACCGCGGAGGGGATGGCCTGGCGCCTCGTGGCACTGGGATTCGCCCTGCTCCTCGGCTCGGCCTTCCTGGCGTGCATCCCGCGGAAGCGGGCCTGGTACACCGAGATGGGCACCCGGACGATGTACGTGTACCTGCTGCACGGGCTCATCATGAAGACGTTCGACTACACGGGCATGCTCGACGAGCCCGTCCTGCACGGGCCGCTCGGCATCATCGGGGTCACCCTGGCCGCGGCCGCGCTCGGCGTCGCGCTCGCCACCGCGCCCGTGCGGCGCCTCACCCGCTGGGCGGTCGAGCCCAGCGCCCGATGGCTTCTCAGGCCCGCGCACGGTAGGACATAAGGTTCAACACCGAACCGCGGGTATAGTCCAGATTCACCGAGTAGTTGATTGGTCTACGCGTGAGCCCTGATCACGACATCTCCTTGAGCATCATCGTGCCCGTGCACAAAGTGCAGGGGTACATCCGGCAATGCCTGGATTCGATCCTCGATCCCGATCTCCCGAACCTTGAGGTCATCGCGGTCGACGACCACTCGCCGGACGGCTGCGGTGAGATTCTCGACGAGTTCGCCGAGCGCGACTCACGCGTCAAGGTGCGGCACATGGCCGAGAACGTCGGGCTCGGGCACGCCCGCAACGTCGGCCTCGACATGGCGACCGGCGACTACGTCTGGTTCTTCGACAGCGACGACTACGCGACCGAGGGAGCCGTCCGGGCGATCTGCGACCGGCTCGCCGAGACCCGCCCCGACGTGCTGGTCTTCGACTACGCCCGGTCCTACTGGAACGGCAAGGTCAAGCGCAGCATCATCAACGACCTGTTCCGCGAGCCGCCCGCGCCGGACGTGTTCACGCTCGCCGAGCGGCAGAGCGTCCTTGAGATGATGATGACGGCGTGGAACAAGGCGATCCGCCGGGAGTTCCTGCTCGACCTCGGGCTGCGGTTCAGCGGCGGCTACTACGAGGACGTCAACGTCACGTATCCGATCCTGATGGCGGCCGAGCGGCTCAGCCTGCTGGACCGGGTCTGCTACATCTACCGGCAGCGGCGCCGCGGCGCGATCACCAAGACCACCGGTGCCAAGCACTTCGACGCGTTCGCGCAGTACGACCGCATCTTCGAGTTCATGGACCGGATGGGGCCGGCGGCCGACCAGTTCCGCCCGCTGATGTTCAACCGGACGATCTGGCACCTGCTCGTCATCATCGAGCGCGGCGACCGCGTCCACGCGTCGGAGAACGCCCGGTTCTTCGGCGAGATGTCGAAGACGTACAACCGGTACGAGCCGGCCGGCCACGTCCCCCCGGACGACAAGCCGTTCCTGGCCGACAAGCACCGGATGATCAAGGCGAACGACTACCGGGGCTTCGAGCGGGTCCGCGCCGCGGAGGCCAAGGACAAGGCGCGGCGCAGGGCCTCCAAGGCCGTCCGCATCCGCAGGCGCGGCGTGCGGCTCGGCAAGGAACTCGCCAAAGAGCGCTACTACCAGATGCAGCGGCGGCTCGCGATCGACGAGAACCTCGCCCTGTTCGGCGCCTACTGGTACCGCGGGTACGCCTGCAACCCGGCGGCCATCTACGAGAAGGTCCGGGAGCTCGCCCCGCACATCCACCCGATGTGGATCGTCAAGCCCGGGGCGCGCAAGACGATGCCGGAGGGCGTGGACTACGTCGTCGCCGGGTCCGCCGACTACTACCGGGCGCTGGCCCGCGCGAAGTACTTCGTCAACAACGTCAACTTCCCCGACAACTACGTGAAGCGGCCGGGGCAGGTGCACATGATGACGCAGCACGGCACGCCGCTGAAGAAGATGGGCCTCGACCAGATGGAGTACCCGGTCGGCGCCAACGACATGGACTTCAAGGCCCTCATCACCCGGTCGGACCGCTGGGACTACCTCGTCTCGTCCAACCCGCTGTCGACGGAGGCGTGGGAGCGCGGGTTCCCGTGCGACTACGAGATGCTGGAGATCGGCTACCCGCGCAACGACCGGCTCGTGACGGCCACCGACGAGGACCGCGTCCGGCTGCGCGCCGAGCTCGGCGTCCCCGGGAACGCGAACGCGATCCTGTACGCGCCGACGCACCGCGACTACCAGCGCCGCTACAGCCCGATGTTCGACATCGGGCGGATCATGGACCGGCTCGGCGAGGGGCACGTGCTGCTGCTGCGGGCGCACTACTACTACAAGATCAAGAACATGGCGGCGGACATGGGCTGGCCGGAGGGCCGGGTCATCGACGTGTCCAAGCACCCGTCCGTCGAGGACCTCATGATCGCCTCGGACGCGCTGCTCACCGACTACTCGTCGGTCATGTTCGACTACGCCAACCTCGACCGGCCGATCGTGGTCTACGCCAACGACTGGGAGACCTACCGGCTCACCCGCGGCGTCAACTTCGACCTGACCGCCACCCCGCCCGGCGTCGTCGCCGAGACGGAGGCCGAACTGGTCGACGCGTTCGTGTCGAGGGCGGCGTGGAGCGACGCGGCCGCCAAGAACCTGGCGAACTTCCGGGCGCGGTTCTGCCCGTGGGACGACGGTCAGGCGGCCGAGCGGGCCGTCCGCCGGATGTTCCTCGGGGAGAAGGTCGCGAATCCGCCGCAGTAGCCTACGGCGAGTGCCGTGTCGCAGTAACATCCGGCGCACATCCGTCACGCTCCCAGGCGGTCGCCCGTAGCGTGAACCGCCTTGCCGGCCTCGCCGGGCCGGCCAAGTGATCGAAGGAGTGGGTCGCTTGTCCGTCAGCAGGATCAGCGTCGTCGTGCTCGCACACGGAGCCGGGGAGTCGCTGGACGACACCCTCGCGTCGCTCGCGGCCCAGTCGCACCGGGACCTGGACGTTCTGCTGATGGACGACGGCGCGGGCGCGACCGCCGAGACCGTCCTGCCCGACGACCGGTTCCGGGCCGTCCGGCGGGGCGCCCTCAGCCGGGGCGCGGCCCGGAACCTGGGCGTCGCGGAGAGCGACGGCGAGTACGTGCTGTTCCTCGACGGCGGCGACGAGCTGCCGGTGGACGCCGCCGCCGAACTGGTCGCGGCACTGGAGTCGTCGGGGTCGGACATCGCGCTCGGCCGCGCGGCCGTCCGCAGGTGGACGGGCCAGGTGTCGGCATGGCGGCCGGTCAAGGAGTCCCTCGACCCGGTCACCGGCACGGACTTGCGGCGCACTCCGGACCTCGTCTGCGAACGCGGGATCTCCGGGAAGCTGGTCCGGCGGTCCTTCTGGACGGCGAACGGGCTGGAGTTCCCCGACGTCGGCCGGTACGACGACCTGCCCACCACGATCCGGGCGATGCACCTCGCGGCGGGCGTCGACGTGCTGCCCGGCGTCGTCCTGCACCGGCGGAGCACGCCGTTCCCGCCGACCACGGAGGCGCAGGAGATCGCGGACGGGTTCGGCGCCGTCGTGCTCGCCACCACCTGGCTCGGCGAGCACGGCCACGCCCGGTCGCGGCGGCGGCTCCAGCTCCTCGCCGCCGACGGCGAGCTGCTGGCCTTCCTGGACGCGCTTCCGGACGTGCCGGCCGAGGAACGCGACCAGGTCGTCGCGCAGGCCGCCGCGTACGCGGCCGGGATCCCGGCGAAGGTGCTCGCGGACGCGCCCGCGCTGACCCGGCTGAAGTGGCATCTCACCACCACCGGGCACACCACCGAGCTGGTGAAGGTCGTCCGGTACGAGCGCGGGAAGTCCTCGCCGTCGATCGTCCGCGACCCGCTGCGCCGGTACGTCGTCTACCCGTACTGGAAGGACGCCAAGCTCGACATCCCCCGCGAGATCTACCGGGCCCGCGGCGAGGTCCGGCTGCGGGGCCGCGTCCACGCGGTGAGCTGGGAGGGCGACACCCTCATCGTCACCGGTGAGGCGTACATCAACTCGGTCAGCATGCGGCGCCGCTGGACGTCGGTGAAGACGATGACGCTGCGGTCCGGCGACCGGAAGATCGTCGCGCGGGCCCGGCAGACGCCGAAGCCCGGCAAGAAGTCCGGCTGGTCCGGGTTCGAGTTCAGCTTCGACGTGGGCCGGCTCCGCGACCACGGGGCGTGGACGGAAGGCGTCTGGACCGTCGACGCGTCCGTGCTGAACGCGGGCGTGTTCCGGCGCGGGCCGCTGCGCGGCGGCGGCTCCGGCACCGGGGCCCACCCGCCGTACCACTACGTCGCCGACGACGTGCGCGTCGTCCCGCGGATCGAGGACGGCCATCTCGTCATCCGGGTCGAGAAGGTCCAGACGATGGCCCGTGCGCTGCGCTGGGAGGACAACGCGCTGGTCATCGAGGGGACCGGGGAGGCGCCCGGCGAGCTGACGCTGACGCTCGGCGACGACGTCGTCCGCGTCCCGGTCACCGCCGCGGGCGCCGGGTTCACCGCCCGCGTCGATCCGGAGGCCCTCGAAGGGTCCCCGATGCCGCCGGAGCAGATCGACGACACCCGCGACTGGACGGTCTCCGTCGCGGACCGGCCGCTGGTGCTCGCCGAAGGCGTCGACGACGTCGAGCGGGCGTTCGGCCCGCTGGAGGTGACCGCGGGCCGCGGCCCGAGCGGCTACCTGCGCGTCCGGCGCACCACGGCCCGGCTCACCGTCGACGACTGCACCTGGCGGCCGGACGGGACGCTCGCCCTGACCGCGACGCACACCGCCCACGACGGCGGGCAGATCGTGCTGCGCGGCCGCGGCCGCCGCAAGGAGCACGCGTTCGACCTCGTCGCCGACCCCGCGTCCGGCGTGCTGCGCGCGGAGGTCCCGGTCGCGGCCGTGCCGGGCGTCGCGGGCGTCCTGCCGCTTCGCCCGGGCCGCTGGGACGTGCTGTTCCGCGCCCCCGGCGGGCGGGCGCTGACGATCCGGCTGTCGCAGCACGCGCAGCGGGACCTGCCCGAACCGCTGGAGGTGGCGCGGCGCGGCTACGTGCTGGAGGCGCACGACGGGCGGCTCGCCGTGGCGGTGACCGGCGACGTCACCCCCGAGGAGAAGAGCGCCGGCGCGAGGCAGCGGGAGGAGGCCCGCCGCCGCGTCGACCGCGAGGGCCTGCGCGACGCCGTCCTGTTCTCGTGCTTCAGCGGCCGGCAGTACTCCGACAGCCCCAAGGCCATCCACCAGGAGCTGCTGCGCCGCGACATGGACCTCGAACAGCTGTGGGTCGTGAACGACGCGCAGGTGGAGCTGCCGAGCACGCTGCGGGCCGTGCGGCTGAATGGCAAGGAGTGGAACGAGGCGCTCGCCACCTCCCGGTACATCGTGACGAACCACCGGCTGGGCGACGCGTTCCGCCGGCACCCGGACCAGGTCGTCCTGCAGACCTGGCACGGCACCCCGCTGAAGAAGATCGGCGGCGACATCAAGGAGGTGCACTTCGCGTACGCGCCCGGCATGAAGAAGGCGCTGCAGTCGAAGTCCGCCGGGCCGTCGGTCCCGGAGTGGAGCCACCTGCTGTCGCCGAACCCGTTCAGCACGGAGATCTTCCGCCGCGCGTTCGCGTTCAAGGGCGAGATGCTGGAGGTCGGCTACCCGCGCAACGACCTGCTGCACAGCCCCGAGGCGGAGACGGTCGCCAAGCAGGTGCGGGCCCGGCTCGGCATCCCCGAGGGCAAGCGGGTCGTGCTGTACGCGCCGACGTGGCGCGACGACCAGTACTACAGCCGCGGCCGCTACAAGTTCGACATGCGGATCGACCTGGAGCGGGCCCGCGCCGCGCTCGGCGACGACCACGTCCTGCTCGTCCGGCTGCACACGAACGTCGTGGACGGCATCACCGAGGACGAGCACGGCTTCGTCCGGGACGTGTCCCTGTACCCGGACATCACCGAGCTGTACCTGGTCTCCGACATGATGATCAGCGACTACTCGTCGGTGATGTTCGACTACGCCAACACCGGCCGGCCCATGCTGTTCTTCACCTACGACCTGGCCGACTACCGGGACCGGCTGCGCGGCTTCTACTTCGACTTCGAGGCCGAGTCGCCGGGGCCGCTGGTGGAGACGTCCGACGACCTGATCGAGGCGATCCGGGACGTGGAGTCCGCCACCGCCGGGCACAAGGAGCGCTACACGGCCTTCGTCGACCGCTTCTGCCCCCTCGATGACGGGCACGCGGCGGCCCGCGCCGTCGACCGCGTCTTCGGCACGGCCGGTTGAGGCCAGTGGGGCCGATTCGCCCCACAGGCGTCGCGGGGCCGTTGGTAGGCTGCGCGCGCTGAGCCGGCGACGGAAGGCGAACGGGCCGTGAACCCGGTGGCTGATCATTGCAGGGTCGACGCGGATGACAACCTGCTCATCCGCTGGCCCGTCCCCTTACCGGACGGTGAGCGGATCGTCCTGCGGCACGGCTCGTCCGGCGCGGTCAGGACGGAAGCCCTCACCGGCGACCGCCGGTCGGTCACCCTGCCGGTGGGCGGGCTGGCGACGGGCGCGTGGGACGTGCTCCTCGACATGGACCGTCCGCTGCTGACCGACGACCCCGGGTTCTCCCTCGACGGGCTGCGCGCCTACGCCGGCCGGCCGCGCGACCTGGCCGTCCGCGTGGTCCGCCGGCCGGACGGGCAGGCCACGCTGAACGTCCGGAAGGTCGCCCCGCACGCCGAGGTCGAGGCGGTGCACCCGCGCGACGGCGAGATCACGATCACCGGACTGCTCGCGTACGCCGGGCCGCCTCCCGGCGAGGGCGCCCGGCTGGTCGCGGCGGCGCGCCAGAGCGAGGGCACCGTGACGCGGGACGCCCGGCTCGACGGAACCGAGTTCCACGCCGGTCTCGACGTTTCCGCGCTCGCCGCGTGGGAACCCGCGCTCTGGGATCTCTGGCTCGACGCCGGGGACGTCCACGCCCGCCTCGCCACCTTCCTCGACGACGCGCCGGGCAAGCGCGGGACGCTGTCCTACCCGCGGCAGGTCACCGCCTCCGGCGACCGGGAGATGACCGTGCGCCCCTACTACACGCTCAAGGACGAACTGTCGATCGCCTGCCACCTCCTCGCGGAGGACGACGGCACGTGAAGATCACCTTCCTGCTGCTGGAGGCGTTCTCGATCGACGGCACCGTGCGCAGCACCCTCACGCTCGCGGACGAGCTGTCCCGCCGCCACGACGTCGAGATCGTCACCGTGCGGCGGACGGCCGACCGGCCGGTGTTCCCGCTCTCGGACCGGGTCCGATTAGAGTCCCTGGTCGACGTCCGGCCGGGCGCCAAGGTCCCGTGGCCGAACACCGCGCGCGCCGAGCGGCTCATGGCCGAGCCGACCGGGCTCGTCCATCCCGAGGAGCGCAGCTTCAACAAGTACTCCGCCTGGACCGACGAGAGGCTCACCCGTTTTCTGCGGCGCCCCCGCACGGACGTGCTCATCACCACCCGGGCAGGCCTGAACCTGATGGCGGCGCGGCTGGCGCCCCGCAAGGTCGTCGTGGTGGGTCAGGAGCACCTCCAGCTCGGCACCAACGACTCCGGGATCCTCGCCGAGATCGAGGAGGCGTATCCGCGGCTGGACGCGCTCACGTGCCTGACGGCCGCCGACGCCGAGGACTACCGGCGCCTGCTCCCGGACGGGTCGTGTCCGGTGTACACGATCGGCAACGGGCTGCCGACGCGGGTGTATCCGCGCTCCCGGCAGGAGAACAAGGTCGTCGTCGCGGGCGGCCGGGTCGTCTGGATCAAGGGCTACGACCTGCTGATCAGCGCGTTCGCGAAGGTCGTGGAGAAGCATCCGGAGTGGAGCCTGCGGATCCACGGGGAGGGCCCGCGGCGCACCGAGCTGCGGCGCAAGGCCACCCGGCTCGGGCTCTACAACAACGTGCTGATGCTGGAGCCGACCGACGACATGGAGGGCGAGCTCGCCAAGGCGTCCATCCTCGCCATGTCGTCGCGCGCCGAGTCGTTCGGCATGACGATCATCGAGGCGTTCGCGTGCGGGCTGCCGGTGGTCGCCTTCGACTGCCCGCGCGGGCCCCGCGAGATCGTCACCGACGGGGTGGACGGGCTGCTCGTCCCGCCCGGGGACGCCGGCGCGCTCGCCGAGACGCTGATCCGGCTGATCGACGACGAGGAGCTCCGGCGTGCGATGTCGGCGAACGCCGTCGCGTCCGCGGAGCGCTTCGACATCTCCGCGGTCGCCGCGAAGTGGGAGACGATGCTGGACGGACTGCGCACCGCCCCCCGCCGCGACAGCGGGCGGCGTTAGACGCCGGCCGTCTCCCGGGCCGCCGGCCGGTCGTCGTCGCGCGGCGCGGGCGACGGCCGCGGCGGGCGGGGCGGGGGCAGCAGCGCCAGCCCGAGCGCCACGCACGCGAACGGCACGGCGGGCAGGACGTACCGGTAGTCGAAGTCGGCGGTCGCGGCGGGGATCACCAGCAGCGCGAGGCTCGTCCCCCACGGCAGGAGGGCGCCGGTCGCGAAGTGCCGGACGGGTCTCTGCGGCCGCCACCGCCCCCGGTTCCGCACGTGCAGCGCGGCCCCGGCGAGGCCGCCGAGCAGCAGAACGCCGAGGATCGTGCCCGGCATGACGACATGGTCCTGGTAGGCGAGGACCTGCCCGGCCCACGGGCGGACGACCTTGGTCTCGCCGTCGTCGCCGTACTGCTCGGCGAGGAGCGCCTGGTCGTCGCTCCACGCCTCCCCCTGGGGGAAGTCGTACTGCAGCCAGGTCCACGGTGTCGGGTAAGGGCTGCGGTGCCAGGTGAAGGACTTGAGCGTGTCCCGGACGATGATCTGCGCGTAGGCGGCGGGCTGCGCCTTGATCGCGGCCCACACGAACTCGCCCGCGAGCCGGTTGCCCTCCTCGCCGTAGACCCAGCCCGGAATGTCGCGGAACGGGGAGTCGGGCGTCCACATCACGGAGAACGTCCGGGAGATCCGTGGGTCGCTCTGCCGTGGGCACATGATCGCCAGCTCCGGCCGGGGCTTGATGATCTCGCAGTCGGCGAATGCGGCGGTGCGCCCGTAAAGAAAGACCTGGTCGGCCTTGGCGAACTTGTACTGCCCGTATTCGGCGTGGAACCAGAACAGATAGCCCACGACGGGGAGCGCGAACGCCACCGTGGTCGCCGCGCAGGCCTTCCATCCCGCTTTCCTGATCAGCATCGCGGCGAGGATCAGGCCGATCAACGGCAGTCCCGCCGTCCGGGTGAGCGACGCGAAGGCGGCGAACGTCCCGGCCAGGGCGCCGAGCCACCATGTCGTCCGGCGCCGCCACAGCACCGCCGCCACCGCCGCGAGGAGCAGGAACTCGAACAGCGAGTCCGACATGAGCATGTGCTCGAGGGCGACCTGGTGCACGGGGATCAGCACCGGGACGGTCAGCAGCGCCGCGGCCAGGCCGGGCAGCCACTCGCGCCACCGTCCCCCTTCCCCGGGGGGCCACGCCGCCCGTCCGGCACGCCACACGAGGACGTACACCAGCACACCTGTGAGGACGCCGATGGCATGCTGGACCGACACCATCGCGGTGAAGCTGTGCAAGGGTTTGATCAGCCACAGCAGCAGCGAGTATCCGCTGGGCCGCGTCTCGCCGGGCCGCAGCTCGATGGCGTCCTTCAGGTAGCTGGGCGAGTCGCCGAACCACAATGGCGCCGGGTAGCCCAGGATCGCGACGATCCTGATCCAGAGGGCCACGGCGAGAACCCCACCGAAAGGCAGATGAGTCAGGACGGATCGGGCACGCACTCGGTCCAGGGTACCCACAGTATTGATCGACATGTGAGCGGGCGATCACAGATCGGCGACATTGGCCAGGACCGGAACCGGACAGCCGATACCATCTACACCGCCCCGCGAAATGAAAGGAACCCCATGGCGAACTTCACGCTCGACGACGTTCGGCAACGGACGTACAAGGCGCGTGACGCCTGGTGGACCGTCCTGCTGGTCGACCCTCTCGCGGCACGGCTGGTCAGGTTCACGGCCAACCGGACGCGCGTGACGCCGAACCAGCTCACCGTCGGGGCACTGATCCTCGGCCTCGGCGCGGGCGCCTGCTTCGCCGTCGCGTCCTGGCCGTGGCTGCTGGCCGGCGCGCTCCTGTACCACCTGTCGTTCACGCTCGACTGCATGGACGGCAAGATCGCCCGGCTGAAGGGCACCGGCTCGGTCTTCGGCGCCTGGCTGGACTACATCTTCGACCGCGTCCGCGTCCTCGCCTGCGCGATCGCCCTGATGGCCGGCCAGTACGCGGCCACCGGCAACGTCGCCTACGTCTGGACGGCCCTCGGCGTCGTCTTCCTCGACATGCTCCGCTACATGGACGCGCTGGAGATCTACAAGGTCCGCTCCCAGATGCGGACGACGCTGAACGCGGCCCGCGAGGAGGCCCGGTCCCTCGAACTCGCCGCCCGCCGCGCCAACGGCGAACTCGCCGACGCCGACGAGGACCTCCGCTCCGCCGAGGCACTGACCGAGGACCCCGAGGCCGACCTGGAGAACCGGGTCGTCGCCGACGACCCGGCCACCGCGGCCCTCCAGGCGGGCTTCAACCAGCGCTTCCCCTGGTACGCCCGCATCCGCAACGTCCTGATGGCGGGCCGCATCCGCCCCCACCTGATCAGCGGCATCGAGTTCCAGATGGGCGTCTTCATCGTCGCCCCCATCGTCGCCGCCGCCGTCCCCGGCGCCATCATCCCCGTCGTGATCGTCAGCGGCGCCGGCCTGCTGGCCTTCGAGCTCTTCATCATCTACAAGTTCTGGCTCTCCAGCCGCGACTACAGCCGCAGCCTCGCCAAGCTCAACGCCAAGATCGAGAGCCACCGGGCCGAACTTCCGGCCGAGTACACCGAGGTGGCCGTGGGGACCAGCTCCGGCTGACCCCGGCGGCCGGGGCCGCCGGGGCGGGCCCACGTGGATCGGTCTACTGGGTGAGGAGGTCCGTCCACTGGTGGCAGACCTCGTCCAGGCCGTAGGCGGTCTTCACCTGGGTGCGGGCGACGGCGGTGTCCTCCTTCCAGCGGTCGAGCGCGACCGTTCTGGCGATGGAGGCGGCCATGGCGGAGGGGTCCTCGTGGATCCAGCGGCGGTCGTAGATGGTGTCGGCGCCGGGCCATGGCAGCAGGGCCGGGATCGCGCCGGACGCCATGCCCTCGGCGGGGGCCAGGTGGAAGCTCTCGTCGTCGCTGGTGGACAGGACGAAGCCGATGCGGCGTAGCCAGGACGCCACGTCGCGGCCGTAGGAGTCGAAGACGACACCGCCCGAGAGCAGGCGGGAGCGGCGGATGCGGCGGAACACCTGTTCGTAGTGGGCGCGCTCCTCGTCCTTCTGCCAGATCCACCAGTACTCCCAGGGGAGCTTGGACTTGACGAAGAGCGTGAAGCGCGGGTCGTCGCGGCGCAGCTCCTCGACCACGTCGAGGGCCAGGTCCAGGCGTTTGCGGGACGGGGCGATGCCGATCATCCCGAGATGGTGTTCGGCGCCCGGAAGCTTGGCCCGGTCCAGCTGGGCGTCGTCCACCCAGTTCGGGATCGTGACGACCTTCTCCGCGGGCCAGCCCGTGATCTCGCGGGTCAGCTCGGTGTAGTGCGGGCTGACGCAGACGACCCGGTCCACGGCCTCGATGTCCAGCTGCTTCGGCCAGCCCGCGTACAGCTCGAAACGGTGGAGGCGGACCACCAGGCGCTGGTCCGGGCGCTTGCGCTGGGCGAACCAGAGGGCGTTCGGGCCGCACCATTCGCAGATGACGACGTCCGCCCAGTCGACGAGGTCTTGGCTGCGTTTCTCGTCGTGGGCCTTCAGCGCGGCCCAATGGTCCACCCGGACCTCCATGTCGGGGCGGGAGCGCAGGTAGTCGAGCAGGCGGGTGAAGAACTTCAGATCGTGGCCTGCGACGCCCACCCGGAGGCGGCGTTCCTTGACGGACAGGACCTTCGCGGAGGGTTCCGGGAAGGTCTGGGAGAGGTACCCGCGGAGGCGCTCGGCGGCGGCGTCCAGCGTGAATCCGGCGGCGGCCGCGCGGCAGCGGTCCACGGCGAGGGTGAAGACGTCCGGGTTCTTGCCTATGAGCGTCAGGCAGTCGAGGACGTCCTCCTCGGTGGCGGCGAACAGCGGGTAGTCGGCGCCGAGGAGCCGCTCGTGCATGGGTGTGCGGCTGAGGACGACCGGGACGCCGAGCGTCCCGCACTCCAGGACCTTCGTGGAGAGTTCGAGGCTCGTGTCCATGGACGGGTGGCGCCATGACAGGCCCACGTCGCCGGCGGCGGTGAGGCGCATCGCCTCGGCCCGCGGGTGGCCGCCGTGCCAGATGACGCCCTCGCCCGTCTCCAGCGCGGTCCGCATCCGGGTCGAGAACGAGGGGTCGGACGGGTCGTCGTGGATCTTGTCGCCGACCATGTGCAGTTCGGCGTCCACACCGCGCATGGCGAGCAGGCGCGGGAGCGACGTCATCTCGTAGGTGTTCCAGCGCGGCGCGAACTTGCCCGTGTAGACGAGGCGCATCGGGCCGTCCGGCGGGCCGGGCGGGCGCACCGACAGGCCGTCGGGGAGCACCACCACCGGCGGGAACAGGACGCTCTTCCCGGCCGTGGCCGGTACGGCGCTCTCCAGGAACCCGCGCAGTTCCTCGGTCTGGCAGAGCAGGACGCGGGAGGCGTCCGCGATCCGGCGCAGCTCGCCCTTGGCCGAGGCGGTGAACTCCGAAGCCGACTGCGGTACGTCGGTGAGGTACGTCCAGAGCCGTCCGGCCAGCGGACCCATGGCGAGCTTGCCCACGAGGCGGCGGCCCCGGACGACGACGAGGTCATGCGGGTTCTCGTCGTCGATCCGGGCGAGGATCGAGGCCGCGTGCCGCGGTGTCATGGGGGCGTCGAACAGGCCCTCCGCGTGCGGGCTGCGGACGGTGACGCCGGGCAGGGCGCGCAGCGGGTCGACGAGCCGGCCGGTCCGCACGGGAGCCTTGAGGACCAGGGTCACCTCGCAGCCGGCGCGGACCAGGGCCTGCACCATGCCCTGGGCCCAGATCGCCGATCCGTCGATCATGTTGAGGTCGACGTCGCCGTAGACGAGGGCGCGTGGTCGCACGGTGGTTCCTTTCAACGGGCCGGCGTCAGGAGCGCGGTGAGCCGAGCGGGCGCGGTGGCGGTCGCGTCCCAGCGCAGGGACGCCAGGGTGGCGGGCGGCGCCTCGCCCCACAGGACCAGCGGGAGCGAGCGGGCGGCGGCGATCTGCCGGATCTCGTGCAGCGCGAGATCACGGTCGTACATGCCGGGAACGCCCAGATAGGCCCATGGACCGCCGGGTTCGCCGGCGGCGGCGTCCACCACGACCATGTCCACGTCGGCGGAGTCGAGGACGATCGCGGCGTCGTGCGGGTACAGCGGGACGACCTTGGCGTGCCCGGCGAGCGAGGTCGCCGCGGCGGGGCCGAGCACGCCGGCGATGATCAGGCCGTCCCAGGGCCCGGCGACGAGCAGGCGGTTCTCCGGACGGTCGACGCGGTCCGGCTGGACGCCGCCGCCGGCGCCCGCCCCGGACGCCGACACCGGAGCGTTCCGCTTGCGCCAGAGCCGGTACAGCTCGCGGGGCAGCCGCTTGCCGCGCCTGGGGTTGCGCGCGGTGCCCGCGACCAGCCGCCCGAACTGGACGGCCGTGGACGTCTCCAGCGCGGCGAGCCGCTTCTCCAGCTCGTCGAGGCGCGCCTCGCGCTCGCGCAGTGTGGACTTCAGCCGCCCGAGCTGCTGGTACGCCTTGGCGTTCCTGGCCTCTTCACTCACCCACGTACTCCATGATCACTTCGGCGATGCGGGGGCCGGCGTGGCCGTCCCAGAGCGGCGGCGTGCGGTCGCCCGCCTGCGCGCCCGACTCCAGGACCTTGCGCACCCCCGGTACGAGTTCCTCGAACGTGACGAGCCGGTTCGTCCCGTGCGTGATGGTGATCGGCCGTTCGGTGTTCGGACGGACGGTCAGGCACGGCACGCCGAGGATGGTCGTCTCCTCCTGGAGGCCCCCCGAGTCCGTGACGACCGCCGCCGCGCCCCGGACGGCCGCGATGAAGTCGATGTACCCCAGCGGATCCAGAATGTGCACGGCGGAGTGGTCGTCCAGGCCGGCGGCCAGCAGGTTCGCCCGGCCGCGCGGGTGCACGGGGATGACCAGGTCGGCGAGGTCGGCGACACCGTGCAGGTGCCGGACGAGGGCCGCCGCCGTCTCCGGCGCGTCCACGTTCGCGGGGCGGTGCATGGTCGCCAGGACGTACCGCTCCGGCAGCCCGTGCGCCTCCCGGACGGCCGCGGTGTCGAACTTCCCGAGGTTCGCCAGCAGCGTGTCGATCATCGGGTTGCCGACCAGGTGCGCCCGTTCCACCGGGACGCCCTCGGCCGCCAGGTGCCCGATCCCCTCCGGGCTCGTGACCAGGCACAGCGCGGACAGCTGGTCGGTGAGCCGGCGGTTCACCTCCTCGGGCATGGTCATGTCGAAGCTGCGCAGCCCGGCCTCCACATGGGCGACCGGGATGTGCAGCTTGGCCGCGACGAGGGCGGCGGCGATCGTCGAGTTCACGTCGCCGTACACGATGACGAGCGCCGGTGAACGGCCCGTGAACTCCTTCTCCAGCCCGATCATGAGCGCGGCGGTCTGCTCGGCGTGCCCGCCCGAGCCGACGCCGAGGTTGACGTCGGGCTCCGGCAGGCCCAGCTCGTCGAAGAAGATCTCCGACATCCGCGCGTCGTAGTGCTGGCCGGTGTGGATCACCGCCTGTTCCGCGCCGGCGGCGCGCAGCGCGGAGATCACCGGCGCGGCCTTGACGAAGTTCGGCCGCGCCCCGAGGACGTGCACGATGGGTGCCAACACAATTTCCCTTCTGTTCATCGGGGTTGCCTAACGTCCGGCCCCGTGGCCGACAAACCCGTGAAGAAATCCGTCTACCTGGCCGGACTCGCCTGGCGACAGCTTCTGGACGATCCCGGACGGGCGTCCAGGCTGGCCGTGCGGCTGGCCGCGCGGACCCCGTTCGGGGCCCGGCTGAGGCGTTCCCCGCTCGTCGTCCCAAGGCCCAGGGACGTTCAGCGCGAAACACAGGATCTGCGCCGACTGCTGGCGCAGCCCACATCGCCTCCGCGCGCGGGCGGAGGCGTCCAGGGCACGACCGTTCTGCAACTCGTGACGAACGCTTTGCCGCGAACGAACGCGGGCTATACCGTCCGGACGCACCGGATCGCCCTCGCCCAGCGCGAGATGGGGTTCGACACGCACATCGTCACGCGCCTTGGGTACCCGCTCAGCCAGGGCATAGGCGACGCGCGGACCCATGTGGACGTCGACGGCGTCCCGTACCACCGGCTGCTGCCCTGGCTTCCCCAGGCCGATCCGCTGCAGGCGATCGCGAAAAGCGCCGACCTGGCCGGACGGCTGGTCGAGGAGCTGAGGCCCTCCGTCCTGCACGCGGTCAGCAACCACCTCAACGCGGCCGTGGCGGTGGAACTGGGACGGCGCCACGGCTTGCCCGTCGTCTACGAGGTGCGCGGCTTCCTGGAGGACTCCTGGCTCTCCCGCGACCCCGCGCACAGCGAGACCGACGACTTCTACCGGCTGACCCGGGAGCTGGAGACCCGCCGCATGGCCGAGGCGGACGCCGTCGTCACGCTCGGCGAGGCGATGCGAGCGGAGATCGCGTCCCGGGGCATCCCGGAGGAGAAGATCTTCACGGTGCCGAACGGGGTGGACGAGGCGTTCCTGGAGCCGCTCCCGGACGCCTCCGGGCTGCGCGAACGGCTGGGGATCGAGGCCGCGGCCACCGTCGTCGGGCTCACGTCGTCCTTCTACGGCTACGAGGGCATCGACACGCTCATCGACGCCGCCGCCCTGCTCCGTGACCGCGGGGCGCCCGTCACGCTGCTCCTGGTCGGTGACGGCCCGGACCGCGGCGCGCTCGAACGGCGCGCGGCCGGGCACGGCGTTCATGCCGTGTTCACCGGCCGGGTGCCGATGGAGTCCGTTCGCCGCTATCACGCTCTCCTCGATGTGTTCGCGGTACCGCGAACGGCGGACCGGGTCTGCCAGTTGGTGACGCCCCTGAAACCGATCGAGGCGATGGCGGGGGGAATCCCCGTTATAGCCAGTGATGTCAAGGCTCTTCGCGAAATCGTGGAACCGGGCGTGACCGGCGCGTTAACAGTTCCGGAAGAGCCGGAAGCATGGGCGAATTGTCTGGAAGACCTGGCTTACAGTCCCGAAAGAAGACAAAAAATCGGGCGATCGGCCCGCGAATGGGTCGCGGCGGAACGCACCTGGCGCGCCGTGACGGCCGGATACCGGGCCGCCTATCGCCGCTCAATGCAGCAGAGCACATAGATCGAAGGGAGCCGGCCGCGTGGATCTTGTGGTCATCGGACTCGGCTACGTGGGACTTCCGCTCGTGCGCGAGGCGAGCCAGGCCGGCCTGCGGGTCGGCGGGCTCGACCGGGACGCGCGCGTGGTCGCCGGCCTCAAGGCCGGGCTGTCGCACATCGACGACGTGTCACCGGCCGAAGTCGAGCGGATGCTGGAGGCCGGATTCACTCCGAGCCTGCACGAGGACGTCCTGGACGGCGCCCGCACCGTGGTCATCTGCGTGCCGACGCCACTGTCGCCGGAAGGCGGCCCGGACCTGACCGCGGTGCGCGGCGCGGCCGAGACGGTCGCCCGGCACCTGGAGCCCGGCACACTGGTGGTGCTGGAGTCGACGACCTATCCGGGCACGACCGAGGAGGTCGTCCGGCCGATCCTGGAGACGTCCGGCCTGGTGGCCGGGGAGGAGTTCCACCTGGCGTTCTCGCCGGAGCGGATCGACCCCGGCAACCCGGTGTACGGCGTCCGCAACACCCCGAAGATCGTCGGCGGGCTGAGCCCGGCGTGCGCGTCGGCGGCGGCGGCGTTCTACGGCAAGTTCGTCGAACGGGTCGTGGAGGCCAAGGGGACGCGCGAGGCCGAGATGGCCAAGCTGCTGGAGAACACCTACCGACATGTCAACATCGCGCTGGTCAACGAGATGGCGGTGTTCTGCAACGAGCTGGGCATCGACCTGTGGGACGCCATCGACTGCGCGGCGACCAAGCCGTTCGGGTTCCAGGCGTTCCGGCCGGGGCCGGGCGTCGGCGGGCACTGCATCCCGATCGACCCGAACTACCTGTCGTACAAGGTCCGCTCGCTGGGCTACCCGTTCCGGTTCGTGGAGCTGGCCCAGGAGATCAACGACCGTATGCCCCGGTATGTGGCGGAACGGGCGCAGCAGTTGCTCAACCGGGAGGGACGCGCACTGAAGGGCGCCAAGGTCCTGCTCCTCGGCGTCACCTACAAGGCCGACATCGCCGACCAGCGCGAATCGCCGGCCCGTCCGGTGGCCCGGCGGCTGGCCCGCCTCGGCGCCGACCTGTCGTTCCACGATCCGTTCGTCACGTCGTGGGACGTCGACGGCACGCCGGTCACGCCCGCCGGCGCCGATCTGGCCGCCGCGCTGGAGGCGTCCGACCTGGCGATCGTGCTGGCCGGACACGCCGCCTACGACGCGGCGACGCTGACCCGGCACGCGCGGCTGCTCTTCGACACCCGCGGCCGCACCCGGAACGCGCAATTGGACACCGTCGAGCTTCTCTAGCAGACCGCCACGAGTCGCCCGGCAGCGTCCATGCCATGGCCAACGGGAATTCATCGGCAATTTCCATCGGCGTCCGAGACTCGGCGGTGAAGACGATTCGGCACATTGCGGAGTGAGTGTAATGCGGGTCTGTGTTTGCACGGTCGTGCATCATCCCGAGGATGCGCGCATTCTGCACCGGCAGATACGCGCACTGCTCGACGCCGGTCATGAAGTCACATATATTGCCCCGTTCCGGGCATGTAATGCGACCCCGTGGCGGCAGATCAGCCCGGTGGACGTCCCGCGCGCCACGGGACGGCGGCGGTTCCGGGCCCTGCGCGCCGCCAACCGCGCGCTCGCCGAGCACGCCGCCTACGCCGACGTGATCCTCCTGCACGACCCGGAGCTGCTGGTGTCCCTCCCCCGCGAGGTCCGGCAGCGGACGGTCGTCTGGGACGTCCACGAGGACACCGCCGCCGCCCTCTCCGCCAAGGGCTGGCTGCCCGGGCCGGCCCGGCCCTTGCTGCGCCCGGCCGTGCACCGGCTGGAGCGGCGGACCGAGCGGCGGCACCGGCTGCTGCTCGCGGAGGACGGCTACCGGTCCCGGTTCCGCGCGGACCACCCGGTCGTGCCGAACACCACCTACGTGTCCGACCTGCCGCCCGGCCCGCCGGACGGCCGCCGCGCCGTCTACGTCGGGCAGCTGTCGCGGGCCCGCGGCGCCCTCGACATGATCGAGATGGCCCGGACGCTGACCGCCGCGGGCGTGCTGGTGGAGCTGATCGGCGCGGCCGACCCCGACGTCAGGGCCGAGCTGCGGGCGGCGCAGCGCGAGGGCGTCGTGCGCTGGTACGGGTTCGTTCCGAACGACCGGGCGCTGCGCATCGCCGAGGGCGCGATGGCCGGGCTGGCGCTGCTGCACGACGAGCCGAACTACCGGCACTCGATGCCGACGAAGGTCGTCGAGTACATGGCCCGCGGCGTCCCGGTGATCAGCACGCCGAACCCGCCGGCCGTGGACATCGTCGAACCCGCCGGATGCGGGCTGATCGTCCCGTTCGGCGCCCCGGAGGCCGCCGCGAAGGCCGTCCTGCGGCTGCGGGACGACCCGGAGCTCCGCGTCGACCTCGGCAAACGCGGCTACGAGACCGCCCGCGCGCGATTCCACTGGCCCGTCCACGCCGAACGCTTCGTCGCCCAGCTGGAGGCGTGGGCGGGCCGCTCCGCCGCCAGCGCCCCGGAGCCGGAGGCCGAGCCCGTACCCGAGTTCTGAGCGTTCAGGACGGCTGGCGCAGGCGGAAGGCGACCGACCGGGCGAGGCGGGCGGCGGCGCCCGGCGGGCGGTTCGCCTCGACCACCACGACGCACCGGCCCACCCGCAGCGCGATCATCCCGGCCGTCGGGCCGATCTCGTACGCCTCGTCCGCGCCGATGTCGTGCCGCCGCCGGGCCTGCGCCTGGGTGGCCTGCAGCGCGTCCAGCATCCGGGAGGCCGCCTGGTCGGTCTCGGCCACCCACCGCACGCTCACCGTGAGGCCGCGCACGGTCATGTCCAGCTCGCCGCCCTTGTCCGGCTTCTCCGGTAGCTCCGGGCTCGCCGAGGGATCGGCCGCGGCGGAACCCGCCGCGCTCGGCTTCGGCCCGGGCGCCTTCCGGTCGCCGCGCTCCCGCCGCGCCTTCCCGCCGCGCGGCTCGTAGGTGCAGGACACCGGGCGGGGAAGCCGCACGGTCCCGGCCGACGCGCCGCGCGGCTCGGTGACGTAGTCCGGCATGCGCGCCGCCGTCAGGTCCGGCTTCTTGAGCAGGGCGCAGGCGTCCGGCCAGTCGGCCTCCGGCACGCCGCCGAGCTCCGCCGGACCGGTGCCCGCGGGCCCGCCGCGCAGCGCGACCAGCCGCGCCGCGCCGTCCGGGCGGGGCGCGGCCTGCGGGACGGCCACGTACAGCAGGCCGCCCGCCGCCGCCAGCCACGGCCGGACGCCCGGCAGGTCGGGGTCCATCGAGAACGGCGCGGGCGCGGTCGTGACGCGCCCGTCGCCGGGTTCGACGATGTCGACGCCCGCGGGCAGCAGCCGCTCCGACAGCCGGGGACGCAGCGCGAACACCTGCCCGCCGGCCTGCGCGAGCGCCGTGTACGCGGGCACGTCGCGGCGCCACTCGACCCGCCCGGACGGCACGTCCACCGCCTCCATGCGGGCGTCGTCCGGCCCGGACCCGTCCGGGTGGTAGACGACCACGAGCCGGCCGGACGTCAGCACGCCCGGGCACATCAGGTCGCCGCACGCCCCGTCGCCGTCCCAGACCCCGAACTGGCGGCCGCCGTCGTCGAACGTGCGCAGGGCCGTCCCGTCGGAGACGAGCGTCACCCCGTCCAGCATCGACACCTCCGGGGACTCCTTCGACCCGAGCCGCCGGCTCCAGCGGACGGCGCCCTTCGCGGGATCGACGGCCAGCAGCAGGCTGCGGTGCCCCTTCTCGCTGCCGGGTCCCGCGCAGTGCAGGCCCAGCGCGGCGAGCGTCTCCCGGCCGTCGGACGGATGCGCGCCGCCCTCGAACAGCCGGCAGCCGCGCGGCAGCGCCAGCCGCCACACCCGGTTGCCCGTCACGGCCGAGACACCGAACAGCGTCCGGCGCTCCTCGTCGGTGGTGAGCAGGACGTCCGATCCCGCGGGCCAGCGGAGCGTCGTCCGGGAGACCGCGGCGGGACGCTCGCCCGCGCGCCGCCACAGCAGCCCGCCGGACAGCGTGTCGAACGCGACGAGCACCCGGTCGCCGCGGTCGCCGTCCCGCTCGAAGTAGGCGATCAGCCGGGACCCGGTGGAGGTCCAGCCGAGCAGCGTCCAGCCGGAGCGGCGGTAGCTCCAGCGGCCGTCGCCGGTCCGCGCGTCCCGCACCTCGATCCCGCGCCCGGACACCGTCGCGACCTGCCCCTGGGCGACCTGGTAGGCGACGCCGTCGTAGCCCGCGACGGACCCGTGGTGCGTGCGCGTCGTGTGCTCCCAGCTCACCGTGAGCGGGCCCGGAGGCGGCCCCACCTCGCTCTGCGGCGCGACCGGCTCTCCGGTCACGGTGTGGCGGACCTGCCACCATTCGGCGCGCAGGACGTACTTGTCGACGAGCACGACGCAGAGCGCCACGGCGACCACACCGGACACCAGGCCGAGCGCGACGCGGACCTTGCCCACGGACTCCGGACGGCGCTGCCGGCTCCCGACCACGACCGCGCCGCCTCCCCTCCGAATACTGTGCTCTCCAAGGACGACACCCCACCATGCCCTGTGCGGGGCGTCCGCCGCGACACGGCCGCGAAGAACGGAGTAACCATGGAGGTCTTCACCCGCTGGCGCACCTGGGAAACAGCCCGCTCCGACATCGCCGCGTCCGGCGCGCACATCGACCTGGACGGCCTGGCCCCGGCCGTCGCCGCCGCCGAGCGATGGCACGGCGACCAGCGCCGCCCGACCGGCGCCCCCTATGTCGAGCATCTGCTTGAGGCGCTCGAAGTGCTGGTGCGCGGGGCGGAGGTGACCACACCCGCCGTCCTGTCCGCCGCGGTCCTGCACGACGTCGTCGAGGACACGCCCGCCACCTTGGCGGATGTGGAGGCGGAGTTCGGGCCGGAGGTCACCGAGCTGGTCGACTGGGTCACCAAGCCGCCCACC
The DNA here is from genome assembly GCF_050945415.1 of Spirillospora sp. CA-128828. NCBI lineage: Bacteria > Bacillati > Actinomycetota > Actinomycetes > Streptosporangiales > Thermomonosporaceae > Spirillospora > Spirillospora sp. CA-128828. The sequence goes on from NZ_CP191986.1 coordinate 8,486,923, forward strand.
GCCGGCGCCGGCCGCCAGGCCAAGCGCGCCGGGAAGGCCGCCTATCTCCGCCGCCTGCGCGACGCCCCGCGTGAGGCGATCCTGGTCAAGCTCGCCGACCGTGTGAGCAACGTCCAGACCCTCGACAGGATGCCCCCGGACTTCCAGCGCCGCTACTACGCCGAGACCATCACCTATATCGTCCCCCTGGCCGAGCACGAACCTTGGTTCCGTACCTGGTACGCCTCCTGGAGCGCCCATTTCGCCCACCTCCAGTGACCACACGGTCATTGAGTGGGAGGATCAGGCCATGGAGCGAGAGTGGGTCGTCGAGGAGAGCGTGGTCGTCGCGGCGGGCGCGCGGGACGTCTACGCGGCGGTCGCGGACCTGCGGCGGATGGGCGAGTGGAGCCCGGAGGTGTTCGCGACGTGGGTGCGCGGGCGGGCGATCGCGCCGGGGACGAAGTTCGTCGGGTTCAATCGGATCGGGTGGCGCGTGTGGTTCACCACGTGCCAGGTGACCTCGGCCGTACCGGGGCGGGCGTTCGCGTTCCGGGTCTCGAGCTTCGGGATGCCCGTGGCGCTGTGGGGATACCGCGTCGAGGACGTCGCGGAGGACCCGGCCGAGCCCCGGACCCGGCTCACCGAGTACTGGGAGGATCTGCGCCGCGACAACCGCGGCGCCGCGTTCGTCTCGCTGCTCGGCAAGGTCTTCACCGGCGTCCCGGCGGAAGGCCGGGCCGAGGTCAACCGCAAGGGCATGCGCGCCACCCTCGACCGGATCCGGACGGCCGCCGAGCGCGGTTAACGAGCCCGCCCTGCCCGCGAGCCGGGCACGGCCCGGTCTTGGCAGCAAAACAGGAACCTGTTCTACTAAGCGTGTGACAAGCACCGTGCAAGCGCATGCGATCCAGGGGCAGCGGGTCACCCTTCCGGTACGGATCCGCGACGCCGCCGTGGGATCGGCGATGTTCGCCGTGCCCGCGGGCGCCGCCCAGGCCGTCATCGCCTACTCCGGGCTGGAGGTCGCCGAGCCTCTGCCCGGCAGGGCCATCTGCTCACTGGCGTTCGTCCGGTACGCCGACGGCGACCTCGGGCCCTATCACGAGTTCGCCGTGGCGTTCCTGGTGCGTCCGCCCGGCGAGGCGCCGTCCCCGGGTGTGCTCGGGCGGCTGCGCGGAGTCGGGGCGTTCATCCACTGGCTGCCGGTCAACCAGGAGTTCACACTGGAGGCCGGGCGGACGATCTGGGGCTTCCCCAAGGAGATCGCCGACATCCCCATGGACCTCGCCGGACGCGTCAAGCGGTGCGCGGTGCGGTTCGGCGGCCGGACGGCGATCGAGGTGGCGGTCAGGCCGGGCGTGCCGATGCCGGGCGGCGCGGCGGCACCGACCGTCGACGCCTACTCCTGCCTGGACGGCGTGACGCGCCGGACGCCGTGGACGCTCACGCCGTCGGAGGTGCGGACCCGCCCGGGCGGGGCGACGGTCGTCCTCGGCGACCACCCGGTGGCGGAGGAGCTGCGCGGGCTGGGGCTCGACCGCGCGCGAGCGCTGACCACCAGCACGGTCGGGCATCTGCGGATGGTCTTCCAGGGCGCCGAGGAGGTGCGCAGGTGAGGCGGACGGCTCTGGTCACCGGCGCGGCGCGCGGCCTGGGCGCGCTGGCGGCGAGGCGTCTCGCGGCGGCGGCCTGGGACGTCGTCGCGGTGGACGTCGACGAGGTCGGCCTGGCCAAGACGGCCCTGCGCTCCCCGAACATGCACGTGCGGGTGTGCGACGTCACCGATCCCGACGCCGTGCTGGAGGTGCTGGCGATGTCAGGCCCGGTGCACCGCGTCGTCCACGCCGCGGCGGCCTCGTCGGACGCGCCCGTGCTGACGCTCCCGCCCAGCGAGATAGAACACGTTCTCCGAACCAACGTCCTCGGCATGGTCCACGTCGTGCGGGCGACGCTGCCGGGGATGCTGGAGCGCGGCGCCGGCGAAGTGTTCCTCTGCCCGGACGCCCCAGGCCCGCCGGCGAGCGCCGCCGCGGCGGCCGTGGCGGCGTACGCCGACGCGCTCTGGGCCGAGCACGGCGGGCGGGGGGTGACGCTGCGCTGCGTCCACGCGGGCGCCGGCGCATCGCACCGGCTCGTCCTCGACGCGATGGACCGCTCGCTCGCCCGCCCCGCCGCGGACGTCCATGTGCGCGTCCGGCCGACCCGCCGGCCGCCCGCCCTGATCTCCGCCGCGCGCTGAACGGCCGCGGGACGGCATAAGCTGTCTCTTTCGCCCCTTCGGGGTGCCGGGGGACGTCCCCGGCGCGTCAACGTGCGAGGAGCAGCCTGCATGTCGTCCCAGGTCAACGGTCGTCCGACCGGTCCCGGCGGCACGGTGAAGGATCAGGAGATCGCTGCCGAGCAGCGCTATGTCGACGTCGCCTACGCGCGCCTGGAGGAGATGCGCGAGGCCGCCCAGGCCATGATCCGCGAGGGCTACCGCCAGTCGCTCGCCGGCACCAAGAGCTCGCTCGTCGACCGGGACGCGATGGTCCACCAGGCGGCCCTGCGCGCCCAGGCCCTGGACATCGCCGACGACGGTCTCGTCTTCGGCCGCCTCGACCTGGCCTCCCGCGAGATCCGCTACATCGGCCGCATCGGCGTCCGGACCAGCGAGCACGACTCCCTGGTGATCGACTGGCGGGCGCCCGCCGCCGAGGACTTCTACCGCGCCACCCCCGAGGACCCGCGCGGCGTCGTCCGCCGGCGCGTCCTGCACTCGCGCGGGCACGCGGTCGTCGACCTGGAGGACGACCTGCTCGACCCGGAGGCGTCCGACGGGATGACGGTCGTCGGCGACGGCGCGTTCCTCGCCTCGCTCGCCCGCACCCGCGAGGGCGCGATGCGCGACATCGTCGCGACGATCCAGCGCGAGCAGGACGAGGTGATCCGCGCGCCCGCCGACGGGACGGTCCTGGTGCGCGGCGCCCCCGGCACCGGCAAGACGGCCGTCGCCCTGCACCGCGTCGCCTACCTGCTGTTCCGGCACCGCCGCCGGTTCGGCTCGCGCGGGGTGCTGGTGATCGGCCCGAACCGCCGCTTCACCGCCTACATCGAGCGGGTGCTGCCGTCCCTCGGCGAAGGCTCGGCGACGCTGCGCTCGCTCGGCGACCTCGTGGACGGCGCCACGGCGACCGTCCACGACCCGCCGCGCCTCGCCCGCGTCAAGGGCGCGGACGCGATGGTGACGGTCCTCCGGCGCGCCGTGGCCGACCACGCGCCCGGCGCCCCGGGCGAGCTCCGCGTCGTGTTCAAGGGCGTCGTCGTCACGCTCGACCGCAACCGTCTCGACCGGATCAGGAACGATGTGCACCGGCGCAGCCGCGGCAGCGTGAACGCGGCCCGCGGCAGGGCCGCCGAGATGCTCCTGGACGCCCTCTGGGGCCGTTTCAACGACGTCGGCGGGCCGGAGGCGGCCGAGGCCGAGGAAGGCGCCGAGGCGGGGCTGTGGAACGCGATCCTGGCCGCCGACGGCCTCGCCTCCCTCGACGAGGAGCCGGCGCGCGGGAGCCAGGGCGGCAACGGCGACCCCAAGCGCGCCCAGTTCGACGCGCGGGTTCGCGAGCAGCGCGCCTTCACCGACTTCCTCGTCGCCTGGTGGCCGATCCGCCGGCCGCTGGACCTGCTGCGCTCGCTCGGCGACCCGGCCCGGCTGCGCCGTGCCGCCGGCCGCGACCTCGACCGCACCGACATCGAGCCGCTCGCCGCGTCCTGGGCCGGCGAGGACGCGCCGCTCAGCTACCAGGACGTCGCGCTGCTCGACGAGATAGACGCGCTGCTCGGCTCGCCGCCCCGTCCGTCCCGCCGCCGCAAGGCACCGTCCGAGGACGACCCTTTCGTGGTCGACGGCGTCAACATCCTCACCGGCGAGGAGGTCGTGGACGACACCTGGGAGCCGGACATGCAGGAGCTGACCACGTCCATCGAACGGCTGGAGCGGTCCCGCCGCGTCGACGACGGCGTGGTCGAGGAACGCCCCGAGTACGCCCACATCGTCGTGGACGAGGCGCAGGACCTCTCCCCCATGCAGTGGCGGATGCTCGGCCGCCGCGGCCGCCAGGCCAGCTGGACGATCGTCGAGGACCCCGCCCAGAGCGCCTGGGAGGACCTGGACGCCGCCCGCCGGGCGATGGAGACCGCGCTCGGCGGCGAGAGGCCCTCCTCCCGGGGCCGCCGCCGCACCCGCAAGGCCACGCCGCGCGCCCGGCATGAGTACGAGCTCACCACGAACTATCGCAACTCCACCGAGATCGCCGCCGTGTCGGCGCGCGTCCTGGCCCGTGCGCTCCCGGACGCCACCCCGGCCCGCGCCGTCCGCACATCCGGCATCGACCCGGTCGTCCGCGTCGTCGCGGAACACGACCTCGGCTCGGCCGCCCGGAAGGCGGCCGAGGAACTGCTCGGCCAGGTCGAGGGCACGATCGGCGTCATCGTCCCGCTCCCGCTGACCGACTCGGCCTCCCCGGCGCCGTCCGACGCCCAGCCTTCCCTCTTCGACGCCCTGCCGGGCCCGGCAGGGGCGCCCGGCCAGGAGGGCGCGTGGGCGGAGGAGGACCTTGAGCGGCTCGCGGACGGGCTGCCGGAGCGGGTCCAGGTGCTGGACGTGCTGGAGGCCAAGGGGCTGGAGTTCGACGCGGCGGTGATCGTGGCGCCGGAGACCGTCGCCGCCCAGTCGCCGCGCGGGCTGCGCGTCCTGTACGTGGCGGTCTCGCGCGCGACGCAGCGGCTGACCGTTCTCACCGCCGACCCCGAATGGAAGAGCACGCTGCTCGACGACTGACGGCGGCAGGCGTCCGCGCGCCGGGGTTAGGCTGACGCCGACCCATTCGGACGGGTGGACGGAGATCGATGAGCGGCCGCAATCCCGCACCGAGGCGCAGCTACGGAGGCCGCTCGGCCGAGGAGCGCCGCGCCGAGCGGCGGGAACGCCTGCTCGCCGCCGGGCTCGAACTGTTCGGGACCCGCGGCTACGCGGCGACGTCCATCGAGCGGCTGTGCGCGACGGCGAGCGTGTCGACCCGCAACTTCTACGAGGAGTTCTCCGGCCGCGAGGAGCTGCTCACCACGCTGCACCGCGGCATCAACGAACGCGCCGCCGAGGCCGTGTCCGCCGCCTACGCCGAGGCGGCCGGCGCCGACCTCGCGACCCGGGTGCGGAGCGCCGTCCGCGCGTTCGTCACCGTCACCGCGAGCGACCCGCGCCGCGCCCGCATCGCGTTCGTCGAGGTCATCGGCGTCAGCGCCGGCCTGGAGCAGCACCGCTTCGGCTGGCGGGGCCGCTGGGAGGAGACGATGCTCGCGCTGGCCCGGGAGGCGGTCGACCGCGGCGAGGCCGTCGACCGCGACTACCGCCTCACGATGATCGCCATCATCGGCGCGGTGAACAACCTCGTCCACCACTGGTCCGCCCGCGACCAGGACGTCCCCCTCGACGACATCACCGCCGAACTGACCCACCTGATCCTCGCGGTGTTCACCCAGGGGGGCGACCCCCTGGAACCCCCGTCACGCCCCGGTCGATCCTCACGCCACGGCTGAGGTCACCACGACCGTGCGGTTCGTGTCGTGGCGCTGCGGTCGCCCGGGGCGGCGGGCGGGCGCGCTCCGCTCGCCGCACTCGCTCCACGCGCCCGCCCGGTGCCTGGGATCGCGCCTTAGATTATTGGGGGGCGGCCGGTGCGGGTCATGCGCCAGGCGGTGCGGTAGGAGATGGGGCGGCGGGGGCCCGCGGGCTTGCGCCAGCCTTCCAGGAAGCCCTTGAACCACGGTTTGAGAGCGCTCGGCTTGCGCTCGCGGAGGAGGGTCATGCCGATCCACACCGCGAGGTAGGTGAGGGCCAGCGGCCACGGGAGGTTGCGGCGGGCCAGCCAGACGCGGTTGCGGGCGTTGTACCGGTAGAACATGTCGTGCCGCGTCGGCAGCACGGCCGGGTGGAACATCACCGCGGACGCGTCGTAGACGATCCGGTACCCGGCGTTGAGGATCTGCCAGGCGAGGTCGGTCTCCTCGTGGGCGTAGAAGAAGTCCTCGGGGAGGCCGCCGCCGGCGTCGAACGCCGCACGGCGGATCGCGCAGGCGCCGCCGAGGAAGGTGGTGACGGCGGACGAGCGTTCCGGGTCGCCGGCGCGCAGCCGGGGGACGTGCCGGCGTTCGCCGCGCCCGCCCTCGGGGTCGCGGACGCGGAACGAGACGACACCGAGGTCGGGTTCGGCGGAGAACCGGTCGCGCAGGTAGGTGCCGAGGCGGGTGGAGCGGTACCAGCCGTCGTCGTCCAGGAAGAGGATCACGTCGCCGCAGGACGCCTCGACGCCCCGGTTGCGCCCGCCCGGGATGCCGAGGTTCTTCGGAAGGCTGAGGGTCTTGACGCGCTCGTCGTCGAACGGCGCCGCGCCCGCGCGGTCGCCGACGGGGTCGACGCCGTTTCCTACCAGCACGACCTCGACGTCCACGTGCTCCTGCTCCAGGGCGCTGCGGACGGCGTGGGCCAGTTCCTCCGGCCGGTTCCCCATGGTGAGGACGACCACGGACAGTTTCACTTCAGCCTCCGGGAGGCCAGGATGCTGACCAGGTGCAGCAGGGTCTGCACGACCGCGACGGCGGCCACCGCGACCATCAGGACGCGCACCGCGACCGGGTCGTCCGTCCCGGTGAGCGTGTCGATCACGGCGGCGGCGAGGATCAGCAGCGACAGCTCGACCGCGCCGATGATCCGGTGGAAGCGCAGCATGGACGCCGCCTGCCGGGCCAGCGCGATGCCGGTGGAGCGGGGCCGCAGCGCGCGGTCGCCGCCGGACGGGTCGGCGGGCAGCCCCGACTTGGCGCGGGCGACGACCACGTTGTCGGTCTCCGCCTTGATCAGCGCGGCGCCGAGGGCGGCGACGAGGCCGAGCTCGGCCCAGCCGCCGTTGGCCCAGCCGCCCTGCGCCATGAACCCGAGCCCGATCAGCAGCGACACCTCGGACAGGTAGTGCCCGATCCGGTCGAGGAACACCCCGGCGACCGACGTCTGCCGCAGGTAGCGGGCGACCTCGCCGTCCACGCAGTCGAGCAGCAGGTAGACCTGGATGAGGAAGGCGCCGCCGAGCGCCGTCCACAGCGGGTTCACCGGCAGCGACACCGCGACGCCGGCGGCGACGCCGCTCGCCATCATCAGGTAGGTGAGCTGGTTGGGGCTGAACCCGAGGCGCAGCGCGATCCACGCGAAGTACGGGGACAGGTCGCGCATGTAGAGGCGGCCGGCCCAGTGCTCCTCGTTGCGCCGGTCCTTCAGGCCGGGCGGCTGGCCGTACCGGCGGATGTCGGCGACACCGGCGCCCTTGCGGTGCGGCCGGTGGTCGTCGCCGGGGGTGCCGGGGGGCTCCGGGGAGTGCTCGTGCCCGGGGAGCTCAGCCTCCATGGGCCTGGACATACTCTTCCACCGCCTTGCGGGTCTCGCCCTCATCGAGGCTGAGGTATTCCAAGATCGTATAGCGGCCCGGCCGGGTGTGCGGGGCGTATCGCACGGCCTCCGCGAACTGCTCGACCGACAGCCCGATGTCGCCGGGGAAGCGGGGCAGGCCGTGCCGGCCGAGGCAGGCGAGGATCTCCTCCAGCCGGTCCGCGCCGACGCCGAGCCGGGTGGCGCGCAGGTGGTAGCAGAACGCGGCGCCGATGCCGGCCAGCTCGCCGTGGTTGGCGGTGTCCGGGAAGAGGTGGTCGATGGCGTGCAGGATCTCGTGGTCGCCGCCGCTCGCCGGCCGGGAGTCGCCCGCGAACGACATCGCCATCCCGGACAGCACGAGGCCCTCCGCGAGGACGGTCAGGAACCGGTCCGAGTCGATGGAGCCGGGCTGGTGCAGCAGCGCCTCGGCGGCGGTGCGGGCCACGGTGAGCGCCATCCGGTCGACCCGTTCGCCGACCTCCTCGGCCGCGAGCAGCCAGTCCTCCACGGCGGAGAAGTTGCTCACCACGTCGCCGATCCCGGCGCGGACGAGCCGGTCGGGCGCGGCGCGCACGTAGTCGAGGTCGACGACCATCGCCAGCGGCATGATGACGCCGAACGAGCCCTTGCCCTTGTCGTGGACGAGGGAGGCGACCGGCGAGCAGATCCCGTCGTGGGACAGGTTGGTGGCGACCGACACCATCGGGATGCCCGACAGGGTCGCCGCGTACTTGGTGGCGTCGATCGTCCGGCCGCCGCCGATGCCGACGACGGCCTCGTAGGATCCGGCGCGCAGGCTGGACCCGAGGCTGACGGCCGCGTCCACGGTGCCGCCGGCGACCTGGAACACCTCGCAGGCCGCCAGCGACGGCCGGACGTGCTCGGCGATCTGGTCACCCTGGCCGGGGCCGACCGCGATCGCGACGCGTCCCTCGGTGGCGATCCGCTTGTCGGCGAGCAGTTCGCCGAGGCCGGCGACGGCGCCGCGCCGCACGTCGATGGAGAGCGGCGCGTTCAGCATCCGCGTCAGCAGGGGCATGGGGCTCCTCGCGTCGTGCCGTGCGTGCGGTCAGTAGCCCTTGGCGATCCGGCGGGCCTTCTCCAGGTCGTCGTGGTTGTCGACCTCGACCCAGTCGACGTCGCCGATCGGCGCGACCCCGATGCGGCCGCCCCGGTTCACGAGCTCCTGGTAGCCGTCCTCGTAGTAGAGGTCGGGGTCGCCCTCCCAGGTGGCCTTCAGGGCGTCGGCGAGCGGCTCGGCGGCGGCCGGCTCGATCAGGGTGGCGCCGATGTACTCGCCGCCGGCCGTGGCGGGGTCCATCAGCTTGGTGATGGTCTTCAGGTGCCCCTCGCCGTCGAGGATGACCTTCATCTCCTCGTCGGCCAGAGTTTTCACGTCGTCCACCGCCAGGAGGATGTCCGGCCCGCGGTTCGCCAATAGTGTCTTCTCGACGCTCACCGGATGGACCGTGTCGCCGTTGACCATGAGGACGCCCTTGGAGAAGTGCTCCCGAGCCAGCCACATGGAGTAGGCGTTGTTCCACTCCTCGGCCTTGTCGTTGTGAACCAGCGTGATGTTCACGCCGTACCGCTCCTCAAGGGCGGCCTTGCGCTCCTCTACGGCGCCCGCGCAGTAGCCGACGACGATGACGACGTCGGTCAGCCCGACTTCGGCGAGGTTGCGGAGGGCGATGTCAAGGATGGTGGTCTCACCGTCCACGGGGACCAGGGCCTTGGGGAGGGTGTCGGTATACGGCCGAAGCCTCCGGCCCGCACCCGCCGCCAGCACCATGCCGATCATGCTCTCTCCTCCAAGTCGACCATAACGCCGCTGCCGCGACCTTTCCGCGCCCACGTGGCGACACTTTCGCCGCCGGACAACACGCCAAGGTAGGCGGCCAGCGCCGGGTACGCGAACGGGAGGGCCCCGGACAGGCCCGCGAGGGCCGTGAACAGCATGCGGCCCTCCCAGCCGAGCCCGGCGAGGCGGACCCACGCCCGCGGCCGATGCCCCTGGCGGGTGCGGTAGGCGGTGTCGTAGTGGTGGAGCGCGAGGACCGTGATCAGCACGTAGACGAGCGGCGCCGACACTCCCTGCGCGTCCCCCAACACGGCGAGGTAACCATACTCGATCCCGCGCAGGATGGGCGGTACGAGCCAGTCCAGCCGCCCGGAGTGAGGGTGCCGGGACGAGGGCCCGGCCAGCAGCAGGACGACGAGCGGGACGCAGAGCAGCGCGGGAGCCGGCCCTCCGGGCGGCCAGGCGCCCGGCCCGGCGGCCAGCAGGACCCCCGTGGCCGCCGCCGCGAGGACGGTGCCGGGCAGCGGCGGGAGCCGCCCCGCCGCCATCCCGCCGAGCACGCGGGACACCGGGCCGTCGTCGCGGTGCAGTCGTACGGTGGTCACAGCAAGTCCGGTGGTCACGGTGAGATCGACCTCGTCACCCGTCCGGCCAGGGCGCAGGCGGTGGCGGCCGACCCCCAGGCGAGGAGGACGGCGAACGTCAGCCGGGCGTCGGCGAAGGCGGCGGTGAGCGAGATCAGCGCGAACCGCTCGCCGAGCGGCAGCCGGAGACTCTTCGCGGCCCGCCGCACGACCGCTCCGCGGCGGGACGGCGGCGGCCTTCGGGCGGTCCGGCTGGCCGCGTACGAGGCCGCGACCGTGTGCCGGACGGACAGCAGCGCCACCGCCCCCGTCGCCGGCCACCACGGGTTCCCGCCGGAGGCCGCGGTCCCCGCCGCGAGCCCCGCGTAGACGGCGAACTCCTTGACCCGGTCGAGGACCGCCGGATGGTACTTCCCGGGAGGTGTGGGGGGTCGCCCCCCACAGGAGGCAGGCCCGGAGGTGAACGGGTTCGCCCGGCGGGCGAGCCCGGCGCTCACCTTGCCGAGGACGAGCGAGGCGTACAGCAGCAGCGCCCCGGTGACGAGGCCCGCGCGGGCGCCGCCCGAGAACCACACCGCCGCCAGCACCGCGAAGGCCAGCGAGATCATCGACACGGCGCCCGCGGTGAGCCCGCGGCCGGCCGCCCACCGGGCGATGGGCGGGGTGCAGGGGCCGGCCAGGTACGCGGCGACGAGGCCCTCGGCCCCCTCGGGCCGCCGGCGCGGTCGCGCCCGGTCGTCGTCCACGGCTTCGGCGGCCTCTCGGTCCGGGCGGGTGATCGCGGGTCGGTCCGGTACGTTGAGCGTGACCGGCCGCTCACGCGCGGGCGCCTGATCCATCGGTGCCTCCGGACCGGTCGGGTGAGCATGGGCAGGTGCACAGCGTAGTGGCCCGATGACCGGGTGTCGTGGGAACCGAGGTGAGATGGCGACGCGAGCGGTTGCGGTGGTGCTCGCCGGCGGGGTCGGCGAGCGCATGGGCGCCGGGCGCCCGAAGCAGCTCATGGAGGTCGGCGGGCGGCCGATCCTGGCGCACGCGGTCGCCGCGTTCGACGCCCACCCGGCGATCGGCGAGGTCGTCGTCGTGATGGCGGCCGGGCATCTGCGCGCGGCCGCCGCGATCGCCGCGCCGTTCCGCAAGACGGCGGCGGTGATCGAGGGCGGCACGACCCGGACGGCGTCCACGGTCGCGGCGCTGCGGACCCTGGACGGGCGCCCCGACGACGTCCGCGTCCTGTTCCACGACGCGGCGCGCCCTTTCGTCGACCGCCCGGTCATCGACCGCGTGCTGGACGCGCTGGACGCCCACGAGGCCGTCGCGGTGGGCGTGCCGTCGTCCGACACGATCGTGGTGGTCGAGGACGGCGTGGTCGCCTCGATGCCGCCGCGCGAGACGGTGAGCCGGTTCCAGACCCCGCAGGGCTTCCGGCTCGGCACCATCCGCAAGGCGTACGAGCTGGCGCTGGCCGACCCCGGGCTGCGCGCCACCGACGACTGCGGGATCGTGCACCGCTATCTGCCCGGCGTCCCGATCCGGGTCGTCGCGGGCAGCGAGCGCAACCTCAAGGTCACCCAGCCGCTCGACGCCCTCATCGCCGAACATCTCGCCAGCGAGGAAACGTCTTGATCTTCGAGAACACCCCCACGGTCATCGGACATCGCGGTTACGGGTCGGGCGACCTCACCCCGGCCGGGTCCGAGACGACCGTCTCCGAGAACACCCTGCCCTCGATGCTGGCCGCCGTGGACGCCGGCCTTTCCTGGATCGAGATCGACGTGACCAGGACCGCGGACGACACCCTCGTCCTGCGGCACGACCCGACGACCGCGGACGGCGACCACCTGGTCGACCTGCCCGCCACGGCGAGCGGCCTGCCCCGGCTCGCCGACGTCTTCGACGCGCTGCCGGCGGACGTCGCCGTGGACGTGGACGTGAAGACCGTCCTGGAGGACGCGCTGGACGAGCCGTCCCGCCGGACCGGGGCGCTGCTACTGCCGGTCCTGAAGCGCGAGGCGAAGCGGCGCCGCCTGCTGGTCACCTCCTTCGACCCGTCGCTGCTGATGTTCCTGCGGGAGGAACTGCCGGGCGTCCCGCTGGGGCTGCTGACGTGGCTGCGGTTCCCGCTGTGGCACGCCGTCCCGGCCGCGGCGGGGCTCGGCATGGACGTCGTCGCGGTGCACACCGGGTCGTGCGGCATCGACCATCCCGACACGCGGCTGCGTCCGCTGGAGCACTGCGTGGACGTCGCGCACAAGGCGGGCCTGGAGACGATCGCGTGGTGCCCGTCGGCCGAGGCGGCGCCGACCTACGCCGCCGCCGGGTTCGACGCGATGGTGGTCAACGACGTCCCCGGCGTGCTCGCGGCCGTCTAGCGGTTGCCGCCGTACATCTGCGTCCACTCGCCGGGGTTGTCCTCGTCCGGCCCGCTCTTGCCGGACGGCTTGGGCTTCTCCTCGGCGGGGGGCAGCGGCGGCGGGTTCGAGGCGGCGGGCTGAGCGGGCGGCTGCCCGTACTGCGGCGCCCCCTGCCATGCCGGGCTCTGCCCGGGCGCCGGCGGCGGCCGGTGCGCCCCCATGGGCGCCGGAGAACCGTGCATGGGCGGCGGGCCCATCGGCGCGGGCGGCGGCCCGCCGAAACGCGGCGCGGCACCGGCGGTCGCACGGGACTTCCACCGCGACGGCGCGACCGACGCCACCAGGAGCGCGACGCCCAGCAACAGGAAGACTCCGTAGGGGGCGAGCACCGTGTACCCGAGATAGAGCTTGTTGGGGAGCGCGTCCCGTCCGGCGTGCCCGAACGCCCAGCGCGGGGAGACGATCCACAGGACGCCGATGACCGTGAAGACGAACCCCGGGATGAGCGAGGCGATAGGCGAGACGCGCGAGCCCGCCACCACGCCCACCAGGACCGCCGCCGCCAGCACGAGCGCCGCGGCGATCCAGCGGTCGCCCCCCTTGGTGAGGAAGTACTGGAAGTACCGCATGAACTTGGTCGTGCTGTACATCAGGCACAGCGCGATGACCGGCGTCACGACGAGACCGATCACCACGCCGAGGCCGTGGCGTGCTCCGTTGGACATGGCCACCTCCGAACGCAGGCGGGCAAGATCCCGCCAAACCTAACGGTCAGACGGGCGGAAGGCCACAAGGGTTCGCAGGTGGATATGGGTTTTTGCCCGCTACTGGACGGATTCGCCGGGTTTGATCGGAGTCGGCTGGCCGAGCCGCGGCGGGCTGGTGAGGAACCCGACACCCCAGGTCACGTGCATGGTGGCGAACACGAGCGGCAGCCGCAGCCAGGCGGAGAACGGCAGCCCGCGTCCCTCCACGGCGGCGCCCGCGACCATCGCGGCCGCGTACCCGCCGGGCAGGATCCAGCCGGGCCAGAACCCGAACGCCCCGGCGACCGCGCCCGCCGTCATCGCGACCACGGCGATCGGCGGCGCGAGGTAGCGCAGGTTGAGCGTGCCCTGGTGCTCGCGCCCGACGACGCGCCGCCAGCGTCCGGTGTGGAAGTACTGCTTGGCGAGCGCCCGCAGGTTGGGGCGGGGGCGGTAGGTGACGCGCATCCGGGGGGTGAAGAAGATCCGGCCGCCGGTCTCCCGGATGCGGTGGTTCATCTCCCAGTCCTGCGCACGGACGAACGTCTCGTCGTAGCCGCCGACCCGCTCCAGCGCGCTGCGGCGGAACGTCCCGAGGTAGACGGTCTCGACCTCGCCCGCCTCGCCTCCGGTATGAAAACGGGCGTTGCCGACGCCGAGCTTGGACGTCATCGCGCGCGCCACGGCCTTCTCGAACGGGGTGACGCCCTCGGCCGCCATGATCCCGCCGACGTTGTCGGCGCCGGTGTCCTCCATCGTCTCGACCGCGGCGCGGACGTAGTCGGCGGGCAGCAGCGAGTGCCCGTCCACCCGGACGATGATCGAGTACTGCGACGCCTTGATCGCGATGTTGAGGCCCTGCGGGGTGCGCCCGGTCGGGTTCGCGACGACGAGGACGCGCGGGTCCTCGGCGGCGAGCTTGCGGGCGATCTCCTCGGTGCGGTCGCGGGACGGGCCGATCGCGAGCACGAGCTCCAGCTCGCCCGGGTAGTCCTGGCTCAGGATGCCGCGTACGGCGTCGGTCAGATGGCGCTGCTCGTTGAGGACCGGCATCACCACCGAGACGGCGGGCCAGGTGCGTTCACCGGAGTCGGGACGGGTCTTCACGGCGTGCTGGGTTTCCTGGTTCATGACGCGCTGGGCATGGGGAGACGAATTCATGTGGGCTCGCGGGCGCACCCTACCGGCAGGCCGGAGGAGACGCCCCTTCCTCTCTCTAGCTCGCTGTCTGACGCAGCCCACGCCACCCAGGTTCGCGTGCGGGCCGCCGGGGTGTGGTCAAGACGGCGCCACGTTACTGCAAGGACACGAGGTCCAGGTAGCGAACGGACGGGTGTCCCCCACTTTAGAGTGGTGGGGACTCGCGTCAGCACGGGATCTTCGGGAGGCGGCGGCCGGCATGGCAGACGGGCACGACTCGGGTCGCGGCGACGCCGACCCCCTGGAGCGCTACTTCCGGCCGCGTCCCGGCGCCCACGCGGCGGACGACGACGACGGCGACATCGAGGGCGTGACCATCGACGGGATGCCCGCGCCGCGCGTCCCGGTGGAGGGCCCGCGCGGGCCGCGCCGCCCGGGCCGCGGGCTGAGCCCGCGGGCCGCGATCAGCGCGCGGCGGCAGAAGCGCTTCCTGACCCTCACCGGGACGGCGTCGGCGTTCGTCCTGCTGACCTCGGGCGGCGCGTGGGCGTTCCAGAACTACGTCACCGGAATGATCGACAAGGTCTCGGTCGGCGGGCTCGGCAAGGGCAAGGACACGCCGAAGGGCGCGATGACGATCCTGGTGGCGGGCGTCGACCGCCGGGAGGGGCTGACGAAGGAGCAGCAGAAGGCCGCCAAGCTCGGGCATTTCGAGGGCGAGCGCTCCGACACGATGCTGCTGGTGCACGTGTCCCGCGACCACGACAGCGTGTCGGTGGTGAGCCTGCCCCGCGACTCCTACGTGACGATCCCGGCGCACAAGTCGAACGGGTCGGAGGGCGCGAAGGGGGCGCGGGTCCCGGCCCGTCCGGGCAAGCTCACCTGGGCCTACCAGTTCGGGGGCCCCGACCTCACCGTCAGTACCATCAAGCAGGCCACGGGCGTGTCAATCGACCACTACGTCGAGGTTAACTTCTACGGGTTCGTGCACATGGTGGACGCGCTCGGCGGTGTCGACGTGTGCACCGAGCAGGCCGTCGACGACAAGAAGAGCGGGCTGAAGCTCCCGCGCGGCAAGTCGCACCTGGACGGCCTGAGGGCGCTCGCGTTCGCCCGCGCCCGCTACTCGCTGACGGGCGGCAGCGACCTCGGCCGCATCGACCGGCAGCAGCAGTTCATGGCGTCGATGATGAAGCAGGCGCTGTCGACGAAGACGCTCGGCGACCCGGTCAAGTCGACGAAGTTCCTGAACGCGTCGCTGAAGTCGCTGCGCGTCGACGAGAAGCTGGCCGACGACCTGCCGAAGCTCGCCGACCAGATGAAGAACCTGTCGACCGACGACCTCACGTTCGCGAACGTGCCGCTGTCGAACCAGGGCTACAACGCCGTCCTGTGGAACTCGCCGTCGCCGCAGTCGACCGTCCAGTGGGACCGCGGCAAGGCGCAGGACCTGTTCACGAGCCTCCGGCGCGACCGGCCGATCGCAACGCAGAGCGCGAAGCCGAGCGCCTCCCCGACCAAGAAGCCCGAGAACGAGCTGACGGTGCCGCCGGACGACATCTCCGTGCGCGTCCTCAATGCGATCGGAACCCCGGGCCTCGCGACGAAGGCGGGCGGCCAGCTGCGCAAGCTCGGCTTCAAGGTGACCGTCGCGCCGGGCGTGGCGCGGCGCGGGCTCCAGACGACGCAGATCCTCTACGGGCCCGAGCGGGAGGACTCGGCGAAGACCCTCGCCGCCGCGATCCCGGACGCCAAGCTGAAGGAGGTCTCCTCGCTCGGCTCGAACGTACAGGTCATGGTCGGCGCCAACTGGGACGGCGTGAAGGAGGTCGAGGTGAAGTCGTCCCCGAGCGCGTCGCCGTCGGGGGGCTCGTCGATCGAGACCGGTACGGCCACCTCGAAGTTGTGCGGCTGACGCCCTCCTAGAATAGGATTCTAGGCATGACCGAGGACGTGCCCGCCGAGTCGTTCTACGAGCCGCTCGGGGACGGGCGATTCGCCAGCACGCCCGCCACCGCGGGGCCCTGGTCTCCGGGCCTCCAGCACGGCGGCCCGGTGTCGGCGCTGATCGGACGCGCCTTCGAACGGCACGACCCCGTCCCCGGCACCCGGGTGGCACGGGTCACGGTCGAGATCCTCGGCCCGGTGCCGGTGGCGGAGCTCGACGTCGACGTCCGCGTCGTCCGCCCGGGCAAGCGGATCGCGTTCCTCGAAGGCCGGATCACCCACGAGGGCCGACCGGTCGTCCACGCCACCGCCTGGCGGATCATGGGCGCCCCCGCCCACCTGGAAGCCGTCGCCCACGGCCCCATGCCGCCGCCCCTCCCCGACGCGACGCGCCCGTTCGGAGACTGGAGCGATCTCCACACGGGCGGCTACCTCGCCGCGATGGAATGGCGGCTTCTCGACGGCGGCTTCGCCGAACCCGGCCCCGGCACCACCTGGGCACGCTCCCGCATCCCGCTGGTCGCCGGCGAGTCCGACACACCACTCGTCCGCGCCCTCACCCTCGCCGACAGCGCGTCCGGCATCGGCAGCCAGCTCGACCTGTCCAAGTGGCTGATCATCAACACGGACGTGACCGTCGCCCTGCACCGCGACCCTGTCGGCGAGTGGCTGTGCATGGCCGCGTCGCTGGACGCCGCCCCGGGCGGCAGCGCGCTCTGCCAGGGAACCCTCGCCGACCGCTCCGGCGAGATCGGCCGGGTCATGCAGACCCTCCTGGTGGACGAGCGGCCTGCCACCTGAAACACGACACCAAGAACCTTGATCACAACTCTACGTTCTTGATCGACTACTCTGGGTAGCAATACCGCGACAGAGAGAAGCCACTTCTCAGGAGTCCACAGGATGTCGACAAGGATGCTCGGCCTGATCACCACGGCCGCCGCCATCTCGGCCGCGCTCACCGGCGGCGTCGCCGCCGCGGCGAACGCCTCGTTCACGGCGCCGCCGCCGTCCGCGCCGCACGAGAACTCCGCGTCCGACGCGAAGCCCGTGCCGGACCCGCAGACGGCGCCCGACCCGATGGCGGCGCCCGACCCGCAGGCCGCGCCGGACCCGAAGACCGCGCCGGACGCGAACGCACTGCCCGACCTGAACGGAGCGCTCGACCAAGACGCCGCACCCGACCCGAACGCCGCGCAGCAGGACCCGGCGGCGCCCAAGGCTGCGGCGCCCAAGGCCAAGCCGGTCGCCAAGGACGGCACCGACCTCTCGGCCTGCCGGGACGCGGACTGCCAAGTCCAGATCAAGGGCGGCGAGAAGATCACGCTCGACCGCAAGTACGGGCTGGACCCGATCCACGTCAAGCTCCACGGCAGCCAGGTCATCTTCGTGATCCGCGGCCGCGGCTCGAACATGACCACCTCGGTCGACGCGGCCTGGCCCAACTCCACCGCCGTCTACAACGGCATCTCGCTCCGTCCGCACCGGGCCAAGGACGGCAGCATGATCCTCAACATCTCCCACGACTGACCCGGGAACGGGGGACGGGCACCACGCCCGTCCCCCGGGTCGGCGACGGGTCTTCGGCTATTTGAGGAGTTGGCGGGCGATGACCATGCGCTGGATCTGGTTGGTGCCCTCGTAGATCTGGGTGATCTTGGCATCGCGCATCATCCGCTCCACCGGGAACTCGCGCGTGTACCCATACCCGCCCAGCAACTGCACCGCATCAGTGGTCACATCCATCGCCACATCCGAGGCCAGCGCCTTGCACGCCGAAGACACCAACGTCAGATCCGCCACCCGCTCCCCCGACATCGCCCGCTCGGACTTGACCGCCGCGTGATAAGTCAACTGCCGGGCACCCTCCAGCCGCATCGCCATGTCCGCCAGCATGAACTGCACACCCTGGAAATCGGCGACCGGCCTGCCGAACTGACGGCGCTGCTGCACATACCCCACCGCGAAATCCAACGCGCCCTGCGCGATCCCCAACGCCTGCGCCGCGATGGTGATCCGGGTATGGTCCAACGTCGCCAGCGCCGTCTTGAACCCCGTCCCCGGCTCCCCGATGATCCGATCCGCCGGAATCCGCACATCCTCCAAGATCACCTGCCGGGTCGGCGACCCCTTGATCCCCAGCTTGCGCTCCTTGGGACCAAACGACACCCCCGCATCGGACGCCTCCACCACGAACGCCGAAATCCCCCGCGCCCCCGCCGACGGATCGGTCACCGCCATCACCGTGTAGAACCGCGACACCCCCGCATTGGTGATCCACATCTTGGTGCCGTTCAACACCCAATGCTCACCGTCACGCACCGCGCGGGTCTTCATCCCCGCCGCATCCGACCCCGCATCCGCCTCCGACAACGCATACGAGAACATCGCCTCCCCCCGCGCCACCGGCCCCAGGAACCTCTTCTTGATCTCCTCCGAACCCGCCAGCAGCACCGGGACCGTGCCCAGCTTGTTCACCGCCGGAATCAGCGACGAGGACGCACACGCCCGGGCGACCTCCTCGATCACGATCACCGTCGCGAGCGCATCAGCCCCCGCACCCCCGTACGATTCGGGCACATGCACCGCGTGCAGACCATTGGCGACCAGAGCGTCCAGGGCCTCCCGCGGGAACCGGGACTCCTCGTCCACCACCGCCGCGAAAGGAGCGATCTTGGCATCGGCCAGCTCACGCACCGTCCGCCGCAGCAGCTCATGCTCCTCCGACGGCGCGTACGCGGGAAAGTCAGAACTCATGCCGCAGATGCTACCCGCCAGTAGGTATGTGCGGGCGACGCAGGTGTCCGCGCGCAGTGGGCACGTGTGCAGTAAGGCCGCTGGTCGGCGGCGGCGAATCGAGAGGAGCAGGTCTTGTCCCACCGGCTGACGGTCATCGGAACCGGTTACCTCGGCGCCACCCATGCGGCGTGCATGGCCGACCTGGGCTTCGAGGTGCTCGGTCTCGACGTGGACGCGGAGAAGATCGCGCGGCTCTCGGCCGGTGACCTGCCCGTCTACGAACCCGGCCTCGAACCCGTGCTGCGCAGGGGGCTGGAGACCGGGCGGCTGCGGTTCACCACGTCCTACGAGGAGATCGCCGAGTTCGGAGACGTCCACTTCCTGTGCGTCGGCACCCCGCAGAAGGCCGGGGAGTACGCGGCCGACCTCAGGTACGTGGACGACGCCGTCGCGACGCTGGCGCCCCTGCTGCAGCGGCCCTGCCTGGTCGTCGGGAAGTCGACCGTGCCGGTGGGGACGGCCGCGCGGCTGGCCGAGGTGCTCGCCCGGACGGCACCGGCGGGCGGCGACGCCGTGCTGGCGTGGAATCCGGAGTTCCTGCGCGAGGGGTTCGCCGTCCAGGACACCCTGCACCCCGACCGGATCGTGGCCGGGCTGCCCGCCGAGCAGGGCGCCGCCGAGCACGCCGAGAAGGTCCTCCGCGAGGTCTACCGGACGATGATCTCCGAGGGCACGCCGTTCATCACCGCGGACTTCCCCACGGCCGAGCTGGTCAAGGTGTCGGCGAACGCGTTCCTCGCGACCAAGATCTCCTTCATCAACGCGATGGCGGAGGTCTGCGAGGCGGCCCACGCCGATGTGACGAAGCTCTCGGAGGCGCTGTCGTACGACGACCGGATCGGCGGCAAGTTCCTCGGCCCCGGACTCGGGTTCGGCGGCGGCTGCCTGCCCAAGGACATCCGCGCGTTCATGGCCCGGGCGGGCGAGCTCGGCGCCGACCAGGCGCTCACCTTCCTCCGCGAGGTCGACGAGATCAACATCCGGCGGCGGATCCGCATGGTGGACCTCGCCCGGCAGCTGCTCGGCGGCTCCTTCGTCGGACGGACGGTCGGCGTCCTCGGCGCCGCGTTCAAGCCCAACTCCGACGACGTGCGCGACTCCCCCGCGCTGGACGTGGCCGCGTCGATACGCGCCCAGGGCGCCAAGGTGACGGTGTACGACCCGCAGGCCATGCGGAACGCGCGCCGCGCCCACCCGAACCTGGACTACGGCGACTCGGCCCTGCACGCCGTCCAGGACGCCCATGCGGTCCTGCTGCTGACCGAGTGGGCGGAGTTCCGGGGCATGAACCCGTACGAGGTCGCCGAGGTCGTCGCGGAACGCAACATCGTGGACGGGCGCAACGCGCTCGACCCCGAGCGGTGGCGCGCGGCCGGCTGGAACTACCGGGCCCTCGGGCGCCCGTGAGGCGGGAACTAAAGGGGCGGCGGGCGGTGTTGTGCCGGGCATGAGCGCTGACTTCGCCGACCAGGCCGTGATCCGCCGGCTGCTGAACGAGTCCAGGACGTGGGCGTTCGTCGGGCTCGGCGACAATCCCGCACGCGAGGTCTACAACCAGGCCCGGCTCATGCAGCAACGCGGGAAGCGGATCATCCCCGTCCATCCGGCGGCGGGGGAGGTGCTCGGCGAGCAGGGGTACGCGTCCCTCGCCGACCTCCCGGACCCGGCCGGGGTGGACGTGGTGGGCGTGTACCGCCGCGCCGAGCACGCCGGGCAGGCGGTGGACGAGGCGATCGCCGCGGGCGCGAAGGCGGTGTGGCTGCCGCTCCAGGTGATCGACGAGGCGGCGGCCCGGCGTGCCCGGGACGCCGGGCTCGACGTCGTCATGGACCGCTGCCCCGCCGTCGAGTGGGCGCTGCGGCGCTGAGCGCGGCTCAGCGCCGCTCGCGGAGCCGCGCGCCCTTCGCCTTGGCCTGGCCGTAGAGGTCCTGCTGGAACACCTTCATCTTGGCCTGCAGGTCCTCGTCGGCCGCGGCCAGGATCCGGACGGCCAGCAGCCCGGCGTTGCGCGCCGCGCCGACCGCGACCGTCGCGACCGGGACCCCGGCGGGCATCTGGACGATCGACAGCAGCGAGTCCATCCCGTCCAGGTACTTCAGCGGGACGGGCACGCCGATCACCGGCAGCGGCGTCACCGACGCGAGCATGCCGGGCAGGTGCGCGGCGCCGCCCGCACCCGCGATGATCACGCGCAGGCCGCGGGCCGCCGCGTCCTCCCCGTAGGCGATCATGTCGTGCGGCATGCGGTGCGCGGACACCACGTCCGCCTCGTAGGGGACGCCGAACTCGGTGAGCGCCTGCGCGGCCCCCTCCATCACGGGCCAGTCCGAGTCGCTGCCCATCACCACACCGACGACCGGATCGCTCACATGTGCTCCTTGATCTCGGTTCCCCAACGCAGGTAGCCGGCGGCGTGCCGGGCCCGCTCGCGGACCTCGGCGAGATCGTCGCCGAGGGCGGTCACATGGCCGATCTTGCGTCCCGGGCGGGACTCCTTGCCGTACATGTGCACCTTGACCGCCGGGTCGTGGGCCATGACGTGGATGTAGCGGGAGTACACGTCCGGGTCGTCGCCGCCGAGCACGTTGGCCATGACCGTGAACGGGGCGGTCGGCTCGGTGGAGCCGAGCGGCAGGTCGAGGACGGCCCGGAGGTGCTGCTCGAACTGGGAGGTCCGCGCGCCCTCGATCGTCCAGTGGCCGGAGTTGTGCGGGCGCATGGCCAGCTCGTTCACCAGCAGCCCGTCCCGGGTCTGGAAGAGCTCGACCGCGAGAAGGCCGACGACGTCCAGCTCGTCCGCGATGCGGAGGGCGAGGCTCTGCGCCTCGGCGGCCAGGTCCTTCGGCAGACCGGGCGCGGGCGAGATCACCTCGACGCAGATCCCGCCCTCCTGGACGGTCTCGACCACCGGATACGCGGCGCCCTGCCCGTACGGGGAGCGCGCGACGAGCGCGGCCAGCTCCCGCTCGAACGGGACGTGCTGCTCCACCATCAGGTCGACGCCCCCGGACAGCAGCCGCTGGACGAGCTCGTACGCCTCGCGGTCGAGGTTCTCGACCAGCCAGACGCCCTTGCCGTCGTAGCCGCCGCGCGTCGCCTTGAGGACCAGCGGCCAGCCGTGCTCCCGGGCGAACGCCTCCAGGAACGCCAGCGGCGCGGACGGCGGCACGTGCGCGTAGGCGGGGCACGGAACGCCGAGGCCGGTGAGCCTCTCGCGCATGACGAGCTTGTCCTGGGCGTGCGCCAGGGCCGCCGATCCGGGACGGCACGGGACGCCCGACCTCTCCAGCTCCTCGATGTGCGGCCCTGGAACGTGCTCGTGGTCGAACGTCACGACGTCACAGCCCTTGGCGAAGGCCGCCAGGTCGTCGAGCGACCGGTCGTTCCCGATCCGCGCGTCGGAGACGGCCTTGGCGGCCGAGTCGTCCGGTGCTCCGGCGAGCACCCGCAGCGACACGCCGAGCGCGATCGCGGCCTGCTGGGTCATCCGGGCCAGCTGGCCCCCGCCCGCCATACCGACGACGGGCATCTCACGAACCTTCACGTCGAAAGGCTATCGGCCGGGCGGAGCGAACGGATCAGGCGGCCGCGGCGTCGAACGTGTGTGGGGATCTCGGCAATGGGCAGGGAACGCCTGGAGAGCGTGGAACGTTCATGTTCCGACGTCTCACGGGCCACGGGCGTCTATCCTCGTGGTGCCTCCGCAGTACCCGCCGCGCAGCCCGTTGCGTACAAACGAAGTCCGGAAGGACGGTTCTCCTTCGTGAGCCTGGTCGCCAATCTCAACCGGCAGTTCGCGCACCTCAGGCGGGAAGTCGCCCAGTTCGGGAGCGTCGGCGCCATCGCGTTCGTCATCACGGTCGCGGTCAGCAACGGTTTGCACGGCGGCCTCGGGGTGGGCCCGCTCACGTCCTTCGCCGTCGCCACGGTGACCGCGACGACGTTCGCCTACCTGGCGAACCGCTACTGGACGTTCCGGCACCGCGACCGCACCGGCCTCGGCCGCGAGTACGTGCTGTTCTTCGCGCTGAACGGCGTCGGCCTGGTGATCACCGAGCTGTTCATCGGCTTCACCCGCTACGTCCTCGGGCTGCACGGCAACGTGTTCTTCAACATCGCGCTGGTCATCGGCACCGGCGTGGCGACGCTGTTCCGATTCTGGTCGTACAAGAAGTGGGTGTTCCTGCCGGCGAGCGCCCAGCCCGTCGACCCCGCGTCCGGCCTCCCCGAGGCGCCCTCGGGGCCCGCCGCGGAGTCCGTCTTCGACGGTCCGGGCGCGACGCGCGCGGTCAACGGACGGCACCCGTCCCACCACATCGGCCACCCTCTCGACGCCCGCGCCGCCGGGGACTACGCCGAGATCTGAACGGCGCCCCCCGCGGCCGGCGGCGCCGCCCGCCCGTCAGGTGGGGCCCATCACCACGGGCTGAGAGGCCAGCAGGGCCTCGGCCGGCTGGCGGAGGAAGACGCTGAACACCGCTGGGCGGGTCTGGGTCAGCTCCAGGCGGCCGCCGTCCATCACCGCCAGGGACTGGGCCAGGTAGAGGCCGAGCCCGGTGCCGCGGCCGCCGCTGATGCTGCGTTCGAAGATGCGGGGCGCCAGCTCGGACGGGATTCCGTCGCCCTCGTCGCCGACCTCGACCATCACCGAGTTCGCGCCCGGTTTGGTGTGGATGGTCACCGTCCCGGCGCCGTGCGTCAGCGCGTTCTCCAGGAGGGTGGCGACGATCTGGGAGAGGCCCTCGGGGTTGGTCATGCCGACGAGGCCCTGCTCCCCGATGATCCGGACGTTCCGGCCCGCCTTGCGGAAGCTCGGCCGCCACTCCTCGACCTGCTGGGCGATGATCTCGTCGATCGGGGCCGGGACGACGCCGCCGGCCCGGTCGTGCCGGGCGCGGGCGAGCAGCTGCTCGACGACGGCGACGAGCCGTTCGGTCTGCGCCACCGCCGCGGCGCCCTCCTCCCGGACGACGTCCGGATAGTCGGCCGCTTCGATCATCTCCTCCAGCCGCATGGACAGCGCGGTCAGCGGGGTGCGCAGCTGGTGGCTGGCGTCGGCCGCGAAGCCGCGGCTGGCGATGAGCAGCTGGGTGATGCGGACGGCGCTGCGGTCCAGCTGCTCGGCGACCCGGTCGACCTCCGGGATGCCGTAGCGGCGGGGACGCGGGCGGGCGTTGCCGCTGCCCAGCCGGTCGGCGGTCTCGGCGAGGTCGACCAGCGGCAGGATCAGCTTGCGGGCCTGCACCATCGCCAGCCCGACGGTGACGGCGACGCCGAGCAGGGCCAGGCTGCCGACCAGCAGGATCAGCCGCAGCGCGGCGTCGCGGACCTGCGCCTCCGGGCGCGACACGCGGACCCGGACGGCGCCGTGCGCCGCGGTCGCGGACAGGACGCGGCCGCGCCGCGGCGGCCCGGCGGTGACCGTCCGGCCGTCCGGCATCGTGATCGAGATGTGCCGGCCCGGGTACTCCCGCGCGATGACGGTGCCGGTGACGGGCCGGTGCGACTCCAGGCTGAAGCCGACACCGCCGGCGATGGAGGACGCCTCCCGGTCGAGCGACCGGCCGGCCTCCTCGTAGACGAGCTTCTGGGCGGCGTAGGCGAGGGGTATGCCGAGCAAGAGGAGCGCGACCACCGCCACCGCGAGCGTCGACAGAAGGAGTCGGCGCCTCATCAGGGCTCCTTCGAGGGTGGGGCCACGGACCGTGCGGCACGCGTCCCCGGGGGCCTCTCGGGAAGGCCCCCGGCGTCCCGCACGACCGCGGCGGCCGGTGCTAGTCGCCGCGCTCGAACCGGAAGCCGACGCCCCGCACCGTGGTGATGTAGCGGGGGCTGCCGGCGTCGTCGCCGAGCTTGCGGCGCAGCCAGGAAATGTGCATGTCGAGGGTCTTCGTGGAACCCCACCAGTTGGTGTCCCACACCTCGCGCATGATCTGTTCGCGGGTCACGACCTTGCCGGCGTCGCGGACGAGGACGCGGAGCAGGTCGAACTCCTTGGTGGTCAGCTGGAGCTCCTGCTCGCCCATCCAGGCGCGGCGCGACTCGGCGTCGATCCGCACCCCCTGGACGATCGGGGTCTCGGTGCTGCCGCGGCGCAGCAGCGCCCGCACCCGGGCGAGCAGCTCGGCCAGCCGGAACGGCTTGGTCACGTAGTCGTCGGCGCCCGCGTCCAGCCCGACGACGGTGTCGACCTCGTCGGCCCGGGCGGTCAGGATCAGGATGGGCACGCCATGGCCCTCGGCCCGTACCCTCCGGGCCACCTCAAGGCCGTCCAGTTCCGGAAGGCCGAGATCAAGGACGATCAGGTCCACACCGCCCCCGAGCGCCCGCTCCAGCGCCTGCGGGCCGTCCGGGCTGACTTCGACGGTGTACCCCTCGCGCCGCAGCGCGCGGGCGAGAGGCTCGGAGATGGACGTGTCGTCCTCGGCGAGCAGTACTGAGGTCATGAACCGATCGTATGACCATTCTTGAACATTGCCCGGCTGCCGCCGCGCTCTTGACCTGCGGTTTGCCACTCGTAGTACATCCTCGAACACCACTTATCGGGCCGAATCCGGGTGTAGACCGCATCACGCCCCGGCCGCCGCCGACCCGGAGGAGGCGAAGACCGCGACCGAGGCGGCCGGCAGCTCCACCGCGGCCGTTCCGGAATCGCCGATGCCGTCGGCGTCCAGGTGAATTGCCGGATTCGATGCGAGCAGCAGCCGGGGAGGCGCCCCGCCGGGAGGGGACGCCGGGAGGAGCACGGGGAGGCCGCCGAGGTTCGCGGCCACGCAGACGGCGCCGCGCCACATCATGAGCCAGCGCGCCGCGTTGTCGTCCGCCTCGACGCTCGTCGCGGTCAGGCGGGGATCGTTCAGCTCGGGCCTGGACCGGCGCAGCGCGATCAGGGAGCGATGCCATTCCAGCAGGTCGCGATGGGCCGGCCGGTCCGGCTCGGACCAGTCCAGGACCGACCGCCGGAAAGTATCCACAGCCTGTGGATCGGGAACCTCGCCGGTCCAGCCGTGCCGGGAGAACTCACGCCGGCGTCCCTCACTGACGGCGCGGGCGAGCTCAGGGTCCTGGTGGTCGGTGAAGTAGCACCAGGGGGTGGACGCGCCCCATTCCTCGCCCATGAACAGCATGGGCGTGAACGGGGCGAGCAAGAGCAGCGCCGCGCCCACCTTGATCAGGCCGGGAGAGGGCAGAAGGGCTCCTAGACGGTCTCCTGCCGCGCGGTTGCCCACCTGGTCGTGGTTCTGCAGAAAGCCGAGGAAGCAATGCGCAGGGGTCTGCTGGACGTTCACCGGACGACCGTGACGCCGTCCCCGGTACGTGGACATGGTCCCGTCGTGGACGAAGACCCTGGTGAGGGCCTTCTTCAGCGTTTCCAGCGAGCCGAAGTCGCAGTAGTAGCCCTGCCTTTCACCGGTGAGCGCCGCGTGCAGAGAGTGGTGGAAATCGTCGCTCCACTGGGCGTCGAGGCCGTACCCGCCCGCTTCTCTGGCCTTGACCAGGCGCGGGTCGTTCAGGTCCGATTCCGCGATGAGGAGAAGTTCCCGTCCCAGGTGCGCCGATTGGGCGGCCACAGCACGTCCCATCTCTTCCAGGATGTGCACCGCGCTGTGGTCGGTGATGGCGTGGACGGCGTCAATGCGCAAGCCGTCGAAGTGATAGTCGCGCAGCCACATCAGCGCGTTCTGGACGACGAACGCGCGGACCTCGTCCGAGCCCTCCTGGTCGAAGTTCACCGCGTCGCCCCAGGGGGTGGCATGGGCGCTCGTGAAGTACGGCCCGTATTCGCCTAGCCGATTCCCGTCCGGGCCCAGGTGGTTGTAGACGACGTCCAGGACGACGGCCAGGCCGCGCGCATGGGCGGCGTCCACGAAACGCTTCAAACCGTCCGGGCCGCCGTACGGCTCATGCGGCGCCCATAAGTGAACGCCGTCGTAACCCCATCCGTGGTGGCCGGGAAACGACGCGACCGGCAGGAGCTCGACGGCGTCGATCCCGAGCGCCACCAGATGGTCGAGACGCTCGGTCGCCGCGTCGAACGTCCCTTCGGACGTGAACGTGCCCACGTGCATCTCGTACAACACGCTCCCGGGGAGCGGGCGGCCATGCCAGTGCTGGTCGGTCCAGGCGAACCGTTCGTGGTCGTAGACGCGGCTCTGACCGTGGACGCCGCCGGGCTGCCACGGCGAGCGCGGATCGGGCACAACCTCCGCAGCGCCGTCCAAGACGAACCCGTAGTCCGTCCCATGTTCTGCGGCCGGGACTTCGGCCTCCCACCATCCGGACGACAGCGCCGCCATGGGATGCCGCGTGCCGCCGGCCACGACTTCGACGTGTCCGGCGGCCGGCGCCCACACCGCGAACCGGGCGCTCACCGATCGATCTCCCGAGGGACGAGCAACGCGACGGGCAGGTGCTCGAAGAGGCGCGACGCGTCCAGGATCGGGCCCATGTGCGTGCAGCCGGTCAGGACGTCCCGCCAGCCCTGGCGGCGGACGTCCACCCGCGTGCCGCCCCAGCCGCCGCGGCGCTCCAGCCCCACGGGCAGCCGGGTCGCGAGCGCGACCGCCTCCCCCCGGGCGAACCCGACGACGTGCTCCGCCGCGACTCCCCGCGCGCTGACGGGCTCGTGACGGGACCCAGGCCCGAACCACTCCGGATGCGCCCGCCGGAGCCGCAGAGTCCGCGACGTGACCAGGAGCTTCTCGTCGTCCACCTCCTTCGGCTGCCGGCCGGTGTCGAGCCGGAACAGGTGCTCGCGGCGGCGCCCGTAGTCGACCGGCCGCCGGTTGTCGGGATCGACGAGCGCCAGGCCGGTGAGCTCGCAGCCCTGGTAGACGTCCGGGACCCCCGGCATCGCCAGCTGCACGAACTTCTGCCCGAGCGTGTTCACGCGCGCGTAAGGGGCCAGCTTGGCGACGAACGCGGTCATGTCCGTGACGAGGTCCGGGTCGGCCAGGATGGCACGCGCATACGCGAGGACGGCCTCCTCGTAGTTCAGGTCTGGGTCGATCCAAGAGGTGCGCGTCTTGGCTTCGCGCATCGCCTTGATGAGGAACTCCTCCAACCTGCCGATGGTGAGCGGCCACGCCCCGACGAGCGTCTGCCAGAGCAGGTATTCGAGGTCCGGTTCCAGAGGCGACTCGACCGGACCCCAGTTCCGCCACCGCTCCACCGCTTCGACCCACTCGTCTGGGAGTTCCGACAGCACGGACAACCATGCCCGCACGTCCTCCTCACGCTTGGTGTCGTGCGTGGACAGCGTCGTCATCGTGAGCGGCCAGTCGCGTGCGAGCCGTATGCAGTACGCGTGGAAGTCCTCCGGGCTGACGGTGAACCGCCCAGGGGCGCCACCCACCTCGTTCAGCGCGGCCATCCGGTTCCACCGGTAGAACGCCGTGTCTTCCACGCCCTTGGCGGCGAGCGGAGCCGACGTCTGCTGGAAACGCACGATGAACTCGGCGTCGGTGCGTTCACCACGCCCGAGGGCCAGATCCACGACAGCCTCAAGGTCGTCGTGCAGTTCCTCTGGCAGATGCGCTCGTGCACGGTGAGCGGCCTCGTTCAGGACGTCAACGGCCTGTTGCGGCGCATCCTCTCCTGGCACGACGTACGCGCGGTACACGGGCATGCCGACCAGCAGTTCGACCAATGCCTGCTCCAAGCCCGGACGACGCTCGCCCACGACCCGGTGGAGGACGCGCAAAAGCCGGTCGATCTCGGGCTTCAGGCCGTGTGTGGCGGCGTACAGGCGGGCATCGTGCTCGACCTCAGCGAAGTCGGCCGGGTGGCCCGTCAGCGACACGTAGTAGTCGGTGAGCGGCTTCTCCCCCGCCGGGTCGACGAACAGCCCGCCGATCATGCCGAGCGCGTCGTAGCCGGTGGTGCCCGCGCACGGCCAGTCCGGCGGCAGCCGCTCCTCCCCCTCAGTGATCTTCTCGACGAGCAGCCGGCGGTCCGTGGCCGCCTCCGCCAGCCGCCGCAGGTAGCCGCGCGGGTCGGCGAGACCGTCCGGGTGGTCGACGCGCAGGCCGTCCACCTGGCCCTGCTCGACCAGGCTCAGCAGCAGCGCGTGCGTGCGCTCGAAGACCTCGGGGTCCTCCTGCCGCAACCCGATCAGCCCGGAGATGTCGAAGAACCGGCGGTAGTTGGGCTCGCCCTCGCCGGGCAGGACGACCCGGCCCCCGCCCGCGTCCCAGTCGATGTCGAACCACTTGGCGAACGGCGAGTCCCGCCCGTCCGCCAGGACCGCCGCGAGCGGCAGGTTCAGGTCGCGGCGGTCCGGGATCGCCATGTGGTTCGGGACGACGTCGACCAGCACCCGCAGCCCATGTGCGCGGAACCGGGCCGCCATGGCGCCGAACGCCTCGGCCCCGCCCAGCTCGTCCGACAGCCGGGAGTGGTCGACGACGTCGTAGCCGTGCGTGGACCCGGGCGCCGCCTGCAGGATCGGCGACAGGTAGACGTGCGACACGCCGAGGGACGCCAGGTAGGGGGCCAGCGCGGCGGCCTCGGCGAATCCGAAGTGATCCTCGGGGGTGCCGCGGAGCTGGAGGCGGTAGGTACCGGTCGGCGGTACGGCGAGCGTGTCCTCCTCCGGAACGGCCCTGTCTGCTCGTTCGGCTCCGCCTTCTTGGGCGGCTCTGTCTGCCTGCTCTGCTCTGTGGTCCTCGGACACGGTTTCCTCAGGGGGTTCGGCGGCGGGAAGCGGTTCCTCTGGAACGGGTTCGGCGTTCATGTCGTCGTTCATCTGCTCGTCTCCACGCCCTCAGACCCGGCGCAGGACCTGGACGGAGCGGGCGGCGGCCGGCACGTTCTCGCCGGCCTTCACGACGGGCGACTCCTCCTCGGCGAGCAGCGGATCCGCGGTGTCGAGCAGCTTCATCCACATCTGCCCGTACGGCGCGGGCGGAAGTGTGAACGGCAGGTCCCCGTCGTGCGCGTTGAACAGCAGCAGGAAGGAGTCGTCCCTGACCTGCCGGCCATGCCGGTCGGGCTCCCCGATCGCGTCGCCGTTCAGGAACACGTACAGCGACTTGTTGAAGCCGGCCGACCAGTCCTTGTCGGCCATCTCCGTCCCGCCGGGCGTGAACCAGACGAGGTCCGGCAGGTCCTCGGGCTTCGCGCCCGCGCGGGCGCGCCTGGTCCGCTGATCGCCGCGGAAGAACCGCCTGCGGCGGAACACCGGATGCCCGGTCCGCAGATCGGACAGCCGCCGGACGAAGTCGAGCAGCGGGCCGCGCTCGTCGAAGAAGGTGTCGTCGCGCAGGCCCGTCCAGTCGACCCAGGAAAGCTCGTTGTCCTGGCAGTAGGCGTTGTTGTTGCCGCCTTGCGTCCGGCCTATCTCGTCGCCGTGCAGGAGCATCGGGACGCCCTGCGACAGGAACAGTGTGGTGAGCAAGTTGCGTTTCTGGCGTTCGCGCAGCGACACGACGTCCAGATCGTCCGTCGGGCCCTCGTGACCGCAGTTCCACGACCGGTTGTCGTCGCTGCCGTCCCGGTTGCCCTCCCCGTTGGCCTCGTTGTGCTTGGCGTCGTAGGACACCAGGTCGTGCAACGTGAAACCGTCATGGCACGTCACGAAGTTGATCGAGGCGATGGGGCGGCGGCCGTCGTCGGCGTACAGGTCGGACGAGCCCGTCAGCCTGGACGCGAAGCCGGGCATCGCGCCCGGCTGCCCGCGCCAGTAGTCGCGCGCCGTGTCGCGGTACTTGCCGTTCCACTCGGTCCAGAGGGGCGGGAAGTTGCCGACCTGGTAGCCGCCCTCCCCGATGTCCCACGGCTCGGCGATCAGCTTCGCCTGGGACACGACCGGGTCCTGCTGGACGAGGTCGAAGAACGCCGACAGCCGGTCCACCGCGTGCAGTTCGCGGGCGAGCGTCGCGGCGAGGTCGAACCGGAACCCGTCCACGTGCATCTCGGTCACCCAGTACCGCAGCGAATCCATGATCAGTTGCAGCACGTGCGGGCTGCGCATCAGCAGGCTGTTGCCGGTGCCCGTCGTGTCCGTGTAGTAGCGGGGGTCGTCGTCGGCGAGCCGGTAGTACGAGGCGTTGTCGATGCCGCGGAACGACAGCGTCGGCCCGAGGTGGTTGCCCTCGGCGGTGTGGTTGTAGACGACGTCGAGGATCACCTCGATCCCCGCCTCGTGCAGCGCCTTCACCATCGCCTTGAACTCCTGCACCTGCTCGCCCCGCCGCCCGGACGAGGAGTACTCGGCGTGCGGCGCGAAGAACCCGATCGTGTTGTAGCCCCAGTAGTTGCGCAGGCCGCGGCTCGTCAGCGCGTCGTCGTGGACGAACTGGTGGACGGGCATCAGCTCCACCGCCGTCACCCCGATCGAGCGCAGATGCTCGGTGACCACCGGGTGGCCGAGCCCCGCGTACGTGCCCCGCAGCGCCGGCGGGACGTCCGGATGCCGGGCGGTGAGGCCCTTGACGTGCGCCTCGTAGATCACCGTCTCGTGGTAGGGCGTGCGGGGCGGGCGGTCGTCCCCCCAGTCGAAGTAGGGGCTGACGACGACCGACCGCATCGTGTGACCGGCCGAGTCGGCGTCGTTCCGCGACCACGGATCGCCGAAGTCGTACCCGAAGCACGACTCGTCCCAGTCGACCTCGCCCTCGACGGCCTGTGCGTACGGGTCGAGGAGCAGCTTCGCCGGGTTGCAGCGCCGGCCGCGGCGCGGGTCATAGGGGCCGTGCACGCGGTACCCGTACCGCTGCCCCGGCATGACGCCCGGGAGGTAGCCGTGCCACACGAAGGCGTCCACCTCGGGGAGCGGGAGCCGCGTCTCCTCGCCGCTGCCCACCGGCCCGTCGAACAGGCACAGCTCCACCCGGTCGGCCACCTCGGAGAAGACGGCGAAGTTCGTCCCCGCGCCGTCGAACCGGGCCCCGAGGGGGTAGGCGTCGCCCGGCCAAACCTGAGCCACCGTCCCGCCCTCCCGTCCGATACGGCGCCGGGCGCCGGGCGACGCACCGGCCGGGGCCGCACGCCGGAAGCCCTTCCCCGTGAGGGGTGGATCACACCGATCGGGACCCCACTGGCCAGAACGGACATACGTCGGCTACCTTAGGGGAGCCTTACCTTAATGAGGGTGTCCTTACAGGCCCAGGTCGGGCGCGTCGAACCAGGATGAGCCGCACGGAAGGTCTTCCACCGGAATGTACGTCTGCATCTGCAACGCCGTCACCGAGGACGACGTTCACGGCTGCATGGCGAACGGCTGCACGACCGCCAAGGCCGTCAAGGAGGCCTGCGGCTTCAAGCCGGGCTGCGGTTCCTGCACCAAGCGCATCCACACCATGGTCAGTCAGTACCGGACGGCCGCCGAGCTGGCGGACGCCCTGACCGGCGGCCCGGCGTCGCTGTCGCCCGTTCCCGAGACGCCCGCGGTCCCCGCGCCGGCCCTGCCGGAGATCGCCGCCGGCGAGGCCGCCCCGCCCACCGCCGCCTGAACGCCGCCCGGGCCCCGGCGGACACGCGTCCGCGGGGGGTTAGTGCTGTCCTGAACCCCGGCCGCATGGAAGCATGGGCCGCATGGAAGGCGACAAGGACATCATCGCGCTGCTGAACGACCAGCTCACCGCGGAGCTCACGGCGATCAACCAGTACTTCCTGCACTCCAAGATGCAGGAGAACTGGGGCTTCACCCGCATCGCCCGGCACACCCGCGACGAGTCCATCGACGAGATGCGGCACGCGGAGCGGCTCACCGACCGGATCCTGTTCCTGGAAGGGCTGCCGAACTACCAGAAGCTCGGCACCCTGCGGATCGGGCAGAACATCGTCGAGCAGCTGGAGGCCGACCTCGCGATCGAGATGGAGGCCGTGGCGCGGCTGCGGCCCGGCATCGAGCTGATGCGCTCGCGCGGCGATGTCACGTCCGCCCGGATCTTCGAGGACATCCTCGCCGACGAGGAGCAGCACATCGACTACCTGGAGACCGAGCTCAGCCTCGTCCAGGCCCTCGGCGAGCAGAACTACCTGCAGCGCCTCACCGACTCCCCCGGCGAGGGCGGGCCCAGCCCCGCCTGACGTCACGGCGGCGCCGTCGCCATTGTGGGGGGGCGACCCCCACACTCCCGGCAAGAACAGACCGACCATCGTCCTCCGCTGCGCCCCGGACGCTGGTCAGTCGGTTCTGCGGAGCACGTACGGCTGGATGATGCCGAGGCCGCGGACGGGGCGCTTCACGATCCGGGTGACGTCGTAGCCCGGCGCCCCCTCCAGCCGCGCCGCCAGCTCGCCGTCGATGACGACCGCGCCCGGCCTGGCCAGGGAGGTGAGCCGGGCCGCGAGGTTGACGGTCGTCCCGAACATGTCGCCCATCAGCGGCAGGACGGGCCCGTACGCGACGCCGACCCGCACGTCCGGGACCTCCGTCTCGTCCTGGATCGCCGCGGCCACCGTCAGCGCGATCTCCGCGCCGATCTCGGGCGTCGCCGCGCTGAACAGCACCTCGTCGCCGAGCGTCTTCACCAGCCGGCCGCCGCAGGTGGCGATGATGTCGGCGGCGGTCTCCTCGAACCACTCCACCACGCGGGCCAGCTCGATCTCCTCCAGCTCCCGGCTGACCTGGGTGAAGGAGACCATGTCCGCGAAACCGACGGTGGTCATCGGGCGGCCCGACGGGTCGCCGTTGTCCCGGGTCGCGGCCGCCGCCAGCGCCCGGGTCCCGGCGGCGGCGAGCTGCCGCCGCCAGGCGTGCACGACCAGCGGCTCGAACTCGCCGATGTGCTTCTCGGCGATGTCCACGACCGTGTCCACGGCCTCCGCGGACGGCGTCTCGGCCAGGTCGTGGGTCAGCATGCTCCGCAGCAGGTTGACCTGCCACTCGGCGAGCCGGGTCATGGTCTGGCCGAACGCCCGGACCAGCCGGACCACGCCCTCCTCGTCCAGGATCCCGTCGTCGACGAGCCTGCGGAGGCGGTCCAGCGCGGAGACGTCGCCCTCGGTGTAGGCGATCGTCTCGTCCGGCATCGACGGGTAGCCGAACGCCCGCCAGATCCGGCCGGCGAACTCGCGGGACACCCCGGCCAGCCGGACGGCGTCGACGCGGTTGTACCGCAGCTCGCCACCGAGCAGGAGCTCCTCGATCTCCTTCGGATCCGGCAATCCGGCCGCCATCTTCCGCCCCTCAGTGCGCCGCCGCCGTGGGCCGTGGCGGTGGCGTCGTGGATCGGTACCCGCCCATATCGTCGCAGATCAGCAACCGGGTCAACGTCCGGACCGCGGATCGCCGTTCCCCGTTCACCGGACGTGCACCACGTCGCCGGCGCTGACCGCGCTGTCCCCGCCCGTCCCGGCGACCACCAGCCGCCCCGCGCCGTCCACGTCCCGTGCCGTCCCGTCCAGCCGTTCGCCGGCGGGGAGCTCCACCCTGACCCGGCGGCCGAGGGTCGTGCACAGGTCCTTGTACGCGGTACGCAGCCCGCTGCTCTCCGGATCACCGCCGAGCGCCGTCCACTCCCGGTACCAGGTCGCGAACTCGCGGAGGACCGCGCGCAGCATCGGCGCCCGGTCGCTCAGCGGCGCGCCCTCGATCGCGAGGGACGTCGCGGTCGGCACGGGCAGCTCGTCCTCGCGCAGCCCGACGTTGAGGCCGACGCCGACCACGAGCCCGTCGTCGACCTTCTCGACGAGGATCCCGGCCAGCTTCCGGTCCCCCGCCAGCACGTCGTTCGGCCACTTCAGCCGCGCGTCCACGGCCACGTCGCCGCTGTCGCCGAGGAACCCCTCCGCCGCCTGCGACCAGGCGGTCATCCGCCGGACGGCGGTGGCCACGGCGACGCCGGTCAGCAGCGACGCCCAGCCGAGCAGCGAGACCGGCACCTGCGGCCGCAGCAGCATCGAGAACGTCAGCCCGGAGCGCGGCGGCGCGGTCCAGGTCCGTCCGAGCCGCCCGCGGCCCGCCGTCTGCGCCTCGGTGACCAGCACGGTCCCCTCCGGCGCCCCCTCCCGCGTCCGGGCGGCGAGATCGGCGTTGGTGGACCCCGTCTCCTCCACCACGCGGACCTCCCGCCACAGCCCGCCCTCGCGGACGAGCGCCCGCTGGAGCGCCGCCTCGTGCAGCGGCGGCCGATCGAGATCCCCATAAGGTGAGTCGCTCACACGACCAATCCAACCCCATGGCGAGTTCGATCTTGGGACCGGCGTCGGCCGCGCGGACCCCGATCGTTAGGGTGCCCCCATGGATGGTGTGACGCTGCGGCGCGACGGGCACGTCGCGGAGATCGTGCTGGACCGGCCGGAGGCCCTCAACGCCCTGTCGACGGCGATGGCGCGGCGGCTCGCGGACGTCTGCGCCGAGGTCTCGGCGGACGCGTCGGTTCGCGCGGTGGTGCTCGGCGCGGCCGGTGAGAAGGCGTTCTGCGTGGGGGCCGACCTCAAGGAACGCAACTCGATGACCGACGACGAGATCCTCGCGCAGCGTCCGGTCTTCCGCGCGGCGTTCGGCGGCGTCCTGAACCTGCCGCAGCCGGTCATCGCGGCCGTGCACGGCTACGCGCTCGGCGGCGGCTGCGAGTTCGCGCTGTCCGCCGACCTGATCGTCGCGGACGAGACGGCCGTGTTCGGCCTCCCCGAGGTGAGCGTCGGCCTCGTCCCCGGCGGCGGCGGAACCCAGCTCGCGCTGCGCCGTCTCGGCCCCGGCAAGGCCGCCGACCTGGTCTTCACCGGCCGCCGCCTCGGCATCGAGGAGGCCCTCGAATACGGCCTCGCCGACCGCCGGGTCCCGGCGGGGACGGCCCGCGAGGAGGCCCTCGGCGTCGCCGCCGCCATCGCGCGGAACTCCCCGGCCGCCGTCCGCGCCGCCAAGCGCGC
The DNA here is from genome assembly GCF_050945415.1 of Spirillospora sp. CA-128828. Taxonomy (NCBI): domain Bacteria; kingdom Bacillati; phylum Actinomycetota; class Actinomycetes; order Streptosporangiales; family Thermomonosporaceae; genus Spirillospora; species Spirillospora sp. CA-128828. The sequence goes on from NZ_CP191986.1 coordinate 8,522,556, forward strand.
CATGCGCCTCGGCGGCGGCGTCGGCCTGGACGCGGGCCTCGAACTGGAGGAGAACGCCTGGCGCACCGTCGCCTTCTCCGCCGACCGCCGCGAGGGCATCGCCGCCTTCAACGAGAAGCGCAAGCCCGTCTGGCCCTCCTAGGCGGAGGTGGCGATGAGGCTTTCCAGCGCCGCCACGGCGTGGGCGCGGTGCGTGCTCAGGATCCGGACCGCCTCGTCGACCGCTCCTTCGCGGAGCGCCTCCAGAGCGGCGCGGTGCTCGTCGATGACGCGGTCACGGTTGACGGGCTCGCCGTAGTAGATCGAACGGTAGGCGTCCGTGGAGTCCCACAGCGTACGGATCAGGCGGACGAGCCGCGGCATGCCCGCGAGCTCGTAGAGGGCCATGTGGAAGGCCCGGTTCGCGGCGGCCATCAGCAGGACGTCCCCGGCGCCGGCGGCGCGCTCGACCTCGTCCTCGGCCCGTTCGAGCGCCTTCAGGTCGTCCGCGGTCAGGCGGGCGGCGGCGCGGCGGACGGCCTCCTCCTCCAGGATCTCGCGGATGCGGTAGACCTCGCGGAGATCGTCCAGGGACAGTTCCTCCACGGCGTAGCCGCGGTGCGCCCGGTAGCTCACCAGCCCTTCGCCCTGGAGGGTCTTGAGGGCCTCGCGGAGCGGGACGCGGCTGACGCCGAGCTCGCGGGCCAGGACGTCCTGCCTGATCGGATCGCCCGGGCGGATCCGGCCCGTGGTGATCGCGCGGCGCAGTTCGTCCAGGACGAACTGCTGGGCCGTCGGCGGCCGCTGCGGGGTCATCGGCCCAATATCTCACGGACCCACGCGTCGTCCTCGCCGAGCCGCGGGGGCGCGAGCCGGTAGGCGGGCGGCGTCGCGCCGAGCCGCAGCGGGTTCGCCACCTGGTCCACCGGACGGCCCCGGCGCGGGTCCTCCAGCCCGACGGCGGGGGCCAGGCCCAGGTGGGCGCCGAGGTCGAACGCCTCGGCCAGGTCGTTGATCGGCCCGCATGGGACGCCGGCGGCGGAGAGCGCGGTGAACCAGTCGTCGGCGTTCCGGGTGCGCAGGGTCGCGGACAGGGCGGCGACGAGGGACTCCCGGTGCTCGACGCGCCCGGCGTTGGCCGCGTGGCGGGGGTCGGCCGCCAGGTCGTCGCGGTCCAGGACGGCGCAGAGGGCCGCGAACTGGCGGTCGTTGCCCGCCGCGATCACGATCGGCCGGTCGGCGGTGGGGAACACCTCGTACGGAACGATGCTCGGGTGCCGGTTGCCCATCGCGGCGGGCACCTCTCCGGCGGCCACGTAGGCGGACGCGTGGTTGGTCAGGGCCGACAGCAGCGAGGACAGCAGCGAGACCTCCACACACTGCCCCTCGCCCGTCCGGTCGCGGTGGCGCAACGCGGCGAGCACGCCCACGCAGGCGTGCAGGCCGGTGATGACGTCGACGAGGGCCACGCCGGTCTTGGTGCCCTGGCCGGGCTCACCGGTGACGCTCATCAGGCCGCCCACCGCCTGGGCGATGAGGTCGTATCCGGGCAGGCCGGCGCCCTCGCCCGCGCCGAAGCCGGTGATCGAGCAGTAGACGACGGGGGGATTGAGTTCCCGCGCCCGCCCGTAGCCGAGGCCGAGCCGGTCCATGGTGCCGGGGCGAAAGTTCTCGACCACGACGTCGGCGCGGGCGATCAGGGCGCGTGCCACGTCGGCGTCCTCACGCAGGTCGAGGACGATCGACCGCTTGTTCCGGTTGACGGAGAGGTAGTACGTCGCGTCGCCGTCAGCCGAGTACGGCGGGCCCCAGGAGCGGGTGTCGTCGCCCGTGCCGGGTCGCTCCACCTTGACGACGTCGGCGCCGAGGTCGGCCATCAGCATCGTCGCGTAGGGCCCGGCGAGAACCCTGCTGAAGTCGGCGACGAGCAGCCCGTCGAGTGCCCCTGTCACGCGGGCGCTCCCAGGTAGACGGTGACGGTGTGGGTGTAGAAGTCGCGCGCGGCGCGGCCCTGTTCCTTCGGGCCGAATCCGCTCTGCTTGACGCCGCCGAACGGCACGTGCGGGAACGTCCCGGCCGACTCGGAGTTGACGTGGAGGACGCCGACCCGCACATGGTCGAGGGCCGAGAGCGCGACGCCCAGGTCCCGGGTGAAGATCGCCGCGGAGAGTCCGTGGTCGCTCTGGTCGGCGAGCCGGAGGGCCTCCTGCGGGCCGGACGCCCGGATCGCACCGACGACCGGGCCGAACAGCTCCCGCCGCCAGAACTCCACGCCGGTGGCCGGCAGCTCCATCAGGGTCGGCGGAACGAACCAGCCGGCCGCGAGGTCGCCGCTGTAAGGGGCGGCGTCTGTGAGCGGGGTCGCGCCTTCCTCGACGGCGCGGCGCACACCGACGGTCACCCGCTCGCGGGCGGCCTCGCTGATGAGCGGCCCCATCCGGACGTCCGGGCGGAGCGGGTCGCCCACGGTGATGTCCCCGGCGAGGCGGGCCACGCGTGCCAGCAGCTCGTCCGCGACCGTCTCCTCCACGATCAGGCGGGACGTGGCGGTGCACTTCTGCCCGGTCGAGCGGAACGCGCCCGCGCACACCTGCTCGGCGGCGTGGTCGAGGTCGGCGTCGGCGAGCACCACGGAGGCGTTCTTGCCGCCCAGCTCCGTCTGCACCGGCTTGCCCAGCTCGCCGCACCGGGCGATGATCGCCCGGCCGACGGCGGTGGAGCCGGTGAAGGACACCGCGGTGACCCCCGGATGGCCGACGATCGCGCCGCCCACCTCGCCTTCGCCGTAGACGAGGTTCAGCGTCCCGGCGGGCAGGCCCGCGTCGGCGAGGGCCCGCGCGAGGCGCTGGGCGAGCAGCGGCACCAGCGAGGACGGCTTCCACACGACCGTGTTCCCGTAGATCAGCGCGGGCGCGATCTTCCAGGCCGGGATCGCGATCGGGAAGTTGAACGGGGTGATGATCCCGGCGGTGCCCACCGGCCGGCGGACGACGAGGACGTTCTCCCCGGAACGGGGCGAGGGGAAGATCTCGCCGTTCTCGCGGTCGGCCTCGGAGGCGTAGTACCGCAGGATCCGCGCGGCGCCCCGGACCTCGCCGACGCCTTCGGCGAGGGTCTTGCCCTCCTCGCGGGTCAGCTCTTTCCCCCACTCCTCGGCGTTGCGGTCGAGGATCGCGGCCGCTCCGGCGAGCACTTCGGCGCGGGCGTGGTACGGCGCGGACGCCCATTCCGGCGCGGCCGTCCGGGCCGCCTCGACGGCGGTCTCGACCTGCGCGGCGGAGGCGAACCGCCCGCGCGCGACGATCTCGTCCGGGCGGGCCGGGTTGGCGTCGGCGAACTCCGCGCCCGCCCCCTCGGCCCACCGGCCGCCGATCAGGTTCAGGACGTCCATGCACCCCTCCCACGTATGGATATTGGATCCAATATAGATCACCTCGGCGGGCTGAAGGAGGCGGGCTCCCTCACCGGCGTCTCGGCATTGTCAGTAGGTCCGCCAGGTGGACGGGGAGGACCCGCAGGGCCCGCCCCGGTGGACGGCGAGGCGTCCGGCGGCGATGTCCAGGCTGATCGTCGCCAGCGTCTCCCAGCGGTCTTGGAAAGGGTCGGCGGGCACGGGGTGCGCGCAGACCGGGGCGTCCTCGGGGGCATGACCAAGCAGTGCCCTGGCGCGGTCCGCCGGAGCCGCGGCGGCCAGGCCGTCCGCGTGGGCCTTCAGGTGCTCGAAACGGGCGTAGGTGCCGGGACGCTCGTTGCCGAGCGCCTCCCCCGTCGCAAGCTCCGGGTCCATGAAGTGGTTGGTGTGCAGGAGCAGCCCGTCCGGGCCCGCCGGGACGACACCGACCCCATCCGGGCAGATCTCCAGGGCGGCGGCCCGGCCGCGTTCCCCGTCGTAGGTCACGACGGTGATCGCGGTGGACGCCGAGGTGCGGGCCGAGCGGGCGATCCGCTCGGCGTCCTCCAGCGTCGCCGCCTCGTCCAGGACGCGACGGGCGACCACGTGCACCGGGACGCCGATCGAACCCCCGTCGGAGGCGTGCCGCAGGATGTTGAAGTGCACGCCGAGTCCAGCGCCGTTCACCCCGATCTTGCCGAGCGCGCCGAACTCGGTGAAGGTCCGCACGCGGTGGCCGGGGCGCGGCTCGTACGTCCACACCAGGGGCATGTCGCGCATCACGTCGTGCCAGTCCCAGGTCTGGACCGTGCGCGGCGGTGCGCCGTCCGGCAGGACCACGGCGGTGGAGCACTCGCCCTCGCCGGTGGCGCCCAGCGCCGCGAGGATCTCGGTACGGGCGTTGACGGCGGCCACCTGCCAGGGCTCAAGGCCCGCGCCGGTGGCCATCGCGGCGATCTCGGCGCCCAGCCCGGGCGCCCACGCGGTGGTCTCGGCCAGCGCGTCCTCGCTCAGCGCGCGCACCCTCGTCGTGTCGCCGCCGAGGACCTCGAACAGTCTGGCGTAGCCGGTGTAGGCGGCACCGATCTCGGTGCCCCAGCGCAGGCCGAACGCCCGGCCGCGCTCCACGGCGTCGGCCTGCGCTGAGACGAACTCGGGGACGGTCACGACTCTCCCCTCGGGTCGACCACGTCCATCAGGTGTGCCAGCCCGGCGTTGCCCTCCGGGCCGGCGAACGCGTCCCGGATGTGTCCGTGGGTCCGGTCGTCGGCGTCCTGGCTGACCTTGAACAGCTTCGCCTCGTCCCGGACGTGCACCCGGAACGCGACCACGCCGCCGACGATCTGCCGGAACACGTCCCTGGAAGCGGCGCCCGGTTCCCACTTCGGCGTGCGCGGCGTCTCCATCGCCTGGACGGTGCGTTCGACCACGTCGAGCATCTCCTCCTCGCCGAGGATCAGCTCCAGCCGCCCGGTCAGGTGCACGGCACCGTAGTTCCAGGTCGGGACGGACGGTTCCGCCGCGCCGTGCATGCTCGGCGAGACGTAGCCGTGCGGCCCGGAGAACACCACGAGCACCTCGGTCGCGTCGCCCTCCCACTGGCGCCAGTGCGGGTTCACGCGGGCCATGTGCCCGAGCAGGGTCGTGCCCGCGAACGAGCCCTCGACCTGCCCCTCCGGCAGGACAGGCGCGTGGGTGGCGACCGGGACCCCGCCCCGGCCGCTGACCACCAGGGCGAACGGGTTGCTCCGGACGAGGTCGTTCGCGTGCCGCGGGTCGTGCACGGCGAAACGGGGGAACTCGAACATCGCTACTCCACGCCCTTGAGGATCGCGTCCCAGGCGACCTCGGAGGCCAGCGCGCCGAACCCGGTGGGCGGGACGCCGGGCAGGTCGACCTCGTCGGTGGTCAGCGCGAACATCACGTCGCCATCGGTCAGCGTGTGGAACGGCTGGATGCCGCGGTGCATCGAGCTGTGCACCTGCCGGGCCACCTGGTCGAGCTCACGGTCGGTCAGCCGGACGTTGGTCACCATCACGGTCAGCGTCGTGTTGCCCCGGACAGCCTCGGCGGGCTCGTCGCGTCCGACCTGCGCCGCGTAGTCCACGGCCGGGTGACGGCGCCCGCCTTCGGCGGCGTGGTAGTTGCCGCGCACGACCGTCCCGTCCCGGTCGACGACGGCGCCGACCGCGTTGACGACGGTGGCGACGAGCACCTTCGCCTCTCCGAACGTCCCGAAGGCGGCGCCCTGCCCGGCGAACTCGGCGCGTGCGAAGTCGGCCTTGCCAGTGCTCGCGGCACGGCCCGCGCCGCAGCGCCCGACCGGGAACCCGCCCTCGCGGGCGGCGCGCAGCGCGGCGGCGCCGAGCGCCGCGTCAGGGTGCACGGCGTTGTCGCGCACCGAGAAGTCGTAGATCACCGCGCCGGACACGAGCTGCAGCTGGTCCCACTTGGTGAGGTTGCGGTTGCGGGCCAGCAGTTCCGCACTGACTCCGGCGACCGCGCCGAGGCCGTACACCGAGCCGCCGGCGAAGCAGATGGCGTGGTTGAACTCGTATCCGCCGCTGAGGCCGACCGCGCCGCCGCGCGCGTCCACCGCCGTCCGCGCGCCCGCCGGGACGTGGACGACCGTGCAGCCGGTCGGCCCTTCCTCGTACTCCGCGGTCCCGACGAACACTCCGGGCAGGTCGAACGGGACGGTGCCGCTCCCCGGGCTCGGCCGCGGCGTCAGCGGAAGGTCGGGGTTCCCCGGGACGTCCGGCGCGTACGCGGACGGCGTCGCGGGCCGCGGCTCGGTCATAGCGTCTCCAGCAGTTGCTTCGAGTATTCGTGCGACGGGCTCGTGTGGAAGACCTCGGTGGCGGCGGTCTCGACCACCTCGCCGGCCCGCATGACGGCGATGCGGTCCGCCGCGTACCGGACGGCGCCGAGGTCGTGGGAGATGAACAGGGCGCCGAACCCGTACTCGTCCCGCAGGTCCTTGATCAGGTTGAGGATCTGCACCTGGACCGACACGTCCAGGGCGCTGACGGGCTCGTCGAAGACGATGAACCCGGGCCGGGTGATCAGGGCGCGGGCGATGGAGACGCGCTGGCGCTGCCCGCCCGACAGCTCGTGCGGGTAACGGCCGGCCAGCTCCGGTTCCAGGCCCACCCGGCCGAGCATCGCGTGGACGCGCTCGTCCGCGCCGGCCGCCTCGCCGATCACGACCAGCGGCTCGGCGATGCTCCGCCCGACCCGCATCCGCGGGTCGAGCGACCACTGCGGATGCTGCAGGACGGCCTGCATCCGCCCGGCGAGCGCACGGCGGCGGCGCGGGAACGGCTCGCCCTCGAACCTGACCGTCCCGGACGTGGGCCGGCGCAGCCCGAGCGCGACCCGGCCGGTCGTGGTCTTGCCCGACCCCGACTCGCCCACCAGCCCCAGCGTCTCGCCCGGCGCGACCCGCAGCGACACCTCCCGCATGGCGTACAGCGGGACCCGGTTCAGCGGCGTCCCGGTCTTGAAGACGACGGTCACCTTCTCCAGTTCCAGTACCGGCGGCGTCCCCGCCGGGGTCTTGGTCATGCTCATGCGCGTGCCTCCAGGCCGGTGGCGGCGAGTTCCCCGGCCCGGTGACAGAGGACGCTGCGGCCTTCCACGTCGCGTGGCTCGGGACGTTCGGTCGTGCACCGCTCCACGCTGAACGGGCAGCGTGGAGCGAAGGCGCAGCCGGTGGACGCCCCCGTGAGCAGCGGCGGCCGCCCGGGGATCGGTTCGAGCCTCGTCCCGAACGCGGCCTTGGCGGGCGCCGCCCCCGCCAGCGCCGCCGTGTAGGGGTGGGCGGGACGGCCGAGGACCTCGCCGGCGGGGCCGTCCTCGACGACGCGGCCGCCGTACATCACGGCGATGCGCCCGCACAGCCGCCGGGCGGCGGGCAGATCGTGGCTCAGCCACAGGATGCTCGTCCCGGTCTCGGCGGCGAGCGCGAACACCATGTCGGACACCTCCGCGCGCACCTGGGCGTCCAGCGCGGCGGTGGGCTCGTCGGCGACCAGCAGGCGCGGCCCGCCTGCCATCGCCATCGCGATCGCCACCCGCTGCGCCATCCCGCCGGACAGCTCGTGCGGGTACGACCGCGCCACCCGCCGCGCGTCCGCCAGCCGCACCCGCTCCAGGTGCGGCGTCACGTCCGCCCTGCGGTCGCCGAGCGCGAGCCGGAGCTGGGCGCCGACCCGCATGGTGGGGTCGAGCGACCCGGCCGGGTCCTGGAAGACGAAGCCGAGCCGCTCGCGGCGGAGCCGGCGCAGCGCGCCGGGCGCCAGGTCGAACACGGACTCGCCCGCGATCCGGACCGTCCCGGCGACCGGCACGGCCGCGCGCGGCAGCAGCCGCCCGACCGCCGACCCGAGCGTGGACTTGCCCGATCCGCTCTCCCCGACGATCCCGACCGTCTCGCCCGCGGCGACCGCCAGATCGGCGCCGTCCAGCGCCCGGACGCGCGAGGACGTCCCGGGCCCGCGCGTCGCGTAGTCGAGCACGAGCCCGTCGATCCGCAGCAGTCCCGTCCCGCCGGTCTTGTCGAGGACGGTCATGTGAGGGACCTCGTTTCTCTCGGTTCGAGACGATCGCGCAGGCCGTCGCCGAACACGTTGATCGACAGGATGGCGAGGACCAGCACGACACCGGGGCCGACGACCAGCCAGGGCGCGGCGACCAGGTAGACGGCACCCTGGTTGATCAGCATCCCCAGCGACGCCCGCGGCGGCTGGACGCCCAACCCGAGGAAGCTGAGACCGCCCTCCACCGAGATGCCGACCGACAGCGCGTAGGTGCCCTGCACCGCGACCGTCCCGGCGACGTTCGGCAGGACGTGCGTGCCGAGCACCCGCGGCATCCGCGCGCCGCCGACGACGGCGGCGGTGACGTAGTCGCGCTGCGCCACGGCCGTCGCGGCGCCCCGCACGAGCCGTGTCATCAGCGGGATCGTGACGAGGACGATGGCGGCGAGCGCGGCGAGCTGCCCCGGGCCGAGGACCGCCGCGACCAGCACCGCCATGATGATGGCCGGGAAGGCGTACAGCACCTCGACGAGCCGCATCACCAAGCCGTTGACATGGCCCCCGCTGTACCCGGCGACGATGCCGAACCCTGTGCTGACCGCCGCCGTCACCAGCACGGCGGCCGACGACAGCAGGAGCGTGGTGGCGATGCCCTCCAGGACGCGCGGCAGCATCGAACGGCCGAGGTTGTCGGTGCCGAGCCACCACTGCGGGCCGGGGGCCTGCAGCCGCGGCCCGACGATCTCGTCCGGGTCGCCGCCGAGATGCACCACCGAGCCGAGCGCCGCGAGGACGAGCACCAGCAGGACGGCCAAGCCGGCCCTGGACAGCGGGTCCAGCCGTTTGATCATGGTCATCTCGCCGCGACCTCCCCGCCGAGCCTCGGGTCGATCAGCCGGACGGCCAGGTCGACCAGCACGTTCATGACGATGAACACCGCCGCCGTGAGCAGCACGCACGCCTGCACGACCGCGTAGTCGCGGCGGCCGATGGCCTGGACGGTGTAGGAGCCGATCCCGGGCAGGTTGAACACGTACTCGACGATCAGCGCCCCGCCGAGCAGGTACGCGGCGATCGTCGCGGTCAGCGTCACGACCGGCGGGGCGGCGTTGCGCAGGACGTGGTGCCGGACGATCGACCACGGCGACGCCCCGCGCGCCACCGCGGCGGTGACGTAGGGCTCGATCAGCACACCGAGGGCGGCGTCCCTGGTCGTCCGGGCGACGGCGGAGACGGCGAACACCGACAGAACCAGCGCGGGCAGCACCAGCGAGCGGACGTTGCCGGCCGGGTCCTCCCCGAATGGTACGTACCCGCCGGTCTTGAGCCCCAGCGAGTACCGGGAGAACAGGAACACGACCAGGCTGCCCAGCACGAACTCCGGGACGCTCACGCCGAGCCCGCTGAACAGCCGCCCGGCCGCCCCGCCGCCGCCCGGACGTGCGCGGACGGCGGTCAGCACGCCGAGCGGCACGCCCGCGAGCACGGCGACGACGACGGCGAGCCCGGAGATCTCCGCGGTCACCGGCAGCCGTGCCCGCAGTTCCGCCGACACCGGCTGGCGGCTGATCATCGAGAATCCGAAGTCGCCCTGCCCGACGGCGGCGAGCCAGTGCCAGTACTGCAGGAACACCGGCTCGTCCAGCCCGTACCGGGCGGCGAGCGCGTCCTTCTGGCCGGACGTCGCGAACGGCCCGAGGATCGTCTCGGCGAACGAGCCCGGCATCAGCCGGACCGCCACGAAGATCAGCACCGAGACGCCGGCCAGGGTCGCGGCCCCGCTCAGCAGGCGGCCGGACCACCACAGCAGCACACGCATCGGGCTACTTCGACTTCACTCGCGCGTCGGCGACGAGCCGCAGCACGTTGCCGTAGCCCTCGCTCGCGTACACGCTCGGGCTGAGCAGATCGGTGCGGTAGGCGACGGTCGCCGGACGGGTGACCAGCGGGATCATCTGGGCGTCCTGGTCGACCTTGGCGCAGACCTCGCTCATCGCCGTCTTCCGCTCGGTGCCGGGCGTCTCACCGGCGGCCTTGATGAGCTTGTTCAGTGCGGGGTCGGGTTTCATGAACCCGACGTTGAAGCCCGCCTGCTCCGGGTTCCACCACCGCATCACCATCGCGGGATCGGCGTAGCCGGCGAACCACGACAGGGCCGCGTCGAACTTCGCCGGTTTCGGCGCCTCCCCGTAGACCATGCCCGACCAGCTCGCCTCGTCCATCTGCTCGATGTTCACCTTGACGCCGATGCGCTGGAGATTCTGCTGGATCACCTGCGCCACGACCGGCGCGGGCTGGGTCGAGTAGATGCTGAGCGTGAAGGAGAGGTTCCGCGCGCCCGCTTCGGCGAGCAGGCTCTTGGCCTTGTCCAGGCCGGCCTTGGCGGACGGCAGGGACGCCGGGTCGCAGGCGCCCGGCAGCCCGGCAGGGGTGACGGCGGTCGGCTTGCCCTGCCCGCCCATCGCCGCGTTCGCGATCTTCGTGCGGTCCATGGCGATGTTGATCGCGGTGCGGACGCGCGGGTCGGCGAACGGTGACGCGGCCTTCCTGGTGTTCAGCATCAGGTAGTAGAAGTCGGTGGTGGCCTGCGTCGCGACGTTGACGTTGGACGCGCCGGCCAGGGTCGTGCGCGAGTCGACGTTGCCCAGGATCGCCATGGACTCGCTTCCGTTCTGCAGCGCGGCGACCCGGGCGGCCTCCTCGGGCACGATCGCGACCTCCAGGCCGTCGACCGCCGGCTTGCCCTTCTGCCAGTACCGGTCGTTGCGCTTGAACGCCCATGACACGTCCTGCCGGTGGTTCACGACGGTGAACGGGCCGGTGCCGAGCATCCTCTTGACCGGATCCAGCGAACCGTCCTTGATCTCCTTCATCGGCAGGACGGCGGCCGGGATGTTGGCGAGCGCGGCGAGGAACGGCGAGTAGGGGGCGCTCAGCGTGACCTTGACGGTCCGCACGTCCTGCTTCGCCACCGACTCGACCGGGCCGAGCTGGCCGCGCCACACCGACTCGGAGCCGAGCAGCCGCTTGAGGCTGCCGACCACGTCGTCGGCGGTCATGGTCCGCCCGTTGGAGAACGTGACGCCTTCGCGCAGGTGGAACACGTACGTCGTGTCGGACGGGGTGTCCCAGCTCTCGGCCAGCAGCGGCTGGACGGAGTAGTCGGGGCCGATCGTCGTCAGCGTCTCGTAGACCGGCGACATGAGCGTCCAGGTCGAGGCGACGTCGGCCATCTGCGGGTCGAGGCCGGTGGGCCCGCCGATGTCGACGTGCGTCCCGAGCTTGAGGGTGCCGCCCGCGGGCAGCGACGCGTCGGCGACACCGAGATAGCCGGGCCTCGCGGAGGCGTCGCCCGACTTCGTGTCGACCGACGAGCACGCCGATGTGATCAAGAGGGCGGCGGCGATGGCGGCACTGCAGGCCGGGCGTGTATGGCGCATGGGTTCATCTCTCTCCGAAGCTCGGGGTTCAGTGGCAGTGCCCCGCGGTGCCCGGCGGAACGTCCAGGGTCGGGTTGCGATCGAAGAACCCGACGGGCTTGAGGGTGAAACCGCAGGTGTCGACGGGCATGACCGGCCAGTCCTCGGTCCGCGGGAAATGGGTCAGCCCGAAGGTGTGCCAGAGCACGATGTCCTGGCCGTCGATGTCGCGGTCGTGCGCCGTGTAGCGCGGCAGACCGTCCCCGCCCGGATGCTGGTTGACCAGGGCGCCGGCAGGATAGCGCTCCGCCTGGTCGTATCTGGTGACCCACAGGTGCCGGGTTGCGAACGCCGCCCGGCGCCGGATCGACGATCCCGGGGCGGCGAGCAGGGTCGGCTCCCCCTCGGGGTACAGCGCGTAGGCGACCGGCCGTCCGAGACGGTTGCGGCTGGACGGGTTGACGACATGCCAGGTGCGGCCGAGGCCGCGGTCGGCGTCGCGCTGCCCGTCGCTCTCCCTGCGCAGCCGCGTGGCGGACCGCCCGAACGGGTTGCCGTGCGGGTTCCCCTCGCCCATCGGGCGGGGCCGGACGTCCACCTCTTCGACGACGTTCTCCAGGCCGTCCACCATCATGTCCAGGCGCGCGCCGAACAGGTGCTGGTGGTAGGGGGCCGCCAGGCCCGGGGCGACCTCGGACGCGTACGGCTCCGCCCGCTCGTCGTAGACACCGGTGAACACGATTCCGGTGGCCTTGACCTCCAGTTCGATGGTGCCGTCCAAGTACAGGTACCAGTAGAAGCCGTAGTCGTAGTTGCCGACGGTGACGAAGAAGGAGATGACCAGCCGGCGCTGCCGCCGCGTCTCCTTGGAGCCGTTGGCCGGATCGGTGTGCTTCCACAGCACGCCGAAGTCCTCCTCGTGCATGCAGATCGCGTTGCGCAGCACGATCGGCGACCCGTCGTCTCCGGCCACGGTGGCGTCCAGGTAGGTGATCTCGCCGAGGCAGTCGCAGCCGAGTTCGAGCGCGTTGGCGAGCTTCCCGAGCTGGTACTCGCCCGTGTCGAAGTAGTTCTGCCAGAACCGGACCGGGCTCGGATCGCCGTAGGCGACCAGCATCTCGGCGACCGACGCCCGGTACACGATCGGCCTGACCCGGTCGCCGTCGGCGAAGCCGATCTGGTGCAGGACGAGACCCTCGCGCATGTCGTAGCCGAGGCGCAGGCTCCAGTTCTCCCAGGTGACGAGCGGGCCGTCGAGGCCGAAGCCCGGCCCGTCCGGCTGGGTGATCTCGATCGGCCGCTGGGTCGTGCGGTACTCGGTGATCAGGTGGTAGTCGCCGGGCTCGGCGGGGACCGGCTGGGCCCCGGTGTCGACGATCTCGATCACGGACTCGTCGATCAGGTCCACGTAGGCGACCAGTCCGTCGATCGGATGCGCCCACGGCAGGCTGCCGGGCGTGGGCCGCAGATGCGCGAGGACCCGGGCGACACGGCGCCCGTGTTCGCCGTCGAGGCCGTAGTGACCCGCGGTCAGCGCCGCCATGTAGACGGTCGATATGTCGTCGATCCCCCGGGCCTTGAGCGCCCGCGCCCACTCCGGATCGTCCGCGAGGACGCGCCGGACGAGCGCATGGTCCCCGTCCAGCAGCGGGACCTGCCCCTCCTCGGCCGGATCGATCGCGACGCGTGACTCGACCCGCTCCGCGGTGATCGAGACGATGGCGGTCCAGGACTCACCGGAGGCCGGGTCGAGCAGCAGCACCCTGGCCCGCCGGTGGACCGGCTCGCCGTGCGTGAACTCCAGCACCGTCCGCTTGGGCGGTTCCTCCAGCCCCAGGTAGGCGACCCTGGTCCGGGCGAGGCCGTCTTCGGCAAGGATCCGCCCGACCGCGCGGATCTCGTCCGCGCCCAGCGGGTCGAGCGGATGCGGCCGTTCCCCGGGCCCGAGTGCCCTGCCGGACGTGTGCGCGCTCATGCGTCCTCTTCGCGGTTGTTACTCTCCGACGCCGGAACGTTCCGGCAAGGACGATGCCGGAACGTTCCGGCATCTGGCCGGACCATAAGCGTGTGACGGACGCCACGACAACCCCTTCGGACCGTCCAATACGCTCCGTCACACCCGGCCGCCCCATTCCGGGGCGAGGGATAGGATCCCTGGCGTGCGCAAGGACGAGCCGGTCACCCTACTGGCGGTCGCCAGGGCGGCGGGTGTGTCGAAGACGACGGCGTCCGACGCCCTGCGCGGATCGGGGCGGGTCTCCGCCGAGACCCGTGCGATGGTCACCCGGGTGGCGGACACTCTGGGTTACGTCCCCAACGGGACGGCGCGGCACCTGCGACGGGCCAGCACGGGCACGATCGGGCTGCACGTGCCGGACGTGCTCACCCGCTCGACGTACTACATGCCGTTCGTGTTCGGCGTGGTGGAGAACGCGGCGGCCCGCGACTACGACATCACGCTGATCACCTCGGGCAGCCCATCCCGCGTCCCCCGGGTGGACGGCCTGATCCTGGGCGACCCGCTCGCCGGCGACGCCGTCGTGGAGAAGCTCATGACGAGCGGACTGCCGACCGTCACCTGCGAGCACTTCCCGGGCGACGCCGCCGCCGACGGCGTGGTGTGGTCACGGCACTCCGACAAGCTCACCGAGATGCTCGGCCACCTCCGCGCCTCCGGCGCCGCCCATCCGGCCCTGGTCGCCGCCGGCAGCGAGAGCGAGTGGGCCGCCAGCCTGCAGCGCGGCTACCGGGAGTGGTGCGTCGACGTGGGCATCCCGCCCGCGGTCCGCACGGTGCCGTTCGAGGCCGCGGCCGAGGACGTCCACGCGGCCGTGGAGGACCTCCTGGCCGCCGAACCGCACCTGGACGCCCTCGTCTGCGCCCCGGCAGGCGCCGCCGCACGACTCCAGCCCGCCCTGCGCCGTACGGGCTCCCCGTTCCTGCTGGCCTCCTGTGTCGACAGCCCGGCGATGAGCCTGGCCGACCCGCCCATCACGGCGATCGACCTGCGCCCCCGCGAGGCGGGCGCGACCTGCGCGGACCTCCTGTTCGACCTGCTGGACGGCCGCGCCGCCCCGGGCACCGAGCGCATCCACCCGATAGAGCTGAACCTGCGCGCCTCGACGAGGCCGGCCAGGGCCGGGGGCTGAACCCCGGCCCCGGACGATGCGCGGGCGGCTTCAGCCGCCGGTGCCGAGGTCGTCGGAGCGGCCGGCCTCCAGACGGGACAACTGCGAGGTGGGGCGTCCGTCGGTGCGGAAGAACCCGGCGTGGACCGACCCGTCCCGCGGCCACCCGGCCGGCGAGTCCTCCCAGGTCTCCTGTCGTCCGTACACGGTCATGTCCATCAGCGCGTAGTTGATGTCCATGGCCTCGACGCCGCGGCCGTTCGTCCAGTAGGTCTCGAACACCCGGTCGCCGTCCCGCAGGTAGCACACCAGGTGGAACATGCCGACCCGGCGCCCGGCCAGCAGCGCCTCGGCGGAGTCCTGGACGGAGTACCAGGGGACGTCCCAGCCCATGAAGTCGCGGTAGCGGACGCTCTCCTCGTACGGGCCCTGGCAGAACGTCGCGTAGGTGATTCCGGCGGCGTGCAGGTAGGACAGCTCCCGGACCTGCCCGTTGTAGTACGTGCAGCCTTCGCACTGCTCTGCGGCGGGGCGGCCGTCGAACCACATCATGTAGTAGGCGATCAGCTGCCGGCGGCCCTCGAACGCGTCCAGCAGCGTGACCGGACCGTCCGGGCCGGTCAGCGGCGTCGTGGCGTCCACCTCCACCATCGGCAGCCGCCGGCGGGCCGCCGCGATCGCGTCGCCCGCGCGGGTGTGCGCCTTCTCCCGCACCCGCAGCGCGTCCAGCTCGGCCTGCCAGGTGGCCCGGTCGACCACTTCGGGCATCGGGAGTTTCGTATCGGTGCTCATGGGGCCTTCCCTTCCTCTCGGTGGAACTTCACCCCACCGACGAAGGGCATCCGCCCGGGATCGACATCGCCGGGCAAAACTTCGGCGCCGGGCGATCCGCGGGAGGATCAGAGTTCGTGGAGGCGGCCGGCCAGGTATCGGCGCTCGGCCTCGGTCGGCGCCAGTTTCAGCGCCTCCTCGTACGCCGCCCTGGCTTCGGCGGCACGGCCGTCCCGGCGGAGCAGGTCGGCCCGGGTCGCGGGCAGGAGGTGGTATCCGGCGAGCCGTCCGGACGCCGCGAGCTCGTCGACCAGGGCCAGGCCGGCCGGCACTCCGTCCGCCATCGCGACCGCCACGGCCCGGTTGAGGTCCACGACCGGGGAGGGCGCCAGCCGGCCGAGCTCGGCGTACAGGATCGCGATCTGCGGCCAGTCCGTGCTCGCGGCGTCGGGCGCGGTGGCATGGCAGGCGGCGATGGCGGCCTGCACCTGGTAAGGCCCGGCGCTCCGCGCGGCCAGTGCCCGGTCGAGCGCCGCCACGCCCTCGGCGATCAGCGCCCGGTCCCATCGCGAGCGGTCCTGGTTCTCCAGCGTGACCAGCACACCGCCTTCCGTGCGGGTGGCGCGCCGGGCCTCGTGCAGGAGCATCAGCGCGAGCAGTCCGCGCGGCTCGGGTTCGGCCGGCATCAGCCGGACGAGGACGCGGGCCAGGTGGATGGCCTCGGCCGTCAGCGCCCGGTCCGGGTCCTCCTCGTCGTAGCCTTGGTTGAAGATCAGGTAGAGCACCGCGAGAACGGCCGCGAGCCGCGACGGGAGCAGTTCGGCGGGCGGGACCCGGTACGGGATGCCGGCCTCCTGGATCTTGCGCTTCGCCCGGACCAGGCGCTGCGCCATGGCGGGCTCGGCGGTCAGGAAGGCCCTGGCGATCTCGGCGGTGCTCAGACCGGCCAGCGTGCGCAGGGTGAGCGCGACCCGGGCCGGGAACGGCAGCGCCGGATGGCAGCACGTGAAGATCAGCCGCAGCCGCTCGTCCGGGATGTCCTCCTCCAGCGGCTCGTCGCGGGCCGGCACGGCGAGCCGGCGCAGCTTGGCCGCCCCCGCGGCGTCGCGGCGCAGCCGGTCGATCGCGCGGTTGCGGGCCGCCGTGGTGAGCCAGGCGCCCGGGCGGCTCGGGACACCGTCGCGCGGCCAGGTCGTGAGGGCGGCGGTGAACGCGTCCTGCGCGCAGTCCTCGGCCAGGTCCCAGTCCCCCGTCATTCCGATCAGGGTCGCGACCACCTGGCCCCACTCGTCCCGGTACGCCGCGTCGGCCGCCGCCCGCACGCGGTCGTCGGGCGCGGTCATTCCCAGAGGGGACGGACCTCGACGCCGCCCCAGCGCGCGTACGGGTGACCTGCGGCGATCTGGATCGCCTCGTCCAGGTTCCCGCACTCGACGATCACGAAGCCGCCGACGACGTCCTTCGTCTCGGCGAACGGCCCGTCCGACACGAGGGTCTCGCCGTCCCGGACCTGGACCGTGGTCGCGTCCACCACCGGCCGCAGCCGCGCCCCGAAGAGCTTGGCGCCGCGCCGTTCCAGATCCTCCACCCAGGCCTGATGCACCGGATCGGCCGCGAGTTCCTCATTGGACGGCGAGACCGACTCGTCATCGCAGATCAGCAGCGCATACCTCATGCCCTGATTCTGCCCGCCATCAGGCCGGGCCCAGCCCCAAGACGGTCAGCAGCGCGGCATCCACCGCTCGAAGTTCGCTGAACGACAGAGCGCCGACATGGCTTCCGAGCCGCTGAGGGTCGACGGCCGCCGTCTGCTCGGTGAGGACTCGCGTGGTCTTGCCCTCCACCTCCACTTCGGGACGGAATGACGCAGGCCGCGCACTGGTGGATGTCGGTGCGACAAGCCAGGTGGACAAGGGCAGCAGATCCGACTGGACGACGACGGCGTACCGGTGACCCCGCTGTTCATGGCCCCTCGCCCCCCGAGGACTCATGAGCTTGTAGACGTCACCACGCACGCAGGCTCTCCATGTCCCTGAGGACGTTCGCGGCCTCGGCACGATCGTCCGGGTCGGCTGCAAGCGCCTCCGCTTCGGCCCGGAGTTTGGCGGCGCGGCGGCGTTCCGCGGCCTCCTGAATGGCTTCGCGGATGGCGGCGGACCGGTCTGCGCCATCCGCAGTGAGTTCTTCCAGGGCCCGCTCGGTCTGCTCATCCGCCCTGATCGTGATCGTGGACATGACACAAGCGTACCACGCTGCGTATTACGATTCGTAATACGATCCGTCATCCGGTGTTCTGGAGGCCGGCGGCCACGCCGTTGACGGACAGGAGGAGCAGGGACTCCAGGTGGGCTCGTTCCTCCTCGCTCTCCACGCCCGCGCGCAGGGCCTTCAGGGCGCGGAGCTGGAGGTGGGAGAGGGCGTCGACGTAGGGGTTGCGGAGTTCGACGGCCCTTGAGAGCACGCGGCGGTTCTCCAGGAGGCGTTCGTGGCCGGTGACCGCGAGGACGAGGCGGCGGGTGCGGTCGTACTCGGCCAGGACGGTTTCGGAGAGGTCGGGGCGCTCGCCGAGGGCCAGGTAGCGCTCGGCGATCGCGCGGTCGGACTTGGCGAGGCTCATCTCGGCGTTGTCCAGGAGGGTGTTGAACAGCGGCCACGCCTCGTACGCCTCGCGGAGTTCGGAGACGTCGCGGCCGTCGTCGGAGACGGCGGCCAGGCCGCTGCCGAGGCCGTACCACCCGGGGAGGTTGACGCGGGTCTGCGTCCAGGCGAACACCCACGGGATGGCGCGCAGGTCCTCCAGGCCGCGCGCGGCCTTGCGGCGGGCCGGGCGGGAGCCGATGCGCAGCTGGGAGATCTCCTCCAGCGGGCTGACGCGGGCGAACCAGACGGCGAAGTCCTCGGTCTCGATGAGGCTCCGGAAGGCCGCCTTGGCCGCTTCGCTGATCTTGTCCGCGAGGGGACGGAAGCGGGCGGCGGCCTCACGGGCACGGTCCTGGACGGCGTCCGTCGAGGCCAGCAGGACGGCGCTGGTCACCTGCTCGACGTGCCGCTTGGCGATCTCGGTGTGCCCGTAGCGGGCGAAGATGACCTCGCCCTGCTCGGTGACCTTGAAGCGGCCCGCGACCGAGCCCGGCGCCTGGGCCAGGATCGCCCGGTTGGCGGGACCGCCGCCGCGGCCGAGCGAGCCGCCGCGGCCGTGGAACAGGGTCAGCCTGACGTCGTGCCGGGCCGCCCACGCGGCCAGCGCCTCCTGCGTGTCGTAGAGGCGGAGGGTCGCGCTGGCCGGGCCGAGCTGCTTGGCGGAGTCGGAGTAGCCGAGCATGACCTCCAGGCGGCGGCCGGTGTCGTCCAGGCGGCGCCGGACGGCCGGGATCTCCAGCATCCCGTCGAGCACCGCCGGGGCGCGCTCCAGGTCCTCGCCGGTCTCGAACAGCGGGATCACGTCCAGGACGGGCGCGCCGTCGCCGAGGGACGCGGCTAGCTCGTGCACGTTGGCGATGTCGCCGGCGGAGCGGGTGAACGACACGATGTAGCGGTGGCAGGCCCGGACGCCGAACCGCCGCTGGATCCACGCGACGACCCGGAGGGTTTCGAGGATCTCCTCGGTCATCTCACTCAGCCCTTGCCGGGGGGTGTGGGGGGTCGTCCCCCCACCGGCAGCGCGCGGCCCGCCCGCCCTGACCTCCGCCAGCGCCTTCTCGTGCAGTTCGGAGTGCTGGCGGATCTCCAGCTCCGCCAGGTGGAAGCCGAACGTCTCGACCTGCCAGATGAGCTGCTGGACGCGTCCGTACGCCTGCCGGGCGGCGCCCGCGCCGGCGAGGGAGTCCTGGACGGCGCGCAGGTCGGCGAGCAGTTCGTCCGGAGAGGCGTAGGCGAGGTCGGCGTCGCGTTCCCTGGTCGCGGCGATGCGGAGCGCCGCGTACAGCAGGAACTGCCGGTGCGTCTCCCCGGGTGACCGCTTGGTCATCTCGGCGAGCCGGGACGGGTGCGCGGTGCGCGCGGCGGCGAGCGCGTTCAGCAGCTCCTCCGACGCGGGCGTGGTCGACTCGTGGACGGTCAACTCCCGGCCGATCCGGGCGCACGCGTTCTCCAGGGCGCGCAGGACGTGGTCGGCCTGGATCATGACGGCGTCCCGCGTGACCTGCGCGGTGACGTAGGGGTTGCCGTCGCGGTCGCCGCCGATCCAGCTGCCGAAACGCAGGTAGGGGCGGGCCTTCGGCGGGCGGGTGCCGGTGCCGTCGCCGTCGAGGGCGCGGTCCAGGGCCCGGTAGATGTGCGGGACGACCCGGAAGATCGTCTCGTCGAAGGCGGCCATCGCGGTGCGGACCTCGTCCAGCGGGTCCATCTGGGTGCCCCGGCGCAGCGCCGTCCGCCACAGCAGGTCGATCTCCTCGCGCAGGCTGCGCTCGATCTCCTCCCGCTCGCTCCCACCCGGGCCTTCGTTCAGCCGGGTCAGCAGGTCGCTGATCCGCTGGATCGCGGTGACGACCGCGCGGCGCCGGGCCTCGGTCGGGTGCGCGGTGAAGACGGGCCGGAACTCCAGGCCGTCGATGACCCCGTCCAGCCTGCCGTCGCCGGCCGCGCGGATCTCCTCGACGGCCGCCGCGACCGACCCGGCGACGGCGCCGCCGGTGTCGCGTTCCCGCAGGGTCCGGATGCGGTGGTGCTCCTCCGCGAGGTTCGTCAGGTGGAAGTACACGGTGAACGCGCGGGCGACCTGGCCGGCACGTTCCAGCGTCCAGCCGTCGGCGAGGGCGGCGACCTCCTCGATGCCGGCCTCGCCGCGGCGCGCCGCGATCACCGCGTGGCGGAGCCGTTCGACGTCGTCCAGCAGCCCTTTCCCGCCGTACTCCACGAGGGAGTCTCCGAGCATCGCGCCCAGCAGCCGCACGTCGCGGCGCAGCGGTTCGGGCATGTCCTGCCGAAAGGTGTCACGCGTCTTCGTAGCCACCCGCACAAGCCTAACGAGCCGGTTTTCGCGCCGTTCATCCCGGTCAACGGGCCCCGCGCGCACCCGCCGGATCAGCGTCCGGTTACCCTGGCCCGCATGGCGATGGAAGCCCCTGAACCCCCCGCCGGCTACGACGTCCACACCACGGCCGGGAAGATCGCGGACCTGGAGCGGCGCCGGTACGAGGCGGTGCACGCCGGTTCGGCGCGCGCCGTGGAGAAACAGCACGCCAAGGGCAAGATGACGGCCCGGGAGCGGATCGACGCGCTGCTCGACCCCGGCTCGTTCGTCGAGTTCGACGAGATGGCGCGGCACCGCTCCACCAACTTCGGGATGGAGAAGAACCGCCCCTACGGCGACGGCGTCGTCACCGGGTACGGCACGGTGGACGGCCGCCCGGTCGCGGTCTTCAGCCAGGACTTCACCGTCTCCGGCGGCTCCCTCGGCGAGGTCTTCGGCGAGAAGATCTGCAAGGTCATGGACCACGCGGTCAAGACCGGCTGCCCGGTGATCGGGATCAACGACTCCGGCGGCGCGCGGATCCAGGAGGGCGTGGTCGCGCTCGGCCTGTACGCGGAGATCTTCAAGCGGAACGTGCACGCCTCCGGCGTGATCCCGCAGATCTCGCTGGTCATGGGGCCCTGCGCGGGCGGCGCCGTGTACTCCCCGGCGATCACCGACTTCATCGTCATGGTCGACCAGACGTCCCACATGTTCATCACCGGGCCGGACGTGATCAAGACGGTCACCGGCGAAGAGGTGACGATGGAGGAGCTGGGCGGGGCGCACTCGCACAACTCCAGGTCGGGCGTCGCGCACTACCAGGGGTCGGACGAGGACGACGCGATCGAGTACGTCAAGGCGCTGCTGTCGTACCTGCCGTCGAACAACCTCTCCGACGCGCCCGCGTTCGACGTCCCCGTGGACGTGACCGAGGCGGACGAGGAGCTCGACACCCTCATCCCCGACTCGCCGAACCAGCCGTACGACATGCACACCGCCATCGAGCACGTGCTGGACGACGGCGAGTTCCTGGAGGTCCAGGCGCAGTTCGCGCCGAACATCATCGTCGGTTTCGGCCGGGTCGAGGGGCACTCGGTCGGCATCGTCGCGAACCAGCCGATGCAGTTCGCCGGCACGCTCGACATCGACGCGTCCGAGAAGGCCGCCCGCTTCGTCCGGACGTGCGACGCGTTCAACGTCCCGGTGCTGACGTTCGTGGACGTCCCCGGCTTCCTCCCCGGCACCGACCAGGAGTGGAACGGGATCATCCGGCGCGGCGCGAAGCTGCTGTACGCCTACGCCGAGGCGACCGTCCCGCTCGTCACGGTCATCACCCGGAAGGCCTACGGCGGCGCGTACGACGTCATGGGGTCCAAGCACCTCGGCGCCGACATCAACCTGGCGTGGCCGACCGCGCAGATCGCGGTGATGGGCGCGCAGGGCGCGGTCAACATCCTGTACCGGCGCGAGCTGGCCGCCGCCGGCGACCCGGACGCCCGCCGCGCCGAGCTGATCACCGAGTACGAGGACACGCTCGCCAACCCCTACATCGCGGCGGAGCGCGGCTACATCGACAACGTGATCAAACCGTCCGAGACGCGCGGGCAGGTCGTGCGGGCGCTCCGGGCGCTCCGGGACAAGCGCAAGACCCTGCCGCCGAAGAAGCACGGGAACATCCCGCTGTGACCGCCTTCCGGGAGGCTTCGTGACCGCCGACAGCACGCCGTTCCTCCAGGTCGTCCGCGGCGAACCGGGCCCGGAGGAGATCGCGGCGCTCGTCGCCGTGCTGACCGCCCGCGCCCGCGCGGCCGCCGCGGCCCGGGACGGCGCGGGCCGCGGCGGCCCGGCGAGGCCGTCCCGCTGGGCCGACCGGTCCCGGCTCGTCCGGGGCACGTTCGCGGGCGAGATCGCGCCGCACGGGCCGGGCGCGTGGCGCGCCAGCGGCCTGCCCCGCTGACCCGACGACTGAGCGCCAGCGAAGGAGCGGGTCAGCGGGGCAGGCCGGGGGGTCTGGGGGGTCGCCCCCCAGATGGGCGCTGACCGTGTCGTGCGAGGTCCGCCGGGCCGTCCGAAGCGACATGTAACCGTGGTTCGCGCCCAGCGGAGGGCTTCGCACGAATAAGGTGGAAGGCCATGGCCACCTCGGAGTACGTCCCACAGCCCGCGCGATACGCGATCTTCGTCGACGCGGGGTACCTCTACGCGGCCTCCGGGGCCCTATTGCTCGGCTGCGGCTCCCGCCGGGAGTACCGGGTCGCCGCGGAGAAGCTGATCAAGGCGCTGACCGACCACGCCGACGAGCAGCGGCGCGGCGAGCTGCTCCGGGTGTACTGGTTCGACGCGGCGCCGAAGCGGCAGCCGACCGTCGACCAGCGCGTCATCGCCAACCTTCCGCTGGTCAAGCTGCGCCTCGGGAACCTGAACGCGCAGGGCCAGCAGAAGGGCGTGGACGCCCAGCTCCGTGCCGACCTCGAGGCGCTCGCCCGGCATCGCGCGATCACCGACGCGGTGCTGCTGGCCGGCGACGAGGACATGTTGCCCGCCGTGGAGGCCGCGCAGCGCTACGGCGTCCGCGTGCACCTGTGGGGCGTGGAGCCGACGCACGGCTCCAACCAGGCCGAATGGCTGGTGTGGGAGTCCGACACGGTCGAGGTGCTGCCCGCCGAGTTCCTGCGCCCGTACTTCACCAAGGCCAAGGTGCTGCCGGTGCCGGGCGCCGCCGCAGCGGTGCGGGACGCCGCGGCCGCCGCGCACCGGACGAGCCCCGTCCCGTCCCCGTCCCAGGTCTTCGCGGGGCGGCCCCCGGTCAAGCCGGCGCCCGCGGCAGCCCGCACGGCCGTCCCGGTGCCCGGCGCCGTGACGCCCGCCACGGTGGCCGCGTCGATGAACTCCACCGCGTCGCCGTCCGACGGCAAGCTCGGGCCCGACCGCGACCACATGCTGGAGATCGGCGAGCACGTCGCCCAGAAGTGGATCTTCGAGCGGGGCCGGGACAACATCCGCGACCTGCTGCCCGGCCCGATCCTGCCGCCCGTCATCGACAAGGAACTGCTGATCGAGGCGGAGAAGGAGCTCGGCGGCTCCCTGCGCCCCTACCAGGAGGCCCGCACCTGGCTGCGGGACGGCTTCTGGGAGCGCGTCTACCGCGAGTTCGGCATCGGCATCGGCAAATCCGACTGATTCGGCGGGCCGCGATGAATACGTTTCGCAATTAGCCGGACACTGCGCGTCGCCACTCGGTAACGTCCCCGCCGTGATGGGGGAGGCCGTGCATGGGACCTCATGGAGGACGACCACGGGCCGCCGCGCTTCCGCTCGCCGCGGCCCTCGCGCTGACCGGCGGCGCGCTGGCCGGGTGCGCGTCGCCCGTCCCGTTCTACCGGCCCGGGGAAGGCTCCCCGGACGACCCGGTGGTCGGGCTCGGCGGCCCCGCGCCCTACCTGCGGGCCCGCCCGGACGGGACGGCCGCCGGCGACGCCGCCCCGGAGGCCGAGCCGCCCGGCGGCGAGGTGCCCCTCGCGCCCGCGGGCGGCCCCGTCTACGCCGCCACCGGGCCGGGCATGATCGCACCGAACGCGCGCGGCATGCCGGCCCGGCTCTACGTCGCGAACGGCCGGACCGTCGACGTCGTCGACCCCGGCACCCTCCGGGTCACCGGCCGGTTCCACCCGGGCGCGGCAGCGGCCCGGATCGTGCCGTCCTGGGATCTGCGGCGGCTGTGGGTGACCGACCCCGCGCACGGGACGCTCGTCCCGGTCGGCCCGCGCGGCGGGAGGCGCGGGCGTCCCGTCCGGGTCACCGCGCCCACCGGGCTGTACTTCACGCCTGACGGGCAGGACGCGCTGGTCCTCGCGCGACGGCCGTCCCGGATCGGCGTCCGCGACCCGCGCACGATGGCCGCGAGGGCGTCGATGCCGATGCCGTGCCCGGCCGGCCACGCGGACTTCTCCCTCGACGGGGCGTCGCTGGTGGCGACGTGCACCGCGGCCGGTGTGCTCGCCCGCGTCGACCTGGCGAACCGCCGCGTCACCGGAACGATCCGGCTGCCGGAGGGGGCACGGCCCGGCGACCTGCGGCTGTCGCCCGATGGCAGCGCCTTCTACGTGGCGGACGCGCGCAAGGGCGGGGTGTGGTTCGTGGACGCCCGGCGTTTCGCCCTGCTGGGGTTCGTCGCGACCGCGCCGGGCGCCCGCGGCCTCGCCATCAGCCGGGACGCGCACCGGCTGTTCGTCGTCGGCGACGGCACCGTCACCGCCCTCGGGTTCCGTTCGCGGCGGGTCGCGTCCCGCTGGCCGCTGCCCGGCCGCGGCTCGCCGGTGCCGGGCGGGGTGTCGTCGGACGGGACGGCGCTGTGGCTCGCCGACCCCGCCGGGGCCGTCTACGCCGTCTCCACGCGCACGGGCCGCGTCCTGCACAAGGTCGACGTCGGCGGCCGTCCGGTGGACCTGTGCGTCCACCCGCAGCCAGGCCGCTACTCGCTGGGCGGCACCGGCCTGTACCGCTGACGCCGGCGATGACCGCTAGTGCGAGCCGACGCGGTGCCAGTCGGGGAGGAGCTCCTCGACCAGCGCCTCGGTCTCGGGCTGGAGGCGGTCGAACAGCGGGTCCCGTCCAACGCGGGCGCGCAACTCGTCCACGACCACCTGTACCTGCGCGACGTCGCCGGACGCGTGGGTCGCGCGGAGCAGGTCGCGCCAGAGGCCCTCGTCCTCGGGCGCGAGCCGCAGCCCGGCGCGGGCCGCGCTCACCGCGCCGCGGGCGTCGGCCTCTTCCAGCCGCAGCACGACGAGGCGGTGCGCGACGTCGATGACCCGCGCGGGCGCCTCGTACTCCAGGTCGTGGTCGGCGAGCCAGGCGTACCGTCCGCGCGGCCGGTCGGCGAGGAGCGGGCCGCGGACGAGGTCCAGCGCGTACGCCATGTAGGCGGTCTCGGACCCGGGCTCGGCCGCCGACCGCCACACCAGCCAGCGGAACACGTTCAGGTCGACGCGCACCTCGGAGCCGAGCCTGATCCGGCCGCGATCGTCGTAGTACAGGTTGGGACGGCCCCGCGCGTCCCGGCCGAGCCAGTCCGACACGCGGGCCACGCACGCGTCGCGGACCCCGGCGCTCACCCCCCGCGGCCAGATCGCGCCGGACAGCACCGTCGGGTGGACGCCCTCCGGATGCGCGGCGAGGTACACCAGCAGCTCGGTACACAGTTCCCGGCGGCTCTCGTCCATCGGCCCGGGCGCGTCGACCTCGATCGGGCCGAGCAGCCGGACGTCCACCGACGACTCCTGCGCGGCGGGCGGTTCCGCGCCGCCGGTGAGGCCGGGGAGCTCGACGGACTCGACCCGGCCGGCCGTCCGGAACAGCTCGAACACGCCGCGGTAGTCGTCGTCCTGGACGAGCTGCGCGTCGACGTCGAAGCCGAGCACCCCGGCCTGGAGGCGCCCGGCGTCGTCGACGTCCCACGTCCAGGTGGCGCCCTGCACGTCGCCGGGGACGAGGTAGCCGGCGGCCATCCGGGTGCCGGTGCGGGCGAGCGCGACGAGCCGGTCCGCCTCGGCCTCGGCGGGCCGGTCCGCCATGATCAGGTAGTGCGGCATCCACGCCTCGCCGAACACGCCGCGGCAGCGTCCGGTGAGCACGGAGTCGACGCCGGACGCGGCGAGCGCCTGCCGCACCTCCTCGCTGCGTCCCTCCAGCTCGGGCAGCGCGTCGGCGAGCGTCGGGACGGACCGGACGCGGTCCGGGGCGATCTCCGCGAGGCCCTCGCCCAGCTCCCCGTCGAACCCGACGAGCGTGATCCGCATGTGGTCCGACCAGCGGTTGGTGGCCAGCTCCAGCGCGACCGCGGACAGCACGGCCCGGCGGGTGTCCTCGGGTCCGCGCAGCGCGATCAGTCCGTGCGCCGCCTCCAGGTCGACGAGGATGCGGCCGTTGTCGTTGGTGCCGATGGACACGAGGCCCGGGTAGGGGGCGAGGACTTCCCCGAGGTCGGACGCCTCCAGGCCGGGGAGCGCGTCGCCGTGCAGCCGCCACACCTGGCCGTCGTCGAACGCCTGCCAGGGGGCGGGCGGGTTCCGGTCGGCGGGCGCGATCCACAGGTCGAGGGAGCCGCGTCCGAGGTGCACGCCGTAGACGGTCGGCATGGCCCGGCCGCCCGCCGCCATGGACTTCGACATGTGCCGCAGCCCGAGGTCGAGCAGCTTCACCGCGTCGTCGTCGGCGCCGACCCGCAGCGCCCGCTCCGCCTCGGCGGCCTCCCCCCGCGGCCGGACGATCATGTTGCCGAACGCGCGCCGCCACATCTGGGCGCGGCGGCGCCGGCCGAGCACTCCGAGCAGCCCGGCGGCGAGCAGCGACGCGGCCGCGAGGCCGTGCGGCCAGCCGATGTCCAGCGTGCCGCCGGTCTCCTCGTGCTGCGCGCCCTTGCCGGGGACCTCGGCGCCGCCGCTGCCGGCGTCGCCGCCCATCTCGCCGGACGGCCCGCCGTGCGCCGGCGGGTGCGCGGGCTCGGACTTCTGCGGCTCGGACTTCTGCGGCTCGCTCTGCCGCGGTGCGGGCGCCGGGGACGCCGCGGGCGGAGCCTGGGACGCCGGAGGCTGCGATGCCGGGGGCTGTGACGCGGGCGGCTGGGAGGCGGGCGGCTGCGACACCGACGGCTTGGGTGTGGTGGGCGGGGCCTGTGACGCCGGAGGCTGCGACGCCGGGGGCTGCGACGCGGGCGGCTGGGCCTCCGGCGGGGCGGGCTGCTGCGGCTTCTCCGGCTTGGCGGGCTTCTCCGGGACGGCGTGCCCGTACCGGAAGTATTCGTCGAGGTCCTTCACGGGGACGACCTGCGCGCCCTTGGCGTCCGCCGGCATCTCCAGGATCCAGCCCGGACGGATCAGGCTCGCGATCGTGAGCCGCGTCCCGTCCGGCTGGATGTGCCCCTTGTTGAGGGAGTAGATCTCCTTGTAGCGGCGTCCCTCGCCCAGGCACTTCTCGGCGATCTCCCACAGGCTCTCGTGGTGCCGGCCCTCCGGCGGATGCACCCGGTAGATCTTGGTGGTGGCCGCCTTCTCGACCGTGTTCGCGCTGAGCTCCACGGCGACCGGCTCGGCGGCGGGACGCTCCGGCGCGTCCGGGAGCCGCTGGAACTCCTGCGACTGCGGCTGGAGCTGCACGGCCGCCGGGCGCTGCGACAGCCCGCCGCCGGAGAACGCCGGCATGATCGCGGTGGTCGCGGTGAACAGCAGCATCGCCGCCACGACGAGCCGGTGCACGAGGGACTGCGTCCCGCCCGCGAGCGGCACCCGCGCGGGCACCCCGACGCCGCGGATCCCCGCGTACACCTCGACGACCACGCACACCGCGAGCTGGAGCCAGGCGAGCCACACCAGCGCGACGAGGATCGCGATCAGCGAGCCGGGCCCCACGCGGTGGGTGAGGTCGGACGCCGAGGGCAGATGGTCCGGCAGCGGTGAACCGAAGATCGTGAGCAGCGCGAACGGGACGCCGACCATCAGCGCGGCGAGCGCGATGAGCGCGCCGATCCCTGCCAGCACGTCGCCCGCGCTGCGATGCCCGTTCACCCGGACGGGCGTCCTCTGCCGCTGCCGCGTCACCATCGCGCCCCTGCCGTTCGCCGGTCCCCGGACGTCGTCCTCATCGTAGATCCGTTCTCGCGGAACCTCACGGGTTGTCTCCCCCCGGGCCTCCCGTGACGGGACGGGCGGTCGCGCTGGAGGTCAGGTGGAACTCGCCGAAGCCGGGGATGATCCCGAGAAGCTGCGGCCGCACGCTGATCTGCACGGTGACGGCGACCTCCTGCTCGTCGGCGTCGCACTGGGACGAAGTGACCTGGTCGCCGTAGGACGCGAGCAGGTCGCACGCCGCCGCACGGGCCCGACCCGGATCGATGACGGGCCGGCCCGTCTCGCGCAGTTCGTCGGTGTCGATCTGGTCGGCCCCGGCCCGGGCCGCCTGCTCGGCCATGTCAGCGGCGCGCTGCCGCGCGTGGATGGCGAGGCCGCCGTCCACGAGCAGCCCGGCGAGCAGGAGGACGACCGGCGTGAACAGCACCGTGTACATCGCGATCGTGCCGCGGTCCCGCCCGCCCGCCGTGCCGCGGCCCCGTCCGGCCTTCGTGCCGCGGTCCCGTCCGGCCGTCATGGCTCGTCTCCCGGTACGTCGTCGGTCCCGCGATAGCTGAAGGTGTCGACGGGGGCGATCGCATGGCCCTGGAGCCGTTTGCTGCCGGGCAGCCCGATGAACGCGAGGTCACCGAGGTCGACGTCGCAGGTGATGGTCACTCCGACGCGTCCGCCCGGCCCCCAGTCGGACACGTCGGTCTGCACGCTGGGGCCGCCCGCGCACCAGTCGGTCCCCCGCAGGCCGGCGGCGGCGGTGTCGGCGGCGAGGCCCTGCGCGGAGCCGGCGCTGCGCGCGATGGACGCGGCCCTTGCGGCGTCCCGCGCGGCACCGTCCACCTGGCTCTTGGCGTCCACCATCCGTCCCGCGCCGGCGAGGAACAGCAGGAACGCGATGAAGATCGGCGTGACGAGCACCATCTCCAGCGACATCGAACCGCGCTCGGCGGCGGGCACGACGCCACGGACCTTCATTGCCCGGCCCCCCGCTGGCAGGACGTTCCCGCGCCCACGTCGGGGCGGAAGCACTCGATCGGCCCCTGCGAGCGCTGCGACACGTGGAACGTCATGAACGGGACGACCTGGACCGCCTCCCCGCTGACCTCGACCCAGCGTTCGTCGTTGTCCTCTCCCGCCGTGACCTGGAGCCCGCTGAGCAGGTCCGGCCCGATCTCGCGGACGCTCCCGGCCGCCTTCGTGGTCGCGGCGCCCTGCCACCCGCCGCCGACCGGGGAGGTGCGCGCGACGCGCGCGCCCGACTGCGCCGCGGCGAGCGCGACGTGCCGGGCGTGGAACACCATGGCGAACTGCACGACGACGAGCATCACCAGGATGAGGATCGGGGTGAGCAGCGCCCACTCCATCGACGAGGCTCCGGCATCGGATTTGAGACCGGGTTCGCTGGACCGCATGGCGGTCAGCCCGTGTTGATGCTGTTGGCCTTGTCCTGGATCTTCTTCTGGATCACCGCGCCGATCGTGATCGCGATCAGCGCGAGGATCGCGGTGATGATCGCCCACTCGATCGCGGACGCGCCCCGGCTGCGCTCCTCGTCGGACCGCAGCCGTGCCAGCCGGGCGCCGACCATGGCGCGCAGGTAGACGATCGCAGGGTCGTTCAGGGGATTGAGCGGATTCATCGTGAAACCTCCAGGGGGGCGAACGGGCGGGTACGGGACGTCATGAGGCGAGCACCCGCATGAGCGCCGGGTAGGCGAGGAAGATCAGGAAGCCGGCGCACAGGAACAGCTGCGCGATGAGCATCGACTGGGAGCGCTCACCGGCCTTGCCCTCCAGCTCCGACAGTTCGCGGCTGCGCATCGACGCGGCGCGGGCGGCGAGCGACTTGCGGATCTGCGCGCCGTCGTCGGAGACGAGCGCGAGCGCCCCGGCGAGGTCGCGCAGCTCGGCGATGTCGAGCTCCTCGCCGAGCCGGCCGAGGGCCTGCCAGGGCGTCTGCCCGGTGATGCGCGCGTTGGCCAGGGCGTCCTGGATGCGGTGCATGGCCCAGCCCTCGCCGACGTTCGAGGCGGTCATGAGCGCCTCGGGGACGCCGCGTCCGCCGGCGAGGTTCATCGAGACGAGGTCGAGGAATGCGCCGACGACGTGCCGGAAGTCCTGCCGCCGGGACTGCGCCTCCTGCCGGAGCTGCATGTCGGGGAAGAAGAAGAACAGCGCGGCGAACAGCACGCAGATCCACGCCGGGACGGCGACGGACGAGCCGAGCCCGAGCAGCGTGAAGTAGGCGACGATCAACGGGATGAACAGCAGCGCGGCGGCGGGCAGCAGGAACTTCGTCGCGAGGAACGCCTCCAGCGACCGCTCGGTGATCGCGAGGTCGGCGCGGACCGACCGCAGCCGCCAGCCGCGCGACTCATAGAACCGCGCCAGCTCCCGCCCGACCCGGGCGCGCATGCCGCCGACCCGCTCCAGCGTCGGGGACATCCGGCCGGCCTGCTGTTCCTCCAGGTCGCGCCGGCGGGCGGCGTCGAGCGCGGCCATCCGCGCGGCGAGGCCGGGACGCGGCGGGAACAGCGCCCGGACGAGCACGTACAGGCCGAGGCCGACGACCGCACCCGCGATCATCGCACCGTTCACGGCGTGCTCCCCCCTCCCGCGTCCATGGTGTGGCGGCCGCGCAGCGGCAGTTCCTGCGTGCCCTTGCCCTGGTCGGCGGCGCCCTTGCCCTGCCAGCCGGCGACCGTGCTCGGCACCTCGCCGGGCACGCCGGGCTGGACGGCCTTGCGCGACTCGCTCAGGAACCGTCCCGGCAGCTCGTACCGCGAGAGCCGGCGCAGCCACAGGAACGCGGCCCCGTAGAGCGCCACGACGACGCACAGGACGAGCTGCCCGAGGACGTCGTCGTACGGCTCGACGTAGGAGTGGTTGAACACGGCGAGGGCCAAGGCCGTCCCGACGGAGACCGCGACGACGATCCGGACGCTGCGCCGGGTGGCACGCCGGTCGGCCTCCACGCGGCGCCGCATGTCCAGTTCGGCGCGGGCGGAGTTCGCGAGCGCGCCGAGCATGTCGCGCAGGCCGGGGCCGCGGAGCTTGGCGTTGAGGATCAGCGCGGCGATCACCAGGTCGGCGGACGGGTCGTCGATGTCGTCGGCGAACCGGCGCAGCGCCTCCGGCATCGGAACGCGGGTGTGCAGCCGGTCGACGAGGCCCCGCAGCGGCTGCTGCAGCGCGGGCGCGGCGGCGCGCTGCGAGGCGGGGATGGCCTGTTCGAGGCCGACGGCGCCGGCGATGGTGTCGCGGAGCGACTCCGTCCAGCCGGCGAGGCCCTCCAGGCGCGCCATGCCGCGGCGTTCCTCGGCGGCGCCGCCGGCGAGCCCGTTCCAGGCGAGGACGAGCGCGCCCGTCCCGGCGGCGGCGATCGGCCAGCGCGTCACGATCAGCACGACGACGCCGACGATGACGGCCACGGCGGTGCGGGTGGTGAGGGTGCGGACCAGGTCCTCGCGGCTGCGGCCCCGGGCGGGCTTCGCGCGCGGCGGCAGCCCGCGCAGCGCGACGGCGAGCAGCAGGAACCCGCCGCCCGTGACCGCGCCCATGAGGACCGCGAGGAGCATGTCCGGCGTGTACATCATCCGCTCCCCCCGGTCACCAGGCACCTCCGGCGGACGGGTCGTAGCCGTGCTCCGCGAGGTCGGCGACGCAGGCGATCGGCGCCGAGGGCACCGCGTACCCGGCGTGGCCGAGCGCGAACACCTCCGACGACAGGACCCGGCCGTCCACGCCGGTGACCTCCCGGACGCTGGACACGTAGCGGCGCAGCCGCCCCCCGGAGGCGTAGTCGTTCTGCTTTTCGATGAACACGACGAAGTCGATCGCGCCCGCGATGAGCATGTGGGTCGCCTCGATGGGCAGCCGCTCCTCCGACTGGATCGCGTAGGTCGCGACGCGGTTGAACACCTCCACCGACGAGTTCGCGTGGATCGTGGACAGCGAGCCGTCGTTGCCCTGCGTCATCGCGTTCAGCATCGTGACGATCTCGTCGCCGAGCACCTCGCCGACGATCACGCGGGACGGGTTCATGCGCAGCGACCGGCGGACGAGCTCCGCCATCGAGATCGCGCCCTGCCCCTCGGAGTTCGGCAGCCGCTGCTCGAACGCGACGCAGTTCGGGTGCAGCTCGGGGAAGGCGTCCAGGCCGAGTTCGAGGGCGCGCTCGACGGTGATGAGGCGCTCGTGCTGCGGGATCTCGTTCGCGACCGCGCGCAGCAGCGTCGTCTTCCCCGCGTTCGTCGCGCCCGCGATCATGATGTTCTTGCGGGCCTGCACGGCGGCGCGGAAGAAGTGGCCGATCTCCTGCGTGAGCGTGCCGTTGCCGACCAGGTCGGCGAGGAACACCTTGCCGAGGCGGGCGCGCCGGATCGACAGGGCGGGCCGGACGGTCACGTCCATCACGGCCGACAGCCGCGAGCCGTCCGGGAGCCGCAGGTCGAGCTGCGGGTTCGCGGTGTCGAACGGCCGCGACGACAGCCCGCTGTAGGCGGCGAGGATCTGGATCAGCTCGACCAGTTCCTCGTCGCTCTCGGCGACCGGCTCGCCCATCACCTCGCGGCCGTCGGCGTAGCCGATGAACACGCGGTCGCAGCCGTTGATGTCGATGTTCTCGATCTCGGGGTCTTCGAGCAGCGGCTGGAGCCGGCCGACGCCGAACAGCGCCGCGTGCACCCCGGCGGCGAGCGCCTCCTCCTCTTCGGCGTTCGGCGGACGGCGCCCGGAGGTGATCTCGCCGCGCGCGAACTCCTCCAGCACCTGGCCGATGAGCGCGCGGGCGAACTGCCGCTCGTCCTCACCGGACATCTGCGCCAGCCCGTTCGCGGCGTCGAGCCGGCGCTGCTGCGCCAGCCGGTCGCCGACCTCCTGGCGGAGGCGTTTGACGAGGCCGTGGTCCATCTAGCGCCTCCCCTCCTCGGTTCCGCCGCCGGCCGGGACGTGCGGCGGCCGGGCACCGGGCGGCGCGGACGTCGGTGTGGACGGCGGCGGCGCCTCGGCGGGCGGTGCCGGCGGCGGGACGTCCCGCCGCCCCGCGGGCGCCCCCGGGAGGCGCCCGGCGAGCTCGCCCGCGACCTCCCGCGCCGACCGGATGAGCAGCGAGCGGTCCAGCCGCCCGCCCCAGCTTCCGGACAGCAGGTCGGCGCCCTTCGGGTCGAGGGCCAGCCCGCCGAGGACGGTCACGTCCGGCGGCGGGGGCCCCTGCGCGGTGTCCAGGGCCCGGTTGCGCACGCCCGCGAGGATCCGGTCGACCTCGGCGATCGAGCCGCGGTAGTCGCGCGGGTCGGCGAGCACGAGCACCCCGACGGGCGGGCCGCCGCGCAGCTCCGACGTCAGCGCGGCGACGCGTTCACGCAGGTGGGCGACCTGCTCCAGGGTGGCGCGGGTGAGCAGCACGACCATGTCGGCCTCGCGCATCAGCTCGATCAGCGGGCTGCCCGCGCCGAGCCGCCCGCAGTCGGCGATCACGTCCACGGGGGCGAGGCCGGCGAACGCCCGGCCGAGCGGCCCCCACAGCCACGTCATCGCCTGCGCCTGCTCGGCGTTGGTGAGGCCGACGAGCACGTCGAGGCCGCCGACGAGCCGCTGGCAGTGCTCGGCGATCTGGTCGGGACGCAGCCCGCGGCGGGCGGTCGCGGCGAGGCTGAGCAGCCCGCGGGACGGGTTGAGCATCCCGCCGTCCGCGTCGCCGTCCGCGGGGGCCGCGGCGGGCAGCCGGTACACGAGGTCGCCGCCCGCCTGGTCGCACTCCGCGACCAGCACGGGGCGCGGCCACACGGCGCCGAGCGCGACCGCCGCGGTCGTGACGCCCGGCGCCCCCTTGTCGGCCGCGAGCGCGATGAGTGCCACCGTCAGTTACCGCCCGTACCTGGGCCCGGTGTGCCGGTGCCGCCCGTGCCCTGGCCGCTGCTGGGGACGGGCTCGACACCGCCGGTGCCGCCGTTCTGCTTGGCCGGCTTCTGCGGGCTCGCGGGCGGCACGGCGACCTTCGTCCCGTCCGGGATGAGCGCGAGCGCGACCGTCCCGGCGGAGGCCGCCTGCGTCACCTGCGCCGCGTCCGCCGGGAGGACGGCGACGTCCACGTTGGTCAGCTCGGACCGGAGCCTGGTCGGGCCGCCGGCGTCCCCGGTGCCGACGTTCAGCACGATCGCGTCCTGCGCGAGGACGGTTCCGGCGCGCGGCCCGCCGTCCGTCGTGCCGCCGACCGCGAACAGGGTGACGTGCTTGCCGCCGCTGAGCCCGCCGGCCGGCAGCTGGCCCGGTTTGAGCGCGAGGCCGACGACGAGGCGCCCCTTCGCGGGGGTGTCCAGCGGGCTGATCATGCCGTTGGTCAGCAGCGCGCCCTTCACCAGCGGGACGGCCGCGAAATGCCGGGTCACCTTCTCCCGTTCCGACCAGCTGAGGTACTGGATCCCGGTGTCGCCGACCTGGACCTCTTCGAGGGCGCCCGGCGGGATGCGCTGCCCGGCCGCGACCGGCTGCGCGATCCGGATCGCCGACACCCGTTCGCCGCTCGCCATCACGAGATAGGCGCTGGCGAGGGCGCCGCCAAGGATCAGGAGCACCGCCAGGGCGGCGAGCGCCGGCTTCCGCTCGCGCGGGGACGCCGGGAGCCGCTGCCCGCCGGAGGTGCCGAGCCCGGACCGGCCGAGCCCCGCCGTCCCGCCGGACGAGCCCGCCGCGCCACCCCCCGAGATGGTCGACTGGTTGGACTTCATCGCGCTGCCCACGCGCTCCTTCCCGCCCTCCCGCGGACCCCGCCGCGCGGGATCTTCCACGTCACCGAGCGATCCATGCTTGCGGGGGCGGTGAGGCCACGTCAATGGATTCGGTGGAGTGAAGCCGCCCCATATCCCGGCACACCGCGATGACCTGCGAATTCATCGGCCACATGACTACTTACCACCAGTCACATGCGTCACTGACCCTATCGTGGACGGTTCCGGACGCCGCCCGGGGCGGGGGCTACAGGCCGACGAGGCGGCCGAGGAGGATCATGGTGTGGTCGAAGTAAGCGTCCCGCTCCTCGATCACGTTGTCGAATTGCCCGAACAATTCGAAGCTGACCGTCCCGTACAAAGCGGCCCAGGCGGTGAAGGCCCTGGCTATGACGTCGTCCGGGGCGTCCATGGGGAGCATGGCGCGGGCGCGGGCCATGTCGGCGGCGATCGAGGGCGGCGTCGGCGGGCACGGCCCCGCGGGGTCGAGCGCCCCCGCCGCGTGCGCCTCGGCGACGATCCGCGCGAGGACGATCGTGTCGCGCAAGGCGGCGGGGACGGTGTCCTGCGGCGCCTCGTAGCCGGGGACGGGCGTCCCGTACAGCAGCGCGTACTCGTGCGGATGCGCGAGCGCCCAGGCGCGGACGGCGCCGCACACGGCGAGCCATCTCCCAGCGTAGTCGTCGTTCCCGGCCTTGGCCTCGGCGCGCTCGACCGCTTCGCCGACCGCGTTGTAGCCGTCGATGATCAGCGCGGTGAGGAGGTCGTCGCGGCTGGGGAAGTAGCGGTAGATCGCCGACGAGACCATGCCCATCTCGCGGGCGACCGCGCGCAGCGACAGCCCCGCCGCGCCCTCGGTGGCCAGCTGCCGCTTCGCGATCTCGGTGATCTCCCGGGTCAGTTCCGCTCGGACCCGTTCCCGTGCCGTACGACCAGCGCTCATGGCCGGATCCTAGCAGAGCGACGCACTGAATCGAGAGCACTGCTCTTGACATGGTCGCTCTCAAAGGAGAGCATTGCTCTCGAAACAGAGCACTGAGACAACGAGGCTCACGACCGAGGAGAGAACCATGGGCAAGCACGTGATCGTCGGAGCCGGGCAGGTCGGGGCGCACCTCGCCGAGCGGCTGACCAAACAGGGGCACGAGGTCGTCGTCGTGACCCGGTCGGGGTCGGGACCGGAGGGCGTCGAGCGCATCGCGGCCGACGTCACCGACCAGGCGCGGATCACGCGGATCGCCAAGGGCGCCGACACCCTCTACAACTGCGTGAACCCGCGCTACCACCGCTGGGTGCAGGACTGGCCGCCGATGGCGGCGTCCTTCCTGGGCGCCGCCGAGGACACCGGCGCGGTGCTGGTGATCCTGGGCAACCTCTACGGGTACGGGCCCGTCGACGGGCCGATGACCGAGGACCTGCCGCTCGCCGCGACCGGCGTCAAGGGACGGGTCCGGGCGAAGATGTGGGAGGACGCCCTCGCCGCGCACAAGGCGGGACGGATCAGGGCCACCGAGCTGCGGGGGTCCGACTATTACGGCCCCGGGAGCACCGACCAGGCATACGTCGGGGAGACGCGGTTCGTGCGGCCGCTGCTGGCGGGCAAGCGCGTCCCGTACTTCAGCGACCCGTCCATCCCGCACTCCTGGACGTACCTGCCGGACGTCGCGGAGGCCCTCGCCATCGCCGGGACGGACGAGCGCGCGTGGGGGCGGCCCTGGCACGTCCCGACCGGGCCGGCCGTGTCCACGCGGGAGGTCGGCGAGCGGCTGTGCCGGATCGCCGGGGCGCCGGCCCCGCGCATCTTCGAGGTGCCGCGCGCCGTCTTCGTCGCGGCGGGGCTGTTCTCGCCGATGGCCAAGGCGCTGCGCGAGACCAGGTACCAGTTCGACAGCCCGTACGTCCTGGACTCCTCCGCCTTCCAGTCCACCTTCGGGATGGCTCCGACGCCGATGGACGGCGCTCTCAGGACCGTCGTCGCGGCATCCCGGGTGGCGCGGGGCGCGGGTAACTAAGCTGAGCGGATGCGGATCTCGTTCACGGCGCTGACCGGCGAAGGTCCCCGCGACGTCGTGCTGAACGCCGACTCCGAGGTCACCGTGGACGGGGTCGCCCGGTCGCTCGCCGCCATCCTGGACGGACGCCCCCTCCTCCCGGCGCCGCGCTACTCCGGCAGCGCCCTGCGCTCCCGGGGCGGCACGCACAGGGCCCTCTGGATGAACGGCCGGATGCTGGACCCGCAGGCCCTCGCCGTGAAGGAACTGCGGGACGGCGCCGTCGTGGCCGTCGAGCGGAGCGGCGCCGCCGCCACCGTGCTCGCCGAGCCGACCGGGCTGGTCGAGGTGCGCGTCGCCGGCGGCCCGGCGGCCGGATCGGTGCACCGGCTCGGCCTCGGCGTCAGCACGATCGGGTCCGGCGGCGACGTGGACGTGGTGCTGGACGATCCGTCCGTCCCGGCCCGGTCGCTGCGGATCACGGTCGGTCGCGACGCCGTCCAGGTCGAGGCGTCCGCGATGACGATGCAAGGCGCCGCGGCGCTGGACGGGACGCCGCTCGGCGCGAAGACCACATGGCCGATGGGCGCGATGCTCTCGGTCGGATCCAGTGTGCTGATCCTCGCACAGAGCTCGGCCCCCGACACCCATCTTGAGCCGTTGCCGGAGGGCGGGCTCGCGTTCGACCGTCCGCCCCGGCCGAGACCGCCGGGGCGCCGCCGGACGCTGACCATCCCGGAACGTCCGGAACCGAATCCGCGGCTCCGGTTGTTCGGTGCGCACGGACGCACGTCGTACAAGAAGGCGCTGAAGGAGTACCACCGGGAGGCCGGCGAGTTCGGCGGCGAGCTGGAACGGCTCCAGCGCGAGGACGAGGCCGAGCGCCGCGCGCTGCATCCCGACCCCGCCGAGGTGCTGCTGACCGCGACCGGACCGCGGCGCCGCCTGTGGGAACGTCGCCGCGACGACCCGGACGTCCTGCACCTGCGGCTCGGCCTCGCCGACCTGCCCGCCCGCATCGAGCTGATGGGCGACACCCCGATCGAGGTCCCGGTGGCGCGGCGGGTCCCGGTGGCGCTGCCGCTGGCGGAGCCGGGCGTCGTCGGGCTGGCCGGGCCGCGGCACGCGTCCCGGGCCCTGGCCCGCTGGATGGTCGCGCAGGCCGCCGCCCTGCACAGCCCGCGCGATCTGGCCATCGTCGTCCTGTCCGCCGACCGGCACGCCGGGGACGAGTGGAACTGGGTGCGCTGGCTGCCGCACTGCGCGCCGCGCGAGGGCGAGGACTGCGTGGCGCTCGTCGGCACCGACCCCGAATCGGCGGCGCACCGCGTCACCGAGCTGGCGATCCGCGTGACGGAGCGGCGGCGCGCGGCGGAAAGCGCCGAGTCCGTCCCTTACAACGTCCTCATCGTGCTGGACGGCGCGCGCGCGTTGCGTCGCATCCCGGGGATGCCGATGCTCCTTTCACGAGGCGCCGAATACGGCCTCTACGCCATTTGCATCGAAGACGAGGAGCACCTGCTCCCCGAAGAGTGCGACGCGGTCGCCACATGGGACCCGCGGAAACCTTCGATGATCCGGCTTCAAGGGCAGGGGCTGGAATCCATCGGTCCTGTGCTGGCCGACCAGGTGTCCGTGACCTGGTCCGACCGGGTGGCGCGGGCGCTGGCCCCCCTCCGGGACGTGTCCCGCGAGGACGCCGGAGACCCGATTCCCGCCGAGGTGCGGCTTCTCGACCTCCTCGACATGCCGGAACCCACCGCCGAGCACGTCCGCCGGTCGTGGAGCCGGACGGGCGGGCGTGCCACCCGGGTGCCCATCGGGCTGAGTTCAGGCGGCCTCTACGAGATCGACCTGCGCACGGACGGGCCCCACGGTCTCGTCGCGGGTACTGCGGGCGCGGGCAAGTCGGAGCTTCTGCGGACGCTCATCGCGTCACTTGCCGTAGCGAACCGGCCGGACGAGATGACGTTCCTCCTCATCGACCACAAGGGCGGCACCACGTTCAAGGACTGTGCGCAACTCCCCCACACGGTCGGCATGGTGACCCACCTGGACGGTCACGCCACCGAACGCGCGCTGGAGTCGCTCGCGGCCGAACTCCGCCGCCGCGAGGAGGTTCTCCTCGACGCGGGTGCCAAGGACCTCGACGGTTACAACGACCTGCGTCCCGCCGAGCCGGGGTTGCCGCCGGTCCCGCGTCTCGTGCTGGTCATCGACGAGTTCGCCGCCATGGTCACCGAACTGCCCGGCTTCGTCGCGGGGCTGGTCGACATCGGCCGCCGGGGCCGGTCCCTCGGTGTCCACCTGATCCTCGCCACGCGGCGACCCGCCGAGGACGTGACCGCCGACGTCCGCGCCGGCAGCGACCTGCGCGTCGCGCTGCGCGTCGCCGACCCGGACGAGTCCACCGGCGTCCTGGACTCACCCGAGGCCGCCCGGATCTCCAAGGCGACGCCTGGACGCTGCTACATCCGCTCCGGCACGTCGTCACCGCATGCCGTCCAGACCGCGCGCGTCGTCGGCCGCCGGCCCGGGACCGGCGGCGCCTCTAGCGAGCCGACCGTCCACCCCATGCCCTGGCAGGGCCTCGGCCACCCGCTGCCCGGCCCCCGCGAGCCCGCCGACGACGAGGCGCCGGCCACCGACCTGGGCGTCCTGGTCCAGGCGATCGACGAGGCCGCCCGCCGAGCAGGTGTCGCCCGGCAGCCGTCGCCCTGGCTGAACCCGCTGCCGGAGCGGCTCGCGCTCGCACCCCGCACCGCCGCCGGGGGCTCCGTCGTCGACGTCCCGCCGATCCCGTTCGGCGTCACCGATCTGCCCGCCGTCCAGGGCCGCGAGGAGCTGACGCTCGACCTCGCGTCCGGCGGGCACCTGTATCTCGCCGGGTCCGCCCGGTCGGGGCGCTCCACCGCGCTGCGCACCATCGCCGGCTCCCTCGCGGGCGCCTGCTCCCCCTACGACGCGCACCTGTACGCGATCGACTGCGGCGCGAACGCGCTGGTCCCGCTGATCTCCCTGCCGCACTGCGGCGCCGTGGTGACCCGCGACCAGGCCGACCGCTGCGAGCGGCTCCTCACCGCCCTCACCGCCGAGGTCGCACGCCGGCGGCGGCTGCTCGCCGAGGCCGGGTTCGCGTCCCTCGCCGAGCAGCGCGCCGCCGTCGCCGCCACCGACCGCCTCCCCTGGATGGTGCTCCTTCTCGACGGCTGGGACGGCTTCCTCGGCGCGTTCGAGCACCACGACCACGGCCGGCTCGTCGACCAGGCCGTCCGGCTGCTGCGCGAGGGCGCCGCCGCCGGCCTCCGCGCCGTGTTCACCGGCGACCACTCCGGCCTCGGCGGGCAGATCTCCACCGTCTTCGACCGCCGCCTCGTCCTCAGCATGGGCGGCCCGGACGACCACGGCCACGATGGCCTCCACGACACGCGGATCCCCGCCGCGATGCCGCCCGGGCGGGCGCTCGAATCCACCGCCCCCGGCGCACCGCCCCGCGAGTCGCAGATCGCCCTGCTGGGAGACGATCCGTCCGCCGGCTCCCAGGTCGCCGTCCTCCAGGAGATCGCCCGCGCGTGCGTGTCCCGCTACGGCCGGCTGCCACGCCGACGGCGCCCGCTGCGCGTGGACGAGCTGCCGGTCAGGGTCACCTACCGGGAGGCGATGTCGCTCGATCCGGACTTCCTCGCCCCGTCGGCCCTGTGGGCCCTCGTCGGCGTCGGCGGGGACATGCTCGCCCCGGTCGGCGTCGACCTGCTGAACGAGGGGCCGGGGTTCGCCGTCGCCGGCCCGCCCCGGTCCGGGCGTTCCACGACGCTGCGGACGATCGTCCACTCGCTGCTCGATCCGGCGGTGGGCGGCGGCCTGGTGCCGGTCGTGCTGGTCACGCCGCGCCGCTCGCCACTGCGCCTGCTGTCGGGCCGGCCGGGTGTCCTCGGTGTGCTCACGTCCGGTCCCGACGCGGGTGACCTCGAACGGGCCGTCGGCGACGAGCACCGCTACGCCGTCGTGGTGGACGACGCCGAACTCCTCGACGGGACCGGCCTGGACGACGCCCTCCTCGATGTTCTCCGCACCGCCCGTGAAGGCGAGCACGCGGTCGTCGTCGGCGGCACGACAGGCGATCTGGGGCGCGGTGGCCGTGGTTTCCTCTCCGGCGTCCGCCGCTCCCGCTCCGGCGTCCTGCTGTCGGTCGATTCCCCGGACGACGGTGAGCTGTTCGGTCTCCGCCTGCCCGGCGACGCGCCGCTGGGCGGCCCCACCGGCCGCGGCCTCTTCGTCGCCGGCGGCGTCACCACCCGGATCCAGGTGGCCCTCCCGCCGGCGTCCGCGGACTGACCGGGCGCGCCGGACATGGATGCGGGTCCCGGCCTCGGGGGGATGGGCCGGGACCCGCGGCTCGTGGGGGCGGGGTCAGCGGATGGCGTCCCCGATGCCGGCGCCGCGCTTTCCGCCCATCGCTCCGGCCCTTTCGTCGCTGCCCGCTGGGACGTTTCGGATACCACAGCGGGAATGGCGTCAGCTTACGCCTTACCGATCACATCGGGCCAGCGGCACACCACGAATCGGCCCCCGAAACGGCCACATTCCGACCATCCCGGCCTGTCCGGATGTGGCCATCCGGGCGGTGGCACACGGATTGTGACCAACATAATTACTGGCCGTCAAAGAATTATCAGAGCGGGTTCGCTCGCCAATGCGAAGGAAAGCGCGGACGGTCAGCGGCCGTCGTCGACCGGGTCGTTCACCGGGTGCGCGCCGGGGTCCAGGACGCGCTCGCCGACCATGATCAGCTGTTCGCCCCGCGCCCGGAAGTCGAACCGGCGCCGCACCGACTGGGTGACCTTGCCTCTGCCGTAGCGCATCTCGGTGTGCTCCACCGCCTCCAGCATGATGCGGTCCCCGCTCCGGACGGCGTGCCCGTCGTCCAGGCGGGTGCGGGCGCCGGTGTAGGCGGGGCCGCCCGCCACCGGAGCGCGGTTGCGGGCCTCCAGTTCGCGGACGGCCCGTTCCTGGGACCGCACGAGCCTCGGTGAGATCTGCACGCCGAGGACC
Source organism: Spirillospora sp. CA-128828 (assembly GCF_050945415.1). Lineage (NCBI taxonomy): Bacteria > Bacillati > Actinomycetota > Actinomycetes > Streptosporangiales > Thermomonosporaceae > Spirillospora > Spirillospora sp. CA-128828. Next base: position 8,564,128 of record NZ_CP191986.1, read on the forward strand.
TCCGTGGGGGTGGTCCGCGGGTCACGGTCGTGCTTCTGCACGAGGGCCTGGGAGCGGCGCTGCAGGTACGTGTTCGCGGCAACCGTGAGCTGCTCGGTGACGTAGTCCTCCACGACGGGGTCGTCCCGGCGCACGGTGGACGAGGGCGCCAGCAGGCAGGCGGCCAGGACGACCGCCAGGCCGGCCCGGGGCCACGGGCGAACCATGGGCCTCTCCCGCTGATCGTGGGCGAGCAAGATCCGAGCCGAGAGTACACCTGCCCGAGTGTCCGCGGACCCGCTTCCGCACGAAGGCCCGCGGCCCCGGGGACACGTCCCGCTGCCCGGGACCGGATCCCCCATAAGGAGGCCCTTACGAAACCCTGCGAGGGCGGTTATCTAGACTGCCTGCGAGGTTCGAGGAGGAGACCCACGTGCGCAAAGTCCTGATCGCCAACCGCGGCGAGATCGCGGTCCGTATCGCCCGTGCCTGCCGCGACGCGGGGCTGGCCAGTGTGGCGGTGTACGCCGAGCCCGATCTGGAGGCGCTGCACGTTCGGGTCGCCGACGAGGCGTTCGCCCTGGGCGGGCAGACGGCCGCCGAGAGCTACCTGGACATCGAGAAGCTGCTGAAGATCGCCGCCGAGTCCGGCGCGGACGCCGTCCACCCCGGATACGGGTTCCTCGCGGAGAACGCCGACTTCGCCGCGGCCGTGCAGAACGCCGGGCTGACCTGGATCGGCCCGCCGCCCGCCGCGATCACCGCGCTCGGCGACAAGGTGCAGGCCCGGCACATCGCGCAGAAGGTCGGCGCACCCCTGGTCGCCGGCACCAAGGACCCGGTCTCCGGCGCGGACGAGGTCGTCGCGTTCGCCGAGGAGCACGGCCTGCCCATCGCGATCAAGGCGGCGTTCGGCGGCGGCGGGCGCGGCCTGAAGGTCGCCCGCACGCTGGACGAGGTCGCCGAGCTGTACGAGTCCGCCGTCCGCGAGGCCGTGGGCGCGTTCGGGCGCGGCGAGTGCTTCGTCGAGCGGTACCTCGACAGGCCGCGGCACGTCGAGACCCAGTGCCTCGCCGACAAGCACGGCAACGTGGTCGTGGTGTCGACCCGCGACTGCTCGCTCCAGCGGCGGCACCAGAAGCTCGTCGAGGAGGCGCCGGCGCCGTACCTGTCGGACGAGCAGCTCGAACTGCTGTACAGGTCGTCCAAGGCCATCCTGAAGGAGGCCGGCTACGTCGGCGCCGGGACGTGCGAGTTCCTCGTCGGCCAGGACGGCACGATCTCGTTCCTTGAGGTGAACACGCGGCTCCAGGTCGAGCACCCGGTCACCGAGGAGGTCGCCGGGGTCGACCTCGTCCGGGAGATGTTCCGTATCGCCGACGGCGAGGAGCTCGGCTACGGCGACCCGGAGCTGCGCGGCCACTCGATCGAGTTCCGGCTGAACGCCGAGGACGCCGGGCGCGGGTTCCTGCCCGCCGTCGGCACGCTGACCGCGTGGGAGCCCCCGACCGGTCCCGGCGTCCGGCTGGACGCCGGCTACGGCGCCGGGCAGACCGTCCCGCAGGCGTTCGACTCGCTCATCGCCAAGCTGATCGTGACGGGCGCGACGCGGCGGCAGGCCGTCGAGCGGTCCCGGCGCGCCCTCGCCGAGTTCGTCATCGAGGGCATGCCGACCGTCCTGCCGTTCCACCGGGCGGTGCTGGACGATCCCGCGTTCGTCCCGGCGGACGACGAGACGCCGTTCGGCATCCACACCCGGTGGATCGAAACGGAGTTCGACAACCGGATCGCGCCGTACGAGACGCCCGCAGCCGGCGACGAGGAGGAGGCCGCCGAGCGCGAGCGCGTCACCGTGGAGGTGGGCGGCCGGCGCATCGAGGTCGTCCTGCCCGCCGGACTCGGCGCCGCGTCGGCCGCCGGCCCGGCCGCGGGCAAGGCGGCGCCGGGCAGGCGTCGCGGCGGCAAGAAGGGCGGCGGCGCGCAGGCGTCGGGCGACTCCCTGGTCAGCCCGATGCAGGGCACGATCGTCAAGATCGTGGTCGAGGACGGCGCGACCGTGGCGGCCGGCGACACCATCGTCGTCCTGGAGGCCATGAAGATGGAGCAGCCGCTCACCGCGCACAAGGCCGGGACGCTCACCGGCCTGGCCGCCGAGGTCGGCCAGACCGTATCGGCGGGCGCCGTCATCTGCGAGATCAAGGACTCCTGACCGGTCCGCCCTTCCGAGGATCCCGCTTCGGGGTGAATTCGCCGGGCGGACGACGCATCGCTCCGTTCACGTGGGCAGACTGGAGGCATGAGCGGAGCGAAGCGGGGGTCGTCGGGGGCCGTCCCCTCTCAGGGAACAGGCGTGAGCACCGAGAACCGGGCCGTCCGGGCGGCACGCCGGGGCGCCGTCTCGGCGGTCATCGTCGCCGTCGCCCTGCCGGCGTTCGCCCTCGCCTCCCCCGCGAACGCCGCACCGGCGCAGGCCACGGCCGCCACGGCACGGGGCACGACGGCGCAGGCGGTCAGTCCGGCGGCCGCGCGGCGGGCGGCCGCCGACGACACCGTCGGACAGATCGCCAAGGGCCTCATCGACTCGCGCCTGTACGTGACGAGCGGGGCGGGCAACGTGCTGTCCCAGGCCGACCGGAACGAGATCGAGACGTCCCTGGGCGGCGACAACGACGCCGACATCCGCGCCGTCGTCGTGCGGGACAACGTGACAAGCGGTGAGGTCCAGCAACTTCTACCGGCCGTAGCGGAACGCGTCGGCAAGGGCCAGACCTACGTCGCCATCACCGCCGACGGCAGCAGGATGGGCGCGATCTCCAAGAAGCTGGACCGCGCGGAGATCAACCAGTTCGTCACGCGCACCGAGGGCGACTCGCTGAAGAACCGCCTGATCAAGTTCGGGAACCTCGCCGAGAACAAGGCCGACGCCGACTCCAAGTCCAGCGCGACGGTCGGATACGTCGTGCTCGGCCTGGTCGTGCTGATGGTCGCGGGAGTCGCGGTGGTCCTCGTCAACGTCCGGAAGCGGCGCCGGGAACGTGAGGCCCAGCAGATGGCCGACCTCAAGGAAGGCGTGGAGGAGGACGTGACCGTCCTCGGCGAGGACATCGCCCACCTCGACCTGAACGTCATGGACAAGGACCTCGATCCCGACACCCGCGGCGACTACGAACGCGCCATGAACTCCTACGACAAGGCCAAGGAGGCGACCGACCGCGCCGCCCGGCCGCAGGACATGCAGGAGGTCACGACCGCGCTGGAGGACGGCCGCTACTACATGACCGCGACGCGGGCCCGGCTGGCCGGCGAGCCCGTGCCCGAGCGGCGCGCGCCCTGCTTCTTCAACCCGCAGCACGGGCCGTCCGTCCAGGACGTCACCTGGGCGCCGCCCGGCGGCGTCGCCCGCTCCGTCCCGGCGTGCGCGGCCGACGCGGAGGCCGTCCTGCACGGGACCGACCCCGACATCCGGATGGTCCCGTACGGCGGCGGGCGGCAGCCGTACTGGAACGCCGGTCCCGCGTACGCGCCCTACGCCGGCGGCTACTACTACGGCTACGGCGGACTGGACCTGCTCAGCGGCATGATGATCGGCACTTTGCTCGGTTCGTCGCTGGGCGGCGGCTTCGGCTGGGGCGGCGCGGGCTACGGCGACGGGTTCGGCGGCGACGGCGACATCGGCGGCGGCTGGGACTTCGGCGGCGGCGACTTCGGGGGCGGCGGCGGGGGCGGCGACTTCGGCGGCTTCTGAGGAGCGTCCCCATGACCCGGCTCCCAGGCGATCCCGGCCCGCTCGGGCGGATCCGGTACGCGCTCGGGTTCCGGCTGCCGCCCGGCAACCTCGACTGGGTGCGGCACGACCTGACCGACGCCGGCTGGCGGGGCCGGATCCTGCTGCGCCATCTCTACGTGATGGTGCCGATCTGCCTGCTGCTGGCCCTGCTGCCCGGCCCCGCGTGGGTGCGGGCGGCGGTGCCGCTGCTGGCGCTGGCCGCCAGCACCCTCACCGTCGCGATCAGCTCGGACGACCTGCGCCGCTCCCGCCTGCACCGGCACGGCCTGCGCCCGCCCGAACGGTAGGGACGGACCCGCCGTCTAGTAGGCGTGCTCGGCCATCAGCCTGCGGGACGCCTCGGTGATGCTGCCCGACAGCGACGGGTAGACCGCGAAGGTGTGCGCCAGCTGGTCGACGGTGAGGTGCTGCTGGACGGCGATCGACACGCCCAGGATCAGCTCGCTCGCCCTCGGCGCCACGATGACGCCGCCGAGCACGATCCCGGTGGAGGGGCGGCAGAACAGCTTCACGAAGCCGTCCTCGAAGCCCTGCATCTTCGCGCGCGCGTTAGTGAACAGCGGCAGCATGACCGTCCGGGCGTTGACGTCCCCGGAGTCGACCATGTGCTGCGTCACGCCGACGGACGCGACCTCGGGATCGGTGAAGATGTTCGACGCGACCCAGCCCAGCTTGAGCGGCTGCACGGCCTCGCCGAGCGCGTGCCACATCGCGATGCGCCCCTGCATGCCGGCGACGGACGCGAGCATGAGCACACCCGTGCAGTCGCCAGAGGCGTAGATGTGCGGGACCGACGTCCGCGACACCTTGTCGACCTCCACGAAGCCGCGCGCGTCGCACCGCACGCCGACGTCCTCCAGGCCGATGCCCGTGGTGTTCGGCACCATCCCGACGGTCATGAGGCAGTGCGAGCCCTCGACCTTCGTCCCGTCCTCCAGCGTGACGATCACGCCGTTCCCGGACCGCTCCACCCCCGCGGCCCTGGACCGCGACATGACCTTCATCCCCCGCCGCAGGAACACCTCCTGCAGGACGGCGGCGGCGTCGGCGTCCTCCGTCGGCAGGATCCGGTCCCGCGACGACACCAGCGTCACGTTCGAACCGAGCGACAGGTAGGCCCCGGCCAGCTCGGCGCCCGTCACACCGGACCCGACCACGATCAGGTCCTCGGGAAGCTCGGGCAGGTCGTACAGCTGGCGCCAGTTCAGGATGCGCTCGCCGTCCGGCTCCGCGCCCGGCAGCACCCGCGGCGTCGCGCCGGTGGCGATGAGCACGACGTCGGCACGGATGCGCCGGTCGCCGACCGCGACGACATGCGGCTCCACCAGCCGCGCCTCACCGCGGACGATCTTCACCTCCTCGTAGGCGAGCCGTTCGGCGACGTCGAACGACTGGGCACGCGCGAGGTCCTTCACCCGCTTGTTGACTTCGGCCATGTCCGCCTCAAGGGCGCCGACGATCCCGTCCGGACCCCCGTTGAAGCGGAGCCCGAGCCCGGACGACTCCGACATGACCGCCATCCGGGTCGAGGTGGCGATGAGCGTCTTGGAGGGCACGCAGTCGGTGAGCACGCAGGCGCCGCCCGGACCGTCCCGTTCCACGACGGTCACGTCGGCGCCGAGCTGCGCCGCGACGAGCGCGGCCTCGTACCCGCCCGGGCCTCCTCCGATGATCACGATTCGGGTCACATCATCCATTCTTTCCTACTCACGGCATTGATCCCTCCCCACCCTGCAGGGAGGAGGTTCCTCCCCTCACGGGGTTCGCGGGGATTTCCGGCTCAGGCAGCCTGGGAGCCCGGCGGACTCCCAGGTCTTGCGCCCTCAACACCGGCCGGGACGAAACCGGCCCGGACCAGCATCACCTGCGCGGAGTTCTTGTCTCGAGGAGACGCATGCCCGCACGCGACGCAGGTATAAGTACGCTCCGACAACGGCTGTGCTTGGTTCTCGCTCCGCAGCCCGCGCAGTCGGTGGTGGTGTGCCTGGGGTCGACCAGCGCGACCTGGCGTCCATGCTTCCGGCCCATGTTGATCAGTTCGTGCTTGGCGGCCCCGATGGCCGCGTCGGCGGCTTTGCGTGCCATCGTCGAGTGGGCCAGGAACTTGGGCCGGAAATCCTCCACCGCGACCCGATCATGGTCGCGCATGATCCGCTTGGCCCATTTGCGGGCCGTGTCCCGGCGTTGCCGCTGGACCTTCTTGTGCAGCTTGGCCGTACGGCGAGCGGCGCGTTTGTACCCCTTGGATCCCGGCGCGCCCTTCGGGGCACGGCGGCGCGCCATCTGCCGCTGGTACCTGGCCAGGCGGTCGGCGGCCGTGCGGCCGTGCCCGGGATGGGGAAGATCGTGCGCGTCGCTGGTGGTGGTGGCGAGTTCCTTCACGCCCCAGTCCACACCGATCGCCTTTCCAGTCGCGGGCAGCGATTCAACCTGAGCCGCCACGACGAACGAGCAATACCAATGGCCGAGGCCGTCCCGGTACACCCGCACTGACGAGGGAGCGGTCGGAAGGTTACGCGACCACACCACCGTCACGCCGACGCCGCCCGCCAGGTTCAGACGGCCACCGGTAAGCCGGAACCCGCGACGCGTGTAGTTCAACGTCGGGTCCGCCGCGTCCTTTCTCTTCAAGCGCGGCATCCCGGCGCGCTGCCGCTCCGGCAACCGCGCCTTGATGTCCTTGATCGCTTTGGCTCTGGAGCGGCCGAAGTCACTGGTTCCACACCCACCGGCACCGATCCCATTCGGCCAGCAACGCGCGCTCGGCCCGGGCCGACAACCGAAGCCGGTAGGTGTACCGGGCGTTCCGGGCCTCACCCAGCCGCCTCTCCCGCCCCGTCCCCGACATATCAAGAACCCTACCGCCGAACCTCGAACAGGAGAGCGAGAACACACCGAAATCGCCTGGTGAACGGGCGTTCGCCTACCGGAACTGACCAGGCATATAGGCAACCCCGCACCCCCGAAACAAGCGTGGCGCGTTCCCCGTGGGGGCAACCGCCACACCCCTGAGCAAGCGTGGCGCGTCCCCTTGGGGGACGACCCCCACACCCCTGAGCACGGGTGGCGTAGCCTTGGCCAACGTGGCACTGTACGCGGCGTACGCCTCCAACATGGATCCCGAGCAGATGGCCGGCCGGGCTCCGCATTCCCCGATGCGCGGCACCGGCTGGCTGGCCGGCTGGCGGCTGACCTTCGGCGGGCAGGACAAGGGCTGGGACGGAGCCCTCGCGACGGTCGTCGAGGACGACTCGGAGCAGGTCTTCGTCGTCATGTACGACGTGCCCGCGTGGGACGAGAAGGAGCTCGACGCCTGGGAGGGCGCCGCGCTCGACGTCTACCGCAAGATCAGGATCCGGGTGCAGACGCTCGACGGCGACGCGCTGTGCTGGCTGTACGTCCTGGACGACTACGAGGGCGGGCTGCCGTCCGCGCGCTACCTCGGCATCCTCGCGGAAGCGGCCGAGAAGGCCGGCGCGCCCGACGACTACGTCAAGGACCTGCGTACCCGCCCCTGCAAGTCGCTCGGCGACTGACGAGCGTTCTCGGCGTAGCGCCGGCGGAGCCGGGGGCGTTCGTCAGTCGCGTCACGGGGGTCTGGGGGTCGCCCCCAGGTGGGCATCGCGGGGCGTGAGGGACCCGGTTGTAGTGTCGGCGATGTGAGCAACGACGCTTTTGCACTGGCGCAGGACGCGGCCGCGGAGCTGCGCGCCCGCACGTCCATCGACTCCTTCGACGTCGCCCTCGTGATGGGATCCGGCTGGGTTCCGGCGGCCGACAAGCTGGGGGAGCCCGTCGCCGAGCTGACGGTGACCGACCTGCCCGGGTTCGCGCCCCCGGCCGTGGAGGGCCACGCCGGGCGGATCCGGGTCGTCGAGGTGGGCGGGCGCCGCGCGCTGGTGTTCCTCGGCCGGACGCACCTGTACGAGGGGCGCGGTGTCGACGCGGTCGTGCATCCCGTCCGGACGGCCCTGGCGGCCGGCGTGACGACGATGGTGCTCACCAACGCGGCGGGCGGGCTGCGGCCCGAGCACCAGCGCGTGGGCGACCCGGTGCTGATCTCCGACCATCTGAACCTGTCGGGCGCGAACCCGCTGACCGGCGCGACGTTCCTGGACCTGACCGAGGCGTACTCGGGACGGCTGCGCGCACTGGCCCGGGAGATCGACCCGACGCTGTCCGAGGGCGTGTACGCGGCGTTCCGCGGCCCGACCTACGAGACGCCCGCCGAGATCCGGATGCTGCGCACGCTCGGCGCCGACATGATCGGCATGTCGACCGTGCTGGAGACGATCGCGGCCCGGCGGGGCGGCGCCGACGTGCTCGGGATCTCCCTGGTCACCAACATCGCGGCCGGGCTGTCGGACGCGCCGCTCGACCACGAGGAGGTCCTCGCGGCGGGGCGCGCGTCCGCCGGCCGCATGGGCACCCTGCTCGGCACCGTGCTGGCGAAGCTGTGAGCGATCTGCGCGCGCGGGCCGAGGAGTGGCTGGCGCAGGACCCGGACCCGGACACCCGCGCCGAACTCCGGGTGATCCTGGACGAGGGCGACGACGCCGCCCTGGCCGACCGGTTCGGCACCCGGCTGGAGTTCGGCACGGCCGGGCTGCGCGGTGAGCTGGGCGCCGGCCCGAACCGGATGAACCGGGTCACGGTCATGCGCGCCGCGGCGGGCCTCGCCGCGTGCCTGCCCGCCGGCGGCCGGGTGATCATCGGGTTCGACGCGCGGCACGGCTCGCGGCGGTTCGCGGACGACACGGCGGCCGTGCTCGGCGGGGCGGGCCTGCGTCCCGAGGTGTTCGCCGATCCCGTCCCGACCCCCGTCCTCGCCCACGTCACCCGGACGTTCGACGACGTCGTGGCGGGCGTCATGGTCACGGCCAGCCACAATCCGCCGCGCGACAACGGCTACAAGGTGTACTGGGCGGACGGGGCGCAGATCGTCCCGCCGACGGACGCGGAGATCTCCGCCGCGATCGACGCCGTCGGCCGCGTGGACGGACTGCCGCTCGGCGAGGGCTGGCCCGTCCATCGCGACGCCGGCCTCTATCTGGACGCCGTGTCGTCCCTGCACCTCGGCGGCGACCGCGGCATCTCGATCGTCTACACGCCCATGCACGGCGTGGGACGGGACGTCCTGCTGGCGGCGTTCGACCGTGCCGGGTTCCCCGCGCCGATCGTGGTCCCCGAGCAGGCCGAGCCCGACCCCGACTTCCCGACCGTCGCGTTCCCGAACCCGGAGGAACCGGGCGCGCTCGACCTGGCCCTGAGCCTCGCCGAGGCCCGGAACGCCGACCTGGTGATCGCCAACGATCCGGACGCGGACCGCTGCGCGGTCGCCGTCCCGTCGCCGGACGGCTGGCGGGCACTGACCGGGGACGAGGTCGGCGGCCTGCTCGCCGAGCACATCATGCGGCACACCACGGGCGACGACCGCCTGGTCGTCACCACGATCGTGTCGTCGTCCCTGCTGCGCTCGATCGCCGCCGCGCACCGGGTCCGGTTCGCCGAGTCGCTGACCGGCTTCAAGTGGATCATGAAGGCGGGCGACCCGGGGCACCGGCTGGTGTTCGGCTACGAGGAGGCGCTCGGCTACAGCGTCGGCGACGACCGCGGCGTCCTCGTCAACGACAAGGACGGCATCGGCGCCGCCCTCGCCGTCGCCGCCCTCGCCGCCGACGCGAAACGCGACGGCCGCACGCTGCTCGACCTGCTGGACGCCCAGGCCCGCAAGTACGGGCTGCACGCCACGTCCCAGCTCTCGATCAGAGTGGACGACCTGTCCCTGATCACGGCCGCGATGGCCCGGCTGCGCGCCGCTCCCCCGCGAGCACTCGGCGGACACCGGGTCGAGTCGGCCGACGACCTCGCCCGCCCCGAAGGGGGCCTGCCCCCCACCGACGGTCTGCGCTTCCGGCTGTCCGGAGGCTCCCGCGTGGTCATCCGCCCGTCGGGCACGGAGCCGAAGCTGAAGTGCTACCTGGAGGTCGTCATCCCGGTCGGCGACGACATCACCGCGACCCGCGCGCGCGCCGCCTCCGAGCTGGAGGCCCTGCGCGCGGACCTTTCCGCGGCCCTCAGCTGACGACGCCCACGACCACGAGGGTGATCAGCACCACCAGGGGGACGGTCACCGCCGCCACGGCCGGAAGGGACCATGTGACCTCGCCCGTGGCCGGCTCCTCCGCCTTGGCCGCGGCGGCCTTGTCCGGCGCACCTGATCTCGCCTTCGGGCGGTGCCGGTCACGGAGCTCGTTGAGCTGCTGCGCGGCGTACTTGGTCGGTGTCCGCCCACGCAGATCGAGGCTCTCGCCCTTGCGGGCCTCCTTCTGCGCGCGCGCCTCTGCCTTGGCCTGCGCCCGAGGCGACGTCTGCAGGACCCAGGCGCGCGTCTCCAGGTCCGTCCCGTCCGGGCCGGTGAAGGACACCGTCACCGCGTTCTTGCCCTCGATCTTGCGCACCGCGCCCCACGGCGCCCGGACGTCCCGCAGCGGGTTGCGGACGGTGATCCCCTCGTCGTCGCCGGCGATCATCGGCCGCAGGCCGACGGTGTACGCGATCCCGCAGCCGAACAGCAGCAGGAACGTGATCGCGAACGTCGTCAGCGAGTAGTCGGGGTCACCGGTGATGCCGACGAACAGGTCCACGAAGTTGAGCACGGCGAACACGAGCCACGCGTAAGCGGCGACACGCCCGCCAGTGGAACGGATGGTCATGGCCCGATCATGCCAGTGGCCGGGCGCCGCTCCACTTGAGCTGCGCGAAACCGGGCTTGATCACGCCGTTGATGAGTTCGAGCCGCTCGTTGAACGGCGCGAACGCCGACTTCATCGCGTTCACCGTGAACCACTGCAGGTCGTCCCATCCGTACCCGAACGCGTCGGCGAGCTTGGCGAACTCCTCCGACAGCGTCGTGCCGCTCATCAGCCGGTTGTCGGTGTTCACCGTGACACGGAAGTTCAGCCGCCGCAGCAGCCCGATCGGGTGCTCGGCGATCGACTTCGCCGCGCCCGTCTGGATGTTGGACGTCGGGCACATCTCCAGCGGGATCCGCTTGTCCCGCACGTAGTCGGCGAGCCGGCCGAGCCGAGCCCCGTCGCCGTCCACCTCGATGTCGTCGATGATCCGGACGCCGTGCCCGAGCCGGTCGGCGCCGCACCACTGGATCGCCTGCCAGATCGACGGCAGCCCGAACCCCTCGCCGGCGTGGATGGTGAAGTGCGCGTTCTCCCGCTGCAGGTACTCGAACGCGTCGAGGTGCCGGGTGGGCGGATACCCGGCCTCGGCGCCCGCGATGTCGAACCCGACGACGCCCGCGTCGCGGTACCGGACGGCCAGCTCCGCGATCTCCATGGACCGCGCCTGGTGCCGCATCGCCGTGACCAGCGTCCCGACCCGGATCCCGAAGTCCTCGCGGCCCCGGGCGAAGCCGTCCAGGACGGCCTCGACGACCTGCTCCAGCGACAGCCCGTCCCGGAGATGCTGCTCGGGCGCGTACCTGACCTCCGCGTAGACGACGCCGTCCTTCGCCAGGTCCTCGGCGCACTCGTACGCCACCCGCGTGAGCGCCTCGACGGACTGCATCACCCCGACGGTGTGGGAGAACGTCTCCAGGTACCGTTCGAGCGATCCCGAGTTGGACGCCTCCTCGAACCACGTCCGCAGGTTGCCGGCGTCGGTGGTCGGCAGATCCCCGTACCCGGTCTCCCGCGCCAGATCCACGATGGTCGCGGGGCGCACCCCGCCGTCCAGGTGGTCGTGCAGCAACACCTTCGGCGCACGCCGAATGTCCTCAAGAGTCGGCCGAACGTTCATGCCTCGAACCTACCGGGCCCCTTCCAGGTGCGGTCCAGGAAGGCGGCGATGAGCGGGCGATCTCCGAAGGTCCGCGACGTGTACCGCGGATCGATCTTCACCACCCGTCCGGGCGCCTTGTCCTCCAGCCGCCGCACCAGACCGCCCCACCCGGCGGCCAGGATGCCCCGGTTCAACCCGGCCTTCTGCCGCACATTGCGGCCCGGCGCCTCCACCGTCCCGCGTGCCGACCGGGTCATCCCCGCGATGTTGAGGTCCTCGACGGCGATCACGTCGAACCGGCGGGCCAGGCCGGTGGAGGTCTTCTCGATCCAGTCCTTGCGGCGGTCGGTTTCGCGGGCCCGTAACCGGGCGATCGCGGCCTTGACCCTGGCCCGCCGCTTCGAGCCGCGCTGGGTGCGGGCGAGTCTGCGCAGCAGCCGCCCCAGCCGGGCCCGCTCGGTCTCCCGCAGGCCGGGCACAGTGAGCAGGTCACCGGTCGACAACGCCGCAGCCACGGCCACGCCCCGGTCCACCCCCACGACCTTGCCGGTGCCGGGTGCGTGGATGGGCGGGCTTGACCGCCACGACCCGGAACCCCTCATGCCGTCCGGCCTTGCGCCAGGTGGGGCGCCGGTGGGTGCCGGCGAAGAAGTGGGACATGGCCTGGTGGAAGTCCTTGAGCGCCTGCTGCTGCACCGTCACCGACCCCGCCCGCAACCACCCGTACTCCGCCCTGGCCTGCGTCAGCTGGCGGCACTGCTCGGCGAATCCCGGCGCCGAACCGCGCCCCGGCCGCCACCACGCATGCTGCTCGACGCACAGGTTCCACACGAAACGGGCGTGCCCGCAATGCTCCGGCAACGCCCGCTCCTGAGCGGGCGTCGGCTGCAGACGGTAGCGGGACATGCCCGGAAAGCTACCGGCCACCACCGACAAAACCCCTGGAGAACATCGCGCGGCACCGTGCCGCGTTTCCTGCCCGGCCATCCGCGCCGCCGCTGGTGCTCGGCCGCCCGCTGCGGCAACCGCGTGCGGGTCGCTCGCCACTACCAGCGCCACAGGCTCCCCTGATCCGGTGCTCCCCGCTCCGTAGGCCGCCGCGGGGCCGGGCCGCGGTGGGGCGGCCCGGCCCCGCGGCGGACCTTTGCGCGCCGTCGGCGCCTAGGAGCCCGCGGCCTTCGCGTACTCGCCGATGCCGCCGGCGAAGTCGAACACCACGCAAGCCTCGTCCCCGAGTACCCAAGCGTCGTGTCCGGGCGGGACGACGAACACGTCGCCCGGCCCGACCTCCTGGTCGGCGCCCTCCTTGGACTGGATGCGCATCCGGCCCTGCACGACGTAACCGTTGTGGTGTACCTCGCAGAGGTCGGTGCCCGCGATGTCCTTGACCGACTCCGTCCAGCGCCATCCGGGCTCGAACGTCGCCTTACCGAAGACCAGGCCCGTCAGGTTGACGACTTCCAGATGCCCCCTGGGGAAGTCGCGCCGCTCGTCCGGCTTCTCGATGCTCTTGACTTCCGTCATGATGGGTCCCCCTTTCACCATCAATTCTCACGCTCGCACCGGCACTAACCTGCGTCAAGGCGCCGGAGGCCGGCAGGTCACCGGGACGTCGGAGACTCGGGCACCGCCAGGCCGAGCGCGGCTGCCAGGTCGGCCGTCTTGCCGGGCGTCGGGCACTGCCTGGCCAGGGCGGCCTCGTCGAGCCGGCCGTCACGGGCCTGGAAGAGGAACCGCGCCGCGCGATGCCGCCGCAGCTCGTCGTTGGTGCACCCGTCGGCGGCTTGACGCGCCGCCACGACCAAAGCGGGGAACGACGACCGCAGATCCGCCGCCCATTGTTCGACCGCGTCCAGCCAGCCGCGCGCCTCGGCGTCGGCCGTCGACGAGAACTTGGCATTCGCCATGGCCAGCTCCGCGGCGAGTTCCGGCCAGGTGAAGTCGCACCAGGACCTGGACTTCAGGACGGGCAACTGCCATTGCCGCCTGACGTTCGACCAATGATCGGCGCGCGCCTCCACCGAGTGAACGGTGAATCCGGGCACGCAGAGCGCGGTCAGGTTCCAGCCATGGCAGGCGCCGGTGTCCAGGCCGAAGATCCGCGCATCGCGGATCAGCGGCTCATGTCCGGTCACGTGATGGCCGAACACGACCGGCTTGGCATCGGTGTAGTGGTCGTGCCAGTGGCCGTCCGGGAAAAGCGCGGTGAGCTCCCGCTGGCCGCTGGTCGTGCCGGAGAGGATCTCCTCTTTCTGCTCGGCCAACGGGATTCCGGACAGCATCGCGGCGTGGACCACGCGGACATGCTCGTCCTCGAAGTAGTACGGCAGCGTCCGCATCCACTCGACCGTCTCGGCGTACCGGTCGCCCAACTGCAATCGCGTGATCTCCTGCGCATAGGAGAAGATCCCGCGCACGTGCTTGCGCTCGTGGTTGCCCATGACCGCGACCGAGTTCGGACGCTCGCGGAAAAGCCGGGTCACCTCCCCGGGCGAGGGCCCGCGATCGACCAGGTCACCCACGCTGACCAGGAGATCGTCCGAGCGGAGACCGATCTTTTCGAGCAGTTCCAGCAGCTCGTCAAAGCAACCGTGGATGTCGCCGACGATGACCGTGCGTCCCACGAGACGAACCTAGGCAGGCGGCGGCCCACCGCGCAAAGAATTTATGCCGCGGCGACCGCCCGTGTGACCGCGCGGCACCGAGGCGCGCCAGGACCTCTCACCCGGGACACGCAGCGGGCGGCGGTCGCATATACGGAGGTCCAGGGAATTATGATCTTCGTTTCCGGAAGGTTCGATCTTTGATTGGCGATCTTCGACTTCTCCGCATTCTTAATATGGACCTTCAGTTCGCAAGTTTCGGAAGAAGTGGGCATTTCGGGACAGGACACTTGATTGCACTCCGGTATCTCCGAAACTTCAGCAATCCACACTTCCTCGATCGAGCACTGTGTCAGCCTAGATACGGACTGTACGCGTCAAGTACGCATTACTGAGCAATGTGTCCTGTCGTCGAACGCACCGAGGACGCCGATGCCTCACTTCCCCCGATCTTCTGCCGCTGGACGCCCGGGCGGCCGGCGATACGGCGGGTCGCCCGCCCACGGCGCGCCCCGCCCGATCGGCGTGCGCGGCTTCCACCCGGGCATCTTCGTCCTTCCCGCGACGGCGGTGGCGCTCCTCGGGGTCGCCGTCGTGGCGGTGCTCTACACCGGCGACCCCGCGACCCGGACGACGCAGCCGGTGCTGGTCGCGGCCGGCGCGGGAACCCTGATCATCATGGGTGCCGCCGCGTTGTCGGCGGACCTCGCGACCCGCCGCGTCCACCGGCAGCACGCGCGGCTGTCCGTCCGCGACCAGGAGGACGTGCATCGCCGGCTCGGCGAGCTGTGGCTCCTGGTCACCCGCGGCCGGCACGGCCTGCGGGAGCTGACGGCACGGCTCAGCGCCGGCGAAGTCGTCCTGCCGGTCGGCGACTCCCCGGCCACCGACCCCGGCGACCCGTTCCTGCGGCTCGCGGGTGAACTGCGGAAGGCGCAGGGCGAGGCGTGGAACGCCGTGCTCGACGCCGCGAACCACGCCTCCGCCGGGGGCGCGGACCAGCGGGTCGACGTCGTCGTCAACCTCGCCCGCCGGATGCAGTCACTGGCCCACCGGACCATCCAGGGCCTGGACGAGCTGGAGAACCAGGTCGAGGACCCCGATCTCCTCAAGGGCCTGTTCAGGGTCGACCACCTCAGCACCCGCATGCGCCGCCAGGCCGAAAGCCTCGCCGTGATCGGCGGCGCCGCGTCCCGCCGCCAGTGGAGCCGGCCGGTGACCGTGTACGAGGTGCTGCGGTCCGCCATCGCCGAGGTCGAGCACTACGACCGGGTCAAGGTCGTGCCACCCGTCGAGGGGACCCTGCAGGGCAACGCGGTCGCGGACATCGTCCACCTCCTCGCGGAACTCGCCGAGAACGCCACCAGGTTCGCCGCGCCGCCCACGCAGGTGCTCATCCGCGTCGAGGACGTCGCCGCGGGCCTGGCCATCGAGGTCGAGGACCGCGGCCTCGGCATCCCGCCGGAGAACCGGCGGCGGCTGAACGACCTGCTCGCCGGCGCCGACGACGTCCAGACCGGCGAGCTGCTGCAGGAGGGGCGCATCGGGCTCCTCGTGGTCTCCGCGCTCGCGCGCCGCCACAATGTCCGCGTCCGGCTCCAGGGGAATCTCTACGGCGGTACGCAGGCCGTCGTCGTCATCCCGAGCGGGCAGATCGGTGACGAGGCGGAGGGCGCCGAGGTCCAGGCCCGCCCGGCGCGGGCCGAGGCCGTCCCCGCGTCCTCCCCCGTTCAGGCGGCGGGCGAGCGGCCGCGGCTGCCGCGCCGCCAGGCTCAGGCGAGCCTGGTCCCCGAACTGCTCAACCCTCCGGCGCCGCAGCAGGACGATCCGGAGCTCGAACACGACCCCGGCTTGATGGCGGCGTTCCAGAAGGGGATGCGCGGCGCCGAGGAAAGCGACCGCGGCAGGGATGGCGCCGATGGCGCGCGCTGACGAAACTCACAAGCGATAAGGAGAGTCCGTTGAGTGGTGTCTCCCCGAACCAGGCTCAGGATCTCGCTTGGCTGTTGCGGGGGCTGGGCGAGGAGGTTCCGGTCATTCGCGGCAGCGTGCTGCTGTCGTCCGACGGCATGATGAAAGCCGCCGACGGCTTCGACCGCGCCAGTGCGGAACAGCTCGCTGCGCTCGCGTCGGGGCTTTTCTCCATCGCGCGTAGCGCCGGAACGAAGTTCGACGAGAGCAATGAGGTGCGGCAGGTCATTGCGGAACTCAGGTCCAGCCAGCTGTACATTTCCTGGGCAGGTTTCAATTCCGTGCTGGCGGTGCTGGCGCGGGCGGAGGCCGACCCTGCCGTGGTCGGTTTCGAGATGGCCCGGCTGATCAAGGCCGTCCGGCCCTTCCTGGACACCGCGGCGCGGTCGGCCGTCACCACCGGCCGGCCGGATCGGCCGGCATGACGGCCGGCGTGGGCGAGTTCTGGCTCGACGACGCCGCCGGGCCGCTGGTGCGCCCGTACGCGGTGATCGACGGCCGCACCCGCCCGGCCGTCGAGCTGACCCTGCTGTCCCTGGTCGCCGCGACCGGGCACCGTCCGGCGGGCCTGGACCCGGAGCACGCCAGGGCCGTCGACCTGTGCCGCGGCCCGATCTCCGTCGCCGAGGTCGCGGCGCATCTGCGGCTTCCCGTGGTGGTCGCCAAGGTGCTCCTCGCCGACCTGGTGCACTGCGGGGCGATGACGACACGAGCGCCGCGCACCGCGGCGGACCACACCGACCGGGATCTTCTGGAGAAACTGCTCGATGGCCTGCAACGAGCCTGATCAGGCGTTCCCCACCCAGGTGAAGACTCGTGCTCTACCTGTTCGGCACGCCCTCGGCAAGAAAGAAAGTTAAAGGTCACCGCCACGGCCTGAGGTCAGTCGGTGCCGGACAAAGCGTCGAGGCGGCGGGCGAGGCGGGCGGCGGCCTCCCGCAGTTCCGGGGGCTCCAGCACCTCCGTCTCGAAACCCAGCCGGACGACGTGCACGGCGAGCAGGTCCAGGTCCTCCGCGCCGACGACGAGCACGCACCAGCCGTCGCGGCCGTCCTCGACGCGGCCCACCTGGGGCGGCATCAGCTCCCGCACCCGGTCGGGCTCGGCGTGCACCCGTATGCGGGCGACGTACCGGTACGGCGCCTCGGTCACGGACCGCTGCACGTAGGCGACCGGGTCGGGATGCTCCCGCGGCCGGAAGCGCCAGGTCGTCGCCGCCACCGCGCGCATCCGGTCCAGCCGGAAGGTGCGCCAGTCGTCGCGGTCGACGTCCCAGGCCATCAGATACCAGCGGCGGCCGGTGGTGACCATCCGCACGGGCTCGACCGTGCGCTCGCGCTCCTCGCCGTCCCGGCCGGCGTGGCGGAACCGCACCCGGACGGCGTCGCGGCAGGCCCGCGCGAGCGTCACCAGCACCTCCGCGTCGATCTCGACCCCGGGGCCGACCAGGGTCGCGGTGGCGCCGTGCACCGCCCGCACCTCGGCGCGCAGCCGGGGCGGCATCACCTGGTCGAGCTTGGCGAGCGCCCGCAGCGCCGCCTCTCCCGCCCCCGCGATCGTGCCCCCCGACGCCAGCCGCAGGGACACCGCCGTGGCGATCGCCTCCTCGTCGTCGAGGAGCAGCGGCGGCAGCCGGGTGCCCGCGCCGAGCCGGTACCCGCCGCCGACTCCCGCCACCGCGTGCACCGGGTAGCCGAGCGTGCGCAGCCGCTCCACGTCGCGGCGCACCGAGCGGTCGGTGACCCCCAGCTCGGCGGCGAGCTCGGCGGACGTCCAGGACCGCCCTCGTTGCAGCAGTCCCAGCAACCGCAGCACCCGCTCGGTCGTCCCCTCAACAGTCACCGGCTCATCGTCCTACAGATCACGGAACGGTTCTGTCCGCTATAGGCGGGAAACTCGGAACCATGACACGCGAGATTCAGATCACCTTCGACTGCGCCGACCCGGCCGCCCTGGCCGCGTTCTGGGCCGAGGCCCTCGGCTACCGGCTGCAGGACCCGCCGGGGGGCTTCGAGTCGTGGGACCAGGCGCTGGAGGCGATGGGCGTTCCGCCCGAGAAGCGCAATGACGCCTCGGCGGTGGTCGACCCCGAAGGCTCCGGCCCGCGGCTGTTCTTCCAGCGGGTGCCGGAGGGCAAGCAGGTCAAGAACCGCCTGCACCTCGACGTGCGAGCCGCACCCGGCCTCCAGGGCGACGCGCGCATGGCGGCCCTGGAGGCGGAGGCCGAGCGGCTCGTCACCCATGGCGCCACCCGCCTCAAGCGCTACGAGCCCGCTCCCCCGCTCGGCGCCGGCCACATCCTGATGACCGATCCCGAGGACAACGAGTTCTGCCTCGACTGACCGAGCGTTCCAAAGCAGTCCTTCACGCGGCGCCGGTTCGCCGACGCCGGGGTGTGCGATCAGGCCGCCGGGTCCGGTGCGACGCGGGCGGAGGCGTCGGCGTCCGAACCTTGCCCCTGGAACCTCCTGAGCTCGCGGCGGGAACTGACACCGAGCTTCGGGAACGCCTTGTAGAGGTGGTAGGCGACGGTGCGGGGACTGAGGAACAGCTGTGCCGCGATCTCACGGTTGCTGGCTCCGCCGGCCGCCAACCGCACCACCCGTATCTCCTGGGAGGTCAGGCGGGACAACGGACCGCCTTCGGCGTCGCGCGGGCGGAAGCGCTCGCCCGCGGCGCTCAGCTCCGTCCGCGCGCGGGCCGCCCAGGGTGCGGCGCGGATCGTCTCGAAGGTCTCCAGCGCGGAACGCAGCCAGGGGCGGGCGTCGCCGGGACGTCTCGCGCGGCGCAGCCACTGGCCCCAAAGGAGCTCCGTCCGGGCACGCTCCAGAGGCCGGCCGCCCTGTGCATGCAGCTCGACCGCCTTCTCGAAGCTGGTCTCGGCGTCGGCGGGGTGGACGAGCGCGTGGCAGCGCAGGGCCACCGCACGGGCCCAGGGCTGGTCGATGCGGGAAGCCCAGGTCTCCAGAGCCTCCAGGGCCTCCGCCGCGTCCCCGGGCCGTCCCGCCAGCGCGGTCGCCTCCACCAGATCGGCGCCGAAGCCGTTGATCAGGAAGGGGCTGCGTATCCAGCGTGTGCCGGAGATCGCCTCCAGCTTCCCGGCCGCGTCCGCGTGCCGCCCCAGCCCCAGGTCGGCCAAGCCGAGCGCGTAGGTGCCCCAGGACTCGGCCAAACCGATCTCCCGGCCTTCGGCCTTTGCGGTGGCCTTGGCGGCCAGTGCCCGGCACCGTTCGTCCTCACCGGTCACGGCGGCGAGCTGAGCGCTGACGGCGAGCAGCAGTTCCTCCTGGTGCTCCTGGCCGGTGTCTTCGGCGAGCCGCAGTCCCTCGGTGGCGCCGGCGAGGGCGTCCTCGCTCAGGCCGCGATGGAGCCGGGCCATGGCCAGCAAGGTCAGCGCCTCCGGCAGAAGGCCGAGGTCGCCGTCGTCGCGGCACCGCCGGGTCAGCGCGTCCGCGAGCTCGAAGGCGGCATCGTCATCACCGGCCGCATGGGCCGCGTGAGCGCCCAGGAGCTTCAACCTGGCCTCGCCGTTCGCCGCACGCGCTCTGCTGATCACCTCGCGCAGGTGCGGGAGTCCCTGGAGCGGGTCTCCGGCGATGATGTGCCGCACCGCCATGGCGGCACTGACCATTCCCACCTCGGCGGCGGCGACCGCGGACGGCGAGGCCAGCGCCGCCATGGCCTGATCCGCCGCGGGCAGGTCGTCCGCGAGGACCGCGTAGCGCATGGCGTTCGCGCGCATGGTCACCGCCAGCGACGGCGCGTCCCCGTTGATGGAGCCGGCCAGCCGCAGGAGGTCCCGGGCCGCCGTCGCCGGCGCCCCCCGCCGGTAGGCGAGAGTCGCGTTCACCAGGGCCAGCCGGCCGCGCGTGACGGGACGCCGCGGCAACGGCGCGGCACCGCTCACCAGGGAGGTCGCCCAGTCGGGCTGTCCGGCGTCGAGCGCCGCCTTCGCGGCGGCGGCCAGCCGGTCCGCCTTGACCGACGGGTCGGGGGTGAGAGAGGCGGCGCGTTCGAACGCGGCGGCCAGCGCGCCGGGTCCGCCTCGCGCCCTCGCACGCGGGGCGGTCCGCATCAGCAGGGCGGCGAGTTCCTCGTCGGCGTCGACGGCGCCTGCCGCCAGGTGCCATGCCCGCCGGTCACCGTCCAGTTCACCCTCGTAGGCCGCGCCGAGCGCGTTGTGCGCGGCCAGACGCTGCGGCAGGGACGAGGTCTCGCGGACGACGGCCCGCACGAGCGGATGCCGGAAGGCCAGGGACCGGTCGCCTAGCTCGATCAGTCCACCGTGCTCGGCGGGTTCGAGATCCTCGACGGAGACGCCGAGCAGATGTCCGGCCCTGACCAGAACGCCCAGATCGCCCCTGTCGTCGATCGCCGCGAGGAGAAGCAGGCTCCGGGTGGCGCGGGGCAGGCCGGTGACCCGCGCCTGGAAGACCTCCCGTACGGTTCCCGGAACCCGTGGACCGCTCAACGGCCCGATCGGCGGGAAGACGCCACCGAGGCGTTCACGGTCCGTAAGCGCTCCGGACAGCCCGGCCAATGCCATGGGGTTGCCGGCCGCTTCCCACAGGATCCTCTCCCGCACCGGAGCGACCAGGGCCGGATGGAGGTCGGCGAGAAGCTCCGCCGAGGCCGCGGCGTCCAGCGGCTCCAGCGTCCGCGAGGCGATTCCCGGGGACGGGAACTCTGGGGGGCCTCCACGACCTGCGAATATCATCGTCACGCCCTGGGCGCGCAGTCGGCGAGCGGCGAACAGCAGGACCTCGGCGGAGAACCGGTCCAGCCATTGGGCGTCATCGATCAGCACGAGAAGATGGCCGTCGGCCGCGATGTCGGTCAAGAGCGCCAGTAGCGCCATTCCTTTCGCGGAAATGCTCTCCGGCGTCTGCGGTCGCGCCCCCAGCACGTCGCCCAAGGCCGCGCGTTGCGCATGCGGCAGGGCACCGATGCGATCCGCCACGGGCTGCAGCAGCAGGTGCAGCGCCGCGAACGGCAGTCGTCCCTCTGCCTCGATACCCGCGCCGCGAAGGACCCGGGCGGCGTCCGCCTGCTCGGCGCAGAACTCCAGCAACGCCGACTTGCCGATACCCGCGTCCCCACGCAGGACGAGAGCGTTTCCCCGGCCTGCGCGGCCCTCCGCCGACATCCGGCGGAGCAGCGCCTGTTCCTCCTCGCGCCCGTGGAGCATTCGGCGCACCTCCTCAAGATCGCACGATCGATCGTGCTCTTATCTCAGGACGGAATGCCGCCGCTCTTCAGCAGGTCGAGTGCCCGACAGGCCGGCATTCCGAGCCACACAGGAATGGGACTCCCCATCTCCGCCTTCGCGAGCAAGATCAACAATAACCGCTTTCCGTGCCTCGCCGAAATGATGGCGGCACTTCGGTGAACCCCGTACACGGCCGAACGGAAACTCAAGCACCCATGACGGATGCAGGCGCAGGCACCGGCCGGTCTTTCCGGTGAACTCGGCCCGAAGCGGAATTTCGTCGCCGGTAAGAATGACAGATTTCTCACTCGCCGAACGTCCCTAGATTCGTGATCAGCACCGAACTCCAAGGGAGTCGGGTGTCGGCCGGCAGCCTCGGGCTGCCGACGTGAAAAATCCACCTGTCCACGGCCTCGGGTCGCGGACACCAGCAAAAGGGGTGCTATTCCCGTGTCTTGTGACAACTGCGGTAGCCAGATGTTCAAGCCCGGCGACCAGGGTGGCTCCATGTGGGTCTGCCCCAACTGCGGCGCTGTCAAGCAGAGCTGAAACCTGAACCACTGGCCGGACGACCAGTCGTCCGGCAGGCACCATAAATTACCGGCTGTCCTCCGAGTTTCTCGGAGGCAGCCGGTTCTCTTACTCCTTCAGGGCGGATCGCGCCGCCTGGTCCAGTATCCGGGAAATCCATTCGGCCAGGCCGGACCGCGTGCTTTCGGCGGCCTGCTGCCAGAGTTCCCGCTGTTGCCTGGTGGCGATCACTTCCACATGGACGGCCGGCGGCGACTCCTGCTCGGCGGCGGCGCCGCGGCTCGACCTCAACTCCTCCCGGAGCCTGCGCTTCGACCAGCCCAGCTCGGCCGCCCTCGCCAGCCAGAGATCCTGTTCGGTCTCGGGCAGAGAGGCGACCTCGAAGTGGTGCTGGAAGCTCAGCCCGTCATGCCGGCGTGACGCCTCGAAGCGCCGAGCCACCCAGGCGTAGTTGCGCAGCGTCCCGTAGGTCAGGCCGGTTTCGGTGACCGCGCGGCGATAGCGGTCCCGATAGTTCTCCGCACCGAAGACCAGCCAATCACCCAGCCACCAGGCCGATGAGTCGGAGATGAGGAACAATTGCCTGCCGACCCGCTTCCATGACGCGAAGGACAGCGTCGGCGGAAGCCGGAGATAGGTTCGCGCAGTGCGAACGGCGGGATCAACTGCGAGCCTGTCCCGCGATACATGAATACTGTTCGGCGTTTCGGTCGATTCCGCACCGCCACTGACAGCCTGGCCCATTGCTCACCCCTGGCGTCGCCTCCCCAGACCATACCCGCTAGTAACTCTAGTGGAATCGATCAGCGAAAAAGCCGTCCCTAACGGTGGGCGACCCGGCATTGACGTTTCGTGATCCCGGCTTCGCGGGGTGGCGGGAATCCCAATCTTCCGGACGGACGCACATTAAGAGGGACACCGAATATCGCCCCGCCCGGCGGTCGCCGGTCGAGCCGGGCCGCCGGGCGGGGTGGCCTGCTACGCCAGGGTCGCTACTTCCACTCGTAGACTCTGGACTCCGTCTTACCGCTCGCGTCCGCCTCGTACTCGAACACGGCGGCCACGGTGTTCAGGCGCGAGAACTTCCCGGACGTCGTCCGGTAGAAGATCGCGCCCCGGAACGAGGTCGCTCCGTCCTTCAGGAGCTTGCCGACCCCGGTGCCCTCCCAGGTGAGGGTCTCTCCGCCGCCGGACATCGTGCAGCCCTGGCCGGTACCCCGCAGGACGCCGTCCGCGCCGAGGACCGACACGTACGTCCCCATGTCCACTATGTCCTCGTCGAGAAGGCGGCCGCGGGCCTCGAAGGAGACCTCGACCCGTGCCTCGCCCTGCTCGGACGGCGGCAGTACGCGGGTCCCCGTGATCTGCCCCGAGTCATGGCTCAGTTGCTCTCCCAGTGCCATCGTCGTCCTCCCCCCGAATGCGATCACTGAATCCAGTCGAACACCGGCCCATTCGCCGGTCAATGACGTGGACACGTGCGGGGCCCCCGCATCTCCCCCGCCCTTCGGCAAGGAGGATCTCCGTTCGCGACACCGCGGAGATACCGGGCAAAGCGCGTGAGCGCGGAACGCCGTTCCGGCGATGCGGGCACGGGTGTTCAGGGCTTGACCCGGAGCTCACTCACCGATGCCGACGAAGCGCCGACCGTAGTGGGCGCGGACCGGTGACCGCCCGGCTCACGCGATCCGGTCGATGATCAACGGGGTCCGGGACGGCGCCGCCGCCTCGGCGATCTCGTACGCGCCGTCGAGGGATTCGAGCGCGCGGCCGAATCTGGACTCCTCGTCGGCGTGCAGGGTCAGCAGCGGCTGCCCCTCCCTGACGGTGTCCCCCGGCTTCGCGTGGCAGATCACGCCCGCGCCGAACGACACGGGGTCCTCCTTGCGGGCCCGGCCGGCGCCGAGACGCCAGGCCGCGACACCCACCCCGTAGGCGTCCAGCCTGGTCAGGACCCCGGAGGACGGGGCGGTCACCACGTGGGTCTCACGGGCGGCCGGCAGCGGCGCGTCCGGGTCGCCGCCCTGGGCGATGATCATGCGACGCCAGACGTCCATGGCGGAACCGTCCTTCAGCGCGTCGGCCGGGTCCCGGCCGGACAGCCCGGCGGCGGCGAGCATCTCCCGGGCCAGCGTCAGGGTCAGCTCGACCACGTCGGACGGGCCTCCCCCGGCCAGCACCTCGACCGACTCGGCGACCTCGACCGCGTTGCCCACCGCGTTGCCCAGCGGACGGTCCATGGCGGTCAGCAGCGCGACGGTGCGCAGACCGTGGTCGGCGCCGATCGCGACCATCGTCTCGGCCAGCTCGCGGGCGTTCTCCACTGTCTTCATGAACGCGCCGGAGCCGACCTTCACGTCCAGCACCAGCGCGCCCGTGCCCTCGGCGATCTTCTTGGACATGATCGACGACGCGATCAGCGGGATCGACTCCACCGTCCCCGTCACGTCGCGGAGCGCGTAGAGCTTGCGGTCCGCGGGCACCAGGCCACCGCCCGCCGCGCAGATCACCGCACCCGCCGAGCGCAGGACGTCCAGCATCTCCGCGTTCGACAGCGACGCCCGCCACCCCGGGATCGACTCGAGCTTGTCGAGCGTCCCGCCGGTGTGGCCGAGGCCGCGGCCCGACAACTGCGGGACGGCCGCGCCGCACGCCGCCACCAGCGGTGCGAGCGGCAGGGTGATCTTGTCGCCGACGCCGCCGGTGGAGTGCTTGTCGGTGGTCGGGCGGTCCAGTGCCGACCAGTCCATCCGCTCCCCGGACCGGATCATCGCCTCCGTCCACCGCGCCACCTCGGGCCGGGACATGCCGTTCAGCAGGATCGCCATCGCCAGCGCCGACATCTGCTCCTCGGCGATCGCACCCCGCGTGTAGGCGTCGACCGCCCAGTCGATCTGCTCGGGGGTCAGCGTCCCGCCGTCCCGCTTGGCGCAGATGACATCGATGGCCTCCACGATCACCCTCTCTCAACAAGGTCGTCCGGGCCGAACGCGTCCGGCAGGACGTCCGACATGGGCAGGATGCCGCGCGTCGTCTCCAGCAGCATCGGGGCGCCGCCGTGCTCCCACAGCAGCTGCCGGCATCGCCCGCACGGCATCAGCGGGTTCCCATGCCGGTCGACGACCGCCATCGCGACCAGCCGAGGCCGCTCCGACTTGCCGGGCCCGTGCAGCGCCGACACCACGGCGCACTCCGCGCACAGGCCGACGCCGTACGAGGCGTTCTCGACGTTGCATCCCGTGATGACCCGGCCGTCGTCCACCAGCGCCGCGGCCCCGACCGGGAACCCGGAGTACGGGCAGTACGCACGCGTCATCGCCTCCCGCGCGGCATCGCGCAGGCCAGGCCAGTCGATCTCCATAGAGTTATCTTGCCTCGCCTCGCCGGTAGCGGAGGCCGTTGGCGGCGGGCATCCGGAGGCGCTGGCTGGCCAGGGCGAGGACGAGCAGCGTCGTCAGGTGCGGCGTGAACGAGACCAGCTCGCCCGGGACGATGTCGCTCAGCAGGAACCAGGCGAGCAGCGCGACGGCGGCGACCAGCGACAGCACGGCGCCGAAGTAGGCGTTGCGCATGTCCCGGCGCTGCGCGACGTCGGTCGCCGCCTGCGGGCGCAGCCGGTTCGCCCGGACGGTCTGCCAGACCGCGATGCCGATCAGCAGGATCGCCACGAACAGCAGCAGCGCGTGCACGGACTGGCCGCCGCCGCGCACGTTCATCGCGTCGGTGTAGCCGAACAGCAGTGAACCCGCGGCGAGGCCCCCGGGACGCCAGTTGCCGAAGATCATGGCGGCGAGGCCGATGAAGCCGCGGCCGTTGGTCTGGCCGTCCTGGTAGAACGGGGCCGCGACGGTGACGAGGAACGCGCCCGCCAGCCCGGCGAACCCGCCCGAGATCATCACGGCCGCGTACTTCATCCGGTAGACCTGCACGCCGAGCGACTCGGCGGCGTAGGGGTCCTCGCCGCAGGACCGGATCCGCAGCCCGAACGCCGTCCGCCACAGGACCAGGAAGCTGGCCGGGATGAGCAGCAGCGCCACCAGCGTCAGCAGCGACATGTCGCTGGTCAGCCCGCGCAGGATGCCCGCGATGTCGGAGACCAGGAACCAGTGGTCCTTCTCCAGCGAGCCGAGCCAGTCGGGGCTCTGCCAGCCGCCGATCTTGCCGCCGGACAGCACCGGCAGCGTCAGCGTCTGGATCGGGTCGACCGGGGGCGACTGCCGGGGGCCGCCGCCGAGCGCCTTCGCCTCGCCCTTGTCGAAGATCAGCCCGGCCAGGAACTGGGTGAGGCCCAGCCCGAGGATGTTGATCGCGACACCGGACACGATGTGGTCGACGCCGAACGACACGGTCGCGATGGCGTGCAGCAGGCCGCCGAGCGCCCCGCCGGCGATCCCGGCGAGGACGCCGATCCACGGGCCCCACTGGTAGCCGGCCCACGCGCCCGTCCAGGTCCCGAGGATCATCATGCCCTCAAGACCGATGTTGATCACGCCGGACCGCTCGGACCACAGCCCGCCCATCCCGGCCAGGAAGATCGGCACCGCGAGGCGCAGCGACGCGCTGACCGTCCCGCTGGACGTCACCGGGTCGGCGTCGTCGAGCACCCGGACCAGCGACAGCAGCACCAGCATCCCGGACGCGATCAGCAGATAGTGCGGCCAGCGCAGCCGGCGCGCGCCGTTCGCGGCCTTCTTGACGGACACCGTCTCGGTCACGGCGCTCATGAGGCACTCCCAGCGGCCTCGCGGGCCAGGTCGTGGCCGGTGGCCAGCTCGGCGGCGACGGCCCGCTGCTGCAGCCGGATCTCCCAGCGCCGGACCAGCTCGTACACGATGACGACGGTCAGCACGACCACGCCCTGCATGACCCCCACGATCTCCTTCGGCACGTCGACCTCCTGGAGCACGTCGGAGGTCTGGTCGAGGAACGCGAACAGCAGCGCGGCGAGCGCGATGCCCGCCGGATGGTTGCGGCCGAGCAGCGCGACCGTGATGCCGGTGAAGCCGAGCCCCGCAGGGAAGTTCAGCGAGTACTCGTAGGACGCGCCGAGAAGCTCCGGCATGCCGATCAGGC
Source organism: Spirillospora sp. CA-128828 (assembly GCF_050945415.1). NCBI lineage: Bacteria > Bacillati > Actinomycetota > Actinomycetes > Streptosporangiales > Thermomonosporaceae > Spirillospora > Spirillospora sp. CA-128828. The sequence continues at coordinate 8,591,078 of NZ_CP191986.1, forward strand.
CCGCCACCACGCCGGACGCCACCATCGTGTAGACGATCATGCGACGGGCGTTGACGCCGCTCGCCTGCGCGGCGGACGACGACAGCCCGGACACCTTCAGGTCGAACCCGAACCTGGTGTGGTTGATGACGACCCAGAACACGATCCCGACGACGATCGCGAGCGGCAGCAGCCCGTACACGTCGCCGGGCAGGTCGATGCCGATCGAGGACAGGAAGCCGTTCAGGCCCCCGACCCGTCCCGACTCGGGGATCTGCGGCGTCGCGACGTTGTTGCTCCCCGGCCGGACGTCGGCGAGCCGCTTGTCGTTCAGCAGGTAGGCGATCAGGCCGGTCGCGATCGCGTTCAGCATGATCGTGGACAGCACCTCCGACACCCCGCGGGTGACCTTCAGCACGCCCGCGATCGCGGCCCACAGCCCGCCGACCACCATCGCCGCGACGATCACCAGCATCTGGCCGAGCGGGGCGGGCAGGGTGACGGCCCCGCCGAGCGCGGCGGCGAGGAACGCGGCCAGCCGGTACTGGCCGTCCACGCCGATGTTCAGCAGCGCCATCCGGAACCCGATCGCGACCGCGACCGCCGACAGGTAGTAGCGGGTGGCGCGGTTCAGGATGTCGACGATCGAGTTCTCGGTGGTGCCGTAGTCGATCATGCTCTTGATCGAGCTGACCGGGTCGGCGCCGGTGATCCGCAGCAGGATCATGGTGATGCCGAGGGAGATCAGCAGCGCCAGCACCGGCGCGCCGATCTTCAGCCCGAGCCCGCGCGGGCCCAGCCCCCGCAGCATCGCCTTCCACGACGGCACCGTCTCCGGACCGTCCTTCGGCGGCCCGCTCGCGGCGCCCTCCTTCTCGCCGCCGCCGTCACCGGACGACTCCGCGCCGGACGCGGTCTCCGGGGCGTCGTCGGCGGGCGGGGGCGGGGTGTCCTTCGCGCCGTCGCTCATGAGGGGGCTCCCGCGCCGGTCATGGCGGAGCCGAGTTCCTCGGGGGTGACGGTCCGCGGATCGACCTCCGCGACCAGCCGTCCCCGCAGGATCACGTGCAGGGTGTCGGACATACCGATGAGTTCCTCAAGATCGGCGCTGATCAGCAGCACGGCCAGCCCGTCCGCGCGGGCCTGCCGCAGGTACTCCCAGATGGCGGCCTGGGCGCCGACGTCGATGCCGCGGGTCGGATGCGCGGCGATCAGCAGGTGCGGGTCGCCGGACATCTCCCGCCCGACGATGAGCTTCTGCTGGTTGCCGCCCGACAGCGCGGCGGCGGGCACGTCGATCCCCGGCGTCCGCACGTCGTACGCCTGGACGATCCGGGTGGTGTCGCGGCGGGCGCCGCGCCGGTCGATCCACGGGCCGCGCACGTTCGGCCGCTGGGTCTGGTGGCCCAGCATGCGGTTCTCCCAGAGCGTCCCCTCCAGGACGAGCCCGTGCCGGTGCCGGTCCTCCGGGATGTAGGCGATGCCGGCCTCCCGGCGCCGCCGGGTCGGCCACTGGGTGATGTCGTCGCCGCCGTAGCCGATCGTCCCGGCGTCCGCGTGCCGGATGCCCATGATCGCCTCGATGAGCTCGGTCTGCCCGTTGCCCTCCACGCCGGCCAGCCCGACGATCTCGCCGCGGCGGATGCGCAGCGACACGTCGTCCACCGCGGGACGGCCCTCGGGGGTGAGCACGGTCAGCCCGGCGACGTCCAGCTGGACGTCCTCGGTGACGGTCGACTCGCGCAGCTCGGGGGTGGGCAGCTCGGACCCGACCATCAGCTCGGCCAGCTGCCGGGAGGTGACCTCGGCCGGGTCGAGGCATTTGGCGACGGTGGTGCCGCGCCGGATCACCGAGATGGTGTCGGCGACGGCCAGCACCTCGTCCAGCTTGTGCGAGATGAACAGCACGGTGAGGCCCTCGGCGCGCAGCTCCCGCAGGTTGCCGAACAGCTCGTCGACCTCCTGCGGGACGAGCACGGCGGTCGGCTCGTCCAGGATCAGCACGCGGGCGCCCCGGTAGAGCACCTTGAGGATCTCCACGCGCTGCCGCTCGCCGACACCGAGCGTCTCCACGAGCACGTCCGGGTCGATGCGCAGCCCGTACGCCTGCGACATCTCCTTGATCTTCGCGCGCGCGGCGGCGAAGTCGATGCGGCCGCGCCGCCAGCCCTTCGCGCGGGGCTCGGCGCCGAGGACCACGTTCTCCAGGACGGTCAGGTTGTCGGCCAGCTTGAAGTGCTGGTGGACCATGCCGATGCCGCGGGCGATCGCGTCGGCCGGGGTCCGGAAGCCGACCTGCTCGCCGTCGACCTCGATGGTGCCCTCGTCCGGCTTCTGCATGCCGTAGAGGATCTTCATCAGGGTGGACTTGCCGGCGCCGTTCTCACCGCAGAGCGCATGCACCTCGCCGCGCTCGATGGTGAGGTTGATGTCGCGGTTGGCCACCACTCCGGGGAACCGCTTGGTGATCGATGTCAGCCGCACGGCCGGCACCTGGTCAGGCACGAGTGCCCCTCCTCCTGCCTCGAACGTGCTGTGTCTGGAACCGCCGCCACCGGGCGCCACCGCGATGGTGACGCCCGGTGCGCGGTTACGGCCGGACGAAACCGGTCCGCCCGGTCACGGCGCGGAAGGGATCCCGCACCCCGGCCGCGGCGTCAGGCCTTGGTCGGAACCGTGATCTTGCCGCTGACGATGTCGGCCTTCAGCTCGTCCAGCTTGGCCTTGATGTCGTCCACATGGCCGCCGGACGTCGCGTAGCCGATGCCGTTGTTCTGCAGGTTGTACTGCTTGGTACCGGCCTTGAAGCTGCCGTTGGCGACGCTCTCGACGAAGTCGTACACCGCGACGTCCACGTGCTTCTCCATGGACGTCAGGATGTAGTCCTTCACGCCGGCGACCGCGGGCTGGTTGTACTGGTCGGAGTCGACGCCGATGGCCCACTTCTTGGCCGCGCCGACGGTCTTGATGACGCCGATGCCCGCACCTCCGGCGGCGTGGTAGATCACGTCCGCGTTCTGGTCGAGCTGGCCCTTGGCCGCCTCGTTGCCGAGGCCGGCGTCCTTGAAGCCGTTGAAGTTGGGCGGCTGCGTCAGGTACTTGGCCGGCAGCACCTTGATGCCCGGCTTGGCCTTCTTCGCGCCGGCCTGGTACCCGGCGAAGAACTTGTTGATCAGTGGCACGTTGACGCCGCCGATGAACCCGATCGTGCCGGTCTTGGACTTCAGCGCCGCGGCGGCGCCGACCAGGTAGGAGCCCTGCTCCTCGGAGAAGCACGCGCCGCTGACGTTCGCGCCCTCGACCTTGCACTGGTCGGCGTCGACGACCAGGAACTTGGTGTTCGGGAAGTCCTTGGCGACCTTGTTGATCGAGGCGGTGTAGGCGAAGCCCACGCCGATGACCGGGTTGTAGCCCTTGTTGGCCAGCAGCCGCAGGCGGGACTCCTTGTCGGAGTCCGGCTCGTCCGGCTTGGCCGAGATCTCCTCGGTCTTGACGTCGAGGTCCTTCTTGGCCTTGTCGAGGCCCGCGGCGGCCGAGTCGTTGAAGGACTGGTCACCACGGCCGCCGATGTCGAAGGCGAGACCGATCTTGAGGGTCTTCTTGCCGCCCTCGTCACCGCCGCCGGTGTCCGCCTTCTTGCCACCGCACGCGGAAGCGCTGAGCGTCAGCGCCGCACCCGTCACGGTGACGAGCGAAATCTTGAGTCCACGGCGCAAGGTAGCGCTCCTTCCGTTCCCCACCCACGGTCCGGCGACCGGTCCGGTCACCGAAATCGATCGGACGCTACCTCGCGAATGCGGGCAAACTTCCCGCTTGCACCGTTTCGCAATAGGTCCGTTACCAATGCGTACGCATATCGCCACAGGTCAGCGCGGCAGTCAGCGCCGTGGACCGGTGCGCGGGGCCACCGTGTCAGGAGATGCCCCGGAGACCGGGAGGCCGGGTCGGACGGCTACACACGGTGATCGGACCGGGTGATCAAGCCGGGGACCAGGCAGGAGCTTCGAGCGGGAGGCTCAGGGGAAGTGTTCAGGCCAGGGCCGCGCCCTCGATCGGCTCGGTGTCGCCGGGACGGCCGCCCTCCCACAGCGCGGTCAGCGCGGTGGCGCTGAGCACCCGCATGCCGACCGCGATGCACCGCTCGTCCACGTCGAAGTCGCCGCGGTGCAGGTCGTACTCGCCGGGAGAACCGGGGGTGCGGACGCCGAGCCGGGCGAGCGCGCCCGGGATCGACTCCAGGTACCAGCCGAAGTCCTCGCCGCCGAGGCTCTGCGGGGTGGGCACGACGCCCTCCTCGTCCATCACCTGCGCGGCGGCGTCCCGGAACATCTGGACGCTGGCGGCCTCGTTCACGGTCGGCGGGACGCCCCGGACGTACTCCAGTGACGCCTCCACGTCGTAGGCCGCGGCGACCGACTGCAGCAGCGCCTTCATCATCTCCGGGGCCCGGTGCCACGCCTCGTCGTCCAGGCAGCGGACGGTGCCCTCGGCGATCCCGTCGTCGGGGATGGCGTTGGCGACGGACCCGGCCGAGACCCGTCCCCACACCAGCGACAGGCTGGAGCGCGGGTCGACGCGCCGGGACAGCGCGGACGGCAGCTCGGTGACGATCTTGGCAAGCGCGTAGACCAGGTCGGCGGTCAGGTGCGGCCGGGCGGTGTGCCCGCCGGGCCCGGTGACCTTCACGTACACCTTGTCGCACGCCGCGGTGATCGGGCCGGTGCGCAGTCCGAGCTGGCCGACCTCGATGCGGGGGTCGCAGTGCAGCGCGAACGCGCGGTCCACGCCCGCGATGCCGCCGGCCGCCATCACGTCCAGCGCGCCGCCGGGGGTCTCCTCGGCGGGCTGGAACAGCAGCCGGACGCGGCCGGGCAGCAGCCCCGCCTCCGCCTGCTGCGCCAGGAACAGGCCCGCGCCCAGCACCATCGTGGTGTGCACGTCGTGGCCGCACGCGTGCGCGACGCCCGGAACCGTCGACCGGTACTCGACGCCCTCCTTCTCGTCCTGGAGGGGGAGCGCGTCGATGTCGGCCCGCAGCGCCACCGTCGTGCCGTCGGCGGGGCCGATGTCGCAGAACAGGCCGGTGCCCTTCGGCAGGATCACCGGGTCCAGGCCCGCCGCGCGGAGCCGCTCGGCGATCCTGCGGGTGGTGCGGTGCTCGGCGTAGCCCAGCTCGGGGTGCATGTGCAGGTCGCGCCGGAACGCGATCAGCTCGTCCTCGTGCTCGGCGAGGAACGCGTCGAGCTGCGGCTGCAGCACGGCGCCGCCGAGCACGGCGGGGAAGCCTGCGACGGCCGCCAGCCCCGGCCGGCCCTGCTCCTCCTCCGCACCTTCGGAGACCGCGCCCTGTATCTCGGGTCGCGGCGCCTCGGGGTGCCGTGGGGCGGGTCGCCGTGCGGGCTCGCCGGACGCCGTCGTCCCGTTCACGCGGGCGGCCGCGGAGCCGGTGTCGAGGCCCTCGGAGCCCACAGGTCCCGGGGCGGTGGGTGGTTCAAGGCCGGGCATCACCCCGGGTCCCGGATGAGTCATGTGCGCCCCCTGCGCGAGGGCGGAGCCGAACGGGCTCCGCCCGGTGGTCTTCTGGTCGGTTTCACGAGCCTTGCTGTTCGCGGGGTCCGTCCCGGCCGGTTCGGCCGGGCCGGCGTCCCCCTGCGCGGCGGGGTCGGCGTTCGCGGGTCCGGCGTCGGCGGGCTCGGTCGAGCGCCTCGGCTGCTCACGCTCCGGCATGTGCGACCTCCCCCAGTGTGACGAACCTGTCCTCCGCGAGCTCGGCGATCGCCGCGTCGACGATGTTCTCCAGCGTCCCGCCCTCGGCGCGGATCGCGCGCTGACGTTCGTACGGGGCTCCGTGCTCCAGCACCTCGCCCGCGACCTTGAGCTCCTCCGCGCAGCCGAGCCGGTCGGCCACCGGTTCCAGCTCCCTGATCAGCTCGTACAGATCGTCGCGGAGCGGTGCGGTGTTCCCAGTGTCGTCGGTGATGATGATGGCGTCGAGACCGTACCTGGTCGCGCGCCACTTGTTGTCGCGCACCACCCAGGCGGCCGGCCGCGGCAGGGTGTAGCCGCGGTCGAGCTGCTGCTCGAAGAGCGTGACCAGACTCTGGCACAGAGCGGCGGCCATGCCCACCTCACGCAAGGTGGGGATGCCGTCGAACATCCTGATCTCCACCGTGCCGAAGTCGGGATGCGGGCGGATGTCCCACCAGACCTCTTTGATGCTCCTTATGGTTCCGGAACGCATCAGGGTGTCCATGTAATCCTCGAAGGCCGCCCAGTCGTCCAACAGGTGGGGCGGCCCGGCCGTCGGCATCTGGCCGAAGACGACCGAACGGCAGGACGCGAGGCCGGTGTCGCTGCCGCTCCAGAACGGGCTGGACGCGGTGAGCGCGAGGAAGTGCGGAAGATAGGACGAGAGAGCGTTGACGATCGGGATCACCTTGGCGCCGTCGGAGACGCCGACGTGGACGTGAACGCCGAACGTCTGGATGCGCCGGGCCAGCCACTGCATCTCCTCGACCAGCTGGGCGTAGCGCCCCATGGGCGCCATCACGGCGTCCCGCCAGTCGCTGATCGGGTGGGTGCCGGTGCAGGCCAGCGCGATACCGCGGTCGGCCGCGGCGATCCGCAGGGCGGCGAGCGTGCCGGAGAGGTCGGCCTTGGCCTCCCCGACGGTGTCGCAGATACCGGTCACGACCTCTACCGTCGACTCCATGAGCTCATGCCGGACGGGCGGGTTGTCGCCGTCCTCGCTGAGCGAAGGCAGGGCGGCGAGCACCTCGCGTGCGTCCTGCCGCAGGTGCCTGGTCTCCGCATCGACGAGCTGGATCTCCCACTCGACGCCGAGCGTCGCCCCGTTCGATGCGTTGAAGTCAATGGCCACGGCCAACCTCCGTCCACAATCCTTGCAGGTCGTTGCGTGGCACGTGGCGCTATTCAGCCAGCGGGTCCCTAAGCCTGGACAAACGCCGGTCCAGGTCACGTGTTCGCTCCATGATGACGTCCGAGCGCGCCACCCTGCCGGGTGTCCATGCCCTTTGCGGATCAATTGACTCATGCGGGCCGTCGGTGGGCGCGTGGGGGTCCTACTTTTCGGTCATCGATCTTGCCTTCGGCATCACTAGATCGAACTAGTCAGCCGGTCCCAAAATACCTTCCATGACGGACTGTGACCAATACTGAGCGTCCCTTACGTACCGTGAGATCACCTGTGCACCCGGCGTCGCGTCCGTCCCGTGCTTGCCGTATTCGTGATCGGGTACCCCTTCGTCGGATACGTCGCCTAGTCTTCGGGGGAGTCATGGGCGTTGGGCGCATGCGCGTCGGGAGCGATGGCGCTTCCACGGGAGTGAGGAGCGTCGGGAGCTTGCGACCACAGCGACGAGGGCCGGACGGCGTCCGCCGTGCCCTTACGGTGATCACCGTGCCGGTCACGGCCGCCTCGCTCGCGACGGGCCCCGCCCTGGTCGCAGCGCCCGCCACGGCCGCGTCCCCGGCCGCGCCGGCGGCCGAGACGGTCGGCGGTCCGCAGCTCGCGAGCCGGGGCATCGTCGTCAACAGGGCCCCCGGGGTTCCCGCGCCGCCGAAGATCAACGCCTCCTCGTACATGATCGCGGACGCGGACACCGGCCAGGTCCTCGCCGCCAAGGACCCGCACGGCCACTACCTCCCGGCCAGCACGATCAAGACGCTGACCGCGCTCACGCTCGTCCCGAAGCTGGACCCGAACCGGCTCGTCCGGCCGTCCCAGAAGGCGTGCGACGTCGAGGGCACCAAGGTCGGGCTGACCCCGAAGATGAAGTACAAGGTCAACGAGCTGTTCCACGCGATGCTGATGATGTCCGCCAACGACGCGGCGTTCACGCTGGCCGAGGCCGACGGGGGCGTGAAGAAGACGCTCGCCGACATGAACGCCGAGGCGAAGCGCATCAACGCGCACGACACCCTCGCCGCGTCGCCGAACGGGCTCGACAAGGACCTCGGGCTGAACGTCCGGACGCAGCACACCTCCGCCTACGACCTCGCGCTCATCCTGCGCGAGGGCATGAAGAACCCCGAGTACCGCGCCTACATGCAGGCGATCGACTTCAAGTTCCCGGCGCCGCCCACGAAGAAGCAGCGCAAGAAGGGCGTGAAGGTCGGCGGATACCCGATCCACACGCACAACCACATGCTGCCGGGCGAGGGCCAGGAGTACGCCGGGATGCTCGGCGGCAAGAACGGCTTCACGCTCGCCGCGCAGCAGACCTTCGTCGCCGAGGCGCGGCGCGGCGGGCACACGATCGTGATCTCGCTGATGAAGGCGGACCGGCCGCCGTCCCCGTACGCGGCCAAGCTGCTCAACTGGGGCTTCACCGCCCGCGGCAAGGTGCAGCCGGTCGGCACGCTGGTCCCGCCCGGCGACGCCGAGCAGACCAAGAAGCGCGACTCCGGCGTGCTGCCGGACGCCCCGCTCGCCTCGGACGACTCGTCCCGCATGTGGCTGCTCGTCGGCGGCGGCACGGCCGGGGCGCTGCTCGCGATCGCGGTGCTGTTCGTGGTGCTGCGGCGGCGGCGCCGCCTGGAGGCGGCCCGCAACCGCGCCGGCAGGTAGGCGGCACCGGCCGGTGAAGCCGGCCGGTAAAGCTTCTCTCACCCCGAGCCCACGGCTCTGGTACGCGCGCGCCCGGCGGGCTTACGCTCACGATGGCGCCGGTGACCTCGCCGCTGCCGCGGGACGGCGGGCCGGCGCCGCGGGAGGAACGGCGTCATGTCCGACTTGTACGTCTCCGTGCCCGGTGCGTCCGTCCTTGAGCACCCCAACGTCACGCTGCTGAAGGACGGCTACACGGCGTTCGCCAAGGGCGACATGGCCCTCATCCGCGAGCTCCTCGCCGACGACGTCGTCCACCGCGTCCCTGGGCGCGGGCCCATCTGCGGCGAGTACCGGACGCCCGAGGAGGTCCTCGGCTTCTACGTCCGGCTGTTCGAGCTGTCCGGCGGGACGTTCCGCGCCGAGCCGTACTCGGTGATGGCCAACGACGAGTACGGCGCGGCCCTCGTGCAGACCTACGCCGAACGCCCGGGCCGGGTCCTGGACGGCCGCGGGGTGGACCTGTTCCGCTTCCGGGACGGGAAGATCACCGAGATCCGGACGCTGGCCGAGGATCAGTACGCCGACGACGCCTTCTGGTCCTGAGCCGGGCCGGTCCCGGACGGCTCGGCCTTTCTCCGGGGCGCCTGGGCCTCGTCGGCGCGTTCCTGGAGCGCCTCGGCCTCCGCACGGTCGGCGACGTTCTCCGGATCGGCGGCGTCGGCGGTGAGGACGACGCGGCGGGTGGCCGTCCAGGCGGCGACGAACAGCGCGAACCGGGTCGCGATGTTGATCCACACCATCAGCCCGACCAGCACGGCGAACGTGCCGTAGACCGGGTTCTGCGTGGTCCGGCCGACCAGGATCGCCGCGATCTGCTTGAGGACCTCGAACCCGACCGCGCCGAACACCGCGCCCCGGATGATCCGCCGCCAGGGCGCCCGCGTCCCCGACAGCCGCGTGAACAGCACCAGGAAGACCACGGTGTCGAAGAAGATCGCGCAGGCCAGCGACAGCAGCCGCAGCCCGGTGCCGGCCCCGGGGACGTCCTGCATCCCGAGCCATCCCAGAACGGTGTGGGTGGTGGACGTGGCGACCGTCGTCACCGCCATGCCGCAGACCAGGATCAGGCCGAGGAAGGCCAGGACGGCCAGGTCCCACAGCCGCTTCAGGAAGAAGTTACCGCCGCCTCCCGGCTCGTTCCCCCAGATGTCGCGCAGGGACTCGCGCAGCACCTGCACCCAGCCGAGGCCGGTGACCAGCAGCGCGACCAGCCCGACGACCCCGACGGCCGTCTTGGACCGGGCGATCTGCTCGACGTCCAGCTGACCGGCGAGCCCGGGCAGCTGCGAGCCGATCGCCCGGACGAAGTAGTCGCGGGCCTCGTCGCTGACCCCGAGGAGATAGCCGAGCAGCGCGTACGCCAGCGCCAGCAGCGGGAAGAAGGACAGGAACGCGTAGCAGGTGAGGGCGGCGGCGAGCCGGTCGCCGCGGCGCTCCCGGTACCGCTCGAACGCGCGGGCCTGGTGGTCGAGCCACCGCGAGCGGCGCCGCGAGCGGCGCAGCAGGTCCTTGCCTTTGCCGAACAGAGACTCGCTCTGCCGCTGCACCCTGTTGATCACCTGCCGCATGTACGCAACGTACCCAGCGGAGACCACTCGATGCGGCAGACCGTAATCAACCGTTCAACAGAGCGTTTTTCACCCATTCCGTCCCGGCGAGGGCACGACGCCACCACCGAAGAAGAAGTCGCATTGCGGGCGCCACACGCCGTCCAGCCCATGCTCGTAAAGGGAGAACCCCCACGCCTCGAAGTCGGCGCTGTAGCCGGCGAGCTCCTTGAACGCCTGGTCCATGACGTCGTCGGGCAGGTGGTGGGCGATGGTGACGTGCGGGTGGTACGGGAACGGCAGCGGCCGGGCGAGCGGGCCCGACAGAACCTTCGCCTGGACGCGCTCGCAGCCCCCGATTCCCTCGGCGAGCGCCACGAACACGACCGGGGACACCGGTCGGAACGTTCCGCTGCCGCGCAGCCTGATCGGGAACGGCCGCTCGGTGGCCGCGACGCCGCGCAGATGCTCCTCGACGGCGTCCAGGTCGGACCCGCGCACCTCGGTGGGCGGCAGCAGCGTGATGTGCGTCGGGATCGCATGGGCGAGGGGATCGCCGAACGAGGCGCGCCTGGCCTGGAGGAACGCTCCGTGCGGGTCCGGGATGGGGATGGCGACGCCGATCGCGCGAATCCCGTCGCCGGAAGACGCGGCGCCACTCGCGGAGGGCGCCTCGCCGGTGCCCTCCGCGGCGTCGTCGTGTGGGGGACGGTCAGCGACCACGTCCCACGAATCCCACCCGTTCGCGCACCGTCTCCATCGTCCCGGCGGCGACCTCGGAGGCGCGCTCGGCTCCCACGGCGAGCAGCCGGTCGAGCTGCTCCTCGTCGTCCAGCAGCTTGAGCGTGCGCTCCCTGATCGGCGTGAACGTGTCGAGGACGAGCTGTGCGAGGTCCTTCTTGAACTGGCCGTAGCCGGAGCCCTCGTAGCGGCGCTCCAGGTCGGGGACGGACGTGCCCTCCAGCGCGGAGTAGATCCGCAGCAGGTTGGTGACGCCGGCCTTCTTCTCCTCGTCGTAGACGACCTCGGAACCGGTGTCGGTGACCGCGCGCATGATCTTCTTGCGCATCGGGCCGGGCTCCTCCAGCACGTCGATGATCCCCTGCGGCGAGGACGCCGACTTGCTCATCTTCGCGCCCGGCTCCTGCAGGTCGGTGATCTTCGCGGCGCCCTCGGGGATGTGCGCGTCCGGCAGCACGAACGTGTCGCCGAACCGGTGGTTGAACCGCTGCGCGAGCGTGCGGGTCAACTCCAGGTGCTGCCGCTGGTCCTCGCCGACCGGGACGCGCAGCGCCCGCTCCTCACGGGTGGGGTCGGGCGAGTAGAGCAGGATGTCGGCGGCCTGCAGGATCGGGTAGGTGAACAGGCCGACGCTCGTCCCGCCGGTGCCCTGCTTGGACGACTTGTCCTTGAACTGGGTCATCCGCCCCGCCTCGCCGAACCCGGTGAGGCAGCTGAGCACCCACGCCAGCTCGGCGTGCTCGGGGACGTGGCTCTGCACGAACACGGTGGCGCGCTCGGGGTCCAGCCCCATCGCGAGGAGCTGCGCGACGGCGACCTTCGTGCGGCGGCGCAGCAGCGCGGGATCGTGCTCGATCGTGATGGCGTGCAGGTCGACCACGCAGTAGAAGGCCTCGTGCGTGTCCTGCATCGAGACCCACTGCCGGAGCGCGCCCAGATAGTTGCCGAGGTGGAACGAGTCGGCGGTGGGCTGGATACCGGACAGCACGCGCGGCGGGGCCGCGGCGGTTCCGGCGTCGGACGCTTCGGGGCTGGGCGCTTCGGGCATCTGCACGGATCGATTCTCTCAGGTGTCACCGGAGGCTCGGCCGCCGGTGGCCTGCCGGGCGGCCGGCCCGTTGCCGGGGCCGGCGCCGGGACCGGTGGCGGCGTCGCCGGTCGCCGCCCGCGGGGTCGCGGACGGCGTGCCGGGCGGCACCGGTACGGCCTGCGGCGTCGCCCGCGGCATGACGCGCACGCGGGCCACCCGCCGGCCGTCCATCCGGGCCACCGCGAGGCGGCGGCCGCCGGCCTCCACCGAGTCGCCCTCGGCGGGCACGCGGCGCAGCACCGCCATGATGTGCCCGGCGACCGTCTCGTACGGGCCGTCCGGCAGCCGGATGCCGGTCTCGGCGGCGAAGTCGTCCAGGTTGAGCAGGCCGTCGACCTCGACCACCCCGCCGTGCAGGCGCCGTGCCTGCGCGTCCTGCACATCATATTCGTCGCGGATGTCGCCGATGAGCTCCTCCAGGAGGTCCTCCAGCGTGACGATCCCGGCGACGCCGCCGTACTCGTCCATGACGATCGCCAGGTGGCAGCCCTCGCGGCGCATCTCCGACAGCGCCGGCAGCACCCGTTTGGAGGACGGCAGGAACTTCACCGGCCGCACCAGGCCCCCCACCGGCCCCTCCCCCTCGGGGCCGCCGGGCGCCAGCAGGTCTCGGATGTGGACGAAGCCGATCACCTCGTCGTGGGAGTCGAGGCAGACGGGGAACCGGGAGTGCGGGCTGCCCGCGGCGAGCCTCGCGGCGGCGGTCAGCGGGAGCGCCGCGTCCAGGAACACCACCTCGGTGCGCGGGACGAGGACCTCCCGCAGCGGCCGCTCCCCGGCCGCGAACACCTCCCCGATCAACGCGCGTTCGTCCGCGGTGAGCTGCGTGTTCTCCGCCACGAGGGCGCGCATCCGCTCCGCGGTGATCTCCTCCCGCAGGGCGTGCGGGTCGCCGCCCGACAGCCGCACGACGAGGTCGGTCGAGCTCGACAGCAGCCACACCAGCGGGCGCGCCAGCCTGCGCGCGGGCCCCGCGGGCGGCCTCGGCGGCCTCCGGTCCATGCGTTCAGCCTTCCCCGTTCGGCGTTCCGGATAGCCTGGACGCACCCGTCGTCCAAGAGTCTCGCCGTGGAGGTCCGTCAGTGAAGCTGCTCGTCACCGGAGGCGCCGGCTACATCGGCAGTGTCGTCTCCGCTCTGCTCCTGGAGGCGGGGCACGAGGTCGTCGTCCTGGACGACCTGTCCACCGGGCACGAGGACGCGGTGCCCGAGGGCGCCCGGCTGGTGCGCGGCACGCTGCGCGACAAGGCGGCGGAGCTCCTCGGCGGCGGCGGGTTCGAGGCCGTGCTGCACTTCGCGGCCAAGTCCCTCGTCGGCGAGTCGGTCGAGAAGCCCGGCCTGTACTGGGACAAGAACCTCGGCGAGTCGCTGGCGCTGCTGGACGCGATGCGCGTCGCCGGCGTCCCCCGGATCGTGTTCTCCTCCACGGCCGCCACCTACGGCGAGCCGGAGTCGACGCCGATCCTGGAGACCGACCCGACCCGCCCGACCAACCCCTACGGCGCGTCCAAGCTGGCGATCGACACGGCGCTGGCCGAGTACGCGCGCCTGCACGGCATCGGCGGGGTCTCGCTGCGGTACTTCAACGTGGCGGGCGCGCACGGGCGGCACGGCGAGCGGCACACCGTCGAGACGCACCTGATCCCGAACGTGCTGAAGATCGCGCAGGGGGACGGCGACACGGTGCGCATGTTCGGCGACGACTACCCGACTCCGGACGGCACCTGCATCCGCGACTACATCCACGTGACCGACCTCGGCCGCGCCCACCTCCTCGCGCTGGACGCCTGCGCGCCGGGCACGCACCAGATCTTCAACCTGGGCAGCGGCACCGGCAACTCCGTCCGGGAGGTCGTCGAGGTCTGCCGCGAGGTCACCGGCCGCGACATCCCGGCCGAGGTGGCGCCGCGCCGCGCCGGGGACCCGGCCGTGCTGGTCGCCTCCTCCGAGAAGATCCAGGCGGAGCTCGGCTGGAAGCCGGAGCGGGACCTGCGCACCATGGTCGGCGACGCGTGGACGTTCCTGCGGTCGCGATGACCGAGGCGTTCCGCGCGGCGTTCGGGCGGCCCGCCGAAGGCGTGTGGCACGCGCCGGGCCGGGTCAACCTGATCGGCGAGCACACCGACTACAACGACGGCTTCGTCCTGCCGTTCGCCCTGTCCCGCGGCGTCTCGGTCGCCGCCGCCCGGCGTGACGACGGTGTGCTGGAGGTCCGCTCCCTGCAGGCCCCCGCCACCGTCACGGCCCCGGTGGACGGCGGGACGGTCGTCTCCGAGAACTGGCCGTCCGACCGGGCGTGGGCGGCGTACCCGGTGGGGGTCGCCCGCGTCCTGCGCGAGCACGGCACCGGCGGCGCGTCCCTCCTGGTCGACTCCGACCTGCCGCAGGGCGCCGGTCTCTCCTCGTCCGCGGCGCTGGAGTGCGCGACCGCGCTCGCGCTCCGCGACCTGTACGGCGTGGACATCGACCGGCCGGCGCTGGCGCGGCTGGCGCAGCGGGCCGAGAACGAGCAGGTCGGCATGCCGTGCGGGCTGATGGACCAGTCGGCGTCCCTGCTCTGCACGCCCGGCCACGCCCTGATGCTCGACTGCCGCAGCGAACTGTCGGCGCAGGTCCCCTTCGACCCGGCCGCGTCGGACATGACGCTCCTGGTGATCAACACGCGCGCCTCGCACACCCTGACCGGCGGCGACTACGGCCGCCGCCGCGCCGAGTGCGAGGAGGCCGCGGAGCTGCTCGGCGTCGCGGCGCTGCGCGACGTGAAGGACCTCGCCGCCGCCCTCGGGGCGCTGCGCGACCCCGTGCTGCGCCGCCGCGTCCAGCATGTCGTCACCGAGAACCACCGCGTCGAGGCCGCCGTCGGCCTGCTGCGCGCCGGGGCCCTGCCCGAGCTCGGCGCGATGCTGAACGCCTCGCACCTCTCCCTCCGCGACGAGTTCGAGATCTCCTGGCCAGAGGCCGACGCGACCGTCGACGCCGCCCTCCGCGCGGGCGCCCGGGGCGGACGCATGGTGGGCGGCGGCTTCGGCGGCTCCGTCATCGTCCTCACCTCCACGGCCCGCGCCCAGCAGGTGCGCGACGCGATCACGGCCGCGTACGAGAAGCGCTCCTGGACGCCGCCCGAGTTCCTGGAGGCGCCCCCCTCACAGGGCGCCCACCGCGTCAGCTGAGGGCCGACCTGATGTCGGTGTGGAGCCGGGTGGCCTCTTCGGCGGCATCGGTCTCGTTGAGTGTGGTGAAGCCGTCCGCTGCGGCGGAGGCGTGGGAGGCGGCCTCGGGGAGGCGGCCGACCTGGGCGAGGATCCGGGCCTGGTCGTAGGAGACGAGGGCCGTCTCCCAGATGCGGGCGGGCTCGTTGTCCGGAGGGAGGCCCGCCAGGGCCGCGCGGGCGGTGTCCATGGCGGTGAGGGCCCTGTCGGCGTCGCCGCTCCAGAACAGGCACATCGCGGCGCGGCGGCGGGTGCGGACCATGCCGTACGGGTCGCCGGCCTTCTCGTAGGACTCGGCCGCCTCGGCGAACCGTTCGGCGGCCTGGGCGTCCTTGTCGAGGGCGGTCAGGACGCCGGCGGCCTCGTCGAGGAAGTGCGCGACGGCGTCGTGGCGGCCGTCCCGCGCGGCGTCCTCGGCGAGGGAGCCGAACGTCGCGGCGGCGTCCTCCTCCCCCATCCCCTTCTGCGCGTGGGCGAGGATGAGGCGGCAACGCTGCCCGGCGTCGCCGTCGAGGTTCGGCAGCGCCTCCTCGGCGACCTCGGCGGCCTCGAAATTGCGGCCCGTGGCCAGGTAGCCGGCGGCGAGGTCCACGCGCAGCTGAACTGCCTGCTCATGGGCGCCCTGCGCCGTCCAGGCGGCGATGGCCTCCGCGAGGTCGGCGACGGCGTCGGCGGGGCGGTCGGCGGCGAGGAACGCGAGCCCGCGCTCGGAGTGCGCCGAGGCGCGCATCGGCGACGCGCCGGGCAGCGCGGCGATCACCTCGTCGAGCAGGGGGAACGTCTCCTCGTCCGGGCCGTCCTCCCGCCGCGCCAGGACGCGGGCGAGAAGCAGGCCGGGCGAGGCGACCGTCTCGGGTTCGCCGGACGTGCGCGCCGCGTCGATGGAGCGGCGCAGCGCCGCCGCGGCCTCGTCGGTGTCGCCCTTCTGAAGAAGCGCCTGTCCCCGCAGGAACCACAGTTCGCCGGCACGGTCGGGCGCGTCGTCCGGAACGACCCCGTCCAGCGCGGCGAGCGCGTCCGCCGGGCGGTCGAACCGCACATAGGCGGTGGCCAGGCGGAGCAGGGCGGCCGTGGCGTCGCCGTCCTCCCCCGGGTGCGCGGCGAGGTGGCCGGCCGACGCGATCACCTGCTCAAGCCCGCCGTCGTCGCCCAGGTCGATGCGCAGCGCGCCGAGACGGCCGAGCGTGCGGTGGCGGCGCGTCTCGTCGCCCAGCTCGGCGAAGAGCCGGACCGCCTCCTCCCAGCACGCGACCGCGCCGTGGCCGTCGCCGTCCACGGCGTGCTCGACGCCCCGGCCGTCCAGGCGGCGGGCCTTCTGCAAGGGCGTCGGCTCGGTGGTCTCGGCGACGGCGTCGAACCGCCGCCACGCCGCCCGCATGCCGTCCAGGTCGTTGTCCGCGCGGCGCCGGTCCACGAGGTCGAGGAGCTCGCCGAGGTCGTCCACGGAGGTCAGGTCGTCCTGCGGGACGGGCGGCGGGGCGGGCGCCGGCGCGGGACGGCGGTGATGGGCGGCCAGCGGGACGAAGCCGGCGACCGGTTCGGCCGCCAGCGTGGCACGCACTCTGCCGCCCTGGTGGGACGTGCCGTTGCGGGCGTCGAACCGGTCCGCCAGGGCCGTGGCGCGTTCCGCCAGTTCCGTGTGGAGCTCCGGCAGCGGCACATCGGCCGCCGCGCGCCCGTCGGCGGCCGGGCGGCGGATCGTCGCCGCGCCGTGCCCGGCCGCGGCGACCCGGTCCAGGACGAGGGCCGCCGCGGCGGAGAACTCCATGTCGGCGTGCGCGCTCGGGGCCCGGTCGAGCCAGCCGAGATGCCGCTGCAGGATCTCCAGTCCGCGCGCCTCGTTGCCGGTGACCGCGCAGAACTCCAGGTGCTCGGCGATGTCGCTGAGGTCGGCGAGGCGCGCCCGGTGCACCCGGTAGGCGCGGCGGTGCGCGTCGGCGGCCTGCTCGCCGCGGCCGGTGCGCAGGTAGACGGGCAGCAGCGCGGTCTGGATGGACTGCGGCTGCTCGTTGCAGGACAGCCGCGAGCTCAGCACGGGCGCGGCGATCTCGAACGCCTCCTCGTACCGTCCTGCCTCGACGAGGTGGCGGGCCATGCCGGTGGGATCGCAGCCCTCGCAGTCGGACAGGTCGTCCCGCTCGGCGGTGCGCCACTTCAGGTACCACTCGTCCGCCGACCCGTCGCCGATGTGCCGCGCCACCACGTTGCGGTAGTGGTACACCGCCTGGAGGCTGTGCCCGGCCGCCTTGTAGCGCCGCTCCATGTCGTCCAGGACGGCGTAGGCCCGGTCCAGCGGGATCTCCGGGAAAAGGGTGAGGGAGCTGACCGCCGCCTTCATCTGCCACAGGAGGCTGTGCGTCTCGTCGAACCGGGCAGGGTCGCGGTCGTGCTCGGCCAGCGTGCGGCCGAAAGTCGCGAACGCCTTCGCGGGCTCGCCTCCGTACCGGTACGCGTCCGTCAGCCGGACCCGCACATGGAACGCCAGCACCTCGTCCCCGGCCGCCTCCGCGCGGCGCAGCGCGTCCTCGACCAGGACGGTGCGCGCCTCCCCGTAGGGCAGCTCCTGCGACCGCGCCATCAGCGCGTAGACGTCATCCGTGCTCATTCGGCGCCTCCGGCGAGTGGACGGCCCACTCCAGCAGGCCGATGAAGGAACGGTTCAGGACCGCCGTGTCGGCGGGCCGCAGTGGATGGTGGCCGAGCAGCAGCGCCTGCCCGTACAGGGCCTGGACGGCCAGTTCGACCGGCCCGTCGTCGCCGAGGGACGTGACGCGCCGCGCCAGCGGGTTGCGATGGTTCAGCACAAGCTGGGGCCGGTCGGCGCTCGCTGAGGCGTTGACCGCGCCGAGCACGTCCGCCCACAGCTCGTCGGCCTCCTCCTGCGCGCGCGTGAGCTCCTGACGGAACTGTGCGTCGCGGCTGGTCAGGTAGAGAGCGGGCAGGGAGGCCGGGTCGAAGTCGCGGACGACCACCTCGCACCCGAGCCGCTCCACGGCCCGCTGCGCCGCCGCCAGGAACGGCCGCAGCGCCAGCTCCGTGGCGGGGTCGAGGACGCCGAACGTGGTGGTCAGCTCCGCCGCGTCCAGCCGGGCGAGCCGGATGTCGGGGTCCAGGTCGGGCAGCCGTTCGATGATCTCGGTGTCGTGGACGTAGCCGCCGTTGACGAGCCCGACCCCCTGCGCGCCCGCGACCGCCGACAGCCGCCGGAACTCGTCCACGCTCGCGGTGAACCGGCCGTCCGGGTGCCGCCGGCGGAACTCGTGCAGCGTCATCGGCCCGGCGGACGTCTCGTACTCCAGCCACCGGTCGACGATCCGCAGCATGTCGTCGTCGTGCAGCGCCATCGCCTTCACGCCGAGCTGGTGCAGCCGCAGGAACGAGCGCAGCTTCGCCGGGTCGGTCTCGGCGAGCTTCACCAGCCACTGCCGCAGGACGTCACCGAGCCGCTGCCGCGTCGAGTCGAGCAGCTCGTCTTCGTAGAGCGCCTCACGGCTCGCCGTCGGCCGGAGCTCCCCCGCGTCCACGACGCACCGGGCGAAGAACGCCCACTCCGGCAGCAGCCCCTCCACGTTCTCCGCGAGGAGCATCCGCTTCAGGTAGACGCGATGCGCGGCGCGCGCGGACGGCGACACCGGCTCCGGCAGAACGAACGCGACCCCCGTCAGCCCCGCCTCCGGCACGTCGAGATCCACCACGTCGAACGGCGTGAACCCGTACAGCTCCTCGCAGTACCGCCCCAGCGCCCGCCTGCGCGCGGCCGGGTCGCGGTAGGACGCGCGCCAGGGCGGCCCGTCCCCGGTGACGGCGGTGCCGTCCACGACCAGCTCGACCGGGAGGAGCGACCCGTACGTCCGGGCCAGCTCGGCGACGACCGGCGGACTCAGCAGCTCGCCGGCCCCCGGCCGGGCCCGCAACGTGACCGTCGTGCCCGGCTCGTCGCGCTCGCCGGGCTCGACCCGGTAGCTGCCCTCGGAGCGGCCCGTCCATCTGACGGCGGCACCGCCCCGGGCGGCCCGGGTCACGACCTCGATCTCGTCCGCGACGAGGAAGGCCGACAGCAACCCGATCCCGAACTGCCCGAGGAAGTCGTGCCGCGCGAAGCCCAGCTCGTCCCGCTTGGACGACCGGCCGATCGTCGCCAGCAGCGTGTGCACCTCGTCCTCGGTCAGCCCCACGCCGTCGTCGTGGACCCGCAGCGTCCCGCCACCGGTCTCGATCTCGACCCGGCCGCCCTCGCCCCGCGCCGTGATCGCGTCCACCGCGTTCTGCAGCAGCTCCCGCAGATACACCCGCGGGCTGGCGTAGAGATGGCGGCTCAGCAGATCCACCACCCCACGCAGATCCACCTGAAATGCCTGTTCCGCCACCGGCGCGCCTCCCCCGATCACATTGCGAGCGGATCACACCATAGCGACCACTACCGACGCCTTCAGATCTTTTGCGACCGCCACTGTCCGATCAGCCTCGGCCTCCCATCTGTGGTGGAGCGCGGCGGGGCCGGGTGCCGCGGACCTCGACCGTGAAGAGTGATGGCTTCCCCCGGATCCGGCAAATACTTGGCGCCCCGCTCCCCCTCACCGTCCCGGCCACGATAGGGACGAAGAGGGGAAACGATGCCGTTCTGATCCGAGGAGGGACCGTGTCACCGGACGCCACGCGGCAGGAGGAGTTCACCGGCCTCATGGTCGACGTGCTCAACAAGGGGACGCTGGCCCTCCTCGTGAGCGTCGGCCACCAGACCGGCCTGTTCGACACCATGAGCACGCTGCCCCCCTCCACGAGCAGCGACATCGCCAAGGCGGCGCACCTCGACGAGCGCTACGTACGCGAGTGGCTGGGCGGCATGGTCGTCGGCGGCATCCTGGAGTACGAGCCGGACGGCGCGACGTACACACTGCCCCCCGAACACGCCGCCTCGCTCACCACCGCCGCCGGGCCCGACAACCTCGCCGGGTTCACGCCGTACATCGCGCTGATGGGCGAGGTCGAGCAGCAGGTCATCGCGTCCTTCCGCAACGGCGGCGGCGTCCCCTACTCCGCGTACCCCCGTTTCCAGGCCCTCCAGGCGCAGGAGACGGCACGCGTGTACGACGCGGCCCTCGTCGACACGATCGTCCCGATGGCCCCGGGCCTCACCGAACGGCTACGCGACGGCATCGACGTCCTGGACGTGGGAACCGGCCAGGGACACGCCCCCGTCGTCCTGGCCCAGGCCTTCCCACGCAGCCGCTTCCACGGCCTCGACCAGTCGGAGGAGGGCATCGCGGCCGGCCGCCGGGAGGCCGACCGGCTGTCCCTGGACAACGTCTCCTACACGATCGGCGACGCGACGCAGATCACCGGACGGTACGACCTGGTCACCGCCTTCGACGTCATCCACGACCTGGCCCGGCCGCAGGAGACCCTGGACGCCATCGCCGCGTCCCTCCGCGACGGCGGCATCTTCCTGATGGGCGACATCGCCGCGTCCAGCAACCTGGAGGAGAACCTCGATCATCCCTTCGGGCCCGCGCTCTACAGCTTCTCGGTCTTCTACTGCATGACCACCTCGCTGAGCAGCGGCGGCGCCGGTCTCGGCACGGTCTGGGGGGAGCAGACCGCCCGGCGGATGCTCGGGGACGCCGGCTTCACCGACGTCCAGGCCCACTCGGTCGAAGGGGACCCGCTGAACGTCTACTACGTGGCGACGACCACCCCCGCCTGATGTGACCGGACGCGAGAGGGCCCCGGACCTGTGTGGTCCGGGGCCCGTCCACCGGTGGCTCAGATGAGGCCGAGCTTGCGGACCGCCTCGCGCTCCTCGGACAGTTCGTTCACCGAAGCGTCGATGCGGGCACGGGAGAAGTCGTTGATGTCCAGGCCCTGGACGATCTCCCACTTACCGTCCTTCGTGGTGACCGGGAAGGACGAGATCAGGCCCTCGGGGACGCCGTAGGAGCCGTCCGAGACGACCGCCATGGACGTCCAGTCGCCGTCGGCGGTGCCGTTCACCCACGTGTGCACGTGGTCGATCGCGGCCGAGGCGGCGCTCGCCGCCGAGGACGCGCCCCGGGCCTCGATGATCGCGGCACCGCGCTTGGCGACGGTCGGGATGAAGTCGTTCTCCAGCCAGGTCTGGTCGTTCACCGTCTCGGCGGCGTTCTTGCCGGCGATCTCGGCGTGGAAGATGTCCGGGTACTGGGTGGCGGAGTGGTTGCCCCAGATCGTCAGCTTCCTGAGGTCGGCGACCGAGACGGCCGCCTTCTTCGACAGCTGCGCGAGCGCGCGGTTGTGGTCGAGGCGCGTCATCGCGGTGAAGCGGTCGGCCGGGACGTCCGGCGCGTGCGACTGCGCGATCAGCGCGTTCGTGTTCGCCGGGTTCCCGACGACGAGGACCTTGACGTCGTCGGCCGCGCCGGCGTTGATCGCCTCGCCCTGCGGCTTGAAGATGCCGCCGTTGGCCTCCAGCAGGTCGCCGCGCTCCATGCCCTTCGTGCGCGGGCGGGCGCCGACGAGCAGCGCCACGTTCGTCCCCTCGAACGCCTTCGTCGCGTCGTCGAGGATGTCGATGCCGGACAGCAGCGGGAACGCGCAGTCGTCCAGTTCCATCGCGGTGCCCTCGGCGGCCTTCACCGCCTGCGGAATCTCCAGCAGCCGCAGGCGTACGGGCACGTCCGCGCCGAGGAGGTGCCCGGACGCGATGCGGAACAGCAGCGCGTAGCCGATCTGGCCCGCCGCGCCGGTAACGGTAACGGTGACTGGGGTGCGAGTCATGCGTCCTTCTTCTGCTGTGACCTGACGGGGCTCAGGCGGCCATCCTTCGAACCCGACCGCCGGAGAGTCCGCCCGCGCGGGTTCTCTCGCCGTCGAGATAGTTCCGGAGTTCAGGCTATCGCGCGCCCCCTCCCCGCCACCCCCCAGGTGCACCGCCCGGCATGGCGCCCGCCCCCGCGAACGCGGAAGGCCGCCCCGGACGACATCCGGGACGGCCCTCCAAGTGCGGCGCGGGTCAGCCGTTGATCTTCTTCTGGAGGTTGGTGTCGAGCGCCTCCAGGAATTCCTGCGTGGTCAGCCAGGGCGTCTCGCGGCCGACGAGCAGAGCCAGGTCCTTGGTCATCTGGCCGCCCTCGACCGTCTTGACGCAGACCTCTTCGAGCGCGCGGGCGAAACCGATGAGCTCCTTGTTGCCGTCGAGCTTGCCTCGGTGGTCGAGGCCGCGCGTCCAGGCGAAGATCGACGCGATGGGGTTGGTCGACGTCGGCTTGCCCTGCTGGTGCTGCCGGTAGTGCCGGGTCACCGTGCCGTGCGCGGCCTCGGCCTCGACGGTCTTGCCGTCCGGGGTCATGAGGACGGACGTCATGAGGCCGAGCGAGCCGAAGCCCTGCGCGAGGGTGTCGGACTGGACGTCGCCGTCGTAGTTCTTGGCGGCCCAGACGAACCCGCCCTCCCACTTGAGCGCCGCGGCGACCATGTCGTCGATGAGGCGGTGCTCGTAGGTGAGGCCCTTGGACTCGAAGTCGGCCTTGAACTCGGACTCGTAGATCTCCTGGAAGAGGTCCTTGAACCGGCCGTCGTAGGCCTTGAGGATCGTGTTCTTGGTCGACATGTACAGCGGCATCTCGCGGCTCAGCGCGTACCGCATGCTCGTCCGGGCGAAGTCGCGGATCGAGTCGTCGTAGTTGTACATGCCCATGGCGACGCCGCCGCCGGAGAAGTCCGCGATCTCGAACTCCATCGGCTCGTCGCCGTTCTCGGGCGTGTAGGTGATCGTCACCTTGCCCGGGCCCGGCACGACGAAGTCGGTGGCCTTGTACTGGTCGCCGTGCGCGTGGCGGCCGATGATGATCGGCTTCGTCCAGCCGGGGACCAGGCGGGGGATGTTGGACGCAACGATCGGCTCGCGGAAGATGACGCCGCCCAGGATGTTGCGGATCGTCCCGTTCGGGGACCGCCACATCTTCTTCAGGCCGAACTCCTCGACGCGCGCCTCGTCGGGGGTGATGGTCGCGCACTTGACGCCGACGCCGTACTGCTTGATGGCGTTGGCGGCGTCGACGGTGACCTGGTCGTCCGTGGCGTCACGGTGCTCGATTCCCAGGTCGTAGTACTTCAGGTCAACATCGAGGTAGGGCAGGATCAGCTGGTCCTTGATGAATTTCCAGATGATCCGCGTCATTTCGTCGCCGTCGAGTTCGACGACCGGGCCCGCTACTTTGATCTTGGGCATGCTGTTGCTGTCCCTTTCCTACACCTGGCCAGCAGTCCTTGTAAGGCTCAACTGGCTAGGCTAGCCGAGGCGGTCATGAGGTCTAGACCTGCCCTCGGCCCGCGACCCGCCGGATCCGCCTCCAGCTGCGACGACGCGCTAGTCCGGCGGACCGCCCCCCGGCACCGAAGCGCGTCCGGCGATGAGAAGTCTCACACCGCGCACCAGCATCGTGAGCGCGATCACCACGCCGAACGCGCCGGCGAGGACGAGCCCGGTCTTGTTCACCGGCGGGACGCTCAGCGACACGAACGCGACCATCTCGCCGAGGATCACGAGCGTCCAGCAGTCGACGGACCGGCTCCGGACGGCGAGCGGCCCGAGCTGGGACTCGGGCAGCAGCAGCCGGGCGAGCGCGCCGATGAGGAGCGCGGCGGCCATCAAGCCGGAGCCTTTGCGGAAGTAGTTGAAGGCGCACAGCGTGAGCCCGGCGCCGACGCCGCTGAGCACGAGGAGGTACGGCAGCTGCGCGAGCCAGTGCGGCGCGGCGCCCGTGCGGCGCGGCGCCTTGCGCCTGCGCCGGTGCACCTGGGTGCTCATGGTCCTCACGGTATAGGCAATCGCGGCGCGGGACGACATCGTCCGCCGGAACGCGGGATGGAACGGTCCGGCTCGCCGCCCGGAGCTGGGAACCAAGGTGGGACGAGTGGGGCCCGGGTGCCCCCCGAGAGGCCGGAATCCCTTGCGGCAGCGGACCTACTCGCCAGTAGGAGGGTGTGACGGCATGGCGCCCGGGTAACCCGGCAGACAGGGGTCGCTAACTAGCTGGGAGGACTGCCGTGGAGGGGCCGTTCATGCGGATCGAGGACAGCGGGCTGGTGATGCCGCTGCGCCCCGACGTTACGACGGTCGGGAGAGGGAGAGGGGTGGACATCCGCCTCGACGACCCGAGTGTGTCCCGGTTGCACGCAGAGATCGTCCGGCGCGGTCCGTACGTCTACGTGGTGGACATGGGCCTGTCCCGCAACGGGACGCGCGTCAACGGCCGGCCGATCGCCCGCCGTGTCCTGGAGGACGGTGACGTCGTGAGCTTCGGCACGGCGCGCTGCCGGTTGGGGGGCATCCCCCGTGAGGAGGTCGACCCGGACGTCGAACTGCGGCGCGCCGTCGCGCCCGAGCTCACCCGCCGCGAGGTCGACGTGCTGACCTCGCTGTGCCGTCCCGCCCTGTCGGACGAGGCGTTCGTGGCCCCCGCCACGGCACGCGACATCGCCGGCGAGCTGGTCGTCACGGAGGCGGCCGTCAAGCAGCATCTGCTGCGCCTCTACCAGAAGTTCCGGATCCCCGAGGGCGCCAACCGGCGTACGCGGCTCGCCAACGAGGTCATCGCCATGGGCCTCGTCCGGCCGCTGCCGCCGGTGCACGTGCCCCAGCAGGGCCGTCCGCCGATGGACGGGCGGGTCTCCGGGGTGCGGAACACGGCCGAGACGCGCAGGCCGGGCCAGCCCGGGCACGCGCACGGCCCGGGGCGGCCGGCGCACAGCACGGCGGGACGGAGGGCCAGCTGATGTGAGGACCTGCGGTCGCCCTCCCCGGCAGCGCAAACCCGAGGGCGATCGCTGAACCCCCGCGGGTCGCGTATGTGACGGCGCGGCCCAGGGCAACGTGAGGCGGGGCCGCCACCTCGGTGCTGGTGGCGGCCCCGTTCGTGTGCGGGTCAGGCGTTCTTCTCGGCGGCCTCGACGACGTTCGCGAGGAGCATCGCGCGGGTCATCGGGCCGACGCCCCCGGGGTTGGGCGCGACCCATCCGGCGACGTCGCGGACGTCGGCGGCGACATCGCCGGCAAGCTTGCCGTCCACCCGGGAGACGCCCACGTCCAGGACGGCGGCGCCGGGCTTGACCATGCCGGCGGTGATCAGGCCGGGCACGCCGGCGGCCGCCACGACGATGTCGGCGCTACGGGTGTGGGCTGCCAGGTCGCGGGTGGCGGTATGGCAGAGGGTCACGGTCGCGTTCTCGGTGCGGCGCGTCAGGAGCAGGCCGAGGGAGCGTCCGACGGTGATGCCGCGGCCGACGACGGTGACCTCGGCGCCCTTGATCGGGACGTCGAAGCGGCGGAGCAGCTCGATGATGCCCTTGGGCGTGCAGGGCAGCGGGCCCTGCTGCATCAGGACGAGGCGTCCGAGGTTCGTGGGGTGCAGGCCGTCGGCGTCCTTGGCCGGGTCGATGCGCTCCAGCACGCGCTGCTCGTCCAGTCCCTTCGGCAGCGGCAGCTGGACGATGTAGCCGGTGCAGGCCGGGTCGGCGTTCAGTTCGGCGACGGCGCGTTCGACGTCGTCCTGGGTGGCGGTGGCGGGCAGGTCGCGGCGGATGCTCTCGATGCCGACCTCGGCGCAGTCGCGGTGCTTCATGTTCACGTAGGAGTGGCTGCCCGGGTCGTCGCCGACCAGGACCGTGCCGAGCCCCACGGAGACGCCGCGGTCGCGGAGCGCCTCGACGCGTACCTTGAGGTTCGAGCGGATCTCGGCGGCCGTGGCCTTGCCGTCCAGAATCTGTGCCGTCATACGTTCCTCCGCGTGGATCTCGCCAGGGACCGGGCCGGGCCCGGGCCCGGCCGGCGATGGGTCCCGTCCACCCAGGCGCGCGGTGTCCGGACTGTCGTTCGCTCCCCGGTGGTGATCCACCTTGACCGCGCCAGTCGCGTAGGCACCCATGCTAACCGGCGGGGCGACGGCCAAGTGGCATGTGGAAATCGGCGTCAAGTGGCTCTGCCGGATGCCACCCCGGGGCTCCTAGCGTGATCCGCATGAGCGATGACTGGTTCGAGCGGCCCGTCCTGACCGGGCGGTATGTGCGGCTGGAGCCGCTGTCCGCCGGCCATGCCGGGGGCCTGTTCGAGGCGTCCAAGGACCCGGGCGTCTGGACGTGGATGAGCGCGCGGCAGCCCGCGACCGTCGCGGAGATGGCGGCGGCCGTGGACAAGGCCCTGGCGGACTGCGAGCGCGGCCTGCGACTCCCGTGGGTCCAGATCGACGCGGCGACCGGCGAGGTGGCGGGAACAACGTCCTACTACGAGATCTCACCGTCCGACCGGGGCGTGTGCATCGGCCACACCTGGATCGGGGCGCGCTGGCACCGGACGGGGATCAACACCGAGGCGAAGCTGCTGCTGATGGGACGCGCGTTCGACGATCTCGGCGCGATCCGGGTGGGCTGGCACACGCACGTCCGGAACGAGCGGTCGCGTGCGGCGATCGAGCGGCTCGGCGCGTCGTTCGAGGGCGTCCACCGCAAGCACCGGGTCCGGGCGGACGGGTCGATCCGCGACACCGCGACCTACGGGATGACGGACGACGACTGGCCGGCCGCCGCCGAGGCCCTCCGGGCGAGGCTGCGCTAGGTCCGTCAGTCCTCGGAGCGCTGCCGCCAGGCGATCACACGGTCGGTGCCGTGCCAGCCGAGCTGCGCGGCCAGCATCGCGGCCAGGAACGCGGCGACCAGCCCGATCACCTGCCGGGACTCCATGAGCAGGGAGTCGGCCTGGTACACGACGCCGAGCATGAAGGACATCAGCACGTCCATCGGGCCTCCATGAGGGTTCGCCGGCGCCGGGGTCAACGGAGGGGCATGGGGCGCGGCAGCCCGAGGCTACCTTCCGCACAAGACAGGTCCGTCCCATGCGGCGGCCCCAGCCACCACCGCAACCACGCAGGAACCTCGATCACCGCGATCGCGTCCGAAGGCAGTTTCGAGCGGAGCACAAAACTGATCGCGCAGCGAGCCGCCAGGCGAGCCGGAGCGATGCAGCGATCGCATCGAGTTTTTCGACGACGGAGGGCCCTCAAGGCCCGAAGGAGGAGAAGAACTCAATGAAAAAAGTGCCGCACGCCCGTGAAGTAGAGGGTGATGCCGGCCTTCTCCGCGGCGGCGATCACCTTGTCGTCGTTGACGGAGCCGCCGGGCTCGACGATCGCGCGGACCCCCGCCCGGGTCAGCACCTCCAGGCCGTCCGGGAACGGGAAGAACGCGTCGGACGCGCCCACGGCGGAGGAGGCCCGCTCCTCGCCGGCCCGCGCCACCGCGAGCTTGGCGGAGTCGACCCGGTTGACCTGGCCCATGCCGACACCGACGGTGGCACCGTCGGCCGCCAGCAGGATCGCGTTGGACTTCACCGAGCGGATCGCCCGCCACGCGAACGCCAGGTCGCGGAGGGTGGCCTCGTCCGCCGCCGAACCGGTCTTCAGTTCCCACGTGGCCGGGTCGTCGCCGGACGCGTCCACGCGGTCGACGCCCTGGAGCAGGACGCCGCCGTCGATGCGCCGGTACTCGGCCGCGCCCGCCGGGGCGTCCGGGCAGACAAGCAGCCGGATGTTCTTGAACCGGTCCTTGAGGACGGTGACGGCCTCGTCCTCGAACGACGGTGCGACCAGCACCTCGGCGAAGCTCTCGGTGACCTGCCGGGCCAGGGCGGCGGTGACCGGGCGGTTCGCCGCGATGACGCCGCCGTAGGCCGACACCGGGTCGCAGGCGTGCGCCTTGCGGTGCGCCTCGGCGATGTCCGCGGCGACCGCGATCCCGCACGGGTTGGCGTGCTTGATGATCGCGACGCACGGCTCGGTGAAGTCGTAGGCGGCGCGGCGCGCGGCGTCGGTGTCGACGTAGTTGTTGTACGACATCTCCTTGCCGTACAGCTGCTCGGCCCCGGCGAGGCCCTTCTCGCCCGGCGAGCGGTACAGGGCGGCGCGCTGGTGCGGGTTCTCGCCGTACCGGAGGGTGTTCGAGCGTTCCCAGGTGGCGCCGAGGAAGTCGGGCCACTGCGTCTCGGCCGCGGTCTCGTCGGGGGCGTAGGCGCTCGCGAACCACGAGGCCACGGCCACGTCGTAGGACGCGGTGTGCGCGAACGCCCGCGCGGCGAGGCGGCGGCGCTCGTCGAGGGTGAAACCGCCCGCCCGCACGGCGTCCAGGACCGTCGCGTAGGCGGACGGGTCCACGACGACGGAGACGCTCGCGTGGTTCTTCGCGGCGGCGCGGACCATCGTGGGGCCGCCGATGTCGATCTGCTCGACGCACTCGTCCGGCCCCGCGCCCGAGTCGACGGTGTCGGCGAACGGGTAGAGGTTGGCGACCACCAGGTCGAACGGCTCGACGCCGAGGTCCTCCAGCTGCTGGAGGTGGTCGTCCTTGCGGCGGTCGGCGAGCAGGCCCGCGTGCACCCGGGGATGCAGGGTCTTGACCCGCCCGTCCAGGCACTCGGGGAAGCCGGTGAGCTTCTCCACCTTCATCACCGGGACGCCGGCGGCGGAGATCCGCGCCGCCGTCGATCCGGTCGAGACGAGCTCCACGCCCGCCTCGTGCAGGCCCCGGGCCAGCTCTTCCAGCCCGGACTTGTCGTACACGCTGATCAATGCGCGCTTAATCGCCACCCGACTCACCGGCCGAGCTCCCCTCTTGATCGGACGAATCACCACAGGTCCTGCACTTCATCGAGACCCGCCTGCCGCGCGCGGTCCAGCCGTCGCGGGCCAGCCGTCCGACGACGTCGACGAGGAGCCGGCGCTCCACCCGCTTGATCCGCTCGTGCAGGGAGTCTTCGTCGTCATGCCAGCCCACGGGGACGGTCTCCTGGGCGATGACGGGTCCGGTGTCCACGCCTTCGTCGACGAAGTGAACCGTACAGCCCGTGACCTTCACGCCGTACGCCAGGGCGTCCCGTACGGCGTGGGCGCCGGGGAACGACGGGAGCAGCGCCGGATGGGTGTTGACCGTCCGGCCGCCGAACCTCGCCAGGAACCGGGGGCCGAGGATCTTCATGAAGCCGGCGGAGACGACGAGGTCGGGCTCGTGCTTCGCGACGGCGTCGGTCAGCGCCGCGTCCCAGTCGTCCCGGGATGAAAAATCAGGAATTCGGACCGTAAAAGTGGGCAAACCCACACGTTCCGCGCGCTCGGTTCCCCCGATATCGGGGCGGTCCGCCCCCACGGCCACGACTTTCGCCCCGTAGGCTGGATCCGCGCACGCGTCGAGCAGCGCTTGTAGGTTGGTCCCCGCGCCGGAGACGAGGACGACGAGCCGGGCGGACACCATGACTCCCCGGTGGACGTTGCTGGGACACCACGAAGCCTATCGGGCCTGCTCGGTGCCGCTTGAACCCCAGCCACCCATCAGACGGGCCAGGAGGAAGAGAACGTGAGCGAGCAGCAGGGCCGTCCGGCCCAGCCCGAAGACCGCCCGGACGGGCGGCCGGCGGGAGAGCCGCCCGCGCGACCGGGGCAGGGTCAACGCACCGGCTGGCGGGCCCTGTGGCTCGGCGGCATCGCGCTGCTGACCGCGTTCTTCTTCTACCCGCTCGGGCTCGTGCTCGGCATCGCCGCGCTCGTCGTCGGCATCAGGGCCCGCCGGAACGCGCGGCGGGCCCGGGACGCCGCTCCCGGCGCCGTCCCCGGCATCGTGCTGGGCGCGATCGGGCTGGTGTTCTCGCTGCTGTCGGTGTCGCTCACGGTGTTCCTGTGGGCGGAGCTGAGCGGCTACCAGAGCTGCGTCAGCGCGTCCAACACGGCCACCGACAAGGCGGCATGCCGCGAGGAGTACTACCCGAAGATCGAGAAGAAGCTCGACCTGCCCGCCGGCAGCATGGACAAGTACGGCGACCTGCTCTAGCAGTCCCGCCCTAGTCCTCCTGGTCGGGCTCCTCGCGCAGGACGTAGATCGCGCCGCCCCGGTTCTCGGTGCGTTCCGGATCCTCGCGCGGAGGCGGGACGGGACGCCCGGGCTCGGGCTCGGGCTCGTCGGCCTGTTCGTCCACGAGATGGCCCTCCACGACGACCGTGCCGTCGCCCGGCGGCGGTTCGGGGCGTTCCTCCGGAGGGGCGGGCACCGGGTCGGACCGGCGGCGGGGGCGCCGGGGCGCGAGCACGGGCTCGGCCTCCTCGAACTCCAGCGGATCGGGCGCGTGCGGAGCCTTCGGCGCCGGCTCGGCCGCCTTCTCCGGGCGGAGGTCGTAGTCGCCGGGAACGGGCGCCGACAGCGGAACGGCCGGCTCCGGCACCGCGCGCACGGGCTTCTTCGGCTTCGCCGCCGGCTTCTTCGCGGCGGACTTCCCGGACTTCCGCTTCTTCGGCGTCTCACCCGCCGGACGGCGCAGCACCATCCAGTTCGCCACCCACGCCGCGATCGCCGCCGAGATCCCCACTTCGAGGGCGGCCAGCAGCCCGACCTGCCAGGCGGACGGGCCCACGGTCGCCATCCGCCCGTCGCCGAGCGGCCCGCCGGCCAGCGCGCTCAGCAGCGCGGCGACCGCCCCGGTCAGCGCGCCGGACACGAAACCCCACAGCGGCGCGCCCTCCGACACCGGGCTCGGCAGCGACCGGATCGTGAGGACGCCGCCCACCGCGCCCGCGACGAACGGGGCCGCCAGCGCGAGCAGTGAGATCGCGGGCGCCGGGCCCGGCTGGGGCAGGGCGGCGAGCGGCGGGAACGCGGGGACCGCGTCCAGGAACACCCCGGTCGGGGAGACGCTCGTCCCGGCGCCGACCGAGAACCCCGGCCCGACCGCGTACGCCATCCCCCAGATCGCCGCGTTGGGCAGGAACGCCAGTTCGACCAGCAGCAGCAGGACGCCGCCGACGATGCCGGGGGCGAGCATGCCGTAGAGGTCGTCGGCGTCCGGCATGTGCATGGCGAGGGACCCGGCCACGAGCAGCGCGCCCGACGCGAGCAGCACGCTCAGCGACCCGGCCACGCCGATCACCAGGGACCGCGGCCGTTCGGGCAGCAGCCGCAGCAGCGCTCCCAGCCCGGACCGGACCCGCCGTCCCCGCGCCTCCGCCGCCACGACCGCGCGTGCCGCGCCCAGCCCGCCGGCGATGACGGCGACGAGGAAGCACCCGACGAGCGCCTGCCACGCCGACGGCCGGACCTCCGCGGACGACGCCGCGAGCGCGAGCAGCCCGGCCAGCCCCGCGTACGGCGCGGCCAGCGCGACCGCCACATGGACGACCGCGATCCGCTGCCGGTGCGGCAGCCCGGCCACCCGGATCATCCAGCCGCCTCCCCGGTACAGCAGCACCCCGGGCAGGACGAGCACGCCCAGCGGCAGCAGCCCGAACCGTCCGTGCCCGTAGGAGAAGCCCGCGTGGTGGGAGACGAGCCAGAAGTTCACGGCAGTGCGGAACACGCCGGCCATGCCGTGGCCGAACGCGCTCCTGGGGGCCGCGATCCATCCGATCAGGGTGATGGTGGTGAGCACGGCGAGCCCGATGCCGATGCACCACAGCGCTGCCACGAGCCCTGTCACGTACAGCGGCCTGGACGCGGCGGCGGCCGCGGGACGTCCGCGCCCGGCGTCCGCGCGCGGCGGCCCGGCGGCCCGTCCCGCTCCGCTCTTCGGCGGTCCGGCCTTCGCCGGCTCGCGCCTCGCACGCTGCCCGGGGGTCTTGTCGCTCACCCGGTCCATGCTGGCACCACGCCGGCTCCAGGACGCCCCGCCCGCCCGGCGTGTCGCCCTTGTACGCCGGCCGTCCGGGCGGGAATGAAAGACGCCCGGGCCGCCGGGGCGGCCCGGGCGTCTTTCGGTGATCCGGGTGGATCAGCGGTTCTTCATGATCTCCCGCATGAGGATGGCGGTCTCGCTCGGGGTCTTGCCGACCCGCACGCCGACCTTCTCCAGGGCCTCCTTCTTCGCCTGCGCGGTGCCGGCGGACCCGGACACGATGGCGCCGGCGTGGCCCATGGTCTTGCCCTCGGGGGCGGTGAACCCGGCGACGTAGCCGACGACCGGCTTGGTCACGTGCTGCTCGATGTAGGCGGCGGCGCGCTCCTCGGCGTCGCCCCCGATCTCACCGATCATGACGATGGCGTCGGTGTCCGGGTCGTCCTGGAACGCCTGGAGGGCATCGATGTGGGTCGTGCCGATGACGGGGTCGCCGCCGATGCCGACGCAGGTGGAGAAGCCGATGTCGCGCAGCTCGTACATCATCTGGTAGGTCAGCGTGCCCGACTTGGACACGAGCCCGATGCGGCCGGGCGTGGTGATGTCGGCCGGGATGATGCCCGCGTTCGACTTGCCGGGGGACGCGATGCCGGGGCAGTTCGGCCCGATGATGCGGGTCTTGCCGCCCTTGGACTCGGCGTACGCCCAGAAGTAGGCGGTGTCGTGCACCGGGATGCCCTCGGTGATGACGACGCAGAGCGGGATCTCGGCGTCGATCGCCTCGACGACCGCGTCCTTGGTGAACTTCGGCGGGACGAACACGACGGAGACGTCCGCGCCGGTCTGGGCCATGGCCTCCTTGACGGTGCCGAACACCGGGAGCGTGGTGCCGTCGAACTCGACGGTCTGGCCGGCCTTGCGGGCGTTGACGCCGCCGACGACCTGGGCGCCGGACGCGAGCATCCGGCGGCCGTGCTTGGTGCCCTCGGAGCCGGTGATGCCCTGGACGATGATCTTGCTGTTCTCGGTGAGCCAGATGGCCATTGTCATGCACCTGCCGCTGCGAGTTCGGCGGCGCGCCCGGCCGCTTCGTCCATGGTGTCGACCTGCTGGACGCCGGGCAGCCCCGCGTCGTTGAGGATCGTGCGCCCGAGCTCGGCGTTGTTGCCGTCCAGCCGGACGACGAGCGGGCGGTTCACGGCCTCGCCGCGGTCGGCCAGCAGCTTGTAGGCCGAGACGATGCCGTTGGCGACGGCGTCGCAGGCGGTGATGCCGCCGAAGACGTTGACGAAGACGGACTTCACCTCGGTGTCGGACAGGACGATCTCCAGCCCGTTCGCCATCACCTCGGCGGACGCGCCGCCGCCGATGTCGAGGAAGTTCGCCGGCTTCTGCCCCCCGAACTGCTCGCCGGCGTAGGCGACCACGTCCAGCGTGGACATGACCAGGCCCGCGCCGTTGCCGATGATGCCGACGCTGCCGTCCAGCTTGACGTAGTTGAGGTCCTTGGCCTTGGCGGCGGCCTCCAGCGGGTCGGCCGCGGCCTTGTCCTCAAGCTTCTCGTGCTCCTGGCGGAACGCGGCGTTCTCGTCCAGGGACACCTTGCCGTCGAGGGCCTTCACCTGGCCGTCGGCGGTGAGGATCATCGGGTTCACCTCGACGAGGGAGGCGTCCTCGTCGGTGAACACGGCCCACAGCCGCTCGATGAGCTCGGCGGCGCCCTCCAGGGCCTCCTGCGGGAGGCGGCCCTGCTCGGCGATCTCGCGGGCCTTGGCCCGGTCCACGCCGTGCAGCGGGGAGATCGGCACCAGCGCCAACCGGTCGTGCGGCACCTCCTCGATCTCCACGCCGCCCTCGACGGAGCAGATGGAGAGGAAGGTACGGTTGGCGCGGTCGAGCAGGAACGAGAAGTAGTACTCCTGCGCGATCGCGCTGCCCTCCTCGACCAGGACCTTGTGGACCGTGTGGCCCTTGATGTCCATGCCGAGGATCTGGGTGGCGAGCTCCTGGGCCTCGTCGGCTGAGTCGGCCAGCTTCACGCCGCCGGCCTTGCCGCGGCCCCCGGTCTTCACCTGGGCCTTGACGACGACCTTCGAGCTTCCCGCGGCGAACAGCTCCGCCGCGATGGCCCGGGCTTCCTGGGGAGTATGGGCGACCTTGCCGGTGGGCACCGGTACCCCGTACTCGGCGAAGAGTTCCTTCGCCTGATGTTCGAACAGGTCCACGAGGCGTCCTTTTACGGATCGACTGCCAAATGTGACCACACGAGTGGGGGTTACACGGGTGTCCGTGCGGCCGGCACTCTGCGGTCCGCTCCGTCGATGCAGCCTAGTCAACCCTTCTTCGTGGTGATGCCGCCGGGGCCATATGTCACCGAGAGTTCCCTCCGCGGGCGAGTGTTCCCGGGACGGCGGGTGTGCTCATCCTCAAGGGCGGGCACGAGTGGCTCGTGAGGAGGATGAACCAATTGACGTAGTTTGATGTACTTAATTCGACCTGACGGTCGGGTGGCCTGGTGCGGTATAGGGGGCGAACGCATGGCGATGGCGGAGGAACGGGACACGTCAGTCGCGGCCCCGGCCCCCGTCGCGCCCACCCCGGTCGTCCCGCCTCCGCGGGGGCGCCGGCGACCGGCGCCGCGCAGGCGGTCGGGCGTCAGCAAGGTCCGGCGCACCACGGCCCTGCTCCTCGTCGCCGCGCTCGTCGCGACCGGCGGCGCCACCGTCCCCGAGCCGCCCGACTCGGGCTGGGCGAGCCCCGGTCTCGTCGGCGGCGGCGGATGGCCGTTCGCGGGCGTGCCGCTCGCTCCGGACCAGGCCGAAGGGGCGTCCTACCTGCCGGACAGCTCGGTCGTCAGGCTCGCGGACGGGCGGATCCGGCTCGTCCCGTCCGGCGGCGACACACCGATCACCGTCGACGCGTCCGACCCGCGCGTGGACCGGGCGGTCAGGTCCGACCGGACGTGGCTGGCCCAGGGCACGGTCCCGGCGAGCGGCGGCCATCGCGACATGGCGGCGCGCGCGCTGCTCGACCTGCGCCTGCTCACCCGCCCGAACGGGGCGTCCCTGGCCTCCTGGTACTCGAAATGGCGGTACTGCTGGCCGCGCGACTCCGCGTTCACCGTCGCCGCGTTCACCGTGACCGGGCATCCGTCGGAGGCGCGCCGCGTCCTGCGCTTCCTCGCCCGCGCCCAGAACGAGAACGGCATGTGGGCCGCGCGCTACAACCCGGACGGGACGGCGGTCGCCGACGGCCGGGCGCCGCAGCTCGACTCGCTCGGCTGGGTGCTGTGGGCGGCGTGGTTCTACCGCGTCCGGGCGAATGCGACGGACGAGCTCCCGACGCTGTGGCCGATGGTGCAGCGCGCCGCCGACCACCTGGCGCGCTCGCTGGACGCGGAGGGGCTCCCGCCCGCCTCGTCCGACTACTGGGAACGCGACCACCGGCGCGAGGAGGACCCGCGGCGGCCGACGCTCGGCGTCGTCGGGCCCGTGCTGGCGGGGCTGCGTTCGGCCGCGGACCTCGCGCGGATGCGGGGTGAAGGCGGCAAGGCGGCGGAGTGGCGGCGCGCGGCGCAGCGCGTGTCGGACGCGGTGGCCAGGCAGTTCGCGCCCTACGGCTACCCGCGGTCGCCCCTGCGAGGCGGGCTGATGGACACGTCGGTGACCTTCCTCGCGCCGCCGTTCGCCCCCGCGGACGCGGGTGTGACGGTCGCGATCGGGGACGCCGAGCGCAAGCAGGCGCTGCCGAACGGAGGCGTCCTGCCGGGCGAGCGCTGGTCCGGCACCCCGGACGTCGCCTGGACGCCGGAGACCGCGCTGTTCGGGCTGAACGCGGCGGCGTCGGGCCGGACGGACGAGGCGATGAGCCGGCTGAGCTGGCTCTCCGCGCACCGCACCTCGCTGGGCGTCCTGCCGGAGAAGGTCGGCCCGACCGGGATGCCCGCCGGTCCGGCGCCGCTCGGCTGGACGGCGTCGCTCGTCCTGCTCAGCCTCTCCGCGCTGGAGCGGCCCCTTCCGATCCCCTAGCCGAACTGCTCGTAGGCGAGCTTCAGCACGAGCGCTGAGACCGCGCAGAGCAGTACAACCCGGACGAAACCGGCTCCCTTCTTGATCGCCATGCGGGCGCCGAGCTGCGCGCCGCCGGCGTTGCAGAGTGCCATGGCCAGCCCGACGGCCCACAGGACATGGCCCTGCGCCGCGAACACGATCAGCCCGCCGAGGTTGGTGCACGCGTTGATGATCTTCGACGTGGCGGAGGCGTCGACGAAGTCCAGGCCGAGCAGCGCGGTGAACGCGACGACCAGGAACGTCCCGGTGCCCGGCCCGACGAGCCCGTCGTAGAAGGCGATCGCGACACCCGGGACGAGGACGGCGGCGGCGACCCGGCGGCGGGTCCGCAGCACCAGCCGCGGGGCCCGGCCGAGATCCGGCTTGAGCACCACGATCGCGGCCACGGTCAGCAGCACGACCATGATGACCGGCTTCAGCACGTCCGAGGAGATCGCCGACGCGCAGAGGGCGCCGGCGGCGGCGCAGCACACCGCGAGGACCCCCGCCGGAACGGCGACGCGGACGTCCGGCTTGGCCTTGCGCGCGTAGGCGACGGCGGCCGAGGCGGTGCCCGCGATCGAGCCCAGCTTGTTGGTGGCGAGCGCGGTCGCGACCGGCTGCCCCGGGTTGAGCAGCAGCAGCGCGGGCAGCTGGATCAACCCGCCCCCGCCGACCACGGCGTCGACCCAGCCCGCCGCGACGGCGGCGGCCAGCAGCATGAGCACCTGCTCGGCATGCACAGGGGGCTCCCAGGGGGTAAGGGTTAAGACTAGATCACCGATTACCCTACCGGGCCCCGCGGGTCAGGCCGCCGCCCACTCCTCCGCGAGGACCGCCCAGACCTGGACGTCCCGCCGCTCGCCGTTCAGCACGAACGCCTGCCGCAGGACGCCCTCGCAGGTCATCCCGAGCCGCTCGGCCACCGCCGCGCTGGCGGTGTTGCGCGGGTCGCACAGCCACTCGACCCGGTGCATGCCACGCGTTCCGATCGCCCAATCGATCATGACGCGGACCGCCTTGGTGACCAGGCCGCGCCCCCGTGCCTCCGCCGCCAGCCAGACACCCGCCTCGCAGACGCCCTGCGCGGCGTCGAACGTCCGGAAGACCGTCCCGCCCTGGAGGACGCCGTCCACCCAGATGCCGTACATCCGGCCCTCGTCCCTGGCCTGCCTGTCGGCGTAGGACTGCAGCAGCTCGCGGGCCGTCTTCTCGTCCACCACCGTCCCGGCCCAGGGAATGTACTCGCGGATGTCCGCGCGGACCCGGTCCGCGTGCGCGGCGAACTCGGCCGCCTGCCAGGGCTCGAACGGACGGAGCTCGGCACCGTCGGCGAGCGTGCGAGCGAACATGGGGGCCTCCAGAGGGGTACGTACCCAACGTTTGTTATGTATCGTACGGGGATGCCCGCCAAAGGTGACCACGAGGCCCGGCGCAGGGACGTCTCCGAGGCCGTCTGGCGCGTCCTCGCCGCCCGGGGCTTCGGCGGCCTGACGCTGCGCGCGGTCGCCGCGGAGATGGGCGCGTCCACCGGCCTGCTCACCCACTACTTCCCGAGCAAGAAGGCCCTCGTCGCGCATGCCCTTGAACTCGCCGACGAGCGCACCGCGAACCGTCCGCTGCGGGAGGCTCCGCCCGGCCTCGCCGCCCTGCGCGCCGCGCTCCTGGACGTCCTGCCCCTGACCCCGGCCGCGACCGGCATGAACCGGATCTGGGTCGGCTCGTGGGACGTCGCGCTGGCCGACCCCGACCTCGGCGAACGCCAGCGGCGCCGCTACGAGAACTGGCAGGCCCGGCTGCGCCCCCACGTGGCGACCGCCGTAGCCCAGGGCGAGCTGCCCACCGCGTCCGAGGTGGACGACGTCGTCGCCGCCGCGGCGGCCTTCGCGCACGGCCTCGTCGTCCACGCACTGTTCGATCCGGACGCCTACCCGCCCGACCGCCAGAGCGCGATGCTGGACGCCTTCCTCGCCTCACTCGCCACGGGTTCCGGCCATGCGGCGCCCGGCGGGGACGCCCTCTCCGGCTGACCGCCGATTTGGGCTGCTCGACGGCTCCGCATGGATTGCCCGATAATGCCGCGATGACCAAGCCGCGCGCGCTGCGTTGCCCCCGCCACCTCGGCCTGATCCTCGCCGGTGCCGCCATCGCCGCGCTCTTCGGCGTGGTGGCGACCGACAAGGCCCTCGACGGCGCGGGCGCCCCGGCGCTCGCCGCCGGAATCGTACTGTTCGTCCTCGCGCTCTCAGCCCTCCCCAAGCTGCGCACGCGCATGATCATGGACGACACGGGACTCACCCTCGTCTCCGGGTACCGCCGCCGCCACTTCGACTGGGCGGAGATCGTCGAGATCAGCGCGGACGCCTACCACAGCTACTTCCTGCTCCAGGTGCGGTCCGAGGACCGCGAGCACCAGGCGGCCTTCTTTCCCGTCAGGCTGGCGTCGATGAAGGTGGACCAGGGCACCCACCTTCAGGAGCCGTCCGCCGACACCCCGTACGGCCTGTACAAGCTGCACGCCGAGGTCTGGGAGGAATGGCAGAGCCGCGTCTCGGCCCCCGCGTAGCGGCCGCCGCGATGGACGAACGGCCGCTGGGCCATCCTGGTGCCATGACGATCAGCACCCGCGCCCTCGGTGACGACTTCACGGCCCCCATCGACGACCGCTACTTCGAGGACTACGCCGAAGGAGCGACCTACGAGTACGGCCACGTCACCGTGTCCGAGGCCGAGATCCTGGAGTTCGCCCGCCGGTTCGACCCGCAGCCGATCCACGTCGACGCGGACTTCGCGGCGTCCGGGCCGTTCAAGGGGATCATCGCGAGCGGCTGGCACACCGGCTCGATCATGATGCGGCTGTTCGCCGACCACGTCCTCTCCCGCGTCGCCAGCCTCGCCTCCCCCGGTGTGGACGAGCTGCGCTGGCCCGCCCCGGTCCGTCCGGGCGACTCGCTGCGGCTCCGCGTGACCATCCTGGAGGCCCGCCCGTCCCGTTCCAAGCCGGACCGCGGCATCGTCCGCACCCGCGCCGAACTGCTGAACCAGGACGACCAGGCCGTGCTGCACACCCTCCCTATGAACCTCCTGCGCCGCCGCGGGGCGTAGCTCGCGTCAACTGGGCGCCACGTCGTCGACGACCTGCGGAACCGGTGCGGCGAGCTTCGGGACGGCGGGCTCAGGCAGCGTCCGGAACAACAGCCAGGCCAGGGCGGGCATCGCGATCAGCGGGGTCAACGCCGTCTGCAGGGACGTCGCGTCCGCGATGCCGCCCAGAACGGGGCTGGCGAGGCCGCCGACGCTGACGGTCAGGCCGAGGGTGACGCCGCTGGCGGTTCCGACCCGCGAGGGCAGGTAGTCCTGGCCAAGGGTGACCTGCAGGGAGAACGGGATGTAGAGCCCGGCGGAGGTCAGTGCCACGAACAGGTAGATGGCCGGGCCGGGCACGAACACGATGCCCGCGACGGCGACGACGGCCATCAGGTACGACCTGCGCACCGCGGTGACCCGGTCCCATCGGGCGGCCAGCGAGCCGCCCAGCACGGTGCCCACCGCGCCGCCGAGGTACAGCACGAACAGCGCCGCGGTGCCCGCCGCCATGCCCCCTCCCGTGCGCTGCCGGGCGTAGAACGAGATGAACGTGCTCATCCCCATGAACACGACGGACCGGCAGATCACGGCAAGTGACAGCCTCAGGAAGGAGGCGGTGTCGTCCGAGGCGGTGTTCGCGGCACTGCCGGGCCCTGTGATCGCCGTCCTCTCAAGGACGCGCAGCACGGGCAGGCACAGCACGCTGCCCGCGAGGGCCGGGACCACGAGAAAGGGCGTGTACCGCAGCCCGTTCCCGGCGACCACGGCGGCGACCAGGAGCGGCGCCAGCGCGAACCCGACGTTGCCGCCGACCGAGAACCAGCTCATCGCGGTGTGGCTCCCCCTGCTGGCCCTCCGTGCGACCCGGGCGGACTCGGGATGGTAGGCCGCGACCCCGACCCCGGAGACGGCGACGAACGCCAGCGTGAGCGCGTAGTTCCCGCTGAGTCCGCTCAGGGCGATGCCCACGCCGCCGAGGAGCGTGCTCAGGGGCAGCAGCCAGGGCATCGCCCACTTGTCGGTGAGCGCGCCGAACAGCGGCTGCGCCACTGAGGACAGCAAGGACGCGGCGAGCACGATGCCCGAGGCGGCGGCATAGGTGTAGTGGCGCTCGGCGACGAAGAAGGGGACGAGCGCGGTCACGGACCCCTGGTAGACGTCCACGCACGCGTGCCCGGCCGACAGGAGCAGGACCGGCTTTCTCGTTGACACGTCCCTCATGCTCGCGCTGGAGCGGCGTGTCGGGCTTCCGATAATCTGCCAACCAATGCAGGAAAGCCGCCATCAGCCGACCGCGCCGACCCGGACACGCCGGCTGGCGCCGGGGACGGCCATCGACGCCCACCGGCACGACGACCACCAGATCGCCTACGCCGGACGGGGCGTGGTCGCCGTCACCACCGACGCCGGTTCATGGGTGGCGCCCGCCAACCGCGCCATCTGGATACCGGCCGGGTCCGTCCACGCTCACCAGGCGCACGGCGAACTCCGGCTGCACCTGATCGGCCTGCGCGCGGCCGACAACCCCCTCGGCCTGGACGAGCCGACGGTGCTCAGCGTCAGCCCCCTGCTGCGGGAGCTGATCCTCGCCTACACGCGAACCCCGCAGGACGACGACAGCCCCGAACGCGCACGCCTGCGAGCGGTTCTGCTCGACCAGCTGCGCGCATCCCCTCAGCAACCTCTGCATCTGCCCGCGCCGACCGTCCCCCACCTCAAGGCGGTGTGCGAGCTCCTGCACGCCGACCCTGCCGACAACCGCACACTGGCCGCACTGGGCAGAGAGGTGGGCGCGAGCGACCGGACCCTGTCCCGGCTCTTCAAGACCGATCTCGGGATGACGTTCCCGCAGTGGCGCACCCAGCTGCGCCTCTCCCACGCCCTGGTCCTCTTGGCCGAGAACACTCCGGTGACCGCGGTGGCCCATCAATGCGGCTGGTCGTCCGCGAGCGCCTTCATCGACGTCTTCCATCGGGCGTTCGGCCACACACCCGGCACCCACCACCCCGGATAGGGCGCCACCTCACGTCAGGTCCCACAGGTGGATCCGATGACCGAACGCGCCGGTCCCGTCCCACCTCTGGGTGACGGCGGCCGGCGTGCCCGCGACCACGGTGACCGACTCAAGATGGCCGGTGAGCGGCTCGCCGATCCGCTCTCCGCGCACCAGGTCCCACACCAGGGTCGTGCCCCTGCGCGAATCGTTGGGATCGCGGTCGCCCCCCGGTCAAGCGATCGCGCGGCCGCCCACGGTCGCGGTGGCCACGCGCTCGATGTCGCCGGTGTGCCCGGTCAGCGGCGCCCCGATCGCCTCCTGGGACGCGAGGTCCCAGGCGCGCAGCACGGGGCCGTCGCCGGCCAGCACCACGGTGCGGCCCTCCACCTCGGTGATCGCGATGCCGCCGGCGGGAGACTCCAGCCCCGGCAGGTCCGCGCCGAGCCGCTCACCGCTCAGAACGTCCCAGGCCTGGAGGAACCGGTCACTTCCGCCGGTCACGGCGACAGGGCGGCCGTCGACCACGGCGGCGGCCATCTCCCCGTTGTAGGCGCCCTGCCGCTCGATCACCTTGACACCGGTGGCCAGCTCCCAGGCCAGTAGCAGACCCGTCTCGCAACTGCTGACGGCCAGGGGGCCGCGCTCG
This sequence comes from Spirillospora sp. CA-128828, assembly GCF_050945415.1. Lineage (NCBI taxonomy): Bacteria > Bacillati > Actinomycetota > Actinomycetes > Streptosporangiales > Thermomonosporaceae > Spirillospora > Spirillospora sp. CA-128828. The sequence continues at coordinate 8,632,668 of NZ_CP191986.1, forward strand.
GACCGGACGGTCGCGAGCGAGCAGACCGCGAGCACGTGACCGATCATGACCGAGCCGATCCGCCGCCCGGTATGCAGGTCCCAGGCCCGCACGATCCCGCCGCTGACGTCGTCGCCGTCCTCGACGCGGAAGTCGAACCGGCCACCGCCGGTGACGACCACGGGCCGCCCGTCGACCTCCGCCACGACCACGCGCTCGGCGATGAGGGAGGGCTCGGTGACGAGCCTTTCCCGCTCGTCCTCATCATCGTCCTCGTCCCACCACCCGTTCTCGATGTACCAGTCGTCATCGGGCCCGGCCGCGTCGAGGTCCAGCGGACGGCTGACGCATCCGTCGCCGCGGAGATCACACGTCCACAGCAGCCCCTCCTCATCGACGCCGACCGTGACGGGGGCACCGTCCAGCTCGATCACCGGCGTACCGGAGTAGGTGGCACGACCATGCGAATGGCCCGCGTAACCGCGCATCATGCGCTCATCAGACATGCAACCGAACCCTAAATGATCTTCATCGGACGGCGTCCGAGTCCCCGAACATGAGGGCGGCCGTGGCGGCTGTGGCGGTCAGGAGGGCGGCGGCCAGCCACAGGGCGGGGCGGAGGGCTTCCGTTCGGCCGGTCCCCGACGCTTCGTGGAGGAAGGCGGTGCCCAGGACGGCGATGCCCAGCGTCCCGCCGAACTGCTGGACGGCGTTGAGGAGCCCGGCGGCCGATCCGGTCTCCTGCGGGCGGACCGGCGCCAGGGCCGCCGTGAAGAACGGGACCGTGAACAGCCCATTGCCCGTCCCCACCAGGGCCAGGGCACCGAGCAGAGGCCACGACACGGAGGCGTGGTAAACGGCGACTGTCGTGAGAACGCCGGTCAGCATCAGCGCCAGACCGCAGAAGAGCAGCCGGGCGCCGACCCGCGGTACCAGGTACGTACCGGCGAGCCACGAGGAGACGGCCAGCGCGCATGACCAGGGCAGCAGAGTGAGCCCGGCGGTCAGCACGTCCCGTCCGAGGCCCAACTGGACCTGGAGGACGATCACGACCATCAGCCCGTTCATGGCGGCGAAGAAGAGGGTCGACGTGGCCAGCGCCGCCGGGAATCGACGGCTGCGGAACAGGGTGGGCTCGACGAGCGGGTCCGCCGTCCGCCGCTGGTGGAGACCGAACAGCACCAGCAGGAGTACACCCGCCGCCAGGGCCGACCACGTCCAGAGCGGCCATCCCGCCGTGTCCCCCTCGATCAGCGGGTAGACCACGAGCGCGGATCCGGCTGCGGCCAGTGCGGTCCCGGGCAGGTCGAGACGAGGCGGTCGCGGCGCCCTGTCCTCTCGCATCGCCGGCGCCATCCCCAGCACGGCGGCGGCCAGGGGCACGTTCACCAGGAAGGCCACGCGCCAGGTCCAGGCGTCCGTGAGGACGGACCCGAGCACCGGTCCGCAGATCGCCGAGAGGCCCATGACCGGCCCGAGCCAGCCGAGCGCCTTCGCCATCTCGGCGCCGTCGAACATCGCCCGGATCAGGCCGATGGTCTGCGGGATGATCAGCGCGGCGGCGGCGCCCTGGACGACCCGGGCGCCGATCAGCACACCGGCGTCGGGTGACGCCGCGCAGAGCAGGGAGGCCAGGGCGAAGCACGCCACACCCGCCGTGAAGACGCGTTTGCGGCCGAGCCGGTCTCCCAGCCGCCCGCCCGCGACCAGGAGTGCGGCGAACGGCAGCGTGTAGGCGGCGCTGAACCACTGGATCCCCGCCGCGGCGCCGCCCAGGTCCGCGCGGACGACCGGCGCCGCGACCTGCACGATGGTCGCGTCCAGCAGGTTCATCGCCTCGGCCACGAGCAGCGCGGCCAGCGCGACCCACCGCCATCGGTAGGCGACGTTCCGAACTTCACTCTGCACCACCATGGGCACGCTCCTTTCGAATTCGTGCCTTAGCCTGGGCTGGAGGCCGCACAGACTTCCAATCACAGCGAGTTTTTCGCTGTTTTCTTCCAGCTACATGCGGTCGAGTGAGGGATTTCGATGCTGGACGATCTAGATCGCGCCGTCATCCACGCGCTGCACATCGACGGCCGCGCCCCGTTCAGCCGGATCGCGGACGTCCTCGGCGTGTCCACGCAGACCGTCACCCGCCGGTACCGGCGGCTGCGCGCAGAGGCGGGCCTGCGCGTCGTCGGGGCCATGACCTACGACATGCATGAGGCGACGCGGTGGATGGTGCGGCTGACCTGCACCCCGCCCGCCGCACAGAGTCTCGCCCGCTCGCTCGCCCACCGCCCCGACACGTCCTGGGTCAAGCTCACGTCCGGCGGCACGGAGATCTTCGCCATCGTGGACGTCCCGGACGGCGGGCACCCGATGCTGCTGCACGACACTCCCCGCCGGGCGGGCATCACCGCGGTGTCGGCCCACTGCCTGCTTCACACCTACCTCGGCGGGCCGGTCGCGTGGCGCGGCATCACGCAGGCCCTCACGCCCGGCCAGCGGGCCCGGCTTCAGCCGCCGGCCCCGGAACCCGGTGACGCGCGCCCCCTGGCCGGCGCCGACCATGCCCTGCTGGACGCGCTGCGCCACGACGGCCGCGCCGGCTACGCGGACCTCGGTGCAGCGACCGGCTGGTCACAGGCGACCGTGGCGCGGCGCCTCGCAAGCCTGCGCGCCCACGGGACGGTCTTCTTCGACATCGAGGTCGACTCGACGCTCCTCGGCGCGACGACACAGGCCCTGCTCTGGATGTCCGTGTCTCCCGGCAGCCTCGATCATGTCGCGGAGACGATCGCCGGTCACCATGAGATGGCCGTGGTCGCGGCCACCACCGGCCCGACGAACCTTCTCGCCCAAGCACTCTGCACCGGTCCTGCCGATCTGCACCGCTACCTGACGCAGCGGCTGGGCGTCCTGGACGGCATCCAGACCCTCGAAACGGCCCCGGTACTGGAGACCTTGAAGCGCCTCGGCACCCTCGGGCCCGCGGCCGGCGCGCCGCGTACACGCCGGTGAGGTGCCGTCAGAGCTTCTCGATGGTGGCGTAGCGGAGCACCAGCGTCCGGACGCCGTATTCGCCGCCGAAGTCGACGCTGGCCTTCTCGCCCTTGTCGTACACGGACACGACGGTGCCGAGGCCGAAGGCGTCGTGAGTGACCTTGTCGCCCGGGGAGAGGGACGGGACGGGGCGGTTCCCCGGGGAGCGGGTGCCGGGCCGTTCGGCCATTCGGGACATGGCGGAACCGGACGCGGACGAAGCCTCGCGCTCCCAGTCGACGAGCGTCCTCGGGACCTCGCCGAGGAACCGGGAGGGCGGGTTGACCTGCGGCGCCCCCCATGAGCTGCGCATCGCGGCCCGGGAGACGTAGAGCCGCTGCCGGGCGCGGGTGATGCCGACGTAGGCGAGGCGGCGTTCCTCTTCGAGTTCCTTGGGGTTGCTCATGGCGCGCAGGTGCGGGAACACGCCGTCCTCCATGCCGGTGAGGAAGACGACGGGGAATTCGAGGCCCTTCGCGGTGTGCAGGGTCATCAGGGTGACGACGCCGTGCTCGGTCTCCTCCGGCTGCTCGCCCGGCGGGACGGGCCCGCCCTTCGCGCCTCCGGGGATGGAGTCGGCGTCGGCGACGAGTGCGACCTGTTCGAGGAACTCGGGGAGGCGGCCTTCGGCGGACTCGCCGTCCAGGCGTTCTTCGAACTCGCGCGCGACGGCCTCCAGCTCCTGGAGGTTCTCGACGCGGGTCTCGTCCTGCGGGTCCTTGGACGCCTCCAGCTCGGCGAGATAGCCGCTGGCCTTCAGCACCTCGGCGACCAGGTCGGCGGGGGCGAGCGACTCGGCGGCGGCGCGCAGTTCGTCCAGCAGGGCGACGAAGTCGCGGACGGCGTTGATCGAGCGGGTCGCCATGCCGGGGACGTCCTCGGGCACGCGCAGCGCCTGCCAGAACGAGATCCGCTCCCGGGACGCGTACGCCTCGACGCACGCCTCGGCCCGGTCTCCGATGCCCCGCTTCGGGACGTTCAGGATGCGGCGCAGGGAGACGGTGTCCTCGGGGTTGGCGAGGCAGCGCAGGTAGGCGAGCGCGTCCCGGATCTCCTTGCGCTCGTAGAACCGGACCCCGCCGACGACCTTGTACGGCAGCCCGACGCGGATGAACACCTCTTCGAAGACACGGGACTGCGCGTTGGTGCGGTAGAAGACGGCGACGTCACCGGGATGGGCGTCGCCCTCATCGGTGAGCCGGTCGACCTCGCGGGCGACGAACGCGGCCTCGTCGTGCTCGTTGTCGGCCACATAGCCGGTGATCTTGTGGCCCTCGCCCTGGTCGGACCAGAGCTTCTTCGGCTTGCGGTCGGCGTTGCGCTCGATGACGGCGTTCGCGGCCGACAGGATCGTCTGGGTGGAGCGGTAGTTCTGCTCCAGCAGGATCGTGGTGGCGTCCGGGTAGTCGCGCTCGAACTCCAGGATGTTGCGGATCGTCGCGCCGCGGAACGCGTAGATCGACTGGTCGGCGTCGCCCACGACGCACAGCTCGGCCGCCCCGAGCTGCTCGTGGTCCTCCTGCCCGGACGCCCCCCCGGCAACCGCGGTTTCCTTCTGGGGGGACGGCCCCCCAGCCCCCCCGGCAACCGCGATAGGGGCGGTCAGTTCCCGTACGAGCTCGTATTGCGCGTGGTTCGTGTCCTGGTACTCGTCCACCAGGACGTGCCGGAACCGGCGCCGGTAGTGCTCGGCGGCCTCCGGGAACACCTGCAGCAGGTTGACCGTCATCATGATCAGGTCGTCGAAGTCCATGGCGCCGGCCTGCTGGAGCCGCGCCTGGTACATCTCGTACGCCTCGCCGAGCGTCTGCTCCATGTGCGTGGACGCCCGCGCTTTGAACGTCTCGTAGTCGATCAGCTCGTTCTTCAGGTTGGACACCTGCGCGCTGAACGACTTCGGGGGGTAGCGCTTCGGGTCGAGGTCGAGCTCGCGGCAGACGAGCGCCATCAGCCGGTTCGCGTCGGCCTGGTCGTAGATCGAGAAGCTCGTGGGGAAGCCGAGGCGCTTGGCCTCGCGGCGCAGGATCCGGACGCACGCGGAGTGGAACGTCATCACCCACATGGCGCGGGACCGGGGCCCGACCAGGGCGTCCACCCGCTCCTTCATCTCCGCGGCGGCCTTGTTGGTGAAGGTGATCGCCAGGATCTGGCCGGGATGCACGTTCCGCTCGCCGAGCAGGTGCGCGATGCGGTGGGTGAGCACCCGGGTCTTGCCCGAGCCGGCGCCCGCGACGATCAGCAGGGGGCCGCCGGAGTGCACGACGGCGGCGCGCTGCTGCGGATTGAGGCCATCGAGCAAGGGGTGAGCTTCGGTCTTCGACATCAGGTGCGAGTCTACGGCGCCGGGCGGACGTTTTCGGCGCGTCCGCCGAGCCTGCCGCCGTCCCGTGCCCGCGCCCGCATGTGGACAGGCCCGCGGCAGCATGTGGACAGATGGGATGCCTTTTGGACTGCGCAGGTTGACTCGATCTCCTGACCGACGGACGTTGGCACAGTACGGAGCGGACACACCCCGCCGGCCCGGTCGGCTCGTCCCGGGGGTGTGGGGGATCGTCCCCCACAGGAGACCGGCCCGCACCGGGGGTGCAAGGCCCGTGTGGCATCCCCGCATGTCCGCCCATGGGAGCGCAGAGTCATAAGGGGCTCGCGCACCGTCAGGGGAGGTGGTTGCGTGAAGATCCACCAGCAGGAGTTCCAGACGCAGCGGGACGCCGAGGCGAGAGACCTCGAGGTCCCCGCGCAGTGGCCCGGACGGGCATCGCAGATCGTCCAGGGGGCGGCGCCGCCCGTGCCGCGTTCGGTACCGCGGCCCGTGCCGATCCCGGTGCCGGCGCAGCCCGGCCACCGGTTCCTCATGTACAAGCAGGACCCGTCGGTCACCGAGCTGGGCGCCCGGCTGGCCTTCATCCCGACCGTGGTGCTGATCGGCCCGGCGGACGCCCGCGTCCAGACCGAGCTGCCGGGCGTCACCCCGGTCGCGCGCAACATCAACGGCGACTTCGTGTTCACGCCGGGCACCCCGCAGTTCGACTGCGCGCACACGTTCGCCGTCGTCCGGCAGACCATGGCGATGTACGAGCGGCACAACGGGGGCAATCCGATCCCGTTCGCGTGGAACGTCGGCGGCAACACCGACCGCATCACCGTGTTCCCGCACGCCGGCGAAGGCGCCAACGCGTTCTACTCCAGGACGGCCAAGGCGCTGAAGTTCCTGTTCTTCACGCCCGAGGGACAGCCGCCGTCCACCGTCGTCAACACGTGCCGGTCGCTCGACATCGTCGCGCACGAGACGGGCCACGCGATCCTGGACGGGCTCAAGCCGGGCTGGCTGTCGGCGAACAACCCGCCGCAGACGGGCGGCCTGCACGAGTCGTTCGGCGACATCACGGCGATCTTCCTGGCGCTGGCGGAGCCGGACCAGGCCGACGCGCTCGTCGCGCTCACGAAGGCGAACCTGCACGACAAGTCGTTCCTGCCCGAGCTCGCCGAGGAGTTCGGCAAGGCGCTCGGCATGCCGTCCGGGCTGCGGAACGCCGACAACGACCTCAAGCTCAGCGAGGTCGGCAACGAGGTGCACGCGATCTCGCAGGTGTTCACCGGCGCGATCTACGACGTGCTCGCCGACATCTACACCTTCGAGATGAGCCGGCAGGCGCGCACCAAGGACCCGGCGATCGTGCTGATCGAGACGGCGTCCGCGCTGTGCAAGCTCGTGTTCGACGCGATCGTCGCGTCCCCCGCGACCGGGGCCCTGTTCGTCGACGTGGCGAACAAGATGCTGCAGATGTCGGCGAGCCGCGGCGACCCGGCGATCTACCGGACGTTCATCCGCAACCGGTTCGCCGTCCGGGAGATCACGACGGCGGCGACCCCGCTGCGCGACCTGATGAGCGGCCAGATGGCGATGACCGAGGCCGGGTACACCGGGAACGGTAAGGACGTCACCAAGGTCGAGGCGCACGACGAGCACTCGGCGAGCCTGCGGGCCGGCCAGGACCGTTCGCGCTGCTGCGGCACCATGCAGATGCCGGAATACCAGGTCGTCGCGGCCGACAAGCTGGCCAAGCGCGGCACTCTGGAGGACGCTGACATCCTCCACGAGGAACTGGACGAGCTGCGCCGGGCCTTCAGCAAGTAGGGCGATCCGGCGGGGAGGGACGAGCGGCATGCGCGTGAAGGTCGAGAGCACCGGCGGGTTCACCGGCCGGGAGACCGTCGTCGCGTCGTACGACACCGCCGACCTCCCCGCCGGGGACGCCGGGCGCATCCGGGAGGCGGTGCACGCCCTCGCGGCCGCGCAAGCCCGCGGCGAGGCCGGGGAGATCGGCGCCGACCTCCCCGCCTACCGGATCACGGTCTCCGGGGAGGACGGCCCCGGCGGACCGCGCGTGTACGAGGTGCGGGGCGACCCGACGGCGGGCAGGACGACCCCTCTCGGGACGCTCCTGGAAGGCCCCGACTGGGCCTGAGCCTGGCCGTGGCGGGCCGACGCGAGCCCGCCACGGCCAGGTTCAGCCGGTCTTGCGGTGTTCGGCCGGCGGTGTTCAGCCGGTCTTGCGGTGGTCGCGGGCGGACTCGGCGGCGGCGAGGACGGTGGGAAGGTCGGCCCCGGCCGCGGCCATGGACGCCGCGGCGACCGCGCCTTCGACCAGCGGGGCGTCCGCGAGCAGCACGTCCCCGTCGGCGTCCTCGATGAGCGTCTTGGCGGTCAGCACGGAGCTGCCGAGATCGGCGAGCAGCACGACGCCGTCGCCCTGGTCCGCCGCGGCGACCGCGCGCTCGACGAGGTCGATGCTGGTCCCGAGCCCGCCGTCGACGTCGCCGCCGGCGGGTTCGACGACGGCCTTGCCGATGCCCATCGCGCGGGCCACCTCGGCGGCGCCTTCGGCGAGCGTCCGGCTGTGGGCGATGATGACGATCCCGACCATGTCATCCCTCCCCTGTGACGTCCGCCAGGGCCCGGAGCACCAGGGCGGTGGACGACGCGCCGGGATCCATGTGTCCTTCGCTCCGCGCGCCCAGATAGCTGGCCCGGCCCTTGCGGGCCCGCATCGGGACGGTGCCGTCCGCGCCCTTCGCGGCGGCCTCGGCGGCGGCGCGCACACACCCGGCGAGGCCGGAGCCCTCGGCGAGCGCCGCCTCGTAGGCGGCGACGGCGGGGGCGAGCGCGTCGATCATCGTCTTGTCGCCCTCGGCGGCCTTGCCAAGCTCCACGACGCCCTCCAGCCCCGCCCGGAGCGCGCCGCCGAGCCCGGCGGCGTCCACCTCGCCGACGTCGCCCATCGCCTTGCCCGCGCGGCGCAGCGCCGTCCCGTAGAGGGGTCCGGACGCGCCGCCGGTCTTCGACACGATCGCCCGTCCCGCCGTGATCAGCACCTTGCCCGGCGGGACGTCCGCGGGCAGCGCCTCCACCGCGGCCCGGAAGCCGCGGTCCAGGTTGAGGCCGTGGTCTCCGTCGCCGATCGCCGCGTCCAGCCGGGTCAGCCGGTCGGCGTCGGCGGACACCAGCTCCGCCGCGTGCCGGATCCAGGAGGCGAGATCGTCCGCGTTCACCGGCCCCACCGCAGCCCCGGGGTCTCGACGGGCGCGTCCCAGAGGCGGGTCAGCTCGGGCGTCACCCGGCACACGCTGATCATGCAGCCGGCCATCTCCAGGCTGGTCACGTACGACCCGACCAGGCGGCGGACGACGGTGGCGCCGTGCCCCTCCAGCCACTCGGCGGCGGCCGCGTAGGCGACGTACTGCTCGATCAGCGGGGTGCCGCCCATCCCGTTCACCAGCACGAGGACCTCGGACCCGGACAGCGGCATGTCCGCGTCGATCGCGCTGAGCGACGCGTCCACGATCTCCGCCGCGCTGCCGATCCTGGCGCGTTCGCGGCCCGGCTCGCCGTGGATGCCGATGCCGAGCTCCATCTCGTCCTCGCCCAGCTCGAACGTGGGCGACCCGGCGGCCGGGACCGTGCACGAGGACAGCGCGACGCCGAACGACCGGCTGCGCTCGTTGACCTCCCGTGCCACAGCGGCGACGGCGTCCAGCGGCGCGCCCTCCTCGGCGAGCGCGCCGGCGATCTTCTCGGCGAACAGCGTGGCGCCGGTGCCGCGCCGCCCGGCGGTGAACGTACTGTCCTCCACGGCGACGTCGTCGTCGACGACGACGGACGTGACCTGGATGTCCTCGTCCTCGGCCAGTTCGGCGGCCATCTGGAAGTTCATGACGTCGCCGGTGTAGTTCTTCACGAGGTGCAGCACGCCGGCGCCGCCGTTCACGGCCATCGTCGCGGCGATGATCTGGTCGGGCACCGGGGAGGTGAACACCTCGCCGCAGCACGCCGCGTCCAGCATCCCGTGTCCGACGAACCCGGCGTGCAGCGGTTCGTGCCCGGATCCGCCGCCCGACACCAGGGCGACCTTCCCGGTGCGCGGCGCGTCCGCACGTATGACGGTCCCGTTGCCCGGATCGACCGTCAGCTCCGGATGCGCGGCGGCCAGGCCGCGCAGCGCGTCGGAGACCACGTTCGCCGGGGCGTTGATGAGTTTGCGCATGTCTCAGCTCTACCCCGGTGCGGCGCCGCCTCCCAGACCCAATCGCCGATCATGCGATATAGGTTGCATCCGTGACCAAATCACCCACCATCCTGTACGACTGCGACACCGGCATCGACGACGCGTTGACACTTCTCTACCTGGCCTCGCTGGTCCGGGCGGGGGAGGCGGAGCTCGCGGGCGTCGGCACGGTGCACGGCAACATCGACCCGCTGACCGGCGCGCTGAACACGCTGCGCGTGCTGGAGGCGGCGGAGATCAAGGCGGGCGAGCAGGGGGTGCCGGTCGCAATCGGCGCGCCCCGCCCGATGGCGCAGGACGTCCACTACGCGCTGGACTGGCACGGAACGGACGGCCTCGGCGACACCCGCCTGCCCGAGCCGGCGGGGCGGCCGGTGGCCGAGCCCGCCGCCGCGCAGATCGTCCGGCTGGCGCGGGAGGCGCCGGGCGAGCTGACGCTGCTGGCGACCGGCCCGCTGACGAACCTCGGCGCGGCGCTGCTGCTGGACGACCTGCTGCCGTCGCTGATCAAAGAGGTGGTCGTCATGGGCGGCGCGTTCGACCACCCCGGCAACATCACCACGCACGCCGAGGCGAACATCTGGCACGACCCCGAGGCCGCCGACCTCGTGTTCGCCGCGGACTGGCCGGTGGTCCTGGTGCCGCTGGACGCGACCCACCCGACGGCCGTCCACGACGACTGGCTCGACCGGCTGGCCGCCCACGACACCCCGGTCGCCCGGTTCGCCGCGAGCATCCTGGAGTTCTACGCCGACGCCTACACGCCCACGCTCAAGCGCCGGGGCGCCGTCATCCACGACGCGCTCGCCGCGATGCTGGTCGTGGAGCCGGAGCTCGGCGAGTACGCGACCCGTCCGGTGCGGGTGGAGCTGCGGGGCGAGCTGACGCGCGGCACGACCGTGTGGGACGCCCGCTCGCTGCCCGCCGAGGACACCCGCCGCCCGGTCAAGGTCGCCGTCGGCAGCGACGTGAAGGCGTTCCAGGAACGGCTCCTGTCGTCCCTGATGTCGTTCTGATCAATATCGACATTATGGTTGAATCCGTGACCAACGTTCTGGACGACAGTGAGCTAAGGCGCATCCTTGCCGTGATGGCGCATCCCGACGACGTCGACTTCGGCGCGGCCGGGACGGTGGCGGGCTGGACGGACCGCGGCATCGAGGTCGTGTACCTCATGGTCACCGACGGCGACGCGGGCGGCTTCGACGACGGCGTCACCCGCGAGGAGATGGCCGCCCTGCGCCGCGAGGAGCAGCGCGCGGCGGCCAAGTGCGCCGGGGTGAGCGACGTCCGGTTCCTCGGCTACCGGGACGGGCGGGTCGAGGCCACGCTGGACCTACGCCGCGACATCGCCCGGGTGATCCGGCAGGTGCGGCCGGACCGCGTGCTGATGCCGAGTCCCGAGCGCAACTACCAGCGGATCTACCCGAGCCACCCCGACCACCGGGCGGTCGGCTCGGCCGCGCTCGACGCCGTCTACCCCGACGCCCGCAACCCGTACGCGTTTCCGGAGCTGCTCGCCGGCGAGGGCCTGGACGCGTGGACGGTGCGGGAGGTGTGGATGAGCGGCGGGCCCGTCGTGAACCACTACGTCGACATCACCGACCGGTTCGACCGGAAGGTGAACGCGCTGCGGGCGCACGCCAGCCAGACCGGGCACATGGGCGACGGCCTGCCGGAGATGCTGCGCGGCTGGCTGGGCCACAACGCCACCGCCGCGGGGTTTCCCGAGGGCCATCTCGCCGAGTCGTTCCAGGTCATCGACACCGCCTGAGCCCGCCCGAGAATCGGTCACGCGATAAATACATTCGCTTACAAGCCGTAATCGGCTCCTGATCGGGCATGTACCCCATGTGACAGAACACGGGGGGTCGTCATGCCATACGGGATCGAGGTCACCGCCACCTCCTCCGCCACGGCGGATGTGATCTTCAAGCATCTGTGCGTGCCGGAGGCGTGGGGCGAATGGGGCGGCTTCTGGACCCGCGCCCGGCGTGAGGCCGCCGGCGCGGAGCATCCGAACGGGATCGGGGCCGTCCGGCACGTCCGGTCCTGGCGTGCGGAGGTCGTGGCCTGGGATCCGCCGCGGCACTACGGCTACATCGCGCAGGCCGGGCCGCCGCGGCGCCGCCTGCGCGCCGACGTCACGCTGGAGCCGCACGTCAAGGGCACGCTGATCCGCTGGAGCGGCGAGATCGACGGCTTCCCGGGCATCGGACCGGTCGCCCGCGCGGCCCTGCGCCGCCGCCTCGGCGCGTACGCGCGCCGCGTGGCATGGCATTCCGAGCGCTGCGAGCCGGGCTGCCCGGCCCGCCTTCCGGGCGCCATCTGACACTTCGGGCCGCCATCTGACAGTTCTGGGCGCCGTCCGACACTACCGGGCGCCATCTGACAACGGCTGACAACGGCTGACAACGGGTCGCACGACATTCGGGGGAATCGATGCGGCGTCATCTCATCGTGCTCGCTCTCGCGGCGGGCGCCACGGGGGCGGGGGTCACCGCCCACTGGTTCATCGCGGACAAGCCGCATCGCAAGAGCGGTGTCGTCGTGAGCGCCACCGGGTCGGCCAAGGCCGGACCGGAGTTGGCCGCGGCGGACTCGGCGCTTCGCCCGTTCGACCAGGCGGCGCTGCGCCAGTCCGTCCGCGCCTACATCCGGACGCGTCCGGGCAAGGCGGGGGTGATGGCGACGGACCTGCGGACCGGCCTGACCTTCGGCGAGAACGAGAAGGGCCGGTTCGTCAGCGCCAGCATCATGAAGGTCGACATCCTGGCGAGCCTCGCCCTGCAGCGGCAGCGCGACCACCGGTGGCTGTCCGGCGGCGAGCGCGAACTGGCCGGCCAGATGATCAGGGAGAGCGACAACTCGGCGGCGGACGCCCTGTACTCCCACGCCGGCTACGGCGCCGGTGTCAGGAAGGCCAACAAGAGCTTCGGCTTGCAGAACACGACGCCGTTCTCCCCTTCATGGGGTTCGTCCTGGACGAGCCCGGCCGACCAGGTGCGGCTGCTCACGAACCTGGCGTCGGACGGCAGCCCGCTGAACGCGTCCGGCCGCCGGTACATCCTCGGCCTGATGGGCTCCGTGCTGGACGAGCAGGCGTGGGGGGTCAGCGCGGCGGCGCGTCCGGACGAGAAGGTGGCGTTGAAGAACGGCTGGACGCCGGTCCGCCACCAGGGGCACGGCTGGACGATCAACAGCGTCGGCCGCATCACCGGCCCCGGCCACGACTTCCTCGTCGCGGTGTGCACCGGCGAGAACCCGACGATGGAGACCGGTGTCTCCACGGTCGAACACGTCGCGGGCATGGTCGTGGAAGCCCTGCGGGCGGCGCGGGCCTAGAGCGGGTTCCGGGGCGGCGGGCCGGCCGCCCAGCGGAACACCGGGAACGTCAGCGGTGCAGCGGCCGGCTGAGCTTCTTGCCCTCGGTGGCGGCCACGGCCACGCAGGTGACGACCCGGTCCCCGGACTTCCAGGAGTCGGCCGTCGGGTAGTAGTAGGAGTTCGCGATGCCCCGGGCGGCAGGGTCGCGGTTGATCCTCGCCTGGGTGCGCGCCTTGCATCCGGTCGACGCGAGCTGCTGGAGCTGCGCCTCGGGCGGCATGACGGCCTGCCGCAGCTTGAAGACGGCCATCACCTCGCCGTCGTGCGGTTGCGTACACGGGACGATCTTGACGCTCTCGACCTCGACCGGCGCGTCGGTCGCGGTGCTGCTCGTGGCGCCCGAGTTGTCGTTGATGCAGTGGCCGACCTTCATCTCCTGGGCGTCGACCTTCTCGGGCTTGGTCTGCGTCACCTTGGGCGTGGCTCCGCCGTCGTCCGAGGAGTCGCCGCCCTGCAGCACGAAGGCGGCGATGCCCACGACGATCCACAGGCACGACAGGACGATGCCGGCGATCGCGAGGCCCCGGCCCTTCCCGCCCTTCTTCCCGATCTGGTTGAGGGCGATGGCTCCGAGGATCGCCCCGAGGATGCCGAGGCAGCCGAGCAGGCCGGTGACGAAGGCGGCGATCGCCAGGCCGTTGGTCTTGTCGGATCTGGAGCCGTGGCCGGGGCCGTAACCGGAGTCCGACGGCATGGGAGGGGTCGGATAAGGCGGCTGGGAGCCCGGCTGCCCGGGCCCGGGGGGAGGATAGGTCATGGAGAGCGACTGTCCCATACCGGACGATGCGATGATCACGAGTCCGGCAAATCGGATATTACAATTTGCTCACAGTCGCGGGGAAAACGTTTACGGCGCGGACTTCAAAGGGCATGAACATGCGCCGTCAGACGAGGCGGCGGGCGGCGGCCCAGCGGGACAGCTCATGCCGGTTCGACAGCTGCAGCTTCCGCAGGACGCTGCTGACGTGCGTCTCCACCGTCTTGACGGAGATGAACAGCTCCTTCGCGATCTCCTTGTAGGCGTAGCCGCGCGCGATCAGCCGCAGGACGTCCCGCTCCCGCTGGGTGATCTGGTCCAGTTCGGGATCGACGGCCGGGACGTCCGTGGCCGCGAACGCGTCCAGGACGAACCCGGCGAGCCGGGGCGAGAACACGGCGTCGCCCTCGGCGACCCGGCCGATCGCGTCGGTCAGCTCGGGGCCGGAGATCGTCTTGGTGACGTAGCCGCGCGCCCCGCCCCGGACGACGCCGATCACGTCCTCCGCCGCGTCCGACACCGACAGCGCGAGGAACTTGGACGGGACGGAGCCGTGCAGGCGGCGCAGCACCTCGATCCCCCCGCCGCCGGGCAGGTGGACGTCCAGCAGCACCACGTCCGGCTGCGTCCCGCGGATCACCGAGACCGCCTCGTCGACGTCGCCCGCCTCCCCGACGATCTCGACACCGCCGCCGAGCTCGGCCTTCACCCCGGTCCGGAACATCTGGTGGTCGTCGACCAGCACGACCCTCTTCAACGCCTCGCCCATCGCTCCGCTCACGATTTCTTGATCTCCAAACGCACCTCGGTGCCCTCGCCCGGCGCGGTGCGGACGGTGGCCTTGCCGCCGTTGCGTTCCATACGTCCGATGATGGACCCCCGGACGCCCATCCGGTCCTCCGGGACCTGGCCGAGGTCGAAACCCTTGCCGCGGTCGCGGACGAAGATGGCGATCTCGGCGCCCTCCACCTCCGCGTAGACGGACACCGACGGCGCCTCGGCGTACTTGGCGGCGTTCACCATCGCCTCCCGCGCGGCCTGGAGCGTCGCGCCGATGCGCTCGTCCAGCGCGGTGTCCCCCACGCAGACGACCTCGATCGGCACGTTGTGGTCGTCCTCGACCTCGCCGGCCGCCTCGCGGATCGCGGCGGCGAACGTCTGGTCGGGATCGGCGCGCGGCTGGTAGAGCCACGTCCGCAGCGTCCGCTCCTGGGACCGGGCGAGCCGCTGCACCTCCCGGGTGTCGTGCGCGTTCCGCTGGATGAGGGTCAGCGTGTGCAGCACCGAGTCGTGGATGTGCGCGGCCAGTTCGGCGCGCTCCTGGGACCGGATGCGCTCGTGCCGCTCGGCGTCCAGGTCCTGCCAGAGCCGCACCACCCAGGGCGTCACGATCACCGCGACCCCGGTGAGGATGATCAGCATGGCGATGACGACCGAGCGCGCCTGGTCGGCCTCCACGTTCTGCGCGACGACCCCGCCGATGCCGCCGACGACGAGGAGCAGGCCGAGCAGGCTGCGCAGCCACCGCTGGCGGAGCGGAAGCGTCCAGCGCTGCCGCTGGTCCCGGTCGGCCTGCTGCCAGAGGATCGCGGCGCCGACCCCGCCGACGACGAACGGCCACAGCGCCCACTGGACGACCCCGGCCGCACCCCACGGCAGGGCCGCGAGGCCCAGGGTGACGGCCGCGTAGGCGAGCAGCTGGCCCCAGTCGCGGCCGCGCCGCCGGCCGGCCGCCCGCTCGGACCTCTCGGCGGCGGGCAGGAGGATCCAGAACGCCGCGTACGCGGCGAGGCCGAGCCCGCTCGCCATCGTGAGCAGGACGAACGCGGCCCGGACGAGGAACACGTCCACGCCGAGGTGCACGGCCAGGCCGCGGCACACCCCGGCGACGAGCCGGCCCTCGGCGGCGCGTTCCAGCCGGTCCGGCGCGACCGGCGTCGCCCCGGGCCGCTCCGCCGTCTCCCGGCTCACCGCCGTCCCTCCGAAGGTTCTCCCACGTCGTCGATCGTCACACGCCGGGACGCGGACCGCATCAGGGACCTGCCCCGGGCCCGCCTCAGGGCCGGAATCAGGGACCTCCCCGATACCGCACGCGGGGCGGGACACGCGACCATGGCTGGCATGGGCGAGGAGAAGCAGGTCCGGGAACCGAACTACCGGCGGCTGGCGCGCGACGCCGACCGGCGGGTGCTGGCCGGCGTGTGCACCGGGCTCGGCCGCTTCACCGGAATCGACCCCGTCGTGTTCCGCGTGGGATTCGCGATCCTGGTCCTGGCGCACGGGCAGGGGATCTTCCTCTACATCGCGGCGGCGCTGCTGATGCCGTCGGGCCCGGGCGAGTCGTCGCTCGCCGAGCAGCTCCTCAAGCGGTGGTTCGACGGGCAGGCCGTGCTGTCGATCCTCGGCGCGCTGCTGTGCGTCGGCGTCGTGTTCAGCCTGTTCGGCGGCGCGCCGACCGACGCGATCGCGGTGCTGGTGGTGTTCGGGCTGGTGCTGCTCGTCGCGCACTCGCGCGGCGTGGACCTCGTGGCCATGGCGCGGTCGGTCCCCGAACGGCTCACCGGGCACCCGCCGGAGCCGTCCGCCGAGTGGACGCGGTCGGAGTCCGTCGTCGTCGGTGGCGTCTCCCTCGGCAAGGACGTGCCGTCCCAGGCACCGGGCGGCGGCGGGGGCCTGCCCGAGGGCATGATCGACCTCGCCGCCTATTCGGCCACGCGGACGGACGCGGCCGAGACCGTCGCGGACGCGCCGCCGGCGCCGCGCGACCGCGGCGGCGTGAGCTCGCCGGCGGCCACGATCACGCTGCTGGCCGCCATGGCGGCGGGCGCGGCGATGATCCCGATCGCGCGGTCCTATCCCGCCCCGGACTCCTGGCTGATCGTCATGTCGCCCGCGCTCGCCGTCATGGGGCTCGGGCTGTTCGTCGGCGGCTGGTTCCGGACCCGCGGTCTCGCCGCGGCCGGGACCGTGCTGACCCTCGCGATGCTCACCACCTCGGTCGTGGGCGACGTCCCGCACAACGCCGAGTACGGGGAGATCGACTGGCGCCCCACCGACCTCGGGCAGGCGAACCAGGTCTACAAGGTGGGCGTCGGCCAGGGCGACCTCGACCTCACCGCCCTGCCCGTCGCGGCCGGGCAGCGCGTCGAGATCAACGCGGAGGTCGCGCTCGGCGGGCTGGAGGTCACGCTGCCGCCGGGCGCCCGGGTCATGGTGGACGCGAAGGTCGCGCTCGGCGACCTGCGCATCGAGCACCGGACGACGAGCGGGCCGAACGCCAAGGTCGTGCGGACCCTCGAACCCGAGGTCGAAGCGGCCGGCGAGCCGCCGGTGATCGTCCTGCGGATCCGCGGGAAGGTCGGAGACGTGGACGTGCACCGTGGCTGACCGGGAGCGTGCGAAGAAGAGGTACAGGTTCGATCCGGCGGGGCCCGTCACCGGGCTGTTCTTCCTCGTCCTCGCCGGGCTCTTCCTCTCGGACGGCCTGTCGGAGACGGACGGCGTTCCCGCGACGGTGCTGGTCCCGGTGGTGCTGATCGGCCTGGGGCTCGTCGGGACGGTCCGGGTGCTGACCCGCTCCCGCCGCCGCAACCTGCGCTGACACCCGTTTGTGACCCGCGCCGCACGCGCCGGGCCTTTCCCCCACGCCGGGAACGGGAAGTAACCTGATCCCAACGGCTGGTGACGGAACGAGGTTCGATGTCGGGGCAGGCGGGGACGCCGGAGGCGGGGTGCACGGACGTGCTGCCCGGGTCGCGGTCGGCGCTGGACCCGGGCCGCGCCATCAAGCCCGGCCGGCACGGGCTGTCCCCCGAGACCGTGGCCGCCATCCAGCGGGAGCGGCTGATCGACGCGTTCGTCCAGGTCGTGTCGGAACGCGGGTTCGCGCACACCACGATCAGCCGGGTGACCGAGGGCGCGGGCGTCACGAAGAAGACGTTCTACGCGCACTTCACCGACCTGGACGACTGCTTTCTCGCCGCCTACCAGCGCGGCATGGACATCCTGCTCCGCCTCATGCGGGAGGCGTACGAGGCCGCGCCGTCCTGGCCGGACGGGATCCACGCGGGGCTCCGCACGCTGCTCGCCGCCCTGGCCCGGGAGCCCCGGTTCGCGCGGGCGTCGCTGGTGGAGGTGAACGCGGCGGGCCCGCAGGTCCGGCAGGCGCGCATCGACAACCTCGCCCGCTTCCGCGCGTTCTTCGCCGACCCGTCGCTGGCGCCCGTCCCGGTCGCCGTGGTGGACGCGATCGTCGGCGGCATCTACAGCGCGATCCACGTCCAGATGGAGACGGGCGAGGCGGGGGAACTGCCGTCGCTGCTGCCGTCCCTGACCTACTTCGCGCTGCTCCCCCTCATCGGCCGCGAGGCCGCGTCGCCCTATCTGAACGGCGACCCCACCTGACCAGCGAATACTGGCACATTCACCTTTCCGGCCAGCTCGGGACCCCTTTCGCGGCCCTCCGGTTGACCCGCTGACCGGAAGCGGCCGGAGATCAACGACCGGGTTGACGTGAAAAACCTACGGGTTTCTATTGGTGTGGATCTTGTCTCGGGTCGGGGGATCCCCACTTTTCCAAGGAGGCGATGGCGATGCGCCATCGACGTAGCAGAGCGCTCTCGCTGGCCGCCGCGCTGGCGCTGGGAGCGGGCGCCCTGACGGCCGTCCCAGGCGCCGCGGCCGCCGCGAGCCCGGTACGCGAGATCGCCCTGCCCGTCCCTGACGTCCTGCCGCTCGGCCTGGCCGCCGGCCCGGACGGATCCGTCTGGTACGCCGCCAACGCGGGCGGCATCGGCCGCGTGGACGCCGCCGGCAAGGTCACCGAGTATCCGGTCGCCGAGAACTCCAAGAAGCTTCTCGGCGCCCCGGACGCGATGACCTCCGCGCCTGACGGCTCGCTGTGGTTCACGGACGTGTCCACGGCCGCCCCGCGGGTGGGGCGCGTGGACCCGGCGACCGGCAAGTCCACCCTGTACGAGCTGCCCACCACCGGCACCGTGAACTTCGCGAACGCCCAGGTCTCCGACATCACCCCCGGGCCGGACGGCGCACTGTGGTTCACCGGCGGTGTCTCGGGCTCCATCGGCCGCATCGACGCGTCAGGCACCGTGACCGCCTACGCCACCCGGCTCTTCCCCTACGCGCTCACGACCGGCCCGGACAAGGCGATCTGGTTCACCACCGGCCAGGGCGTCCTCGGCCGGCTCGACCCCGCCACCGGCGCGGTCACCAGCTTCCCGACGCCGTCCGCGGGCAAGGGGACCCCCGCGATGGGCGGAATCGTCACCGGCCCGGACGGCAGGCTGTGGTTCACCGAGCCCGGCGCCGGCAGGGTCGGCCGGATCGACCCGGCCACGCACGCGATCAACGAGTACTCCACCCCGGTCTCCGACTCGATGCCCACCGGCATCGTCCTCGGCCCGGACCGCAAGCTCTGGATCACCGAGACCGCGGCCAGCAACATCGCGAGCGTCGACCCGGTGTCCGGCGCGATCAGCGAGTACCCGCTGCCGGCGACGCTGTCCGCGCCGCTGCGCATCGTCAACGGCCCTGGCGGCCACCTGTGGTTCAGCGAGCCGGGCCGCGGGCTGATCGGGCACCTCGACCCGGCCGCGCCGCCCGCCGGCACCCGCCACCCGGCCGTCCCGGCCCTCCTCCCCGGCGCCGCCCCCAACGGAGCCGCCCAGTTCATGAACCAGTGCCCGCGCGAGCAGCTCTGCCAGACGCAGGTCACCACCGGCGGCTCGGTCAAGATCGGCTCGTTCCAGCAGGAGCTGCCCGCCGGCGCCATCCGCATCACCGGCTACCTGGGCGAGCCGGACGAGACCGGTGACCTCGTGCTGAAGCCGCCGGTCGCCGGGCAGCAGCTCGTGTCCACGCCGGTCGAGGTGCCGGGCGGGCTGATCGGGCAGCTGCCGCTCATCGGGCCGATCCTCGGCAAGACCCCCGCGGCGATGTGGGACGTCAACCGGCTCACCGTCACGCAGTCGCTCGCCGGGCCGATTCACGTGTCGCTCGCGGGCGGCGGGCTCGGCGCCAAGGCGTCCCTGAACGTCCACCTCAACAACCAGCTGCTCGGCGCCACCTGCGTCATCGGGCCGATCGAGGCGAACCTCGCCCCGGCGTTCCGGACCGGCGACCTCGCGTTCGACCCGCTGCTGTCGTGGCTGTCCGGGCAGATCGCGATCAGCGCGCCGGTCGCCGTGCCGGCCGCGAAGGGCTGCGGCCCGTTCGGGATCCTGGACGGCGTCATCAACCAGATGATGGGCCTGCCGTCGCCCGCGTCCGAGAACACGATGAACCTGACCGGGGTCCTCAGCCTCGCGTCCGGGATCAACCCGAGCAACACGCCGCAGGCGGCCGCGCCCGCCGAGGCCGCCAAGCTGCTGAAGGACGCCCGCACCGTGCGGAAGCCCCGCGTCCTCCCGGCCGCCCCGAAGAAGACCACCGTCCGGGTCGCCCCGCGCTGACCCCCGTGCACGCGCGGCGGGCCCTTCCCCCGGGCCCGCCGCGCGCCTCATCCCTGGAGGACCTCATGCGGCCGGCCGTGCTCGTGCTCTCCCTGCTGCTCACCGTCCCGCTGGCCGGCTGCAGCGGTTCGGAACCGCCCGCGGCCGGGCCCGCCCCCTCCGCGGCGACGTTCCGCCCGACCCCGCCGGTACTGAACGGCGTGCGGCCCGGCGCCGAGAAGAAGTCGTCGCTGGACGGCAACTGGACGGCGGGCTCGGGCAAGGGGCGCGTCGCGCTCTACCTCTACCGCGGCGCCGCCGCCCTGAACTCGCCGGGTTTCTGCACCGGCACCGTCGACGGGTCGGGCGGGATCAAGCTGAGCTGCGCGAACGGCTCCCGCGACCGGGTCGCCGGCCGGGCCGTCCTGCGGTCCGGGAAGCTCGTCGTCAGCTGGACGGGCGGTCCGAAGGACGTGCTGCACCGGCGTGCAGGCTGACCGCGAACGCCGGCCCCGGGTTCGTCATCGTCTGCGCACCGCCGTGCACGCGGACGCGGTTGGCCCGCAGCGGCCGCTCGGTGACGCCCCGCCCGGTCATCGCCAGCTCCGCCAGCTCACCGGCGATCAGGGTGCTGACCTGCCCCGGGACGGTCGCGCCGGACCCCGGCGGCCAGGTGATCAGCCACGTCTCGTCGTCGAGCGGGACGTGCACCGGCTCGCCGAGGTCGAACCGGACGAGCCGCCACCACTCGCCGGGGCGCCCGGCGAGCTCGCGGACGCGGGCGGCGAGCTGCCCGACGGTCGGCGGACGGGCGGCGGTCGCGCGGCCGTGCGGGTCGTCCTGGCCGTGCATGGTGAGATCGGGAGCCACGGAAAGGTCCACGGGAGAAAGTCCTTCGTGCAGGTGTGTCGGCCGGTGAGAACAGAGGTCAGCGACAACACGAAGGACACAGCGCGCCGGCCACGCGGCACAGGGCCACGGGGCTGTCGGTCGGCAGGCGCTCGGTCACGGGTACAAGGAGACACTCGGTAACCGAAGGTTGTCAAGCCGATCACCGAGAGTCCACCCGGAATCCGCCCCGCGTGGAGAGCATGCGCGGGGAATGGATCAAGGGAACGGAGTACCCATGGACCGTCGGACCGTGCTGCGCGGCGGCCTCGTCACCACTGGCGGGGCGGCGTTCACCCTGCTCGGCGGCGGGCCCGCGTCCGCGCTGCTGCGCATGGACCGCCCGCGCCTGACCCACGGCGTGCAGAGCGGCGACGTGACCGCGCACGAGGCCGTGGTGTGGGCGCGCTCCGACCGTCCCGCCCGGATGCTCGTCGAGGTGAGCCGCCGTCCCGACTTCCGGAACGCCCGGACCGTGCGCGGGCCCGTGCTGACGCCCGGCACCGACCTCACCGGCAAGACGCTCCTGCGCGGCCTGCCGCCCGGCGAGGAACTGCACTACCGGGTCCGGCTCGACGGCCTGGACCAGGGGCCGGCGTCCGAGCCGCTGGCCGGGCGGCTGCGCACCGCCCCCCGCGGCCGGCGGGACCTCCGCTTCGTCTGGTCGGGCGACCTCGCCGGCCAGGGCTGGGGCATCGACCCCGGCCTCGGCGGCTACCGGATCTTCAAGGCGATGGGCGCCACCGACCCCGACTTCTTCCTGTGCAGCGGCGACCTCGTCTACTCCGACGGCCCCCTCAGCGAGACCGTGCCGCTCCCGGACGGCCGCACATGGCGCAACGTCGTCACTCCGGAGAAGTCGGCCGTCGCCCAGACCCTCGCCGAGTACCGCGGCCAGTTCCGCTACAACCTCCAGGACGCGAACCTCAGGGCCTTCAACGCCCAGGTCCCGATGCTCTACCAATGGGACGACCACGAGACGCTGAACAACTGGTACCCGGGCGAGATCCTCGACCTCCCCCAGTACACCGAGAAGCGCGTGGACGTCCTGGCGCGGCGCTCCCGCCAGGCGATGTTCGAATACACGCCGGTCCGCACCGCCCGCTCGGGCCGCCTCTACCGGCGGATCTCCTATGGCCCGCTCCTGGACGTCTTCATGCTCGACATGCGGACGTACAAGTCCCCGAACGACGCGGGCACGTCCCCGGCCCAGCGGGACGGCCTCCTCGGCGCCGAGCAGTCCGCGTGGCTCAAGCGGGAACTGCGCGACTCCAAGGCCACCTGGAAGGTCATCGCGGCCGACCTGCCCATCGGGCTGATCGTCCCCGACGGCACCGCGCAGGAGTCCGCCGCCCAGGGCGACGACGGCGCCCCGCTGGGCCGCGAGCGCGAGATCGCCGACCTGCTCTCGTACGCGCGGCGGCACCGCGTCCGGAACATGGTCTGGCTCACGGCCGACGTCCACTACACGGCCGCGCACTACTACGACCCCGCGAAGGCCGCCTTCACCGACTTCGACCCCTTCTGGGAATTCGTCTCGGGCCCCCTCAACGCCGGCGCCTTCGGCCCCAACGAACTCGACGGCACGTTTGGTGGAGTACTCAAGTTTCAGAAGGTTCCCCCGCACGCGAACACGTCCCCGGCCGAGGGCTACCAGTTCTTCGGTGAGGTCGAGATCGAGGGGGAGAGCGAGGTCCTGACCGTGCGTCTACGCGACCTCGACGGGGCCGTGCTCTACACCCAGCCCCTCACCCCTCGATAGTCACACGGCCGCCGACAGAGCAGTCAGCCCATCTTGTGCTTGATGCACCAGGTGGAGATCTCGATCGCGCCGGTCTGCGCCCGCAGGTCTTCCACCACCGACCCGTCTGGCGCGTTCTTCCGGGCGATCACCCGGAGCTCGGCCACACCGCTCCTGGACGCCGCCTCGACCGCGACCGCTGCGTCGCCGTCCCGCTCGTGGTACTCCTTCGCGGCCTCGCACGCCTGGATCGTCGCCCGATCCCACTCCGGTGACCGCGAGTACGCGACCGCCACCACCACGACTACCACCACCGCCACCAGCACCACGGCGGCCGCCAGGCCGATGATGAGGCCAGGGGACCGGTGTGGACGCTGCTGATACTGAGGGTGCATGCCGGTGCGACGCGCGCGCGGCCTGCTCGGTTCCTGTACTTCACCCAAATCCCTGACCGTCCACCTGCGGGATCTGGACGGAAGGTCACTTCACACCGAAACCCTCGCTCCCCGCCGCTGACTCACCGGCTGAGCAGGAGGAACACGACCCAGGTGAGCACCAGGGTCACGACCACCGACCCCAGGCATCCCAGCCGGGACGAAAAGAACAACATAGGCGGCCCCTACCCCGGAACCGGTCGATATCGCCCGCGGAACGCCGGCCGCACCGATGTGTTGTCGGGTGTCTTACCTGGTAGAAGCGTTTCTCGGGCAGTTGAGTGAGTTTTAGGGCGAAAACCGGAGAAGTATGGGGTCGGCCCATTACGGTCGGTCGAAAGTCACCCACGGAACGGCGCGGCGGAGGCCGACGCTCCTGGAGGAGCACATGACCCCCCAAAACAGCACAGATGCGAACGAAGCAGCCCATATGGATGAAGTGGACGTGAATCCGGACGTCCACCGCGCCACCGAACCGGACGAGGAGCAGATCCTCGGAGCGCTTTACGGCGAGCCCGATACCGACGGGATCTTCCGCGGGGAGGGTTCCGGATGAGCGCCGCGGCAATGATCGCCGAGGCCCGGAAGTCGCTCGGAATGTCGGGCCGGCCGAACACCATCACCAAGGAGTACGCGTCCAGGCACGGGGACGAGTTCCTGCGCGCCTCCTGGTGCGACATGGGCATCACCTACTGGGCACGGCACAGCGGGAACGCCGCGGCCGTCCTGCCGGGCGGGGATCGCGCCTACACCGTGTGGCACGCACAGGACTTCCAGAAGGCCGGACGGTGGCACAGCGGGACGACCGCGAGCGTCAACGAGGCCAAGCCCGGCGACATCGTGTTCTTCGACTGGGGCGCCACCAACAACGTGGGCGCGATCGACCACGTCGGCGTGGTCGAGAAGGTCCTCGGCGGTGGGCGGCTCCAGACCATCGAGGCCAACACGAGCGACGCGGTGAAGCGCCGCGTGCGCGACTCCGGTGTCATCGCCGGTTACGGACGGCCCGCCTACGGCGGGGGAAACTGGACGGAGGACATGGTGAAGAAGCTCCCGGAACTGAGCAAGGGCGACACCGGGGAGCACGTGGAGAGCGTGCAGGGGCTGCTGCAGGCGCGCAGCCACCCCGAGGTGTCCATGACCGGGACCTTCGACGACGCGACCGAGGAGGCCGTCAAGGCGGTGCAGCGGTGGGGCGGCGTCGACGACGACGGGATCGTCGGCTCCGACACCTGGCCGGTTCTCCTCCGCGTGCACTAGCGGCCATCAGTCCCCCAGACGTCGGTAAATAAGCGACGCAGGGGACTAGTACGGCATTCAACCGCGGATTAGTTTCGGAGGGTCGCCTTCCACGGAGGTGGCCCCGATGACGTGGCCGGAACAGCGTGCCCCGCCCAGGGGTGTCTCTCTAAGTCCACCCCGAGACGTCCCTGGGAGAAACGCATGCCACGTATCCGTGTGGAGGTCGACGGCGCGACGTACGAAGACGACGTCGAGCCGCGCCTCCTTCTCGTCCACTATCTGCGCGAACGGCTGGGAAAGGTCGGGACCCCGGTCGGGTGCGACACCAGCAACTGCGGAGCCTGCACCGTCCTGATGGACGGGCTGAGCGTGAAGAGCTGCTCCGTCTTCGCCGTCCAGGCCGACGGCCGCGACGTGACGACCGTCGAGGGTCTCGGCATCGACGGCACCACGCACCCCATGCAGCAGGCCTTCCACGAGGAGCACGCGCTCCAGTGCGGCTACTGCACGCCCGGCATGATCATGGCGTCGCTCGATCTGCTGCGGGAGAACCCCGACCCGTCGGAGGACGAGGTCCGGGAGGGGCTCGAAGGCAACCTGTGCCGGTGCACCGGCTACCAGAACATCGTCAAGGCGGTCCGGCGCGCGGCGAGCGAGATGCGTGAGCCCGGCCGGCAGGAGGTGACGCCGTGACCGTGCAGGAGGTCGGCAGCCCGCGCAAGCGGTCGGAGGACGCCCGGCTCATCACCGGCCGGACCCGGTGGACCGACAACATGACGCCGGCGGGGACGCTGCACGTGGCGTTCCTGCGCAGCCCGTACGCGCACGCCAGGATCACCGGCGTCGACACCGCGCCCGCGAAGGGGCGTCCCGGAGTGGTCGGCGTGTTCAGCGGCCAGGATCTCGCCGCGGAACAGGGCTCGCTTCCATGCGCCTGGGTCGTGACCGATGACATGAAGCATCCGGATCATGCGCCTATGGCGGTGGACGAGGTCCGCTACGTCGGGGAGCCCGTCGCGTGCGTCGTGGCGCGCGACAAGGCCGCGGCCGTGGACGCTCTGGAAGAGATCGACGTCGACTACGAGCCGCTGCCCGCGGTGGTGGACATGGAGGCGGCCGTAGCGGACGGCGCCGATCTGGTCCACGACGACCTGGGGACGAACAAGTCCTACACGTGGGTGTTCGAGAACGGGGATCTCGACGCCGCGATGAGGGACGCACCGGTCGTCCTGGAGCGCCGCTACGTCCAGCAGAGGCTGATCCCGACGGCGATGGAGCCGCGGTCGGTCCTGTGCGTCCCCGAGGGGGACGAGTTCACGCTGTACTCGGCCACGCAGATCCCGCACATCCTGCGGCTGATGCTGGCCACGGTCACCGGGATCCCCGAGCACCGGATCCGGGTCGTCGCACCGGACGTCGGCGGCGGCTTCGGCTCCAAGCTGCAGGTGTACGGGGAGGAGGTCCTCGCGCTGCTGCTGGCCCGCAGGCTCGGCCGTCCCGTGAAGTGGACGGAGACGCGCAGCGAGGGCAACATGACCGTCCACCACGGGCGCGACCAGATACAGAAGATCACGCTCGCGGCGGAGCGGGACGGACGGATCCGCGGCCTGAAGGTGGATCTGCTGGCCGACATGGGGGCGTACCTCATGCTGGTCACTCCCGGCATCCCGCTGCTGGGCGCGTTCATGTACAACGGCATCTACAAGATGGACGCGCTGTCGTTCACCTGCACGGGTGTCTTCACGACGAAGACGCCCACGGACGCCTACAGGGGCGCGGGCCGCCCGGAGGCCACGTACGCCATCGAGCGCATGATGGACGAGCTGGCCGCCGAACTGGGCGTGGACCCCATCGAGGTACGGCGCCGCAACTGGATCAAGCATGAGGAGTTCCCGTACGAGACGATCGCGGGCCTCACGTACGACTCCGGCAACTACGAGGCGGCGACGGACAAGGCGCTGGAGCTGTTCGAGTACGACAAGCTGCGCGCGGAGCAGTCGGACAGGCGTGAACGGCAGGATCCGGTGCAGCTGGGCATCGGGGTGTCCACGTTCACGGAGATGTGCGGCCTGGCCCCGTCCCGCGTGCTCGGATCGCTCTCGTACGGCGCTGGCGGCTGGGAACACGCGTCGGTGCGCGTACTGCCGTCCGGGAAGGTCGAAGTGGTCACCGGTTCGTCCGCGCATGGGCAGGGCCACGAGACGGCCTGGGCGCAGATCACCGCGGACCGGCTCGGCGTCCCGTTCGAGGACGTGAAGGTCCTGCACGGTGACACGGCCATCTCTCCCAAGGGAATGGACACCTACGGCTCGCGTTCCCTGACCGTCGGCGGCGTCGCGCTGTTCTCGGCCTGCGAGAAGGTGGTCGACAAGGCCCGCAAGGTCGCCGCGCATCTGCTGGAGGCGTCCGAACAGGACCTGGAGTTCGCCGGCGGACGGTTCAGCGTCCGAGGTGTCCAGGAGGAGGGCAAGACGCTGCAGGAGGTCGCGCTGGCCGCGTTCGCCGCGCACGACCTGCCGGACGGCATCGAGCCGTCGCTGGACTCCGACGCCACGTTCGACCCGGACAACTTCTCCTTCCCGCATGGCACGCACCTGTGCGCCGCCGAGGTCGACACAGAGACCGGGATGGTGAAGCTCCGCAAGTACGTGGCCGTGGACGACATCGGCAAGGTCGTCAACCCGCTCATCGTGGAGGGGCAGGTCCACGGAGGGCTTGCGCAGGGCATCGCCCAGGCCCTCTATGAAGAGGCGGTGTACGACGCGGACGGCAACCTCACGACGACCACCATGGCCGACTACCTGGTCCCGTCCGCCAAGGACCTGCCGTCGTTCACGACCGACCGCACCGAGACGCCCGCGACGTCCAACCCGATGGGCGTGAAGGGGGTCGGCGAGGCGGGGACGATCGCCTCGACACCCGCGGTCGTCAACGCGATCGTGGACGCGCTGCGCCCGCACGGCGTCACGGACGTGCCGATGCCGTGCTCGCCCGAACGCGTGTGGCGCGCCCTGCGCGCGGAGAAGAAACCCGCCGCGGCCGAACCCGGCCCGGGCGGCGGACTCGGCTCGGCCGGAGGTGCACAGTGATCCCCGCGACGTTCGACTACGCGCGTCCGGCCTCGGTGGAGGACGCCTGCCGGGCGCTGTCCGACGCCGGCGAGGACGCGAAGGTGCTGGCCGGCGGGCAGAGCCTGATGCCGCTGCTGCGGCTCCGGCTCGCCTACCCCGACGCGCTGATCGACCTCGACCGGGTCGACGGGCTCCGGGAGATCCGGGACGCGGGCGACTCCCTGGTCATCGGCGCCATGGCGACGCATCACCAGGTGATCCACGATCCGCTGGTGCGCGAGCACGCCCCGCTGATCGCGCAGGCGACGGAGACGGTCGCGGACCCGGCCGTCCGGCATCGCGGCACGTTCGGCGGGTCGCTGGCCCACGCCGACCCGGCGGGGGACCTTCCCGCGGTCGCGCTGGCACTGGACGCGGTGTGCCTTGTCCGGTCCGTGCGCGGTGAGAGGGAGATCCCCGCGTCGGAGTTCTTCGTCGACTGGATGACGTCGGCGATGGAGCCGGACGAACTGCTCGTGGGCGTGCGCGTACCGAAACTGGATGCGGGCTGGGGCGTGCACTACGAGAAGTTCCACCGGACGGCGCAGGCATGGGCGATCGTCGGAATCGCGTGCGCCGTCCGCCGCAATGGTGCCGGCATCGAGGAGGCACGGGTCGCGCTGACCTGCATGGGGCCGGTTCCTGTCAGGGCCAACGCGGTGGAGATCGCCGTCCAGGGGCGGCCGGCGTCGGAGGACACGTTCCGGACGGCGGCCGCGCAGGCGCCGGCCGGCACCGAACCGCCGACCGACCTGCACGGGTCGTCGGAGTACCGGACCCATCTGGCGACGGTGCTGACGGCGCGCGCACTGGCGGCCGCCGCGGGCTGACGGTTCCAGGCGGCCGGGCCCCGCCCCGCACCCCGGGGCCCGGCCGCCACGCCGCAGGTTCACCAGGCGGCATGTTCACCGCGCCGCCGGGTACCTGGATGCCTGTCGGGTCCCACTGGCGACGCGGCGTGCGGCCGCCGTAGGGTCGCGGCAAGGTCTCCGGACGATAAGGACATTGATCATGGAACTCGACCACGATTTCACCGTCCCCGTACCGGTGGATCAGGCATGGTCGGTGCTGCTCGACGTGGAGCGCGTCGCGGCGTGCATGCCGGGCGCGACGCTCGACGGGGTCGAGGGCGAGGAGTACTCCGGCCGGATGAAGGTGAAGGTCGGCGCGATGACCATCACCTACCGCGGCACCGCGCGGATCGTCTCGGCGGACGAGTCGTCCCGCGTCGTGACGATGGAGGCGTCCGGCAAGGAGGCCCGCGGGTCGGGGACGGCGGCGGCCACCGTCCAGGCGACGCTGCACCCGCAGGACGGCACGACGCGGGTGACCGTCCACACCAAGCTGAACGTGACGGGGCGTCCGGCGCAGTTCGGCCGCAACATCCTGTCCGAGGTCGGCTCCAAGATCATCGCGAGGTTCGCCAAGGCGCTGGCCACCGAACTGGAGTCGCCCGGCGCGGCGGCGCCCGCCGAGACCGCGCCGGCCCCCGCCGCGGCGCCTGAGAGCCCGGCTGAGGCCGCGAAGCCGGAGGTGGAGGCCGAGACCGGGGTGGCGGCGGCGACGCCGGAGGAGCCCGCTGACAAGCCCGGACCGGTCAGGGCGGAGCCGGCCCGGCCGCCGCTGCACGTGGCGAAGGAGGACGACGCGATCGACCTGCTGGAGGTCGCGGGGCCGTCGATCGCCAAGCGCGCGGTCCCCGCGGTCGGCGGCCTGGTCGCCCTCCTGATGGCCGTCCGTTTCCTGGTGCGCCGGCGCAAGAGGCGCTGACGGCCGCCCCGGGGTCAAACCGGGGTCAACGATCCGTGTGCGGGCGGCGACGGTGATGGAACGTGCCACCGCCCATGCCGTCGGCTTGTCCCGTGGACACCATCGAGCTCCGGCGGATCGCCCGGATCGAGAACGACAACTGGTGGTACCGCGAACGCCGCGAGATCCTGTCCGCCGAGCTGCTGCGGTTCAGCGTGCCCGGGACGGCCGTCGACATCGGCGCCGCGTCGGGTGCCGGCTGCCGCGTGCTGGCCGAGCACGGCTGGCGCGCCACGGCGATCGACCTGAGCCCGGCCGCCGTGGCCTTGGCCCGCGCCCACGGCGTGGAGGCGTACGAGGGTGACGCGCGGTACCTGCCGCTTCCGCCCGGCGAGTACGACCTGGCGCTGGCGTTGGACGTCCTGGCGCATGTGGAGGACGACGCGCGGGCGGTCGCCGAGATCGCGCGTGTGCTGCGGCCGGGTGGGACGGCGCTGGTGTCCGTGCCGTGCGACATGGCCCTGTGGTCGGCGCACGATGTGGCGCTCGGAAGGGTCCGCCGCTATACCCACCGTGCGCTCGTCGATCTGCTGGAGGGCGCGGAGCTCGTGCTGGAGCGCGTGTGGTGCCGGGGCGTCCTGCACCGTCCGCTCTTGCGGCTTCTCAGGAACCGGACGGTGCGGCGCGAGGATCTGGCTCCGCTGCATCCGCTCGTCAACGAGGCCCTGCGGCTGTCCGCCGTGCTGGAGCGGCGCCTGCCGATCTGCTCGTGGCCGGGCGTGTGGCTGTTCGCACGGGCCCGCCGCCCGGGTTGAGCGGCGGGATTCACGCCTCGCCGAAGACGCGGTCGACGACCCTGGACGCCGCCTGGCCGTCGTCATGCGGGCAGTACTTCACGAAGAACCGGTCGTAGGCGTCGGCGAAACCCTGTTCGCTGCCCGGGGCGGCCTTGACCGCGTCGGCGACCTCTGCGGACGTCTTCACGAGCGGCCCGGGGGCTTCCGCCTCCAGGTCGAAATAGAAGCCGCGCAGGTGGTCGCGGTACCAGTCCAGGTCATAGGTGTAGAGGACGATGGGCCGACCCAGGATCGCGTAGTCGAACATCGCGGACGAGTAATCGGTGACGAGCACGTCTGCCGCCATGTAGAGGTCGGCGATGTCCGGGTACAGGGACACGTCGATGACGAAGCCTCCGTCCGTGACGAGAGGGTCGCGATCGGTGATGAGGTGATGGGTCCGCAGTAGCAGGACGTGGTCATCGCCTATGGCCTGGCGCATGATCTCCATGTCCAGTTCCAGGGAGAACCCGTGCCTGCCTTCAGCATGGTGCCGGTCGTCCCGCCATGTCGGCGCATAGAGGACGACCTTCTTGCCCTGCGGGATTCCCAGGCGCTTGCGGATGCGGGTCCCGATGCGCTCCCACTCGGGCGTGCTGAGGATGTCGTTGCGCGGATATCCCGTCTCCAGGACCTCACCGTCGTACCGGAACGCCCGTTTCATGGCCTGCGTGGCGTACGGGCTGGAGGACAGCAGGAGGTCCCATCGGGCCGTTTCCCGTTCCATCCGGTCGAGCCGCTCGGTGTGCCGGTACGGCATGTCCCTCAGGTCGTAGCCGAGACGCTTCAGCGGGGTTCCGTGCCAGGTCTGGACGTAGGTCTGCTCATCTCGCTTGGTGTACCAGGGCGGCAGCCCGTGGTTGGTGACGACGTACCGGGCGCGCGCGAGGTGGCGATAGTGCTCGCGGCTTCCGGCCAGGACGGTCTGAGCCTTCCCATCAACCGCGAACTGGCCGTCCTGGGACACCCAGACGCATTCCAGATCGGTTCCGCGACGGGTGAGTTCCTCGTAGATCGCCCTCGGGCTGCAGCTGTACTGGGATCCGTTGTGGCTGGAGAACACGGCGATGTCTGCGAGAGGGCTCCGCAGGTAGACGGGATAGTCCCGCCGTTGGAGAAGCACCTGTGCGTGCCCACCGCGCTCGTCGTCCTCCAGGGCCAGGCGGCTGTGCAGTGTCAGCGCGTCGATCTGGTGAACGCCGATCTCGAATTCATGCGTTCCGACACGCTGCCGGTCGGGGAGGCTGGGGACGGCCTCACGTTCAACGACGACCGCCACCTCTCCGTCACACGCGCGCGCCAGCAGGTCCCAGGTTCCGCTGCTCAGCGGCAGGTCCGTCCCGAAAACGGCCATCGTCGCGGGCGTGAACGTGGCGGTGAAGCGGTGTTCCTCCCAGGTAACGGGGATGTGATGCTCGTCGCCCGACCGGCGCCGCCGTAGCACGAAGCGGTCGGGACGGTCTTCCGGCGCGGCGAAGTCCCCGCTGAGCGTGAGGAGCCCGTTCGCGCCCCACTCGGCGCTCGTGACGACCGGGCGGAAACCCCGCTCGACGGCGCGCAGGTTCCCGAACGCGGTGCGTGTGAGGGCGAGCTCCCGGCCGCGTCCGCCCGTGGTCGGGAGGGCGTGCCGGGCGGCCTTCACATTGCTCGCGACCGTGAGCCTCAGCGGGCCGCCCTCGCCCGTGAGCCGGATGTCCCAGTCGACGGCGTCCCGCAGATGCGTGCCGTAGGTTCCGCCCTCCGGGACGGAGATGAGGTACTCCAGCGGCAGCTTCGCCGTGAAGTCGAACCCGGTGCCCTCCGCCATCCGCAGAACGGCGGACTGGCGCAGAGTCACCTCGCCCCTGACCTCGACTCCCCCATGCCGGCGTGCCGCGACCATGGCGGCCCCCGCGCCGAGTGCGCGTCGCGTCCATCCGTTCAGCACCAGCGTGTCCCCGTCACGGCGGATCCTGGTGAGGACGGCCTTGGCCCGCTTGACGTGGACGACGAAGACGTCGTCGTCGCCGGCCGCCGGCTGGACGGCCACGTGTTCGTCCACCTGCCGCGCCGCCGTCCACCGCACGGCCGGAGACATCGCGGTCAACCGCTGAACCGCCTTGCGCCCGGCCGTCGAGACCTCGGCGAACACCTCGTAGGTGGCCGTCCGCCATTCGTCGCCGTCCAGCAGGTACTCGGGCTCCACGCGGACGGTGAAACCCGACCAGTCGTAGGAGACGTTCGCCTGGCCGGACCGGGCGGTGACCTCCGGAACGCACGTCCGCTCCACCGGCAGCCTGATCTCCTTGCCGGTCCGCACGTCGCTCATCCAGACCCGGATCCGGGAGTCCGTCGCCGACGACACGTCCAACCGGTCGAAGTGGGCGTGCCCTTCGACGATGAGGGTGTCGACGTCCCAGTGGACACTGTCGACGTCCGCCCACAGGGCGAGCTCGTCGGTGACGTCGTACATGTCCTCGGGGATGTCCCGCGCCGCGTCGTCGAAGTAGGGGTAGCGGGCGTACCAGCGCTGGCGGAGACGGCCCCGGGGAACGAGAGGGACGTCCTGCAGCCCGTCCTCCTCGAAACGGAGCACCTCCAGCAACTCGGAGAGCATGCCCTCGCCGAGCAGGTATGTTTCCAGCCGCCTGATCGCCTCAAGGCCGGCGGCGGCCGGACGTCCGGCGTCGGCGGCGACCTCCGCGCCGAGCTCGACCAGACGTTCACGCTCCTCCCAGGTGGCTCCGGGCAAGGCGAGCATGAGCTCGCGCACGTCCAGGTCCAGCGCGTGCATGTCGTAGACCTCCAGAAGGTCCGGCACATGCTCACGGATGAAGTCCCGCACGTTCGCCAGGGTCGCGAACCGTTCGGTGATGTCGGCCGGTTCGGGACGTGTGCGCGTGGCCGTCCCCGGACGGTCCCGCCAGAAGTAGACGGTCGCGTCCAGTACGTCGACAGCGGAGGCCAATATCTGGGTCTGCACGGCGATCAGCGCGTCTCGGCCGACCCCAAGCTCAAATCGATGCGCGTCCCAGAACGAGCGCCGGTAGACCTTGTTCCACACCGTCCTGTCTTGCAGGAGGGCCGGGTGGCGGGTCACGTGCGTCGCCTTCATGGTCTCCGCGTAGGAGTCGCTGTGGAGCGGCGACTGCCATACCCGTTCGCCGTCCAGACACATGACGTTTCCGCCGACGAGGTCCGATCCCGTCGAATCCAGCGTGCCGACCATCAGTTCGCACGCGTAGGGCGGCAGTGCGTCCTCACCGTCGGCGAAGGCGAGATAGCGGCCCTTCGCCTGCTCGACGCCCACGTCGGCGGCGGCCGCGCCGGGACCGGGTTGCACGAGCGTGAAACGGTCGTCCCGCCCTGCGAAGTCCTTGGCGACGACCGTTCCGCCGTCGTCCGACCCGTCGTCCACTATGAGCACTTCGATGTCGCGCAGGGTCTGCCCGGCGAGCGACTCCAGGCACTCCGGCAGCCGGCCGGCGGTGTTGCGGAAAGGGACGACGATGCTTATCTGCGGGGACACGAGCAGCTCCGTGATGGGGTTCGGGGTGTTAACGGGCCTGGTGGAGGACCCGGTCGAGCACGCGGGAGGCGGCGTGGCCGTCGTCGTGCGGGCAGTACCGGGCGGCGAAGGCGGCGCGGGCGTCCCGGAACCCGGCGTCCAGCGCGTCCGGCTCGCGCAGGGCCTCGACGACCTCCTGCGTGGTGCCCAGCAGCGGCCCGGGGGCCTCCGCGTCGAAGTCGAAGTAGAAACCGCGCACGTGGTCGCGGTAGCGCTCCAGGTCGTAGGTGAAGAACACCATCGGCCGGCCGGTGACGGCGAAGTCGAACATGGACGACGAGTAGTCCGTGACGAGCACGTCGCTGATGAGGAACAGTTCGGAGATGTCGGGATAGACGGACACGTCCATGACGCAGTCGCCCGGGCGCAGCCGCGGCCGGTCCGTGACGAGGTAGTGCGTCCGCAGAAGCAGGACGTGATCGCGGCCCAGCGCCGCCCTGAAACGGTCCAGCTCGAATTCGAGGCGGAACGCGCGCTTGCCGATCGCGTGGTGGAAATCGTCCCGCCATGTCGGCGCGTACAGCACGACCCGCTTGCCGTCCGGTATGCCGAGCCGCCGCCGCACCGCCCCGGCGATCTCGTCCCTGTGCGGGCTGCCCAGAACGTCGTTGCGGGGATAGCCGCTCTCCAGGACGTCCCCTGCGTAACCGAACGCACGCCGGAACAGCGGGACGGAGAAGGTGTTCTGGGCGAGCAGGAGGTCCCACTGGGGAACGTCATACTGCATCCAGTCCACGCCCTCGGTGCGCTTGAAGGGCATCTGCTTGACGTCGTATCCGAGCTTCTTCAACGGCGTTCCGTGCCAGCACTGGACGTAGGTCTGGTCCTCGCGCTTGCAGAACCATTCCTGCTGCGACCAGTTGCCGAAGATGTAGCGCGCGCGGGCGAGTGCCTCGTAGTGCTCCCGCGTGCCGGACAGGACGGTCCGCGCACCCGCCGGCCTGCCGAACTGGCCGTTCTCGGTGACCCACACACATTCCAGGTCGGTTTCGCGCCGTCGAAGCTCGTCGTAGATGCCGCGCGGGTTGCACGAGTACTGGCGTCCTCGGTACGCGTCGAAGAGCGCCAGTTCGCGGACGGGCAGGTTGAGGTGGCGCCGGTAGTGCCCGGACCGTATCCGGCTCTGCGCATAGGCCCCGCGCTCGTCGTCGTCCAGGGCCGTCTCTATCCGAAGCTGCAACACGTCGGTCTTGTGCGCGCGGACGGTGATCCGGTGCAAGCCCGCTTCGAATGGCTCGGGCATGTCGCGGAGAGTGTGGCGCCTGATGACGACAGGTTGTTCCTGCCCGCCAACGGAGGCGAGGACGTCCCAACGGCCGGCCACAAGAGGACGGGAGAGACCGAGGACCGGCATACGCGCGGGTGAGAACTTCGCAGTGAAGCGCTCACCATCCCAATGGAGCGTGACGATGTGCTCCTCGGACGACCGCCGCCGCCTGAGCATCAGCGAATCCGGCCGTCCGACCCGGTCGGTGCACGTGCCTGCCAGGCGGAGGGCCCCCTCGGACGACCACGACACCTCGTCGACGGCGAGAACGCGTCCACGGGCGACGATCCGGAGCGTGCTACGCCGTGTCCTGGCGAGTTCCAGTTCCCCGCCCGGTATCGGGAAGGCCGTGCCCGCCGGGTCCTCGTCCAGGTACGGGCGGATCCCGCCCGGCAGGCTGATCTCCCAGTCGCCCTGCCGCCTGGCCAGCCCGGCGACCGGCAGCCGCGCCCGGAAGCCGTCGCCGCCGGCGGGTTCGACGGGGCCGACCACCGTGGCCCGCCCCACCTTCGGGGTGGCGGTGACGCGCGGCTCGTCCCCGAACGGGGCGAGGCTCCAGCCGTCCAGCCACAACTCGCCCCCCTCCAGGTGGCAGCCGGTGACCGCCGCCGGAGTCCGCCGCACCTGCACCACGAACCGGTGCCTGCCCGCGACGCCCTGGACGAGCACGCCCGGGGCGCACTCGCGGTCGTCCGGCCACTGCCGCCCGGTGAGCCGCGGGTTCACGAACGTCGTGCGCCGCCGCAGCCCCCGGTTGACGATCTCCACGCACGGGACCCAGTCGACGTCCCGCCAGCGTCCGAACATCCTCAGCGTGGACGGGTCGATCTCCGCGACGAACCCCGACCAGTCGTAGGAGACCGCCGACTGCCGCGACCGGGCGGTCACGTCCGGCCTGCGGACCCGGGTGACCGGGACGCGCATGAGGCCCCGCTTGTTCGCCGCGACCAGCCAGAGCCGGATGCGGGAGCCGTCCTCGGTGGAGGAGTCCAGATGCCGGATGTACGCGTGGCCCTCGATGCGGAGCCGCCCGTCCACCCAGTCGGCCCGGTCGATCGCCGCCACCGGCTTCAGTTCGTCGGTCACGTCGTACACGTGCGACGGGACGGCCCGCTCCTCGTCCTCGAAGAACGGGAACTCCGCGTACCAGCGATGCCGCAGCCCACGCCGCACCCTCGGCGCGTCGGCCACCTTGCGGAGCTGGACGAACCGCAGCACCTCCAGCAGTTCCGGCACCATCCGCCTGCACAGCAGGTGAAGTTGCAGGCGCGTCATCGCGGGCTGGCGCTTCAGGACGCGCGGGCTGATGTGCCGGGCCAGTACCGCGCCCATGGCGACGAGTTCTTCGCGGTTCTCGTCCTCCGTCCTGGGGAGGGCCGCGAACAGGACACGAAGTTCGATCGGGACGAGGACGTGCTCGTCGTACGCGTTGAGGAGTTGCGGGCCGTAGTCGGCCAGGCCGTCCCGGACGACCCGCGCCGACCGCATCCGCTGGCGGATGTTGTCCCAGTCGTAGCGGTCCTCTGTGATGGACCCTGGCCGCTTGCGCCAGAAGTAGACGGTCTCACTCAGGACGTCCACGGAACCGGCCAGCGCGTGCGCGCGCGCCGTGACCGGAGGGTCCTCGTAGAAGCCCGCGGGGAACTCCAGGCCGATCCGGTCCCAGAACTCCCGCCGGTACACCTTGTTCCACGGTGTTCGGTCGCGCATGAGCGTCGGTTTGGACGACACATGCGTCCTCGCACAGGACTCCGTGAAGACACCGTCGTGCAGGTGCGACTGCCAGGTCCGGTCTTCGTCCATCCGCTGCACGTTCCCGGACGCGATGTCGGACCCGGTCCGTTCAAGGGACCGGACCATCCGCGCATAGGCTTCGCGTTCC
Source organism: Spirillospora sp. CA-128828 (assembly GCF_050945415.1). Classification (NCBI taxonomy): domain Bacteria; kingdom Bacillati; phylum Actinomycetota; class Actinomycetes; order Streptosporangiales; family Thermomonosporaceae; genus Spirillospora; species Spirillospora sp. CA-128828. The sequence goes on from NZ_CP191986.1 coordinate 8,669,532, forward strand.
ACCACGTCGTCGGCGTCCGCGAACGCCAGGTACTCGCCCTTCGCCTGCAGCACACCGGCGTTTCGGGCGGGCCCTGGGCCCTCGTTCTCACGCGTGACCAGGCGGAACCGGGGGTCGCGGGCGCACATGTCCTTGGCGATGACGGCACCGTTGTCAGTGGACCCGTCGTCCACCAGGATCACCTCAAGGTCGCGCAGTGTCTGATCGGCCAGCGACTCCAGGCACTCCCGGAAGTACTCCTCGGTGTTGTGGAACGGCACGACGACGCTGAGCTTCGGGGACATGGGGCCTCCTCCTCGCCCCACAGAGCATGGTGACGTTGCGCCACCGTACGAACACGCATCGCGATTGCAAGGCCGTGCCCTGACGCAGACTTGACCTCACCTGGCCGCCATTGACCAGCACGTTAAGGTCGCCCGCTCGGCTGCGGGGTTCGACCGCGGTTTGAGGGGCAACGGTCGCCGCGTCCAGGCCGCGGGCCGGCAGCGGGGCGCCAAGTCTCCGGGACGACTTCAACGAAACGATTGAAGTCATGGATTTCGGAGACGAGAAACCGCTGCTGACGGAGCCTGCCTGCGAAGCGACGGGGGACCGGCGCGGGCACGGGCCCAGGCGGCGATGGTGGACGCTGGCGGTGGTGAGCGCGGCGCAGCTCCTGATCGTCCTGGACGGGACGATCGTCAACATCGCGCTGCCGTCGGCGCAACGGGCGCTCGGGATGTCGGACGGGAACCGGCAGTGGGCGATCACCGCCTACGCGCTGGCCTTCGGCGGGCTGCTGCTGATCGGCGGCAGGATCGGCGGCGCGCTCGGTCACCGGCGCGCGTTCCTGACCGGACTGGTGGGGTTCGCCGCCTCGTCCGCGCTGGGCGGGGCGGCGGTCAACGCGGAAACGCTGTTCGGGGCGCGGGCCATGCAGGGGGCGTTCGCCGCCGTGCTGGCCCCCGCCGGCCTGTCGCTGCTGGCGACCACGTTCACGGAGGCCCGCGAACGCGGCCGGGCGTTCGGGGTGTTCGCGGCCGTCGGCGCCGCCGGCTCGGCGGCCGGGCTGATCGCCGGTGGCCTGCTGACCGAGTACGCCGGCTGGCGATGGTGCCTGTACATCAACGTGCCCGTCGCGCTGCTCGCCGTTCTCGGCGCGGGGGCGGTGCCTCGCGACCGGCCCATGGGGCGCCGCGGACGGTTCGACGTCGCGGGCGCGCTGCTCAGCCTCTCGGGATTCGCCGCCCTGGTGTACGGGTTCAACCGGGCCGAGCCGCTCGGGTGGGGCTCGGCCGAAGTGGCAGCGCTGCTGACCGGCGGGGTGCTGCTACTGGCCGCGTTCGCCGTCGTCGAAGTCCGCGCGTCCGAGCCGCTGCTGCCGGCGCGGGTGCTGATGCACCGCGTCCGTGCGGGGGCGTTCCTCGCCATCACGCTGATGTTCGTGGCGATGTTCGGCTTCTACCTGTTCATGAGCTACTACCTGCAGACCGTGCTCGGGTACTCGCCCGTCCAGGCGGGTCTGGCCCTGATCGTGAACGCACTGGCGGCGCTGTGCGGGGCCATGCTCATCGCGGGGAAGGCGCATGGCCGCGTCCCGTCCGCGGTGCTGGTCGTGCCGGGGCTGCTGGCGGCGGCCGCCGGGATGCTGATCCTCACCCGGCTCACCGCCGACGGCGCGGACGTCTTCGTCCGCCACCTGCTTCCCGCGCTGGTGCTGACCGGGCTCGGTCTCGGCTGCGTGATGCCGCCGACCGCCGCCTCGGCCACCGAGGGGATGTGCGGGCACGACATCGGGGCCGCCTCGGCCGCCTACAACGCCGCCCAGCAGTTGGGCGCCGCCCTCGGCACGGCGCTGCTCAACACCCTCGCGGCCGGCGCCGGCGCGACCTATCTCGCGTCCCATCCGCGGGCGTCGGACGCCGCGGTCGCCGTACACGGCTACACCGTCGCCCTCACGGTCGCGTCCGCCATCCTCCTGGTCGCCGCGTGCCTCACCGCGCCGCTCATCGCCGCCCGGCGGGAGTGAACCCCCTTGGGGTCACTCCCACTCGATGGTGCCCGGGGGCTTGGACGTGATGTCGACCGCGACCCGGTTGATCTCGCGAACCTCGTTGGTGATGCGGGTGGAGATCCGCTGCAGGACGTCGTACGGGAGCTTCGCCCAGTCGGCCGTCATCGCGTCCTCGCTGGTCACCGGGCGCAGGACGATCGGGTGCCCGTACGTCCGGCTGTCGCCCTGGACGCCCACGGACCGGACGTCGGCGAGCAGCACCACCGGGAACTGCCAGATGTCGCGGTCGAGGCCGGCGCGGGTCAACTCCTCGCGGGCGATGGCGTCGGCGTCCCTGAGGACGTCCAGGCGGTCGCGCGTGACGGCGCCGATGATGCGGATGCCGAGGCCCGGGCCCGGGAAGGGCTGGCGCCAGACGATCTCGGGTGGCAGGCCGAGCTGTTCGCCGAGCGCGCGGACCTCGTCCTTGAACAGCGTCCGCAGCGGCTCGATCAGCTTGAACTGGAGGTCTTCGGGGAGACCGCCGACGTTGTGGTGCGACTTGATGTTGGCCGCGCCGGTGCCGCCGCCCGATTCGACCACGTCCGGGTAGAGCGTTCCCTGGACGAGGAACTCGACCGGCTCCGCCGCGTCCGCCCCGCCGTGCCGGGGGGACGGTCCGCCGCCCTTGACGATCTCGCGGGCCGCCTCCTCGAACACCCGGATGAACTCGCGGCCGATGATCTTGCGCTTCTCCTCGGGGTCGGTGACGCCGTCGAGGGCGGCGAGGAAGCGCTCCTGGGCGTTCACGACGTGCAGGTTCACGCCGGTGACGGCGACGAAGTCCTTCTCGACCTGCTCGGGCTCGCCCTTGCGCAGCAGGCCGTGGTCGACGAACACGCAGGTCAGCTGGTCCCCGATGGCCCGCTGGACGAGCGCGGCGGCGACCGCCGAGTCCACTCCGCCGGAGAGGGCGCAGATCGCCCGCTTCTCCCCGACCTGCTGCCGGACGGCCTCGATCGACTCGTCCGCGATGTTCACCATCGTCCAGCTCGGACGGCAGCCGGCACCCTCGTACAGGAAGCGCCGCAGGATCTCCATGCCGTGCTCGGTGTGCAGGACCTCGGGGTGGAACTGGACGCCGAAGAAGCCGCGCTCCAGGTCCTCCATGCCGGCGACCGGCGTGACGTCCGTGCTCGCCGTCACCGTGAACCCGGCAGGGGCGCCGCTGACGAAGTCGCGGTGGGACATCCACACGGCCTGCTCGTGCGGGAGCCCCGCGAACAGCATCCCAGGCGAGGTGACGGCGACGGTCGCGCCGCCGTACTCGGCGACATCGGAGTTCTCGACCGTCCCGCCGAGGGCCTGGGCCATCACCTGGTGGCCGTAGCAGATTCCCAGCGTGGGGACGCCGATGTCGAACAGCCCCTCCGGCGCGGCGGGGGCGCCCTTCTCGTACACCGACGCGGGGCCGCCCGACAGGATGATCGCCTTGGGCCGCCTGGCGAGCATCTCCGCCGCCGGCATGGTGGACGGCACGATCTCGCTGAACACATGGCATTCGCGGACCCGCCGCGCGATCAGCTGCGCGTACTGCGCACCGAAGTCGACGACGAGGACGGTGTCAAAGGACTGGTCTGCGGCCACCAACTACGCCTTTCGCACGGCCGGAAGGGCCTCCCAGTCTAAGGGCCGCTGCCTGCGCCGATGCGCGCGGCCCCGGCCATGCCCATCACATGGTGCGATCGCCCTATAACGGTCGGCATCCATTTACCTTGATCACACTCGCGGCAGGTCTTCGCTCTGATACCTGTGGATAACACCCTGTGTTCGCCCGCTTCCCGTCCGCAAGCGACCTCCCTAGGAGTGCCGTGAAGCTGCTCGCCGCCGCCGCCCTGCTCGCCGCCCTCGTTCCCGCCGCGCCGTCCGGGCCGTCCCTGGGCGCCCGGCATGGACGCCTGGACGACTGCGCGCACCCTGAGGCGCGGTTGAGGACGGGCGCTCACGGGCGGGAACGCAACGATCTCACCCCGGCCCAGGCCGCCTCCGTGGAGCAGCGCCTCAACCGGATCTTGGCCGGTCTGGACCTGGGCACGGCCGACAGGACGGACGGCTCGACGAACCGCGCCGGCCTGCGCAGGGCGACTCAGATCAGCATTCCGGTCTACTTCCATGTGATTCACGACGGCGCGAGGGGCAACGTGTCCACCGGGGAGGTCATGCGCCAGATCGGCACGTTGAACGCGTCCTACGGCGGGCGGAACGGCGGGGCGAACACGCGCGTCTCCTTCAGGCTCATGGCTGTGAGCCGTTCCGACAACGCGGCCTGGTTCAGCGACCCGGAACGCTACGAGGGGACGTTCAAGCCGAAGCTGCACAGAGGCGGGAAGGGCACGCTGAACCTCTACAGCGCCTACATAGGCGGGGATCTGCTCGGCTGGTCGACGTTCCCCTGGAAGTACAGGTCCGACCCCAGGATGGACGGTGTGACCATCCACTACGCCAGCATGCCGGGCGGTTCCATCGATCACTTCAACAAGGGGTTCAGCGCGACGCACGAGGTTGGGCACTGGCTGGGGCTGTACCACACGTTCCAGGACGGCTGCAGCGCCCAGGGCGACCGGGTCTCGGATACTCCGGCCGAGCGCGACCCCACGAACGGTTGCCCGTCCGGCAAGGACACGTGTACCTCTCCTGGGTACGACCCGGTGCACAACTACATGGACTACGGCTACGACACATGCATGACGTCGTTCACCGCCGGACAGGGCGCCCGTATCCACACGGTGTGGAAGGCGTACCGGGCTTAGGCTCTGATCCGCGCCACCTCGGCGGGCGGCAGGTGACGGATGGCTTCGCGTAGCGTCACACCCGAGATGGTGTCGACACGGGGTTCGACCCATGCGGCCACCCACTCAGGGTCTTTCTTGGACAGCTCACGAAGGACCCATCCGAGAGCCTTACGGATGAAGAACTCGCGTTCGGCTATGAGCGCGTCCCCGTAGCGGTCGATCCTGCCGAGATCCGGGTTTCCCGTCCGGACGCCTGGCAGCAGCGCGAGAACCGCCGCACGCCGTATCCACATGTAGGGGTCGGCGACCCATGCGTCGAGGGTCGTCGCCAGGTCCGGGTACCGGACGACCAGTGCGCCGACGGACTTCTCTGCAAGATGGTCGACGTACACCCAGCTTGCCGAGTCGCGTATGAATCGCTCGGCAAACCCCATGTCGCGCGGCTCCAGTAGTGCGACTCGCTTCGCGAGGACCTCTATCGCCGCCATACGAGCCTCGTGTACGGGACGGCCTTCGTCGGTCACTCCCCAGAAGGACTCAGCGAGGGCGAGCAGTTCGCCCCTTGTGGGTTTGGCCTTGACCGTCGACAGCGCGACCTTGCGCAACGCTGGGACGGTCACGCCGATGTGGACGAAATCGCTCTTCAGGTAACGCTTCTCGTACTCCGCGCGCACCGGATCCGCCTGCGCCCGGAACTCCGCCAAGAGCCGCGCAGCCTCACCCTCCACGTCCATGCGGGACACGCTACGCGCTCGCGCTATGGCGCTGTATTCAGCGTTGCGTGCCCTTGTTCGTCCAGGTTTGCCAAAGACGTGACGTTTGTTCGCATCCACCCTGGTTCCAGCGATGACTCCGCTCCCCCAGCGCGCGCTCCCCCGCTCGCGCCGCACCCCCGAGGAGTTCCATGAAACGCGCCGGAATCGCCGCTGCGCTCGGCCTGGCCGCCGCCCTCACGGCTTACGCGCCCGCCGCCCCCGCCACCCTCGCCGCCCCCGCCGCCCCGTCCACCAAGTGCGCCGACCAGCCCGCGCAGGCCCGCGTCCGCGCCGGAGCCCACGTCACCGAACGGAACCAACCCGGGGCGGCCAAGGTCGCCGCGATGGAGAAGGAGTTCCACGACCGCCTGGGCAAGCTCAAGAAGGTGAAGCCCGCGGCGGCCATGACCGTCCGCGTGCACTTCCAGGTCGTCTACGGCAGCGCGGGCAACGTGTCCGACGCGACCTTGAACAAGCAGCTCGACGTCCTCAACGATGCCTACTCGGACAGCGGCGTCACGTTCACGCTCGCTGGGATCAAGCGGACGCAGAACTCGGCATGGTTCTCCGACCCGGAGGGCAACGAGCGCCAGATGAAGACCGCCCTGCACGCCGGGAACGCACAGGACCTCAACTTCTACACGGCCGACCTCGGCAGCAGCCTCCTCGGCTGGGCCACGTTCCCGAGCGACTACCGCTCCCAGCCGGCGATGGACGGCGTCGTCATCCACTACCAGAGCCTGCCGGGCGGCTCACTCGGCAACTACAACGAGGGCGACACCGGAACCCACGAAGTGGGCCACTGGATGGGCCTGTACCACACCTTCCAGGGCGGCTGCAGCGGCCAGGGCGACAGCGTCTCGGACACGCCCGCCGAGCAGAGCCCGGCCTCGGGCTGCCCGACCGGCCGTGACACCTGCTCCGCGCCGGGGGCCGACCCGATCCACAACTTCATGGACTACAGCTACGACTCGTGCATGTACGAGTTCACGCCGGGCCAGGCCCAGCGCATGCAGTCACAATGGGCCGCCTACCGCGCCTGACAAGTCGCACGCCCGGCGCCGGAGCGGAATGAACCGCCCCGGCGCCGGGCGCTACGGGGATCAGCAGTCGGCCACCCTCATGTGCCAGGCCCGCATCAGCGCTTCCGGCACAGGACGCGCGCAGGGGTCGTACGCGCCGTCCACCATGGAGACGTTCCAGCGGCCTTTCGGAGCCTGCTTCGTGAACGCGGTTCCGGCGTCGGTGTTCCTGGCCGGGCTGTCCCGGTACCAGAGGGCGAGCACGGCGTAGTAGTGCCGTCCGACCCGTCCGTAGTGCGCGCCCTGCGCCTCCACGACGAGCCGCCGATAGTGCCCGGGATTGTGTTCGCGCTCGTAGAGCCGGGCCAGCCGGTCTCGCAGCTTCGCACTCATCGGAAGCACCTGCGGACGCTCGTCGGCCTTCGCGGACTGTGCAGGCAGCGCGAGGGCCAGAGGCACGCTCAACGCCACGATCAGGGGGATCGGTTTGCGCATGGACGAACACTAAGCGTTACGTGATGTCGACGATGGGCAGGCGCAGGGCGGCGGGCGCGTCGGCCGGGACGATCGGGTTCTTCGGCGGGACGGGAGCGAGGCGGCGGTAGGGATCGCCCAGGGCGGGGCGCGGGTCGTTCTCCGCGCGGTTCGGCCAGAACGACATCGCGCGTTCTGCCTGCGCGGTGATGGTGAGGGACGGGTTGACGCCCAGGTTGGCAGAGACCGCCGAGCCGTCCACGATGTGCAGGCCGGGATGCCCGTAGACGCGGTGGTAGGCGTCGATCACCCCCGACTCGGCGGAGTCGCCGATGGCGCAGCCGCCGAGGAAGTGCGCGGTCATCGGGACGTCGAACAGGTCGCCCCAGGCGCCGCCGGGAATGCCGCCGATCTCCTCGGCGATCAGCCGCGTCGCCTCGTGCCCCTCGGGGATCCAGGTCGGGTTCGGCTCGCCGTGCCCGGCGGACGCGCGGACGTCCCAGCCGAACGGGCCCCGCTTCGGGCGCAGCGTGATGGAGTTGTCGCGGGTCTGCATGACCAGCGCGATGACCGTCCGCTCCGACCAGTGCCGGACGTCGAGGAGCTGGAGGAGATCGCGCGGGCGGCGCACCGCCGCGCGGGCGAACTTCAGGATGCGGGGCGTGTGCGGCTTCCCGGGGCGGTCGCCGTCCACCAGGAGGGTCTGCAGGCCGGCGAGCAGGTTCGAGCCCCGGCCGTACCGGACGGGTTCGACGTGCGTGTCCGGCGCCGGATGGAACGAGGAGGTGATCGCGACGCCCGCGGAGAAGTCCGGCCCGGGTCTGCCGTTGCGGCGGCCGCCGCCGAGGATGGCCTCGGAGTTGGTGCGGGTCAGGGCGCCGAGCCGGTCGGACAGCCGCGGCAGCAGGCCGGTCGACCTGAGCTTGTGCAGGAGCTTCTGCGTGCCGTAGGTGCCGGCGGCGAAGACCACCTGCCCGGCCGTGAACGTCCTGCGGTTCCGGCCGAACGAGCCGGTCCGCACGATCGCGACCTCGTACCCGCCGCCGGGCAGGGGCCGCACCGAGGTGACACGGCTGAGCGGCATCACCCGGGCGCCCGCCTTCTCGGCCAGGTACAGGTAGTTCTCCGTGAGCATGTTCTTCGCGCCGTGGCGGCAGCCCACCATGCACTCGCCGCACTCCAGGCAGCCGCGCCGGCGCGGGCCCGCCCCGCCGAAGTAGGGGTCGGCGCTCTCTATCCCGGCGCCGCGGCCGAAGTAGACGCCGACGGGTGTCCTGACGTACGTGTCGCCCTTGCCCATCCGGCCGGCGACCTTCTTCATGACCTCGTCGGCCGCGGTCGTCGTGGGGTTCCGCACGACGCCCAGCATGCGTTTCGCCTGCTCGTAGTGGGGCGCCAGCTCGTCCTGCCAGTCGGTGATGTGCGCCCACTGCCGGTCCTTGAAGAACGGCTCCGGCGGGACGTACAGGGTGTTGGCGTAGTTGAGCGAGCCGCCGCCGACCCCCGCGCCTGCCAGCACCATCACGCGGCTCGACTTCGCGCCGCGGATGAGATGCATCCGCTGGACGCCGGTCAAGCCCAGTGCCGGCGCCCAGAGGTAGCGCGCGATGCGCCAGTTCGTCTTCGGCAGTTCCGGATACCGCGACCCCGGCGCACCGGACGGGTTCGTGTCGAAGCGGCGGCCCGCCTCGATCACCCCGACCCGGTACCCCTTCTCGGTCAGCCGGAGAGCCGAGACGCTGCCGCCGAACCCCGACCCGACGACGAGCACGTCGAAGTCATGCTTCACAGGCGTTCCCTACTTGATACGCAGCTTCTTCATGAGTTTCACGCCGGTCGCCATGTAGTCGGCGAACTTGTCGTAGCCGATGGCGCCCGGGGGCTCCAGGTCCATGAAGTGCTGACTCGCGACCGTCTGCGCCTCGGTGAACTTCAGCAGGCCCTCGGACCCGTGACGGCGTCCCACACCGGACTGCTTCATCCCGCCCATCGGGGCGTCGTACGAGGCGTACGCCGCGCCGTACCCGTCGTTGACGTTGACCGTCCCGGCCTGGATGCGGGCGGCGAGGCGGCGGCCCCGGGCGGGGTTCTTCGTCCACACCGACGCGTTCAGCCCGTAGGACGTGTCGTTGGCGCGGGCGACGACCTCGTCCTCGTCCCGGTACTTGTAGACCGCGACGACGGGGCCGAACGTCTCGTTCGCGCACAGGTCCATGTCCCCGTTGACGTCGGCGAGGATGGTCGGCTCGTAGAACAGCGGGCCGATGTCGGGACGGGCCTTGCCCCCGGCGAGGACGGTCGCGCCCTTTTCGACGGCCTGGTCGACGTGCCGTGTCACCGCGTCCAGCTGGCGTTTGAAGGTCAGCGAGCCCATGTCGGCGCCGAAGTCGAGGCCGGCGCCGAGCTTCATGCCCTCGGCCAGCTCGGCGAACCGCGGGACGAACCGGTCGTAGACGTCCTCGTGGACGTACAGCCGCTCGATCGAGATGCACAGCTGCCCGGCGTTGGTGAAGCACGCGCGGACGGCGCCGCGCGCGGTGCGCTCGACGTCGGCGTCCGGCATGACGATCATCGGGTTCTTGCCGCCCAGCTCCAGCGAGTAGGCGACCAGCCGCGGCGCGACCTTCTCGGCGATGGCCCGCCCGCCGCGCGTCGACCCGGTGAACGAGACGTAGTCGGCGTCGTCCACCAGCGGGTCGCCGATCTCGGACGGCTCACCGACGACGATCTGCCACAGGTCGCGCGGCAGCCCGAGCGAGATCAGCAGGTCCAGGATCCACAGGCTGGACAGGCACGTCTGGGTGTCCGGCTTGTGGATCACCGCGTTGCCCGCCATCAGCGCCGGCGCGATGTCGCTGGCGCCGAGCGCGAACGGATAGTTCCACGGCGCGATCAGCGCGACGACGCCCTTCGGGTGCCGCAGCTCCTGGACGCGCGTCAGGCCCGGCATCATGCCCTGGCGGCGCCGCGGCTTCAGCAGCTTCGGGGCCCGCCGCGCGTAGTGGAGCGAGCACAGCGCCACGTCGAGGAACTCCTCCATCGCGTGGCGGCGCGCCTTGCCCGTCTCCAGCTGGATGATGTCGAGGATCTCCTCGCGCCGGTCGACCAGGGCGTCCGGCAGCCGCAGGAACGGCTTGACGCGCTCGCCCGCGGGCAGCGCCGCCCAGGCCCGCTGCGCCCTCCGGGCCCGCTCGTAGGCGGCGCGGACATCGTCCGCGCCGGTGAGCGGAACGGTCGCGAGGGGCTCACCGGTGAACGGGCTGGTGATCGTCGCGGTCTCGGCGCCGTCCGAGGCGACATGGGAGACCAGCCGGTCGATCAGGGTCTGGGGGAGCTTCTGCTCTGCCGCGCCTTTGGCAGGGACGGTCGGGGATGCCATGCAGGCAGGGTATGACCACCCGCCCACCCTTGGCTACCCGCAAGTAACGCGCTACTTGCAGTGATATGCCCCACCTCGATCCGTAATCTCCGGCCCGCATTGACAACGCATCCCGAAGGGACCGTTCCAAGCCAGGCGGAGTTGCGCAACTCGCGGAATGACCATGTCCGGGCGGTGTATCCCGAAGAGCAGGGAGAGAATCTCGGCGCGCGACCGCCGCCCGGGCGTCCGCTGCCGCGCGCCCGGAGCCGGGGCCGCGCGCCGCCGCACACGGAGGGGAACACCACATGACGGACGCCCACGGCGGCGAGCGGACCGAGGGCGGCCCGGACGGGACGAGCGGCCTTCGTCCCCCGCGGCCGCCAGGCGGCAGCCCCCGGCCGCGCCAGGACAGGCGCGAGCAGACCCGCACCGCCCTGCTCACCGCCGCCGCGCGCCTCTGGGCCGACCGCGGCATCCACGGCGCCTCGCTCGACGACATCGCCGCGGCCGCCGGTCTCACCAAGGGCGCGGTGTACTCCAACTTCGCGGGCAAGACCGACCTGCTGCTCGCCCTGATGGAACGCATCACCAGCGACCTCCCCCGGACCGACGTCTGCGAGGAACTCCACGCCGCCGCGCAGGACGCCGATCCGGCCGGCCGCTCGTCCTCCCGCCACGACGCCGGCGACGGCCCCCGCCGGCTCACCCTGCTCCTCGTCGAGTTCTGGCTCTACGGCATGCGCGACTACGCCGCCGGCTGGCGCATCGCCGACTGGTACGCCGAGCGCCGCGCCCAGCTGGCCGGCGAACTCGAACCCGCCGACGGCCCGGCACCCGACGACCCGGCACCCGGCGGACTGGCACCCGGCGACCGGGCCACCCTCACCATGGCCCTCGACTTCGGCCTCGCCTTCCAGCACCTCCTGGACCCCGCCCGGGTCCCCGCCGACCTCTACAGAACCGGCAAGACCCTGATGCAGCGCCGCGAACCCTGACCCCGCCCCCGAGGCGGGGCCGGCGGCGTTACGGGGTGGCGGTGGGGACGATGTCCGGAGCGCCCCGGCGGTGGGCGTCGGCTTCCTGGTCGTCTTCCTGGGTCTGGGAGGCGCGTTCGGCCTCCACGCGCTTGCGGTAGTACTCGATCTCGCGGTCGCGCTGCTTCTTGGACCAGCCGAGGACGGGGGCGAGGAGGTCGGCGGCCTCCTGGGCGACCCCGACACCGCGGTCCCAGGTCTCGATGGAGATGCGGGTGCGGCGGGCGAGGACGTCGTTGAGGTGGCGGGCGCCCTCGTGGGTGGCGGCGTAGACGACCTCGGCGCGGAGGTAGTCGTCGGCGCCGCCGAGCGGCTTGGCGAGGTCGGGCTTGTCGGAGACCAGTTCGAGCACGTCGTCCAGGAGCGTCCCGTAGCGGTGGAGGAGGTGCTCGATGCGGGCGACGTGCAGGCCGGAGCGGGCGGCGAGGCGGTGGCGGGCGTTCCACATCGCCTGGAAGCCGTCGCCGCCGACGAGCGGGATGCGGTCGGTGCACGATTCCGCGACCTTGCCGTCGAGGCCGTGGGCGACGGCGTCGATGGCGTCCTTGGCCATCACGCGGTACGTGGTGTATTTGCCGCCCGCCACCAGGACCAGGCCCGGAACGGGGTGCGCGACGACGTGCTCACGGGAGAGCTTGGAGGTCTCCTCGGTCTCGCCGGTGAGCAGCGGGCGCAGGCCCGCGTAGACGCCCTCCACGTCGTCGTGGGTGAGCGGGGTGTTGAGGACGGCGTTGACGTGATCCAGGATGTAGTCGATGTCGGCCTTGGACGCGGCCGGGTGGGCCCTGTCGAGATCCCAGGCGGTGTCGGTCGTCCCGATGATCCAATGGCGTCCCCACGGGATGACGAACAGCACCGACTTCTCGGTGCGCAGGATGATCCCGGTCGAGGAGTGGATGCGGTCCTTCGGCACGACGAGGTGGATGCCCTTGGACGCCTTCACGTGGATCTGCCCGCGTCCGCCGACGAGTTCCTGGATGTCGTCCGTCCACACGCCGGTGGCGTTGACGACCTGCTTCGCGCGGACCTCGCTGGTCGTGTTGCCCTCCAGGTCGCGGATGCGCAGCCCGGTGACCCGCTCGCCCTCGCGCAGGAAGCCGAGGCACTGGGTGCGGGACGCGATCTGGGCTCCGTACTCCGCGGCCGTCCGCAGCACCGTCATGACGTAGCGGGCGTCGTCGACCTGCGCGTCCCAGTACTGGATCGCGCCGGTGAAGGAGTCCTTGCGGAGGGACGGCGCGAGCCGCAGCGCGCCGCGCCGGGTCAGGTGCCGGTGGTGCGGGACGCCCCGGGTGCTCCCCATCTGGAGCGAGAGCAGGTCGTAGAGCGCCACGCCGGCGCCGAAGTACGCGCGCTCCCACACGTGGTGCGTCGTCGGCAGCAGGAACGGGACGGGCCGCACCAGGTGCGGCGCGATCTGCTGCAGCAGCAGGCTCCGTTCGGTCAGCGCCTCCCGGACGAGGTCGAAGTTGTACTGCTCCAGGTACCGCAGCCCGCCGTGGATCAGCTTGGACGAGCGGGACGACGTCCCTGACGCGAAGTCGCGCGCCTCGACCACCGCGACCGACAGTCCCCGGGTGGCCGCGTCGAGCGCCGCCCCGGCGCCCACGATGCCGCCGCCGACGACGACCACGTCGAACTCCTCGCGGGCCATGCGGTCGAGCGCCACCGCTCGCTCCGCCGGACCCAGCCGGGAGCTTCCAAGGCCGGTCACCGGTGATCCCGTCATCGCGCATCCCCCCACAGCGGTTCGGTTTCCGAACACTTCCTACCCAAGAGTAGGGACGGGTCCACCCTGGAAACGACCGATTCGTAGTGGGTTCGCTCTCAGTCGGCGGACCGGCGGGGGGCCACCACGACCTGTACCCGCTGGAACTCCTTCAACTCCGTGTAGCCGGAGGTCGCCATCGCGCGGCGCAGAGCCCCGATGAGGTTCATGGAGCCGTCCGCGACGTGGGACGGCCCGTGCAGGATCTGCTCCATCGTCCCGATCGTCCCGATCTCCAGGCGGGTGCCGCGCGGAACATCGCCGTGGTGCGCCTCGCTGCCCCAGTGGTAGCCGCGTCCGGGCGCCTCGGTGGAACGGGCGAACGGGGAGCCGACCATCACGGCGTCGGACCCGCAGGCGAACGCCTTGGCGATGTCGCCGCTGTTCACCATGCCGCCGTCGGCGATCACATGCACGTAGCGGCCGCCGGACTCGTCCATGTAGTCGCGGCGGGCGGCGGCGACGTCCGCGACCGCGGTGGCCATCGGCACCGCCACGCCGAGGACGGTCCGGGTCGTGTGCCCGGAGCCGCCGCCGAACCCGACCAGCACGCCGGCCGCCCCGGTGCGCATCAGGTGCAGCGCGGCCGTGTAGGTGGAGCAGCCGCCGACGATGACGGGGACGTCGAGGTCGTAGATGAACTGCTTGAGGTTCAGCGGCTCGGCCCGTCCCGAGACGTGCTCGGCCGACACGGTCGTCCCGCGGATCACGAACAGGTCGACGCCCGCGTCGATGACGGCCTTGTGGAACTGGGCGGTGCGCTGCGGCGACAGCGCCGCCGCGACCGTCACTCCCGACTCGCGGACCTCCTCGATCCGGCGGCCGATCAGCTCCTCCTTGATCGGCTCGGAGTAGATCTCCTGGAGCCGCTGGGTGGCGCGGACGTCGTCCAGCGAGGCGATCTCGGCGAGCAGCGGCTCGGGGTTCTCGTACCGCGTCCACAGCCCTTCGAGGTCGAGGACGGCGAGGCCGCCGAGCCGTCCGACGGCGATCGCGGTGGCGGGGCTGACGACGCTGTCCATCGGCGCGACGACCAGCGGCATCTCGAACCGGTAGGCGTCGATCTGCCAGGCGACGCTGACCTCCTCGGGATCGCGCGTCCGGCGGGACGGCACGATGCCGATGTCGTCGAAGGCGTACGCCCGGCGGCCGCTCTTGCCACGGCCGATCTCCACCTCAGCAGCCACTGCGCCCTTCTTCCACGTGATCGGTGTTCCCGCAGTCGGCGGTAACAAGCCCCGAAGAGCTTACGTCAGCACCCACGGGGACGTGACCCGCGGCGGCACGACCGGTGCGACGGGAGAGGGCGGGGGTCAGCGGCCCTGGTAGTTGGGGGCCTCGACCGTCATCTGGATGTCGTGGGGGTGGCTTTCGCGGAGGCCGGCGGCGCTGATGCGCATGAGCTGGCCGCGTTCCTGCAGCTCGGGAACGGTGCGGGTGCCCGCGTACCACATGGACTGGTGCAGGCCGCCGACGAGCTGGTGCGCGACGTTGGCGAGCGGGCCGCGGTAGGGGACCTGGCCCTCGACGCCCTCGGGTATCAGCTTCTCCTCGGCGGTGACGTCGGCCTGGGCATAGCGGTCCTTGGAGAAGGAGGCGCCGCGCTCGCGGTTGCGCATCGCGCCGAGCGAGCCCATGCCGCGGTACGACTTGTACTGCTTGCCGTGGACGAAGATCAGCTCGCCCGGCGACTCCTCGATGCCGGCGAGCAGGCTGCCGAGCATCACCGTGTCGGCGCCCGCGACCAGGGCCTTGGCGATGTCGCCGGAGTACTGCAGGCCGCCGTCCCCGATCACCGGGACCCCGGCCTCCTTCGCCGCGCGCGCCGACTCGAAGATCGCGGTGATCTGCGGGACGCCGACGCCGGCGACGATGCGGGTGGTGCAGATCGAGCCGGGTCCGACGCCGACCTTGATCGCGTCGGCGCCGGCGTCCACCAGGACCTTCGCGCCCGCGTAGGTGGCGACGTTGCCGCCGACGACCTGGACGGACGAGTTCCCCTTGATCGTGGCGATCGTGTCGGCGACGCCCTTGGAGTGCCCGTGCGCCGTGTCCACGATGATCACG
The DNA here is from genome assembly GCF_050945415.1 of Spirillospora sp. CA-128828. NCBI lineage: Bacteria > Bacillati > Actinomycetota > Actinomycetes > Streptosporangiales > Thermomonosporaceae > Spirillospora > Spirillospora sp. CA-128828. The sequence continues at coordinate 8,684,777 of NZ_CP191986.1, forward strand.
TCGGTGCCGGCCTCGATGAGGGCCCGGGCGCGCCGGATGGCGTCGTCGCCGACGCCTACGGCCGCGGCGACGAGCAGCCGGCCGTCCGCGTCCTTGGTGGAGTCGGGGTACTGCTCGCTCTTGGTGAAGTCCTTGGTGGTGATCAGGCCGTTGAGCCGGCCGTCGGCGTCCACGATCGGGAGCTTCTCGACCTTGTTGCCCGCCAGCAGCCGGAACGCGTCCTCCCGCGACACGCCCACCGGGGCGGTGATCAGGGGCATCGGCGTCATGACCTCGCGCACCGGACGGGACAGGTCCGACTCGAAGCGCATGTCGCGGTTCGTCACGATGCCGACCAGCACGCCCCGCACGTCGGTGACCGGCACGCCCGAGATGCGGTAGCGGGCGCAGAGCTCCTCGACGTCGGCGAGGGTCGCGTCCGGGAGGCAGGTGACCGGGTTGGTGATCATCCCGGACTCGGACCGCTTGACCCGGTCGGCCTCCTCGGCCTGCTCCTCGATCGACATGTTGCGGTGCAGGACGCCGATGCCGCCCTGCCGTGCCATCGCGATCGCCGTCCGGGACTCGGTGACGGTGTCCATCGCCGCCGAGACGAGCGGGATCCGCAGCGAGATGTCGCGGGTGAGCCGGGTCGTGGTGTCGGCCTCGCCGGGCTGCAGATCGGAGTAGCCCGGCAGCAGGAGCACGTCGTCGAAGGTCAGGCCCTGCGGAAGGAACTTGTCGGGCTCGGCGGCGGGGATCATGACAACCTTCCCGTGGTGGTGGCGGGCATCGGGCCAGGTCACGTGGACCCTGTTCCCATGGTAGGGGCTGGGGCCCACGGCCGGACGGGCTCTTGCGCACGGCGGGGACGTGGTCTTGATGACACCTCGCAACAAGCAGAACGGTCCTGTACATTCCCGGCTTCCGCGCACGCCGCGTGAATGTTCGCGCACAGATTCGCGCAAGGAGGAGACCGGGGGTGCACCTGCCGGGGCGTCCCGCAGTAGCGTGGGGGTGTGCACGACGACGCACCGCTCGACCCGTTCGCCGGGGACCCGGAGGATCCTGCGGCGGCGCTCGGCGACCCGGACGACACCGCTCCGCTCAGCGTGACGGAGCGGGAGGACGTGCTGGCCGACCTCGCCGACCTGGAGGTCTTCCGTGCACTGCTGGAGCCGCTCGGAGTGCGCGGCCTCACCGTCGACTGCGGCGACTGCGGCAAGCTCCACTACATCGACTGGGACCTGCTGCACGGCAACCTGCGCCACCTGCTGGACCAGGGCCTCCCCCGCGTACACGAGCCCGCCCTCTCCCCCGACCCCGTCGACTACGTGAGCTGGGAGTACGCCCGCGGCTACGTCGACGGCGTGATCGACAGCGAAGAGGGCCGCGACGAGAACTAGCCGCCGTCGGGGGGCCGGTCGCCGAGGGCGCGTTTCTGCGCTTCCCGGCGCAGGTCGTCCAGGAGGCGGCGGGGGTCGTCTTCGCTGGCGGTGTCGGGTCTTGTGGAAGGCGCGGAGTTCACCGCCGGAGCGGGGGCCCTTTCGGAGCGGTCGGGACGGCGCGGAATCGTGCGCTCCAGACGACGCTTGATGCGCCCGGCGTCAGGGGAGCCGGACGGCTTGCGCGCCGTGGGGCCACCGGGTTCCGGCGCCGGGCGGACGGGAGGCCGCTTACGGCCGGGAAGGTCCGCGTCCGTGTCCGCGGTGGCCCGGTCCGCGTCGTCCGACACGCCGGAAGTGCTCGGCACCGGGGAGGCGGCGGTGCGGTCGGCGACGCCGCCGCCCGCCGCCGCGACGCCGCTGCTGGCGAGGACGGCACCGGCCACCCCCAGGGCGACGATGGTGCGCGGCCCGCGGCGGCGAGGGCCGGACGGCGGGGGCGGGGCCGTCTCGGGACCGGGGTCCTGGTCGTCCACGTCGGTGATCAGTGCGCTCAGCAGCCGCACGGCCGGGTCGCGGTCGTCGGCGCGCCCCGGGTCCGGGAGGCGGGGGCGTCCGGTCTCGGGACGTGCCGCGGAACCGGCGGCGCGCCGCGCCAGCGACTCGATCAGCTCGTCCGTGCGGCGCACCGCGCCGAGGTCGGCCGGAAGGCCCGTGGCCGGCGCCGGGGAGTCGCCGGGATGCGAAGGCTCGGCCGGATCCGGGGCGCCCTGCAGGCCGGTGAGGGGGCCTCGCTCCGTCAAGCGATCGACTCCTCTCTGGCCATCGCACGGAGCCGGGCGAGCGCCCGGTGCTGCGCGACGCGTACCGCCCCCGCGGACATGCCCAGCACGTTACCGGTCTCCTCCGCCGACAGACCCGCGACGACGCGCAGCAGCACCAGTTCGCGCTGGTGCTCGGGCAGCCGGGTGAGCAGGTCGCGGGCGCGCTGCGCCTCGATGTAGCGCACCACCGTCTCCTCGGGCCCCGGACGGTCGTCCGGGCCGTCCGGCAGGTCCTCGGTGGGCACCGCCGCGCGGACCGCGCTGCGCAGCGCGTCCGCGATCTTGTGCGCGGCGATGCCGAACACGAACGACGCGAAGGGACGGCCCATGTCCCGGTAGCGGGGCAGGGCCGACAGGACGGCGATGCAGACCTCCTGGGCCACGTCGTCGGCGATGTGGTACTGCCCCGAGACCCGTCCGAGCCGCGCCCGGCAGTACCGGACGATCATGGGGCGGACCTCGGCGATGAGCCCCTCGATGGCGCCGGGGTCGCCCTGCACGGCGCGGTTCGTCAGCTCCTTGAGGTCGCCGTCGCCCGCGTCCGCCGCGCGCAGCGCGCGGGCCGGTGGAGGGGCCGGCCCTCCCGAGGGTTCGGCAGCGCGCGCGGTCATGGTCCCGGCGTAGCATCCCTCGGTCACGTCAAGCATGATGCCCAGCACCCCCGGGCGTGTCTCCACTGTCCTCTACAACGGAATGGTCACAGTGCGGGAATGGCCCTGCGGATACTACGCAGTGTGATCGCGATACTGCCAGATGTCGTGAAATCTGCCCGGCGGGCACAAGTCTTCACGGAAGCCGCGATCTCAGAAACGGGCGAGACCCCCGCCCGGATGGACGGGGGTCTCGCCGACGCACTCCGGACGGAGGACCCGTCCGGCAGGGCGATCTCAGTGGCCGTGACCGTGGCCGTGCCCGTGACCGCCGCCGGCGGCCTCCTCGGGCTCCTCCGGCTTTTCGACCACGAGCGCCTCGGTGGTGAGCAGCATGCCCGCGATGGAGGCGGCGTTGGTGACCGCCGAACGCGTGACCTTCACCGGGTCGATGACGCCCTGGGCGATCAGGTCGCCGTACTCGTTCGTCGCGGCGTTGAAGCCGTGGCCGGACTGCAGGGCCTGCACCTTGGAGACGACGACGTAGCCCTCCTGGCCGGCGTTCTCGGAGATCCAGCGAAGCGGCTCCGACAGTGCCTTGCGGACGGCCTCGGCACCGGTGGCCTCGTCGCCGGACAGGCCGAGGGACTCGAAGCCCTCCTTGCCGACGTGCACCAGCGCACTGCCGCCGCCGGAGACGATGCCCTCCTCGATCGCCGCGCGGGTCGCCGAGATGGCGTCCTCCAGGCGGTGCTTCTTCTCCTTCAGCTCCACCTCGGTGGCGGCGCCGACGCGAAGCACGCAGACGCCGCCCGCCAGCTTGGCCAGGCGCTCCTGCAGCTTCTCGCGGTCCCAGTCGGAGTCGCTGTTCTCGATCTCGACCTTGATCTGGTTGACCCGGGCCGTGATCTCGTCCGCGGAGCCCTCACCGTCGACGACGGTGGTGGCGTCCTTGGTGACGGTGATCCGGCGGGCGCGGCCGAGGTCCTCCAGCCCGATGGAGTCGAGCTTGAGGCCGATGGCCTCGCTGACGACCTGGCCGCCGGTCAGGGTGGCCATGTCGCCGAGCATCGCCTTGCGGCGGTCGCCGAAGCCCGGCGCCTTCACCGCGACGGACAGGAACGTGCCGCGGATCTTGTTGGCGACGAGCAGCGCCAGGGCCTCGCCCTCGACGTCCTCGGCCACCACGAGCAGCGGCTTCTTGGTCTGCGCGACCTTCTCGGCCAGCGGCAGGAACTCCTGCACATTGGAGATCTTGCCGTCCACGATGAGCACGTAGGCGTCCTCCAGGACGGCCTCCATGCGCTCGTGGTCGGTGACCATGTGCGGCGACAGGTAGCCCTTGTCGAACTGGAGGCCCTCGGTGAACTCCAGTTCGAGGCCCATGGTGTGGGCCTCCTCGACGGTGATGACGCCGTCCTTGCCGACCTTGTCGAACGCCTCGGCGATCAGCTCGCCGATCTGCGGGTCCTGCGCGGAGATGGTCGCGACGTGCGCGATCTCGCCCTTCTCGCCGACCTCGCGGGCCGACTTGCGCAGCTGGTCGGAGACGTACTGGGCCGCCGCGTCGATGCCGCGCTTGAGGGCGAGCGGCGACGCGCCGGCCGCCACGTTGCGGGTGCCCTCGCGGACCAGCGCCTGCGCGAGGACGGTCGCCGTGGTGGTGCCGTCGCCCGCGATGTCGTTGGTCTTGGTCGCCACTTCCTTGGCGAGCTGGGCCCCGAGGTTCTCGTAGGGGTCCTCCAGCTCCACCTCGCGGGCGATGGTGACGCCGTCGTTGGTGATCGTCGGCGCGCCGAACTTCTTGTCGATGACGACGTTGCGGCCGCGCGGGCCGATCGTCACCTTGACGGCGTCCGCGAGAGCGTTGACGCCGCGCTCAAGAGCCCGGCGAGCGTCCTCCTCGAACTCCAGGATCTTCGCCATGCGGATACTCCTCTTTCACGCGATCCGCCCCGGCCGGTCCGCCGAAGGCGGCGCCGACCGGGGCGGGTGCATCACGATCTCGGTGATTTACTTCTCGATGACCGCGAGCACGTCGCGGGCCGAGAGAACGAGGTACTCCTCGTTGTTGTACTTGACCTCGGTGCCGCCGTACTTGCTGTAGAGCACGACCTCGCCGACCTTGACGTCGACGGGGACGCGCTCGCCCTTGTCGTCGACGCGACCCGGGCCAACGGCAAGGACGGTGCCCTCCTGGGGCTTCTCCTTGGCGGTGTCCGGGATCACCAGGCCCGACGCGGTGGTGGTCTCGGCCTCAAGCGGCTGGACGACAATGCGGTCCTCAAGCGGCTTGAGAACAACCTTGGTGGCGGTCGTCACGATCTGACCTCCCCTTCGATTGGTCCTCGGCTCGGCCACGGAGTGACCGGCCAGCACATGTGACAGAAGAGGCGACCCTGGACCGGCCTGCCGTCGCGGGTGCCAGACCGACCTTCGTCGCTGTGTTGGCACTCTCGCTAGGAGAGTGCCAGTCATGGAGACTATTCCGTGCCCGTTGACCCGTCAACACGAACACGGACGCACCACCAGTGAACCTCAGCCCGCCAAGGCTGGACTCCGCGTCCCTCAGGACGGGGAGGATGTCGGCCTATGGACATCGCGTCGCTACAGAGTCTTCTCACCATCTCCGGCCAAGCGGTTCTCGCTGAGGCCGCCGACGCGGACGTGAGCGAGGACAATCTGCTGGCGACGTCGTCCCGGCTACGCAAGAGGCATGATCCCGCGCTCGTTTCGGCGGCGCTCACGCAGGTGCGGTTGCGGCAGCGGGCGCGGGTCAAGTTCGGCGCGGACGCCGACCGTATGTACTTCACCCCAGCGGGGCTGGAGCAGGCGACCCGGGCGAGTGTGGCTGCCTACCGTGCGGAACGGTTCGCGGACCGCCTGCCTGGTGCGCGTGTGCTGGAAATGGGATGCGGCATAGGGGCCGACCTCATCGCCCGAGCGCGCGCGGGGCTCTCCGGGGAGGGCGTGGACCTCGACCCACTGACGGTTGAGGTGGCGCGGGCCAACGTGACCGCTTTCGGATTGAACGCCGCCGTCCGGGTGGGTGATGCGACGGAAGAGGACCCGTCAGGCTTCGACGCGTTCTTCGCCGATCCCGGACGCCGTACAGCGCGAGGCCGGGTCTTCGACCCTCGTTCGTACGAGCCGCCACTCGATGTCGTCCTCGGCATGGCCCACCGGGTGCCCGCCGCGTGCGTGAAGGTCGCACCTGGCATCCCTCATGAGGCCGTCCCGGCCCACGCAGAGGCCGAGTGGGTGTCGGTAAACGGCGACGTGAAGGAAGTCGCTCTGTGGCTCGGCGAACTCGCCGGCGACGTGGATCGGCGGGCCACTCTGCTCTCGTCCGACACCGATCCCCAGGTGTGGACGCTGACTCCGCAAGGGCTGGACGTCCCGGACGTGCGCGCATGGGGCCGCTACCTGTACGAGCCAGACGGAGCCGTAATCCGCGCCCATCTGGTCGGCGAGGTCGCAGGGCTGGTCGACGGCGGCTTGGCGGACCCGCACATCGCCTACATCACATCGGATGAGTTGCGCCCGACGCCGTTCGCCGCCGCCTACGAGATAGAGGACGTGATGCCGTTCTCGGTCAAGCGGCTGCGCGCGGAGCTGCGCCGCCGCGAGGTCGGCGTGCTGACGGTCAAGAAGCGCGGCTCGGCCGTCGACGTCGACCGGCTCCGCCGCGATCTCGGCTTCGGCGGACGCCGCACGGGACGCGGCGCGAACGAGCTGACCCTGGTGGTGACGCGTGTCGCACGCGATCCGGTCGCGCTGCTCACCCGCCCCGTCCGGGCGGCCTGACCCGCCCGGGGGGAGCGGCCGGCCGGCAACCTGCCCAAAGATCTTCCACTCGGCGGGGCATCACAAAGGGGGGCCGGGCGACGCGCCATGGCGGTGCAAATCATCGGGGTTTTCCGGCATTGCGTTCACCAGCGATTGCGGGCGCCCGGCAAGGGCGCGATGCGGCACGGGAATCGGCGCGCCGCGATCAACATGACCGGAAACACCAAGGCGGGTTCAGCAGCCGGGACTCCGGCGCCCCTTAAAGCCTCCCGAAATTGCCCGGAACCCGCGGCTAGGCATCACTTCCCCAGCACACGCGTCGCCGGGCCGTACCCACCGGCCAGTGCGGGAACTGCCGATGTTGGACGAGATGTACGGACAGAACGCCGGGCACGGCCGTCCCAGTTCCCGTACGCCCACGGCATCCAACCCCATGATCGCGGCAATAGCCGCAAAGCGCGGAAATTACAACGCGTCCGGCGATTCCGTGCTATCCACGCCAGCCGGATAACAGGCGCATTCCGCAGAACTCACAATCTTCTCTGCTACCCGTTTTAGCGGCGCTCAACACGCACTACAGTGGCCACCTCAGAGATTCATTTGCCGTGCGTCATTTCGTCGCGCCGGCACACGAAGGAGCATCGGGTGGAAACGAATCACAACTTCCTGCAGACGGGGGGTCAACCGGTCTCGGATCGGATGCGGGAGTTGCTCGCCCGTGCGGCGCAGGACCACGTCTATGAACAGCGCTCACAGGGTCAGGTCCTGGACGAGATTCGCCAGCGGCTGGAAGGCATGGAGTGGCTGCTCCGCGAGGTCCGTGAGCGGGAGCTCACCGGGCTGACCGGGCAGATCGAGAGCGTCCGCGGGCAGGTCGACGAACTGTCCGGCAAGCCCCCGGAATGGGCCGAAGGACTGGCCGAGCACATCGAGGCGTTCGGCGAGCGGGTCAAGCCCGTCGCCGAACTGCCCGCGCTGTGGGCCGACGTCGGCGTCGTCGCCGAGAACGTCGACGAGGGACTGACCCGCATCCAGGCCGTCCTCGACTCCGCGCAGCAGATCACCGACGCCACGCACCAGGCGTCGCAGCGCATGGACGAGATGACCAAGCGGCTGGACAAGCTCCAGGGCAGCATGGAGGCCGCGTCCGTCCGCTTCAACCGGCTCGACAAGTCGCTGGCGGAGCTCGGGCACCGGTCCGAGCGGCTCGAGCACTCGATCAACGGGGTCACGGCACGGGTCGACCAGGCGCTCGGCGAGATGGCCGAGCGGATGGAGCAGGGTCTTGAGGCGGTCAACGGCCGGGTCGAGGGCGTCGGCGGCCGGCTCGACGGCCTGGACGGGCGGCTGGACGGCGTGGACGGCCGCCTCGAAGGGCTGTCCGGCAAGCTGGACGGCCTGGACGGCCGGTTCGAGGGCATCGACGGCCGCATCGACGGGGTCGGCGAGCGGATCAGCCGGCTGCCCGCCACGCTGGAGATCGCCGAGCTGCACCGGCTGCTGAACGAGCTCGCGCAGCGTCCGGCGGCCGAGTACGGCGACCGGTTCGACGCGCTGGAGAAGCACCTCGCCGAGGCGGTCGACCCGCTGATCGAGGAGCTGCGCGCCAGGCCGGACCGCGACGAGGTCAAGGCGACCATGTCGCAGATCGCCGAGACGGCCTACAGCGACGTCGCCAAGCGCATGGACGAGTTCTCCCGCCGGTTCGAGGACGTGCACGACGACGTCCGCAAGCGCATCGAGAACATCCACGAGGAGGTCACCAAGAGGGTCGACAGCGCACTGGAGGAATTCACCACGCAGGTCGACATCGTCTCCCGCCGCGTCGAGTCGGTGCATTCCGACGTCACCAAGCAGGTCGAGTCCGTGCACAACGAGGTGGCGCGCCAGGTCAGCGGCGTCCACGACGACTTCGGCAAGCGGATCGGCGACATCCACGAGGACGTCACGCGGCAGGTCGGCAGCATCCACGAGGACGTCTCCAAGCAGGTCGGCAACATGCAGGAGGACGTCGCCCGTCAGGTCGGCGGTGTCCACGCCGAATTCGCCCGACGCGTGGAGAACATGCAGGACGAGGCCGGACGGCGCGCCGACGCCGCGCAGGCCGAGTTCGCCAAGCGCTTCTCCCACGTCGAGGACGAGGTCGGCCGCAAGATGGACGGCGTCCATGACGATGTCTCCAAGCAGGTCAACGCGGTGCACGAGGACGTGCTGAAGCGGTTGTCCACTCTTGAGGAGACAATGCTCGCCCTGGCCGAGGCGCTACTGCGTCCCCGCCGCGAGGCGAAGGACTGACCCGACCGGGTGGGGCCCGGCGCGGGCCCCACCCGGCCGCATTTGAATACCCAACAGAATCTGAGGCGTTTGTCCGGCATTACACCGGGACGACCGAAGGTGCTTTTACACGTCACCCCGATGACGTGCATTTTGTTACGTTCCGTCTTCGCAAAATCACTCCCAATACCCTTCGGAATCCGTTTTCATGGATCAGGTGACCCACACACCGGCTCCCTGCCTGCCGACCGGCGCCCCGCCCGGGCACACCACCCTGCGCTGGGTGGAGGAGTGCCTCGGCAAGGGCGCGGAGGTCCGCATGGTGCGGCCCCTCGCCGGCGGCGCCGCACACGCCAACCACGCCCTCCTCGTCGAAAGCCGCTCCGGCGAGGCGCACCGCCTCGTGCTGCGCCGCTGGACGTCCCACCACGCCGTCCCCGCGCGCCGCTCCTACGGCGACACCGAGTTCTCCCCCGAGCGCGAGATCGCCGCGCTGGCGCTGCTCGCCGGCTGCGAGATCCCCACGCCGTCCCTGGTCGCCGCCGACCCCGCGGGCGCCTACTGCGACGTCCCCGCCCTGCTCATCTCCCGGCTCAAGGGCCACCCGCCGCGCCCGTCGCCCGACGACCTGCCCGAATACCTCATCCAGCTGGCCGCCGCGCTGCTGTCGGTGCACGCGCTGAACGGCGCGTCCACGATGCCCCCGTACGTCCCGCACAACCGGCTCGACGTGCGGCTCCCGCCGAAGCACGCGCTCCGCCCCGGCCTCTGGGAACGCGCCTTCGAGGTCGCCGCCCGCCCCGCCCCCGAGGCGCCCGCCCGCTTCATCCACCGCGACTACCACGCCGACAACACGCTGTGGTCCTACGGCAAGCTCACCGGCGTCGTCGACTGGTCGGACGCCTCGTCCGGCCCCATCGCCGTCGACATCGCCCGCATGCGCCGCGGCCTGGCCCTCCGCTACGGCCGGCCCGTCGCCGACCGCTTCCTGTCCACCTTCGACCAGGTCTCCGGCGGCCACCTGCACGACCCTTACTGGGACGTCCGCAGCCTCCTCGACCTGCTCCCCGAAGAAGACGACCGCACCATAGACGAAGCCCAAGTCCCCCTCTACGAGGACTACCTGAGCAACCTCCTAGCCGAGTGTTAGCCCAGGGGGGCGACCCCCTGGAACCCCCGTCACGAGCCGGTCGATCCTCACGCCACAGTGACGGTCGCTGCGACCGTGCGGGTTGTGTCGTGGCGCTGCGGTCGCCCGGCTCGGCGGGTCGTGCGACCTCCGGGCGCCAGAGCGCCCTCCGGCCGCCCAACCCGTGCGTGCGGGTGAGCCTCGCTGATCAGAGGGTTATGGCCTCTATGGGGAGGCTGGAGTCTGCGGGCAACTCCAGGTCGGAGGGGGCTATGCCGGACGCGACCAGTTCGGAGCCCAGGGCGGCGACCATGGCGCCGTTGTCGGTGCACAGCTTCGGGCGCGGGACGCGCAGCCGCACGCCCGCCGCCTCGCAGCGTTCCGCTGCCAGGGCGCGCAGCCGCGAGTTGGCCGCCACGCCGCCGCCGATCAGCAGGTCGCGGACGCCGTTGTCCTTGCAAACCTTCAGCGCCTTCTGGGTGAGGACGTCCACGACGGCCTCCTGGAACGACGCCGCCACGTCCGCGACCGGGACCGGCTCGCCCGCGCGCTCCTTCGCCTCCACCCAGCGGGCCACGGCCGTCTTCAGGCCGGAGAACGAGAAGTCGTAGGTGCCGTCGTTGTACTTGCCGCGCGGGAACGCGATCGCGGCCGGGTCGCCGTCGCGGGCCATGCGGTCGATGACCGGGCCGCCCGGGAAGCCGAGGTCGAGGACGCGCGCGACCTTGTCGAACGCCTCGCCCGCCGCGTCGTCCACGGTGCTGCCGAGGGACCGGACGTCGTCCGCCACGTCCGGCACCAGCAGCAGTGACGAGTGGCCGCCCGACACCAGCATCGCCACGCACGGCTTCGGCAGCGGGCCGTGTTCGAGCTGGTCGACGCACACGTGCGCGGCCAGGTGGTTGACGCCGTACAGCGGCTTGCCCAGCGACAGCGCGTACGCCTTCGCGGCGGCGACGCCGACCATCAGCGCCCCCGGCAGGCCGGGGCCGGCGGTCACCGCGAACGCGTCCACGTCGGTGAACCTCAGGCCGGCGTCCGCCAGCGCGCGCTCCACGGTCGGCGCCATCGCCTCCAGGTGCGCGCGGGACGCGACCTCCGGCACGACGCCGCCGAACCGGGCGTGCTGGTCCACGCTGGAGGCGATCGCGTCCGCCAGCAGCGTGTGCCCCCGCACGATCCCGACCCCGGTCTCGTCGCAGGACGTCTCGATGCCGAGCACCAGCGGCTCGTCCCGAATCACGTGAGTCTCCTCTTCTCCCCGTCCGTGCCCTCCGGTCTGGTGAAGCCCACGGGCGGACGGTCGCGGAGCTTGCGGCACATGACGATCGCGTCCACGTTCGAAGGCTGGTAGTAGCGCTTGCGGATGCCGACCCGGTCGAAGCCGAACCGCTCGTAGAGACGGTGCGCGGCGTCGTTGTCGGCGCGTACCTCCAGGAACACCGCCTCACTGTTCCGGCGGACGGCCTCGTCCAGCAGGGCGGTCAGCAGCGCGGCGCCGATACCGCCCTTGCGCCGGTCCGCGCGCACCCCGATGGTCTGCACGTCGGCCTGCCCGCCCGCCGCGGCGAGCCCCGCGTAGCCGACGATCTCGCCGCCGGACGTCTCCGCGACGACGTAGTGCCGGGTGCGGGGCTGGTCGGCGAGCTCCCCGGCGAGCATCTCCTCGCTCCAGGCGTTGTCGGGGAACAGCAGCCGGTCCAGCCGGTGGATCACCGGCAGGTCGGCGTTCGTCATAGGCCGCAGGACCACGTCGCTCACGCCGGCGTCACCTTCTTGCGCGGGCCCGGCTCCTTCGCGTCCGGGCGGCGCAGGTAGAGGGGCTCCGGGGGCAGCAGGTCCGGCCCCTTCAGGCCCGCCAGCCGCGCGATGACCAGTTCGGCCAGGGCGCCGGCGGTGGGCAGCAGCGGCTCGAACTCGGAACCGCCGAGGACGTCGTGGTAGAGGGCGGCGCCTTCACCGACGACGGGCAGGCCATGGGGCGCGCCTGCCAGGACGTCCGAGGCCGGGCCCACGGCGGGCTCGGTGGCGCGCGCGCGGGCCGAGTCGTACCGCGCCCAGTAGACCTCCTTGCGACGGGCGTCCGTGGCGACGGCGAACGGCTCGTCCCTGCCGGTGGCCCACGCGATGACGTCCAGGGTGCAGACACCGTGCACCGGGACGCTGAGCGCCTCCCCCATCGCGCGTGCCGTGACCAGGCCGACGCGGAGCCCCGTGTAGGGACCCGGTCCGACGCCGACCGCGATCGCGCTGAGGTCGTCGGGGGCGGCTCCGGCCTCCGCCATCACCCTCGCGATGGACGGGGTGAGCAGCTCGGTGTGCCGTCGCCTGTCGACCGCCTCGGCCAGGCCGCGGGGCACGGCGCTCTCCCCCGGAGTCCACTCGTACAGCGCCACGGTGATCGCGGCGGTCGCGGTGTCGAAAGCCAAGACCAGCACGGGTTGTAAGCCTACCGGTCATGGGCCCGGGATGGCTCAGCCCTGGTTCAACGCCGCCACCACGGCCTTGGCGACCTCGGTGGCGCCGCCCGTGGCGTCCTTGGACTTCAGCGGGTCGCCCTTGTCGGAGCCCGAGTAGTGGATGGTGACGAGGACGTTGCCCAGCCGGACGTTGCCGACGGCCTCACCGGAGCCCTGCTTGTCATCGACGCTGTAGACGATGTAGCCCTCGTCCCCGACGCCGGTGAGGCGGATCTTGTCCTTGAGCTCCTGGCCGGCCAGCAGCGCCTTGCCGGACTCGTCCGCGGCCTGCTCCGACGCGAGCGTCTTGCGGGCGGCGGCCGTGGGCGACTGGTCGGCCCCGCCCGCGATCGCGCGGAGCTCAAGGGTGAGCTGCCGCTTGCGGTCGCCCGCGTAGGCACCCCAGACGCACTGGTTCTGCTGGTCGTCGCCCTGGTAGTTGTCGGCCTCGTTGCGCTCGGAGTCCGGCGCCAGCCTGCCGATCAGGTCCGCGCCGACGATCGTGCACGAGTCGGGGACGGCGGTGCGCTCGCCCTTGGACGTCGGCGAGTCCTCGGTGGCACCGCTGCCGACGACCTGGCCGGTGCCCTTGTCTCCGCTCGCGCCGACGCCGCTCAGGATGACGAACGCGGCGAGCACGCAGACGCCGATGCCCGCGACGGCGCCGCCCAGGAGGACGGCCCAGCGCCGGCCGGCACGGCGTTCCTGCACGATCCGGTGGCTGCCGGTGCGGTAGCCGCCGCTGCCGCTCCGGTATCCGCCGCTCTCGGTACGGTAACCGCCACTCTCCGTGCGGTAACCGCCACTGCCGGTCTCGTAAGGGCCGGTCTCCCTCTGGTAGGGGCCACTACCCGATCGGCCGGACGAGTACCGCTCGTGCTCGTCGCCGGCCGCGCCGTATCCACCGCCGTCCGGCCGGTAACCGCCGCTTGTTCCCTGGCCACCGCCCGGACCGCGGTAACCGTCGCGGTGACTACCGCTGCGATGGCTACCACTCACCGGTTCCCACTCCCGAGGAAATCGATATGTCGCGAAGGTGTGGTTCGTTCCGGCAAAGAGTACGACATGAAGCCGTAAAGTGGTCCATCCCGACTGGCAAAAAACGAAGAAGTTACCGAAGCCCTGTCATCCGGCGCCGAGTTCCAGGTCGGACCAGCGACGACCGACCCCGACGATCCTTACTTCGCGTTCCTCGCCGGGGCCGTCCCCGCGCGAAATGATCATTTCCAGCCGGTCCTCGGCAAGGCCCTCCGCGAGCCCTTCTCCCCATTCCACGATCGTTACCGATTCCGCGACGGACGCGTCGAGATCAAGGTCGTCCAGCTCCGCGAATCCGCCCAGCCGATATGCGTCGACATGCACCAGCGACGGCCCGCCCGCAAGGGACGGATGCACCCGCGCGATGACGAACGTCGGCGAGGTGATCGGGCCGCGCACCTTCAGCCCCTCGCCGATGCCCTGCGTGAGCGTCGTCTTGCCCGCGCCGAGATGCCCCGTCAGCACGAGCAGGTCGCCCGCGCCGAGCAGGCCGGCCAGGCGCACGCCCAGCTCTCGCATGTCCTCCGCGGTCGGGACGGTGACGGTGACGGCGTTCACGCGGTGCGCTCCTCTTCGTACTCCGGACGGACCCGGTCGATCAGCCTGCGCAGGCCGCCGGTCACCACGCCCGGGTACTCCAGCGGCAGCACATGCCCGGCCTCCTCCACCTCTACCAGCTCCGCGTCCGGCAGTGCCGCCGCGATGCGCCGGGCGTGCTCTGCCGGGGTCAGCCGGTCCCGCCCGCCGGCCAGCACCAGCGTGGGCACCTCGCCGAGGACGTCCAGGCAGCCGGTCTTGTCGTGGCCGATCAGCGCCGGATAGAACTCCGCGATCACGTCGATCGGCGTCGCCCTGATCATCTGCTCCAGGAAGTCCACCACGGACGGGCTCACGTACTTGTCGGCGAACGCCATCTTCCGGGTGACGACGAACGCCAGGTCGGCGCCCAGCCCGCGGGCCTTCTCGACCAGGTCGGCGCGGCGGCCGAGGCCGCGCAGCGTCCGGGGGGCGAGCGGCCGGACGGCCTTCGCCAGCACCAGCGGAAGCCCCAGCGTCATCTCCGCCATGTCGCCGCAGGACGTGTTCACCAGCGCGACGCCGATGACCCGCGCGCCGAACAGCTCGCGATGCCGGTCCGCCAGCGCCATGATCGACATCCCGCCCATGGAGTGCCCCACGAGGACGACAGGGCACCCCGGGCGGACGGTCGCGTCCAGCACCGCGCGCAGGTCGTCGCCGGTCTGCTCGATCGTCGCGTGCGCGGGCCCGCTGCGTCCCGAGCGGCCGTGGCTGCGCTGGTCCCAGAACACCATCCGCAGCGAACCCTGCAGGTCACGGCGCTGGTAGTGCCACGCGTCCTGGTTGAGGGTGTACCCGTGGCAGAAGACCACGGTGAGGTCGGCGTCCTCGGGGCCGTCCACCTCGACGTGCAGCGGGACGCCGTCGTCCGCCAGGACGGTCGTCTCCCGGCCGCGCAGCTCGCCGAACGGCTCTCCGGCGTCCGGGTCGGGCCGCAGCCGCACCCGGCCGACGGCGAAGTGCCGCAGCCCGACGGCCGCGCCTACTCCCGCCGCACCCACGCCCGCGACGGCGCCGGCGATGCCGATCCTGCGCTTGCTCTTGCTGTCCATGCACGCGCCCCCTACAGCGCCCCTCCCGGGTACGCCCTCGGTACCCGGGACCCGATGCGGGTGACGATCTCATAGGAGATCGTTCCCAGTGCGTCCGCCCACTCCTGCGCGGTCGGCTCGCCCCGGTCGCCCGGGCCGAAGAGAATGATCTCGTCTCCCGCCGAGAGCGGGTCGTCGCCGAGGTCGATGACGAACTGGTCCATGCAGACCCGCCCGGCGATCGTCCTGCGACGTCCGGCCGCGAGGACCTCCAGGACGTTGGACCCGTGCCTGGGGATCCCGTCGCCGTATCCCGCGGGCACCACGGCCAGGGTCGTCTCCCGCTCGGTGTGGTAGGTGTGACCGTACGACACTCCGCTGCCCGCCGGAACCCGCTTGACCAGCGCCGCGTCCGCCACGAGCGTCATCGCGGGACGCAGCCCGAACGTCCCGAGCGACGGCACCGGCGTCAGCCCGTAGGTGGCGATCCCGGGCCGCACGAGGTCGAACCGCGCCTCGGGCAGCGTCAGGGCGGCCGCCGAGTTCGCGAGGTGCCGCACCTCGAACCGCGCCCCCGCCTTCTCCGCGTGCGCCGTCATCTCGGTGAACGCGCCGACCTGCGCCGCGATCGACGGATGCCCCGGCTCGTCCGCGCAGGCGAAGTGCGACATGACCCCCGCCACCCGCACGTACCCCGACGCCTCCGCCTTCAGTGCCGCGGCGACGAGCGCGTCCCAGTCGTCGCCCCGCGCACCGCCGCGCGACATCCCCGTGTCGGCCTTGAGATGAACCCGCGCCGGACGTCCCGCCTGCTCCGCGGCCCGCACCACCTCGTCCAGCAGCCAGACCGCCCCCACGGTCAGGTCGACGTCCCGCGCGACGGCCTCGTGGTACGGCTCGCCGGGAACGCCCACGCAGACCAGCGTCCGGACGGTGAGGCCCGCGTCCCGCAGCCGCAGCGCCTCCGCGAGCTTCGCGACGCCCAGCCAGGACGCGCCGCCGTCGAGCGCGGCCCGTGCCGCCTCCACCAGCCCGTGCCCGTACGCCTCGGCCTTCACCATGGCCATCACCTCGGCACCCCGCGCGTGCTCGCGCAGCACTCCGATGTTGTGGCCGATGGCGCCGAGCTCGACCCGTGCCTCCGCAGGAACCCTCATGACCAACAAGTGTGCCGCCCCCACGGCCATGCCCGGAGCACCATCGCCCAGCTCACGGCCAGGATGCCCCGCCCAATGAGCGCTCCCCCAGCGCTCCTCGTCCGATAAGACGCAATTGCCCGCCCCCAGGTTCAGTGTCAGCCCAGGGGTCGCTACCCCTGGGTGGACAGGGTTCTGAAGGCGGCGGGGAGGGACTCGATCACGTCGGTGGCGCTGACAGGGGACTCTGGGCCCGGGGTGGGGGCGGAGGCGAGGCGGGCGGCGAGGCCGTGCAGGTAGGCGCCGGCGGCGGCCGCGTCCATGGCGGGCATGCCTCCGGCGAGGAAGGCGCCGATCAGGCCGGACAGGACGTCACCTGTGCCTGCGGTGGCCAGCCGGGGGGTGCCGGTCGGGTTGACGCGGACGGGGCGGTCCTCTTCGGCGACGAGGGTCGTGGAGCCCTTGAGGAGGACGGTCGCGGAGAGTTCGGCGGCTGCTTGGCGGACGTGGTCGAGACGCGCGGCCTCGATGTCCTCGCGGGCGGCGGCGATGAGGCGGGACAGCTCGCCCGCGTGCGGGGTGAGGACGGTCGGCGCGGCGCGGCGCAGCAGGTCGCGGCGGCGGGACAGGACCGTGAGACCGTCGGCGTCCACCAGGACCGGCAGGTCGGTGGTGAGGACGGCCTCCAGGAGCGATTCGGCGGCGTCGCCGGTGCCGAGGCCGGGGCCGGCGACCCAGGACTGGACGCGTCCGACACGTTCCAGGACCTTGCCGTCGTGGCGGCCGGGCTCGATGACCGTGGTGACGACCTCGGGCCAGCGCTGCCGGACCAGCTCGACCGGGCGGGCCACCGATGCGAACCGGACCATTCCGGCGCCGCCGTGTACGGCGCCGCCGGTGCTGAGGACGGCCGCGCCGGTGAACTCGTCCCCGCCGGCGAGGATGCCGACGACGCCGCGGCGGTACTTGTCGGACTCGGGGCCGGGGTCGGGGGGCTGGACGTCCGCCGGGCGGGCCGCGACGACGTCCGGGTCGGGCAGGTGCGGCCCGAGCCCGATGTCGACCAGTTCGACCACGCCGCAGCAGGAGGCGCCCGGGTCGATGAGGAGGCCGGGCTTGTGCGTGCCGAACGTGACGGTGACGTCGGCGTGGACGGCGGCACCCTCGACGCGTCCGGTGCTCGCGTCCACACCGCTCGGGACGTCGCAGGCCACGACCAGCCCGGGGGACTCGGAGGCCAGCGCGGCGTACCGGGCGTGGGGTTCGCGGAGGCCGCCCGTCCCGCCGATGCCGGTCAGCCCGTCGATGATCAGGTCGGCGCCGGCGATCGCGGCCTCCTCGTCGCCGCCGAGGAGCCGGCCGCCGGCGGCGCGCAGGTCCGCCAGCCCGGCCGAGTGGATCTTGGACCCGGCCTGGACGACCTGGACGCGGGCGCCGCGCCGGGCGAGCCGGGCTCCGGCGTAGAGCGCGTCGCCGCCGTTGTCCCCGCCGCCGACGAGCAGGACGACGCGGGACCCGTACACGGCGGGCAGGACGCGTGCGCAGACCGACGCCAGCCCGGCGGCGGCGCGCTGCATCAGGGCGCCGTCCGGGAGCCGGTCCATGAGGGCCCGCTCCGCGGCCCGGACCTTGCCGACCTCGTGCGCGTACCTCATCCGCGGCTCCCCGTGTCGATCACACACTTAGGGTGCCACGAGGAAGCGCTCCGCAACCTCGCGTCCCGGCGACCCCATGCCATTCGTACCTTGCGCTGCAACTTTCGGTGTCATGTGCGCAAAAGAATCTTCAGCCGTAGAATCTTCCTCATCCGGTCCGATGTATTCGCGCCGCGGCCCCCCGGTGCGGCAGAATGCGCCCAGATCAGTCCGTCGGGACTGGAGAGGCCCGAGCAATGAGCACTTCCCGTGGTCCCTCCGTCCGCCAGCGGCGGCTGGCCGCCGAACTCCGGAGACTGCGCGAACGCATGGGTCTCACCGGAGACGAGGTCGCCGAACGGCTCACCTGGTCCACCGCCAAGGTCAGCCGGATCGAGAACGCGCGGACCGGCGCGAAGATCGGCGACGTGCGGCGGCTGCTCGACCTGTACGAGATCGACGGCACGCGGCACGAGGACCTGATCTCCCTGGCGCACGACGCCGCCCAGCGGGGATGGTGGGAGGACTACCGCGACCTGCCGAGCCCGCTCGCGGACTTCATCGCACTGGAGTCCGAGGCCACCGCGGCCAGGGAATGGGGCAGCACCGTCTTTCCGGGGCTGCTGCAGACGGAGAACTACGCACGGAATGTGATCGGCGGCTGGAGCGACCTGGCGACCCTGCCTCCACAGGAACTGGAACGTCGGCTGGACGTGCGAATGCGGCGCCGCGAACTGCTGGACGAAGCCGATCCACTGGAACTGTCGGCGGTTATCGACGAGGCGGTTCTGCAGCGCCGGATCGGCGACCGGAAGGTCATGCGCGAGCAGCTCGAACATCTGTGTCAGATGACCGAGCGGCCGAACGTGACCGTGCAGATCCTGCCCTTGGACATCGCACACTCGGTGTTGGCCGAATCGTTTATCCTCCTGGAATTCTCACCGGTGCATGACATCGTATTTCCTGATATCGTGCACACCGAATCCCTGACAATCAGCCACTTCGCGGATGAGGCTGTTACCTATATGTACAGGCTCGCCTATTCAAGCCTGGCCGGCCAGGCGCTGGACGCCACGGAATCGCGGCGTCGCATCGCCGAGGCCAAGGACACATGGTGACGGTCCGCTAAGGGGCTCAATCCTTGTGAAAGGCACCGAGTGTCCCCTTTCGCCACTCCTGCTCCGCAATGGAGGAGAAGCGCCCACTGCGGGGCGAGCAACACGTGCGTCGAAATCGCCGCACTGGCCGGTTCGTCCCCTTTCATCGGGGCGCGGGACGCCAAGCACGGTACGCAGAGCCCGGTCCTGTCCTTCTCCCAGGGAGAATGGCTGGACTTCCTCGGACGAGCCAAGAAGGGCGAATTCGATCTGGGCCGATGAGACGGCGGTGACGCACCGCTGAGCCCCGTCCGCCGGCCTCGGCGAGGGCGGCGCGGGGGCCACGCAGCGCGGGCCGGGTCCACCGCTGACCCGGCTCGTCGCCCCCTCACCTGAAACTCTGGACCTACCTCGACACGCCTGTCACACGGGTACCGCCCTGCCCGGACGTGATCAGGCGTTTTTCATGATCTTGTTACCGTGTGCATTGAGCACCGGCAGCGCCGCCGCGGGCCCGATGCAACTTTCGATGCAGGGAGCCGTAATGAGTTTCCGTGGGACACCGCCCGCCCGATGGAGAAAGAGCACCCGATGCGCGAGCAACGGCTGCGTAGAGGTGGCACGGCTCGGCCGCGACGCCATATCCGTGCGGGCCACCGAGGACCCGGCGACGATCCTGTCGTTCCAGCCCGGCGAATGGCGCGAGTTCACCGACGGAGTCAAGGACGGTCGTTTCGACCACCCCTGAAAATGACCCTGCAAGTTACATCTGGTTGAGAATTTCAACACGACGGAGAATTGCATTCGACGGCAGAGGGCGTCCGTTATTCCAGTGCCCGCTGGATATTTTCGTGTCGGCGGCGTCCACTCCGCGCTTTTTTCATGCCACGCGGACGCCCTTCGGGACCTTGTAAAGGGGGGTCCGGAGGCGGGTGGCCGTGATGGCGACGGCGCCCGCCGCGAGGGCCAGATCGAAGGCCAGGCCCCACGGCCAGACGGCGCCCCCCTTCGACGAGCCGTCCTCGAAGCCGTCGTCGCCCTCACGGACGTCGCGCACGCCGCGGCTGAGCTCGCCGAGCGGATCGTCCGAGGGAGAACGCGTGATCACCTGATCGCCGACGGTGATCCTTTTCCCGTGCAGGCGCGGCGCCGCGTCCGCGAGCACGACGACCGGGTTCGGGGCCAGCATCCACCAGATGCGCTCTGTGTGCTCCTCGCTGTAATACACGTCCCCGTCGTCGTGGCGCTCGGCCGTCATCGGGGTCGCCAGGGCGAACAGCAGCGGCGTCCCGGCGAGCAGGGCGAACACCGTCAGGTACGACATGAGGATCGAGGTGACGCTGCGGGCCAGCAGCGCCGACCAGGCCTGCGAGACGGCGCAGACCACGCCCATGAGCAGGGCGGTCACGACGAGGACGACCAGCGCCCGCCCCACGCCGATGGCGCCCTCGACGACCGGCAGGAGCAGGCTCGGCAACGTGAGGAGCAGGGCGACCAGGCCCGTCCCCCACGCGGCGGCGAGCTTGCCGAGCGCGATCTCGCCCGGGGTGAGCCGGGTGACCTGCAGCGTGGCGAGCGTCCCCCGCTCCCGGTCACCGTTGATCGACTGGCCGCTGAGCGCGGGCGTGACGAGCAGGATCAGCACCAGCACCCCGAGGAGCACACCGCCGAACATCGGGATCCCGGGTTCGCCGTAGGACGAGGTCTCGCCGGCCTCCAGCGCGAGCCGGAACAGCAGGCCGAGCCCGTTGACGATCAGGAACCAGGCGCCGAGCAGCACCTTCCAGCGGCCGGTCCGCAGCCGGGTCCTGATCTCCTGCCTTGCCACCAGGCCGATCCCGCGCGCGGTCATGGCCGGTCACCTCCGGTATCGGTCGTCTCCGGTCTCGGTCATCTCCGGTTCTCGGTCATCGCCAGGTAGGCCGCCTCCAGGGCGCTGCCCGCGGGGGCGAGGCCGGTGACGGGCACGTCCGCGGCGACGAGTCCGGCCAGCAGCCCGGCGGCCTCGGCCTCGGTGAGCGGGCCGACCTCGGTGCCTCCGGGCAGGTCGGCCACCCGCACCCACGGCAGGTCCTCGGTCAGCCGGGCGAGCGCCGCGGCCAGCAGTTCCGGGTCGAGGGAGCGGATCCGCCACGGGACGCGCGCCGTGGCGCCCGCGATCTCCGACATCGCGTGGTCGCCGGCCGTCCGGCCGTGGTCGACCAGGACGACCCGGTCGGCGATCTCCTCAAGCTCGCTGAGGATGTGGCTGGACACGAGGACGGCCACCCCGTCCGCGGCCAGGGAGCGCAGCAGGTCACGCAGCTCGATGCGGGAGCGCGGGTCGAGTCCGGACGCGGGCTCGTCCAGCAGCAGGACGCGCGGCCGGTGCACGAGGGCGCGCGCCATCCCGAGCCGCTGCTTCTGCCCGCGGGACAGGGCGTGGACGGGCTGCCCGAGATGGTCCTCCAGGTGGACGAGGCTGAGCAGCGCCCTGAGCCGGCGCGGGCGCTCCTGCTTCGGCAGCCCGTAGGCGTCGGCGAAGAACGCCAGGTACTCGTCCACGGTGAGCTGGTCGTAGACCCCGAACGTGTCCGGCATCCAGCCGAGCGCGTCGCGGGCCTCGGCGGGACGGGTCAGCGCGTCATGCCCGGCGATCCGCACCATGCCGGAGTCGGGGGCGAGCAGCGTGGCGAGGATCAGCAGCAGCGTCGTCTTGCCCGCGCCGTTGGCCCCGACGAGCGCCGTGACCTGCCCGTACGGGACGGTGATGTCGAGGCCGCGCAGCGCCTGCACCGGGCCGAAGCGCCGCGTCACCCCGCGCGCCTCGATGCCCAGGCCGCCGTCTCCCGCCACCCGTCACCTCCCGGAGACCGGTCCGATCTCGATCTCGGTGAGACGCGGACCGCCGGCCGGCGGTTCCGGAAACGACGGCTATTCGACGGTGACGGACTTGGCGAGGTTGCGCGGCTGGTCGACGTCGTGGCCCTTCGCGGTGGCCAGCTCGCACGCGAACACCTGCAGCGGGACCGTCGTGACCAGCGGCTGCAGCAGCGTCGGGACGGCCGGGACGCTGATCAGCGTGTCCGCGTACGGCTCGACCGACGCGTCGCCCTCCTCGGCGATCACGATCGTCCGGGCGCCCCGGGCCCGGATCTCCTGGATGTTCGACACGATCTTGTCGTGCAGGACGTCCCGCGCCCGCGGCGGCACGACGACCACGACCGGCAGGTCCTTCTCGATCAGCGCGATCGGGCCGTGCTTCAGCTCGCCGGCGGCGAAGCCCTCGGCGTGCATGTACGCGAGCTCCTTGAGCTTCAGCGCGCCCTCCAGCGCGACCGGGAAGCCCACGTGGCGGCCGAGGAAGAGCACGCACCGCTCGCCGGCGAGCGACCGGGCCAGCTCGCGGACCGGCTCCATGGTCTCCAGGACCTTCTCCACCTTCTCCGGCATCCGCTCAAGGAGCTGCACCATGGCGAACACCTCGTCCCCCCACTTGGTGCCGCGCACCTGCGCGATGTAGAGGGCGATGAGGTAGACGGCGACGAGCTGGGTGAGGAACGCCTTCGTGGACGCGACCGCGATCTCCGGCCCGGCGTGCGTGTAGAGGACGCCGTCGCACTCGCGCGGCAGCGTGGAGCCGTTGACGTTGCAGATGCCGAGCAGCTTGGCCTTCTGCTCCCGGGCGTGCCGGACGGCCATCAGCGCGTCCATCGTCTCGCCCGACTGGGAGATCGCGATGACCAGCGTCGCCGGAGACAGGATCGGGTCGCGGTAGCGGAACTCGCTGGCCAGCTCGACCTCGCAGGGGAGCCCGGCCCAGTGCTCGATCGCGTATTTGGCGATCAGGCCGGCGTGGTAGGAGGTGCCGCACGCCACGATGATGATCTTGTCGACCTCGCGGAGCTCCTGGTCGGGGATGCGCATCTCGTCCAGGTGCAGCCGGCCGTCGGTGCCGATCCGGCCGAGCAGGGTGTCGGCGACGGCGCGCGGCTGCTCGGCGATCTCCTTGAGCATGAAGTAGTCGTAGCCGCCCTTCTCCGCGGCCGACACGTCCCAGTCGACGTGGTACTCCTTCACCTCGGCGGGACGGCCGTCGAAGTCGGTGACCGCGACCCCGCCGGCGCGCAGCTCGACGATCTGGTCCTGGCCCAGCTCGATCGCGTCCCGGGTGTGCGCGATGAACGCGGCGACGTCGCTGGCGAGGAAGTTCTCGCCGTCCCCGACGCCGACGACCAGCGGCGAGTTGCGGCGCGCCCCGACGACGAGGTCCGGGGTGCCGGTGTGCACGGCGACCAGCGTGAACGCGCCCTCCAGCCGGCGGCAGACGCGGCGCATCGCGTCCGCGAGGTCGCCGCCGCCCTTCAGCTCGTCCTCCAGCAGGTGCGCGACGGCCTCGGTGTCGGTGTCGGAGGCGAGCCCGTGCCCGGCCTCCGCCAGCTCGGCCCGCAGCTCGGCGAAGTTCTCGATGATCCCGTTGTGGATCACCGCGACGGAGCCGCTGCAGTCGACGTGCGGGTGCGCGTTCCGGTCGTTCGGCGCGCCGTGCGTCGCCCACCGGGTGTGCCCCATGCCGACCGTCCCGGCGGGCGGGGGCTCCTCCGCCAGGGCGCCGCGCAGGTTCACGAGCTTGCCCGCGCGCTTGGCCGTCGCCAGTTTCCCGTCGGCCACCACGGCCACCCCGGCCGAGTCGTAGCCGCGGTACTCCAGCCGTGCCAGCCCATCGACGACGACGTCGAGCGCCGGCCGCCCGCCTACGTACCCCACGATTCCGCACATGGCGGCAACTCTATTCGGTGTCCTGCGCGCGGCCTACCTGCAGGCGGCGTAGCGGGCGGCGCTAGCGTGTACGAGCGGTGAAAACCCGGTGACCGGCTGATCAGCCCGGTTAATGTTCAGCCATGACGAGCGGATGGGACAGCGTGCCGAGCCCTTACGTGGAACTCTCCCGTGACGCCTGGCGCGGCCTGCGCGAGAACACCCCGCTGCCGCTGACGCCGGGTGAGCTGGACGCCCTGCGCGGCCTGCGGGACCCGATCGACATCACCGAGGTCGAGGAGGTGTACCTGCCGCTGTCCCGGCTGCTCACCCTGTTCTTCCAGTCGGACGGGCGGCTCCGCGACACCGTCAGCGGCTTCCTCGGCGGCGAGGTGCGGCCCACCCCGTTCATCATCGGCGTGGCGGGCAGCGTCGCGGTCGGAAAGTCCACGACGTCCCGGCTGCTGCGGACCCTGCTCGCCCGCTGGCCCGAGCATCCGAGTGTGGAACTGGTCACGACCGACAGCTTCCTCCACCCGAACGCCGTTCTGTCCGAGCGCGGCATCATGGACCGGAAGGGGTTCCCGGAGTCCTACGACCGGCGCGCCCTCGTCCGGTTCGTCTCCGCGATCAAGGCGGGCGCGGAGGAGGCGTCGATCCCGGTCTACTCGCACCTGGAGTACGACATCGTCCCGGACGCGGCGCAGACCGTCCGGCGCCCCGACATCCTGATCGTCGAGGGCCTGAACGTGCTGCAGGCGCCGCCGCCCGGCACCCTCGGCGTGTCCGACTTCTTCGACTTCTCCATCTATGTGGATGCGCGGGTCGAGGACATCCGGCAGTGGTACGTCGACCGGCTCTTCGCGCTGCGCCGCACCGCGTTCACCGACCCGCGCTCCTACTTCCACAAGTACGCGCACGAACTGGACGAGGACGAGACCGCCGCGTTCGCGCAGCGTGTGTGGCGGGACGTCAACGAGATCAACCTCGTCTCCAACATCCTGCCCACCCGCGCCCGCGCCACCCTCGTCCTCCACAAGGACCGCGAACACGCCGTCCAGCGCGTAAGGCTGCGTCGAATCTGATCTCTCTCCTCTTCCGGGCCCGGCGGCCCGCGCGTCAGTGGCCCCAGGGGCCGGTGACGGCGAAGGTGGTGCCTGGTTCGTAGACGTTGACGAACATCGTCCGCTTGTCCGGGGCGAACGTGACGCCGGCGAACTCGCCCCATGCGGGCTCGCTGTCGGTGCCGATGTTCTGCCGGTTGCGGGCCATCGGGTACACCGTGCGGCGGCGGGACACGCCGAACACGTGCTGGGCGCCGTTCCCGTCCTCGCACACCATCAGCCCACCCTGCGGCGCCAGGCAGATGTTGTCGGGCGACTCGCCGGGCTTCTGGACGTCGGTGTCCGGGCCGAACACGATCACGAGCGTGAGCCGGCGGCGGCGCGGCTCGTACGACCACACCTGCCCGAAGTGGCCGGCCCGCGACCCGTCCGCCGTCTTCGCGAAGCTCGACACGAAGTAGACGCGGTCGCCGCCCCAGTAGCAGCCCTCCAGCTTCTGCGCGTGCGTGATGCCGCCCGACCCGAAGTCCTGGAACCGGATCGGCGTGTCCTTCGCCAGCGGGTCGGGCACGCGCTTCCACTCGACGCGGTCGAATACGGTGCCGGGCTCCTGCACGACCGAAAGGTCCGGGACGTCCGGGACGCACAGCGCCTCAAGCCGTCCACCGGCCCGCAGGCTGCCGAACCCGCCCTCCGGCTTCTCCGGCAGGAACCGGTAGAACAGCCCGAACGGCTTCTCGAACGCGTCCTCGGTCTCGTACACGGTCCCGTCGCGCGGGTCGACGGCGATCGCCTCGTGCGCGAACCGCCCCATCGCGGTGAGCGGCTCGGGGACCGTCCGCCCCTGCCGGTACGGGTCGACCTCGAAGATGAACCCGTGGTCCTTGGTGTAGTTCCCGGTGCCGGCCTTGTCCTCGGTCTCCTCGCAGGTCAGCCAGGTGTGCCATGGGGTCGGGCCGCCCGCGCAGTTGACGGCCGTCCCGGCGATCGCGACCCGCTCGGTGTGGACGCGCCCCCCGTCGCCGACCTCCAGCGCGGTGCAGCCGCCGAGGCCGCCCGGGTCGTACGTGACGCCCTCGACCGGCGGCACCCGGTGCTCCGCGTCCGGACGGTTCTCGTGGTTGCGGACGAGCCACGTCCGTCCCCGTCCGGGGAACGCCGCCATGCCGTCACAGTGGCTCGGGACCGCCCCCTCCCCCGACCGCAGCGGCTCGCCCTCACGCGAAAGCACGGTGTGACGGAACCCGCGGGGCAGGTCCAGCAGCCCCTCCGGATCGGGCACGAGCGGCCCGTACCCGTCCCGGCCGCCGGTCGGCGCGGCGGATGCGGCCCCCGCGAACAACTGCTCGACGGCACCGGTGAAAGCGATCCCCGCTCCCACCGCACCGGACCTTGCCAGGAGCTGACGGCGCGAGACTGACATTGGCACACTCCCTGGATTGGAACGATCATGCCCTCCCAGGCCGTTCTAACACGGCCGGGCCCCAGGGGATACGGCACACCTCCACAGCACCACCGAACAGGTTCGCCACCGGCGGCCACGGGTCCGGCCCCTATCCTTACCGCCATGACGACTTCCCACCGTGCGGGTCAGGTGACGCAGGCGGTCATCCTGGCCGGGGGCCAGGGCTCACGTCTGCGCCCCTACACCGACGACCGCCCCAAACCGATGGTGGAGATTCCCGGAACCGGGACGCCGATCATCGGCCACCAGCTGGAGTGGCTGGCGTCGGAGGGTGTCACGGACGTGGTGGTGTCCTGCGGGCACCTGGCCGAGGTCCTCCAGGAGTGGCTCGCCGGCGCCGACCTGCCCATGAAGACCAGCACGGTCGTCGAGAACGAGCCGCTGGGGCGCGGTGGCGGCCTGAAGTACGCGGCGAAGGCGCTGCCGCAGCCCGACGAGCCGTGGTACGCCGCCAACGGCGACGTCTGGACGCGGTTCTCCCTGCGGGAGATGGCGGCGTTCCACATGGAACGAGGCGCGACGGCCACGCTGGCCCTGGCCCGGCCCAACATGCCGTGGGGCGCCGTGGAGACCAATGAATTCGGCCAAATCCTGGACTTCATCGAGGCCCCTCCGTCGCCGTACCAGATCAACGCGGGCCTGTACGTCTTCGCTCCGGACTTCGCAGAGCTGCTCCCGGACGAGGGGGACCACGAACGCACGACGTTCCCGCAACTGGCCAGGGAGCGCCGCTTGGCGGGATACCCGATTCCTCAGGGCGCCTACTGGCGTGCCATCGACACCGCCAAGGACCTCAAGGAAGCCGCGAAGGAACTGAGCCAGGCCTGAGTGATGACCGAGACCCCCCACATCGAAGACGCCCCTGAGAGCGCCCTCCCCCGCCTGCTCGTCGAGCCGCCGTGGGCCGTGCCCGGGAAGACCACCGAGCCCGCCGTCCTCAAACTGAGGAGGATCAAGGATCCGACCGTCCTCCGCTGGGCTCCCGGCCAGCGGGACGAGTGGCTTGATCACCCGTACAAGTACGGCGAGCGCATGCCGGGGGACACCGACTGGGGCGAGGTCGCCGAGCTCTTCGCCGGCGACGGCGCCCTCGACCTGCTGAAGCGGGACAAGAAGCGGTTCGAGACCCTGTTCGTCGGGCTGGTCATGCAGGCCCCCCTGGAGCTGGGTGAGAAGCTGCTCGCCGACGAGCGCTACTGGGATCCCTTCGTCAGGTTCTGGAATCTGGGCGCCGACCGCGGCGCGGTGGCACGGCACGGGACGGCCGCGTATCCGCTGGTCATGCACCAGGTGAAGAAGCAGAAGTGGAGCGTGTACGCGCTCGTCCCCTTCCTGGACCACGCCGTCGCCCAAGCCATGATCAAGGACTTCGACCCTTCTCCCACCTCGTTCCGCGGCAACGAGGCGCAGGAGTCCTGGTACGCCCTGCACGGGGTGGACGCGGTCCGGCTGACGATCCCGGACGCGCTGCGCAAGCCCGGTCCGAAACGGGAGCTCGCGGAGGCGGCGGTGCGGCACGTCGCCGAGCGGCACGGCGACGAGATGCTCGTGGAGGCCGCCCGGCACTTCGGTGACGAGGCCGTGGAGGCGATCTCCGCGCTGCGCACCGATCCGCTCGACCGGTACCCCGACCCGCTGCCGGACGTCCCGGAGGGATGGGATCCCGAGCGGCTGCCGCGGATCCTGATGCGGGGACGGGAGCAGGCGCTGCCCGCCTCCGCGACCCGGCACTTCATCACGATGCTGTCCATCTCGGACACGTGGAAGCCGTATCCGGCCGTCCCCCACGTCGCCGAGCACCTGGACCCCGCCTCGCTGGCCGAGTTCGTCTGGGAGCTCTACCGGGCCGACCGGCACCCGAAGCTCTGGGCCTCGCCCGGCGTCCAGCACGCCCTGTTCCATATGAGCGACGATCGCAACGCCGACCGCCTCGCCCCGATCGTCGCCCGATGGTCGAAGGCGTACGTGTGGGAGGCGGGAGGGGCGAGCGCGCTGAACCTGTTCACCCGCCTCGGCACCGACTCCGCGCTGCGCCATCTGCACCATCTCGCGCGCAAGGCGCAGGACCCGGCGAGGATCCGGCGGAACGCGCAGAGCGGTCTCGACCGCATCGCCAAGGAACGCGGGCTCACCTCCGAGCAGCTGGCCGACCGGCTCGTTCCCGGCCTGGGGCTGGACCCCGAGGGCTCGATGACGCTCGACTACGGCCCGCGCAGGTTCGTCGTCGGCTTCGACGAGCAGCTCAAGCCGTTCGTGACCGACGAGGACGGCAAGCCCCGCAAGACGCTGCCCAAGCCGGGCGTCAAGGACGACGACACCCTCGCGCCGGTCGCCTACAAGAGGTTCGCCGACCTCAAGAAGGAGGCCCGGACGGTCGCCGCCGACCAGATCAAGCGCCTGGAAAGGGCGATGGTCACAGGGCGTTCCTGGACGCCGGAGGAGTTCCGCGCCATCTTCGTCGGCCACCCGCTGATGTGCCACATCGCACGGCGCCTGGTGTGGTCCGCCGGCGAGGCCGCCTTCCGGGTCGCCGAGGACCGCTCCCTCGCCGACGTCCACGACGACGAGTTCACCCTTCCGCCGGACGCCCGCGTGACCCTGCCGCACCCGATCCTGCTCGGCGCGGACGCCGTGGCGGCCTGGGCGCCGGTCCTCGCCGACTACGAGATCCTCCAGCCGTTCCCGCAGCTCGGACGGCCCGCGCACACGCTCGCGGACGACGAACGCGACGCGGACCGGCTGACGCGCTTCGAGGGGCGCACCGCCCACTTCGGCAGGTTCCTCGGCATGACGTCCCGCGGCTGGGAGCTCGGCGAGAAGGAGACCGGCGGGTTCCGCCGCCAGGTGAACCTCATGACGCCGGACGACCGGCACGTGATGGTCGCCTTCGAGCCGGGCATCCGCGTCATGGACCCCGAGGAGTACGCGGAGCAGACGATCCAGTACGTCATGCTCATGACGGGCCGGTACTCCGGAAAGGCGCTCCCGTTCGGCGCGCTCGACCAGGTCACCGCGTCCGAGGTCATCGCCGAGCTGACCCGCGTCACCGGCTGACGGGCGGCCGGCGTCCACCGATCGGTGGACGGCGGGTTCAACCGGTCGAGGCTCATGCCGGACAGGGGCTCGCGGCGAGCATTTCTCGCATGACGAATCTCACCGTACGCATGGCCCGGTGGAGCGCCGGGCACCCCTGGCGCGGGATCGCCGCCTGGTTCCTGTTCGTCGTCCTGTGCCTCGGCGTCGGAGTCGCGGTCGGCGGGCACGCCGCCACGACCGAGGACTTCCGGATCGGCGAGGCCGGCCGGGCCGAGGCGATGGCCGCCGAGGGCGGGCTGCAGCAGAAGCCCGTCGAGCGTGTGCTGATCACCGGCGGCGGGGCCGCGGCCGGCGCGGCGGCGCGGGACGCCGCCGCGCGGATGAAACGGCTCCCGGAGGTCGAGTCGGTGTCCGCGCCGGTGCGGTCGAAGGACGGCACGGCGCTGCGCGTGGACGTGACCCTGAAGGGCTCCGAGCTCCAGGGCAAGGACCACGTCGAGCCGTTGCAGGCTCAGACGGCCGCCGTGCGGGCGGCCCATCCGGACGTGAAGGTGGAGGAGACGGGCAGCCCGTCCATCAGCAAGGGCGTCGGCGAGCTGCAGGGCCGCGACCTCGCCCGCACCGAGGTGATCGCCCTGCCGATCACGCTGGTCACGCTGCTGGTGGTGTTCGGGTCCTTCGCGGTGGCGGTCGTACCGGTGGTGCTCGCGCTCACGTCGATCGCGGCGGCGATCGGCCTGTCGATGCTCGCCTCGCACGTGTTCCCGGACGCCGGCATCGGCGCCAGCGTGATCCTGCTGATCGGCATGGCGGTCGGCGTCGACTACACGCTCTTCTACCTCAAGCGGGAACGGGAGGAACGGGCCCGGTCGGGCGGCCGGCTGAACGCGCGGGCGACGGTGGAGATCGCGGCGGCGACGTCCGGGCGTTCGGTCGTGATGTCCGGGCTCGCGGTCGCCGCGTCGAGCGCGACGCTGTACCTGGCGGACGATGTGATCTTCTCCTCGATCGCCACCGCCGCGATCGTCGTCACGCTGGTCGCGGTCGTCAGCTCGCTGACCGTCCTGCCCGCCGTGCTGGCGAAGCTCGGCGGCTGGGCGGAGCGGCGGGCGGCCCGGCGCGGCCGGGCCCCGAAGGCGCCGAGGACCGGCGGCGGACGGATCACGAAGGCGATGCTGCGTCCCACGGGCAAGCACCCGGCGGCGACGCTGGCCGTCTCGGTGCTGGCGATGCTGGCGCTGGCCGCGCCGCTGCTGAACTTCAACCTGACCGACATGGGGCGCGACAGCCACCCGCGGGAGATCCCCGCGATGCAGGTCTATGACCGGCTGAACGCGGCGTTCCCCGAGCTGAAGTCGATGCACCAGGTGGTCGTCAAGGCGGACGCCGACCGCGCGGACGAAGTGCAGGCCGCCCTGCGCGACCTGGCGGCGCGGGCCGGGAGCGACCCGCTTCTCGCCGGGACATCCGAACTGCGCACCTCGGCGGACCGGCGGATCAGCCTGCTCGAACTCGCGGTGCCCCACCACGTCAGCACCGACGAGGCGCAGCGGTCCCTGGACCACGTCCGCGGCGAGTACGTGCCCGCGACGGTCGGGAAGCTCGGCGTCGAGACCGCCGTGACCGGCGACGTGGCCCGCTACGCCGACTACCCCGACCATCAGAAGAGCAAGCTGCCGTTCGTCATCGGGGGGCTGCTGCTGGTGACGTTCGCGATGACCGTCTGGGCGTTCCGGTCGGTGGTCCTCGGGCTGATCGGCGTGGTGCTGAACATGCTGTCGGCGGGCGCCGCGCTCGGCTTGCTGACCCTGGTGTTCCAGGGGACGTGGGCGGAGGGCCTGCTCGACTTCACCTCCACCGGGTCGATCGGCTCCCGCGTCCCGCTGTTCCTGTTCGTGATCCTGTTCGGGCTGTCGATGGACTACCAGGTGTTCGTCATCAGCCGGATCCGGGAGGCGGCGCTGCGCGGCGTCCCCACGCGGCAGGCCGTGCTGGACGGGGTCGGCGGCTCGGCGAGCGTGGTGACCAGCGCCGCGTTCGTGATGGTGACGGTGTTCACCAGCTTCGTCTTCGTCCACGTCATCGAGCTGAAGCAGATGGGCTTCGCGCTGGCGGTGGCCGTCCTGCTGGACGCCGCCGTCATCCGCATCATGATCCTGCCCGCGCTGATGCTGCTGCTCGGCGACCGGTGCTGGTGGCCGTCGCGGAGCATCCGGCGGACCACGGACGACGCGGCGGGGCGGGCGCTGCAGAACGTAGGCTGATCGGCGTGACGCAGCCCGGCGAACGGCCCCAGGAACGGGCGCTCCGCAGGTGGTACGTCGCCGCCTGGGTGCTGTTCGGGCTGGTCCCGCCCGCGATAGCGGTGTGGGACCAGCCGGAGTCCACCAGGTCGGCCACGATGGCGCTGCTGTCAATGCTCGGGCTCTGCTATCCGATCACGGGGACGTTCCCCGGGAACCCGGCACTCCGCCGCAACACGTTCCTGGGCGCGCTCATCGCGGGGATCGGCGCCGTCTCCTACCTGATGGACGGCGCCGCGTCCCTGCTCATCGTCTCGCTCCCGCACTTCTGGATCTTCGCCGGAAGCCCTCGGCGCGCGGTCGTCCTCAGCGGCGCCGTCACCGCGGCCACGGTCGCCGCCGACGCGGCCCGGACGGCCCCGGACGGGGAGCACCTCAGCGGCAACTCCATCGCCGCGGTCGTCGGGTCCGCGGCCGGGATCCTGTTCGGGCTGTGGATGCACCGGGTCGTCGGGCGGCACGACGAACGCGCCCGCCTCCTCGCCGCGGACCTCGCCGACGCCGAGCGGCGGCTCGCCGAGGCGCAGCGCCGGCAGGGCGCCACCGACGAGCGCGAACGCCTCGCCCGGGAGATCCACGACACGCTCGCGCAGGGATTCGCGTCCATCGTCGTCCTGGCGGAGGCGGCCCGGAACGGCCTCGGCTCCGATCCGGGCAGAAGCGCCCAGCAGCTCGTCTCGATCGAGCAGACCGCGCGGGAGAACCTCGCCGAGGCGCGCGTCCTCGTCGGGGCGGCGTCGCAGGGCGAGGTCGCTCCGGGGTCCGTGGCCCGGACGCTGCGCCGCACCCTCGACCGGTTCGCCGAGGACACCGGGCTCACCGTCACCGCCGACCTGCCGGACGTCGACTGCGACCAGACGACCCGGATCGCGCTGCTGCGCTGCACCCAGGAGTCGCTCGCGAACGTCCGCAAGCACGCCGCCGCTTCCACGGTCGGGGTCGTCCTCGAACGGCATCCCCACGTCGTGGAACTGGAGATCACCGACGACGGGCGCGGCTTCGTCGTGGCGGAGTCCCGCGGCTTCGGCCTGGACGGCATGCGCCGCCGCCTCGCCGAGCTGGGCGGCGAGCTCACCGTGACCAGCTCCCCCGGCGACGGGACCCGGATCCTCGCCATGATCCCCGCGAAGGCATGACATGACCGGGAAACTCAGGATCATCGTGGTGGACGACCACACGGTCATGCGCGCCGGCGTCGTCGCGCTGCTGGCCGCCGAACCCACCATCGAGATCGTCGGCGAGGCGGGCGACGGCCGCGAGGCGGTGGCCCTCGCCGAGCGGCTCCGGCCCGACGTCGCGCTGCTCGACCTGCGGATGCCCGTGCTGGACGGGGTCGCCGCCACCGCCCGGATCGGCTCGACCGGGACCCGCGTCCTCGTCCTCACCACCTACGACACCGACACCGAGATCGAGCGCGCGATCGAGGCCGGCGCCATCGGCTACCTGCTCAAGGACACCACGCGCGACCAGCTCGTGGACGCCATCCACGCGGCGGCGCGGGGCGAGACCGTCCTCGCCCCGCGCGTCGCGGAAAAGCTCGTCGCCCGGATGCGCCGCCCCGAGCAGGCCGCGCTGACCGCCCGGGAGATCGACGTGCTGCGGGCGGTCGCCGACGGCCTGTCCAACGCCGAGATCGGCCGGCGGCTCGTCATCGCCGAGGCGACCGTCAAGACGCACCTCCTCCGCGTCTTCGCGAAGCTGGACGTCAGCGACCGCACCCACGCCGTCGTCGTCGCCATGGACCGCGGCCTCCTACCCCGCTAGTCGGCGCTGGCGACCGGCAGCGAGCGGAGCCGGAAGGTGGCCAGGAACGCCCCGATGAGCGTGACCGCGACCAGCAGGCCGATGGCCAGCGGGAGGTCGACCGTCGACTTGACCGGCGAGGCCCCGGTGAGCGCGTCGATGACCGACAGGGACCACTGCTGGATGGACGCCGACTTCGCGCCCGGCGCGAAGCTGCCCAGCAGCGTCTCCCACACCAGCGCGTACAGCAGGCCGATGGTGACGGCGTTGCGGCTGGCGACCGCGAGCGCGACGAACACCGCGCTGTAGGCGACGCCGCCGGCCAGGACCCCGACCGTGAACGCCGGCGTCATCTGCGCGGTCGTCCCGGTCAGGACGAGGCCCGCCAGCAGCGTCGGGACCACTGCGAAGACCGTCACCAGCACGATCGCCACGGCCAGCTTCGTCAGCACGATCACCTCGCGCGGGATCGGCTTGGTCAGCACGTACATGATCTGGCCGTCGTCGATCTCCGGCCCGATCACGCCGGTGCCGGCGATCAGCGCGAGCAGCGGCAGCAGCGTCGCCAGGCCGAACTTCTGCAGGACGTTCGCCGAGATGTCCAGGTCGTCGTTGCCGGTCACGCGCAGTGCGACCGCCAGGACCAGCAGGAGCAGCGGCAGCACCAGCAGGAGCAGCGCGCGCTTGCGGCCGAGCATCGCCCGGAACGTGATCATCGCGATTGTGCCGTTCATCGGGCCACCAGATAGGAGAAGACGCTTTCGAGGGACTCGTCCGCGGGGGAGACCTCCCAGAGCCGCACCCCGGCGTCCCGCGAGACCTGCGGAAGCAGCCAGGTGAAGCGCTGGAAGTCGACCGCCTCGATCTGCAGGCCCTTGTCGGTGAGCTGGACGCTGCGGGCCGAGCCGTCCGCGATGATCGCGGCGGCGAGCCGGCGGTCGTCGGACGATCGGACCAGGAAGATGTGCGGCCGGTCGGTCATCAGCCGCCGGATCTTGCGGAAGTCGCCGGACGCGGCGTGCCGGCCCGCCACGATCACCTCGATGTGGCTGGCGAGCCGCTCGACCTCCTCCAGGATGTGCGAGGAGAACAGGATCGTGCGGCCCTCGGCGGCCATCCGCTGGATGAGGTCCATCAGCTGGAGGCGCTGCCTCGGGTCCATGCCGTTGAACGGCTCGTCCAGCAGCAGCACGGGCGGGTCGTGCACCAGTGCCGACGCCATCTTGATGCGCTGCTTCATGCCCTTGGAGTAGTTGCCGATCGGGCGTCCGGCCGCGTAGTCCATCTCCACCAGGCCGATGGCGCGGCGGGCGGCGGCGCCCGGGTCGGGCAGCTTGTGCAGCTTGGCCATCGCGAGGATGAACTGCTCGCCGGTGAGGAAGTCGTACGCCGACTCGCGCTCCGGGACGAGACCCAGGCTGCGGTAGATGCCCGGATTCCGCCAGATCGGCGTCCCGTCCAGGGTGACCGAGCCCGACGACGGCGCCAGGAACCCGCCCATCATGTGGATCAGCGTCGACTTGCCGGCGCCGTTCGGGCCGAGAAGCCCGGTGACGCCCGGCCCAACCTTCATCGACACGCCGTTGACCGCGACGACGTTCCCGTACCAGCGGGACACGTTGTCCAGAACCAACTCGCTCATGCTCCCTGTGGGGGGACGACCCCCCACACCCCCCGCCTCGCTTCGCTCACTCATGAGAGGCCCGCCTTCCGGAACCTGCGGTACAGCACCGCGACCGAGCCGAGCACGATGACGGCGCACAACGCCAGCGCGACGGCGCCGCCGGCGATCCCGGACGGCACCCCGGGCGAGGACGTCTGCGCGCCCAGCAGCCTGACCTGGACGATGTCCACCAGGTTGAACGGCGTGAACAGCCCCGCCCAGCCCTGGAGGGTGAAGTTCGTCTGCGCCTCGGCGATCCCCTGGACGGCCCCGACGAACGCGGCGCTGATCATGTAGACGGCGATGACGGCCGCGACCCCGAAGCCGCGCCGCGGGGTGAACGCCGCGACCACCATCCCGATCGCGGCCAGCACGAGCGCGAACAGCACGCAGCCGACCAGGGCGCCCAGGTACTTGAGCACCTGCTCGCCCGGGTCCGGCATCTTGGCGATCAGGCCGCCGACGTACAGGACGGTGACGGGCACCGCCATCAGCGCGAACAGCGCGGTCGCCATCGCGGCGCCCTTGGCCAGCACGAAGTCGAGATGGCCGACCGGTCGCGAGAAGTACAGCGGGATGACGTGGAAGCGCACCTCCCGCGAGGCCAGCACCGGCGCCTGCGTCGCCAGGAAGATCGCCACGATGACCTGCATGATGACGACGTAGGAGGAGTAGCGGAACAGCGCGTCCTCCTGCTTGCTGAACGCGAACGCCGCGACCGACCCGGCGGCCGGCAGCAGCATGATCGCCGCCAGCAGGAACGGCATCACCTTGGCGCGCGCCGGACGGCCGAGGCCGTAGGCGGCGCGCAGGTTGTGGACGTACAGCGACCGCAGCACGTACGCGCGGCCGTTGCGGCGGCCGTCGTAGTGGCGGTAGCCGATGTCGTGGATCGTGCTCGTGCTCATCGGGGCGCCCCCTGCTGGACGGTTCCGGCGGGCGGCGGCGGCGCGGCCGGCGTCTGGAAGACCTCTTCGATGTGGTGGCGGCGCTGCTCCAGCCGGATGAGCCGCAGCCCTAGGTCGGCGACGCCGTCGCGGATCAGGTCGTAGGTCTGCTCGCCCGCGATGTCGACGACGAGGAACCGGCCCTCCGGATGGACGGTCACGCCCTGGTCGTAGAGGTGCTGCCCGAGGGTGTCGCGCCCCTCGTCCACCTCGACGGTGAGGACGCCGCTCTCGGCCGTGTACGCCTCGACCGCCTGCGAGCGCAGCAGCTTGCCGCCGTCGATGATGACGACGTGGTCGCAGACCCGCTCCAGCTCGCCCAGCAGGTGGGACGTGACGAGGACGCTGATCCCGAACTCGGCGCCGATCCGGCGGATCAGGTCGAGCATCTCGTCGCGCCCGGCCGGGTCCAGGCCGTTGGTGGGCTCGTCCAGGAAGACGAGCTTCGGGTCGTGGACGAGGGCCTGCGCCAGCTTCACCCGCTGCCGCATGCCCGTGGAGTAGCCGCCGATGGGGCGGTACCGCTCCTCGTACAGGCCGACGTGCCGGAGCGTGTCGGCCGCGCGTTCTCGGGCCGCGGTCGGCGGCAGCCCGCACATCCGGGCCATGTGCACGACGAACTCGGTCGCGGACACGTCCGGGGGCAGGCACTCGTACTCGGGCATGAACCCGACGCTCTCCCGGATCCGCAGGCCCTCGCGCGCGATGTCGAGGCCCAGCACGGTCGCGGTGCCGGACGTCGGCGGCAGCAGCCCGAGCAGGATCTTGATGAGCGTCGACTTGCCGGCGCCGTTGGCGCCGACCAGCCCGACGACTCCGGGTTCGACGGCCACGGAGAGGTCGTCCAGGGCGGTCACCCGGGGGAACCTCATCGTCAGGCCCTGGGTGGCGATGATCGGCATACTTCGAACCTAGTCCCCGGCGACGTGCCGCACGTCACCCTAAAGGGCGATGAGGGGCAGCCTTTGGTCCGATGCCGGATCGACCTAAGTTCCCCGAACGGCCGACCTTTCGCTCCGCCGCCGCAGCACGGCCGACCACAGCGCCCGCTGGACGAGCAGCGTCAGCGCCCCGGCGATGATCATCCCGGCGAAGTTGACGGCGAGCTGGAGCAGCGAGCCGGTGATCTCGCTGCCGTGCCGGAGCGCCATCGCGACCGCGAGGTTGCCGGCGGCGGGCACGGTGGTGACGGAGATGAAGACCCCGACCAGCGCCGACGACTTGCCCGCGGTGAGCGACAGGACCCCGGCCGCGCCGGCGAGCAGCGCGACGATGAACGACCAGCGGTCCGGGCTGTAGATGAACGCGGTGAGAGGCCGCTCGGCCGGCAGCCGGTCCAGCTCGATCACGCCGATCCACCGGCTGACCAGCGCGCACACATAGGTGATCACGATCGCCACGGCGAACCCGACCAGCAGCGCCCGCACCGCCTCGGCGATCCGGCCCGGCTGCAGCCGGACGAGGCCGTAGCAGATCGCCGCCACGGCGCCGAACTCCGGCCCGAGGACCATCGCGCCGACCACCAGCACCGGCGAGTCGATCAGCGCGGCGATCCCGGCCAGCTGCGT
This sequence comes from Spirillospora sp. CA-128828, assembly GCF_050945415.1. Taxonomy (NCBI): domain Bacteria; kingdom Bacillati; phylum Actinomycetota; class Actinomycetes; order Streptosporangiales; family Thermomonosporaceae; genus Spirillospora; species Spirillospora sp. CA-128828. The sequence continues at coordinate 8,722,247 of NZ_CP191986.1, forward strand.
GGCGAGCGCGAGGAACGCGACGAACGACCAGGTCAGTGCCGTCCCCTCGGTGACCTGCCGGTCCAGCTCCTCCCAGACGACGGCGTCGTCGCCGTGGCCGGGCGCCAGCTCCTTGGCGAGATCGGCGCGCTGCGACAGCGTCAGGTCGACCTTGTCGAGGGCGATGGAGCCGTCCCGGTCGACGCCGAGCGCGCGGAGCGCGTCCAGCACCTCGTTCGCGGCCTCGCGGGCGATGTCGGCGGTCACGAGGTCGCCGCTCGGGGCACGCGCGGCGCCTTCGAGGACGACCACGTTGGTGGCCCCGGCGCAGTCGGCGAGAACGGCGCACACCTCGTCCGTGTGGTCCGCCGGGACGATCGCTCTGAGATGCAGCACGGGCCAATCGTGCCCTAAACGGCGGGGCGCCGTAGCGCGGACGCCAGTCCTACGCTTTGATCGGTTATTTGCCTGCATGGTGGCAAAAATCGACAGATAACCCCAGGGCGGTGAGGGCATGGCACGGACGCCGGTGCCGGTGACCGCGGTACGGACGGCCGCGGTGGCGCTCGCGGTCGCCGTCCCGCTGGTCACGGCGGGCTGTGAGGGAAGCGCGGGGCTCTCGGAGACGGGGTCGCCGTCGTCGGGCGCCAAGCCCGCGCCCGGAGCGGAGGCCCGGGCCCGCAAGGACCTTTCGGGCCTGCGCCTCGCCTCGGAGGGCGACGGCGACGGCTACAAGCGCGACAAGTTCGGCACCCGCTGGAAGGACACCGACCACAACGGCTGCGACCAGCGCAACGACGTCCTCGCCCGGGACCTGACGAAGGTCGAGAAGAAGGGCCGCTGCATCGTCCTGGCCGGCCACCTGGACGACCCCTACAGCGGCAAGGAGATCACCTTCGCGAAGAAGGACGCCGCCAAGGTGCAGATCGACCACGTCTACCCCCTCGCCCTCGCCTGGCGGATGGGGGCGTCCAGGTGGAGCGAGGACAGGCGCGAGCAGTTCGCCAACGACCGCGACAACCTGCTCGCCGTCTGGGGCGTGCCGAACCAGCAGAAGAGCGACTCCGGCCCCGGCGAATGGAAACCGCAGAAGGGCTTCCAGTGCGTCTACGCGATCAAGTACATCGCGGTGGCCGAGAAGTACTCGCTCCCGGTCACCCGCCCCGACCACGACGCCCTCCAGAACTTCCTCGGGCGGTGCTGAGGCCTCGTATGCTCGTCGGATGAGCAGCGAATCAGGCGGTAACGGCATCGAGGGCGCGGACGACGCCACGGACGAGCGGGTGCGGGTGCGGACGGAGCGGGGCGTCGGGGCGCGGGCCACCGGCGCCGAGGTCACCGGCGCGTCCGCGACCGGTCTCACGCTGCGGCTCGGTAACGGGCTCGGCTCGCTGGCGCTCGGGTCGATGGCGGTCGGCGCGCTCGCCGTCGGCGCGGTCGCGATCGGCAAGCTCGTCGTGAAGCGGGCGGTCATCGCCCATCTGGAGGCGGGGACCGTCGAGATCAGGCACCTGAAGGTCGGCCGCCTGGAGATCGACGAGCGTTAGCCGAGCGCCGAGCGCACCACGCCGGCGAGGTGCTCGGCCACCGACCGGGCCTGGTCCTCGGAGGCGGCCTCCACCATCACGCGGACCATCGGCTCGGTGCCGCTGGGCCGGATCAGGACGCGCCCGGTGTCGCCGAGCCCCTCCTCGGCGGCGGCGACGGCCTCGGCCAGTTCCGGCGAGGTCTTCGCGCGGTTCTTGTCGACGTCCTTGACGTTGACGAGCACCTGCGGCAGCCGGGTCATCACCTTCGTCAGTTCGTCCAGCGGGCGGCCGCGGCGGACCATCGCGGCGAGCAGGTGCAGGCCGGTGAGGACGCCGTCGCCGGTGGTGGCGTGGTCCAGCATGATCACGTGGCCGGACTGCTCGCCGCCGAAGCCGAAGCCGCCCTCCTTCATCGCCTCCAGGACGTACCGGTCGCCGACCGCGGTCTCCACCACGGTGATCCCGGCCTCCCGCATGGCCAGCTTGAACCCCAGGTTGGACATCACGGTCGCCACGACGGTGTCGGCGGCGAGCGCGCCCGACTCGCGCAGGTCCAGGGCCAGGATCGCCATGATCTGGTCGCCGTCCACGACCTCGCCGGTCGCGGTCACGGCCAGGCAGCGGTCGGCGTCGCCGTCGTTGGCGATGCCCACGTCCGCGCCGTGCTCCCTGACGGCCTTCTGCAGCGCCTCCAGATGCGTGGAGCCGCAGCCGGAGTTGATGTTCAGGCCGTCCGGGGCCGTCCCGATCGTGAAGACCTCGGCGCCGGCCCGGCGCAGCGCCTCCGGCGCCACGTCGCTGGACGCCCCGTTCGCGCAGTCGACCACGACGCGCAGCCCGTCCAGCGACACCGGGACGGTCGACAGCAGGTGCGCCACGTACTGCTCGACCGCACCGTGCGCCTCCCGGACGCGGCCGACGCCGGCGCCGGTCGGCGGGTCCCACACCTCGCCGAGCCGGGCCTCGATCCGGTCCTCGATCTCGTCGGCGAGCTTGTGGCCGCTGCGGTCGAAGAACTTGATGCCGTTGTCGGGGGCCGGGTTGTGCGACGCCGACAGCATCACGCCGAGGTCGGCGTCCAACTCGTGGGTCAGGTGCGCGACCGCGGGGGTCGGCAGGACGCCGAGGCGCAGCACGTCCACCCCGGAGCTCGCGAGGCCCGCCACGACGGCCGCCTCCAGGAACTCGCCGGACGCCCGGGGATCACGGCCGACCACCGCCACCGGCCGGTGCCCCTTGAACGCGCCCCGCTCGCCCAGCACCCGCGCCGCCGCGACGGACAGGTCCATGGCGAGCGCGGCGGTGAGGTCGCGGTTGGCGAGCCCGCGCACGCCGTCGGTCCCGAACAGACGAGCCACAGTTCAACTCCCGGTCGAAGAGGGGTCACCCCGGAAAAGCGGACGAGCCGCCGCACCCGGGCGCGCCGGCCATGCTGGCCGGGCGCGGAGAAGCCACGGGGTGCGACGGCTCGTACCGTCGATCAACGCTTGCTGTACTGCGGAGCCTTGCGGGCCTTCTTGAGACCGGCCTTCTTGCGCTCCGGCACCCGCGCGTCGCGGGTGAGGAAGCCGGCCTTCTTCAGCGCCGGGCGGTGCTCGATGTTCGCGAACTGCAGCGCGCGGGAGATGCCGAGGCGCAGCGCACCGGCCTGGCCGGTGGTGCCGCCGCCGTTCACGCGCGCGAGCACGTCGAACTGGCCCTCCAGGCCCAGCAGCACGAACGGCTCGTTCACGATCTGCTGGTGCACCTTGTTCGGGAAGTACTGGTCCAGCGTGCGGCCGTTGATCTTCCACTGGCCGCTGCCGGGGACGATGCGGACCCGCGCGATGGCCTGCTTGCGGCGGCCGGTGCCGGCGGAGGGGCCGGTCGCGACCGGCTGGCCGAGGTAGCCCTCGCCGGCGGCCTCGGGGGTCTCGGTGCTGTACTCGGACGGCGCGTCCTCGTACGACTCGGCTTCGGCGGCCTGCTCGGCGCCGGTGGTGTCGTCCACGGTTCTCCTTGGGGTGTTCTAGCCAGGGCGGCTGGCCCGTCCTGCGGGTGCCCCGGCGGCCTCGTTCCGGTGCGCACGATCGGCTCGTGCGCGGGGTGTCACTTCTTGATCTGGCTGATCTGGGTGATCTCGAACGGCACCGGCTTCTGCGCCTGGTGCGGGTGGTCGGGCCCGGCGTAGACCTTCACCTTGCCGAACATCTTCCGGCCGAGGGAGTTCTTGGGCAGCATGCCCTTGATCGCCTTCTCGACGGCCCGCTCGGGGTGCTTGGCCAGCAGGTCGGTGTAGGTCATCGAGCGCAGGCCACCGGGGTAACCGGAATGCCGGTACGCCTTCTTCCGCTCCGCCTTGTTGCCGGACAGCGACACCTTGTCGGCGTTCACGATGACGACGAAGTCACCGGTGTCCAGATGCGGCGCGTAGATCGGCTTGTGCTTACCCCGAAGCAACTGCGCGACCTGACTGGCGAGACGGCCCAGCACGACATCGGTCGCGTCGATGACGTACCACTGACGCTGGACGTCAGCGGGCTTAGGGGTGTACGTGCGCACGGTCGTAAGCCTTCGTTTCTGTCGACTCTCAGCGGTCCCCCAGGCGGGCGAACGCTACCTGTCAGCGGTGTCGATCCTCGCTCCCCCATCGTGGGCGAGCGCCACCTCTCAGCGGTTTCGATCCTGCTCGCGCCGATCAGAGACCTAAGTCCGACCTGGCGCTCCGGGAGGCCGGGGCCCGCACGACACCGCGAAAGGCGCTTGCTCGGGACACACCGGCACGTCGTCGCGTTCACTGCCGCCCGCGCGGGCAGGCGTCAACGCACACAACAAACACGCAGGATACTCGGCCGCGCGTGTACGGGTCAAAACAAGCCGCGATCACACCCCCGGCCGCACCCCCGGCCATGCGGCATTCCGGTATCCGCACCAGAAAGGAGACAGTCGGCGGCCCGTCGATCACAGAATGTAGCGATATTGATCTTTCTTGGGGGATCTTAGTAACCCGGGGTCATATCGGGATATGGTGCCGGGCGACCGGTCCACGCCGGCTCACGCCGGCCCGCACCCGGGAGCCCCCGCTGTCCACTCCCCGCAGACCAGGTGATCCAGCCGGACGCCGCCGGCCCGGCCATGCCGGGCAGAGCGGCCCCGCTCCCCGCGACGTCCCCGCACGCGACGGGACGCCTCCGTACCGTGACGAGCTCGTCGCCAGCGGTCCGTCGCGTGCCCGCTCCGCTCCGCCGCCGCGGCGGCGCCGCACGTCCGGCGGCGCGTCCGGGAACGGCGGCCCGCCGGGACGCAAGCGGTCCCGGGGCAAGAGCGCCACCGCGATCGTGGCCGTCGTCACCGCGTCCGGCCTCGCTATCGGCTTCGGCGTCGCGATCGACCGGCTCGTCCTGCCCGGACTCCGGTCGGAGAAGACCTCCGCGTCCGCACCGGAGCGGAGCCCGTCCGCCGAGATCCCGCCCGGGCCGCAGAGCGACCCGGTGGAGGGGACCGGCACGGATGCCCCGACGGGCACGGGCGACGGCAAGAGCGGCCCCACGGCGGCCCCCGCGCCGCCGTCGGAGGAGCCGACGCCGCCGCTGAAGGCGATCCACCCGCCAAAGAGCACCTCGGCCGAGCCGTCGAAGTCCAGCAGTCCGTCCGGATCGGACGAGCCGCCGTCGAGCGGGGGCGGCACCACGGGCAACACCGGCGGATCGACCAGTACCGAGGCAGCCGTCGTGTCGCTGACCAACGCCGAGCGTGCCAAGAACGGGTGCAAGGCGCTGCGCATCGACCAGCGGCTCGTCGTCGCGGCCCGCAAGCACTCCGCGGACATGGCGGCCAACGACTACTTCGACCACGCGTCCCGCAACGGCGACAGCCCGTGGAAGCGGATGGAGGACGCCGGGTACAGCAGCCCCGGCGCGGAGAACATCGCCAAGGGCTACCCGACCGCCTCGGCCGTCGTGAAGGGCTGGATGAACAGCCCGGGCCACCGGGCCAACATCCTGAACTGCGGCCTGCGCGCCATCGGCGTCGGGATGGCCTCGGGGCCCGGCGGCCCGTTGTGGACGCAGGACTTCGGCTGGAAGTGACCCCGTCCCTCCCAGGGGACATGACCTTCCGCAAATCACCGGCGTCCGGTTCGCCCCCATGTCATGGTGGGTGTCTCGAAGGTCCAGAGCCCTGAACGAGGAACGGTAAGGTCCAACGCATGGGTTACCCGGGCGATCAAGGCAGACCCGGCGACTGGCCTCCCCGGCAGTCGCCGCACGCGCCGTACGGACCCGGAGCCGAAGCGCCGCCGTACGGCCACGACAACGACGAAGCCCCCTTCGCACCACGCGACGAGGGGCCAGGTGCGATGCCGCCCGGCCAGGAGGCGTTCGGTCAGGAACCACTGGGCGGGGAGCCGTTCGGCAGGGACGCGTTCGCCGGCGGGGGGCCCGGAGGACCAGGCGAGCAGACCGCCACCTGGTCCGAGCAGCCACCGGCGTGGGGCGCCGAGCCCGCCCCGGGCAACGCGCCCGGCGAGGACGCCTACGGCTCTTACGAGGGCGTGCCGCCCGGCCCGTCCGGCGGGCCCTCCGGCGGGCCGACACCGCCCGGACGGCGCCGCAACCTCCCGCTGATCATCGGGGGCGCGGCGGTCGCCGGGATCCTCCTCATTGGCGGCGGCGTCGGGCTGTCGTCGATGCTGAAGGACGACTCCAAGCCGAAGAAGACACCGGACCAGGCGGCGTCCAACCAGCCCAAGCCGACACCGAGCCCGACGGAACCCGTGCTGGCGCCGGTGAAGCTGCAGAGCCGCACCACCGACCCCACGCCGCTGACGCTCAAGGAGGTCTTCGGCAAGGGGAAGTTCAAGTCGGGACGCCTGAAGTACGTGCGGACCGCCGTCAACGCGAAGAAGAGCTGCACCGACGTCGCCGGCGGCGCTTCCCTGGACAAGGCGCTCAAGAAGGGCCGCTGCACGCAGGCCCTGCGGGCCACCTACGCGCTGAGCAACGGCTCCCTCATCGGCACGGTCGGCGTGTTCAACCTGCAGAACGAGGCGGCGGCCAAGAAGGCCGTCAAGGCCGCGGGCGCCAAGGACGCGTTCCTGCAGGCGCTGCCCGGCAAGGGCGTCTCCAAGACCAACGGCAAGGGCGAGGCGCTCGGCACCTCGCAGGTGCGCGGCCACTACGTCATCATGACGTGGGTACAGCGGCCGGACGGAAAGAAGATTTCCAGCAAGTACCATGCGGCCGTCCGGGTCTTCGGAACGCAGATGGTCAAGGGCAGCAACCTGTCGCTGGCCTTGCACTACAGGGAAACCGAAGGCAAGCCCCTCCAAAAGTGACCTGTATGAATACCCTCACTGCTTATGTCTGGACCTGAAGACGCCCGGGAGACCACCGACGAGGCCACCGGCGAATCGCCGGCGGCCGAGTCCGCCTCCCTCAAGCTCCCCGCCTTCGGCCTGGAGGCCCCCTGGTGGGCCGCGGAATCCGCGGGCACCGCCCGCCCGGCCGACGAGCCCCCGCGCGAGCCGGAGTTCCTCTCCGCGCCCGTGATGGAGGACGAGGCGGACGCCATCGCACCCGTATCCGACCTTCTGGCGGAGGCCGAGGCCGAACTCGAAGCCGAGCCCGAGGGCGAGGCCGGCGAGGTCGTCCCCGTGGTCACCCTCCCCCCGCCCGGGACCCTGGTCGCCGGGAAGGGCGTACCCAGCGTCGACTCCCGCCGGGCCGTTCCCGCCGAGCCGATCGTCCAGCGCCCGCTCTCGACCGACGACACCGATCCGGACGGCTTCCAGCCCATCCCGGCGGCGGACGAGGCGGCGCAGGAGGACGACCCGGCCGGCGACGCCCCGGACAAGACCGTCGTGGACGACCCCGTGGCGGCCGAGGCCGTGGAGGACGCTCCCACCCCGCTTTCGGCGTTCGAGAAGGCCAGGCAGGCGGAGGACGCGGCCTCCACGCTCGCGCCGGTGCTCGTCCCGGACGCGATCCTGCCGCCCGGCGTCGTACCGCCCACCGGCAGCGGCCCGTTCCCGCAGACCGAGCAGGCCCCCGACGACACGGCCGTCGACGGGCAGCCGCCGGTCATCACTCCGATCTACCACGCCGAGGGCGGCGTCCCGGTCGACACCCCGCCGCCGCCCGGGCGGCCCCGGCAGGACGGCCCGGGCCACGGCGCGAACAAGAGCAGGGTGGTGCTGATCGGCGGCGGCGCCGCGCTCGTCCTCGCCGCGGCCGCCGCACTGTTCCTCATCGGCGAGACGGGTTCGGGCAACGAGGCCGGCGACCGCAAGGCGGCCGAGCCTCCAGCGGTGTCGCAGTCGACACCGGCCGCCACACCGTCCCCGACGTCCAGGCCCGTGGACATCAACAACGAGAAGTCCGACCCCGCCGACCTGGGGTTCCACGACGTTTTCCCCGCCGCGACCCTTCAGCTCGGCGGGCGCACCTACACCCGGGACCGCTGGTCCCTCAACCGCGACGTCGCGTACGCGGCCCGCGGCTCCATGCTCACCGCCCTCCAGCGCGAGAAATGCCGCAAGATCGTCCGCGCCACCTACATCGACCCGGAGAGCAAGCTCGCCGTCACGTCCGGGATCGCCGTGATGCCGACCAAGGCGGCGGCGATCGCCGTGAGCAAGGCGGGCGACCCCGCCCAGTACGAGTGGTTCCGCGGCATGGCGGGCAAACGCTCACCGGACATCGACCGGGCCGGCGGCTACGCGGCGGCGACCGTCCGCGGCAGGTACGTGGCCTACGCCTACGTGCAGTGGGCGAACGGCAGGAGGGCCAAGCCCGGCGACCCGGTGACCAAGAAGGCGGCCCAGCTGTTCCTCGACTACGACCTGCGCCCGATCGTGGCGCGCGCCCGGGGCTGAACCCTCACGTGCCCTGCTGAGGCGCCGCGCCGCCGGACGGGGCCGGCTGCTCCGCGGCGGCCGCGGCGGTGGCGTTCAGCGTGCGGACGCGGCGGGTCTCCTGTGCGCGCCTGGCCAGGCTGTCGTCGCCGGGGTAGCGGATCTCCTCCAGCGACAGGCCGTGCGCGGGCGCGACGTTCACGCCCGAGTCGCGGACGCGGGCGGCGAGCACCTCGGCGGGCCACTCCACCTCGCGCCGCCCGTCCCCGACCATCAGCAGGGCGCCGACGAGCGCCCTGACCATCGAATGGCAGAAGGCGTCGGCCTCCACGGTCGCGAAGGCCAGGTGCGGATCGCGGTCGTCGCGAGCCCACTCGTAGCGCAGCAGTTCCCGGATCGTCGTCGCGCCCTCCCGTTTCCGGCAGTACGCGGCGAAGTCGTTCTCCCCCACCAGCCTCCGCGCGGCGTCGTTCATCCGGTCCAGGTTCAGCGGGCGAGGATGCCACAGCACGTCATGGCGGCGCAGCGGCTCCACCCCGACCGGGTTGTCGCACACCCGGTACACGTAGCGGCGGGACAGCGCGGAGAACCGCGCGTCGAACCCCTCCGGCGCGACCGAGACGCGCCACACCCGGACGTCCGGCGGCAGCAGCCCGGCGAGGCGGCGCGGCATCGTCCCGTTGATCGCCGAGTAGGCGGCGACGGGCACCACCAGGTGGGCGACCTGCCCGCGGGCGTGCACGCCGGCGTCGGTACGGCCGGCGACGGTGAGCATGGGGGGCGGGTCCAGGCGCAGCATGCGTGCCAGCGCGTCCTCGATGACGCCCTGGACGGTCCGCTGGTTCGGCTGTCTCGCCCAGCCCGCGAAGTCCGACCCGTCGTATCCGATGTCGAGCCGGAGTCGTACCAGAGCGGTCATGTCAGCCGTATCGTCCCTCTGCACCGTGCGTCCGTTCCCCCCGATGTCCCGCGCTCATCGGGCACTCCCCTGACACGCTCCCCGCTGAATCGTCGCCCGCCTGACCTGACCATGGAATCAAGTCTGGCAAAGTTCGGGCCCGCCGTCTCGATCGAAACGGCGGGCCCTCACGAATGTCGAGCAAACGCTCGCCTAGGTCACGCGGTGAACTACTTCTTGCCGCCCTCGTCCTCGGCGTCCGCGGCCTCGTCCTTCGCCTCGGCGGCCTCGGGCTCGTCGGCGTCGGCCTTGCTGAGGGTGACCTCGCCCTCGGCGGGCAGGTCCTCCTCGGCGACCTTCGGCTCCGGGGCGGCCTTGGCGGTGGAGGCGGCCAGCTGCTCCTGCACCAGCTCGATCACGGCCATCGGGGCGTTGTCGCCCTTGCGCGGCCCGATCTTGGTGATGCGGGTGTAGCCGCCGGGACGGTTCTCGAAGCGCGGCGCGATCTCGGTGAAGAGTTCGTGCAGAACGCTCTTGTCGCGGATCGTCCTGGCCACCAGGCGGCGGTTGTGCAGGTCGCCCTTCTTCGCCTTGGTGATCAGCTTCTCCGCCAGCGGACGCACCCGCCGGGCCTTGGCCTCGGTGGTGGTGATGCGGCCGTGCTCGAACAGCGACGTGGCCAGGTTCGCCAGGATCAGCTTCTGGTGCGCAGCGCTGCCGCCGAGGCGGGCGCCCTTGGTGGGCTGGGGCATGACTCTTTCCTTCCTGCACCGGCCGTATCAGGTACCGGTGTCAGCTGGTTCCGGACGGCCGGGGAACGGTGCCCCCGGCCGCCGGAATCGGGTTTCTAGTACTGCTCGGTCTCGGCGTAGCCCTGGTCGTCGTCGCCGTAGTTGTCGGCCGCCGCGCTCGGGTCGAACCCGGGCGGGGAGTCCTTCAGCGACAGGCCCATGTCGTTGAGCTTCTGCTTGACCTCTTCGATCGACTTGGCGCCGAAGTTGCGGATGTCGAGCAGGTCCTGCTCGCTGCGGGCGACGAGCTCGCCCACGGAGTGGATGCCCTCGCGCTTCAGGCAGTTGTAGGAGCGGACGGTGAGGTTCAGCTCCTCGATCGGCAGGGCCAGGTCCGCGGCGAGCGCGGCGTCCGTCGGGGACGGGCCCATGTCGATGCCCTCGGCCTCGACGTTGAGCTCCCGGGCCAGCCCGAACAGCTCGACGAGGGTCTTGCCCGCGGAGGCGACCGCGTCGCGCGGCAGCATCGCCTGCTTGGTCTCCACGTCCAGGATGAGACGGTCGAAGTCGGTGCGCTGCTCGACTCGGGTGGCCTCGACCTTGTAGGTGACCTTGAGCACGGGCGAGTAGATGGAGTCGATCGGGATCCGGCCGATCTCCTGGCCCGGCTGCTTGTTCTGCGCGGCGGAGACGTAGCCGCGGCCGCGCTCGACCGTCAGCTCCATCTCCAGCTTGGCCTTGTTGTTCAGGGTGGCGATGTGCAGGTCGGGGTTGTGGACCTCGACGCCCGCCGGCGGCGCGATGTCGGCCGCGGTCACCTCGCCCGGGCCCTGCTTGCGCAGGTACATGACCACGGGCTCGTCGTGCTCGGACGAGACGACGAGCTCCTTGAGGTTCAGGATGATGTCGGTGACGTCTTCCTTGACCCCGGGCACGGTGGAGAACTCGTGCAGGACGCCCTCGATGCGGATGCTGGTGACGGCCGCACCGGGGATCGAGGAGAGCAGGGTACGACGCAGCGAGTTGCCGATCGTGTAGCCGAAGCCCGGCTCCAGCGGCTCGATGGTGAACCGGGACCGGTACTCGTCGACCTGCTCTTCGGTGAGAGTCGGACGCTGAGCGATGAGCATGGTGATGCCTTCTTTCCGCGGTGCCCGCTATTTGACTACCGCGTTCGTGAATGTTCCCCGTTCCGCCGGGATCCCACTCGGGGACCCCGGCGAAACGACGTGAGCCCCTACTTGGAGTAGAGCTCGACGATCAGCTGCTCCTGGACGGGAGCATCGATCTGCTGCCGGACGGGCAGCGAGTGCACGAGGATCCGCATCTTCTCGCCGTCCACCCCGAGCCAGGCCGGGACCTGACGCTCGCCGACCTCGGCCTTGGCGACCTGGAACGGCGTCATCTCCGTCGACTTGGGCTTGACGTCGATGATGTCGGCCTCGGTCACGAGGGCCGACGGGATGTTGACCTTCCTGCCGTTGACCCGGATGTGGCCGTGCCGGATGAGCTGGCGGGCCATGTCGCGGGACTTGGCGAAGCCGCCCCGGTAGACGACGTTGTCGAGCCGGCGCTCCAGCAGCGTGAGCAGGTTGTCGCCCGTCTTGCCCTGCTGGCGGTTCGCCTCGACGTAGTAGTTGTGGAACTGCCGCTCCAGCACGCCGTAGATGCGCCGTGCCTTCTGCTTCTCACGAAGCTGCAGCAGGTACTCGGTCTCCTTGGGCCGGCCGCGACCGTGCTCACCCGGCGGGTAGGGCCGGATCTCGATCGGGCACTTCGGGCCCTCGCACTTGCTGCCCTTGAGGAACAGCTTCATCTTCTCGCGGCGGCAGAGCTTGCAGTCCGCACCGGTGTAACGAGCCATTGTTCTAGATCTCCCCTGCCTCAGACCCGGCGACGCTTCGGCGGGCGGCAGCCGTTGTGCGGAACGGGCGTGACGTCCTGGATCGAGCCCACCTCGAGGCCGGTCGCCTGCAGCGACCGGATGGCGGTCTCGCGGCCCGAGCCCGGGCCCTTCACGAAGACGTCGACCTTGCGCATGCCGTGCTCCATCGCGCGGCGGGCGGCCGCCTCGGCGGCCTGCTGCGCGGCGAACGGGGTCGACTTGCGCGAGCCCTTGAAGCCGACGTGGCCCGAGGAGGCCCAGGAGATCACGTTGCCGTTGGGGTCGGTGATCGAAACGATCGTGTTGTTGAACGTGCTCTTGATGTGGGCGTGCCCGTGAGCGACGTTCTTCTTTTCCTTGCGGCGCACCTTCTTGGCGCCGACACGGCTCTTAGGAGGCATGTGCTCTCTCTACTCTTGAGGTCATCGATCCGGAGGACCGACTCCGGACTACTTCTTGCCGGCCTTCTTCTTGCCGGCCACGGTCTTCTTCTTGCCCTTGCGGGTGCGCGCGTTGGTCTGCGTGCGCTGACCGTGCACCGGAAGCCCGCGGCGGTGCCGGATGCCCTGGTAGCACCCGATCTCGATCTTGCGGCGGATGTCCGCCTGGACCTCGCGGCGAAGATCACCCTCGATCTTGTAGTTCGCCTCGATCCAGTCGCGGAGCTGCACCAGCTCGTCGTCGCCGAGCTGGTGCACCCGCAGGTCGCCGCTGACGCCGGTGCCCGCGAGGGTCTCCAGCGCGCGCGTCCGGCCGATGCCGAAGATGTAGGTGAGAGCGACCTCGAGGCGCTTGTCGCGCGGGAGGTCGACGCCGAGGAGGCGTGCCATCGTGGGCAGTTCCCTTCATTCGTCCGGAGGTATGGACGCACCGCCTCCGCACACACCCTGCCCGGGTGGCGGCCCCGGCCTCCGAAGGTCCGGGGGTACTCCTCCACACGACGGTGCCGTACGGCCCGATCCAGTGGACCGAAACCCGTACGGCGACCTGTGTGAAGGCTGCGATGCGTTTGCTCGGTTGTGAGCGTCAGCCCTGACGCTGCTTGTGGCGCGGGTCGGAGCAGATCACCATGACCCGGCCGTGCCGGCGGATGACGCGGCACTTGTTGCAGATCTTCTTGACGCTCGGCTTGACCTTCACTGGGTCTCCTAGGGATCAGGGTCACCCCCGCGCCGCCACGCACGGGGAAGGCAACCCCAGTGGGATTGGGTTTACTTGTAGCGGTAGACGATCCGACCGCGCGTGAGGTCGTAGGGGCTCAACTCCACAACGACGCGGTCGTCCGGCAGGATCCGGATGTAGTGCATCCGCATCTTGCCGCTGATGTGGGCGAGCACCTTGTGCCCGTTGTCGAGCTCCACCCGGAACATGGCGTTGGGCAGCGACTCGATCACGGTGCCCTCGATCTCGATGGCCCCTTCTTTCTTGGGCATGTCCTCCGCGCTTCGCTGGTCGGCTCATTGGACGCGGCCCGGCTCTCCAGGGGAGAATCGGCCGCAACCCGCACGCGACGCGGAAGCGTCATGAAGGGGAATCGGGCGGCCGTCAACGGACCGACAAAGGAGTCTACGTCAACCGGCCGTCCAATGCGAAATCAACGCATGATACGGGTCCGGAGACTCCTCCCGAGCTAAGCATACATCGCGTGCGCGTTGTACCTTTCCAGGAGAGAGACGTCCGAGGAGGATCAGCATGCCGAGCTATGACTTCGCGCTGATCCTCAGCCGTCCCCTCTACGAGGACGAGCTGGATCCGCTGTTCGACCGCACGCACGGCGCGGTCACGGTGTCGATCATCAGCGAGCCGGAGCACGCCGAGCGCCCCGGCAACGCCTCCTGCTCCTGGCCGGGCCCCACCCTCGCCGTGGCGATCATGGAGGTGGTCCGCCATGTCGAGGAGAGCGCGCCCGGCCTGCACGTCCTGCAGGTGGAGGCCGACCCGCTGCTGACGATCCGCGACATCGCCGAACGCGTCGGGCGCTCCCTCGACTCCGTCCGGCACGCGATCACAGGGGCCCGCGGCGCGACCGGCTTCCCGTCCTCGGAGATGTCCACCGCCGGACACCGGCTGTGGCGCTGGTCCAAGGTCGCCGCCTGGTACGACCTCCACGACCCGCAGCTGGTCGAGGCCAAGCCGACCGTCCAGGCCATCAACGGCTGGCTCGCCCTTCGCGACGTCGTCCCGGACGTGGCCCCCGCCCCGGAAGAGGTCACCTCGGCCCTGTCGCTGGTCATCCAGGTCGCCTGAGGAACGCCTCGCCGGCCGGACGGCGCGACCCGAAAGCATGGGCAATGCGCCCGTAATGTCGTCTTTTATGGGGTGAAGTCGACAGTGCGGGCGGAGGAGGCGAAGATCGTCCAGATGCCGGGCCTGGGGGGTGCCCTGAGCGTGGGTCCGTGATGTGCTTGGGCAAGGGGGAGGGGATCGATGGCGATCATCGCGCAGCTGAGCGACATCCACCTGGCGGCCGGACGGGACGGCGAGGTGGACGACGGCTCCGGGCCGGTCCGCGCCCTGCGCGCCGCCGTGTCGAGCCTGCTGTCGCTGCCCGCGCGACCCGACGCCGTCGTCCTCACCGGCGACCTCGCCGACGGCGGGCGCCCCTCCGAGTACGCCCGGCTGCACGCGCTGCTGTCGCCGCTGCCGATGGCCGTCCACCCCATGTGCGGCAACCACGACGACCGCGACGAGATGCGGAAGGTGTTCGCCGACCATCCGGCGGTCGCGGCCACCGGGACCGGACCGGGGGCGCCATTGCAGTACGCCGTCGACGTGGCCGGCGTCCGTCTCGTCTGCTGCGACACCACCGTGGACGGTCACTCGCACGGGCACATGAGCGAGGAGCGGCTCGCCTGGCTGGACGCGACGCTCGGCGCGGCGCCCGGCACTCCCACGATCATCGCGACGCATCACCCGCCCTACCCCATCGGCATGCGGTTCATCGACGACATGCGGTTCGTCGACCCCGCCGGGTTCGCGTCGGTGATCTCACGGCATCCGCAGGTCGTGCGGATCATCTCCGGGCACGTCCACCGGGCGTCGGTCGGGTCGCTGGCGGGGACGGTCAGCACCACCTGCCCGAGCACCTACCGGCAGTTGTTCCTCGACCTCACCAAGCGGGGACGCGCCGCCGTCACCGGAGAGCCCGCCGGGTTCGCCCTCCACCTCGTCGAGGAGGACGGCACCGCCACCACCCACTTCGCGCCGACCGGGAACTACCGCCCGCTGATGGACGTGGAGTGAGCCGACCGCGGTCCGCCCCCCGCCGGTGAGCGGTCAGCCGCGGCCCGGCCGGCCGCCGAAGACCGTGCGCATCAGCAGGATCGCGCCCCACGGGCCCGCCACCCAGACCCACCACGGGTACACCGCGCCAGACGTGACCAGGATGATCAGCCAGACGGTGAAGTTGATCATGCTGACCGTCGCCCAGGCACCCCACATCGCCCGCATCCGCTGCGGTTCGAGGTCGCCGGGCATGGGCTTGGCGGGGGAAGCGGTGCTCTTGGCCTGCGACGCCGGGACGGGCAGCTGGTAGAGGTCCTCCTCCGGCAGGTCGGAGGTGATCTCCTGGAGCTGCCCGAGCGTCTTCGCCCCGTACACCGATTCGAGCCGCTCGTCCAGCTCGTCCATCGTGATCCGGCCCTCGGCGCAGTGCTCCCGCAGGCTCGCGGCCACCCGGTCGCGGTCGGCGTCCGACGCCCGGATGTCAGGGTTCGGCGCCATCGTTCCTCCGCTCCTCAGGACGAGCTGTCACTCCCATTCTGCGGTGGCGACGCGAGCTTCGCGAACCATTCCCGGCCCTCGTCGATCGCCGTCAGGACGCGGGGGCCGTCCGCGGTGACCGCGAACGTGTGCTCGAAATGCGCCGAGGTCCGCCCGTCGGTCGTCACGACCGTCCAGCCGTCGTCCAGTTCGAGGGTGTCCTTCGTGCCGAGGTTCACCATGGGCTCCACCGCGAAGCACATCCCCGGCTCCAGGACGGGCCCGTGCCCGGGAGCCCCGTGGTTCGGGATCAGCGGGTCCATGTGCATCTCGGTCCCGATGCCGTGCCCGCCGTAGCCCTCGACGATGCCGTAGGTGCCCTGAGAGCGGATGTGAGCCTCGATCGCGTGCGACATGTCCGTGAGGCGGGCGCCGGCCGTCCCGGCCGCGAGACCGCGCCACAGGGACGCCTCGGTGACCTCCAGCAGCCGCCGCTCCTCGTCGGTGATCTCCCCGACGGGGACCGTGACGGCCGCGTCGCCGTGCCAGCCCGCCACGATCGCGCCGCAGTCGATGGAGATGACGTCGCCGTCCCGCAGCACCTTCCCGGCCCGCGGGATGCCGTGCACGATCTCCTCGTTGACGGACGCGCAGATCGTCCCGGTGAAGCCGTGGTAGCCCTTGAACGACGGGACGCCGCCGTTGTCGCGGATGTGCCGCTCGGCGAGCGTGTCCAGCTCCAGGGTGGTGATCCCCGGTTTGACGGCCTCGCGCAGCAGTTCCAGCGTCCGGCCGACGAGCAGCCCCGCCGCGCGCATCAGCTCGATCTGCTCCGCGGTCTTCACCTGGATCCCGAGCCTACGCCGTTTGAACATCGGGCCTGCTCACTTCTCCAGCGGGCGCAGCGCGGTCAGGGCGCGCTTGGTGACCTCTTCGACCGGGCCCGTCGCGTCGATGCCGACGAGGATGTTCTCGTCGGCATAGAACTGCACCAGCGGGGCCGTGTCGTGCTTGTAGACCTCCAGACGGTGCATGACGACCTCTTCCTTGTCGTCGTCGCGCTGGAAGAGGTGACCGCCGCAGTCGTCGCAGACGTCGTCCTGCTTGTCGTCGAAGTCGACGTGCCAGATCCGCCCGCACCTGTCGCAGGTGCGCCGGCCCGACAGCCGCCGGACGACCTCGTCCTCGTCGACGACCAGCTCCAGCACGATGTCGAGGCGGTTGTCCCACTCGGCGAGGATCTTCTTCAGCGTCTCCGCCTGGGGGACGTTGCGCGGGAACCCGTCCAGCAGGAACCCGTCGCGGGCGTCGTCCTCGCCGATCCGGTCGCGGACCATCGCGATCGTGACCTCGTCGGGGACGAGGTCGCCGCGGTCCATGTACTGCTTGGCCTTGCGGCCGAGCTCGGTGCCGCCGCTCACGTTCGCGCGGAAGATGTCACCTGTCGATATCTTCGGGACCGACAGATGAGATGCGATGAACTGGGCCTGCGTCCCCTTGCCCGCTCCCGGGGGGCCCACCAGGACGATGCGCACTACTGGAGGAAGCCCTCGTAGTTGCGCTGCTGGAGCTGACTCTCGATCTGCTTCACGGTATCCAGTCCGACGCCGACGACGATGAGAATGCTCGTGCCGCCGAACGGGAAGTCCTGGCTCGCCTGCATGAGTGCGAAGGCGACCATCGGGACGAGGGACACGAGCCCCAGGTAGAGCGCACCGGGTGTGGTGATCCGGGTCAGCACGAAGTCGAGGTATTCGGCGGTCGGCCGGCCAGGACGGATACCTGGGATGAATCCACCATACTTCTTCATGTTGTCGGCGACTTCAGTGGGGTTGAACGTGATCGCCACATAGAAGTACGTGAAGAAGATGATGAAGACGAAGAAGACGCCCATGTGCCAGGCATTGTCCTGCTGGAGGTACGGCTGGACCTTCTGCAGCCACTTCGTGTTGGGCCACAGCTGGGTCGCCAGCACCGGCAGGTAGAGCAGCGACGACGCGAAGATGATCGGGATGATGCCGGCCTGGTTCACCTTCAGCGGGATGTAGGTCGACGTCCCGCCGTACATGCGCCGGCCCACCATCCGCTTCGCGTACTGGACGGGGATGCGCCGCTGCGCCTGCTCGACGAACACGACGCCGGCCATGATCGCCAGGCCGACGAGGATCACGACCGCGAAGACGAAGCCGTTCTTGGCCTTGTAGATGCTCCAGAACTGGGCCGGGAAGACCGCCACCACCTGGGTGAAGATCAGGATCGACATGCCGTTGCCGATGCCGCGGTCGGTGACCAGCTCGCCCAGCCACATGATGACGGTCGTGCCCGCCACCATGCAGATCACCATCACGATGATCGGGAAGATGCCCGTCTTGTACAGGATGTCTTCGCCACCGGACACGCCCTGGAACAGCTGACCGGTGCTCGCCATCGCCACGATGCCGGTCGCCTGCAGGATCGCCAGCCCGACCGTCAGGTAACGGGTGTACTGGGTGATCTTGGTGGTGCCGGCCTGGCCCTCCTTCTTCAAGGCCTCCAGGCGCGGGATCACCACCGTCAGCAGCTGCAAGATGATGCTCGCCGTGATGTACGGCATGATGCCCAGCGCGAACACCGACAGCTTCAGCAGCGCACCGCCGCTGAACAGGTCGACGAGCCCGTAGAGCTGGCCGCTCGCGCCGCCGCTGTTCTTGGCCGCGTCGGCGGTTTCCTTCAGCACCTTCACGTTCACGTTGGGCGTGGGCAGGATCGAGCCGATCCGGAACACCACGATCATGAACAACGTGAAGAAGATCTTTTTACGCAGGTCAGGCGTACGGAAAGCCCGAGCGAACGCGGTCAGCACCATTCCTCCTGCGCGACTGGCGGGTTCATGGCCACCGAGGGGCCGGTTACTACAGGTCCATGAGGTCGGGCGGAGGATATCCGCTGAGAGGCCGGAGTGTGGAATCTCACGCGTTCACCTTCGCCCGTGTGACTCTAACAGCAGACGACGTCGGGGCCGTCCCGCCCGCCCCGGCGGCCTCGCGGCCCCGGGCACTAGGCGAGAACGGCCCCGGCATCGGAAGAGTTCCTTCTTACAGCTCGTCGGTGGTTCCGCCGGCGGCGGCGATCTTCTCCTTCGCGGCACCGGAGAAGGCGTGCACCTTCACCTGAACCGCGACGGAGATGTCGCCGGTGCCGAGAACCTTGACCGGACGGCCGCGGCGCACCGCGCCCTTGGCCGCCAGGTCCTCCGCCGTGACCTCGCCGCCCTCGGGGTAGAGCGCGGCGAGCTTGTCCAGGTTCACGACCTGGAACTCGACCCGGTTCGGGTTCTTGAAGCCCTTGAGCTTCGGCACCCGGCGGATCAGCGGCATCTGGCCGCCCTCGAAACCGACGGGCACGGTGCTGCGGGCCTTGGTGCCCTTGGTGCCGCGGCCCGCGGTCTTGCCCTTGGACGCCTCGCCACGGCCCTTGCGGGTCTTGGCCTTGTTGGCGCCGGGGGCCGGACGCAGGTCGTGCACCTTCAGCGGGGTGCCCTCGGTGTCCTTACCGAGATCAGCCGCCATGTCAGTCGACCTCCTCGACGGCGACCAGGTGCGCCACCGTCCGGATCATGCCGAGCACCTCGGGGCGGTCCTCGCGGACCACGCTCTGCCCGATCTTCTTCAGGCCGAGGGTGCGCAGCGTGTCACGCTGGTTCTGCTTCTCACTGATCACGCTCTTGGTCTGCGTGATCTTCAGGTTGGTCATGACGCCTGAGCCTCCGCCCTGGGCTCGCTGCCCGCGGCACGGGCCCGCAGCATGGCCGCCGGCGCGACGTCCTCGATCGGCAGGCCGCGCTTGGCCGCGATCTCCTCGGGACGCTTCAGCGCCTTCAGGCCCGCGATCGTCGCGTGCACGATGTTGATCGCGTTGTCGCTGCCGAGCGACTTGCTCAGCACGTCGTGGATGCCGGCGCACTCCAGCACCGCGCGCACCGGGCCGCCGGCGATCACGCCGGTACCGGGGCTGGCCGGACGCAGCAGGACCTCGCCCGCCGCGTCCCGCGCCTGCACGAGGTGCGGGATGGTGCCCTGGATCCGCGGCACCTTGAAGAAGTGCTTCTTGGCCTCCTCGACGCCCTTGGCGATCGCCGCGGGCACCTCCTTGGCCTTGCCGTAGCCGACGCCGACCGTCCCGTTGCCGTCACCGACGATCACCAGGGCGGTGAAGCTGAAGCGACGCCCGCCCTTGACGACCTTGGCGACACGGTTGATCGCCACGACCTTCTCGATGTACGACTGGCCCTTGTCGGCGCCACCGCGGCGGTCGTCACGGCGATCGCGACGGTCGCCACCCTGACCGCCACCACGCCTCTGCGCTGCCATCAGTGGTTCCTCTCGTTCACCTTGTAAAGGGCCATCACAGCTCCAGGCCCCCCTCGCGCGCACCGTCCGCTACAGCGGCGATGCGGCCGTGGTACTTGTTGCCGCCGCGGTCGAACACGACCGCGTGGACACCGGCCTGCTTGGCCCGCTCGGCGACGAGCTCGCCGACCTTGCGGGACTTGGCCGTCTTGTCGCCGGAGTCGGCGCGCAGGTCCGCCTCCATCGTCGACGCGCTGGCCACCGTGTGGCCCTTGTCGTCGTCGATGACCTGGACGAACACGTGCCGGGTGGAGCGGGTCACGACCAGGCGAGGCCGCGCGGCGCTGCCCACGACCTTCTTCCGGACCCGCAGGTGCCGGCGCTTGCGGGACTTGGCCCGCGCCGACGTGGCCTTGCCGGCCAGGGTCTTGGTGCCTGCCATGACTACTTACCAGCCTTTCCGACCTTGCGGCGGATCTGCTCGCCCTCGTAGCGCACGCCCTTGCCCTTGTACGGGTCGGGCTTGCGCAGCTTGCGAATGCGGGCGGCGATCTCACCGACGAGCTGCTTGTCGATGCCCTCGACGGTGAGCTGCGTCGGCCTCTCCACCGTGAAGGTGATGCCCTCCGGGGCTTCGAACGGGATCGGGTGGCTGTAGCCGAGCGAGAACTCCACGTTCTTGCCCTTCGCCACCACACGGTAGCCGACGCCCTGGATGACCAGGGTCTTCTTGTAGCCGTCGGTGACACCGACGACCATGTTGTTGATCAGCGTCCGGGTGAGCCCGTGCAGCCCGCGCACCTTGTTGATGTCGTTCGGCCGGGTGACGACGAGCCTGCCGTCCTCCTGGCTGACCTCGATGGGCTCGACGACGGTGTGCGACAGCGTGCCCTTCGGCCCCTTGACGGTGACCTCGCGGCCGTCGAGCCTCACCTCGACACCGCTGGGCACGGTGATGGGGAGACGTCCGATACGAGACATTGTTAGTGCCCTCCCCTCACCAGACGTAGGCGAGGACTTCCCCGCCCACTCCGCGCTTGCCCGCCTGGCGGTCCGTCATCAGGCCGGAGGACGTCGAGATGATCGCGACGCCCAGCCCGCCCAGGACCTTCGGCAGGTTGTCCTTCTTCGCGTACACACGCAGACCCGGCTTCGAGACGCGCTTGATGCCGGCGATCGAACGCTCGCGGGTCGGGCCGAACTTCAGCTCGATGTTGAGCTTCTTGCCGACCTCGGCGTCCTCCACACTCCAACCCGAGATGTAGCCCTCCTGCTGGAGGATCTCGGCGATGTGCGCCTTGATCTTCGAGTACGGCATCGCCACCTGGTCGTGGTACGCCGAATTCGCGTTACGCAGACGCGTCAGCATGTCTGCGATCGGGTCGGTCATCGTCATGGCCTACTGGCCCTCCCTCGCCACGGTTTCCTCGGGTTGATGCGGCCCGTGGACCTTTGGCGCGGTCGTGGACGCCCTCTCAGGCGCCCGGTTGGTCATTACAGGCGGGTGCCCCGCTCCCCAGAGCGAACTCCGGGGAGGCGGTCACCAGCTGGACTTCGTGATGCCGGGCAGTTCGCCGCGGTGGGCCATCTCCCGGAAGCACACGCGGCACAGGCCGAACTTCCGGTAGACGGAGCGCGGACGGCCGCAGCGCGAGCACCGAGTGTACGCGCGCACGCCGAACTTGGGCTTCCGCCCGGCCTTGGCGATCAGCGACTTCTTCGCCATGCTCAGTTCTCCTTGAAGGGGAAGCCCAGGAGCTTGAGCAGCGCCCGGCCCTCGTCGTCGGTCTTCGCGGTCGTCACGACCGTGATGTCCATGCCACGGGTCCGGTCGATCTTGTCCGGGTCGACCTCGTGGAACATGACCTGCTCGGTCAGCCCGAAGGTGTAGTTGCCGTTGCCGTCGAACTGCTTCGGCGACAGGCCGCGGAAGTCGCGGATACGGGGCAGCGCCGTCGACAGCAGCCGGTCCAGGAACTCCCACATGCGGTCGCCGCGCAGCGTGGCGTGCGCGCCGATCGGCATGCCCTCGCGCAACTTGAACTGCGCGATGGACTTGCGGGCCCGGTTCACCGCCGGCTTCTGGCCGGTGATGACCGACAGGTCGCGGATCGCGCCCTCGATCAGCTTGGCGTCCTTGGCCGCGTCGCCGACTCCCATGTTGACCACGATCTTGGTCAGCGTGGGGATCTGCATGACGTTGGCGTAGCCGAACTGCTCGCGCATCTGCCCCGCGATCTCCTCGCGGTAGCGCAGCTTGAGCCGCGGCTGCGGCACGGGACGCTCGGTGGCGGTCTCGGTCATCGGTCTCAGATCTCCTTACCGCTACGGCGCGAGATCCGAACCTTCGTGCCGTCCTCGTTGATGCGGTAACCGACCCGTACCGGCTTGCCGTCCTCGACGATCGCGACGTTGCTGACGTGCAGCGGCGCCTCGACCGTGACGCGACCGCTCTCCTTGCCGGCACGCTGCTGGTCGGCCTTGATGTTCTTGGTGATGAGGTTGACGCCCTCGACGACGACGCGCTCGGCGCGCGGGTCGGCGCGCAGGACCTTGCCCGTCGCGCCCTTGTCCTTGCCGGCGATGACGACGACCTCGTCGCCCTTGCGGATCTTCATCAGAGCACCTCCGGCGCGAGCGAGATGATGCGCATGAACTTCTTCTCGCGCAGTTCACGGCCCACGGGGCCGAAGATACGGGTGCCGCGGGGGTCGCCGCCGTCCCGGATCAGGACGGCGGCGTTCTCGTCGAAGCGGATGTAGGAGCCGTCCGGGCGCCGGCGCTCCTTGCGGGTGCGCACGACGACCGCCTTGACGACGTCACCCTTCTTCACGCCCGCGCCGGGAAGGGCGTCCTTCACCGTCGCGACGATGATGTCGCCGACTCCCGCGTAGCGCCGACCCGAGCCGCCGAGAACCCGGATGCAAAGGATCTCCTTCGCACCCGTGTTGTCGGCGACCTTGAGTCGCGACTCCTGCTGGATCACGTCAACTCCTGTTCGTCACACCGGTTCTCGACGCCTCCTTCGTCGGCGCCGAGCCTGGTGGAACCAGACTGTTTACATTTGCGGGACTCCGTCCCGCGGACCTGCGGCCCTACTTGGCCTTCTCGAGGATCTCCACCACGCGCCACCGCTTGGTGGCCGACAGCGGGCGGGTCTCCATGAGACGGACGCGGTCGCCGACGCCACACTCGTTGGCCTCGTCGTGCGCCTTGTAGTTCTTCGTGCGGCGGATCACCTTGTGGTACTTCGGGTGCTTGACGCGGTCCTCGACGGACACGACCACGGTCTTGTCCATCTTGTCGCTGACCACGAGACCCTCAAGGATCTTGCGGCTGCTCCGCTGCTCGGTCTGCTGCTCGGTCATTCGTTGCCCTCCGCGGCGTCCTCGACCGTGACGATGCCGAGCTCGCGCTCCCGCATCACGGTGTAGATGCGGGCGATCTCGCGCTTCACGGTGCGCAGCCGCCCGTGGCTCTCAAGCTGGCCGGTCGCGGCCTGGAAGCGGAGGTTGAACAGCTCCTCCTTGGCCTCCTTGAGCTTGGTGACCAGGACGTCCTCGGGCTCGGTCCGCAGGTCGTCGGCGGTAAGACCCTTGGCCATCAGGACTCACCCACCTCTCGCTTGACGATCTTGCACTTCATTGGCAGCTTGTGGATCGCGCGGGTGAGCGCCTCCCGAGCGATCTGCTCGTTCGGGTAGGAGATCTCGAACAGCACGCGGCCCGGCTTGACGTTGGCCACCCACCACTCGACCGAACCCTTACCGGAACCCATGCGGGTCTCGGCGGGCTTCTTGGTCAGCGGACGGTCCGGGAAGATGTTGATCCAGACCTTGCCGCCACGCTTGATGTGGCGGGTCATCGCGATACGCGCGGCCTCGATCTGCCGGTTCGTCACGTACGCGGCCTCGACGGCCTGGATGCCGTACTCGCCGAACGTCACCCTCGTGCCGCCCTTGGCCATGCCGCGGCGCTTCGGGTGGTGCTGCTTGCGGTGCTTGACCTTGCGAGGGATCAGCATCGGTTACTCAGCTCCCCTCACCCTGCGGAGCAGACTCGGCGGCCTGCGCCGGCTGCTCGGAACCCTGCTGCTGCTTCTGCTCGCCGCCGCGTCCGCCGCGCTCGCCGCCACCGGCGCCGCCACGTCCGCCGCGGCCGCCACGGCCGCCGCCACGGCGGTCGCCACCGCGGCGCTCACGGCCACCGCCGCCGCCACCGGTGGCGCGCTGCTGCGCGGCCTTCTGCTCGCGCTCGGCGCGCGTCGCCGCGGCCTCGCCCTTGTAGATCCACACCTTGACGCCGATGCGGCCGAACGTCGTCCGGGCCTCGTAGAACCCGTAGTCGATGTCGGCGCGCAGCGTGTGCAGCGGGACCTGGCCCTCGCGGTAGAACTCCGACCGCGACATCTCGGCGCCGCCGAGGCGGCCGCCGCACTGCACCTTGATGCCCTTGGCGCCCGACTTCATCGCCGACTGGATCGCCTTGCGCATGGCGCGGCGGAACGCGACCCGGCTGGACAGCTGCTCGGCCACGCCCTGCGCGACGAGCTGCGCGTCGATCTCGGGGTTCTTCACCTCGAGGATGTTCAGCCGGACCTGCTTGCCGGTCAGCTTCTCCAGGTCGCCGCGGAGGCGCTCGGCCTCCGCGCCGCGGCGGCCGATGACGATGCCCGGCCGGGCCGTGTGGATGTTGACCTCGACACGGTCACGGGTCCGCTCGATCTCCACCTTGGAGATGCCCGCCCGGTCCATGCCCTTCTGCAGCATGCGCCGGATCTGGACGTCTTCCTTGACGTAGTCCTTGTAGAGCTTGTCGGCGAACCACACGGACTTGTGGTCGGTGGTGATGCCGAGCCGGAACCCGTGCGGGTTGATCTTCTGACCCACTACCGGGCCCTCCTCGTCTTCTTACCGCCGCCGGACGCCCCGCTGGACGCCTCGTCCCGCGACTCCACGACCACCGTGATGTGGCTCGTGCGCTTGTTGATGCGGTAGGCCCGGCCCTGGGCGCGGGGGCGGAAACGCTTCAGCGTCGGCCCCTCGTCCACCCACGCACGGCTCACGACGAGCGTGTCCGAGTCGAGCTTGAAGTTGTGCTCGGCGTTGGCGATGGCACTCGCCAGCACCTTGCCCACCGGCTCACTCGCAGCCTGGGGGGCGAACCGCAGCACCGCCTGAGCCTCCGCGGCAGGCAGGCCGCGGATGAGGTCCACCACGCGGCGGGCCTTCCTGGGCGTGACGCGGATGAACCGCGCCTGGGCCCTGGCTTCCATCGCTGTTCCCTCTCTCCTACGTGCGTACTGCTCTGCCTGCTAGCCGCGACGGCTGCGGCGGTCTTCCTTGACGTGGCTGCGGAACGTGCGCGTCGGCGCGAACTCGCCGAGCTTGTGCCCCACCATGGCGTCGGTGATGAACACCGGGACGTGCTTGCGGCCGTCGTGCACGGCGATCGTGTGACCGATCATGTCCGGCACGATCATGGAGCGCCGCGACCACGTCTTGATGACGTTCTTGGTGCCCTTCTCGTTCTGCACGTCCACCTTCTTCATCAGGTGGTCGTCCACGAACGGGCCCTTCTTAAGGCTACGTGGCATGACGAGCGACTCCTACCGCTTCTTCTTGCTGCGACGACGGACGATCAGCCGGTCGCTCGACTTGTTCGCCTGGCGAGTGCGGCCTTCCTTCTTGCCGGCCGGGTTCACCGGGTGCCGGCCACCGGAGGTCTTGCCCTCACCACCACCGTGCGGGTGGTCGATCGGGTTCATGGCCACACCGCGGACGGTCGGGCGCTTGCCCTTCCACCGCATCCGGCCGGCCTTGCCCCAGTTGATGTTCGACTGCTCGGCGTTGCCGACCTCGCCGACCGTCGCGCGGCACCGCACGTCCACCATCCGCATCTCGCCGGAAGGCATGCGCAGCGTGGCGTACTTGCCCTCCTTGGCCAGCAGCTGGACGCCCGCGCCCGCGCTGCGGGCGATCTTGGCGCCGCCGCCGGGGCGGAGCTCGATGGCGTGGATGACCGTACCGGTCGGGATGTTGCGCAGCGGCAGGCAGTTGCCCGGCTTGATGTCCGCGCCCGCGCCGTTCTCCACCCGGTCGCCCTGCTTGAGGCCGCGCGGGGCGAGGATGTAGCGCTTCTCGCCGTCCACGTAGTGCAGCAGCGCGATCCGCGCGGTGCGGTTCGGGTCGTACTCGATGTGCGCGACCTTGGCCGGCACGCCGTCCTTGTCGTGCCGGCGGAAGTCGATCACGCGGTAGGCGCGCTTGTGCCCGCCGCCCTGGTGCCGGGTCGTGATGCGGCCGTGGTTGTTGCGGCCGCCCTTCTTGGGGAGCGGACGCAGCAGCGACTTCTCCGGCTCGCGGCGGGTGACCTCGACGAAGTCGGCCACGCTGGAGCCGCGACGACCCGGAGTCGTCGGCTTGTAGTTACGGATGCCCATCTTTTTCGTTCATCCCTTAATCTGCTCCGGCGCCGGCCTAGGCCGGGCCGCCGAAGATGTCGATCCGCTCGCCCTCGGCCAGGCTGACGATGGCGCGCTTGGTGTCCTTGCGCTTGCCGTAGCCGAACCGGGTGCGCTTGCGCTTGCCCTGCCGGTTGAGCGTGTTCACGTTCGTCACCTTGACGCCGAACACCGACTCGACGGCCTGCTTGATCTGCGTCTTGTTGGCGTCCGGGCGGACGACGAAGGTGTACTTGTTCTCGTCCAGCAGCCCGTAGCTCTTCTCCGAGACGACCGGCGCGATGATGATGTCGCGGGGGTCGGCGATCTTGTTCATGTGCGACCCTCCTTACTTCTTCGCCGCGCGCGAGATGAACTCGTCGTACGCCGTCTTCGTGAAGACGACGTCGTCGTTCACCAGCACGTCGTAGGTGTTGAGCTGGTCAGAGACGAGAACGTGCACGCTCGGCTCGTTGCGCAGGCTCTTCCAGGTCAGCTCGTCCTCGCGGTCCAGGACCAGCAGGACGCGCTTGGCCTCGGTGACCTCGCGCAGCGCCTTGAGCGCCGTCTTCGTCTTCGGGGTGTCGCCCTCGATGAGTCCGTCGACCACGTGCACCCGGCCGAACCGGGCCCGGTCGGACAGGGCGCCGCGCAGCGCGGCGGCCTTCATCTTCTTAGGCGTCTTCTGCGAGTAGTCCCGCGGCTGCGGGCCGTGCACGGTGCCACCGCCGGCGAACTGGGGCGCGCGGGTCGAGCCCTGGCGGGCGCGGCCGGTGCCCTTCTGCCGGTACGGCTTCTTGCCGCCGCCGGAGACGTCGCCCCGGGTCTTGGTGGCGTGCGTGCCCTGGCGCGCCGCGGCCAGCTGCGCCACCACGACCTGGTGGATCAGCGGCACGCTGGTCTTCGCGTCGAAGACCTCGGCGGGCAGGTCGATGTCGAGCTTGGCAGTCACTTGCCCGTCCCCTTCACTGCGTCGCGGACCAGCACCACGCCGCCGTTGGGACCGGGAACCGCGCCCTTGATGAGCAGCAGGTTCTTCTCCGCGTCGATGGCGTGGACGGTCAGGTTCTGCACGGTGGTCCGGGCGTTGCCGTGCCGTCCCGCCATGCGGAGGCCCTTGAAGACGCGACCGGGGGTCGCGCAGCCGCCGATCGAACCCGGCGAGCGGTGCTTGCGCTGGGTGCCGTGCGAGGCGCCGAGGCCCTTGAACCCGTGGCGCTTCATGACACCGGCGGTGCCCTTGCCCTTACTTGTGCCGGTCACGTCGATCTTCTGGCCGGCCTCGAAGACGCTGGCGGTGATCTCCTGGCCGAGTTCGAACTCGGTGGTGTCGTCGGCCCGCAGTTCGACGAGGTAGCGGCGCGGCGTCACGCCGGCCTTCTCGAAGTGACCCGTGCGCGGCTTGTTCACCTTGCGCGGGTCGATCTGCCCGTACCCGATCTGGACTGCGGTGTAGCCGTCCGTCTCCTGGGTGCGGAGCTGGGTCACGACACACGGCCCGGCCTGGACGACGGTCACCGGAACGATCCGGCCCTCATCGTCGAAGACCTGGGTCATGCCGAGCTTCTCGCCCAGGACGCCCTTCCTCTGCGTACTCATCTCTCGGTGCGTCCCTTAGAGCTTGATCTCGATGTCAACGCCGGCCGGAAGGTCGAGCCGCATCAGCGAGTCGACCGTCTTGGGCGTCGGGTCGATGATGTCGATCAACCGCTTGTGCGTGCGCATCTCGAAGTGCTCGCGGCTGTCCTTGTACTTGTGCGGCGAGCGGATGACGCAGTACACGTTCTTCTCGGTCGGCAGCGGCACCGGGCCCGCGACCTTGGCGCCCGTCCGCGTCACCGTCTCAACGATCTTCTTCGCTGAGGTGTCGATGACCTCGTGGTCGTAGGCCTTGAGCCGGATGCGGATCTTCTGTCCCGCCATGGTGGCCTCGGTGTCCTTTGCTGTAGTGCCGCTGTTTACTTCAGTGGGTCGTGACGCGGCGGCCCAGGTGCCCTTGGGCGGCTGGGCCGCCGCGCTACGAGAGGTGTTACTTGATGACCTTGGTGACGCGACCGGCGCCGACCGTCCGGCCACCCTCACGGATGGCGAACTTGAGGCCTTCCTCCATGGCGACGGGCTGGATCAGATCGACGCGCATCTCGGTGTTGTCGCCCGGCATGACCATCTCGGTGCCCTCGGGGAGGTTCACCACGCCGGTGACGTCCGTGGTCCGGAAGTAGAACTGCGGACGGTAGTTGTTGAAGAACGGCGTGTGCCGGCCGCCCTCGTCCTTGGACAGGATGTAGACCTGCGCCTCGAACTCGGTGTGCGGGGTGTTCGTGCCCGGCTTGATGACACACTGGCCGCGCTCGACCTCCTCGCGCTTGATGCCGCGCAGGAGCAGGCCGACGTTGTCGCCCGCCTGGCCCTGGTCGAGGAGCTTGCGGAACATCTCGACACCGGTGACGGTGGTCGAGGTGGACTCCGGCTTGATGCCGATGATGTCGACGGTCTCGTTGACGTTCACGACACCGCGCTCGATGCGGCCGGTCACGACGGTGCCGCGGCCGGTGATCGAGAAGACGTCCTCGATCGGCATCAGGAACGGCTTCTCGGTGTCGCGCACCGGCTCCGGCACGTTCTCGTCGACGGCGGCCATGAGCTCGACGATCGACTCGGACCACTTCTCGTCGCCCTGCAGGGCCTGGAACGCGGACACGCGCACGACCGGGACGTCGTCGCCCGGGAACTCGTACTCGGACAGCAGCTCGCGGACCTCGAGCTCGACGAGCTCCAGGATCTCCTCGTCGTCCACCATGTCGCACTTGTTCAGCGCGACGACGATGTAGGGGACGCCGACCTGGCGGGCCAGGAGCACGTGCTCCTTGGTCTGCGGCATCGGGCCGTCGGTGGCGGCGACCACCAGGATGGCGCCGTCCATCTGCGCCGCACCGGTGATCATGTTCTTGATGTAGTCCGCGTGACCGGGGCAGTCCACGTGCGCGTAGTGCCGGGCCTCGGTCTGGTACTCGACGTGCGCGATGGAGATGGTGATGCCGCGCTCGCGCTCCTCCGGCGCCTTGTCGATGTCCTCGAACGGCGTGAAGGGGTTGAGGTCCGGGTACTTGTCGTGGAGCACCTTGGTGATCGCCGCGGTAAGGGTGGTCTTACCGTGGTCGATGTGTCCAATGGTGCCGATGTTCACGTGCGGCTTCGTCCGCTCGAACTTGGCCTTCGCCACTGGTTGCTCCTTGTTGCGATCCTCGGCCGTCTAGACGACCGCTTCGATGTACGTCCTGGTGATCTGTGGGCAGGCCCGGTGCTTACTCGCCCCGCGCCTTGGCGATGATCTCCTGCGCGACGTTCCCCGGAACCTCGGCGTAGGAGTCGAACTGCATGGTGAAGACAGCCCGGCCCTGGGTCTTGCTGCGCAGATCACCCACGTAGCCGAACATCTCGGACAGGGGCACGAGCGCCTTGATGACGCGCATGCCGTGCCGCTCGTCCATGGACTGGACCTGGCCGCGGCGGCTGTTGAGGTCGCCGATCACATCGCCCATGTTGTCCTCGGGCGTGGTGACCTCGACGGACATCATCGGCTCCAGCAGCGTGGGGGACGCCTTGCGGGCGGCCTCCTTGAACGCCATGGAACCGGCGACCTTGAACGCCATCTCCGAGGAGTCGACCTCGTGGTAGGCGCCGTCCTGGAGGGTGACCTTGACGCCCACCATCGGGTAGCCGGCGAGGACACCGAACTCGGCGGCCTCCTGGCAGCCCGCGTCCACCGACGGGATGTACTCCCGCGGGATGCGGCCGCCGGTGACCTTGTTCTCGAACTCGTAGCCGTCGGACCCGCCGCCGAGCGGCTCCAGGTCGATGATCACGCGGCCGAACTGGCCGGAGCCACCCGTCTGCTTCTTGTGGGTGTACTCGACCTTCTGGACCTTGCGGCTGATCGTCTCGCGGTAGGCGACCTGGGGCTTGCCGACGTTGGCGTCGACCTTGAACTCGCGCTTCATCCGGTCGACGAGGATCTCCAGGTGGAGCTCCCCCATGCCGGAGATGACGGTCTGGCCAGTGTCCTCGTCCGTGCGGACCTGGAAGGACGGGTCCTCCTCGGCGAGCCGCTGGATCGCGGTGCCCAGCTTCTGCTGGTCGGCCTTCGTCTTCGGCTCGATCGCGACGTGGATGACCGGCGCCGGGAAGTTCATCGACTCCAGCACGATCGGGTTCTTGTCGTCGCACAGCGTCTCGCCGGTGGTGGTCTGCTTGAGACCCATCACCGCGACGATGTCACCGGCGCCCGCGCGGTCGATCTCGGTGCGCTTGTTGGCGTGCATCCGGTAGATCTTGCCGATGCGCTCCTTGCGCTCCTTGACGGAGTTCATCACGTTCGCGCCGGACTCCAGGACGCCGGAGTAGACGCGCACGAAGGTGAGCTTGCCCAGGTGCGGGTCGCTGGCGATCTTGAAGGCGAGCGCGGAGAACGGCTCGTCCTCGCTCGGCTTGCGGATGAGGACCTTCTCCTCGTCGCGGACGGCGTGGCCCTCGATGGCCTCCACGTCCAGCGGCGAGGGCAGGTAGCGGACGATCGCGTCCAGCAGCGGCTGCACGCCCTTGTTCTTGAAGGCCGTGCCGCACGTCACCGGGGTGAGCTTCGCGGCGATCGTCGCGCGCCGGATGCCGTCGTGCAGCTGCTCCACGGTGGGCTCGTTGCCCTCCAGGTACAGCTCCATGATCTCGTCATCGTTCTCGGCGAGCGTCTCGACCAGCTTGTCGTGCCACTCCCGCGCCGTCTCCAGGTGCGACTCGGGGATCTCGAGCGTGTCGTACATCTCGCCGAGCTTGGCCTCCTCGTTCCAGAGGAGGGCCTTCATGTTCACCAGGTCGATGACGCCCTTGAAGTCGGCCTCGGCGCCGATCGGCAGCTGCAGGACGAGAGGGGTCGCGTTGAGGCGGTTCTCGATCATGTCGACGCAGCGGTGGAACTCCGCGCCGACCCGGTCGAGCTTGTTGACGAAGCACATGCGGGGCACGCCGTAGCGGTCGGCCTGGCGCCACACGGTCTCGGACTGGGGCTCCACACCGGCGACACCGTCGAACACCGCTACCGCACCGTCGAGCACCCGCAGGTTGCGCTCCACCTCGATGGTGAAGTCGACGTGCCCCGGGGTGTCGATGATGTTGATGGTGTGCTTGACGTCGTCGACGGGCCATTCGCAGGTGGTGGCGGCGGAGGTGATGGTGATCCCCCGCTCCTGCTCCTGCTCCATCCAGTCCATGGTGGCGGCGCCGTCGTGGACCTCGCCGATCTTGTAGCTGATGCCCGTGTAGTACAGGATCCGCTCGGTCGTCGTGGTCTTGCCCGCATCGATATGGGCCATGATCCCGATGTTGCGGACCTTGCCCAGGTCTACACCGGTTTTGGTAGCCACTGTCGTCCTCGCGTCGTCTCTCGTCGTTGCAGTTCCCGCCGGGGTTACCAGCGGTAGTGGGCGAAGGCCTTGTTGGACTCGGCCATCTTGTGCGTGTCCTCGCGCTTCTTCACAGACGCGCCGAGGCCGTTGCTGGCGTCGAGCAGCTCGTTCATCAGCCGCTCGGTCATGGTCTTCTCGCGGCGCTGCCGGGCGTACACCACCAGCCACCGCAGGGCGAGGGTGGTGCTGCGGGCCGGCCGCACCTCGACCGGGACCTGGTAGGTCGCGCCACCGACGCGGCGGCTGCGGACCTCCAGGGTGGGCTTGACGTTGTCGAGCGCGCGCTTCAGCGTGACGACCGGGTCGTTGCCGGTCTTGTCGCGGGCGCCCTCGAGGGCGTCGTACACGATGCTCTGCGCGATCGAGCGCTTGCCGTCCAGGAGAATCTTGTTGATGAGCGCGGTGACCAGCGGCGAGTTGTACACCGGGTCAGCGATCAGCTGGCGCTTCCCAGCGGGGCCCTTGCGCGGCATCAGCTCTTCTCCTTCTTCGCGCCGTAGTGGCTGCGCCCTTGCTTGCGGTTCCGGACACCCTGGGTGTCGAGGGAGCCGCGAATGATCTTGTACCGAACGCCGGGGAGGTCCTTAACACGACCGCCGCGCACGAGCACGATCGAGTGCTCCTGCAGGTTGTGGCCGACACCGGGGATGTAGGCAGTGACCTCGATCCCGCTGGTCAGCCGGACACGTGCGACCTTGCGAAGCGCGGAGTTCGGCTTCTTGGGCGTCGTCGTGTAGACGCGCGTGCAGACTCCCCGGCGCTGGGGGCTGCCCTTGAGCGCGGGCGTCTTGTTCTTGGTCACCTTGTCCTGGCGGCCCTTTCGGACCAGCTGCTGGATCGTGGGCACCGCGTCTCCGTCTTCCTCGTACCGAGCCGGTAAGTCTTTTTGCTGCAATCACCACCTCAGGCGAGGCTGTGACCTGCCGGTTTCCCGACCTCTCCGACCCCCGCGGTCGGGCGTGTCGCCGCCTCACGGAAATACAACCGCTCGAAACCGACACAGACCGCCCGGCCCATACCAGGGCCGAATCAAGCCGGGGAGTAGATGCGGCGCTGGGGCCGACCACCAGGCCACGCCGACGCGCACGCATAGCGGCCCGCCTACAGCGGGCACAAGTGAAGAGGTTACCGACCGCCGGGCCAAAGTGCAAAGTGGCGCGCGCACTACCGTGCGCGCCCCCTCCGGCGCAAGCCCGCGGGCGGCGGGAAGCCGACTTCCCAAGGTCAAAAACGGCGAAATGCCGACGGATGTTCCCGGCCCGGAGACTAGCTCCGAGCCGTACACCCGTCGGCATTGTGACCCACATCCCCGCCGTTGGGGAAGACGTGGAGCAGCTTTTACGCCGGTGACCGGCGTCGCGGCCTCGCGTGCTAGAGGACGAACGCGACCACCACGACGACCAGGATCACCACGATCGCGACCGCACCGATGACGAGCCAGAGGGTGTTCTTGTTGCCCTTGCCCTCGTCTCCGCCATAGGCGGGCTGCTGACCGTACTGTCCCTGCTGGCCGTACTGCGCCGGCTGGCCCGCCTGGCCGTACTGCCCCTGCTGGCCCTGCTGGCCCTGCTGGCCGAACTGCTGCTGCTCACCGGGCTGACCGAACTGCTGGCCCTGCTGCGCCTGCTGGCCGTAGCCCTGCTGGCCCGGCTGGCCCTGCTGGCCCTGCTGTCCGAAGTCCTGCTGCTGCCCGTACGGCTGCTGGCCGAACTGCTGCTGCTGTTCACCGGGCTGACCGAACTGCTGTTCCGGCTGGCCGCCGAACTGCTGCTGCTCGCCCTGCTGGCCGCCGTACTGCTGGCCGTAGCCCTGCTGCTGTTCCGGCTGGCCGAAGCCCTGCTGCTGGCCGAACTGCTGCTGCGGCTGCTGGCCCCACTGCTGCTGGCCGATGTCGAGCCGGGTGTGCTCGGCCATTCCCGGGGACTCGGCGGCGTGCCGGCCCTGCGACCCGGCGGACGGATCGAACGCCTCGGTCGGACGGGGTTCCTCGGCACCGCTCTCGCCGGGCGGACGGTACAGGTCGTCCACCGACGAACCGGGCGGCTGCGAGCCGGCGCCGAAGCCCGAGTCGGGCGGCGGCACCATCATCGTCCGCTCGTGGTCGACCTGGCCCTGCCCGGGCTGGGCGCCGCCGGGCTGGGACGACTCCGGCGACCACGGCTCGGGCGTGGACGGCGGGGTCGGCGCCTGCCAGGGCTCGGCCGGCGGCTCCTGCCTGCGCTCGGGTCCGGTGGCGACCGGGATGTCGGTGCCGGGCGACCAGTGCAGCGTCGCCTGGTCGTCCACCACGGGCCGCTGCGGCTGCTCGGTCTCGGCGGTGGGACCAGGGACGATCATCGTGCGGTCGGTCCCGGACTCCTGCGGCTGCCCGGGCGGCGCCTGCTCACCGGGCGGCCCCCCGTACGGGGACTGGCCGAACTGCTGCGGTTCCTGGGGCGCGCCGTGCGCCGGCTGCTGCGGGTACCCGCTCTGCTGCTGCGGAGGCTGCTGGCCGTACTGCTGCGGCTCGGGCTGCTGGCCGTACTGCGGCTGCCCGTACTGGGGCTGCTCGTACTGCGGCTGCTCGTAGGGCTGCTGCTCGTAGGGCTGCTGCTCGCCCGGCGGGGCGTACTGCTGCGGCTCCTGCGGGGGCGGGAACCCGCCCGGCCCAGGAGGCGTGCCGTAGGGCATCTGGCCGGCGGGCGGCTGCCCGTACTGGGGCTGCTGTTCCGGCGGACCGCCATACGGCTGCTGGGGCGGAGCGGGAGGCTGCTCGCCGAACTGCTGCATCGGCTGCTCGACCATCGTGGGCGGAGGCGGCGCCGGCCGCTCCTCCTCACGGGGCCGCTCGGGCGGCGCTCCGGTCTGGCCACCCAGCTGCGGAGCCCCGAACACCACGGTGCGGTCTCCCAGCGGCCGGGCGGGGGGCTCCTGCCCCTCCGGCGGCCTGGGCTGCCCCTCGTCCTCCGGCAACGGCCGCTGCGGTCCCTGCGTGCCGTCGTTCTCGGTCATCGTCGGGCTCCTTCAGCGCCGTCGTCCCGGGGCTCCTCAGCTCCCGGAAGCCCGGAGGCGCGCGGCGCATAACGCGGCCTCCGAACCTTGTCACCCATGTCCCCACGTGGCGGTCTTGCCATGCGTGGGCGTTCTCGCACCCAGCCTGCCCCGATCGCCCGTGGTATCGCAAATCACCACCCCTGATAGACGTGGAATGCCCCCGGACCGTTCCGGCCCGGGGGCGACTTCCGCAGGTGGGATCAGGAGTGCCCGATGACCGGGTGCGGCCGGTACGGGGCCTGCATCCGCTCGATCTCCTTCTCGTCCAGCCGGAGGCTCACCGCGGCGATCGCGTCGTCGATGTGGGTGAGCTTCGTCGCTCCCACGATCGGCGCGGTCACAGCCGGATTGGCGAGCAGCCACGCGAGCGCGACCTGAGCCGCCGGGACGCCCCGCTCCGACGCCACCTCGCGGACGGCGTCGACGACGTCGAAGTCGGACTCCACGTACAGGCTGTCGCCGTAGGCGTCGTTCTGGGACCGGGAGGTCTTGCGCTCCCCGCCCCTCTCCCGGTTGCCGGCGAGCATCCCCCGGGCGAGCGGGCTCCACGGGATGAGGCCCACCCCCTGATCGGCGCACAGCGGGATCATCTCCCGCTCCTCTTCTCTATAGATGAGGTTGTAGTGGTTCACTTCATGTACGAACACCTACGGAGGTAGGAATGCCCTCGTCCGGCTCCCTGATCCCGGTCGTCTCCTACGCGCGTATCTCCGCCGACATCAAGCGGGACTCCCACGGCGTCAAGGATCAGCACAAGGCCAACCGGGAGACTGCGGCGCGCTACGGCTGGACGGTGGTCCATGAGTTCACGGACACCGACAAGTCGGCCGCCAAGTTCGAGGTCGTCCGCGACGACTTCGAGTCGATGCTGACCGCGCTCCGGGCGGGCCGTCTCCCGGACGGCACCCATGTAGAAGGTGTGGTGATCCTTGCCGAGGATCGTCTAGCGCGGCGGCCTGGCGACTACGAACGCTTCGTAGAGGCGTTCACCCACCAGGACAACCGAGTGTTCGCAGACCAGCGGGGGCCGAAGGACCTCTACAGCGAAGACGTAGAGAGCATGGGTCTGTTCGGGGCGGTCATCTCCAAGATGGAGGTGCGCAAGATGCAGCGTCGTATGCGGCGGTCGCATCGGGCTCGTGCGGAGGAGGGTCGGCCGGTCGGCGGGCCTCGTCCGTTCGGCTGGAAGGACGACCGGCTGAGCCTTGAACCGCGTGAGGCCGAACTACTGACCCAGGCGGTCAAGGACTTCCTGAGCGGCCGGTCTGTGCACTCGATCGTCATGGCGTGGCAAGAGCGTGGGGTGAAGACGGCGCGCGGGAACGACTGGAGCGTTCGCTCTCTCAAGGTCGCGCTGTGCAGTCCCCGTATCTGCGGCTGGCGGGAGATCCACGGCGAGTTGGTTCGGGGTCTGGACGGCGCACCCGTTCAAGGCCAGTGGGAACCGATCGTCAGCCCTGAGCAGTGGTCGGCCGTCCGGGCGACCTTCGAGAGCCGCAAGGGGCACTTCGTGGGACGTGACATGAAGATCGGCCGTCCGCACCCGGCCGACTACCGGGACCACACCTATCTACTGTCGGGCATCCTGCGCTGCGGGCGGCGGCTCCCGGACGGAACGCTCTGCAACACGCCCCTTCGCTCCAACCGAGCGAAGGATGCGGCACACCACACCTATAGCTGCCTTAGCCGCTCTGAGGGCGGTTGCGGCGGTGTCTCCCGGCGCGGCGACCTGGTGGACATGTTCGTCTCTGAGGCGGTCCTGGCAAAGCTCGAAGAGGCGTCGTTCTCCTCCGGCCCCCAAGACCAGGAGTGGCCTCGGGCTGGTGAACTCAAGGAGGTGGAAGCCCAGCTAGACGCGCTGACCCACCAGTGGAATGGGCGGCAGATCACCAATGACCTGTTCTTCAAGCTGGTCCCTGGGCTGGAGCAGCAGATCAGCCAGCTTCGCGCCGAGAAAAACAAGCACGAGGCGGCGATCGCAGCGAAGGCAGCGCGGGACGACACGAGCGCTTCCGAGGTGCGGCGCCGCTGGTACCTCGCAGAGGAGGAGGGCGGGTTTCCGATCTCGGTGAAGCGCACCTACATCCGCTCGGCCCTGCACGCGGTGATCATGTACCCGGCAGGCAAGGGCAACAAGAAGTTCAACCCCGACCTACTCGACCCGGTCTGGCGTACAAACTGAGGGCCGATCTCGCTCGCCTCGGCGAGTTGAGAGGGCGCGGAATGGACCGCTTCGGCGGCAAGGTCTGAGCTGCCCTGTGGGCGTGGCTCCGGCAGAGTAGGGGCGTGACCTCACGCGGAGTTCTTTACCTTGTCGTCTGCGCGGCCCCGGCGGCGTCTGACGCTGAGACCTTCGTCAAGCTGGCGCAGGATTCGGGATGGCGGGTCGTCGTGATCGCCACCCCGATGGGGCTGCGCTTCATCGACTCTCGACGCCTCGCGGCGTTGACCGGTGGACCTGTGCGGAGCGAGTTCCGCATGCCGGGCGAGCCGAACGAGCTGCCGACCGCCGACGCGGTGGTGGTCGCTCCGGCAACCTTCAACACGATCAACAAGTGGGCGGCGGGCTTCGCGGACACGTTCGCCGTGAGTCTGCTCTGTGAACTGATGGGATTCGGCGTACCGATAGTGGCCGCGCCTCTTCTCAAAGACGCGCTCGCCCGCCATCCGGTGTTCACGGGCAACGTGGAGACGTTGCGTAGAGCTGGCGTCCGGGTCCTGTTCGATCCGGCTGCCCCTCCGCACGCGCGCATGCCAACCTGGGATCAGATCCTCACTGAGTTGGGCAGCATCCTCGACGGTTGACCGGCTGAAAGGGAGACGGACCGTGGACGCTCGCGCAGAGATAGGCCAGCGGATCGCTCGTCAGCGTCGGCGGCGCGGACTCTCCCAGGTGGTCGTGTCGGGCCTGGTCGGACGTTCCGAAAGCTGGCTCAGCCAGGTCGCACGCGGACGGCGGTCGATTGACAGTCACTCAGTCCTCGTCCGCCTGGCCGAGGTGCTCGGTATGGACTATCACCAGCTCACCAGTGACGACGTAGGTGGGAACATGGCGAGATACGAGGGGGCGGCGGGCATCCGTGAAGCGATGCTCCGCTATGAGACCCTTCCGGCAACGATCAACGGGCGGGGGGACCTCGACGGCAAGCCGCGTCTCTCTTGGCTGGCCCACGAGGTACGGCGCGCGAACAGGACCTACCAAGCCACGCGATATGACGAAGCTGGACGGCTCCTTACCCGCTTGATCATTTCAGCCGAACGGGCGTGTCAGACGCGGAACGGGGACGACAGGCGCTCGGCCTACACACTGTGTGCGCTCGTCTACCAGTCGGCAGCCATGACCTTGAACCGTGTCGGCGAGGCCGATCTCGCCTGGACAGCCGCCGACAGGT
The DNA here is from genome assembly GCF_050945415.1 of Spirillospora sp. CA-128828. Lineage (NCBI taxonomy): Bacteria > Bacillati > Actinomycetota > Actinomycetes > Streptosporangiales > Thermomonosporaceae > Spirillospora > Spirillospora sp. CA-128828. The sequence goes on from NZ_CP191986.1 coordinate 8,760,456, forward strand.
CGCTGTCAGCCGCTCGTATGGCGGATCGGCCCCTCCTGGCCGCCGTCAGCGCTTATCGGCTCGGCTACATACTCATTCGTCAGAAGCGCGCTCGTGAGGCCGAGGACATGGCCATCCGCTCGCGCGATGCCCTCGCCGGGTCCAGGCGTCGTTCTTCTCCCCTGTTGCTCTCCGTGCGTGGTGGACTGTGCCTCGTCGCGGTCACGGCGGCCGCTGCTCGGTTCGATCGTGCAGCGGTAAGCGAGCATCTCGCCTCCGCTCTCGCGGTCGCGAACGAGCTTGGCAGCGACCGAAACGACTTCTGGACAGCGTTCGGGCCGACCAACGTCCTGATTCACGAGGTGTCATCGGCCGTCGCATTCGGAGATGCGAAGCTTGCTCTCAAGCGCAGCGAACCGCTCGCCGTCGATTCCCTCGGCCCTGGCCTCCTCGGCCGCCGCGCTCAAGTCTTTCTCGACCTCGCACGGGCCTACGCCCTGCAACGCAAGGACGCGGCCGCCGTGAACACGCTACTCAGGGCCGAACGTCTGTCGCCTGAGCTCGTCCGCTATCACCCCCGTACGAACGAACTGCTCACCGAGTTGGTACGTCGCGAGCATCGGGCCAGTACTCCGGCACTGCGCGGCCTGGCTCAACGAGCGGGTGTCGTCTGACCCGTACTGAAGTACGGGTTCTTTCCCTTCACGCGAGTACGGGTCGCCGCGTTCCGTCCTGCCTACGGTCGCACTTCACGCTGAGTCAGAAGCCGACTGCATGCGAGGAGTGGAGTCATGGCAACGGAGATTTCGGAGATCACAGAGGCGCGGCGGTTGCGGGTCTGGGCGTTGGCGCAGGCTCTCAAGTCGCACGGGTACGCGGTGGAAGTGGCCGAGTCTGATCCGCTACTTGCGGTCCCTGCCGCGTTCGGGTCGCCAGTGGTGGTTCGCTGCGACCGGCGCGCGGTCTGCGGTGGTGAGCTGTGGTTCGCGTTCTCCGGCGGGGGTGCGATCGCTCCGGCCGACGACGCGCACATGCCTGATGTGGTCGTGGCGGTCAAGGGCAAGCTTGCCGCGCAGTCCGATGAGTAGGCGTCCTGCGTCGCGGGTGGTCGCCTGGTACGGGCGGGCCACGGGGGCATGGTGGGCGATGGTCGCTTCGTCCGACGGTACGCGGCTGGTGGAAGCGGCCAACCCTCGTGAACTGCGCGAAGCGATCGAGAACCCGGCGGCCTGGCCGTGGCCTCAACGCAAGTTCCTGGCTCGTCCGTCCGGCCGGTGACGGCATGAGGGCCGCGGCTTCCCCGTGTGCTGGCAGGGTTGGGGCCGGTCGATGGCCGTAGGCCACCCCGTAGGGGCGACCGAAGGGAGTCAGCCGGCGCCGTGTCGGCAATTCCGTCTCAAGCGTCGCCCGGCCTGGAAGCCGCTGCCCGGCATTGGTGCGGCCTGTCTTGCGCGGGGGCTGCCTTGGCTTGCGCGGTGCGGTACGTGCGGGCCGTCCACGGCGGGCGGGGCGGTGGTCGGGGCAGCGCCGCGAACGGCCCCCAGGCCGCACGCGCAAGGCGCGGCGGCCGTCCACGGTCCCGCCCTGCGGTGGACGGGCCCAGCCACGCACCCGCCACCGCTCCGAAACAGGTACGGTCCGTGCCCCTTGATCGGAGCACGGACCGGTCGTTCTCCCGGACTACCTACTTGAGCTGGTCCGGGTCGGGGCCAGCGCCCTTGACCTCGTCCTCCAGGTAGGAGGGATGAGCGTCGAAGGCCTGGGCCCCCAGGGTGAGGCCCTCCATGAGGGCATCTTCCTCTTGTTGGGTGAGTTCGGGATCTTCGCCCGTCCCGCCGGTGTTCCCGTTGCCTGCGGCCATGACAGGCTCCTTTCGGTTGGCTGAGGCCGATCGCCGTGTGAGCGACCACCCTCGACCGTCCGGAGACGGGGGTCTCACGCAAAGCCCCGATCTGTTCGCCTGTCGGCACCTGTGCGAACTCTGGGAGTCCGAGCAACATCGACCCGGCTTCTGGTTGCACGGGCGCGCATCGGTCCGGAGTGCTTATTCGCGCGAACGGGCCTATGTAGGCAAGACCGATTCGCGCGAATGAGTGCTCCGGCTCCGGGGGTCCAGGGGGCGGGAGCCCCCTGGTACCAGGGGGCTCAACCGACCTTCGCAGAGTCCCGCACGGACGGCTCAGAACCGTGCACGTCACCCGATATGGGCGCTTGGCCGGTGCGGGCTCGCTTGCGTGCTCATGATGCCCCGCTGGCGGGTGGGGCGGCGGTGCGCGGCGGCGCGAGACGGGAACGGACGGAACAGGCCGCATGCCCGGCTCGCAGAGCCGAGCGCGGCCGCCCGGCGACCCGCGAAGCGGGGCGCCCTTGACCCTGTAATGAAACTCCTCGACGCCGGGTGGTCCGGGCTAGCTCGCCTTCCGCTCCTCGTCACGCTCGGTGAGCTGATTCCGGACGGTTCTCGCCTGCTGGACCCTGTTGCGGGCCTGCTCTGCCCAGAAGTGCTCTCCATGCATGAGACCGCTTCCGAGGTACTTCCATTGCCCGGTGGTCACCGTGTCCCGATTGGGGTCCGGCTCGGGGAGTCCCTCGGCATGGCGGGCTGCTTGGGCGGCGTGGTCGGCGCGGGTCTGGCGTAGCTCGGTGAGCGTGACCGAGTAGCGACGGGACTTGGAAGAGAAGTGTCCCCCGTACCCCAGCATGTGAGCCCAGTTGCGTAGCCGTAGGTCGTGGTACTCGCGCAGGTCGGCCAGAGTGAAGCACGTCCAGATCATGCGGCGGGCGTGCTCGGACACCTTCAACGCGTTGATCTGTGTCGAGTACCGGATCGGGCGGTCTACGGTGCCGGAGTCCTCTGCGCCCTTGGTGGCGTACTTGGCGATGTAGCGGGCCACGTGCTTGTCGGCAATGCCGTCCAGCTCGGCCGCCACCTGGATGGGCTGGGTATTGAGCTGGCGCCCCCACCGCAGGACGAGCGGCGGGCTCCCCTCGTCCCCTCCCGGGGCCGACACCTCAACCTGTGCGGCGGCAGTGCGGAGCGTTCGCTCCAACAGCTCGGTCGTCGCCCATGCGGGCGGGGGCTGATCGGGGCCGTCCGGCCCGTCCAGGCGCACCACGGCGTGGAAGTGGATCAACCCGCGTCGCTGGTACTCGATGACACGGGCGTACGACAGGCGGGCCTGCTCGCGTAGGGCCTTGTGGGTGATGCCTAGCTCGGCCGTGATCAGCCTCGGCACGGTGAGGGTGAGGCGTCGCCACAGCTCCGGGGCGCGGGCGTTCCACAAGACGGCGGCCGGGTAGTCGTAGCAATCGCGGCAGATCGGCTGCCCGGTCTGCGGGTCGTCGGGCTTGTGCCGTGCCCGGCATCCTTCAGGGCGGCCGTGCGGGCATGTGGGGTTGTCTCGTCGGGGTCGGCATGGCTGGGGCTTCCCGGCCTTCTCCCGGTGGGCGTGAACAGCGCCGAACGAGGGGGCTGTGAGGGTAAGGAAGACGCACGGGTGCCCGCTGACCTCCTCGGGGACGCCCTTCCCTCCGGTGAGTCCGGAGATGATCAGGTGGTAAGTGTCGTCTCGGTAGACCTCGGCGCACGCGGTGCAACGGGACGCACGACGGTTCCCGCACGCCGTGATCAGGAACCCGGTCGGCTCATCGTCAGTCGAGTACGCCTCGATCAACTCGCCGGTCTCACCGTCCAGCGTGATCCGCTCACCACGTAGCCGTACCGGCTGCTCGCATCCTCCGGTGGACTTGATCATCTCGTGCCAGCGGGGAAAGTCCGGCATCGCCGCACGCTGTACGGCGGCCGCAAGTTCGGGCGGTAGTTCCGGCATCTGCGGGGCGCTGCTCATGCCGCGTCCCGCAGGGTCTCGTCGTCTTGGCCGTCCTCGGCCTGGTCTTGCCCGGCGGGGAAGCCTTCGGGGGACAGCGCAACCCCGAAGATCGTCCCGACCTGACGCCACTTGGCGTCTGTCCAGCGCGGGGAGCGCTCGGCCTGGCGCTTGCCCCATGCGATGGCTTCCGGGATGGGTTCCAACCCTGATCGCTCCTTCTCTCGGCGGAAAGAGCGCGTGGTGTGCTTCGGGACCCGAGCACCTGACGCCGGGCATGCTGACGCCTGCCTGAGTGGTCAGATGCTTCTCGGCGAGTGGCGTATCTGAGAGAAGTTGGTAAGGGCTGTCAGTGTGAGGCTTGATCAGCGGAACGCCTTCCGCCTGGCGCCTATCTCCGGTGCCGGAGCCCACCCGGCTGGCTGCTGCCTGTGCGTAGGTGCGATGTCGTACGGCTGTCCGTTGGTATGAGGCCCCTCACGGGAACCCCGGTGCCGGAGCCGACCCGGCATGCCACTTGCCTGTCACGAAGACGCTCGCGCGACTCCGTGATCAAGATTGCCACGGCTCAGCGACAACCAAACCCCTACAAGTCCCTGCCTGTAGGGCCTTTCGCACTGTGTGGGGTTGTCCGTTGGTGACCGCTGGCGTCCGGTGGCGTCCGGTGATGCCTGCTGACGCATGGCTGCACCCGAGCAAAAAGTGAGGCACATCACATAGCTTGCGCCGAAAGTGCTGCGCGGACGGCGATCACTCTTCGTGGTCGCAGTGGAGTCCTGCCCTAACGCGCATGAAGTGAAGTACTATTTGTAGTGGTTCTGCATGGTGACGAACTTCGTCCAGCCGTGTGTCTCGGCGACGTGCTGGGCCTTGGCGAACTGCCACGCGTACATGCTGGACGCACCGATGTATCTGGCCTTGCCCGCCTTCACGACGTTGTGCAGAGCCTCCATGGTCTCTTCGATGGGTGTCCCGTAGTCCCACCTGTGGATCTGGTAGAGGTCCACATAGTCGGTGCCGAGCCGCCGAAGCGAGGCGTCGATGCCCGCCATCACGTGCTTGCGCGACAGGCCCTTGTCGTTAGGGCCGTCCCCCATGGGGAGACACACCTTGGTCGCCAGTACGTAGTCGTCCCGCCTTTGGAAGAGCTTCGCCAGGAGGCTTCCGGTGATCTGCTCGCTGACGCCCCGGGAGTACATGTCGGCGGTGTCGAAGAACGTCACGCCGCCTTCCACGGCCCGCCGGACGATCGGCTCCGCCGCGTCCTCGTCCAAGGCCCACGGCCGCATGCCGGGGTCGCCGTAGCTCATCATCCCGAGGCAGATCTGCGAGACCCGCATTCCCGTCGTGCCGAGCCGTACCTGTTCCATGACCTCTCCTCTCAACGCCCTCCACGGTGCACCCCGCCCCCGGCGGCCACCAAGAGGAGGACGACCGGCCTAGCCGATCTCTTTGATGACGGCGTTGCCGCCCGCCGCGGCGCGGGCGTAGAAGTCTCGGACGGTGTCGAAGACGTTCGCGAGGACGCCGTGTTCCACCATGTCCCCTGCCTCGCCGCTCGCCAGCCGTCCCCAGCCCTCGAACGAGTAGGGCCGGATCTCCTTCAGATACGCGTGACTCTCACGGATCAGAGTGTCGCGGTCCAGGGCGCGTAGGAAACCGTCCACCGCGCGAACCTGGTGGGGACGCAGGAGGCGCGGGACGTGGAAGAGGGAGCCTTCCCCGGTTTCGTTCATGACGAGGCCGCCCATCACCACATCGCAGGCGGGCGGATCTCCGGAAACAGCCTCCTCGTCCTCGTCCGGGTGGCCCGTGAGGAGGACGTGCAGGGCGTCCCAGGCCCGGTGCGTGTCCACCTCCTCCAGTTTGCGCAGGGAGCCGGACGGGTCATATCCGGGGCCGAGGGGCAGGTCGTCCCAGACGTCCCACAGCCGCCTGAGGCCGGCGCGCAACCCATGCGGATGGTCGAGCACCGCCGCGACCTCGCCGCCGTCGTACCTGCTCAAGCTCATCCAGTACCCCATGCCCCTCCGGCTTCCGGCGTCGTCAAGGTCGGCTTCAGAGGCGAAGGGCCCGGTGAACCCGGGCCCTCGACTGTTCCTCGGAGGGTGGGCCTCAGAGGTAGGTCTCCGCATCGCTCGTGACGGTGAAGAGGTTCCTGTCGTAACCGCCCGAGACGGTGACGAGTCCTCGGACGATGCCGCGGACCCCGATGCCTTGGGGCACCCTGACCGTGATCTTCAGGCTCCCGTCGCTGATGGACGGCGGGCCGGAGAAGAGAGGCCGGCGAGAAGCGCGGTGGACCATCAGGACCGCCGACCCGTCCGACGCCGACCGCTTGAGGGAGGCCTTCTCGGCGGCTTTCTCGAAGCCGTCGCCGATGGGCTCCAGGTCGGCCTCGACGGTGTCGCGGTCGCCCTCAACGAGGATGTCCACGTCGGCCGGGAGGCCGAGGATCATGATCAGGACGGAGGAGGCGTCCGGCACAGGGCCGAGTTTTCTCATGGCAACACTCCAGATTTGAGTTGGGCTGATATCGGCATCGTCGGACGACGCCGCCTTTCTGACCGTCCACGGGACGCCTGATCCGCAACCGCCCTCTCAGCGTTCTCCGCGGTGGACCGCGACGCCGGCGATCACCAGCCCGACCCCTGCGAGCTCCGCCGCCGTCGGTACCTGCCGCAGCACCACCAGGCCGGTCACGGTCGCGGTCGCCGGCAGCAGGGCCACCATCAGCGCGTACGTCGCCCGGCTGAGCCGCGCCATGGCCAACTGGTCGCACACATAGGGGATGACGGACGACGTGATGCCCACGCCGATGCCCGCGGCGAGCACGGCTGGATCGTTCAGTACGGGGACGGCCTGGACGCCACCGATGGGAAGGACGAACACCGTCGCGGCGACCATCGCCATGGCCAGCCCGTCGATTCCCCCTGTGGGCGACCACCACGTACAGCGCGAACAGTGCCGCGTTGGCGAACGCGAGGACGAACCCCAGCGGCTCACCTTCAAGCCGTACGTCCGTCAGTACATAGACGCCTGCGACGGCCGCCACCAGTGCCACGAGGTTGCGTCCGGTTCGCGCTCCCAGGGCGGCCAGGCCGACGACGGGCAGGAACTCGATCGCCGCCACCGTCGCCAAGGGCAACCTCGCGATCGCCATATAGAGGGACGAGTTCATGGCGGCGAGCACGGCGCCCCAGACCACGATCGTCCGCCATCCGTCGCGGTCGAACGTCCGCCATGGCCGGCGCCAGAGCGCGAACACGAGGACGGCGCTCCATATCCGGATTCCTGCCACTCCCAGGGGGCCGACACGGGAGAACAGGAGCACTGCGAAGGAGGGGCCGAGGTAGTGGAAGACGGCGCTGCCGACGAAGTACGTCCAAGGCGGAAACGACATGGCCGTATCGTCGGCCGCTTCGTAGGTTGGAGGAATGGCGAACCGAAGGGGCCGACCTGGCCGCGCCTACGAACCCAAGCCGCTCGACGCGATCGACCTCAGGATCCTCACCGAGCTGCAGCGGGACGGCCGCGCGTCGCTCGCCGAGCTGGGCCGCCGTGTCGCGCTCTCCGCGCCGGCCGTGGCCGAGCGCGTCCAGCGGCTGGAGGACACCGGCGTCATCACCGGCTACCACGCCACCGTCGACCCGGTCGCGCTGGGCTTCCCGATCACGATCCTCGTCCGGGTCAGCCCGAGCCCCCGCGAGCTGAGCCGCATCCCCAAGATCGCCGACGAGATCCCGCAGATCACCGAGTGCCACCGCATCACGGGCGACGACTGCTTCTTCTTCCTCGCCCATCTGCGCGCGGTCGAGGAGCTGGAACCGATCCTGGACCGCTTCACCCCCTACGCCCGCACGACGACCTCGATCCTCCAGTCGGCCCCCGTCCCCCGCCGTCCTCTCCCGCTGGACTGACCCCGGACCTCAGCGCAACCGGGGAGCGGGCTTCGGGATAGAGGGAGTGTCCGCATCCTCTACTCACGGAGATCGGCTCCATGAAAAGACGCCCATGGGCGCGGTGAGCCATGCCGGCGACGAACTGGACGATTCAAGGATCGTCGCCGCGTCGCTGGACGACCCCGAAGCCTTCGGTGAGCTGTTCCGCCGCCACGCGCCGCGGCTGCACGCCTACGTCAAACGGCGGCTCGGGCCGCCCCTCGCCGACGACCTCGTGTCGGAGGCGTTCGCGACCGCGTTCCGGCAGCGGGCGAGGTTCGACGGACGCCGGGAGTTCGGCGCCTGGCTGTGGGGCATCGCCGCGAAACTGATCGCCAGGCACCACCGGCAGGAGACGCGCATGTACCGGGCGTTCGCCCGGACCGGAGTGGACCCGGCCGAGGACGGCGTCGCCGACCTTGCCGGCGACCGCGCGGCGGCCGCCGCGCTCGGGCCGGCGCTGGCGAAGGCGCTCGCCTCGCTGAGCGCGCAGGAACGCGACGCCGTCCTGCTCCTCGCCTGGGCCGAAATGTCCTACGCCGAGATCGCGGCGACGCTCGATCTGCCGCTCGGCACCGTGAAGGCCAAGATCCACCGGGCCCGGAACAAGCTCCGCAAGGCCCTCCCTCAGGAGATGACCAATGGATGAACTCGACGCGCTGCGGCAGATGAGGACCGCGCTGGCCGAGCAGGAGAACCCGGACCGGCTCGCCCTGCGCACCAACTGGCGGACCGGGGTCCCGGCCCGCCCCCGGCGCGGTTTCAAGGTTCCGCTGCTGGCGGCGGCGACGGCCGCGGCCGTCGCCGCCGGGACGGTCGGCGTCATCGCGCTGCGGCCGGGCGACGACTCGTCCCCCGCGCCGGGCGGAGAGAAGACCATCACGCCCGGCAACGCGCTGCTGGTCGCCGCGACCAACGCGCAGAAGGCGCCGACCGGACGCTACTGGCACACCAAGACCGTGATGGGCGACATCTACGCGGTCGGCAAGAGTGCCGCGAACCACTACAAGGTCGACTCCAGGCAGGGGAACGAGACGTGGATCGGCCCGGACGGCAAGGGCCGCAGCTCCCACGTCGAACTGGCCGACGTCCCGGTCACCGCCCAGGACAAGCGGAAGTGGGAGGCGGCGGGTTCCCCCAAGATGGTCCCGGTTCCCGACCCTGAGGGCGCCGTGGGCACGGTGTTCCTGGACATGTCGACCTATGGGGAGGGAGGCCGGAACTGGATGCCGTCCGACGACCGGTACTACGGCATGACACCGGCACAGATCGCCGAGCTTCCCACGCGGCCGGAGGAGCTGGAGAAGGTCCTGCTGGGTCTCAAGGGCCATTGGCACGCCGTCTCCCGGGACGGTGAGAAGGCGGAACCGATCCGTGCCCTGCGGGGGCAGGAGCGCATCAGGGCCCTGACCGACGTGGCCGGGACGCTGCTGTCCACCGCACCCGCGCCGCCCGCGGTGCGCGCGGCCGTGTACCGGATGCTCGCGGCCCAGCCCGGCATCAGGGCCGAAGGCCCGACGACCGACCCGCTCGGCCGCACCGGAACGGTGATCTCGCTGCCGCTGAAGACCACCACGCCCCTCGGCCTGTTCACCGCGCCCAAGCAGCTCGGTACCTACCGGCGTCAGTTCGTCGTCGACCCCGCCACCGGAACCCTGCTGGCCATCCGGGATCTCGTGGCGACCCCGCCGCACGGCAGCCGGCCGCTCCCCACGGGGGACGACGGCAAGCCCCGCCGGCTGGAGGCGAAGAACATGCCCGACCGATTCCACAAGCCCGGCGAGCTGGCCTCGTACCAGGCGTTCCAGATCACCGAATGGACCAACGCCCAGCCCCCGCGCTGAGCCGCCGGTCAGCACGCGAAGGGGCCCGATCCGAATGGGATCGGGCCCCTTCGTGATCGCGGCGGGTCCTACCCGAAGGCGGAGCACTCCACGGTGGCCCGGCGCTCGGTCATGCCCTGCTGGACCGCCGAGGTCACGCACGCGCGCTGCTTCTCGTTGAGCTGGACCTGGCCGCACTTGGTGACGCTGGAGTAGGTGCGGCAGTCCTGGCGCGTGTTCTGGTCGTGGGACGGCTCGGCGGCCGCCGCGGCGCCCGCTCCCCCGAGCCCGACGACTGCGGCGATCAGTGCCCCGGTCATGACCCTCTTCATGTGCTCTCTCCCCCGTCGCTACATCTGGCAACGACGGCGTACCTCCCCGGCCCCCAACACCCCAAAACCCGACAAATAGGTAAAAAGCAGCTATAGAGGCAGGTCAAGCTTCACCGCGCGAACTCGGCGCGGACCCCGAGGAGGCGCACCGGGCGGCGGCCGGTGAACCCGTCGAGGGCGGCGAGCGCGGCCTCCTCGATCCGGTCGGGCCCGACCGTCGGCGTGCCGAGCGTCCGGCCGTGGGTCTGGGTGATGAACGGCGCGTACCGGACCTTGACGATGACGCGGGCGACGTCCCTGCCGTCGTCGGCGACGTCGCCGGCGACCCATCGCGCCAGCCGGGAGACCTCGCGGCGGACGTCCTCCCAGTCGTCCAGATCATGCTGGTACGTGGTCTCGCGCCCGCACGAGCGGGGGACGTACGGCGCGTCGCTCACCGGCGAGTTGTCCCGGCCCTGCGCGAGCAGCACCAGCCACGGGCCGATCGTCGGCCCCATCTCCTCGGCGAGGGCGCCCGGATCGGCCGCCGCGAGTTCGCCGACCGTGGCGATGCCCAGCCCTTTCAGCCGCTTGGCCGTCTTGGCCCCGATGCCCCAGAGCGCGTCCGCCGGCCGGTCGCCGAGCACCTCGAACCACGTCTCTCCCGTGATCCGGAAGACCCCGGCCGGTTTGCCGAAGCCGGTCGCCAGCTTCGCCTGGAGCTTGTTCCGCCCGATGCCCACCGAGCATTCGAGTCCCGTCGCCGCGCGCACCCGGTCACGGATCTCCTCGGCCACGGCCTCGGGGTCGTCGCCGTCGACGGCCAGGAACGCCTCGTCCCAGCCGAGCACCTCGACCACGAGGCCGAGACCCTTCAGTGTCTGCATGACCTGGTGCGAGACGGCCTCGTAGCGGTCCCTGTCCACGGGCAGGAACACCGCGTCCGGGCATCGCCGCACCGCCGTGCGAAGCGGCAGCCCGGAGTGCACGCCGTAGGCGCGGGCCTCGTAGGAGGCGGTGCTGACCACGCCGCGCTTGGCCGGATCGCCGTCACCGCCGACGACGACCGGCCGCCCGCGCAGTTCCGGGCGGCGCAGCACCTCGACGGCGGCGATGAACTGGTCCAGATCGACGTGCAGGACCCACCGAGCCACACCCCATTGTCCCCCGGCCGCCCCGGGCCAACCCCGATGACCGAACCGGTCAGGAATCGAGAAGCGGAGGTCACCGGGCCGCGATTAGCGTGATCGGAAGAAACGGCGGTCCGATGCGACCCACGACCTCAGGAGTGATCATGACCGGTTCTGCCACCCAGGGAATCAAGACCGTGCTGCACCCCGTGTCCGACCTGGCGGCTGCCAAGCCGGTGTACGCCGCCCTGCTCGGCGTCCCGCCGCAGACGGACGAGTCCTACTATGTCGGCTTCGAGGCCGAAGGCCAGCACATCGGGCTGGTGCCGAACGGGGGGCCGCAGGGCATGGCCTCGCCGGTCGCCTACTGGCACGTGCCGGACATCGAGGCGAAGCTGGCCGAGATGACCGCCGCCGGCGCCAAGGTCGAGGAGCCCGCGCACGACGTCGGCGGCGGCCGCCTGGTGGCCACCGTCACCGACCCCGACGGCAACGTCCTCGGTCTACTCCAGGACCGATGAGCGCCACACCCCGCTCCCGTGCCGAGCGCCGGCGCGACACCGAGCATCGGCTCGCCCACGACGTCGACGTGTGGGTGGCCAGTGCCTCGGCGGACGGTGCGCCGTACCTGGTGCCGCTGTCCTTCGTGTGGGACGGCGAGGCGCTGCTGCTGGCCACGCCGGCGGACAGCCCGACCGGCAGGAACCTCGCCGCCACCCGGACCGGTCTCCTGTGGGGGGACGACCCCCCACACCCCCCGGAAAAGCGGACGGTTCGCCTGGCACTCGGCCCCACCCGCGACGTCTCCGTGATCGAGGGCGAAGTCGAGGTGCTCGAGATCGGCGCGCTGCCGCGGGAGCGGGGCGACCGGTTCGCCGAGCGCACCGGCTTCGACCCGCGCACCCTGGCCACGCCGTACCGCTGGTTCCGGATCACCCCGCGGCGCGTCCAGGCGTGGCGCGAGGAGAACGAGCTGACCGGCCGGGACCTGATGCGCGACGGCCGCTGGCTAGTCTGACGTCGGCCGGGCGCGCCGCGGAGACCGCGCAGGCGGCACCCCTCAACGGATGGAGACACGAAGAGCATGGCCACGAGCACGGACGCGCAGCCGCCTGCGCCGCACGCAGCCGACACCCACGATCTGATCCGCGTGCACGGGGCACGGGTGAACAACCTCAAGGACGTCAGCGTCGAGATCCCCAAGCGGCGGCTGACGGCGTTCACCGGCGTCTCCGGCTCCGGTAAGAGCTCTCTGGTGTTCGCCACGATCGCGGCGGAGTCGCAGCGGCTGATCAACGAGACCTACAGCGCCTTCGTGCAGGGGTTCATGCCGACGCTGGCGCGGCCCGAGGTCGACTTCCTCGACGGGCTGACGACCGCGATCATCGTCGACCAGGAGCGGATGGGCGCCAACCCCCGCTCCACCGTCGGCACCGCGACCGACGCCAACGCGATGCTGCGCATCCTCTTCAGCCGGCTCGGGCGGCCGCACATCGGCTCGCCCAACGCGTACTCGTTCAACGTCCCGTCGGTGAAGGCCAGCGGTGCGATCACCGTCGAGCGGGGCGGCAAGACCAAGGCCGAGAAGGCGACCTTCAACCGGCTGGGCGGCATGTGCCCGCGCTGCGAGGGCATGGGCTCGGTCACCGACTTCGACCTGTCCGCGCTGTACGACGACGCCAGGTCGCTCAACGAGGGCGCCCTGACGATCCCCGGCTACAGCATGGACGGCTGGTACGGCCGCATCTACCGCGGCTGCGGCTTCTTCGACCCCGACAAGCCGATCAGCAAGTACACCAAGAAGGAACTGCACGACCTTCTCTACAAGGAGCCGACCAAGATCAAGGTCGAGGGCATCAACCTGACCTACGAGGGGCTGATCCCGAAGATCCAGAAGTCGTTCCTGGCCAAGGACGTCGACGCGCTGCAGCCGCACATCCGGGCGTTCGTCGAGCGCGCGGTGACGTTCACGACCTGTCCCGAGTGCGACGGCACCCGGCTCGGCCCGGAGGCCCGGTCGTCGAAGATCAAGGGGAAGAGCATCGCCGACGTCTGCGAGATGCAGATCAGCGACCTGGCCGAGTGGGTCCGGGGCCTGGACGAGCCGTCGGTGGCCCCGCTGCTCACCGGGCTGCAGCACCTGCTCGACTCGTTCGCGGAGATCGGGCTGGGCTACCTCTCGCTCGACCGTCCCGCGGGCACCCTGTCCGGCGGCGAGGCGCAGCGCACCAAGATGATCCGCCACCTCGGGTCGTCGCTGACCGACGTCACCTACGTCTTCGACGAGCCGACGATCGGCCTGCACCCGCATGACATCGAGCGGATGAACGACCTGCTGTTGCGGCTGCGGGACAAGGGCAACACCGTGCTGGTCGTGGAGCACAAGCCCGAGGCGATCGCCATCGCCGACCACGTCGTCGACCTCGGCCCCGGCGCCGGCTCGGGGGGCGGCACCGTCTGCTTCGAGGGCACCGTGGAAGGGCTGCGCGGAAGTGACACCACCACCGGCCGCCATCTCGACGACAAGGCGGCCCTCAAGGATTCGGTGCGTTCGTCCTCGGGGGCACTGGAGATCCGGGGCGCGTCGACGCACAACCTCCAGGACGTGGACGTCGACATCCCGCTCGGGGTGCTCTGCGTGGTCACCGGCGTGGCCGGTTCCGGCAAGAGCTCGCTGATCCACGGTTCGGTCGCCGGCCGCGACGGCGTGGTGGTGGTCGACCAGGGCGCGATCCGCGGTTCGCGGCGCAGCAACCCGGCGACCTACACCGGCCTCCTCGACCCGATCCGCAAGGCGTTCGCGAAGGCCAACGGCGTGAAGCCGGCGTTGTTCAGCGCCAACTCCGAGGGCGCCTGCCCCGCCTGCAACGGCGCCGGAGTCATCTTCACCGAGCTGGGCGTCATGGCCACCGTCGAGTCCACCTGCGAGGAGTGCGAGGGGAAGCGGTTCCAGGCGTCGGTGCTGGAGTACACGCTGGGGGGCCGGAACATCGCCGAGGTGCTCGCGATGTCGGTCGCCGAGGCCGAGGAGTTCTTCCAGGCCGGCGAGGCGCGCACGCCGGCCGCCCACAAGATCCTCGACCGGCTCGCCGATGTCGGGCTCGCCTACCTGCACCTCGGCCAGCCGCTCACCACGCTGTCCGGAGGCGAGCGGCAGCGGCTCAAGCTCGCCACCCGCATGGCGGAGAAGGGCGGCGTCTACATCCTCGACGAGCCGACCACCGGGCTCCACCTCGCGGACGTCGAGCAGCTGCTCGGCCTGCTCGACCGGCTCGTCGACTCCGGCAAGTCGGTCATCGTCATCGAGCACCACCAGGCGGTCATGGCGCACGCCGACTGGATCATCGACCTCGGCCCCGGCGCCGGCCACGACGGCGGCCGGGTCGTCTTCGAGGGAACCCCCGCCGATCTCGTCGCCGCCCGCTCCACCCTCACCGGCGAGCACCTCGCGGCCTACGTCGGCGCCTGACCGGCTCGGCTCGTCCACTCCGCGGGCCCGGAGTGGACGAGCCGGGAGTCGACTCGGGACAATACAGACGTGCAAGCCGACCACCGAGCGCCCGGGGGGCCCGTGCCCCCGGAGCGCCTCCGCCTCCTCGCGCTGCTGCGCCGCGTCCGCGACCGGATGGACCGGGAGTACACGCAGCCCCTGGACGTCGAGGCGCTCGCCCGCGGCGTGCACATGTCGGCGGGGCACCTCAGCCGCGAGTTCCGCCGCGCCTACGGCGAATCGCCGTATTCGTACCTGATGACGCGACGCATCGAACGCGCGATGGCGCTGCTGCGCCGGGGCGACCTCAGCGTCACCGAGGTCTGCTTCGCGGTCGGCTGCTCGTCCCTCGGAACCTTCAGCACCCGCTTCACCGAACTGGTCGGGATGCCGCCGAGCGCCTACCGGACCAAGGCGGCGGACGCGACGGCGGGAATCCCGTCGTGCCTGGCCAAACAGGCGACCAGGCCGCTCAGGAACCGGCAAGCGTGAGCCGTAAGGAATTGCGGCGAGGCATATTTCTGGCCCCGCACGTCGTGCGGGGCCAGAACCGTTCTATTACCGCGCGACCGCGCTTCTGCGCCTAGTTGTGCCAGTGGCGTGCGCTGCGGCTGGCCTCGTCAAGAGTGAGACCGTCCGCACCTACCGACAATCCGCAATTTCCCAGGCGCAATGCGACAGTGATGTCCTTCACCCCGCCGTCGGACGGAACACCGATGAGCCCTAGACCTCAGTCGGCCGACGGGCCAGGGGCGCCATTCCGCGCCGGTCGCGGCGCCAGGCCGGTGATCACGTTGTCGACCATCGCGGGGACGTCCGCGGCGGTGAGGGCGTCCGTGCCGAGCAGGAGCCGGTAGTAGACCGCGCCGTAAAGCGACTCGACCATGGAGCGGGTGGGGACGCCGGCCCGCAACTGCCCGGCGGTGACGGCGGTGTCCAAGCGCTGCCGGCAGGCGCGGATGCGCGGTTCGATGAAGCGGTCGCGCACGGCGGCGGCGACGTCCGGGTCGCTCTGCCCTTCGGCGATCACGCCGCGCAGCAGGACGCCGACGTCGCTGGAGAACAGCGTGACGACCTCGGTGATCTGCTGGACGAGGTCGGCGGTGATGTCGCCGGTGTCGGGGAAGTCCAGGGCGTGGCCTATCCGGTCGATGACGGCGTCCAGCGCCAGTGCCCCCTTGGAGGGCCACCAGCGGTAGATGGTGGGCTTGCCGACCTTGGCCGCGGCCGCGATGCCCTCGATGGTCACCTTGGCGTAGCCCTTGCGGGCGACGAGGTCGAAGGTCGCGTCCAGGATGGCGCGGTGCGAGCGCCGGTTGCGGCGGGCCGGATCGGGGACACGGGTGGCGGCGGACATGCCCGGAGCCTACCGCACGACGTGACGTTACGTTTCGTTTTGACAGGCCTCGGCAGGTCGCCATACTCTTGCCTAACGTTACGAAACGTTCCGTTTACCACTAAGGGGCCCTTTTTGTCCTCCGCCTCCACCACCGACAGCCGCTACGAGCGCGGCCTGGCGCTGCTCACCCAGATCGGCGACACCGCCGTCATCGACGGCTTGGACGACATCGCACCTGACCTGGGGCGCCTGACCGTCGAGTTCGGCTACGGCGACATCTACAACCGGCCCGGCCTCACCCTGCGGCAGCGGCAGCTCGCCAACGTGGCCGCACTCACCGCGCTCGGCACCGCCGCCCCGCAGCTTCGCTTCCACATCGGCGGCGCGCTCAAGGCCGGCGCCGCCCGCCGCGAGATCGTCGAGACGATCATGCATATAGCGGTCTACGCCGGTATCCCCGCCGCCCTCAACGGCCTGACCGTCGCCCGGCAGGCGTTCGCCGCCCATCCCGAAGCCGGCGACGACGACACCGGCGAGGACCACCCGAACGAGACGAGCCGGGACCGCTACGCCCGCGGCCTGGAAGCACTGCGGCACATCGACGGCCACGCCGGGGAGCAGGTCGTCGCCTCCCTGCAGGACATCGCTCCCGACCTGGGCCGCTACATCATCGAGTTCTGTTTCGGCGACATCTACTCGCGCACCGGCCTGGACCTGAAGACCAGAGAACTGGCCACCGTGGCCGCCTGCACCGCGCTCGGCACCGTCGCGCCCCAGTTGCGCGTCCACATCCACGGCATGCTGAACACCGGCGGCACGCGCCAGGAAGTCATCGAGACCATCACCCAGATGGCCGTCTACGCCGGCTTCCCCGCCGCCCTCAACGGCATCACCGCCGCCCGCGAGGTCTTCACCGAACGCGACGCCACCGGTTGATCAAACACTCAGGAAGCCCAAGGGCCGTGGCATGCACGCCACGGCCCTGTCGATTTGCCCCACACCCGCCTAGTGGGCGGCGGCCTGGTCGTCGTGCTTGAGGAGGGTGAGGAAGAAATCCCGGACGTCCTCGGCGAGCAGCTCCGGCACCTCCATCGCGGCGAAGTGGCCGCCGCGGTCGAACTCCGACCAGTGCCTGATGTCGTACAGCCGCTCGGCCAGGGGGCGCACCGACTGCGTGATGTCGTGCGCGAACACCGCAACGCCGACCGGAACCGGGCACTGCACGGTCCGCCCCCGCGCGGCATCGTGGTGCAGCCGCGCCGAGGAAGCCGCGGTGGCGGTCAGCCAGTACAGCGAGATGTCGGTGAGCATCCGATCGTCGCTGATCTGTGAGCGGGGGTCCGTCCACTGCGCGAAGCGCTCGGCGATCCAGACCAGCTGGCCGACCGGCGAGTCGGTCAGCGCGTAGCCGATGGTCTGGGGGGTGAGGGCCTGCAACGCCTGGTAGGGCGGACGATTCGCCATCAGCTGCCTGACCTTGTCCAGCCGGGCCTCATCGGTCGCAGACAGTTGGATGCCGGCGTCGGGGTCGGGCCGGGTCGGCAGGTAGTTGACGTGCGCCCCGACGACCCGCTCGGGCGCCACCGCGCCGAGCGCCAGTGATATGCCCGCGCCGAAGTCGCCGCCCTGCGCGCCGTAGCGCTCGTACCCGAGACGGCTCATCAGCTCGGCCCAGGCTCGCGCGATCCGGGCGGCGTCCCAGCCGCGCTCGTGGGTCGGCCCGGAGAAGCCGTAACCCGGGATGGACGGAATCACCAGGTGGAAGTCGCGCGAAAGCGGCTCGATCACGTCGAGGAACTCCAGGAACGAACCCGGCCAGCCGTGGGTGAGGATCAGCGCGAACGCGTCCGGATTCGAAGACCGGACATGGACGAAGTGAATGTTCTGGCCCTCGATCTCGGTCGTGAAGTGCGGAAGCTCGTTGAGCTCGGCCTCGTGCCCGCGCCAGTCGTAGCCGGTGCGCCAGTGTTCGGCCAGCTCCTTGAGGCGCGCCAGCGGGAAGCCGTAGTCCCACCCGGCGTCGGCGACCTCGTTGGGCCACCGGGTGCGGGCGAGCCGGTCGATCAGGTCGTCGAGGTCGGCCTGGGGGACATCGATGCGGAACGGCTTGATCATGGCCTTGCCTCCATGGGATCGGTTCGACCGCCGAACATTGGAACGGCCAACGTTGGCATCACCAACGATAACACATTCATTGGCCGTGCCAACGATTTGTCGGGCTTGTCACACGGAGAACCCATCCGAGGAGCCACCCGCCACGTGGGAGCGGACCGTCGCCCATACGCATCCGAGCTACGGTCGACGGGTGAAGACGCTCCACCCGGCATATCGGGTCACGGACCTGTCGGTCTCCCTCGGCTTCTACACCGCGCTCGGGTACGAGCTCGTCGGGAGCGTGGACGTCGGCGGCGGCACGACTCTGGCCATGCTCAAGTTTCCGACGGAAGAGGTGGTCACGCTGGAGCTGGTCTACCGTCCGGCCGACGGCCCGGTGGACCTCGGCACCGGGTTCAGCCACCTCCCCGTCCAGGTCGATGACCTCGCCGCCACCGTCGAGGCGCTGTCGCAGGCGGGGCTGCGTCCCGGCCCGGTGGAACGCCCCGGCGGGCCGGACGGCCCCCAGGTCTCATGGCTCACAGACCCCGACGGCTACAGGATCGAGCTGGTGCAGTGGCCCCCCGGACATCCCGACGGAATCACCGCCGAGGATTTCGCCTGAGGGAGCCTGAAAGCCGCGGGCCCGCCTGTATCCCCGTCCCGCTGCTACGTTCCCTTCATGACGTGGCAAGAGCTCGGGTCCGAGCGAGTGGCGCAGTTGAAGGCGTTCCAGTCCGGTTCTCCACCGCCTTTCCGCCTGAAAATGAAGGGCTACCACCGAATGCAGGTCGACGCGTATCTCCACAAGGTCGCCGAACTGGTGGACGCCGAGAGTCCAGCGGAGATCGAACGTCCCGCCTTCGACGTGGTGATGCGCGGCTACGACCGCCGCCAAGTGGACGCCTTCATCGCCCCGCTCTTCCAGGCGCCGAAGGCCTGAGCCGTTCGCCGTTCTGAAACAACTGCGAGGATGGTCCGACTGGCCAATCCCGGAGGGCGCCCGTGCCGGATTCGCTGATCGTCGATCGTGTCCTCGGCGACCGTCCCTTCGCCGAGATCGGTTTTCCGTCGGTTGCGGCCGTCAGCGAGTTGCGGGGGGTCGTCGTCGCCGGCGGCAGGGTCGGCCCGCCCGGGTGGCAGCCCGGCACCCTCACCAGCGGGCGGAGCACTCGCCACATCGGGGTCTACGACCTGGACGGCCTGCGCTGCCGCTCCCTGATTCCGTCGCGGTGGCCGGTCAACACGATCGCGTTCCATCCGGTGCTGCCGCTGGCGGCCATCGGCACCGGAAGCTACGACGGCGGCTTCTTCTACGAAGGCGAACTGCTCCTGCTCGACCTGCTCTCGGGTGAGACCGTCTCCGCGTTCGCCCCGGCCCGGGAGGTGCGGTCCGCGCGGTGGCTGAACGAACGCCGCCTCGACCTGGTCCTGGCCGCGACCGACGATGAGAGCGGCAAGGGCGACACCTGGGGTTTCGCCGCGTCCATCGCCCGTGACGACTGGACGGCCCTGCCCGCCAAGGCGATCGGCCCGGCCGAGCTGGCCGGAGAACGCGTGCCGTCGGTGCCCCCGGGCGCTTCGGAGGCGGCACTGCGCACCCTGGAATCGCTCAGCGCGGCGTGCCGGAACATGACTTTCACGCCGCGCCGCCAGGTCCGGGCGGTGGAGCCTCTACGCGACGGCCGGGTCCTGGCCGCGCTGGACGGCGTGCGGCTGGAGTCGTGGCTGCCGTCCGGTCTGCGGGAATGGGTGGCGCCGGTGCCGGGTGGTGGTGGCAGGCGGATCGTCGTCACGCCGGACCAGCAGGCGGCATGGGTGGAGATCCAGTGGGCGCCCGGCTGGGATGGACCCCGCGTGCGGTACCGGCCGAACGGCGTAGAACTCCTGTCGCTCCAGAACGGCGAGGTCCTGCGTCCCGCCGGCTCGAAGACCCCTGTCGCGGTGACCGGGAGGCAGGACGGCTGGGTGATGCTGCTGGACACCCGGCACGCCCCCACCGAGGCCGGCACCACCCTGGTGTCCCCTGATCAGCAGGAGTCGGCGCCCCTCGACCTGGGCCAGTACGAGTTCGCCAACACCACCTTCGTCGTCCGCCGGAGCCCGGAGTTGCTGTTCCTCCAGCCCACACCGCAAGGCGTGTGGATCGCGGCCCTGGACCCTTCCGGCATGGTCCGGCCGCTGTTCCCCCTGGACTGGGACGCCGGACGCGGTATCCGGATCTCCGGTGGCCCCGGCGTCCGGTTGCCGGACGCGCTGGTCCATGCCGGCACCGTCGTCCCCTCCGGTCACCGCCGGATCGAGGCGTTCGTGGTGCGGCGGCGGGCGGACGGCGAGCCCGAATGGGTCTTCGAATGCGAAGCCGTCGTCACGGCGATGGACGCCGCCGAGGACACCGTCCTCGTGGCGCTGGACTCGGGCGAGGTCGTCGCCTTGGGCGCCGCGGACGGCAGGCCCCGCTGGAGGCAGTCACTGACCTTCCACGGTATGCCGACCTCCGGGACATCGCTCGCGATACCAGAAGACGGCCGCGTCCTCATCGGCACCGCGGACGGACGCATCTTGGACGCCCAGTACTGAACCGTGTCTCAAACAGCCTCAGCCACGGCGTGACTGCGTTTCACCGGCGTCGTCCTCGGAACCTTTATGACTCGTCCACGACCGGGACTACCGCTTGAGGTCGGACAGCAGCGACGCGAACGCCTTCCGGGTCACCAAAAGCTTTGGACCGTCTGGATTCTTGCTGTCCCGCACGGCAACCATCCCCCGGCCGGAAGCCAACTCAACGCACGCACCCCCGTTGTTGGTGCTGCGGCTACTCTTACGCCACAGAGCATTGCTCAGGTCCATTTCTCCTCAACCACCTTACGAATCAGCTCAATGGACTCTCTTACCGAATAAGCGCTGGCACGAAGAGAAACCAGCGCCTCGGATAGCTTCGCAATGTCCGCTGCACCGGCCATGGTCATGCCGCGCAGAGCAGTCTCCACATAAGCTACCTCACTGCGGTCGGCCATTGTCGCGAGGATGAATGAGCCAGACAGACCGTCGTGTATCTCTGCGGGCACTACCTGGACCGTGAGCCGCCTTCTCTGCAGCAGGATCAGTTGCTCAAGCTGTTCCCTCATGATCTCAGGGCCGCCCACGTCACGCGTGAGGACACTCTCATCCAGCAGGACGGAAAGCGCCGGTGGAGACGGGTTCTCCCGCGTCAGAATGCTTTGGCGCGCCATGCGGGCCGAGACGGCGGCTTCGTCGTCGAGCAGGGCCATCGCGTATTTGGGGGTCTGCAGCAGACCGTGCACCACGGAGAGCTCGAACGCTTGGACCATCGCGGCCTCGCGCTCTATGGGGGGCCAGTCGAACCACGTTGGGTAAGCAGCGTCCTGGACAAGGTCCTTCCAGAGCCGCATGAGGCAACCCTCAGCGCCAACGATCTCGTCGAGTTGCTGGGCGAATTCAATCGTGCAGCGGGTCTTGCCGGTCTCGATCTGGCCGATGTATGAGCCGCTGACAGGGAAGCGCTCCCCTAGACGATCTTGGCTGAGCCCCGTGCGCTCACGGTAGAAGCGCACCTGATTGCCGTAGGCGATCAGGGTCGGGCTGACGGCCTGGAAAGTCCGCTGGGGCTTGCGGGCCACGGTCCTCACAGTCCTTTCACAACCGATCTGCGCTCCCCCGCAAGCAGCCGCAAGTCACTCTCAACCACTACAGGCGTGATTACGCAGATGACATCGCCTTGTCACACAGAGTGTCGCCGATGCAGTTCGGTGGTGTCAGCCGAAATCCGACACGATGCCAAAGGTGGTGCCTGATGCATCCGACAGCCGTTGCGCCTGGGGTGCCGACGCTCGTCCTCGAACCGGCCGATCGGGCGCCGGCGTTGGCTCGGCGGTTCGTCGCCGAGTGGTTCCGGGAGTGGGGTATCGCGGACGACTCGGATGTGCGGGTCGTCGTCTCCGAGCTCGTCACGAACTCGCTGATGCACGGCGAAGGGCCGATCGTCGTCCGGGTGGTGCGGGACGAGCGTGACGGCCGTCCCGTCATCGAGGTGTGGGACGGCGGGAAGGGGCGGCCCGAAATCCAGCCGGAGGACCACGCGGCGACGTGCGGGCGAGGGCTGTTCATGGTGTCGCAGCTCGCCGTCGCGTGGGGGACGCGGCCACTGCTGGAGGGCGGGAAGATCACGTGGGCGAAATGCTGACCCGCGGATCAAGCGCGTCCTGCACCGGCAGCCTCGGCTGAGGCGGGCGACCGCCGTCCAGTATCTGGACTCGCTCGCGGTGGCGCTCCGGCCGCCGGTGCGGCGTGGCTACCCCCGCGCGACGACGCGAACTCGGCCGCCGCCGGAGGGATCGTGGAGCCTCAGGCCGCGTGCGGAACGAAGGTCACCTCAAGAGTCGCGTCCAAGCGCCAGGCGCCGCTCACGCACTGCCTTGCCCAGTCGGCCTGACCGACGGTCAGGCCATCGGCGTCTGTGGCATCAGGCATGCTCCTCATTGTCGCGGCCGACGCCCGGCGGGGTGATCCCGACGGCTTCGAGGTTCCGCGCCTCCCGACTGGCCGGATCAAAGGGCTTCGCCGCGGTGAAGACGATCCGTGCGTTCTCGGGGGTGATCACCTCCCCATCGCGGGTGTTCCAGGGAGTGTCCCGGGGACCGTCGACCGAGTCCGGACGCAACGCGCGACAGTCCTCGACGAGGGAATCGACCTGGCTGAGCACGCACGCGAAACTGAAGCTCACCGCCGGTGCCTGCTCCGGAACGCTCTCCGCCGATACGAGGAGTACGTCCTGGAATGCCCAGCGGCGCAGATGCACGAGCCTGCCGGGTATGCCGAACAGCTCGAAGAATCCGAGCCCGCGGATCCAGAAGTCCACCGACTCCGCCAGATCGCTCGTGGGGACCGTCGCGAACGCGGGCATTCCGTAGATGCCGCGGAACGGCTCCGGCGGAACCGCATCCGGGCCGGGAGCGGGCACGGGACTCATCTCGAACGCGTTGAAGTTCTCGCTCATACACCACACCTTCGACCCTCACGTAACGTGAGGGTCAAGCCGCATCCCAACAGCGCTCCTGCTGGGGCGGCGCCAAGATGGTCCGGCTCTCTCGAACTCTCGCCGCCCGAGACGCGTAGCCTGAGGTGGTGAGGTTCCCCCTTTCGGCGTGCTTCTGGAACGGCTGCTCGACCACCGAAAGTCGGATGTCGGTCGGCTGTCGCAGGCCGCTGGGGTCTCCGAGGCTGAACTGCGAAATGTCGTTGACGGCCTCCAGCCCGGCCCTGGACTGCTCAAGGCATTGGCCCCGGCATTGGAGCTGCATAAGGCCGACCTGTTCGCGATGGCCGGTCAAAAGGTGCCGGATGGCCTGGCCCCCCTGGACGCGTCCGCCAGGCGGTACATCGATCACCTGGTGGGATATGCGATATGCCTTCCGGCGGACCAGCGATCCGAGTTGCGCCGACTGGTGCGAGAACTGCCGCAGATGCCGCGCCGAGACCCGTACGTGCCGAGGAAATGGTTCGACCCGCGTAAGGCGGGGTTCGGGGCCCTGGTCGCGAACATGCTGTACGCGAATCGGAATCTGGCCTGGGGCAACGCGGCCAAGGCTCTTGCCTACTGCTCGAACGGCCGCATGTACGTGTCCGCGGTCACGGTCGTGATGATCGGAGAGGGCAGGGTCGAACTGACCCCGGACAGGCTGGCCGACCTGTCCACGCTGATCGACATGCCCGCCGGTGCTCTCGCCGCGATCACCGGCATCCCGCTGCCGGACGGGTCTCCCCCCGAGGACCCCGCGGCCGCCGACACGGCGGCCCTGCTCTGGGACGTCCGACGCCTGTCCGCCGAGCAGCGGTGGCACGTCTGCGTCCGGGCCGAGGAAATGCGATACGCCCTGCCCGACGATGCCCTCGCCTGGAGGTTTCGCGGGGCAGGGCCCTTCCGGATCTCTCGCCACCCACCGAGATCAGCCAATTGAGCACGATTGCCGATCACGGAATTGAGCAGTGACTTGCAGGTCGCGATCAAGCTATTGCATCGGACGAGAGGTTCTGGACCTCGGTCTCGCGCGTCTTGCCGATCTCGCGTCACTGCGGACGGTGATGGCTGAGAAGTCAGACGCAAACTGGGGAGCATGAGATGGGTTACGGGCTGTACTTTCATTACCGTGAGTACTTGAACGACCCGGAGCACCAGGACTATCGGGACAAGGTGATCGAGCTCGACGGGTCCTTGGAGGGCTTCAAGGACTTGGTCATGGACAGTGGCCTGTGCACGCCGGAGGCGTACCTCTGGATCCGGCAGCAGGGCCCCACCATCGAGCAGATCGGCTCGGACCTGGTCGAGGCTGTCGAGTGCTGGGGACGGTGGGCCATGCCTGATGGTGACCTCACCGAAGAGGAGGCTCGGCAGGACCTCCTGGACCTCTTCGAAATCCACTGACGTCGCTTACCTGTCGACCGGCGGGGAAGCTTACAGCCCTTTGAGGAGGGCGCCGCATCGTCGGATGGCTGATTTGAGCCATCCGACGATGTTTGCTTTCTAGCCGATGGAGTCGGCTGCGGCCGCATGGCGCGCGGTCTCAGTGTTGTCCTTGAGCCATGAGGCTTGGCCGCTGTATCGCTCGCCCTCCATCCCCGGCGCCGAATGTCCAGTTCGGCGGTTGCGGTGTCCAGGGCGGGGTGGCTTCGCCGGTTCAGGCCGGTGGCCAGGTCGCAGAGCCAGCCGACGACGAGTACCGCGTCGCGCCAGTGCTGGGTCTGGTGGGCCTGGTGGCAGCAGGCCCCGGAGTCATCGGGGGCGCTCGCGGGGTGAGCAGAGCGACGGCCCGCTCCAGCAAGGCATCGGTCGGTGCTCATCGGGCTTCTTGGCGGTGACCGGCGGATGCCGTGGGGTGTGTGGGGGGCGTTTGTCGGGCCGGTAGCTGGGGCCGTCCATGAACACCCGGTAGGAGTTGTTGATCAGCCGGTCCAGCAGGGACTCGCCGACGACCTTGTTCGGGAACAGCGGATACCAGTCCTTGGAGGCCCGGTTGGAGGTCAAGATCAGCGGTTTGCGGGCGACGGCGCGTTCGCTGACCAGCTCATACAGATCGTCGGCCTGGGTGGCCTTGAGCTCGCGCATCGCCCAGTCGTCCAGGATGAGCACGGCGGGGCGGGCGAGTTCGGCCAGCCGCTTGGACCAAGACCCATCGGCATGGCCGCCGGATAGGTGCGCCAGGGCGCGGGAGGCTTTGATGAACCGGACGCCGTGTCCGGCGCGGATGACCAACTGCCCCAGCGACTGGGCGACGTGGGGCTTACCCACCCCAACCGGGCCATACAGGATGATCGAGCTGCCCTCGTGCAGCCAGTGCAAGGTGGCCAGGTCCCGGATCACCGCGGCGGGGATCTTGTTGGAGGCCTTGAAGTCGAACCCTTCCAGGGTGACTTGGTCTTCGAACTTGGCGCGGCGCCGGCGCCGGAGCATGGCCGTGGCCTCGCGGCGGCTGATCTCGTCCTCACACAGCGCCAACAGGAACTCCACGTGCCCCAGATCTCCGGCGCGGGCCTGGCTCAGGCGGGCGTCCAGTCTCCAGCATCCCCGACAGCTTCAGCTTCCGCAGCGCCTTGTCCAGTGCGCCGGTCTCGAACTGGCTGGTCATGAGTCCGTATCCTTATCTGTTGTCTGATGTCTGTTGCGGG
The DNA here is from genome assembly GCF_050945415.1 of Spirillospora sp. CA-128828. Taxonomy (NCBI): domain Bacteria; kingdom Bacillati; phylum Actinomycetota; class Actinomycetes; order Streptosporangiales; family Thermomonosporaceae; genus Spirillospora; species Spirillospora sp. CA-128828. The sequence goes on from NZ_CP191986.1 coordinate 8,786,073, forward strand.
CGCCCGGCCCCCACGCCGGGCACCTGTGTTCTCCCGCTGGCGAGCAGGGCTGTCACAGGACGGTCAGGACGCTTCGGCTGACCGTGCCGCCGACAGCGGGACGACGTTGTCGGCGAACAGGCCCCGCGGGCCGCGCAGGAACGCCGCCGCTCCGCCGTCGCCGGCGTCCTGGTCGGTGCGTTCGCCGGTGTGTTCGCTGATGTGGGCCCCGTGCTCGGGTGCGGCGGCCAGAATGCCTTTGACGGTCCGGTAGGACGGGTCGTCGGCGGCCAGCGCCCTGGCGCAGGCGGCCTCCAGCCGGTCGGCGTCGTGCCGGTCGGCCAGACCCAGGACGCCCTGGGCGCTGTCGCGAGCGGTGGGTTTGCATCAGGGCGTGACGGTGTGGGCGGAATTCCGGCGGTGTGTCGGGGGGCGCTGTTAGCGTCGGCGGGCATGGATGATCATCTTGTTCGGCTTCCCGACGAAGACGTGCTGGTCGTGCCGGAGCGGTGGCGTGCTGGGCTCCACCCGCGGCGCGATGGCGCGCCCGGTCCGGAGATCACGCTGGACGCGGAGGCGAGCAAGGTCGTCGCGCGGGCCGTCGACGAGGCACGCGACCAGATCGAGCGGGCCCTGAGCGAACCGGAAACCGGGGCGGTGCTCGCCGCGGCGGCGCGGGCCCGGCTCGGCGGCGAGCCGGATCCGCGCGGCGCGGCCGTCCTGTCGCTGATCACGGCGGGCGAGTCGGTCTGGTCGCGCGAGCACCAGGACTACGTGGACGCGTGGGCCTATGAGCACGGCGTCGTGTTCGCCGCCTGCGCGCTCACCGACAGGTGGGGCCTGGAGGCCCACGCGGCCGGGCCGATGCGGGACGGACGGCGGACCACGATCGTCCGCCCCGTCGAGCCGGGGAAACGCGGCGTCCGGGCGCTTCCGGACGGTGCTCTGCGCGTCCGCTCGATGCTGGCCGCCGCGACCGAGGAGGAGTACGCCAAGGCCGTCGAACGGCTCGCCGAGCGGCGGGGCTCGTACCGGCAGCGGCTCCTGACCGCCTATCTGGTCCCGACTCAGGACGACTGGGTGACCGACCTCTGCGGGCATCCCGACGGGGTGCCGCGCGACGTGCTGTTCAGGTGCCTGGGGTCGTCCGCGCACCTCGAACTTCTCGGCCACAGGGCGACGCTGACCGCGGCGGACTGCTACGTGCCGGACAATCTGCACGCCCTGGCGGACGGTCTCGGCCCCGCCGCCGTGGCGCTCCTGGTCCCCGCGCTCGACGAGCACCTCGACTCCCCGCGGCGACGGGACGCGCTGCTTGACGTCCTGGGCCGCCTGCCGTCCGACGAGGCGCTCCGCGCGCTGCTCCGGCGACGTTCCAACACGCACGTGAGCGGCGAGCTGATGAAGGCGATGAAGCGGTTCCCGATCCGGGCCGTCCGGGAACTGGTCGCCGAAGAGGACTCGGAGCTGCTCGAAGGGCATGTGCGCGCCAACCTCGACGTGATCCGGGCAGCGCCGCCCACGCTCGGCGAGGACGTCCGGGCGATGGTCGAACGGACCATCGCGGGCCTCGACCAGACCCCCGACGCCGACCCGTCGGATCTGCCCGGCGTGCTGACCGACCCGCCCTGGGCCCGAGAGCAGAAGAAGCCGGAGCCGATCGTCATCAAGGGCCTGAAAGCCCCCGAGCCCACTCTCGTCTGGGCCGAAGACGAAGACGAGCACGAACGTGAGACGCGGACCGCGTACGGGCTCCCGGTTCCGGCCGGCTGGAGCCACGAAGGCGAGATGACCGGGCCGTGGGACGGACGGATCGCGGACTTCGAGGCGGGGCGGCTCCGGAGTTACGAGCAGGTGGCCCTGTTCGGACACGCCCCTGTCGAGGAGGTCCGGCATCTGGTCGCGGGCTGGTATCCGCCTAAGGAGCAGTACGGCGCGGACCGGGAACCCGAGAAGTGGGTGCCCAGGCTCGCCGAGCGGTTCGGGCTGGACGCGCTCACCGCCGTCGTGAAGGGCGCCCGGAGCAGGCCGGCGGCCTGCGGGCACGTGGTCGTCCCGTTCGCGGCGGAACCGGTCGCCGAACTGGCCGCGGACTGGCTGCTGCGCGTCAAGGCGGGCCGCCCGCACGCGGAGGCGTGGCTGCGCAGGCACGGGCCCCAGGCCGTGCGCCTGCTCCTCCCCGCCGCGTTCGGCAAGCCCGGCAAGCGACGCGACGCGGCCGAGTACGCCCTGCACGCCCTCGCCCGGGACCTGGGACGCGACACCGTCGTCCGGGTCGCGCGCGAGCGGCGCGACGAGGCGGGCGACGCGATGGCGGTGCTGCTGGAGCGCGACCCCGAGGAACTCGTCCCACGGAAGATCCCCGAGGTCGGGCCGTTCGCCGACCCGGCCGTCCTGCCCCGGATCCGGCTGGCGGACGGCGGGCGCACGCTGCCGCTCTCGACCGTCCCGCATCTGCTGACGATCCTCGCGATGTCCCCGCCGGACGACCCCGACCCCGGCCTGGACGCCGTCAGGCGAGCCTGCGACGCCGAGTCGCCGGCCGCGTTCGCCTGGGCGCTGTTCGAGCGGTGGCGCCAGTTCGGCGAACGCTCCGAGGACGCGTGGGCGCTGACGGCGGTCGGCTGGCTCGGCGACGACGACGCCGCACGGCGCCTCGCCCCGGTCATCCGCGCCTGGCCCGGCGAGAACGGCCACCACAAGGCCGTCAAGGGCCTGGACGTCCTCGCCATGATCGGCACGGAGACCTCGCTGATGCTGCTCGACGGCATCTCCCACAAGGCCCCGTTCAAGGCGATCAAGCAGCGGGCCGGGGAGAAGATCCAGGAGGTCGCCGCACGGCTCGGCCTGACCGGCGAGCAACTCGCCGACCGGCTCGTCCCCGGCATCGGCCTCGACGGCGACGGCGGCATGACGCTCGACTACGGCCCCCGCCGCTTCGTCGTCGGCTTCGACGAGCAGCTCAAGCCGTTCGTGACGGACGAGACGGGCCGCCGCCGCGCCGCCCTGCCCAAGCCCGGCGCCAAGGACGACCCGGACCTCGCGCCCGCCGCCCACGCCGCGTTCACGCAGTTCAAGAAGGACGTCCGGGCGACCATGCCGAACCAGGTCCGGCGGCTGGAACTGGCGATGACGACCGGCCGCCGCTGGACCCCGCGCGAGTTCCGCGACCTGCTGGTCGACCACCCGCTGATGTGGCACATCGTGCGCCGCCTCGTGTGGCTCGTCGACACCGGCACGGAGGTCACCGCGTTCCGGCTCGCCGAGGACCGCACCTACGCCGACGTCCACGACGACGAACTGGTCCCGCCCGACACCGCGCACATCAGGGTGGCGCACCCGCTCTCCCTCGGCGACGCGCTCCCCGCCTGGTCGGAGGTCTTCGCCGACTACGAGATCATGCAGCCCTTTCCACAGCTCGGACGGGACGTGCACCGGCTCACCGACGACGAGCGCGCGGCGTCCCGGCTGGTGCGGCTGGAGAAGCGGACCGCCGAATGGGGCAAGGTCGTCGGGCTGGAGCGGCGCGGCTGGCAGCGCGGAACCCCCATGGACAACGGCACCGAACGCTGGATCTCCCGTCCCGTCCCCGGCGGGCTCCATCTGGTGGTCGAACTCGACCCGGGGATCCAGGTCGGCTGGGGCGACGGCAATGACGACCAGGTCCTCCGCACCGTCTGGCTCGCCGACGAGCCGGGCGACTTCCATGGCTGGAAAACCGACGTCCACCACCGGTTCGGCGAACTGGACGACGTGACCGCGTCCGAAATCGTCGCCGAGCTGGAGGCCGTCACGACCTCCTGACCCGCACCGGTGCCCGGCACGCGAAGAGGCCCCTCCCGACGGAATCGGAAGGGGCCTCTTCGCTGACGAAGCAGCCGGTGATCAGGGGCGGCGCGGCGAACCGCGCGGCCCCTGGTCGATCGACTACCGGTTGTACTGGCCGAAGTCGTACTCCTCCAGCGGGACGGCTTCGCCGGAACCCTGGCCGAAGGCGTACTCGGCGCCGTCGTCGTAGGAGCCGACGGAGTACACCGCCGCCTTCGCCTCCTCGGTCGGCTCGACCCGGACGTTGCGGTACTGCGGCATGCCGGTACCGGCCGGGATGAGCTTACCGATGATGACGTTCTCCTTGAGGCCGAGCAGCGGGTCGCTCTTGGCGTGCATCGCGGCCTCGGTGAGCACCCGGGTCGTCTCCTGGAAGGACGCCGCCGACAGCCACGACTCGGTCGCGAGCGAGGCCTTGGTGATGCCCATCAGGACGGGGCGGCCGGCGGCGGGGACCCCGCCCTCGGACACGACGTTCCGGTTCGTCGCCTCGAAGATCGGACGCTCGACCAGGTCGCCCGGCAGCAGCTCGGTGTCGCCCGACTCGAGGATGTTCACCCGCTTCAGCATCTGGCGGACGATGATCTCGATGTGCTTGTCGTGGATCGACACACCCTGCGACCGGTAGACCTCCTGGACCTCCTGGACCAGGTGGAGCTGCACGGCGCGGGGACCGAGGATGCGCAGCACCTCGTGCGGGTTGATCGCACCCGCGATGAGCTGCTGGCCGACGCCCACGGCCTCGCCCTCCTTGACCAGGAGGCGGGACCGCATCGGCACCGGGTAGGCGATCTCGTCGGAACCGTCGTCCGGGACGACGACGACCTTGCGGGCCTTCTCCGTCTCGTCGATCTTGACGCGGCCGGCGACCTCGCTGATCGGGGCCACACCCTTCGGGATGCGGGCCTCGAACAGCTCCTGGACACGCGGCAGACCGTGCGTGATGTCGCCACCGGCCACACCACCGGTGTGGAAGGTGCGCATCGTCAGCTGCGTGCCGGGCTCACCGATGGACTGCGCGGCGATGATGCCGACGGCCTCGCCGACGTCCACCCGCTTGCCGGTGGCCAGCGAGCGGCCGTAGCAGGCGGCGCAGACACCGATCTTGGCCTCGCAGACCAGGGCGCTGCGGGTGCGGACCTTCTCCACACCCGCCTCGACCAGGCGCGTCACGACCGTGTCGGACAGGTCGGTGTCGGCCGGGAAGATGAGCGTCCCGTCGACGACGACGTCCTCGGCGATCGTGCGCCCGACCAGGCTCGTCTCGGACGTGGCCAGCTTGACCAGCGTGCCGTCGGCCAGCCTGTCGGCCACCTCGAACGGAATCGTGCGGTCGGTGCCGCAGTCCTCCTCGCGGACGATGACGTCCTGCGCGACGTCCACCAGACGCCGGGTCAGGTAACCCGAGTCGGCGGTGCGCAGCGCGGTGTCGGCGAGACCCTTCCGGGCGCCGTGCGTCGAGATGAAGTACTCGACGACCGACAGGCCCTCGCGGAACGACGACTTGATCGGACGCGGGATGGTCTCGCCCTTCGGGTTGGAGACCAGGCCGCGCATGCCGGCGATCTGGCGGAGCTGCAGCGGGTTGCCGCGGGCGCCCGACTGGATCATCATCCAGATCGGGTTGGCCTTCGGGAACGCCTTCTCCATGTCCACCGCGACGTCCGCGGTGGCCTTGTTCCAGATCTCGATGAGCTCCTGCTTGCGCTCGTCGTCGGTGATCAGGCCGCGGTTGAACTCCCGCTGCACCTTCTCGGCGCGCTGCTCGTAGCCGCTCAGGATCTCCTGCTTGTTGGGCGGCGTGATGACGTCGTCGATCGCGATCGTGACACCGGACCTGGTCGCCCAGTGGAACCCGGTGCTCTTGAGCGCGTCCAGAGCGTTGGCGACGGCGACCTTCGGGTAGGTCTCCGCCAGCTCGTTGACGATCGCCGAGAGCTGCTTCTTGCCGATCTCGTCGTCCACGAACGGGAAGTCGTCCGGCAGCGTCTCGTTGAAGATCGCGCGGCCTAGCGTGGTCTCCAGCCGGTACGGCCGGCCGGGCTCGTAGCCCTCGGGCGCCTTCCAGCCGCGCGGCGGCGGCATGTCCTTCAGCCGGATCTGGATCCTCGCCTGCAGGTCCAGCTCGTGCCGGTCGTAGGCCATGATCGCCTCGGCGACCGACCCGAACGCGCGGCCCTCGCCCTCGGCGCCGTCCTTCTGCGTCGTCAGCCAGTACAGGCCGATGACCATGTCCTGGGTGGGCATGGTGACGGGCTTGCCGTCCGACGGCTTCAGGATGTTGTTGGTCGACAGCATCAGGATCCGCGCCTCGGCCTGCGCCTCGGCGGACAGCGGCAGGTGCACCGCCATCTGGTCGCCGTCGAAGTCCGCGTTGAACGCGGTGCAGACGAGCGGGTGGATCTGGATGGCCTTGCCCTCGACCAGCTGCGGCTCGAACGCCTGGATGCCCAGGCGGTGCAGGGTCGGCGCCCGGTTCAGCAGCACCGGGTGCTCGGTGATGACCTCTTCCAGCACGTCCCACACGACCGGGCGGGCCCGCTCGACCATCCGCTTCGCGGACTTGATGTTCTGCGCGTGGTTGAGGTCGACCAGCCGCTTCATGACGAACGGCTTGAACAGCTCCAGCGCCATCTGCTTGGGCAGGCCGCACTGGTGCAGCTTCAGCTGCGGGCCGACGACGATGACCGAACGGCCGGAGTAGTCGACGCGCTTGCCCAGCAGGTTCTGCCGGAACCGGCCCTGCTTGCCCTTGAGCATGTCGGACAGCGACTTCAGCGGACGGTTGCCGGGCCCGGTGACCGGGCGGCCGCGGCGGCCGTTGTCGAACAGCGCGTCGACGGCCTCCTGCAGCATCCGCTTCTCGTTGTTGACGATGATCTCGGGAGCGCCGAGGTCGAGCAGGCGCTTGAGCCGGTTGTTGCGGTTGATGACCCGGCGGTACAGGTCGTTCAGGTCGGAGGTCGCGAAGCGGCCGCCGTCCAGCTGCACCATCGGACGCAGGTCCGGCGGGATCACCGGGATGCAGTCCAGCACCATGCCGAGCGGGCTGTTGCGGGTGTTGAGGAACGCCGAGACGACCTTCAGCCGCTTCAGGGCGCGGGCCTTCTTCTGGCCCTTGCCGGTGCGGATGATGTCGCGCAGCTTCTCGGCCTCGGCGTCGAGGTCGAAGTTCTGCAGCCGCGCCTGGATGGCCGCGGCGCCCATGCCGCCCTCGAAGTACTTGCCGAACCGGTCGCGCATCTCGCGGTAGAGGAGCTCGTCGCCCTCCAGGTCCTGGACCTTGAGGTTCTTGAAGCGGCTCCACACCTCGTCGAGACGGTCGAGCTCGCGCTGCGCGCGGTCGCGCAGCTGCTTCATCTCCCGCTCGGCGCCGTCGCGCACCTTGCGCTTCTGGTCGGCCTTCGCGCCGGCCTCCTCCAGCTCCGCGAGGTCGCCCTCCAGCTTCTGCTGGCGGGCCTCGACCTGCGCGTCGCGGGCCTGCTCGATCTGCTGGCGCTCCACCGAGATGTGCGCCTCCAGCGTGGGCAGGTCGCGGTCGCGCCGCTCCGCGTCCACGCTGGTGATCATGTAGGCCGCGAAGTAGATGATCTTTTCCAGATCCTTCGGGGCCAGGTCCAGCAGGTAGCCGAGGCGTGACGGCACGCCCTTGAAGTACCAGATGTGCGTGACCGGCGCGGCCAGCTCGATGTGGCCCATCCGCTCACGGCGCACCTTGGCGCGGGTCACCTCGACGCCGCAGCGCTCACAGATGATGCCCTTGAAGCGGACGCGCTTGTACTTGCCGCAGTAGCACTCCCAGTCCCGGGTCGGACCGAAGATCTTCTCGCAGAAGAGCCCGTCCTTCTCCGGCTTGAGGGTCCGGTAGTTGATCGTCTCCGGCTTCTTCACCTCGCCGTGCGACCACTGGCGGATGTCGTCGGCGGTCGCCAGACCGATGCGAAGCTCGTCGAAGAAGTTGACGTCAAGCAACTGTTTTCCCCTTGAGTTCTCAGACCTCGTCGACGCTCATCGCGCCCTCGTTCGGACGGCGGGAGAGGTCGATGCCGAGCTCCTCCGCGGCGCGGAAGACGTCCTCGTCGGTGTCGCGCATCTCGATGGACATGCCGTCGCTGGAGAGCACCTCGACGTTGAGGCACAGCGACTGCATCTCCTTGATGAGCACCTTGAAGGACTCGGGAATGCCGGGCTCGGGGATGTTCTCGCCCTTGACGATGGCCTCGTACACCTTCACGCGGCCGAGGACGTCGTCGGACTTGATGGTCAGCAGCTCCTGGAGGGCGTAGGCGGCGCCGTACGCCTCCAGCGCCCACACCTCCATCTCACCGAAGCGCTGGCCGCCGAACTGGGCCTTACCGCCGAGCGGCTGCTGGGTGATCATGGAGTACGGGCCGGTCGAGCGGGCGTGGATCTTGTCGTCGACCAGGTGGAGCAGCTTGAGGATGTAGATGTAGCCGACCGAGATCGGGTCCTTGTACGGCTCGCCGGTGCGGCCGTCGAACATCCGCGCCTTGCCGCCCGGGCCGACCATGCGCTGGCCGTCGCGGTTCGGCAGGGTGCTCTCGATCAGGCCGGTGACGTCGTCCTCGCGGGCGCCGTCGAACACCGGCGTCGCGGTGTTCGTCCAGGGGTCGGCCTCGTCGGCGCCGATCGCCGTCAGGGCCCGCTTCCACTCGGCGTCGTCGCCCTCGACCTTCCAGCCGCGGGAGGCGACCCAGCCGAGGTGGGTCTCCAGGACCTGGCCCACGTTCATGCGCCCGGGGACGCCCAGCGGGTTCAGGACGATGTCGACCGGGGTGCCGTCCTCCAGGAACGGCATGTCCTCGACCGGGAGCACCTTGGAGATGACGCCCTTGTTGCCGTGCCGGCCGGCCAGCTTGTCACCGTCGGTGATCTTGCGCTTCTGGGCGACGTACACCCGGACCAGCTCGTTCACGCCGGGCGGGAGCTCGTCGCCGTCGTCGCGGGAGAACACCCGGACGCCGATGACCTTGCCCTGCTCGCCGTGCGGCACCTTCAGCGAGGTGTCGCGGACCTCGCGCGCCTTCTCGCCGAAGATCGCGCGCAGCAGCCGCTCCTCGGGGGTCAGCTCGGTCTCGCCCTTCGGGGTGACCTTGCCGACCAGGATGTCGCCGGGGACGACGTCCGCGCCGATGCGGATGATGCCGCGCTCGTCGAGGTCGGCCAGGACCTCCTCGGAGACGTTCGGGATGTCCCGGGTGATCTCCTCGGGGCCGAGCTTGGTGTCGCGGGCGTCGACCTCGTGCTCCTCGATGTGGATCGAGGAGAGGACGTCGTCCTGCACCAGGCGCTGGCTGAGGATGATGGCGTCCTCGTAATTGTGGCCCTCCCACGGCATGAACGCCACGAGAAGGTTCTTGCCGAGCGCCATCTCACCGTCGTCGGTGCACGGCCCGTCGGCGATGACCTGGCCGACCTCGACCCGCCGGCCCTCGTCGACGATCGGCTTCTGGTTGAAGCAGGTGCCCTGGTTGGACCGCTTGAACTTGGACACCCGGTAGGTGGTCCGCGTGCCGTCGTCGTTCATGACGGTCACGTAGTCGGCGGAGACCTCCTCGACGACGCCGGCCTTCTCGGCCGTGATGACGTCGCCGGCGTCGGTCGCGGCACGGTACTCCATGCCGGTGCCGACCAGCGGCGCCTCGCTGCGCAGCAGCGGGACGGACTGGCGCTGCATGTTGGAGCCCATCAGCGCGCGGTTGGCGTCGTCGTGCTCCAGGAACGGGATCATCGCGGTGGCGACCGAGGTCATCTGCCGCGCCGAGACGTCCATGTACTGGACCTCGCGGGCGGGGACCAGTTCGACCTCGCCGCCCTTACGGCGGACCAGGATGCGGTCGTCGACGAAAGTGCCGTCGTCGTTCAGCAGGGAGTTGGCCTGCGCGATGACGTAGCGGTCCTCCTCGTCGGCGGTCAGGTAGTCGATCTGCTCGGTGACCACACCGTCGGTGACCTTGCGGTACGGCGTCTCGACGAACCCGAACGGGTTGACCCGGCCGAACGCGGCGAGCGAGCCGATCAGGCCGATGTTCGGCCCTTCCGGCGTCTCGATCGGGCACATGCGGCCGTAGTGCGACGGGTGGACGTCGCGGACCTCCATGCCCGCCCGCTCACGCGACAGGCCGCCCGGGCCCAGCGCGTTCAGCCGGCGCTTGTGCGTCAGGCCGGCCAGCGGGTTGGTCTGGTCCATGAACTGCGAGAGCTGGCTGGTGCCGAAGAACTCCTTGATGGAGGCGACGACCGGCCGGATGTTGATCAGCGTCTGCGGCGTGATCGCCTCGACGTCCTGGGTGGTCATCCGCTCGCGGACGACGCGCTCCATCCGGGCCAGGCCCAGCCGGACCTGGTTCTGGATCAGCTCGCCCACGGTGCGCAGGCGCCGGTTGCCGAAGTGGTCGATGTCGTCGACCTCGATCGGCACGGCGACCGAGCCGAGGGTGGCCTCCTCCTCGCCGGCGTGCAGCCGGACGAGGTACTCGACCGTGGAGACGATGTCGTCCTCGGTCAGGGTGCCCTGCTTCATGTCCAGGTCGAGGCCGAGCTTCTTGTTGATCTTGTAGCGGCCGACCTTGGCGACGTCGTAGCGCTTCGGGTTGAAGTACAGGTTCTCCAGAAGCGTCTGCGCGGACTCGCGCGTCGGCGGCTCGCCCGGCCGCAGCTTGCGGTAGATGTCGAGCAGCGCGTCGTCCTGCCCGGAGGTGTGGTCCTTCTCCAGGGTGACGTTGATCGACTCGTACGAGCCGAAGCGCTCGCGGATGCGCGCCTCGTCCCAGCCGAGCGCCTTGAGCAGCACGGTGACGGGCTGCTTGCGCTTGCGGTCGATGCGCACACCGACGTTGTCGCGCTTGTCGATCTCGAACTCGAGCCAGGCGCCGCGGCTCGGGATGACCCGGCAGCCGTAGATGTCCTTGTCGGACGCCTTGTCGAGGGCGCGGTCGAAGTAGACGCCGGGCGATCGGGTCAGCTGTGAGACGACGACGCGCTCGGTGCCGTTGATGATGAAGGTGCCCTTCGGGGTCATGAGCGGGAAGTCGCCCATGAACACCGTCTGGCTCTTGATCTCTCCGGTGGTGTTGTTGATGAACTCCGCCGTGACGAACAGCGGGGCGGAGTAGGTCATGTCCTTGTCCTTGCACTCCTCGACGGAGTACTTGGGCGGCTCGAACCGGTGGTCGCGGAACGAGAGGGACATGGTTCCGGAGAAGTCCTCGATGGGACTGATCTCTTCGAAGATCTCCTCCAGCCCCGACTGGGTCGGGACGCTCTTACTTCCGGCCTTCTGGGCCGCCTCGACCCGGGCCTTCCACCTCTCGTTGCCCAGCAGCCAGTCAACGGAGTTGGTCTGCAGAGCAAGGAGGTCCGGGACTTCGAGCGGCTCCTTGATGCGCGCGAAGGAGACGCGGTTCGGACCGGTTGCGGTATTCGAGGCGTTGCGCGAGGCTGCCAAGAGTGGTCCTTCCGAGGGCTCGCGGCGTAACTGACGACACGCACGCCAGACGATCCACGTCCGAGACCTGCGCAAAGTGGTCCAAAACGGACCGTCACAGGGGTGCTCTCACACGCGGATAGTCAGAGGGCAGCGCAAAGGGGCAGTGTAGCCGACTGGTACACCGCTCGCAACTCTAGCGCCGCAGTATGCATCACGTTGCCATGGAGCATCGCCCCTCAGGGCCTGTCAGTCAAGAGCGGACTTGGACTTTTCGGGCCCTGACCTGCAGTGAGGAAGGCCATAGTTTAAGATCCCACGCCCTACCGCCGGGTAGGGCCGTGAAACGCCGTCGAGCGGCCGCCCTCGGGAGGGCGGCCGCTCGATCGTTCTCGGCGGGTCCGGCGAGATCAGCGGGTCAGGAGAGGACGGTGAGCGCCGAGGCGAGCCACCTGCCGTCCTTCTTGACCATCGTCATCTTGATGCGGAGCGGCTCGGGGAGCCGCTGCTGCTTGTCGTTCTTGGTGGCGGACGACCGGTTGGCGTAGACGAGGGCCACGACCTTGTCGGGTGTCGCGCTCACCACGCCGACCTTCATGACCGTCGTGTTGGAGACGGCCTGCTGCTGGACGGCGACGGTCCTGAGCTCTTGGGCAAGCTTGTCGTACTGGGTGTGCAGCTTGCCCGTCGTCGTCGCGGACGCGGACTTCAGGTCGGCGTCCAGCGTCTGGTAGTCGTACGACGACAGCTTCTGGGCCGCGCGTGACGCGGCGTACGAAGCCTCCTTGGACGCCTGCTCGGTCGCATTCTGCTCGCGGACCTTGAACACCAGCGCGGTGGTACCGGCGCCCAGCGCGATCGTCAGGACGGCCAGGACCGTGATGACCGTGGACAAGCCGCCAGACCGGAACCGGCCTCGCGGCTTGTCGTCGTCATCGGTGGTGGACTCGGCGGACTTCCTGAGGCTCAGACGTTTGACCTTCGCGGGCTTGACGTCCTCGTCGCCCTCGTCGGCCTTCGCCTCGTCGTCCTGGTCCTCGACCTCCGCCTTGTCGTCGGCCTTCGTCTTATCGTCGGCCTTCGCCTCGTCGTCGGTATCGCCTTCGCCGGACTCGCCGGGCTCGGTTTCGGCGTCCTCCGGGGCCTCCGTCTCCACGGAGGCGGCCTCCGAAGCCTCTGAGCCGTCCTCTGCCGCGTCGTCGCCCCCGGACGCGTCTTCGGAAGCCTTCGCGCCCCGCCGGGGCTTCTCCAGGGATGTGGCCGCCTCGGGGGCGTCCTCGTCCGGAGCCCCGTCCGTCTCATCCGCCTCGTCGGCCTCGGAATCGGCCTCCACGGCCGCGGCCTCGTCCGCCGCGATCTGGGCGAGCCGCGCGGCCTCCCTGGCCTTCGCGGCGGCCTCCTCCGCGAGCCGGGCCGCCTCGGCGGCCTCCTCCGCCTTGGCCGCCTGCTCCTCGGCCCTCGCGGCGCGCTCGGCGGCCCGGGCCGCCCGCTCCTCCGACTTGATCGTCACGGGACAACCTCCAGTCCGGAAACGAGCCAGCGGCCGTCGACCCGTGTGAGGTCCATCTGGTACCGGTAGCCCTGCGGCGTGCCGTTCTGCACCTTGTCGTTCGTGACGGTGCCGGTGAGGGAGACCATCACCTCGGCGGAGTCGCCGTCGATGGAGACCAGCGCGGCGTCGACGTCGGTGACGGTCGACTTGGCCTTGGCCTTGGTCACCTGGTCCATGAACGCCTTCGACTGGCCCGCCAGTTTGTTCTTGAAGTCACCGGTGGTGCCGTTCACGATGCGGTCCAGGTCGCGCTGGGCGGTGTCGGAGTTGAGCGACATCAGGTTCACGCCCATCTGCCGCGCCGACTGGGTCGCCTTCGCCTTCTGGTCGGCCTCGTCCTTGTTCCGCAGCGAGACGACGCCGAGCCAGCCGGACGCGATGGCGAGACCGACCACGACGACGCTCAGGGCGATCGCGGTGACCATGGGGAGCCTGCGCCTCATCGTGTCCCCCTCACTGGCTCAGCGGTCCGAGCAGGAGCCACTTCCACGAGGATTCCTCTCCCAACTGGCGAGTACCGGCGCTGCGCGGCATGACATAACGCTTGCCATCGGGCCCGTAGACCGCACCCGTCGTTGGATCGTATCCAGCGAATTCGACTGAATCCGCCGGATAGGACAGGTACAGGTTGCCGTTCGACAGCTGCCCGGCCGGAGCCCCCGCGGCCGCCGCCTTCCCGGAGGTCTTGCCGGAGCTCTTGCCCTTGGCCTCCGTCTTGGCGCCGCCGTCACCGCCGTCACCGTCGGTGGCGTACGCGCCGCCCTCGGGGAAGCCGGCGCCCGTCGTCGCGCCCGGCGGAACCTGCGGGTAGGGCGCGATGGCCTCCCGCGGGAAGTTCCGGGCTCCGCGCACGTCCGTGGGCGCGTTGTGGGGAGCCGTGCAGCCGGTGTCCAGGCGGGGCTTCTTGGGGGACGTGTCCTGCGGCCAGCGGTGCTTGGTCTTCTCGTAGCCCTTGGTGCAGGCGGGCGGCGCGTCGATGTTCAGCGCGAGCCCCAGATGCTGGGTTCCGTCGCCGGGGGTTACGGTGAACGCGCCGGCGACCGTCACCGGGTAGAGGATGAACAGCGACCGCAGGCCCGCCTTGCGCGACGCGATGATCTGACCGGTGGTGGTGAGGTTCGCCAGGAGGACGGGCAGCGTCGGCGCGAGCTGGTTGATGGCCTTGTGCGTCTCGTCCACCGCGCCCGGCGCGCTGTCGATGGTCTTCCGCAGCGCGGGGTCGTCGTTGCGGAGCGAGGTGGTGAGCTCGTTCAGGTTCCGGGCGAAGCCCCGGATGTTGGCGGCCTGCCCGCGCTGGGTGTCCAGGACGGTCACGCTGTTGTTCAGCAGCCGCTCGGTGTCGGGGTACGCCTCGTTGGCCGTCTTCAGCAGCCGGTCGGTGTCGTCCAGGATCGACTGCAGGTCCGAGGCGGAGCCGGAGAACGCCTTGTCCAGCTCGTCCACGATGACGCCGAGGTCCTTGGTGTTCACCGAGCCGACGAGCGAGTCGACGTTGCGCAGCAGCTCGGCGGTGGACACGGGCAGCGTGGTGCGTTCCCGGGGGATCGTGTACGGCTCGCCCTCGTCCAGGTAGGGCCCGCTCTTCTGGGTGGGCTCCAGGTCGATGTACTGCTCGCCGACCGCCGACCGGTTCGCCACCACGGCCTTCGTGCCCTCGCGCGGGATCCGCTTGCCGCGCTCCATCAGCAGCTTGACGCGGATGCCGTCCTTGGTCAGCTCGATGGGCCCGACCCGTCCGACCGGGATGCCCCGGTAGGTGACCTCGGCGTTGGTGAACACGCCGCCGGAGTCGGTGAGGTCGACGTAGGTGGTGTACTGCTTGCCGAGCAGGCCGCGGCCGAGCCCGATGTAGTTCACCGAGACGATCGCCACGCCGACGACGGTGATGACCGCGAAGGCGATCAGCTGGATGATGACGCCGCGCTTCAGGATCACGAGAGGCCCCCCGCCATCAGGGTCCGCAGACCGCCGTCACCGTAGCCGGGGGCGAACGCGCCCGGACGCCCCTGCGTGCCCTGTGTACTGCCGGGCGTCTTGCCGGGCGCCGGCGTGGAGCCGCCGGGCAGGCCCGGCAGCCCGCCCTGCCCGGTGCCGCCGCCCGGTGTCTGCGGCAGCACGCCGAGCGGCGAGTCCGGCAGCGTCACGTTCGGCACCTGCAGCATGCTGCGCATCTGCTTGCCGCTGCCGAGCAGCCCCTCCAGGTCGGTGCCGCCGAGCAGGTTGTGCGCGATGGACTGGAAGTCCAGGTCCAGGGTCAGCCGGACGTTGCCGTAGTCGCCCGCGATGACGTTCTCGAACGTCGCCGGGAACGGGAAGGTGATCAGCGTCTCCAGCGACTTCGGCAGGTCGGAGCCGGCCTTGTTGAGGTTCCGCAGGATCACGTCGAGGTCCCGCAGGTTGGCCAGCATGTCGGCCTTGGAGTGGTCGATCACGTACGTGGTGGTGCGGCTGAGCCTGTTCAGCGCGACCAGCATCTTGGTGAGGTCGGCGCGGTTGCGGTTGAGGACCGCGATCGCGGGGCCCGTCTTGTCGATCGTGTCCTGGATCGTCTTGCGCTCGTCGGAGAGCTTGCCGGTCAGCCGGTCGATGCTGTCCAGCGCCCGGGTGATCGCGGCGCGGTTCTGGTCCAGCGTCCCGGCGAACGTGTTGACCCGCTGCAGCACCGACCTGATCGTCGACTCGCGGCCGCCCATCGCGGCCTGCAGCTCGTGGCTGATCGTGGAGACCTGCTCCAGGCCGCCGCCGTTCAGCAGCAGCGACATCGCCGACAGCACCTCTTCGATCTCGGTGCCGCGGGACGTGCGATTCAGGGGGATCAGGTCGTTGTTTCCGAGCTGCCCGGTCGGGGTCTGGTTCTGCGGCGGCTCCAGCTGCACGAACTTCTCGCCGAGCAGGCTGGTCTGGCCGATCGTCGCGACGGCGTTGTCGGGCAGCTTGACGTCCCCGCGGAACTTGACGGTGACCAGGGCGTGCCAGCCGCCCCGCGTGCCCGGCTCCCCGGCCAGGTCGATCTTCTCGACCTTCCCCACCGAAACGTCGTTGACCTTGACCGCGGACTGCGGGACGAGGTCCAGCACGTTCTCGAACTCGATCTTCACGGTCTTCGGGTGCGAGCCGAGGTCGGGGCCGCCGGGCAGCGGCAGCGACTCCACGCCGTTGAACGAGCAGCCGGACAGGGCCGTCACGCCCGCGAGCGCGGCGGCGCCGAGCAGCCGGGCGCGGCGGACGTACCGGCGCGTGCGCCATGTCCTGCTCATTGGCCACCTCCAGGCAGCAGCGCGGTGAGATCCCGCGGCTTGCTCTGCGTTCCGGCCGTCGCGGTCTTGTTCGTCTTGTTCGTGGTGCTCGTCTTGCCGGACTTGCCGGGCGCGCCCTGCGGGCCGTAGGCGTCCGGGGGGATCGGCACCGGGTCGTAGTGCGTGGTCAGCGCCGTGATCCAGGACAGATCGAGGCTGAAGCCGGTCAGCGCCTTGCCGATGCCGTTGTACGGCGTGATGAAGTCGAGGCACTCCTTGGCGGGCGTCCCGACCGAGTACGCCAGCGAGCAGATCCAGTCGGCCAGGTTGTTGAACTGGCGGAAGTTGTCACGGGTGTGGATGGTGCCGCTGATCGGGTCGTAGGCGCGGGCCAGGTTGTTGACGGCGAGCGGGCCGGCGGTGAGGATCTCGGAGAGCGCACCCTTCTCCTTCACCAGCACGCCGGTGATCTGGGCGAGCTGCCGGACGTTGGCGGCGAGCTCGGTGCGGTTGTCCTTGACGAACCGCTGCACGTTCCGCAGCGTCGGGGCGAGGGTGTTGAGGGCCGCGCTGAGCTCCTCCTTCTCCCCCGCGAGCTGCCCCGACACCCCGTTGAGGTGCCCGGAGAACGACTTGATCTGCTGGTCGTTGGCCTTCATCGCGTCGGTGATGATCCGCAGGTTCTTGATCGTCTCGGCGACGTCGCCGCGGTCGGTGCTCAGCGTGCTGAGCGCCTGGGAGGCGTCCGCGATCGTCTGCCGGATGTCGTCGCCCTGCCCGTTCAGGTTCGCGGCGCCGACCTGCAGCAGCCGCGACAGCGAGCCCGCCTCGCCGTTCGCGCCCGGCGCGTTGGCGCCCTGCGGGCCGAGCGCCTGGGACAGCTCGTTCAGGTTGCCGCCGATCTCGTCCACCTCGACCGGGACCGCGGTGCGGTTCGTGCCGAGCGTCGCCTTGTCGGCGAGGACGCCGCCGCCCTTGTAGACGGGGGTGAGCTGGACGTACCGGTCGGCGACCAGCGTCTGGTTGACGATGACGGCCTGCGCGTTCGCGGGGACCTTGTACTTGGCGTCGTACCTGATCTCGACCTTGACCGAGTCGCCGGCCGGCTCGACGCTCGTGACCTCGCCGACCGGGATGCCGAGGATCCGGACGTCCGCGCCCTTGTACAGGCCGACGGTCTTGGTGAAGTACGCCATCAGGTGACGCTGCTTCGGCTCCTGGAAGATCAGCAGGAGCGCGGCCGCCAGCACCGCGACGGCGAGGATCGCGCCGCCGAGGCGGAGGATGGTCGCTGAGTTGCGCACGGGAACCTGCCTGCTGCTCACGGGAGGAAGGGCAACGGGTTGTCGCGGTTGGCGCCGGTCTGGCCGTTGCCGGGCGAGCCGTTGCCCGGCTGGCCGCCCTGCTTCTTGGCCGTCGTCCCGCCGCCGCTCGGCGGGTTCTGAATCGACGCGGGGATGGGGATGAGGTTCTGGATCCACGAGTCGAACCAGCGGCCGGTGCCGGTGACGTCGGTGAACTGCCGGGCGAACGGCGCGAACAGCTGCAGGATCCGGTCCAGGTTGTTCTGGTTCTTCAGCAGGATCGCGTTCACCTTCGCCAGGTTGTCCAGCATCGGCCGCAGCTGCTTCTCGTTCTCGTTGATCAGCGCGTTCACCTGCTGGGACAGCGTGACCGTGTTGATCAGCAGCTGGTGGATGACCGCCCGCCGCGCCTGCACCGCCTGGAGCACCTTGTCGCCGTCCTGGACGAGCTTGGCGAAGTCCTGGTTGCGGTCGGCGAGCAGCTTGGAGACGTCCTTGGCCTTGCCGGCCAGCTCGTGCAGCTCGTCGTCCCGGGACGCGACAGTGTTCGACAGCCGGCGCAGCCCCTGCAGCGACGCCTGCACCTCTTCGGGCGAGTTCTTGAACGTGTCCGACAGCACGTCGAACGACTTCGCGACCTGCTGGACGTCGATGGCCCCGACCCGCTGGCTCAGCTCGCTGATCGCGGGCACGACCTCGAACGGGGTGTGCGTCCGCTCGATCGGGATGTTGTGGCCGAGCCTGCCCCGGCCCCGCGGGGTGAGCGCCAGGTAGTGCGCGCCGAGGATCGTCTTGATCTTGATGTCGGCCTCGGTGCGCTCGCCGAGCTTCACCCCGTCGTCCACCCGGAAGGTGACCTTGACGTGGTCGCCGTCGAGTTCGAGGCCGGTCACCTTGCCGACTTTGACGCCCGCGATGCGGACCTCCTCGCCGGCCTTCATCCCGGCCGCCTCCTTGAACGCGGCGGTGTGGGTGGTGCCGCCGGAGATGAACGGAATGTTCTCCAGGTTCATCGCCAGCACCAGGAGGACGATGATGATCGCGAACGCGGAGAGCCCGATGGGGACCGGGTTGCGTTCCCGGAACGGGATCCTCATCTACTTGCACCTCGCGTTCTCGTTCACGATCGCCGGCGTCTGGTAGACCGGTCCGCCCGGCAGCCGCACCCTCGCGTCGAAACCGCAGATGTACATGTTGAACCAGGACCCGTAGGAGGAGATGTTCACCAGCCCCTCCAGCCGCTTCGGCGACCGCTTCAGGCCCTGGTCGATCGCCTTGCCATTGGCGTTGAACGTGGCGGTGAGCTTGCGCAGCCCGGCGATGTCGTTGCGGATGTCCGGGCGGGCGTCGGCGAGCAGGTCCTGCGTGGTGCCGGTCAGGTCGTTGATCGCCGCGACCGAGTCGAAGATCGCCCTGCGGTCGCCGGACACCCCGCTGACGAACCCGCGCAGATCCGTGATCAGCTGGTTGACCTCGGTGTGCCGCTCGTCGATGGTGCCGAGCACGTTGTTCAGGTTGTCGATCACCTGGCCGATGACCTTGTCCCGGTCGGCGAGCGTGTTGGTCAGCGACGCGACGTGCGCGAGCAGGCTGTTGATCGTCCCGCCCTCGCCCTGCAGCACCTGGATGATCTGCATGGCGAGCGTGTTGACGTCCTTCGGCTCCAGCGCGCTGAACAGCGGGCGGAAGCCGTTGAACAGCGTCGTCAGGTCCAGCGCCGGCTTCGTCTGCCCGATCGGGATCGTCCCGCCCGGCTTCAGGTAGTCGTCGACCTGCCCGGCGCCGTCGGTCAGCGCGAGGTACCGCTGGCCCATCAGGTTGCGGTAGCGGATCTGCACCTGCGTGGACGACGGCAGCCCCGCCTTGAAGAGGTTGTCCTTCTCCAGGCTGAACGTGACCTTCGCCTGGCTGCCCTTGTAGAGCTCGACGTGCTCGACCTGGCCGACCCGGACGCCGGCGACGCGGACGTCGTCCTTGTCCAGCAGCCCGGTCACGTCCGAGAAGATCGCCTTGTAGGTGGTGGTCTCCCCGAACCGCATGTTGGAGATCGTCATCGCCAGCACTCCGGTGACCAGCGAGGTGACGACCACGAAGATCGCCAGCTTGATCGCCGCGCTCGTCGTCCTCACTTGACGGTCACCACCGATCCGTCCGCGAGCAGGGGGCCGAACATCAGCGCTGAGACGTCGGAGAGCTGGTCGGCGGGGGTCCGCGTCAGCGGCCCGAGGATGCTCTTGAGCTTGTCCTTCTCGCTCATCGAGCCCGGGTCCACGAAGACGTTCGACAAGGCCCGGCCTCGGCTTCCGCCGCCGTTCGGGTCATCGGGGTTCTTCCACCACAGGTCGTCCTGCGTCCCGTCCAGCGCCAGGTAGTCGGGGGACGGGACCTTCGGGTTCGGCAGCCCGTAGCAGCGCGGGTTGCGCTGGTCGCGGGCCTCCGGCTTGTCCAGCGGGTACTTGTAGCCCGGCCGCGGCTTGACGATCTCGACGGTCAGGTTGAAGGTCTTCGAGCCGTTCGCGCCGGCCGCCCGCTCGGCCTCCGGCCTGATCTTCATCAGCCCGGCGAACACGCACGGCAGGGAGGGCGAGTACCGGGCGACCAGGTCCAGCCCGTCCCGGTTGGCGATGTTGAAGCCGATGATCTTCGGCCCGTTCTGCCGCATGAACACGTCGCCGTCCTCGGCCAGCGCGGTGGTCGCCGGGATCAGCTGCTCGATCGTGGCCCTCTTGTCGGTGATCGTCCGGCTGGTCACGTTGAGGTTGCGCAGCGTCTGCAGCAGGTCCGGCGCCGCGGCGCTGTAGATGTCGGACACGTCCGCCAGGCCGCGCAGGTCGTGCACCAGCGTGCCGAGCTGCGGGTTGATCTTGCGCAGCAGCTCGTCGGCCTCCTCCAGGTTCCGGCCGATCTGGTCACCGCGGCCCTGCAGCGCCGTCGCGAGCGCGTTCAGCGTCGCGTTCAGCTCCGCCGGCTTCACCGCCTGGAGCAGCGGAAGCAGGTCGTCCAGCACCTTGCCGACCTCGACGGCGGCCTGCGAGCGGTCCTGCGGAATCACCTGGCCCTCGCGCAGCCCCGCCGGCCCGGCCTGGGCCGGGATCTCCAGGTCCACGTACTTCTCGCCGAACAGCGTCTTCGGCAGCAGCCGCGCCTGGACGTTCCGCGGGATCAGCTTGGCCTTGCCCGGGTCCAGCGCGAGATGCAGCGTCGCGCCGTCGGCGGTGGCGTCGGTGCCGCGCACCTCGCCGACGATCAGCCCGCGCACCTTCACGTCCGAGTGCGGCAGCAGTTGCAGCCCGGCCCGCTCGCTCGTCACCGTCACCTTGAGCACCGGCGTGAACGCCTTGTTGAACAGCGCCACGGTCAGCGCCAGCAGCAGCACGATCACGACGATCATCGAGATGCCGAGCACCCGGAAACGCACACGTTGGCTCATGCCGGCGTCACCCCGCGATCCGGACGGTCGTGGTGGTGCCCCAGATCGCCATGCCGAGCATCAGGTCCACCACGTTGATCACCACGATGCTGGTGCGCACGGCGCGGCCCACCGCGACGCCGACGCCCGCCGGGCCGCCGGACGCGTGGTAGCCGTAATAACAGTGGATCAGCATCACCAGCACCGCAAAAATGATCACTTTGCCGAATGACCACAAGATGTCGTACGGCGGTAGGAACAAATGGAAATAGTGATCATAGGTGCCGGTCGACTGGCCGTAGAACATCGTCACGATCACTCGCGTCGCCCCGTAGGAGGCGAGCAGGCCCACGATGTACAGCGGGACGACCGCGATCATCCCGGCCAGCATCCGGGTGGTGACGAGGAACGGCATCGACGGGACGGCCATGACCTCCAGCGCGTCGATCTCGTCCGAGATCCGCATCGCGCCGAGCTGGGCGGTGAAGCCGCAGCCGACCGTCGCCGACAGCGCGAGCGCCGACACCAGCGGCGCGATCTCACGCGTGTTGAAGTACGACGCGACGAACCCGGTGAACGCGGCCGTGCCGATCTGGTTCAGCGACTCGTAGCCCTGCAGGCCGACCTGGCTGCCGGTGAAGAACGTCATGAAGCCGACGATCACCACCGAGCCGCCGATCACCGCGAGGCCGCCGGTGCCGAGGCTCACCTCCGCCAGCAGCCGCAGCACCTCGGTGCGGTACCGGCGCAGCACCCGGAACACCCACGCGAACGCGCGGGCGTAGAACGACATCTGGTGGCCGAAGTCGTCCAGCCGGTCGAGGGGCGCCTTCACCACCCGGGAGACCGCTTTTCCCGTCTTTCCAGGGGCAGCCATCACATCCCCTTCGACGGGACGAACTGGAAGTACAGCGTGGAGATCAGGAAGTTCTCCAGGAAGAGCAGCATGAACGTGATGACGACGGTCTGGTTGACCGCGTCGCCGACGCCCTTCGGACCGCCCTTGGCGTTCAGGCCCTTGTAGGCGGCGACCAGGCCGGCGGTGATGCCGAACACGAACGCCTTGAACTCGGCCTGGAGGAGGTCGGGCAGCTGCGCGATCGCGTTGAAGGACGCCAGGTAGGCACCGGGGGTGCCGCCCTGCAGCATCACGTTGAAGAAGTAGCCGCCCATCAGGCCGACCACCGAGACCAGCCCGTTCAGGAACAGCGCGACGAACGCGCAGGCGAGCATCCGCGGCACCACCAGGCGGTGCAGCGGGTTGATGCCCAGCACCTCCATGGCGTCGATCTCCTCGCGGATCTTCCGGGAGCCGATGTCGGCGCACATCGCCGACCCGGCGGCGCCCGCGACCAGCAGCGAGGTGACCAGCGGGCTGGCCTCCCGGACGATCGCCACCACGGCGGTCGCGCCGGTGTAGGACTGCGCGCCGAGCTGCCGGATCAGCCCGCCGACCTGCAGCGACAGCACGCCGCCGAACGGGATCGCGACGAGCATCGTGGGGACGACCGTGACGCTGACGATGAACCAGGCCTGCTGGATGAACTCACGCCATTGGAACGGCCACTTGAAGGTCGCGCGGGCGGTGTCCAGGCACAGGGCGAAGAACCGTCCGGGCTCGCGGACGACGACGTTGGCCGCGCCGTCACCGATCTTCCGGAACGTCGCGGCACCGCCGCCCTTCCCGCCCCGCCGGCCCGCGCCGATGCCGGTTTCAGGAGCGGACATCAGTACCCCGCACCCCCGGGCCGGCCGGGCGGCGGGTTGCCGGGGAACTGACCGGGGCCCCCGGGGGCCGGGCCGGCGGGCGGCATGCCGCCCGGCCCGCCGCCGGCGGGCGCGCCGACGGGCGCCATGGACGCCACGTACCGCGGCCACTCCTCGACCCAGTTGCGGCCGAGGTCGTCGATGAACGAGCCGGGCGGCGGGGTGACGCCGTGCGCGGCGCACCAGGCGCCGGGGGCGTGCATCCCGGCGCGGAGCAGCCCGTTGCTGGCCATCTGCTGCGGCGGGATGGGGGGCAGCTTGCCGGAGTCGAGCCCCATCTTGGCCTCGGCTTCCAGCTCGGACTCGTCCTTCTCCTCGGACATGCCGATCGGGCCGACCTTGCTGGCGTTCAGGAACTGCCGGACGACCGGCTCCTCGCTGGACAGCAGCATCTCCCGGGGTCCGAACATCGCCAGGTGCCGCTGGTACAGCAGGCCGATGTTGTCCGGGACGGTCCGGGCGGTGTTGATGTCGTGGGTGACGATCAGGAACGTCGCGCCGATCTGCGCGTTGAGGTCGATGAAGACCTGGTTCAGGAACGCGGTGCGGACCGGGTCGAGGCCGGAGTCCGGCTCGTCCACCAGGAGGATCTCGGGGTCCAGCACCAGCGCGCGGGCGAGCCCGGCGCGCTTCTTCATGCCGCCGGAGATCTCGCCGGGGAGCTTGTGCTCGGCGCCGAGGAGGCCGACCATCTCCATCTTCTCGAGGACGATGCGCTTGACCTCGGACTCGGACTTCTTGGTGTGCTCGCGGAGCGGGAAGGCGATGTTGTCGAAGAGGTTCATCGAGCCGAACAGCGCGCCGTCCTGGAACAGGACTCCGAACTGCTTCCGGGTGTCGTACAGCTGCGACTCGGGCAGGTACGGCAGGTCGCGGTCACCGATCCAGATGTGACCGCGGTCGGGCTTGAGCAGCCCCACGAGCGACTTCAGGAAGACGGACTTGCCGGTGCCGGACGGACCCAGGAGGACGGAGATCTCCCCTGAGGGGATGGTCAGCGACACGTCCTGCCAGATCACCTGGCGGCCGAAGGACTTGGTCAGGCCCTCGACTCTGATCTCGACGCCCACTCGTCACCTTTCGTCCAGGCCGGGGGAATCCCGAACCAATGAGCGAGTAGCACTCAGGCTCTTTCTGTCGTCACACCCTGTGTCCGCCGTGTTGCTACCGTCCGGTAGCCAGATCGGGTTCCACTACCGTAGCGGCCCCCGGTCCAAATGGAAGGGGTTCCTGCCCAGATCAGCGGCTAAATGCGACGTCGTAAGACAATCGTTACTTACGGCGCCAATGAGACTAGTGGTCCAAGAAGCGTCGTCTCAAGGGGGTGCCGTCAGGCCGCCGCGACCGGACGTCCGCCATCACCGTTGAGGCGTGCGCGACCCAGGTGGCCACAGCGTCAGGACGGGACGCTACGCCGCCGGTCGAGAACCGCACAACCCGTCGGCGCGCACGGTTTCCCGCAAGTGTTTGTCACCTCGGCACAGAAAGGGAGGCGGCCACCCCGACCGGGGTGACCGCCTCCCGAGAGAGCGGTGGAGCCGTGCGGCTCCGGTGCTCTGGAGCGTCCTACTTGACGGTGACCGAGGCGCCGGCCTTCTCCAGGGCCTCCTTGGCCTTGTCGGCCGTCTCCTTGTTGACCTTCTCCAGCAGCGGCTTCGGCGCGCCGTCGACCAGGTCCTTGGCCTCCTTGAGACCGAGGCTCGTCAGGGCGCGAACCTCCTTGATGACCTGGATCTTCTTGTCGCCGGCACCCTCAAGGATGACGTCGAACTCGTCCTGGACGACGGCCTCCTCGCCACCGCCGGCGGCACCGCCGCCGACGGGGGCGGCCACGGCCGCGACCGGCGCGGCGGCCTTGACGTCGAAGACGTCCTCGAACTGCTTCACGAACTCGGAGAGCTCGAGAAGGGTCATCTCCTTGAACGCGTCGAGCAGGTCGTCGGTGCTCAGCTTCGCCATGATGTTTCCTCCGCTATGGCTTGTGATCTGGGGTGGTACGGGGACCGCGGGAATGCCTACTCGGCGGATGCCTCGGCGGCGGGGGCCTCGGCGGCCTCGCCCTCGGACTCGCGCTTGGCGCGCAGCGCCTCGGCGAGCTGGGCGGCCTGCGTCGGCAGGGCGTTGAACAGCGCGGCGGCGTTCGCCATCGAGCCCTTCATCGCGCCGGCCAGCTTCGCGAGGAGGACCTCGCGCGATTCGAGGTCCGCGAGCTTGGCGACCTCGGCCGCGTCCATCGACTGACCGTCGATGAAGCCGCCCTTGATCACCAGCATCGGGTTCGCCTTGGCGAAGTCGCGCAGGCCCTTGGCGGCCTCGACCACGTCGCCCCGGACGAACGCGATGGCCGACGGGCCTTCGAGCAGTTCACGGAACTGCTCGTCGACACCGGCCTCGTTCGCGGCGCGCTTGGTCAGCGTGTTCTTCACCACGCGGAACCGCGCCGTCTCGCCGAGTTTGTCGCGCAGTTCCTTGACCTGCGCGACGGAAAGCCCGCGGTACTCGGTCAGCACGGCACCGCTGGAGCTCTCGAACTCGCTCTTGAGCTCGGCGATCGCCGCGTCCTTGTGGGCCTTGGCCATAGCCCTCCTTCCGATTACCTGGGTGGTCCGATCCGCGCCACATCCGCGAAGGGACGTGGACGCCGATCCACCAAAAAACGCCCCGGCGCAGGCGCACGGGACGTCCAGGCACGGCACGGAGGCCATACGGGAAGCTCTCGTCTCACCTACGCAGGCCGCCCGAACTGAGTCGGGTCCTTCGGTCACCCCGTGAGAGATGACGACCGGCGGTCTTCGGCAGGGAACAGGATATCTGCGTCCCCCGGCTTGGCCAAATCGGCGCCACGCGCGAGGGACCGCGCCCCGGGCGGGGCGCGGTCCCTCGGACGATCCGCGTGCGGGTCAGGCGCCGGGGAGCCCGCCGCCGCTGCCGAGCCGGTTCATCAGCTGGCCGAAGTCGGTGACCTCGCCCGCCGGCGGCTCGGTGATCTGCACCGGCTTGCCGAAGTCGCGGTACTTCATCGTCATCGTCATCGTGCCGCCCTCCGACTCCAGCGACTTCATCGTCATCTGGCGCGGCAGCTGCCGGCCGTCCACCCACAGGTCGAAGTTCATGGCCTGCGTGCCGGTCGTGCCGAGGCTCTTGCGGTACGCCTCCTGGGTCTCCGGGGACAGCTTCGAGATCGCGTCCGACATCCGGTACGTGCCCGTGTAGTGGGTCGTCTGGACGCCGTCGATCGTCTCCTTGCCGACCTCGCGCGCGTCCTTGGACGCCGTCAGCATCTTGGTGTTCTGGACCGGGTCCATCTGCCGGGACTGCTGGAGCAGCTCGTCGATGTTCAGGCCCGACTTGGCGCCGAGCTCGTCCAGCGAGATCTTGATCCACGGCTTGGACCCGCCGCCGAGCTGCGTCAGCATCGGCATCTTCATGTACATGTTCCGGCCGACGAGCCGCTGCTCCATCCCGGACATCGACTTGCCGGCGACCGTCATCTGGCCGAAGTTCATGCTGTAGGCCAGGTCCGGCTTGGTGCGGTACTGCATGGTGCCGTTGGCCGACATGTCGCCGGTGGTCGAACCGGTCATCTGCATCGTCATGTCGGCTTGGAACGAGTCGACCTGGCCGGTCTTCTCGGCGGCCTTGCCGAGCACCTGCGCGGCCGTCAGCTTCAGGCCCTTGCCGGCATCGTCCACGCTCTTCCCGGCGTCCCCGAGGCAGCCGGTCAGCGAGAGGGCGAGGCCGGTGGCCAGCGCCGCGCCGGCCGCGAAACGACGGATCATCGTGGGGGTCTCCTTGGTCGGTCGTGTACGCCCGGGAAATGGGCCGAACGGTACATCAGACGCGAAGGAGGCCCCCGCGGTTCACCGTGCTCAGTTGCCGCCGAGGAGCTGGCCGAGGGACAGCTGCCCCACCTGGTCCGACGGCGGCGGGTTCACTCCGAACGACTTTCCGTAGTCGCTGTAGAGGACCGTGACCGTGCCGTTCTCGCCCTGCGAGCCGGTCGCCTTGGACACGAGCTTGCGCGGCAGGTTGTCGCCGTCCGTCCACAGATCGAAGTTGATCTTGCCGTTGCCGCGGTCCTTCGGCAGCCACTTCTGCACCTTCTCCCGCGCCTGCGGGTCCAGCCGGTTCAGCGCGTCGTCGACGGTGACCGTCCCGGCGTAGTGCGTCGTCTTGACGCCGTCGACCGTCTCGGCGCCGACCCGGCGGGCGTCCTTGGAGCCGGTGAACATCTTCGTCTGCTCGGCCGGGTCCACCTTCTGCACCTGGCTGACCAGGCTCTGGACGTCGAAGCCGGTCTTCTGCGCCACCTGGTTCACGTCGATCCTCACCCACGGCTTGCCGCCGCTGACGAACTGGGCGAGCTGCGGGACCTTCGCGTACAGCACGTTGTCCTTGAAGATCGCCTGGCCCTTGGCGCCCGGGACGCTCTGCCCGTTCTGGCTGAACTCGTCCAGCTTCGCGCTGAACTGCAGTGAGGGGCGCAGCCGGAACTGCCCGTTGGCGTGGACCTTGCCGCCGCCGTCGCCGGTGCCCGTCACCGTCAGGTCGGCCTTGAACGTGTCGGTCTTACCGGTCTTCTCGGACGCCTTCAGCAGCGCCTGGTTCGCGCTGAGCTTCATGTTGCCGGTGTTCTCCGACCCGTCCCCGTTGCATCCGGACAGGAGGAGCGCGGCACCCACGGCGGTGCCTCCGGCCGCCACCACGAGTCGTCGGTTCATGAGGGTTGAGCCTCCCTTGTCGCCCTGCTGGTGTTCCCAGTGTCTCGGGGCGCTAACGGCGCTACATCCCCCGGTGGTACGAATGGCCCCCCGGACGGTACGACCAACGGCGTAGCCGCCCGGCACCCGTTCGGCGGGACCGTATCCGCTGCGTCACCGGTAGGAACCGAAGGTCATCGACCCGGTGAACCCCGCGCCGGGGGCCTGCGCGGTCAACGCGATCGAGGCCGGACGGGCTTCGCTGTCGGCCCACATGTCGAGCCCGCAGCCGGCGCTGTCCGGTATCCACTTGCGGAACGCCTCCGCGGCGTCCTGCGGCAGCAGCGCGTACACGCGGCCCATGAGCGCCTGCGCGGTGAAGCGCGTCCGGTCGGCGTCGTCCGGCTCGCTCGCCGTCATGCCGGGCAGCGTCCCGATCATGAACGTGAACTGCCGCGGGTCCGAGCCGCTCTGCAGCGTGCCCAGCTGCGCCTGCGACAGCGTGGACTGCGTCCACTTCTGCCCGTCGTATCCCTTGAGGGTGCTCCCCTGCACGATCACCTTCTGGGTGACCTCGCTGAGCTCGCCGCCCTTCATCGTCCGCGTGACGCCGACGGCGTTCATCGCGAACTTCGGGTAGAGGGTGAAGGAGGCGGTCTCGGTTGCGTGCTTGTAGTCGCCGCCCGAGCCGACCGTCACCTTCATCTCCGTCTTGCGGGTGAAGGAGTGCAGGCTGGGGCCGGGCTGGGGCGGTGCCGTGGGCAGGCCGTGCGCGGCCGGTCCGCTTCCGGGTCCCGGCGTGCCCGGCCGGGCGCCCGCGCCCGTTCCGGACCCCGGCGCCCCGGAGGCACCGGGCGACACCGTGCCGGACGCCGAGCCGTTCGGGTTGGCGGGATCCTGCTGGGCCATGGCCGCGGCGGGCGGCAGCGCGCCCGTGTCCTTGGGGCCGTCGCCTCCGACCTTCACCACCATCAGGATCGCAGTGGGCACGACGGCCACCGCGGTCACGGCGGAGATGGCGATGGCCCGGTCGGTTCGACGCTTCACGCGAGCAATTCAACACCAGGTTCCCCACCGGTAACTAAGGAATCGGGTACCAAATTGTCCGGTTCCGGACTGCGATCGTTGTATCCGGTGATCCGTGGGGTTGTATCCGGTGATCCGCGCCAGAACGCGGCAGGGCGCCCCCGATCCGATCGGGGGCGCCCTGCCCGGTGACGTCCGGTGACGTCGCGTGCCGTCAGGCCTCTTCGAGCTCCGCGGTCAGGTTGCGGACCGCGTTCGGGTCCACCGGGATGCTCGGGCCCATCGAGGTGGTCAGCGCCGCCTTCTTGACGTACCGGCCCTTCGCCGCGGACGGCTTGAGCCGCTGGATCTCGTCGACGGCGGCGGCGTAGTTCTCCACCAGCTGGCGCTCGTCGAAGGACGCCTTGCCGATGATGAAGTGCAGGTTCGCGTGCCGGTCCACCCGGAACTCGATCTTGCCGCCCTTGATGTCGGTCACGGCCTTGGCCACGTCCATGGTGACCGTCCCGGTCTTCGGGTTCGGCATCAGGCCGCGCGGGCCGAGCACCCGGCCCAGGCGCCCGACCTTGCCCATCTGGTCCGGCGTCGCCACGACGGCGTCGAAGTCCAGGAAGCCGCCCTGGATGCGCTCGATCATGTCGTCGGAGCCGACCAGGTCGGCGCCCGCCGCCTCCGCCTCCTGCGCCTTGGCGCCGACGGCGAAGACGAGCACGCGGGCGGTCTTGCCGGTGCCGTGCGGCAGGTTGACGGTGCCGCGGACCATCTGGTCGGCCTTGCGCGGGTCGACGCCCAGCCGCAGGGCGACCTCGACGGTCGCGTCGAACTTGGTGACCGCGGTCTCCTTGGCCAGCTTCACGGCCTCGACCGGGCTGTACAGCCGGTCCCGGTCGATCTTCTCCGCCGCGGCGCGGTAGCCCTTGCTGCGCTTCATGTGCGTTCCTCCACTGGAACTCGTGGTGCGGGCCAGCGCCGGCCCTTCCACTGGGTGATCTACTTGACCTCGATGCCCATCGACCGCGCGGTGCCGGCGACGATCTTCTCGGCGGCGTCCAGGTCCTTGGCGTTGAGGTCGGGCATCTTCGTGGTGGCGATCTCGCGCACCTGGTCGCGGGTGACCGAGCCGACCTTGGTCTTGTGCGGCTCGCCGCTGCCCTTCTCGACGCCCGCGGCCTTCAGGATGAGCTGCGCGGCCGGCGGGGTCTTGGTGACGAAGCTGAACGACCGGTCCTCGTAGATGGTGATCTCTACGGGGATGACGTTGCCGCGCTGGGACTCCGTGGCAGCGTTGTACTGCTTGCAGAAGTCCATGATGTTGACGCCGTGCGGACCGAGCGCGGTACCGACCGGCGGCGCCGGCGTGGCGGCACCGGCCTGGAGCTGCACCTTGACGAGCGCGGCGACCTTCTTCTTCGGAGGCATGCCTCTCCCTCAGCGTTCCGTTTCACTGTGGTCCCGACTCCCGGATCTCCGGGCAACACGGCGGGCGGAACATACCGCTGTGTTAGGACCTTGACCGACCCCTATCCCCGCCTACGCGGGGAGCAAAGCCGCACCTTGACGAGGGCGGCGATGTTCTTGGGGTCATCCCCGCATACGCGGGGCCGTCGGCTTCTCACGCCGAAGAGCGACACGAGAACCGAGTTCGTCGTCGCCTGGACGAAGACAACCCGTCCAGGATACGCGCTGACCGGAGCGGATCGGCCAGGCCGTGGAGACATGGCCGCCGGGCCGGGCACATCGGTGCCCCGGCGCCATGCGCCGGTCGAGGCGCGCCCGTCAGATCTTGGAGACCTGGTTGAAGGACAGCTCCACCGGGGTCTCGCGACCGAAGATCGAGACCAGGACCTTCAGCTTCTGCTGTTCGGCGTTGATCTCGTTGACGGTGGCGGGGAGGGTGGCGAACGGGCCGTCCATGACGGTGACCGACTCGCCGACCTCGTAGTCGACGGTGGCGGCGACCTTGGCCTGCTCCTTGGCGGCCTTGGCGACGCCCTCCTCGGGCTCGGGCGCGAGCAGGTTGGCGACCTCGTCCAGGCTCAGCGGGGACGGCTTGTTCAGCAGCCCCACGAACCCGGTGACGCCCGGCGTGTTGCGGACCGCGGCCCACGACTCGTCGGTGAGCTCCATGCGGACGAGGATGTAGCCCGGCAGGACCTTCTCGTTGACCTTCTGGCGCTTGCCGCCCTTGATCTCGGTCACCTCGTGCTGCGGGACCTCGATCTGGAAGATGTAGTCCTCCATGTTGAGGGTCTGGGTGCGGGTCTCGATGTTGGTCTTGACCCGGTTCTCGTACCCCGCGTAGGAGTGCACGACGTACCAGTCGCCCGGCTGCAGGCGCAGCTGCATCTTGAAGTCGGCGTACGGGTCGGCCGGCGGCTCGGCGGCCTCGGCCGGCTCCTCGCCCTCGACGGACTCGGCGAGCTCGGCGGCGCCCTCGGCCGCGTCCGGCGCGGGGCCCTCGCCTTCCAGCTTCGTGTCCGCCGGCTCGGCGTCGCCGGCGGAGACGACCTCCTCGGCCGTCTCGTCGACGGGCTCCGCCGCCTGGTCTGCCGCAGCAGCCGCAGCGGACTGGGCCTCGGCAACGGCCTCGTCGTAGGGCTGTGAGGGCTCGGACACGGTGACTCTTCTCTCGGTCTGCGGTGATGGACTTGCGAGGGTACGGCGGGTCTCCCGGTACGGCCCCGGCCGCGCGGCGTCAGCCGAAGAGCTCGTAGACGCCCTTTTGCAGCCCGTAGTCGATACCGGAGACGATCGCGACCATGACCAGCACGAACACCAGCGAGACGGTCGTGTAGGTGATCAGCTCCCGCCGCGTCGGCCAGATGACCTTGCGCAGCTCGGCGATGATCTGGCGCACGAAGAGCGCAGGCGAGGTCCGCCTGGAAGGGGACTTCTTCTTGCCCTTGCCCTCGTCCTTGGCCTCAGGCTCGTCGCGAGTCTCGGTCGCCATTTGCCGCCGTTCACCTCATAGGTCGTGATCCAACCACCATGTGGTTGCCGCGCGGTCCCGTACCGCGGAGTGCCACGGCGCCGCCGTGGCGCGGCCGGCACGGGTGCGCGCACCGCACCTCGCAGGGCAGGAGGGACTCGAACCCCCAACCGCCGGTTTTGGAGACCGGAGCTCTACCAATTGAGCCACTGCCCTTCGTTTCTCCGGCTAAGGAGAAGCCCGACCATGGGATCGGGACGGTGCCGCGTCCCAGCTTACGGCCTTACGAGGATGCCCGCGTGCGGACAGGCTCGTATCACCGGTGGCGCGTCACTTGGAGGGTGAGTCTACGTGCCGGAGGGGCCCGCGTCGAACCGAATAGCGGGAGATCGTCCGGACGCCGCGGCGAACCCCGTCCGACCGGTCGTTCTTCCAAGGGTGCGGGGGTCGTCCCCCCACAGGTGACCGGCCCGGATATATCGCTCGGGTCACGGCGCGCCGTCTGTAACGATAGGGACATGAGCATCGACCGTCCTCGCATCTCCAAGCGCATCGCCGCGATATCCGAGTCCGCCACGCTGGCCGTCGACGCCAAGGCCAAGGCGCTGAAGGCGGCGGGCCGCCCGGTCATCGGGTTCGGCGCCGGCGAGCCCGACTTCCCGACTCCCGACTACATCGTCGAGGCCGCGGTGACCGCGTGCAGGGTGCCGCGGTTCCACAAGTACACGCCGGCGGGCGGGCTGCCCGAGCTGCGCGCCGCGATCGCCGAGAAGACCGAGCGCGACTCCGGCTACAAGGTCGAGGCGTCGCAGGTGCTCGTGACCAACGGCGGCAAGCAGGCGGTGTACGAGGCGTTCGCGGCACTCCTCGACCCGGGTGACGAGGTGCTCGTCCCGACGCCGTACTGGACGACCTACCCCGAGTCGATCAAGCTGGCGGGCGGCGTGCCCGTGGACGTCGTCGCCGACGAGACGACCGGCTACAAGGTGAGCGTCGAGCAGCTGGAGGCGGCCCGCACCGGCCGCACGAAGGTGCTGCTGTTCGTGTCGCCGTCCAACCCGACCGGGGCCGTCTACACGCGAGACGAGGTCGAGGCCGTCGGACGCTGGGCCGACGAGCACGGCCTCTGGGTCGTCACCGACGAGATCTACGAGCACCTCGTGTACGGGGACGCCGAGTTCCACTCGATGCCCGTGGTGGTGCCGGAGCTGGCCGAGCGGACGCTCGTCCTGAACGGCGTGGCGAAGACGTACGCGATGACGGGCTGGCGGGTCGGCTGGATGGTCGGCCCGGCGGACGTGGTGAAGGCCGCGCAGAACCTGCAGTCGCACGCGACGTCCAACGTGGCGAACGTGTCCCAGGCCGCCGCGCTCGCCGCGGTGACGGGCGACCTGTCGGCGGTCGCGGAGATGCGCAAGGCGTTCGACCGGCGCCGGCACACGATCGTGAAGATGCTGAACGAGATCCCGGGCGTGGTGTGCCCCGAGCCGGAGGGCGCGTTCTACGCCTACCCGTCGGTGAAGGCGCTGCTGGGCAAGGAGCTGCGCGGCAAGCGGCCGGAGACGTCGGTGGAGCTGGCGTCGCTGATCCTGGAGGAGGCCGAGGTCGCGCTGGTGCCGGGTGAGGCGTTCGGCACGCCGGGCTACTTCCGCCTCTCGTACGCGCTGGGCGACGACGACCTCGTCGAGGGCGTCTCGCGCGTCGGGAAGCTGCTCGCCGAGGCGGGCTGACCTCTCCCGCGAATCCCGCGAACTCGAAACCGGCCCCGGGCGCACACAGCCCGGGGCCGGTTTCGGGTGGGGCGGGCCTCCGCCGGGCCCGTCCCGGAAGCCCGGCGGGACGTCCCGCGGACGGCCCCTCTCCGCCGCGAGACGTCCCGCCGGGGCGGGGTCCTCAGGGGCGCACGCCCTCGGCGATGGTCATGAGCCTGTCCTTGGCCGCCCCCGCGGCGGTGACGGTGACGCCGACGCCTGGCCGCACCATCCAGGAGATCTGGCGTGCCGGGCCGGGCCGGTCGGCGGTCAGCGCCGGCATCCCCCGGACGGTCGTGTGCCCGGGGACCCCCGGCGCCTTCACGAGGTCCTGGGGCCCGGTGAGCCCGCCGCTCTTCACCAGGGCGATCTCCACCCAGCCGCCGTCGCCGCGCCACACGCACGTGGTGGTCTCGCGCTCGGTGCCGCGGGAGACCTTGCACGGCCCCGTGGCGGCCAGGCCGTCCGGCAGGTAGGTGATCCAGGACGGCAGTCTGCCCACCGCGCCGCCCAGGCCGGGCTTGTGCGGTTCCCGGCCGTCGCCGGGCGGATTCGCCTGCGGCTTCGGTGAGGCGTCCGCTCCAGGCCTCCCCTTCGAGGACGGGGACGCGGGGAGGCCCGGAGCGGGGAGTCGCTCCGGCGACCGGAACGCCGAGACGCTGTTCGTGGGACGGGTCGTCTCGGAGTTCCCGGCCGGTGTGGCCCGGAGCGACTGATAGGTGGGCACGAGGGCGAGGGCCGCGACCGAGGCGGCCGCCACCCCCGCGGCCGCGTGGATGCGGGACTTGCGGCGGCGGTGCCGCCGTTTGACGTCGTTGACGAGCGACGGCGAAGCGGACGCCTCGGCCACCTGCTCGGCCATGGCCTTCCGCAGTTCACTCTCCAGATCCATCGCTCATCTCCCCAGTGGAGCCAGGTTCTTGTCGAGGCGTTCCCGGAGCCTGGCGAGCCCCCGGGACGCCTGGCTCTTGACCGTTCCGACCGAACAGCCGAGAGCCTGCGCCGTCTCCGCCTCGGAGAGGTCCTCCCAGAACCGCAGGACCAGCACGGCCCGTTGCCGGGGGCCGAGCTTGCGCAGTTCCTCCATGAGGGTTCCTCTCAACTCGACGGCGTGGTTCGGTGACGCGGCCGGTGTCTCCGGGAGCCTCGCCATCTGGATCTCCCGGAGCACCTTCCACCGCCGGGACCGGCTGATCACCAGATTGACCAGGATCTTGCGGACGTACGGCTCGGGATCGCTGCCCGTCTCCAGCCGCCCCCAGTGGCGGTACGCCTTCTCCAGCGCGGTCTGCAGAATGTCCTCGGCGTCCTGCCGGGCCCCGCACATCAGTGCCGCGGTGCGCAGCAGGGCATCGCCGCGTGCCGCCACGAACTCCACGAACGACTCGTCGTCTCGACGCCCCACAGTGCTCCATCCCGGCTAGAGCAGTTCCGGCATTTCCATCGTGCCGAGGGCGGGCGGCCTCCGCGCCTGGGCCGCCCGCCCGCGCTTTGCGTGCTGTTACCGGGCCTGGTGCAGCGCGGTGGCCACGTCCTTCAGCCCGTTCCCGGCGAGGACGGGGCTGCCGTTGACGAACAGCGAGTAGCCGTTCGGGTCGAACAGCAGCACGCCGTTACCACCGGGAGCCTGCCAGGTGGTGACACCCGCCACGGTGGCCGGGGTGCCGCCCTCGGGCAGCTTCAGCGCCTGCCGCAGCTGATTCTGCGTCATTCCGGGGCTGGTCTTCAGCGTTTCGACGGTGAGCACCTGGCCGGCCTTGCCGGTCCACTTCTGCGTGACGGCGCAGATCTGCTGCTTGCGCAGTTCCGCGGAGCCCGGGACGGCCGACACGTAGCGCAGGCCCTTCGACAGCATGACGGCCTTCTCGACCGGCCCGCCGACCTGCACGGCGGGCTGCAGCTTGCTGCAGTCGAGGTTGGGCACGGCGGGCACGCCGGGCTTGGCGGGGACGCGCGCGGACGGCTTGGTGGCCGGGGCGCCCGGCAGGTTGCCGGTGGACGGCGCGCAGGTGGGAATGTTCGCCGGGACGCCGGGCTTCGCCGGGACGCCGGGCTTGGCGGGCACACCGGGCACGGCGGGCACGCCGGGCTTGGCGGGGAGGTTCTTGCCGTCCGGGGCCTTGACGCCGGGCACCTGGGTGTTCGGCACGCCGGTCTTCGGGAGGTCCTTCGTCGCGCCCTCGGGCACCTGCCCCTTCGGCAGCTGGGTCTTCGGCAGGTCCTTGCCGACGGGGTGCTGCTTGAGGTGCTGCTCGACCTGCTTCTTCACTCCGGCGCCGGGGGCCTTCGGCAGGTCGGACTTCGCCGGGAGGCACGTCGGGGCGGCCTTGGGCGCGGCGTCCTGGAGCTGGCGGGTGGCGGCCGGGGCCTTGGAGCCCTGCGACTGGAGGCCGGCGTCGTGGTGGGAGCCGGTCATCGCCCACGTCGCGCCGCCGCCCACGGCCACGGTTCCGACGGCGGACGCTGCGATCAAGGCGGCCTTCAGCGTGATCATGGTGTAACCCTTCTGCCCGGTCTTGCATGCGGGGGGGAGTGCCTGTTTCTCTCTGGCGCCCCTCGTATACGCACGGTGCCCGGAGGGGGTTGCACGCGATTCCAAAGTTTTTTCCGAGATGCCCATGGGCGGGATGGCCGTGGCGTGTCATGCGAGGTAGTCCGGTGTGGTGATCCTGGCGGGGCGGGGGTTCGAGTCCGGCGCCGATCCGGCAACATTGGCTCATGGAGGCCCGTACCGTTTCAGCCCATCCGGCCCAGGACCGTGCCCTGCCGGACCGTTCCATCCCGGGCCGTCGTGAGCCCGTCCCGTCGCGTGGCCCGGCCCGTCCGGACGTGGCCCTGCTACCGAAGGCGCATCTGCATCTGCACTTCACCGGCTCGATGCGGCATTCCACGCTCGTGGAACTCGCCGCCCTGCACGGCGTCCATCTGCCGGACGCCCTCGTCGAGGACTGGCCGCCCAGGCTGCACGCGACCGACGAGCGCGGCTGGTTCCGGTTCCAGCGGCTTTACGACATCGCGCGCTCGGTGCTGCGGACGCCGGACGATCTGCGCCGGCTGCTGCGCGAGACGGCCGAGGACGAGGCCGCGGAGGGGTCCGGCTGGCTGGAGATCCAGGTCGACCCGAGCGGGTACGCGGCCATGTTCGGCGGGCTGACCCCGACCGTGGAGCTGGTGCTGGACGCGGCGCGGGCGGCCGCGGAGGCGAGCGGCGTCGGCATCGGCGTGGTGATCGCGGCGAACCGGACGCGGCATCCGCTGGACGCCAAGACCCTCGCGCGGCTCGCCGTCCGGTACGCGGGGAAGGGCGTCGTCGGGTTCGGGCTGTCCAACGACGAGCGGCGGGGCCGGGCGTACGACTTCGAGGGCGCGTTCCGGATCGCCAAGCGCGGCGGGCTGCTGTCGGACCCGCACGGCGGCGAGCTGCTCGGCCCGGCGAGCGTCCGGGAGTGCCTGGAGACGTTGGACGCCGACCGGATCGGACACGGTGTCCGCGCGGTCGAGGATCCACGGCTGGTGTCGCGGATCGTGGAGCGGGGCGTGACGCTGGAGGTCTGCCCGGCATCGAACGTGAGTCTCGGGGTGGCGGCGACGGCGTCGGAGGTTCCGGTGCGGCGGTTGTTCGAGGCGGGCGCGTCGATCGCGCTGGGCGCCGACGACCCGCTGCTGTTCGGTTCGCGGCTGGCGCGGCAGTACGAGCTCGTCCGCACCGAGCACGGGTTCTCCGACGTCGAGCTGGCGGAGCTGGCCCGGCAGTCGATCCGGGCCTCAGCCGCCCCCGACGACCTGCGGGGACGGCTGCTGGCCGGGGTCGACGCCTGGCTCGGCGGCTAGCCGTCGCGCGTGTCGGGACGCCACAGCCCCCGGCGTTCGAGGTGCGCGACCAGCAGTTCGCCGGCGCGGACGATGTGGCCGCGCATCTCCCGCGCCGCGGCCGGCGCGTCCCCGTCGCGGAGCGCCGCGAGGATCCGCGCGTGGTCGTGGACGGCGAGGCCCGGCCAGTCGGCGAGGCGCCCGTAGAGGCCGCGCGGGACGTAACGTGCCGCCGTCCCCAGCGACCAGGCGAGCTTCGGCGAGGCGGCGGTCAGGTTGATCTCCCGATGGAAGAGGTGGTTGCGGTCTTCCATCAGGTCGGGGCGGCGCGCGGCCCTGGCACGTTCCATCGCGTGCTGGAGGACGTCCAGTTCGCGCAGGACGGCTGGGCCGATCCGGGGCGCGGCGCGTGCCGTCAGCTCGGCGGCGATGCCGGCCTGCACCCAGAACAGGTCCTGGACGTCCCGTTTCGACAGTGGCGCGACGACGAACCCGCGTCTCGGTTCGAGCATGACGAACCCCTCGCTGCGCAGCGACTTCAGCGCCTCCCGGACGGGCGTGACGCTGATGCCGAATTCCACGGCGAGCCGTTCGAGCCGCAGGCGGTCGCCGGGCCGGACCCGGCCGTCCATGATCAGTTCGCGGATGCGGGCGGCGGCCTCGTCGCTCAGCTGGAGACGTGTGCCGAGCACCTGCCGGGGCGGGGGAAGGGAGGCGGGTAGGGCCACGGTCGTACTCCCGTCCGGACCCTGCCGCGGCCGAGCCCCGCGGTCGTCGAGGGCCCTGCGGTCATGGTTCCCGCCCCGGGCCCGTTTCAAGGCTCGGACCGCGGGTCAGGCCGTGAGGCCCTCGACGAGGAGGATGGCGCCGAAGGCGGCGAAACCGGCCGCGGCGCCGTACTTGATGACCCGCTCGGGGAGTTTGCGGCCGAGCGCCTGGCCGACGACGATCGCGAGCGCGTCCGCGGCGACCATGCCGACCGTCGAGCCGAGCCACACGCCGGTGAGCCCGAGGAGGCCGCCGTGGTCGGCGGCGAGGGTGACGGTGGCGAGCATCGTCTTGTCGCCCAGTTCGGCCAGGAAGAACGCCCCGCCGACGGCGAGGATCGCCGAGCCGGTGGCGCGCCGGGCCTTGTCGCGTTCGTCGGCGTCCAGTTCGTCGCCGCGGAGCGTCCACAGCGCGAAGCCGAGGAAGGCGATGCCGGTGATGATCGAGATCGGGCCGGTCGGGAGCGCGGCGCCGAGCGTCGCGCCGAGGGCGACGCTCGCCAGATGGACGATCGCGGTCGCGGCCGTGATGCCGATCAGCACCGGGAGGGCGCGGAAGCGGGTGGCGAAGGTCATGGCCATGAGCTGGCTCTTGTCGCCCAGTTCGGCGACGAAGATCACGGCCAGGCTGATGAGGAAGGCGGACACCGGTTCCCTCTCGCTCGGATGCCGGGCGAAGGGCCGGGGGCTTCTTGTGCACGCGACCTCGGCCCGGCATGACTGCCAGGCCGAAGGTCTCGTCCGCCGCGGTCGGTGACCGGGCCCGCGCGACCGGGCGCCGTCGGCGGCGCCAGTATGTCGATCACGCGATTGGGACTACTCCCCCTCGACGCCACAACACTATCAACCGCTGCTCAGCGGGCCGTTGTCCGAAGCGTCACA
Organism: Spirillospora sp. CA-128828; assembly: GCF_050945415.1. Classification (NCBI taxonomy): domain Bacteria; kingdom Bacillati; phylum Actinomycetota; class Actinomycetes; order Streptosporangiales; family Thermomonosporaceae; genus Spirillospora; species Spirillospora sp. CA-128828. The sequence goes on from NZ_CP191986.1 coordinate 8,824,460, forward strand.
CCGGGCTCAGAGGGTCACCCCGACGAGGACCGGCTCGTTGACCAGTTCCACGCCGAACGCGTCCCGGACGCCGCCGCGCACCTCGCGGGCCAGCGCGAGCAGGTCGGCGGTGCTCCCGCCGCCCGGGTTGGTGAGGGCGAGGGTGTGCTTGGTGGAGATGCGGGCCGGGCCCCGGGCGTGGCCCTTGGTGAAACCGGCACGGTCGATGAGCCAGGCGGCGGACGTCTTGACCCGGTCGCCGATCTCCGGGTAGCGGGGGAACGCCGTGTCCGGGCCGAGGCGTTCGGCGACGCGGCGTTCGAGGTCGGCGACCTGGGCGGCTTCGAGGACCGGGTTGGTGAAGAACGATCCCGCGCTGCGGGTGTCGGGGTCGGCGGCGTCCAGGACCATGCCCTTGCCGCGCCGCAGTTCGAGGACGGCGTCGCGCGCCTCTTTCAGCGTGACCCGGTCGCCCGGCAGGACGCCGAGTTTCCGCGCGAGTTCGGCGTAGGCCACCGGCTGCGACTCCTCGGCCTCGTGGAGCGCGTAGGTCACGTCCAGGACGACGTACCGGTCACTGCCCTTGAAGACGCTGTGCCGATAGGTGAAGCGGCAGGCGTCGCGGTCGAGTGTGACGCAGGCGCGGGCCTGCCGGTCGTAGGCGCGGACCTCGACGACCGTCTCGCTGACGTCCTGCCCGTAGGCGCCGACGTTCTGGATCGGGGTCGCGCCGACGCGTCCGGGGATGCCGGAGAGGCATTCGACGCCGGCGAGCCCGTCGGTGACGCAGCGGGCGACGAACGGATCCCACTCCTCGCCGGCCTGGACGCGGACGAGGACGCGGTCGCCTTCGGCGGCGACGCGTTCGGTGCCGCGAGTGCCGACGTGGACGACGGTGCCGGGGAATCCGTCGTCGGACACCACGAGGTTGCTGCCGCCGCCGAGCACGAGGACGGGTTCGCCGTCGTCGTCGGCCTTGCGGACAGCGGCGACGAGCTCGGACTCGGTCGTCGCCTCGACGAAGCGGCGGGCGGGCCCGCCGAGCCGCAGCGTGGTGTATCCGGCCAGGTTCACGTCTTCGGCGAACACCGCCACGTCGTCTTCCCCTCCCGTGCGTGCCCCTCGCCGGCGTGCAGGTCCGGTGCCCGGCCGGGGGCGGCCCCGGCCGGTGCGCCGTTCCGCTCCGCTCAGGCGAGCCTGACGACCGCCTTCGCGCGCGTGAGGACCTTCTGTCCTTCGGACCTGGCGGTGAGCGCCACGACGACCTTGCCGTCGTCGAGCTTCTCCTCCACCTTGCCGCTGATCTCCAGCGTCGCACCGCCCTCGTCGGGGACGACGACCGGAGAGGAGAACCGTACCCCGTAGTCCACCACGGCGCCCGGGTCGCCGGCCCAGTCGGTGACGAACCGGCCGCCCTGCGCCATCGTGTACATGCCGTGCGCGATCACGTCCGGGAGGCCGACGGCCTTGGCGACGGACTCGCGCCAGTGGATCGGGTTGAAGTCGCCGGACGCGCCCGCGTACATGACGAGGTTCGCGCGGTCGATCGCGTACGTCTGCGCGGGGATCTCGGTGCCGACCTCGACGTCGGCGTACTTCACCTTGGCGGTCATCAGGCCCCCCGCTCCACGATCGTGTTGTAGGACTTGCAGACCAGCTCGCCCTCGGTCGTCCTGACGTCGGTCTCGACCGACATCTTCTCGTTGTCGCCGATCGACTTGATCTCGGTGATCGTCGCGGTGCAGGTGACGACGTCGCCGGCGTGCAGGGGGCGGGTGTACTCGAACCGCTGCTCGCCGTGGACGACCATCGCGTAGTTCAGCCCGAGCTCGGGGTCGGCGAGGGCGGCGTTGCCGAGGGAGACGACGATCGGGAAGGTGGGCGGCGCGATGACGTCGGGGTGCCCGGCCGCCTTGGCCGCCTCCTGGTCGCGGTAGACCGGGTTGCGGTCGCCGATCGCGTCCGCGAACTCGCGGATCTTCCCCCGGGTGACCTCGTACGGGTCGCTGGGCGGGAAGCTCCGCCCGATGAAATCACGGTTGAGTGCCATGCAGTCCGTCCCTCCAGGCCGAACGGGGCCCCGGTGCCCGCACGGTGCCCGGGTGCCCGCCCGGGCACGCTGGTTCGTCTCTCCGGACGGACGGTAACAGAACGACGTTCAGCCCGCCCTCGCGGGTCTCATCGACGAGGACGGGCTGATCAGGTCGGGGCAAGCGTGCGAAGAAGTCGCCGTGCTGCGGACTCCGCTATCGGGTTTCCCGGTGCGGACGGTGCGTCCTGCAGTTGGGGCAGTACTTCTTGATCTCAAGGCGGTCCGGGTCGTTGCGCCGGTTCTTCCGCGTGATGTAGTTGCGGTGCTTGCACTCCTGGCAGGCCAGCGTGATCTTCGGCCGGACGTCGGTGGCAGCCACGATGGAGTGCCTTTCTTGGTAAGGGACATGGATCTTCGGATCTCGGCCGCCCCGGTGGACGGCCGGCGATTCGACCCAGGCCTGCTCACCCCCGGGACCGGGGATGAGAGACATGGGTAGTAGCGAGGGCCGGACTTGAACCGGCGACACAGCGATTATGAGCCGCTTGCTCTGCCTGACTGAGCTACCCCGCCGTGGTGGTCGGTGTGGACCGGATTGCAAGGATACCGGATGCTCACCGAGCCCTGGAAACGCGAAAACCCGGGTGAGGTTCGGGGAATCGGTCTCGCGGGCTCCGCGGGACCGTCTCCCAGGTTACCGGGTGCACCGATGAGCTGCGAAACGTCCTGCTGGAACCGGTGGGACGGTACCACAGGCCCCGGTACGGAGCGAATCGGGGCGGTCGGCACCGGAAACGACGAAGGCCGCCGTCCGAGAGTGCCGGATGGCGGCCAGAATGCCGTGAGCCCCTTTACGGAATCGAACCGTAGACCTTCTCCTTACCATGGAGACGCTCTGCCGACTGAGCTAAAGGGGCCTGCGTCGTTCGCGCAGTGAAACCATACACGGCCCGGGCGGGTGTTGCGAACCGGATTCCCTCGCCGGTGTCCGCGCTGGTCAGCGCAGCAGGTTGCGGGCGATGACGAGCTGCTGGATCTGGCTCGTCCCCTCGTAGATGCGGAAGAGCCGGACGTCGCGGTAGAAGCGTTCGACGGCGACGCCGCGCATGTAGCCCATGCCGCCGTAGACCTGGACGGCGCGGTCGGCGACGCGTCCGACCATCTCGGAGCAGAAGTACTTGGCGCAGGACGGGCCTTGCTTGGTGTCCTCACCGGCGTCGTAGGCGCGGGCGGCTTCCAGGACCATCGAGCGTCCGGCGTACACCTCCGTCTGCGAGTCGGCGATGAGCCCTTGGACGAGCTGGTACTCGCCGATCGTCTTACCGCCCTGGCTGCGTTCTTTCGCGTAGGCGACGGTCTCGTCCAGGATCCTCTGGGCGAGGCCCACGCAGACGGCGGCGATGCTGAGGCGTCCATGGGCGAGCGACGCCATGGCGGTGCGGAACCCCGTTCCCTCCGTCCCGACCATGGCGTCCGCGGGGACGCGCACACCATCGAAGAAGACCTCGGCCGTGTGGGCGCCGCGCTGCCCCATCTTCTGGTCGGACGGGCCGACCTTGAGGCCGTCCGTGCCCTTCTCGACGAGGAACGTGGAGATGCCGCGGGAGCCGGCGCCGCCCGTCCTGGCGAAGACCATGAAGACGTCGGCCTCGGGGGCGTTGGTGATGAACCGCTTGGCGCCGTCGATGACATAGTCGTCGCCGTCGCGGGCCGCGGTCGTGGACAGCGTGCTGGGGTCGGAGCCGGCCTCGGCCTCGGTGAGCGCGAACGCCCCGATGACCTCGCCGGACGCGAGCCTCGGCAGCCATGCGTCCTTCTGCGCGTCCGTCCCGGAGTTCACCAGGACCTGCCCGGCGATGCCGTTGCTGGTGCCGAACATGGAGCGGAACGCGGGGCTGGCGTAGCCGAGCTCGAAGACGAGGCGGACCTCCTCCCCCAGCGACAGGCCGAGCCCGCCGTACTGCTCGGGCAGCGCGTACCCGAAGAGCCCCATGTCCCGGGACGTTCGGCGCAGCGGCTCCGGGATCGCGTCGGTCTCCTCGATCTCCTCCTCACGGGGGACGACCTGCTCGCGGACGAAGCTGCGGACGGCCTTGAGCACGTCGGCGAAATCCTGGGGCTCCATGGCGCCCATTCTAGAACCAAATTCCAGAATGATGGGGCGGATTCCCTTCCGTCCCGGCCGTTGTGCCAGGGTGATCGACCATGGCGCTTCAGCAACTCGTCGACCAGATCGTCCGGGCCGCGGTGGTCGAGGACCAGTCCTTCAGCGACCTCCTGCCCCAGCTCATGCAGGCGTCCCAGGCGGCCTCCCCCGCCGAGATGGACGCCGCACTGCCCCGCCTCGCCGAGGGCGTCGCCGAGGCGCCGCCGAACCTCGGCGGCTGGCTCGCCATCGTCACCGGCGCCTGGATCGAGAACGGCGCCGACCCCGCCCCCGTCGGCGCGGCCGTCGTCGACCGCATCACCGACGTCACCGCCGCGGCCCTGGCGTTCGGCAACGCGTGGGAGGCCGCGACCGGCGGCAAGCCGCCGCCCGACATGCAGGAGGAGCAGCCGTCCCAGCAGGTCTTCGACACCGTCGAGCCCCACCTGGGGGACGGCACCGTGACCGCGATGATGTCGTGGTTCGCGCTGCCGCAGTTCGCGATGGCCGGGTGCACCGTCCTGCAGATGGCGCCGTCGGTGCGGGCGGGCCTCTCCGAGCGCGACTTCCTCGCCTTCACCGCCGGGAAGGCCGGCGAGCACCTCGGGCAGATGAACCACTACCAGGCGCTGCTGCGCGTCCTGGACGGCGAGCGCCTCCTCGTCCTCGACCGCGCGAGCCGCAAGGGCTGGACGGTCACGATCGGCGGGATCGGCGACAACTTCCAGCTGCACGTCCTGCTCGCGGGCGCGCTCATCGGGCGTCCCGGCGGGCTGACCGGCGACCGTCCCGCCCCGGAGATCATCGCCTGCTTCCTGAACGCCGACGTCCCGGACGGGCGGCCGATCATCTCCAGCCCGTGGAACCTCGTGGACACTCACGGCGAGATGATCTGGAACGAGGGCGTCCCCGCCGACATCCCGGTGGTGAACGGCACCCGCGTCGTCGTGCTCGACCCGCCGTCCTACGAGCGGACGTTCCCGGCCGGGCGGCGCTTCCCGATGATGCCCGCCATGATGCGCGTCGAGGGAATGCACCTGCCCGAGGACCTCGGCGATTGGTGGCCGCACATCACGGCTCCGACGCGCTAGAAGCGCACGAAGACCGCGGTGGCGTCGTCGTACTGCTTCCCTCTCGCCTTGGTCGCCGACGCCTCCGCGGCTCTGGTCCTCCTGACGAGTTCCCGCGGGCCCTCCTCGTCCAGGAGGCGGAGCAGGTCGTCCCAGTCCATGCGCCCGAACCGCTCCACGAGCCTGGACGCGCCGTCGCTCAGCACCGCCGCCCGGCGCAGCCCCGCGACCGGCACCTCACCGGTCAGCCCCTCGTACGCGGCCTCCGGTTTCGTGCTGGCCACCCAGAACCCGCCGGGGCTGTTCCGCGACGCCCGGACGCCCTCCAGGGTGTAGCTCGGCAGATGATCGACCCTGTCGTCCCGGAAGACCCTGACCTCGCCGACGTCCACCACGATCGGGGAGTCGGCGAGGACGAACCACTCCACGACCTCGTCGCGGCGCCGCAGCAGTGACACGGTCGCGGACGGGCTGTCCGGATTCCGCAGATCGCACGTCCCGGTGTGCGCCTCCCCGGTGACCTTGATCGCCTCGGCGACCAGATCGGGCAGCGGTTTGCCGTCCTCCAGCGCCAGCAGCGCCGCGATCCGCCCGCCGAGCCTGCGCACCAGCCACGCCGGATCGTGCCGGCACCCGCTGTCCACCCCTTGCGGCGCCGTCGCGCCGTCCAGCAGCACGACCCACCCGGGCCCGGCCGCCACGAAGTCCTCGTTCGGCCGCCCCGGCGTCGCCTCGCTCACATAACTCACCTGCACGGATGCAGGTCTACCCCGTCGGTCGCCCCGCGCGGGACCGCTAGACCAAAACCCGCACCCGCCGTCCCGGAGTAAATCCGCCTATCCCTCGACATCAACGCCGAATCCGCGCGCCAGCCCGGCCAGTCCGAAGTCGTAGCCCTGGCCGACGACGCGCAGCCGCCATCGCGGGCCGCGGCGGTAGACCTCGGCGACCAGCATCGTCCGCTCCGTGGTCCCGTTGTCGAGGGTCGCCTGCGCGTGCGCCGGTTCTCCGTCGCCGGGTCCGGCGGAAAGCCGGACGGGCCCGAGGTCGCCGAACGTCACGGTCCCGTCGATCGCCGCCGCGATCGTCACCGTGCGGACGGCCTCGGGAAGCGCGGTCAGGTCGATGACGATCGCCTGCTCGGTGGGGCCCCGCGCCGCCAGGCGCACCGTCCCGTCGGGCGTCTCGGCCGCGCCGTAGAAGACGAAGTCCTCGTCGCGGGAGACGCGGCCGTTCTCACACAGGGCGAACGCCACCACGTCCACTTCGCAGAGCGCGTGCCGGTTCCAGCAGGCGGCGACCGTCCATCTCTCGGCTGCGGGCAGGTCGATGGCCGCACCCCTGGGCAGCACCGTCGGCGACATGCGTTTTGTCCTACCACGCCGAGGTTTCGATCTGCCTGCCGGGCGGACGGCCGAGTCCCGCCATCGCCTCGTTGAGCTTGTGAGTTGTGTTTTCCAACTCTATGTTGCTAGCGTCCCGTGCCACTGGGCCGAGTCCTGGAGGGGCCGTGGGCAGTTCGGGAACGCGGGCGGCAGAGCAGACGTCCGGGCAGGGGACGGCCGCGCGCTTCGGGGCCGTCTTCGCGATCGTCGCGGCCGGGGTGGCGATGTCCAATCTCGACGTGTTCATCGTCAACGTGGCGCTGCCCCAGATCGGCGGCCACTTCGCCGGGGCGTCCCTGGCATCGCTGTCGTGGATCCTCAACGCCTACGCCGTGGTCTTCGCCGCGCTGCTGGTGCCCGCCGGGGGCCTGGCCGACCGTGCCGGGGCGAAGCGCGCCTACCTGCTCGGCATCGCCGTGTTCACGCTCGCCTCCGTGGGCTGCGCGCTCGCGCCGGGCGTGTGGTGGCTCGTCGGAGCCCGGGTGGTGCAGGCGGCGGGCGGGGCGATGCTCATCCCGTCCTCGCTCGGCCTGCTGCTGGCCGCCGCGCCGCCCGAGCGACGGGTGTCCGCGGTGCGCGGCTGGACCGCCATCAGCGGCCTCGCCGCCGCCCTCGGCCCCGTCGCCGGCGGGCTGCTCACCCAACTCGACTGGCGGTGGATCTTCCTCGTCAACGTGCCCGTCGGCGCCGCCGCCCTGATCGCGGGCCGCAGGCTGCTGCCCGGCACGGCGGCGCGCCGCGACGCCGGGCGGCCCGACCTGCTCGGCGCGGCCCTGCTCACCGCGGGCATCGCCGCCCTCGCGCTCGGTGTCGTCAAGACCGAGAGCTGGAGCGGAATCGAGGTCACCGGCGCGCTTCTCGCCGCCGCCGTCCTCGTCGCCTGGTTCCTGCTGCGCTCGGCGCGGCACCCGTCGCCCGTCCTGCCGCTGGGGCTGTTCCGCGTCCCCGCGTTCAGCCCCGCGTCCCTCGCCAACGTGCTGTTCGCGGTGGCGTTCGCCGCGATGCTGCTGTCCTGCGTGCTCTGGTGCCAGGACGTCTGGGAATGGTCCGCGCTGCGCACCGGCCTCGCCATCACGCCCGGCCCGCTCATGGTGCCCGCGCTGGCGGTCGGCGGCGCGCCGCTCGCCCGCCGCGCCGGCGCGGGCCCGCTCGCGGCGGCCGGCTGCGCGGTGTTCGCCGCCGGCATCGGCTGGTGGGCGTGGCGGATGGCGGACGGCTACGCGGCCGGGATGCTGCCCGGCATGCTGCTGACCGGCGTCGGGGTCGGGCTGACGCTGCCCACGCTGATCGGCGCGGCCGTGGCGGCGCTGCCGCCGGCGAACTTCTCCACCGGGTCCGCGGTCGTCACCATGGCGCGGCAGGTCGGCACCGTCATCGGCGTCGCCGCACTGATCGCCGTCCTCGGACGGGACGGCGACGGCGACTACGACACCGCCTGGCTGATGACCGCCGTCGTCACCGCCGCCGCCGGAGTCGCGTGCCTGTTCATCCGCCGGACGGGACGGCGTTCAGGGTGACGGCCCCGGGCTCGTCGGCGAAGAACCGGATCGTCCGGACCACGGAACGCCCGCCGAGCGGCCGGACGATCTCCATCGGCTCCCGCAGCTCCACGACCACGTTCGTCTGCGCGGCCACCGCCACCGAGAGCCGCTCGTCCCGCACCTTGACCATGCCGCTCTCGTTGAAGTTCCGGTCGACCCGCAGCGAGGAGATCCGTGCGCGCGGACGGCGCCGGACGGTCGGCTGTTCTCTGGTGGGCGTGGTGGGCCGCTCTCAGAGAGCGTGTACGGGCGCGTCTGGCAGCTCGCCCGCGGCATGGCGCTCACACCCACACAGGTGGCCTCTCCCCTGGCCGGGCGGCCCTACGACCTCCGCCATAGCGGCGTCACGCTCGCCCTGAACGCCGGCGTCCCGGCGCCGGAGGTCGCCCGCCGCGCTGGGCACGGCGTCGACGTGCTGCTACGGGTCTACGCCGGGTGCATCGACGGCCACGAGCACATGTGGAACGGCCGTATCGAGGACGCTCTCAAGGACGGCGACTAGCTAGGAGTGCGATGCCCGCCAGGACGACCGGAGGGGGCCGGCGAAATCATCGACACCGGTGAGCTGCGCGGAGGCGTTCTGGCCGTCCTGTGCCAGATGGCTCAGTGGCAGCGCTGGTGTTTGGGCGTGAGGTGTTCGGGTTGGGGTCCCCGCTGTGCGGTCCTAGGGTCCTAGGGCCCTAGTTGAGGGTTCGGAGGGTTTTTAGCCTCATTGGCAAGACAGCGGATGTGACATCGGTCAGAAGGCATCCAACAGCGAGGCTCAGATCCCTACCGGAAGGCTGAAGATGTCCCGCAAGCTCCCCCTCAAGGTGCCCGTCGCTCTCAGTGCGCTCGCTTTCGCGAGTGCCGCGCTCCCGGCCGGTCCGGTGCACGCCGATCCGCCGAATGAGGCGATTCCCATCGCTCTCGATCAGGTGGACGACTATGTGAAGTTCACCGAGGACGACAACACGGTGATCTCCGATCACGCCAAGGCCCTCATCGACGCCGCGCCGAGCGGGGCGAAGATCCGGCTCCCGCTGTACTACTTCAGCCAGAGCAAGATCGTGACCTCTCTCAGCAGGGCGAAGGGGCGGGGCGTCAAGGTCAGGGTCGTCATCAACGGCAGCGAGATCGGCATGCCGCAGTACCAGGAGCTGACGGCGGCGTTCGCCGACTCGCCCGATGCGGTGCGGACGTGCGGGCAGCGGGTCACGGACGGCGCCGGCGGGTTCCCGAAGCAGAGCGGGCGCTACATATCCACTCGCGGATGCGCCGCCAACCGGAAGGTCGGCGACAACTACTCGCGCATGCACAACAAGTTCATGACGATCGACAAGGTCGCGAAGAAGGGGGGAGGCGTCGCGCGGAACGTCGTTTACGTGGCGTCCGCCAATCTGCACGAGTGGACCTCGTACGAAAGTACCATCACGGTGCGGGACGCCGGGCTGTACAGGTTCTACAGCAGATATTTCGACGACATGTACCGTCTCGCGAACAGGTCGGGGCGGCTCGACAACTACGGATCGAGTCACGTGTACAAGCCGTCCGGCGGGAAGTATCAGGTCTACACGTTCCCTCGGAGGGAGGCCGCCGGGAAAGCGCGCACGAGTGCGTCCAACGATCCGGTCGTGGCGGACGTGAAGGCGGCGAGGTGCTCGCGCAGTGCCAGCGACGACGTCATCAACGTGGCGAACGTCAGGGTCGCCCGGATGGCGGTGGCCAACGCGCTCATCGATGCTGGGAAGCGCGGCTGTACGGTCCGAGTGCTCACCGGGGACATCGCCTATGAGGACGGTGGGGCGGAGCTGATCTACGCGGCGGTCAACAAGCTCGCGTACAGCTCCTACATCGAGGGCGGCGTCAGGTACTGCGGGCCGGTGAACAACATCTCGTGGATGCACGAGAAGTTCATGCAGATCAGTAAGGGCAAGTCGTCCGGCCTGTACGTGGGCAGCCACAACCTCACCGTCCAGGCACTGCGCCAGCAGGACGAGAACATCCTCCGCGTGCGGAACGCCACGCTGTACGCGGCCTACACCGGGCGTTTCGACTCGCTCCACACCTACTGCTCGCAGTGGAAGCCGAAGGTGCCTCCTCACACGGGTCCGGGCGACAACGCGGTCGAGGACGTCGACTAGAGGGCGCTCGGACGCCCCGGCCGTGTTCCGTGACTGTTCCGTGAACACCCGGCAATGGCCGGTAGGAGTGGGGAGCTACCGGGAACAACGAGAACGGCCCCTGACAGCGTTCTAGCTGGTCAGGGGCCGTTCTACGTGGTGGTGGCGGGTGCAGGGTTCGAACCTGCGTAGGCTAAGCCGACGGATTTACAGTCCGCTCCCATTGGCCACTCGGGCAACCCGCCGTGGTGTCGCTTGCGCGACGGCACTGGAAAGAATAGCGGACGGTGGGAGTGGGTGTGACATCGAGGCGGGACGTGCGGGCGTGGGCTTGATCGCGGGGAGTCGATACGCTCTCTGGGTCGCGAAGGTGCTGCTGAGGGGATGTGTGTGCGATGGCCGACAGCTCTTTTGACATCGTCAGCAAGCTCGACCGGCAGGAGGTCGACAACGCGTTGAACCAGGCCGCCAAGGAGGTGGCGAACCGGTTCGACTTCCGGAACGTGGACGCCGGGATCAAGTGGTCGGGGGAGTCGATCGAGATCCAGGCGAACACCGAGGAGCGGGCGAACGCGGTGCTGGACGTGTTGAAGGACAAGCTCGTCAAGCGGGGCATCTCGCTGAAGGCGATCGACCCGGGGGAGCCGAAGCTGTCCGGGAAGGTGCACAAGCTGGGCGTGGGCCTGAAGGAGGGCATCGCGCAGGAGGACGCGAAGAAGATCGGGAAGATCATCCGGGATGAGGGGCCGAAGGGCATCAAGGCCCAGATCCAGGGGGACGAGCTGCGGGTGAGCTCGAAGAAGAAGGACGATCTTCAGGACGTCATCGCGCTGCTGAAGGGCAAGGACCTCGATGTGGCGCTGCAGTTCGTGAACTACCGGTAGCCGCATACAGGGAGCGCGCCGGCCCCATCCCCCGCAGAAGTGGCCGGCGCGCTCTCGTGTGTTATGACGCGGCAGCGCCCTGAGTGGTTCGGTCGAATTCGTCCAGGTTCTAGCGGCGGCCGGCCATGCGTTCCAGGCGGGCGATCCGGTCGGCCGTCGGGGGGTGGGTGGAGAACAGCCTGCCGATCCCGGCGCCGGAGAACGGGTTGGCGATCATCAGGGCGCTGGTGGTGGCGAGTTCGGGGTCCTGCGGCAGCGGCATCGCGCGGGTACCGGCGTCGATCTTCCGGAGGGCGGACGCCAGCGCGAGCGGGTCGCCGGTGAGGCGGGCGCCGGCCGCGTCGGCGGAGAACTCGCGGGTCCGGCTGATCGCCATCTGCACGACGGCGGCGGCGACCGGGCCGAGGACGAGCATCAGCAGCGCGCCGAGGACGCCGGGGCCGTCGTCGTCCTCGGACCGTCCGAACGGCAGGAAGATCGCCAGGTGCGACAGGTAGGTGATCACGGTGGCGATGGCGGCGGCGACGGACGAGATCAGGATGTCGCGGTTGTAGACGTGGGACAGCTCGTGCCCGAGGACGGCGCGCAGTTCCCGCTCGTCCAGGATCTGGAGGATGCCGCGGGTGCAGCAGACGGCGGCGTTGCGCGGGTTGCGTCCGGTCGCGAAGGCGTTGGGCTGGCGGGTCTCCGAGACGTAGAGGCGCGGCATCGGCTGGTGCGCGGAGGTCGCCAGCTCCCGGACGAGCCGGTACAGCCTCGGCGCCTCGACCTCGCCGACCGGGTGGGCGCGCATGGAGCGCAGCGCGATCCGGTCGCTGAAGCAGTACGCGATGCCGTTGGTCCCCAGCGCGATGACCAGCGCGATGGTCAGCCCCATGGTGCCGCCGAACGCCCATCCGGCGACGAGCATCAAAGCCGACAGCGCGGCGATCAGTGCTGCCGTCTTGACGCCGTTGAACCGCACTTCCGCCCGCCTCCCCGTCGAATTTCCGCCATCAATATCAACGGGTTGACCTGGGTGAACGTTCCCGCCTAAGAGGCCTGTACGACCGTCTGCAGGACGATCTGGGGCGCCACCGACAGCACGATCGCACCGGCCGCGGCCGCGGTGATCGCAGCGCGGACGCCCATCCCGGGTACGGCCTCGTGCTCTTCGTCGGCGGTGGACGGGGTGAACAGCCGGACGGCCCACGCGAGGTAGTAGTACAGCCCGATCACCGTGTTGACCGCCATCACGACGGCCAGCCACGTGACGCCGCCGGCGACGGTGGCGCGGAACACCACGACCTTGGCGAACAGCCCCATGACGCCCGGCGGCAGCCCGGCGAGGCAGATCAGGAAGAAGGCGAGGGCGGTGGCGACGGCGGGACTGCGGCGGGCGAGGCCGCGGTAGTCGTCCAGATCGCGGCGGCGGAAGCCGATCACGACGGCGAACGCGCCGATGTTCATGACGGCGTAGAACGCGACGTAGGCGGTGGTGGCGGCGACGGCCTCGGGGAGCCGGTGCGAGCCGACCGCGAGCGGCGCGAGCATGTAGCCGGACTGGGCGACCGACGACCAGGCCAGCAGCCGGATCGCGGTCCGCTGCCGGAGCGCGGCGAGGTTCCCGAGCGTCATGGTGAGCGCGGCGAGCACCGCGATGACCGGCCCCCACACGTGCCCGTACGCGGGCAGGCCGAGCGCGAGGACGATCGCGAGCCCCGCGAACCCGGCGGCCTTCGACACGACGGAGAGGAACGCGGCGACGGGCAGCGGGGAGCCCTGGTAGACGTCCGGCGCCCAGAAGTGGAACGGGACGGCGGCGACCTTGAACGCGAACCCGGCGAGGACGAGCACCGACCCGACCGCCGCGATCGGGTCCAGCTCGGACGGCAGCCGGGAGAGGGCGGGCGCGATCCGGTCCAGGTGCATGGCGCCGGTGGCGCCGTACACGAGGCTGATCCCGAACAGCATGATCGCGGTGGAGATCACCGAGACGAGGAACAGTTTCAGGGCGGCCTCGGACGCCGTGCCGTCGTAGCGGCGGAGCGCGGCCAGCGCGAACACCGGCAGCGACAGCGTCTCCAGCGCGACGACGAGCAGGACGAGGTCGCGGGCGGCGACCAGCGCCAGCGCGCCGATGACGGCGGCGAGCAGCAGGAAGTGGTACTCCCCCGCCGGCATCCTGGAGTCGGTGATCTCCCGGAGGGACAGCAGGACGACGATCACGGCGGCGCCGAGGACGATCCCCTGGAACAGCAGCGTGAAGTCGTCCGCGACGTAGGAGCAGGAGCGGGGGCCGCCGTGCCGCAGGCCGTCCGGCAGGCAGAACGTGGCGCGGCGATCGCCGGCGGACAGCGCGATCACGGCGATCAGCGCGGCGGCGAGGGACCCGCCGGACAGCAGGGACAGGACGCGGCGAGGCACGTCGAAGGCGTCCGCGAGCAGCAGCCCGATCGCGGCGACGGCGAGGATCAGCGGCGGCGCGATCGCCGCGTAGTCGATGTCCTGGATCATCAGCCGCCTCCGAACAGGGCGCGGACCGGGCCCGTGGTCACGTCCAGCAGGGTCTTCGGCCAGAGACCGACCAGCAGCGTCAGCGCGATCAGCGGCGTCCAGGCGGCGTACTCCTGCAGGGAGACGGCCGCGACCGGGCCGCGCGGGACGGCGACGCCGTCGGACGGCCCGTGGGTGAGCTTGGCGAGCATCCGCAGGAAGTAGGCGGCGGTCAGCACCGTGCCGAGCGCGGCGACGGCCATGAACGTGACGAACGTCTCGCGCGGCAGGTCTGCGTGCGGGCGGTAGGCGCCGACGAGGGCCAGCACCTCGCCCCAGAATCCGGCGAGGCCCGGCAGCCCGAGCGAGGCGACGGACGCGAACGTCAGGATCGAGGCCAGCCGCGGGGACGTGCCGAGCATGCCGCCGCCGATCGCGTTCATGTCGCCGGTGCCCCAGCGTTCCTTGACCGATCCGGCGAGGAAGAACAGCAGGCTGGTGATGAGGCCGTGCGCGATGTTGCCGAACAGCGCCGCGTTGATGCCGACCGGGGTGAGGGTCGCGATGCCGAGCAGGACGAAGCCCATGTGCCCGACGGACGAGTAGGCGATCATCCGTTTCAGGTCGCTTTGGGCGAGGCAGGCGAGCGCGCCGTAGACGATCCCGATGACGGCGAGCAGCCCGAGCCAGGGCGCCCAGAACCGTGCTCCGTCGGGTGCCAGGGGCAGGGCGACGCGGACCAGCCCGTACGTGCCCATCTTCAGCAGAACCCCGGCCAGCAGGACGGATCCGACCGTCGGCGCCTCCGTGTGCGCGTCGGGCAGCCACGTGTGGAGCGGCCACATCGGTGCCTTGACCGCGAATCCGATCCCCATGAGGGCGAACGCCGTGATCTGGATGCCGTGCGACAGACCGGACCCGTGCCGGGCGGCCAGGTCGGTCATGTCGAGCGTGCCCGCCTTGGCGCCGACGAGCAGCATCCCGGCCAGCAGGAGCCCCGACCCGAGGAGGGTGTAGAGGATGAACTTGTAGGCGGCGGCGCGGCGGCCCGCTCCGCCCCACAGCATGATCACCACGTACATGGGGACCAGGACGGTCTCGAAGAACACGAAGAACAGCACGAGGTCGAGCGCGACGAACGTGCCGATCATCCCGATCTCCAGGACGAACAGGAGCGCGGTGAGCAGCCGGATCCTGCCGCCCTCGGGCGGGTGCTTCAGCGTGTAGAGGAAGCACAGGAACGTCAGCAGGGCGGTCAGCACGACCAGCGGCAGCGAGATCCCGTCCACGCCGAGGTGGAAGCGCAGGCCGATCGCCGGCGCCCACGCCCGGTCGACCTCCAACTGCATACGCGAGGTCTCGTCGAAGTCGAACGCCGTCATCGCCGAGATCGCGACCAGCAGGGTCGCGGCGGACACGGCCGTCCCGAAGGCGCGGACGGCGAAACCGGTGCGCAGGAACCGGTTCGCCGGGACGAGCATCGCCAGCGCCCCGGACAGCGGGATCGCCATCATCAGCACGAAGATCACTGGAAGATCACCACCGCGGCCACGATGACGACGACACCGGCGAGCAGGCCGGTGAGATACGTCTGCGGATTACCGTTCTGGACGATTCTGACCAGGCCGGCGAGCCGCCGCGCGCCCCGTCCGGTCCCGACGACGGCGGCGTCCACCCGTCCCCGGTCGAAGAGGACGACGTGGCGCGCCAGAGCCTGGACGGGCCGGACGATCGCCACCGCATACAGCTCGTCCACGAAGAAGGCCCTCGCAAATGCAGGACGGACCGGCCCAAGAGCGCGCGCAGGATCCAGCGCCGGGTCGCGGTTCCAGACGAGAAACGCCCCACCCGCCCCCAGAGCGAGCAGCACCACGCTCAGCACGGAGGCTCCCGGCTGCGGACGTAGTTCGGGAGCGCCGAGCCCGAAGAAGCCCAGGATCGCGGCGGGGACGGCCAGCGCCGCGACCGTCCACGACATGATTCTCGACGGATCGCGCACTTCGTACGTCCCGCGCCTCTCGCCGAAGAACGTCATCAGCCAGGCCCGCATGGCGTAGGCCGCCGTCAGCACGACCGTGAGCAGCAACCCGAGATAGACCAGCCACGCGACGCCACCCGGCAGGTCAGCCTGGACGACGTCCCCGCCGGACGTGACCTTCACGAGCCCCTGCGAGGTTTCGCTGAGGGGCGCGTACGCGAACCAGCCGCCCGCTTCGACCTCGCCGCCGTGCGTGGCCGCGTGCTGGGCGGCTTCGATGACGGCGTCCTTGCTGAACCATCCGCTGAACGGCGGGACGCCCGCGAGGGCGGCGAAGCCGACCGTCATCGACCAGAACGTGATGGGCATTCCGCGCCGCAGGCCGCCGTAGCGGGCGAGCATGTTCGACCCGGCCGTCACGATCACGCAGCCGGCCGCGAGGAACAGCAGCGCCTTGAACGCGGCGTGCGTCAGCAGGTGGAAGATCGCCGCCGACTTCGCGCCGACCGCCAGGCCCGCGGCCATCACGGCGAGCTGGCTGATCGTCGAGTACGCCAGGACGCGTTTCAGGTCGTCCTGTGCGAGGGCCGCGCACGCCGAACCGACCATGGAGAGCACGGCGACGATGCCCAGCACGGCGAGCGCGGACGGGGCCGCGAGGAACACCCCGTACAGCCGCGCGACGACGTAGATACCCGCCGCGACCATCGTCGCCGCGTGGATGAGGGCGCTGATCGGGGTGGGGCCCGCCATCGCGTCCGGCAGCCAGGTGTGCAGCGGGAACTGCGCGCTCTTGCCCGCGACCCCGGCGAGCAGCAGCAGCGCGGCCGCCGTCACCGTCGAGTGCGGGAGGTCGCCGGCCGCCCGGATCACCTGGTCGATCTGGAACGTCCCGGCGCCCACGCCGAGGACGATCACGCCGATCAGGAAGCCGACGTCGCCGAGCCGCGTGACGAGGAACGCCTTGACCGCCGCCCGCGAGTTGGCCCGGTCCTCCCAGTGGTGGCCGATCAGGAAGTACGAGCAGATGCCCATGACCTCCCAGCCCGCGTACAGGACGAGGAGGTCGCCGGCGTAGACGACGAGCAGCATCGCGGACGTGAACAGCGAGATGAACGCGGCGTAGGACGAGTACCGCCGGTCGTCCTTCATGTACGCGACCGAGTACACCTGGACGGCCAGCGCCACGCAGCAGACCATGAGCCCGACGACCGCGGCCAGTCCGTCCACCTGCAGCCCGACCCGGATCGGTACCGACCCGGTGTCGACCAGCGTCAGGGTGCCCGTGCGTTCGCCGGGGTCGCGCCACACGGCGAACGCGACGACCGCCGAGAGGACGAGCGACACCGCGACCGGCGCGCAGGCGGTCAGTGCCCGCCCGTTCCGCAGCGGCGAGCCCCCGGAGCCGCCCAGGGCCCGCGTGAGGGACGGGCCGAACAGCATCCCGGCGAACGCGGCGAGGAACGGCAGGAGAGCGACCAGGGACGAGAGCCAGATCACGGCGCGGCCTCCTCGACCGGCTCCGGCCGGTTTCCTGCCTCCGCCTCAGACTCCCCGGAGGGGCCGGAGTCCTCGGAGAGCGCGCGCAGCCGGTCCACTTCGATCATCTGCCGGTTGCGGAACACCAGCAGGACGATCGCCAGCCCGAGCCCGACCTCCGCCGCCGCGATCACGATAGTGAACAGCGTGAGGACCTGTCCGCCGTGCAGACGGTCCCGGTACCAGACGTCGAACGTGACGAGGTTGAGGTTCACCGCGTTCAGCATCAGCTCGACCGACATCAGCACGAGGATCGCGTTGCGCCGTGCCAGCACCCCGTACACGCCGACGGAGAACAGCAGGGCGGCGACGACCGTGGGGTAGGCGAGATGCATCAGACGTCGCCCTCCTCGTCCGCCCGCGCCCCGGTCTCCGGGCGCGCCCCGATGTCCGACCGCGACAGGACGATCGCGCCGACCAGCGAGGCCAGCAGCAGCACCGACAGGACCTCGAACGGCAGCACCCACGTCCGGAACACGCTCGCGCCCAGTTCGTCCGCCGACCCGCCGCCCGCGTGCAGCGGCATCCGCTCGTCGCGGAACCCGATGACCATCAGCGTGACCAGGACGGCGGCGGTGGCGACCGCGACGGCCAGCGCGACCCACCGGTTCCCGGAGTCCAGGTCGGCGGACTCCCCGATCGGCGCCCGCGTCAGCATGATCCCGAAGAGCAGCAGCACGACGATGGCGCCTACATAGATGAGGACCTGCACCCAGGCGACGAACTCCGCCGTCAGGACGAGGTAGCCGCCCGCGAGCGCGCCGAACGACACCACCAGCCACAGCGCCGCGTGGACGAGCTGCCGCGTCGTCACCACCAGGATCGCGGACCCGACCGCCACCACGCCCAGCAGCGCGAACACGATCTCCTGGCCGCTCATGGGCGCTCCCCGTGACGCTTCGTCCGGTTCGCCCCGCTCATGCTCCCGCCCCCGGGGGCCGGCGGGCGGCCCGCGCGGCGGCCTTCTCCGCCGCGCCCACTTCCTTCGGCGGCTCGGCGGACGGGTCGTGGGCCTGCGGCGGCGGGACGGTCCACATCCACTCCCGCAGCCGTTCCTTCTCGTGCGTCAGCTCCGCGATGTCGTACTCGGCGTACTCGAACTCGGGCGACCAGAACAGCGCGTCGAACGGGCACACCTCGATGCAGATCCCGCAGTACATGCACAGCGCGAAGTCGATCGCGAACCGGTCGAGGACGTTGCGGGTCCGGGCACGTCCGCCGCCCTCCGCCGGAAGGGTCTCCTTGTGCGAGTCGATGTAGATGCACCAGTCGGGGCACTCGCGCGCGCACAGCATGCACACCGTGCAGTTCTCCTCGAAAAGCGCGATGACGCCCCGGCTGCGCGGCGGCAGGTCGGGTTGCACTTCCGGATACTGACGTGTTATCGAGCGCCGCGTCATCGTCCGCAACGTGACCGCCAGCCCCTTGGCCAGCCCGCCTCCTGGTAGCCGTCCCACGCGCCCCATGATTGCGCACGATGAGCCTGGGGGGAACGCGGTGGGTTCCACGTTCGTCCAAACGGGTGTAGGCCATGAGCTAGTAGGCCGGTTTGCGGGCAAGGAGGGCAAGTGGGTCATCACGCGGACCGCCCTTATGAGCCGGGGCCCGGTCACCGCTCTCGCCCGGCGTCCGACCGCAGGCGGCCCACACGGCGCCCGCCCGCGCCGCCCGGCTGGCGGTCCCCGTATCCGAGCCCGCCGGCACCGCCGCAGCCTCCCGGCCCGCCGCCCGTCCTCGGGCCGGCCCCAGAGGTGGCCCGGGGCATCCTGTGGGCGTTCGTACCGTTCATCACCCTCGGCTACGGGACGCCGTTCTCGTTCCTCTACGCCGCCCTCCGGCGCGGATCGTGGGGGCTCGGGGCCACCGCCGTCGGCTACGGCGCCGGCACCGCCGCCGTCGTGACCATGGTGCAGTCGGGCGATCCGGTCTTCGCGGTCCTCGGCACGTTCATCGGCGTCCTGCTGTGGATCGCGGGCACGGGGCACGCGTTCGCCGTCCGGTCGTCGGTCTTCCCCCGCGGGATCCCGCGCAACCGGGCCAACGAGCACGCCGTCGAGGTCGCCAAGTACCGCCGGACGCTGCGGGACGAGGCGCGCGCGCTCGCCGCCGAGGACCCGGCGCTCGCCCGCGAGCTGCGGATCGGCCGCCCCGACGTGCCGCGCACCTACGACGACGGCGGGCTCGTGGACGTCAACCACGTCCCCCGGGCGATCCTCGAAGCGCTGCCCGGCATGACACCGGAGTTCGCCGACCGGATCGTCCGCCGCCGCGAGGAGACCGGCGGGTTCCTGTCCGCCGAGGAGATGGCGGTGGACGCCGACCTCCCGCCGGACGTCCTCCCGCAGCTGGCCGAGTACACGATCTTCCTCACGTGAGGATCAGGCGGCGACCTTGAGGACGCCCGTCAGCGCCAGCTGGGCGAGCGACAGCGGGACGAGCCACGCCCAGGCGAGCTTCTGCAGCTGGTCTTCGCGCATGCGCGGGTAGCTGACCCGCAGCCAGATCACGCAGAACGCCAGCACGCCGCCCTTGAGCAGCGTCCAGAGCCAGCCCAGCTCCGTGTTCAGGAACGGGCCCTTCCAGCCGCCCAGGAACAGGACGGTCGTCAGCCCGCACAGCACCACGATCCCGGCGTACTCGGCCAGGATGAACAGCGCGAACCGCAGCCCGCCGTACTCGGTGTACGGGCCGAAGATGATCTCCGAGTCGGCGACCGGCATGTCGAACGGCGGGCGGCGCAGCTCCGCCAGCCCCGCGACGAAGAACACCACGCCGCCGACCGCCTGCCACGGCAGCCACCACCAGCGCCACTCCTCGACGACGCCCTGCAGCGACAGCGTCCCCGCCGCCATCGCCACCGACGACGCCGCGAACACCATCGGCAGCTCGTACGACATCAGCTGCGCCGCGACCCGCATCCCGCCGAGCAGCGAGTACTTGTTCGCGCTCGCCCAGCCCGCCATGATCGCGCCGATCACGCCGACGCCCATCACGGCGAGCGCGAAGAAGACCCCGGGACCGAGGTCGAGCGCGACCTGCCCGCCCGGCCCGACCGGGATCACGAGCAGGACCAGCAGATACGGGACGATCGCCACGCCTGGCGCCAGCTTGAACACCCACCGGTCGGCGTCGCGCGGGACCACGTCCTCCTTCTGCGCGAACTTGACCCCGTCGGCGACGAGCTGCGCCCAGCCGTGGAAGCCGCCCGCGTACATCGGGCCGAGCCGGCCCTGCATGTGCGCCATGACCTTGTGCTCGGCCTGCCCCACCAGCAGCGGCAGCAGCGCGAACGCGGCGGCGACCAGGACCAGCTTGCCGACGACCTCAAGCATCGCGGCCCTGCCCTTCCGGGGGCCGCCGGCGCTCCGCCGCGGCCGCCCAAGGACCTTCGTCAGGCACACCCGGCGGCCGGACGCGGCGGCGGCTCGGGGCGCCGTGCCCCGATTCGCCCGGTTCCTTGGCGCCCGGCCACGGCTTGGCGACGCGGGCGGCGAGCACGAAGTCCTTGCGCAGCGGATGGCCCTGGAAGCCCTCCGGCAGGAGCAGCGGGACGAGGTTCGGATGGCCCTCGAACAGGATCCCGAACATCTCCGCCGTCTCCCGCTCGTGCCACGCGGCGCCCCGGTACACGCCCGTGGCCGTCGGCAGTACGGGCGCCCGCTTCGGGACGCGGGTGCGGATCAGCAGATGGTGGCGGCGCTCCAGCGAGTACACGTGGACGACGACCGCGAAGCCCTCCGCCGCCTCGTCCACGCCGGTCAGCCAGTCGAAGAATCCGCAGGACAGGTCGTCGCGGGCGAAGGTCAGCGCGTCGATCCAGTGCTCCGGGGGCACCCCGACGGCCAGGCCGCCGAACGTCTCCTCGGCCGAGATCTCGTCGCCGAACCGCCCCGCCCAGGCCTCCGCGAGCCCGGCGCTCACCGGTCCCGTCCGATCTGGTCGTCGTGCTCGTCGTCGGCCAGACCGGGGATGATCGACGGGTCGTGCGACGAAGCCTCATCCTCCACGGGCGGCACGGGCAACGTCCTGTCGTCCGGCCGAACCGGCGGCGCGGCCTCTCCACCCTCCACAGGCGGCACGGGCAGCGTCCTGTCATCCGGCCGGGCGGGGGGTGTGGCCTGGTCGTCCGGAACCACGTGGACGGGTTGCGTCGTGTCGCCCGGCCGGGCGGGCGGCGCGGCGCGTTCCACCTCCGGTTCGGGCTCGGCGGCGGGCGTCTCGGCCTGGACTTCGGCGTCCCCGAGGTGCCGGACCGGCATGGTCTCGTCGGCGGCGCCCTCGCCCGGGGCGGCCTCCTCGGCCTGGGTGCTCCAGTGCTCGAAGGTGTCGTGCAGGTCCGGCGGGGGCGGCGGCTTCAGCGGGCGGCGCAGCACCGTCCCCGTCAGCGGACGCGGCGGGGGCGGCGGGCTGAGCGGCTCGCCGCCGCCGTACCGGTCGCCGAGCGACTCGGCCGCGATCTTCTCCTGCAGGTGGACGATGCCGTGCAGCAGCGCCTCCGGACGGGGCGGGCAGCCGGGCACGTAGACGTCCACCGGGATGATCTGGTCGACGCCCTTGGTCACGCAGTAGGAGTCCCAGTACGGGCCGCCGCAGTTGGAGCAGGCCCCGAAGGAGATCACGTACTTCGGCTCGGGCATCTGCTCGTACAGCCGCCGCACCGCGGGCGCCATCTTGTCGCTGACGGTGCCGGAGACGACCATCAGGTCTGCCTGCCGCGGGCCGGGCGCGAAGGGGATGACGCCGAGCCGGATGAAGTCGTGCCTGCTCATCGACGTCGCTATGAACTCGATGGCGCAGCAGGCCAGGCCGAAGTTGAAGACCCACAGCGAATAGCGGCGGCCCCAGTTGAGCACGAACTTGATCGGCTTGGGCGCCAGCCGCGACAGCGGCCCCACGCTCGGCGGCGGTAGATCGATAGTGCCCACAACGCCATTGTTACAGCGCCAGGGGCTTCAGACCCAGGACAGGACGCCCTTCTTGCCCGCATATGCGAGTCCGGCGGCCAGGAACGCGAGGAAGACGAACATCTCGCCGAGCGTCGTCGCCCCGTAGCCGGGCGCGGAGAAGACCGTCGCCCAGGGGAAGAGGAACACCGCGTCCACCGCGAAGACCACGTACAGGTAGGCGAAGACGTAGTAGCGGACGTACGAGTGGGCCCAGCCCTCGCCGACGGGGTCGACGCCGCATTCGTACGTCGTCAGTTTCTCGGCGGTCGGCCGGTGCGGACGCAGCAGCCGGTTCGCGGCGAGCGCGCCGGCGACGACCCCCGCGCCGGCGAGGAGCAGCACGACCACGACGGCATATGTGTCGAAATAGTTATGCACCAGATCCTCCTCGCGTGCGTCTCATCCAGTACCTCCCGACCAGCATCGAGGAGTGTGGCGTCGTACCTCCACCCCGGAGGATCACAATGTCATGCTTTTGCTGCACACTAGGTTTGCATGGGGTCACTTTGACCTGGAAGGACGTGACCGGATGAGTAACCCTCCGCCTCCCCCGGGCTGGGAATCCCCGGGCGGTGCCTCCTGGCCGCCTCCGCCGCCGCCAGCGGGCCCGGGCGGGCCCGGTCCCGGCGGCCCGGGTGGTCCGGGTGGTCCGGGCGGGCCTCCGCCGCCCGGCGGCTTCGGCGGCCCTGGAACGCCGCCTCCCTTCTTCCCCCCGCCCCCCGGCTCCCCGATGGGTCCCGCGATGCCGCCGCCGCCGAAGCGCGGCGGTGGCGCCGGCCTGGTGATCGGCCTGATCGGCGGCGGTGTCGCCGTGCTGGTGATCATCGCCGTGGTGGTGCTGATCGTGGCCAACGGCGGCGGCAAGTCCCCCGAGGAGAAGCTGACCGCCGCGGCGAGCAACATGGACACCGCCGACGTCGTCCAGCTGAAGGGCACGTTCGGCGGCAGCGACACGCTCCGCGGTGAGCTGAACGTCACCAAGGGCGGCCGCGCGATGGGGCCGGTCTCCTGGAACGGCGACCAGGTCACCGTGCTGTCGGCCGACGGCAAGCTGTTCGTGAAGGCCGACAAGTCCTACTGGACGCGGCAGATCTCCGCCACCGACGACCCGTTCTTCCTCACCACGGGTGAGCAGTGGGGCCGGCTGGGCGACGACGAGCTCGACCTCGACTTCAAGACGCAGCTGTCGCCGTCCGCGCTGGCGAGCAAGATCCGCTCGGCCCGGACGTCGAGCGTGAAGCCGATCGAGACGACCTGGCAGGGGCAGAAGGCCCTGAAGTTCAGCACCTTCTCCTCCACGCTCTACATCACCGACGACGACGACTCCAAGCTGCTGCGGTACGAGGCGACCACGCCGCGCGTGGCGGTGGACGTCACCCCGAAGGACTCCGGCGACGCCTCGACCGTCATCTCGAACATGCGCACCAACATGGGCGAGCTGAAGGACTCGTTCAACGGTGAGGCGCGGCCGACGGTCGACGAGTGGAAGCGGGGCGGCTGCAACGGCAACTCCGGCTGCACGGTCGAGGCCAAGATCCGTCCGCCGTACGACGTGGAGAAGCCCGTCACGATCGACGTCCGGTTCCGGATCACCGCCAGCACGCTGACCGGCCGCGACCTCGGCAACTGCACCACCCGCATCACGATCACCGGCACCGACTCGCAGTGGGCGAGCTGCCGGGTCACGAGCGCCGCGTGGACCAGCTGGGCCAAGGCCACCGGCGGCACCTTCTACAAGCACGCCCAGTACAAGGTGATCGGCGCCACGTCCTCCGAAGTTCAGGCGCTGCAGAACGGGCTCGACAGCGAATGAGGCCGCAGGTGAGGCGCCCCGCGCGCTGACCCTCCGCCGCCAGGGTGCCCGGCCGCGCTCCTCCCCGCCAGGGGGAAAGCGCCGCCGGGCACCCTTATGCTCTTTGAGGACGCCCCTTCAGGGCCCCGGTGGCCGGACCCAACCCCTCGAACGGTCCAGAGCCCCGGCCGGCCTCCCCCTGGGGACGTCTCCACCCCCTTGCTTTGTGCCTGACGGACGGGCCGAAACCTGGCCCCGGAAGTGAGCAGAGTGAGCCCCGAGTGAGCGCTGAACAGGACGAGCCGTCACCGACGGCCTCTTCCCGACCCCCGTCCACGGACGACGCCGGGACGGCCGACCCCCAGCCGGACCGCCAGGCCCCACCCGGCCCCCACCCCGGAGACGTCCACGTAGCGGGCCCCCACCCGGCCACGCCTCCACCCCCTGCGGGCTCGCCGGGCCCTGCCGCGTCCGGCGCGGCTCCCGCCCCGGCGGGCGAGGCGATACCGGCGGACGCTCCCCCGCCTCCGGACGCCCCCATGGATGTGGACGGGGCGATGCCCGCGGACTCGTTCCAGCATGATGTTCCGCCGCCCGGGTTCGCGGTTCCGCCCGGCGGCCCGATGCCGGTGGACGCCTTCCAGCATGGTGCTCCCTTCCCGCCGGGCGGCCCGGTTCCTCCGGGGACGGCGGGGCGGAAGACTCGGGGCCGGGGTCGGCGGGTTCTCGTCGTCGCCGGGACGGCGGCGGTCGTCATCGCGATGGGCGCCGTCGCCGCGGCGGTGGTCGCCGGGGGCGACGAGCCGGCGAAGAAGAAGCCCAAGGCGACCACGGCGGCGGCGCCGCCCGCATGGACGGTCGAGGCCGGGAAGGCGCTCACGACCGGGACGGGGCTGCGCTACGACGGCACCCTGACGGTCGGCGGGCGGCCCGTCCAGGCGCAGCTGCGGGTGACGCCGGCGGGTTCGGCGTCCGGGACGCTCACCGCGGGAGTGCTGACGGCGGAGGTCGTCGCGATCGACGGCGTCACCTACATCAGGGCCGGGACGACGTTCTGGCAGACCTACGTGAGCGGCGTCGCGCATCCGGAGTACTACGCGGGGCGCTGGACGAAGGCGCCCGCGTCGATGCCCGGCTTCGACCTGCCGGACGTCCTCGGCCCCAAGTCGATCGCCACGATGCTGGCCAAGGCGCCGGCGAAGCCACCCACGGAGAACGTGAACGGCGTCCCGGCGTACCGGATCAAGACGCCGGGCGCGGAGTACCTGCTCACCGCGGCGGCGCCGCACCGGCTGCTGGCGGTACGGCCGGCCGGGCAGGCGGCGCCGCGGTTCACCGTCGCACCCGTGGCCGCCCCGGCGACGCTGTTCGCCGAGCTGCGCCCGCGGGTGGCGAGGCTGGGCGGGGCGGCCGACCCGAGCCTGCGTTTCACGCCCGGGACGCTCGCGTTCAGCAACTGCGACCAGAACACCACCGGCTGCACGGTGAGCGTGCCAGCCACGCTCACCCAGCCGGCGGGGTCGGTGCCGGAGGGCGCGCGGGCGGCGCTGCGGGCGTCGATCACGTCCAGGGGCGAGCCGCTCGGGTCGTGCACCGGGTCCGGGCCGGTCCCGGCCAACCGGGCGCTGACGCTGCGCTGCACCGTCACGAGCGGGCTGTGGCGGCGCTGGATGCGCGCGGCACTCGACAACCCCGGCTCCTACCCGTACGCGGCGACGGCCCGCGTCGTCGGCGAGGCGGTGGACGCGGCCGACGTGCCCGCGCTGCTCGCGCGCGTCGACCGGGAGCGCAAGGCGGTCATGAAGCCCAAACCGTCCACGCCGACGCCGACCGTATCGGGAGAACCCTCAGTCAAGCGGTCGGAGCGGCCGGAAGTCGCCACATCACAGACACCAGGGACACCCTGAGCCCCACGCCGGGGGCGGTGCCCTGGAACGATGTTCATGCTGTCTACACTTCGGGACGTGAACCTCACGCCCCTGGGGAGCCAAGGCTCCTCGACGAGTCCCGCGCGGCTCCTGGTCCGGCGACTGCACGTCGACCTGTGCCGGCAGCGCAGCTGCCTGTGTTCGGGATGAACTCGGGGACCAGTCCAGGTCGTATCACCTGATAGGACCTGCGGAGCGGTTGCCGCCCGTCAGTGCCTTCCCGGCACAGCCTTCATGACCCGCGGCCACCGGCACCCGGACGAAGCGCGCCCTCGTCCCAGTGAGCGGCCCGTCCCCGATAACACCATCCGATCCCGGACATACCATGAAGGTAAGCCTTAGTAGCATCACGATCCTGGACGCCTCCTCCAGGACGGATGCTGCGCGTCGAGGAGGTCTTCCTCTGTGACCAAACAGGTCCAGCAGCTCGACCGTGTCATCATCCGATTCGCCGGGGATTCCGGCGATGGTATGCAGCTGACCGGCGACCGCTTCACCCAGGAGACCGCGGCGTTCGGCAACGACTTGTCGACGCTGCCGAACTTCCCGGCCGAGATCCGCGCCCCCGCCGGGACGCTGCCCGGCGTGTCCAGCTTCCAGCTGCACTTCGCCGACCATGACATCCTGACTCCGGGCGACGCCCCGAACGTCCTGGTGGCGATGAACCCCGCCGCGCTGAAGGCCAACCTGGCCGATCTGCCGCGCGGCGCGAACCTGATCGTCAACACCGACGAGTTCACCAAGCGCAACCTGTCCAAGGTGGGGTACGAGACGAGCCCGGTCGAGGACGACTCGCTGGCCGAGTACCGGGTGCACGCCCTGCCGCTGACGTCGATGACGGTGACGGCGCTCGCGGATTTCGACATCTCCAAGAAGGACGCCGAGCGCGCGAAGAACATGTTCGCGCTCGGGCTGCTGTCGTGGCTGTATCACCGTCCCACCGAGGGGACGCTGGCGTTCCTGGAGCGCAAGTTCGCCAGCAAGCCCGAGATCATGAAGGCCAACATCGCGGCCTTCCAGGCGGGCTGGTCCTACGGAGAGACCACCGAGGCGTTCTCGGTGCAGTACGAGATCAAGCCGGCCGAGCACGAGCCAGGGCTGTACCGCAACATCACCGGCAACCTCGCGCTGGCCTACGGGCTGGTCGCGGCCGGGGTGCAGAGTGGGCTGCCGATCTTCCTGGGTTCCTACCCGATCACCCCGGCCTCGGACATCCTGCACGAGATCTCCAAGCACAAGCGCTTCGGGGTGCGGACCTTCCAGGCCGAGGACGAGATCGCCGCGGTGGGTGCGGCCCTGGGCGCCTCGTTCGGCGGTTCGCTGGGGGTGACCACCACCTCCGGGCCCGGCCTCGCGCTGAAGAGCGAGACGATCGGCCTGGGGGTGGCGACCGAGCTGCCGCTGCTGGTCATCGACGTGCAGCGGGCCGGTCCCTCGACCGGGTTGCCGACCAAGACCGAGCAGGCCGACCTGCTGCAGGCGATGCACGGCCGCAACGGTGAGGCGCCGGTCCCGGTGGTCGCGCCGCAGTCCCCGTCGGACTGCTTCGGCGCCGCGCTGGAGGCGGCCCGGATCGCGGTGAAGTACCGCACCCCGGTGATCCTGCTGTCGGACGGCTACCTGGCCAACGGGTCCGAACCCTGGAAGCTCCCGGACGTGGAGTCGCTGCCGACGATCGAACCGGACTTCGCCGGCCCGGAGGCGGGCTCCTCGGAGGAGGGGTTCCGGCCGTTCGAGCGCGACCCGGCCACCCTGGCCCGCCCGTGGGCGATCCCGGGCACGGCCGGGCTGGAGCACCGGATCGGCGGCCTGGAGAAGGCCGACGGCACCGGCAACATCTCCTACGACCCCGCCAACCACGACCGGATGGTCCGGCTCCGCCAGGCCAAGGTGGACGGGATCGCCAACGACATCGAGCCGCTCGCCGTGGACGACCCGTCCGGCCAGGCACGCGTGCTGGTGCTGGGCTGGGGCGGGACGTACGGGGCGATCTCCGCGGCCGTGCGGCGGGTCCGGAGGTCCGGGCGCACCATCGCCCAGGCCCACCTGCGCCACCTCAACCCGTTCCCCGCCAACCTGCCCGAGGTGCTGCGCTCCTACGACAAGGTCATCGTCCCGGAGATCAACCTCGGCCAGCTCGCCCTGCTGCTGCGCGGCCGGCTGCTCATCGACGTGATCGGCTACAACCAGGTCCGCGGCCTGCCCTTCAAGGCCGAAGAGCTGCAGGGCGTCATCCAGGATGTGATCGACAGTGAGTGAGAACGGAGCGAACGGCGCCGTGAACGGCAACGGCACCGCCAACGGGAACGGGAACGGCAGGTCGCTGCTGTCCCTGGTCCCCAAGGCGGACGGCAAGCAGTCCATGAAGGACTTCAAGACCGACCAGGAGGTGCGCTGGTGCCCCGGGTGCGGTGACTACGCGATCCTCGCGGCCGTGCAGTCCTTCCTGCCCGAACTGGGCCTGCGCCGCGAGAACATCACCTTCATCTCCGGCATCGGCTGCTCGTCCCGGTTCCCGTACTACATGAACACCTACGGGTTCCACTCCATCCACGGCCGCGCGCCCGCGATCGCGACCGGGCTGGCGACGTCCCGTCCCGACCTGTCGGTGTGGGTGGTCACCGGGGACGGCGACGCGCTGTCCATCGGCGGCAACCACCTCATCCACGCGCTGCGCCGCAACGTCAACCTGAAGATCCTGCTGTTCAACAACCGGATCTACGGGCTGACCAAGGGCCAGTACTCACCGACGTCCGAACTCGGCAAGATCACCAAGTCGACGCCGATGGGGTCGCTGGACGCGCCCTTCAACCCGCTGTCGCTGGCGATCGGCGCCGAGGGCACGTTCGTCGCCCGCACCATCGACTCCGACCGCAAGCACCTGCAGTCGGTGCTGCGGGCCGCCGCCCAGCACCGCGGCACCGCGCTGGTGGAGATCTACCAGAACTGCAACATCTTCAACGACAACGCGTTCGAGCCGCTCAAGGACGCCTCCGTCCGCGACGACGTCACCGTCCGGCTGGAGCACGGCGAGCCCATCGTGTTCGGCGCCGACCGCTCCAAGGCGCTGCGCCGCAACCCGGCCGGGTCGTTCGAGGTCGTGAAGGTCGCCGACGTCGACGCGTCCGAGATCGCCGTGCACGACGCCCGCAACCCGGACCCGTCGCAGGCGTTCGCGCTGTCGCGGCTGGACCAGCCGGCGTTCGAGCACACCCCGATCGGCATCTTCCGCGACGTCGACCGCCCGTCCTACGACGAGCTGATGCGGGCCCAGCTCGACGAGGCGGCCGAGACGCAGGGCAAGGGCGACCTCGCCGCGCTGCTCGGCAGCGGCGACACCTGGCGCATCGACTAGGACGCGTGTTCGCAGGCCCGGTCCCGCTTCGTCCGGGGCCGGGCCTTCGCGCGCTGTCACCTTCTCGGCCGTGGACGGCCGGGCTTGGTGGCCCGGTCTTCACGCTTCGTCGCGCTCCCCGTAGCGGCTGGCCGCCGTGCCGGGGGCGCATCACCCCGTCCTCTGCGTCTGGCCCGTGTGGGCTGGTGGTGGGGGGCGGGGTCGGGCATGGTGACAAATGTCCACACCGTGCGCGCCCGCTGGCGGACGTTCACGGCGGCGATGTCGTCGGCAAGGCCAGCGAGCCCGCACACGACGCAGCGGAACCGGCCCCGAGTGGGCCGGTTGCGGCGGGAGACGTGCCCGCACCACGGCACGGGGCACCTCTGGGAGGTGTAGTGCGGATCCACCTGCAGGAACGGCACCCCGGCCCGGCGGGCCTTGTATTCCAGGAAGGTGCCGAGCTGGTGGAACGGCCAGGATGACAGCGTGGCCCGCTGGTGCCGCTTGAGCCGGACCCGGCCGCGGATCCCGTCGAGTTGCTCGACGGCGATGCCGCGTCCGGTGCGTTGGGCATCGGCCACGATCTGCTTGCTGATCTTGTGGTTCTCGCCGGTGGCGTGCCGGGCCTCCCGCTGATTGCGTTTGGCCAGCCGACGGGCAGCCGACCGGGATCCGGCCGCCTTCTTCTTCTGGAGTTCGGCGCGGCGGCGGGCCGCGCGGCGCCGATAGCGTTTCAGGGCCTGCCCCTGATAGTTGGTCTGGTCGGAGGTGGTGGCCAGGTTCTCGATCCCCCGGTCCACCCCGATCCAGTCGACCGGATCGGTGTTGAGTGGCTTGCCGGTGTAGGCGATGCCTTGCAACCGGCCGTGCACCGTCCAGATCGACACGGTCCGCGCGTCGTATTGCCATGAAAGGCAGCGATCATCAAATGGTTGCGCCGCGTCCGGGCGGAAGGCGATCGGCTTGGACTCGGCCTTATGGCGTCGCTTCGAGTACTCCGGGCCGAGCAGGCCCGCGTCGATCTGGGCGTGCAGGGTGGTGTAGGCGTCGGCCGCTTTCCGGATCACATGCAGCGCCGGCTGCGCCGACAACCCCAGAGCCTTCACCTGGTGATACAGCAGCTTCTGCAGCCCGGCCCGGGAGAACATGCCCTGCCGGTAGGCCACCGTGGAGACATGGTCGGCGGCCTGGTTGGCGGTGTGCAGGGTCTCGGCCAGCGCCACCGCCTCCTCGGCGGTCGGCAGTAGCTTTACCTGCACCACCAATTTCATGACCGCCAATCTAACACCTGTTTACCCTTGGTCTATTTCACCGCAAGGGGCACCAAATCTGGATATTTGCCGAGGTCGCAGCGTCGTCTCCAGCCCTCCATGTCCATTTGGTCTTCTTCGCCAGGTACCGGCGGAGCGCTGTGGGGAGATGGGGTCTCCCCGTCCTACTTCGCCGCGTCCTGGACATCATCAAGGCATACATCGACCAGCAACAGCGACCGGGCTAGACGGCGCTGCACGCTGGGCACGAGGGAAGCGATTCACACTGGCCGTGAACGTGAACGGCCGGGATTCCTCGCTAGAAGACCGTTGAAATCCCGTGAACGGGGCACGGTTCCTCTCGTGGCGGGAGACGGCGGCTTCGTGACCGCCTTGGACAGGACACGATGCGGGCCGAGGCCTCGTCCTGAAAGACTGGGGGGAGATCATGGAGCCGGGGAGGTGACGATGCGGGTCATTCCGCGCCGGAACAAGGGTCGACCGCGTGATGAGGAGCCCACTCGTCCCCTGACACCGCCCGCGCCTGCGGCCGCCCCCGACCCGAATCTGAAATGGCCGCCGCCACCGGCCGACGTCGCCCTGCTCACCGACACGACACGGCCCACCGGCATCGGAAACCCCGGCACCGGTGCGCAGCCCGGCGAGGCGGTGCGGGCGGAGCAGGTCGTCGAGGCGGCTCAGCCGTTCTATCCGGCGGGTGGGAGCACCCGGCCGATGGAGGTCGGCAAGGAGCGCGCCGGAGACCTCGCCGAGTCGCGGGAGAGTCCGCAAACGCGCGGTCCGGCGACGGCCGTCCTGCCTGCCGCGAAGACGCAACCCCTGGACACGGAGGCGGCGCGCCGGCGGGCGCGGGCGGCCCAGCGGCGGCGGGAGGCGGCGGAGGCGAAGCGGAGCCGCGCGGCACGGCGGCAGGGCCGCCCGTACCGGGAGCCCGTCGCGCCGGCGAAGGCCGCCGACCAGCACCGGTCGGCGCTGCTGGTCATGGTGCTCACGCTCGGCGTGCTGATCGCGGCGGTCGCGGTGACCGGCGCGATGATCGCGTCCTCGATGCAGGCACGGCCGGTGACGCTGGCCGCGCCGCTGCACATCTACCCCGTCGCGCAGGCGGCGCCGGGCCAGTGCCCCGCCGGGACGCAGGGGATCACCGGGCAGTCCGCCACCGGGGTGACCTGCTACCGGCTCACCCAGGGGATCGCGATCCACAAGGTCGCCGATCTGCGCGTGCAGAAGTCGCGGGTGAAGCCGGGCGGCTACGACGTGGCCGTCACGCTCCGCCCGGTCGACCGGCGGGCGTTCGCCGGGCTGACGCGCGCGACGGTCGGGCGGGACCTCGCCTTCGTCGTCCGCGACCGGCTGGTCACGCTGCCCCGCGTCGACATGGCGATCACGGACGGGAAGGTCGTCGTGACCGGCTCGCCGGACCGGGCCTCGGCGAACACGCTGGTCCGCGAGCTCAAGGGCCGGTAGTCACGCCTGCGGAAGTTCCTCGCCCCGGACGGCCTGGATCTCCAGCTCGACCTTCAGGCTCTCGCCGACCAGCGCGATGCCCGCCTCAAGGATCTGGTTGAAGCGGATGCCGAAGTCGGCGCGGCGCAGCTCGGCGGTGGCGCGGAACGCGGCCCGGACGCCGCCCCACGGGTCCGTGCCGCTGCCGAGATAGGTCATGTCGAGGTCGACCGGGTGCGTGATGCCGTTGAGGGTGAGGCGGCCGTGCACCGTCCAGCGGTCGGGGCCGGCTCCGGTCAGCCCGTCGCTCTCGTAGGTGATGACCGGGTGGACGTCGGCGGTCATGAAGTCGGCGGAGCGCAGATGGTCGTCGCGCGTCTTGTTGCCGGTGTCGATGGACGCCGCCTCGATGCGCGCCGTGACCGTCGACTCCTCGACCGGTTCGGCGACCTCGATACGGCCCTCGAACGAGGCGAACCGGCCGCGGACGCTCGTCAGCCCGAGATGCTGCGCGACGGCGCCGATGATGGAGTGCGCCGGGTCGATCGTCCACGTGCCGGCGGGCGGCAGCTCGACATCGCCCGCGCGGGCCAGCACGATCTTCCCGATGTCCGCGATTCCCGCGCTGGACACGATCAGTGTCGACGCGGCCGGCTGGAAGCCCGGCGCCGTCACGATCACCGTGTACGTGCCGGCGGGCAGCGGGCCGGCGGCGAGCACGCCGTCCTCCCCGGTCTGCTCGCGCGCGACCTGGTCGCCCGTCAGGTCGGTGACCGTGACGATGGCGTGCCGCACCGCCCAGCCGTCCTTCGTCCGCACCGTGCCGTGCAGACCTCGGTTCGCGTCCATCAACGACCCGCACTCCAGGTTCGTGTGTTCGGGGCCGCCGCCGGCGGGCGGCCGGGCTCGCTCGTGTCCGTCACTCGTCCGGGTAGCCGAGTTTCAGGTCGTGGCCGTCCAGCCCGCTGCCCGAAAGCGACAGACCGGTGGCAACCGGAGGATAGCCGGACGCGATCACGGTGTACTGCCCGCCGGTCAGGTCGGTGAACGCGTACTCGCCGTCCGGACCGGTGATCGCCATCGCGACGACGTTGCCGGCGGCGTCCACCAGCGTGACCCGCGCGTCCCCGACCGGTGCGCCGGACTCGTTGCGGACCGTCCCGCGGATCCGGGCGCCGGGCGGCATCTCGATGTCGAGCCGCGCCTGGCCGTTTCCGGTCACGTCCACCGGCATCGCGACCGGGCGGTGCGCGGCGGCGCTGACGGCGAGCGTGTAGGTGCCGGAGACGATGTCCTTGAACGCGTACTGCCCGGCGGCGTCGGTGCGGCCCGTGCCGACGACGTCGCCGCGCACGTCGGTGACGACGACCATCGCGTTCACGATGGGCGTGCCGTCGGCGCTGCGGACCGTCCCGCCGAGGCCGCCGTTGCCGGCCAGCAGCAGGTCGTACTCGACCGGCCGGCCGCCGACGACCAGCGTCGCGGCCTGCGGCTCGTGCTCGCCGGTCGCGGCGATCAGCACATAGCTGCCGGGGCCGGGCGCCGGCAGCGCGTACCGGCCGTCCTCCTGGGTGATCGCGCGGGCCAGCTGGTGGCCGTCCCCGCCGATGAGGGTGAGCGCCGCGGACGGGACGGGCACGCCGTCGCCGCTCCGGACGACGCCGCGAACGGGAACGCCGCCGCCGGACCCGTTCTGCCCGTCGTGCCCGTTCTGCCGGGCGAGGAGGTGCACCTCGGCGGCCAGGCCGGGGGCGGCCGGGGACGCGCCGTTCGGCGGTTCCGGCGGGGTCGCGGCGACCATGGCGAGCCGGCCCTCGTCGGCGGGGCCGCCGTCGCGCGCGTGCCTGCCGGCGCCGACCGCGGCGACCGCACCCGTCCGGACGACGGGCGACGGGGGCCGGACGACACCGCTCTCGGCCGGGGCGTCGTCCGCGGGCCCGCCGGCCGGCGGCTCGGCCTTGCCCCGGTGCGCCGAGCCGCGCAGCGGCAGCTCCTTCAGCAGGAGCACCGCGCCGAAGCCGACGAGCGCCACGGGGACGCCGACGAGGAAGACGGTCTCCAGCGAGCTGGTGAACGCGTCCTGGATGATGCCGAGGACCTGCGGCGGCAGCTTCTTGATCTCCGCCGGGGAGCCCAGGTCGGGTCCGCCCCCGCCGGCCGGCATCGGGATGCCCGCCGTGCGGAACCCGCTGCTTATCTCGTCCGTCACCCGGTTGGTGAGGATCGCACCGAACGCGGCCACACCCATCGCACCTCCCAGATTGCGGAAGAAGGATACGCCCGATGTGGTCGACGCGAGATCGTTTGGCGCAGAGGCGTTCTGCGCTGCGAGGATGAGGATCTGGAGGCTGAGGCCCATCCCGATGCCGAGGACCGCGAGGTCCGCGCCGATGACGAGCTTCGGCGAGTCGGTGTGCAGCCGCGACAGCAGGAACATGGCGCCGGCGACGCACAGCAGCCCGACCACGGGGAAGAGCTTGTAGCGGCCCGTCCGGGTGACGATCTGCCCGGAGCCGGTGGAGGTGATGAGCATGCCGACGACGAGCGGCAGCGTCATCAGGCCGGACGCCGTCGGACTCATGCCCTTGACGATCTGCAGGTACTGCGGCATGTAGATCATCACGCCGAACATCGCCATGCCGACGCTGATCGAGACGAACGACGCCAGCACGAACGTCCGGTTGCGGAACAGCCGGGGCGGCAGGATCGGGTCGCGCGCGACGCGTTCGGCGACGACCGCGAGAACGAGCAGCAGGGCGGCGACGCCGAGCAGGCCGTAGGTCCATTCGGAGTTCCAGTCGAACTCCGTCCCGCCCATGGACAGCACCAGCATCAGCACCGCGGCGCTGCCGGTGATGGTGAACGCTCCGAAGACGTCGATGCGGGTGTCGCGGCGCACCTTCGGCAGCTTCAGCACCTTCTGGATGACCAGGAACGCGACGACCGCGAGCGGGACGCACACGTAGAAGCACCAGCGCCAGCCGAGGCCGTCGGCGTCCACGATGAACCCGCCGAGCAGCGGCCCGGCGACGGTCGAGACGCCGAACACCGCGCCCATGAAGCCGGCGTAGCGGCCGCGCTGCCGGGGTTCGACCACGTCCCCGAGAATGACCTGGGCCAGCGCGGACAGGCCGCCGACGCCGAGGCCCTGGAACGCGCGGGCCGCGATCAGCTGGCCGATGTTCTGCGACAGCCCGGCGCCCACCGAGGCCGCGACGAAGATGATCAGCGCGGTCTGGAACATGAGCTTGCGCCCGGCGATGTCGGACAGCTTGCCCCACAGCGGCGTGGACGCGGTCATGGTCAGCAGTGACGCGCTGGCGACCCAGGACAGTTTGTCCTGGCCGCCGAGGTCGCCGACGATCGTCGGCAGCGCCGTGGCGACGACCGAGGTCGAGATCATCGACGTGAGCATCGCCATCATCAGACCGGCGAGGATCTCCAGGATCTGACGGTGCGTGTACTGCGGTCTCGCTTGCTCCGGCGCCACCGGGCCGTGCGACGCCGCGCTCGCCTGAGCCACCCTGCCCCCATGCGTAGGCGGAATTACCTGTGCTTTACATGTATCTTATGTAGACGCTTGTTTACTTGCAACTCGTCGACCACTCGCACGGACCGTCACCGATACTGGGCACGGAACGTCGCCGGCGACCGGGGGTTTTGGGGGATGCGGGTCGAGGACGAGACCGAGCGCGCGGTGGAGCGGCGGCCGAAACGCGACCGGGAGGCCACCCGGCGCCGCATCCTGGACGCCGCCCGCGACCTGTTCGGCGAGCACGGCTACGACGGCGTCACCGTCCGCATGATCGCGGCCCGCGCCGAGGCGAACATGGCGCTCGTCAACCGGTACTTCGGCTCCAAGGCGGCGCTGTTCGGCGAGGTGCTGGCCGGCGAGTCGGTGATCCGCGGCGTCATCGCAGGCGATCCCGAGGGGCTGCCGCGCCGGCTCGCCGAGCACTTCGTCCGGCAGATCGACCAGCACGGGGTCACCGCCATGTCCCGGATGCTGGACCGGTCGGTCGGCCATCCCGAGGTCAGGGAGATCCTGCTGCAGTACCTGGAGGACGTGATCGTCCAGCCGCTGGTGGCGCAACTGGAGGGGCCGGACGCCCGCGCACGGGCGCTGCTCGCGTCCACGATCATCATGGGCGGCGCGCCCGTCCGGCGCCTGCTCGGCCTCGGCGACCTGCGCGCCGCCGACCCGGCCGAGCTCACCGACCGCCTCACCGCCATGTTCACCGCCGCCCTCGCCCCGCCCGTACGCCGCGAGGTGTAACGGGACGGCCCGGCGTACGGCGGCGGGCGCAGCGGAGATCGACTTCAGGTCGGAGCAGGTGGCCATGCGGCCCGCATAGGGTTCTGACCATGAGGCCGGCGGGCGCGCTCCGGGCGCGGTGGGGCAGGACGGGACGGTCCGCGCGCTGGACCGCGGCGGTGGTCGCGGTCGCGCTGGCGGGCGGTGGCGCGGCCTGGGGCGCGACGGCGGGCGGCGCGGCCCGCGTCGAGACGTCCGAGCAGCGCATCGCCGTGGTCGACGGCCCGAAGGACGACCAGCACGTCACGCTCGACACGACGTTCTACCGGCCGGTCGGCCGGGCGAAGGGCCCGGCGGTCCTGCTGGGGCACGGCTTCGGCGGCAGCAAGCGGGACGTGGCGGGCGAGGCGCGCGAACTGGCCCGCGCCGGGTACGCGGTGCTGGCCTGGTCGGCCCGCGGGTTCGGCCGGTCGACCGGGGAGATCGCGCTCAACTCGCCCGACTACGAGGTGAAGGACACCCGCCAGCTGATCGACTGGCTGGCGCGGCGCCCGGACGTCCTGCTCGACGGGCCCGGCGACCCGCGCGTCGGGATGGCGGGCCAGTCCTACGGCGGGGCTATCGCCCTGATGACCGCCGCGTACGACAGGCGCGTGGACGCCATCGCGCCGCAGATCACCTGGAACAGCCTCCCGGACGCGCTGTTCCCCGATGGCGCGGCCGGTGCGGCGCCCTCGGACGGGGTGTTCAAGAAGCTCTGGGCGGGGTTGTTCTTCACCGGCAGCGCGACCCGGACCGCGTGCGGGCGGTTCCTGCCGTCGGTGTGCGACATGTATCAGGAGATCGCGGAGAAGGGGCGTCCGACCGAGTCGGCGCTCTCCACTCTGCGGCGGTCGAGCCCGGCCTCGGTCGCCGACCGGATCAAGGTGCCGACGCTGCTGGTCCAGGGCCAGGCCGACTCGCTGTTCCCGCTCGACCAGGCCGATGCCAACGCGCGCGCGATCGCCGCGAACGGCGCGCCGGTTTCGGTGGTGTGGTTCCAGGGCGGGCACGACGGCGGCGACCCGGAGACCGCTCGGGTCGAGGGGCTGGTGCGCGACTTCTTCGACGCACGGCTCATGCGGTCCGAGCCGCCTTCGCCGGACGGTTTCACGGTGACGCGTGCGGGCGGGCTCGACTCGTCCACCCAAGAGGTCGTCGTGGACGAGGCGACGACACGGCGCTATCCGGGGCTTTCCGGCGTGCCCTCGGCGCTGCCGCTGAGCGGCGGCGAGCAGACGATCTTCAACCCGGCCGGCGGGTCGCCCGCGTCGATCTCGGCGCTGCCCGGGCTGGGGGCGCTCGGATCGCTGGGCGGCACCCTGGGCGGGTCCCTGGGCGGCCAGTTGCCGGCGGACATGCCAGGGCAGACCGCCACCTTCGACACGCGCCCGCTGGACCATCCGGTGTGGCTGACGGGGGCCGCGACCGTCCGGCTGAAAATCCACGGGGACGGGCCGCTGTTCGCGAAGCTCTACGACGTCGCGCCAGGCGGAACGGCCACTCCGGCGCGGCGGCTCGCGGCGCCGTTCAGGGTGTCCGGCGGGGACGAGGTCACGGTGACCCTCCCGGCGATGGACTACCGCTTCGATCGCGGGCATCGGCTGCGTCTGGTCATCGCCACCACGGACATGGGGTTCGCGACCCCAGTCGCGCCCTCGTCGTACAAGGTGCAGGTGGTTTCGCCGCTGACCGTTCCCTCTGTCCCGTCGTTGAAGACCGCATCGGCGCCTCTACCCGCATGGGTGTGGGGACTGCCGGTGGCCGGTCTCGCCCTCGCGGCCGCGATTCTCCTGCCTTGGCGCCGTAGGCGCGGCGCCGAAACAGACAGCAACGTGCCCCTGGAGATAACGGGCCTGACGAAGGCCTACAAGAACGGGCACCTCGCTGTGGCCGACCTGTCTTTCCGGGTGGAGAAGGGTCAGGTGCTCGGTCTGCTCGGCCCGAACGGCGCTGGGAAGACGACGACCCTGCGCATGCTCATGGGGCTGATCCACCCGGACTCGGGCTCGATCCAGATCTTCGGGCATCGCGTGTACCCGGGTGCACCTGTCCTGTCCCGGCTTGGTTCGTTCGTCGAGGGACCCGGGTTCCTGCCCCATCTCTCCGGCCGCGACAACCTGGATCTGTACTGGCGCGCGACGGGCCGTCCCCAGGACGAAGCCCATCTGGAGGAGGCGCTGCAGATAGCCGACCTGGGGTCGGCGCTGGACCGGGCCGTCCGAACCTACTCGCAGGGGATGCGTCAACGTCTCGCCATTGCGCAGGCCATGCTCGGGCTGCCGGACCTCCTCGTCCTGGACGAGCCGACCAACGGGCTCGATCCGCCGCAGATCCGCGAGATGCGGGAGGTCCTCGTCCGGTACGCGGCGGCCGGGCGGACGGTCATCGTCTCCAGCCACCTGCTGGCCGAGGTCGAGCAGACCTGCACGCACGCCGTCGTCATGGCGGGCGGCCGCCGCGTCGCCGCCGGCCCGGTCGCCGAGATCGTCGGCTCCGGGCGCCGCCTGGAGGACGCGTTCCTGGAGATCATCGGAGAAGGGTCATGACCGCGTACGACGTCCGGCGGACGCTGCCCCTGCGGGTGGAGGCCGTCCGGCAGTTCCGGCGCCGCCGCACGCTGGTCGCGTTCGGCATCCTGCTCGTCCTGCCGTGGGTGCTGGTCGCCGCGTTCAAGCTCGGCGGCGACCCGGGGCCGGACGGCGTGCCGAGCCTGGTCGACGTCGCGACGTCCAGTGCGCTCAACTTCGCCCTGTTCGCCCTGTTCGTCTCGACCGGTTTCCTGCTGGTCGTCGCGGTCGCGCTGTTCTGCGGCGACACGGTGGCGAGCGAGGCGGGCTGGTCGTCCCTGCGCTACCTGCTGGCCGCGCCGGTGCCGCGCGCCCGGCTGCTGCGCCAGAAGCTGGTCGTCGCCCTCTCGTACGCGGTCGTCGCGGTCGTCAGCCTGCCGCTGATGTCGCTGGTCGCGGGAACCGCCGGGTTCGGCTGGGGCGACGTCGAGCTGCCGACCGGCGGCACCGTCCCGGTGGGCACCGCGCTCGGCC
Source organism: Spirillospora sp. CA-128828 (assembly GCF_050945415.1). Lineage (NCBI taxonomy): Bacteria > Bacillati > Actinomycetota > Actinomycetes > Streptosporangiales > Thermomonosporaceae > Spirillospora > Spirillospora sp. CA-128828. The sequence continues at coordinate 8,863,649 of NZ_CP191986.1, forward strand.
GGATGGCGATCATCATCGGCTACTCGCTCGTCGCGCAGCTCGTCGTCGCCGCGCTGGCGTTCCTGCTCTCGGTGACGACCGACTCTCCGCTGGGGGCGGTCGGCGGAGCGGTCGGGCTCGTCATCGTCAGCAACATCCTGGACGCCGTCACCGCACTCGGCTCCTGGCGCGACTTCCTCCCGACCCACTGGATGTACTCCTGGATGGACGCCCTCCAACCGGACATCCAGTGGGCGGGCATGGCCAAGGGCGCGGCCGTCTCGATCACCTACGCCGCCGTCCTCTTCGCTCTGGCCTTCCGCCGCTTCCGGGCACGCGACATCGTCTCCTGACACGTTCGGCGACCGGATGATCGCGCTACGTCGATGACGGCTTCCTGAAAATCGGTCGAACCGGCCGTGTTGGTCGCATAAGCTCAGCGAACCTCGTGGACGGCGGGCGCGTCGTACGAGGTAACCACTCGACCTGCGGGTTAAGTCCGGCCCGATGGGGGGAGATGATCACCATGGCACGGCAGCAGCTCATCAAGCGCCCCAAGCCCCCACGTCAACCGAGCCCTACCGACCTGCGGACGCCTTCGGGCCGTCTCCTGCCGTACTGATCCCGTTCTCACCGCTTCGCCAGCGCCAGAAATCTCTCCCGATCCACGACGATCCGCTCGATACGACCTTTCGCCACCGTCGTGCCGCGCTCGTCGGCGGCCTCGAACCCGAACGCGAGCCGCGGTCCGTCCACTTCCCGCAGCTCGGCCCCGACCGTCACCCGGGCGCCCACCGGGCTGGGCGCCCGATGTTCCAGCTCCACCCGCGTCCCGACCGAGGTCTCGCCTTCGCCCAGGTGAGGACCGACCGCCTTGACGGTGGCGGCTTCGGCGAGCGCGAGCAGCCTCGGCGTCCCGAGGACGTCCACATCTCCACTCCCCAAGGCCGCGGCCGTGTCCGTTTCCCCAACGACGATCGCCAGCTCCGCCCGCAACCCCGGCTTCAGTTCCATACCCCCATCCTCCTTCAGGGGACGAGGCCGGTCTCGTAGGCGACGATCACGAGCTGAGAGCGATCCCTGGCGTGGAGCTCGCACGATTATCCTACTTTTAGTAGTACTCTCGGAGCATGACCGATGTTCCACGCAGCGCCACCGCACCAGGTAAGCGGCGCAAGAAGGACGCTAACGCCGGCGGGCGTCCGGACAAGACGGTGAAGAAGTCTGTGACCTTGCGCGAGTCTGTCGTGGACGAGATCGAGGCTCGGACAGGGGCACGCGGCTTCTCCCAGTTCCTCGATGCCGCGGCCGAGCGTCACCTGGCGCTACTCAAGGCCCAGGAGGTCGTTGACGACCACATCGCACGGCATGGGGAGTTCACCGATGCCGAACTGGCTGAGGCGGAAGCGGCGTGGCGCGGCGAATGACGGGCTCCACAGCCCTGAACGGCCCGGCGTTCGTCCTTGACGCCCAAGGCCTTTCGCTCCTGGCCGATGACGACCGGCGCATGACGGCACGGCTGGAACTGGCGGTGCGGGAGGAGTTCGTACCCGCCATCAGCGCCGTGACCATCGCGGAACAACGCCGAGCCGGTCGGGCAGGCAAGCGGATGACCTGGCTTCGATCCAGGCTCACGGTCGTCCCGGTCACCGAGGCCATCGCGGACGCGGCCGCCGTTCTACTGGACTCCACCGGACTTAGCGGTCACGAGTGCGTGATCGACGCCCTGGTGGTGGCCACCGCCGCCAGCGCCACGGGCCCTGCAAAGGTCGTTTCCAGCGACGGCTCCCACATACCGTCGCTCTGCAAGGAGGCGACCGCCGCCCGACCCTCCCCGGTTGACTGGGTCCGGGTCTGAGGACGCCAATCGGCCTCCTTCAGGGGACGAGGCCGGTCTCGTAGGCGACGATCACGAGCTGCGACCGGTCCCTGGCGTGGAGCTTGGCCAGGAGTCGTCCCACGTAGGTCTTCACGGTCGCCAGGCTGAGGCTCAGGTGTTCGGCCATCTCGCCGTTCGACAGCCCTTTGCCGATCAGCGTCAGCACTTCGCGCTCCCGTTCGGTGACACCGTCGAGCCGCCTCGGCAGGGGCCGTCCCGGCTCGGGACGTCGCGCGAACTCCTCGATGAGGCGGCGTGTCACGGTCGGCGCGAGCAAACCTTCACCGGCCGCGACGACGTGGACGGCCGCGAGCAGGTCAGCGGGCGGGGTGTCCTTGAGGAGGAAACCCGCTGCCCCTGCGCGCAGCGCGGCGAAGACGTAGGCGTCCAAGTCGAACATGGTCAGGATGAGGACGCGCACATCCGTGTCGGCACGTATGCGGCGCGTGGCCTCTATGCCGTCCATCACGGGCATGCGCACGTCCATGAGGACGACGTCGGGACGCAGGGACTGAGCAAGCTCGACGGCTTCCGCCCCGTCTGCGGCCTCACCCACCACGCTCAGACCGGGCGCCGTCTCGATGAGGGCCCGGAAGCTCCCACGGAGCAGCGCCTGGTCGTCCGCGACGAGAACGCTGATCGATTCGCTCACGCCTGCGCCTTGTACGGGATCGTGGCGCTGACCCTGAACCCTCGCTCTGGCAGCGGCCCCGCTTCGAACCGTCCGCCGTACATGGCGACGCGTTCCCGCATGCCGACCAGTCCGTGCCCGCCCGGTGTCACATCGCCGCCTGGGCCGTCATCGGTGACCTCTATCAGCACCACACCTCGTTCCTCGCGGACGTCCACTCTGCACGTGGCGGGCGCCGCGTGCTTGACGACGTTGGTGACCGCCTCTTGTACGATCCGGTGCACGGCCAGTTCGACGCCCTCGGGGACGTCCATTGGCCAGACGGACAACTCCATGCGCACACCGGCCGACTTCACTCTTTCCACCATGTCGGGGAGGCCGGCCAAGGCGGGCGGTGAGAAGCCGTCCGTCTCGTCCCTCAGGACCCCGAGGAGCCGGCGCATCTCCGTGAGCGCCTCCCGGCTCGTGGCCTCGATGACCCGGAGCGCCTCCCGCGCCTCCCCCGGCCGCTCCTCGGCTATGTGGTTGGCGACTCCCGCCTTGACCGCGATGAGGCCCATCCCGTGCGTGACGACATCGTGGAGTTCCCGCGCGATGCGCAGCCGTTCGTCGATCACGATCTGATGCTCGCGCTGCCGTTCCAGCCGCTCTGCGTCCGACCTTCGGGCGTGCACCGTCCGTCCAATGACCCACGCGGCCATGGTCAGCAGAAGGCCGGCCGCCGTCCAGCAGGAGGCGACGACGAGGCTCCACCTCGGATGGACGACCTGCCCGACCAGGCTCGCAGCCGACACCACCCCCAGGCAGTACGCCAGAGCCGGACGGGAACCGCGCCTGACCGTCACCAGGTACAGCCCAAGAGACACCACGACGAACGGCTCCCACAAGACACCCGCGACCGTGGCGACCCCCGAGATGGCCAGCGCCGCACCCAGTGACCCCATCGGCCACTTGCGGCGGGCCGTGAGCACGAGGCCGAGCCCAACCGCAACGAACACAGAGCTGAGGAACCATGGCGCGAAGTCGTCGCGGCCCTTGAGGAGATTGCCGGCGACGAGCACATTGGCCACTACCACTACGGCGGCGGCCACCACATCGAACACGAACCCACGACGCACGGCTTGAACGCTAATCGAGCTTGTCCACCGCCCACATCAACCCACTGTGGATCGTCCTGGAGTAGGACGGCGCCAAGGCCGCGCCTACAGAACGCCTGCCACAGGGATGAAGCGCGATTGTCCACAGCGGCCCGATTCCGCGTTGTCCGAGTTCGGAGACCGTTGTGGGCATGCCCAACACACGCTGGGTCGCCGGCATATCCCTCGTGCTCGGCCCCGCTCTACTGCTTGCCGGGGTTCTCCTCCGCGTGCGCTTCGCGTTCTTCTTCCCGGACCAACTCGCCGCCTACGACGACCACCCGATGCTCATGACCGCGTCTTACAGTGCGTTCGTCGCAGGCACCGTCGCCCTGGCTCCGGGCGTGCTCGCCCTGACCCGCCTCATCGGCACCCAGATGGCCGGCCTTGCGGGGACTCTGGTCACCCTCGGCCTCTTCACCCGGACGTTCCACGCGGGCGCCGACCACATGGCCTTCCAGCTTGTGGACGCACAGGGCCGCATCACCGCGACCCAAGCCGTGGCGGCCTCTTACCAGGGCTTCCACATCTTCCACTACACGACATTCGCCATCATGCTCGGCTGGCCCCTGCTCGCGTTCGCCGCCTACCGAACCCGCACCCTGGGGCCGGTGAGCTCGGTCGCCCTCGCGCTGACCGCCGCGCTCCCCCTCGGCGTCCTCAAGGGCACCACGCCGCTCTCCATGGTCGCGACGGCCGGCCTTTGCCTGGCATTCGTCCCGCTCGGCCTGCGCATGCTGCTCAGCGCGCCGCGCCCTTCCATCCCTCGTCTCGCCGCTTTGACCGCCGCGGCCGTGGCCCTGGGTTACGTCTCGTCCCTCGGCTGAGGATTCAGTCCCTACGCCCGGCCACCACTGCTTGGAGGAGCCCGGGAAAGGCTTCGTCGATCTCCTCGCGGCGCAGCGCGTTCATGCGGGAGGTGCCGACGTAGTACTGGCGGATGAGGCCGGCCTCGCGCAGGACGTTGAAGTGATGGGTCGCGGTGGACTTGCTGACCGGCAGCTCGATCGTGCCGCAGCTGAGATCGCGGCCGACGGCGTACAGCTCGCCGACGATCAGGCGGCGCACCGGGTCGACCAGGGCCTCGAGCACCTGCTGAAGGCCGATCTCCCGAACGTCCGGGTGAGGCGGGACGCGTTCCCGCCCGCTGGTCCGCACCGCCATCGATCGCCACCTCCGGGGTCATGGTACGACACCGATCGAAGTACGATGCTCATCGAAGTTTGACAGCGATCGGACTTTGCGTTTGAGTGGGAGCGGCGGCGCGGCCGTCACCTGACCGAAAGGACATGCCCGATGGCGAGGACGGTGCGGTTCCACGAAGTCGGAGGACCGGAGGTACTTCGGCTGGAGGACGTGGAGGTGGGCGAGCCCGGCCCCGGCGAACTGCTGATCCGGGTGGGCGCGATCGGCCTCAACCGCGCCGAGGTCCTCTTCCGCAGCGGCCGCTACATCGAGCCGGTCAAGCGCTTCCCCGCCCTGCTCGGCGCCGAGGCGGCGGGCGTCGTCGAGGCCGCCGGCACGGGCGTGACGGGCTTCGCGCCCGGCCGGCCGGTCAGCGTGGTCCCCGCCTTCTCGATGAACGACTACGGCGTGTACGCCGACCGCGCGATCGTCCCCGCGTCCGCGGTGCTGCACCGCCCCGACGGCGTCGATGCGGTCGAAGGCGCCGCGGTGTGGATGCCGTACCTGACGTCCTATGGAGCCCTCGTCGAGGTCGGGGGGATGCGCGCCGGAGACACGGTCGTGCTCACCGCCGCGTCCAGCAGCGTGGGCCTGGCCGCGATCCGCACGGCGGTGCGCGTCGGAGCACGCCCCATCGCCACCACCCGCACCGGCGCCAAGAGGGACGCGCTGCTCAAGGCGGGAGCGTCGGACGTGATCGTCACCGCCGAGGAGAACCTCGTCGACCGCGTCCGCGACCTGACCGCCGGACGAGGCGCCGAGCTGATCTTCGACGCCGTCGCCGGCCCGGGAGTGATCGACCTGGCGAAGGTCGTCGCCCCTGGCGGCACGCTCCTGGAGTACGGCGCCATGAGCGGCGAGACGACCCCCTATCCGGGATTCGTGCTCGGCATGCCCGCCCTGAACATGCGGACCTACACGCTCCACGAGACGACGACCGATTCGGACCGGCTGCGCCGCGCCGCCGCGTTCGTCTCCTCGGGCCTGGCCACCGGCGCCTTCGAACCCGCCATCGACCGAACCTTCCCCCTGCACGAGATCGTCGAGGCACACCGCCACATCGAATCGGGCACCCAGTTGGGCAAGGTTGTCGTCACCGTCGACCACTGACGCCTCACCCGCCTCCGGACCGCCTAGGCTCATCCCACCGGCAACCCCAAGCTGAGGAGCCCCACGCATGGCACCCGAGGTCGGAACCGAGGCCCCTGACTTCACGTTGAAGGACCAGAACAACCAGGAGGTAACGCTCTCGTCCTTCCGCGGGGCACGCAATGTGCTCGTGGTCTTCTACCCGTTCGCCTTCTCCGGTATTTGCACCGGTGAACTCTGCGCCGTCCGGGACGACATCGGCAGCTTCCAGAACGAGAACGTCCAAATCCTCGGCGTCTCCGTCGATCACATGTTCTCACTGAAGGCGTGGTCCAATGACGAGGGCTACCGGTTCCCACTGCTTTCCGACTTCTGGCCGCACGGCGCGGTCGCCAAGGACTACGGCGTCTTCAACGCTGACCGAGGCATGGCCGTACGCGGCACTTTCCTGGTCGACAAGTCCGGGACCCTTCGTTTCACCGAGGTGAACGCGCCCGGCGAGGCCCGCGACCAGGAGACATGGAAGCAGGCACTCGCCACCCTCCCCTGACCATCACTGGTCAGCGACGGCGATGGCGGCGGCCACCCATGGGATCGGCGGGAGCCCGGAACCCGGCTCCTCCGCGGCTTCGCCGAGGCGTTTCGCATCGGCCGGCGAGTTCACCAGGCCGTGGGAGTTGAGCTGTAGTCCAAGCGTGCGGTGAGCCCAGGAAGCGACCTCGCCGTAGCACAGCCAGCTATGGAAGCCGCAGGCCTCAATGCCGATGAGTTCATAACCGAGCACGTAGAGCCGGGCAGGCCAGGGTGTTCGTACATTCTCGTTAAGGCAGAGTTGATCGGTGTCCAAGGTCAACCGGAGCCCGATCACGTCATCAGCGTCACGCTCATGAACACCCATCGCCATCACCCGCGCCGTGGTCTCGGTCGTGTGCCGGGTCAGCGCGACAGCCGCTTCGGCCGATGCGAACCAGGTGTCGTCGTCGGGCACCGGATCGACCAGATGATCGCTCATGGTCAGAACCCGAGGTGGCAGCAGTGGATCGTCCCTCGGCGCGGGCACGATCCACGGCGCCACGGCCCGATAGCCCACCAGCAGCAGACCATCCTCGTCCCTCATGCCGGCGATTCTGATGCACCCGCGGGACACCGGGCACGTGATTTTTCCAGCCTCCGCCAGGACACCGGGCACTGAGCACCGAACCGGGAGAGCCACCCGCCCGGGAGTCAATGCGGCCGGGAGTCAATGCGGCCGGAGGCGGTCGGCGGGTTCTCTCTAACTCATGTCGTCATCGCCGACCGCGGCGACGGCCAATCGCTGGCGCGCCTGAACCTTGGGGTCAGGAGAAAGGCCGCCAACAGCATCGTCGTTTCCGTCGAACAATGACCGGCGCCACCCTGAGATAGCGGTCATGGCCTACAGCACGGCACGGCGAGGGGCGTCCAAGCAGGTGCGGGCCGCCCGGCTCAGGAGGATGACGGCTTTGGAAGCCCGGAGCGCCGTGGAAGCGACGGGTCGGCGGATTTAAGGGGAATTCGACGATTTTTGCGAGCGCGTTGCCAACAGTGCGCGGGAGTCGCGGATCGAACCCCCTCATAGACACGGTCACCGAGCGGTCACGGATCGCCGCCGTGTCGCGAGGGGGAGAAATGCGAAAGATGACGACGCTCGGCGCCATCGCGATCGCCGGGGCCGGTCTCGCGACCACCGCGGGACTGGCGGCGCCCGCGATGGCGGCCGGGGCCGTGACGCCCGATCCGGCGCACCGGGGCGAGAACGTGACGGTCAAGATTCCGGCGGTCTGCAAGGCGAGCCCCGGAACGGTGACCTCACCCGCGTTCACGGCGACCGTGAACTTCGCCGCCGGCGCCACGACCGTCCCGGCCCAGATCTCGTCGACGGCCGCGCTGACGACGCATCCCGTCATCATCCAGTGCGGCAACAGCGCCGCCAAGGAATCGGTGACGGTGACCGCCGGGAAGCCCCCGCCGCCCGGCGGAGGCGCGAAGACGGGTGCCGGCGGTGCGATGAAGCACGCGAGCCCGGCGTTCCTCGGGGCCGGTGTCGCCCTGCTCCTCGGGGCGGGCGGCACGATGGTGATCCGGCGCCGGCGCGGCGATGACCGGTCCTGACAGCGGGACCCGTGGCGGCCGTCGCCTCCCCGCGGCGGCGGCCGCCGTCCTGCTCCTTGCGGGCCTTGCGCTGATCGTCCAGGCCCTGCGCGGCCACCCGGGTCCGCCCGGTCCGCCCGCGTGGGCCGCCTCCCCACGGCCGGCCGGCCACCCCGGGCCCGTCCTCGGACGGTCGGAGCCCACCCGGATCGCGCTGCCGTCCATCGGGGTGCGGGCGGCGGTGACACCGCTCAGCCCGAACCCGGACGGGTCGGCGGGAACGCCGCCGATCGACCGGCCCAGGATCGCGGGCTGGCACGCGCCGGGCCCGTCGCCCGGTGAGCAGGGCCCGGCCGTGATCCTCGGCCACGTGGACGACCGCAACGGTCCCGCCGTCTTCTACGACCTGGGCAGGCTCCGGCCTGATGACACGGTCGAGGTGACCCGCCGGGACGGCCGGACCGCGGTGTTCACCGTCGAGGCGGTGGAGAAGGTGCCCAAGTCCCGGTTCCCGTCCCAGAAGGTCTACGGCCCCACCCGCCATGCCACGCTCAGGCTCGTCACCTGCGGCGGCACCTTCGACAAGGCGACACATTCCTACCGCGACAACATCATCACCTACGCAAGCAAGACATCGGCCCACTGAGACGGACTCTGTGGTGGGTCAACCGGCAGGCCACCGAACGACTCGGCTGGACGGCGGGCCTGTGGAAGCAGCGAGGAGCCAAGCAGCAGGGAGATCGCGAGCGCGAGCGCGGCCACGACGTTGTGAACGGTGTGCACGAGGATCGCATCGAGCAACCCATGTGCAGACCTGATCTTCGGGGTGGTGGACTTGGAGCGACGAACGCCGCGCAAGTACACCCATGTGAACACTCCACCGGTGAGGGAGAGCGCGAATGCGCCGGCCACCGGTGCTCCCTGTCGATGGCGGAGCCGTCGTCGCAGCGTCGTCGTGCGGGTCCGCAACATCCGCCGCCTGCTAACCCCGGCCTCACCCTCGAAGACCGCGCGTTCCTGCCCTGTCTGGACGGCGACGTGGTAGCCGCGTGACCGTCGGACAAGGGCATCCAGATCGCAGTGTGCTTGTGTCCGTGAAGCCGGTGGGTGCGCAGCGGGCGCCGCCTTGACGGCACGGCTTCCTGTGAGTCTGTACTCCTATGCGACCAGTGCGGGCAGCCCGGTGTAGTACGGCCGTGCTCACCCCTTGGGCCGGTCGAGGGTGCCGGGTTCGGCGAGCCACTTCATGGCCGGGCTGGACACGTCGGCGATCTGGTCGAAGTCACAGTGCAGCAGGGTGACACCATGCAGGTCGGCAGCTGCGGCGACGAGCAGGTCAACGGGACCGGGGGCGCGGTGCCGCGCGCGTGCCGTCAGTTCCGACTGAACCGCCAGGGCGCGCCCAAATTCTTAATCGGTATATACCTCGTCTTCGACCACGGCCCACGGCGCTCAGTCCAGGTGTACCGGGAGCGAGGCCGGTCCCGAGGTGGTGAATGAGGCGTACACCAGCTCGGCTGGGTCGACCGCCATTCGCAGCTTCGGGAACCGCTGGTACAGCGCGGCCAGCCCGATCTTGCCCTCCAGCCGGGCCAGCGGCGCGCCGATGCAGAAATGCGGCCCGTGCCCGAACGCCAGATGGGCCTTTTGGGTACGGGTGATGTCGAACAGGCCGGCGTCGGCGCCGTGTTGCGCCGGGTCGGTCCCCGACAGCGACAGCAGCAGCGCGGCGCCGGCGGGCAACTCCACCTCGGCCAGCTTCGTGTCCTGCGTGGTGAACCGGAATACGGCCATCGGCACCGAGGGGTAGCGGCGCAGCGTCTCCTCGACGACCTGTTCCCACAGGCCGTCCCGGATGGCGAGGTCGCGCTGGTCGGGGTGCGAGGACAACGCCACAACGGCGTTGTCGAGCAGGTGCTTCGTGGTCTCATGCCCGGCGATCACGAACAGGAACAGCAGGTCGGCGAGTTCGCTGTCGGACAGTGTGACCTCGCCGTCCTCCTGCACCTTGATCAGCATCGAGGTGAGGTCGTCCCGCGGGTCGTTGCGTCGGCGGTCGGCGAACCGGGCAAGGTAGTCGACCATCGCCATGCGCGCCTCGACCGCCTGCGCGCTGGCGCTGAGCACCGCTTCGGTCCAGGCTCGGAAAGGCGCCCGCTCCTGCTGCGGGATGCCGAACAGTTCGCAGATCACCTGCATCGGCAGGGCCTCGCCGAACAGCGGCACCAAGTCCGCACCGTCGCCGGCCGCGGCCAGGTCGTCGAGGAGCGAGGCGGTGATCTCCTCGATCCTGGGGGCCAACGTGGCCACCCGCGCCGGCGTGAACACCTTGTTCACCATCGTGCGCAGCCGCCGGTGGTCAAGGCCGTCCTGCAGCGCCATGTGCTCGCCCTCGACGAGTGCCCGGAACGGCCAGTCCGCCGGGATGGTGCCGTCGTGCAGAGCGAGCCAGTTGCGGGCGTTACGGGCGTACACCTTGTCGTTGGCCAGTACCTCATGCGCCGCGGCGTGCGTGGTCACCGCCCACACGACGACGCCACCGGCGAGTTCGATCGGTACCACCGGTCCGAAGTCGCGTAGCCGCGTTTGTGTGTCGTAGATGTGTTCCGTCGGTACCGGGATCTGATGCAGCGTCATGTGTTCCTCCGGGGGGAAGAGAGCCAGGAGAGGCCCGGTGTTCCGACGGAACTGATCATTGCCTATCGAAGGTTCACCCCCCAACCCGTGCAGCGGTGACATGTCCGTGCAGACCGATCGAAATCCCCAGGTACAGCGCGACCAGCAGCGAGGCGCTACGAGCCGTCGGTAAGGCGCATTGGACAAGATCCCCAGGAGGAAGGGTCACCTAGGGGTGGACCCGCCCCTCCGATGCGGGAGGAGGACAGCGGGCACCCGCGCGTGTTCCTCACTCTGGCCGCTCCCTCGTTCGGTGCCGTCCACGCCCACCGGGCCAAGGCCGGGAAGACCCAACCATGTCGCCCCCACAGGGACGACCCCATGTGCCCGCATGGCCGGCCGGAGAGATGCCGGGCCACCCACCAGGCCGACGCCCCCCAGGCAGGGCAGCCGATCTGCGTCGACTGCTACGAGAACCCGCCGCCGTGCTGTGGAACGCCCGCGCCCCCGACCTGTGGCGACGCCTCACCCTCACCGTGCCAAGGCTGATCACGGCTGATCAGCCGGGCATGACATGAGCGTGTGACGTTTCGATCATTACACGCTGGTACGTTGCTCCCTGTGGCGAAGCTGGGGATGACGTGCGGGGTCGCGGCATATGTGATGTGGGGGCTGTTCCCGCTGTACTGGCCGCTGCTCAAGCCGGCGGGTGCGGTGGAGATCCTCGCGCATCGGATCATGTGGTCGCTCGTCGCCGTGGCCGTCTTGCTGGCGGTACGGCGGAGCCGGGTGCGCGGCCTGAGCCGGCGGCAGGGCGTGCTGCTGACGCTGGCGGCGGTGGTGATCAGCGTCAACTGGGGGACCTACATCTACGCCGTCAACAGCGGGCAGACCATCGAGTCCGCGCTCGGGTACTTCATCAACCCGCTGATCAGCGTGGTCTTCGGCGTGGTGATCTTCCGGGAACGGCTGCGGCCGTGGCAGTGGGGCGCGGTCGGCATGGGGGCGGCCGCGGTGGTCGTGCTGACCGTCGACTATGGGCGGCCCCCATGGATCGCGCTCGTGCTGGCGTTCGCGTTCGGGACGTATGGGCTGCTCAAGAAGTTCGCCGACATGCCCTCGGCGGAGAGCCTGGCCGTGGAGACGGCCGTGATGTTCCTGCCTGCGCTGGTCTTCGTCCTCGCGCTTGAAGGGCGGGGCACCGCGACCTTCGGGCATCACGGGGCGGGGCACGCGACGCTGCTTGCGGCCGCGGGTGTCGTGACCGCGGTTCCGCTGATGCTGTTCAACGCGGCGGCCATTCGGCTGCCGCTGACCGCGATCGGCATGTTGCAGTACCTGGCGCCCGTGCTGCAGTTCGCCATCGGGGTGTTCGTCCAGCACGAGGAGATGCCGCCGAGCCGGTGGGCGGGGTTCCTGCTGGTGTGGCTCGCACTGGTGACGTTGACATGGGACGGGCTGAGCGCCGGACGCCGGGAAGCGGTGCCCGAAACCGCTTAGAGGAGCTAGAGTGCCGGTCGTCAAATGCCGGATTCGAGGAGCTCCCGTTGCGTCTGGTCAGCGTCACCGTGTTGGGAACAGCGCTCATCGCGGCAGGCATGCTGACCCCGGCGACAGGCGAGGCGACCGATCAGGACGAGGTCGCGGTGAAGCCCGGCATGGCCCGGCCCGGAGAGCAGGTGCGCCTCTCGATGCCCGGGTGCGCGGGCGACGTGGCCGCGCGGTCCGAGGCGTTCGCCGGACGGACCGTGGACGGCACCGCCACCGTGCGGCGGGACGCGACGCCCAGCACGTACCCGGTCGAGGCGCGATGCGGGGCACGGAAGGTGACCGGCGAGGTCCGGGTGGCGGGACGGGTCGCGTGGCCCGACATCCTCCCGACCGACCGAGGCGACCGGTAACCGGGATAAGGCGGGCACCATTCCTTTTCGGCGTCCGCTACTCAGCGTGTTCAAGAACTAACATCGCGCATTTGCCAGGTCGTGACCTGGACGGACACTGTCAGGACAGCTCAACTCATGAGACAACCCGTCCGGCAAGTGATGAACGCCACCCGAAATGGGCTGACATTACTTCCCTTCGCCCCCTTGATCCCCGTTAATTGATCATGTGATACTTCCAGCGATATATACAAAACGCCCAAGCATCACAGACGTGGACAGAAATCCCTAATCCCCCAACTCTGCCTCGCGGCGCGTCCGCACGAGAGGCAGCGGATCGAGTGCCTTCAACTTCACACCGAGGGGCAGTCGGAAGTGTCCGTTGACGTTGACGCCGTCCCCGTCCGGCGAGCGAAGAACTTCCCGCTCTACCGCACGGCCTCCCGATTCATCCGTGATCCTCTACGGGAGATCCTGCGCATCGGCACCGCCGCCGGCGGCGAGGTGGCGCGGCTCGACCTCGGTGCGTCCCACCCCTATGTGGTGACTCATCCCGATCACGTCCAGCAGGTACTGCGGCAGGAGTCGCAGAACTTCGTCCGGGACGGGACGTTCTGGCGCCCGCTGCACGGCCTGTTCGGCGACAGCATCATGTCCGAGTACGCCGAGTGGGAGCTCAGCAAAAGGGTCCTGCAGCCGGTGTTCTCCACCCGCACCATCAGATCCCTCGGCGACCACATGGCCCGCGCGATCAACGACGCCGTCCGGCAGCTGGACGAGCCGGCGCGTGCGGGCCGGCCCATCGAGGTGATGCCGGAGATGGGACGGATCGTCCACGACACCGTGATCAAGGTGCTGTTCGGCGACAAGATCCGGACGGCGGAGGCCGACCGGCTGATCCCGGCGATGGAGAAGCTGGCCACCTCCATCGCGTTCCGCTTCCTGCTGCCGTTCGTCCCGAAGTCGATCCCGCTGCCCGGCGACCGCGCGTTCGCCGAGGGACTGCGGGTCATGGACGAGACGCTCTACGAACTCGTCGACCGGTTCCGGTACGACGCCGGTGAGGGATACGACATCTTCACCGCCCTGTGCAAGGCCCGGATGACCGAGGACAGCGGCCTGGACGACAACTGGGTCCGCGACAACCTGCTCGCCATGTGGGCCACCAGCACCGAGACCACGACCGTGGCGCTGACCTGGCTGTGGCCGATGCTCGATCGGCGGCCGGAGGTCACCGACCGGCTCCGGGCGGAGATCGGGGAAGGCGTGGGGGACGACGCCGTCCGACCCGATCATCTGCACCGGTTGCCGTACGTGAGGCAGGTCGTCCAGGAACTGCTCCGCCTGTATCCGGTCGGCTGGATCTTTCCGCGGATCGCTCTCAACGACACCAGCATCGGCGGCGTTCCGGTCAAGGCCGGGCAGACAGTGCTGATCAGCCCGTTCCTCACGCACCGCCTCGAATCGGTGTGGGACCGGCCCCTGGAGTTCGACCCCGAACGCTTCACGGCCGAGCGGAACCGCGCCCGCCACCGCTACGCCTACTTCCCCTTCGGAGGCGGGCCGCACCAGTGCATCGGCCGGCACGTGTTCAATATGGAGGCGGAACTGATCCTCACCGCCATCCTGAGCCGGTACCACCCGTCGCTGGTGCCGGCGGACGGCCCGGTCGAGGCGCGGATCGGTGCGACGCTCCGCCCCAACCAACCGCTGTATCTGAGGTTGCGTCCGGCGGAGCGGTCCCGATGACGGAGAGCACGTCCGGCGAACTCACCGACCCTCCTCATCCGGGTCCCGGAGGGACCGCCCCGCCGAGCATGCCGGCTCTTGAGGCCGGGACCATCTGCGCCGTCGCCGGCCAGGCGCAGCGGCAGATGCGCGCCTGGGCCGCCGAGCATCCCGCGCTGTACGACGCGAAGGCGTTCGATCCAGCGCTGTTCAGCACGCTCGCGCTGGCGGCGGCGTTCAGTGGGCCCGGGCTCAGCGCCGGCGGGCTCCGTATGGCCAACAGGGTCTGCCTGTGGTGCTTCGGTCTCGACTGGCTGATCGACTACGCCGCGACGTCTCGCGTGGAAGTGGCGAACCTCGTCCAGAGGTGCGCGACGGTCGCGGACGGCGGATCCACCGTGGGGCCCCCTGATGGCGCCGCCGCCGAGGAGGAACTGGTGCGCTTCCTCGCCGCCATCCGCGGGGAACTGGAGGCGGAACCGGGCTACCCCGGGCTCCGGGACGTCTGGCGGGACGAGCTCCAGCGCGTGCTCGACGCCATGGCGCTCGAATGGGACTGGAAGACGGCACGGGCGGACGGCGGGCGCGGCCCGACCTTCGAGGAGTACCTCGCGAACGCCGACAACCTGGGGTTCTCGTTCGTGTTCGCCTCACACTGGATCGCGTCCGGGGGCGGCGGGAACGTTCCCACGGTCCGCGCGGCGAGTTGGGCCGTCCAGCGGGTGATCCGGCTGCTGAACGACTTCGGCACATATGAACGCGACGTCCAGTGGGGCGACCTGAACGCCCTGCTGCTCGACCGGCCGCGCGCCGAGGTCGAGGAACGGATCGGGGAACTGACCAGCGAGGCCCGGACGCTGCTCCGGGGTGCCGCGGAGAGCGGGGCCCCCGAACTGGCGGAGTACATGGAACGGCAGATGGATTTCTGCGCGGGCTTCTACGGAGTGACCGATTTCTGGGGCACGCTGTGAGCGTCGACGACTGTCCTGTGGCGAGATCCGCCGTCCAGTCCCATGAACCCGCGTCCCACGAGGCCGACCCGCGCGGTGGCGAGCCGGCCGGTGCCGCTCGGGAACTCGTCGGCCAGCTGCTGGCCCATCCGTGGGGGCAGGTCTCGCCGTCGGTTTACGAGACCGGCCGGCTCGTAACCTTCGCGCCATGGCTCAGCGCCCACGACCGGCGCGTCTCGTACCTACTGGAAACGCAACGTCCCGACGGCAGGTGGGGGGCGCCCGATGACGGTTACGCGCTGATCCCGACCCTGAGCGCGGTCGAGGCCATCCTCTCGGAGCTCACCGACGCGGGTGGCGAAAGGCGTGGCCGACGGGCGACCTCCTTTCACCGGCACCGGCTGGTGCGGGCGGCCGCCCTCGGTCTGCGGGCGATCACCACGCGGATGTGCGGGCCGTCCGGAGCGGCCCTGGAACTGCCCGATCTGCCGGCGATCGAGCTGACCGCCCCAGCCCTGACCGAGCGGATCAGCGCCTCGCTGGCGCGGCTGAGCGACCGTCCGGAACCGGGTCTCGCCGCATGGGCGGGCCGGGAACTCGGCCCACCGGCCGGCCTGGACCGGACGAAGCTGGAGTTCGTGCGGGCACTGCTCGGATCCGGCGCAGAGGTGCCGCAGAAACTGATGCACGCCTTGGAGATCGCCGGGGACGAGCCCGCCCGTCTGCCGCGGTTGCGCCCCGGACCGACCGGCACGATCGGCGCGTCACCCGCGGCGACCGCGGCCTGGCTGGGCGCACGGACGGCGGACGACCCGAGCAGTCCCGCCCGCTGGTACCTGGAGACCGTGGTGACACAGCACGGCGGACCGGTGCCGTGCGGCTTCCCGCTGACGGTGTTCGAGCGCGGCTGGGTGCTGGCGTGGCTGGTCCGTGCCGGCGTCCCGGTCGACGTCCCGCCCCGGCTCGTCCTCAGCCTGACGGCGCCGCTCGGCCCGGCGGGCACCCCGGCGGCGGACGGCCTGCCGGCGGACGCCGACACCACCGCGGGCGCGCTCTACGCTCTCGCCCTGCTTGGAGCGCCGCACCGGCCGGACCCGCTCTACGCCTACGAGACGGGCACGCACTTCTGCACCTGGCAGGGAGAGGACGGTGCGTCGACCACGACGAACGCGCACGTCCTGGAGGCGTTCGGGCAGTACCTCGCCACAGGCTCGCCCGGCGCCGACGCCCCTCGCTACGCCGCGACCATGGCGAAGGCGGCCGGCTGGCTCCGCGCGCTGCAGCGGCCGGACGGAAGCTGGTCGGACCGGTGGCACGCTTCTCCGCACTACGCGACGGCGTGCTGCGCGATCGCCCTGGCGAGGTTCGGGGGGACGGACTCCGCCACGGCGGTCGCCGCGGCCAGGCACTGGGTCCTCGGAACCCAGCGACCGGACGGATCCTGGGGGCGTTGGGGTGGCACAGCTGAGGAGACCGCGTACGCGGTCCAACTCCTCCTGCTGACGGGCGCGGCGCCCGGCGAGGACGTCGAGAACGCCGTGCGGAGGGCCGTTCCCCACCTGAATCGCTCGCTCATCAGGCCGGATGACGAGGACGCAGACGAGCCGGCGCTCTGGCATGACAAGGACCTCTACCGGCCCGCGGCGATCATCCGGGCGGCGGTGCTCGCGGCTCTGCACCTCGCGGGCACGAAGACCGGCGCATCACCCCTCTTTCGTGAGTGAATTACGCCACACCGGATGGCGTTGACACAGCTCTCAAAAGCGGCAAAGCAGTTGTGGTTGACGATTCACCTTGAGGGGTTATGTTCATGTTGCTAGTCTTCTACGCCGTATGGAACGGCGGCTAGCCGTCGCCCTTGCATCCACCACACCGCGCGGTCCGTGCCGGCTTTCCAGGCAGCAGCGGGTTGCGAACCAATTCACATATTGTTGGGGCGATTGTAATGCGCTTCCGCAACTCGCGCCTGAGAACCAAGATCACGGCCCTGTTGCTTTCCCTCACGGCACTCTGGGTTTTCGCCGCGTGGGTGACCCTGCGAGAGGGCGTCAATCTCCTCGGCGTCAGCGCGCTGGACACCGCCCTCGCCCAACCGACCGACCCGTTGCTCGCCGACCTGCAACGGGAACGCAGGCTGTCCATGGTCCAGATGGCCAGGCCGAGCTCGGCCGCCATGTCCGCCCTGAACGCGCAGCGGGCCCGCACGAACAAGACGCGTGCGGAGGCCGTCCGGCTCGCGCGCGGGGGCAACGTCGGCCGGTTCGGCGGCGCGACCCTGGAGCGCCGTGTCGGCCAGATGCTCGACCGGTTGAAGTCCGTTGACGCGACCCGGCACGCCATCGACGCCGGGACGAACGACCGCGGCAGGGTGGCAAGCGGATATTCCGGGGTCATCGAGTCTATTTTCCGGGTCTACGATTCGCTCGCGACGTTGGACGACAAGGATTTCGCCCGCGACACCCGGACGCTCCTCGAGCTCAACCGCATGTGGGAACTGCTTTCCCAGGAAGACGCTTTGATGGCGGGTTCGCTCGCGACCGGCCGGGTCACCCAGCCCGAGCTCATCACGTTCACCCAGACAGTCGGTACCCGGCGGCACAACACCGCGCAGGCGCTCCTCGACATTCAGGACTCGGATCGAATCCTGTATCGGGGGCTGACACAAAACGCGAAGTTCGCCCAGATCCAGGCGCTCGAAGACGAGATCATGCAGAACCGCCGGACCCCGACGTCGAAACAGGGCCGTTCCGCGCCCCGTCCTTCGGTGACGGCGGAACGATGGAACGCCGCGGCCGAACCCGCGCTCGCGGACATGCGCCACCAGATCCAGTCGTCCGGTGACCGACTCGTGGATCGTGCGAAGCCCATCGCCACCTGGGTCATCGTCCGCCTGCTGCTCGCCGGCGGGCTCGGTCTGTTCGCGGTCATCGCGTCCGTCATCGTGTCGATCACCACGGCACGCGCCCTCGTCCGGCAGCTCGAACGGCTGCGCGGCGCCGCCTGGGAACTGGCCGAACAGCGACTCCCCGGAGTCGTCGACCGGCTCGGCCACGGCGAGAAGGTGGACGTCTCCGTCGAGGCGCCGCCGCTGCAGTTCGGGACCGACGAAATCGGCCAGGTGGGTCGCGCGTTCAACGCCGTCCAGGAGACCGCGATCCGTACCGCCGTCGAGCAGGCGGAGCTGCGCCGCGGCATCCGGGACGTCCTGCTGAGCCTGGCCCGGCGCACCCAGACGCTGGTGCACCGGCAGCTCACCATGCTGGACACCATGGAGCGCCGACGCGACATCGAGGTCAAGGAGCTGGAGGAGCTGTTCCGGCTCGACCACCTCGCGACCCGCATGCGGCGCAACGCCGAGAACCTCATCGTGCTGTCCGGCGCCCTGCCGGCACGCGGCTGGCGCAACGCCGTCCCCATGGTGGACGTAGTCCGCGCCGCGGTCGGTGAGGTCGAGGACTACACCCGCGTCACCGTGCTGCCGTTCGGCCCGGTCGAACTGGCCGGACGCGCGGTCGGCGACGTCACCCACCTTCTCGCCGAGCTGATCGAGAACGCCGTGTCGTTCTCCCCGCCCGACACGGTCGTGCAGATCGGCGGGCACCTCGTCGCCAGCGGCTTCGCCATCGACATCGAGGACCGCGGGCTCGGCATGACCGACGACAAGCTCGCCGAGATCAACGAGCGGATCGCCGACCCGCCCGACTTCAACCTGCAGAGCTCCGTCCAGCTCGGCCTGTTCGTGGTCAGCAAGCTCGCCGAGCGGTACAAACTGCAGGTCTCGCTGAAGCGGTCCGCGTACGGCGGCACCACAGCGGTCGTCGTCATCCCCCGGGACCTGATCGTCGAGCAGGGCCCGGCGCCCGTCGCCGTCGGCACCACCACCCAGAACGGCTTGGAGGTGCGTCGGCCCACCATGGTCGGCGCCGCCGCCCCGGCCGGGCGCTCGTCCACCACCACGACGCTGCCACCGGCGAGCACCGGCCCGCAACAGCCCATCGGACCCGCGCTGGTGGCGGTGCCGCCGCCGGCGTCGGAACCGCCCATGCCCGGCGACGGCGTCCCGGAGCCGGCACCCGAAGCCCTCACGGCGGAGCCGCCACCGCCGCACGACGACGTCCCCGAGGGCGGTGGACGCCCCGACACCATCGAGCCGGAGGACCGGTCAGCCGTGCCCGACAACTCCACCACACCATCCGGGCTCCCCGTCCGGGTGCCGCAGGCGAACCTTGCCGAGCCGCTGCGCACCGACGAGCCCGTTGTCACCGACGAGCCGGATGAGCAGGACGACCCGGGCCGCTCCCCCGAGGAGATCCAGCGGATCATGGGCTCGTACCAGCGCGGCACCCGGCGCGGGCGTTCCGACGCGGCCCGGTCGGACAGGCACGGCGAGGCTCCCGGCACGAACGCAGCGGAAGGCGAGGCAGATCAGTGACGCAGAAGACCGGTTCCTCATCCGATCTGGGCTGGTTGCTGGACGACATGGTCCACCGGCTGCCCCACGCCCGCAATGCGGTCGTGCTATCGGCGGACGGCCTGCTCATTGCGTCCTCCAAGGGCATGACACAGGACGACGGGGAGCACCTCGCCGCCGTCGCCTCCGGAATCCAGAGCCTCGCCAAGGGCGCCGGCACCCGCTTCGGCGGCGGCCCCGTCCGGCAGACGATCGTCGAGATGGCGTCGGCGTTCCTGCTGGTCACGGTCGCCGGCAAGGGCGCCTGCCTCGCCGTCCTCGCCAGTGAGGACGCCGACGTCGGCCTCATCGCCTACGAGATGGCGATGCTCGTGACGGCCATGGGCCACCACCTGACGTCGCCGTCCCGCTCGGAGTCCGCCGCGGAGGGCCGGCCGACATGATGCCCCCCGAGGATCCGGCGCAGGAGCACCGGCCGGACGATCCCACGACGCGTCCGCCCGTCCAGGACCGGTACCTCGACGAGCACGCCGGCCCGATGGTGCGGCCCTACGTGATGACCAGCGGCCGCATCGAGCCGACCCGCGGCAAGTTCGACCTCATCACCCTGGTGGTGGCGGTCGGGCCCGAACTCGAGGGAGCGATCGGCCTCGGTCCCGAGCACCTGTCCATCATCCGGCTGTGCCAGTCGGTGATGTCGGTGGCCGAGATCACCGGCCATCTCGACCTGCCCGTCGCGACCGTGCGGGTGATGCTCGGCGACCTGCTCGACAAGGGGTTCGTCTCCATGCAGGAACCGGAACCGGAGGCGGACATGCACGACATCAGGCTCTACAAGGCGGTGATCGATGGTCTCCGGGCCCTCTAGGCGCGACATGCGCGCCCGCCGGCTCCCCACCGCGGTCAAGATCGTGATCGCGGGCGGCTTCGGGGTCGGCAAGACCACGATGGTGGGCACGGTCTCCGAGACCCAGCCGCTGCGCACCGAGGAGATCCTCACCGATGAGGGCATCGGTGTGGACGACATCTCCGGGGTGGAGCGCAAGAACACCACCACCGTCGCGATGGACTTCGGCCGCATCACCATGCGGGACGAGTACGTCCTCTACCTGTTCGGCACCCCCGGCCAGGAACGCTTCTGGTTCATGTGGGACGAGGTCGCCCTCGGCGCCCTCGGCGCCGTCGTCCTCGCCGACACCCGCCGCCTGTCCGACTGCTTCCCGTCGGTCGACTACTTCGAGCGCCGCAACACCCCGTTCGTCGTCGCCGTCAACTGCTTCGAGGGCGCCAAACGCTTCGACCTGGCGGAGATCCAGATGGCCCTCAACCTGGGCCCCAAGGTTCCCGTCGTGCTCTGCGACGCCCGCCGCCTCGCCTCCTGCAAGGAGGTCCTCATCAAGCTCGTCCTGCACGCCATGAAGTCCCGCGGAGTCACCGAAGAACCAGAACCCCAGAACGCCTGAAACATTGAAGCGGGGCCGTGTGCGCCGCCGACCGACGGTCGGCGCCGCACACGGCCCCGCTTAGTACACGCCTGTCTGTCAGGTTGGTGCCCGCCCGACATCAGCCAGTGCGGCTTACCACGTAGTCGCAGAGGTTGGTGAAGGCTTCGCGGGCGGGGATTTCGGGGAGGGTGAGGAGTTCGGTGCGGGCGTCCTCGGCCCAGCGGCGGAGGTCGGCGCGGGCGCGGTCCATGGCGGGGTGGGCGCGCAGCAGGGTGAGGGCCTCGGTGTGGAGGGCGTCGTCGGTGAGGTCCTGGACGAGGAGGTCGCGGAGGCGGGCGTCGTCCGGGCCGGAGCCGATGCCGGCGAGGACGAGGTGCATCGGGAGGGTGCGGATGCCTTCGCGGAGGTCGGTGCCGGGGGTCTTGCCGGACTCCTCGGTCTCCGAGTCGATGTCGAGGATGTCGTCGGAGAGTTGGAAGGCGATGCCGATCTTCTCGCAGGCGGAGGTCACGGTGTCGACGACGTGGGCGGGGGCCCCGGAGAGCAGGGCGCCGAACTGCCCGGAGACGGCGATGAGGGACGCGGTCTTGTCGGCGACGACCTGCAGGTAGTGCTTGAGGGGGTCGGCGTCCGGGGTGGGGCCGACGGTCTCCTGGATCTGGCCGCGGACGAGGCGGGCGAACGCGCGGGCCTGGATGCGGACCGCCTCGGGGCCGAGGTCGGCGAGCAGGTCGGACGCGCGGGCGAACAGGTAGTCGCCGGTGAGGATGGCGACGGTGTTCGTCCAGCGGGAGTTCGCCGACTGCTGGCCGCGGCGGACGGTCGCCTCGTCCATGACGTCGTCGTGGTAGAGGGTGCCGAGGTGGGTCAGCTCGACGACGACGGCGGCGGGGACGACGCCGGGCGCCGCCGGGTCGCCGAAGTGGGAGGCGAGCAGCACCAGCATCGGCCGGAACCGCTTGCCGCCCGCCTCGACGAGATGCCGCGAGGCCTCGCTGAGCAGCGGATCCTCGCCGCGCACGCACTCCTGGAGGAGTGCCTCCACGGAGGCCAGGCGCTCCTTGGCGTCGGCCGCGAGCGCGGCGTCGACGGGAAGCCCGAACGGGCCGGTCTCCTCGATGGCCGGCCCGCCGGACTTCTCAGCGGATGGGTTGCTCACCCAAGACTCCCTACCGGACGAACATGTGGGTCGTGGCGGTTCCCGCGAGGTCCAGAACGGGCTGCGGAATCACGCCGAGTACCACAGTAGCCGTCACCCCGAGGGCCACCGCGACCGCGGTCGCCGGCCCGGCCACCACGACCGGCCCTTCCGCGTCCGGCTCGCTGAAGAACATGACGACGATCACACGGACGTAGAAGAACGCGGCGACGGCGGAGGAGATCACCGCGACGATCACCAACGGCGTCGCACCCTCCTCCACGGCCGCCTTGAACACCGCGAACTTCCCGGTGAATCCGCTGGTCAGCGGGATGCCGGCGAAGGCCAGCAGGAAGAAGGCGAACACGCCCGCGACGACCGGGGACCGCTTGCCGAGCCCCGCCCAGCGGGACAGGTGCCCGGCCTCGCCGCCCGCGTCCCGCACCATCGTGACGACGGCGAACGCGCCGATCGAGGTGAAACCGTAGGCGACCAGGTAGAACAGGGTGCTCGACAGGCCGTCCGGGGAGCTGGCGATCACGCCCATGAGCAGGAAGCCCGCGTGCGCGATGGACGAGTAGGCCAGCATCCGCTTGATGTCGGTCTGCGTGATCGCGATGATCGACCCGGCGATCATGGTGAGAATCGCCACACCCCACATGAAGGGCCGCCAGTCCCACGTCAGCGTCTCGAACGCGACGTAGTAGACGCGCAGGATCCCGCCGAACGCGGCGACGACGGTGCAGGACGCCATCAGCGCCGTGATCGGGGTCGGGGCGCCCTGGTAGACGTCCGGCTTCCACATGTGGAACGGGACGCCGCCGAGCTTGAACAGCAGCCCGACGGACAGCAGCGCGACGCCCGCGAGGAGCAGGGTCTCGCTGCCCGCGTCCTTGCTGATCTGCGCGGAGATGTCCGACAGCCGGACGGACCCGGCGTACCCGTACAGCAGCGCCGTCCCGTACAGGAAGAACGCCGAGGAGAACGCGCCCAGCAGGAAGTACTTGACCGCCGCCTCCTGGGAGAGGAGGCGCCGCCGGCGGGCGAGCCCGCACAGCAGGTACAGCGGCAGCGACATGACCTCCAGCGCCACGAACATGGTGAGCAGGTCGTTGGCGGCGGGGAACATCATCATGCCGCCGACGGCGAACATCATCAGCGGGAACACCTCGGTCTGGGTGATCCCGGCCTCGCTGGTGCGCTGCTCGGCCTCGCTGCCGGGCAGGGCGGACGCCTGCGCGGCGAAGTGGCCGCCGACGATGCCGGACTTGCCGTTCCCGCGCTCGGCGATCAGCAGGAGGCTGACGAGCGCCAGCACCAGGATGGTGCCCTGGATGAAGAGTGTGGGGCCGTCCACGCCCAGCGCGCCCTCGGCGGCGACGTGGTGCGGGTTGTCGCGCCACGCTAGTGCGATCGTCCAGGCGAAGCCTCCGGCGAGGCCGAGGAACGCGAGCGGCACCTGGGCGTAGTACCGCCCGTTCCGGCCGACGAACGCCTCGACGAGCACGCCGGCGACGGCGACGCCGAGGACCAGCAGCAGCGGGCCGATCTGCCCGTACTCGATGTGCGGCGCGGGGATGTCACCCCCCTGCGCGAGGACGCCGCTCACCTGACTGGTGGT
The DNA here is from genome assembly GCF_050945415.1 of Spirillospora sp. CA-128828. Taxonomy (NCBI): domain Bacteria; kingdom Bacillati; phylum Actinomycetota; class Actinomycetes; order Streptosporangiales; family Thermomonosporaceae; genus Spirillospora; species Spirillospora sp. CA-128828. The sequence continues at coordinate 8,887,446 of NZ_CP191986.1, forward strand.
GCTCATGGACGGGCTCCGTTCTCGGCGACGTTACCGGTGATGTCCGGCGCCGGATCGTGCCTGTCGACCCGGGCCAGCGTGTGGTCCACCGACGGGTTGATCACGTGCAGCACCGGCTGCGGGAAGAAGCCCATCGCCACGATGATCGCGATGATCGGGGCGACGGCCCACTTCTCCCGGGCGGACAGGTCCTTCATGCCCTCGACCGCGGGCACCTTCGGGCCGCCCATGGTCCGCTGGTACATCCACAGGACGTAGATGGCGGCGAGCACGACGCCGCTGACCGCGAGGGCGCCCGCCCACTCGTAGCGGCTGAACGTCCCCACGATGACGAGGAACTCCGACACGAACGTCGACAGGCCGGGCAGCGACAGCGCGGACAGGCCGGCGATCAGGAACATCCCGGCGAGGACGGGCGCGACCTTCTGCACCCCGCCGAAGTCGGAGATCCGCGCCGACCTCCGCCGGACGATCATGAAGCCGACGATGAGGAACAGCGCGCCGGTGGAGAACCCGTGGTTCACCATGTACAGCGCGGCACCGGACTGCCCCTGCGACGTCATCGCGAAGATGCCGAGCACGATGAACCCGAAGTGCGACACCGACGTGTAGGCGATGAGGCGCTTCATGTCGACCTGGCCGATCGCGAGGATCGCACCGTAGATGATGCTGAGCACCGCGAACGCGAGCACGACCGGGGTCGCCCACTTGGCGGCGCCGGGGAACAGCTCCAGGCAGAACCGGAGCATCCCGTACGTGCCGACCTTGTCGAGGACGCCGACGACCAGCACCAGCGCGCCCGCCGGGGACTGCTGCGCCGCGTCCGGCAGCCAGGTGTGCACCGGCACCATCGGTGCCTTGATCGCGAACGCGACGAAGAAGCCGAGGAAAAGCCACTTCGCCGTCGTCGGGTCGACGTTCATCTTCGACAGCTCGTCGAACATGAACGTCCCGTGCCCGAGGCCGCCGTCGTCGACGGACTTGGCCGACAGCGGGTACAGCCAGATGACGGCGACGAGCATCAGCAGCCCGCCGAACAGCGAGTACAGAAGGAACTTGACCGCCGCGTAGGAGCGCTGCGCGCCGCCGTAGTACCCGATGATGAAGTACACCGGGATGAGCATCGCTTCGAAGAAGACGTAGAAGAGGAACACGTCGGTCGCCGCGAAAACGCCGATCATGGCCGCTTCCAGCGACAGCAGCAAGGCGAAGTACGTCTTCACCGACCGCTTCGCCGGGACGTCCACGCCGCCGGACCGGTCGGCCTCGCTCCACGACGCCAGCATGACCAGCGGGACGAGGATCACCGACAGCAGGATCAGCACCAGCGCGACGCCGTCCACGCCGACCGCCCAGTGGACCCCGAACTCCTTGATCCACCAGTACTTCTCGGTGAACTGGAAGCGCGGCCCGCCCGCGTCGAAGTCCGCCGCCATGACGCCGGTGAGGGCGGCGACGACGAGGGAGACGCCGAGCGCGAACTGCTTGACCAGCGCCTCCCGCTCGCGCGGGATGGCGCTGAGCAGCACCGCGCCCGCCAGTGGCAGCGCGATGAGCACGCTCAGCCAGGGAAAGTCGCTCATGACACGTTCACCACCAGGAGCGCCGCGACCACGAGGGCCGCGCCGCCCAGCATCGAGAGGGCGTAGGAGCGGGCGAAGCCGGTCTGGACGCGGCGGAGCCGGCCGGAGCTGCCGCCGACGCCGGCGGCCGTTCCGTTGACGGCGCCGTCGACGCCGCGTCCGTCGAACCAGACCGCCAGCCTGGTCAGCCACTGGCCGGGACGCATCAGCAGCGACTCGTTGAGCGCGTCGCCGTAGAGGTCCTTGCGGGCCGCGACGGTGACGAAGGATCCCTTGGGCGCCTCGCGCGGCACCTTCCGGCCGCCGTACTGCACCCAGGCGATTCCGGCGCCGACGATCATCAGCACGAAGGTGGCGACGCCGGGCGCGGTGATCCACGCGAACTCGTGCTCGTGCTCGGGCGCCCCGACGACCGGTTCGAGGAATCCGGCGAACGGCCCGAGGATGAGGTAGCCGCCCGCGAAGACGGACCCGAAGGCCAGCAGGATCAGCGGCCAGGTCATGACGGCCGGTGACTCGTGCGGGTGGGCGTCGTCGTCCCAGCGCTTCTCACCGAAGAACGTCATGAACATGACCCGCGACATGTAGTAGGCGGTGATGCCGGCGCCTATCAGCGCGCATGAGCCGAGGATCATCCCGGACGTGCCGCCCTTGTCGTACGCGGCCTCGATGATGCCGTCCTTGGTGAAGAAGCCGGAGAAGGGCGGGCAGCCGATGATCGCGAGGTAGCCGAGCCCGAACGTCACGTAGGTGAGCACCATCACCGAGCGGAGCGCGCCGTAGTGGCGCATGTTCACGTCGTCCTTCATGCCGTGCATGACGGAGCCGGCGCCGAGGAACAGGCCCGCCTTGAAGAAGCCGTGCGCGATGAGGTGCGCGATGGCGAAGACGTAGCCGGGCTTGCCGAGGCCGGCGGCGAGGTGCATGTAGCCGATCTGCGACATCGTCGACCCGGCGAGCGCCTTCTTGATGTCGTCCTTGCCGCACCCGATGATCGCACCGGCGAGCAGCGTGGCCGCGCCGACGATCGTCACCACCAGCTGCGCGGTGTCGGACATCTCGAAGATCGGCCCGGACCGGACGATCAGGTAGACGCCCGCGGTCACCATCGTCGCCGCGTGGATGAGGGCCGACACCGGGGTCGGGCCCTCCATCGCGTCCAGCAGCCAGGACTGCAGCGGCAGCTGCGCCGACTTGCCGCACGCGCCGACAAGGAGCAGCAGCCCGATCGCCGTGGCGGTGCCGGTGCTGAGGTGGGACGCGAGGCCCACATGCTCGGCGCCGGTGCCGAGGATCGGCTCGTAGTCGATGGTGCCGAAGGTGGCGAACATCAGCGCGATCGCGATGATCAGCCCCATGTCGCCGACGCGGTTGACGACGAACGCCTTCTTCGCCGCGGTCGCGGCCGTCGGCTTGTGCTGCCAGAACCCGATCAGCAGGTAGGAGGCGAGGCCGACGCCCTCCCACCCGAGGAACATGATCAGGAAGTTGTCGCCGAGCACCAGCAGCAGCATCGCCGCGACGAACAGGTTCAGGTAGGCGAAGAACCGGCGCCGGTCGGGATCGTCGGCCATGTAGCCGACGGAGTAGATGTGGATGAGCGAGCCCACCCCGGTGATCAGCAGCACGAAGCTGATGGACAGCGGGTCCACCAGCAGGTTCACGCCGATCTTGAACGAGCCGACGTCGATGAAGTCCCACAGGTGCAGGGTGCGGCGCCGGGTCTCGGCGTCGTACCCGAGCATCTGGACGAACATCGCGACGCCCACCGCGAACGACGCGAGCGACATCGTGACGCCGAGCAGATGGCCCCACTTGTCGGTGCGCCTCCCCCCGAGCAGGAGGATCGCGGCGCCCGCGAGCGGGAGCGCGATGAGAAGCCAGGACGCGGCCTGGATGCCTTCCGCTTTCATCCCCGACCTCTCAGTACTTCAGCAGGTTCGCGTCGTCGACCGACGAGGACCTGCGGGTCCGGAAGATGGTCATGATGATCGCCAGGCCCACCACGACCTCCGCGGCGGCCACCACCATCACGAAGAAGGCGATGATCTGGCCGTCCAGGTTGCCGTGCATGCGGGAGAACGTGACGAACGCCAGGTTCGTCGCGTTCAGCATCAGCTCGACGCACATGAACACCACGATGGCGTTGCGGCGCACGAGGACGCCGAGCGCTCCGATGGTGAACAGGACCGCCGAGAGCGCCAGGTAGTGCCCCGGACTCATTGACCAGCCTCGCCTTCACGCTCGCTGCCGCCCGCCGGGCCGCCCGCGCTGCCGCCGGCGGCCTGCGATCCGGACTTGACGACGCGCGACTCGGCGTCCGCGTCCTTGGCCTCTTCGGTGACCGCCTTCACCGCGGCCACGTCCCGTTCGACGGCCTCCTCCTCGGTCCCGCCGTACAGGTCGGCGTGCCGCTCCGCGGTGTCGGTGCGGGCCGCGATGACCGGGTTGACGGACAGCTCCGAGGGCGTGCCGTCCGGCAGCAGCGCCGGCATGTCGACGGCGTTGTGCCGGGCGTAGGTGCCGGGACCGGGCAGCGGGCCCGGGTGGTCGCCGGACAGGAACCGCTCCTTGGACAGGTCCTTCTGCGTCGGCTTCGGCTCCGTGCGCTCCCGGTGCGCGAGCACCATCGCGCCCAGCGCCGCGGTGATCAGCAGGGCGCTGGTCGCCTCGAACGCGAACACGTACTTGGAGAACAGCAGCCGGGCCAGCCCGATCACGTTGCCCTCGGAGTTGGCCTGGTTCAGCCCGGCCGAGTCGCCGAGCGAGGCGTTGCCGAGCCCGACCGCCAGCAGGACGATGAAGCCGACCGCGGCGATCACCGCCCAGAAGCGCTGCCCCCGGATCGTCTCCACCAGCGAGTCGGTGGAACTGACCCCGACGAGCATCAGCACGAACAGGAACAGCATCAGCACCGCGCCGGTGTAGACGATCACCTGCACGAACGCCAGGAACGGCGCGTTCTGGATCGCGTACAGCGCGGCGAGGCAGAGCATCACGGTCGCCAGCAGCAGCGCCGAGTGCACCGCCTTCCGCGCGAAGATCATGCCGAGCGCGGCGAGCACCGACACGACCGCGAGCAGCCAGAAGAAGAACGGCTCTCCGGACTGCTTGTCCGCGACCTCCGCGGCGAGCACATGCGCGGTGTTCACCTGCCGTCACCGCCCTTGCGGCGCTTCTCCGCCTTCACCGCCTGGTCGGCGCTCGCCCGTCCGCCGCCCTCCGCGGAGACGTTCGGCGCGTCCTCGGGCTGGAGGCCGAGGCGGTAGTAGTCCTCCTCGGTGTCGCCGAGCCGCATCTCGTGCGGCGGCGCCTCCATGCCCTCGCGGAGCGGCGCCAGCAGCATCTCCTTGGTGTAGATCAGGCTCTCGCGGCTGTCGTCGGCGAGCTCGTACTCGTTCGTCATCGTGAGCGCCCGTGTGGGGCACGCCTCGATGCAGAGCCCGCAGAGGATGCAGCGCAGATAGTTGATCTGGTAGGTGCGGCCGTACCGCTCACCGGGCGAGTACCGCTCGTCCGCGGTGTTGTCGGCGCCCTCGACGAAGATCGCGTCCGCGGGGCACGCCCACGCGCACAGCTCGCAGCCGATGCACTTCTCCAGTCCGTCCGGCCACCGGTTGAGCTGGTGCCGGCCGTGGAAGCGGGGAGCCGTCGGCTTCTTCACCTCGGGGTACTGAACGGTCTCGCTCTTCATGAACATCTGGTGGAACGAGACCCCGAACCCCTTGACCGGGTTCAGGAAATCAGTGAGTCCCACTGGTGACCTCCTCGGAGGGCGTTTCGATCGTGGCCTGCCGGCTCGGCTCGCGGGCGCGGCCGTGGTAGTGGGGCGCGTCCATCGGCGGAACCGGGAACCCGCCAGCCGCCGGGTCGGTGCGCGGCCCCTGCGCGGCGTCCGGGACGATCTCCTTCTCGCCCTCACCGCCGCGGACCATCTCCCAGATCACCGTGGCGACCAGCACGACCGCGGCGGCAACGGCGGCCACGATGACGATCTGCCGCATGTCGTAGCCGTCGTTGCGCAGCGCGCGGATGGTCGCGACCAGCAGGATCCAGCCGAGCGAGAAGGGCATCAGCACCTTCCAGCCGAGCTTCATCAGCTGGTCGTAGCGGACGCGCGGCAGCGTGCCGCGCAGCCAGATGAAGAAGAAGATGAAAAGGAAGATCTTGATCAGGAACCACAGCACCGGCCACCAGCCGGAGTTGGCGCCCGCCCACACCGTGGAGATCGGCGCGGGAGCCCGCCAGCCGCCGAGGAACAGCGTGGTGGCGAGCGCCGACAGCGTCGCCAGGTTGATGTACTCCGCGAGGAAGAACATCGCGAACTTCAGCGACGAGTACTCGGTGTGGAAGCCGCCGACCAGCTCGCCCTCGCCCTCCGGCAGGTCGAACGGGATGCGGTTCGACTCGCCCATCATCGTGATCACGTACACGACGAAGGACGGCGCGAGCAGCACCACGAACCACTTGTCGTGCTGCGCCGCGACGATCTGCGAGGTGGACATCGAGCCCGCGAACATGAACACGGCCACGAACGACAGGCCCATCGCGATCTCGTAGGAGATCATCTGCGCGGACGAGCGGAGCCCGCCGAGCAGCGAGTACGGCGACATCGACGACCAGCCGGCCAGCACGATCCCGTAGATGCCCATCGACGACATCGCGAGGACGAGCAGCACCGCGACCGGCAGGTCGGTGCCCTGCAGCGCCGTCTCGTGCCCGAAGACCGACACCCGCGGCCCGAACGGGATGATGATGAAGGAGATGAACGCGGGCACCGCCGACATGACCGGCGCCAGGACGAACACGACCTTGTCGACCTGGCGGGGGACGATGTCCTCCTTCAGCGCCAGCTTCACGCCGTCCGCGAGGCCCTGCAGCAGGCCGAAGGGCCCGGCCCGGTTCGGGCCGACGCGCAGCTGCATCCGGCCGATGACACGGCGCTCGATCCACATCGTCATGAGCACGGTCACGACGAGGAACACGAAGACGGCGAGGACCTTGCCGCCGATCAGCCACCACGGATCGTCGCCGAAGCCCGGAACTCCGGTTCCGGGCGCCGGCTCGGCGAGGGGCGGCGCGGCCGCGGCGAGCGGGATCATTTCCCACCTCCAGCGTGCTGTTCACTGCTCGCGAGCACACCGCTCGCGATCTTGACGACGCCTCCCGCGGCCGCGCCCAGGTCCCGGAACAGCGCGCAGCCGGCCGAGTTCGTCGGCAGCCACACCACCCGGTCGGGCAGGTCGGGGGTGATCTCCAGCGGCAGCGTGACCTCGCCGCGCGCCGCCGACACCGTCACCGCGCCGGTCGCGCCGATCTCCGCGGCCGTCGCGGGCGACAGCCGGGCGGCGGCGGGCTTCGCGGTGCCCGCGAGGAACGGCTCGCCGTCCTGCATGCGGCCCCTGTCCAGCAGGAGCCGCCACGTCGCGAGCAGCGCCGCGCCCTGCTCGGGGTGCGGCGGCAGCGCCTGCGCGACGTTCGGCGCCTCCGGGCGCTCGCCGCGGTAGGCGCCGAGGGCGGTCAGCTCGCGGCGCGCGGCATCCGGCCCGGGCAGCCCCAGGTGGACGTCCATCTCGTCGGCCAGCGCGTCCAGCACCCGCAGGTCGGACATGCGCCCGGCGGACTTCAGCACCACGTCGAACGGGCGGCCGCGGCCCTCCCAGTCGACGAACGTCCCGGACTTCTCCGCGACCGCCGCGACCGGCAGGACGACGTCGGCGCGGTCGGTGACCGCGCTCGGCCGCTGCTCCAGGCTGACCACGAACGGGGTGGCAGCCAGTGCCCGCAGCATCGCCTCCGGGTCGGCCAGGTCGTCCGGGTCGACGCCGCCGACGAGCAGGGCGCCGCGCCGGCCCCCCGCCGCCGCCGCGATGATGCCGTCCGCGTCCTCGCCGGGCCCGGCGGGCAGTTCGGCGACGTTCCACGTGCGGGCGACCTCGGCGCGCGCCTCCGGGTCGGTGACCGGGCGGCCGATCGGCAGCAGCCCGGGCAGCGCCCCGGCCTCGATCGCGCCGCGCTCCCCGGCCCGGCGCGGCACCCACGCCAGCCTGGCGCCGGTCACCTGCGCCACCCGGACCGCGGACGTCAGCGCGCCGGGGCTGGTGGCGAGCCGCTCGCCGACCAGGATGACGGCGCCGGGCGTCTCCAGCAGCGTGCGGATGTCGGAGCGGGCGTCGTCCCCGATCAGCGAGCCGAGCGTCTCGGCCTCCGCGCCGGGCGCCGTCGGCAGCAGCGTGCCGCCGACCTTCGCCAGCCCGCGCGTCGCGAACGGGGCGGCGGCGTACACCTTCAGCCGGTTCTTGCGGAACGCCTTGCGCAGCCGCAGGAACACGATCGGCGACTCCTCCTCCGGCTCGAAGCCGGCGAGGAGGACGACCGGCGCCTTCTCCAGATCGGAGTAGGACACCTCGATGGACCGTCCCGCGACCGAGGAGGCGAGGAACCGCGACTCCTCGTCCGACAGCGGGCGGGCACGGAAGTCGACGTCGTTGGTGCCGAGCGCGATCCGGGCGAACTTGGCGTAGGCGTAGGCGTCCTCAAGGGTGACGCGGCCGCCGGTCAGCACGCCGGCGGAGCCGCGCGCCGCCGCGAGGCCGCGTGCCGCGATGGTGAGCGCCTCGGGCCACGACGCCGGCTCCAGCTCGCCGTCCTCGTTGCGGACGAACGGGTGCGTGAGCCGGTCGGGCTGCGTCCCGTAGGTGAAGGCCCAGCGGCCCTTGTCGCAGTTCCACTCCTCGTTGACCTGCGGGTCGTCCCCGGCCAGCCGCCGCGTGATCTTGCCGCGCCGGTGGTCGGTGCGCAGCCCGCAGCCGGACGCGCAGTGCTCGCACACGCTCGGCTGCGACACCAGGTCGAACGGGCGGGACCGGAACCGGTACGCGGAGCCGGTCAGCGCGCCCACCGGGCAGATCTGCACGGTGTTGCCGGAGAAGTAGGAGTGGAACGGGTTGCCGTCGGCCGTCCCGACCTCCTCCTTCGCGCCCCGCGCGAACAGGTCGATGAACGGGTCGCCGGCGATCTGCTCGGAGAACCGGGTGCAGCGGGTGCACTGGATGCACCGCTCACGGTCGAGCAGCACCTGGCTGGACAGCGGGAGCGGCTTCGGCCAGGTCCGTTTGGTCTCCGCGAACCGCGACTCGCCCCGCCCGTTGGACATCGCCTGGTTCTGCAGCGGGCACTCGCCGCCCTTGTCGCAGATCGGGCAGTCCAGCGGGTGGTTGATGAGCAGGAACTCCATGATGCCGTGCTGGGCCTTGTCGGCCACCGGCGAGGTGAGCTGGGTCTTGACGACCATGCCCGGCATCACGGTGGTGGTGCAGGACGCCTGCGGCTTCGGCATCCCGCGGCCGTTGCCGGCGTCGGGGATCTCCACCAGGCACTGCCGGCAGGCGCCGATCGGGTCGAGCAGCGGGTGCTCGCAGAACCGGGGGATCTGGATGCCGAGCAGCTCCGCCGCCCGGATGATCAGCGTGCCCTTCGGCACCTCGATCTCGAAGCCGTCGATGGTGCAGGAGACCATCTCCACGGGCTTCTCCACCGCCGACTTGTCGTCGGTGACGGTCACTTGGCACCTCCCCAGAGGGTGGACTTGGCCGGGTCGAACGGGCAGCCGCCCTGCTCGAAGTGCTGGAGGTACTCGTCCCGGAACAGCTTGATGGACGAGACGACGGGGCTCGTCGCGCCGTCGCCGAGGGCGCAGAACGCGCGGCCGAGGATGTTGTCGGAGATGTCCAGCAGGGTCTCCAGATCCTCCTCGGTGCCCTGGCCGGCCTCCAGCCGCTTCAGCATGAGCTTGTACCAGTAGGTGCCCTCGCGGCACGGCGTGCACTTGCCGCACGACTCGTGCGCGTAGAACTCCGACCAGCGCAGCACGGCCCGGACGACGCAGGTCGTCTCGTCGAAGATCTGCAGGGCCCGGGTGCCGAGCATGGACCCGGCGGCGCCGACGGACTCGAAGTCCAGCGGCACGTCCAGGTGCTCCTCGGTGAAGATCGGCGTGGACGACCCGCCGGGCGTCCAGAACTTCAGCCGGTGCCCCTCCCGGATGCCGCCCGCCATGTCGAGCAGTTCCCGCAGCGTGATACCGAGCGGCGCCTCGTACTGACCGGGCCGGGTGACGTGCCCGGACAGCGAGAAGATCCCGAATCCCTGGGACTTCTCGGTGCCCATCGCGGCGAACCACTCCGGACCGTTTCCGATGATCGCGGGAACCGAGGAGATCGACTCGACGTTGTTGATGACGGTGGGCCCGCCGTACAGGCCCGCCACCGCCGGGAAGGGAGGCTTCAGTCTGGGCTGTCCGCGGAACCCCTCAAGGGAGTCCAGCAGCGCCGTCTCCTCGCCGCAGATGTAGGCCCCGGCGCCGCTGTGCACGACGACGTCCAGGTCGTACCCGGACCCGAGGATGTCCTTGCCGAGGTAGCCGGCCTCGTACGCCTCCGCCACCGCCTGGTGCAGCCGGCGGATCACGTGCAGGACCTCGCCGCGCACGTAGATGAACGCGAGGTTCGACTTGATCGCGTACGAGCTGATGACGACGCCCTCGACGAGCACGTGCGGGTTGGCCATCATCAGCGGGATGTCCTTGCACGTGCCCGGCTCGGACTCGTCCGCGTTCACCACCAGGTAGCGCGGGTTCGGGCTGGTCGGCGGCAGGAACCCCCACTTCATGCCGGTGGGGAAGCCGGCGCCTCCGCGGCCGCGGAGGCCGGAGTCCTTGACCGCCTGGACGATCTCGTCCGGTTCCATGCCGAGCGCCTTGCGCAGCGCCCGGTAGCCGCCGTCGCGCTCGTACCCCTCGCGGGTGAACGAGTCGGCCTGATCCCAGTTCTTGGTGAGGATCGGGGTCAGCGTGGTCACTTGTTCCGCCCCTCCTGGGTCCCGGGCTTCGCCTCGCCCGGAACGGGCTTGCCCGGCTCGTGCGGCGGCTCGGCGATCTGCTCCGGCTTCACCGGCTCCTCAGGCCGCTCCCGGTCGACGTCCGCCGACGGAGCCTCCCAGCCGCGCTCCTGCGCGAGCTTCAGGCCGACCAGCGACTCCGGCCCGGCCTGGACGCCCTCGCCCGCGCGCCCGTCCGGGAACCCGGCGAGCACGCGGGACGCCTCCTTCCACGTGGCCAGATGCTCGGGGCCACGCGAAGGAAGCACTTGCTTACCTGAGCGCAGGTCGTCGACCAGTTGCTTCGCCTTCTCGGGAGTCATGTTGTCGAAGAACTCCCAGTTGACCATCATCACCGGCGCGAAGTCGCAGGCCGCGTTGCACTCGATCCGCTCCAGGCTGACCTTGCCGTCCGCGGTCGCCTCGTCGTGGCCGACTCCGGCGTGCTCGCTCAGCTCGTTCCAGATCTGGTCGCCGCCCATGACAGCGCACAGCGTGTTGATGCAGACGCCGACGTGGTACTCGCCGACGGGCGCGTGCTTGTACTGCGTGTAGAACGTCGCGACGCCCGTCACCTGAGCGGGGGTGATGCCGAGCTGCTGCGCGCAGAACTCGATCCCGTCCTCGGTGACGTGGCCCTCGGCCGACTGCACCAGGTGCAGCAGCGGCAGCAGCGCCGACCTCGGCCGCGGGTACCGGCCGATGATCGCCTTGGCGTCCGCCTCCAGCCGCTCCCGAATCTCCGGTTCGTACGTCATCGGTCCACTCCCCCCATGACCGGGTCGATGCTGGCCACGGCAGCGATGACGTCGGCGACCATGCCGCCCTCCGCCATCGCCGGGGTGGCCTGCAGGTTGACGAAGGACGGCTCGCGGAAGTGGACCCGGTACGGGCGGGTGCCGCCGTCGCTGACGACGTGCGCGCCCAGTTCGCCGCGCGGCGACTCGATCGGCGCGTACGCCTGCCCGGCCGGCACCCGGAAGCCCTCCGTCACCAGCTTGAAGTGGTGGATCAGCGCCTCCATCGAGGTGCCCATGATGTGCGCGATGTGCCGGGGCGAGTTGCCCATGCCGTCCGCGCCGATCGCGAGCTGCGCCGGCCAGCCGATCTTCTTGTCCTCGATCATCACCGGGCCCTTGGCGGACTGCAGCCGCTCCAGGCACTGCTCGACGATCTTCAGCGACTCCTCCATCTCGTCCATCCGGACGAGGTAGCGGCCGTACACGTCGCAGGTGTCCTGCGTCGCGACCTCGAAGTCGTAGTTCTCGTAGCCGCAGTAGGGCTGCGACTTGCGCAGGTCCCACGGCAGGCCGGTCGCGCGCAGGACCGGGCCGGTGACGCCGAGCGCCATGCAGCCGGTCAGGTCCAGGTACGCGACGTTCTGCGTGCGGGCCTTGTAGACGTGGTTGTCGTCCATCAGCTTGCGCATCGCCTGGAGCCGCTTCGGCATCCGGTCGAGATAGTCGCGGATCTTGCTGGTCGCGCCGCTCGGCAGGTCCTGCGCGACGCCGCCCGGACGGACGTAGGCCATGTTCATCCGCAGCCCGGTGATCTCCTCGAACAGGTCGAGGGTGTACTCGCGCTCGACGAACCCGTTCAGCATCACCGTCGTCGCGCCGAGCTCCAGCCCGAACGTGGCGATCGCGACCAGGTGCGAGGAGATGCGGTTCAGCTCCATCATCATCACGCGGATGATCTGGGCCCGCTCCGGGACCTGCTCGGTGACGCCGAGCAGCTTCTCCACGCTCAGGCAGTACGCCGTCTCGTTGAAGATCGGCGCCAGGTAGTCCATCCGGGTGCAGAACGTGGTGCCCTGCGTCCAGGTGCGGAACTCCATGTTCTTCTCGATGCCGGTGTGCAGGTACCCGATGCCCACGCGGGCCTCGTTCACCGTCTCACCGTCGAGCGTCAGGATCAGCCGGAGCACGCCGTGCGTGGACGGGTGCTGCGGGCCCATGTTGACGACGAGCCGCTCGTCGCCGAGGTCCTCCGCACCGGCGACGACCTGGTCCCAGTCCTGCCCGTTGACGTCGAAGACCCTGCCCTCGGCCGCCTCTTCCGCCGCGTAGGCGTCGTACTCGGTGTACTTCGTGGAACTCATACGTACGACCGCCTTTCGTCGGGCGGCGGGATCTCCGCACCTCGGTATTCGACGGGGATGCCGCCGAGCGGGTAGTCCTTGCGCTGCGGATGGCCGACCCAGTCGTCGGGCATCTCGATGCGCGTCAGCGCCGGGTGGCCGTCGTAGACGATCCCGAAGAAGTCGTAGGTCTCCCGCTCGTGCCAGTCGCTCGTGGGGTAGACCGGCACCAGCGACGGGACGTGGGGGTCGGCGTCCGGGCAGGTCACTTCCAGCCGGACCCGCCGGTTGTGCGTGATCGACAGCAGGTGCACGACCGAGTGCAGCTCGGCGCCCTCGTCCTTCGGGTAGTGCACACCGGACACGCCCGAGCACAGCTCGAAGCGCAGGGACGGATCGTCCCGCATGGTCTTCGCGACCTCGACCAGGTGCTCGCGCTTGACGAAGAACGTCATCTCGCCGCGGTCGACGACGACCCGCTCGATCGCGTCCCCGAAGGTCGGGAAGGCGCGCTCCAGCTCGTCGGCGATCTCGTCGAACTCGCCGGCCTCCGCCGCCCCGCCGGGCCCGCCGTACGGGCGCTGCGCGGACACCTTCGGGCTCTGCCGGATGACGAGGCCGCCGTAGCCGGACGTGTCGCCGGTCGTCTTCGCGCCGAACATGCCCTTGCGGGCGACGGGCTGCTCCCGGCGCTCCTCCTCGGCCTGCGCGGGGAGCTGGTCGGCGCCCTGCTCGGCCTGCTGCTCAGGATTCTGGGAACTCATGTGTCACGCTCCCTGTCCGAGCAGCGGCAGCTGGCGGCGCTTGGCCTCTTCCAGTTCGGCGATCTGCTTCGCGCGCTGCGGCCCGAGCTTGGTGTTGTTGATCTTGTCGTGCAGCTTCAGGATCGCGTCCAGCAGCATCTCCGGGCGCGGCGGGCAGCCGGGCAGGTAGATGTCCACCGGGACGATGTGGTCCACGCCCTGCACGACCGCGTAGTTGTTGAACATGCCGCCGGACGAGGCGCACACGCCCATCGCGATGACCCACTTCGGCTCGGTCATCTGGTCGTAGATCTGCCGCAGCACCGGCGCCATCTTCTGGCTCACCCGGCCCGCCACGATCATCAGGTCGGCCTGCCGCGGCGTCGCCGAGGCACGCTCCATGCCCCACCGGGAGAAGTCGTGCCGCGGGTCGCCGGTCGCCATCATCTCGATCGCGCAGCACGCCAGGCCGAACGTCGCCGGCCACACCGAACTGCTGCGCGCCCACCCCGCGACCTGCTCGACCGTGGTCAGCAGGAAGCCGCTGGGAAGTTTCTCCTCTAGGCCCATGTCAGTCCCACTCCAGACCGCCGCGCCGCCAGATGTAGGCGTACGCCACGAGCACGGTGACGATGAAAAGAACCATCTCGACAAGGCCGAACAGCCCCATCCGGTCGAAAGCGACCGCCCAGGGATAAAGGAAGATGATCTCAATGTCGAAGACGATGAACAGCATCGCCGTCAGGTAGTACTTGACCGGAAAACGCCCGCCGCCGACCGGCTGCGGCGTCGGCTCGATGCCGCACTCGTAGGCGTCCAGCCGGGCACGGTTCCACCGTTTGGGCCCCGTGAGCGCGGCCATCGCCACCGAGCCGGCGGCGAAGGCGAAGGCGAGCACCCCCAGCACGATGATCGGAATATAGAGATCCATGTCTCTACAGCCTCTCCTCGGGACGTACGACGTTGTACGGGACGGGCCGTCCGCGACCCGCCACCCTAACCAAGGTGATCAATAGAGCTCCCCTCAGGGGGTCGGGTACTGCACTTTAGTCCGCTCACCAGCGGAAGCTTGAAATTCAGAGGGTGGTGTCTCATGCCGTCGGCGCCACCTTCTGCATCGCGTTGATGACCCGGTCCATCGCGTCCCCGCCCTTCGGGTCGGTCAGGTTCGCGAGCAGCTTCAGCGTGAACCGCATCAGCGTCGGGTGCGGCAGGCCGTGCGCGGTAAGGAACTTCATGACCCGCGGGTCGCCGATCGCCTGGACGAACACGCGGGCGAGGGTGAAGTAGCCGCCGTGCTCGTCCTTCAGGATGCGCGGGTACTCGTACAGCGTCCGCTCGCGCTGCGCCGGGGTGCGGCGGGCCAGCGCCTGCACCATGATGTCGGCGGCCAGCCGGCCGGACTCCAGCGCGTAGTCGATGCCCTCCCCGTTGAACGGGTTGATCATGCCGCCGGCGTCGCCGACGAGCAGCATCCCGCGGGTGTAGTGCGGCTGCCGGTTGAAGCCCATCGGCAGCGCCGCGCCGCGGATCCTGGAGGTCGCGTGCTCCTCGTCGAACTGCCAGTCCTCCGGCATCTGCGCGCACCAGCGCTTCAGCATGCCCCGGTAGTCGACGTTCTGGAACGCCTTGCTGGTGTTGAGCAGGCCGAGCCCGACGTTGGACGTCCCGTCGCCGACGCCGAACACCCAGCCGTAGCCGGGCAGCAGGCGCTGACCGTCCCACAGCTCCAGCCACGCCTCCATGAAGTCGTCGTCGTGGCGCGGGGTCTGGAAGTAGCGGCGGACCGCGACGCCCATCGGCCGGTCCTCACGCCGCCGCAGCCCCATGGCGAGCGACAGCCTGGTGGAGTTGCCGTCGGCCGCGACGACCAGCGGGGCGCGGAACTCGATCTCGCCGCCCTCGTAGTCGGCGGTCACGCCGATGATGCGGTCGGTGCGCTCGTCCACGATCGGGCCGGTCACCGTGCATCCCTGGAGCAGCTGCGCGCCGGCCTTGGCGGCGTGCTCGGCGAGCAGCTGGTCGAGGTCGGTGCGCTTGCGGACGAGCCCGAAGTCGGGGAACGAGGCGAGCTCCGGCCAGGGCAGCTCGACCTTCACGCCGCCGCCGTAGATGCGCAGCCCCTTGTTGCGCCCCCAGCCCGGGTCGTTGATGTCGACGCCCATGCCGATGAGGGCGCGGACGGCCCGGGGGGTGAGACCGTCGCCGCAGATCTTGTCGCGCGGGAAGGTGGCCTTCTCCAGCAGGAAGACGTCCAGGCCGGCCTGCGCGAGCCAGTAGGCGGTCGACGATCCGGCGGGGCCTGCCCCGACGACGATGACGTCCGCGTGTCGGGTGGAGTCGGTCACGGTGGTCCTCTTCGCTCGTTCGCTTGTGAAGTACTTCACAAGGATCCGGTGGGGAGTCTATTCCTTTATCACGACTGGTGGGTACTTCTGGGGTGGTCCAAGTTTGGACCGGTCCGAACCCACCGGCCGCGGAATGTCAGCCGGGGTTGACTGCGCGGTGCATCGCGGCCACCCCGAACGTGAGATCGCGCCAGCGCACATCGCCCCAGCCCGCTTCCTGGATCAGCCGCGCCAGCGCCGCCTGGTCGGGCCAGGCCAGCGTCGACTCGGCCAGGTACCGGTAGGAGCCGGGATTGGAGCTGACCCGCGCCAGCAGCGGCAGCCCGTACCGGAGATGCGCCTTGTGGCCGAGCGCCAGTAGCGCGTTCGGGGGGTGGCTCACCTCGCAGACCAGCAGCCGCCCGCCGGGCCTCGCGACCCTGCGCAGCTCACGCAGGGCACGGCCGGTGTCGGCGACGTTGCGGAGCCCGAACGAGATCGTGACGGCGTCGAACGAGCCGTCCGCGAAGGGGAGGCGCAGCGCGTCCCCCGCCACGAACCTCAGCCCTCGGACGCCCGTCTGCCGCCGCACCCCGACGCGCAGCATGCCGAGCGAGAAGTCGCACGCCACCGTGTCGGCGCCGGCCTCGGCGAACGGGACCGACGAGGTTCCGGTCCCGGCCGCGAGATCGAGGATCCGCTCACCCGGCCTGGCCTCCAGCGCCCGGACGACCTCCCGCCGCCACCGCCGGTCCTGACCACCGGTCATCAGCGTGTTCAGCAGGTCGTACCGCTCGGCGGTGCCGTCGAACATCGCCGCGACGTCGGCGGGCTGCTTGTCGAGTGAAGCGCGGGTCATGACCCCACCCTAGAAGCAAGCGGGGAGCCCCGGACGCGCGGGCTCGCGGGTCAGTCCGTGCGGGGACGCACCCCGTCTTCTTTGCTGACCGACTTCTCGAACCTCTCCCGCTGGGCGCGGACGCCCCGGACGACCACGGCGGACATCCGGTCACGCTGCCCGGACAGCAGAACGTAGCTGACGATCCCGCTGATCAGCAGGGCGAGCAGCAGAAGCAGGAACCCGCGGGCCCCGAAGAGCGCGAGCACGCCCGCGGTCGCCGCGAAGATCGTGAGGCGCGCGGCGGTGTAGAGAATGACGGAACGCATGACCCCCCGAGCCTAACCCCGCACGTCAACGATCTCTCCGCGGGGTCGCCTCCCGGGCTAACGCAGCACGTCCAGGAAGAGGGCCGGGTCCACGTTGCCGCCGGAGAGGATCGAGACGTAGGTGCGGCCCTCGGGGAGTTCCGCGCGGTGGTGGAGGTAGGCGGCGGTGGCGACGGCGCCGGCCGGTTCGGCGATGAGCCGGGCCTCCCGGGCGAGGCGGCGCATGGTCCGGCGGATCTCGTCCTCGGTGACGGTGACGATGCCGTCCACGTGTGCGCGCATGTGCGCGAACGGCAGGTCGCCGACCTGCTGGACGCGCAGGGCGTCGGCGATGGTGCGGCCGGTCTCCTCCGCTCCCCAGGAGACGGGGCGTCCGGCGGCCATCGAGTCGCGGGCGTCCGCGGCGAGCTCCGGCTCGACGCCGATCACCTTCGCCTCCGGGCGCAGCGCCTTGACCGCGGCGGAGACACCGGCGATGAGGCCGCCGCCGCTGACCGGGACGAGCACGACGTCCACGTCCGGGCGGTCCTGGACGATCTCCATTCCGGTGGTGCCCTGGCCCGCGATGATCCGCGCGTCGTCGTAGGGCGGGATCATCGTGAAGCCGTGCGCGGCGGCGAGCTTGCCCGCGGTCTCGGCCCGGGCCCGCGAGGTCGGCTCGACGTAGACGACCTCGGCGCCGAGCGCGATGCACGCGTCGACCTTCACGCCCGGGGTGGTGTGCGGCATGACCAGGACGGCCTTGGTGCCGAGGGCGCGGGCCGCGTAGGCGACGGCCTGCGCGTGGTTGCCGCTGGAGTGCGTCACCACGCCGCGCGCACGCTCCTCCGGGTCGAGGGACGAGATGGCGGAGTACGCGCCGCGCAGTTTGAAGGCGCCGATCGGCTGCAGCGACTCGGCCTTCACCAGCAGCGCCGGCCCGCCGGCTCCGGCGGGGGCGGGGTCGCGCGGGAACGGGACGAGCGGCGTCCGGACGGCGACGCCCGCGATGCGCTCGGCGGCCCGCTCGATCTCCGGCAGCGAAACAAGATCGGACATGGTCGGAGACTACTTCGAGCGGCGGTCCGCAGGGGCCTTCCAGGCGTGACATGGCAGGTCAAACGGGGTCAGCGTGATCACAGTGACCGATGCCGCGATCACCGTCCGTCATCGCTCCAGCTCGGCGAATTACCGTCGGTGATCTTTTGCGAAAACAAGGGAGAAATCGGTCTTGACCCGCCACACTGTTAAACAGTCCACCCGCGCCGAGAGCGGGACAAAGGGGGAGAGAAAACGTGGAGAGCACGAGCGAGCGCCTGCTGACCCCAGGGGAGGTCGCCGCCCTCTTCCGGGTCGACCCGAAGACGGTCACCCGGTGGGCCGCCGCGGGCCGGATCAGCAGCATCCGCACTCCGGGAGGCCACCGGCGCTTCCGCGAGTCCGAGGTGCACGCGCTGCTGCGCGGCGAGGAGCCCGTCGCCGAGCATTCGGCCCGCTAGCAGGCCCCTGAGCCGCCCGGACCGCCGCGCCGAAGGCAGTCCTCGCCCGGGCGGCCGGGGCGTCTCCTCCCACGCCCCGCGGTCTCGCTCCTTCCCGCTCACTCCTCTTGGGCGTTACCCGCCTCCCATTCCTCGAACAGGCGCGCGAGCTCCGCGTCCTCGTCCCGCCAGCGGCGCCGCGCGGCCTCCATTTCCTCCGCGGTGACCGACCCGGGGAGAAGCCGCTCGTAGTCCGGGTCGTCCGGCCCGATCTCGACGTACGCGTCGGCGATGATCCGTTCGCCGCGCGCCTCGGGCCCGGACTCGCCGGCGTCGGAGAGAACGCTGTGCGGAACGAGGAGCGTGCCGTCGGGGAGCCGGATCACGTGCATCGTCGTCCACCTTCGCCGTCTGTCGCCGCGCGTCCTGCCATCACGGTGTCCTAGATCCCGTACCTGCGGTTGAAGAAGAGCATGACCTCAAGGGCCTGCCGGATGTCGCCGGCGAGCATATCCACCAGCGCCGGACGCTGCCGGGACGAGATCGCGGCGAACGCGTCGGCGAAGAACTCGCGGCGGCCGAGCGCGTCCGGCTGCTTGTGGAACTCGCTCGCGAGGTGCGGACGGCACTCCTCGTACAGCTTCCGGAAGGCGGGGCTGTCGGACGTCCACTCGCCGTCGTCGCCGTCGATGTCGTCGAGCGCGTGGCCGACCTCGTGCAGCATCACGTCCGGGGTCGGGGACGGCCGGTCCCCCACGACGATCTTGCGGTCGCCGTAGGCGCCGGCGCAGATGTCCCAGGTGGCGCGGCCCGAGGGCAGCGGACGGTCGCGCAGGTGGCCCATGTCGTCCAGCTGCGGGACGCCGCCGGGCCCGACGTAGATGCCGTCGAGCCCGCTCGCGAGCTTCTCCTTCAGCGGCTCGGGCAGCGACGCCAGGCTGTCCACCGCGCCGATCACCTCGGGTGTCGGCGGGCCCTCCCGGACGTCCCACTGCCGGTAGAGGACGCTCTCCAGGACGCCGCAGTTCCGGCGGCCGTCGGCGGCGTGCGGCATGCCCGGCGGGTACGGCTCCACGCGCAGCCGGTCGTCGTCGAGCTCGAAGTCGCGCCACGAGTAGTCGCCCGCCCGCGGCTTAGCGCGCCGCCCGAACCGGCCGGTGAGCCCGCGCGGGCCGCCCGCGGTGTCGACCGGGGCGTCGCCCTGGCGGTCCGGGCGGAGCGCGTAGTCGTCGTCGCGACCCGCCTTGCGGAACCGGCCGAACCGGTCGCGCGGCTGGTTGCTGCGCGGCCGCACCTGCCCCGAGTCGGGCGGGGACGGGGCGTACGACACCTCGTCCCCGACCGCGCGGACCCGGCCGCCGCGGAACGCCTCCCGGGATCTCGGCTCCCGGGGTTTGCGGTGCACGCCTTTGAAGCGCATCGGGCTCCTCTGTCAGCGGGACCCGCGGGGGTATCGAGCGGCGCTCGCCGCTGGACCGGGTCCCGGAGGCAGGGTAAGCCGGAACCCGACATGCCGTCATCCCCGGGAGTCACGGGCCGCCGGCGGTCCGGCCTCCGTCAGGCGTAGGAGTGCAGGCCGGAGAACATGTAGTTCACGCCGAAGAAGTTGAAGAGCAGCGCGGCGAAGGCGAGCAGCGACAGGATCGCGGCCTTGCGGCCCTTCCAGCCGGCGGTGGCGCGGGCGTGCAGGTACGCGGCGTAGACGATCCAGGTGACGAAGGACCAGATCTCCTTCGGGTCCCAGCCCCAGTAGCGGCCCCACGCCTGGTCGGCCCAGATGGCGCCCATGATGATCGCGGCCGTCCAGATCGGGAACGCGAACATCGTGACCCGCATCGACAGGCGGTCGAGGCTCTCCACCGACGGGATGCGGGACAGCACGCCGTCCGCCGCGACCTTTCCGCGCGACTCGGCCCGCTCCTTCACCAGGTACAGGATCGTGGCGGCGCCCGCGACGGTGAACGAGCCGGTCGCGGTGATCGCGGCGGTGACGTGGATGGCGATCCAGTAGGAGTTCAGCGCCGGGCTGACCGGGCCCACCGAGTCGTACAGCCAGATGTTGGCGACCCCCAGCGCGATGACCGCGGCGGCCATGACGAACGCGCCGAGGAACCGCGCCTTGTAGCGGAGCATCACGACGATGAACGCGGTGACGGCGGCGAAGGAGATGGCGGTGAGGAACTCGTACATGTTCCCCCACGGCCACCGGTTCGCGGCCAGCCCGCGGGTCACCAGGACGCCGAGGTGCGCGCCCCAGCCGAGCACGTTCAGCAGGACGGCGAGCCGGATCCAGTCGACCCGGGCCCGCTCGTCCGACACGTCCTGCGCGGTGGCGGGGACGTCGTCCTTCGCGGCGGCGCCGTCCGCGGTCCCGGCCCCGGCGGCGCCCACCAGCACCTTCGCGTCCGCCTTCGCGGCGACGGTCTCCGCCGCCCCGCGGCTGCGGCCGAAGCCCAGGTCGGCGGCGTAGGCGACCAGCGCGACGATGTACATCACCACGGTGGTCAGCATGAGCTTGTCGCTCAGGTTCGCGAGGTCGGCGTTGCTCACCTCGTCACTCCTTAGGTTCGTCGGCCGACCCGGAATCCCGATCGGTCGGGGGCTCGGTCTCACCGGGCTCGGATCCGGGCCCGTCCTCCGGTCCGCGCAGCGCGGCCACGATGTCGTCGAACTCCGAGGTCGGGTTCCCCAGTGTGAGGCCGCCGACCTCCACCACCGTACGCCCGCCCTCTCCGGCGCTCGCACGGACCCACACCCTGCGCCGCCGGACCATGAACGAGGTCGCCACGCCCAGCACCGCGAGGACCGCCGCGATCAGCGCGGGGATGCGTCCCGGGTCGTGGTTGACCGACATGGTCATGTACTCCTTGAGCCCGTCGAACCTGACCGAGCCGGCGCCGCCGGGCAGCTGGAACGTCTCCCCCGGCTCCAGCAGCTTCTGCCCGCCCTTGATCGGCTGCAGGGTCTTGCCGATGCCCTCCAGCTTGTAGACCGACTGGGGGGCTCCGGAGTCCAGGCCGATGTCGCCCTTGAACGAGGAGATCGTGACGACCGGGCGGATCGGCGCGGGGAACGCCGAGACGATCTGCTTGCCGTCCTCGCTGGCGACGGCGGTCGGCCACAGGATCGCGTAGAAGGCGAGCTGGTCGGGCTCCGCGTCCGGAACCTTGATGACGCCCTCGGACGTCATGTTCCGCGGCTCCATCTCCAGAAAGGGCACCGAGTCCTGGAACGCGATGTTGCCCTTGGCGTCCCGCACGGTGAACACCGGCGCGTAGCCGTGGCCGAGCAGGTACACCTTCGCGCCGCCGACCTTCAGCGGATGGTTGATCCGCAGGTCGTAGGGCTTCTCCTTGCCGCCCGGGGTGGCCCGGTAGCGGATGTGGCCGTCGAACGAGGTCGCCTGGCCGCGCTTGTCGCCCTTGGTCTCGTACGCCGCCTTGAAGTCGTCCAGCGTGACCGTGAACGGGGCGAGCTCGCCGCCCTTGAAGGCACGTCCCGGCGTGAACTGGTCGTACTGGCTGAGCGAGTTGGCGAACGTCTTGTCTTCGGTCAGAAGCACATCGCCCCGGTAGCCGAACAGGTTGCCCAGGCCGAGGGCGAACAGCAGTGCCAGCAACGCCAGGTGGAAGAGCAGGTTGCCCGTCTCGCCCAGGTAGCCCTTCTCGGCGGACGCGGCGCCGTCGGCGACGTCCACCCGGAACCGGCGTCCGCGCAGGAGCTTGCGGGCCTCGGCGAGGACGTCGTCCGCGGCCGTGTCCGTCTCGTACGTCGCGGACTGCGGCAGCCGGCCGAGGTTGCGGGGCGCCGCCGGCGGCCGGGCCCGCATCGACCGGTAGTGCTTGACCGCGCGCGGGACGACGCAGCCGGCCAGCGAGACGAACAGCAGGATGTAGATCGCCGCGAACCAGGGCGCGGCGAACACGTCGAACATCGAGAGCTTGTCCAGCCACGGCCCGAGCGTCTTGTGCTCGTCCAGATAGGCCGCGACCTTCTCGGGGGCCTGTCCGCGCTGCGGCAGGATCGACCCCGGCACCGCGCCGAGCGCCACCAGGAACAGCAGGACCAGCGCGGTCCGCATCGTGGTGAGCTGCCGCCAGCCCCAGCGCAGCCAGCCGAGCGGGCCGATGCCCCTGGGGCGCGGCACCTCCTCGGGCGCCTGCCGCGCGGCGGGCGCCTCGGTGCCGGATTCCTTGACGTGGTCGGTAGTCATCTCAAATCACCGGTTCGAAGCCGCTGATCCACGACCTCAGCTCGATGGTCAGGTCACCCCACAGGCCGCTCACGAGCAGCACCCCGATGAGGACGAGCATCCCCCCGCCGATCCGCATGACCAGGGGGTAGTGGCGCTTCACGGCGCCGAACGCGCCGAGCGCCCGCCGGTAGGCGATCGCGGTGGCCACGAACGGCAGTCCGAGACCCGCACAGTACGCCAGTGAGAGCAGTGCGCCCCGCCCGGCGCTCGCCTCGGTGATGGCGAGCCCCTGCACGGCCCCGAGCGTCGGGCCGATGCACGGCGTCCAGCCAAGCCCGAACAAGACCCCGAGGAGCGGCGCCCCGGCGAGCCCGGCCGCCGGGAGGCGCCCCGACTTCAGCGTCCGCTGCAAGCCCGGGACGAACCCCATGAACGCGAGACCGAACACGATCGTGACGACGCCGAGGACGCGGGTGATCGTGTCCTGGTACTCCAGCAGCCACCGGCCGAGGCCGCCGAAGACGACCCCGTAGCTGACGAACACGGCGCTGAAGCCCGCGACGAACAGCAGCACGCCGGCGAGGAGCCGTCCGCGCCGCTGCTCGGCGAGGTCGACGCCGGTCATGCCCGTCACGTACGACAGGTAGCCGGGAACCAGCGGCAGGACGCACGGCGAGGCGAACGAGACGAGCCCGGCGAGGGCCGCCAGCGGCGCCGCCGCCACGAGCGACCCGCTCACGACCGTCTCGCCGACCGTGCTCATGGCGTCGCTCCGCTCGGCGGCGGGCAGGCGTTCCTCCGCGACGTGCTCACTTTTCCGCGCGGACCTTGGCGACCAGGGGGTTCAGCTTGGAGTACGTCGTCGCGCCGATGACGCGGGCGGCGACGCGGCCCTGCCGGTCGAGGACGAGCGTGCTCGGGATCGCACTCGGCGGGACCTCCCGGAACGCCAGCGTCACCTGGCCGTCCGCGTCGAACAGGCTCGGGTAGCCGACCTTGAGCTTGCGCTCGAACGCCTGCGCGTTGGCCTTGGAGTCCTTGAAGTTGACGCCGAGGAACTCGACCCCCTGCGCCTTGTTCTCGTCGTAGACGTGCTCAAGGGACGGAGCCTCGCCGCGGCAGGGCGCGCACCACGACGCCCAGAAGTTGACGACGACGACCTTGCCCTTGAAGTCGGCGAGCTTGAACGCCTTGCCGTCGAGCCGCTCCCCGGTCACGTTCTGGACGGTCTTGCGGTCGGCCGGCCCGTACTGCGTCACGTTCCCGTCGCCGGAGATGAAGCGGTTGTCGCCGCCGTCGGGGCCGCTCCCGGAGGCGTTCGTCCCGGCACAGCCGGCCAGCAGCCCGCCGAGCGCGACGGCCGCGGTGACGGCGGCGGTGGCGCGAGCTCGGGGCAGGGCGATTCGGCGGGGGTTCACGTGCCCCTCCTCCTACTACTACGGGACGTAGTACAACTTAGCGGTGCGGTCAGGCGCCCGCGACACTGGGTCCCTTCGCGATCCCGGCGGCGGGCTCGCAGTAGGCGACCTCGACCAGCCGATGACCCTCGAACGTCAGGCTCGTGAGGCTGGCCAGCGAGCACTCCCGGTGGCTCGGGTGGTGCCAGAGCCGGCGGTGCTCGGCGTGCCTCCGCAGGATCCAGATCGGCAGCTGGTGGCTGACGCACACGGCCTCGTGTCCGCGCGCCGCCTCGCGCGCCCTGATCACGGCCGCGCGCATCCGGGCGGCGAGTTCCCTGTAGGGCTCGCCCCACGACGGCCGGAACGGATTGACCAGATGCCGCCAGTGCTCTGGACGGCGCAGCGAGCCGGCCCCGGCCCCGAACGTCAGCCCCTCGAAGTGGTTGCCCGCCTCGATCAGCCGGTCGTCCACCGTCACGGGCAGGTCCAGCGCGTCCGCGAGCGGCGCGGCCGTCTCCAGCGCCCGCTGCATCGGCGACGAGAACAGTGCGGTGACGTCCCGCTCGGCGAACCACTTGGCGGCGGCCTTCGCCATGAGGACGCCGTCCTCGCTGAGGCGATAGCCGGGAAGCCGCCCGTAAAGGATGCCTTCGGGATTGTGCACCTCACCGTGCCGCAGCAGGTGAACGGTAGTCGTGTCAGTCATCGCGGTCAGATTACCCGCGCGGCCCGGTCGTCCCGTCCACCGGGCGTGCCCTCCGGTCGCTGCCCCGGGGCGGTCATATGCGGGTGGACGCGACGTATGCCGCGATGCGCTCGGCGGCCCGGTCGAGGTCGGCCTTGGCGGGCTTGGCGTTCCCCAGTCCCTGGACGAACCAGTAGGTCAGCGCGGCGTTGCAGATGTCGGCGTGGGACAGGGGAGCCGTGCAGGTGAGGGGCCACGCCAGCCCACGCGACGTCAGGACGACCACCTGCGCCTGGACCGCGGGCGACGGCGGCAGGTCGTCGGTCGCCGGCCCGCGCGTGAGGACCGCCTGGATTCCGGGCACCCCGGTCGGCAGCGCCTGCCGGGACGACACCGTGGACGTGCACTCGTTGCCCTCCGCGCGTTCCTTCTGCGCCTGGGGCGAGTCCGGGAAGTACTCGCAGAGCTGGGTTCTGATCCCGCCGACCGACCCCTGCCAGAACTGCACGACCCGCGCCGTCCGGAAATCGCCGATCGTGGTGCCGCCCCCGTTCGCCCCCATCGAGGACTCGCACCGGACGTTCGAGGGACCGATCACCAGTCCCTCGCCCGTCCGGTACACGGTCGTGTCCTTCGGCAGTCTCACCTGCGCCGGGAGCGTCACCTTCGCGGGCCCGGCCGGTGTCGTCAGGACCTCGCCGGCCGGGCCGGTGGCGGGGCACGTCCGCACGTCCGCCACGGTCCTGACCGCGACGCTCGGCCTCGGCGCGGGGTCCTTCTTGGTGACCTCCTGGACGGCGACGGCGCCGGCCCCGACGACCACGACCGTCCCGACCGCGGCGGCCGTCATGCCCGCACCGCTGCCGAGGAACGCCTTCACGGCGGAGGCCCCGGCGAGCTTCCCCGCCCCGGCCGCGTGCCCGGCGACGTGCCCGGCCGCCTGCCCGGCCGCGGACGCCGTGCCGGTCACGCCCGCCGCCGTCCCCGCGACGGAGGCGGTGCCCGCCACGCCGGGCATCATCCAGGCGGCGAGCGGGAACAGCGCGGCCAGGGCGACGGCGGAAGCGGACAGGGCCCTGACGCCCCGCGACTCCCACTCCTGGCCGTAGGCTTCGCCGGCGACGCGCTCAAGATCCTCCACGAACGCCGCGGCGCCGTCCGGACGGTCCTCCACCGCCTTGGCCATGCCGCGCAGGACGAGCGGACGCAGCGGCTCGGGCACCGCCTCGACCGGCACCGCGCCGGTCAGATGGGCCCGCATCAGCTCCACCCGGCCCCCGGTGTACGGCCGCCGTCCACTGACGCACTCCACGAACACGCACGTGGCCGCGTACACGTCGGACGCGGGCGTCGGGACGTGCCGGCTCCATTGCTCCGGCGCCATGTAGTAGGGGGTGCCGGCGCCGCCCGCCTCCTGCCCGGCCGGGGTGGCGATGCCGAAGTCGACGAGGCGGCTGCGCCCGTCCGCCGGGACGACGACGTTCGCGGGCTTGTAGTCGCGGTGGACGACGCCGACCCCGTGCGCGGCCGCGAGGCCCAGCAGGGAGCCCTTGAGGACGGTCAGCGCCGCCTCGGGGGCGAGCGCCCCGTGCCGTTCCAGCAGTTCCTTGAGGGAGACCCCGTCGACGGCCTCCATGATGATCGCGGCGGTGTCCGGCCCCTCGACGAGCTGGAAGAGCCGCGCCACGTGCGGGCTGTCCGCCTGGCCGAGCATCCGGGCCTCGTGCCGCAGCCGCTCCCGGTCGTCCTCGTCCGCCCGCGCGGCCAGGTACTTGATCGCGACGGGCGTCCCGGACGCCTCGTGCCGGGCGAGCACCACCCGTCCCTGGGCGCCCGCGCCGAGCTCCCGCACCTCCGCGAATCCGTCGACCCGCCACGCGTCGTCCACGTACCCTCCGCCACATTCCGATCACGAAAACCGACCGATATGACGGTCGTTTCCGGCGGGCGGTTCGGACGGGTCAGCCGGGCACGCCCGCAAGCGCCTGAGCACCCGCCGGGACGGCGGAGCGCAGCGCGGTGACCACGGCGCGGATCGCGGGGCGGCGGGCCGCCTCCTCCCGCCACACCGCGTAGACGCGGCGCGACAGCGGGGCCGACAGCGGGACGATCGCGACGCCGGGCGGGACGTCGCAGCGGCCGAGGCGGGGCAGGATCACGTTGCCGAGCCCGGCGGCCACCAGGGACAGCTGCGTGGCGAACTCGTAGGCCATGTGGTCGATCCTGGGTTCGCTGTCGATGGCGCGGAGCGTCCGCATGAGCCAGTCGCAGCAGATGCTGTCGGGTGAGGAGCTGATCCACGGGTCGCCGGCCAGCTCCTTGAGGTCGATCGTGTCGCGTCCGGCCAGATCGTGCCCCGACGGCAGCGCCACGTCCGCGACGTCGTCGCAGATGACGCCCTTGTGCAGGCCTTCGGGGAGCGGGAGCGGCTCGTTGTTCCAGTCCTGGACGACGGCCATGTCGTAGTCGCCGCGCAGCACGAGCGGCATGCTGCGCATCGGGTCCTCCTCGCGGAGCAGGACGCGCAGGTCGGGATGGTCGGTGCGGAGCGCGCGCAGCCCGGCGGGCATCAGCCCGCGGATCGCGGTGGGGAACGCCGCGACGGTGAGCCGGCCGACGACGGAGCCGCGGTGCGCCTCCAGGTCGGCCTGCGCCTGCTCGACGAGCGACAGGATCCGCTCCGCGTGCGCGACGAGCAGTTCGGCGGCGTCGGTGAGGCGGACGCCGCGGCCGTTGCGTTCGAGGAGCTTCTGGCCGGTCTCCCGCTCCAGCTTGGCGAGTTGCTGGGAGACGGCCGAGGTGGTGACGTGGAGCACGTCCGCGGCGGCGCTGACCGAGCCGTAGGTCGCGACGGAGTGCAGGGCGCGCAGCCGTTCCAGATCAAGCATGAAGCAATACTAAAACGAGGTGTCAAGAAGTTCTCGCTTGTCCTAAAGCGAGAGTTTCCTCACGATCGAGACATGAGATCGCGCCACGTCCTGCTGGCCACCCTGATCGCCGCGCTGTGGGGTTTCAACTTCGTCCCGATCAAGGTGGCCCTGGACGACCTCCCGCCGCTGCTGATGGCCGCCCTGCGGTTCACGGCCGCGGCAGTGCCCGCGGTCTTCTTCGTCCGCCGGCCGCCGGTCGCCGCCCGCTGGCTCCTGCTGGTCGGCCTGCCGCTCGGCGTGGGGCAGTTCGGCCTGCTGTTCCTCGGCATGAGCATGGGCATGCCCGCCGGCCTGGCGTCGGTCGTGCTGCAGATCCAGGCGATCTTCACGGCGCTGTTCGCCGGCCTGCTGCTGCGTGAGCGCCCGGGTGCCCGGCAGATCGCCGGCATGGTCGTCGCGTTCGGCGGCGTCACGCTGCTCGGCGTCGCCCAGGCCGAGGGCGGCAGCCCGGTCGGCGCGTTCCTGATCTGCCTGCTCGCGGCGGCGAGCTGGGGGCTCGCCAACGTCGCCATGCGGCGGATGAACCAGTCCGCCGGAGAGCCGGTCGACGCCTTCGGGTTCATGGTCTGGATGTCCCTGGTGCCGCCGCTCCCGCTCCTCGCCCTGTCGCTGATCTTCGAGGGGCCGGGGGCCGCGCCGGACGCGGTGCGCGACCTGTCCCTCGCCGGCCTCGGCTCGATGGCGTTCATCGCCTACGTCTCCACGCTGTTCTGCTTCGGCGCCTGGGGCTGGCTGATGCGCCGGTACGAGGCGAGCACGGTCGCCATGTACTCGCTGCTCGTCCCGCCGTTCGGGCTCCTCTCGGCGGCCCTCCTGCTGGACGAGCACGTGGACGCGACGCGGCTCGCCGGCGCCGCCCTGATCATCTCGGGCGTCGCCGCCGGCAGCATCCGCCTGCGCTCCCGCATCGACATCGCCCCGGTCGCCGGGGAACCCGTCCGAACGAGGTGAGACCTCATGCACGGAATCCACGCGTCGCTCGTCACGCCGTTCACCCGCTCGGGTGACGTGGACGCCAAGTCGCTCGAACGCCTCGCCGTCCACTGCCTGGAGAACGGCGCGGCGGGTCTGGTCGCGCTGGGCACGACGGGTGAGGCGGCCCTGCTGAGCCCCGCCGAGCAGCGGACGGTGCTGGAGGTGTGCCGCGCCGTCTCCATCGAGCACGGGACACCGCTGACCGTCGGCGCGGGGACGATGGGCACCGAGGACTCGATCCGGCAGGCCCGAGAGCGCGCGCCGCTGGCGGACGCGCTGCTCGTCGTCGTCCCGTACTACCTGCGGCCGTCGGACGAGGGGATCGTCGACCACTTCACCGCGATCGGCGCCGCCGTGGACGTCCCGCTCGTCCCGTACAACGTCCCGTACCGGACGGGGAAGCAGCTGTCCGCCTCCACCCTCGTGGAGATCCTCGCCCTCGACTGCGTCGTCGCCATGAAGCACTGCGCGGGCGCGATCGACCAGGACACCCTCGCCATGCTGGCGTCCAACCCGGGCAAGTCGATCCTGTCGGGGGACGACGCGTACATCTACCCCATGCTCCAGCTCGGCGCGTCCGGGGGCGTCGCGGCGTGCGCGTGCCTCGCACCGGCCGCCTACGCCGCGATGGCGCGAGCGACACGCGACGGGTACGCGGCGCGCGCACTGGCGTTCCACAACGCACTGCTGCCGATGGCCGAGGCGCTGTTCGGTGAACCGTCCCCGGCGGTCCTCAAGGCATGCCTGGCGGAGGAAGGGCTGATCGACGAGCCCGCGGTGCGCGCTCCCCTGCACGCTCCGCGTCCCGAATCGGTCTCTGCCGCGATGAAGGCGTTCCGTTCCTGCCCGCCTAGGACGGCCCTGGAACGCCTCTAGGACGCGGCCTGGGCCGCGGCTCGGGCGGCGTGCGGGAGGGCGTCCAGGACGCGGCCCAGAGCCTCCTCGTCATGCGCGGACGACAGGAACCACACCTCGTACGCGGACGGCGGAAGGTAGACGCCGTGTTCCAGGGCGGCGTGGAAGAAGGCGGCGTACGCCTTGGAGTCCTGGCGCTGCGCGGCGGCGAAATCGCCCACCGGCCCTTCACTGAAGAAGACCGAGAACAGGTTGCCGGCGTTCTGCACCGAATGCGGGACGCCCTCCCGCTCCAGCGCTTCGGACGCGGCCTTCGACACGATCTCCGCCGACCGGTCGATCGCGGCGTACACCTCGTCCGTGGCGTGCCGCAGCGTCGCGAGCCCGGCGGCGGTGGCGAGCGGGTTCCCCGACAGGGTGCCTGCCTGGTAGACGGGCCCGGCGGGGGCGAGGTGGTCCATGATGTCGGCGCGCCCGCCGAACGCGGCGGCGGGCAGCCCGCCGCCCATCACCTTCCCGAACGTCATCAGGTCGCCCGGCACGCCCTCGATCCCGTACCACCCGGACCTGGACGCCCGGAAGCCGGTGAGCACCTCGTCGACGACCAGCAGCGCGCCGTACCGCTCGCAGAGCCGCTTCAGCAGCGCGTTGAACCCGGCCAGCGGCGGGACGACGCCCATGTTGCACGGCACCGCCTCGGTGATGACGCAGGCGATGTCGTTGCCGTGCTCGTCGAACGCCGTCTCCACCGCCGCGACGTCGTTGTAGGGGAGGATCAGCGTGTCCGCGGTGGTCGCGCCGGTCACGCCCGGGGTGTCGGGGAGCCCGAACGTGGCGACACCGGAGCCGGCCGCGGCGAGCAGCGAGTCGACGTGCCCGTGGTAGCAGCCCGCGAACTTCACGATCTTGGTGCGGCCGGTGAACCCGCGCGCCAGCCGGATCGCCGACATCGTCGCCTCGGTGCCCGAGTTGACCAGCCGGACCATCGCCGCCGGCGTCCGGGCGACGATCTCCTCGGCGAGCTCGACCTCGCCCCGCGTCGGCGCGCCGTAGGAGGTGCCGTGGCCCGCCGCGTTCCGCACCGCCTCCACGACGGCCGGATGGGCGTGGCCGAGGATCAGCGGCCCCCACGAGCACACCAGGTCGACGTAGGTGTTCCCGTCGGCGTCCGTCAGGTACGGGCCGCGCGCCGACTCCATGAAGCGGGGCGTCCCGCCGACGGCGCCGAACGCCCGCACCGGCGAGTTGACGCCGCCGGGGACCACCGCGGCGGAACGGTCGAACAGCTGCTGGGAGTGATCGATACCAGTCACTTTTCCAGTCTCTCAGTTGCAGTTCGGCGACTTGCCTTGACCTCACGGCGTACGGGCCGATATTCCACCAAGTACGACATCGGAGGGATGGCTTTCACCGTGGTTGACGGCTGGACGGTCCCGGGCTTCACCCACGAGCGGGAGCTGGGGGGCGGCGCCTCGGGCCGGGTGGTGCTGGCGGTCGACGACCTCACCAGCACACGGGTTGCGATCAAGTACCTCGACGGCGCGATCGGCGCCGACGAGGCGTTTCTGGCGCGGTTCCGGGCGACCGCCCGGAACCTGTCGCAGCTCGAGGACCCGAACGTGGTCGACTTCTACGACTTCGTGGAGACCGCGGACGGCGCGGCGATCGTGATGCAGAGCATCGAGGGCGTCAGCCTGCGCAGGGTCCTCGCCGCGCAGGGCCCGACAGGACCGCTCGCGGCCCTGTCGGTGCTGGGCGGAACGCTCCTCGGGCTCGCGGCGGCGCACGAACACGACATCGTGCACGGCTCGATGCGCCCGGCGAACATCCTCATGGACGGCGACGGCAACGCCCGGCTCGCCGACTTCGCGACGGCGCCCGCGGGCACCGAGGCGCAGCACGGCCCGCAGTACGCGGCGCCCGAGCTGTGGGACGGCGCGCCCGCCACCGTCGCCACCGACCTGTACGCCGCCACCGCGGTCTTCTACGAGTGCCTCACCGGCCATCCCCCGTACACGGGCCGGAACATGGCCCGGCAGCACCGCGAGGCGCCCATCCCGGCCGACGAGGTGCCCGGGCCGCTGCGCGCGCTGATCCACCAGGGCCTTGCGAAGGACCCGGCACACCGCCCGAAGTCGGCCGCCGACTACCTGGCCGCCCTGGAGGAGGCCGCCGTCTCCGCCTACGGGCCGTCCTGGGAGGCGCAGGGCCGCGGCCGCCTCACCGAGCTCGCCGCGCAGGCCGCGCAGCAGCCGGAACCGCCGAGGCCGAAGCCGAAGTCCTCCCGCAGCAGCGGCCGCAACCCGGTCGTCACCGGCGGGCCGCGGCGCGGCCGGTCCCGGATGCGCTGGGTCTTCGCGATCATCGCCGTCCTCGTCGTCGCCGGGGCCGTGGCCGCCGCGGCGCTGGTGCTGCTGAAGAAGGACGACAAGGACCCGCCGACGCCGACCCCGGCGCAGAGCAGCACCCCGCAGCCGACGCTGCCGGCCGGCGGCGTCAACCCGGCACCGCTCATCGCGCAGATCGAGCAGGCGGTCGCCGGGGCGCCGGGCGCCGCGTTCAGCTACCGGCAGACGGGCTGCTGCGGCTTCCCCGTCACCGGCAAGGGGACGATCGGCCTGGTGGAGGGCGGTTCGCCGTCCTTCACGATGACGCTCGCCGGGACGGGCTCGGCCCGCAAACCGGTGCGGGCCGTCATTGTCCAGGACCGGCTGTACATCCGCGCCGGGAAGAAGTGGCGGTCGTCGGCGCTCGGCGGGCGCGGCTACCCGGCGGCCGGCGACCAGGTGCGCCAGGGCGGCTCCGTCGCCAACCTGACGGCGCTGCTGCGCGCGGCGACCAGGCTCACCAGGTCCGGTTCGATCTACGAGGGCGAGGCCCCGGCCGCGAAGCTGGCGCAGGCCCCCGGCGTCGGCCCGATGTACGCGCGGATGTCGCAGGAGACCGGCGCCCAGCAGATCGCGTTCGCCATCAAGCTCGACGCGGGCCACCGTCCGGTGAAGTTCTGGGTCCGCGCCGGGCCGGAGAAGGGCCGCAACCAGATGCAGCACGGCTCCTACGACAACTGGGGCCGCAAGCCCGCCGTCAAGGCGCCTCGCTAGGGCCTACGCGTCCTCGCAGGCGTCCGAGAGGAGCTCAAGGAGCCGCAGCGGGTCCGGGAGCGGGTCGCGGGACGGCGGACGCAGCCAGGCGGCCTCACGCCCGGACGGCAGGACGGACGGCGGCGCGACGACGTAACTTTCCCGGCAGTGCCACCGCATCCCCGGCGTCTCGACGACGTCCTCGGGCGAGGTGTCGAGGTGGCAGGACCACCACTCGTCCTCGTCGACGGGGGCGCCGCGCGTGGCGACGAAGAACAGGTGCCGGTCATCCCCGAACGACGCGACCGGACCGACGGGAACGTCGTCCCGGTCGATCCGGTCGAGGGCGATGGTCCCGGCCGCGGCCGGGACGTCGAACACGTCGAAGACCCGGCCGGTCGGCAGGATGATGTTGGCCTGCGGACGCTCCGACCACCACCGTTTGATCACATCGGCGTCCACGCTGGCCTGATGCGCCCAGGCCGCCGACACCGGATGCGCGCCGGGGTCCGGACAGCCGATCCGGTCGCACGAACACGCCCTGTCACCGCCCGCCGGAGGATGCGCGCCGGGATAGCAGGGCCACCCCAGATCGGCGTAGTCCCGCGCCGCCGCGGCCATCCGGTCACGCGCCGCCTTCTGCCGTCTGCTCCCCGAGACCGCCAGCATCTCCGCCCCCCATAGCACCAGGTCGCACCGTGAGTTCCTGGTTACCGATGATGCCCGCCGGACCGAACCGCGGACACGGCAACCCCCGGAAAACAACCCTAAGTGACTAGAGAGATGTGTCCTGGGACAGGTGCCTCAGTCCAGCAGGCGGGCCACCTCGGTCGCCCAGTAGGTGAGGGCGATGTCCGCGCCGGCGCGGCGGATGGACAGGAGGGACTCCATGATCGTGCGCTCGCGGTCGATCCAGCCCTTCTCGGCGGCGGCCTCGATCATCGCGTACTCGCCGCTCACCTGGTAGGCGACGACGGGGACGTCCACGGCGTCGCGGACGCGGCGGACGATGTCGAGATAGGCGCCGGCGGGCTTCACCATGACCATGTCCGCGCCCTCGTCGATGTCGAGGAAGACCTCGCGGAGCGACTCGTCGGCGTTGGCCGGATCCTGCTGGTGGGTGGAGCGGTCGCCGAACTGCGGGGCGCACTCGGCGGCCTCGCGGAACGGGCCGTAGTACGCGGAGGCGTACTTCACCGAGTACGACAGGATCGCGGTCTCGGAGTGGCCGGCGGTGTCGAGGGCCGTCCGAATCGCGCCGACCTGGCCGTCCATCATCCCGGACGGGCCGACGACGGCGGAGCCCGCCTCGGCCTGCGCCAGCGCGATGGAGGCGTAGCGCTCCAGCGTGGCGTCGTTGTCGATCTCGCCGGACGGGGTGAGGATGCCGCAGTGCCCGTGGTCGGTGTACTCGTCCAGGCACAGGTCCGTCATGATCACGGTGGTGTCGCCCAGGTCGGACGACAGGTCGCGCAGCGCGAGCTGGACGATGCCGTCCGGGTCGTCGGCGGCGGAGCCGGTCCCGTCCTTCTCGGCCGGGATGCCGAACAGTATGAGGCCGCCGACGCCGGCGTCGGCGGCCTCGTGCGCGGCCTTGCGCAGGCTGTCGCGGGTGTGCTGGTACACGCCCGGCATGGACCCGACCGGCTGCGGCTCGGAGATGCCCTCCTTGACGAACATGGGCAGCACCAGCTCGGCCGGGCGGAGCCGGGTCTCGGCGACCATCCGGCGCAGGGCGGGCGTACGGCGCAGCCGCCGCGGGCGGGCGACGGGGAACTGAGCAGACATGATCCCTCTGTGTGAGCTACTTCCGGCGCCGGGCCCCCCGGCGCATCTGGCTTGGCTTGCGGAGCGGGTCCCCCGCCTCGATCTGGGCCGCCCTCCGCCTGGCACCGTACTCCGCGAGCGCCTCCGCGAGGGCGGACACCGACGGTTTCTCGGCCATGACGTCGACGCGCAGGCCGTACTCCTCGGCCGTCTTCGCCGTCTGCGGGCCGATCACGGCGATCACCGTCACGTTGTGCGGCTTGCCGGCGATCCCGATCAGGTTCTTCACCGTGGACGACGAGGTGAACAGCACGGCGTCGAACCCGCCGCCCTTGATCGCCTCGCGGATGGGCGCGGGCGGCGGCGCGGCCCGCACCGTCCGGTAGGCGGTCACGTCCTCGCACTCCCAGCCGAGCTCGGTCAGCCTGGCGATGAGCACGTCGGTGGCGATGTCGGCGCGCGGCAGCAGCACCCGGTTGATCGGGTCGAGGTCCTCGTCGTAGGGCGGCCACTCGCGGGCGAGGCCCTCGCCGGACTGCTCCCCGGACGGGACGAGGTCGGGCTGGATCCCGAACGCGACCAGCGCGGCGGCGGTCTGCTCACCGACGGCGGCGACCTTCAGGCCGGCGAACGCGCGGGCGTCGAGGCCGTAGTCGACGAACTTCTCCCGGATGGCCTTCACCGCGTTGGTGGAGGTGAACACCACCCACTCGTACCGCCCGGTGACCAGGCCCTTCACGGCGCGGTCCATCTGCTGCGGGGTGCGCGGCGGCTCGACGGAGATCGTCGGTACCTCGTCCGGGACGGCCCCGTACCCGCGCAGCTGGTCCGACAGCGACGCGGCCTGCTCCTTCGTCCGCGGCACCAGGACCCGCCAGCCGAACAGCGGCTTCGTCTCGAACCAGGACAGCTTGTCGCGCCAGTTCACCACGTCGCCGACGATGATCAGGGCGGGCGTCTCCATGCCCTTGGTGGCGGAGGCGAGCCGGCCCAGCGTGGAGACGACGGTCTCCTGGTCGGTGGTGGTGCCGAGGCTGGTCATCGCGGCCGGGGTGGAGTCGGGACGTCCCGCCGCCACCAGGCCCTTGGCGACCTCGGCGACCGCGCCCTCGACGCCGAGGATCACGAGGGTGACGTCCGGCTCGGTGAACCGTTCCCAGTCGACGCCGCCCTCGGAGGCGTCGATGACGCGGACCTCGCGGTGCGAGGCGTCCGTCAGCGGGATGCCGGCGTAGCCCGGCACGGCCGTCACCGACGACACGCCCGGGACCACCTCGAACGGGACGCCGGCCTTGTGCAGCGCGCCGCCCTCGTCGGCCAGCCCGCAGGCCAGCCCGGGGTCGCCGCGCTTCAGTCGGACGACGCGGCGGCCCTGCCGGGCGGCCCGCACGGCGAGCTTGACCGGGTCGCCCTCGGACACGTCGACGATCTCCGTGTCGGGGCGGCAGTGCGCCAGGATCTCGTCCGGGCAGTGCACCCGGCTCACGATCACCGTGTCGGCGCGCCCCAGTTCGGTCGCGGCGCGCAGGGTCAGCAGCCCGGGATCACCCGGGCCGATGCCGACGATCACGACGATCCCGGTTCCGGCGGGCGCCTGCACGGGCGGCGGCTCTTTCCTCGTGGTGGACGTCGCGACGGACTTCGACGCGGCGGACTTCGCGGCGGCGGACTTCGTGCTCTCGGCGGGCGTGCTCTTCGCGGCGGGGCTCAATCGCGCTCCCCCATCAACTGGTCGGCCCCCTGCGCGAGCAGCCGGTCCGCGAGGTCGCGTCCGATCTGCTCAGCGGCGTCCGGGTGGCCGCTTGCGGACAGCCGCACCTGCCGGCTTCCGTCGTACGCCGCGACGGTCGCCGTAAGATGCAGCCTTTCATCTACTTCGGCAGCGTATGTTCCCACAGGCGCGGAGCAACCCGCCTCCAGCACGTTCAGCACCGTCCGCTCGGCGACGACGGCGCGCCTGGTGGCGGGGTCGTCGACCGCTTCGAGCAGGGCGCGGAGGTCGGCCCGGTCGGCGCGGCATTCGAGGGCGAGCGCGCCCTGCCCGGGGGCGGGCAGCATCTGGTCCGGGTCGAAGACCTCGCCGACCGCGTCCAGCCGGCCGATCCGCGCCAGGCCGGCGTTCGCCAGCACCACGGCGTCCAGCTCGCCGTCGGTGACCTTGCGGAGCCGGGTGTCGGCGTTGCCGCGGATCGGGACGATCTCCAAGTCGGCGCGGAGCGCGCGCAGCTGCGCGACCCGGCGCGGCGACCCGGTGCCGATGCGCGCGCCGCGCGGCAGGTCGGCGAGCTTCGACGGGCCGCACAAGGCGTCGCGGGGGTCGTCGCGAAGCGGCGTCGCCGCGAGGACGATCCCGGGCGTCTCGGACGTCGGCAGGTCCTTCAGCGAGTGCACCGCGAAGTCCACCTCGCCGGACAGCACCTTGTCGCGGAGCGCGTTGACGAAAACGCCCGTGCCGCCGATCTGGGCGAGCAGGGCCTTGGAGACATCACCCTGCGTCGTTACCCCGACCAGTTCGACGGCATGCCCCGTCAGCCGCGACAACGCGTCCGCGACGCCCTGCGACTGGGTCGTCGCCATCAGGCTCTTGCGGGTCCCCAGCCGGAGCGGGCCCCTGCTCCCCGTACTCACTTCTCGTCTCCTTCGCGCGCCGGAACCGCGTCGCGGGCACTGACCGCCCGGACGCTCGCGGCTTGCGCGTTCACCGTCTCGACATTCACGCCGTCCGACACCGCGACGTCCGCATCCGGGACATCCGACACCGTGACATCCGACACAGGGACATCCGACACCGGGACGTCCCCCGGCGCGGAGGCCGGGCTGACGCAGTCGGCGTCGTCACACCCCGCGTCCACGTCCCGCGTGTCGGTTTCACCCATGTTCGCGCGGGCGACCGCCTCGGGGGCCTTCGGATCCAGGTCGAACAGCTCGCGGAGCGCGTCGGCGTACGAGTCGCCGCCCGGCGCCGCCGCCAGCTCCTTCACCCGGACGGTCGGCGCGTGCAGCAGCTTGTCCACCACGCGCCGGACCGTCTGCTCGATCTCCCGGCGAGCCTTGCCGTCCATCTCGGGCACCCGCCCGGTCAGCCGGGTCAGCTCGGCCTCCACCACCTCGGCCGCCTTGCTGCGCAGCGCGACCACGGTCGGGGCGACCGCGGCGGCGCGGGCGGCACTGAGGAACGCCTCGACCTCCTCGCGCACGATCCGCCGGACGGCCTCGACCGCCTCCGGGCCGATCGCGTGCGCGGCCTCCTGCGCGGTCCGCAGGTCGTCCAGCCCGGCCAGCCCGACGCCCGGCAGGTCGCGGACGGCCCGCTCCACGTCGTGCGGCAGCGCCAGGTCGAGGAAGAAGCGGGGCCGGCCGTCGGAGCCGACGCCGCGCGCCGCCAGCCGCGCGGCGGTGATCACCAGGCCGGCGGCGCCGGTGCACGACACCACCAGGTCGGCCTCGGCGACGGCCGCGTCCAGGACGGACAGCTCGATCGCGCGGGACGGGACGTCCAGCGACTCGGCGAGACGCACCGCCTTCTCGTGGGTGCGGTTGGCCACCACCACCTCGCGCGCTCCGGCCCGGCTCAGCGTGGCCGCGGCCAGCGAGCTCATCGAACCGGCGCCGACCACCAGCGCGCGCACGTCCTCCAGCGGCCCGAGATGCCGGACGGCGACGTCCAGCCCCACGCTGACCAGCGACGCGCCGGCCTTGTCGATCCCGGTCTCGTGGTGGGCGCGCTTGCCCACCCGGAGCGACTGCTGAAGGACGTCATGCAGATCGCGGCCGAGCGTGCCCTCGTCCTGCGCGAGCCGGAACGCCTGCCGGATCTGCCCGAGGATCTGCCCCTCGCCGACGACCATCGACTCCAGCCCGCACGCCACCGCGAACACGTGCTGGACGGCCCGCTCCTCGTAGTGGACGTAGAGGTGCCGGGACAGGTCGTCCATCGGGACGCCGGAGTGCAGGGCCAGCAGGTCGGAGACGGCCGAGACGCCGCCGTGGAACTTGTCGACGACCGCGTAGATCTCGACCCGGTTGCACGTCGAGACGATCGCGGCCTCGACGACGTTCGCGGACTCGTGCACCGCGTGCAGCAGCTTGACCAGGTCGTCCCCGGCGACCGCCGCCCGCTCCAGCACCGCCACCGGCGCGCTCCGGTGGCTGAGCCCCACGACCAGAATGCTCATCTGCCGTCTCCCGCGTCTCTGCCTGCTCCGCTCATGCTTCCACCGTCTCTACGTAATGAGCGGTGCCCGGCGGCGCGTCACCGGCGGCCAGCGGCGCGAAGCCGTCCGGCCCGCCGGCCTTGCGCTGCTCGTGGAACGCGAGGATCTGCAGTTCGATGGACAGGTCGACCTTGCGGACGTCGACCCCGTCGGGAACCGAGAGCACCACGGGAGCGAAGTTCAGGACGCTCGTCACGCCGGCGGCCACCACGCGGTCGCACACCCCCTGGGCGGCGCCCGCCGGGGTGGCGATCACGGCGATGGACACACCGTGCCCGGCGATCATGTCCTCAAGCCTGTCGATGTGCTCCACCGTCATGCCGGAGATCTCCTGTCCGACGATGGACTCGTCCGCGTCGAGCAGGCCGGCGACGCGGAAGCCGCGGGACGCGAAACCGCCGTAGCCGGCCAGGGCACGGCCAAGGTTACCGACACCGATGATCGCGACGACCCAGTCCTGGGTGAGGCCGAGCTCGCGGGAGATCTGGTAGACGAGGTACTCGACCTCATAACCCACCCCGCGCGTCCCGTAGGAGCCCAGGTGGGACAGGTCCTTGCGCAGCTTGGCCGAGTTGACGCCGGCCGCCGCGGCCAGTTCCTCGGACGAGACGGTCGCGACGTCGCGCTCCTGCAGCCCGGTGAGGGCGCGCAGATAGACCGGCAGCCGCGCCACGGTGGCTTCGGGGATGCCGCGGCCCGCGCGATCGCGGTGGCGGTTCTGTCGAGGTGTCACGGCCTGCTCTTAGGGCTCGACGCTGGGGACGGGGCACGGATGTCCCCTGACCCTCGGCGTGCGCGACCAGGTGGCGGCCGCACGGCCGCGGCCTGACCGCCCCAGGGCTGTCCACCAGGTTAAGCCTTTGTGAATACGCGCACAAAGTCACCCCCCGGTCCCGCGGGCCGCGGCCGCCCCGGACGACGCCGCGAAAAGCCCGTCCATCAGGGACTTCCCAGCTTACGGGCCGGGCGCCGAGCGGAGAGCGGGTGTGACCGACCAGACATACCGGGCTAGCGCAGCTTCGCGATCGCCGCGCGGAGGCGGTCCTCGTCGACGCGCCAGAAGTCATGCTGGACGCCGTTGATCAGCGTGACCGGGATCTGCTCCCAGTACTGCTCGGTGTCCTCCTCGGACCGGGTGATGTCCCGCTCCTCCCACGGCACGTCCAGGTCGCGGGCGACGCGCTCGATCACCGCGCGGGCGTCCTCGCACAGGTGGCAGCCGGGCTTCCCGAGCAGCGTGATCATGATGTTCGCCGCCATGTCACCTCCCGGGGAACTCCGGCGCGGGAAGCGGCATCTTGGCCGGGCCGAGCTTCAGCTCGATGACGTTCGTGGCGAGCACATGGGTGCGCGACTCCGCCAGAAACCGCTGCAGATGCGGCTGGCGGCGGTGCGCGGCGAACGCCGCCTCGTCCCGGAACAGCTGGTAGAAGATCCGCTGCGTGGGGGCGCCGACCACGTCGTGGGAGGCGAAGACCAGCGTGTCCGGCTCGGCGGCCAGCGCCGCCTTCACCAGGTCGGTGGCGAGCCGGTCGAAGGCGTCCTCGCGCCCGTCCAGCAGCGTGTAGACGGTGATCTGCCCGCACGCATTCGCCAGTTCACCGCCGGGCGCGCCCGGCCTGGCCCTGCCGAGCGCCGCCTGCTCCAGCACGTTCCCGATTCCGTCGATCGCCGTCGGCCCGGCCGGATTGTCGGGGTAAGCGGGCGGGGCGGGCTGCGGAGGCTGTTCCGGGATGCTGGTGTTCACGGGGTAGCGCAACTCCTCGGCGACCGGTTCGGGAAAGCGCAGCTCGCCGCGCCTGGAATCCGGCGGCGGCGTCGGCGCCGGGACGGGCTCCGCCTTGGCGGCGGACGGGTAGCCCTGCTCCTCGTAGCCGGTCACGGGCTCGTCCTCGTACTCGTCGTAGCCGTCGCCCTCCTCGTACACCGGGATCGTGCGCACCGAGCCGTACCAGACGAGGCCGGCGGCGGCGCCGAGCGCGATCGCCGCGAGGGGCGCGGGCAGGAACCCGCGGGTACCGCTGACCACGAGGACGCCCGCGAGCGCGACCAGCGCGACCGGGATGAGCAGCTCCGCCGCCTCCTGGTCGCGCTTGCTGGCCAGCCACGCGGTCACGCCGGTGCATCCCGCCAGCGCGATCACCGCGACGACGTGCGCGCCGTCGATCAGCAGCAGCGGCAGCGCGTCGTAGGTGGCGCTCGGCTTCGGCAGGCTCTTGGACAGCGAGCCCTTGAGCGGGTCCAGGATCAGGATGACGATCGCGACGACCGTGTAGGAGATCGCGAACAGCCAGCCGGCGAACCGCACCTGCACGTACCGCGCGATCAGCTCGATCATGCCGAGAGCGAGCCAGACCGGCCCGATCAGCGCGGCGCCGAGTTCCATGACGCGGAACAGCGGGCCGTTGAACCCCATCATGAGGCCGAGGCCCATGCACAGCAGCGCGAGCGTCAGCCCGACCTGGGTCAACGACCACGCGATGAGGTACAGCAGCCGTTCCTTGTAGGCACGCTGAACCAGCAACCCTGTGGCGGCTAAGGCGCCAAGGGTCGCCAGGAGCGCGAGAAGAGCAACCATCGCGCTCAATGGTGCCCGATGCGGGGGGCTGACGGGTAACCGCTCCCCGGGAACGTACCGGTGCGCGCGCCTCTCCTCGGCGGGCCGGGCCGTGCGGGGCTCGTGATACGCGGTGGATGAAAAGCACTCATTGCTCTCATACCTTTCGGTCTCTAGAGTGGCAGATCACGCCGGAGGTCGCGTACGCCCCGAGGAGAACTGCATGAGCAGCTTGACCCTCGACGCCGGGCTCGTCCCGCTTCCTCGGCATTCCCGTGGGACCCTCGTGCGTCCCGTGCAGCGCGCGCCGGAGCGGGCGGCAGACCGCGCCGAGGTGCTCAAGGCGCTGGTGCTGCGGGCGCGGGAAGGCGACGCCGAAGCGTTCGGCTCCCTCTACGACCACTACGTCGAACTCGTCTACCGGTACGTGTACTACCGGGTCGGGACGCACTCGCTCACCGAGGATCTGACCAGCGAGACGTTCCTGCGCGCCCTCCGCCGCATCTGCGACTTCCACTGGCAGGGCAAGGACTTCGGGGCCTGGCTGGTCACGATCGCCCGGAACCTGGTCGCCGACCACTTCAAGTCCGGCCGCTACCGGCTGGAGGTCTGCACCGCCGAGCTGGTCGAGCCCGACCGTCCGCAGGAGGGGCCGGAGCGGGCCGTCCTGGACGCGATGACCAACCGGACGCTGCTGCTCGCCGTCCAGCGGCTCGGCTCCGAGCAGCAGGAGTGCGTCGTGCTGCGGTTCCTGCACGGGCTGACGGTCGCCGAGACCGCGCTGGTCATGGACAAGAAGCCGGGCGCGATCAAGGCGCTGCAGTACCGCGCCGTGCGGTCACTCGGCCGTATGCTCCCGGACGACCTGCGGGGCTGACCCTCCGCACCGCGCGGCCCGCCCGCACGGTTGACGTCGCCCACGTGAAGCGCATTGGATTGTTTAACAATTAACTTCCGGGCCGTAACCCGGCCCAGTGTCCGATCGTTTGTGCGGGCAAGAGCGCGTTCGCGCCTGGAGTCCGCAAAGGAGCGGCCAGTGAGAACCGGGCAGTGAAGACAAAGCGAGGAAAGATCAGCGAGCGGGGGAACGCGCTGGCCCGGCTGCGGGCGAGCGAGACGGGACCGGACCCGCGGTTCCGGGCCGTGCTGCGCGAGCGGCTCGTGGCGGCCGCGAGCGGCCGGAGTGAGGACTGTCGCAATCGCGGCCGGAGAGACGGCGGCGGGGAGGCGGTTGACTAGGCTTCGCCTCATGCGGCGATTCTGGCAGCGCGAATTCTGGGGACGCGGCAGGGACGAGGACCACAAGAGCGCCGGGGAGGCCGCAGCGGCGGCCGCCGAACTCGGCCCGCTCCCGGCGCCCGACCCCGCCGCCGCGGCCTTCTTCGACGTCGACAACACGATGATGCGCGGCGCGTCCATCTACTACTTCGCGCGCGGTCTCGCCGCCCGCAAGCTGTTCACCATGCGCGACCTCGCGATGTTCGCGTGGGGGCAGGCCGCGTTCCGGCTGCGCGGCACCGAGAACTCCGAGCACATCGGCAGCGCCAAGGAGGCCGCGCTCGCGTTCGTCGCCGGGCAGCGGGTCAACAAGATCGTCAAGCTCAGCGAGGAGATCTACGACGAGGTGATGGCCGACCGCATCTGGCACGGCACCCGCACCCTCGCCCTCCAGCACCTCGACGCCGGGCAGCAGGTGTGGCTCGTCACCGCCACGCCGGTCGAGGTCGCCCGGACGATCGCGCACCGGCTCGGGCTCACCGGCGCGCTCGGCACCGTCGCCGAGACCCGCGAGGGCGTCTACACCGGGCGGCTCGTCGGGAACCTGCTGCACGGGCCGGCGAAGGCGGAGGCCGTCCGGGCGCTGGCGCAGCGCGAGGGGCTCGACCTGGCGCGCTGCTCGGCCTACAGCGACTCGATCAACGACCTGCCGATGCTGACCGCGGTCGGGAACCCGCACGCGGTGAACCCGGACGCGGAGCTGCGCGCGCACGCCAGGGACCACGGCTGGCCCATCCACGACTTCCGCACCGGACGCAAGGTCACGATGGTCGCGCTGCCCGCCGCCGCGGGCGCGGGCGCGATCGCGGGCGGCGTCGCGGCCGGCATCGCGCTCCGCCGCCACTACCGGGCCTGATCGTCGGCTCGGGAGCACGACCCCACACGGCCCACCGGCGCGCTCCGCGCACGCTCTAACCTGTCCCCGTGACCGTCGAGCTGACGTTGCTGTCACGGGTCGCCTGCCGTGGGCGGGACGTCACGAGCCCGCGCCTGCGCGGCCTGCTCGCGCTCCTCGCGGGTGAGCCGCGGGCGGGCGTGCCCGTCGTGCGCCTGGTCGAGGGGCTGTGGCCGGACGGCCGTCCGGAGAACCCCGCCAAGGCGCTCCAGGTCGTGGTCTCCCGGGCCAGATCGCAGCTGGGCGCGGACGTCATCGCGAGCACTCCGGCCGGATACCGGCTGGGCCTGGACGAGTCCGCGGTGGACGCCTCGGCCGTGGTCCTCGCCGCGTCCGCGAGCGCCCGGTCCTCTCGTGAAGGCGACCACGCGGGCGCCCTCGTCCACGCCGAGGAGGGGCTCGCGCTGTGGGACGGCCCGCCGGAACCCGATGATGCGGACGACCCGGTGTCAGTCCTGCGCGCGGAGCGGGTCTCCACGTACTGGACGCTGATGCGCGCCCGTGCGCTGGCCCTGGCCCGGCTCGGACGGCACGCGGAAGGGTTCGACGCGCTCACCGCCGTGGCCCGCGAACATCCACGGGACGAGGAGGTGCTCGCCGAGCTGCTGCGTTGCGAGGCGTCGACGGCGGGACCGTCGGCCGCGCTGACGCGGTACGAGTCCTACCGGCGCGCGCTGCGGGACGAGCTCGGCACCGATCCCGGCGGCGTCCTCCAGCACGTCCAGCAGGAGCTGCTCCAGGACGAGGCGCCCCCCTTCCGGCGCGGCGTCGCGCACGAGCCGAACCCGCTGCTCGGCCGCGCCGGTGATCTCGCCGCCGTGCTGAACCTGCTGCGCACGTCCCGCATCACCTCGATCGTCGGGCCGGGCGGGCTGGGCAAGACCCGGCTGGCCAACACGGTCGCGCGGGAGGCCCCGCAGCGGGCCGTGCACCTCGTCGCGCTCGCCGGCGTCGCGCAGGACGAGGACGTGGCGGGCGAGGTCGCGTCCGTGCTCGGCGTCGGCGAGTCCCCGCGGACGCACGGACGCCGCGGCGGCCCCGGCGACCTGGTCTCCGGGATCGCGGATGTGCTCGGGACCGGGCCCGTCCTGCTCGTCCTCGACAACTGCGAACACGTCGTCGAAGGCGCCGCCGCGCTGGCCGGCGCCCTCGTCTCGATGACCCGGGACCTCCAGGTGCTCACGACGAGCCGCGCACCGCTCGGCCTGTCGTCGGAGTCGGTGTATCCGCTGCCCGCGCTGGACCCGCCGACCGCCGTCGAGCTCTTCCACCAGCGGGCGCAGGCGGCGCGTCCCGGCGTCGACCTGCCGTCCGGGCCGGTGGAGGAACTGTGCCGTCATCTCGACGGCCTGCCGCTCGCGATCGAGCTGGCCGCGGCCCGCGTCCGGGTCATGTCGGTGCCGGAGATCGCCCGCGGCCTGGACGACCGGTTCACGCTGCTGCGCGGGAACGCGCGCGACGCGCCGTCCCGGCACCGGACCATGCGGGCCGTCGTCGACTGGAGCTGGAACCTGCTCACCCCGTCCGGCCGGGCGGCCATGCGGTCGCTGTCGGTGTTCTCCGCCGGGTTCACCGCGGAGGCGGCGCGACATCTCGTGGTCGGCGACGACGTACTGGAGGTCGTGGAGGACCTCGTCGGCCAGTCGCTCCTCGAAGTGGTCGAGGGCGGCCGGACGACACGGTTCCGGATGCTGGAGAGCGTCCGCGAGTTCAGCGCGTCCCACCGGGAGGCGGAAGACGAAACCGAGCGCGCGGTCGACGGGCTCCTCAACTGGGCACGGGAGTTCGGCGCGGCGCACCAGGAGCCGCTGTTCGGCGCGGATCCGTTCGTCCACGTGGAACTCGTCCGGGTCGAGCAGGAAAACCTCCTCCAG
Source organism: Spirillospora sp. CA-128828 (assembly GCF_050945415.1). Classification (NCBI taxonomy): domain Bacteria; kingdom Bacillati; phylum Actinomycetota; class Actinomycetes; order Streptosporangiales; family Thermomonosporaceae; genus Spirillospora; species Spirillospora sp. CA-128828. The sequence continues at coordinate 8,932,385 of NZ_CP191986.1, forward strand.
GCGCTCCGCCACGGGCTCATCCGGCAGGACGGCCCGGCCGTCGCGGCGGTCGCCGCCGTCCTCGGCGGTCTGTGGATGCTCGAATCCGCCTACAGCCGGATGATCGTCCTGACGGAGGAGACCGCCGGGTTGCTGAGCCGCATCCGGCCGGGGCCCGCTGACGTCGAGATCACCCGGGCGGCCCTGGCGCTGGGCACGATGACCACGCTCCTGTTCAAGGGGGCGCGGGCGACGCGGACACTCGTCGCGCTGCGCCGCCTGCCGCCCGCGCCGCCGACAAGCCTGGTCCGGGCCATGGCGACGGTCGTGGCCGCCGTGCCGGAGATCCTCGGGCCGGACTCACGCGTCCTCGCCGGGATGTGCGCGAGCGACGAGCCGTCCCTCGCGACCATCGCGAACTGCGTCCGCGGCTACATCCGCGAGCGGAACGGCGACGTGGACGGCGCATTCGCGGCCACCGAGGCGATGGTGGCGACGACCGAGGCGTCGGGGATCCCCTGGCTGCGGCTGGTCACGCACTCCCGCCTCAGCGAGCTGCTCATGCAACTCGACAAGGGCGAGCGGGCCCTGCATCACCTGCGAGTGGCGTTCGACCTGCTCGAACAGTACAGATGGCCCGACGTGTTCGGGTTGCTGTGGGCGCTCGCGTCCGTCCACCAGTCACTCGGGGAGGTCGACGAGGCGGAAGAATGGCTCGACAAGTCCCTCGTACAGGGACCGGACGAGTCGTTCGGCACGGCCTCGTTCAATCTCGGTGCGCGCGCGGAGATCGCGTTCGGACGCGGCGACGTCGACACCGGCCTGCGGCTGTGGCGGCAGGCGGTGGAGCGGCTCGCGAACGACGAGAACCCGATGTCGGCGCCCGGCCTCGACCCGTGGACCCTCGAAGCCCACTGCGTCACCGTGGTCGCCCACGCCCGGCACGGCCGCGTCGATCTCGTCGAGGACATCGTCGCGGGGCTGCCCGCCAAGCTGTCGGCCCTGCTCGCCGAGCCGGAGATCCCGATGCCGTCCTTCTTCATGGATCTTCCCCTCAGCGGCGGGCTGCTGCTCGCGCTGGCGATGGTCGACCTCGCCCGTCCCGGCGCGTCCCCGGACGTCCGGCGACGGGCGGCACGGACGATCGCACTGGCGGAACGGATGCACCACGTCCGGGCGTTCCAGCCGACCATGTCGTCCGCGCTCGTCCGCCGCGCGGCCGAGAACGCCGACGGACCGGCGTATGCCGACGCGGTATCGGCCTACGCCGGCCTGAGCCGTACAGAACTACGGGAAGCCGCGAGAAAACTGGCACCCACTTAGCACCGCCCGCCGGCCAACGGCGCTCAGCCAGCGGGCCTGGTCAGCGGGGCCTGGCTAATGCCCCCTCGCCAGCGGCCCTCGATCAACCGGGCCCGGCCGGCGACGCCGGCCAGCAGCCCCGGTCAACCGACGGTCAGCGGGAACTGGTCAGCAGCGTCCGGCCAGCAGGCCCCCCATATCGCTCGCCCAACAGCGCCCCAACCAATGAACCTGATCAGCGAGGCCCGGCCAGGAGGCCTTGATCAGCGGGACCTGACCAGCGGCCCCTGATCAGCCGGGCCCGGCCGGCGGCGTCGGCCAGCAGCACCGGTCAGCCGGTCTGGTCAGCGGCGTCCGGCCGGCAGGCCCGCTCAACAGCGCCCCAGCCAACGAGCCTGATCAGCGAGGCCCTGCCCAAGCACCGCCCGCTCCGCCCGGCGTCCGCCACCGCGTGCTCCACCCGCGGCCACAGCCAAGGAGGCCTGGATTAGCGGGCCTGGCCGGTGGCCCCTGATCAGCCGAGCCTGATCAACGGCACCCGCTGAGCGGGCATCCCGACCAGCAGCGCCCCGCCAGCAAGCCCGGCCACCGGCCCCCACCCAACGACACCGGCCCAACCACCCTGGTAAGCAACACCCGCTCGCTGACCCCGACCAGCCGCGCCCGATCAACCGGCGCCCGCCCAACGGCGTCCCGACCAGCGGCGCCCGCCCACGGGTCCGGGCAACGGCGTCCGGCCAACCGACCTGGTTAGCGGAGCCTGGTCAGTGGCTCCTGACCATCGGCCCTTGGTCAGCGGGGCGCCTTTCGGTTGAAGAGGACCTTCGAGCACGTGTAGCCGACGATGGCCAGTCCCACGCACCACGCCACCGAGAGGGCGGCGTCGTGTCCGTTCGGCGAGCCCGTCAGCAGTCCCCGGATCGTCTCGATGATCGGGGTGAACGGCTGGTACTCGGCGAACCACCGCACCCCGGTCGGCATCGACTCCGGCGGGACGATCGTGCTGCCGATGAACGGCAGGAACTGGATGATCAGCGGCGTGTTGCTGGCGCCCTCCGGGTTCTTCGCCAGCAGCCCGAGCGTCACGGCCAACCAGGTCAGCGCGAACGTGAGCAGCAGCATCAGGCCGATTGCGGCGAGCCAGTCGAGGACGCTCCCGTGCGTCCGGAAGCCCATCGCGACCGCGACGCCGATGACCGCGGCGGTGCTGATCATCGTCTGGATCATGCTGCCGACGACGTGCCCGGTCAGCAGCGACGACCGCGAGATCGCCATCGTCCGGAAGCGGTCGACGATGCCCTCGGTCATGTCCATGCAGATGGCGACGGACGTCGACATGCACCCGGACGCGATGGCCATCAGGATGATCCCTGGCGTCACGTAGCCGATGTAGTCGCCCTTGGCCGTCCCGCCGACGCCGTCGCCGAGCGCATTGCCGAAGACGCCGACGAACAGCAGCAGGATCAGGATAGGCGTCATCATCCCGCCGATCGTCAGGGACGGGTAGCGGAGGGCGTGCCGCAGGTTGCGGCGCAGCATCGTCGCGGAGTCCGTCGCCGCGAGCGTGAGCGTGGTCATCGGGAGGTCACCTTCTCGTTCTCGGTGTGGCCGGTGAGGGTCTTGGTCTGGCCGGCGGGTGCCTTGCTCTGGCCGGTGAGGGCGAGGAAGACGTCGTCCAGGTCGGGGGTGTGCACGGAGAACTCGTCGACCTCGATGGACGCGTCCTCCAGGCGGCCGAGCAGCGCCCGCAGCGAGCGGACGCCGCCGTCGCTGGGCACCTGCAGCGCGAGCGCTTCGTCGTCTCGGGTCACCACGCCGAGCGTGCGCGCCGCCACGTCCAGCGCGGCCAGGTCGGCGAACCGGAGCCGGACGTGCCCGCCCGGAACCAGCCGCTTCAACTCGTCCGCAGTGCCCTCGGCGACCAGCCGGCCGCCGTCCAGCACGGCGATCTTGTCGGCGAGATGGTCCGCCTCCTCCAGGTACTGCGTCGTCAGGAAGATCGTCACGCCTCCCTTGACCAGCTCGCGGATGATCTCCCACATGGTCCGCCGGCTCCGCGGGTCGAGCCCGGTCGTCGGCTCGTCCAGGAAGATGATCTGCGGGTCGCCGATGAGCGTCATCGCGATGTCGAGCCGCCGCCGCATCCCGCCCGAGTAGGTGGCGGCCGTCTTGTTCGCCGCCTCCACCAAGTCGAACCGCTCCAGCAGGACGTCGGCGGCCCGGCGTCCGCCGGTCTTGCCGAGCCGGTGCAGGTCCGCCATCAGGATCAGGTTCTCCCGGCCGGTGAGCAGCCCGTCGACCGCCGAGTACTGCCCGGTCACACCGATCGCCCTGCGCACCCCGTCGGGGTCCTTCGCCAGATCGCGCCCCGCGACGCGCACGTCGCCGGCGTCCGCGCGGATCAGCGTGGACAGGATCCGCACCGCCGTCGTCTTCCCCGCCCCGTTCGGCCCGAGCAGCGAGAAGGTCGTCCCGCGCGGCACATCCAGATCGATTCCGTCGAGGACGACCTTGTCCCCGAACGCCTTCCGCAGACCGGTCGCATGGATGGCCGTCTGCCTTGCTTCTGTGCTCATGTGATGAAGCGTGCGCGCCCCCGCCTTCAACCCGCTTTCACCCAGGTTTCAGGTCGTGCCCGGGAGTGAAACCGCCGTCCCTCCTATGGGCAGGATCCGCGATGACCCGGTTCGACATGCACCCTGATTTCGATGCGCGATCCTCGCCATTCCAGGTCCAAGCACTCCCGCGTTCGCACGAGCCGGTTCGTCCACTCTGCGTCATTTTGGCGACGCGGTTGCCTGCTTCGTTTTCTACATCGTTCCTGTGGCTCGTTTCCTGCGTGTGGTTCGTGTGCTGTGTTCCGTGTCGTATTTCCTATGTTCGTGGTTCTTCGGCGAGCGGTGGGGGCGGCGCTGCGTACGGGGCCGCCCCTCCAAAGTCAAGGGCGCCTTCGGCGTCGCTTCGCGATGGGACTTCGTCCCACCCTTGACTTTGGAGCCTCTGCGGCCCCTGAGTGCAGCTTTCGTCGGGCAGGCTCCGCCTGCCCTCTGCCCGACGCGCCGCCCCCACCGCTCTCCACGAGCCGAAGACGGACAATCCAGAGGGTCTTAAAATGCGCGGAGCGGCGCCGTACACCGAACATGAAGGGTGATGGGGTTCGCGAAGTGCCGGGGGCGCTATGGTGCGGAAACTTCGTCAAACTCCGACATAGCCAGAGGGTGACAATATTCCAGCCAGAAACATAAAGCTCAAGCGTCATGGATCACATATTATGGAATCATGCAAACGGTCGCGGTCGAGCTTGATGCGGCGTCCACCATGGAATTGGTGAACGCCGCGTCCGCGATCGCGGCCGAACTTGCACGCCGCGCCGCTCCCGAATCAGCGGCGGCGTGCCTGGAACTTGCCGAGACCCTGGCCGCCGCCACCGACATGCACGAAGCCGCCCTCGCCGGATTCATCGGTGTGGTCGACACCGGACGCGAGGTTCAGCGGTGGGGATTCCCGTCCACCCAGTCGTGGCTGCGTAATCGGCTCGGCATGCGCGACAGCCGGGCCAAGGAACGCCTCGCCCTGGCCCGCCAGCGGCACCGCCTCACCGAGGTGACCGATCGGTGGGCCGCAGGCGAGCTGTCGTTCGGATACGCCGCGACCATCGCGGGCGCGGTCGCCCGGCTGGACGACCAGGACTGCCAGGCCGCCGAAGAAATCCTGCTCGGGATGGTCGATCAGGGCTTCTCCGCGGGGAAGGTCGCCACCTTCGGCCGCCGCATCCGGGATGTGATCGCCGAACGCGACGGCATCGAAGCGGCCCCCCAGGATGCGAAGCGCGGGTACGAGCGGTCCTGGGTCGACTCGGCCCGCTCCCTGGACGGCGGCCGCTACATCAAAGGCTGGTTGAACGCCGAGGACGCCGCGATCTGGGACGGCACGCTCGGCCCGCTCGCCAAACCCGCCGGAACCGACGACCAGCGCGACCTGTCCGAACGCACGGCGGCGGCCCTCACCTGCGTCCTGTCGGGCGGGCACCGGGCCACCAAGGTCACCGTCATCTGCGACCTGGACACCCTCACCGGCGGCCAAACCCCCGCGCGCCTCACCGACGGCACCCCCATCCCCGCCGCCCAAGCCCGCCGCATCGCCCTCAACGCAGGAGTCTCACCCCTCCTGCTCGGCAAGGGAAACATCCCGCTCTACCTCGGCCATCGGGAAAGGTTCGCCACCCCCGCCCAACGCCGCGTCCTGGAAACCCTCTACCCGACCTGCGCCGTCCAAGGCTGCGAAGTCCCCGGGACACTGTGCGAAATCGACCACGTGAACGGATGGGCCCTCGGCTCACCCACCGACATCGACAAACTCGCCCTGTGCTGCGGCTGGCACAACCGCTACAAACACACCAACCCGGGCCGACTCCAGATCACCAAGAACAGCGACCGCGCCTCCTACACCTACCGGCTTCTCACACCCGGCGGCGCTTCTCGCACCCACGCGTCACAGCTTCCCGGCCGCGACAGTCCAGACCACAGGATCGTGGAACCCAAAACGATCATCGCACCTCACCCAGGTGACATCTCCACCCGGCAAGCGCCATACCCCATGGGCACCCCGCCAAGGTCAGCCACCCGCCCCGGCGCCCCCTGACAAACACCGCCGTTCCGCCGCAGCGCGCAATCGCCCATGGGTTCGGGGCCACTGACGCACGACCACACGCCTACGGGTACTAGCGCCCGACACACCACCCGCAGGCTCCTCGCCCGTGCGATGAGCTCGCCCTCCACAGCGCCTAGGACGACCTCGACTTCAGCACCGCAGACCCGGTCTAGGTGTACTGCCCAGTCAGGTTGGTTGAGGTTGTGTCCCCACGCTAAAGCTGCCCTGACCCCTCGTGGTCGTCTTCGGCCGGCGCGGCGGATCGTCGAGGACGGCTGGCCGATCGCCCGGGTGGCCGAACACTATGGGGGTGTCCTGGCGCAACTGCCGAACGCTGGGCCGAGCGGTACCGCCGTCTGCGTGCAGCCGGCATGGTCGACCGGTCCTCGCAGCCACATCACAGCCCGTCCCGCACCCCACGACCTGTGGTCCGCAAGATCGTGCACCTTCGTTGGAAACAGCGGCTGGGACCCAGATCGCCGGACGCCTGGACATGCTGGCCTCCGTCGTGCATGCCGTGCTGACCAGATGCCGTCTCAACCGCCTCTCGCACCTCGACCGCGCCACCGGCGAACCGATCCGGCCTACGACACGACCCCGGTGCGATGCTGCGCGTGGACGTCAAGAAAACTGGAAAACATCCAGCGACGGCAGCGGCTGGCGGCATGTCGGCCGGGTCCAGAGCGAACGTAACCGTGAGGCCACCACCACGCCGCACCGGCGCCCGCAACACCCCGACGGCTCCCGCCGCTACGTGCCGAGGGTCGGCACCGCGTTCGTGCACACCGTCTCGACTTTCCCGTTGCGGCGGGGTGTGTCGGGTGGATCTGGTGGTGTGTGACGGTGAACCACGATTCCCGCCCGGCGGAGGAACACGACCGCTGTCGCTGCCTTAGAGGTCGCGGCGGGTGCGGATTCGGGTGCTGAAGACCGATCACGCAAGCCGAGGCCGCCATGGCGGCTATATCGGTCTCCACGAGATGTCGTCGTCCCTCAACGGACAGTGGGCGTTACCGCACAATTCGCTTCCCCATTACGGCGCGATCGCTTCAAGAACTTCGCTTAGCGATGTGACGCCGTCGGAAGCGAGGAAGTGACCGGCTCCGGGGACCACCTCTGTTGAGACCCCGAGCAGGCCGGCGAGACGGTCGGTGTGACCCGGGGGAACGTACGGGTCTGCGTCCGACCGGATGATCGTGAGTCGACCGATGTTGTTGATGAGCTCCTTCACGTCGCAGCCGTCGCCGATGTAGGAGTTCAGTTCCGGGAGCGCGGGCAGTTGGTCAACGAATCCGGAGACCAGCACGAGGGTGCCAAGGTGCCAAGGGTCCGGAAGTGTTCGCAAGTAGCGCAGCACCGTCAGACAGCCCAGGCTGTGCGCGACGACGATCGAGTTCTCGTCAGGGGTCCCCAAGTCGGTGCGTACGGCTTCCGTCCACAGTGCGGGATCTGGGGCTTGTGGGGTCGGAAGAGCCGGGATCGTGGCCGGGATGCCAGCCGCGTTGAGTTGTTCGCCCAGCCAGGCAAACCAGTGATCTTCGGGGGTTGCACCATAGCCGTGGATGATCGAGGCACGCCGCCGGGTTGTTCCTGGTGTCATGCTGCAGGACGGTAGGGGTTCACATCAGCGTGAAGGTCAAGCCGGTGAGGAGGAAGACCGGGGTGAGCCTTGGTCAGGCGGCTCATTTAGCGGGCTCAGATCCGTCGGCTGAGGCGTGTCACCAACGTCATGGCCGGCAACAAGTAGCGGACGGCCGAGCCGCTGGTGCCGCTGTCCTTCCTCTCCTTGCGGACCCGTGTCGTCGCCGGCGGCATGAGCCTGAGCCTGCTGTTCTGACGGCCGGTGCGGTTGCGGGCGCCTGCGAGGAGAACGTCGGCCTCTGGTCGGCCGTGCTCACCTCCGTTCAACAGGTCGGTGGTGCGGTGGGCTGGCGGTACTGGTCACCCCTGGCCATGCGACGCCACGGCAGGCTTCTCGCTGGCACTCATCGCTGTGGCCCTCCTCGCGCTGGGCGCCGTCCTTGTCGCCACCCTGCTCCGAAGCCGTTCACCGTCCGCACCAGAAACCGGACGAAACTCCAGCAGAGGACGGGTGACCGGTTGCTTGTCGGTTTCGGGTTTCAGGACCCCTCCCGCGACACGCCCTTTACCCTCCGTCCATGAGTGCTCCCCGTACGTGGGCCTTCACGCTGACGGCCGCGCTGATCGCCACGGGCTGTTCGACCTCGGACAACGCGTCGTCCGCAGCTTCCCGGTCGTCCTCGAAGGCACCCGCGTCGCCGACTCCATCGCCCACGTCCGCCTTCTGCCTGGACCTGTCCACGTTCCAGGTCGGCGTCCTCTCATTCCGCTCAGGTGTGGGCAAGGCGATCAGCGGTCAACCGCTGGATTTCAAGGAACTGCGGAGGCAGGCCACCTTGGTGCTCCATTGGGGCGAGGAGATGGAGACGAGCGCGCCGCCGGACATCGCCGAACAGTTCCGCACGGTCCTCAAGGCGATCAAGACCTCGTCGAGCAAGCTGAAGGACGGATCGAAGGTCCGCGACGTCGTGGATCCCCTGTACGGCAAGGAGGACAGCGCCGCCTTCGACGCGGTCGAGAAGTACGACTGCGCGCAGAAGTAGCGAGGCTCGGGCGAAGCCCTATGGCGGCGACGCTCGGAGGCGAAATACGCCGCCGCCCAGGTCGGCAGCGCGCAGCCCGGCCCGATGACGACGCGGAGAGACGGCGTCCGGCGGGCCGCCTGCGGCCGCGCCGGTGGCTCGCCGCGCCGCTGACCGCTTGAGCAGGATCGAGACGGCCACTGCGCAGATCGGCCGGCTCCTCAGGTACCGCACGGCCTGGTGATGGTCACCAGCTCAGGGGGAGGGTGTCCAGGCCTAGGACGAGGCTGGCGTGCTCACGGGGTTGGGCGCCGGGGGTGATGCGGTAGTCCGGAATCCGCGCGTGCCACTCGCGCAGGGCGATCTGGAGTTCGAGGCGGGCCAGGTGCGCGCCGAGGCAGCGGTGCGGGCCCGCGCCGAACGCCAGGTGGCGGGTCGGCGGGCGGTCCAGGTCGACGGCCGACGCGGCGGGCACGGCGCGGGGGTCACGGGTCGCCATGGCGAGCGGGAGCATGACCATGTCCTCGGCCTTCATCGGGCAGCCGTGCAGGTCGACGTCGCGGGTGAGCTTGCGAGCCGGGAGGACGATGGAGTAGACGCGGAGGAGCTCCTCGATCGCGTCGGGGATGTCGTCCGGGTCGCCGGTGATGCGGGCCCGGTCGGCGTCATGCCGGGCCAGATGCCAGAAGATGTAGGACAGCTGCGCGGTGACGGTGTCGAGACCGGCGAGGAACAGCAGGATGCACAGCTGCAGCAGCTCGTCGTCGGTGACCGGCCGTCCGTCGACGGCGAAGGTGGTCGCGGCGCTGATCAGGTCCTCCTGCGGATGCGCCCGGCGGTTCTGGATCAGCTCGGTGAAGCAGGCCGTCAGCGCCGCCATGGCCTCGCCCCTTCCGCCGCCGGAGGGCGGCGGATGCAGAATCGCGTACTCCCAGCCCAGAAACTCCTGCAGCCGTTCGGCGGGGAGGCCGAGCAGCTCCAGGAAGATCGTCGTGGGGTAGAGGCGGGCGAAGTCGGCGACGAAGTCGCACTCGTTCCTGGGCTTGAGGTCGTCGATCAGCGCGACGCAGTGCCGGGTGATGCGGTCCCGCAGGACGGCGGCGGCCGTGGGTGTGAAGAACGGCCGCAGGAGACGCCGCCAGGTCGTGTGCAGCGGCGGGTCCAGCATGACCGGGATCCACTGGTACCCCGGATTCGGGTCGATGACGGCGATCGCGCGGCTGGAGAACGTCTCCGGGTCCTGGAATGCGGCGAGGATGTCGTCGTAGCGCGTCAGCACCCAGAAGCCGTGGCCGACGGTGCTGCGGAACGCCGGATGCCGTTCGCGCAGCTCGTCCAAGTGCGGATGGGTTTGTCCGGCAGGTCCCGGCCCGGCGAACGGGTCGAACGGGACGTGTGGCGCGTTCACCGTACGTCCTTGCGGGCGACACCGCACAGGTAGGTGGCGGGGAGGCCGTGCCCGGACACCGGCCCCAGTTCCGGATCGGGTCGCCAGTCGGGCAGTTGGACCAGCCCTGGCCCCAGCACCTCCATCCCGCCGAAGAACCCGGCGATCTGCTCCCGGTCGCGGAAGGTCATGCTGGTGTTGACGCCCCGGTCCCGGTATGTCCGCGCCGCCTCCTCGGCGGCCTTGCGGTAGGTGGACGCCGCAGGCGGCCTGGTGATGTGCGAGATCGCCAGGTGGCTTCCCGGAGCGACCGCGTCACGCAACCGCCGGACCGCGTCCTGCACCAGGTCCTCATCGGCCACGCAGTGCAGGACGGAGAACATCAGCACGCCGACCGGACGCTCCAGGTCGAGGACGGCCGTCAGGTCCGGATTCCGCAGGATCGACTCTGGATAGCGGACATCTCCCTCGATGACCGTGGTCCGCGGCTGTTTCGCGAGCAGTGCCCGCGCGTGCGCGAGGACGACGGGATCATTGTCGACGTAGGCCACGCTCGCGTCAGAACGCGCCGCCTGCGCCACCTCGTGCACGTTCTGCTGGGTCGGCAGCCCGCACCCGATGTCCAGGAACTGATCGATTCCCGCTTCGACGGCGAGGAATCGGACCACGCGCGCAAGAAAGTGCCTGCCTGCCCGGGCGGTGGCGCGCGTCGCCGGCGCCTTCCGCATGATCTGCTCGGCGGCTTCTCGGTCGGCTTCGTAGTTATCTTTCCCGTCGAGGAAGTAGTCATAAATACGCGCGACGTTTGGGGTCGTGACATCGACGCCGGCGGGCACGGTCTCCAAAGCCATTGCGCCTCCAACTCGGCGGCGGACGACCCTGTTGATCATACGCAAAGGCTTCTGGCGTGGCGAGATCCGCGGTCCAGGCTCCAGACCGTAACGATCGGCCGAAGAACGATAAGTAATCGCGGGAGTGCGGAATGTTCGTGGACCTTGAACGGTGCCAGGTTGATTTATTACCGTGCGAAGCCTCTATCAGGACACGATGCGGGCGTCACTGCCGCAGCGAAGGCCGAACGCACATCATTCAGTCCCCGCGAAGGCCGGATTCGCATTGGCGGCGTCTCGCGCAATACCGCCGGGCCGCTGGTCAGAGTTCGGTGGCGAAAAGGTCGCGGACGCGGTTCCAGGAGTCGTCGGCGGCGGGCTTGTCGTAGGGCTCGCGGCCGGGGAAGAAGAAGGCGTGCCGGGCGCCCGGGTAGACGACCTCCTCGTGCCGGACGCCGGCCGACGTGAGCGCGGCGCCGATCTGCTCGCGCTGTTCGGCGTCGATGACGTGATCGAGTTCGGCGAAGAACATGCGGACGCGGGCGGTGATCGCGGCGGCGTCGTCCAGCAGGGGGTCCGGACGGCTCAGCGCGGTACCGGCGACGGGCAGCCAGCCGGGGTAGTAGATCGCCGCCGCGGCGAGGTCGAGGCGGGTCGCCGCGAAGAACGCGATGTGGCCGCCGAGGCTGAAGCCGAGGACGCCCGCCTTCCCGGCGGCGTCCGCGTGCTCGCGCGCGTGGGCGAGGCAGGCGCGGAGGTCGGCTTCGACGCCGTCCCGGGTCAGCCGGCCGAGCAGCTCGAAGGCGCGCTGCCGGTTGGCGTCGCTCTCGGCCATGCCGTGCGCGGTGTCCGCCCCGGAGCGGTGGTACAGGTCGGGGGCGATCGCGACGTGCCCGAGGGCGGCGACCTGCCGGGCGATCTCGCGGACCTCGTTCGTCAGGCCCCACAGTTCCGCGCAGACGAGGACCGGCGGGCACCCGCCGGGATCGGCCGGCCGGGCCAGGTACGCGGCCATCGGTCCGGCGCCGTCCACCTCGATCTCAACCTCGCGGGCCATGACTTCTCGCGACATTTCAACCCCCGTCGTAGATCGCGGTCGACGTGGCGATCCTACTTCGCCAGATCGCCGGCCCCGGGTGCCTCGCGGGTGAGGGTCGCGGCGAGGAGGAGGGACAGGAGGACGGCCATGACGATGAGGGTCGCCGCGACGCCGAGGGCAGGGGCCGCAAGGATCGTGAGGAGGGTCAGAACGGCCGTGGCGCCGATGAGCTCCGGACGGACGGTCGTCCGGCGCATCGGGGCGTGCAGGGCCCACAGCATGACGAGGACGACGGCGATCGGGACGGCGACGGAGGCGACCACCGTCCGCGTGCTCGCCTCGATGTGGTCGCCCGCCGAGACGACCGCCGTTTCGAGGCCGGCGCCGATGGCGGCGAGCGCGGCGAAGACGAGGTAGTGGCCGTATCCCCAGATGAAGGACCGGTCGCGGCGCCGTTCCAGCCCTTCGCCGGCGGGTTCGGAGAAGTAGAGCCACCAGAGCGCGAACAGGATGGCGAGGCCCGCCAGGGCGATCGTGACGAGCTCGCCGCTCACGCCGTGCGCCACGGCGTCCTGCACCGCGTTCGTCGCGGCGAGGGCGCTCTCCCCCAGCAGGATGATCGTGAACAGCCCGTATCGTTCGGCGATGTGATGCGGGTGCCAGGTCGTCATGCCGGGCCGCTCCGCGATCAGCGGGACGGACAGGTCGAGCGCCGCGAGGACGAAGAACAGCCACATCGGGCCGCCGTCCGGGAGCGCGAGCCGCGACACCCAGAACACCTGGACGATGGAGAGGCCGGCGGCGTAGCGGAGGGCTGTGGCGCGTCCGGCGGGATGCGCGACGGCGGCGCGCAGCCAGAGGCTCACCAGGCCGACGCGCATGACGAGGTAGCCGATGGTCACGGTGGTGAAGTCGCCGTCGAACGCGGAGGGCACTCCGGCCGCCAAGACGAGGACGCCCGCCATCTGCACGAACGTCATGACGCGATAGAGGACGTCGTCGGTGTCGTACGCGGACGCGAACCACGTGAAGTTCATCCACGCCCACCAGATCGCGAAGAACACCATGAGGAACGGCGCGATGGCGCCGCCCACGTGCGCCTCTTCGGTGGCGTGGGCGAGCCGTCCGGCGACCTGCGACACCGCGGCGACGAAAGTCAGGTCGAACAGCAGCTCCAGCGGGCTGGAGGCACGGTGCGGCTCGCCCAGGTCGCGGGGGCCCATGCGGCTTCGGAGCGGCAGCATGCGCTCACTCTAGGGCGGGCGGAGAACGGTCAGAGGAAGGCGGGGCCCCGGCGGAGCCGCGTCTCGTACAGCATGTGCTGGATGTTCTCGCGGACGTGGTCGGTGATGTTGAAGACCGTCATGGGGTCGTCGGCGGCGTCGGCGTCGTACTCCTCCAGCGTCATCGGCTCGCCGAACTGGATCATCCACTTGGACGGCAGCGGGACCAGCCCGGCGAGGCCCAGCAGCGGGAACGTCGGGGTGATCGGGAAGTACGGGAGGCCGAGCAGCCGCGCCAGCGGGCGCAGGTCGGCGATCTTGGGGTAGATCTCCTCGGCGCCGACGATGGCGCACGGGACGATCGGGACGCCGGCGCGCAGCGCGGTGCCGACGAAGCCGCCGCGGCCGAAGCGCTGCAGCTTGTAGCGGTCCGCGAAGGGCTTGCCGACCCCCTTGAAGCCCTCGGGGAAGACGCCGACGAGCTCGCCCTTGCCGAGGAGGCGGGCGGCGTCGGCCTGGCAGGCGAGGGTGTGGCCGGCCTTGCGGGCCAGGTGCCCGAACAGCGGGATCTGGTAGACGAGGTCGGCGCCGAGGAGGCGGATCTGGCGGTCGGCGTGGTCGTGCAGCGCGACCGTCAGCATGAGCGCGTCGATCGGGATGGTGCCGGAGTGGTTCGCGACGAGCAGCGCGCCGCCCTCGGGAAGGTTGTCCAGGCCGTCCAGCTCGACGCGGAACCAGTGCTCGTAGAGGGCACGGGCGAGCGGCAGGAGGAGCGTCGAGTTGAACTCGGGGTCGAAGCCGAACTCGTCGACCTCGTAGTCGCCGGCCAGCCGGCGCCTGAGGAACGCCAGGCCGGAGGCGATGCCGCGTTCCAGCGTGCTGGACTCGGCGGAGCCACCAGAGGCACCCGAGCCGGGGTCGCCGGAGTCCTCGCGGGCGGTGGCGAGCCGGATGACCTGCGCGCCCTCGTCGTCCTCGTGGTGCGCGTTCATCATCTCGGCTCCCCTCTCAGGCGCGTCCCTGCGGCTTTCAGGCACGTCCCAGCAACGCGGTCAGCCTGCTGTGGCCGAGGCCCTGCGCGGCGGCGAAGTCGGCGAACGCGGCCTCGGAACTGTACTTGGGACGCCAGGACAGCTCGTCCTCCAGGGCGGTGGTGTCGATGACCCGGCCGTACGTCAGCCAGCGCAGCAGCTCCGGCGAGAACCCGGACAGGCCGGCGAACCGGCGCCCCATGTCGCCGAGCACCGAGATCGACGGCGACGGGACGGGCAGGTACGGCCGCCCGGCGCGGCGGAGCGCCTGCGACAGGAGCAGCACGCCGTCCCCGGCGACGTTGTAGCAGCCGGGATGGTCCTCCACCGTCATGCGGCGCAGCACCTCGACACCGTCGTCCTCGTGGACGAACTGGAGCCGCGGGTCGAAGCCCAGCACGGTGGGGACGACCGGCAGGTGCAGGTACCGGGTGAGCGGCGAGTCGACGCCCGGGCCGAGGAAGTTGGCGAACCGCAGCACCGACACGGTCAGGTCGGAGCGGCGCCGCCTCAGACCGCGGACGTAGCCCTCGACCTCGACCGCGTCCTTGGCGTAGCCGCTCTTGGGCGCCTCGGCGGGCTCGTCCCGCTCGGTGAAGACGGCCGGGTCCATCGGCGAGGAGCCGTAGACGGCGGCCGACGACCGCACCACGAGCTTGCGCATGTCGGACGAGCGCTGGCAGGCCGCGAGCAGCTGCATCGTCCCGATGACGTTGAGCTCCTTGACCTTCGCCCGCGGGACGGACGAGGAGGTCACCAGGTTGAGGTGCACGACCGTGTCCACCCCCGCCGACGCGATGATCTTCGCGATGTCGGGCGTGCGTATGTCGACCCGGACGAACTCGGTGCGGCCGAGCGACTCGGCCGGCGGCACCGTGTCCACCCCGATGACCCGCTCGATGCCCGGGTCGGCCTGCAGGGTGTTCGCGACCCGCGCCCCCAGGAAACGGGAGACGCCGGTGACGAGGACGACACGGGCCGCGGCGGCGGGTATGGAGGACACTGTGCGCCCCACCCCTTACGGCTTGACGGCCGGTGTGATCACTTCTTGTTGCGGCGCTGGATGCGCGTCTTCTTCAGAAGCTTGCGGTGCTTCTTCTTGGCCATCCTCTTGCGACGCTTCTTGATGACGGAGCCCACGGGACCTCGCTCGGCGAATCGGGTGATGTGCAGGAGACGAACGTGCCGCAGGCGAGCATGACTCGAAAAGCGCGCACGGTCCGACGCACAAGACTACCGCCGTGGCGGTGGAGATCATGCCGCGGCCTGCCCTGCGGCCACGGGTTCGGCCGCACGGACGGCCGGACGGACGGCGGCCGGCACCGCGCGTCGCACGGTGCCGGGCACCGTTCAGTCCGGGCGGGCGTGGCCTCGGGCCACCGCCCGTCCGCTCGGTGTCCGGACCGTTCTGCCGGTCCTCGTCCTGCTTCCCCAGCTTCGGGACGGTCCCTCGGGACCTTCCCGACGCCCCCTGCACGGCCGGGTATGGAGTTCGCGGCGGGGTCATGCCCCGCCCCTACCCGTTATCCGGCTTCGATGTACGCGTCGCGCAGGTAATCGTGAACGGCCTGCTCGGGGACCCGGAACGAGCGGCCCACGCGGATCGCGGGAAGCTCGCCCGAGTGGACGAGACGGTAGACGGTCATCTTGGACACCCGCATCACCGCCGCCACTTCGGCAACGGTCAGGAACCTGACCTCGCTCAGAGGTCGCTCGCCTGAGGTCATCGGACGCCCTCTTCCACACGTGCCGCGCACCGGCCCTTTGGGTGACTTTGATCACGCACGTGTACTTCCTCCAGCGTAAATCGCGTATCGGCAGTCGCAAGAGGGGAGTTCCGCACATTTCCGTATCCCGACCTGACCGGGTGGATACAGTCCTGATGTCGTACGGAGCGTGGACGTGACGGCACAACGCGTGGCGCGACGAACGGTTGTCCACCGAAACCCCGTGTTGACCTGCGGTTCCGCCGTTCCCGACAGCATCCGGCAAGCCCATGCGCCTCGTCATGGCAGCCCTGTCACACGCCGTGACAGGCCGGACGGCGGCAACCCGACCCTAACTCCGGAGTAAGCAGGATCAATCGGACAGGTGCAGGCCCGCGCGATCAAGGATGTAGGCGGTCAGCGGCGCGTAGTGGTGCGGGGAGACGCCGTCGTCGAGCGGGACGACCACGTCGATCTTGCCCTCGGCGGCCCCGGCGAACAGCGCCGGGTCGTTACAGTCCGCGAAACCGACGGTGTCGATGCCCGCCTGCCCGGCGGCCCCGGCCCAGCCGTGATCGGCGATGGCCAGATCCGGCCAGATATCGGGTTTAGCTTCCGCACCGCTCTCAGAATCGGTATCGGCGAGCTCCCGGAGCATGGCCTCCATCGGGTGCGGATCGTGCGTGTGGTGCGTCCGGAAGTCGTCACCCTCCAGCATCGCGACACCTGGCCGGGCGTAGACGATGCGGCGCAGTTCCGAGCCGCCGTAGCCGGTCTCGATCTCGTACGTCCAGCCGGCCGCAGGCGTCAGCAGCCGGCAGCCCGCGCCCTCCAGCGCCCGCGCGACCGCCTGGTACAGCGGCGTCAGCGTGGCCGGATGCCCGGTCGCGACCACCACGTTCTCCCCGCGGCGGGCCGCGAGACCGATGCGGTCGCCCATCGCCTCAAGCGTGTCGAGGGTGATGTCGGGGTCGATGGTGTCGTCCCCGTAGATGTGCCGGGGATCGGGGTCGACGCCGCACCGTTCGACCATCATCTCCAGGACGTCCCGCTCCGTCCACGACGGCTTCAGCTCCAGGCCGAACTGGTAGTACAGGTTCCCGGCGGCCATCCGCCGGTAGTGCAGCAGGTTGTTCTGGCGCGGCGTGGCGACGTCGCCCGCGATCATCGTGCGGACGAGGTGGGCGCGCAGCTCGTCGCGCGTCGGCGCGGTCACTCGTCCGTCATCGGGTCGAGGCCGTGCTCGGGGAACACCGCCCGGCGCGTCGCCAGGATCGCCTGGTCCACCGGGTTCGCCGGGTCGTAGCCGTCGCCCCACCTGACGACCTCCACCGCGTCCGTCCCGTCCGTCATGCGGCGGGGAGCGATCTCCTCGGTCCGCCGCCGGACGAGATCGCGCCACTCCTCCGGCGTCTCCGTGTCCGGCGGGATCCGCCCGCCGGCGGCCTCCGCCAGCAGGTGCGTCCACGCCCGAGGGACGACCTGGACCAGCTCGTAGCCGCCGCCCCCGGTCAGCACCCACCGTCCGCCCGCCGTCTCGTGCGCGAGCCGGTGCAGCATCGAGTACGCCGTCCGCTGCCCGTCCACGCTGAGGATCAGGTGCGCGAGCGGGTCGAGGGCGTGGCCGTCCGCGCCCTGCTGGGTGACCAGGACGTCCGGGCGGAACGCGCGCAGCAGCGGCGGGGCGATCGCGTCGAACGCGCGCAGCCACGGCCGGTCTCCGGTGCCGGGCGGCAGCGAGATGTTGACGGACGTGCCCGCCGCGCCCGTCTCGTCCGGGAAGCCCGTGCCGGGGAACAGCGTCCGCGGCGTCTCGTGCAGACTGATCGTCAGGACACGAGGGTCGTCGTAGAAGGCCGCCTGGACGCCGTCGCCGTGGTGGACGTCGATGTCGACGTAGGCGACGCGCTCGGCGCCGTTCTCCAGCAGCCACGCGATCGCGATGGCGGGGTCGTTGTAGACGCAGAACCCGCTCGCGGCGCCGCTCAGCGCATGGTGGAGGCCGCCCGAGATGTTCGCGGCGTGTTCCGCGCTCCCCGTCCACACCGCCTCCGCGGCGGCGACCGACGCGCCCGCGACCAGCGCGGACGCCTCGTGCATGCCGAGGAACACCGGGTTGTCGGGGATGCCGAGGCCGTACGCGATCTCGGGCAGGCCGGTCGCGCCGGCGTGCTTGACCGCCGCTATGTAGGACTCCTCGTGGACGAGCCGGAGCAGCTTGTCGTCCGCCGCCTCGAACTCCGAGACCCGGACGTTGGGGCGGTCCAGGACGCCGAGTGCGCGTGCCAGCGCCATCGTCAGCTCGACCCGAACGGGATTCATGGGATGCCCGGGGCCGAAGTCGTAGGAGATGAGCCGCTCGTCCCAGAAAATCTCAAGTCCGCAGCTCTCGGGACCGGAGGGCGGGGACGAATCGGGACTGCTCATGGCCTCACGGTATCGCGCGGATCACGTGACCTGCCCCACAGCGGTCGAGAGCGGGACGAACCCCGCTACAGACGTGTGACGTGAATTACTCGCCAGAAACGGGCATACCGCTAGCAGGCGAAATCTCCACTTGGGGGGTAGATGGACGGCCCGAGCGTTCGCAGCCGCGCGATAAGCAACGCGCTTCGCCTCGGCGTTCGCCCGTTCCTGAACTACCTCCCCGGCCATGCCACCGGCATCCGGACCGCGCGGTCGACCATGGACGCCGCGGCCCTGCTGCTTCGGCACAGCCCGCACGTCCGGGTCGACTCGGTGGACGATCCGCCGCCCAAGGACGGCGGTGACCGGCCGGTCAAGGGCGAGTGGATCATCTCCCGGGAGGTCACCGGGAAGAAGACCCGGGGCGCCGTCCTGTACCTGCATGGCGGCGGCTACATCTTCTGCTCTCCGCGCACGCACCGCCCGATCACGTCGCGGCTGGCGCTCGACACCGGCCTGCCCGTCCTCGTCCCCCGCTACCGGCTCGCGCCCGAACACCAGTTCCCCGCGCCGCTGGAGGACGCGGTCGCCGCCTACCGGTGGCTGCTCGCGCGGCGCATACCGGCGTCCCGCATCGTCCTCGCCGGCGACTCGGCGGGCGGGCACCTGTCCGCCGTGCTGGCCGGCGAGATCTGCCGGCTCGGCCTGCCGAACCCGGCCGGGCTCGTCCTGTTCTCCCCCTGGGTGGACCTGACCTGCGAACTCTCCATCCGCACGCAGCACCTCGCCCACGACCCGTACATCAGCGCATCATCGGTGCGCCGGGTCGCCCGCCTGGTCGTGGGGCCGGCCGGATTCGACGACCCGCGGCTGGCCCTGCTCTCCTGCGCCTGGACGGACATGCCGCCCGTCCTGATCCAGGTCGGCGGCGCCGAGGTCCTGCGCGCCGAGGCCGAGGCGTTCGCGGACGCCCTGGAGAGCGCCGGAGCCGACTGCCAACTGCAGGTCTGGAACGGGCAGATGCACGTCTTCCAGATCCTGAACCGCGTGCTGCCCGAGGCCGACGCCGCGATGGACGACGCCGCCCGCTTCGTCCGGACCGTCACCCGCACGTCCGGGAAACGGACCAGGGCCGCCTAGTCCCGCCGGTCCTTCGGCTTCGTCAGCAGCCCGGCCAGCAGGGCGGCGGCATGCTCGGCCATGAAGCGCGGGACGCGCGCCTTGAGCAGCGCCTTGCGCAGGGCGGACGCCGCCCGCGGCATCTCGGTCGGTCGTTCGCGCCGGTCTTCCATCCAGGGCCCCCACACTCCAAGATCAACTGGATGTTAGCCGGGTGGGGCGGGAATCGGCGGGCGAATCGTGACACGGATCAGAAGCGGCTCGCGGGCTCGCGTTCGTAGACCTCGTCCTCCTGCCGGCGCCTGCCGCGTTTCACGGTGAGGAAGCCGACCACCGCGGCCAGCGCGGCGCCGCCCTCACCGGCGAGGCTGATCGTCTTCTCCGTGTACCAGACGGGCTCGTGCATGTCCGGCAGCGGGCCGAGCGCGCCCATGTCGACGTAGTAGTAGAGCACGAGGGCGCCGACCGCGCTCGCCGCGACGAGGAACGCGAGCGCGTACGCCCAGCGTGTCGCGTAGGTGAGGATCACCACGGCGGTGACGCCGGCGACCGCGGCCTGGATGCGGAACAGCAGGTCTCCGTCGATGGACCCGCCCTGCACGAAGGCCATCTCGGGAGCGAACTTCCAGTGCACGATGGCGTCGGCGGCCAGTCCGGCGGCGACGATCAGGCGGAGTATGAGTCCCATATTCCTTACACGGACGAACCCCCCGTGCCGGATCAATGTTCAAAGATGAACTTTGTCCCGGGGTGCCGCGTCCCGGCGGCCGGTCAGCCGCCCGCCAGCTCGCGCCCCCGGTTGCGGGCCGCCTCGATGGCCTCCAGGACGGCGGCGCGCACCCCGTGCCGCTCCAGCTCGCGGATCGCCGCGATGGTCGTCCCGCCCGGGGACGTGACCGCCTCGCGCAGCAGCACCGGGTGCTCGCCCGAGTCGCGGAGCATGACGGCGGCGCCCACCGCCGACTGGATGACCATCTCCAGCGCGGCGGCGCGCGGCATGCCGAGCAGGATGCCCGCGTCCACCATCGCCTCGACCAGGTAGTAGAAGTACGCGGGGCCGCTGCCGGACAGGGCCGTCGCGCCGTCCTGCAGCGACTCGGGGATGCGCAGCACCTTGCCGACCGGGGACAGCAGCTCCTCGGCCAGCTTCAGGTGCTCCTCGCCCGCGTGCGACCCGGGCGAGATCACGCTCATCGCCTCGTCCACGTGGACGGGCGTGTTCGACATGACGCGGACGACGGGCACGCCCTCCGGCAGCCGCGCCTCGATGAACCCGGTCGTGATGCCCGCCGCCATGGAGATCACCAGCCGGCCGGCCGGGACGTGCGGGCCGACCTCGTCCAGCAGGGCGCCCATGTCCTGCGGCTTCACCGCGAGGACCAGCGTCCCGGCCTTGGCGGCGGCGTCCGCGTTCGACACGATCTCGATGCCGTACCGCTCGCGGAGGAGCGCGCCGCGCTCCTCCCGGCGCGCGGTCGCCATCAGCTCGGACGGGCGGCGGCCGGCCCGGAGCACTCCGGACAGCAGCGCCTCGCCCATCTTCCCGGCACCCAGAATCGCGATCATCGGCATACCTTGACGTGGGGATTCAACGACCGGTCCAGCCTATAGCCGGGGGTCAGGACCGCCCGACGAGGGAGCGCATGAAGAAGCGCAGGTTGGCGGGACGCTCCGCGAGGCGGCGCATGAAGTATTCGTACCACTCGCGGCCGTAGGCGACGTAGACGCGGACCTGCGCGCCCTGGGCGGCGAGACGGCGCTGCTCCTGCGGGCGGATCCCGTAGAGCATCTGGTACTCGAACGTGTCGGCGTCACGCTCGTTCAGAGTGGACAGCGCACCCGCGATGTCGATGAGCCGGGGGTCGTGCGTGGCGAGCATCGGGTAGCCCTTGCCTGCCATCAGGACCTTCATGCACCGCACATACGACCGGTCGATCTCTTCCTTGTCGGTGAAGGCGACCGCCGTCGGTGCCGCGTAGGCGCCCTTGCACAGCCTTACGCGCGAACCCTCGTAGGCCAGTTCCGCGCAGTGCTCCTCAGCGCGCCGCAGGTACGCCTGGATGACCGCGCCCACGTCCGGGAAGTCTCGCCGTAGTTCCTGGACGACACCCAACGTCGAGTCGACGGTCGCGTGCTCCTCCATGTCGAGGGTGACCGTCGTACTGGCGGAACGGGCGGCGGCACAGACCCGCCTTGCGTTCTCCACGGCGAGGTCTGCGTCGAAGGTCTGCCCGATGGCGGAGAGCTTCAGTGACACCTCTGCGCGTGTGCCGAGACCAGCGGCACCAAGACGTTCCAGAAGCTCGACGTAGTGCGTGACGTTCGCTTCGGCGTGCGCCTCGTCGTGCGTGTCCTCGCCCAGGACGTCCAAGGTGACGAGCAGGCCCTCACCGGTCAGGTCGTTCGTGACGCGTGCCGCGTCCTCGATCGTCTCCCCGGCGATGAAGCGGCGGACGACGTCGCCGGTGAACGGCGCGGTCTCCATGACCCTGCGCGCGCCACCGCTGCGCGACGCGACGAGCAACGCCTGACGAAGCACTGTGCGAACCCCTTGTCCCTGGGCCTTACCGTCCCAGGTTATGCCCGCCGCGGCCGCCGGCGATCACGACACGGTGCCGAGGCTGTTGCCGGCGCCGTGCTGCTTCACGTACTCCGCCATCTGCGCGGTCTTGACGGCCTCGAACAGCGCCTTCGCGTTCGTCGTGTCCAGGAACACGACGCTCTGCTTGTTGCGCATGCCGGTGCCCTTGTGCGGCAGCGTCATGAACATCACGTCCGAGGCCCGCACGTCCCGCATGCTGAGCGCCAGCGAGCGCAGGTCGCCCGCCGACACGCCCTCGTCCACGCTGATCGACTTGGTGAGCGCCGACAGGAACCTGTCGAGCTTGAGCGGGTTGGTGAGGGTGCCGCGGTCGGCGGCCTGCTTGGCGAGCGCGCCGAGGAACGCCTGCTGCCGCTTGATCCGGTCGAAGTCGCCGTTCGGCAGGTTGTAGCGCTGCCGGACGAACAGCAGCGCCTCCTCGCCGTTCAGCTTCTGCCTGCCCGCCGCCCACTGCTTCTTGCGCGCCGGGTCGTACACGCTCTGCCTGATGTTGACGGTGACGCCGCCGAGCGCGTCCGTCATCGACTTGAACCCCTCGAAGTCGATCGCGCCGTAGTGGTCGATGCGGATCCCGGTGAGGTTCTCCATCGTCTCGATCAGCAGCTTCGGCCCGCCGAAGGAGAACGCCGCGTTGATCTTCTGCCGGCCGTAGCCGGGGATCTCCACCCACGAGTCGCGCGGGAACGAGACGATGTAGGCCTTCTTCCGGTCCGCCGGCAGATGCAGCAGCATGATCGTGTCCGTGCGCTGCTGCCCCGGCTTCCAGACGTTGTTGCCCTCCCCGGTCGTGGCGGCGGCGCGCGAGTCCGACCCGACGAGCAGCCAGTTCTCGGTGCCCGCGGCGCTCGGGCCGGGGCGCTTCGAGCCGTCGTCCGGCATCACGCCCTTGATCCGGTCGATGTTGCCGTTGTAGGACGACTGCCGCTGCCACACGAGCCCGCCGAGCCCGGCCACGACCAGCGCCAGGAACACCCCGACCGCGATCAGGATCCGGGGCCACCGGCGCTTCCGCGCACGCTCCCCGCCGCCGTCCCCGTCGCCCCCGCCCCAGAACGCGTTCTCGGCGTCCGCCCCAGGGGCACCCGGCGCCTCGGTGGCCTGGGCCCCCGCGGACGGCCGCGAAGCCTCGTCGGGCCCCTGCGACGCCTGTGAACCGGAAAGATCTGGGGAGGTCATGGCGCGAAGCTACCAGCCCCCTCGGGCGGGGATGGCCCAGTTCGACCCACCTGTCCGATTAAGGCGGAAGCGGCCCACCCGGTAAACCCGACCCGCCCCTTACGGGTCATGCCGTGCGGCGCCTCAGGGTTATCGCGCCCAGGAGGAGGGCGACGACGGCGAAGGCGGCTATCACCGAGACGTCGAGGGCCAGGGTGCCGGTGAAGTCGGGGCTGCCGCTGATCTCCTGCATGCCCTCGACCGCGTAGGACAGCGGCAGGACGTCCGCGATCGCCTGGAGCCAGCCCGCCATGTTCTCGCGCGGGACGATCAGGCCGCAGAGCAGCAGCTGGGGCAGGACGAACGCCGGCATGAACTGGACGGCCTGGAACTCGGTCCGGGCGAACGCGCTGGCGAACAGGCCGAGCGCCATGCCGAGCAGCGCGTCCAGCAGGGAGACCAGGACCAGCGAGCCGAGCGAGCCGTCCAGGTCCAGGTCGAGCCAGGTCAGCGAGATGGCCAGCACGACGGCGACCTGGACCAGCGCGAGCAGGCCGAACGCGAACGCGTAGCCGAGCAGCAGGTCCAGCTTGCCGAGCGGCATGGTCATCAGCCGTTCGAGGGTGCCGCTCGTCCGCTCGCGGAGGGTGGCGACGCTGGCCACGACGAACATCACGATGAACGGGAAGAGGCCGAGCAGCATGGGCCCGATCCGGTCGAAGACGGCCGGCTGGTCGAACACGTACCGCAGCAGGATCATCAGCAGTGTCGGCACGCCGATCAGCAGCGCGAGGGTGCGGTGGTCGTGCTTGAGCTGCGCCAGGATGCGCCGCATCGTGGCGAAGGTGACGGCGGCGCTCATGTCGGGCTCCCGGCCTTCTCGGTGATCAGGTGGAGGAACGCCGCTTCCAGGTCGGGCGTCCCGGTGCGGGAGCGCAGCCCGTCCGGTGTGCCGTCGGCGAGGACCACGCCCTCGCGCATGAGCAGCAGCCGGTCGGTGCGGCCCGCCTCGTCCATGACGTGGCTGGACACGACGAGGGTGGCGCCCCGTTCGGCCAGCTCCCGGAACAGCTCCCACAGCTCCTGCCGCAGCACCGGGTCGAGGCCGACGGTCGGCTCGTCCAGGACGAGCAGCTCGGGCGCGCCCAGCAGCGCGACGGCGAGGTTGGCGCGGCTGAGCTGCCCGCCGGACAGCGTCGCCGCCGTCTGGTCGCGGCTCCGGCCGAGCCCGACCTCGTCGATGACGCGGTCGACGTCCGAGCGCGGGGCCCGCAGGACGGACGCGAAGTAGCGCAGGTTCTCGGTGACGGTGAGGTCGGCGTAGACGGCCGGCCGCTGCGTCGCGTACCCGACGCGGCGCCGCAGGCCGGGCGATCCCGCGGGGTCGCCGAGCACGGTCACCGTGCCGCTCCGCACGATCTGGACGCCGACGAGCGCCCTCATCAGGGTGGTCTTCCCGCAGCCGCTCGGACCGAGCAGCCCCACGATCGAGCCGTGCGGGACCTGGAAGGTGAGCCCGTGCAGCACCTCCCGGCCGCCGCGGACGACCCGCAGGTCGCGCACGTCCACCGTCGGGTCGGCGGTGCTCGCCGAACTAGAACTCATCATGTGTTGAATTTAAGCCGACACGGGGGCCGGGTCAAGGGTTCTCGTGAGGCTCAGGACGTGAGGTAGCGCTGGATGGTCGGCGCCACCAGCTCGATCAGCTCGTCCTCGGAGGCGGAGGCCAGCGGCTCGATGCAGAGCACGTACCGCAGGATCATCAGGCCGATCATCTGGCCGGCGGCCGCCTGGATCCCGAGCGGCGACGCGTCCGTGGCCTGCCTGGCCCGCCCGAACAGCGCGGACGCGACGAACTCGCGCATCAGCGCCGCCGCCCGCTCGTTCGTCATCGCCGAGCGGAGCATCGCCAGCATCGGCGCCCGGCGGTCGGCGTCCCGCCACACGTCCAGGAACGTGCGGACCATCAGCTCGCCGAGACGGTCCCGGGGAGCCGACAGGATCCGCGGCAGCAGGACGGAGGGGTCCACCGGGAAGCGCATCGCCTCGATGAACACGCCCTCCTTGTTGCCGAAGAAGTGATGGACGAGGGCGGGGTCGACGCCGGCGGCGCGGGCGATGGCGCGCAGCGACGCCCCGTCGTAGCCCTTCTCGGCGAACAGGTCGCGCGCCTCGGCCAGGATCTTCTCGCGGGTCTCGGTCGGGCCGGGCCGGCGACCCGGCCCCCGCGTCCGGCTCCCGGCGGGTCTCGGGTCCGTCACCGCCGCACGCCCCGGCGGGTGATCTCGCCCGCCGAGGTGACCTCCCAGGTGTGGTCGGCCGCGGCAAGGTGCAGGCGGGCGAACGCCAGGGCCTCGGCGAGATCCTCCATCCGCTCCACCCGGCTGGACGCGCGCCGCGTGTTGACCTCCAGGACGACGTGCCCCCGGAAGCCGCCCTCCGCGAGGCTCTCCAGCATCGGGCCGCACGGCTGGTTGCCCCGGCCCGGAACGAGATGCTCGTCCTTGTTCATGACGCCGACACCGTCGGCCAAGTGGATGTGCCGCAGACGGTCGCCCAGGCTCTCCGCCATGTCGATGGCGTCGGAACCCGAAACGGCGGTGTGGGACAGGTCGAGCGTCACGTACGGGTAGTCCTGGTCGACGGGGTTCCAGTCGGGCAGGTACATGCCCGCCTCCGCGCCACGAGCCTTGAGCGGGAACATGTTCTCGACCGCGAACAGGACGTCCGTCTCGTCCTGCATGCGGGCGAGGCCCTCGACGAACTCCTTGGCGTAGTCGCGCTGCCAGCGGAACGGCGGGTGGACGACGACGACCTCGGCGCCCAGTTCCTCGGCGACGTCCTTGGAGCGCACCAGCTTGCCCCACGGGTCGCGCCCCCACACCCGCTGGGTGAGCAGCAGGCAGGGCGCGTGGATCGACTTGATCGGGACCTGGTGGTAGTCGGACAGGCGGCGCAGGACGTTCAGGTCCTGGGACGAGGCGTCCGTCGAGACCATGACCTCGATACCGTCGTACCCCAGCAGCGCGGCGATCTCGAAGGCGCTCGGTACCTTCTCCGGGTAGACCGACGCGGTGGAGAGCGTGATCGGCGCGTCCGGCACGCGGAGCACGGGTGAAGAGACGCCGTTGTGCTGCGGGGTCAAGGCTTCCTCGCCAGGAATGATCGCTCGGCAGTGTACGCAAGGAAAGCCTATGCGGCGGCGGCCGTGATGAAACACTCGCCTGCGGTGATCTGGGTTTCTCCGCCGCGGGCGCGGCTACTCTCTGTCCCCGTGGCCGAGATCGCGCCGGGCGCCGTACCCAGTCCCAACATCTGGAACTCCCCTCATGTCTACGAGCTGGAGAACCGCGCCGTCGACCCGGACGGCGTGCTGGCCGACGCGATGCGGGCGATCCGCCCCTGGACGGGGTCGGACGTCCTGGACCTCGGCTGCGGCACCGGATTCCACCTTCCGTTCTTCGCCGCGGACGCGCACCGCGTGATCGGCGTCGAGCCGCACGCGGGCCTCGCCTCGGCCGCCGCGCGGCGGACGCGCGACCTTCCCAACGTCACCGTCCGTGTCGGCACCGCTCAGGCGTTGCCGCTTCCGGACGCCTCGATCGACGTCGTCCACGTCCGCTGGGCGTACTTCTTCGGGCCGGGCTGCGAGCCGGGCCTGCGCGAACTCGACCGGGTCGTCCGGCGCGGCGGGGCGATCTTCATCATCGACAACGACGCGACCCGCTCCACGTTCGGCCGCTGGTTCCGGCGCAGCCTGCCCAAGTACGATCCGGACGCGGTCGAGCGGTTCTGGACCCGCCGCGGCTTCTCCCGCGAACCCCTGCTGATCCGGTGGTCGTTCCAGAACAGGGAGGATCTGGCCGCGGTGCTCCGGATCGAGTTCCCGCCCGATCTCGCCGACGCCTGCCTGCGCGATCACCCTGGTCTTGAGGTGGACTATGCGGTGAATTTGTGGTGGCGTTGCCCCTGAGTTACTGACTAGTTAGTCACAGGAGGGACGGACCATGGGCCGCACCGCCAAGACGACTCCCGTCACCGCGTCCATGCTTCGCGGCGCTCTCGCCGCCACCGCCCTCGGCGCCGCGGGCGCCGGCGCCGGGATGGTCGCCCAGCGCCGCGCCATGCGCCGCCTGCAGCTGCGGCCCGACCCGTTCGCCGGCGAGCCCTTCGGATCGCTGCGCGGCCGTCCCTGCCCCGTCCGCGCCGACGACGGCACGCGCCTGTACGCCGAGATCGACGGCGAGGACCGCACCGACCTCGCCGTCGTGTTCTCCCACGGCTGGACGCTCACCCAGGACTCCTGGCACTTCCAGCGCAAGGCCCTGCGCGGCCTCGGCCGGCTCGTCTTCTGGGACCACCGCGGCCACGGCCGCTCCGACGGCGGCGCCCGCGACGGCTACGCCGTCCCCCGCCTGGCCCGCGACCTCGCCGCCGTCATCGACGCGACCGTCCCCGCCGAGACGCCCGTCGTCCTCGTCGGGCACTCCATGGGGGGCATGACCGTCCTGCGGTACGCCGACGAGAACCCCGAACTCCTCGGACGAAAGATCCTCGCGACGGGGCTGCTCTGCACGTCGTCCGGCGGCTTGGGCGAGGTCACGCTCGGCCTGCCGACGCTGGTCGCACGGACCACGCAACGCGTCCTCCCGCGCGCGCTCGGCGCCCTCGGCGCGGGCTCGGGCGCCATCGAGCGGGTCCGCCACCTCGGCCGCGACGCCGCCACCCTCATCGAGGACCTCATCGCCTTCGGCCCGGACGCCGGCCCCGCCGCGGTCGCGTTCGCCGAGCAGATGATGACCGAGACCCGGATGGACGCCTTCGTCGACTTCTTCCGCTCCATGATCACGACCGAGGTGATCAGCGACTGCGCGTCCCTCGGCGCCGCCGACACCCTCGTCATCGGCGCGGAGAACGACATGCTCACCCCGGTCGAGCACAGCCTCAAGATCGCCTCCTGCGTCCCGTCCGGCCGCCTGGAGATCATCCCCACCGCCGGCCACATGGCCATGCTCGAACGCCCCAGCACAGTCTCCGACCACCTCGGCGACCTAATACAACGAGCCCGCAAACAAACCGATTAGCCCACGGGGCCCCTGGGTCTGAGCCTCAGCCGGGGCGCGGGCAGGCGCGTGGAGCGAGTGCAGCGAGCGGAGCGCGCATGCCCGTCGAGCCGGGCGACCGCAGCGACACACCACAAACCCGCACGGTCACGGTGACCTCAGCCGTGGCGTGAGGATCGACCGGCTCGTGACGGGGGGTTCCAGGGGGGTCGCTACCCCTGGGCCAGCACTGTCGGTGCGTGGCTTTAGGCTGCCGCGCATGGCGAAGGCTAAGACGGCTAAGGCCGCCTACCGGTGCTCGGAGTGCGGGTGGCAGACGTCCAAGTGGGTGGGACGCTGCGGCGAATGCCAGACGTGGGGGACGGTCACCGAGGCGGCGTCCGCGACTCCGGCGCGGGTCGTGTCCGCCGGGCCGGTCAGCGCGCCGGCGCGTCCGATCGGGAAGGTCGACGTCCGGACGGCGCAGACGCGCCCGACGGGGCTGGACGAGCTGGACCGGGTGCTCGGGGGCGGGATCGTGCCGGGGGCCGTCCTGCTGCTGGCGGGCGAACCGGGCATCGGGAAGTCGACGCTGCTGCTGGAGGTCGCCGCGCTGGCCTCGACGGGCTCGGACGGCGCGGGCAGGAACGTCCTGTACGTGACGGGTGAGGAGTCGGCCGAGCAGGTGCGGCTCCGCGCCGACCGGGTCGGGGCGATCACGGACCACCTGTACCTGGCGGCGGAGATGGAGCTGTCCGCCGTCCTCGGGCACATCGACTCGGTGGAGCCGACGCTTCTCGTGGTCGACTCGATCCAGACGATCGGGACGTCCGAGGTGGACGGCGCGCCCGGCGGCGTCACCCAGATCCGGGAGGTCGCGGCCAACCTGATCAGGGTCGCGAAGGAGCGCGGCATCACCGTCGTGCTGGTCGGCCACGTCACGAAGGAGGGCGCGATCGCCGGGCCACGGCTGCTGGAGCACCTGGTCGACGTCGTCCTGTACTTCGAGGGCGACCGGCACTCCCGGCTCCGCATGATCCGCGCGGTGAAGAACCGCTACGGGCCGACGGACGAGCTGGGCTGCTTCGACCTGTCCGAGGTCGGCATCGTCGGGCTGCCCGACCCGAGCGGCCTGTTCCTGACCCGCCGCGAGGAGCCCGTGCCGGGGACGTGCGTGACCGTGACCCTGGAGGGGCGGCGGCCGCTGGTCGCGGAGGTGCAGTCGCTGGTCGCGAAGTCGCATCTGCCGGCGCCGCGGCGGGCGACGTCCGGGCTCGACACGTCCCGCGTCGCGATGGTCCTCGCCGTCCTCGCGCAGCGCTGCAAGATCTCCATGCACGAGCAGGACGTGTACGTCTCGACGGTCGGCGGGGTGCGGCTCACCGAGACGTCCGTCGACCTGGCGCTCGCGCTGTCCGTCGCCGGGTCCACGGTCGAGCAGGCGCTGTCCAACAGCCTGATCGCGCTCGGCGAAGTCGGCCTCGCGGGGGAGGTCCGCGTCGTGCCCGGCGTCCAGCGGCGGCTCGCCGAGGCGGCCCGGCTCGGGTTCAAGCACGCCGTGGTCCCGCGCGGCTCCCTCGAACTCGCCGACGGGTCGCCGCTCAAACGCGCGGATCCGCAGCTCAGCAGCTACGAGGGCATGAAGGTGATGGAGGTCGACAGCCTGAAACAGGCGCTCCAGGTGTCGTTTACGGCACCCTGACGGAAGTCACGCCAGAGTATTACTGCATACAACTCGGGCATGCGACCTGGGGAGGAACCGGGGCGCGGCCCGCCTCGGTAAACTGACGCCGTCCAGCGACCTCCGGGGGTCAGGTGCCATCACACGACAAGGGTCATGACGAACGACGCCGCGCCACGTTGGCCGCGGTGGCTCCCGGCACCCAGATCCGCGACGGGCTCGAACGGATTCTGCGGGGCCACACCGGCGGCCTGATCGTGCTCGGCTACGACAAGCCGGTCGAGGAACTCTGCACGGGCGGTTTCGAGCTCGACGTCGAGTTCTCCGCCACCCGGCTGCGCGAGCTCGCCAAGATGGACGGCGCGATCGTCCTCGACGACAGCCACACCCGCATCGTCCGCGCCGCCGTCCACCTCGTGCCGGACTCGACCCTCCCCACCGAAGAGTCGGGCACCCGCCATCGCACTGCGGAACGCGTGGCCCGCCAGACCGGCCTGCCGGTCATCTCGGTGAGCCAGTCGATGCACATCATCGCGTTGTATCTGGACGGCATCCGCTACGTCCTGGAGGACTCGGCGGCCATCCTGTCCAAGGCCAACCAGGCCCTGGCGACGCTCGAACGCTACAAACTCCGGCTCGACGAGGTGTCCGGCACCCTGTCCGCGCTGGAGATCGAGGACCTCGTCACCGTCCGGGACGTCAGCGCCGTCGTCCAGCGCCTTGAGATGGTGCGCCGCATCGCCGACGAGATCGAGGGCTATGTCGTCGAGCTCGGCACCGACGGCCGGCTCCTCTCCCTCCAGCTGGACGAGCTGGTGTCCGGCGTCGACGCCGACCGGGAACTGATCGTCCGCGACTACCCGTCCGACGACACCCGCGCCCGCGGCGTGGACGCCATCCTTTCCGCGCTGGACACCCTGTCGGCCAACGACCTCCTGGATCTGTCCACGGTGGCCGAGGTGATGGGCTTCTCCGGCCCGGACGCTCTCGACCTTCCCGTCAGCCCCAAGGGTTTCCGGCTGCTCGCCAAGGTGCCCCGGCTGCCCGGCATGGTCGTCGAACGCCTCGTCGAGCACTTCGGCGGCCTGCAGAAGCTTCTCGCCGCCAGCATCGACGACCTCCAGGCCGTCGGCGGTGTCGGCGAGTCGCGTGCCCGCAGCGTCCGGGAGGGCCTCTCCCGCCTGGCCGAGTCGTCCATCCTCGAACGCTACGTGTGACCCTGAATCCAGGCCGGGCACAGCGTGCCCGGCTCAGCGGAGACTGAAGATCAGTTTCTTGACCTTCGCGCCCTTCAAGGCGGCCACGTAGGTGCCGGGACGGGCATGGGCGGCGGCTTCGCAGCCGCGTTGGCGGCCCCACGCGACGTTGTCGACGTAGGGGATGCCCCGCCGGAGCGTCTCCTTCGGCGCCTTGCCCTTGCGGCACCTGTCGGACGACCAGATCCGATCCGCACCCGACGTGATGCGGACGTCCAGCCATCCCGTGTCGAACGCGCAGGAACCCTTGCCCGTGTTGACGACCGTGATGCGAAATTCAGGCCGTTCGGAACCCTGGTAGGTGTTCTTCGGGACGGACATGTTGACGACGAGGTCCTTGTCGTCGCAGGGACCTCCGTCGGCCGGCTCCGGCGGCTCGGGTGTGGTCGTCGTGGTGACGGTGACCGTCGGCATCGCGCTGGGCGGCGGAGGAGGGCTCGCGCTGTCCGCGGCGCCCGCGTTCCGGACCGGCTCGTCCTCCCCCGCGCCGCCGGTGCCTCCGGCGCACGCCCAGGCCAGCAGTCCGACGGCGCCGAGAACGCCGCCGAGGGCCACCACGCGCCGCCGCCAGTATTGATCGAGTCCCGAACCGGCCCGGTCACGTTCAGTGCTCGCCCCCATGCGGTCAGTATGCATTCACCGAACCGGAAAGAGGGGCCGACCCGCCGCGTGCCACAATGGCGACGCGCCATGAACCTCAACTCCGTGTACACCGCCCCGATCCTCGACTGGTACGAGGCGAACGCCCGGGATCTCCCGTGGCGGGCGCCGGACGCGACCCCCTGGGGCGTCCTCGTCAGCGAGATCATGCTTCAGCAGACGCCGGTCTCCCGCGTCCTGCCCGTGTGGGACGCGTGGCTGACCCGCTGGCCGGCACCCGCGGCGCTGGCCGCCGAACCGTCCGGCGAGGCCGTCCGGGCGTGGGGGCGGCTCGGCTACCCGCGGCGCGCGCTGCGGCTGCACGAGAGCGCCCGGGCGATCACCGAACGGCACGGCGGCGAGGTGCCGTCGTCGCATGCGGACCTGCTGGCGCTTCCCGGCATCGGCGCCTACACGGCCGCCGCCGTCGCGAGCTTCGCGTTCCGCCAGCGGCACGCTGTCCTGGACACCAATGTCCGGCGCGTGCTGGCCCGGCTGCTGTCCGGGGACGAGTACCCGCCGAAGTCGCAGACGAAGGCCGAGGTCGAACGCGCCGAGCGCCTGCTGCCGGCCGATCCGGCGACCGCCGCGCGCTGGGCCGTCGCCGTCATGGAACTGGGCGCGCTGGTCTGCACCGCCCGCACCCCGCGCTGCGTCGACTGCCCGGTGATCGGCCAATGCGCGTGGCAGCTCGCCGGCCGACCCGCCTACGACGGCCCGCCGCGCCGCGGCCAGACGTACGCCGGCACGGACCGCCAGTGCCGCGGCCGAATCCTCGCCGTCCTACGCGACGCCGAGGGTCCGGTGCCGAAACCGGCCCTCGACGTCGTCTGGTCGGACGCCGTCCAACGCGAACGCGCCCTGGACGCTCTCATCGCCGACGGCCTGGTGGACCCGCTGGAGGACGGCCGCTACGCCCTCCCTCAGTGACCGGCGCGGCGCTTCTCGTAGGAGTCCATGGTCCGGCCCAGCTTCGCGAACTTCTCGGTGAACGAGAACGGGAAGATTCCGGGGGGCGTCTCGGGGCGCCCGGCGTCGACGTACTGCGTGCCGAGGTTCGAGAAGACGACGATGACGTAGCTGCGGCCGCCCTTGCCGGGCAGGGCACGGACGATTCCCGCGTCGGCCCCCGAGTTGTTCACCCAGCCCGTCTTGTGCGCGAACGTGACCTCGGCCCGCTTGTTGCAGGGACGGACGTCGCGGCCGAACTTGTTGCCGTCGACGGTCACGGTGCCGTCCGCGCCGATCCAGCGCTTCGGGGCGGCGTTCGGCAGGCCGGCCGCCGGATACGTCCCGCCGCACCAGTTCGTCGTTGACAGCATGTCGTTGAAGCCCTGCTGCGCGAGCTCCGCGCGGAAGAACTTGCGCGACGCCGGGCTCAGCACGTCGTCGCTCTTCACGGGCTTGCCGTTCGGCGCCGTCCATACGGTGCCGGGAGCGCCGTTGACGAGGGTGAGCAGCTTGGCGGTGTCGAGCGAGCTCATCGTGATCTCGTTCGACCAGCGGCCGCCGTTGGAGGCCCTGGTGCCCTTGAGCTGGAGCGTCTCAAGGCCGAGGTCCTGGAACGCCTGGTTGAGCGAGTCGACGGCATGGTGGTCGTGCAGCAGCTTGATCAGCGCGCATGACGCGGCGTTGGACGACGACGTCAGCGACGCGTCCATGTACTTGCGGACGGTGTTGCTGGTGGCCTCGCCGCACAGGGGGCTGATCTCGGTCGGGGCGTAGGAGTAGGTGTCGTCGAGCTTGATCTCGCCCTGGTCGACGAGCCGCAGAACCCCGAAGTTGACCATGAGCTTCAGGACGGACGCGGGATAGTCGAGCATGTGGTCGAGGGGCGCGTTCTCCCTGCCCGGAACCACGTCGATGGTCCCCTGACCTTTGTTCTTGTACCACCCGGCATCGTCCCACTGGCGCCAGCGCACGCTCGTGGTGGACAGGTTCCGGTCCACGGGCACGACGACGCCGTGCTGGTGGCGCGGGCTCATCAGAACGGTGCCGGACGAGACGGGGCGGCCCCGCTTGTCCAGTTCGATGATCGTCGCGTCCATCTGCGGCTGCTGGACGATCGGCTTGGGGTCGGCCGCGGCGAACGGGCGCGTGCGCTGGGCCTCCTTGTCGATGGGATTCCGCGCCGAGCGGAGTTGCGCCGTGGTCGGCGGCGCCGTGTCGAGCACCTCCTGGAACCTGAGCCGGTCCATGACCTGCCGCAGCTGCTCCGCGACCTTGCTCGTCTTCCCCACGTCGGCGACCGGCGCCGCCTCGACCCGTCCCGGCGCGGCGGTGCAACCCGCCAGCGCCGCCGCGGTCACTAACCCGACCGCCCCGTACACCAGCCTCTGCTTCACAGCATTTCCCTTCCCCGATGACAGAGTTGATCATCTTAGGCGCGTGGGGCGCGTCAGGGAAAGGGAATGCCGGATTTTTGGGCCCGCATTTCGGAGCGGACGAGTTCGAGAAGGCGCCCCACCCAGTTACGCCCCATTCCGCCACGCGTGATCCAGTGGTCGGACTCCATCCCGGTGTAAGCGATGGGCGCGTCGCCCGTTCCGAGCAGCACTTTCGCCAGGTCGGGATGCTGTGCGTATTTGGCACGCAGGAGGCCTGCCATCACCGCCGTCCGGATCTGCGGCCAGTCCTGCACGCGGGGCGCGCCCTCGGCGATCTTCTGGGCGTCGTACGGGCGCCCGGCCGCGCGGATCCGCTCCCGCGCCCTGGGATCGGCGGTGGACAGGGCCCAGTAGGCGTGCACGACCGACGGGTAGACGACCTCTCCGACCTCGATCGGGGCCGGGCAGTCGTTCTGCAGCGCGTCGATTCCCGCGTCCTCTGGCCAGCCTTTTGGAAATACGCGTCCGCCGAGGTGGATCGTCCCTTCCGCCGGCTCGGCCGGGTCGTCCGCCGGGCGTTTGGATTCGTACTCGGCCCGCGCCCGGTCCCGGTCGGCGAAGTACGCCAGCGCCCATTCGCGCATGTCCTCGGTGATCTCGTCATCGTCGAACCATCCGCCTATGGGGCGCTCGCCGATATCCGTGCACAGGAAGACCAGCGGCCGGTCCTTGTAGTTCATGTCGCCGAGCGAGTAATGGCGCTTGTGCTCGGGGATGGCCAGGTACGCCTCCCGCAGCGCCAGCCGGTCGGCCTCGTCGCGCGACTCCAGGTACCGGTCCAGCGCCGCCATGCAGCGGTCGGTGGAGTCGGGACGGTCGTTCAACTTCTCGATGTCGTCGGCCACCTCCCCCAGAAGCATCTCCGCGGTGAGGCCGAACATGGGTTCCGAGACCTTCCAGCGGCCCAGTTCGAACGCGCTGATCTCACCGCCCTCGGGTACCTCCGTCACCACCCAGCCGCTTTCGAGCTTCTCGCGCAGGCCGTCCAGGTCGACCCATTCCCAGCAGTTGATCGCACCGTCCGCGAACACCAGCAGGTTCGTGAGGTGGTACGAGAAGTTGTGGATGAAGACGGGACGCACGACCCCTTCGATGCGCCGCCCGTCCTCGATGCGGTGGACTCTGTTCAACACGATGCTCGTGGGCTCCTCACCGGATGCCGGCCGATCGGCCGGACGTCGACCGTTGGGCGATCCAGAGGCGCAAGCGGTTCCATCCGGGCGCCGTGAGCACATCGTGCGCGGCGACGTCGTCGGTGGCGCGAGGTCGACGCGAATAATGGTTGGTCAGCCTGCCGACGGGCCCGTACCGTACGGCCGTGCGCGATCTACTGACCCTGCCCAAAGCCCACCTGCACGTCCATCTGGAAAGCACCGTGCGGTGGAGCACGCTCCGCGAGATCGGCACGGCCAACGGCGTACAGATCCCTGACAACGTCGGCCGGTTCGGCGATTTCGCCTCCTTCTTCGCGCAGAACGACCTCGTCCGCGCATGCTTGCGGCAGCCCGCCGACTTCCGCCGGATCGCCTACGAGTACTGCGAGGACGAGGCCGCCCAGGGCACCCGCTACGCCGAGGTCTCCTTCACGGCCGCCGCGCACGGCGAGCGCCTCGGCGATATGGGCATGCCGCTCGCGGCCGTCCTGGAGGGCCTGGAGGCCGGTCAGGACGCCTTCGGGATCGAGTGCCGCCTCATCCTCGACCATTCCCGCCGCCGCTCGGTGGACCGTGCCTGGCGGACCCTCGACCTCGCCCGCCGCCATGACCGCGTGGTCGCCATCGGCCTCGCCGGCGACGAGGCCCACCCCGGGGACCCGTTCACCGAGGTGTTCGCCGCCGCCCGGGACGCCGGGCTCCACGTCGTCCACCACGCGGGCGAGGGCGAGGGCCCGGCCAGCATCCGGCAGGCGCTCGGTCCGGGCCGCACCGAGCGGCTCGGCCACGGCATCCGTGTCCTGGACGACCCGGATCTCGTGGCGGAGGTGCGAGAACGCGGGATCCCGCTCGAAGTGTGCCCGTCCTCCAACGTCGCCCTGGGCTTCGCCTCGACCCTCGACACCCACCCCCTCCCCCGGCTCCGCGACGCGGGCTTGGTCGTCACCCTCAACACCGACATCCCCTCCTTGATCGGCACGCCCCTCACCACCGAGTACACCCGGGTCCGCGACACCTTCGGCTACGACGACGCGACCCTCGCCGACCTGGCCCACGCCGCCACCGAAGCCTCCTTCGCCCCGCCACCGACCAAGACCCGCCTGCACAAGGAGATCAACACCTGGCTGACCACCCCCGCCCAACCCAACACCCCCTGACCCCTACACGCGCCCATGCGCTGTGCGCGCCCTGCCGTCCCCCGTGGCGCCTGTGGTGCCCCCCTCGGCCGCGCGACGCGCGTCAACGCACCCTTAGGTGGCCGCCTCGAACGTTCTGGCTTGGTTCTCAGAGCTTTGTCAGGGGGCCGCTTCGGATCTCGCGTAGGAAGGGGTCGGTGTCGTCCTCCCATTCCGAGGGCGCCCGCACGACCGGGTGGACCGGCAGGCCCAGGCGTGCCGCGGCCTCCTGCGCCGCGTCGTGGACAATGTCGGGTGAGAGCTCGCCGATGACCAGGACCTCCACGTCCCCCGGCTGATCGCCCGGCCTGTCGGCATGACGGTCTGCCCAGGCACCGAACAGGTAGATCTCGCGGACACCGCGGAGACGCCCGAACTCCTCCTCGATCACCGCCGCCGGGCCGCACGTCAGCGTCAGGAGGCGTGCGAGCGGCTCGTACAAGGGGCTTGCGGTGTTCCCGGCCACCAGGCGACCGGCCAGGGTCCGGCGAAGCGTGAGAAGGTCGGCGCGCGCCAGCCGTTCCACCTCGCGCATCACCGACGCCAGATCGGTCCGGAGCATCACGGCGAGGTCGAGCATCGACACCTCGCGGGCCGGTCCCAGCAGGAGCCGCGCGAGCAGCTCGCCCTGCAGTTGCGACCGGAAGATCGGAAGCCGGGCCGGCGCGCGGGCCCGCACATCCCGCAGGAACGCGTGCGCCAGATCACCCTCGCTTGCCCGGCGGCCGAACTCCGCCGCCGATCCGATCGCATTCGAATACATGTTCGAACACTAGGCGTCGGCTATGACACTTCGGTGAGGCCGCTCTGCTCCCAGGAGGCCCCCGCGCATGCGAAAGGCCCGCGACCGGACGGATCCGGCCGCGGGCCTTTGCGCAGGACGTCAGTCCTTGTTGAAGTTGACCGCGCCCTCGATGGGCGGCGGGCTGTCCGGGACGGTGGACGGCTTCGGGACGCCCTTGAACGTGAACTTGGCGTTCTCCGCCGAGTCCGTGTTCTCCGGGTCGAAGCCCTCGGTACCGACGATCACGATCTGCCCGGGCTTGAGCTCGTTGTACAGGATCTTCTCGGACAGGCTGTCCTCGATCTCCCGCTGGATCGTGCGGCGCAGCGGCCGGGCGCCGAGCACCGGGTCGTAGCCGCGCAGCGCCAGCAGGTCCTTGGCCTCCTGCCGCAGCTCGATGCCCATGTCGCGGTCGTGCAGTCGGTCGTCCACCTTGGCGATCATCAGGTCGACGATCTGGATGATCTCCTTCGGGGTGAGCTGGTGGAACACCACCGTGTCGTCGACGCGGTTGAGGAACTCGGGGCGGAAGTGCTGCTTCAGCTCCTCCGACACCTTCGCCTTCATCCGCTCGTACGAGCCCTGCTCGTCGTTCTGCCGGGCGAAGCCCATGGAGACGCCCTTGGAGATGTCCTTGGACCCCAGGTTCGTCGTCATGATGATGACGGTGTTCTTGAAGTCCACGACACGGCCCTGCGCGTCGGTGAGGCGGCCGTCCTCCAGGATCTGGAGCAGCGAGTTGAAGATGTCCTGGTGGGCCTTCTCGATCTCGTCGAACAGGACGACCGAGAACGGCTTGCGGCGGACCTTCTCCGTCAGCTGGCCGCCCTCCTCGTACCCGACGTAGCCGGGCGGGGAGCCGAACAGCCGCGAGACGGTGTGCTTCTCCATGAACTCGGACATGTCGAGCTGGATCAGCGCGTCCTCGTCGCCGAACAGGAACTCGGCGAGCGTCTTGGACAGCTCCGTCTTACCGACGCCGGACGGGCCGGCGAAGATGAACGAGCCGCCGGGACGCTTCGGGTCCTTCAGCCCGGCGCGGGTGCGCCGGATCGACTGGGAGAGCGCCCTGATGGCGTCCTCCTGGCCGATGACGCGCTTGTGGAGCTCGTCCTCCATGCGCAGCAGCCGGGTCGACTCCTCCTCGGTCAGCTTGAAGACCGGGATGCCGGTGGCGGTGGCGAGGACCTCGGCGATCAGCTCGTCGGTGACCTCGGCGACGACGTCCATGTCGCCGGCCTTCCACTCCTTCTCCCGCTGCGCCTTCTGGCCGAGCAGCTGCTTCTCGGAGTCGCGCAGCGCCGCGGCCTTCTCGAAGTCCTGCGCGTCGATCGCGGACTCCTTGTCGCGCCGGACGTCGGCGATCTTCTCGTCGTACTCGCGCAGGTCCGGCGGCGCGGTCATGCGGCGGATGCGCATCCGCGAGCCGGCCTCGTCGATCAGGTCGATCGCCTTGTCGGGCAGGAACCGGTCGCTGATGTAGCGGTCCGCGAGCTGCGCGGCCGCGACCAGCGCGCTGTCGGTGATCGACACGCGGTGGTGCGCCTCGTAGCGGTCCCGCAGGCCCTTGAGGATCTCGATCGTGTGGGACAGCGACGGCTCGGCGACCTGGATCGGCTGGAAGCGGCGCTCCAGCGCGGCGTCCTTCTCCAGGTGCTTGCGGTACTCGTCCAGCGTGGTCGCGCCGATGGTCTGCAGCTCACCGCGCGCCAGCATCGGCTTGAGGATGGACGCGGCGTCGATCGCGCCCTCGGCGGCGCCCGCGCCGACGAGCGTGTGCAGCTCGTCGATGAACAGGATGATGTCGCCGCGGGTGCGGATCTCCTTCAGCACCTTCTTCAGGCGCTCCTCGAAGTCACCGCGGTACCGGGAGCCGGCGACCAGCGCGCCGAGGTCGAGGGTGTAGAGCTGCTTGTCCTTGAGCGTCTCGGGCACCTCGCCCTTGACGATCTTCTGTGCGAGGCCCTCGACGACGGCGGTCTTGCCGACGCCGGGCTCGCCCACGAGGACGGGGTTGTTCTTGGTGCGGCGGGACAGCACCTGCATGACCCGCTCGATCTCCTTGTCCCGGCCGATGACCGGGTCGAGCTTGCTCTCCCGCGCGGCCTGCGTCAGGTTGCGGCCGAACTGGTCGAGCACAAGGGAGGTGGACGGAGCCGCCTCGGTGGGACCGCCGGAGGCGGCCGGCTCCTTGCCCTGGTAACCGTGCAGCAACTGGATGACCTGCTGGCGAACCCTGTTCAGGTCGGCGCCCAGCTTCACCAGGACCTGGGCGGCGACGCCCTCGCCCTCACGGATCAGGCCGAGCAGGATGTGCTCGGTACCGATGTAGTTGTGGCCGAGCTGCAACGCCTCGCGCAGCGACAGCTCAAGGACCTTCTTGGCACGCGGAGTGAACGGGATGTGGCCCGACGGCGCCTGCTGGCCCTGGCCGATGATCTCTTCGACCTGCTGGCGCACGGCCTCAAGGCTGATGCCGAGGCTCTCCAGAGCCTTGGCAGCCACACCCTCACCCTCGTGGATCAGACCCAGGAGGATGTGCTCGGTGCCGATGTAGTTGTGGTTGAGCATCCTGGCCTCTTCCTGAGCCAGGACGACAACGCGCCGCGCGCGGTCGGTGAACCTCTCGAACATCTCGTCGCTCCTCACAGAGCGGTTGGGCAGAGTCCGGAACGTCCGGAACTGTCCTTCCGCATGCTAGCCCGCCCCGAGGAGGCCGCCCGGTGCACTCCCACCAGGAGACGTTCCCCAGCTATGCGCTGTTCAGTCTCATCCAACTACCGCATCGGTGCGTCATGTTCCCGCTACGCCCCAAGCGAACGAGGGGCTTTCCGCAGGTGGGTCAGGGCGCGGGCCGAGAGTGCCGAATGGGATGGAGTTTCCACCCGCGCGGCCTGTGTACCTCACCGCGGACGCGGCGAACCGCACGGGCGCTACGCCACAAGCGAACGGCTCTTCGCATCGATGTTGAACGCCGGCGAATCCAGGGCGCGTCACTGCGAGCAGCGAACGGCCCGTCCCACGAACGGAGACGGGCCGCCGGTGGCCGTGCGGGTCAGTTGGCCGCCTCGTACTGTTCGATCACGTGGGCCGGGATCCGGCCGCGCTCATTGACCTTGATGCCATTGTTCTTGGCCCAGGCGCGGATCTCGGCACTGCGTTCGCGACTGGACGCGCCGCGCTGCCGGCGGCGGCGCGAGACGGTGCCCGCCTTACGGGACTTGTCGACGAACGGCTGCAGCGATTCCCGCAGCTTCGTCGCGTTGGGGCCACTCAGGTCGATCTCGTAGGAGGCGCCGTCGATCGAGAACGCTACGGTCTCGTCCGCCTCGCCACCGTCGAGGTCGTCGACGAGAAGCACCTGAACCTTCTGTGCCATGGGGACAGACCTTTCAGCTGGAGCAAACTTCAATCGGTTGACAAAGATATACCGAGAACTTCGCCGCTGACAATTCCAACGCACCCGATGAACCGGCGCCCGACCCGAAGTCACCTTCCGCCCGTGACCCGGCGTAATCGACCTCGTCGTTTCCGGCGCGACCTGACCGCAGGACGTGGTCGGCGCCGGGCACGGGTTCCATGAATTTCCAACCTCACCGGACACCGCCCGAGTTTTCATGAGTGACCGCTGTCACGGCGCACCGTGCTGACCTGGGCGGGTGTCCGCACATTGACCCGGGTTTGCGGGCGGCGCCGCCGGCACCGCCGATTAACCCTGGCGTAACGGCGGCAACCCCGCCTCCCACCGGTAATGCGCGGGTGGCCCGCGGCACGTGATCAGCGCTCCGACCGGCCGATGTCGACGGATAACCGGGAGCGGGCGGGCCTCGAAATCTGTTGCCGCGTCCGGGGACGAGAAGTCGGCGACCCGCTTCCCCGTGCGGAAGCCGCCCGCCGCCCTTCATCCCGAAAACGGGAGTTTGAGGCACAATCCCACCCCTGCCCCGCTTCTTCAACCTGACGTCCGAGACCCGCGAGCCCGCCCGCTCCCGCCTCCCCTCCCACGGAGAGGGGCATGCTGCGCGAAAGGTCCGTTCGAAGCGCGGCCGTATCCCGCCCGAAGTAAGTCCACCGGTACCTAACAAGCGGCTCTGTAGAAGCCTTGGCAACGGTTCCTCAGCAACTTCCAAAGCGGAGGCGGCGTCCGGGACGAGACACATCCCGGCCTGATTCGGGACCGTAACCGGAACGAGCTGGCATTCGCCGTCAGCGCCCGGGCGTCCGAAACAGAGCGGGCATCTCAGTGAAAAACGTGCATGGCGCACCTGGACGATCCCGGGCCGCGCGGCAGGCCGCCCACCGCAGTGGGCGGTATCAAGATCTCGCGAGCGCCTCCGCGCGCGTCTGAGAGCGCCTCAGAAGGCCGATGAATCGGGACGCGTGCTTTTTACCACGAGGGTCCCGGCCAGCCTGTCATGGATCGCCTGGCGGCGGTTCCCCTCGAACAACATGCCCGCGTTCGCCACCCAGAAGATGCTCGCGAGCACACCGAGAACGGGAATCGGCCGGACCGCGACCGGCAGTGAATAGACGGCGGCGCGGAGAACCGAACGCAGGACGTCCGGGCGCGCGTGCGCGACGGGCGCCTCCGCAGCGGACGTCTCGGCCGCGGACGTCGCGGTCTCCTCCGGCGCGACGGCCGCCACGGGAACGAATCCCGGCACGGAGGTGGGCAGCACCCACGACCCACCGGCCCCCGCGCCATCGGGCTCCACACCCCCGGGTTCCGCGCCACCGGGCTCCGCAGCGCCCTCTGGGACGGCTTGATCGGTCGACTGAGACGCCGTCACGACGACCTCGATGCCGGCGAGGCGCTTGCCGAGCGTCCGGCCCCAGAGAGCGAGCTGAACCGCCTCGTACAGCAGCATGCATCCGGCCACGGCGGGCGGAGCGACGATGTCCACGGTGTGCCCGGACACGAGGGCGCGCACCACGACGATGACGGGCACACCGACGACGAGCGTGTCGGTCACGCGGGCCAGGAGGCGCTGGCCGGGCTCGGCGAGCGATGCCGCCATCGCGGCCCTACTCCGAGTACTCGGAGTACTCGTCATATCCGACCCGCTCGTCGATGACGAGCGTGCCGGCGAAGCGGTCGTGCAGCGCCTGGTGCAGGGGCTGGTCCCAGATCGCCCACAGGTAGGCCATCAGCGCGCCCGCCCAGACCAGCACCATCCCGTACGCGGCGTAGTCCCACACCATCACCGCCAAGACGAGGAAGAAGAAAACGCCGAGCTGGTAGGCGACATGGGTGATTCCAGCGCGCCAGACGGCCTGCGTCGTGGTGAGCGGGCTCCCCACAGGGCGCGCTTGAACGATGCCGAGACCCAGGACGCGCTTACCAAGCGTTCGCCCCCACATGGACAACTGGACTGCCTCGTATATGAAAGGCAGCACGGACAGGACGCAGAACAGGGTGAAGATGATGGGCCAGTTCCACACACCGCCCTCGTCCTCTGTCTTGCTGCCTGGCTTGCCCAGACCGAACGCACCGATCGTCACCGGCAGGACGAGGGCGAAGCCGAAGACCGCGACGAGCGCGTTGTCGATGATCCGGGCGCCCGCCCGCCGGTAGATCGGGGCCAGCGCCAGGTCAGCATCGCCGTAGGAGTCGCCGTAGGAGCCGTACTCGTCGTAGGCGGGTTCATAGGAGGGCTGCCCGCCCCACTGCTGCGTTTGCGGCTCCTGCCTTTGCTGCTGCCACTGTTGCTGGGACGGCTGTTGCTGGGGCTGCTGCCACTGCGAACCTTGGTACGGAGGCGGCGGGCCGTAGGAACCCTGCCCCTGCTGCGGCAGTCGGGGCCGACGGGGCCGCCCGCGGTTGGGGGAATCGCTCATTTGGGTCAGTCCTCCAGGCGAAGCAACATCCGGGTGTTGCCCAACGTATTCGGCTTGACCCGGTCGAGGTCCAAGAACTCTGCCACGCCTTCGTCGTAGGAGCGGAGAAGTTCCTCGTACACCTCAGGCGCCACCGGAGTGCCCAGGATCGGCTGGAAGCCGTGGCGGGCGAAGAACTCCACTTCGAAGGTAAGGCAGAACACCCTTCGCACACCGAGTTCCCGTGCAGTCTCCAGGAGGCGGGTCACGATCCGGTGCCCGATTCCGCGTCCGCCGCAGCCCTTGTCCACGGCGACCGAGCGGACCTCCGCCAGGTCCTCCCACATGATGTGCAGGGCGCCGCAGCCGATGACCCGCCCGGGCGCCCCGTGCTGGAGGTCCTCGGCGACCCAGAACTCCTGGACGTCCTCGTACAGCTTGACCGTCGTCTTCTTCAGCAGGCGTCGTCCCGACCCGTACAGGTCGACGAGCCTGCGGATCTCCTGGACGTCGGCGGTACGGGCACGCCGGATCACGACTTCCACAAACAAACGAGATTATCGAACACCCGCGACTTACCGAAGCCCCGCCCCCACATCCCGTGACCGCACCGCATGAGTGACTAGATAAAAGCAACTAGGCACCAGCATTGCGCGGTGAGTGAGCCGGAGCACGGGACCAGCCGGGACGGACCCGGCGCATCCGTCGTCCAGCATCCTCACGACCTGCAATTTCGCATGTTCTGGTTGGCATCCAATGCGGGTTCCGTTAGTGTCCTTCGCTGACGTCGGCCGACCGCAGCACCGAGGCCGAACCGCCGAGTCCACGGGCCGCAACCAGCGCCCCGGGGAGCCGGGGACCCACTTTCGGAACGTTCGGGGGATCGCCCCCGAGCCGCCGAACCGAAAGGGGTGAATCCGCAGCCGCGTGTGAAGTATTCGCGCGCCCGCGGACGGGCTCCTCCGGCCCGAACCCGTCAGCTAACCCGGTAGGCGGACAAGGAGAGGAGAATTCGTGGA
The DNA here is from genome assembly GCF_050945415.1 of Spirillospora sp. CA-128828. Lineage (NCBI taxonomy): Bacteria > Bacillati > Actinomycetota > Actinomycetes > Streptosporangiales > Thermomonosporaceae > Spirillospora > Spirillospora sp. CA-128828. Next base: position 8,976,371 of record NZ_CP191986.1, read on the forward strand.
GCGATCGCGGACTGCTTCCCGTTCACGATTCCGCGGCCGCGCGGCCACCCTGGCCGGCGCGTTCATCGTTCTTTCAGCGGCCCCCCACGCGATCGCACCGCACACGATCGCCGTCGCGCACGCCGACCCCGAGCCGTCCACCAAGGAGCTCAGGTCCAAGGCCCTCAAGCTCGCCGACCAGCTGGAGCAGCTCACCGAGCAGTACAACGGGCTGAAGGTCAAGCTCGCGCAGTCGCAGCGCGCGGCCAAGGTCGCCACCGAGAACGCCAAGCGGCAGGAGAAGTCGCTGGAGGCGATCCGGCAGAAGGTCGGCTCGCTCGCCGCGACGAGCTACATGCAGGGCGGCTCCGACCCCACGGTCTCCTTCGTCGCCTCGCAGGACCCGCAGGCCATCCTCGACCAGGCCGCCACCCTCCACTACTTCGCCAAGCAGGACAGCACCCAGGTACTCGGCCTGATGCAGGCCATGCAGTCCGCGCAGCGGGCGCGCAAGTCCGCCGAGGCGCGCGCCTCGCAGGTGAAGGACCTGCGGACGCAGCTGGAGTCGCAGCGCAAGAAGGTCACCGACACCTACGAGAAGGTCCGCGGCAAGCTCGTCGACAAGGACCCCACCCAGCTCACCAAGCTTCCCGTCATCGGCACCGGCAAGGCGGCGCAGGCGCTCCGGTACGCGATGGGCAAGATCGGCCGCCCGTACGTGTGGGGCGCCGCCGGGCCGACCACCTTCGACTGCTCCGGCCTGACGATGTGGGCCTACAAGCAGGTCGGCATCAATCTGCCGCACTACACCGGCAGCCAGTGGAACGCCGGCACGCACGTGTCGCGCAGCGAGCTCCAGCCGGGCGACCTCGTGTTCTTCTACTCCGACCTCCACCACATGGGCATGTACGTCGGCGACGGCAAGATGCTGCACGCGCCGCAGACCGGCGACGTCGTGAAGATCGCTCCGATGGCCGGGCGACCCTTCGCCGGCGGCGTGCGCGTGGCCTGACCCCCGGACCTCCACCGGACGCGTGCAATCGTCTCGACCGCCCATGCCGAGCGACCGGGGCCGGGTGCGCCGTCCTGAGCACGTCCGTCCTGAGCGCCCGGATGACCAGGATCTCCGACCCGAATGCCGTCCGCGGCGACGCCCCCTGCAGGGACCTACCTGTCAGGTTGCCGGCGCCGCCGCTGCGGGGTCGGACGGGATTCGGATGAGCCGCCTGGTTCTCCAATGACGCCCGCCCGTCCCCTGGCGAGCGTCGGGGGTGTCACAGCTAGATGAGCTGCCTTCGGGCCGCCCACACCACGGCCTCGATAGGGGTGTTGACCTCCAGCCGGTCGCAGATCGTCCGCAACCGGCGCCGCAAGGTCCGGGCGCTCAATTCCAGCTTGCGTGCCGCCACATCGGCGGTGACACCGCTGGCGATCTGGGCGAGCAGCCGGATCTCCTCCTCGTTCAGCCCGAAATCGTCGGTGCCACGACGTGCGAGTGTGGCTGTTTCCACTCCGTCCTCCCTCGTCCGAGGTGATGACCGCGGGGATGCAGCCGTCCGCTGCACAGGCACGGGGTTGGCCTTGATCTGTACGCGCGTTGGGTTGCCGGGTCCGGAGCCCTCCGGACTTAGATCATCGGGTTCCTTTTCTGTCTCGCGAGCTTGGCCGGAGGTGGCCGCATGGCCGATTGCAGGGGTGTACGGGGGAACTCCGGGTGACGATTCAGGCGTTGGCCTGCCGAGGGAGACGGGATGAGGTCGCCAGCCATCCGCACCCGCCCCTTCTCGCCGGACCCGCCGATCTCGCAGTGAACGAAGATCGTGAATCGTTTCAAGCTACGCTTCGGCTCGGAACGCTAGGCGGCCGGATCCGGCCCGTCAAGCGCCATTCAACGGCAATATGCGGCCGATTGGTCACAATGCGTGACAGTGCATTCGGCGCCACAACATGCAAAACTCCACTACCTGGGAAAACGCCCCTGGGCCGGGACGAGGAGCAAGTTGCCACAGACCAGTATTCGTGAGGTCGCGAGGCGGGCTGGAGTCTCAGTTGGGACCGTTTCGAATGTCCTAAACCGGCCAGATCTCGTGGCCGAAGCTACCCGTGACCGGGTTCGCGCGGCGATCGAGGAGCTCGGATTCGTCCGCAACGAGTCCGCGCGCCGGCTCCGCAGGGGGCCGGAACGCACCGCGGGCGAGTTCGGCGATCAGCCGCGCCGGGCCTTCGGCGTCGTCGTCGAGGACCTGACCAATCCGTACGCGACCGACGTCGCGTACGGCGCCGAGGCGGCGCTCAACGCGGCGGGCCACGACGCCCTGTGGTTCTCCAGCGACCATTCCGCCGCCAAGGAGCGCCGTTCGCTGGAACTCCTGCAAGAGCAGCGCGCCGCCGGGGTCCTGATCATCCCGGTCGGGCTGGGCGCCCGCGACATCTCCCGGCTCCGTGCCGCGGGCATGAGCGTGGTGCTGATCGACCGGGACGCGTCCGACGCCTGCTCCGCCCAGGTCGACCACGTCGCGGGCGGTGAGATCGCCGCAGCGCACCTGCTCGGCATCGGCCGCCGGCGGATCGCCTTCGTGACCGGCGTTCCGGAGCCGCAGTCCTGCGTGGAGCGCCGCGCCGGAGCCGCCCGCACGATCGCCGAGGCGGGTCTCGGCAAGCCCTCGACCGTGATCCGGGACGGCCTGAACCCGACCGCGGGCCAGGCGGCGGCGCACCAGATCATGGCGATGTCGCCGCGGCCGGACGGCGTGTTCTGCGCCAACGACCTGCTGGCCATCGGCCTGATCAACGAACTGACCCGGCTCGGCGTCCGCGTCCCCGAGGACATCGCCGTGATCGGCTACGACGACATCGAGCTGGCCGCGAGCGCCGCCGTCCCGCTGACCACGATCCGGCAGCCGCGCCGCGAGCTCGGCTGGGAGGCAGCCGAGCTGGCGATGGCCGAGATGAGCGAGGGCGAGTCGCACCAGCACCGGCAGGTCGTCCAGCGGCCCGATCTCGTGATCCGGGAGAGCGCCTAGCGGTTCGGTCCGCCGACGCTATTGACAGTCCGTCTGAGATTCGGGTGCCCTGGGGACATGGCCGATGGGACGGGACAGGCGGGTGCGGCGGCGGTTCTCGGGTTCGATCCGGGCGATCCCGCTTTCCGGGCCGACCCGTACGCGCATTACCGAACGCTCGCGGCGGACGGGCGGAGCCTGACGCGGACGGACGTCGGGCTGCGCGTCACCACGTCCTACGAACTGAGCGAGCGGGTGCTGCGCGACCCGCGGTTCGGGCACCGTCCGGAGGGCGGCGAGCCGTGGCGCGGCTCGGTGGCGCGGAACCGGTCGTTCCTGACCATGGATCCGCCGGATCACACCCGGCTGCGGCGGCTCGTCAGCAAGGCGTTCACGCCCCGCCTCGTGGAGAGGCTCCGGCCCCGCGTCGAGGAGCTCGTCGACGAACTGCTGGAGGACGTCTCCGGCGAGGTCGACCTGATCGCCACCCTGGCGTATCCGCTCCCCGTCATCGTGATCAGCGAGATGCTCGGCGTCCCGCCCGAGGACCGCGACCTGTTCAAGGTCTGGTCGGACAGCCTCGCACGCGGACTCGACCCCGACTTCCTGCTGCCGGAGGCCGAGATCGCGCAGCGAGAGGCGGCCCGCGCGCAATTCGGGGCGTACTTCCAGGAACTGGCCGCGAAGCGCCGCGCCGAGCCGCAGGACGACCTCCTGAGCGCGCTTGTGAGCGTCTCTGACGGCCAAGATGCCCTCACGGAGGAGGAACTACTCGCCACGTGCGTCCTGCTGCTCGTAGCGGGACATGAGACGACCGTGAACCTCATCGGGAACGGCGCGTTGGCGCTGCTTCGCGACCCCGGCCAATTGGCACTGTTCAGGGAGCGGCCCGGGAACGTACAAGCGGCCGTGGAGGAACTGCTGCGCTACGACCCGCCGGTCCAGCTCACGCTGCGATCGGCCTTGGAAGACGTAGACCTGGACGGGACGCTCCTAGAGCGCGGCAAGCTCATCCTGCTCCTGACCGGTGCCGCCAACCGCGATCCGGCCGTTTTCGAGGATCCGGACCGGCTCGACCTGCTCCGCTACACCGAGGGGCGCGACACCCCGAAGCACCTGTCGTTCGGCCACGGCGTCCACTTCTGCCTCGGCGCACCCCTGGCCCGGCTGGAGGGCCAGGTCGCGCTCGGCAGGCTGTTCGAACGCGACGTGGCCCTCGCCACCGGCGACCTGGTCTACCGGGACAACCTCGTCCTGCGCGGGCTACGTGACCTTCCGGTCACTATTCGGGCTTGACCAGCGGGAACAGGATCGTCTCGCGGATGCCCTTGCCGGTGAACGCCATGATCATGCGGTCGATGCCGGCGCCCATCCCGCCGGTGGGCGGCATGGCGTACTCCAGGGCGCGCAGGAAGTCCTCGTCCAGCTGCATGGCCTCGGGGTCGCCGCCCGCGGCGAGCAGCGACTGCTCGGTGAGGCGGCGGCGCTGCTCGACCGGATCGACCAGCTCGGAGTAGGCGGTGCCCAGTTCCGTCCCGAACCCGATGAGGTCCCACTTCTCGGTGAGGAGGGGCTCCTCCCGGTGCTGGCGGGTCAGCGGGGACGTCTCGACCGGGTAGTCCATGACGAACGTGGGCTGGACGAGGGTGTGCTCGACGAGCGCCTCGAAGATCTCCTGGACGAGCTTGCCCTGCCCCCACTTGGGGTCCCAGGAGATGTCGCGGGCGTCCGCGAGCTTGCGCACGGCCTCGATCGGCGTGTGCGGGGTGACCTCCTCGCCGAGCGCCTCCGACACCGACCCGTAAAGCGTGATCCGCGGCCACTCCGCCAGGCCGAGGTCGATCTCGGTTCCGTCGTGGACGACCACGGTGGTGCCGAGGGCGGCGACGACCGCCTTCTGGTACATCCGCTGGGTCAGGTCGGCCATGTCGTTGTAGTCGAGGTACGTCCCGTACGCCTCCACCATCGTGAACTCGGGGTTGTGCGTGGAGTCCGCGCCCTCGTTCCGGAAGTTCCGGTTGACCTCGAAGACCTTCTCGATGCCGCCGACGACGAGCCGCTTCAGGTACAGCTCGATCGCGATGCGCAGGTAGAGGTCCATGTCGTAGGCGTTGATGTGCGTCCTGAACGGACGCGCCGCCGCCCCGCCGTGGATCGGCTGGAGCATCGGCGTCTCGACCTCGAGGTAGCCCTGCTCGTGCCAGAAGTCCCGCACCGCGCGGACCGTGGCGCTGCGGATCCGCGCCGTCTTCCGGGCCTCGTCGTTGACGATCAGGTCGACGTAGCGCTGCCGGACCCGCGCCTCCGGGTCGGTCAGCCCGGCGTGCTTCTCCGGCAGCGGCCGCAGGCACTTGGACGTGATCGCGAACCGGTCCGCCATGATCGACAGCTCGCCGCGGCGGGACGTGATGATCTCGCCCTCGACACCGATGTGGTCGCCGAGGTCGACCTCGCGCTTCCAGAATTCGAGCTGCTCCTGCCCGACCTTGGCCAGCGACAGCATGACCTGGATGTCGCCGGAGCCGTCCCGGATGGTGGCGAAGCACAGCTTCCCGGTGTTGCGGACCAGCATGACGCGTCCGGTGACGCCGGCCTTCTCGCCCGTCTCGGTGCCCGGCTCCAGGCCGGTGTGTTTCGCGCGGATCTCGGCGGTCGTCGCCGTCCGCGGGAAGGTCACCGGGTAGGGGTCGATCCCGCTCTCGCGGAGCCGGTCGAGCTTCTCCCGGCGCACGCGCATCTGCTCCGGGAGCTCGTCGAAGGTCTCGTCACTCACATCGCAAGGCTATCCAGGCCGTCCGGTGCCCCGCGAACGACTTCCGCACTGTCGCCCGGTCCGGGCGGCGGTCCGCCGGAGACGACGGGGCCTAGATCGCGGGCGAGCGCGGCGGCGAGGGACCGGAACGCGCGGACCCGCGGGTCGGGGTCGCCGCGGCGCGTCGCGAGGACGCTGCTATCCCACGGCGCGTCCACGATAGGGACGAACCGGACACCCGGCCACGGGTAGAAGCGCGCGAACGACCGCAGCGCGGACCCGACGCCGCGGCCGGCGGCGACGCTGTGCAGCACGTCCTGCGGGGTCCGCGCCAGGTCGGGGCCGCGCCGCCCGAGCTGGCCGTTCACGGCGGTGGTGAAGTACAGGTAGTCGGTGAACACGGCCGGCGTGCCGTCGGGGACGGCGACGATCGGCAGGTCGAGGACGTCCGCGAGCCGCAGCGCGCCGGCTTCGGCGAAACGGCCGTCCGCCGGGACGCAGACGATCCGCGGCTCGGTGGTGAGCACGTCGCACTCGACCCGGTCGTCGTCCGGTGCGGGACGTACGAAAGCGACGTCCACCTTGCGCTCGACCAGCGCCGAGACGTGCTCGGTGAAGTCGAGCGGCGCGATGGTCAGCCGGGTGCGCGGCCACGCCCGGCGGAACGCGCGGACGATGGCCGGGGTCAACTCGGCCGAGCCGTGGCCCATCACGCCGACGCGCAGCGCCGGATCGTCGTCCTCACGCGGGCCGGCGACCGCGACCGCGGCGGCGTCCACGGCCGCGAGGGCCGCCCGCGCGTGCGGGACGAGCCGTTCGCCCGCCTCGGTGAGCCGCAGCGGGGAGCGTTCCAGCAGGCGGACGCCCAGCTCCCGCTCGAGCCGCTGGACGTGCGCGGTGACCGCGGGCGGGGACAGGAACAGCCGCGCCGCCGCCCGGGCGCGCCGTTCACATGGCGCCCACGGCGCGGGGGGCTCCCGCCTTTAGGGCGGCGAGGGAACGTGGCCGGTGCCGTAAGGTGCTCCGCAGAGAGGACGGCGGGTCGTCGGTGGTGGCCGGTAGCTTTCTGGGCATGTCCCGTTACCGTCTGCAGCCGACGCTCGCTCAAGAGCAGGCATTGCTGGAGCATTGCGGGCACGCCCGGTTCGTCTGGAATCTCGCCGTCGAGCAGCACGCCTGCTGGCGGCCGGGGCGCGGGTCGGCACCGGGGTTCGCCGAGCAGTGCCGCCAGCTCACCCAGGCGAGGGCGGAGTTCGCCTGGCTGCGCGGCGGGTCGGTGACGGTGCAGCAGCAGGCGCTCAAGGACTTCACCCAGGCCATGGGCCACTACTTCGCCGGTACCCACCGTCGCCCGAGTTGGCGTAAGGCCGGGCGACATGAGGGGTTCCGAGTCGTGGCACTCAAGCCCGGTGACGTCCGGCGGGTGTCGCGGCGGGTCGGTCAGGTGAGGGTGCCCAAGGTGGGGTGGGTGCGGTTCCGCTGGTCCCGGCCCGTCCCCGATGCCGCCAAGTCCTATCGCGTCACCCGGGATCGGGCAGGGCGCTGGCATGTGGCGTTCGCCGCCCTCCCCGCCCCCATCCCCGCACCCGGCACGGGTGAGGCGGTGGGGGTGGATCGCGGCGTGGCCGTCAGCGCGGCATTGTCGACCGGTGACCTCCTCAATGCGCCAGGCCTGTGTGAGACGGAGTACATACGGCTTGCGCGGTTGCTGCGCAAACTCGCCCGCGCCCAGCGCGGCTCCAAGCGGCGGGCCCGGATCAAGGCCGCGATCGCCCGGCTGCGGGCCCGCGAGATCGACCGGCGCAAAGACTGGATCGAGAAGACCTCCACCGATCTGGCCCGCCGGTTCGACATGATCGCCGTCGAGGACCTCAACATCCGGGGCATGACCCGCTCGGCCAGGGGCACCGTTGGAGCGCCAGGTCGCTGCGTGGGTCGGAAGGCCGGGTTGAACCGGGGCATCCTGGCTGCCGGGTGGGGTGCTCTGGTGACCCGGTTGGAGCACAAGGCGCCTGGACGCGTCGTGAAGATCGATCCGCGGTACACGTCGCGGACCTGTAACGCCTGCGGGCATGTCGCCGGGGAGAGCCGCAAGAGCCAAGCGGTCTTCGCGTGCGTGACCTGCGGGCATAGGGTCAACGCCGACGTGAACGCGGCCATGAACATCCGCGATACGGCCGCAGGGCATGCGGTCGCTGCACGGGGAGGCCCGCCATTAGGTAGGCCCGCGAACCGTGAACCTCAACACGACCTGCCCCTCACGGGGTAGCTGCTGTTGGAATCCCCCTCGTTCACGAGGGGGAGGATGTCAAGGAGTGTTCCGCTCGTAGATGAGGCGGAGGCCGATGAGGGTGAGCCACGGCTCGAACACGTCGATGCTGCGGGACTCCTCCAGGACCAGCGGGGCGAGGCCGCCGGTGGCGATGACCGTGACCTCGTCCGGTTCCTCGGCGAGTTCCTCGGACATGCGCTCGACGATGCCGTCCACCTGCCCGGCGAAACCGAAGATGATCCCGGACTGCAGCGCCTCGACGGTGTTCTTCGCGATCACGTTGCGCGGCCTGGCCAGCTCGATCTTGTGGAGCTGCGCGCCGCGCGACGACAGCGCGTCTATCGAGATCTCGATGCCGGGGGCGATCGCGCCGCCCACGTACTCGCCCTTGGCGGAGACGGCGTCGAACGTCGTGGCGGTGCCGAAGTCGACCACGATCGCGGGACCGCCGTGGGTGTGGACGGCCGCGAGCGCGTTCACGATGCGGTCGGCGCCGACCTCCTTGGGGTTGTCCATCCGGACCGGGACGCCGGTCTTGACGCCCGGCTCCACGATCACCGCGGACACGTCGCCGTAGTAGCGGCGGCACATCTCCCGCATCTCGTGCAGGACGGACGGCACCGTGGAGCACAGCGCGATGCCGCTGATGTCAGTCTCCGCCAGCAGCGGGCTCTGCTGGACCAGCCCCTGCAGGACCACCGCGATCTCGTCGGCGGTGCGCCGCGGATCGGTGTTGATCCGCCAGTGCTCGATCACCTCGTCGCCCTCGAACAGGCCGAGGACGGTCTGGGTGTTACCGACGTCGATGGTGAGCAGCATCCGGTCCCCGCTGGTCAGGAGAAGTCAAGGCCGATGTCGAACACGCGCGCCGAGTGCGTCAGCGCGCCGACGGCAAGGTAGTCCACCCCGGTCACGGCAACGTCTCGGGCCCGCTCCAGCGTAAGGCCACCGCTGGCCTCAAGCTCCGCCTCCCCCGCCACAAGGCGCACCGCCTCGGTCATCTCGGCGTCGGTCATGTTGTCCAGCAGAATGCTCGCCGCGCCCACCGCGAGGGCCTCCTCGACCTGGTCGAGAGTGTCGCACTCCACCTGGATGTGCAGGGACGGGTACACGGCGCGGATCGCCTCGTACGCCTTGGTGACGCTTCCGGCCGCGGCGATGTGGTTGTCCTTGATGAGGGCGGCATCCTGCAGGCCCATGCGATGGTTCACGCCGCCGCCGCAGTGCACGGCGTACTTCTGCAAGGCCCGCAGGCCGGGGAGGGTCTTTCGGGTATCGCGGACCTTGGCCTTGGTGCCTTCCATGGCGTCCATCCACCTGCGCGCGGCGGTCGCTATTCCGGACAGGTGCGTGAGGAGGTTCAGGGCGGTCCTTTCTGCTCTGAGGACGGCCCTGGTCGGTCCGCCGACCGAGATGAGGACCTGCCCGGGGACGACCCGGTCACCGTCGGCCGCCCTTGCCTCGTACGCCACGTCCAGCAGTTCGAACACGACGCACGCGACCGGAACACCTGCGACGACACCCTCCTCGCGCGCTCGCAGCTCCCCGGCCGCGGTGTCGTCCGGTGCGAAGATCGGCGTGCTGGTGACGTCGACCTCCCCGTCCTCGGCCAGCGCCGTCCGGACGAGGTTTTCCACAGCCTGTGGATCGAGCCCGGCGGCGCTCAGCCGCTGCGAGAGTTCGGGTGTCATGAGCGCTTTCCTTCCAGAGGTTCGTAGGTGGTCGTCAGGACGTTCCCCGCCAGCCGGGTCACGAGGTGGCCGCGCCACGTCCCGTCCGCGCGCTCGGGGAAGTCCTCCCGCCAGTGGCTCCCGCGCGTCTCCTCCCGCCGCCGCGCCGCCGCCACGATCGCGGACGCGACGGTGTGCAGGTTGGTGGCCTCCCAAGCCTCCACGCCGGGCTCCGCGCTCCGGCCGTCCCCGAGCCGCTCCAGCTCGGCGGCGGCCCTCTCCAGCCCTTCCGCTCCGCGCAGCACCCCCGCGTAGGAGGTCATGACCCGCTGAATCTCCCCCCGCGCTTCCGCCCCGAGCAGCCCACCCACCCCGGAACGCTCACCGGGAGTGGGGAGGGTGGCGGCCAGATCGTGGGCCAGGGCGGTGGCTATTCGGCCGGCGAAGACGAGGCCCTCCAGGAGGGAGTTCGAGGCGAGGCGGTTGGCGCCGTGGACGCCGGTGCAGGCGACCTCACCGCAGGCGTAGAGGCCGGGGACGGATGTGCGGCCGTACAGGTCCGTGCGGACGCCGCCGCTGGCGTGGTGGGCGGCGGGGCTGACCGGGATCGGCTCCTTCACGGGGTCGATGCCGTGATGCCTGCACACGGCCAGGATGGTCGGGAACCGCTTCTCCCACATCGCCGCGCCGAAGTGCCGGCCGTCGAGGAGCATGCGGGACGCGCCGGTCTCGTGCATCCGGTTCATGATCCCCTTGGCGACGACGTCGCGCGGGGCGAGTTCGGCGAGCTCGTGGCGCCCCACCATGAAGCGCTCCCCGGCGTCGTCGACGAGGTGGGCGCCCTCGCCCCGGACGGCCTCGGAGATCAGCGGCTGCTGCCCGGTCGCGCCCTCGCCGAGCCACAGCACGGTCGGGTGGAACTGGACGAACTCCAGGTCGGTGACCTCGGCTCCGGCGCGCAGCGCGAGCGCGACACCGTCGCCCGTCGACACCTCGGGGTTGGTCGTTGCGGAGAACACCTGGCCGAGCCCGCCGGTGGCGAGCACGACGGCGCGGGCCCGGACGGCGCCGACGCCGCCCGGCTGGCCCTCGCCCATGACGTGCAGGGTGATCCCGGCGGCGCGTCCGGCGGCGTCCTTCAGCAGGTCGAGGACCAGCGCGTGCTCGATGACCTCGACGCCGGAGTCCTTGAGCTCGGCGAGGAGGGCTCGGCTGATCTCCGCGCCGGTCGCGTCGCCGCCGGCGTGCGCGATGCGGCGCCGGTGGTGGCCGCCCTCGCGGGTCAGCGCGATGCCGTCGCCGGTGCGGTCGAACGCGGCGCCCAGCTCGATCAGCCCGCGGACCGCGTCCGGGCCCTCGGTGACGAGCGCCCGGACGGCGTCCTCGTGGCACAGCCCGACGCCGGCGGTCAGGGTGTCCGCCAGATGCTCCTCCGGCGTGTCGTCGGGCGCGAGCGCGGCGGCGATCCCGCCCTGCGCCCAGCGGGTGGACCCGGCGTCCAGGAGGGCCTTGGTGACAAGCAGGACGCGGCCCTGCGGACGGCAGCGCAGCGCGGCGACCAGGCCGGCGATGCCGGAGCCGATGACGACGACGTCGGTTTCGGCGGTCCAGCCGGGTGCGGGGGCGTGGAGAACGGAAGGGATCACTGGCCCTCCTCCGGGGTCGAGGTTCTCGTCATTATGACCCTAACCCCGGACCAGTCGAACCCCCGGCCCCCCGCCTACGGCCGGAACGGGTCAGCCGTGGACGAGGTCGCCGCGCGTGGTGCCGGTTCCGGGAATGGGCTCGGCGGGGTCGGAGCCCAGCGAGATGATCTTGTTGGACCGGTCGACGTGGACGACGGCGGGGACGAACTCGCGGGCCTCCGCATCGGTCATCTGCGCGTAGCTGATGATGATGACGAGGTCGCCCGGCTGGACGAGGCGGGCCGCCGCGCCGTTGATGCCGATGACGCCGGAGCCGCGCTCGCCCGCGATCAGGTAGGTCTCCAGCCGGGCGCCGTTGTCGATGTCCACGATCGACACCTGCTCGCCGGGCAGCAGGTCGGCGGCGTCCATCAGGTCCTGGTCGATGGTCAGCGAGCCGACGTAGTGCAGGTCGGCCTGGGTGACGGTGGCGCGGTGGATCTTCGACTTGAACATCGTCCGGAACATCAGTGCTCCTTGCCGAACTGGAGGGAAACGTTGTCGATCAGGTGGGTGGCGCCGACGCGGCCGGCGACGGCGAGGACGGCCGGCCCGGCGTGCGAACCCGCGACCGCCGTGAAGGTCGAGGGGTCGACGAGGACCAGGTAGTCGAGGCCGAGGGGCGGATCGGCGGCCGTGGCCTTGTCGAGGACCGCGTTCGCGGCGGCGGTCACGGCGTCCGGGCCCGCGGCGGCGGCGTCCGCCCCGGCGCGCAGGGCGCGCGACAGGGCCAGGGCCGTCTCGCGCTCCGCCGCGGAGAGGTAGCGGTTCCGGCTCGACAGGGCCAGGCCGTCCGGCTCGCGGACGGTCGGCCCGCCGACGACCTCCACCGGCACGTTCAGGTCGGCGACCATCCGGCGGATCATCGCGAGCTGCTGCGCGTCCTTCTCCCCGAAGATCGCCACGTCGGGACGGACGAGGTTCAGCAGCTTCAGCACGACGGTGAGCATCCCGTCGAAATGGCCGGGCCGCGCGGCACCCTCGGCGACCTCGCCCATCGGCCCCGACTTGATCGTGACCTGCGGCTCGCCCGGGTACATGATCTCGCGGCCCGGCGCGAAGACCAGGTCCACGCCCTCGGCCGCGCACGCTTCGAGGTCGGCGGCGAACGTCCGGGGGTACCGGTCGAAGTCCTCGCCCGGACCGAACTGGAGCGGGTTGACGAAGATGCTGACCGCGACCGTGCCGGCCCGCCGCCCGGCCTGCCGGATCAGGGACAGGTGCCCCTCGTGCAGCGCGCCCATGGTCGGGACGAGCGCCAGCGTGCCCTCGACCCGCGACCGGGCCTCGGCCAGCTCCTCCCGCGTCCGCACGACGACCGGTGTCACGTCCGTCCCCTTCCTCGTCAGTCGGCCAGTGCTTCGAGGAGCCGTTCGGCGTCCTCGGGCTTGAGGAGTCCGGCGCCGAGGGCCCGGTCGGCGGTGAGGCGGGCCAGCGCCACGTAGGCGCGGCGGCTCTCCGGCGACACCTTGGCCAGCTCCGCGACATGGCCGGCGACCGTGCCCGCGTCGCCGCGGGCGACCGGACCGGTGAGGCCGTCGATGCCGAGCCGGAGACCGTTGTCGAGGGCGGCGCCGAGGAGCGGGCCGAGCATCCGGCCGGGTTCGGCGACGCCCGCCCGGCCCAGCAGGTCCATCGACTCGATGACCAGCGTGACCAGGTGGTTCGCGCCGCCGGCCAGCGCCGCGTGGTACAGCGGGCGGGCCTCCTCGGTGATCCAGACGGGCTCGCCGCCCATCTCCAGGACGAGAGCCTCCGCGACCGGCCGCAGCGGCTCGGGGGAGGTCACGCCGAACGAGATGCCGGTGAGTCGGTTCACGTCGTCCGGACGTCCGGTGAACGTCATCACCGGGTGCAGGGCCAGCGGCAGCGCGCCCGCGCGGGTGAGCGGGTCCAGGACGGCGGTCCCGTACCGCCCGCTCGTGTGCAGGACGAGTTTGCCGGTGACCTGGACGCCCGCGGAGACCAGGCCGGCGGCCAGTTCGGGCAGCTCGTCGTCCGGGACGGTCAGCAGCACCAGATCGGCGGCGGCGACCACGTCCGGCGGCGGGGCCGTGTCCGCGCCGGGGAGGCGATCCTCGACACGGGCACGCGACCGTTCGGAGACGGCGGCCGCGGCGACCACGCGGTGGCCCGCGCGGGACAGCGCGGCGCCGAGCGCCGTGCCGACGCGGCCGGCGCCGACGACGCCGACCGCGAGCCGCGCGGGCCGGTCCGCGGGGTTCTCCGGCTCGTTCCTCCGGTGGGGGGTCGTCCCCCCACCGGGGCCCGGCCCGTCTCCGGGCGCGCCGGAAGAGGGCGTGACCTGTGGGTCCATCGGTTTCGTTCCAGTCCTCAGGTAGGTACCGGACGTGCGCGCACCAGGGTACCCGCGGGACCCGGCCACGCGGCCCGGTAGGTGACGATCGTCACCCCGCCCCCCATTCAGTCATGCGCGAGGGACTCCACGATGGACGTCTTCGCGGCGCGCCGCGCCGGCATCACCGCGGCGACCGTCCCGGCGGCGCCGGCGAGGACGACGAACCCGATGACCTGGAGGTAGGGCAGCGCGAAGATCGAGTCGGCCGCCATCGCGTGCGTCGCGGCCCAGCCGAACGCCACCCCGAGCACGACCCCGGTGAACGCGCCGATCACGGCCATGACCAGCGCCTCGACGGACAGCATGCGGCGGAGCTGGCGCTTGGTGAGGCCGAGGGCGCGCAGCAGCGCCGACTCCCGCGTCCGCTCCACGACCGACAGGGTCAGCGTGTTCGCGATACCGAACAGCGCGATGACGATCGCCAGGCCGAGCAGCCCGCCGAAGATCATCAGCATCATGTCGATGGCCTTGGTCATCGTCTCCTCGAACTCGGCGGAGGACGCGACCTTCGCCGCGGGGAAGGGGCGCGCCGCCTCGTCCACGGCCTTGCGGGCCTGCGCGGCGGGGATGTCGTCGCGGGTCTTGACGTAGATCCCGGCCGGGTCCCGCACGCCGAAGTACCGGGTGAAGTCCGCCTCCGGGACGAGGACGCCCTCGAAGTTCCCGCCCGCCGCGTACACAGCGGTGATCTTGACCGGGACGGTGCCGCGCGCCGTCCTGACCTGGAGGGTCTGTCCGAGGCCCCGGCCGGCCGTCTTGGCCGTCTCCGCGTCCACCATCGCGGTCCCCGGCTTGAGCGCGGCGGCGAGCGTCCCCTGCTTCATGTCGGGTTTCAGGATCGTGCCGAGCGCCGACGTGGTGATCGTCTCGATCTCCTCGTCGTCTCCGCCGACCTTGGTGTCCTTGCTTCGCGTCTCCACGACGCCGGTGACCTCGGGCCGCTTGCGCAGCGCCTCGGTGAGCGCGTGCGGGAGCGTCCCGTCGAAGTCCTGCGTCCGGATCTGGAACTGGACGGGGAACTGCTCCTCCAGCTTGTGGGACGCCGTCGCCTTTCCGCTCGCCGCGACCACCGCGAACAGGCTCATCAGCCCGACGCCGACGGTCAGCGCGATCGTCGTGGTCGCGGTGCGGCGCGGCGCGCGCTGCGCGTTCGCCACGGCCAGCCGTCCCGGGACGCCGCCGAGCCGCGCCGGCGCCGCGCCCGCGAGCCGCCCGAGCGGGCGGACGAGCGCCGGCATCGCCGCGATCATGGCGAGGAAGAACACGCCGCCGGAGAACGCGACCATGTACATCGCGGTCTCGCCCTTCTCCATGACGACCGATCCGAGCACCCCCAGCGCCAGGCCGGCGGCGCCGAGCAGGACGGCGATCACGGTGCGCGGGAGGCCGAGCCGGAACCGTCCGCTGCCGGGCTCCAGGTCGGCGCGCAGCGCGGCGACCGGTGCGACCCGGGTGGCGGCGCGGGCGGGCAGCAGCGCCGACAGGACGGTCACGACGATGCCGACCAGCAGGCCGATGACGATCGTCCGGACCGCCAGGGACGGCCCGGCGACGGACACGTTCGCGTCCAGCCTGTTGACCGCGACCAGCGCGCCCTCACCGAGGCCGACACCGGCGAGGAGGCCGAGCACCGAGCCGACGAGGCCGACCACCGCGGACTCGGCGACCACTCCGCCGAACACCTGCCTGCGGGTCGCGCCGACGCAGCGCAGCAGCGCCATCTCCCGCATCCGCTGCGCGATCAGGATCGAGAACGTGTTGTAGATGACCAGGGCGGACACCAGCATCGCGACCAGGCCGAAGATCAGCAGCCCGGTTCGGATGATCTTCGTGTCGGCGCCCGCCGCCTTGGCGAGCCGCGCGCCCAGCTCCTCGCCCGTGTACACCTCGTACGAGCCGCCCGCCGCGGCCTTGACGGCGGCCTTGCTCCCGCCCGCGACGTCGAGCTCGCGGTAGGTCTTCTCGCCGGTCATCAGCATCGCGGTCGCGGAGTCGAAGCCCACGGCACCGCGGAAGCTCGCTTCCTGGTCGATGCCGAAGTCGACCAGCCCGACGACCTTGAACCTGTGCGGCCGCTCCTTCTTGTCGAGGACGGTCACGGTGTCGCCGACGGTGTAGCCCTCCCGCTTGGCGACCTCGGTGTCCAGGACGGTCTCACCGCCGCCGGAGGGGGGCCGGCCCTTGTCGACGTCGTAGCGCAGCAGCCGTCCCGACGGCACGGACATGCCGACCGTGGGGAAGTCGCCGACCGCCTTGCCGTCCTTGCCGACCAGAGCGGCATCGCCCTGCACCAGGCCCTGGACGTCCGTCACACCGGGAAGGGCACGGACCTCGCCGAGCAGGTGCGTGGGGACGCCCTTGTCCGGGTCGTCGTCATTGGGCAGTACAGCGAAGTCGACCCTGTCGGCGGACTTCGCGAACGTCTTGGCGACGCCCTTGTCCATCGTGTCCGTCAGGACGAACGTGCCGGAGATGAAGCCGACGCCGAGGGTGATGGCCACCGCCGTCAGCAGCAGCCGCAGCTTGTGGGCGCGCAGGCCCGCGAGAGTCGTCCGCAGCATCACGCCCCCAGGCTCTTGAGGCGGTCGAGGACGGTGTCCGGGGTGGGCTGGAAGATCTCCGACACGATCTCCCCGTCCCGCAGGAAGACCACCCGGTCGGCGTACGAGGCGGCCACCGGGTCGTGGGTGACCATCACGATCGTCTGCCCCATCTCGCGGACCGAGGCGCGCAGGAACCCGAGGACCTCGGCGCCCGCGCGGGAGTCGAGGTTGCCGGTCGGCTCGTCCGCGAAGATCACCTCGGGGCGGGCGACGATCGCGCGGGCGCACGCCACCCGCTGCTGCTGGCCGCCCGACAGCTCGCTCGGACGGTGCCCGAGCCGGTCGCGCAGCCCCAGCGTGTCCACGACCCGGCCGAACCACGCCCGGTCGGGCTTGCGCCCGGCCAGTTCCATGGGCAGCAGGATGTTCTGTTCAGCGGTGAGCGTCGGCAGCAGGTTGAACGCCTGGAACACGAACCCGACGCGGTCGCGGCGCAACATCGTCAGCTGCCGGTCGCCCATCCCGGTGATCTCGGCGTCGCCGAGCACGATCCGCCCGCCGGTGACGGTGTCCAGCCCGGCCAGGCAGTGCATCAGCGTGGACTTCCCAGACCCGGACGGCCCCATGATCGCGGTGAAGGCGCCCCGCGCGAACCCGACACTGACGCCGCGCAGCGCGTGGACGGCCGCGTCACCCGACCCGTACACCTTCGAAACGCCCTCGGCGGTGACGGCCGGCGGTACCGCCGCGGCCGGGGCTCCCCCGGGCGGCTCGGCGAACGTGCTGGTCACGGTGACTCCTTCGCGGTCGTGGATGATCGGGCTCCACGCTAGGAACCGGCGCCGTCCCTGCCATCGGCCCGCGGGCCACGCTCCGCGTCACTCTCACGACTATCGAGCGGACTCCCGTACGACCTGAGTCGTACGAACCCGTCCCCCCTCCCGCCGACCCCGCGCGCGGGCGGCGCGCGCGGGGATCGCGGCTCCGTCGCCCGCACACGGCGAAGCGCCGGAGACAACGCAGGTCTCCGGCGCCTCGGCGACGGGCGTCAGGCCCGTCCTGTGTCGGTCAGCGCCCGAACTTGACGGACGAGCCGCCCTTGCACTTGGCCTTGGCACCGCCGATGACGGCGACGGCGTTGCCGCAGACGTCCACCGGCACCGAGATCGGCGCGATGACCTGGGTCCCGTTCAGGATCCCGAAGTTGTCGCTGGTCTTGTTGTTGCTGAACCAGTCGTCGCCGCCCTTGCCATGGTGGCCCTTGCCATGGTGACCGCCGTCGCCGCCGTAGGTGGCGGCGTAGGCGGGCGTCGCGGCCAAAGCGGAGCCGGCGACAGCGAAGCCGAGGATGCCGGTGGCGGCAAGCTTCTTGAACACGAGAGTCCTCCCGTACGTGGGCTTAGCAGGCCCGATCTGACATTTGCCGACGTCCGCCCGCTAAGACGGCGTCGCGTACGGTAGTTACCCAGCTACTCTCAGGTAGACCAATAGCGAACACCACGCTGAAGGCAAAAAGTCACCACGGAGTAATCAATACGTTACGCTTAGTGGCCGCTTTGGCCGCTTTTCACCAGGCCTGTCTCGTAGGCGAACACGACGGCCTGCACCCGATCGCGCAGGCCGAGCTTCATGAGGATCCGGCCCATGTGGGTCTTCACGGTCGCCTCGGAGACGTACAGCCGGCCGGCGATCTCCGCGTTCGACATCCCCCGCGCGACGAGGCGCAGCACCTCGCCCTCCCGCTCGGTCAGGCTCTCCAGCGCGCCGCCCGCCTTCTCCTCCGCGTCCGGCAGATGCACGGCGAACCGGTCCAGCAGCCGCTTCGTCGTGCTCGGCGCCACCACCGCGTCCCCCGAGTGCACCGCCTTGATCGCCTCGATGAGCTGAGCCGGGCCCGCGTCCTTCAGCATGAACCCGCCCGCGCCCGCCTTGATCGCCGCGAACGCGTACTCGTCCAGGTCGAACGTGGTCAGGATGACGACCTTCGGCCCGGACTGCGCCACCACCCGGCGCGTCGCCTCGATCCCGTCCATCCGCGGCATCCGGACGTCCATGAGCACCACGTCGGCCCGTGTGCCGCGCAGCAGCTCCAGCGCCTGCACGCCGTCACCGGCCTCGCCCGCGACCTCGATGTCGGGCTGCGCGTCCAGCACCATCCGGAACCCGGCCCGCACCAGTTCCTGATCGTCCACGAGCACCACCCGGATGGGCGCCGCCACGTCCTCGACCTCCGTCATGCCGCGACCTCCTCGTGCACCGGAATCCGGGCGACCACTTCGAAGCCGCCGCCGACGCGCGGGGCGGCGCGGACGGCGCCGCCGTAAACGGCGACGCGTTCGCGCATCCCGGCGAGGCCGTGGCCCCGCCCGTCGTCGGGGGCGGCGGCGCCGCGGCCGTCGTCGTCCACCCGGATCTCCAGCGCGTCCTTCGCGTACCGCAGCCGGACGGACACGGTCACCCGCGGGCCTCCGTGCTTGAGCGTATTGGTCAGCGCCTCCTGGACGATCCGGTAGACGGTGAGCTGGCGTCCCTCCGACATGTCCGCGGGCGTCCCGTCCACCTCGTACGTCACCGCCAGCCCGGACGCGCGAACCTGTTCCACCAGGTCGTCCAGCTGCGCCACACCCGGCTGCGGCGCGAACACCCCCGCGTCGTCGTTCTCCCGCAGGACGCCGAGGAGCCGCCGCATCTCCGCCAGCGCCAGCCGTCCCGTCGAGGAGATCGTGTCGAGCGCCTGCCGGGCCCGTCCCACATCGGTGTCGATCGCGTAGGACGCGCCGTCCGCCTGCACCACGATGACGCTGACGTTGTGCGCCACGACATCGTGCAGCTCGCGGGCGATCCGCGCGCGTTCGGCGGCCATGGCCACCTTGACCTCGTTGTCGCGCTCGCGCTCCAGCCGCTCGGCCCGCTCCTCCACCGACCGCAGGTACGCGCGGCGTGTGCGCATGTGCATGCCGAGGATGTACACACCCGCCACCAGGACCGTCAGCATCACGAACGTGAACTTCCGGTCGTCGGCGCCGGACGGGTAGCGGAAGGTCGCCATCCCCGCGCCCGCCTCGGCGGTCAGCGCGGCCGCGAGCCCCCAGCGGAACGTGAATCCGGCCGTGACCGTGTAGAGGCACATCAGGACGGCGATGTTCGCGGGCACCGGGATCACCCCCAGCACGCACTGAACGAAGGAGATCAGCGCGACCACGCCGAACATCGTCCTGGGGAACGTCCGGCGCAGCACGAGCGGCGCGGCCAGTACCGCCGTCAGCAGCACGTACCGTCCATTGTTGATCTGAGCGGAGCCACCCAGCAGCGAGGGCAGCGCCGCCAGCAGGACCGGCAGCGCGAAGAACGCGTCGACGAGCGGCCTCCTACGCCGCAGCCACTCCCATGCGCTCGCCACCATGCCGAACAGCGTACGTACCCGCCGGTCGGTCCGAGATCAGCCGCAGGTCGGACGCACGTCCACCGCAAGGATGGCCCGCAGTGCCCGTCCAGAGGCCCTCGCCCACGGTAACGTCACAGTCGTGGAGTCGGTGATTTCCGGATGGCTGACATGGCGCACCGCGATGGAACGGGCGCTCTACGGGGAGGAAGGCTTCTACCGGCGCGGGGAACGCCCCGCCGAGCATTTCCGCACCTCGGTGCACGCCTCGCCGCGATTCGCCGCCGCCATCGCCCGGCTGCTGATCGAGGTCGACGCGCTCCTCGGGCGTCCCGGGCGGCTGGACGTGGTCGACATCGGCGCCGGGTCCGGACGCCTGCTGAGCAGCGTCCTGGCCGATGTGCCTCCCGAACTGGCCTCCCGCCTCGTGCCGACCGCGGTGGAGATCGCGCCGCGGCCCGCCGAGATCCCGTCCCAGATCATCTGGCGTCCGGACCTGCCCGGCCGCATCACCGGGCTCGCCGTCGCGAACGAGTGGCTCGACAACGTGCCGCTGGACGTGGTGGAACGCACCCCGGACGGCGTCCGGACCGTGCTCGTCGAACCGTCCACCGGCACCGAACGCCCCGGCCCCGCGCCGACCGACGAGGACCGGGACTGGTTGGAGCGCTGGTGGCCGCTGCGCGAACCGGGCGACCGCGCCGAGATCGGACATCCGCGCTGCGCCGCGTGGGCGTCGGTCGTGGGACGGATGTCCTGCGGTCTCGCGCTCGCGGTCGACTATTCGCATTCGCGTGAGGCCCGCCCCGTGTACGGGACGCTGACCGGCTACCGGGACGGCGCGACCGTCCCCGCCGTCCCGGACGGATCATGCGACGTCACCGCCCATGTCGCGCTCGACGCCTGCCGCGTCGCCGGGGAGCGCGCCGGCGCGACGTCCACCCTCCTGACCACGCAACGCGACGCCCTGCGCGCCCTCGGCCTGTCCGGCAGCCGCCCGCCGCTGGACCTCGCCCACCGTGATCCCGGCGCCTACCTCGCCGCCCTCTGCCACGCCGGGGAGGACGCCGAGCTGACCGACCCGTCCGGCTTGGGCGGCTTCGGCTGGCTCACCCAGACCGTCGGCATTCCGATCCCCGCCGCCCTCAAGCCTTGCCAGAGGGCCTGAGTAGACGCCTCCGTGTTCGGGCTTCCGGGATCGCCGTCGAGCAGGTCAGCGTTCCACATGGAGGCTCTCCAGACCACGCAGGACATAGCCGGGCTTCCATTTCGGCTCGGCGGCGAGGCGCAGGTCGGGGGCCGCACGCAGGAGCGCGCCGAACGATTCGGCGAGTTCGATGCGGGCCAGAGGCGCGCCCAGGCAGTAGTGGATCCCGAGGCCGAACGTGATGTGCGGGTTCGGGTCGCGAGATAGGTCGAGCCGGTTCGGATCCGCGAACACCTCGGGGTCGCGGTTGGCGGACGCGAACTGCAACGCCACTTCGGAGCCGCGCGGAATGCCGACGCCGGCGACGGTGATGTCCTCCAGGACCCAGCGTTCGAACATGGGCGCCGGGGTGTCGTAGCGCAGCAGTTCCTCCACGGCAGTGCGGACGAGCTCCGGCCGGGCGCGGAGCCGCTGCAGCTCACCGGGGTTGCGGAACAGCGACCACCAGCCGTTGCCGGTCGCGTTGACCGTGGCCTCGTGGCCGGCGTTGAGCAGCAGGACGCAGGTGCCGATCAGCTCGTCCTCGGTGAGCCGGTCGCCCTCGTCCACGACCTGGGTGAGCGCTGTGATGAGGTCGTCGCGCGGCTCGTCCCGCCGGGTGCGGGCGAGACCGCGCAGGTAGTCCGAGAACTCCACGGCGGCGCGTACGGCGGTCCGCTGCGCCTCCTCGGACGGGTTCAGCTCGTACATGCCGCAGATGCCGGCCGACCACGGGCGCAGAAGGTGACGGTCCTCGACGGGGACGCCGAGCATCTCCGCGATCACGTTGACGGGCAGCGGCTCGGCGACCTCGGCGAGCAGGTCGCCGCCGCCCTTGTCGGCGAGCGCCGCCGCCAGTTCGCCGGCCAGGCGCCTGATCGTCGGGCGAAGTCCCTCCACCATGCGGGCGGTGAACGCCTTGGACACCAGGCGCCGCAGCCTCGTGTGCGTGGGGGGTTCCACGTCCAGCATCCCGGCGCGGATGAGATCCCAGAACGGTTTGAGGAACTCGGCCTCCGGAGCCTGGCCGAACTCCTCGTGGCCCGCGATGTGGAGGTACGACCGTCCGAGGCGCCGGTCCCGCAGCAGCGCGTCGACGTCCTCGTACCGGCTGATCACCCACTGGCCGGTGGGCTCGTGGAAGAACACCGGACGCTCGGCGCGGAGTCGCTCGAACGCCGGATACGGGTCCGCCACGAACGCGGGGGACCAGGGGTCATAGGCCAAATCGCTCATGTGCCGACGATATTCGCATCCCGGACTTATCCGGAGCGAAGCTGGGCCACCGAACCGGGCGAAAGACGGCGCGCCAGCGTCTCCAGTGCGGCCGTCACCTCGCCGACGTGCTCGTCTCCGCCGAGGGCCGCCGCCAGGGCCGCGTCGATCGTGGTCGCGCGCACCTCGGCCACCCGCTCGGACGGCTCGTCCGCGACGCGCACCAGCGAGCGGCGGCGGTCGCCCGGATCGGGCGCCGCCACCACCGACCCCGTCTCCCGCAGCCGCGCGACCGCGGTCGAGACCTGGCTCTGCGGCAGCCCGGTGCGCTCGGCGATCTCCCCGACGGCGCTGTCCGGGTGGACGACGATGTCGCTCAGCACGATCAGGACCGCGCGCGTCCCGCCCCTCCTCCCGTCACGCGGGGAGGGCATGGCCTCCTCGCCGATCTTCATCAGCGTCCGGCCCAGCAGGAACAGCTCGACTCCGTTCACGGCCTCAACTTACATCATTCTAGATGCATCTAACTTGGTACATCTATTTCGATGCTTTACGGTGGCATCACCTGCGAGCCCCCGGGCCGACCGCGAGGACCGTCCCGGCGGCCTATCGCGAAGACCCACACTCCTCAAGGAGGACCTGATGTCCGTCAAGACCACGATGCTTCCCGCTCCCGGCGCCGACCTGTACGTCGAGGTCAGGGGCGACGGACCGATGCTGGTCATCGGCCAGAGCGGCGAAGGCGATGCCCGGCGCAGCGCCGACATGGTCGACCGCCTGGTGGAGCACTACACCGTCGTCACCTATGACCGGCGCGGCCTGTCCCGGACGAAGGTCTCCGACCCGTCCGCCTTCGTCCCGCCGGAGACGCACGCCGAGGACGTCCACCACCTACTGGCCGCCCTCACCGACGAACCCGCGCTCATGCTCGGATGCAGCCTCGGCGCCCTCTACGGCCTTCACCTGGCGGCGGCCCACCCCGGGCAACTGGCCACCCTCATCGCCCACGATCCCGCCACCCCCGGCCTGCTGCCACCCGCCGACCGCGCCCGGATCGAACGCATCCTCGCCGACGTCGAGAGCACCGCCCGCACCGGCGACTGGCGCGCCGCCGTCGCGAAGGTCGCCGCCGCCACCGGCCTCGATCCCGCGAGCATGAAGACCGAGTCCGGCGTCACCACGGTCCCCATGACCGAGGACCGCGCGTCCGACATGACCTACTACCTGACCAACGACGTCGCGGGCCTCCGCCGCGACACCCTCGGCGCCGCCGAGATCACCGCCGCCGCCACGACGACGCGCATCATCCCCGCCGCAGGCGCCGCCTCGATCCACGCGTGGAACTGCCAGTGCGCCCGAGAACTGGCCACCGTCCTGAACACGCCCCTAGTCGAGTTCCCCGGCGGCCACAACGGCAACACGGCCTTCCCAAACGCCTTCGCAGCCCGCCTACACGACCTCCTCACCAACTGACGCTCCGGGTGTCGACCAGGCAAGCGCCCGAGCCGGACAGACCCCCGCCCGGTAACACGCCACCACCCCAGGCGCAGTTGACATGCACTCTTCCACCCCGACGGACACGCCCCCGGCGACCACCGTCATACCGCGCAGCCACGAACTCACAGCCCAGCCCGGACACCCGAAACCACCCGCGCCACCACCAACCCGAGTCGGGTGGGCGGTGGCGCGACACCGCTCATGGCGCCGACCGACACCTGGCGTGGCACAGCCCAGCCGACACCGCCGGTCACACCGCATGGCCGACGCGGCCCTCGCACCGTCCAGCCGATATCGGTCGTGACGCCGGCTGACACGGACCGTGGTGCCGGTTGGCGGGAGGGGCCTGGAGGGCCCGCTGTGGTCGGCCGATGCCGCCGCCGCGTGGGGAGAGCCTCGGTCGGACACCGGCCGCCGGACGTCCATGCCTCGTTCTGCTCCCACTACTCGGCGGACGGTCCGGCGACCGGCGCGCTCATATTCCGGCGGGGGGCGGCGTGAGGTCCGGCCGGAGTGTCGCGCGGGGCAGCGGGCGGGGGCCCGTTGCGAATCGTTCTGGGGGTGGCATCAGTTGAAGCCGAAGGTCGGAGGAAGCGGTGCCCGGCGGAAAAGGGCCGGCGGGACGGCGTCGGCGAGTGCCTTGTAGCCGGCGGCGTTCAGGTGCAGGTGATCCCCGACATCGAGGGACGGCAGGAGCCGGTGCGGGTCGGCCGGGTCGCGGGCCGCGCGGTCGAAGTCGATGACGGCGTCGAAGCGGTGGCCGGCGCGGATCCATGTGTTGACGGTCCGGCGCGCCTCCTCCCGGTACCCGCCCGGGTCGTCGTACATGGTGTTGCCGCCGAACGGGGTGAGCGTCGCGCCGTACACCCGGATGCCCTGCGCATGCGCGCGGACGATGATCTGGTCGTAGGCCGCAATGAGATCGTCCGCGACCTGCTTCTGCGCCGCCGGAGCGGCTTCGGTGGTGCCGATGTCATTGACCCCCTCGAACACGACCAGCCATTGGACGCCGCTCTGGGCGAGCACATCGCGGTCCAGCCGGGCGAGGGCGTTGGGGCCCAGACCGTCGTTGAGGACGCGGTTGCCACCTGCCGCCTGGTTGACGATGGCGATTCCGCTCGTGGCCGGACGGGACTGCAGCGCGTCCAGCAACTGGTCCGGCCAGCGGTCGTTCATGTTGGTCGTGGAGCCGCGTCCATCGGTGAGCGAGTCCCCCAGTATGGCGGCCGTCGCGGTGGCGGGAGGGGCCCACACCTCCAGTCCGCTGAGGAAGTACCAGTGGTCGGTGTGGGTCGCCCCAGGCAGATCGGTGTCTCCGACATGGTCGCCCGCCAGCATGTAAGAGGTCGTCCTGGAGCCGGGGTGGGACGTGATGTTCGTCGAGGCCTGGCCGTCCGCCAGGTAGATCGTCACGGTCAGGATGGACCGGGGCGCCACCGGGAATGTCAGCGGATCGGAGACCATCTGCGCGCCGACCGGGATGACCGTCGCCGAGCGGCCATGGAACGTCACGGACCGGGACGTCCCCGGCTCGATCGCGCTGACGCCCGCCTTCCCGCCGGCGGGCAGCGCCACGGACACCTTGGTGATCGGGAGCGCCGCCATGCCGAACGCGTTGGACAACCGCAGGCGCACGTTCCGGCCGCCGGCCGAGACCCGGACGGTCTGGCGCAGGGTCGCGTCGTCGAAGACCCCCTCGTCCTGGGTGAACGGGGGCGGAGGCATGTTGCCGGGCTCGGTCAGCTGCGGCATCGACGCCCAGCTGCCGACCCAGTGGCCGCCGATCTTCGGCGCGGCCCGGCCGCCCGCCGTGCGAGGCGCGCCCTCCGCGCCCGTGGCGGCGACCGAGAACGATGCCGCGACGAGGGCGGCCACGAGCACCAGGACGCCGGCCGACCTGGCGCCCGGAGGCATCCCGTTCACACGCTGCGCGAGGGCACCCGTTCTCCGCACTGGGCGCCGGACATGGACAAGCGGACGGCGTCTCACCACAGCTCTCCGATCGACTCCGCGAACGAGGGCCACACCTTCGAAAGATTTCGAACTCTTTCGAACTTCCGGCCGAACGTACGCCGCCGAGATCACCGCGTCAAGAACGATTCACCGAAAACGCCTTCCAACGCGGCCGACCCGGCACCCTGAACTCACCTCGAACTCCAAGCCACCCGCGAGTTCCGCAGATCCCCGGGCCCGTCGTCCTCGCAGCACGTGAACCGCACGTCGCCACGCCGACGACCCTCCATGCCGCAAGGCCGCCACTTTCTCAAAGCCCAGACATCACACCCCCGGTTAATCCCACGCCCCGAGTCGACGTACATTAGCGGGCACTATCCCGATACCTTTCGAAACAATTCGAAACCCTCGATCGCAAACATCCTCGGCAACTACGCCTTCGTCCTGCCCCCGTCCCTCGCAGACCTTCTGGCCCTCCCCCTGCCCTTGCCAGAGTCGGCCCGCCCTCCCCCTCGGGCGGGCCGACCGGGTCCATCGTGGGGTACGGCCGCGAGAGGGGTGAGCAGAATCATGTTCTGTGGATAACCGTTGCCGCTCCAGCCCTCGCACGTCGCTGCGGGAGAGGGCCGTCGAAGGCTCGTCATCTGGGTGAACGCCGTAGGCGAGGGGCGCCGGTCTTACCTGTGGAGGCGGGTCAGCGGGCCCAGCGGGTGGGGTCTCCGCCGCCGCCCCGGCGGGCGGCGAGGGCGCGGCGGGCGGTTGATTCGACGATGGCCCGGGCCTCGCCGAGTTCGCGGTCCGTCGCGGCGACTTGGACCGGCCCGGGGGGCGCGTCCACGTGGACGGTGGCCAGCCCCAGCATGCGCTGGAACGGGTTCACTGTGAGCCGCACGCTCTGCGCACGCGCGTGCGCGATGACGTCCGTACGGCGGCATGGCCACCCGTGCCGGGTCACGAAGACGACGTCGTCAGTGCCGGCACCATCGGCGTGGTCGATCGCCACGGCCTTGGACGAGGCTGGGACAAGGGCCACGGCATCGACGTTCGTCCCAGGAAAGACCTGCGAGACGAGGTGCATGGCGACGTGACGGGGCGCGACGGGCAGCAAGGTCGAGGACAGGGCTTGGCGCTCGCCCGCGTATCCGGCGACGGTGACCTCGACGCGGGCCCAGCCGAGACTCCGCCAGATCAGCGGTTCCACGATGCTGACGGCCTGGACCCGGCCTGGAGGCAGCGTCTGCATCCGGGTCTCCAGCAGCCCGTAGCGCAGCCGGATCCCGTCCGGCGACATCGCGACGGTGAAGTTCGCGTACATCACCAGGGGCGCGACCACCGCCCGGATGAGCCCGAGCAGGACGGGGACGGTGACCGCAAGGATGCCGCCCTCCGCGTACATCACGAAGAAGATCAGGGACGCGAGGAAGAGCAGCGCCGTCCCGAGGACGGGCAGCCGCACGACCAGTGAGCCGAGCAGGGACCCGAAGGGGACCCTCCACAGGTGCCGTTCGGGCGCTTCCGGCGTCTGGCCCGGGAGCCCCG
Source organism: Spirillospora sp. CA-128828 (assembly GCF_050945415.1). NCBI lineage: Bacteria > Bacillati > Actinomycetota > Actinomycetes > Streptosporangiales > Thermomonosporaceae > Spirillospora > Spirillospora sp. CA-128828. The sequence goes on from NZ_CP191986.1 coordinate 9,003,405, forward strand.
CCGCGCGGGCCAGGAGTTCGGCGCGCAGTCGCTGCGCCGATTGCCGTCCCAGGTACCGGAGGGCGATCTCGCTCTGCTCGCCGCCGGCGAGTTCCACCCGCACTTCCGCCAGCGCGAACACCCGCGTCACCAGCGGACGGACAAGGTCGATGGCCTGGATGCGCGAAAGCGGCATGCGGCGCACGTTCTTGCGGAGGATGCCGGTCTCGACGACGAGATCGTCGTTGTCGATGCGGAAGCGGAGGGCCAGCCACGACCAGAGGCCGGTGACCACCGCGACCACGCCCATGGGGACGGTCACCAGGATGAACCTGAAAATCACGTCCGCGGTGAGGGCCAGGGTGACACCGCTGTCCGTCTGGGTCAGCAGCAGGGGGAAGCCGAGAAGGACGAAGTAGATGATGAGAAAGATGAACGCGCGCAGCGGGGCCGTCGCCCAGTGGAGCCTGTGCGTGCCCGCGGAGAACGGGATCTGCGGACGCTGCACCTGCGCGGGTCCATAGCCATATGGAGGACGAGGCGGGCCATATGAAGGACTTGGCGGGCCGTATGGCGGCCCTGGCCGCCCTTGGGGACCGTAAGGGCCAGGGCGTCCCGGTGGGCCGGGTGGTCTCGGTGGTCCTGGCGGACCGTACGGGCCGTAGGGGCCGTAGGGGCCGCTCATAGCCCCATGCTCCGTTCTTCGCCCTTTTGCGCCAGACGGTCGCGCAGCAGCGCGGCCTCAGCGGCGGGCAGCCCCGGGATGGTCGCGTCCGTCGCGGCCGCGGCGGTGTGCATCCGGACGGTGGCGATGCCCATCCACCGCTCAAGAAGCCCCGCGGTGACGTCCACGAACTGCATCCGTCCGTACGGGACGACGATGAGGCGCCGCACGAACACGCCATGGGTCACGATGAGGTCGTCGCCACGCTCGACATAGCCGTACGCCCGACGATCCAGTTCCGCGACCAGCGAGGTGAGCACGACCCCAAGGAAGGTGGCGGCGATCCACATCGCGGCCGCTATGACGCCGCCGTTCCTCCAAACGATGAACGCCCCCACGCCACCGACCGGAATCGCCCACAGGACGGCCGTGAGAAGCCTGTGCAAGGCATGGCGCTTGGAAATGGGCGACCAGTGAAGGCCGCCCCCAGGCGCGAACGCCTGGTCCGCCTGATAGACGGGCGGGCCTTGCGGCGGCGGGTATGGTGCCTGTACCTGCCCCTGACCAGGCGGTTGACCGCCTGGGCCCGGGCCGGCCGGCGCGGGCTGGTGCGCCGCGCCCTGGGTTCCAGGCTGCGCGACGGGCTCGTATGGCGGTTCGCCGTGGCTCGCGTTCATTGCCCCCTAGTCAACCGGATAACGAGTACCGCTCGCCATGGGACCATGAAGCGGTGACCGGAGCGGCGGAGACGCGACCATGACCACCGAACGGATCGTCGGGATCGGTGCGGGCGCCAAGGAGCTCGCCACCGAGGACATGACCCTGAACATCGGCCCCCAGCACCCGTCCACACACGGGGTGCTCCGGCTGAAGCTGACCTTGGACGGCGAACGCATCTCGGCTGCGGAGCCCATCGTCGGGTACATGCACCGGGGCGCGGAGAAGCTCTTCGAGGTCCGCGACTTCCGCCAGATCATCGTCCTGGCGAACCGGCACGACTGGCTGTCGGCGTTCTCCAGCGAGCTCGGTGTCGTTCTCGCCGTCGAACGCATGCTCGGCATGGAGGTCCCGGCACGCGCCGTTTGGGCGAGGACGCTGCTGGCGGAGCTCAACAGGATCCTCAACCACCTGATGTTCCTCGGCTCCTATCCGCTCGAAGTGGGCGCCATCACCCCGATCTTCTACGCGTTCCGTGAGCGTGAGGCGCTGCAGCGGGTCATGGAGGAGATCTCCGGCGGACGCATGCACTACATGTTCAACCGGGTCGGCGGGCTGAAGGACGAGTTGCCGGCCGGCTGGACGGCGCGCGCGCGGACGGCGGTGTCCGAGGTCCGTGGCCGCATGGGCGACATCGACGACCTCATCATGGGCAACGAGATCTTCCGTGCGCGCACCAGAGGCGTCGGTGTCCTCACCCAGGAGCAGATCCTGCAGTACGGGGTGTCCGGCCCTATCGCGCGTGCCTCCGGCCTGGACTTCGACCTCCGCCGGGATGAGCCCTACCTCGCCTATGGCGACCTGGACGTCCGCGTGGTCACCCGGTCGGAGGGCGACTGCCTGGCCCGGTTCGAGTGCCTGCTGGACCAGGTGCACGCGTCCCTCGACCTCGCCGACGCCTGCCTCGACCGCTTGGTGGACCTCCCGCCCGGCCCCATCAATCAGCGGCTTCCGAAGGTGCTGAAGGTTCCGGAGGGCCACACCTACGCCTGGACGGAGAACCCGCTGGGCCTCAACGGGTACTACCTCGTGTCGCACGGCGAGAAGACACCGTGGCGCATGAAGCTTCGGTCGGCGTCGTTCAACAACATCCAGGTGCTCACGGAACTGCTGCCCGGCAACCTGGTCGCGGACATGATCGCCATCCTCGGCTCGATGTTCTTCGTCGTCGGCGACATCGACAAATAGCCCTGCACCACACGTCCGGACCCTCACACGCGCTCAGGCGCGTGATGCGCGGCGGTCGCGTTCCTCCTCGTCCGGGTCCTTGGGCACCCGGCACGCGTACTCCAGGAAGAACGCCGCAGCCACCAGCACGCACGCCGCGAGGAACGTCCCGCCGCTCACGAAGAAGTCGTGCCGGGGCGTCGGCTTGTCGAGGGAGGACGCCAGGCTCGCGGCGAAACCGGCGAACACCCCCGCGATGACCGCGGCGGAGTGCGCGCTGGCCTTCCCCAGGGCGGCCAGGCGCGCCACCGCCAGCGGGTCCAGCGGCTTCTGCGGCTTCTGCGCCGGCTTGCGTCCTGCGTCAGGCCCCCGCCTCCTGCCCGGGGCGCGGCGGATGCGGAGCAGCACGTTCAGCCCGCTGAAGCCCTCGCCGAGGGCGAGGAGCAGCAGCGTCGGCACCGCCGTCCATGGCAGCGGCGGCAGCGAGACGTAGGCAGAATGCAGCACCGCCCACGTGATCACGCCTATGACGACCACGAGGGCGATGAGGAACAGCGGACGGGACGGTTTCATGCAGGCTGCTGCAACGCCAGGTCGTCGCGCCTCCGGACGGCCGACGGACCACCCTCGGACTGCTTGGCCTGGGCCAGGTCACCGACGCGGCCGTGCCCCGGCAGGAGAACGTCCGGCTCGATGTCGGCCCACGGGACGAGAACGAAGGCGCGCTCGTGCGCGCGCGGGTGCGGGAGCGTCAGTTCGGGGTCGCTCATCGAGATGTCCCCGAACACCACGATGTCGATGTCGAGGGTCCGAGGGCCCCAGCGGACCACACGTTCCCGGCGCATCGAGTTCTCGATGTTGAGGACGCGCTCAAGCAGGTTCTCCGGTGGCAGCCGCGTGTCGGCGACCAGCACGATGTTCAGGAAGTCGCCCTGCTCGGGGATGCTCTCCCCCGGCGGCGCGTAGGGAGCGGTCTCGTAGACGGGGGAGAACGCCACGAAGTGCAGCCCCGGAGCGTCGAACAGCGCGTCGACCGCCTCCTGGATGTTGTCCAGCCGGTCCCCGAGGTTGCTGCCGATCGAGAACACGACACGGTGCTGGACCAGCATGTGTCCACCGGTGGCGGTGCGGTCGGGCATGCGGTCGGACGCTGTCATGGGCGACTCCTCGTGATCTTCACGGCGACGTCCGTGAAGGGGTGCGGGATCGGGGCGCTCGGCTTGTGGACGGTGATCTCGACCTCGGACACCGTCCGGTCTTCCAGACATATCTTCGCCAACCGGTCGGCCAATGTTTCGAGGAGGTCGACGGGCTCCCCCTCGACGACGGCGACCAGCCGGCCGGCGAGCGTTCCGTAGTCGACGGTACGCGAGAGGTCATCGCCCGCCGCCGCCGGGCGGGTGTCGAGGCCGAGGACGGCGTCCACGACGAACTCCTGGCCCAGCTCACGCTCGGCGGGCAGGCATCCGTGCCGTCCCCGCGCGCGGAGCCCGCGCAGCTCGATGCGGTCGAGAGTCATTCTTCCTCTGCATCCACGACGTTGAGGACGGGCGAACCATGGTGCAGCAGAAGCCGCCACTCCCCGTCCACCCGCACGAACACGTTCGTCGCGACGATGCTTCCCCCGGCGAGGAACCCGGCCTCGGTGTCTTCGTCGGCCGTGAGGATGTTCTCCTTGCACGTCACCACGGCGTGGTCGCCGTACACATCGGTTTCGACGTCGGTCAGCACGAACTGGATGTAGGTCGTGTTGGCCATGATGAGCGCCCACGAGCGCAGCACCGCCTCACGTCCCCGCAGCATCGTCCAGCCGGGATGCACGCAGGAGACGCCTTCGGCGTAGGAGCCGTCCGCCCACACCGCCGACATCCGGTCGAAGTCGCCTTCCTCGAACGCGGCATAGAACTCGGCGTGGACCTCGTCCACGTCGGCGCGGTTCACGGCACGGCTCACAGGCGGGGACCTCCGTCGTCGGAACGGTCTTCATTGGCTGGACGGGCCGCGCGCATGGCGGCCGCCACTCGCACCGCGTCCGCGTTGGGCCGCACCCTGTGCACCCTCACGCACCATGCCCCAGCGGCCGCTACGAGCGCCGTGATGGCCACGGTCGCGTCGTCGCATTCGGCGAACGGGCGGCGCGTCCCGTCCGGTTCGGCCAGGAGCCGGGTCAGGAACCCTTTGCGGGACGCCCCTACCAGGACGGGATAGCCGAGACCGGTGAACGCGTCCAGATGGGCGAGCAGCGACCAGTTATGCCCCGTCTCCGGGTTCTTGGCGAAGCCCAGCCCTGGGTCGAGCACGATCAGCGACGGATCGACGCCCTCGTTCAGCACGGCGTCGACCCTGTGCTGCAGCTCGTCGCGTACCTCACGGACAACGTCCGTATAGATGGCGCGGGTCTGCATGTCGTGACTGTGGCCTCGCCAATGCATCACGACGTACGGGACACCTGCCGCGGCCACCACCCGCGGCATGTCCGGGTCGGCCAGACCACCGCTGACATCGTTCACCAGACGGGCGCCCACACCGACCGCGGCCTCAGCGACCTCGGCACGCATGGTGTCGACACTGACCGGAACGTTCTCAGCGGTGAGCGCCTTGATGACGGGAAGCACGCGGCGCAGTTCCTCGCCCTGCGACACACGCTGTGCGCCAGGCCGAGTGGACTCACCGCCGACGTCAACGATGTCGGCGCCCTCCGCGACAAGGTCGAGCCCATGCCGGATGGCCTTCTCCGGGTCGAACCAGGCACCGCCGTCCGAGAACGAGTCCGGGGTCACATTGACCACGCCCATGACGAGGCAGCGCCCTGGCGCGGGCAGCCCCGGAACGGCGGCACTGGTCATGTCACCCAACCCTATGCCTTGGAATCCCTCCGCCGGAGCGGCGCCTTCGCCGCCCCGGTGCGTCCGGCATACCCCCTCCCGAAACGACGGAACGGGCCTCAGTGCGACGCTGAGGCCCGTTCGGACGGTTCGGTGGCCCCGAGAGGGCCGGACGATCAGGCGCGGCCGAGAATCAAGCTCATCGCCTCGGAACGCGTCTCGGCATGATCCCGGAAGTCGCCGCGCACCGCCGACGTCACCGTCTTCGCGCCGGGCTTCCGCACACCGCGCATTGTCATGCACAGGTGTTCGGCCTCGATCACCACGATCGCCCCGCGCGGCTCCAGGACCTTCATCAGCGCGTCCGCGACCTGGCTGGTGAGGCGTTCCTGCACCTGCGGCCGGCGGGCGTACACGTCCACCAGCCTGGCCAGCTTCGACAGACCGGTGATCTGCCCCTTCTTGTTGGGCGTGTACCCCACATGCGCTACCCCGTGGAAGGGCACCAGGTGGTGCTCGCACACGGAGTACACCTCGATGTCCTTCACCAGGACCATTTCCTCATGGTCGGCGTCGAACACCGTGGTCAGCGCGTCCTCGGGCGTCTGGCGCAGGCCGGCGAACTGCTCCGCGTACGCCCGCGCCACCCGCGCGGGCGTTTCACGGAGCCCGTCACGGTCGGGGTCCTCCCCGATGCCGATCAGGATCTCCCGGACGGCCTTCTCGATGCGCGCATGGTCGAAGTGCCCGCCGTGCAGAGTCTCCTCTTGCGGGTCCTCTTCGAGAGGCGCCTCGTCGTACGGAATCGCCAAGACGGTCAGCTTTCGCCCGGGGCCGGGTCGACGGCCTCGGAGGTGACGCCGCCCTGGCCGTTGTTCTTGGTCAGGTCGGCGACGTCCTGCGGGCCGAGCAGGGCCAGTTCCTTGGGCGAGAGCACCGGCGGACGGTCCGACGGGAGGCGCTTGCCGTAGCCGGTGTAGGAGTTCTGGTGCGGCCGCTTCTGGATCGGCGCGAAGATCTCCAGCACCATGTCCTTCGACAGGGTCTCCTTCTCCATCAGGTTGACGACGAGCTCGTCGAGGACGTCCCGGTACTCGACGAGGATCTCCCACGCCGTGTCGTGGGCCGCCTCGATGTAGCGGCGGACCTCGTCATCGATCGCGGACGCGATGTCCTCGGAGTAGTCGCGCTCGTGGCCCATGTCGCGGCCGAGGAAGACCTCGCCCTGCCCGGTGCCGAACTTACGGGCGCCCAGGCGCTCGCTCATGCCGTACTCGGTCACCATGTTGCGGGCGATGGAGCTGGCCTTCTCGATGTCGTTGGCCGCACCGGTCGTCGGCTCGTGGAACACCAGTTCCTCGGCCGTGCGCCCACCGAGCAGCATGGCGAGCTGGTCGGTCATCTCGGAGCGCGTGGTGAGGAACTTGTCCTCCATCGGGAGGGTCATGGTGTAGCCCAGGGCCCGGCCGCGCGGAAGGATCGTCACCTTGTGCACGGGGTCAGAGTTCGGCAGCGCGTGCGCCACCAGAGCGTGCCCGCCCTCGTGGTAGGCGATGATCTTCTTTTCCTTCTCCGACATCACCCGGGTCTTGCGCTCCGGCCCGGCCATGACGCGGTCGATGGACTCCTCCAGGGTGTCCATGTCGATCAGCTTGCGGTCGAAGCGCGCGGTGAGCAGTGCCGCCTCGTTGATGACGTTGGCCAGGTCGGCGCCGGTGAAGCCGGGGGTGCGGCGCGCGATGACGTCCAAGTCGACGTCCTGCGCGAACGGCTTGCCGCGGCCGTGCACCCGCAGGATGCCCTTGCGGCCCTCCAGGTCGGGACGGTCGACGGTGACCTGGCGGTCGAAGCGGCCCGGGCGCAGCAGCGCCGGGTCGAGGATGTCGGGACGGTTCGTCGCGGCGATCAGGATCACGCCGCCCTTGACGTCGAACCCGTCCATCTCGACCAGCAGCTGGTTCAGGGTCTGCTCACGCTCGTCGTGACCGCCGCCGAGGCCCGCGCCGCGGTGCCGGCCGACGGCGTCGATCTCGTCGATGAAGATGATCGAGGGGGCGTTGGTCTTGGCCTGCTCGAACAGGTCGCGGACGCGGGACGCGCCCACACCGACGAACATCTCGACGAAGTCGGAGCCGGAGATCGAGTAGAACGGCACGCCCGCCTCGCCGGCCACGGCGCGCGCCAGCAGCGTCTTACCGGTGCCGGGCGGGCCGTACAGCAGCACGCCCTTGGGGATCTTGGCGCCGATCGACTGGAACTTCGCCGGGTTCTGCAGGAAGTCCTTGATCTCTTCCAGCTCTTCCAGGGCCTCATCGGCCCCGGCCACGTCGGCGAAGGTGGTCTTCGGGGTGTCCTTGGTGATGAGCTTGGCCTTGGACTTGCCGAAGTTCATCACCCGCGAGCCGCCGCCCTGCATCTGGTTCATGATGAACAGGAAGATCAGCACGATGACCACGATGGGCAGCAGGCTGAACAGCAGGTTCAGGAAGAAACTCTGCTTCGGGACATCGACGTTGTAGCCGCCGGGCAGCTTGCCCGCGTCGGCCTGCTTCTGCAGCTGCTGCTGCAGCTGGAGTCCCTGGCCGTCGACCCAGGAGGCCTGCTGCTGCTTGCCGTTCCTGAGGGTGAGCTCGATCCGCTGGTCCTTGTCAACGATCTTGGCGGACTTCACCTGGCCCGCGTTGATCTCCTGGACCACCTTGGAGGTGTCGACCTTCTCGAACGAACGGCCGGGGTTGACGCCCCACATGACGAGGGCGACCAAAAGGCCGAACAGCAGGATCCACAGCAGCGGCCCGCGAAAGTAGCGCTTCACGTCCATTTATCCGGTTACCCCTGTGGGGGCCCGTCCCTCCTGACCAACGTCTGTGTGTGATCCTCGCCCGTCCCGGGGGACGAACGCCACTGCGACCAACAATGCGTCCGGCGAAGGCCCGTCGCCCGAGGCTCCGGACCCGCCGTGGCGGCTTCCCTCACGTGCTCCCGGACCCAGGGTCCGGGACATCGACGGTACACCGCAGGCGCAGGAGACGCAGCCGACGCCGTTCTCCCGCATCCCATCCATATACCCGTCAACGACCCTTGCAACGATTCGTCACGGTCCCTTGTTCCCTGGGGCCGTTCGCGTGCCTCTGACCGGTGCCGCCCCATCCGGACGACCGGTGTGCCCTCTGTCCAGTGCGTTCAGGCCCCGTCGCCGCCGTAGACGTGCGGGGCCAGCGTGCCCACGAACGGCAGGTTCCGGTACTTCTCCGCGTAGTCGAGCCCATAGCCGATGACGAACTCGTTCGGGATGTCGAACCCGATGTACTTCACGTCGATTTCGGTCTTGACCGCCTCTGGTTTGCGCAGCAGCGCGCAGATCTCCAACGAGGCGGGGCCACGCGAACGCAGGTTGCTCACCAGCCACGACAGGGTCAGGCCCGAGTCGACGATGTCCTCCACGATCAGGACATCGCGGTCGATGATGTCGGTGTCGAGGTCCTTGAGGATGCGGACGACGCCGGACGACTTGGTCCCCGAGCCGTAGGACGAGACGGCCATCCAATCCATCGACGCGGGCGAGTGCAGTGCCCGGGCCAGATCAGCCATGATCATGACGGCGCCCTTGAGGACACCGACGAGCAGCAGGTCCCTGCCCTCGTAGTCGGCGTCGATCTGGGCGGCGAGCTCCCGCACCTTGGCCTGCAGGTCGGCCTCAGGGATCAGTACCTTCGCCAGATCGTTGCCCAGGTCCTTCTCGTCCACAACCCCACCCTCATCGCTCGGACCTCGCCCGCACGCCACGGTCAAACCGGGCCGAACAGGAGCTTTCCAGACCGCCGGACGGCTCGGAGCCCCCCGGGCAGATCCACGTGCCGCTGGCCGTGCCAGGCCGTGACCAGCCGATCCACTGCGTCAACATGGACCGCCGCGAGCGTACCCGGTGGGCTTCCGGCCATGACCGCCGCCTTCCTGAGGACCCGGGTACGGACGGCTCTGGGCAGCTCTTCAAGCCCTTCCAGGCGGACTGCCACGCTGTGGCCGTCCTCAACGGTCCGCAGGTCGGCGTAGGCGCGGGCGGCCAGCTCGTCCAGGGCGTCGGCGTCGTCGCGCAGCATCCTGGCCGTCCGGGCCAAGGCTTCGGCTATCCCGGGCCCGAGAGCCTTCTCCAAGGCAGGGAGAGCCTCGTGCCGGACCCGTACGCGCGCGTAGGCGGGATCGATGTTGTGGGGGTCGTCCCAAGGGTCCAGCCCCATGGCCCTACAGGCCCGGCGTGTGGTCGCACGGTCCAGTTCCAGAAGGGGCCTCGCGTAGAGGACGTCGTGGGAGCGCTTGAACCTGGGCGGCATGCCGGCCAGGGACCGGGCCCCGGAACCACGTGCCAGGCCCAGCAGCACCGTCTCAGCCTGGTCGTCTTGGGTGTGGCCGAGAAGGACGGCCGCGGTACCCAATCGGGCGGCCGCGCTGTCGAGCGCCTCGTATCGGGCGTCACGGGCCGCGTTCTCCGGGCCACCGGGCCCATCGACGGTGACCGCGACCGATCCCGCGGGGTCGAGGCCAAGCCCGGCCATCGTTCGGACCACGGAGTCCGCACGGTCGTCCGAACCGTCCTGGAGACCATGGTCGATCGTGATCCCGCCGGCGGGGCGCCCCCCTCTAGGCGCCTCGAAGGCCACCGCACCTGCGAGCGCCAGAGAATCCGCGCCTCCGCTGCAGGCGACGAGAACCATCTCGCCCTGCGGAAGGTCGGCGAGAACCCGGCGCACCGCAAGGCGTACCGCCGCCACCGCCGGATCAGGGCCCATGGGAAACGTCTACCACCACATGGCGCCGCGCACCGGCGGCCCTCAAGCCTCGTTGGCCTTGGGCGGGGAGTCGATGGAGCGCGGCCCGACGACCCGGTCCATCCACAGGGCCGGCTCCTTGATCTCGTCATGCGTCGGGAGCGTCTCCGGCGACTGCCAGACCTGGTTGAACCCGCTCATGCCGACCTCGGTGACGACCCGCCGGACGAACCGCGACCCCTCCGCGTACTGCTTCATCTTCAGGTCGATGCCGAGCAGGCGCCGGATCGTCTTGTCGAGCTTGGAGCCGCCGGTACGCCGTCCCTGGAAGCGGGACCTGATCTGCTGGACGGACGGCACGACCTCCGGGCCGACCGCGTCCATGACGTAGTCGCCGTGCCCCTCGACCAGCGTCATCACCGCGGTGAGGCGGTCGAGGATCTCGCGTTGCTCGGGACTCTGGATCGCGTCGATGAGGTTGGCGTCTCCGCCGCGCACCGCGTCTGCGACGGCCTCGGCCGCGTCTCGGATGCGGTCCAGCATCACGCCTGGGTCGAGGTCCGACGCGAGGAGGAACTTGGTCATCTGGTCCTGCACGTATTCGCGCAGCCAAGGCACCCCGGTGAACTGGGCGCGGTGCGTCTCCTCATGTAGGCACACCCAGAGGCGGAAGTCATGCGGCTCCACACCGAGTTCTTGCTCGACATGGACGATGTTGGGCGCGACCAAGGTCAAACGTCCTGTGGGCGCACGACCTGAGGGGTCCGGCGGCAGGAACAGCTCATACTGCCCCAGGACACGGCTGGCCATGTACGCAAGGATCGCGCCCACCTGCATGCCGGTGACACGGGAACCAACGGCTTGGACGACAACGTTGCCCGCACCTCCGAGAGGGCTGGGGCCGCGCCGCTCGGACATCTGGTCCATGAGCGGTTCCAGCACCACGCGGAAACCGTCCACGTTGGCGCGGATCCACCCGGGCCTGTCCACGACCGTCGCCGGGTCGGGGTCGAGCTCGGATGCCATGCCGGTGAAGTCCCGCACATGCCCGTGGGCGATCTTCGAAAGCTCGCGCAACTCCTTCACGACTTCACGGGCCTCGGCATGGGTGACCTGCGGTCCCGGCCGGACGAGCCGGGTCCCCGCTTGAACCGCCACGTTCCAGTCGATCATTGAGGCGCTCATGTACTCCACCGTACGTTTCGGACGTGGCGCCGGAGCGCCCTGCATGGTCGTTCAACGAACAACCGTTCTGGTTATCTCCCGTACGGCGGACCCCACACGCAGCCGCATATCCCGCATTCCACGAAAAAGATGCCCCACCCACCCGGGGGCGGACCGTACCCCTCCACCCTTGCCTCTCCCGCCACCGGAACGCAGCAGAACAAGCACCTGTGGATAACCGAAGGATCAGCTGGATAACCGGAGGATCAGCCGCACCCGCAGGTCGCGACGGCCGCCGCCAGCTGGTCGAGCTTCCCCGGATCGACCGGGCCCTTCCCGTCCCCCGCCATGAAGGCGAACGCCAACAGCCGGCCGTCGGCGTCATAGGCGAGCCCGGCCAGCGTGCTGACGCCCGCCAGAGTGCCGGTCTTCGCGCGGACCATCCCCGCCCCCGCCTGGCTGGACGCGACCGTGTAGCGCGGCGGACTCAACGTCCCCGAAAATCCGGCGATCGGCATGCCGGTGATGACCGGACGCAACTCCGGGTGGTCCTGGCCAGCGGCGAGCGAAACGATCCGGGCCAGGGCGACAGGCGAGATGCGGTTGCGAGGCGACAACCCACTGCCGTCGTTGACGGAAACGCCCTCCGCGACACCCAACCTGGCCAGAACCTGCCGGACGGCCTGAGCGGCGTCCGAGAACGTCGCCGGACGGCCCAGCTTGATGGCGACCTGGCGCGCCATCGCCTCGGCCACGTCGTTGTCGCTATCGGTCAGCAAGTGCTCCACCAGCGCGGACAAGGGCGGTGACTGAACGGCGCCGAGCTGCGCGGCCCCCTTCTGTGCGACCGTCCTTCGCCCGGCGCTCGCCTTGAGTCCGTTCTTGGACAGCAGACGTGCGAACTGCCCCGCCGCAGCGGCAGGTGGATCAGAGACCCGCGCCTTCCTGGACGGGTCCATGGGTGCGATCCGTCCTTCATCTACGGTCAGGGCGGAGACAGGCGCCACCTCACCGTCCGGCAGGTAATTGGGCTTCCACCCGGCGGCCGTAGGAGAGCCCTGGTACGCGGACGAGTCGTAGTCCACGCGCACCTTGCGAAGCCCGGACGCCTTCAGCGCCGTGGCGGTCTGACGGGCGAGGTCCGACAGGGACGCATACGGCGGATGGTCGGCTTCAGGACGCGCGGGAAGGGCCGTCAAGGTAGGATCCCCGCCTCCGACCAGCACGATCCCGCCTCCCGTCCCGCGTACGACCCGGGTGGTGATCCGGTGCGCGGGGCCGACCTCGGCCAGTGCCGCGACCGAGGTCGCCAGCTTCGTCGTCGAGGCCGGTGTGGCGGGACGGTCGGCGCGCAGTTCGTACAGGGGCCGGCGGGTTTCGGCGTCGACGACCACCGCGTTGATCTTCGCCTGCGGGCCGCCGATCAGCGCCGAAAGCCGTCCCGCCAGGGTGGACGGGTTCGGCGGTCGTCCCGATCCGGGATCGGCGGCGGCGATCGCGGCCGCCGAGGCCGGGACCTGCACGACGTCACGCGCCGCCACGCTGGGCGGTTGCGGCGACAAGTGCCGCTCCGGTGTGAGTTTCACCACTGCCACCCCTGCGGCGAGGGCGAAAACGTTAAGGAGAGACAGCGACAGGACCACGAGGGCTCGGCCCCGTCCAGGCACGTGACCGCCCCTCTCCCACTCAGCACTCACCAACGTGCGACATCCTTATACAGGGAACACTCGTCCTGTGGGGCCGGCCTCACCCACAGGTTCCCGAAAGACTATTCACTGCGAGCGCGCAGGGAGCGGAGGACATCTTGAATTTCGACGTCACCATTGAGATCCCCAAGGGCCAGCGGAACAAGTACGAGGTGGACCACGAGACCGGGCGCATCCGGCTCGACCGCATGCTGTTCACCTCGACGCAGTACCCGGCCGACTACGGGTTCATCGAGAACACCCTCGGTGAGGACGGCGACCCGCTGGACGCGCTGGTCCTGCTGCAGGAGCCGACCTTCCCGGGCTGCCTCATCCGCTGCCGCACCGTGGGCATGTTCCGGATGACGGACGAGGCAGGCGGCGACGACAAGGTCCTGTGCGTCCCCGCCACGGACCCCCGTATGGAGCACCTGCGCGACATCCACCACGTCGCGGAGTTCGACCGCCTCGAGATCCAGCACTTCTTCGAGGTCTACAAGGACCTGGAGCCCGGCAAGTCCGTCGAGGGCGCCAGCTGGGTGGGCCGCGTCGAGGCCGAGCAGGAGATCGAGCGTTCCTTCAAGCGCGCCGCGGACCAGGGCGGCCACTGACACGCCGTCCGGCCCCGCCGACCGCAGGCCGGGCCGTTCCGGGGCCGGGAGAGGGAGTCGCGGACGGCGTTGATCCGCTTCCCGCCGCCATGCGACACGCCTCGCGAGGAGCCCTTCCGTACGCAAGTCCTACGGAAGGGTTCCCGCCTTTCCAAGGGCGGGTGTCGTCAAGCGGTAGGACGTGTGGCCCCGATCAGGTCGCTTCGGTGGATGCTTGAGATGCGCACCCGTTCACCGGTGTAGGGCGCCTCCACCATGCGGTCGCCGCTGATGTAGAGACCGACATGGTGAATGGTGGCGGGATCGGACTTGTCGGTAGCGAAGAAGACAAGGTCACCGGGACGCAGATCGCTGATGGGGATGTGCGGGCCGGATGTCCATTGGGTGCCCGTCCAATGGTCGAGACGTACGCCGGCCTTGCCCCACGCGTACATGGTGAGTCCTGAACAGTCGAAGCCCACGATCCCGGCACCTTGTGCCACGCCGTAGCTGGGACCGTCCATGTCGCCTCCACCCCAGGAGTAGGGCGTGCCAAGCCACTTCAGCGCCGCCTGGACAGCGATGGCACCGCGTGCCGCCGCCAGGGTCGGCCCCGCCGCAGAGTCAGAGAAATCGGATCGCGCCTTGCGTATCTTCGCCTTCTCCAGGGCCCGTTCCCGCGCGCGCTTGACCTCGGAGACGTGTGCTTGGGCCTTGCCAAGTCGGCGCTCTAGTCGACGCTTGTCGGCCTCAACGCGTTGAACGGACCCCTGTTGCTTGGACACCGCGTCCTGCGCGAGCCGTTTGGCCTCGTCGGCGCTTCTGGTGGCCGCTCCTTGCTCGTCCAGCGCCACCTTCGCCTGACGCCGGAACACATCCGCGACGGTTTTGGACGCTTCGACCCGGTGGACCATGGCCGCTCGCCGTTCAGCAAGCATCTTGACCATGCCGGCACGGTCCATGAAGCCCTGCGGCCCGCCGTTGCCTGCGACCGCCGATGACATCTCGTCGTATCCGGTGTTGTCCCGGTAGACCTGCGCGGCGAACGACGCCAGTCCGGCCCTGGATTCCTCAACTCTCCGGTTCGCCTCGGCCAGCCGTGCCTGGGTGTCCCAGTACGCCTGCTGTGAGCGTTGCAGTTTCAGCTGCTCGCCGTTGTACCGCTCCACCGCCGCCTCCGCGGCGATGGCGAGCCTGTCGAGTTCGCCGTCCGCCAGTACGAGCATGGCTTTCGTCCGTCCGACCTCGGCGGCCCGCTCCCTGACCTGCTGTTCGCTCTGCTCGATGTCCTTCGCGCTGGGGCTGGGGTCGGCGGAGGGACGGGCGTACGCGGCCGGGACGAACAGGCTCATGCACATCGATACGCCAGTGGTGAAGGCGACCAGCCGCAGCGCGTTGCTCCGGGCCGGGGACGGGATCGCGCGACGGGGCCGTGCTGCGCCAGATGCCATGATCACGTCCTCCCCCAGTGATGTATTGCTTAGCGCAAACGATCACCTACGAAAAGTAGTTGACTCTGGCAATGGCGGGTACGAGCGCCACTCCCTGTCAGGCGCTCGGCGTGGGACTCGCTCCAGACGAGGCCGTCCCCGAGGACGGCTCGGACGAGGGTGACGGTGACGGTGAGGGGTCCGGTTCGCTTTCGGCCGGCGGTGAGCCGGATGGCTTTGGCTCCGGGGTCGGCGGTGACGGAGTGCCCGGCCGGTGAGTCTCGGGTGGCGTGGACGGAGTCGCCGACCCGGAACCCGTCGGCGTAGGCGTAGGCGTAGGCGTCGGATCCGGGCCGGGGGCATCAGGGCGCCAGGTGACGTGTACCTGACTCCCTCCCGGCTGGAAGGTGATGGTTCCGTCCCCACGCGAGTTCTGCTTACGCGAGACATGGACACGCACGGTCACGCTCTGCCCGGCTTGGAGGTGTCCAGAAGGCGGGCTGACCAGTAGTGGTCCATGACTCTTTGCTTGCCAGGTGACTGGTCCGCCTTCTGCGCGCAGTTCCACGAAGCCCTCTGAACCCCCTGCCAGATCCAGGAAGAGAGGGGAGACCGCTAGTGCACCCGTGGCCGCGGGCCCGGACGGCTCCTGTGAGGAGACCAGTGCAGAGGACGGCGCCGGAAAGGCCGTCGGTGGTGCGGAGGACGTACGTGCGCCCAGCGGGAACGTGGCCGACACGGGGGCGGCGTCGAGGTTTCCGGGGCCGTTCGCGTGCCCGGGTGGTCGTCGCACGGACTCAGGTACCTGAGAGAAGCCTGGAACCGCTGTCGGATGCGGGCCGGCGACCCCTCCCGCCCCCTTCCGTCCGCCACCGATGAGCCCGAACATGGAGGCGACCCCACCTCCGGATAGGAGCGCGACAACCGCGAGCACTGCGGCAGCGCGAACGGCCTGTGCGTAGAGGTTGGCCGCCGTTCCCTCGGCGGACGTCCTGCGCGAACGGCCGAGTATCCAGCATCCAGTTGCGCGTGACGTCTTGGCCGGACGCCCCGCCCCAGGGGACTGGACAGGAAAGCCCTCCGGCGTGAACTCCATGACCCGGGTGGCCACGAAGAGCCTGTAGCCCACCAGTTCCGGGTCCAGGAAGCAGCTCATCACTCGAAGGCGCAGCTCTGCCGCCGGAGTCGCGTCCGGCAGCAGCCCGTAGACCTTGGCGGCGGACACGGTTCGGGGATGGAAGGCTCCGCAGACTGAGCAGCCCTCCGCGTGCTCCATAAGCCGCTTACTGAGGTCGTCGGTGAGGTCTCCACGCCGCTCACGCAGGAGTAGAGCGCGTTGTGGGCAACCGTAGGGTCCCTTGTCCGCGAGTATCTCCGCGGTCAAGGCCTCGTCCAGCTCGCCGTGGGCGCGGTCGAGCGCCGCCTGCGCGTCCTTCAGCGACATACCGAACACCGCGGCGAGATCAGGGACGGACAACTGGTGCCTGACCCGCAGCTCCAGGATCTCCCGCGAGAGGGGCCGCAGCGCCAGTACCGCATGCCAGGCCGTGATGCGCTGGTCCACGTCCTCTTGGTCGTGGCTGGCGACCGGCACGTCGGGTGCCTGGTGCCTGGGAGGCAGACGCCGGGAACACTCGAGGCGGGCGAGGGCATAGAGCCATGGACCGAACCGGTCGGCATCGCGGAGCTTGCCGATGTGCGCTTCAGCCACGATGAACGTGTCGCGTAAGGCGACCTGCGCAGCGTCACGGCATCGCAACTGGAACCAGCAGTACGCGAAGAGCCTGCCGGCATGGGCGTCGTACACGGCGGCCGTGGCACCGGGATCGCGCTCGCGCAGCGCCTCGACCAGGAGATGGTCGTTCATGCCAGAAAGGTAAAGGCTTCGGGCGCTCTTTACTGGCAAATTCAAGAGATCAGACTCAGATACCGAACACCATTCTTGTGCGTTCCGCAATACCTTTGCGAAGTGTCAGATTTGAGTGCTTTGGGCGAAATGACCGACATCCTGCAAGGTTCGCATGATTCAGATGACCAGGTCGTCATGTCCGTATGCGGTCAAGTAGATACCCAGAGTGAATGGCTCTGATATTGATGATCAGTCGGGCGGCAGCATTTCCATCATCGGCGGAAGCAGGCTCTCGGCACCGGCAGCGATAGCGGCGACCTGCGCGCTCGTATAGATAACGGGTTCCGAGGCTATGGCGCGTGGGATCGCCCTCGCGGCGCGATAGAGCACCTCCCCGGCCTGGACGCCTTCTCGGGTGACCCGTGCTCCGTGGACGACGACCATCGGCGTGACGGATACGTCATAGCCCAACTCTCCGGAGAGCAGCTCGGCGACCGTTTCGGCGGCCCGCATGGCGAGAACGGTCACCCCGCCGACCTGGCCGCGCCCCACCCAGACGCGGCGCTGATCGGCACGCAACCGAGCACCCCGCCGGAATCTCCGGCTCGCGATCGCGTAGACGCCAGTGAGACCGACCACCAGATGGTCCAGGTTGGCGGTGGGCGTAGAACGGCCCGGAAGGGCCCGGTCGTGCAGAACGTGGAAGCCCGCCGGATCGAGGCGCGCCAGCCGGCGTCCTGTACGGCGCTCGGCCTGGGCTCCCCGGCGCCAGCCGGTCACGACGCCGGACCGGAATCTCGAATAGCCCGCATGCATGGCGAAGACGAGAACGGCGACACCGACGCCTACCCACCAGGTGCCCACGCCCGCCGCGACGATCCCGGCAGCACAGGCCATGACCGCCCGTACCGCACGTCTTTCCCAGCGATGCCGTGCGGCGAGCACGCGGTAGCGGTGCCGGGCCGAGGCCCCCGCGCTTGACACGCCGATACCGCTGCTGCGCACCTCAAGGCCTCGTTTCCGCCGCCCCCGAGCCGCACCTGGAGGCACAAGCGTGCGGCAGCCCAGTGGTTCCATCAAGGATTTTTCGAAGTCGATCTCCAGAACTATTTGACACTGTCATCATGACAGTGTCACCATGAGGCCATGGACGGCACCTGGACGATCGGCGAGCTGGCGGAACACGCCGCAGCAGCCCTGGCAGCGGATGGATCCGCGCAGGTCAGCGGCCGGGTTCGCGATCTGCCCAACGAGCGGCTGATCCGCTGGTACACGACGATCGGCCTGGTCGATCCGCCCCTCGGACGCCGCGGCCGCACCGCGCTGTACGGCCCCCGCCATCTCCTCCAGCTCGTGGCGGTGAAGCGCCGCCAGGCCGAGGGCCGCTCCATCGCCGAGATCCAGGTCGAGCTCGCAGCCGCCACCGACGCGACCCTCTCCGAGATCGCCGCCCTCCCCGCCGCGTCCAGCCCGGCTCCCCGGCACCAGCCCGCCGCCCCGGCCGACCGGCCGCCTCCCTCCACGGGACAAGGGGAGCCGGGCATTGACGCCGAAGACACAGCAGCATCCGGAGCCCCGGTGGACCCCACCGCGACCCCGGCGCGGCCCCCTGGCCTACACGGTCTACACGGTCTGCACGCACAGCCCACCGATTCGAGTGATGGAGCGCCGGAGCCCGCCGCTCCCCGAACCCCGACCGCTCAGGACGGAGAACAGGTGCCCCGCTCGGGCCTTCCCGGCAGGAGCACCTCCGCACCGGCCCCGGCCCACCGGAGGAGAAGCCGGGCGGCCGCCCGGGAAGACACTCTGCCGGCCGAAGCCGATGCCGAGACCGCGCATCCCACCGAAGGCCCTGCGGCTGAGGAGAAGGGACGCGAGCGGGGTGCCTTCTGGAGTGCCCGGCCGGATGTGTCCTTCAGCCAGGCCGCCGTCGCCGACGGGTACGGCGCGTCCCGTCCCGCAGTCGTTCAAGGGGTTCGGCTCGCGCCGGGCCTCACCGTCCTTCTGGACGCACCCACCCTGAGCGGTGACGATCTCGCCGCGATCGAGACCGCCGCACGTCCGCTGCTCGACGAGCTGCGCCGGCTCGGTCTTCTCTCCCACGCCGAAACCCCCGCGTTCCCGCCCGCCGATGAATCCCGGAGGATCCAGTGACCGTGCGCATCCTGCCACTACCCGAGACCGCGCCACCGGTCCCCGACCGCGGGTTCGGCGCGCTCAGCACCGACAAGGGGAACCTGCCGCTCGACTCGGTCGACGTGCACGCGTCGATCACCGGCCTGGCCGCCGGCATCGACGTCGTCCAAGGCTTCCGCAACCCGTTCGACACGCCGCTGGAGGCCACCTACATCTTCCCCCTGCCCGACCGCGCCGCGGTCACCGCGCTGCGCATGGAGGCCGCCGACCGGGTCATCGAAGGAGAACTGAAGGAGCGCGGCCAGGCACGGCAGGACTACGACACCGCGATAGCCGCCGGGCAGCGCGCGGCCATCGCCGAAGAAGACCGCCCGGACGTCTTCACCATGCGGGTGGGCAACATCCTCCCCGGTGAACGCGTGACGATCAGGCTGACGCTCCACCAGCCGCTGCCGCACGAGTCGGCGTCCAGCGCGACGTTCCGCTTCCCGCTCGTCGTCGCGCCCCGCTACATACCGGGCGCGCCCCTGGGCGGCGACCGCGCCGGATCCGGCGTGGCCGACGACACCCACGCCGTGCCGGACGCGTCCCGGATCAGCCCGCCCGTCCTGCTGCCGGGCTTTCCGAACCCCGTCCGCCTGGCCGTCACCGTCGACATCGACCCGGCCGGGCTGCCGCTGACCCAGGTCCGGTCGGCGCTGCACGTGGTCGCCGAAGAAGGTGACGGCGACCGGACGACCCTGCGCCTGCAACCGGGCGAGCGCCTCGACCGCGACTTCATCCTCCGCCTGGACTTCGCTCCGCAGGAGAGTGCCGCCCTCACCCTCATCCCGGACGAATCCGGCGAAGAGGGGACGTTCAGCCTCACCGTGCTGCCGTCCGGCGAGGCAAGGCCCAGCCCACGCGACGTGGTGCTCGTCCTCGACCGCTCCGGCAGCATGCACGGCTGGAAGATGGTCGCCGCACGCCGCGCCGCGGCGCGCATCGTCGACACGCTCCGCATCGAGGACCGGTTCGCCGTCCTGTCCTTCGACACCGTCACCGAACGCCCGCGCGACCTCGGGACCGGACTCGCCGACGGCACGGACCGCAACCGGTTCCGTGCCGTAGAGCACCTGGCCTCCCTGGGGGCGCGCGGCGGCACGGAGATGCTCGCGCCGCTCGACGAGGGCTGCCGGCTGCTCGCCGATTCAACCCGCGACCGCGTACTCGTCCTCATCACCGACGGGCAGGTCGGCAACGAGGACCAGTTCCTCGCGCACCTGGAACCCCGACTCCGCAACGTCCGCGTTCACACCGTCGGGATCGACCAGGCGGTCAACGCCGGGTTCCTGAACCGTCTCGCCGCGATCGGCGGGGGCCGCTGCGAGCTGGTGGAGTCCGAGGACCGCCTCGACGAGGCGATGGAACACATCCATCATCGGATCACCGCCCCGATCGCGACCGGCCTCACCCTGCATGCAGACGGCCTGGCGATCGCCTCCGGGACGGTGGCCCCCGCGCGGCTGGGCGCCCTGTTCCCCGGTGTGCCGCTCGTGATCGCGGGCCGGTTCAGCGGCACGCCTTCCGGATCACTGTCCGTCCGGGGCACCGCATCCGACGGGACGCCCTGGGAGCAGCACGCCTCCGGCGTCGTCGCCAAGGACGCGGCCGCCACGTCCATCTGGGCCCGCGCCCACCTCCGCGACCTGGAGGACCGCTACACGATAGGCGGGCCCGAGGACCTGGAGCAACGCATCGTCGCGACCTCGCTCCGGTTCGGCGTGCTGTGCCGCTTCACCGCCTTCGTGGCCGTGGACAGCCGGGTGTCGACTGATGGCGGCACCCCGCACCAGGTCGTCCAGCCGGTCGAGATGCCCCAGGGCTGGGGCGCCCCGATGGCCGCTCCGCGGGTGGCCCATGCCGCATTCATGGCCGACGAGGATCCCGCGGACTTCCTCGACGCACGACCAGCCGGCGGCCCTCCCATGCCCGCCGCACCCGGCGGCCCGCCGCCCATGGTGGAACGGGCCGTGCCACCGTCCTACGGCGCGCCGCGTCCTGGCGCCGGCCGTCCCCGCGCCAGGCCCAAGGCGCCGAGCCGGCCGGTGCCGGAGCAGACCCGCGGCGTCCCCGGCCTCACCGGCTTCCAACAGGAGCTGACCAACGTGCTGGACCGCCTCCGCCAGGTGCCGGAAGCGCGGGACGAACGAGTCCACCACCTGCTGAGGGATCTCCTCCCCGTCCTGGGGTCGGTCGTCCTGCGGATGGAGGAGCACGGCCTGGACACCACATTCCTGGCAGCCCTCTGCGAGGATCTCCGCCGGATGGAACCAAGCGCAGACGAGGCGACCATCAACGCCCACTGGACCCGCGCCCTGCAGGTCCTCGCCGACTTCACCGGCGCTCCCCAACCTCGCCGCCCCTTCTGGAAACGCCCCAATTAGACCAAGGCGGGGGCGTCCCAGAATGGACGCCCCCGCACACCCGCCCTCTACGGGGCTCAACCCACCACCCCGAACCCCCGGCCCAACCCCGCGCACAGCCGCGGTGAGCCTGCCCGGCATGGATGACGCTCGACCTGCAGCACCGCCGTGCCACACGCCTTTCTGCCGCTGCTGGTCGACATGGCGGACGCCGTGGTCATGCGCGCCGACCCGTGGCCTCCGCCATGCACAACCGCCCGCCCCTTTTGGGCCACGGGCTTGGCGGTGAGGGGTGCGACCTGCGGGCGTGGGACTCGACTCGGGACTGGTCGTGAACCTGAGCGGCCACCACGGTCGGCCGTTCGGGCTCAGCGCTTGAGTCCGAACGGCCGACCGTGGTGGCCTGGGGTTGAAGGGTCAGGCGTGCTTGGCGCGGTATCGGTTGAGCAGGGGAATCAGGTTCAGAACCAAGCCGACCACGGCGACGGCACTGACCAGGTTGACGCCCGGGTGGAACTCGCCGAAGCCGTCACCGCCGGCCGCCGTGCCGCCCGCGACCAGGGCGGTGACCACGGCCAGCACCAGGGCGGCGCCGACCTGGCCCGAGGTCTGGACGAGGCCGGACGCCAGCCCCTGCTCGGAGTCGTCGATCCCGTCGGTGGCCTGAGCCATGATCGAGCTGAACCCGAACGCGAACCCGCCGCCCAGCAGCAGCATCGTCGGCAGGATCGTGAACGCGTAGTGCGGGGCGTTCCCGGCCGTGGCGAGGAACCAGCCGTAGCCGAGGCTGAGGGACGTCATGGAACTGATGATCAGCCGTGGCGTCCCGTACCGGTCGATCAGCCGGCCGACGAACGGGGAGCCGAACGCCACGATGAGGCCGGCCGGCAGCAGCGCCATGGCCATCTTCAGCGGCGACCAGCGCAGCACGTCCTGCAGGTAGAGCGTCATCATGAACTGGAAGCTCAGGTACGAGCCGAAGAGCGCGACGATGCTCAGGTTGGCCCGGACGATCGAGCCGATCCGCAGGATGCCGAGCCGGATCAGCGGGTGCCGCACCTTCTTCTCGGTGACGAAGAAGGCGGTCAGCAGGGCCGCCGCGAGGACGACGGAGCCCAGGGTGACCGGATCCAGCCAGCCGCGGTCGGGCGCGGAGACCACCGTGTAGACCGCGATCAGCATGCCGCCGGTGAGCGTCACGGCACCGAGCAGGTCATGGCCGCCACCGGCCGCCGGCTTGTCCCGCGGAATCAGCGCAAGGCCCGCGACGAGGGCGAGGACCGCGAGCGGCACCGGCGTCAGGAACGTCCAGCGCCACCCGAAGCTGGTCAGCAACCCGCCGAGGATCAGCCCGGACGAGTAGCCGCTGGCGCCGAAGACGGAGAAGACCGACAGCGCCCGGTTGCGCGCGGGTCCCTCATGGAAGGTGGTGGTCAGGATGGACAGGGCGGTCGGCGCGGTGAACGCGGCGGCCAGGCCCTTCACGAAACGGGTGGCGATCAGCAACGTGCCGTCGTCGACGAGGCCGCCCACGAGCGACGCGACGGCGAACACGGCCAGTGCGGCGAGGAAGACCCGGCGGCGGCCGAGCAGGTCGGCGGTCCGCCCGCCGAGCAGCAGCAGCCCGCCGTAGCCGAGGACGTAACCGTTGACGATCCACTGCAGTGACGTGGTGGAAAGGCCCAGCTCGGTGCCGATCGACGGCAGCGCGACGCCCACCATGGAGACGTCGAGTCCGTCGAGGAACAGCACGGCGCACAGGACCGCGAGGACTCCCCACAGCCGGGGAGTCCAGGTCTGTTCGGCCGACGCGCTCGCGGCGGCCGGCGCACGGACGGTGGAGTCGGGTGAGGTGTCGGTGATAGTCACGTCGGAGGACGTTACATGCACGTGCATCAAATGTCCACGCACAAAATTCGGGCGAATTTAATGCAGGTGCATCTCATGCATGTGCATGCTAAGATGCGCGGCATGGAGGCGGAGACAACGCTGGTCGGCCGCTGGCGCGAGCTCGCGACCTGCTACAACACAGTGGCGTGCGCCCTGGATCGTGCCCTGCAGGACGACCACGGCCTGAGCATGAGTGAATACGAGACGCTCGATCGCCTCGTCGATCTCCATTGTGAGAAGCGCCGCATGCAGGAGATCGCCGCTGCGATGTACCTCAGCCAGAGCGCCCTGTCCCGCACGGTCGCCCGCCTGGAGAAGCACGGCTACGTCCAGCGCGGACTCTGCCAGGACGACCGGCGCGGCGTGTTCGTCGAGATCACCGAGGCCGGCCGCCGCTGCCACGCCGAGGCCCGCGACACCCACCTGAAGATCCTCGCGGAGCACCTGACCGACTGATCCCGCGGGACACCTTCGCAATGTTCGAGGCCGCTGCCGTACGCAGCGGCAACCTCGCCACCCCCTCCCGCCCGAACTTGCGCCGACTTGCATCATCCGCTCCCGGTCGGTCGGACCATGCCGGGGCATGCACTCATCCACCCACCACGGTCCACCGCACATCGAGACCTTGATCTAAGGACGCGTCCTGCGGCTTGGGGTCAGAGGGGGAGCGCGGCCGCCAGGCGGCGGATCACGTCGGCCTCACCGGCATCGGTGAATTCATCGGCCGGGGCGTGCTCGGTGATGGCCGCGCCGACCACGTTGTCCAGACGCAAGACCAGGGCGATCACGCGTTGCGGAGCCACGCCGCCTTCGGGATAACAGGTCGAGCCGAATGCCGCAGGGTCGAGAACGTCCAGATCGACATGCACGTACACCGGTCCGGTGATGCCGTCAGCCGCCCTTTCGAAGTCCTCCACGCCGTAGCACCGGATGCCGGCCCTGTCGATGTACGCCTCGATCTGCTCGCGTACATCCGGTTCGAACGCACGCAGCCCCGCGATGATCACCTGTTCCGGCTTCAGCGGCAGCTCTGGAACGAGTGGAGCCGGGCCTTCGCCCAGCAGCGTACGCAGCACCATCCCATGGAAGGCGCCTGATGGCAGCGTCTGCGGAGTGTAGAGATCCGGGTGCGCGTCGATCCACAAGACCGTCAGCCGATTGCCGTACCTGGCGCGCGCGGCGGCGATCGGCGCCAGATCCACACCGCAGTCGCCACCGACGGTGATGACCGCGTCGTCGATGCCGTCCAAGGCCTCCCGCGTCAGCCGCAGGTTCTCCAGCAGGACGTCCAGCGCGCGTACCCCACCATCGAGGTCTCCGCCCGAATCAAGCACCGGCACAGTGACCAGGCGATCGGCCCTGACCAGTCCGGCGCTGCGCCTCGCCCCCACTGCCAACCGCGGTGCGTTGACCGAACAGGATCCTTGCCACTGTGGCACGCATAGCACGGTCGTCATGCGCCGACCGTACAGTCACGATCATCACGTCACCATTGGCCGTTCCACGCATCGAATCCAGATCTGGCCATGCGCCTCCCGTTCCATGGGCTACGGGACGCACCGCACGGCCTCCCCCCGGAGTTCATCGACACCGGCAACGCTCGACGCGACCGCGAAAGCCGCGCGATCACAAGCCACGAGCCACTCCACGCCCCGAACGTCCTCCCCGAAGAGAGCGGCACGGGCCACACCTGAGGGCCTGTCCCACCCAGAGGCCGCTTGCGCAAGTCGCCATGAACCTGGGCTCTCCGCACGGGCTCTTATCAGATGGAACGCGAGTCAACGAGGAGGACCCGTGAACAACATCTGGTATCGCTCGACCGCGGCCGTGAACGTGCCCGCCTGGGAGGACCGAGGCTCACTGACCTTTCAACACGGGAGGTTCCATTTCTCTGGCGGGAGCAGAGATGTCGTGGGCTCGATCCTGGCGATCGGACGCACCCAGATGGGCACCAACAGGTGGGTGCACGTCCGCTACGAAACGGACGGGCAGGCCACCGACGCATACTTCATGGACGGTGGCATGCTCGGCTGGGCGGGGGTGCTCGGCGGCAACAAGCGACTGGCCGCGAAACTCGAAGCAGCCTCCGTCTGACCCTCTAACCGCGCCCCAGAAGCGCCGAGCCTTCACAGCGTGTGGTGGTCCCCCGGTTGTTCCGCAGAAGCGTGGCCGGCTTTGCCCGCATGACTGGCAGGCGTGGGCAGCAGCAAAGCTAGCGGAGGGTTCCGCCGGCTGATGAGAGCGCGCTCGCCAGAGGCCGCGCGGTGGGCGTGCGCCCGATCGGCGTTCCTGAGCGGTTGGGGTCTGCCCCTGGTGTTTCCAGGGACCGAGCAGCGTTCGCACGCGCCACGGTCCCCCTCCTCGGCCAGCAACACCAGCCCGGCGGCCTTCAGAGTGTGCGCACATACTCCTCAAGGTCTGCGGCGGCAGTCAGGTCGTGGACGTCACCGGGAAGCGCGCTCGACGCCCACCCGACCTCACTGGCCGGACTGGCGATGACCTGCCGGTTCATTCCGCGCCTGCGCCGTCTTCCAGAAAGAGTGCCAATCGGCGGCCACTCGTTCGATCGCGATGAGGGTGCCGTCCAGACGAGGTAATCCAGCCCATCGGCAGCGGCCTGGCCAAATCCCGGCCGAGTTTGGGCCTGCGCGCGACCGGCACCATTACTGCCTCGATGACGTACTGGCACGCAGCGGCGGTAGAGACACCGAACCCGGCGGCCACGCTGTAAAAGGCTCACTCGCGATGACCACGCCTAAAGCGGCCCAGTACTTCGGCATCCTGGCTGATTGCCAGGGTCAGGGCGAGGGTGACCAAGAGGCGGGTGGCGTCACGATAGTGATGCCAGATGGCGGCATCGATGTTGCTCCAGCCGCAGAGTCCCAAGGGGCCGATGGCGAGGTTGCGCAAGGCCATGGCGGCGGGACCGTACCGGTGCGGATCTGACACCGGTCTTCGCGGCGATGGCGTCGCGGATGTGGT
This sequence comes from Spirillospora sp. CA-128828, assembly GCF_050945415.1. Lineage (NCBI taxonomy): Bacteria > Bacillati > Actinomycetota > Actinomycetes > Streptosporangiales > Thermomonosporaceae > Spirillospora > Spirillospora sp. CA-128828. Next base: position 9,029,654 of record NZ_CP191986.1, read on the forward strand.
GGAGTGCTTCGATCGTCCGGTGAGCCCAGGTCCAGGCGTCGAGGGCGGGAACCGGTCGCGGGCGGCTCGGCAACAACGGGTATCCCGTTCCGAAGCCGAGAGGCCGAGTATGAGTGAGACGAGCGAAGCGGACGCCGACGATGCGTCCGTCATCAGGCGGTCCCGGCGGGAGCCCGAGGCGTTCGCCGCGGTGTTCCGCCGATACGCCCCCGACATCAAGCGGTACGTGATCCGCCGGCTGGGCGCCGACGCCGCCGAGGACGTGGTCGCCGAGACGTTCCTGACGGCGTTCCGTCAGCGCGACCGGTACGACCTGGCTCGCCCGAACGCGCGGCCCTGGCTGTACGGGATCGCCACCAATCTGATGGGCCGGCATGTGCGGGCGGAGGTGCGGCAGCTGCGCGTCCTGGAGCGGATGGGCACCGACCCGGTCATGGCGCCGTTCACCGAGCGCAGTGACGAGCGGCTCAGCGCGGGGGCGTCCAGGCGGGCGCTGGCCGGCGCGCTGGCCGCGCTGCCGAAAGGGCACCGCGACGCGCTGCTGCTGGTGGCCTGGGGCGATCTCAGTTACGCGGAGGCCGCGCAGGCGCTGAACGTGCGCGTCGGGACGGTGCGGTCCCGCATCAACCGGGCCAGGCACAAGCTTCGCCGGCACCTCGGTGAGACCGACTCCGTGATCTACGTCAGTGAGGAACCCGTCCATGAATGAGATGACCGAACTTGAGTGGTTCCGCTCGGAAGTCCCCGACCTCGACCTGACCGGTGTGCGGGCCGAGGAGCACCGCCTGCTGAGCGTCCTGCGGGACGCGGCCCCGAGCCCCGAGCGGGCCGCCGGACGGCGGGTCCCCGGGCGCCCTCGCCGGGCGCTGCGGCTGCGGGTCGGCCTGGCGGGAGCCGGGCTGGGGGTCGCCGCCGCCGTCACGGCCGCCGTGGTCACTGTTACCGCGGACGGGGAGCCCGGCGCGCCCCCGGTCGTCCACACGATGCCCGTGGCGTCGGTGCAGGTCCTCAAGCGGGCCGCGGACCACGCGGCCGCCACCCCGGAGCTGCGCCCCCGCCCGGGCCAGTTCATGGTCTTCGAGTCGCAGACCATGGACCCCGTCGACAGCAACTCCCACGATCGGCAGGCTCGATACCTGGCGCGCCAGGAACGCAAGATCTGGCTGCCTGTGGAAGGTGACGCCACCCACGGTGTCCTGTGGTCCAAGACGCTGCCGCCCAAGCCGTACCCGGGTTGGCCCATCCCACCGGAGGCCCGCCAGGACGTCGGCCACCGCTCTCTCTCCAAGGCCGCGGACTTCGACGACCGAGCCGAGCACCTGCGCAATGACTACGCCTACCTGAGCCGCCTGCCGGCCGACCCGGCCAAGATGTACCAGCACCTTTACACCGGCCTCGGCAACGGTCCCGAAGCCGACGCGCAGGCGTGGCAGAACGTCGGCGGCATGCTCAGCGAGGCCTACATGCCGGCCGCGCAACGGGCCGCGCTGTTCCGGGCGGCGGCCGCGATCCGCGGCGTCACCACCGTCGGCCGCGCGGTGGACGCGGCGGGCCGGACCGGTGTCGCCGTGGCACTGACCACACCAGGCAGCGGAGTCCGCGAGGAGTACATCTTCGACCAGAAGACCTACCGGTATCTCGGCCAGCGCAGCGTCGTCACGGACGCCGAGCAGGCGGGAGCGCCGATCGGGAGCGTCCTGACCAACTCGGCGCAACTGAAGGTCTCCGTCGCCGACCAAGCCCCGGCGGTGGACTGAGCCGCGGTGCGGCCGGGGCCGGCGATCCAGGCCGGCCCCGGCACTCCGGCGTCGAACGCGACCGCCGGGCGCCGTGCCTTTGCGCATGTCCTCTGGCCTGCTTCCTGAAACTCATGCACGGCCACTGCTTCCGCCCGCGTCCAGGGCCCGTTGTCAGTGACCGCGTTAGCATTCCCCCAATTTGGAGCACGGTCCGGAGGCTGAGGGCTGCGAAGCCCTCAGTCCCTGTTTCGGGTCGTCGGGCTGTCGGCGCAGTTGACCTCTGCCAGGCGACCGGCGGGCTCGCGGGCAGCATGACGGCCGCAGCCTTCCATCTTGGTGATGAGGGCGGCGAGGGTGCTCACCCAAGCCTCCAAGGAGGCGTTGTCGAGCTCGAGGGCACGCCGTCGTCGACCCGCACTCCACCCCCCATTGGGGAGGAGATTGGCCGGGAGCGCGCAAGCAAGTCCGGCCGCCCTTCAGCCGTCCGGCAGCCGATCCAACGAGCCTGGGCAAACCGGGGGCGTGCCGGTGAGCTGGGATGCTGCTTTGCCCTGGACTCGTTCAGTTCACCGGGCACTCAGTGGGGGACGCGGTCCTTGCGCCAAGTGGAGCCCTTTGTCAAGGCGCTTCTATTCGCAGATTCGGGCAGCCAAAAAACTGACTGAAACCGTCGATCGCCCACTGCCGACCAAGCGCACCCAGTGTCGACCCTGCTACGAAAAGCAGTCCCCGGCCGCCGGGCAACCACCTGACGCCAAAAATGAGAGCCATCGACTCTTGACACCGAATATGGGTGAGATCACCATGATCGCAACTCGCACGAAAGGTCCTCTGGCCGCCAACGGCAATCGCCCGAGCTGTGGCCTCATTCCCGAACCGGCGACCTCGACCGAAGGAGGAACAATGCGCAAGCGAGCCGTATCCATGGTGGTTGCGTCGATGATTTCCGCGCCTGCTCTGGCTACTACGCCCAGTGCCGCCGCGGCTTCATGCTCCGGCCGTGACCTGATTATGGAAGTCGTCGTCAGCAGCGCTCCGGTGCATTCGAACTACTACGGGTCATCTAGCATTCTCGCAAGGTTCAGCTACGGCAAGCTCATCCATGTCGACAAGTCATGCATAAACAATTACGGAAACCTGTGGTACCACACGGACTGGCCCAGCACGAAGGGCTGGATCTACGCGGACTATGTGGCGTACGACTGGGGCTGATTCCGATCACGCCCGTCAGGTGATCAGGCCGCGTACAGGCCACTTGATCACCGCTCGCCTCATCGACGCCGCGTCCGGCTGAGCGGCTCCCCCATGCTCGGGTCCACCACCTGCACCACACCCACGTGACGACTCGCCTCCCGCCGGGCGGCCATGTGCACGTCGTGGCCGCTCGGCTGGGGGCACGCCAACTCGGCCATCACGCTGAGCGGCTGTGAGCCTCCGCTTCGAGCACGCCCAAGCTACCTGGCCGCGTACACCGCACCTCATCGTCCCGAATCATCGACGCACCTGGCTCGTCACGACACCACCCAACTCGCGACGTGTGCAATAGCCGGGCTGTCGCGGTCACCGGCGGCGGGGTCTTCTCACCGGCGTGTGCCGGTTCCTTGATGCCGGGGGTCGGGTGTATCGCGGGCGTACCGAAAATCGCATACGCCACTGCAACACTCTCCCGTCTTCTATGGAGGCACGGACCACAGCGGTCCCTGTCGAGGGCTTGGTGCCCCGGCTTCGGAAGGTGATCACGGAAGAGAGGAAGGCCGGTGGCTGATGACGGGAAATGGGACCGGCGTTCGCTGTTGCGGGGCGCGGCCGTGGTGGCCGGTGCGGCCGTCGCCACACCGCTGCTGGGCAAGGCGGCTACGGCGCGCGCCGACGACAGTGACGCGGATGCGCTGTTCAATGCCGGGAAGTTCGAGCAGGCCGGTCGCGCGTATGAGGAGATCCTGAAAAAGGACCCCACGAACCTGCACGCGGCGCGCCAGCGCGGCTACGTCGGGCTGCTGGCCAACAAGTTCCCCGACGCGGAGAAGTACCTCACGATGGCCCTCGAACTGGCGCCCGGTGACAAGGAGACCAACGCGCTGCTGGGCGACTGCTACATCCGACAGGACAAGTTCTCCCTCTCCGTGGCGCGCTGGCAAGCGGCCGGCGAGGAAGGCTACGCGAAATGGTTCGCGGCAATCCGCGGCAAGCCGTATCAGATTCACGGCGACATCGGCCGTGTGCCATGGCTGCAGATGGACCCGGAACCGCTGGTGGAGGCCTCGGTCAACAACGGACCGTCCAAGCGCTTCACGTTCTACACCGGCGCCCCGAATCTGCAGGTGACCGCGACGGTGGCCAAGGAAGCCGGGCTGAGCCCCGTATACAAGGAGAAGACCGACTTCGAAGGCACCGCCATATGGGTGTACTACGGGGTGCTGGACTCCTTCAAGCTGGGCGGCATCGAACTGCGCAACGTCCCCGTGGGCTGGTCGTCGACGGAGTCGGGCGAAGATGTCGGCACTGACAGCGACGGCCTGATCGGCACGTGGGTCTTCTACCACCTGCTGACCACCTTCGACTACGCGGGCCGGTCACTGGTCCTGCGCCGCCCGACTCCCGAGACGGCCGGACGGGTACGCGCCGACGCCGCACGGGCGGGCGCCAAGCGCCTGCCGCTGTGGCTGTCACGTGACCACGATGTAAGCAGCATGGGCAGCATCGCCGGCTCCGGCCCGCGGGTGATGGGCGTGAACTTCGGCGGGAGCAGCGGCGCGACCACCGCGGGCATGCCCGGTGAGGTGGCCAAGCAGTTGGGCGTCCGCACCGACTACGACCGCCCGCTCGAGACGTTCGCCCACAGCCATGCGACCACCACCTACCCCTGCTACCCGAAGGAGATCCGCCTCGGCGACGCCATCGCCAACGAGGTCTACTGCGAAACGGACCCGAACATGCCGGTCAACGTGCCCTGGCCCTACGGGCCGGGGTTCGACACGATCGGCCACTTCGCCCACTGCTTCTTCAAGCCCTACAACATCACCCTCGACTTCACCGACATGAACCTCTACATCGCCCCTGGCAAGGCCACCTGATCACTGCCGGCACGGACGTCATGGGAGCCGCCGGGGTCATGGGGAACCTTCTCGGCTTCCTGGCGTCGCGCTGGCAAGGGCCGCCCGGGCGGCGGGACCGGACCGACGAGGCCGCACCCCGGCGTCCGGGCCGGCCGCGGTCGATCGTCGAGCGCCCTTGATCTGGACGCGAAGCAGATCACGATCAGCGGCCAGCGGGCGTGGTCGCCGGCGAACGTATCGAACGGGCGACCAAGAGCGGCCGGTCTCGGGTCGAGAGCATCGATGACGAGACCACGACCGTGCTCCGGGGCGCACTACAAGGCACAGGCGGCTGACGAGCTCCTCGTCCGCGAGAAGTGGCACGGCGACGAAGACGGCTACCTGGTCGCTACTGGCTGGGGTGGCCCGATCCATCCGGACTCGGTCGGCGCCAGATCACCCTTCGGCCACTGGCTCGACTGGGCGGACGAGCCACCCCGAGAAGAATCTGCCTGCAGGACCACTCCGTCCGGCCGAAGGTAGTCGGCGTCGTGCGGTAAGACTCCGCAAAGTATGAAGTTGCTCGCACCCGAGCGCCCGTGATCAGCCAGTGTCGAGCGCTCATGTCCAGCCGCCACCCCCCGGCCAAAGGTTCTCTGACGCGGCTCTAGTCAGCCAATGTGTCAGGCAGTCATGCAGAAGGCCCATCGCGAATGATCGTGATGGGCCTCTGAGCTGGGAGCCGCCTATCGGAATCGAACCGATGACCTATTCATTACGAGTGAATCGCTCTGCCGACTGAGCTAAGGCGGCGTGCCGTGCGGGGCACGGCCGGAAGCAGTCTACCGGGTCTTCGGGGGTGGGTGCGCACTGGTTATTCAGCGGCAGGTGGTCCCGTCCTTGGGCGGCTTGGTCGTGGTCAGGTAGTCGTCGGTCGCCTTGGTGATGCACGAGTTGCCCTGCAGGTAGGCGGTGTGCCCGTCGCCGTCGAAGGTGAGGAGGACGCCGCTGGAGAGCTGGCCGGCGAGGCTCTGCGCCCACTTGTACGGCGTTGCGGGGTCGCGGATGGTTCCGATGACGACGATGGGAGCGGCGCCCTTGGCGGTGACTGGCTTCGGCTCCTGTTTGGTCTGGACGGGCCAGTAGACGCATGGGAGGCCGCCCCAGACGACGAAGGGGCCGAATCGGGGAGCGACCTTCTTGGCTTCGGCGGCGGCCTTGCCGTAGGTGGCGAGGTTCGGGGGGTTGGGTTTGTCGACGCAGTTGACGGCCATGTTGGCGTCGGTCTGGTTGCTGTAGGAGCCGTTGGCCTTGCGCTCGACCATCTCGTCCGCGAGGGCTAGGAGGTAGGTGCCGTCGGACTTCTCCATCGCCCGGATGAGGGACTGACGCAGGACGGGCCAGTACTGCTTGACGTACAGGGCCCTGGCGATACCCATCACGGCCAGGGATTCGGTGACCTTGCGGGAGTCGCGGGTGTTGGAGAGGGGCTTCTTGTCGGTGGCGGCGAGGAAGGACGCGATCTTGTTGATGACCGCGTCCGCCGTGGTGCCGAAGGGGCAGCCGCCCGACTTCACACAGTCGTCGGCGAACGCGCGGAGGGCGGTCTCGAAGCCCTTCGCCTGCTCGATCAGCAGCTCGGTGGACGAGAGTTTGGGATCGACGGCGCCGTCCAGGACGAAGGCACGGATGTTCTTGGGGAACTGTTCGGCGTAGGAGGCGCCCAGGTAGGTGCCGTAGGAGGCGCCGTAGTAGGTGAGCTTGCTGTCGCCCAGGGCTGCGCGCAGGACGTCCATGTCGCGGGCGGCGTCAGCGGTCCCGACATGGGGGAGTTCCGATCCGGCCTTGGTCTTGCAGCGCTCGGCGAACGCCTTGCTTTCGCCGCCGAGTGTGCTGGTCTCCTTCTGGTCGTCTGGGGAGGCGTCGGTGGCGAAGAACTCGTCCAACTGGGGGCCGGTGTTGCAGCGAAGGGGGTCACTGGCCGCCACACCGCGCGGGTCGAAGCCGACGATGTCGAAGCGGCGGCGCAGTTCGTCCCCGAAGCCACTGGCTGACTGCTTGATGAAGTCGACACCGGAACCGCCAGGGCCGCCGGGGTTCGTGAGCAGCGAACCGATCCGGGCGGACTTGTCCTCGGCAGGGAGCCGGACGACCGAGATGCCGACCTTTTCGCCCGACGGCTTGGAGTAGTCCAGCGGAACCTGGACGGTTGCGCACTCGAAACCGCCCCCGCAGTCCTTCCAGGAAGGTTTCTGACCGTAGAAGGACGCCAGGCCCGCAGGTACCGGCGACGACGCCTCTCCCTTGTGGGCGCCATCGCAACCGGTGGCCGTCGCCAGTGCCAGCACGGCGGCCACGCTGATGAACCTCGTTGCCCGCACCTGGTCCCCGTCTCGTCGTAGCGGCACGTACGCCGTCGCCTACGCTACGTCGGCACAGTGCCTGAGGCTACTTCCGTCGGTATTCGTGTTCGATGCCGTCGAGCAGCCAGTTGAGCCCCTGCTCAAAAGTGTCACGACGGTGGAGGCCCGTGTCCACGAAGGGTTTGAGGTGGGGGAGCTCACCGCGCTCCAAGAGGCGCCGGACGTAGTCCTGCTCCAAGGGGCTCGTGTTGGCACCCCGCAGACCGTCCTCACCGAGATGCCGCTCCATCGTGATGAAGCCCAACATGTAGTGGTCGATCGTCTTGACGATCGCCAGCATGCTCTCCGGGTCGTCGGTGAGCCGGCCGGCCGCCGCCAGGGACTGCTCGACATGACGCAGCCCGTTGGGCCCCATGCGCGGTGAGCGCCCGGCGAGTTCCAGCATCCACGGGTGTCTGAGGCCCGCCTGGCGCTCCCTGTCGGCGACCTCGAACATCGCCTCCCGCCAGGTGTCCGGCAGTTCGCCCTTGACCAGCACCTCCGCTGCGACCTCGTCGTACATGAGGTCGAGGAGGTCTTCCTTCGCGTCGATGTGCGTGTAGAGGCTCATCGCGCGGACGCCCAGGTCTCCGGCGATGCGGCGGATGGACACCGCGTCCAGGCCCTCGGCGTCGGCCACCTTGATCGCCGTCTCGACGATCGCCTCCCGCGTCAGCTTCGGGCGCCGCCCACCGCGCGGACGTGTCCATACATCGCCTGACCTTGGTTTTTCCGTCACAACTGGATCGTACGCGATACGGCGTATCGATACGGTGTACGGATTCGCGGATACGGTGTATGGTGTGACCGATACAGCGTACGGAAACCGAGGGGGCGCCCGGATGACCACGACAGGAACCGCACCGCCGACCCGCGGGGAGGGGATCGACCCGCGCCTGCGCAACCTCGCGGTCGTCGTGGTGCTCGGCGCGATCATGACCGTCCTCGACAGCACCATCGTCAACGTCGCGATCACGTCCCTCGGCCAGGACTTCGAGACCTCGCTCTCGACCATCCAGTGGGTCGTGACCGGCTACACACTCGCCCTGTCGATGGCGATTCCGATGACCGCGTGGTCGGTGCGGCGGTTCGGCACCCGGACGATGTGGCTCGTCTCGCTCGCACTGTTCATCAGCGGGTCGCTGCTGTGCGGGCTCGCGTGGTCGGTGCCCGCACTGATCGCGTTCCGCGTCCTGCAGGGGTTCGGCGGCGGGATGCTGATGCCCGTCGGGCAGACCATGCTCGTCCAGGAGGCCGGCCCCGACCGGATGGGACGGGTGATGAGCATCATCTCGGTGCCCGCGATGCTCGCGCCGGTCCTCGGCCCTCTGCTCGGCGGCGTGATCGTCGACAATCTGAGCTGGCGCTGGATGTTCTTCGTCAACGTCCCGTTCTGCGCGGTGGCGCTGCTGGCCGCGCTGCGGATGCTGCCGCGCGACGACGAGCGCAGCGCGGACGCCCGGCTGGACGTCGTCGGAATGCTGCTGCTCTCCCCCGGTCTGGCGGCTCTCGTGTACGCCCTGTCGGCGGCCGGGAACGGGGAAAGCCTGACGGGCGGACGTTTCCTCTCCGCGGCGATCGCCGGTGGCGTCCTCGTCGTGGCGTTCGCCGTGCATGCGTTCCGCAAGGGCGACGACGCGCTCATCGCGCTACGCCGTCTCGGCACTCGGGCCTTCACCGCCGCGACCGGTGGGTTCTTCCTCTACAGCGCGGCGGTGTTCGGGGTCATGATCCTCATCCCGCTGTTCGCGGGCATCGTGCGCGGGGAGTCCGCGCTGGACGCGGGCTGGCTGCTCGCGCCGATGGGGATCGGCGCGATGATCACCATGGCGGTGTCGGGGCGGCTGGCCGACCATTTCGGCGGACGCTGGTTCGCCATCGGCGGCGTCCTCTGCGTACTCGCCGGAACCGTCGCCCTCACCACTCTCTCCCCGGACACCGGGCGCGGCCTGATCATGGGCGCGATGTTCGTCGTCGGGCTCGGCCACGGCATGATCGCCCCGTGCCTGATGGCGATGGTCTACCAGGGGCTGCCCCGGGAGGCGGTACCCGGGGCCACCACCGGAGCGAACATCCTGATCCGCGTCGGCAGCTCCTTCGGCACGGCGCTGACGGCGGTCGTCCTGCAGATCGGAATCCGCGACGAGATCCCCGGCGCGTCCGGCAACCTGGACGAGGCCGCCGCGCACCGCACGGCGGACACGCCGACGCTCCTGACGAACGCCTTCACCGAAACCTTCTGGTGGGCGGCGGCGATCCTGCTCCTCTGCTTGATCCCGATCCTTGCCGTCCCCCACAGACCGAAGCAGGCCCCGCTCACCACGCCGTGAGATGTGCCTCGCAGGGGAGACCGCCATCCCCGGGGAGACCGCCCACCCTCTGGGGAGACCGCCCATTCTCGAGGAGACCGCCACGAGACTGACGGTCAGCGGCGTGGTCCGCCCCGTCAGCGGCGTGGTCCGCCCCGTCAGCGGCGTGGGTCTGCCCGTCCGCGGCGTGGCCAGCCAGCGCTTCTGTCAGGAGGCCGGGGGCGCGCCTTGTTGCGGGGCGCCCCCGGGCGGGCCGCCTTGGCCACCGCCGGTCCCGCGCTGCGGGGCGAGGGAGGCGCACGCCTGCATCGCCTTCTGCTCGGCCGCCGATCTCGTCGGCCGGCCGGACGGAGCACCCGTCGGACGGCCGGTCGGCCTTCCGCTCGGACGCGCGGTCGAAGTGCCATTCGGACGGCCGGTCGGGGCCCCGGTCGGGCGGCCGGACGGTGGCGCACCACCGCCGGGGCCGTTGCCGCCCTGCGGCATCTTGACGCCCTGCTTCTCCAGGCAGGCACGGAACGACGCCATCGGGTCGGCGCCGGCCGCCTTGCCGGAACCCGAGTCCGCCTTGTCGCCGCCGCCACACGCTGTGCTCAGCAACAGCACACCGCCGGCGGCCAGGACGCCGAATATCCGGCGTGCGTTCGCGTTGTTCATCGCCATGGTTCTCCTTGTTCGGTGTTGGGGCCCTGTCAGCGGGCCGAGCCCTCGGTGACGGCGGACGCGGTGACCGTGCCGTCCGTGCCCGTGGAGCCGCGCACGACGACGGTCGAGCCCTTGCCGAGGTCCTGCAGCTCGCCGTCCTTGGTGATGCGGACCCTGGTCGTGCCGCTCGTCTTGACCTTCACGGTCTTGCCGGACGATGTGCGCAGGTAGAGGGCGTCGCCGACGACCTTGGTGACGGTTCCAACGGTCCCCGTCCCGCCGCCTGGAGCGGTTCCTTGGCCGCCTCCGGGCATCGCTCCGCCGGGTTGGCCACCGAAGCCGGGCGCCGCTCCGCCGTAGCCCGGCGCGCCGCCGTAGCCGGATCTGGCACGTCCGCCTTCAGGCCCGGCCGCCAGACCTCCAGCGCCGGACGGACGTGAGCCGTCCGACGACCACTTCTGTGCCTGGACACCACCGAGGAACCCGGCGACCAGAACGATTCCCGCCGCGAGGTAGAGCGTCGGCCCTGGCAGAGATCGCCGCTGCGGCCGTGCCGCCAGCTCGGCGTCAAGATCTTCATCGAACGGCGAACTTGCCAGCAGCTCGGCATCCGTCGCGGAACCGTCCGCCCTCCCCTGAGCTCCCGCCATACCTTTCGCCCCCGGCGAGCCCTGCACGCCCGGCGTTGCCTGCGCTCCCGGCGTGGTCTGCGCTCCCGGCGTGGTCTGCGCTCCCGGCGTGGTCTGCGCTCCCGGCGTGGTCTGCGCTCCCGGCGTGGTCTGCGCTCCCGGCGTGGTCTGCGCTCCCGGCGTGGTCTGCGCTCCCGGCGTGGTCTGCGGTCTCGGTGTGGCCGCTCGGCCGGTGAGGGACGGACCAGCGGGTTCGAGTTGCTCGTCTGGGGCGGCCGATCCACGCCCCCTGAAACGCTTGCTCACGCCGGCCCCATCGTTGGGGTGGTGGTTGGGGTGGTGACGTTTGGGTTGAGGCTGGGGGGTCCGGGTGGGAGGGCTGGGAGGGGCATGGTGGTCCTTTGGGGGTCAGTCATGGCGGAGTGCTTCGATGGGGCGGAGCTTGGCGGCGCGGTTGGCGGGGTAGCTGCCGAAGAACAGGCCGATCGCCACCGAGACGCCGAGGGCCAGGACGATCGACGACGGCACCAGGACGGGTTTGACGCCGACGATGGTGAAGAGGCTGCCGACCACGCCGGCGAGGACGCCGAGCAGGCCGCCGATGAGGCTGAGGACGGTGGCCTCCGCGATGAACTGGCCGAGGATCGCGCCGCGTGGCGCGCCGATGGCCTTGCGGATGCCGATCTCGCGGGTCCGTTCGGTGACGGTGACCAGCATGATGTTGGTGATGCCGATGCCGCCGACGAGGAGGCTGATCGCGGCGACGGCGCCGAGCAGGACGGTGAAGGTCCGGCTCGACTCGCTGACCGCCGACTGGACGCTCGCCTGGCTGGACACCGTGAAGTCGGCGGCGCCCGAAGAATCGGTGTCGTGCCGTTGGCCGAGGATCTCGGTGATCTCGGCCTGGGCCGTGTCGACGGCGTCGCTGTCCTTCGCCTGGACGATGATCTGGTCCAGCGCGCCGTAGCCGGTGAGGGTCTCCTGGACGGCGGCCAGTGGCGCGACGGCGATGCTGTCCGGATCGGAGAAGGTGGACGACGAGGAGCCGGTCGCCTTGAGGACGCCCGCGACCGTGAACCGTATCCCGCCGACGTCGATCTTCTTGCCGATCGGGTTCACGCGTCCGAACAGGTCGGACGCCACCGTGCTGCCGATCACGACCGTCTTGCGCGCGGCGGTCGCGTCGGCGTCCGTGAACGCCGTGCCGGACGCGACCGTCTTGTTCGCGGCGGCGAAATAGGACGGGGTCGTCCCGACGAACTGGTTGATGGTGGCGCTCGTTCCCTCATACCCGGCGGTGACCGATTGGCTGGTCACGACCGGTGAGGCGCTCTTGACGGACGTCGCGGCCGTGAGGGCCTCGGCGTCCTGCGCCGTGAGGTCGCGGGCCTGGATTCGGGGGCCGGAGTCGGTCCCGCTCTGCGCCGGTCCGCCGGGGAAGCCGCCGAAGCCGCGGCCGCCGCCCGTCGTCGACGGGGTGACGGTCAGCGAGTCGGCGCCGAGGCGCTGGATGCTCTTCTTGATCTGCTCGGACGAGCCGTTGCCGACCGCGACGAGCAGGATCACCGCGCCGACGCCGATCAGGATGCCGAGCGTGGTGAGGGAGCTGCGCAGCTTGTTGGCCGACAGTCCGCGCAGGGCGAACCGCAGGATTTCGAAAGGGCTCACCGAGCGCCCTCCGTCGTCCAGGACACGGTGGGCGGCGGGGCGGCGACGGGTGCGCGCCGGACGTCCTCGACGACGCGGCCGTCCACGAGCCGGACGATCCGCTTGGCGTGCGCGGCGACGTCGTCCTCGTGGGTGATCACGACGATGGTGCGGCCGGCGAGGCTGAGCCGGTCGAAGACGCCGAGGACGTCGGCGGTGGAGCCGCTGTCGAGGGCGCCGGTCGGCTCGTCGGCGAGGAGCAGCGTCGGCGCGGTGACCAGGGCGCGGGCGACGGCGACGCGCTGCTGCTGGCCGCCGGAGAGCTCGTTCGGCTCGTGCCGGGTGCGATCGGCGAGGCCGACCTCGCGGAGTGCGGCCAGGGCGCGGCGCCGGCGCTCGGTGCCCTTGATCCCGCCGTAGGCGAGCGGCAGTTCGACGTTGGCCTGCGCGGTCATCCTCGGGATGAGGTTGAACGACTGGAAGATGAACCCGATGCGCCGGTTGCGCAGGATCGCGAGGTTCCGCTCGTCCAGGCCGACGACGTCGATGCCGTCGAGGAGGTAGCGGCCGCCGCTCGGCACGTCCAGGCAGCCGATGATGTTCATCAGCGTCGACTTTCCGGAGCCGGACGCGCCCATGATCGCCACGTAGTCGCCGGGTTCCACGGTCAGCGAAACGCCTTGCAGGGCATGGACGGCCGTGTCGCCCGTCCCGTACACCTTGGTCACGTCGCGCACGTCGAGCACAAATGGCGGACCCGTCGGCCGGCGCCCCCGCGGGACGGGCGTCGCCGGATACCCGGCACCACGATGATCCGACCCGGCGCCCGGCATCCCCGACGGAACCGGCTTCCTCCCTGTCTCCGCAGGTGAAGCCGACCTCTTGCTGGATTCCCCTGACGAAGCCTTCGCCTCGGAGGGCCCATCGGACGAAGCTGGCACTCTGCTCGGCATCCCGGGTGAAGACCCGGCCCCGCCCGGTTTCCCGGACCAAACCGAACCGCCGCCCGCTTCATCGGGCCAAGCCGGCACCCCGCCGGACATCACCGACGAAGCGCCTGCACCGTCGGGTGGCCCGGGCGAAGCGGGTGGCCCGCTCGGCGAAGGCGGCCAAGCCCTGCCGGATCGGCCTGGCCAGGCCTCTGCCCTGCCGGACCCCGCGGGCGGGGTCGGGGGCTGGGACGGGTTGTAAGGCTCGGGCGCGTTCATCGGCGGCCTCCGCCGGCCGGGGCCCCGCCGCCCGGGGCTCCGCCGCCGGGGACGCCCCCGAGACCACCGCCACCGCCCGGGAGGCCCTGGCGGCCGTTGGTCCCCGTCGTCCCGGAGCCGGTGGTGGAGGTGACCGCGACCTGATCGCCCTCGTTCAGGCCCGACTTGATCTCGGTGCCCTGGTCGCCCTTGACGCCGGTCTCGACCGTGGTGGGGATCTGTTCGCCGTTCCGGACGACGGTGACCGTGCTCTGCCCACCCGCCGTCTTAACCGCGGCGCTCGGCACGTAGAGGACGTTCTCCGCCTTCGCGACCGTGATCTCGACCGTGGCGGTCTGCCCGAGCCGGACACCGGACGGGACGTCGCTCAGCGAGATCGTGGCGGGGAACTTCACGACGTTGTCGGTGGTCGTCGGCGACAGCCCCACCGCGGTGATCTTGCCGGTGGCGGTCTTGCCGGTCAGCGCGTCGAACGAGATCGTCGCGGACTGGCCGGCCTTCAGCTTGGTGGTGTCCGCCTCGGTGAAGTCGCCCTCGATCTGGAGATGCGCGGTGTCGGCCAGCTCGACGAAACCCGATCCCGAAGAGGACGAGGAAGTGGAGGACGACGAACCGCCGGCTCCCGCCCCGGCCCCCGAACCCGCCCCCGAGGAAGAGGACGAGGACGTAGAGGAGGACGACGAGCCGCTGGAACTACCGCCCACCGTCCCGTTGACGGCGGTCACCGTCCCAGCGAACGGCGCCTTCAGGACGGTCCCCTGATACGCGCGCAAAGCGGAGTTGTAGGAGTTCTGCGCCTGGACGTAGCTGGCGTACCCCTTGTCGGACGAGGTGTCCCCCTCGGCGGCGACGGCCAGGTTCGCCTTCGCGGCGTTCACGTTCTCGATCGCCTCGGTCTGGTCGAGGCGGGCGAGGACGTCGCCCGCCGCCACCTTCTGGCCCGCCTTGATGTAGATCTTGGCGACCGTCCCCGAGGCGCCGAACGACAGGGAACGGCTACGGGCGCTTTCCACCGAGCCGGACGCCGACACCGACGAGACCACCGTCCCGCGCGAGACGGACGAGGGCCTGGTGGACGCGACGGCGTCGCCGCCTCCGTCGCCGAGTGTCAGATATGCGGTGCCGGCCCCGGCGACGAGCAGCGCGCCCAGCGCACCGTTGACCAGGAGAGTCCGATTCATGCGGATGAGGTTGTTGGGCGCGCATGTGCCTCTCGTGAGGCGAGTGTGAGAATTAAATGAAATAGGTCCTCCATGCGGTTGGTTGCCCAGGCATGGGCACATCGCGGAAGACCAGCCTCCGGATCGAGGAAAGCGGCAAGCGCGTCCGGACGTATCTCGGCGGCCGTCTCGTGGCCGACACCACACGGCCGTCGCTCGTCTGGGAGATCCCCTACTACCCGACCTACTACTTCCCCGAAGAGGACGTCCGGGCCGAACTCGTCGAGGACGGACCGGGCAAGCGTTCGCCGAGCCGGGGCGAATCCACCGCCTACACGGTGAAGGTGGACGGGGCGCAGGCCCCCGGCGCCGCGCTCCGCCACACTGAGCTTCCGGGGCTCGTCCGGCTTGACTGGAACGCGATGGACGCGTGGTTCGAGGAGGACGAGGAGGTCTTCGTCCACCCCCGTGACCCGCACACGCGCGTGGACGTTCTCGCGGCGTCACGCCATGTCCGGGTCGAGGTGGACGGGGTGACGGTCGCGGAGTCGTCGAGCCCGCGCCTGCTGTTCGAGACGGGCCTGCCGGTCCGGTACTACCTGCCTAAGCCGCATGTCCGGATGGACCTGCTCGAACACACCGACAACGTGACGCACTGCCCGTACAAGGGCACCGCGGAGTACTGGTCGGTCCGCGCGGGCGGCGAACTCCACCCGGATCTGGCCTGGTCGTATCCGACCCCACTGGACGAGAGCCGTAAGGTCGCCGGTCTCGTCTGCTTCTACAGCGAGAAGGTTGACATCTTCGTCGACGGCGTCCTGCAGGAGCGGCCGAAGACGAAGTTCTGAGGTTGCCGAGGACGAGCCTTCCGGGACGTGCCCCGGCCCGCGACGGCGGGGCTGGAACGTTGTGAGCGACTGAAGCGTCCCAACGGCTGTGATCTTGGCTGAGGAACCAGGCCAGGGCGGGCTTCCCGACGTCGGTCGGCTGGACGGGCTCTACCTGGACGAGGACGGCGGAATCGACTTCTCCGGCGCGCTCAAGCGTGATCTGCGCGCCCGGGCCGACGAGTTCTCCCATCTGCCCGTCGTCGGCGACAACCGGCTCACAGTCGTCTGGCTGGCACGACGACTCCTTGCCGGATCAGCGAACGACAGCGCGGCGCTGGTGCTCGCCCTCTACGTGATGACCCCGTTCGGTGAGGGCGAGCAACAGTGGATGGGGCCGGCGATCGTCACGCTGTGCCGCGAGGCGTTCGCCTCGATCGACGACGCTGCGCTGAACACGCGCTGCCCGCACGACGAATCCGGGCATCCCGGCGAACCGGCCTTCGAGCGCTGGCCGTCCGTCATCGAAGCCGTCGCATACGGCGAAGACGGCTGGGACGAGCTGGACGACTGGCTGGAGGACCGCGCCTTCGCCGAGGAGGACGGCGAGGACATGGAGGAGTACGACCTGGACAACCCTCGCCCGACGGTCGCGGGCTGGGACTGTCCCGGGCACCTTGCGGAACTCGCGGCGAACGCCCTGCGGCGGTTGGCCCCCCGAGCCTGACCCGCAGATCTTGCGGGCAGGGCTCGCGCACCTCAGAACTCGGTGAGCGGTTCGGCCTGGTAGGCCTGGTGAAGCAGTTCCAGGAAGCGCGGTGCTTCGGGTATGGGCACAGAGCCGATCCGGTGAACGGCGACACCCGGCGTCCAGGAGTTCATGACCACGGCACCGGCCGGCGCCGGCAGGTCGGCGGCTGTGATCTCTTGGACGCGCTGGGGGACGCCCAAGCGGTCCAGTTGCCGGCGGACGATGCCCATCGTGGTCCCGACCAGCATCTCCGCGTCGGGCCACACCACGGCGTCGCCGTCCCAGAAGGCCAGGTTCCAGATCGTCCCCTCGCTGAGCCGACCCCGGCGGTCGACGAAGGCGGCGTCGTCGAACCCGTCCCGGTCGGCCCGACGTAGGAAGTAGGTCTTGGCCACCTCACCGACGTGCTTCACCGCAGGCAGGACCCGTTCGTACTCGACCGTCGCCAGCGCCAGCGGTCCCGACGGGCCGGACGCTGGCGGCCCGCTACGGACCAGGACGTCGGGCTCCCGATCACTCCCGTCCGTCGTGAACTCCCCCGGCGGCGAGTACATGGTCGCCGTCAGGGAGACGTCTGCCGGCCCCGCCTCCAGCGCCGCCCGCAAACAGGACCGCACCCGATCATCGGGTACCGCTCGGCCGAACAGCTCCATCGAGGCGAACCTCAGCCGTTCCAGATGAAGGTCGAGGCCCCGGACCCGGCCTCCGCGCACCTGCATGGCGGTGAAGTGGGCATAGCCCGCGAAGGCAAGCGGCGCCAACTCTTCGACGGTCGCCGCGCGGCCGTTGCGTTGAACGACAAGAGAGGTCATGCGTGTCCCCAAGCAGAGCGGAATGATCGCTTACGGAACGACGTTAGGCATTCACACTGGTGAGAAGGTCAAGCGGGGACGGTGGCATGCTGATCGGGGACTTGTCCCGGCGTACCGGGGTCAGCTCGCGGCTGCTGCGGTACTACGAGGAGCAGGGCCTTCTCGACGTCGCACGCGGCCCGAACGGGTACCGCCATTACGACGACGGCTCCGTCCTCACCGTGCGGAAGATCCGCGTCCTGCTGGACGCGGGCCTGTCCACCGACGTGATCCGGTCGGTGCTCCCGTGCACCCGGGACGACGGGCCCGAGTTCGACTGGTGCGCGGACATCCGCGACCTTCTGGACCGGGAACTGGCGGCCCTGGACGCACGCATCGAGGGCCTCCAGCGCAACCGCGGCACCCTCGCCGGATTCCTGGGCAAACCCGCCGACCGCTAGATGTGCCCGGCCAGACCAGGTCAGCCGAGGGCCTGGGCCACGGGGAGGTAGAGCCGGGACGGGTCGCTCTCGATCGCGTCACCGTATTCCATGATCGTGGTGGTGAAGGCGGGGCTGAGGCCGTGCCGCTCGGACCAGGCGATCAGTTCCGGGTGACGGTGGTCGATGTCCAGGCGGATCGGGCCGGCCGGGACGACCTCGTCCACGAGGGTGAGGGCGGTCTCGCTGTCCCGGGCGATGACGGGACCGATCACGGCCCGTCCGTCGTTCCACCACGCGCCTCCGAACCCCGCCATGCCGGTCTCGTCCCGGACGACTCGGAACGTCGCGCAGAACGACGGCAGGCCCTCGACCAGCCGTGCGCGGTCGGCGCCGAAGACCTCGGTGTCGAGCGCGTGGACCGCAGCCATATCCGCAGCCTCAACCGGCACGGACACGCTTCGCTCGGACGTCTCCTCAGCCGTCCCCTTATAGGTCGTGCACAACCCCACGGAGCGGAATCCCAGACGCTCGTACAGCGGGCGCCCGTACTCGGTCGCGGTCAGGCAGAGGCTTGACGTGCCCGCATTGTCCATCGCGTAGCGCATGATGCGGCCGCCCAGACCACGGCGTTCGAAGCGTTTGGCGACCAGCACCATGCTGATGGCCGCGACGTCCTTGCCGTATGGAGTCGACACCACTGTCGCGGCGAGTTCACCGTTCCCGTCATCGATGCCATAGATGTCGCCGACCGAGAACAGGAACCGCCACTTGTGGTCTTCGCGACCCCACTCGCGGTCTTCAGCCAGGCGCTGGCAGGCGGCCAGGTCGTCGATTCCAAGCAGCCGTACAGGCCCGTCCGGCACCGGTGAACTCATGCAACGGGACGCTAAACAGCCCCGGCGAACCGAACAACCGAATTACGCGACGTCCATGAGCCGCTCGGCTGCATGGACGATGCGCGCATCGGCAGGCCCGGCATCGCGGGGATGCCGGGCCGCCGTGTGGGATCAGGATCGGGTGGGATCAGGATCGGGTGGGGAGGCGGTCGACCGCCTTGACCTGGAGGACGGTGGTCTTCACCTCACCGGCACCGCTCTCGGGCAGGCCGGTCGGGTCGCCGCCCTTCGGGCGGGGCGTCAGATCGAGGTAGCGGCTGCCCAGGAAGCGGTAGGTGGCGCGATCGAAGATCAGCTCCAGCCGGCCGCCGTCGGAGTCCTGGGACAGGGCGACGGCGGGACGGCCGAGGGCGTCGGTGGCGACGCTCGTCCACCTTGACCCGCGGGACGTCGCTGAGGAACTCGAAGACCTGCGCGCGCAGCTCGGGTGGCAGGTAGTCCCCGACGAGTTCGCCCATCCCGTACCAGTTCCAGTCGCCGAACGGCTTGCCCGCGCTCGGGGTGGCGGCGGGGGGATCGTTGAGCTGCGACTTCCAGTGCTTCAGCATCCTCGGCATCTCGCGCACCAGCCACAGATGAGCGGGGGTGAAGCTCGGGCTCCAGGTGGGCGACGGCTGCGGCACGGGTTAGCACCTCGTGGGCGCTGACCAGCCGGAACTCGCGAGGACCGCCGCCGTCCGAGTCCCGCGCCGCCACGACTACGGCCCCGGCGGCCACCGCGCCGGCCAGGGCGACCGCCAGCAGGCCGCGGTACCGCCGGGGTCGCGCGCGGCGGGGTCCGCCGTCCCGGGCGAGGGTGACCAGCGCGCCCGGCCCTCGGCCAGGACCACCGGGCTGGGTGGGGGCACGTCGTCGTACATGCGGTGGAGCTCACCCATCGGACTGCTCGTCGGCCAGGTCGCGGCCGAGCCGCCGGGCGAGGTACCGGTGGATCGCCGGGCCGGACCACTCCGCATTACCTCTCACGTCATCGCCTTGACGACCCCTCCGGCGCGATCGTCGAGACGTACACGACGACCTGAGGAGAAACATGTCGCACACGGCGACTCCGGAACTGAGGCGGCGGGAGGCGGCGCCCGAGCACGGCGCGTCGACCGCCAGCCTGCTCGTCCTGCTCACCGGCATCTTCATCACGACGCTCGACTTCTTCATCGTGAACGTGGCGATCCCCGACATCCAGGCGGATCTCCGCGCCGGCGCGACCGCGATCCAGTGGGTGGTCGCCGGCTTCGGGCTGGCGCTCGGCGGCGGGCTGATCACCGGCGGGCGGCTCGGCGACCTGTTCGGGCGCCGCCGGATGTACGCGCTCGGCCTCGCCCTGTTCACCGCCGCGTCGCTCGCGTGCGGGCTCGCCCCGTCCCCCGGCGCGCTGATCGCCTCAAGGGTCGTGCAGGGGGTCGCCGCCGCGCTGCTGATGCCGCAGGTCCTCGGCATCATCAACGGCGTCTACACCGGCGAGCGCCGCGCCCGCGCGTTCACCGCCTACGGCCTGGCGCTCGGTCTCGGGGGCGTGTTCGGGCAGCTCATCGGGGGCGTGCTGATCCAGGCCGACCTGTTCGGCACCGGCTGGCGCAGCATCTTCCTGATCAACGTCCCGGTGGGCGTGGTCACGCTGGCGCTGATCCGCAGGACCGTCCCGTCCCAGCCTCGTACCTCGGGCACCCGGCTGGACGTCGCCGGAACCGTCCTGGTCACGCTCGGCCTCATCGCGCTCGTCCTGCCGCTGATCGAGGGACGCCGCCTCGGCTGGCCGGCCTGGACGTGGGCGTCGCTCGGGGCATCGGCCGTCCTGCTGACCGTGTTCGCTCTGTCGCAGCGCCGCGGCAAGGCCCCGCTCGTCGCCCCCTCACTGTTCCGCGAGGCCGCGTTCCGCGTCGGCAGCGGCCTGGCGCTCGTCTACACCCTGGCGCTGGCGTCCTTCTTCCTCTACCTCGCCCTGTATCTCCAGCAGGGACGCGGCCTCAGCGCCTTGGAATCGGGCCTGCTGTTCGTCGCCCTGGGCGCCGGCTACTTCGCCGCATCCACCCGCGCCACGGCCGTCGCCGCCCGCCTGGGACGGCAGGTGCTGGCTCTGGGCGCCGCAGTGCAGGCTGCCGGGTGCCTGCTGCTGCTCACCGCGATCGGGCACCCCATCGGCTGGCTCATCCCGGGCCTGGCGCTCGCGGGAGCGGGTATGGGCTTCGTCCTGGCGCCGCTCTCCGCGATCGTCCTGTCGGGCGTGACGGACCGCCACGCCGCATCGGCCGCCGGTGTCCTGTCGACCGCGCAGCAGGTGGGCAACGCCCTCGGCGTCGCCCTGGTCGGCATCGTGTTCTACGGAGCCCTGGGCAGCGTCGCGGACGCCTTCAGGACGTCACTCCTGCCGGTCATGGCCTTCTGCGCCGTCACCGCGGCCCTGGCCCAGTTCCTCCCGAAGCGCTGACCGCGGTGCGTCCGCCCGGTCACCGCCTGGACGGCTCAGTACACGCTCACACCGAAGGCGCTGAGCACGTCGACGATCGGCTGGAAGAAGGACGACCCGCCGCTGCTGCAATCGCCGACGCCGCCGATCGCGATCCCGACCGCGGTGGCGCCGGCGAAGTAGGGCGCCCCCGGAGAGTCTCCGGGTTCGGTGCAGATGTTCGTGCTCGCCAGGCCGGTGATCACCCCTTCGGGGAAGTTCACCGAAACGTTGACCGCCGTCACGCTGCCGCAGTGCAGGCCGGTGATGAGGCTGCTGCGGCAGACCCGCTGCCCGACCACCGGCCTGCCCGCGGCGGTGATGTCCTGGGACCCGGGATAGAGGAGCACGCTCCCGGGTCTCTCGACCTGAGGCTCGACGTAGCGGGCCAGCCCGACGGCGGCGTCCGTGACCGCGACGACGGTCCCGAGCTGGACGGTCAGGCCCGCGTCGGCGAACAGCGGCGTCCCCACCTGCGCACAACCACCCGCGGTGAGGAAGTAGTAGCCGTCGCGGCCACGGCAGCGGGTACGCGCAGTCTCACGGGGCCTCCTACGGGGGTCGGCGCTCGCCCAGCCGACCGCAGATGGCACGCGCCAAACCGTCGTTTACAGCGCGCTCACGAGCACTTACTCTTGCGGGGCCCTCGGTGCCGGCCCCCCGTTCTAGAGGTGACCTCGTGCAGGAACGCTCTATCCATCTCGTCGGCAGCTATCCGGCCGAAAACGTGCGCGAGGCGATGACCGCCGCCGTCCAGAAGACCGGCCGGCACCTGAGAACGCTCGCGGACGGCGAGGTGGGCGAGCGGCGCAACTGGGTCGTCCACATCATCGAGGCCTTCAGGAGCCGTCCCGACGTCGTCCTCCGCAAGGACGGCCACTGGTCGGGATACGACGACGCGCCGGTCTTCAAGATGAGGAGGGGGCACCGGCTCACCGCCGACTCCCTCGACCTCGGCCACGTCAGGGACGCCAAGGAGAGCTACGCCGTTTTCAAGGAGATCCGCACCGAACACGGGCTGGACGGCCTGTCCTTCCAGGTCGGCATCCCGGGCGACCTCGATCTCGCCCTCTTCACCTTCGGACCCGCCGGTGCCTTCACCCGCCGCGCGCCGTTCAGGCAGGCGCTCATCCGGGAGATCAACGAGATCGCCGAGCAGGGCGGGAACGACGTGCTCTTCCAGCTCGAGTTCCCGGTGGAACTGGTCATGGTGACCACGGCCCCCGCGCCGCTGCGCGGACTGGCGGCGCGGTTCCTCGCGCGCGGCATGACCCGGCTGGCCGCCGCCGCGCCGCCCGGCACCCGGTTCGGCGTCCACCTGTGCGTCGGCGACCTCAACCACAAGGCGCTGAAGCGCATGAAGTCCACCGCGCCGCTGGTCGCCCTGACGGAAGCACTTCTCCGAGCGTGGCCGGAGGGCCGAGTTCTGGAGTACGTGCACGTCCCGCTGGCCGCCGGGGACGAGCCACCGGCGCCGGAGCCCGGCTTCTACCGAGATCTCGGACGGCTCGCCCGAATGCCGCAGGATGTCCGCCTCATCGCCGGCCTGGTGCACGAGGAGCAGAGCCTGGACGAGCAGCGGCAGGTCCTGCGCACGGTCGAGACCGTCCTCGGCCGCACGGTCGATGTGTCCCCGGCATGCGGCCTGGGCCGACGAACCCCAGAAGCCGCCGAACGCGCCCTGACCCGTGCGGTCGCTCTCACCGAGCAGTAGACGGGCGTCCGTAGAAGGAGAAGCGTCCCGGCAGTGGGCGGCTTGATGCCGCCTTTCCGCCGGGACGCCTTGTACTACAGACCCACGGAGCTAGAGCTCAGTGGACCTCAGGCAGGCGAGTGGAGCCCGCCACCCACAACGGGAACGCCGGCCCCGTCCGTCAGAGGCCGCAGCCGGTCCTTGTGGACCTCGGCGACGACGACCTTGTTGCCGTTCACCGCCTCGGCAACCTTGAAGTCGACCACGAGGCTGGAGAACCTGTAGGCCTCGACATCCCTCATCGCCATGACGTTGACGAGATAGTCGACGACCTCCTGGTTGGCGATCTTCATGGCCTTGTAGAGATCCGCGTGGATCCCCATGAACCAGACGTGATCGTCGTTTTCCGCACGCGGAAACGTCAGGACGCCACCCTTGTGCACGATGAGCTGTACGGTCACCGCCATCGAGTGCTCGATGGCGGTCTGGTTGACCTCTCCGTGACCCTGCGCGCCGTGGGTGTCGCTCGTGTAGAACATGCCGCCCGGCTGGAAGACCGGCAGGTACAGCGTCGAACCCGCGACGAGATCACGAAAGTCCATGTTGCCGCCCCACCTGTCAGGTGGGTTGGCGGATACGGCGCCGACCGAGGGGGGCGGCGCGACCGCCATAACCCCCGCGAACGGCCTGAAGGGAATCTCGATGCCGCCCACGAAGGGATAGAAGCGCCGATCAGGATCGAGCTGGAACAGACGGAAAGTTCGCCTGTCCAGCAGATCGTCAAGGACCCCGGAGCCCGGGCCGGTGCTGTTCACGCCGTAGGGAACTCGCGGCGAGACATCCAGGATGCGGATCTGCAGCACGTCGCCCGGTTCGGCGCCCTCGACGCCGATCGGCCCGGTGAGGATGTGGCCACTGGATCCGTTCGGGCGCGGCACCTCCGCCATTTCCATCAGCTCGGGCAGCAACTGGCCGGCGGGCACACCCAGTGCCTCGAAGTAGGCGACCGGACCCTCGGGGGCGGTCGCCCCGACCCAGCTGAGGGTGTTGATGGTGACGCACGCGCCGGACTTCACGGTCAGTACGGCTTCCGGGTTGGGGGTGAAGAGACCCCAGCCCGCGGTCTCTCGATTGGTCTCCAGGACGACTGGCTTCGCCAGCCCGTCTCGGAGCCTGTCGGGCATCTGACTCATGCCAGACCTCTCTTTCTCTGGTTTTAGGCGTTCAGCCTTGCCGCCTTGTGCAGCATTTGCAGCGAAGACCGTCCGTCCCCCCTCGCGCTTTTCAAGTCCGGGCAGCCGGCGCGCAGTGCCTCAACGACGGCGATGGCTTCGTCGAGCAGGTCGATCTTTAGGGGCAGCGGGACCAGACGGCTCCAGCCCTGGTCGTCGCGGACCATGGCCAGTGTGTCGCTGGTGAGCGCCGGCGGCTGGTCGATGGGGGACTCTTCGAACACCAGACGCCGTCGTGCACGAGGACGTCGGCCTGGGCGATCACACGGCGCAGCTGACGCTACCGCTGCTCATGTTCGTAGAAGGCACGGACGCGGGCAGTCTGTCCGTGCTGGTCAAGCTCGACGACGTCGAGCACGCGGTTGCCGTTCTCCCGCCGATAGAGCAACGCATAGCCGCCGGGGCCGGGCAGCGGCCATCGGGCCGGCCCCAGCGACGCTCCACTGTGGAGGCGGCGAAGTCGACGTCGTCGGGGTAGCAAGCCATGATCGCGTCGAGGTCGCGTGCCTTCCACGCCGCCAGCCAGGCGTCGGCGTGGGCTCGAAGATCCATGCCCGCACTATCCCATCCTGCCCGGATGGTTCGAGGTGGCCCGCAAGCTCGGCGAGCCTGATCATCGTCGCTTCTGCGTCCCATCCCCGTTGAGCAGAGCCGCGCCGAAGGCCGCGCGAGGTCAGAATGTTCGGGCCACGGGCAGTTGTCCCGGGTCGTGGTCGTATAGCCAGCCCGTGGCCTTCTCGTAGAAGCGGTTGAAAAAGAACGGCATCATGATTTCGCGGAGGCGGGCAGCCACCGGCCCCGCCGTCTTGGCGTCCCGGTTGGCGGCCGCCGTCTTGGCCAGCTTTCCCGTACGGTCGTGACGTATCCGGTCGAACGCGGCCAACGCCGCTGGGACGCCGTTCGCCGCCGCCAGTTCACGGGCGAGTGCGACGGCGTCCTCGATCGCGATCGAGGCCCCCTGCCCGGCGCCGACCGGGTGGGCCGCGTCGCCGACCAGCACCGTGCGGCCGTCGTGGCGGCGTGCCACCGGGGGGAGCACGTGCAGCAGAGTCGCGGCGGTCACCGCCGAGGAGGCGCGGAGCATGGCGAGCGGCGTCGGCTCGGTACGAAACGACTCGGTCAGCTCCGCCAGGCCGACGGCGGCCGGGTCCGGCGGGTCCGCCGCGGCGACCTGAGCCGACCACCACACGGTGCCGTCTGGAGCGGGCAGGTAGATGAAGGCCCCTCGGCGCGCGAAGACCATGTTGAATCCCTGCGGCCGAACTCCGGGCAGACGCACGGGCCCGTCGGTGACGCCGGAGACCGAGTACAGGCCTGCGTAGCGCGGCTCGGGAGCATTGGGGTTCAGCGTCCGGCGGACGGCCGACCAGATGCCGTCCGCTCCGACGACCAGATCGGCGCCGGCGGTCAGCGGATCGTGTGAGTCACCGGTGGTGATCCTCGTGCCGACCGCGATCCGGGCACCGGCTCGCATCGCCTCCTCCCGAAGCGCACCGACCAGGTCGGCGCGCATCAGTGTCACGCTGCGCAGCGGATCATCGGCCCGTCGTCCGCGGGGTACGTCGCCCAGCGGCCTGTCCCTCCCGGACCACATGCGCTGCCTGTCCACCGGGAAGCCCGCCCGCTGAACCGCCTCCAGGCACCCGAGCGCCTCCAGGGCGCACAGCCCGTTGACGGACAGGCTGACGAACGACCCGACCGGACCGGCGGGATCCTCGTAGGCCTCGAAGAGCGTGACCTCAGCGCCGATCCGTGCCAACGCGATCGCGCTCGCCGACCCGGCGACCCCGCCGCCCACCACCGCTACCCGCATGGACACCTCCCTGAATTCTCATTCACTGAATCTGTATTCGGTGAAAACGCCTTCAGTATGCTGGCGCGTCGATGACGACGTCAAGGGGAGGTCCCGTGGGGGTACGTAAGGCCAAGGCCGAGGAGACCGCGGCGGCGCTGAAAGAGGCCGCCCGACGGCAGTTCGTGGAGCGCGGCTACCTCAACACGAAGATCACGGACATCACGGCTGCGGCCGGCCGGGCCACGGGATCCTTCTACGACCATTTCGCGAGCAAGGAGGACCTGCTCCAGGCCCTGCTCGCCGACCTGCACGGCCATGCGCACGATCGGCTCGCCGGCGAGGATCACCCGCCGCACGACCTGACGGACCGGGACCAGCTCCGCGAGCATCTGGCGGTGGCCTGGCACCTGATGCGGGACAACCGGCCCATCATGATCGCCCTGTTCGAGCAGGCGATGGCCGCCGGCCCCGGTGCCGGCGAGCTCTGGCGGCGCCTGACAGAGGACACCTGGGTGCTCCGCGAGCACCTGGAGCACCTACGGGAGACGGGGCACCCGCTCCCCGGCGACCCGGAACTGGTCGCGGCGGCGATGGGCGGGCTGCTGTCAATGCTCGCCTACGCGCTGTTCACCGGCGGCCCGAAGTCAGGTCGCTCCGACGACGAGGTGATCGACACCCTCACCCGGCTCTTGCTGCACGGCCTCGCCGGTCCGGGCTCCCCACCGGCATGACCGCAGGACGGCACGGCGTCGAGCAGGGAGCGTCCCTCCCGTGATGGCACCAGCCGGGATCGACGCGCCGCAACGCGCAGGTCAGGTGGCGGTGCCGTCGCCTGGGGCGGAGTTGTAGTGGGCGTCGTGTTGTTGGCGGGGGGAGCAGACCGAGGCGGAGGGGCAGGAGCAGCGGCGGGAGCCCACCTTGACCGTCACCCTGTCGGCGGGGACGTTGTAGCCGATCACCTGACCGTCCCCTTCCGGCGTACTGACCCGCGACCCCAGCCGCGGCGCCTTCTCCTTGAACTCCATTAGAGCGGGTGTCCGATCCTTCCCCGCGCACATAAGGAACCCCCGGCACGGTGTGCCGGGGGTTCGGGTTGGAAGGGTCGGCTCAGAGCGTGGTTACGCTGGGCCGCCCCCCCGAGGTCAGCAGGTCAGAGCTTGATCTTGCTGGCTCTTTCGTCGATTGCCTTGATGTGTGCGATCGCCTTGAAGGGCTACAAGGCGGCCGTCAGTTGTCGTTCGAGGGCTTGCTGAGGTCGTCCATGGAGAGGAGGCCCTCCGCGAACGCCGCGGCGATGGTCTCGCTCGCGGTCACGATGATCAGCCCGCACACCATGTTCCGCAGGGCCGGCAGCATCTGCCCGGCCAGCTCCTGGGCCAGCTTCCCGGCCTCCCGGTTGCCAGCGGCGGCCCGTGCGACTAGGTCCTGGAGGATCTCCAGCTTCTCCGCAGCAGCCTTGGGGGACATGCTGGACGAGTTCTGAGCACCCATGGGGTTCTCCTTTGAGGAACACGACACCCGAGCCTGCCTCGGGGTCACCCGGGACCGTCCGGCAACAACGGCAGCGTGCAACGTTCATCGTTCCCGGCGCTTCGGGACAACGGTGCCGGCTGCCCGAGCACGGTCACTTGCGGTAGGTCGTGACGCCAACGCCAGGTCAACGGGGCCAGCAGGCAAGATCGGAACTATTCCCAAGCTGACAGCGGGTTCGATTCCGGTCTCTTGCCGAACCTCGATTGCCAACGCGGTTGCTAACGGCGGGTCTGGACGAGGTTGGACGATCGTGGAACTAAAGGGTGTCCTGGAGGGCCGTCTAACAGGTCAGCGGACGGGGCTGGACGGGCGTGGATCTTGTTCGTGAGACTCGTAATGACGGCAACGGCCCCACACGCAGGGCACCGGCGCCGACCGTGCGGCACCTTCTACCTCGGCAGCCTCCGCGTGATCACGGTCGTTGCCACTTCTGAAAAGCGGAAGGTCAGACCGTGTCGCCGTCCGGGGCGGGGTCATAGAGGGCGTCGTGTTGTTGGCGGGGGGAGCAGACTGAGGCTGAGGGGCAGGAGCAGCGGCCGCCGCTGTTGAGGCGGACTGTGACCTTGTCTGCGGGAACGTTGCGGCCTACCACCTGGCCTGGGCCGTTCGGGGTGTCCACGCGGGATCCCAGCTTCGGCATGCTGTCATGCGCCTTGACATACAACGGGTGCTCGTACTTGAGGCAGCACATCAGGCGGCCGCAGGCGCCGGCTATGCGGAGGGGGTTGACGGGGAGGTCCTGTTCCTTCGCCATGCGGACGGAGACGGGCTCGAAGTCCTTGAGGAAGGTGGCGCAGCACAGGTCGCGGCCGCAGGGGCCTATGCCGCCCTGGAGGCGGGCCTCGTCGCGGGGGCCGACCTGGCGGAGTTCGACGCGGGCCTTGATGCCGCGGGCCAGGTCGCGGACGAGGGCGCGGAAGTCGACCCGGTGCGGGGCGGTGAAGTAGATCTTGAAGACGTTGTCGGCGTCGAGGTAGTCGACGCCGATGACCTTCATCGGAAGTTCGTGCTTGCGGATCAGGCGCTTGGCGATGGAGCGGCCCTCGGCGCGGCGGCGGCGGTTGGCCTCGTCGCGGGCGAGGTGCTCGTCGGTGGCGGGGCCGGCGCATTCGGGGAGGCCGCCGATGTCGTCGGAGACCCACTGCGGCGCCCACACGCACTCGGCGACCTCGGGACCCGAGTCGGTCGGGACGAGGACCCTGTCGCCGACCTTGGGGCTGTGCGCGCCGGGGTCGAGGTAGTAGAGCCGACCGTAACGGGTGAAGCTGACGGCCATCACCATGCCCACAGTTTCGCTCCATTCGCCCGATTCCGTGGGACCCACTCTAGGTCTCACCAGGCGGCGTCGGCGAGATCCTCCCCTGGGACGGCCGGGACGCCCTGCGCGTACAGGTCGCCTGCGGTCGCGATGACACCGCCGGTGTGGCCCACGTCGAGGCCGGTGAGCTCACCCTTGACCTTCTGGGTCCACAGGGCCTTGATGGGTTTTCCCTGCAGTGTGTAGGTCTGGAGCGTCAGTTCGGATTTCTTCGCTACGGCCACGATGAGGGAGTTGCCGTCCCGGCTTAGGACGGCGTTGGAGCTGCCCCTGGGCAGGAGCATGACGGCCTTGCTGACCCTGAGGTCGCCGGCGGCGCCGTTGGTGTCGAGTGTGCGGACCTGGTGTCTGGCCGAGCCGGCCGAACTCCAGACGAAGGAGAGTGTGGCGCCGGACCAGGAGAGGCTTCCAACGCGAGCGCGCAGCTTCGTCGTCCACGCCTTGTGGGTGCCGGTCTTGGGTGAGACCACGTCCACGCGGCTGCGTGCGCCTCTGTAGGTGACGTAGGCGATGTGGTCGCCGTCCGGGCTTAGGGAGAGGTCCGACCAGGCCGTGGAGACGCCAGGGACGGTGGCGTTCGGGATGTCCTTGAGGTCTTTGGGACGTCCGTGGCCGTCCAGGCGGAGGCGCTGGAAGGTGACCTTGTGGTCGCCGTAGGACGCGACGACGTAGGAGCCGTCCTTGGCCGCGGCGACGCGGTGGAAGCGGCGGCCTTCCGGCGCGGCCACGGGCAGGCCCACGTTCGCGCCTGTGTGGACGTCCCGGACCACCAACGCCGTACCCGGCTTGGTGACGCCGACGACGAACAGTGGTTCCGTCTTCTCGGCCTTCGCGGCGGGTTTGGCGTCGTGCTCCTCATCGGCGGCACGCTGGTGGCGGTGCACCACGTCCACGCCGCCGCCGATGAACAGCGCGGCCGCGGCGGCCATGCCGAGGGGGACGAGACCCTTCCACGAGCCGAGGCGGGTTCCCGGGTCCTCGCGCCTGCCTTCGTCCATGGGTGTTCCTCGCACCTGCCTCTCTTGCCGGATCGCCCGTCGTTTCTATCTCATCTACATCGCGACAAACACCCATGAACGCGGAGTTACCACATCGAAGCGAAGTCGCAAGCCGCGTCAGCCTAGCGACGCACGGGCCGCGTCGACCAGGGAGGCCCGGTACGACCCGCCGAACAGCGCCACATGGACGAGCAGCGGGTGCAGTTGGTGCAGCGGGATGCGGGAGCGCCATCCGTCCGCCAGCGGCGCGGCCTCATCGTAGGCGGCGAGGACGCGTTCGAGGTGCGGTGTCCCGAAAAGCGCCATCATGGCCAGGTCGGTCGCACGGTGGCCGCCGTGCGCGGCCGGGTCGATGAGCAGCGCCCGCTCGTCCGTCCACAGGACGTTCCCCGACCACAGGTCGCCGTGGATGCGGGACGGCGGCTCCGGCGGCCCGGCGAGCGTCTCGACGTCCGCCATCACGCGCTCGACAAGACGGACGTCGCCGGACGAGAGGTGCCGCGCGCCGAGCCGGAGGAACGGTTCGAGGCGGCGTTCGGCGTACCAGCGCGGCCAGGCGCGGTCGTCGGACGTGTTGTCGAGCGGCAGGTCGGCGATGTAGCCGTCCCAGGGCGCGCCGTAGGCGGCCGGGCGGTCCCCGGTGTGCAGGGCGGCCAGTTCCCGCCCCAGCCGTTCGGCGGCCGCCGGGGACGGCGACGACGACGGGAGCCACGGCAGGACGAGCATGTGGTCGTCCGCCGCGACGACCTCTGGGACGGGCGTTCCGGGGCCCGCCTCCGCCAGCCAGCGCAGTCCGGCCGCCTCGGCCGCGAACACGCCGGGCCTATCGGTGGCCGCCTTCACGAACACCTCGCGGCCGTCGGCCAGGGAAGCCCTGTGCAGCGTCCAGGAATGGCTGGAGCCGAGGTCGCGCACATGCTCGACCGCGGTTCCGAGGAGACGTTCGAGCCGCACCCTGGTCAGTTCTCCTTGAGCGCCGTGCGGATCTCCTCCAAGAGGCCCGGCATCGCCGCCTCGACCTGCTCCAAGACCATGTCGAAGTCGGCGCGGCCCCCGTAGTACGGGTCGGGGACGTCCAGGTCGCCGCCCGCGTCCGGGTCGAACTCGCGCAGCAGCCGTACCTTGCCGCGCGCCTCCGCGTCCGGCGCCATCGACTGCAGCGCCCGCAGATGCCCTTTGTCCAGCGCCAGGATCAGGTCGTAACGGCCGAACCAGCCGGGTTCGAACTGCCGCGCCATGTGCGCCGACCGGTACCCGGCCCGCTCGAGCGCCGCGATCGTCCGGTCGTCGGCCTCGTCGCCCACGTGCCAGTTGCCGGTGCCCGAGCTGTCGACGTCGACGTCCAGCCGCTCCTCCTCGACGTGGTGGCGCAGCACCCATTCGGCCATCGGGGAGCGGCAGATGTTGCCCGTGCAGACGAAGGTGACTCGGTACGGCATCCCTCCATCATGCCCGAGGGCGAAGCGGCTGGATCACGACGTCCTCCACGCCCGCGGCGCCGGCCAGCGCCGCCTTGACCGCCTCGGCGCCCGCGGTGTCGGCGACGCGCAGCCGCAGCGAATCGGGGACGTCGCCGGGACTCAGTGCGTCGAGCAGGTCCTTGCGGTCCTTGAAGACCTTCTTGGCCCTCTCGTACGCCTGCTGCTGCGACTCGTACACCACACTGCGCACCTTGGGCATGGCCTTGACGCGCTGGGTGACCGTCTGCCGCATCAGATCCGTCGTCTCCCCGCCCCGGCAACTGGGAGCGGTCGACGAGCGGATGCAGAAGTACACCGCCACCTGACGCTCTCCGGACTGCGCAGCGTTGCCCTCGTCACGCATCGCGTAGAAGCTCGCGGCGAGCGCGCCTCCCGTCAGCAGGACGGCCACCACCGCCGCGCCGACGATCAGCCACGTACGGGGCCGTCCGGCCGGGGGTTCGCCGGTGTCCCCGGGCCGCTCCTCCGGCTCGGT
This sequence comes from Spirillospora sp. CA-128828, assembly GCF_050945415.1. Taxonomy (NCBI): domain Bacteria; kingdom Bacillati; phylum Actinomycetota; class Actinomycetes; order Streptosporangiales; family Thermomonosporaceae; genus Spirillospora; species Spirillospora sp. CA-128828. The sequence goes on from NZ_CP191986.1 coordinate 9,061,101, forward strand.
CATCGTCGCTCCTTCGCCCGCCACGTCCGAGACACGGTCGGTGTTCACCTTGCCACAGACCGCACCAGATCGTCCCTCGGTGAAAAGAACACGGCCCCCGGCAGGGTCGCCGGGGGCCGTGTCCTGGGGTGGCCTGATACAGGGTCAGCTTGAGACGGCGTTCAGCGCGTCCACGATGCCGTTGCCGAAGAAGCCGTTCTGCCCCTTCGAGCCCTCACAGGTCTGCGTCGAGGTGTGCTTCACCCACTCGTCGCCCGACTTCGTGTACCAGACGTACTCGGTCGTGCTGGGGCTCGGGCATGCCTTTGCGGTCGCGGTGCCGCGCAGGATCTTCTCGACGAATCCCGGGTCCAGGGTCAGGCCGCCCTGGCGGTCCCGGTGCCCGTACTTGCTGACGATGAGCGCGGCGACGCCCACGGCGTGCGGCGAGGCCATCGACGTGCCCTGCAGCGACTGGTAGTAGGCGCACTTGTCGCCCTTGCAGCTGCGGATGATGTACGGCACGTTCGGCGTGCCATCGGCGTTGAGCTCGCCGCGCGCCTTCGCGAGCCGTTCGGGGTAGGCCGCCCAGATGCCGCCCTTGTCGTCCGGACGCTGGTCCGCGTTGTCGACCTTGTCGCCGCCGGGCGCCGCCACCGCGACGTACCCGTTGCCGAAGCTGCTGTAGTACGACTTGCGGCCGCTCGGGCCGGTCGCCGAGATCGGGATGACGTGCTCGCCCTCGGACGGCATCGACACGCAGCTCGCCGGGACGGTCCGGTCGTGCGGCTCCTCACCCGGCACCGACGGGAAGTCGGGGCTGGTCGCGTCGTCGTTCGTCTTCGTGTAATCGACGAAGTCGTTGCCGGCGGCGGAGATCAGCGTGACGCCCCGCTTGTGCGCGAAGTCGAGGGCCCGCTGGGCGGCCTTGATGATCGTCCGCTGCTCCAGCTGGTCCTCGGGGCTGTCGGCGGGGTTGTTGCCGCAGTTCCACAGCCACGGGTCGATGTAGTACGACATGTTGACGACGTCGATGCCGTTCTTGGCCGCATAGGTCAGGCCGTCGACGGTCGGCTGGAGGAAGAAGTAGCCGGAGTCCTGGCCGACCCGCAGGTTGACGATCGACACGTCCGGCGCGACGCCGGCCATGCCGAGGCCGTTGCGGGGCGAGGCGATCGTGGACGCGACGTGCGTGCCGTGGTCGTTGTCGTCCCAGTTGTTGGGGTCGACGCACGACTTGAACTCGCAGGGTCCGTCGACCTCGTTGCCGTTGGCGTCGGTCGGGATGTCGTGCGTGAAGTTCCGGCTGAGCCTCCGGTTGAAGTTCGGCGCGATGTCCGGGTGGTCACCGTCGACACCGGTGTCGAGGACGCCGACCAGCACGCGCTTGTCGCCCGGCTCCTTCTTGTACGAGCCGTCGGCCGTCGCGTGCATCTGCTTCATGTCCCACTGCAGATCCGCGAGCGGCTCGGTGTCCTTGGACGGCTTGCCGGTCAGGGCGACCTTGTTCTTCGCGCCCTTGACGCCGACCAGCCGCTCGATCTTGGCGGCCTTCTTCTTCGTCTTCGGTGCCTCGCCGATGACCCGGTTGTGCGCGACGCCCTCCAGCGCCCGCTGGTTCATCACGGCGTGGATGAACTCCGGGTTGTCCGAACGGACGGTCGCGACGCCCACGTCACGGTTCTCGTGGACGACCTTGCCACCGGCCGCCCTGACGGCCTGGTGGGCCCAACCTAGAGAAACGCCCTCCTTGTAGAGGACGACATACTCCGACTCCGCACCCTTCGCCTGCGTTGGGTTCGGAGCCGCTGACGCTGGGAACGCGAGAGCCGCCATGGTGGTGACGGCACACGCGACGGAAATCAAGGCTCGCCGCAAAGCAGACCTCCTGGCCGTGGGGGTGACTAGCCCGCTTTTCTGTTGATCAGCCAGCAGACGCTACTTGTGCGCTTGTTGAGAGACGCGTACGGAAATGTAACGAATAGGGACATCTCTTGTAAGCCGTACGCAAGTGTCACGCGATGCGATGTCAGCCGGTACGCAGGGCGAGGGCGAGCGCCTCGAACGCCAGTTGCGGGTTGACGTTCGCCGCCAGCCTCTCCCTGCAGTCCATGATCGCATCGAGGCGGCGGAGGGTGTCCTCCGGGCGTCCCGTCCCCGCCGCCGTCCGCAGTTCGGGGCCGAGTTCGATGTTGACCAGCTCGCTGCCCGCCCCCAGCTGCAGCGTCAGCACGTCACGGTAGTAGGACGCGAGGTCGAGCAGCGTCCGGTCGAGAGCGTCGCGCAGCACGCGCGTCGCCCGCGACTTCTGCCGGACTTCGAGCTCCTTGAGCGCGCCCGCCGTGCCGCGCGGCATCCGCCCCTTCTCGCTCTCGCCGAGCGCCTTGCGAAGGGCGGACGTCTCCGTCTCGTTCAGCTCGGCGGTCTGAGAGTTCCGCTCCGCCTCGGCCGCCTTCACGAGGGTCTCCGCCGCCGCCACCGCCGGGCTCACCCCGGTCAGCCGGCGCGGGATCGCCACCACGTCGTCGCGCACCCGGCGCATCCGGGGGTCCGAGGCCAGCCGGCGGGCGCGGCTGATGTGCCCCTGCGCGGCCCGCGCCACCACCTCGGCGGTCTCCCGCTCGACACCGTCCCGCTGGACGAGGAAGTCGGCGACGGCCCCGATCGGCGGGGTCTGCAGCGTCACCAGCCGGCAGCGCGACCTGATCGTGATGAGCAGGTCCTCCGGCGACGGCGTGCACAGCAGCCAGATCGTCCGCGCCGGCGGCTCCTCGATCGACTTCAGCAGCGCGTTCGCGGCGCCCTCGGTGGCCCGGTCGGCGTCCTCGAACAGCACGATCTGCCAGCCGTGCCCGCTCGGCGAGGACGAGGCCCGCAGCACCAGCGCGCGGGCGTCCTTGATGCCGAACGACAGCCCCTGCGGGCGGACGACCTCCACGTCCGCGTGCGTGCCCTGGAGGACCTGGTGGCAGGACGCGCAGTGCCCGCATCCCCGCGGCGTCTCCGTGCACTGCAGCGCCGCCGCGAACGCCCGCGCGGCGGCGACGCGTCCGGAACCGGGAGGCCCGGTGAACAGCCACGCGTGCGCAGGGCCGCCCGTTCCCCCGGCGGCCGATGACAGCTGCGCGATGACGGGTTCCTGCCCGACCAGGTCGTCCCACACGCTCATGGGAAAGAGGCTAGCCGGATCAGTAGTCCGTGATGACCGGGAACGTGCTCGTGACGTCCTCGGTGCCGGCCGGGACGGGGTCGGGAAGGATCTCGCGGATGCGGTACTGGATCTCGCGGCTCAGCTCGCCCTGCGGGCGGCTCGCGTCCAGGATCAGGTACCGGTCCGGGTCGGCCTCGGCGAGGGCGTGGAAGCCCGCGCGGACGCGCTCGTGGAAGTCCGCCGACTCCGACTCGATGCGGTCGGCGGGCGCGGACAGCCGGTTCAGGCCCGCCTGCGGGGGGATCTCCAGCAGGACGGTCAGGTCCGGGACGAGCCCGCCGGTCGCCCACGCGTTGACCCGCGCGATGTCCTCGACGGGCTGCTGCCGTCCGAAGCCCTGGTAGGCGAGGGACGAGTCGACGTAGCGGTCGCTGACCACGATCGCGCCCCGGTCCATCGCCGGCCTGATCACGTTGGCGACGTGGTCGGCCCGGTCGGCGGCGTACAGCAGCGTCTCCGCGCGGACGGACAGGCCCGTCGTGTCGCGGTCGAGGAGCATCGCGCGCAGCCGCATGCCGATCTTGGTGGCGCCCGGCTCGTGCGTCGTGACGACGTCGTAGCCGTGGTCGCGGAGCCAGATCGCGGCGAGCCGCGCCTGGGTGGTCTTGCCCGCGCCCTCGCCGCCCTCGAACGCGACGAACACGCCGCGGTTGCGGCGGACGGGCTGCTGGGGCGCGGCGACGGCCTGCTCCGGCGGCGTGTAGATCTCGCCGCGCAGGGCCGCGCGCAGATCGGGGACGAGCGGGATGCCGCGCCGGTCGTCCAGCCTCCGGTACGCGAGGAGCCCGGACAGCAGGGCGACGACGGCGGCGATCAGCAGCGCGGCGTTCGACCCGTGGAAGTCGTAGCCGCCGCCGATGTCGATCCGGTGGGAGCCGAGCGCCCCGGCGATCAGCGGGACGGCGGCGAACGCGACCAGCACGGTGACGAGCGCGACCGACCGCAGGTAGGCGGACGGGCGGCTGTCCTCGGACGCGTCGGGGTCGTTCACCGCGGCGTTGGCGTTCGACCAGGCGGCGCCGGCGAACACACCCAGGAACGCCGTCATGAACTCGACGACGACGAGGTTCTGGACGAGGGCGAGCACGACCAGCGCCAGCGCGGCGGCGATCACGGCAAGGCCGAGGAGCCTGCGGCGGCTGAACGGGACGAGGGCGCGCGGCCCGAGGAACAACCCGAAACCGAACCCCACGGTGAGCCCGGTCAGGACCGTGCCGTACCCGGCGTCGCCGCCTCCCAGCTCGCCGGTGTGGACGCGGGCCACGGCCACGACCGCGGCCGCCGTGACGGAGGCGCCGGCGATCGCGAGGCCGAGCCCGCGCGCGGCGGCCGTCCCCGGCCCCTGGAAGATCAGCTTCAGCGGCGAGGGGACGGCGGCGTGCTCGGTCACCGGGATCTCGCGGATCGTGGCGACGGCGGCGGTCGCGACGAGGAAGAGACCCGCCGTCACGTAGAGCGCGAGGTCGGCGCGGGAGCCCTCGCCGAGCGTCCCGCCCGCGATGAGGGCGAGGACGGCGAACAGCAGTGCGGCGGCCGGGGCCGGGCCGTGCAGCACACGGGTCGCGGTGCGGCGGGCGGCGGGACGCAGCTCCTCGTCCGGGGCCAGGGCGGGCAGGGACGCGCGCGCCGCCGGAACCCACAGCAGGCTCAGGCAGGAGACGAGGAACGCCGCCGCGAGCGTCCACGGCAGCATGTCCACGAGCGGCACCGTCAGGACGACCACCAGCCGCAGCACGTCGGTGATCATCAGCATCAGCCGGCGGTCGACACGGGCGGCGAGCACGCCCCCGAGCGGTGCGAGCACCACCGCCGGCAGCAGCATCAGCGCGAGCGTGCCACCGACCGCCTGCGCGGTGGTGGCGGGGTCGTCGTCGCGGGTCAGCGTCGCGGCCATCGCGGTCAGCGCGGGGACGCTGAGCCACTGGGCGACGCTGGACAACGACAACACGATCCGTAGCCGCTGGAACGGCACGGCCGAGGTAAGCGACGAAACGCCCGGCGGCGGTGAGGCTGCGGGGTGCGGCCGAGGTGCGCCCGTTCTGGTCATGTCGGTCAGGGTATCGGCGTAGATGTCCCTAGGAGCCGGACTTTGCGGAGGTTCGGCGCCGGGTTGCCGTCTTCTTCTTCCCGCCGCCCGCGGCCACCTTCTCCCGGCGCTCCGCGAGCAGCTCGGCGGCGCGCTGGATCGTGATCGACTCGACCTCGTCGCCCTTGCGCAGGGACGCGTTCGTCTCACCGTCGGTCACGTAGGGACCGAAACGCCCCTCCTTCACCACGACCGGCTCCCCGCTCGCCGGGTCTTTGCCCAGCTCACGCAGCGGAGCGGCAGCCGCGGCCCGGCGGCCGCGCTGCTTGGGCTGGGCCAGCAGCTCCTTCGCCTGCTCCAGCGTGACGGTGAACAGCTCCTCCTCCGAGCCGAGCGAGCGGCTGTCGGTGCCCCGCTTGATGTAGGGACCGAAACGGCCGTTCTGCGCGGTCACCGGCTCGCCGTCCAGCTCGCCGAGCGTGCGCGGCAGAGCCAGCAGCTTCAGCGCGTCGTCGAGCGTGATCGAGTCGAGCGACATCGACTTGAAGAGGGAACCGGTGCGCGGCTTGGGGGTGTCGGCCTTCTTCGTCCGCTTCTTCCCGTCGGCGGGCGGCGCGGGCTCGGGCAGGATCTCGGTGACATAGGGGCCGAACCGCCCCGACTTGGCGACGATCGTGCGGCCCGTCTCCGGGTCGGTGCCGAGCTCCCGGTCGCCGGACGGCTGCGCCATCAGCTCCTCGGCCTTCTCGGCGGTCAGCTCGTCCGGCACAAGGTCGTCGGGGATGTTGACCCGCTCGCCGTCGCGGTCGAGGTAGGACCCGTACCGGCCGACCCGGACCACGATGTCGGTGTCCTTGATCGGGAACGAGCTGATCCCCTTGGCGTCGATGTCGCCGATGTCGCCGACCAGCTCCTTGAGGCCCTCCTCACCGCTGTCGCCGAAGTAGAACCGGGTCAGCCAGCGGACGCGCTCGGCCTCGCCGCGCGCGATCTCGTCGAGACCGTCCTCCATGTGGGCGGTGAAGTCGTAGTCGACCAGGTTGCCGAAGTGCTGCTCCAGCAGGTTGACCACGGCGAACGCCAGGAACGACGGGACGAGCGCCGTGCCCTTCTTGAACACGTACTCGCGGGCCAGGATCGTCCCGATGATCGAGGCGTAGGTGGAAGGGCGGCCGATCTCCCGCTCTTCCAGCTCCTTGACCAGGCTGGCCTCGGTGTAGCGGGCGGGCGGACGGGTCGAGTGGCCCTCCGCGTCCACCGCGTTCGCGGTCAGCGGGTCGCCCTCCGCCAGGTTCGGCAGCCGCCGCTCCTGGTCGTCGCGGTCTGTCGACGGGTCGTCCGCGCTCTCCACGTACGCCTTGAGGAAGCCGTGGAAGGTGATCGTCTTACCGGTCGCGCCGAACTCGGCCCGCTCGTTCCGGGTCGAGACCCCCGTGACCCGGATGGACACCGACTGGCCCGCGGCGTCCTTCATCTGGGACGCGATCGTCCGCTTCCAGATCAGCTCGTAGAGGCGGAACTGGTCGCCGGACAGGCCCGTCTCCGCCGGCGTCCGGAACGTCTCGCCCGCCGGGCGGATCGCCTCGTGCGCCTCCTGCGCGTTCTTCACCTTCGACGCGTAGACGCGCGGCTTGTCCGGGACGTACTCGCCGCCGAACAGCGACGCCGCCTGCCGCCGCGCGGCCGTGATCGCCGTCTCCGACAGCGTGATCGAGTCGGTTCGCATGTAGGTGATGAAGCCGTTCTCGTACAGCTTCTGCGCGACCGACATCGTGTACTTCGCGGAGAAGCTCAGCTTGCGGCTGGCCTCCTGCTGAAGCGTCGTCGTCCGGAACGGGGGGTACGGCTTGCGCGTGTACGGCTTGCGCTCGACCGACTTGACCTCGTACGGGCGGCCGCGGAGCCGCTCCGCCAGCGCACGCGCCGCCGGCTCGTCCAGGTGCAGCACGTCCCGCGTCTTCAGCGTGCCGTCGGCCGCGAAGTCACGGCCCTGCGCGACGCGCTTGTCGTCCACGGAGATGAGCCCGGCCTTGAACACCGTGGGCTCTTCATCCTTGTGCGTGTCGAACTGTGCCGCGATGTCCCAGTAGTGGGCGGGGACGAACGCGATCCGCTCCCGCTCCCGCTCGACCACCAGCCGCGTCGCCACGGACTGCACGCGGCCCGCCGACAGCTTCGGCATGACCTTCTTCCACAGGACGGGGCTGACCTCGTACCCGTAGAGCCGGTCCAGGATGCGGCGCGTCTCCTGCGCGTCCACCAGGCGCATGTTCAGCTGGCGCGGGTTCGCGGCGGCGCGCTGGATCGCGTCCTTGGTGATCTCGTTGAAGACCATCCGGTGCACGGGGACCTTCGGCTTCAGGACGTCCTGAAGGTGCCAGGCGATCGCCTCGCCCTCCCGGTCCTCGTCCGTCGCGAGGAACAGCTCGTCCGCCTCGGCCAGCAGCTTCTTGAGCTTCTGGACCTGCTGCCGCTTGTCGGTGTTGACCACGTAGAGCGGTTCGAAGTCCTGCTCGACGTTCACGCCGAGCTTCGCCCACGGCTCGCCCTTGTACTTGGCCGGCACCTCCGAGGCGCTCCCCGGGAGATCCCGGATATGGCCGATACTGGACTCCACGATGTAGCCGCGGCCCAGGTACCCGGCGATCGTCTTCGCCTTCGCGGGCGACTCGACGATCACCAGGCGCGTCGCCGCGCCGTTGCCCCGGCCACTGTTCGCGGTGCCGTTCTTGGCTGGCACAGTCGCTCCAACCTCGCAGTCTCGATTCTTCTTACACAGGCTCTTTCTTACCGGCTTCCTACAACGCCGCATGACGGCGCGTTCATGCCCGGGCGCTCCCGCCGCCGTCCCACGATCATCGTGCCGCCCCTTGCGAGGGACGGGATTCTCACCGCCGCACGCCTCCGACAGGATGACATGCCGCCGGACTCCGCGTGGACCGGGAGGCCACGGTACGGTGCCGGACGGCCGTTAGACCAAGTAATAATGGTCGCAATGGCGGAGTACACCTACCTCGTCCTGTCACTGCCCCGCGGCACCACGCGTGATACCGCCCGGCAGATCCTCACCGAGCACGCGGAACGCGGCGGCTGGGAGATCGATCGGTTGCGCCTGTACCCGGACGGACGCCGTCGTATTCAACTCCGCCGCAAGGTCATCCGTGCGGTCCGCACGTTCTGACCGTTCCCTGCGGTCCGTCCGGAGCGTAGCACCACGTACGGACCCCCTGACGTATCGTTACCGATCCGGCCGGGATCGGCCTTCCGGCATGGCTTCGCCCGCCCCGGACCGCGCCTTCCGGGACGGGCGAAGATCTTCCGCGGCTCGCCGCACCGTGGCCGCACCGCCACGCCGGCCTCTTCCGCGGGGCTAGCGGCGGGCCGTCCCGACGCGGCGGGTCAGCGCCAGCGCGCCGGCCACCGCGGCCAGCACCCCGGCCACCAGTGGCGCCCGCAGCGAGCCGGCCTGCGCCCCGGACGTGATCTTCTGCTCGGCCGCGACCTTCCTGACCTGCCCGATCCCGTCCGTCGCGGGAACGTGGCCGACCGCCGGCCCAGCCACCTTGGGCAGCCGGTGGCCCGCGACCGGCACGACCGGCGTGGCGGGCAGCGCCCGCCCGCGCGGCACACCGGGGACGGCGGAGACCAGTGCGGGCTTCGCACCCGCCTTCCGCAGCGTCCCGGCGGACGGAAGCGCGCTCCCCGCCTTCCCCACCGGCAGGCGGGCGCCCGGCACCTTGGTCAGGCCGTCGGCCGACGGCAGCCCGTGGACCTTGGGCAGCGCGATCAGCTTCGCCGGCCCGTCCACCCGGGGCAGGCTCCCGGCCACGGGCACACCGTGCGCCGCGCGCCGACCGTTGATCTTGGGCAGGCCGGCGCCACCCGGCAGGGCCTGCGTGTCGAGCAGCGACACCGGAATCGGCGCACCGCCGTCGCCGAGCGCCGGCCCCTTGCCCTTGACCAGCTGCTTCCCGGTGGACCCGACATTGGTCACCCCGTCCAGTCGCGGCAGAACACCACCCGTCGCACGGCGGCCGTTCGCGTTGGGCAGCCCACCAGGCCGTGCCGCGGAACCGACCGCCGGCAGACCCTTGACCTTCGGCAGACCGTTCGCCTTCGGCAGGCCGCTCGCCTTCGGCAGGCCGCTCGCCTTCGGCAACGCGACGAGCTTGGCCAGCCCGTTCACGCCGGGCGTGGTCGCGGGCCGCGACGGGATGGCCGCGCCGGTCGTGCGGGAGTAGGGGTGGTAGCCGCCGTGGCCAGGGCCCTCCTCGCACAGGCCCGAGGCGAGGCCGAGGACGGCGGCCGCGTTACCGCACGCCTCGGCGGGGTTCTCGACCGGCGCGTTCCCCTGATTGCCCGTGCCGACGCCGTGGTCACCGGACGTCTGGGCGCCGGACCCGTGGGGCCCCTCGACCAGGGTCTGGCCGTTGCAGCTCGCGGCGGCCAGGCCGACGACGGCAGCGGCGTTGCCGCAGACCTCGGCGGGGAGGGAGATCGGAGCGTTGCCCTGGTTTCCGGAGAGGACTCCGCCCACGCCGGACGTGTGCTGGTCGCCGCCGGAGCCGCTGCGCGCGTGCGCACCGCCCTCACAGAACGCGCCGGCCCGTCCGACCAGTGCCGCGGCGTTGCCGCAGGCGGTCAGCGGGACGCTGACCGGGGCGTTGCCCTGGTTTCCGGAGAGCACGCCGAAGGCGCCGTTGGTGGTCTGCCGTCCCGTCCGATGGCCGCCGTTGCGGACGGACGCGCCGCCCTCGCAGGACGCCGCCGCCTGCCCCACGGCGTTGCCGCAGACGTCGACGGGCACGCTGATCGGGATGTTGGCCTGGTTGCCGGCGCCTACGCCGAAGATGCCGGACGTCTTCTGCCCGGAACCGGTGTTTCCGCCGTTCTTCACGAGCGACCCGCCCTCGCAGCCCGCGACCGCGTCGCCGACGGCCGCGACCGCGTTGCCGCACACGTTGACGGGGATGGAGATGGGCGCGTTCACCTGGTTTCCGGCGAGGACACCGTTCGTCCCGTTCGTGCGCTGACCGCGCGTGCCGCCGTCATTGACCGTCGCGCCGCCCTTGCAGCCCGCGTCCGCCTCGCCGAGGACGGCGGCGGCGTTGCCGCAGACGTTCACCGGGACCGAGATGGGGGCGTTGACCTGGTTTCCGGACGCGATGCCGTGCGCGCCGGACGTCCGCCGGCCGCCGTCGCGCTTGTGGATCTTGACGCCGCCGTGCGAGGTGGCGTAGCCGTTGCCGAGCAGGGTGACGCCGTTGCCGCTGACGTCGACGGGCGCGGAGATCGGCACGTCCACCTGGTTGCCGCTCAGGACGCCGCCGTTGCCGTTCGTGATGTCGGCGAGGGCGGTACCGGGGATGGCGCTGACACCGAGAGCGACAAAGCCCGCGGTGAGCAGCGCGGCACGGGATGTGCCTTTTGCCCACGTTCGCATGATGCTCCGTTCGGGGAGATGGTGAGAGACACACGTGTCTCGGGAAATGCCGCGCGGAAGGGCACGGCGAATGACCGGATCGGCGCGCCCGAGCCGCACGGGCGCCCGTCCGGAGCCTGTGATCGGGGATTAGTCGGGCGCGAAGGACGGCTCGTCCGCGGCGGTGCGGACGGCCGGGGGCAGCGCGCCGGAGACGCGCGGTCGCGCCGCACGAGGCGGGGCGGGAGCCCACGTTCCGGTGACCGGGATGCCCGCGGTCGCGCCGGGGACGACGACGGCGCCGGCCGCCGAATGCGTGCCGGGCCGCTCGGGCGCCGGCAGCGGCGCCCGGTGGTGCCGGACGGCATGGCGCGCCCCATGCCCGATGCTCGTGCGCGCTCGGGAAACGGCGGAAACGACGGGTCGCACCGGCCGCCGGTGGATCTTCGCCGCCGGGATGCCCCTCGGCGAGGGCGGCGCGACCTCATGCCCCGCCACCTGTGCGGGCGGCACCGCCGGCTTCGGCGGCGACGCGTCCCGCACATGCGGGCCGGGTTTCGCCTTCTGCGCCACCGCACGCACGACCCGGCGCACCGGTTCGCGTTCGTGGACGGTGGTGACCGCGGCCTTCAGCAGGGGCGTCTTCGCGACGACACCCGCCGGCCGCGGCACGGGCGGCACCTCGTCGGCGTGCGCCGAATGCCCGGCGCACCCGAGCAGCCAGCCCGCCACCAGCAGCCCGCCGAGGACGAGCAGCCGCCGGACGGCGACGCGACTCAGCCGGACGGGAACCGTCCGAATCCGCGCCGCGTCACCTGCCACCGGACACCTTCCGTTGCGACAAACCCGCCCTCAACGAATGGTGACGATAGCACCACGGAACGCATTGGTGATGGCAAATTCAGGAGCGATCAAGGAATTTGTCGAGGACCCTGGCGCCGAAACGCAGCCCGTCCACCGGAACGCGTTCGTCGATCCCATGGAACATTCCGGAAAAGTCCAACTCTGGGGGCAGTTTCAGCGGCGCGAAACCGAAGCACCGCATGCCCAGCCGGGCGAACGACTTGGCGTCCGTCCCGCCGCTGAGGCAGTACGGCACCGGCAGCGCTCCGGCGTCCTCCGAGGTCAGAGCCGCCTCCATCGCCGCGACGAGCGCCCCCTCGTAGTCCGTCTCGACCGCATGGTCATAGTGGACGAAATCACGCTGGACGTCCGGCCCGAGAAGTTCGTCCACTACTGCGAAGAACTCCTCCTCATATCCGGGCAAAAACCGTCCATCCACCTGAGCCGTAGCGCTTTGCGGAATGACATTCGTCTTATATCCGGCATCCAGCCGCGTGGGGTTGAGGGTGTTCCTGAGCGTCGCCCCGATCATTCGCGCCAGCGGCCCGATCTCGTCAAGGCACTTTTCAGGACGTTCCGGATCGAACTCCACCCCGTAGGCCATGCACGCCCGCTCCAGGAACGCCCGCACCGACTTCGTCAGCCGCACTGGGAACTCGTGCGACCCCAGCCGCGCGACCGCCGCCGCCACGGCAGTGACCGCGTTGTCCGGATGCACCATCGACCCGTGCCCGGCCGTCCCGGTGGCGGTCAGGTTCATCCATCCGATGCCCTTCTCCGCCGTCTCGATGAGGTACATCCGCCGGTCCCCGGGCACCGTCAGGCTGAACCCGCCGACCTCCCCCACGGCCTCGGTGCACCCCTCGAACAGCTCCGGGTGCTCCCGGACGAGCCACTGCGCACCCCACTTGCCCCCGGCCTCCTCGTCCGCCAGGAAGGCGAGCACCACGTCCCGCGGAGGCTTGCGCCCCTCCCTGAGCCGCTGCCGGACGACGGCGAGGATCATCGCGTCCATGTCCTTCATGTCCACGGCCCCGCGGCCCCAGACGCACCCGTCCGCGATCTCCCCGCCGAACGGATCCCGCGTCCAGTCCTCCCTGCGCGCCGGCACGACGTCGAGGTGCCCGTGCAGCAGCAGCGCGTCCCGCCCCGGGTCCTCCCCCTCGATGCGCGCCACGAGGCTGGCCCGCCCCGGATGCGACTCGAAGATCCGCGACTCCAGCCCGACCTCGTCGAGCCTCTCCGCGACGTACTCCGCCGCCGCCCGCTCCCCCGGCCCCGAATGATCGCCCGGGTTGCTGGTGTCGATCCGGATCAGTTCCTGGCAGAGCCGGACGACCTCGTCCTCAGCGGTCGGCTGAACCACAGTGATCTCCTCGCGTCCTCGCGTACCGTCCCATGGTGCCCCGCCGATCGACTTCGCCGCGACTCGTCTCCTTTGGTATGGTGAAGCCCGCCGCAGCCCCGCTGCGGCCTGCGACCGGTCCGGGTGGCGGAATAGGCAGACGCGCTAGCTTGAGGTGCTAGTGCCCTTTACGGGGCATGGGGGTTCAAGTCCCCCCTCGGACACAAGCCATCAGCACATGTGGAAGCCGGGTTCACCTTGGCTTCCACTAGTTGTGTCCGGGGTAGTACGTCATCTTCAGCCCCAGCTTCGCGTAGAGATCCGCCTTGTCGTCAGGGTGGGCGTGGACGACCGCGTGAGCGAGTTCGCCGGTCTGATGCAGGAGCTCTGCGAGCCCGTCACTGCTGATCATCTGGTCTGAGAGCCAGACGGTAAGCGGCAAGAGGTGCCGCGCACCGCTGGCGGGTGTCGGGTTCGGCTTGTTCGTACCGGTCATGTCGGATGACCCGTAATGGTCGCCCCGTCCCCTGTCTCACCACGTAACTGACCGCGCCCTGCCCGACCTTGGACACGTCCGCCGCCGGTTTCTGCTCCGTGTTGGCAGCCCCATCACGTCCACGTCGCGTTCCAATGCGGACATGCGTAGAGGGACCCACCGGCATAAGTGAGTCCCCACCCCTGACCGGCGAGGGCCTACTCGCGCCTGACCTGCGCGACGCGCTGGCCCAGATCAACTGAGGAGGTGCGCCCTAGCCTGAGCCGAGCCAGGTGACAAGGGTCACGATCGCCATCTGACAAGACCCGCCTGATTCCTCTCTCGCTTGACATATGCCGATATGGGCATATGATGGCGACCATGGCACGAGCAGCGACGACGTCGGACGTCTTCAACGCGATCGCCGAGCCGCAGCGCCGGGAGATCCTGGTGCTGCTGCGGGCGGGTGAGCGGCCGGTGACCGAGTTGGCCCGGGAGCTGGGGATGACCCAGCCGGGGGCGTCCAAACACCTGCGGGTGCTCCGGGAGGTCGGGCTGGTGCGGGACCGCAAGGCAGGCAAGCAGCGCCTGTACGGCCTTGACGCCCGCGGGCTGCGGCCGGTCCACGAGTGGGCCGGCGGGTTCGAGCGGTTCTGGAACGAGAGCTTCGACCGGCTGGACGCATACGTGCAGGACCTCAAGCAGGCAAGGCAGGAGGAGTAGCTGATGAGCGCGATGGGACGAGGAGCGCCGGCGCAGTCCGCAACGGCCGACCGTGAGATCGTGATCTCCCGGGTCATCGACGCCCCGCGGGAGTTGGTGTTCGAGGCGTTCACCGAGGTGCGGCACCTGTCGCGGTGGTGGGGGCCGGAGGGGTTCACCACCACCACGCGGGCCTTCGCGTTCCGCGTCGGCGGGGAGTGGGACTTCGTGATGCACGGACCGGACGGGACGGACTACCAGGAGTGGATCTCCTGGACCGAGATCGTCCCACCGGAGCGGATCACGCTGCTGCACGGTGAGTCCCGCGTCGACCCGAACGCCTTCGAGTCGGTCCTGACGTTCGCGCCCGACGGGGCGGCGACCCGGATCGAGATGCGCACGGTGTTCCCCACCAAGCAGCTGCGCGAAGAGGCGGTCGAGAAGTACCACGCGATCGAGGGCGGCCGGCAGACCCTGAGCAACCTGGCCGCCTACGTCACCGAGATCGTTCGGAAGGGAGTGGAGGGCTGATGGCCGGCAAGGTGTTCTTCAGCGTGTCGATGTCACTGGACGGGTTCATCGCGCCCGAGTCCCTCGGGGACTTGATGGGGCAGCAGTGGATGGAACTGCAGGCGTGGATCCTCCCGCAGCGGTTCTTCCGGGAGAACCTGAAGCTCGGCGAGGGCGGCGAGGAAGGGCGCGACAACGACATCGCGCGGGAGACGTTCGAGCGCACCGGCGCGAGCGTGATGGGCAAGCGCATGTTCGACGCCGGCGAGCAGATGTGGCCGGAGGAAGCGCCGTTCCACACGCCGGTCTTCGTCGTGACGCACGAGAAGCGCGACCCCTGGGAGCGGCCGGGCGGGACCACCTTCCACTTCGTCAACGACGGCATCGAGTCCGCGCTCGACCAGGCCCGCGAGGCCGCCGGCGACCGCGACGTCCGCATCGCGGGCGGCGGCACGACGATCCTGGAGTATGTGAACGCCGGCCTGATCGACGAGTTCTCGATAGCGCTGTCGCCCGTACTGTTCGGCTCCGGAGTCCGCCTGTTCGAGGGCGTGGACCCGGGCCGCGTGGCCCTGGAGCCGGTCCGCGCGGAGCCGACGCAGCGGGCGACCCACCTGACCTACGCAGTCCGGGAGCGGTAGACGCACGGCGGACGACACACGGCGGACGGCGGACGAACACCTACGCGGTTGGCACACAGACGTTCTCCTGCCGGGATGACCAGCCCACCTGCCGGATGGCCGGGAAGGAGCCGGGAGGATCCGATGGCACCGGGCCGCTCGGCGCCCATGGGGGGACGATTCCCAAACTGGAATGGCCAGGAACCGGCCCCGAATCGTGAGCCGAGTCAGGGATCAACTGACGAGGTGCGCACCAGCTGAGCCGAGTCAGGTTCCATGCGGACATGCGTAGAGGGACCCACCGGCATGGGTGGGTCCCTCTACGCATGTCCGGCTAGTGAGCCGCTTCGTACTGCTCGATGACGTTGGCGGGGATGCGCCCGCGCTCGTTCACCTTGATGCCGGCGGACTTCGCCCACTCGCGAATCTCGGCGCTACGCTCCCGGCTGTTGGCGCTGCGAGCCGCAGCCTTGCCGCCCCTGACCGCCTTGAGTCGACGCCCCTTGTCCATGAACGGGTGAAGAGCGGTTCGAAGCTTGTCAGCGTTCTTCTCGCTGAGGTCGATCTCGTAAGCCCTGCCGTCGATGGCGAACGACACCGTCTCGTTGGCCTCGTCCCCGTCGAGGTCATCTGTCATCTGAACTATGACCTTCTGAGCCATGTGTGTTCCCCTCCTCATCCTGCTACTGAGTGACCTTTACCGTAGCCGATTCCGGTTCGTAGTTGATAAGGAACAGCAGCATCCCGTTTCGGTCTTCGACAGCGATCGTGCCTGGCTGGTCAGTTGGTACGTCGTAGCTGATCGTTCCTGATATGTATTGCCCGGGTTCGGGGTTGTCCTGGCCGAGAATGCCGCCAAGCAGCCCCTTGGCCTCGCAAACTCCGCCGATGGTGTCAATGCTGGACACTACCTTGCCGTCTGCGCCTACCCAGTGGGCGGAGGTGTAGGTGTAGCCCTCGGCCGTGCCCACGTTCTTGATATCGAGCACGAGGCAAACAAACTCCCGTTCTGGGCTCGATGTGCTTCGTCTGAGAACCCGTCGGTGTAGGTCTTGAACCTGTCGATCTTCCTGAGTGTGAATTTTTCACTCGCCATGCTCGATTCGCCAGTTCCGCTGTTGCTCAGGTTTACCTGTAGCGGTGGCTTTCCGACTTCAAGCGTGGGCAACACCTCGCCAGAAGGAGGGGGAAGAGCTTGGTGTCGGACTTTGGCTGGTGGCTTGCGCGGCTACGTGCCCAGCCTGCCCAGACCATCGAACACCGCATGACCGGCCAGGCTCCGCGCAGCACGGCCATCCGCGTCCAGGCGCTCCGCGCCGCGGCCGTAGACCTGGAGGCCGAGATCGCCGACCTGGTCGAAGCGATGGCGCCTGAACTCCTGCAGTTGGTCGGTGTCGACCCGATCAACGCAGCGCAGGTCCTGGTGAGATGGTCTCACCCGGGCCGGTTTCGCTCTGAGGCCGCGTTTGCTGCCTTCGCCGGCACCGCACCGATCCCCGCATCATCCGGTCTGACCACTCGCCACCGGCTCAACCGCTCCGGCGATCGACATCTCAACCGCGCACTGCACACCATCGTGCTGGTTCGCACCCACGTCGACCCGACGACCAGGGCTTACATCCAGCGACGCCCCAGCGAGGGCAGGACACCACGCGAAGCACGCCGCTGTCTAAACGCACTGTCGCACGCCAGGTATTCAAGCTCCTGGAGAACCGACCCCCCGACAACCTCGCCCGCGCGGAAGAGCTCCAATCAGCGGCTTGACAGATACAGCAGCCTCGGCCAGTAGCGACAGGAGCGCGCGTTCCGGCTGCTGCGCTGGATGACCGGGCAGCCCGAGCCAGCCCCGCCGCCCCCGGCCCTGAGTGCTGTTTGTGGAGAACGAGAGTGTGTGCTTTCACGGAAGCCAGACGCCAGCTTCGCCGCGTCAGTCCATGCCAATCAGGGAGAACGTGAGGATGATCGCTGCGTCGCACAGTAGGGGCGGCGCGGACGGTACGGCCCGCAGCACCCACCGGCGTCCCAGCCGAGCCATCGTCGCGACCTCGCGGCCGTGGACGTCCATGACCTTCATGGTCGTGGCGCCGCTGCCCACGGGCTTTGCCGAACCGACTTGTTGTCCGTTAGGGCTCAGCAGCGTGTAGCGCAAGGTGGGATGGACGGTCGTACGGCGCACCATCAGCTTGGCGGTACCGGTCGCATCGAGCATCAGGAACTCCGGCTGGTAGTCCTTGCTCGTGCGCCGCTCAATCATCATCAGGGGCTCACCGCCGGAGCCATGCAGGGCAGAGAACGTCGTGGCGTCGCGAGAGATCCCCGCCAACACCTCCAAAGTGGAGCGCTCGTAGTTCCTGCGGTGCCGACCGGGCAGTTCGAGGCGGCTATACCCAGGTGGCGCCTTGGCGGTACCCCGGGTGGCGTACGGCCGACCGTCCGGGTGGCGCGCATCTTTCCGGCCGATGAGCACGACGAGCCCGTCTCCGGGCTCGGCAAGCAGGTGCCGGGCAAGGGTCCTGCCGGGGCCGGCCAGAGCGACGACGAACACCGGCAGCACCACCGCCGCAAGAACAAGCGGGATCAGGCCGATGAACAAGATGCCGTTCCTTGCAAACCCGCCCGCGTATGGGCCCATGGGCCCGATCCGCACGGCCACGCCGGTGCGTCCCGCGTCGTCGCGATCGAGACCGTAGATCTCGCCTGAGCCGGCGTGTCCGCCCTGGGTGCGCCACGTGCCCGTACAGACAAGCTTCGTCGTCTTCCCGGTCCGCACGCTGTGGCATTCGGCGACATCCGCCGCGGCCTTCTCGCCGGCGGTGAGCGTATAACCCATAACCACCGGCCAGAACAGCAGGCCGGTCAGGATCGCCACAACGAAACCCGCCACCACCAACCGCCGCCGCACCATGGCGCGAAGCCTATAGACGGCTTCCCACCACTCCGTAGGAAGGATCATGGAAACGCTTGAGGCGTGGGACTGTCCGGAAGATCGTGTTGGTGGGGGTGATGATCCGGAAGGCTGGGGCTGATGCCCCGGCCGGGAAGGATCGTCTGTGACGCTCCCCGTCTCAACCTCACGCTGCGGCAGAATCGTTGAGTGCTGCGGCGGCCCGGTGTTCGGTGGGGTCCGTGGGGGACGCCGTCCATCCAGGCGTCCTCCCGAACGTGTCCCGAGCGCCCGGGTAGCGGAGGGTGGCCGGCTGGTTGACAACTACTCGAAGCCGACCGCGCCCAGGGCCACGCCCAGGAGCCCGGACCGACCGCCGACCTGCAGCGGCGCTTTTCATCCTCACCCTGTCGCGTCAGCTATCAGGCCGCGTTGCCGCGCTTCCCGCCTGATTTATCCCGCCGTGCCCGGACCGGAATTCGCCCGACGGACCGGCGCCGCGTACACCGCGTGACCTGCGCCGCTCGTCCAGTTGGCGGCGTGGGCCACGTTCGAGAGAAGGACGCCGAGCAGCTGCAGGCCGTTGCCGGTCGGGGCGGGGGATCGGGGACGGTTGCGAAACGGACTGGAACGCGGACAGTTACCCACGCCGACCATAAGGTCGGGCCTCCCCCATTAGGCGGAGGTTCGAAAACAGATCTGGGAGGTCATAATGACCGTCTGCATCTACGACAGCAGCGTCACCTGCAACTCCACGTGCAGCAACTGCCCCGCCACGAGAAGCGCAAGTGGGAAGAGCGCAGGGCAGTCGTCGTCCGCGAGCGGGGTCGTGGCGACCAACTAGCGCTGGCCGGTTACACACACGGTCTGCGTGACAAGGCGGGCTCCCTTCACCTGTGCGTGAAGGGGCCCTGTTTTCTTTTCGGCGGTCTTCTCCCGAACGCGTCCCCAGGGTGGGCGGCCTGTCGGTAAGACAGTGTTGTCTCGAACGTGCCCCCAGGGCCGAAGTAGCGATTGGACAGCAGCCCGTTCACCATCCCCCGACGCTGAGCCGGTCCCACCTGAGCGCCATATAGAACGTCACGCACGCGGAGAAGAGCACCGGCACGTAGGTGCCCGCCGGCGAGCCCAGGACCAGCATGAATATCGCGCAGACCAAGAGGGCCACTCCAGCGGCCGCGAAGAAAATTCGTACCCACCTCTTGGACTTGGCCTTTTCGGTCCCTGGCCGATCGCTCATCTCATTCGACTCCTCGCTGAAATCCCCCACCGATCGCGGTGCCGAAAGCGTGCGCGCACGAGTTCGGGGTTGAGCCTGCGGACAGCCCATTGGCGGTACCCCGCCAGTGGCCATCGGGGCCGTGCCCGCCTTGACCGTGCTGGCGGGCGACCGGCAGCGATCTTAGCCGACAGCTACGGGAGAAGGCCCGTGCCATTGCGGGCTGTGATCAGAGGAGGGCAACTGTCATGGTGCCGGGGTTGATTGAAGTGACGGCGAGGTTCGGCCCGGGCGACCTCCCGTCCGTGGTGACGTCCAGCGACCAGCCGTGGCGGGCGTCGATGTGGTGGGGGCGCTCGGTCCGGAGGCTCTCGACGATCACACTTCCGCCCTTGCGCACAGGGTTGGCCTGCGATCGACTCCAGGTGATCGGGCTGGGCCGGCCGACCAGCCACTGCCAGTCGGCGGCGGGGGCCAACTCGACGACGACCTTGTCGACGACTGCGGGATCACGGTTGCGGTCTTTGCTTGCAAACATGCCGGCGACCATGTTGCCAGCGACCGCCATCAGTGTGTCGGCGTAAGCGTCCAGCATCGTGTCGGAGATGGCCCACCACTTCTCCGCAGAGGCCTGGATGTTCGAGCCGTCGCGCTTGCTCCTCGACGACTCTGTTGAGGTCCGGACGGTTCATAGTGAAGGAATGGCCGCGGCTGGCCCCTCCACCAACTGCGCCACTCGACGCTGCAGCACCTGGCAGCCTCCGGCCGCACCGCCGCCGAACTCCAAGCCAAGGGCCGCCACCAGCACCTGGTGACTTCAACAGCTGTTCGTGGCCCCGGCTATCGACTTCGTGCTCCGGCTCGATCTTGAACTCGGCCCGCGTCGGCGGCGCGACAGTGGGTGAAGTGGTCCAGAGGGTTCGACAAGGGCGACCTCGACGCCCCTGCGCGAATTGCTTTGATGTTTTTGAGAGGTGGCAATGTCAGGGGAGCGTTGATCAGGATGCGGGAGGCGCCGTCAGCGTTTTGTTTTGGAGCGGACACCGCCATCGACATAGCAGTGTCTGGAGCCGAATCAAGGACTCGAGCCACTCTGATGCCGGGGTTCATTGGTGCTCCGGGGCTGGCGCAGTATGTCCAGTGCGTGGGCGATTTCCTGGTCGTCTCGGCCGTGCCGGCTGGTCATCCAGCGTGTTATGGCGTCGGCGTTGGCGTCTTTCAGCACGCGGTCGCGCAGCCGTTGATGGAGCCGTTGGCGCAGCGCCACAACTCCTGGAGCGCGGGAGGCGGGCAGCAGTGGGCCTGGGTAGCGATCAAGTAGTTCGTTCACCCCGGTAGCAGCGAGGTCATTGTCAAAGTCGATGAAGTCAGCCTGGATCGGGCCGGTCAGCCGGTACGGCTCAGACGCGAGGCGATAGCCGACCAGGCGGCGCAGCCGGGCCAGTTCGGCGCGGATGGTGACCGCCTTCCCGTCCGGGCCGTAGATCTCGTGGGCTAGTTGTTCAGCGGTCAGACCGCCGGGAGTGGACAGCAGGACGGCCATCAATTCGCCATGGCGGCCGCTGAGCTCTTGGCTGATGCCGTCGATCCGCAGCCACGCACGGCGGGCTCCCAGTCCGCCGAAGACCAGGTCGTCTTGAACTTCGGTCGTGGTGGACTGCGCCAGGACGAAGAACGGACCGCCGGGCGCCAGACGTTCGGCGATCACCGGTCGCCCATCGGGCAGCAGGGTGAGCCCCTCTGTGAGGGGTCCGGGCAGGCGCTGTGGCAGCCATCGGGGTGGATCGGCATGGATGACGTGGCCGTCCGGGGCGACGATCGCGCTGTGCACGCCCATACGACGGGTCAGGCGGTCGAGGTAGAGATCATGCTGCCGAGCATGCTCGCGGTCGGCCGCCTCGCGCAGGCACGATTCAGCCAGGCGGGCGGCGCCGGTCACGGCCGCGAGGCTCAGCTCGCGAGGGACTTTCACGCTGTTGGTCAGGTCGACGACCCCCAGGAGAGCGCCGGTCAGTGGATCGCGGATCGCCGCGCCGGAGCAGGTGAAGGAAGTCGCCACGGACATGTAGTGCTCGGCGCCGTATACCTGGAAGGGCCGCTGCGTCACCAGGGTGGTCCCGACGCCGTTGGTCCCCGCGGCCTCCTCGTTCCAGGACGCCCCCAGGACCAGATGCACCCGCTCGGCCTGTCGCAGCGTGCCTGGCTGTCCCGCCGACCACATCAGATTTCCGGACGCGTCGCTAACGAAGAGTATGTGACCGGGCTCGGAGACGACCGTACGCAGCGTTCCCAGCAGCGTCGGCCAGACCTGGGCGAGGGCATGCTCACGCCTTCGTGTCACCACGTCGTCCTCGGCCAGCAGCACCGGGGGCAACTGGCGGTCGGGGTTCACTCCGCTGCGCACCCAAGCGCTGGGCCAATATGGGCATACGGTGGCGTGGCGCGCAAGCCTTAACATCCTGGTTCACGCCGGCTACACCTCGGCCGTCGCCATCGACTTCGCTCACCGCACTGTGACCTGCCCGAACGGCAAGGTCACCGGCACCTGGGTCCAGGCCCCGGCGATGGCCCCCTGCCTGGTGGCCCGCTTCCACAAGAATCACCACGCACCGTGTCCCGATCGGTCCCGTTGCACCAGACGGACCCCACCACGAACGATCGACTTCCTACCCCGGCATCTGCACCGGATCCAGGCCAAGAACCGCGCCGACCAGCAGGATCCCGCCTGGCTGCGCCTCTATCATTCATGCTCGGGCGTCGAGGGCACCGTCAACGGCCATCGGATGTGCCACTACCGCTACGGCGGGACCTCCAAGGTCCACCTCCAGCATGTCCTGACCGCAATCGCGATCACATCCAACGCCTCAGCGAACAGGACACGGAAGCCTCCAGTTACCGCCCCCGCCCGCCGACCGCGTTCCAGCGACACCTTCAGCAACACGGCTTCCCCCGGCCCTTGTGGTGGCGTCAGGGCAAGTGATCAAGCATCTTCAAGATTCCCGGGCCTGGACCTGTCCGGTGGTCGTGAGATCCCGTCGGCGATGAGAGCCAACTCATCCAGTACCGCGTCGACCCGGTCGAGCGGGATGCCCGGCGGCCGGGCCCTGATCCACTCCCAGGTCACGATGGCGGCCCCGGAGATCCGCCACGCCCGGCCGGTGCCCTGGAGCAGAATCGGGGCCAGTCCGCTCACCGCCCGGGAAGCCCATGCGGGATCGTCGGTGTGGACGTGGAAGTTCTCGTCGATGCGCGGGTCCGCCGTGGTGATCCCCGGCCGCGGCGGCAGCATGGCTGTACGGGGCGTGACCTGCAGGCGAGGGACACGTGTCGGCAGGTCCACCAGCGCGACGATCCAGTAGCTCGAACTCTCCCGGCCGCGCCTGCCGAACCCGTCGTCGAGGATCTCCTGCTCGGCCGTGTAAAGGAACAGGACCGCGGATCCTCCGTGGTGGGCACCGCGCATGACGTGGAACAGCCGATGCTGTCGCCGGCCGGGCACCAGGTACGGCGTCGGCTCCGGGTACTCGGGATGGAACGGCTCACCGTGCAGCCGTTCGAGGAGGGCCCGGTGCTCTTCCGCCGAGGTGATGAAGGTCCAGCCGCGCGCCTCTGCGAACTCACGGACGGCCCGGACGCCGTCCCGACGGTCCCGCATGAATCCCACGGATCGCACTGTAATCCCACGCCCGGTCATCGCCGGGCACAAGACCAGCCCCAATCAAGTCGACCACGGCCGGACCGCAGCCGGCGGCAGGGTGACCTGCCGTTGCGACCAGCAATCCGACTGTTTCGTCGCGACCTCGGCACCACACCCGGCGCAGATCAGGTTGGGGCCGTCCAACCCGTCGAGGCCGCAGCAACCGTTGCGACGCCGGGAGTCGGGGTGCAGATCAACTCCGGTGATGTCGTCCGGACAGAGAAGGAACCCGCCCAACTCCGGGGCGATCGAAAAGGTCCCTCGCGGCATCCGTGCCGGCAGGAACCCTTGCGGGCCGCGGAGTTCCTCATCAACCGCCGGCGGAAGGGGCACCTCGACGAGATCTTCCGTGAGCCGCTGATCGCAGCGGATGCAGACGAAGGTGACCACGAAGCCTTATTCTGCGAGGTCACGGAGGCATGGACCAACGGATTATCGTCTCTGCGGCAGTGGCAACCGGTCCCAGAAGCCTGATGCGACCCGATCTATCCCGACAGCGCTTCGATCAGTGGCGCCAGGTGGCCAAACGTGGAGCACCCACAGCTACTCGGCAAGGACGAACGACATCGACGCGCAACAGGCGGTGGCCCCCATGGCTGCCACCGACGAGGGCGCCCGCCCCCGGTTGCCGATCAGCTTGGTCGCGGGCGCGCCGCGAAGACGTGCGCGACGGCTCCGCCGCTGAACACGATGGTGCTGTCCAACTCGATGGTGAGCGGAGCGAGGAAGATCCGCTCGCCCGCACCCAGGACCACCGGGTGAACGAGAAGGCGGTATTCGTCGATCTGCTGGGGCGCCGAGTTGATGCTGATCACCACCGCCGGGGGCGGTGTGCGCCTTCGGCCTCATCTGCAACGGTTGATCTGTGTGACGTCCCCGCACCACAGCACGTCCGGCGCGACAGCGGTGAACTGGCGGCGGACCAGGTCGGGTGCGGCCGGGCGTCCGGCCAGGCCGAGCTCGCTCATCCGCGCGGCGGGGCCGCCGAAGGCGACTGGCGCTCGGACGTGCTGTGGGCGGGTCTTGGCATCTCGATCCTGCTCGGCGGCCTCGCCCTCAACGGCTGGATGATGCGGCTGTGCGTCGCGCTGGCCTGGATCCTGCCCGCGACCCTGCTGTTCGGCGCCGTGGTCCTGGTCGTCGATCCCGAATACGGCACGTTCCTGGACGGGTGACGTTCCCAGCCCAATCAGTACGGGACACGCTCATCGTTCTCGTGTACCGGGGCTTCCCGCGCCGCGGCGCGGGAAGCCCCGGTAGCTCCGGGTCAGCCGACCTTTTCCAAGGGGAGGGAGAGCCCGAGCTCTCCACCGATCGGTGCGTTGCGCGTCCGGATCAGATCCAGTTCGGTGGGGCTCAGCGCCCGCCGGTAGACGCGAACGTCATCGAGCGTGCCGCGGAAACGGTCGACGCCGTCCAGCCGCTGCCCGATGTGGATTCCGTTGACGCCGAATTCCTTGCCCTCCGTGACCGAACCCGGCGGGACGGTCGTCGAGGCGACTTCCACACCATCGATGCTCAGCGCGAACCGTCCGCGAACGCGTTGCAGCACCGCGTGGTGCCACTGGCCGTCGTTGTAGGCGCTCGCCGACTGGACGCTGATGTTGAACCGATCCACCATGATCAGCGCCCGGATCCGATTCGAGGCCGGTTCCGCGCGCAGCCACAGTTGCGGCGTGGTGCCGCTGCCTACCCGGTACGCCCAGAAAAGCGCATGCGACCCGGTGGTGTCGGAATACCGGAACCACGTCATCATCGAAAAGTCGCCGCCGCCGACGTCGATCGACTTGTCGAAAGGCACCTCGACGCGGTCGTCCACGCCGTCCAGGCCAAGACCGTTGCCGAAACGTCCGGGCACTGGCTGCGCCCCGCCCCGGACATAGGCGTCATTGTGATTCTCCGAACGGTCCGGAGTCGTCGGGCCGGGAGCGGGAGGCCCGGGAATCCCCGGCGGTGTGCCGTTGGGCGTGGCGAGATATGCCTCGTTGAAACGTGCCCAGCGGATCGACTCGTAAGGCGTGGACACTCCCGCCTCGTAATAGAGCCCGACCTGGTCATCGTCGATCTTGACCATGTCGGAATACGCCGACGGTCCCCACCAGAAGACCTTGCCCTTGTCCCAGGGCTGCCAGGTACGGCCCTCATCGTAGGACGAGCGCACCGCCATCGCCTCCCGCGCGACGGGATGTGCCGGCGCCGACAGGAGAATGCGGTTTCCCGCGTCCCCGTCGCCGGTCGAGCGCAGCCGCAGCGTCGATGCCTGGACGTCCGGCATTGCCAGGTCGAGGGTCCGGAACGGCTTGTCGAACGTCTCGCCGCCGTCACTGCTGATCGCGTACGCGCGGTGCCCCGGATCGGTGCCCCGCTCGCGGGCGAGCGCGTAGACCCGGCCGTCCGACAGTTCCACGACCGTGATCTCCTGCGCGATGATCGAGCCGTCGTCGAACGAGCCCTCCGCGCCGATGTGCCAGGTCGCGCCCGCATCGTCGCTGTAGAGCAGGTGCGTGCCGTAGACGTGCGGCTTCACGCCGTCGTTGATCTCGTAGTTGGCGCCGACGACGAGGCGTCCGGCGTGCGGCCCGTGGGTGAGCTGGATGCCGTGCATCGGACCCGTCGCATACCAGAAATTCCACTCGGGCCGCTTGCCCTCGGTCATCTCCCGGGGCGCCGACCAGGTCGCCCCGTTGTCGTCGCTGAACTGCACGTACGGGTCGCGGTCGCAGCCGTTCGGGCAGGGCGCGGGGCCGTTGTGCGTGGTCACCAGGACGATCCGTCCGGTGCGCTTGTCCACGATCGGCACCGGGTTGCCGTGTGTCTCGCCGTTGCCCTCGGAGACCACCTGCAGCGGCCCCCAGGTCTGCCCGCCGTTGGACGAGCGGCGCAGCACCAGGTCGATGTCCTCGTCGTCGCCGCAGTCCTTGACGCGTCCCTCGGCGAAGGCCAGCAGCGTGCCGTCGTTCGCCCGGACGACGGCCGGAATGCGGAAGCACGCGTAACCGAAGTCGCGCTGTTTGAACAGCACCTGCTCATCGAAGAAGGGGGCGGCCGCGGTGTCCGACCGGGCGGCCATGGGGTTGACCAGCGACCCGACGAGCAGGACCGCGAACGTCAGAGCGGCTCGTCGCCAGGTGAAGGGACGGCGACGGATCGGCGGTGGTTTCTCAGGTGCCTCGTGCATATCGAGCCTTCCCAGTGGGGTGGATGTGGGACATCCTACGTCCGACGTCGGATGCCCTCTAGGCTTGACGTTCTTGAGGCGCACCCTTACCTTCCCTAGGACGTAGGACATCGGACGTCCTGCGATTTGGAGGAGAGCATGCCGTCCCTCACTCGCAGCGCAGCCCTTGCCGCCGGATTCGCGACCGTCCTCACCAGCGCCGTTGCCCCCGCCTGGGGCGCACAGGCCGCACGCTGCGAGACGTCCGTCCTCTACAGGACGGGCACCGAGGGCTACAGCGCCTTCCGCATCCCGGCGGTGATCCGCACGAAGTCCGGAGACCTGCTGGCCTTTGCCGAAGGACGGTCCGCCGGGCTGGGCGACGCCGGCAACATCGACACCGTCGTCAAGCGGTCCACCGACGGCGGGTGCACCTGGGGACCGCTCCAGGTCGTCCAGGACAGCGGACCCAACACGTCCGGAAACCCGGCGCCCGTCGTCAGCGAGAGCGGCCGCATCGTCCTGCTCACCACCTACAACGCGGGCACCGCCGGCGAGGCGGCGATCATGCGGGGCGAGGTCACGGCCGACGAGAGCCGTCGCGTCTTCGTCCAGTCCAGCGACAACGAGGGCGCCACCTGGTCCAGCCCCCGCGAGATCACCACGTCCACCAAACTCGGCAACTGGCGCTGGTACGCCACGGGTCCCGGCCACGCGATCCGGCTGACCCGCGGCGCCCACACCGGTCGCCTCGTCGTCCCGGCCAACCACTCGATCGCGCCACCCGCCGGCTCCACCGACACCGGCACCGAGGCCAGGTACTACGGCGGGCACTCCCTCTACAGCGACGACGACGGCCAGACCTGGCACATCGGCTACGTGGACGACAATCCCGACGGCTACGTCAACGTCAACGAGACGACGGCCGCACAGCTACCCGACGGCCGCGTCTACTTCAACACCCGCGAGCACAACGGCACCGCCCCGGGCACCCGCGCCGACGCCCTCAGCCTGGACGGCGGCCAAACGCTGCAAACACCCTTCCGTCCGCAGGCCACACTGACCGGCCCGGTCGTCCAGGGAAGCGTCCTCCAGCCGTCCGGCCCCCAGGCGCCGCTGCTCTACTCCGGCCCGGCCGACCCGAACAGCCGCGCCGCCCTGACCCTCCGCGTCAGCACCGACCAAGGGTCCACCTGGCGATCCGCACTCGCCCTCTCAGGTCTGCCGGCCGCCTACTCGGACCTGGTCCAGCTCGACGCCAGGACCGTCGGCGTCCTCTACGAAACAGGCAACGCCGGCCCGTACGAGACGATCACCTTCCGCCGGGTTCCCCTGCGCACCCTGCGCTGACAGGTCGACCGCACGGCCGTAGCGGGCGTCCCGCACAGCAAGTCCGGGGCAGCCGCCGGCTCATCACGCTCGGCGCAACATACGCGCTGCTCCTCTTGGTCGAAAAGCGGGGATGAGTCGGACTCCTGCGGAGTAGGGGCGGGATCTGCGAACCGCCGTCATGCGGTTCGCGCAGCACGCTGGTGAAGTTCCTGGACGCGGAGGACGCCTCGCACCGGGAAGAAGCCCGCCGGGGCCTCAACGCGATCGACGATCACGTGCTTCTGGCTACCACTGGGACGTCCGGACGGAGACCTCCTACATAGGCACCTACTTCACGGCGCACGTCAACGAGCAGGGTCTCGTCGAGTTCGGTGGCGGAATAGACGGTCCCCACCTCGCCGACCCGGACGGCTGGCGCGCCGTGGTCGCCGACTTCAACGACTTCGGCCACGGGAAGCGCATACGCCTGTGGGAGTGACCGTAGGTCCGCGCCGCCGCCGTCCCGCGCTCCGACCCTGCTGCCGCGGTCCTGCCCGCGGGCGCGGGCGCGGTGTCAGTTTCTCGCAGGGCGTTGAAGGTTCATTGAGGTGACCTGATCCGAAGCGTCGGGAACGTCGTATCCGAGGCTTCGTACCACTCGTGTCGTGTCGTCAATTGCCGCCTGGTCCGCCGAATCGCCGCGGATGAGAGTCCGGACTCTGATGGGCGGGCCGGGCTCGACGAGCGTGGGGACGAAGGAGGGCTGCTCTTTCCACCGCCGTCCGTGGGAGTCCCAGGTGAAGGTGAACCGGGCGACGAGCCCTTCGTGGGTGGCCTGGGTGCCCGCCGTCGGATTGGCGACCTGATTACCCATTCCGTATGCGACCCACTTGCCGTTGATCTGCTCGAAAGGCTGAACGACGTGTACGTGGCCGCCGAGGATCAGGTCGACATTGCGGGAGCGCAGCAGGGTCGCTGCCAGGCGCCGCTGCTCGGGCGTGGCCTCGTGCTGGTATTCCTGGCCCCAATGGAGGCTGACTATCACGATGCCGGCACCGGATTCCTTGGCCCTGGACGCCTCCGCGAGGATCTTGCCGGGGTTCAGCCCGTCGTTCACGAGCCATTGCTTTCCAGGGGGCTTCGTCATGCCATTGGTGCCGTACGTATAGGAAAGCTGTGCGATCTTTACCCCTTTGACGTCCAGGAGGTTGATCTTCTTCGCCTCTTCCGCGGTGCGCGCCGTACCGGCATGCCTGATGCCCGCCTTGTCCAGGGTGTCGAGCGTCCGGCGCACGCCCGGTTCTCCCTGGTCGATGGCGTGGTTGGAGGCGGTGGAGCAGGTGTCGTAGCCCAGTTCGCGGATCGCGTCCACGATCTGCGGTGGCGAGTTGAACACCGGGTAGCCGATGAAGGGCCCCGATCGCGAGGCCAACGGCGTCTCGATGTGGCAGACCCCCAGATCCGCTTGGCCGATCAGGGGATTGAGCCCGGCGAGCATCGGCATGAAGTCGTACCCGTCCTGCTTTTCGGTGCGCGCGTCGGAGGCCGCCTGATCCATCACGATTCGGTGCAGAAGGAAGTCACCCGTCGCCGCGATGGTGAAACGTTTCGTCTTTCGGCCGTCCGGTTTGGTCGCCCGCTGCAGCGTGGCAGAACGGTGGTCATCGTCGTCGCACCCCGGAAGTGTGACGAGCCCGAGCGCACCGATCAACAGAGCGCTTGTCGCGAGCCTGCCGATGATGGGCCGCTGTCCGTTCGGGAATCTTGGCGTAGATGCCGGGGTCCGCATATCTGGTACATGAGCAGTTCATGTCACCCAAAACGGTCATTTGCTGGAACATTGATCATTGCTAGCAATACTTTTGTCGGGACCCTGCCTCACTCAGCCTTGGCGAGTTGGTCGGATGGTCAGGTCCCCGATTTCGACATCGTCGGGTTGGTCGATCGCGAAGGCGATCGCCCGGGCCACCGCCGCGGGGTCGATGCCGAGATCGGCCATGTTCTGCCTGGCCTGCTCGCGCACGGCCGGATCGTCGACGGCGGTGTCGATGAGCTCGGTGCGGACGTAGCCCGGGGAGATCGACGTCGTCCGCAGGACCCCGTCGGTGCTCTCCTGCCGCAGGCCCTCCAGGAGGGTGCGTACCGCGTTCTTCGTCCCGGCGTACACCGCCTGGGTGGGCACGATCTTCAGGCCGGAGGTCGAGACGACGGTGACAAGGTGACCAGTGCCCTGACGGCGGAACGCCGGCAGAGCCGCGGCGATCCCGTGCAGGACCCCCTTGAGGTTCACGTCGACCATCGCCGACCAGCCGTCGACGTCCAGGTCCGCTATGGAGCTGATCCTGCTGATCCCGGCGTTGCTCACCAGGACGTCCAGACGGCCGAAGCGCTCAACGGCGACGGTGACCAGCGACTGGAGGTCGTCGGGATCGGTGACGTCCACGCGCGTGGCGGCCGCCTCGCCGCCTGCGGCGAGGATCTCGGCGACCAGCCGGTCCAGCCGGTCGGTGCGGCGGGCGCCGAGGACGACGGCCGCGCCGAGCGAGGCGAGGTGGCGAGCCGTCGCTTCACCGATTCCGCTGCTGGCGCCGGTGATCGCGACGACCTTGCCGTGAACGGTCATGAAGATCCCCTCCTAGATTGGACACATGTCCGGTCGCACCGATGATGCACGAGCCGGGCGAGCTGAAGCTCCATGCGGTCGCGAAGGCCTGCGGTATCGGGCACCCACCAGTCGCTGGATGCCCTGGCGGCGTAGGACGACCGGATGGCCGCCTATGCCCGGGTCAAACTCGACATATTCGTCGCCGTCGAGGCGGCGACATGGCATGGCCTCGCCGGGCCCAGCGCCCGGGAATCGCTCCTCAGCGGTTCGAGGTGTTGGCGATCCTGTCCAGCAGGCGCCGCCAGACGCCGAACGTGATCTCCTCCTTGTCGCGGGGCAGGCCCATCCGGTTGCAGTGCAGGTGCAGCAGGCTCCCGGCGATGTTCGTGCGGCCCGTCCCGAGTTCGTCGGTGCGCCGTGTGAGCGCCGCCGCGGCGGGCCGCCAGATCTCCTCGGCCTTGGCGAGCGCGGGGGCGCCGGCACCGCCGCCGGTGAGGTCCGCCCAGAGCGCGCGTCCCGCGTCGCGATATTCCGCACCTCCGACATGGCCGGGGGCGGCCGACCGCGCGAGGCGGCGGCGGTCGTCGAGCGAGGGGAGCAGCATCCGGCCCATGTGCTCCAGGCTGAGCGCGGTCATCGCGACACGATCTTCGGGGGGCGCCTGGCGCAGGTGCCCGAGCAGCAGCGTGGCCGCGGTGCTGTCCCGCTGGAACCAGCGTTCGGCGTGTCCGATCAGGTCGGTGCCCCCGTAGCGGTCGATCTCGCGGTGGTAGGCGGCGAACGTGAACTCGATGACCCGGCCGTTGGTGGTGAGCGCGCGCGCCCATTGCGCGGTCTCACCGAGGATCTTCTCTCGGACCGCCTCGTCCGGAACGTGGAACCGGACGCGGAGGTGGGGCGCGGGGTCGCCGTAGCGGATGAAGAACGGTTCCGCGACGCCGTACCGCCCGGTCAGCCGCTCGGCGAACGCGGCCAGGTCGTCGGTCACCAGGGCGTCGTGCGCGTCCGGTTCGGCGTAGAGCTTGACGTACAGCCAGTCGCTGCCGACCGGCTTGACGCGCTCGGTCAACGGCGCGCGCCGCGTCCCGGATCCCCGCGGTGCGGTCTTTTCGGCGGAACCGGGGTCGACCCGCACGAGCGGGACCACGACCTCGGAGACGTACCGCTCCCCGGAGGCATCGGTGAGGAACCCCTCGTCCGGGTCGGGCAGCGCCTCCTCCAGCAGGACGTCGCCGCCCTGTGCCCGTGCGCGCGCCATCGCGGCGCGCAGCTCGGCCAGGGACGGCGCGCCGGTGAGGTCGAGCAGGATGGAGTTGTCGGCCTGGATCATGTGGACGAGGCGCGGCACCATCCACGTCTCCCTCCAGGCCCGCACGGCATCGGCGAAGGGGGGCAGCGGATCCGCGTGCCCCCACCCCGCCTCCCGGGCGATGGAGTCCTCGCGAAGCCTCCAGCGTGCTCGCCGGAGCACGAGGCCGGCCCGTTCGATCCGCGGCAGGAACGGGGTGGCTTCGGCGAGGCGCTCCCACTCGAAGGGCGAGACCCGCCGCGCCTGGGCGGTCGAGATCTCGACGAGGAAGCGGCAGACGTTCGGTGCCTTTCCCAGGTTCAGCATCGAACGCTGGGTCACGTGCAAGCGGCGGTCCAGCCGCGGGCTGCGGAGGTAGAGCCGTCCGCCGTCGACGCCGGCGAAGACGTCCGCGAGCTCGATCAGACGGTCGGCGGGCCGGTCGGTAGCCACGTTGACCGGCAGTTCCCACTCGTGCAGCAGCGGCCGTATCGACACGTTCGCGGCCCGGGCGTCCGAGGGCAGGTAGGTCAGCTCGACGGTCAGCGCGTCCCCGATGAGCTCCTCCTCGGCGGCGGCCAGGTCCCGCAGCGCGGACTGGACCTCGGGCGCGAGCAGGTCGTGGAACCGTCCGAAGGTCCGGCCGCCGAGGGTGACGCCGACCCCCGAGACGAAGCCGCGCCAGCCCTCGCCACCGGTTCCGGGGGGCGTGAGCTGCAGATGGACGTCGATCGAGGGCCACCTGGGGCGGTCGTCGTCGGCGAGGTGCGCGGCGTCGGTGAACTCGGCGAGGAGGTGGTCGTCGAGGGAGACCTTGATGCTGCGCCGGGCCAGCGCGGTGGACACCATCCGTACGAGCAGCGCCTCGCGTTCGGTCCAGGCCGGTGGGTCGGCCTCCTCGCCGGCGAGCGGATACGACCGCTCCGGGCAGAGGTAGCCCGCCGGAGGCCCGAGCCCGGACTCCTCGGAGAGGAGTTCCAGCACAGGGACCTCAGCGCCGAGCCCGTAACGCTCGACGAAAGCGTCGGCGTACTCCCGCAGTGGCGGCGGGTACTGATCGGATCCCACGACGGACAGCACCCGTGCCGCGTCCTCCGCCAGTCGGGCCACCTCCTGAGGGAGAACAGGGGGCGACGCGAAACCCAGCGCGGAGTCGATCTGCAGGACCTGGCCTTCGTAGTCCCCGGCGGCGGCCCTGGCCCGCAACTCGATGCGCGCGCGCAGGTCGCCGTGCACGTCGCGGTTCCGGTTGAACGCCTGGATCGCGTCCTCGACGTCGTCGAGGGCCTGTGCCATCACCGGGTCCGCGATGGCCGGCAGCAGGGAGCGGAGCTGCGTGCCCTCGCTGCCTGCCAGCATTCCGGGGCGCTCGGCGGTGACGAGGATGTCGAGTTCGAGCAGCTCCCGGAGCAGGCCGTCGATCTTCTCCGCCGCGACACCGGGGTAGCCGGCCACCAGATGGGCGCGTATGTCGCCGAGGGTCCTCGGCATCGTCGTGTGTTCGAGGACGGCGAGGAGGGGTCCGTTCAGGCGAACACTGACCGCGCGATTCTCTTTCGTCCCGTAGCCGTCGGCGGACTGCAGCCACACCCTGCCGCGTCCCGCGTAGAGCAGATCGTTGTGGCGTACCAGCAGCTCAGGGGCGAAGCCCGCATCCTTGGCGAGGCGCTTCGCCAGGTGCATCACCCAGCCCATGTCGGCTCTGGCCCGCGCCCTGCCGATGGCGGTGTCACCGAGCCGCGCGTGTGCTCGGTCGCCGGGGCGGCCGAAGAAGCCGCCGGCGACTCCGGCGACGAGCCCGAACGGAGTCGCGCGGAGGCTCATCCTGTTGAGGTAGCGGCCGAGGCTCAGCACGGCCCGGTGCCGATCCTTCGGGGACAGGTCATCGAGGCGGTCGACGGCATCGGCGAGATCGGACGTCGCGGAACGGATCGCGGCCGACACTCCCGGCATGCCCCACAGCTTGAGCAGGGCCTGGGCGTGGTCGTCCCGCCAGCCGTCCTCAGCGTCACCCGCCGCGGCCGGGAACGACCCCAGGATGTCCAGCATCGGGCGGACCGGCAGCGCCGGAGCTCTGAGCAGGAAGAACCCGCTCGCCTTGTAGGGGCCGGTGTGCTTCATGCCGCACTCATGGCCGTCGGTGTCAAGAACAGCACCTCGTCCCAACGGGAGGCTTCAGGAGAGACCGTGCCGAGCAGGGCGAGCAGCACTCCTGCCGCGCCCTCAAGCAGCCCGGTGTTGTGCGACGGGCTGTCCGGCTCGGGCATGTCGGCGAACACGAAGGGATGCTCGTCCGACGCCATGGCGCACAACCGCGCGCGAGTGTCGTTCCGCATCTCCTCGAAGACGGGGTCGCCGGTCTGCGCGTAGGCCCGCGTGTACACGCTGAGCAGCCCGGCCACACCGTGGCAGAGGGTGGGGGCGAACGTCCGGCGCTCGGATTGCGGGGTGTCGCGCACACGGGTGAGGGCCTCGACCGCGAGGGACGTGTCTCCGCTGATCGTGGCGGCCGACAGCAGCGCGGCCGCGACACCGGGGGCGCCGTAGCACCACGCCGTACGGGCCGGGGCGTCGTCCTCGGTGCGGACGGGGAGCCGGGACCCGGGGGCGGCCCGCAGGGCGCCGGGCCAGCTCGGTCCGCCGCCGTCGTCCAGGCGCCATTCCGCCAGCCGGTCCGCGAGCTCGGCGACCCGTTCCTCCGCCTCCCGCCGCCTGATCCCCGCGAGGGCCGCCAGCGTCAGCGCGGCCAGCATTCCCGGCAGCCCATGGGAGAAGCCCAGGTTGTACATCCCGTCCGGAAACTGGTCATGGAACCAGGGCGCCGCCTTGGGGTACAGCCGAGGTGGGCAGAACCAGTTCGGCGCACCGTCCGCGTCGAGGTCCGTGACCTTGAGGAGGTAGGCGACGAGCCTGTCGGCGGCGTCCAGCGGCTTGCTGTCCGAGGCCGCACCCAGGGTCTCCGCGGCCTTCAGCACGGCGGCCAGTTGCCCCGCCGCACCGTTGATCACGTCGTAGTCGCCCAGGGCGACACCGCCGTGCTCCGGCAGATCCGGCGTCCGCTCGGCCAGACGGTCGGTCACCGAGCGCAGCGATCTTCCATAACGCGGATCACGGCGCGCGAACTCGGCGAGCACCCATGCGAAGCCCGCTGTACCGGTGAACAGGCCCGCCGCCACCAGAGGTTCCCGCGCGGTGGCCTCGGCGGCGCGGCGAAGAACGGCTTGACCGGCCTTGAGATAACGCTCGTCATCCAGTGCCTCGCTCGCGTGGAGAAGGGCGAAAGCAATTCCGAGATCTCCGCTCCCCAAATTCTCCCACCCGCCGGCCGCAGGGGCAGTGGCCAATCGATCGGCCACCTGGCGAGCGAGCTCGGCGACCTCTTTGCGGGTCAGTTTCCTGCCATCCACGCCCAAAATCGTCCTGCCGTTTCTCAAATGCCCGTCCGGCGGAGCTCCGGTCCCTGTCGGGCGAACCATTTTCCTGCTGCGCCCATATCGGGACGGTCGGATGAAAATGGTCCGGGGCTCCGGCCGGACGGTCATCCGCCAAGGGCGCGGGGCCGGGAACGTCCAGCGCGGGATCCGGCGCGGTTGCTCCGGATCACCCTTGCCGGGCGCCGCGCACCGGGCTGATCAGATGCCTTCCAGGCAGGTCGGCGTGGACTGGCAGGGGGCGGTGAAGCATGGACAGGAGTCGGTGCAGCTGAGGATCTCGGCGGACGTCGACAGCTCCGAGACCCGGACGTCGAGGTCGAACTCGTCCTGGGAGTCGACGCCCGCCTGGTCGGTGAGCGAGATCGTCATCGGTTCTCCGATCACTGTGGGAGCGAAATCGGCACCGGATCTCCGGCGCCACCCCGATAGGCCGCCGACGATCGCATTAATTGCGCGAAACACCCGGGAAATATCCCCGGGGAGGCGGTGCAACAACCCCTTTCAGATCGGAGTGGTCCGGCCACGAACCCTTATCGCCATATCGCCGAGCGCACCATTGCAGGGAAATCTATCTAAGATCATCTAGGGGGTCAACGGCATCGGGGGCCCAACGACCTGCGCTCCCGAGTCACAACGCGACGACCTTGTGGAACGCGCCAAAATCTTTTCTAGTAGATGATGCGGCTCTGGACGAGGGCGAGGACCAGCGCGGCGTCGCGAAGCGGTTGCGGCGCTTCCTCCTGGACTCGCAGCACCCACTTCGGCCCGCGCTTGGCGGTCATGGCGATCTGCCTCCCTTCACCGTCGCGGACCTCCAGAGCCGGAGTGCGGACACCCCGGGGCGCACGGGCTGATCCCAGTTCGGCACCGGTGGCGTCCAGCAACCGGAATCGTCCTACGCCGTTCCGGCGGACGATCATCCGTGGGGCGCCGGACGGGTCGAGCAGCACGGTCTCGGGTTCCAGCGCCGCATCCGAACGGTGCTCAAGGAGCATCACCGGGCCTTCGTCCGCGTCCAGTACGGACTGGAAGATGATGCGGCGGCCCTTGGGGCCGGGACGCTCGTCCGTGCGCTCCATCCGGCCCGGCAGTTCGAGACGCCGATGACCGAGCGGTGGATCCGGCAGAGCTCTGAGGAGGACATGCGGTGAGTCGTCGGGGCGGTGCACCGCGGCGTCGGACACGATCAGCGCGCCGGGTGCGGTGAGGATGGAATCGGTGAGCCTGCGGCCAGGGAGGACTCTCGTCCGGTAAACGACGACGGAGACGACAAGGACGAGCAGGATGGGGACCCCGGAGACGACCGGCGTCACCCATATCTTGGCCCACCCGTACGCGTAGGGGCCCAGCGGACCGATCCGCACCTGGACGGTGTCGCCCCCGGCCTCATGGGGATTCAGGTTGTAGATTCCGCCCTCGCCGAACTCCCCGTCCGCGGTACGCCAAGTCCCGTGGCAGGAGGGGAGGGAGGTGGTACGGCCCGCTCCGCTGCCCGGACGGCATGCGGCGACGGTGGCGGTGCCCGTCTCACCGAAAGTGAACGTGTACGCGAGAACGGCCGGGTAGAAGGCCCACGCGCAGAAGACGGCTACGGGGATTCCGATGAGGACGAGGCGGCGCATGGTCGTCTGACGCGGCCCGGCGGGAGAGCGTTCATCAGAACGCGGAGGTCGAGCCATGTCGCCGCCGCGCCGCCGGTCAGGACGTGGTGGCCTCCTTGAGGACGGCCAGGTCGCGGAGCAGTTCGGATGCGGTGACCTCGTCGAGGTCGCCGAGCCGGACCGTACTTCCGAGCGCCGTTCCGTACCGGTCGTCGGACACGAAGACGTGGGTGAGGGTGTGCTCCTCGAACGCGTGGGTCCCGCCCGCGACGAAGCCGGGGTCCAGGAAGACCAGCGCGTACCGGTTTTCGGGCAGGGGGCGCAGGAAGGCGTGCTCGATCCCCGCGTCCTGCGGGTCGCCGCGTTCCCAGCCTCGGCTGGTCAGCCCGAGGATGACGCCCGTCGGCGCGGTCACGCCCTCGAACCGTTCGAGCCGGTGGCCCGTCCTCTCCGCCTCGGTCGGCCGGTGGGTGTCGCGGCCGAGCTGCGGGAACGGCTGAAGGATCCCGTAGTCGGCGAAGACCTGGGCCCAGGTCGCGAGGTCGTGGCCGAGGTCGAGGGGGTGCGCGATGCCGATCCGTGCGTCGCCGGGGAGGACGAAGGCGGCGTCCGCGGCGTCGGCGAGGGTGAGGTCCTCGGCGAGGCGGAACGTGCGCGTGGCATCGTCGGTGACGGCGAGCCAGACCAGGCGGCCGGCGATGTGCCGGGTCAACGGGTGGCGGGCGAAGAGCGCGGTGAACTCCTCGGCGGTCCAGCGGCGCCGGTCGACCATGGCGCGTTCGAGCCGGTTGACCAGGTGGGAGGCGATGGCGCGGACGTCCTTCTTGAGCTGCGCGAACCGCTGGTAGGCGGCGGGGGCCAGCCGCGCGTCGTCTTTCGCGCCGGGTTTGGGGAGGGACTTGCGGAGCCTGCCCGCCTGGTCGGCGACCTGCGGCCGGAGCGCCTCGTCGAAGCCGATGGTGAACGTCCGGGCCCCGTAGTCCAGGGTGAGGGAACCGTCGGCGGCCAGGTCGAGCGCGGGGACGAGGCGGTCGGCGAGCTGGTCGGGGCTGAGGCCGAGCCGGTCGGCGATCTGTCCCATCCGCTCGCGGGCCTTGGTCTTCAGCCCCTTGTACCGCACCCGTTGCGCGATCTGGTTGAGGCACATGAGCGCGATGTCGGTGCCGAGGGCGGCGAGCACGTCCAGGCCGGTGACCGCTCGGGCGTGCCCGCCCTCGCCCGGCCACTCCCGGAGGAGGAGGGTGAGGCGGCGCGCGGCCTCGTCGTCGCCGAGCAGGCCCAGCTGGGTGAACGCCCAGCTGCTCCGCGACGGCATGCCGTTCGACTGCCAGGCGCGGAACACCCCCCAGGAGAACTCGGCCAGAGACGCCGGATCGCAGGTCTCGCGCACGACGCGCAGTCCGGGATGCGGGGCGTCGAGCGTTGAGAGGGCCATCGTCGTGAGCAGGTGAACGACCGAGTCGTCCGGCAGGCGGGTGCGCCGGTCGCGCAGCGCCACCCGGGGGAGCGAGGCGGGGTCCAGCCAGCCGGGTGTGGCGGGGACGGTCGGCGGAACGACGTCCAGGGGGTCGGTGGCCAGGAACGTCCGGAGTGCGGCGGCAGCTGGTTCGCCCTGTTCGCGGGCGGCGGCCAGGACCGTCTCGTCGTCGTGGACGGCGGCGATGTGCCGCAGTGCGGCCTCGGCCGCAGTGCGGGCGGGGCCCTCCTTGCCGAGCGCGGCGGGCACCAGCATCCGGGCGGCGGCGGTGCCGTGCCATTCCAGCCAGGCGGCCGCGGTCTTCCGGGCGGCCTTGAGCCGGACGAACCAGTCGGCCATGAGCACGGCGACCTCGGCCCCGCAGTAGGGCAGGAGGAACTCGCCGTAGGAACGGGAGTTGTGCCGAGCT
The DNA here is from genome assembly GCF_050945415.1 of Spirillospora sp. CA-128828. NCBI lineage: Bacteria > Bacillati > Actinomycetota > Actinomycetes > Streptosporangiales > Thermomonosporaceae > Spirillospora > Spirillospora sp. CA-128828. The sequence goes on from NZ_CP191986.1 coordinate 9,099,316, forward strand.
CCCGCAACACGAGCGGGTAGACCTCCATCTCGAATCGGGCCACCGTCCGTTTGATCGCGTTGGGGACCCGATGCCCTTCGGTGGTGTCCCACTCGGCGAGCAGGGGGCGCGCCACGTCCAACGGGGCTTGGGCGAACACCAGGGGAAGGACGATCCCGCTGTCGCGCCAATCGCCGGGACGCCAGATCCTGTCCCAGTCCGGCTTGACGCCGTAGCTGCCGGCCCACTCCCTGATGTCGGCCTGGGCCCATGCCTGGTGCGCGCCGTCGGTCCAGTGGACCGTGACCTCGTCGGGGGCCTTCAGACCCGGGATGGTGACAGGCTCGGCGAGCTCGGACCTGCGGGTCCACGCGGGCGCGACCAGCGCCTTGGGCAGCGCGCCGGCGGGGGCCTCGGGGCATGGCCGGGCTTTCTCCATTGCGGCGGAGACGAGCCGCCGGGCCCCGGAGCCCAGCTCGGGAGCGGCGGAGCGGAGCAGGTCCGGCTCGGTGCGCGCCCAGGCGTCGAGGACGTCGGAGGCGACCGTACCCGTGCGGCCTCCCCTGGCGCACAACCGGGCGGTCTGGTCGAGCGTCCGCACCGGGTAACGGTGCAGCGCGTCGCGCAGCAGGTCCGTCGCGGGCGTCTGCTCGGCGGTCTCCAGGAGCAGGCGGAACGAGGCATCGCCGGGGATCGCGGCAAGCACGCCGACATCGAGGCCGTCATGGCGTCTGAGAGCCACCGACAACAGCGGGGCGAGCGCGTCCCCCAGCGCCACGGCCATCGTGGTCAGCACCGGACATTCGAGGGCCTCGCCGCTCAGGACCGCCGAGTCCCCCAGCGCCGCGAGGTGCGCCGGAATGCTCACAGCGCAGAAGCGCATGGCCCACACGCCCGTCGCGTGAAGATGGTCCTTCGGACGTTCCCGGCACCACTGCTCCACCCAGTCCAGCTCGGTGGGAACGAGGTAGGCGGCGGTCGCGCGCCGCACCCGGGTGGTACGGAGCGAGCCGAGCCGTTCCACCGCGGATCCGTAGTCGTCGTCGGACGCGGCGGCGAGCAGAGCGCGCATCCGGCGGCCCGCCCGCCAGCCGCGCAGATACCGCTCCGCCGGATCGTCCGGCCGCTCGGTCCGCAAGGTGGTGATCTTCCCGGTCCGGCGGTAACGCAGCGCATGCTCGTTCCGCCGCCCTGCCGGGAGGTCGCGCCGCACCACGATGCCCTGCATCTCGGTGAACGCGCACGCGGCGAAGACGACGCCCTGCTCCACGGCCCACGCGTCGACCACCTCCGCGTAGCGTGCGGCGGCCTGCTCCTCGTCCGCACCCGCCAGGTCACCGTCGCGGCCGAGGACCGCGACCGCCACGAACGCCGCGCCGACTGGGTCGGCGGCGCCGTCCAGGTAGGCGCGGACCGCCTCCGCCGCCCCTGCGGTCTCCACCGCGGCCAGGACCTTCTCTATCTCGGCGCGGTCACCGTCGAGCCGTGCACGCCAGCGGCGCGCGGCCTCTCCGTCGAGCTCGATCGCCGGAACGGGCCCGAGGTCACGGCGCGGATGCAGTAGCGCCGACCATGAGTCCGGAACCGAGTTGACGCCCTCGCCCGGGAAGTTCATGGAAGAAGAGACGATGCCCCTCGTCGGGTGGTTCCGCCACAGCCCGCTTTGCGGTGGAGGTTTCAGGTGACCAGGCCGTTGCGGTAGGCGTAGACCACCGCCTGCACGCGGTCCCGCAGGTCGAGTTTGGTGAGGATGCGCGACACGTACGTCTTGACGGTCTCGTGGCTGAGCACCAGCGTTGCGGCGATCTCGCTGTTGGACAGGCCGTCGGCGATGAGGCGCAGGACCTCCAGTTCGCGCGGGGTCAGCGCGACGTCGTCCGTCGTGCCGTCCGGCGGACGGATCCGCGCCGCGTATCTGCCGACGAGCTGCCGTGTCACCTCGGGCGCGAGCAGCGCGGCTCCGCTCGCGACGGTGCGGATGCCGTGGAGGAGCTGCGCCGGCGGGGCGTCCTTGAGCAGGAATCCGCTCGCTCCCGCGCGCAACGCCTCGTACACGTACTCGTCCAGGTTGAACGTCGTCACCACGAGCACCTTGACGGGATCCGGCACCCCGGCGCCGGCCAGCAGGCGGGTCGCCTCGATCCCGTCGAGGACGGGCATCCGGACGTCCATCACCACCATGTCCGGGTTCAGCCGGCGGGCGAGGTCGACCGCGGCGCGTCCGTCCCCGCACTCCCCCGCCACCTCAAGGTCGGGCTGGGCATCGATGATCGTCGCGAACCCGGTGCGGATCAACGCCTGATCGTCACAGACCAGAACCCGGATCGGCGCGCTCACGAGGGGCTGCCCGCGGGGATGCGCGCCCGCACCAAGAAGCCGCCGCCCGTCCGGTCGTCCGCGCTGAACTCGCCGCCCAGGGCGTCGACGCGATCGCGGAGCCCGGCGAGGCCCCGCCCGCTCCCGCCGGGAGACCCGGACGGCGAGCGGGAACCATCGGTGCTGACCTCCGCGGTGATCTCCCTAGAGCCATAGCGCATGTGGACCACGGTGCGGCTGCCGTGGGCGTACTTGAGGGCGTTCGTCAGGGCCTCCTGCACGACCCGGTAGGCCACGAATTCGGCGCTGCCGGCCGCCGCCGCCGGCCTGCCCTCCTCGGTGAACTCCACCGGCTGGCCGGCCAGGCGCGTCTGCTCGACGAGCGTGCGGAGTTCGCCGACGGACGGCGTTCTGGCAGCTGTGCCGCCGTCGGGAACGGTGTCGTCGTCGGGATTGAGCAGATCGAGCAGGTGTCGCAGGTCGCCGATGGCCCGCCGCCCGGTGTCGCCGACGGCGTTCAGGGTCTCGTCGAGGCGATCGGGGACGGCCGTCAGGTAGCGTGCCGCCTCGGCCTGCACGACCATCGCCGTCACGTGGTGGGTCACGACGTCGTGGAGTTCGCGGGCGATGCGGGTGCGTTCGGCGGTGCGGGTGGCCTCGGCGACGCGGAGGCGGCGTTCGGCCTCGGCGGCCCGGCCGGAGCGAAACCAGGCCCCGATCCCCCACGTGACGGCCAGCGCCACGTAGAAGACCACGAATCCGTCCAGGCCCTCGGTCGAGCCCGACCGGTCGAGCTCGATCGCCAGCATCACATAGACCACGGACAGGACGGCCACAGTGGCGCGCCGGTGACGTTCCAGGTGGGCGCCCGCACTCAGCAGGGCGAAGGGCAGCGCGGTGCCCGCGACCATGTGGTAGCTGCGGAGTTCGGCGACGGCGAAGCCGAGCGACACCAGGGCGAGGCAGGCGGCAGGCCACCGACGGCGGACGGCGAGGGGGAGGCACACCAGGGCGAGCACCACGATGGCCAGCGCGTCGAAGGGTCGCGGCGGCATGTCGCCGACCTCGGTCTCCTGGCCGCGGAGCACGGGCAGGAACGACGCGACGACCAGCAGGAGCGCCAACGGGAGGTCCCGGACCGTGACGTCACACCGCCGCCACATGTCCGGGATCCGCCGGAGATCGATCACTGGAGGAGGGTAGCGGCCGCGGCGGCCCGTGCGCTGCGCCGATGCGGAATCGGCCGCTGGCGGCGGGACCCCTGTCCCCCGTGCGAGCTACCGGCGAATGTCCACCGTGCGGTGACGATTCCCGAGCCGTCGATTCCATAGCGTTTCGGCGAAGCGGCGGCGCTTCCGCCGATTTCCCACCACACGCCATCGGAATCATTTCAGCGTGGATTCTCACACCGGAGGACATCATGCCCAGCAAGATCAAGGCAGCCGCTTTGGTCGCGCTCTGCTGCACCGTGACCGGCGCGGGACTCGCCGGTTGCGATGACGATACGGCGGCGGATTGGGACCCATTCGCCTCCGATACTCCCAAAGCCTCTGCCGATCCGTTCTCGGGAACCAAGAAGATCGATGTCGCGGGCCGGTCGGTGAACGTGTCATGTTCGGGCGCCCTGGCGATAGGCAAACCGGTCGTCGTCCTTCTGCACGGAGGGGGCGATGGGCTGGACAAGATGGCCGCCTTCCAGAAGACCCTGAGCAAGACGAATCGTGTCTGCTCCTACGACCGGCTCGGCGCGGGCGCGAGCGACAAGCCGGACGGTCCGCAGAGCTTCGCCACCACGGGGAAGATCCTGACCGGGGTGCTCGATCGGGTCGCCGGTGACAGGCCGGTCGTCCTGGCCGGGCACTCGATGGGCGGGCTGATCGCCGCACGGTACGCCCCCGACCATCAGAACAGGGTCAAGGGGCTGGTCCTGATGGACGCGACGCCACCGACCATCGCCGAGGACATCACGAAGGCGATTCCCAAGTCGGCCACGGGGCAGGCGGCCCAGCTGCGCACGCAGAATCTTGCGATCTTCCAAGGGAACAACCCGGAAAAGCTCGTCATGACCGACGGAGAGGTCCGTCCGGCCGGAAGGATTCCGGTCGAGGTGATCAAGCATGGGAAGCCGTACCTCGCCGCCGTTCCCAAGTACGGGCCGCGCCTGGAGCAGGCGTGGACCGCAGGCCAGCGCAAATGGCTCGCGCTATCCAGCCGCAGCCGGCTGACCACGGCCGCGAAGAGCGGACACTACATCTACGTCGAGCAGCCTGATGCCGCCGTCCAGGCCGTTCAGCGCGTCACGTCGCAGGCCGAACGCTAGGAGCCGCCGCCCTCACGACGATCCGGGTGCCGCCCTGACATCAGCCGTCCGCCTTGATCTTCTTCATGGTGAGGCGGGATTCCAGGCGCAGGACCGCGGGAAGCCCGTAGAGCCTGCCGGTGAGAAAGGCTTCGTAGGCGGCGTGGTCGACGACGGCGACGCGGATGAAGTAGTCGGGGCGGCCGTACATACGCCGGAACTCGACGGTCTCCCGGTCGGTGGCGGAGACCTCGACGCTGACCAGGACTTCCAGGCCGCGGCCGACGGCCTCGGGGTTGATGATCGCGCGGTAGCCGGTGATGACACCGCCCTCCTCCAGCCGCCTGAGGCGGCGCAGGCAGGGCGGCGGGGTCAGGCCCACCCGCCGGGCCAGTTCGACGTTGCTCAACCGTCCGTCCTGCCGGTGACCGGCCTCGGCCCGCCCCGCCGCGGACGTCTTCCGCACGGGCGGCGTTCCGCGATTCGTTCCTGCTGATCGGATTGGTCGCCGCCGGCGCCCCGCTGGCGTCGGTCGCTGTGACCGCCTTCATGGTGAACGTACGGCACGTCTTCTACGCGCTGTCATTCCCTCTGCACCGTGTGACCGGCCGTCTCGGAAAGGCGTACGGCACCTTCGCGCTCAGCGACGAGGCCTACGCGCTGACCACCGGTCAGGAGGCCCGCTCCTGGCCCGGCCGGCGCATCCTGTGGTTGCAGTCGTTCCTGCACCTGTACTGGACAGCGAGCGCGACCGCCGGGGCCCTGCTCGGCTCCGTCATTCCCGGCAGCGTCACCGGCCTGGACTTCGCCCTGACCGCCCTGTTCACCGTGCTGGCACTCGACGCCCTGCGCGACCTGCGCGGCGACCTGCCCATCCCCGTGCTCGCCCTCCTCAGCGCACTGGCCGCCCGGCTGCTGTTCCCCGGCCAGGTACTCCTGGTCGCCTTCGCCCTGTTCACCGGCGGGCTCCTGGTCAGGTACGCCACCACCGGCCGGAGGCCCGGCCATGCCTGACTCCCGCTACGCCATCGCCGCGATCATCGTCGCCGCCGCCGTCACCTGGGCGCTGCGGGCCCTGCCGTTCGCCGCGCTGGCGCCCCTGCGCGCCAGCGGCATCGTCCGGTACCTCAACACCCGCATGCCCGCCGGCGTCATGGCCATCCTGGTCGTCTACTGCCTCCGCGACCCTGCCACTGCCACGGCCGGAGGCTCTGGCCCCGCCGGCCGCCCTGGCGGCCACCATCGTCCTGCACCTGTGGCGCCGCAACGCCCTGCTCAGCATCCTCGGCGGCACCGCCCTCCACGTCGCCCTGGCCAGCACGATCTTCACCCGCTGACGAGCGCCGGCCATTCACCTCATCCGGGTGATGCGGCGCCTGCGCCGACGGCGACGCAATGGCGGGAGGCGTCTAGTGGAAGGACCGGCCATGACGACGGCTCGTAGCGATCACCTGAGCCCTTCGGAGCGGGCCGCGTACGGCAAGGCCGCGCGTGCGAGGGTGCCCCGCACCGGGCACGCCGCGTTCGAACCGGACGGACAGCGTCCGGATCCCATCGGCGTCATCGAACGGCAGTCCGCCGAGCGCGTCCCGGAACTCGCGCCGATCCGGTACGGACGAATGCTGGAGTCACCGTTCCGGTTCTACCGGGGCGCGGCCGCGATCATGGCCGCGGATCTCGGACCCGCGCCGCACACCGGGATCACGACGCAGCTGTGCGGCGACGCGCACCTGCTGAACTTCCGGCTCCTCGCCTCGGCCGAGCGCCATCTGCTCTTCGACATCAACGACTTCGACGAGACCCTGCCGGGACCGTTCGAATGGGACGTCAAGCGGCTCGCCACCAGTTTCGTCATCGCCGCCCGCGCCAACGCCTTCACCGCCGGGGAACGCCGGGCCATCGTGCGGACCTGCGTCCAGGCCTACAGGAAGCGGATGCACGACCTCGCTGCAATGCGCACCCTCGACGTCTGGTACGCCCAGGACGACGCCGACCAACTCCAGGCGATCCTGCAGGAGCGCCTGGACAAGAACGCCCGCCGGAGAGCGTCCCGGGCGAAGGCCAAGGCCCGCACCCGCGACAACATCCAGGCGTTCGACAAGCTCACGCGTCCGGCCGACGGCCGCAGGCGCCGCATCAACCCCGACCCGCCCCTGATCACCCCCATCGCGGACCTGCTTCCGGACGAGGAGCGCTCCGAACTCGAAAGGACGCTGCGAGGCCTGCTCCAGAGCTACCGCCGCAGCCTCTCCCCCGAGCGCAGGCATCTGCTGAGCCGGTTCCATCCGGTGGACATGGCGCGCAAGGTGGTCGGTGTCGGCAGCGTCGGTACCCGCTGCTGGATCGTCCTGATGCTGGGCAGGGACGACGAAGACCCCCTGCTGCTGCAGGCGAAGGAGGCCGGAGAGTCGGTCCTCGCCCCGTACGCCGCCGCCGCGCGGCAACGCGACTTCTATGTGCGGCAACTGCGCGACTGGAAGGGAATCGCCCAGCCCGAGACGATGCCGCCGGACACGATGGAACTCTTCGGCAGGCTGTGCGGGGCGTCCCTGGCCCGGGCCCACGCACGCTCCGGTGATCCGATCGCGATCGCCGCCTATCTCGGCAAGAGCGATGCCTTCGACCGGGCCCTGGGGGAGTTCGCGGAGAGTTACGCCGACCAGAACGAACGCGACCACCGGGCATTGGCCGACGCCGTCAAGGGCGGCCGCGTCACCGCCCAGAGCGTCTGAGACGGTTCAGGCGAGGATCTTGGTCTTCGCCTGCTGGAACTCCACCTCGCTGATGTCGCCGTGGTTCCTGAGTTCGGCGAGCTTGACCAGTTCGTCGGTCTTCGTGTGCTCCGGCGGCCCGGCCGCATCGCGGACGTAGGCGCGGAACTGGTCGTCGCGCTTCTGGACGGCGCGCAGGTCGCGTTCCCCCATGTCCCTGCCGCGCGCGATCAGGTACACGATGGCGCCGAGGAAGGGCAGCACGATCACGAAGATCGACCATCCCGCCTTGCCCCAGCCGCTCAGCCGGTCGTCGCGGAAGATGTCGGCGAGGATCCTGAAGAGCACCATCAGGAACAGGACCCACAGGAAGAACCACAGCATGGTCCAGAAGACGTTCAGCAGGGGGTAGTCCGTCGCGGCGATGGGTCTCGCAAGCTCGTTCATGGTGGTCCTCCTGTCGTCGGCCCGTCCTCATCCGATGCGGCCAACGCTCCTCGCCCCCGAGGGCACCGGAATCACCCACGGCAGGTGGTTTCAGGGGACGATGGTCCGGCCGTGCTGCACCGGACCACCGTCAGTTGCGGATTGCTACCGCTCGTCTGCGTAGAGCAAACGCGCGGTTATTGCCGCAGGGCCGACCTTGGTACCGGGCTCGACGACGGTCTCCCTCTCTCCGAGGGCCACCGTCACGGGCTCACCGGACTCGTTGGCCAATTCGATCGCGTCATACGCGACATCGTCGAGGTGCACGTCAGGTTTGTCCGGCACGTCGATTCGGTTCGGCACAGCCTTCCTCCTTCTGGTTTTCCGTGGCGCCCTGCTGGTGTGCCGGGCGCGCTACGGAAACTGACCGTGCCGAGCCGGGGTGGATATGCAGACGCATCACAGGCGAGGGCCGAACAGTTCACCCCTTCGTCGGCAGGGCTATCGCCAGTGTTCACTCGGAGGAGCCATTCGCGCTCCGGGCAGGTCGGCGTAGAAGCGGCCGCCGGGGCAGGAGGTGAGTTCCATTTGCATGCCCCAGGGGGTCAGGAAGTAGAACCAGCGCTGGCCCGCCACCGGGGAGTCCGGTGCGACGCCGTTGGGTCCGTCCATGAGGGTGACCCCGGGGATCGCGCTGACATACGCGTGCGCGGCGTCGATGTCGTCGACATAGAACGCCAGGTGATGGCCGCCGATGTCACTGTTCCTCGGGGGTGACGGCCGCTGCTCGGGAGCTTCGTATTCGAACAGTTCGAGGTTGGTGTGCAGGCCGACCCGGACCATCGCCAGGCGGCAGACGGCGCGGGGGTCGACGTTCAGGTGGCGGGTCATCTCCTCGGCCTGCCCGGAGAAAGGGCCGTCGTAGAAGATCAGCTCGCCGCCGAAGTGGTCGACGAAGAAGGACACGGCGGCGTCCAGATCCGGGACCGTGTAGGCGACGTGGTCGACGCTCCGGATGGTGGGGACGCCCCGCGGGCTCGCCTGGTCGCCGTTCAATGACTTCTCCGTTCGTGTCGGCCGGTCAGGAGGTGAGCTCGCCCGCGGCGGCCACCCGGAGCGCGAGGGCCGCGATCGTGAGGGCGGGGTTCACCGCCGCGGACGATGGGAAGGGTGAGCTGTCGACGATCCAGAGGTTGTCCACGTCATGGGCCTTGCAGCGGGAATCCACGACGCTGCCGGCCCCGTCCTCGCCCATGCGGGCGGTGCCGCACTGGTGCGACGTCGCCTCGATGCCCAGCATCTGGTGGAGGGTCACCGGGTATCCGGCGCGGCGGGCCACCTGCTTCATACGGGTGACAAGTTCACGGTGCGCGGACAGGTTGGTGGGCCGGCGGCTGACCACGATGCGGTCGCCGGAGCCGAGCCGGATCCGGTTCTCCGGAAGCGGAAGGTCCTCGGTCTGGAGGAACAGGTCGAGGGTGCGGCGCGTCACGGCGTCGAGGATCGGCATCGGGACCATCCGGCGGGCGTTCTTGACCATCGGGCCGCGCAACTTGCCGAGCCCCTGCACGTTGCCCAGGGGGTGGCGGTTGTCCGCTCCGGCGCTGTACCAGTCGTTGAGACCGAGCGTCTTCTGGTAGACGTCGTCGTTGGTCCGCCGAGGGTCCGCCGCCAGGAAGAACGTCGTGACGTGCGTCATGTAGTTGCGGCCCACCTGGTCGGAGCGGTTGGCCAGGCCGGTGGGGTGCGCGTCGGAGGCGGAGTGGAGCAGCAGTGCCGCCGTGTTGGCCGCGCCGGCCGAGACCACGAAACGCTTCGCCCGGATGGAGATGTCACGGCCGTCGCGGCGTGCCCGGGCGGTGGTGACCTGGCGGCCGCGCGAATCGGTCTCCAGCCGCTTGACCTCGGCGCGGGTGAGCAGCCGGACCGTCGGCGACTTCAGTGCCGGGCGCACGGCGGCGACGTCGGCGTCTCCCTTGGCGTCGACCAGGCACGGGAAGGCGTCGCAGCTCGGGCATCGGATGCAGTTGCCGCCCTCCCGCAGATCGATCGCCTGAGGAAGGTGGAAGGGGTGCAGACCCTGTTCGCGCAGGCTCGCCTCGAACCCGGCCACGGCCGGTTCATGGGATACCGGCGCGAACGGGAAGTCCGTCGAGCGCCAGGGGTCGGTGGGGTCCTCGCCCTTCCGGCCGTGCACCCAGAACATGCGCTCGGCCTCGGCGTAGTGGGGCTCAAGGTCGTCATAGCTCAGGGGCCATGCCGGTGACACGCCGTCGGGGTGCTCGACCTCGTCGAAGTCGTGCTCGCGCATGCGGGGCAGCGTGGCGCCGTACATCTTCGTGCTTCCGCCGACGTAGTGGTAGTTGCCCGGGACGAAGCCCCTGCCCGTCTCGTCGTACCAGAGGGCGGAGTTCTTGTACCGGCCGTCCACGAACACATCCTTGGCCGACCAGTTGGAGACCTCCTTGGGCAGGAAGTCGCCCTGCTCGACGATCAGGACGCGGGCCCCGGAGTCGCGGAGCGCGTAGGCGAGCGTGCCGCCGCCCATGCCGGAGCCGATGATGAGGATGTCGCATTCGAGTTCGTCCGGTGGATCGGCTATCACCGCCGGCCTGTTCCCGCCGAACACCTGTGTCATCGAAGCTCCTTGGTCCGAGGGGTCGAGGGTTGAACCCTAGGCAGCGAAAGGGCGGACCGAGGAGGGCCATCGCGTGCAGGATCGCGGCCGGGCTTGCACATACCGTGCATGGGCCCCCGCATGGCTCATCCGGCGGCGAACGGCCGCTGCAGGAGGTCGAGGCCGCGCACCGCCAGCAGGAGACGCTCGCGCACAGCGGGGTCGTCCAGGGAGACGCCCATCAACCGGTCGAGCCGTTCGAGCCGGTAGTACAGCGTGCGCCGCTGGACGTACAGCGTGCTCGCGGCCTGGGACTTGTTGCCGTCGCATTCCAGGTAGGCCCGGAGCGTGGGCAGGAGGCGGTTCGCGCTGCTCGCGTCGTGCCGCAGCAGGACGCCCAGTTCGTCCTCCACATAGCCGGCCAGCTCGGGGCCCTGGGCCAGGGCGACCAGCAGCCGCAGGACGCCGAGGTCGTCGAAGCGCAGCACGGACGGATCCGGGCGGGCGGCCGCCGCGGCGGCGGCGTTGCGGGCCTGCTGGACGGCGGCCGGCAGGTTCGCGGGCTCGATGATCCGGCTGATCCCGGCGCGCACCCGATGGCCGTCCAGCGCGTCGACGATCGCACGGTCCGGCGTGTCCGGCGGCAGCCCCGCCACCGCCAGCGTGTAGTCGCCCATGTCGGCGACGACGGCGGGCGCACCGACACCGCGCAGGGTCTCGGACAGGTCCTGTTCTCCGAAGGTGCCGTCCGCCCCGTCCTTGCCGACGACGATCACCAGGAGCCGCCGGCGGCGCAGGTCGCGGCCGAGCGCCAGCGCCTTCCGCACGAACTCCTCACCGGACAGGTCGCCCAGCATGAGCCGGTTGACCAGGGCACTCTGCCGCTGGGCCGAGCGCGCTCCGATCTCGCGTTCGCTCAGCAGCGTGATGGCCACGGCCGCGGCGGCCCGATCCAGCGCGTACAGGTCCGGCCCGGCGAGCTCGGCGGGGCCGTGCAGGACGTGCAACCAGCCCCAGCACTCGCCCCGGAGCACGACGGGCCGGCGGGCGCACTCGGCGAAGTCGGCCGCGGTCCGCGCCCGCACCGAGGGCAGGGGGCGATGCCCCCGAGGTGACAGCGGCTGGAGTTCGTGCAGGACCCGCGAATGGGTGCTCCACTCGGCCATGATCTGGTCGGCCTCGGGGGTGCGCCCGGCGTAGGCGAGCACCTGGTGGGACATGTCCTCAAGCACGATCGGGTGACCGACCCGCCGCGCCAGCTCGGCGGTGAGCGCCAGGGAGTCCTGGCCGTCCAGCAGGAGGTTCATGAAGGCCTGGCCGATGGCCTCCTCGGCGGTGAGCTCCTGCACGCGCTGCTCCACCAGCATCTCGTGCACCTGGGCGGACACCTCCGCGAACGGGATCTCCTCCTTCAGGCCGACCACGGGGAGACCGAGCCGCTCGGCCTCCTCGACCACGCCGTCCGGCATCGTGGCGAACGCCCGTCCGGCCAGCTCGACGACGAGAACGGCGGCGTTCGCCGACCAGATCCGCCGGATGTAGGTGCGCTGTTCCTCGTCGGTGCGCCCGATGCCGAGACCCGCAGTGAGCAGCAGCTCACCGCCGGAAAGGAACCGTGCGATGTCGGGGATCTCCCCTGCGTGCACCCAGCGGACCGTTCGATGCAGGTTGCGGTGCCCGGCGAAGATCCTGGCGCCGGCACGCCGGAAGATCTCAAGATCCAGAACCGCTTCGGTCGTGAGCCCCATCGAGAACCCTTCTCCACCGGAATCTCGGTCACTGCACGGACTGTGCAGTGATCGGGCCTGTCGCTTCGCATCGCGAGTCTGTCAGCGGCGGTGATGCGTCGCAAGACTTCTCCCCATCGCCGCGATCGGTCCGGCAGCCTGACCCGGCTGACAGAGCCGTTCGGAGCGCCTCCGACATCGAGCCCACGTCTTTTCGCAAGGGAGAGTCCGAGTGTCCATCAGCCTGAAGGCCGCAGCGGGAGAGACGCCGGCGCGTGCCGGTGATCCGCAGGTCATCGAGACGGTCGCGCAGGTCATCGCCGATGTGCGCGCCGAAGGCGACGACGCGGTCAGGCGCTGCTCCCGCAGGTTCGACGGCTGGGCGCCGGACTCGTACCGGCTGCGCGACGACGAGATCGCCGCCATCGTGAAGTCGGTGCCCGAGACGGTTCTGGACGATCTCCGGTTCGTCCAGAACCAGGTGCGCGGCTTCGCCCGGGCGCAGCTCGACTCGATCGGCGACATCGAGGTGGAGACGCTGCCCGGGGTGGTGCTCGGCCACCGCAACATCCCCGTCTCGGCCTCGGGCGCGTACGTGCCCGGCGGACGGTATCCGCTGACCGCATCGGCCCACATGACGGTCGTCACCGCGAAGGTCGCCGGCGTCGACCGGGTGGCGGCCACCACGCCGCCCGGCGGCGGGCGGCCTCCGCCGGTCAGCATCGCGGCGATGCATCTCGCCGGCGCCGACGAGATCTATGTCCTCGGAGGCGTGCAGGCCATCGCGGCGCTGGCGCTCGGCACGGAGACGATCGCGCCGGTGCCGCTGATCACCGGCCCGGGCAACGCCTATGTCGCCGAGGCGAAGCGGCAGTTGTTCGGTGAGGTCGGCATCGACCTGTTCGCCGGCCCGACCGAGATCCTCATCGTGGCCGACGAGACCGCCGATCCGTTCGTCGTCGCGGTCGACCTGCTCAGTCAGGCCGAGCACGGCCCGGACTCGCCGGCCGTGCTGATCACGACCTCCACGGAGGTCGGCCGGCGGACGATCGAGCACGTCGAGCGGCTCCTTCCCGGCCTGCCGACGAACGCGGTCGCCGGTCCGGCCTGGCGCGACCACGGTGAGGTCCGGGTGGTCGAGGACCTGGACACCGCCTACGCGCTGGCCGACACGTACGCCTCCGAACACGTGCAGATCATCACCGCCGACCCCCGCATGGCCTTGGAGCGCATGCGCGACTACGGCGCCCTGTTCCTCGGCGCGGGGACGTGCGTCTCCTTCGGCGACAAGGTGATCGGCACCAATCACGTGCTGCCCACGCTCGGTGCGGCGCGCTACACGGGCGGTCTGTGGGTGGGGAAGTTCCTCAAGACCGTCACCTACCAAGAGGTGCGCGACCCCGCGACGAGCGCTCTGCTCGGCGAGGTCTGCGGCCGGGTCTCCCGCCTCGAGAACTTCGAAGGCCACGCCCGGTCAGGCGACATCCGGGCGGCCGCCGCCGGCGGCCGGGAACCCGCCTGGACCGACCACGCCACGGATCACGAAAGGTAAGGCCGATGTCCACGACACAAGACGGCCGCCCGCAGGTCTCCGCAGACGACGCCCAGCTCAAGGCGCTGGGCTACGAGCAGAAGTTCGAACGTCAGATGGGGCTGTGGGCCAACTTCGCACTCGGCTTCCTCTACCTGTCGCCGCTCGTCGGGGTGATCGCGCTGTTCGCGCAGGGCCTGACGACGGCGGGACCCCCGGCCGTCTTCTGGATCTGCATCGTCGCCGCCGGCCAGTTCCTCGTCGCGCTGGTGTTCGGCGAGGTCGTGGCGCAGTATCCGCTCGCCGGCGGGCTCTACCAGTGGGCGCGGCGGCTGTGGAGCGGCCGGTACGCGTGGCTGCTGTCGTGGATCTACATCTGCGGTGTGATCATCGGCATCACGACCACCGCGCTGTTCAGCGCCGACTTCGTCGCCAGCCTGCTGTTCGGCACGGCCGACGATCCCGGCGCCCAGTCCTCGCCCGGGTCGCGCCTGGTCATCGCCGTGATCGTCACGGCGATCGGGCTGGTGCTCAACGCGACGGGCACGCGGACGCTGGCCCGCATCTCCAAGATCGGACTGGCGGCGGAGCTGGTCGGGGTGATCGCCGTCGGCCTGTACCTGCTCGTCTTCCAGCGGCACCAGCCGTTCTCGGTCTTCTTCGACACCATGGGGACCGGCGGCCACGGCGAGGGGTACTTCGGCCCGTTCCTGGCCGCGTCGCTGGTCGGGCTCCTGCTGTTCTACGGTTTCGAGGCCTGCGGCGAGGTCGCCGAGGAGGTGCCCGACCCGGCCCGCCGGATCCCCCGGGCCATGCAACTGACAGTGCTCGTCGGCGGAGGCTCGGCGCTGCTGTCCTACGCCGGCTACGTCCTGGCCGCGCCGGACCTTCCGGCCATCGTGTCAGGCGACGTCGGGAACCCGATTCCGGCCATCCTGTAGAACTCCCTCGGCTCGGTCGGCGCCAAGGCGTTCCTCGTCGTCGCGCTCACCTCGTTCCTGGCCTGCGTGATGGGGCAGCAGGCGGCGGCCAGCCGGCTCGTGTTCTCCTTCGCCCGCGACGACATGTTCCCGGGCAGCCACGTCTTCTCCCGCATCTCGGCCAAGCGGCACGTCCCGGTGAACGCCCTCATCGCCGTCAACATCCCGCCGCTGGCGCTGTTCCTGTTCGTGTACTTCGCGCCGGACTCGCTGTTCCGCATCGCGGCGTTCCAGATGCTCGCGGGGTACGTCGCCTTCCAGATGGTCGTGCTGGCGGCGCTGCGCATGCGGCTGAAGGGCTGGCGCCCGGCCGGCGCGTGGAGCATGGGCAAGGCCGGGCTCCCGGTGACGGTCGCCGCGCTCCTGTACGGGATACTCGCGATGATTCTCCTGGCCCAGCCCACCGGGGACTCGGACCTGCCCTTCTACGACCGGTGGATCGCGCTCATCGGTTTCCTGATCGTCGCGGGCGCCGGCCTGGCCTACCTCCTCACCGTCCGGCCCGGGGACGGGTCGGACGCGCAGGAAGGCGACGCGATCGAAGTCGCCCGCCGGTTGCGGGACCAGCGGCCCTGACCTCAACAGACCGACGTCTCACCTCCACCGAAAGGAGTGCACCGTGCCCGTGCTCACCGGCGGCCAGATCGTCGCACGCACCCTGCGCAACTACGGAGTCGACCACGTGGCGGGGATCCCCGGCCACGGCATCTGGTCCCTCACCGACGCCCTCCTCGACCAGGAGTCCCGGATCCCGTTCATCCAGGTCTTCCACGAGCAGAGCGCCGTTCACCTGGCCGACGGCTACTACCGGACGACGGGCCGTCCGATGGCCGCCGTCACCTCGATCGGCGCCGGCGCCAGCAACACCGTGATCGGCATGGCCACGGCCTTCGCCGACTCCACGAGCGTGCTGGTCATCACCGGCGGCCCGCCCACGCACATGCGCGGCCACGGCCTGCTCCAGGAGCTCGACCGGTACACCGCCAACGACTTCCCCAAGGTGGCCGAGGCCGTCTCCAAGCGCCACTGGGTGGCGACCAGGGTCGACGAGCTCCCCTTCATCCTCCACCGGTCCTTCAACTCCATGCTGACCGGACGGCCGGGGCCGGTGCACGTCGAGATACCGATGGACGTCCAGGCCGAGAGCGCCGACGTCTCGCTGCACGACCTCGCCTCACGCCTGCCGGTGGGCCGCCAGTATCCCGACCCGGAGGCCGTCGACCGCGCCGCCGCCGTGCTGCGCGCCGCCGAGCGGCCGGTGATCGTCGTCGGTGGCGGGACGATCAGCGGGGACGCGGGCCAGGAGGTGCTGGGCCTCGCGGAACGCTGGAGCGTCCCGGTGGTGACCACGTGGAACGGCAAGAGCGCCTTCCCCGAAGACCACCCGTTGTTCGCCGGGAGCGTCGGCCAGACCGGCACGATCCCCGGCAACGGGATCGCCGCGGCGGCGGACGTCGTCGTCGCCGTCGGCTGCCGGTTCACCGACTGGTCGGCCTCCAGCTACGCCCAGGGGGTCAGCTTCTCCATTCCGCCGGCCAAGCTGATCCACATCGACGTCGACCCGCATGAGATCGGCAAGAACTACCCGGCCGAGGTCGGCATCGTCGCGGACGCCAGGTGCGCGGTGGCGGCCATCACCGACTCGCTGCCGGCGGCGACGCCCGCCCGCGCCGAGTACCTCGCCCATCTCGCCACTCTGAAGGAGGACTGGGAGCGCAAGCTCGCCGGACGCCGGGACAGCAACCGCTTCCCGTTCACCTCGCAGCGCCCGCTCGGCGCGCTGCGCAAGATCCTTCCGCGCGACGCGGTCATCGTCGTCGGCTCCGGGAACACCCAGGGAGCGGTGAAGCAGACCTTCCCGGTGTACGAGCCCCGCACCCACCTCACCTCCGGCGGGTTCTCCTCCATGGGGTGGGCGGTGCCCGCCGCCGTCGGCGCCAAGCTCGGCCGGCCGGAGGCCGATGTCGTCTGCGTTCTCGGCGATGGCGACTTCCTCATGACCGCCCAGGAGATCGCGCTCAGCGTCACCAACGACGTGCCCGTGGTGTACGTCGTGCAGAACAACGCCGGATACATGTCAATCCGCGGCGGCCAGCGCAAGCAGACGTCACGGCACATCGGCACCGAGTTCAACCACCCGGGCGGGGAGCCCTACAGCCCCGACTACGCGGCGCTGGGCAAGGCGTTCGGGCTGCAGTCCTGGCGGGTCGAAGGGCCGGACGAGCTGGAGCCCACACTGCGCAAGGCGATCGAGTCCGGCGCCCCCGCACTGGTCGAGGTGCCGACCGACCGCGACGCGGCGGGCCCCTGGACGCCCGGGTGGTGGGACTTCCCGGTTCCCGCGTACATCACCGACGAGCGTCAGGACGAGTACCACCGGACGCGGGCCCGCGAGCAGCATCTGTGATCAGGGCGGCCGGGATCCCGGCCGCCGCCCGTCCCGACGAGGAGTGAGTCGACCGATGAGAGCCGGAATCGTCATTCTCCCGGAGTACCGCTGGCCGGACGCCGAGCCGAAGTGGCGGAGGGCCGAGGAGTACGGCTTCGACCACGCGTGGACCTTCGACCACCTGGGCTGGGAGTCGCTGGTCGACGGTCCGTGGTTCGGGGCCGTGCCGACGCTGGCGCTGGCCGCGCGGGCCACCGGGCGGATCGAGCTCGGCACGCTCGTCGCCTCGCCGAACTTCCGGCATCCGGTGCCGTTCGCACGGGAGATCCTGGCGCTGGACGACGTGTCGGCGGGCAGGTTCACGCTCGGCGTCGGGGCGGGCGGGGCCGGTGACTACGACTCCACCGTGCTCGGCGCGGACGGGAGGCCGGCGAGCCGGCTCCGGAGGTTCGCGGAGTTCGTGGAGTTCCTGGACGCCCTGCTGAGCAGCGAGCGGGTCACGTTGACAGGGGAGTACTACGCGGCCGTGGACGCGCGCAACGCCCCCGGCCCGGTGCGGTCGCCTCGCCCGCCGTTCGTGATCGCGGCCAACGGCCCGAAGGCGCTGCGGGTGGCCGCCCGGTTCGGGCAGGGGTGGATCACCACGGGAGCGCCGAGCGACGACCTCGACACCTGGTGGCGGCATGTCGCCGATGCCGCCGCACGGTTCGACGAGGCGCTGGACGATCAGGGGCGGGAGCGCGGGTCCGTCCGCAGATTCGTGCAGACCGACGCCGCACCGGTGTTCTCCCTTTCGTCGGTCGAGACCTACCGGGACTTCCTCGGCCGTGCCGCCGAGCTCGGGTTCACCGACGTGGTGGCGCCGTGGCCCCGGCGGGAGGGCGTCTTCGCGGGTTCGGAACGGGTCCTGGAGGCGGTGGCCACGGAGGTCCTGCCCGGACTGCGCACCTGAGCATCGTGATCAAGGTCGCCGAGCGGGCCGGTCTCTCCGTCGTCTTCTTCGTCAACGGGTTCGTCCTGGCGACCTGGTTCGCGCGGATCCCCGGCGCCGCCCAGCGGTCGGGACTGCACCACGGGGAGCTCGGGGCGGCGCTTCTGGGGATGTCGGCGGGGGCGCTGGTGGCGTTCCAAGCCAGCGGATGGCTGAGTTCCCGCCGCGGGAGCGCGTTCGCCACCAGCGTTTTCGGATTCGGTTTCTGTGCCGCGCTCCTTCTGCCGGCAATGGCGACATCCTTGTGGGCCCTGTTCGGGGCCCTGGTTCTGCTCGGTGCGGGCAACGGCGGAATGGACGTCGCCATGAACGCGCAGGGCCTGCAGGTCGAGAGGCGGCGCGGACGCCCGGTGCTGTCCTCCCTGCACGGCTTCTTCAGCCTCGGCGGACTGGCCGGTGCGGCTACGGGCGTGCTGGCCGCCGGACAAGGGGTGTCCCTCACGGACCACTTCTTCGCCGTCGCCGCCATCGCAGCGGCGGTGCTGGCCGCGATGCGCCCCTCGATGGTGCGCGACCTTCCCGAACATCCGGGTGACTCCGGAGCCCGCAGTGGGCGGGCCGTCCGCCTGCCGCCCCGTCCGCTGTGGGGCATCGGGGCGATCGCCTTCTGCGGTGCGGTGGCGGAAGGGGCCATGGCCGACTGGACCGCGATCTACCTTCGCGACGCTCTGCGCTCCACCACGGCGGTCGCGCCGCTCGGCTACGCGGCCTTCTCCGCCACCATGCTGATCGGCCGTTTCTCCGGCGACGCGCTGCGCGGCCGGTTCACCCCCCGGCGGATCATCACGACGGGCTCCGTGATCGCCGCCGTCGGACTGGCGGGCGGGCTCACCATGCCCCGTCCGGCGGCCGCCGTCGCGGGATTCGCGATCGTGGGTCTCGGCGTGTCGATCATCGCGCCGGTCGCCTTCGAAGCCGCCGCCAGGTCCCCGCTTCTGCCACCCGCCCGGGCGCTGTCCGCGGTCGCCACCATGGCGTACACCGGTTTCCTGGTCGGACCCCCGCTGCTCGGCTTCGTCGCCTCCGCCACTTCGCTGCGATCGGCGTTGTCACTCGTCGCGGTCCTGTGCGCGGTCGCCGCCGTCATGGCCGCCAGAGCAACAGACCTTCGCGCGACGAAGCCCCCGAGCCAGGCGTGGCCTACGTCGTGAGACGAGTGGCGGCCGTTGCCACGACCAGCCCGAGCACACCCACGTCGGCAAGAAGCAGGCGAGCGGGGTCGTGCACCCTGAATCGCGACGCGATGGCGCCGAGCATCAACAGCGTCAGACCGCCCAAGGCGAGCAGACCGAGAAGAGCCACCTTGATTCCGATCAGCACGCCCACGCCGCCGGCGGCCTCCAGCGCCCCCACCGCACGCCACACTCCGGGCGCCATACCGAAGTGGTCACGCACAGCCAGGCTCTGACGGACACCGAGCACATTCACCCCGCCCGTCACGACGAACAACACGCCGATGACGGCCGACAGCACTGCCGCTACCACGCTCACAAGCCCACCTCTGAAGTCGACGCCGGAACCTGACGCCCAAATCATCAGCCATGACGGCCGGCCGCAGAACCGGCTGTGATCAAACCCATGCGCGGCGAAGCCACCTGTACGGCGAGGCCTCCCGGCCCTATGCTCAATATATGAGCAGTTGTTCAGATGTTCAGGCAACCGCTCCCGGACCCCCCACCCCGCACCAAGCCCTCGGAGGACCTCATGGCGACGGCCGCGCTGATCATCTACGTGTTCTGGGCCGCCCTGGCGTTCGGGCTGCGCAGCCTGGTGCAGTGGCGCCGCACCGGCGACACCGGATTCCGCGGAGCCGGCCTGCGCCCGGGCGGCATGCAGTGGTGGGCCCGGATCGCCTTCGTCGTCGCGCTGCTGGTCGGCGCCGCCGGCCCCGTCGCCGACCTGGCCGGACTCGGCCCTGTCGGCGTCCTGGACCACCCGATCGTGCGCGGCGGCGGACTGGCGCTGGCCGCGCTCAGCGTGGCCGCCACCCTGGCCGCGCAGATGTCCATGGGCGCCTCCTGGCGCATCGGCGTCGACGAGACCGAACGCACCGCCCTGGTCACCACCGGCGCGTTCGCCCTGGCCCGCAACCCCATCTTCACCGCCATGATCGCCACCGCGGCGGGCCTGGCCGGGATGGTCCCCAACGCCGTCTCCCTCGGCGGCCTGGTCCTGACCATCGCGGCGATCCAGCTGCAGGTCCGCGCAGTCGAGGAACCGTACCTGCGCCGCGTCCACGGGCAGGACTACGGCCGGTACGCCGCCCACGTCGGCCGGTTCCTCCCCGGCATCGGCCGCCGCCCCGCATGACCCGATCCGCCCGGCCGGAGTCAGAAGACTCAGGATCGGCCTCATGACGTTCGTCATCTGTGGTCGGTGACATCGGAATCTGCCGGATCCACCCGTCCGCCGCTCAGACTCGTCCCGGACGAGCATCTCCGAGCGAAGGGGCGAGGAATGACCCTGCCGGGCTTGAACAAGACCACCGCGAAACGGCCGGCCCGTCCGAGGGCGCTCGCCGTCCTGGCCTTGGCCGGCACCGCGACCGCCGTATGGGCGGGCGTGCCCGCCACGCAGGCCGCCCCGGCGGCCGCCCGGACGGACACGACGTGTCCAAGACCGCCGGGGCTGGAGACCACATGCGGAACCATCCAGGTGCCGCTGGACCGCGCCGCCCCCGCGTCCGGAGAGACCACGGTGCGGTACATGCTGGTCAGGCACCGCGGTACCGCACCCGCCGCCGGCACGGTGGCCCTCAACGACGGAGGACCGGGCAACGCCACGATCGTGGGCTTGGCGCAGCGGCCGCAGCTGCTCCCCGGCGTCTTCGGCAAGATCCTCGATACCCACGACATGCTGCTGATGGACCCTCGCGGCACCGGCGGCTCAGACGCGCAGCGCTGCGAGGACCTCTCCATCGACGCCATCCCCGCGACGCGTTCCGGGCTGCTGGACGCCGTGCGGGGATGCGGACGCGAACTGGGGAAACGCTCCCGCCACTACACCTCGGCCGCCACCGCCGACGATTTCGACGCGGTCCGGGCGCACCTGGGCATCGGCCAGCTGGACCTGCTCGGCGAGTCCTACGGCAGCTATCTCATGACCGTGTACGCACAGCGCCACCCTGGGCACGTCCGCTCCATCGTGCTGTCGAGCGCCTATCCGCTGGAGTTCGACATGTGGGCGCGCCCCAACGCCCAGGCGATGAGGCAGGCGATCAAGGTGCTGTGCGAGCGCAGCGCGGGCAAGTGCGACGGCGATCAGGTACTCGCCGGCCTCGGCACGCTGGCAGGGCGGCTGCGGGCGCGGCCCGTCCCCTATGAGAGCGCGGGCGCCGAGCGCGTGCTGGACGACACGGCGCTGGCCGCCATCACCTACGACGCCGCCGGAGACCGGGAGCTCATGGGACGCCTGCCCGGTGTGGTGCGAGCCTCCTTGAAAGGCGACTACGGGCCGCTGACCGAGGTGGCCGGCTCACGGGCCCAGCCGGCGCTCAGCGACCGGCTTCCCCGACGAAGGGAGGACCGGCAGAGCGGGCAGGCCGACGAGCAGTTGTACGGGCTCACCACATGGGCCTCGGTGATCTGCAACGACTACCCGACGCTGTGGGACCGGCAGGCCCCGGTACCGGCGCGGACCCGGGAGTACGAACGGGCACGCCGGCGGCTGGCCTCGGGCGCCTTCGCCCCGTTCACGGCACGCGCCTGGACGAACGGAATCTACGACCGCGGCAACTTCTGCTTGCGCTGGCCGGACCGGAAAGGGCCCGTACAGCCCACCGACCGGCCACTGCCCGGCGTGCCGGTCCTCGTCCTCTCCGGTGAACTCGACGCCAACACCCCGACCGCGGAGGGACGGGCCGCCGCGCGGCAGTACCCGCGCGCCCAGGTGATCGAGATACCCAACACCGGTCACGTCGCCGAGTTCGACGAGCAGGCCAACCCCTGCGTCATGGAGTTGCAGTCGGAGTTCTTCCGCACCGGGAGGGTGACCGGCACCGGCTGCCTGGCCGAGATCCCCCCGATTCCCGTCGAGTGACGGGATCGGCCCAACGGATGCTCTCCCGGGATGCCGGCGGCACTGGGGACGCCGCGCAGTGGGTCCTTACAGCCAGCCGGCGTTCCGGGAGATCCGGATGGCGTCTATGCGGTTGCGGGCGTTGACCTTTGTGATGGCGTTGGAAAGGTAGTTGCGGACGGTCGCACGCGACAGCGAGAGGGCGGCGGCTATTTCTGCGGTGGAGATGCCGCTTTCGGCGGCGCGGAGGACGTCGGCCTCACGCTGGGTCAGCGGGCTGTTGCCGGTTTCCAGCGCGGCGGCGACCAGGTCGGGGTCGATCACGCGTTCGCCGGCGGCCACCCGGCGGATGCCGTCGGCGAGGGTCTCGGCGGGTGCGTCCTTGATGATGAAGCCGCGGACATGGAGTTTGAGCGCGCGCAGCAGGTTGCCCGGCCGGCTGAGCCCGGTGAGGACGAGCGTCCGGCATTCGGGCAGCAGCTCGTGCAGTTCACCGGCGATGGTGAGGCCGTCCGCACCCGGCAGGTCGATGTCGAGGACGGCCACGTCGGGCCGGGTCTCCTGGGCGGCGGCCACGATCCGGTCCCCGCGGTCCAGTTCCGCGACGACCTCCATGTCGTCCTCCAGCGAGATGAGGGCGACCAGGGCGCCACGGATCATGTGCACGTCTTCGGCGATCAGCACTTTGATCATCAGGCCGCCTCCTCCGGAATCTCCACGAGCATCCTGAACCGGCCTTTGGCGCCGTCGGCGGACACCGAGCCGGACAGCGCGCGGGCACGTTCGGCCAGGCCTGCCAGGCCGCTGCCCTCGCCCTTCGGCTCGCGGACGCCGTCGTTGACGATCTCCAGCCGCACGGAACCGCCCCGGCGCGACGCGGTGATCGTACATATGCGGGCATCGCTGTGCCGCAGAACATTGGTCACTCCCTCCCGTACCGCCCAGGCGAGGACATCCTGGACGGCCGGGGCGAGCCCGGGCAGGCGTACGTCGAGCCGGACGTCGATGCCCGCGGCGCCGAGCAGGGCGGTCACTCCCCTGGTCTCCTCCTCCAACGAGACCGAGTGCTCGTTCCTGGTCACGGCGCGCATTCCGGCCAGCGCGTCGCGGGCCACGAGGGTGAGGTTCTCGATCTGCGCCCGGGCCGCGGGCGTGTCCTTGGACAGCAACCGCAGCGCCAGGTCGCCCTTGAGGGACACCGCCGACAGGCTCTGCCCCAGCAGGTCGTGCAGATCGCGAGAGACCCGCAGCCGCTCCCGTCCGATGGCGACCTCGGCCAGTTCGGTGCGGGTGGCCCGCAGCTCGTCGACGATCCGCACCAGCCATACCGATCCGTAGGTGGCCACCACCCCGATCGTGAATCCGGCGGACAGCCAGAAGACGGCCCAGGCCGCCACCGCGACGACGCCGACGTCGGCGTACTCGGCGGGCGCCGTGAGGGCCAGTCCCACGAGAGTCCCCAGCGGAGAGAGGACGGCGACCGCGACCGCGAGCGGGCGGCGCAGCAGCATGATGGCCGAGACCACGACGAACAGCTGCATGTCGATCCAGTTCCCGGTGAACCACGGCATCGGGAGGTACACCAGGACGATCAGGAGCAGGAACGTCCACTGCCAGCCGCGTGGACGTTCCCTCCGCACGGCGGCGAAGCTGTGCCGCAACTGCAGGGCGCCGATGGCCAGTCCCGCGAGCAGCGGGACGGCGGGATGGCGGGCCGGCGGGCCGTCCAGTCCCGTGATCGCGTAGATCGGGGACGTCAGCATGAACGGCAGGTGGGCCGCGATGAGAAACCAGCGGGCTCGCCGCGGCGACCAGGCGGGGCCTTCCCACCAGTCGGCGGACGGGGCCGTCACGGGGCACTGGCCGCGGTGTCGCACCCCTGGCCGGTGTCGGCGTTGACCTCCAGCCGCAGGCGGCCGTCGTGGCGGGAGACCGCGATGACGCAACGCCGGACCGTGTCGTCCTGGAGGAGGCGGGTGACGCCGGCTCGCAGGGTGGAGCGGAGGGTTTCGTCGACGGTGTCCGAAAGGTCGCCGTCGGGGAGGGCGAAGCGGCTCTCTATCCCGGCCGCGGACAGGAGCGTGGCCGCCGTGTCGAGCTCGGCGGACAGCGAGGTGTGCTGGTACCCGCGGATCAGCCGGCGGGCCTCGGCCAGCGTCCGTCGTGAGTTCTGGGCGAGCGCCCGCAGTTCGGCCTCCGCCGCGGCCTTGTCGAGCGAGGCCAGCGCGCCGGCCCGTCCTCCCTGGACGGCGATCGACTCCAGGGCCGTGCCGACCGTCCGCCGCAGATCCTCGTCGATCCGCAGTCGTTCGCGTGCCACCGCCTCGTCCGCCAGCGCCCGCCGGGCCGCGTGAAGGCGCCGCACGGCGCCGACAAGCCAGATCAGGAGGAACACCGGCAGCCCTTTGAGGGCTCCGGCGATCGTGAAGAAGGGAGCCATCTCGGGATGGCCGAAGACGATCGTCAACGGTGTCTGCGCGGCCACGATCGCCCCGAAGAGGGCGAGCGACCAGGGAGGCCGGAGCACGATGAGCACGGAGACGGCGAGCGCGTGGAACTGCCCCAGCCAGAAGGTTCCGAGGTAGGGAAGGACGCCGATGATCACCACGGCCATCGCCGCGACCGTCCAGCCCGCCCCCGTGGAACGGGTCCCTTGAGCGGCGTGGTGGACGTGCCTGACGTGCAGGGGCAGATAGATCAGCGTGGCCATCACCGCGACGGCGGTGTGCGTCGTGCCGGTGGATCTGAGAGCGAAACGCCACAGCTCCACCGCGGGAATCAGCACGCTGTAGGCGATCGCGCTCATGGTGATGAGCGAAATAGAACTCGTCGCCAGCTGGACCGAACTGTTGACTCTCAGTCGCGGCTTCAGGAGGCCCTCCCCGCGTGAACCCCAATTGAGCCAGGATATGTGCTCCATTCGGGGAACTACCAGCGAGGCGACGGCATCGGACACGTAGCCTCCTCTGAGCGACCGTGGGCACAGTCTGGTCCCGGCCTTCTCTTCGCCGGTAGATGCCGATGTCCTCACCTCATCGATGATGTCCATCACTGCCGACTGGCGACATCTGCATCTGCCGCGCTCCCCGCCCGGCCGACGAGACTCGGTCCAGCGCCTATGGGGAGCGGAAATGCGGAGACTCGCGGAAACGAAACCGGACTCGGATGAAGTGGTTCGTCTGGGGGCGGTCCGTAAACAGTTCGGAAGCAGGCGGAACGGTGTCGTCGCGCTCGACGGGGTCACCATCGGCTTCGCGCCGGGCACCTTCACGGCGATCATGGGTCCGTCGGGCTCGGGCAAGAGCACGTTCCTGCACTGCGCGGCGGGACTGGAACGGCCGACGTCGGGATCGGTCCTCCTCGACGGCCGCGAGCTGACGCACATGGGCGAGCGGGCCCTCACCAGACTCCGACGAGAACGCATCGGGTTCGTCTTCCAGGCGTTCAACCTGCTGCCGGCGTTGAGCGTGGCCGAGAACGTCGCACTCCCGATCCGGCTCGCGGGCGGGCGGCCGCGACGGGACGCCGTGCACGAGGCGATCGAACGGGTCGGGCTCGGCTCGCTGGGGCGCCGCCGGCCCGGCGAGCTGTCCGGCGGTCAGCAGCAGCGGGTGGCGATCGCGCGGGCACTGATCACCCGTCCCGCGGTGGTCTTCGGGGACGAGCCGACCGGTGCGCTCGACACCCGCACCGCCCTGGAGATCCTGGCCCTGCTCCGCCAGGCGGTGCGTGCCGCCGGGCAGACCGTCGTGATCGTCACCCACGATCCGGTGGCCGCCGCCCATGCCGACCGGGTCGTCTTCCTCGCCGATGGGCGGCTGGCCGGCGAACTGCGCGAAGCCTCCCCCGACGCGATCGCCGAGCGGATGACCCACCTCGGCGCCTGGGGCTCCGCTCCCGCCGGACGTCATGTCGGCGAGGTGTCCTGATGTTCCGGCTCGCACTGCGCACCCTGCGGTTCCGGAAGGGCGGTTTCGCCGCCTCGTTCGCCGCCCTGTTCCTCGGTGTCGTGATCGTCACGGCCTGCGGCGGGCTGATGGAGACCGGCATCCGAACCGACGCCCCGCCGCGCCGGCTCGCCGGCGCACCCGTCGTCGTGGCCGGCGACCAGTCGTACCGGGTGCCCGAGTCCGGCGACGACGAGCGGGTGACGCTCCCGGAGCGGGTCCGCCTGGCCCCTGACCTGGTGGAAGCCGTACGAGCGGTGCCCGGTGTCGCCAAGGCGGTGCCGGACGTCTCCTTCCCCGTCACCGTGCTCGCCCACGGCCACCGGCCGCTCGACGTGGACGAACGGTTCGCAGGCCATGGCTGGTCGTCGGCCTCACTGGCGCCGTACGGCCTGAGCACCGGCCGGCCGCCCAGCGGACCCGGCGAAGCCGTGCTCGACGCACGGTCGGCCGCAAAGGCGGGGATGGCCGCCGGAGCCACCGTCGGGCTGACGGTGCGCGGGACGCCCGAACGGTTCCGCGTCGTCGGCCTGGTCGCAGGCCGCTCGGAACTCCCAGCGGGGGTGTTCTTCTCCGACGCGGACATCCGGCGGATCGCACCCGGGCAGATCGACGCCATCGCGGTGTTTCCGGCACAGGGAACGCGCCCCGGCGAACTCCGCGGACGGATCGCGACCGCGCTCAGGGGGCACCACGTGACCGTCTCGACCGGGAGCGAGCGGGGGCAGGCGGAATTCACCGGCGTCCGGCTCGCCGGGGAGACCCTGATCCCGATGGCGGGGGTCTTCGGAGGGCTCTCGATCATGGTCGTGGTCTTCGTCGTGGCGAGCACGCTGGGGCTCTCGGTCCAGCAGCGGCAGCGCGAGATGGCGATGCTGCGGATCATCGGCACGACGCCGGGACAGCTTCGGCGGATGGTCCTCGGTGAGGCGATCGTGGTGTCCGCACTCGCCGTCGCACTGGCGCGGCTACCCGGAGCGCGCCCCGGAAGAATGCTGTTCGACCAGCTCACAGCGCATGGCGTCGTGCCCGGCGAGGTCGTCTTCCGGCAGGGATGGATTCCGGCGGCGGCCGGAGCCGGCGTCGGGCTCCTCACCGCCGTGGCGGCGGCGTTCATCGCGGCCCGGGCCGCGGCGACCGCGCGGCCTTCCGAGACCCTCACCGAGGCGTCCCTGCAGGACCGGCGGCTCGGGTGGATCCGGATCGTCTGCGCGCTGGTCTGCCTGGCCGGCGCCGTCGCGCTGTCGCTGGTCACCGCGCTGGTGCTGTCGGGGCCGGTCGCGGCCAGCACCGCCGGGCCCTCGGCGATGCTCTGGGCGGCCGGTCTCGCACTGCTCGGCCCGCGGATCGCCCCGGTCATCATCGCGGTACTGCGTCCGGCACTGCGCGTGGTGTCGGGGCACGCCGGTCACCTCGCGCTGCTGAACGTACGGGCGCGAAGGATCAGGACGGCGGCCGCGATCACGCCGGTGATGCTCGCCACCGGACTGGCCACCGGCCTGATCTACATGCAGACCTCGCAGACGGCCGAGGCGCAGCGCGACTTCGGCGAGAGCCTGCGCGCGGACGCCGTGGTCACCTCGTCTTCCAGCGGGCTGCCACCCGACCTCGTCGACGCCGTCGGCACGATGCCCGAGGTCGCGGCGGCGTCGGAACTGGTGACCAGCACCGGGTACATCGAGGCGCCGCGCTTCGGATCCCAGAGCGAGGACGGGCTGCCTCTCCGCGGGGTCACACCGGAGGGCGCCGCGGCCACGTCGGCGGTCTCGGTCAACGCCGGGTCGCTCACCGCCTTGCGCGGCGACACGGTCGCCCTGACGAACGAGCATGCCCGCCGGATCGGCGGCGGCGTGAGTCTGGGCGACACGGTGACGCTACGCCTCGGCGATGGGGCGAAGGCCGACCTGAGGGTGGTCGCGCTGTTCACCACGCGCACCGGACCGAAGACCGTGATGCTGCCCGCTCCGTTGCTGGCGCGGCACGTCACGTCGGGGGCCCCCGCGCAGATTCTCGTCCGCGCCGCGCCCGGGGTGGACCATGCCCGGCTGACCGCCGCGCTGGCCCGGCTTGTTTCCGGCCGTCCCGGGACGCGGGTCGCCGACCGCGACCAGGCCACCGCGGCACACGCCGAGCAGGAGCGGATCGGCGCCTGGGTGAACTACATGCTCGTCGGGATGATCATCGGCTACACGGTGATCTCGCAGGTCAACACTCTGATCATCGCCGCGCTGGAGCGGCGGCGCGAGTTCGCCCTGCAGCGGCTCATCGGGGCCGACCGCGGCCGGCTCCTGCGGATGATGGGCGTCGAGGGGCTGGCCGTCGCCCTCGCCGGCGTGCTCCTCGGCGGTGCCGTGTCGACGCTGACGCTCGTGCCGTTCTGCCTCGCCCTGAGCGGTTCACCCACGCCCGGCGGGCCACTGTGGATCTACCTCACCGTGATCGGTTCGGCGAGCGCGCTGACCGTCGCCGTGACGTTGCTGTCGAGCTGGGTCGCGCTGCGTGCGCATCCGGCGGCGGTGGCCGCGAGCACGTGAACCGGGCATGCGGTACACGCGGAGGCAGGTCACGCTTCGGGAGCGCGTCCGTTGAGATACGCCAGCACCGCCAGTACGCGTCGATGGCCGCTGTCGCTGGGTGCGAGGCCGAGCTTGGCGAAGATGTTGCCGATGTGCTTGTGCACGGCGTTCTCGGTGATGCTCAGCCGCCGGGCGATGGTGGTGTTGTCGTGTCCCTGCGCCATCCGGGCGAGGACTTCCCGTTCGCGCGGCGTGAGGTCGTCGATGGGGTCCCCGTTGCGGCGGGCGAGGAGTTGCGCGACGACCTCGGGATCCATGGCGGTACCGCCGGCCGCCACGCGACGCAGCGCGTCGACGAACTCGGCCACCCGGCCGATCCGGTCCTTGAGGAGGTAGCCGATCCCGCCGCGCCCGTCCGACAGGAGCTCGCCGGCGTAGTCCCGCTCGACGTACTGCGAGAGCACCAGAACGGGCAGGCCGCGATGCCGGCGTCGGGCGCGCAGCGCGGCGTGGATCCCCTCGTCGCGGAACGACGGCGGCAGCCGCACATCGACGATCGTGACGTCGGGCCGGTGCTCGGCCACCGCGTCCTCGAAGGCCTCCGCGTCGCGGGCGGTCGCCATGACCTCGAACCCCTTGGTGGCCAGCAGCAGTTCCAGCCCGGTGGACAGCAGGACGTTGTCCTCCGCGATCACGACGCGCACGGCACCCCCTCGGCCTTCACGACGCACACGGAAGCCGGACGGCGAGCGTGGTCGGCCCGCCTTCGGGGCTGCTCAGGCGGACCGTGCCGTCCAGGGCGAGGACCCGGCGCCGGATCCCCGCGATCCCGGTCCCCCGGGTCTCGTCCGCACCGCCGACGCCGTCGTCGGTGACCTCGATCGACAGGCGGTCGCCGGCGCGCCCGACCCGGACGGCCGCCCGATCGGCGCCGCCGTGCTTGGCGACGTTGGTGAGCGCCTCGGCCACCACGTAGTACGCCACCGCCTCGACGGCCGCGGGGATCGCCCCCAGCTCGCCGACGTCCGCACGTACCGGCACCCGTGACCGGGCCGCCAGGGAGGCCAGTGCCCCGTCCAGCCCGCGGTCGGCGAGGATCGGCGGGTAGATCGTCTGCAGCACCGTGCGGAGCTCGACCATCGCCTCCTCCGCGGTCTCGTGCGCCTGCCGGAGCAGCACCGCCACCGTCTCGGCGTCATCGGTGAGCGACTCGCGGGCCATGCCCAGGCACATGGCGATCGTCACCAGGCGGGCCTGCGTACCGTCGTGCAGGTCGCGTTCGATCCGCTGGAGCTCGGCGCCGTGGGCGTCCACGACCCTGGCCCTGGTCCTGGTCAGCACGTCGATCCTCGCGGAGAGGCGCTCGGTGATCGGCGGGGACAGAAACGCCAGGCAGACCCGCGCGTGGACGCGCGCCAGCACAGGAAGAACCCAGAACGCCACCGCCCCGAGCACGACGACCTGCGCCGGCCCCAGGACCAGCGCCGTCCCCCAGCCGTTGACCTTCACGCTCCAGAAGAGTTCGGGACGTGTGTAAGCGGGAAACGCCCACCAGAACGGCACGGTGACGACCGTCAGCAGATTGCCCAGGCAGAGCAACGCGGCGAGACCGAACACCCCGCCGACGACACCGTGCACGATCGGCCACAGAAGTGCCCACCGTGCACCCGGACTGGTCACCGGGTCGCCGAGCAGCCGCCCAGCGCGCCCGCGGTGCCATTCGGCCCATGGGCCGGCGAGGCCCGGCACAAGCCACAGCGGCAGCGCGAGCAGTGAGGCCAAGGCCGTGCCCAAGGCTCCCAGCAGGTAACCATTGCCGGAAAAGGCTCGCTTCCACTGCTCCCGCACGTGCCGTCCGATCTCCCACAGATGCCAGGGACAACGCCCAGTCTGCGGGACGATCGGCCGGGCGGCACTACAGCCCGCTCCACCTTCTTGAGGCAGCAGGCTGTATCGGACAGGCCCGCCCCCGTTACTTAGCGTTCTGAGCCATGACACGATCACGACGCCGGATCCCGGCCCTCCTGCTCATGCTCGCCGCCGTGCCGCCCCTGGCCGTCCAGGCGGCGCACGCCGACACCCCAGGCCGCCAGCACGATCGGCACATCGCCTGGAAACGGTGCGCCCAGAGCCCCGACGACGCGGTGGGCGGTGAACTCGACCGCGCCGGCGCCCAGTGCGCGCAGATCACCGTGCCGCTCGACCATGCCCGGCCGGACGGCCGCACGATCAAGATCGCGCTGTCCCGGCTCAAGGCGACCGACCGCGCCCACCGGATCGGCACCATGGTGCTCAACAGCGGCGGCCCGGCCGAGCCCACACTGGGCATGCCCCTGGAGACCCGCACGTACTTGAAGCAGGTCGCCTCCCGGTTCGACCTCATCGGGCTGGACCCGCGATTCGTCGGCCGCTCCACACCGCTCGACTGCGGCTGGCCCATCGGCCTGTGGCTCCGTTCCGCCGGGTCCGACCGCGCCGGATTCGATCGCCAGGTCGCCTTCCAGCGCGACCTCGCGGAAAGGTGCCGCCGCGGCCAGGGCGACGTTCTCCCCTACGTCACGACGCGCGACACCGCCCGCGACATCGACCTCGTCCGGAGGGCCCTCGGCGAACGCAAGATCTCGTTCCTCGGCTACTCCTACGGCGCCTACCTGGGCGCGGTCTACACCCAGATGTTCCCAGGCCGGACCGACCGTGTCGTGCTGGACAGTGCCGGCGACCCCCGCACGTACGGCCCGAGGCTCATGCAGGGCACCGAGGACGAGGCCGAGCACGCCCTGCGCGCCTGGGCGAGCTGGGCGGCCGAACACCACGACGTGTACGGCCTTGGCCAGACTCGCCGCCAGGTGCTCGCCACGGTGCGCCGCATCACCGACACCGCGGCCGAACGCCCCCTCAAGGTCGGCCCGTACCTGGTGGACGAGCACGCGCTCCCCCAGATCATCTATGTCGGCAGCGCCGCCGACCGGCCCGCCGACCGCGCCGAGTTCGCCTCCACCGTCCGCGTCCTCAACGAGGCCGCCAACGGCCGCGCGGCGACCCCCAACGAACAACTGGACGGTCTCCTGGCGTTCCTGCTGACCAGCGCCAACTCCCAGTACGGCAGCGCCGCGGCCGCCATCATCTGCGGCGACCGCGCGGCCCCCCGCGACCCCGAGACCTACTGGAACGACGTCCAGCGCAGCCGGTCGCGCCACCCCCTGTTCGGGCCGCTCAAGAACAACATCTGGCCCTGCGCCTTCTGGCCGGGCTCGCCACGCGAGCAGCCGACGCGGATCGGCAACCCCACCCCGGCGCTGATCGTGTCCGCCACCGGCGACGCCGCCACCACCTACCAGGGCGGCAAGGCCATGCACCGGCTGATGACGGGCTCCCGGCTCCTCACCCTCGACGCCGTCGCCCACGGAATCTACGGCGAGTACGGCGACCCCTGCGTCGACGCCAAGGTCAACACCTACCTGGCCACCAGAACCCTCCCGCCCGGCGACGAGCGCTGCCCGGCCATCGGCCGGCGCTAGCGCTCTGGCGGTTCGTCCAGAAGGCTCAGGTGGTCCGGGGTGATGGTGCCGGTGATCAGCAGGTTCCGGATCAGGTTGACGTTGAGGGCGTTGCCGATGGGCGGGGCGACCTCGTGCTCCAGCAGTCCGGGCACCTCGCCGCTCAGCTGGTGGCGCACCTTCTCGACGCGGCGGGCGGCCTTCTTCTGGTTCCATCCCGCCTTCGGCTGGAGGCGGCCCAGCTCGTCGGCGACCTGGGCCCAGGTCAGGGGCTGCGGGTCCGGGTCGTGGCGGAGGTACCGCTGGCTGAGGCACACCAGGACCAGGTGCTCGGACGCCTCCAGTCGCCACGGCCGGCGTTCGTCGGTCGGGGCCTCGTTGCGGGCGCCCGCTCCCAGTGGAGCGGCGCCCGCCGCGATCCGCACCTCGAACAAATGATCCTGATCGGGTGCGACGATGAACAGCGGCATGTATCCCGCGGGGGGCAGTTCCGCCGACTGGCCGCGGAGGACCAGGCGCGACCCGGGGAACCGGATGGCCAGTTTCCCGGTGTTGTACAGAATCCAGCGCGAATTCTCGCGCGTGATGTGGCCGTGCCTCCGGCTGACGTGGGTGTCGCCCGGGCCCACGCAGACGTGGACGGAGTCCTCCTGGCGCCCGAAAACGAGAGTGAACCCGGCGTCCGGTGCGACCCTCATCCCGCCGCGCGCCCCCAAGGCGAACAGTGTCCCGGGCTGGGCCGGGGGAATTCCGTCGGAGAGGGTCCTGATCTCCGCCGGCAGGAACTCCACCTTGGGTTGAAATCGCGGCACTGTCATCAGCCCTTCCTCCCGGGAAGCCTCCGAAGATTTCATACTCGATCAAGTGGAACCCCACGCCATCATGAGAGAAAGTCGTTACAAAAGGGCGTGGAGAGACTCCAGAGCGTGCGGAAGGCAGGTCTGTGCAGCGCTTGCGGCCGGACGATCCCGACCGGATCGGTCACTACCGCCTGCTCGCCAGGCTGGGCGCCGGCGGCATGGGCGTCGTCTACCTCGGACGGTCCCCGGGCGGCCGGCTGGTCGCGGTCAAGGTCGTCAGTGCGAGATTCACAGGCGACGCCGAGTACAGGGCCCGGTTCGAACGGGAGATCGGCGCGGCCCGGACCGTCAGCGGTGCCTTCACCGCCTCGATGCTGGACGCCGACGCGGACGCCGGGACGCCCTGGCTCGCCACCGCCTACCTTCCTGGGCTGTCGCTGCGGGAGGCGGTCGCCGGGCATGGGCCGTTTCCGGCGCCCGCCGTCCGCACGCTGGCCGCCGGACTCGCCGAGGCGCTGGTCGACATCCACCGGGCCGGGCTGACGCACCGCGATCTCAAGCCGGGGAACATCATGCTGACCGCCGGCGGTCCCCGGGTGATCGACTTCGGTATCGCCCGTCCCGAGGACGCCGTCACGATCACCAGGGTGGGAGGCACGCCCGGCACTCCGGGGTTCATGTCGCCCGAGCAGGCCGCCGGCCTCAAGGTCGGGCCGGCCGGCGACGTGTTCTCGCTCGGTGCCGTGCTGGCCTACGCGGCGACCGGGGCGGAGCCCTTCGCGGCCGACGGCACGGCGGCCACCTTGAGACGGATCAAGGCCGGGCAGGCCGATCTCGGCGGGATCTCCGACCCGTGGTTGCGCGACCTGGTCGGGGACTGCCTCCGGCTGGAGCGGGAGCGGCGCCCCTCCGCCGCCGGCCTGCTCGCCAGGCTGGACGGGGCCGGTCCCGCGCACGGCGCCAGGTGGCTGCCGGCTGGCGTCGCCGAGGCCATCGGCCGCCGGACCGTCCAGGCCCGGGGCCTGCCCGAGTCCGCGATGCCCCCGGCCGCCTCCGCCACGGTCGCCGACCGGGCCGGTTCGGCGGAGGAGACCGCCGAGCCGCCGACCACGGACGGCGACGCCGTGTCCGGCCCGCCCACCGCGACCCGAGTACCGAGCAGACGCGCGTTGCTCATCGGCGGCGCCGCGGCGCTCGCCACGGCCGGTGTCGCCGCGGGCGCGGCCACGCTGTCGAGGAACCGGGACCCCGTCCGGCGTCCGGCCGCGCGGGCGGCGACGCCGTCCCCCACGCCATCACCGTCCACCCCGCCCCCTCGGGCGAAGTCGCGGTGGAAAGTGAAAGCGGGCGACTACTACCCCGACCTGTTGGCGGCCGGCGGGGTTCTCCTGGCGCACGGCGACGGCATCCTGAAAGCCCTCGACCCGGACACGGGGAAGACACGCTGGAAACATCGCTCCGTCGACGTCGACCACGTCAGCGTGAACGGCGGCGACGTGTTCCTCGTCGACCACTTCGCCTCGCGTCTCACCATGCTTCGCGCCGATTCCGGTGCCGAGCGGTGGAGCCGCCCATGGCCGTCCGAGAAGAACGTTCCGATGTATCCCGTGGCCGGCACCAAGATGGCCTGTTTCGGCTACTACTCGGTGACCGCCCTGGGCAGGAAGAACGGCAGGCGCCGCTGGAACGCTCCCGTGAAGGCGGAGTACGGGATCGCCGTCGCCGACGACGTGGTGGTCGTGGCCGACAGGACGAGGGTGGCCGCCCTGGACGCCGGCAGCGGCCGTCCCCGCTGGACGTATCAGGTGGAGTGGGCGCACTACCCGCAGGTCTGCTACGGCTTGGTCTTCGTCCTCGACGGGCCCGGCACGGTGCACGCGCTGCGTGCGGACACCGGCGCGCTCGTCTGGAAGAGGTACTTCGGCGACACGGTCTACGAGAGCTTCGGATTCGGGAAGGGGGGCGGTTTGGTCCACTTCGGAACCGCGGCCGGGGACGTGTCCGCGGTCCGGGCCGCGACCGGTGAGGTCGTGTGGTCGCGCCGGCTGGCTCCGGGCGCGTCCAGGAACCAGTGGAACGCGCTCGGCCTGACCGGAGACACGCTGTACGCGAGCTGCGCCGACCGGAACGTCTACGCGCTCGGCGCGGCCGACGGACGGATCAAGTGGACCTATCCGGCCGATGTCACGCTCCGGACCTCGGCACCGGTGGCCATCGGCGGTTCGGTGTTCATCGGCACCGCCGGCGGATACGTGAAGGCCCTCACCCCACCGGACGGGGGCTGACGGGTGCGGGGACTGGAGCACACCGACCCCAGGGAGGCCGGCCGCTTCCGGCTGCTGGCGCGAGCCGGGTCCGGGGGCATGGCCGTCGTCTACCTCGGCCGGTCCGCGGGCGGGCGTGCCGCGGCGGTGAAGATGATGCACGCCGACCTCGCCGGCGATCAGGAGCACCGGGCCCGTTTCCGCCGCGAGGTCGCCGCCACCCGCGCCGTCGGCGGCCTGTACGGCCCGGGGATGCTGGACGCGGACCCGGACGCGCCGAGGCCGTGGATGGCGACCGAGTTCCTCCCGGCGGTCTCGCTGCGGGACGCCGTCAGGCGCTTCGGCCCGCTGCCCGCGGACGCCGTCCGGTCCCTGGCGGCCGGTCTCGCCGAGGCGCTCACCCTGATCCACCGCGCCGGGTACGTCCACCTCGACCTCAAACCGGCGAACGTGCTGCTCACCGCCGACGGGCCCCGGGTGATCGACTTCGGCATCGTGGGCGAGCGGCGCCCGGACGGGACGGTTCCGGGCACCCCGGCCGGGTCGCGCGGCTACATGTCGCCCGAGCAGGAGGCCGGCGCGCCCGCCGGGCCCCCGAGCGACGTCTACTCCCTGGGCTGCACGCTGACCTTCGCGTGCACCGGCGGCCCGCCCGGCGGGGGCTCCCCCGAGGCCGTCATCGGCGACGACCTGCGGGCGGCGATCGCCGACTGTCTGCGCCCCGACCCCGCCGCCCGTCCGGACCCCGCCGGACTGGCGGCACGGGCGGCCCCGCCGGTCACGGGCGGGGACCGGACGGCGTGGCCGCCGCAGATCGCGAGCGAGATCCACCGGCAGGTCGCCGAGATGGAGAACCCGCCGGCGGCCCGGCCCCGTCTTGCGAGGGTTCGAATGCGCCGCCCGGTGTTGCTCTCCGGGGCGGGGGTTCTGATCGCGGGCGGACTGGCCGCCGGCGTCCTGGTCCTGGGCGGCCCGGGGCCGTCCTCGGGTGAGACCGGGCCGGACCGGGCGCCCCGTTCGTCCCCGGCCGGGCCGGCGTCCTCGGCATCCGCCTCCCCGTCCGCCACCGCGCGGACCCGGGTACTGGAGTTCTACGTGACCGGCAACGTCAGGCTGACGTCGTTGACGTACACGGTCAACGGGAAGAGCACGACGCTGAAGAACGTCAAGCTGCCGTGGCGGACCGCCGTCGACATCCCCGCCGATCCGGGCTCCGCGAAGTGGCGCATCAAGTACCGCCACAAGGAAGGCGAGGTCAGTTACCGCGTCGTCGTGGACAGGATCATGAACGGGTGGGGATCGGCGAGCGGAAACACCACCGGCGAAAGCCACGGGACCTCCTGACCCGGCGCCCGGTCTCATCCCGCGACGGCCCGCAGGAGGCCGAGGCCGGTGAACATCTCCCTGCACCACGCGAGCGCGGTGTCCATCGTCTGCCACTGGGGGTCGTGCGGCGCCAGGAAGGGCAGGATGTACGGATCCTCGATGCCTTCTGGAAGATCCTCCGGATGGCAGTCGTACGGCGGCCACCCGTAGAACTCCTTCCACATGCGGAACGCCACCGGCTTCTCCGCGCCGTCCCAGACCGCGAGCCACAGCCGGCGCAGCATCGCCGGATGCGCCAGCACGAACATCAGCCGTCCCATGTCCAGCGGTTCCGCTGCCGAGATCACCCGTGCCACCGACGCGTACCGCTCCGTCTCGCTCACGTAGGGGCAGAAACCCGACCAGATCTCGACGCTGTGCCCGGACGCGATGATCGACGAACACAGCGCGGCCAGCGCCGTCCCCCGGTTGTGCACGGCCGAGTGCGGGGTGTCGGTGACGAATCCCGCGGGGACCAGGAACGTCACGACGCGGCCGCGCGCCGAGATCCGCTGCGGCACCGCGTCCACCATGCACTCCGGCTCGCCGGACAGGTAGGCGCCGATGTCCACCTCGCTGCCGGTGACGTCCCAGGCGGGGACGAGGGCCGTGGTCAGCACCTCGTCCTTGACCCGCTCGCGCAGCTCGGCGACCTCGGCGTCCACCTCGGGCAGCACGGTGGTCCAGCCGTCCCTGGCCAGCAGCATCGTCTCGTCCCACGACGCGCCGGCCCACTCGGCGGTGCTGTGGCGTCCGCTGCCGTCGGCGATGCTGTCGGGCGCGCAGGCCCGGTCCACGAACTCCTGCCAGGACCAGATCGGACGAAGTGCGTGCACGGTGTCGGCGTGTCCTGGGTCCCCCCGGCTCACTCCTCGTCCTCCGCCAGCCCGAGGGCCGAGCGGTGTGCCGCCGACATGCCCCGCACCACCCGCCACCGGACGGCCTGTTCCACGCTCGCCCCCGCCTGGAGCAGCTTGGCCGCGTCGATGGCGGCGCGGGGCGAGAACATGACCGGCAGCCGCTTCTCGGCCGCCGTGGCGCGCAGCCGCCGCACCTCCGCGATCACCCGCCGGGTGTCGTCGGGCCGCGCGGGCGCGTGCGCGAGCGCGATCAGTTCCTCCAGGTCCTCGTCGACCGGGACGTCGATGATCGTGAACCGGTCCAGCGTGGCCGCGTCCAGCGCCTGCCGGCCCACGTACTGCCGGTCGCCGCCGGTGCCGTAGGTGTTCGCGGTGGCCACCAGGCGGAAGTCCGGATGCGCGGTGACCATGCCGTCGGCGAACGCGCAGGACCGCAGCGAGAGCGCCTGGTTCAGCTCCGCCAGCAGCCCGGGATGGCCGCTGTCCAGTTCGTCGAGCAGCATCAGCCCACCGTCCTCGAAGGCACGGCGGAAGGGCGTCGCGTGGTAGTGGCCGTGCGCGTCGTAGTAGCCGAAGATCTTGCTCATCGGCGTGGTCGGCCCCAGGGAGAGGGCGTGGAACCCCTGCCCGAACGCCTCCGCCGCCTGCTGCGCCATCATCGACTTCCCGGTGCCGGCCGGGCCGACGAGGAGCACGTGGCAGCCGGCGCCGAGCGCGAGCAGGACGTCGGGGAGCACGGCGTGGGCGTGACCGCCGAGGCGGACCGGGCCGGGGGCGCCCGCCACCCTGACCTCCACGACGGGCGGCACCGTCTCGGCGGCGATCTCGGCGACCACCCGGGCCGCCTCCTCCCGCGCGAACCGGCCGAGGGACCGCCGCAGCCCCTCCCTCGACTCCTCGAACGCCTCCCAGGCGTCCTTCAGTTCCTCCTCCACCGCCTCGCGCGCCGCCTTCAGCGACGCGGCCGCCGCCTCGGCCGTGAGGCGCGCGGCCGTCTTCTCCGCGACATCCTCCGCCGCGCCGGTGGCCGCCTCCAGCGCCGCCGACCTGGCCGACCGGACGATCTCTTCGGCATGGGCCACGCGCTCACCGGCGACCGCACGGGCGACAGCGGTGGCCACGCGCTCCGCCGTCGCCTCCATGGTCTTCTCGGCATGCGGCGATCTGGCGAGGGCGTCCCCGTACCGCATGACGGTCTCGAACGCGATGGCACCCGCGATCTGGCGGACTTCCGTCCGTTGTCTCTCCCACACGGGCGACAATGATCGGCCTGCCCGCACGGGACCCCTCCCGGCCCGCCGGCGCCGTCCGGATCAGCGGATCGCGCCGGGCCGATCGTCGAACGGTTCGTAGAACGTGATCAGGTCGAACCGGCCGTCGGGACCCAGTCGGCCACAGAGCCGGCGACCAGCCGCAATCCCGGCGGGACGGGGGCCACGACGAAGTGGTCCACCAGGTCGAGCCCGACGATCTCGACCCGTGCTCCCACATCCCGGCCTGCGAGCAGCCGGGCCGCCTCTGTAAGTGCGCGCCCGCTCCCGCAGCACAGGTCCAGCCACCGTACGCGAGCCGACCGCGCACCGCGGTCCGCCAGCTCCGCCATGACGTCGAAGCCGAGCTCGCGGCCGTAGCCGTTCGAGCCGCTGAGCGACCGCTCGCGATTCATCGCGCAGTTGGCCACCACCGCCGAACTCTCCAGCGCATCGTCGTCCAGCAACCCCGTCACACCGAGCATTGTGTCCCCTTCGCCGCGGATGAGCGCGTCCCGCTTCATGGCGGCCACGACGATCAGAGGGTGATGGCGACTTTGCCTCGGGCGTGGCCGCGCGCGATGTAGCGGAGCGCCTCGGGGATCTCGGCGAACGGGTAGGTCCTGTCGATGACGGGTGCGATCTGCTTCTTGTCCATGAGCTCCGCGAGGAACCGCAGGTCCGTGGAGTTGGGCTTCCAGCTGACGGTGACGATGCGCTGGCTCACGAAGGGGGAGGCCAGCGCCCCCCGGACCACCTGTGCCGCCGGACCCAGTAACCCGCCGCGGGCGGAGGCGATGCCGCCCACGATCACGAGCGTGCCGGAGGAGGTCAGCGGGCGCCGCAGCCGCGCCAGCGACCGGTCGCCCACGATGTCCATGAGCAGGTCGTATCGCCCCTTCCGCTCGGTGAAATCCTCGCGGGTGTAGTCCACGACGTCGTCCGCGCCCAGCGAACGGACCAGTTCGATGTTGCGGGTGCTGCACACGCCGGTGACCTCGGCGCCAAGCGTCTTGGCGAGCTGGACGGCGAAGGTGCCGATCCCGCCGGACGCCCCGTTGACGAGGACCCGCTGCCCGGCGGAGAGTCGTCCCACGTCCCGCAGCCCTTGCAGCGCGGTGTGCGCGGCCATCGACACCGACGCGGCCTGTTCGAAGGTGAGGCGGGCGGGCTTGGCGGCCAGCCTGTTCTGCGGGACGGCGACGGTCTCGGCGAACGAGCCCAGCCGGACCTCCCCGAAGACCTCGTCGCCGGGACGCAGTCCGGTCACGTCGTCGCCTGCCCGCTCGACGACGCCGGCGAGGTCGGCACCGGGGATCAGGCCCGGTCTCGGGCGGCGGAGGCCGATGCCGAGGCGCACCAGCTTCGGGTCGGCCCCCACGTGGCGCCAGTCGTAGGGGTTGACCGACACGGCCCGCACCCGCACGAGCACTTCGTCCCGGGCGATGTCGGGTTCGTCGACGTCCTTGAGGGTCAGCACTTCGGGCGGGCCGTAGCGGTCCCAGCTCCAGGCTTTCATGGCGTCTTCCCTTCGGTGACGGGGTGTGATCGCCGTCGTACGACGTAAGGTGTTCGTACGTCGTAAGGTAATCGTACGCCGTAAGAGGGTCAAGGGCCGCGCCGGAACGGGACTCGGCCCGTAACCGGAGACGACGGCGCACCGGGCGCGCTCAGCCGAGGTCGGAAGGGGTCAGGAACCGGCGGCGCGGCGCCGCTCCAGCCCCTCCAGGATCAGGTCGAGCGCGAACTCGAACTCGAACTGGTCGTCGCAGAAGCCCAGAGTGCCGTCCGGATCGTCGTGGACGGCGTGCGCCAGCATCCCGACGATGTTCGGGAACCGGTCGGCCATCTGCTCCATCATCGCGGCGGCCTCGGCGTCCGCGCTCTGGGCGCCGTCGGGCCGGAACAGCTCCTGAGCGAAACCGAGAGCGCGGCTGCCGAGGACGTGCAGCGCGCGATGGGCCAGATCGTAGGAGAATCCGCCCGCGCGGAGGACGGCGACGACCTGGTCGAAGTAGGCGATGACGACCGGGCTCGTGGTGGTACGGGTTCCGAGCAGCTGCGGAGCCCAGCCGTGGCGCAGGAAGACCTCCCGGGCGGCGAGGATCCGCGCGCGCAACGCGGCCTGCCAGTCCTCGTCCGGGGCGGGAGCCTCGACCTGCTCCACCGCCTCCATGATCTCCCCGAGGATCACCTCGACGAGGCCGTCGAAGACGGCCTCCTTGTTGGCGACGTGGTAGTACAGCGACATCGCCTCCGCCCCGACCTCCTGCGCGAGGCGGCGCATGGTGAGCGAGTCGAGGCCGTCGCGGTCGGCGAGCCCCGCCGCGGCGCGCAGCACCCGCCTCCGGCTCAGCGGAATGCGGGGCTCCTCGGTCAGCTCGTCGGCGTCGGTCCGTGGGGTCATCGATCTTCCTCCCGACGAACTCTACTCGTACAAGGTAAGTCTCCCGGGCTCACCTCACCTTGTCCGGGTGATGCCGTGCACGCGTGGCCCGACTCAGCATGTGCAGGTAAGGCGTCGGTCGCCTGGAGCGCGAATCGATGGCGGAGAATCGCGGCGCCGATGCCGGAGAGGGGGGAGACTTGGATCTCCGCATACTCCCGCTGGCCATCACCATGATGGTGGGACCGCAGATCATGTCCGCCATCGTCTTGGTGACCACCAAACAGGCCGTACGTGTGTCCCTGGCCTTCCTCCTGGGTGTGGCCACCGCCGCGCTGGTCGGAACCGCCATCGCCCGTGGTGTCTTCGCGCTGCTGGGAAACGGCGTCTCCTTCGGCGACCCTTCCGACGCGGGGTCGGTGGGGAGCATCATTCAGTACACGCTCGTCGCCCTCCTGCTCGCCGCGGCGGTGAAGAGCTACGTGAAGCGTGAGACGGTGAAGCCGCCCAAGTGGCTCGGAACGCTGATGGAGGCGGATCCCCGGAGGGCGTTCAAGGTCGGCCTTCTGGTGATCCTGCTGATGCCCTCGGACATCGCGGTCATGCTGACGGTGGGCGCCCATCTGGAACAGCACTCCGCGAGCTTTGCCGACGCGTTGCCGTTCATCGCCGCCACCGTTCTGATCGCGGCGCTGCCGCTGCTCGGCCTCCTGCTCCTCCACAAGCGCGCGGAGCGGGCCATGCCCCAGGTCAGGGAATGGATCAACACCCACAGCTGGCTGGTCAACATCGTGACCTACCTGATCTTCATCGCGCTCATCCTGTGATCAGCGCTCATCCGGTGGTCTCAGGGAGCCCCGGGAACGACTCCGACGCCGCTGAAGTGCGGGACCTCCGGCTCCCGCCAGGGGGACGGCTCGGGCCGCCACCGCGAGCAGGACACCACCCCGGGTTCCAGCAGCCGGGTTCCGGCGAACAGCGCCTCGATCTCCTCGGGAGAACGGGCGCGGATCGGCGTCCCGCCCCGTTCCATCACCTCCCGCACGGCCCTGCGCATGGCTTCGCCGTCCAGCTCCTCGGTGGTCGCGTCGCAGGTGTGGGAGATGACCAGATGGCTGCCGGGGGCGAGGGCGCTCAGCAGGTCGGCGACCAGTCGCTGTGCCTGGTCGTCGTCCAGGACATGGTTCAGGACGCCGAGCAGCATGAGCGCGATCGGGCGGTCGAAATCGAGCGTGCGGGCCGCCTCGGACAGCACCGCCCGCGTGTCGCGGATGTCGGCCTCGATGTAGTCGCACGCCCCCTGTTCGCTGCTCGTGAGCAGGGCCCGGGCGTGGGCGAGCACCAGCGGATCATTGTCGACGTAGACGATCCGGGAGTCCGGCGCGACACGTTGCGCGACCTCGTGGGTGTTGTCGACGGTGGGCAGCCCCGTGCCCAGGTCGAGGAACTGCCGTATCCCCTGGGAGACCAGGAAGCGCACCGCGCGGCCGAGGAAGGCCCGGTCCTGCTTGGCCGACACGGCGATCCCGGGCAGTATGCGCAGGACGGCGTCGCCGGCCTCGCGGTCGACCGGGTAGTTGTCCTTACCGCCCAGCCAGTAGTCCCAGATGCGCGCCGAGTGCGGCACGGTCGTGTCGATCTCCGGTCGCGGAGTGTCCGTCATGCGCCAGCCCCTCGGTGCGGCAACTCGCGCCCATCATCTCGTATATCCCCTCTGCCCGCCCGCGGCTCTCCCAACATGCCGCGACGCGCTAGAGCGATTCACTGGCCCAGCTCCATGTGCCGCCCTCCTGCCGGGCGCGGACCAGTTGCGCACCGCCGGAGTCCGCGAGCTCGGCGATCATCCGGATCAGCAGGCGGTGGAAGTCGGCGGGCGGGCGGGCGCCACCCGGCGAGCCCTCCAGAAGGGTCACGTTGACCTTCGCCTCGTCGCGGAGCTGCGCGGTCAGGCGGCCCGTCTTGTCCATGCGGAGTATCACGATCGCATCGGCGCGGATCATGTCGGAGCCATCAGCGGCGGAGATCCACACTTCGCTCATGAGCCTCATCTCCCCGGCTCGGAAGCCCACACGCCCTCTCCCTCAAGATAGGGCTTCCCGAAAGGGCGTAGACTCATGGCGAACGAGGGGTTCCCGATGCGGACGGCCAAGCCTGCGTCCTCCTGGTTTCTCGACACGCGGTCGGAGCTCTCGACATCGCGATGACGACATGACGGGCGACGATCTGGGACCGAGCGGGTGGGGGTCCGCGGGAGCCGCGCCGACCGGGGCGGACCGCCGGCGCTTCGCCGCCGCGTTCGAACTGATGACGGAGGTCCTGAACGGGACCCGGCCGTCCGGCATGCTGCCTCTCGTGACGGCGCACGCCCGCACGCTGGCGCGCGTTCCTCTCGCGTTCATGGCCCTCCCCGCCGAGGAGGGCAACACGTTGCGGATCGAGGTCGCGGTCGGCACCGACAGCGACCGGATACGCGGGCTGACGGTGCGACGCGGCCGGTCGATGCTCGGCCGGGCGTTCAGTTCCCGCCGGGCCGTGTCGGCGCGGATCGCCGCCGACCAGACGCTCATCGGCCTGCCGGCCGGCCCGATCCTGATCCTGCCGCTGGAAACGGGCGAGGCCACCCGGGGAGTGCTCGCCGTCGTGGGACAACCCGGCGCTCAGCCGTTCAGCCCGGCCACCGCTCGCCAGATGCTCCTGTTCTGCGACATGGCCGCCCGGCTGATCGAGATGGCGGGAGCGCGCGTCTCCGACACCCCGGCGGAACCCACGGCCGACGTGACCCCGCCGGAGGAGGAGACGGCACCGCTGCCGGCTCCAGGGCAGGCCTGAAAACCGCCTGGGCGGGCCCTTTCCCGGCCCGGCGGTCGTCGGTCGGCGATTCCGCGGATTCGGCCCTGCCCTGGCCGGGTTCCCGGCGGTGCCTCAGAGCTTGAAAAGCTTCGCGAACGGAGCGAGAATCTTGACTTTCCGCGTCCCGAAGTCGACCAGGACGGCACGCCCGGGCTCGACCTCCAGCACGCGCCCGAGCCCGTGCTTGTCATGCGTGACCTGGTCCCCCAGCTCGAACTCCTTGGTCGGCGGAGCCGCGGGCGGGGGTTTGAAGGGGCTGGTGGGCAGATGCCGCCGCCCGGTGGGTCTGGTGGGTTTCATTACCCCCATTATGCGCCACCTGAGCGTTTGCGGGGAGACTCCGGCGCCTGATGAAAATTCACGGCGCGCGGCCTGCGCATGTTTTCCGTCGACCCGCCAAATCATGTGATACCGTCGCTGGTAGTTGCGGTTCCCAAAGACATGTGCGTGCGCCTGGTGGATCTGACCTCAGGCGCATTTTTGTTGTTCTGGATCTTCCGGATGGGCCATCGCGGCATCCCCGGCCGCACAGGGTGTGCGACCGGGACCGATCCAGAAGGAGACGATCATGGCCACCGGCACCGTCAAGTGGTTCAACGCGGAAAAGGGCTTCGGCTTCATCGAGCAGGACGGCGGCGGCGCCGACGTCTTCGCCCACTACTCCAACATCGCGGCCCAGGGCTTCCGTGAGCTCCAGGAGGGCCAGAAGGTGTCGTTCGACATCACGCAGGGCCAGAAGGGCCTTCAGGCGGAGAACATCGTCCCCGCCTGATCGCCGGCTGAGCGGCGGGCGGCCCCTCGGGCCGCCCGCCGCTCACGCATGCCGGCGGCGCGTGCCGGAGTCACGGGCCGGAGTCACGGGCGGGGTGCGCGGCGGTCCTGCCGCCGCCGCAGTTCCTCCTCGCCGACCAGGGTGAGCATCGGCTCTCCCGGGAGGCACATCATGACGACGACGAATCGGCTCGGGCGGTCGTTGAGGTTGTTGGCCGCCTGGTAGTGGATGACGTCGCCGCCCG
Source organism: Spirillospora sp. CA-128828 (assembly GCF_050945415.1). Taxonomy (NCBI): domain Bacteria; kingdom Bacillati; phylum Actinomycetota; class Actinomycetes; order Streptosporangiales; family Thermomonosporaceae; genus Spirillospora; species Spirillospora sp. CA-128828. The sequence goes on from NZ_CP191986.1 coordinate 9,144,050, forward strand.
GCTCCCAGAACGCCTCACCCGCGCGGATCACCCGCTCGGGCCCGCCCTCCAGCTCGAAGATCATTTCTCCTTCGAGCATGTAGCCGAAGACGGGGCCGGCGTGGCGGTGCGGCGGGGTGCCCGGGTCGCCCGGCGGCAGCTCGATGTGGACCGTCATCGCACAGGCCCCGCCGGGAATCGACGGCTGCTCTTCCTGGAGGACGGTCAGAACGGTGTTCGACTGCGGGGTGCTTTCCATGGACGGCACGCTAGGCCGGAATCGGCCCAGAACACTGGGCCATTCGCGGCCTGAAACATTGGGCTGTTCGAGGTTCCGGGACGCCGGGCGTCCACGGATCGCTAGGCCGCGTCCAGCCTCCGCAGCACACCGACGAGCGCGTTGACCGCACCCGGGTAGGCGTGCGTGGGAGGCGTGCCGTACCCGACCACCAGCGACGGCCGCCGCCGGTCGTGGCCGAGGGGCGGACGCAGGTAGTCGCCCAGGGTGTGCACGTCCACCGACGCGGCGCGCAGCGCGGCGGACACCGTCGCCTCGTCCGGCGAGCCGGCCGGCAGTTCGATGATGGCGTGCAGGCCCGCCTCGATGCCGAGGACGCGCGCTCGCGGCAGCCGTGAGCGCACCGCCTCGGCGAGGAGGTCGCGGCGGCGGCGATAGGCCACGCGGACCCCGCGCAGGTGGCGGTCGTAGTCGCCGCTGTCGATCATGCGGGCGAGCGCGAGCTGTTCCAGCGGGCTGGTGGGGCGGGCCCGGCGCTTGGCCTCGGCGAGCGGTTCGAGCAGCCGCGGCGGGCAGGCGATCCACCCGAGCCGCACCGCCGGTCCGAGACTCTTGCTGGCCGACCCCACGTAGATCACCCGGGACGGCCGGCGGGACTGGAGCGCGCCGATGGGACGCCGGTCGTAGCGGAACTCCCCGTCGTAGTCGTCCTCGACGATCCAGCCGAGGTTCTCGTCCGCCCAGGACAGGAGCCCGGCCCGGCGTCCGGGGGACATGCTCGTCCCCAGCGGGAACTGGTGCGCCGGTGTGCACACGGCGACCTGCGCGGCGGAGGCGGCCAGTTCCGCCCGGGACATGCCCTCGGCGTCCACGGCGATGTCCGCGACGGCGAGCCGGGAGGCGACGATCGAGACGTGGTCGCCGATGGCGGGGTTCTCCATCCCGGCCGTCCCCGCCCCGAGCTCGGCGAAGACCCCGGTGAGCAGGTCGAGCGCCTGCGTGAAGCCGGAGCACACGATCAGATGCGATGGGTCGGCGCGGACGCCGCGCACGCGGCCCAGGTAGGCGGAGAGGGTGCTCCGCAGCTCCGGCCGCCCTCTCGGATCCCCGAGGTCGAACGCGTCGGCGGGCGCCTCCCGCAGCGTGTGCCGCATGGCGCGGGCCCAGGCGGCGCGTGGGAAGGCACCGGTGTCGGGGCGGCCGGGCCGCAGGTCGTGGCGGGGCGCGGACGACCGCGGGGCGGCGTGCTCCCGGGGCGCCGGCGCCGGCGCGCGTGCCCCGGCGGCGACCCGCGTCCCCGAGCCGGACCGGGCCGTGAGCCAGCCCTCGGCGACCAGCTGCTCGTAGGCGGCGGCGACGGTGCCGCGCGCCACCCCCAGTTCGGCGGCGAGGTCCCGGCTCGACGGCAGGCGCGCCCCGGACAGGAGGCGCCCGTCGCGGATGGCGGCCCGCAACGACTCCTCGACCGCCCGGCGCCGCCCGCCTCTGGGCGGAACCTCCAGGAACAGCTCGGGCCCCACGGCCGACGCCGGCGTCCGGGCTGGAAAGCTGTCCAATCTTTTGTCCATCTAATGGCCCAGTTTAGTGGACTAATTCTTCCCTACCGTCGAGACGGAGCCTCCCGGCTCTCCATCGGACATCCACATCGGAAAGCCCGCCGTGCGCGTCTTCGTCGCCGGCGCCACCGTCGCCGTGGGCAGAACTCTCGTGCCGCTTCTCGTCGCCGCCGGGCATCAGGTCACCGGCACCACCCGGACCGCGCACGCGGGGAATCTTGACGCCGTCCTGACGGCGGCCGGTGAGCCCCGTGGGCCGGTCGGCGCGATCATCGCGGTCTTGCCGTCGGGGCGGCGGGTTCTCCATGCTGTGGGTGCGCCGGGCGCGCCGGCGCATTCATGGACGGGAGCGGGCATGGCAGTCGGCCCTTGGTACATCGTGGGTCTTGACAATGGCGGAACCTCCAACAACGCGACGCTCCTGGACGCCGGGGGCCGGTTCGTGGTGTCGGGGCTCATGGAGTCCGCCAGTTGTGTTCGCGAGGGGCCGGAGGCGGCGCTGCGGGCGCTGTGCACGTCCCTGGACGAGGTGCTGAAGGCCACGGGGGTGAGCAGGTCGGCCGTGGCCGGCGTCGGGCTGGACACCCCGGGTCCGGCGACCGCCGAGGGGGTCATCTCGGCGAAGGGCTCGACGAACTTCGGCCACGAGGAATGGGCCGGTTTCGACATCCGCACCGCGCTGGAGGAGCGGATCGGGTTGCCGGTCGTCTACAGCAACGACGCGAACGCGGCGGCCTTGTACGCCCATCACGCGTATTTCGGCGCGGAGGCGATGGAACGCTCCTCGGTGGCTGCGATCGTCGGGACCGGGTTGGGTGGCGGGGTGGTCGAATCCGGGCGCGTCGTCCGGGGCGCGTCCGGTATGGCCGGGGAGCTGGGGCACGTCCGCATCCCCCTTGAGGGAGTCGTCGAGGACGGGCAGCCGCTTCCCATGTGCAACTGCGGCAACGCGGGGGATGTGGAGAGCATCGCTTCGCTGACCGCTCTCGGGCGGAATCTGCTGCCGTACTGGCTGAGCCGCTTCCCCGGCCACCCGTTGTCGGAGGTGCCGCTCGCGGAGGCCGCCAAGCTGCTGCGTTCCTACGCCGAACGAGACGACCCGCTGGCACTGGCGATCTTCGAGCAGCAGGCCAAGGCGCTGGGCAGGCTCTTCACCCTCGCGGCGGATTTCACCGATCCGGACGCCTACTTCCTGGGCGGCGGCGTCGTCGAGGCACACCCCCGGTTCCGGAACTGGCTGCTGTCGCTGGTGCGCCGGCACACGGCACTGCGCGTCGAGCAGGCGCAGAAGGCGATCTTCGCTGTCGTCCCGGACCTGGACATGGCGGGCGCCCGCGGTGCGGCGATCGCGGCCCGGGAGGCGCTCCGCCCGGCGACGCCGCTGGAGGACGACTCGGTCGGGGTCTGATGGCGGCCGCCGGCCGCGGGGCGTCATCACGGCCCTGAACCTCGTGCGAGGCGACATGCGCGGGGGACGGGTCAGCGGCGTTCCCGGCCGGCGGCCGGACGGGGCCCGGCCATCCGGGTCCAGGGCCAGGTGATCAGGGCCCAGCCGAGCAGGATGATCACGGTCTCGACCAGCACGTACCACGGCCACGGGCCCATCAGGTCGAGCACCGAGGCGGTGCCGGGCTTCCTGTTGAGATACCCGTAGTTGGTTCCGGCGATCACGTTGAAGACGGACGTGGCGACGGCCCACACCAGGGTGGCGGCGACCGCGAACCGGTACTCGCCCCAGCCCGGCCGCATCCCCAGCCCCCAGGTCAGGTACACGGCGGCCCACACGATCATCAGGTGCATCCCGAAGAAGCCCAGGTAGTCGATGCCGGGGTAGTCGGCGCCGTTCAGCGCCGGGGTGAGCAGGGCCTGGACCGACAGGGTGAGCCCCCAGTAGTACGTCAGCGCGAACCAGCGCCGGCCGAACGTCCACAGCGCGCCGACCGCGACCACCCACGCCAGGTCGCACAGCTGCAACGGGAGCGACCCGCCGATGCGCCACTGCCCCGGCAGCAGCGAGTACAGATGGGTGCCGATCACCACGTACACGATCGCCAGCGCGTACGCCTTGCCGAAACCCCTCGCCTGGCCTCCGAACCCGCCGCCCGGCTCCGTCCGCTGCGTCCGGCCGAGCCGCACCAGCCCGGCGCAGCCGATCGCGAACAGGCCGAGCGCCGCCCAGTGCGACGGCCCGTACGCGACGAAATCACCGGCGACGGTATGCGACACCTGGTGATGCTAACCGCCTGGAGGCCGCCGAACCTGGTCAGGCACGGGTCACCTCGGTCATCTGGAAGTCGGCCTTCGCGGCGCCGCACTCCGGGCATGACCAGTCGTCGGGGATGTCGTCCCAGCGGGTGCCCGGCGGGATGTCCTCCTCGGGCCAGCCCTCGGCCTCGTCGTAGACGAAGCCGCAGACCATGCACTCCCAGACCCGGTACTCCATGGATTCACACCCTCTCGAAGTCGATCTTTTCGCGGACGCCGCAGTCGGGGCAGCACCAGTCGTCGGGGACGTCAGGCCACAGGGTTCCCGCCGGGAAGCCCTCCCGGGGCTCTCCGATCTCCTCGCTGTACTCGTAGCCGCAGACCGGGCACCGGTAGGTCACGCCGCCGCCTTCTCCCGCACCGCCGGCGGGACGACCCCGTAGCGGGAGTGCTGCCCGGGCTGGATGTTGGCCAGGGACGCGTCCCCGCCGTAGTGGGCGATGACCCTCTTGTCCATGACGCGCCGCCACAGTGGCGGGACGAACACCAGGCGGCTCATCACCGAGTAGCCGCCGGGCAGCTGCGGCGCCTCGTCGAAATGCCGGAGTGCCTGGTAGCGGCGGGTGGGGTTGGCGTGGTGGTCGCTGTGCCGCTGCAGGTGGTAGAGCAGGATGTTGGACGCGATGCTGTTGCTGTTCCAGCTGTGCCTGGGAGCGCACCGCTCGTACCGCCCGCTCTGGGTCTTCTGGCGCAGCAGCCCGTAGTGCTCCAGGTAGTTGATGACCTCCAGCATCGTGAACCCGAGCACCGCCTGCGCCGCCAGGTACGGGGCGATGCCCGGGCCGAAGACGCCGATCAGGACACCGAACAGCGCGACGGTCATCGCCCAGGAGTTCAGCACGTCGTTGCGCAGCGTCCAGGGACGCTTGCCCCGGCGCGCCAGCCGCGCCTTCTCCAGGCGCCACGCCGACTTGAGGCCGCCCCAGACCGTCCGGGGCCAGAAGCGGTAGAAGCTCTCGCCGAGCCGGGCGCTCGCCGGGTCCTCCGGCGTGGCGACGCGGACGTGGTGGCCGCGGTTGTGCTCGATGTAGAAGTGCCCGTAGGCGGTCTGCGCCAGTGTGATCTTCGACAGCCGGCGCTCCAGCGACTCCTTCTTGTGCCCCAGCTCGTGGGCGGTGTTGATGCCGACGCCGCCGACGTTGGCGATCGTCAGGGCGAGCCCGATCTTGCCGAGGACGGACACGTCCCCGCGCGACCACATCGAGCAGGCCAGCACCAGGCCCGCGTACTGCAGCGGGACGTAGAGATAGGTGCACCAGCGGTAGTACTTCTGGTTCTCCAGCCAGGCCAGGATGCTCTCGGGCGGGTTGGACGAGTCCTCCCCCAGGACCTGGTCCAGGACGGGACCGATACCGCCCAAGATGAGGACGCCGGTGAACCACAGGACGTCCCACCCGGTGAGCACGACCAGCCCCCAGGACAAGAAGGGCGACAGCGGCACGGCCAGCCCCAGCATCCAAAGGTGCTTCTTCTTGTCGACCCAGTCCTTGTCGCCGACTCCGGCGGTCGCCGTTGTCATGACACCTCCAGGTTTCCGGGGGACGTGGTGCCTCGGCCCACCATCACCATGACACGGTACGTACGCTGTAAACAAGATTTATGACGTACGCAACAGGGCGCCTCAGCGGCGCCGGCGCCCCCGCCGGCCGGTGCCCTGTCGATACGCTCTATGGGGGCGTAGCGGGGACTTCCTGGCCACACGGCACGGATCGGTGAAGAGGGACGGTGATGGCGAGGAAGACGGCAGAGCACGCGGAGCGGCGTCCGCTGACGCGCGAGCTGATCGTTCGGACGTCCATCACACTCATCGAACGGGACGGCGCCAAGGCGCTGTCCATGCGCAGGATCGCCGCAGAACTCGGCGTCGGCGTGATGTCGCTCTACAACCACGTGCCGAACAAGGACGCGCTCCTCGCGGCCGTGGCGGAATCCGTCCTCGCCGGCCTGGACGTCCTCGACGCCGGTCCCGGGCTGGACTGGAAGCGCAGCGCGCGTGCCCTGGTCGCCGCCTTCCGCGCCATCGCGCGGCGCTACCCGCGGACCACGCATCTGGTGCTGACCAGCAGCACCGGCCAGACGTTCGGCTGGCGGACGACGGAGCAGGCGCTGGCGGTGTTCGACGCCGCCGGGTTCGACGGCGCCACCTCCGTGCACGCCTTCCGCGCGCTCATGTCGTACGTCATCGGCGCCCAGATGCTGGAGGGCGGGGCGCTCACGATCCCGGGACGGCTCCCCGGCGATCTCACCGCCCTGCGGCTCGAAGTGGACCCCGCGGAGATCCCGCACGTGGTCGAGGCGGCGGACGAGCTGACGCGCCCGGGCCTCGAACCGGACTTCGAGTGCGGGCTGGAGATGCTGCTGGACGCGCTCGACCGGCTGCCGCGGAAGGCCCGCTAGCGGTCCATCAGGTCGAGCGCCCGGCCGCCATCACCTCGACCGAGGACAGGAACAGCTCCAGGCCGAACTCGAACGAGGCGTCCGACCCGTGCTCGGACAGCTCGCAGGGAAGCGCGACGACGTGCGGGAACTTCTCCGCGTCCAGGCTCCGCAGGTCGTCGGCCAGGCCGCCGGCCTTCTGCCGCTGGAGCCTGCTCATGCCGGCCTCCCGCAGCTGGGAACCGAGCACGTAGGCCATCAGCGACCGCACGACATGCACCGACGTGACGGTGTCCAGACCGGCCTGCGCGCAGATGACCAGGGCACGCTCGATCACCCGCAGCCCGACCGGGATCCCGGTCCTGTTCGCCACCACCAGCGCCATGCACCGCGGATACTCCTGCGCCGTTCTGCGGAAGGCACGGACCAGGTCGCGGGCGCCCTCCCGCCAGTCGCCGGGCCGCTCCTCGGGCAGGTCCATGCCGCCCATCACGTACTCGGCGATGCCTCGGACGAGGGCTTCCTTGTCGGGCACGTGGTTGTACATCGCCATCGCCGTCACGCCCAGCTCCGCGCCGACCGCGCGCATCGACAGCGCCTTCGCGCCCTCGCGCTCGACCAGGCCGACGGCGGTGTGCACGATGAGGTCGCGGTTCAGCACGACCCGCATGACCCGCCGCGGCGCGCGCTTCGGCATGAGTCCCTCCCGCCCGGAACGGCTCCTGAGCCGGCGTCCCGTGGAGTCTACGCGTCGGTGGTGATCATGGCGCCGTGAGATGCTGCAGGCGTGACGTCGACCGGGCCCGCCGAACCTCCTCCGCGCCGCCGGCGGGGCCGTCCCGGTTACGACCAGCCGGCGATCCTGCGGGCCGCGGTGGAGCTGTTCAACCGCAAGGGGTACGACGCCACGAGCATGGGCGACCTGGCCAAGGAGCTGGGGCTGACGAAGCCCGCGATCTACCACCACGTCACGGGCAAGGAGCAGCTGCTCGGTGAGGCTTTGGACGACGCTCTCGACGAGCTCACCGCGGTCGTGACCGAGGCGTCCCGGGACGGTGCCGGGGCCACCGCGTACGGGCGCCTCCGCGAGGTGGTGCGGCGCAGCGTCGAAGTCCTCGCCGCGCACCAGCCGTCCGTCACGCTCCTTCTGCGGGTGCGGGGCAACAGCGAGGTCGAGGTGGCGGCGCTGGAACGGCGGCGCTGGCTCGACGACCGCCTCGCCGCGCTCGTCTCGGACGCCGTCGCGGAGGGCGCGCTGCGCGACGACGTTCCGCCCGCGCTGGTGAGCCGGCTGCTGTTCGGCATGGTGAACTCGCTGGTCGAGTGGTACCGGCCGGACGGGGCGTACGACCCGGCGACCGTCGCCGACGCGGTCACCGCCATCGCCTTCGACGGCCTGTCCCGCCACGAACGGGGCTAGGCGTCGTAGTCGACGGTCACGTTCTCGCCGACCGGGAACGTCTGGCACGTGAGGACGAACCCGGCGTCCAGCTCTGACTGCTCCAGCGCATAGTTGCGGCGCATGTCGGTCTCGCCCTCGCGGACTGCGGCGCGGCACGTCCCGCAGACGCCGCCCTTGCAGGCGAACGGCAGGTCGGAGCGCGTGGCCTGGGCCGAGTCGAGGAGCGTGGTCTCGCGCGAGACGGTGGAGGTGGTGCGCACACCGTCGAGGACCGTGGTCAGTTCGGTCGTCGCCCCGGGCGCCACCCGGTCGTCCCGTCGCGGCTGAGGTGGGGGCGCGTCCACATAGAAGAGCTCGACATGGACGTTGCGGGCGGGAACGCCGAGGTCGTCGAGGACCGCCCGTGCGTCCTCGACCATGTCGAGCGGCCCGCACAGCCAGACGTGGTCGAACGTCTCGACCGGCACCAGTTCGGTGAGGAGGCGGCGCAGACGGCCGCCGTCGAGGCGGCCGGAGAACAACTCGACCTCGCGGGGCTCGCGGGAGAGCACGTGGACGGTCTGCAGCCGGGGACCGTACCGGTTCTTCAGGTCGCCGAGCTCCTCGGTGAACATCACCGTGCGGCTGGTCCGGTTGCCGTACAGGAGCGACACCTGGGCGCCGGGGTGGGTCAGCACCGTCGAGGCGACCGACAGCATCGGCGTGATGCCCGACCCGGCGGCGACGCACAGGTGCCGCTCCCCCAGGGCGGGGTCGGCCCGCCAGGAGCCGGTCGGGGTCTGCACCTCGATCCGGGTCCCGGGCTCCACCTCGTGCACGAGCCATGACGAGAACAGGCCACCGGGGATCTCGCGGACGCCGATGCGCGGTGCGGCTCCGGCCGGGGCGCAGATCGAGTAGGTCCGGCGGTGTTCCTGCCCGTCGACGACACGGCGGAGGGTGAGCGACTGCCCCGCCCGGAACGCGTACGCGTCGCGCAGCTCGCCGGGGACGGCGAACGTGATCGCCGCGGCGTCCTCGCACAGGCGGTCCACCGCCGACACGGTCAGCGGGTGGAAGGCCGCCGCCCGGGACGGGGCGGGCGCGAGCATGGTCATCCTCAGATCTCCTTGACGTGCTCGAACGGTTCGAGGCAGCCGGTGCAGGTGTAGAGGGCCTTGCAGGCGGTGGCGCCGAACTCCGAGGTCAGCCGGGTGGACGCCGAGCCGCAGCGCGGGCAGCGCGGGGCGAGCCGGACCGGGCCGAGCACGAGCCCCACCGGGCGGCCGCTCGCCGGGCCGGTTCCCGGAGCGGAGCTCCGGCGGAGCGGAGGGAGCCGGCCCGGCTGCTCTTGCCGGGGGGTGTGGGGGGTCGTCCCCCCACTGGAGACCGGGCCGGGCGGCGACAGCCCGGCCTCCCGCAGGGCGGCCCGGCCGCGCTCGGAGATCCAGTCGCTCGACCAGGGCGGGTCGAGCACGACGCGCACCTCCACGTGCGGGAACCCGGCGTCGTTCAGCCGGTGGACGAGGTCGTCGCGCATGGTCGCCATGGCCGGGCAGCCGGTGTAGGTGGGGGTGATGTGGGCGATGACGACATCGCCGTCCGGCCGCGGGTCGACATCGACGCCGCGCAGGACGCCGAGGTCCGCGAGGGTGAGCATCGGCATCTCGGGGTCGCGCACCTGCCCGGCGGCCTGCCCCGCTAGCCGGACCGCGCGTTCCCGGGCGGTCACCAGCGCCCGCTCGGGTGGGCCCGCGCGACCACCTGCATCTCGGCGAGCAGCGCGGTGAAGGCTTCGGTGTGCAGGCCGTCACGACCGCCCGATCCGGCCTGCGCGGCATCGTCGGGACGGTCGACACCGCTCACTGCGAGGACCTGGCCGAGGACGGCGTCCACCTCGTCGCGGAGCGACGCGGGGTCGACGCCGACCCCCGCCAGTGCGAGGGACCGTTCGAGCGGGTGCGCGGAGACGAGCTCGGTCAGCAGCGGCCACAGGGCGTCGAGGGCCGTGACGAGCCTGCGCCTGGACTCCGCGGTCCCCTGTGCCAGGGTGAGGAACCAGCGGCCCGCCCAGTCACGGTGGTAGGCCACCTCCTTGACACCCTTGGCCGCGACCGCCGCCAGCACCGTGTCGGCACTGGAACGGAGCCGTTCGAGCAGCGCGAGCCGGGCCACCGAGAACAGCAGCAGCCGGACGACGACGTGCGCGAAGTCGCCGTTCGGCACTTCGGCGAGGCGCACATTGCGGAACCGCCCGGCGTCGCGGAAGAAGGCGAGGGCGTCCTCGGCGGGCACGGGCGAGCCCCCGGGCAGGGCCGGTACCGCGCCGGGATCCGCGGCGGCCGCCCGTGCGAGGAGGAGCCGCGCCTGCCCGAGGAGGTCGAGCGCCATGTTCGCCAGCGCGATGTCCTCTTCGAGGTCGGGGGCGCGGCTGCACCACTCCGACAGCCGCTGCGACATGATCAGGGCGTCGTCGCCGAGCATGAGGCAGTACGCGGCGAGTTCGGCGTGGTCGGCGCCGTCCGGAACCGTCGTGTCGACACCGGCAAGCGGGTCCTCGAAGTCGGTGCCGAACGCCCACTGGGAGGAGTCTCCGCCGATCAGGCCGTCGAAGACGCTGCCCTGCCCATCGCTCACGGGGTCGTGGCTCATGGTGTCCTCACATGTGCGGGACGTTCTCGGGGATCTCGTAGAACGTCGGGTGCCGGTAGACCTTGTCGCCGTTCGGCGCGAACAGGGGGTCCTTCTCGTCCGGGCTGGACGCCGTGATCGCGTCGGACCGGACGACCCAGATGCTCACGCCCTCGTTGCGCCGGGTGTAGACGTCGCGTGCGTGCCGCAGGGCCATCGCGTCGTCCGGGGCGTGCAGCGATCCGACGTGGACGTGGTTGAGCCCGCGCTTGCCGCGGACGAACACCTCGTACAGCGGCCACTCCCGCCGGTCGTCGGCGCTCATCGGGCACCCGCAGTCGCCGAACGGTTCGCGAAGGCCGTGGCCGCCTCGCGCACCCAGGCGCCGTCCTCGTGCGCGGCGCGGCGATGGGCGAGCCGCTGGGCGTTGCACGGCCCGTCCCCGCGGATGACGGCGGCGAGCTCGTCCCAGTCGGGCTCACCGAAGTCGTAGTGGCCGCGTTCCTCGTTCCAGCGGAGGTCCGGATCCGGCAGCGTCACCCCGAGCGCCTCGGCCTGCGGGACGGTCATGTCGACGAACTTCTGGCGCAGCTCGTCGTTGGAGTTGCGCTTGACCCCCCACGCCATCGACCGCTCGCTGTTCGGGGACCGCACGTCCGGCGGGCCGAACATCATCAGGGACGGCCACCAGAACCGGTCGACCGACTCCTGGACCATGGCGCGCTGGTCATCGGTGCCGCGCATCATCGTCATCAGCAGTTCGTAGCCCTGCCGCTGGTGGAAGGACTCCTCCTTGCAGATGCGGATCATGGCGCGGCCGTAGGGGCCGTAGGAGGTGCGGCACAGCGGGACCTGGTTGCAGATCGCGGCGCCGTCGACGAGCCAGCCGATCGTTCCGACGTCGGCGTAGGACGGGGTCGGGTAGTTGAAGATCGAGGAGTACTTCTGCCTGCCGCTCAGCAGCAGCTCGGTCAGCTCGGCGCGGGAGATCCCGAGGGTCTCGCACGCCGAGTAGAGGTACAGGCCGTGCCCGGCCTCGTCCTGCACCTTGGCCAGCAGGATCGCCTTGCGGCGCAGCGACGGGGCGCGGCCGATCCAGGCGCCCTCGGGCTGCATGCCGATGATCTCCGAGTGCGCGTGCTGGGCGATCTGGCGCACGAGCGTCCTGCGGTAGGCGTCCGGCATCCAGTCCCGGGGCTCGATGCGGTCGTGCCGCGCGATGGTCGCGTCGAACGCGGCCTGCAGCCGTTCCTCCGGCGCGGGCTCGGCGGGGGTCGTCGTCATCGTCCCTCCGGACGTCCGGCTCATTTACTGATCGTTCGGTAAGTAATACCGTCGCACGAGACGGCCCGTCCGCGCAACAGGGCCGCGGTGCCGGGCAGGCCGGGTGATCAGGCTCAGCCGGCGGGCTCCGCGCCGCGTCCCCTGGACTCCTCGAACACCAGCCACGTGCGGGTGCCGCGGACTCCGGGGATGTCCTGGACGCACTCCAGCACCACGTGCCTGAGCGCCGTGTTGTCCGGTGCCCTGACCAGGACGAGGATGTCGTAGTCGCCGCCCACCATCGCGAAGTGCTCGACGTAGGGGATGTCCCGGAGCCTGGCCGACACCGCCCGCCAGGTGTTCTGCTCGATGGTGACCGAGATGTACGCGCTGGTGCCGAGGCCCGCCTTCTGGTGTGACACCTCGGCCGTGAAACCGGTGATCACTCCGTCGCCGGTCAGCCGGGTGAGCCGGGCGTAGGCGTTGGCGCGGGAGACGTGCACGCGCTCGGCGAGGGTGCGCACCGACATCCGGCCGTCGCGGCGCAGCTCGGCGATGATCGCGCGGTCCACGTCGTCCAGCCGGGTGGCAGAACGTCCCGGCGGGCCGGGCTCCGGACCCTCCTCGGAAGACATTCGATCCCCTTCGCATCCACCAGGAAGCCATTCGTCGCTCATTGTGCCCGACATCTTGAACGTATGGTCACCCGCGCGGACGCTTGGCTTGTCATGCGTCCAGAGAAAGCGAGCGGCGCCATGTCCGTGCGGACATCTCACCCGGCGGTCGACGATCTTCTGCCCGCGGCGGTGCCCGTGCGCTTCGTCACCGCCGACGGCACGGCCGTCGAACCGCCCGGCGGCTACTCCGCGCCCCCGGACGAGCGGCTGGTCGAGGCGTACCGGCGCATGGTCCTCGGACGCCGCTTCGACCGCCAGGCGACCGCGCTCACCAAACAGGGCCGGCTCGCCGTGTACCCGTCCAGCCGCGGGCAGGAGGCGTGCCAGATCGCCGGCGTGCTCGCGCTCCGCGACGACGACTGGCTGTTCCCCACCTACCGGGACTCGGTGGCGCTGGTGTCCCGCGGCCTCGATCCCGTCGAGGTGCTCACGCTGCTGCAGGGCGGCTGGCACTGCGGTTACGACCCGGCGGCCAGCCGCGTCGCGCCGCAGTGCACGCCGCTGGCCACCCAGACCATCCACGCGGTCGGCATGGCCGACGCCCTGCGCCGCAAGGGCGAGGACGCCGTCGTGATGGCCTTCATCGGCGACGGCGGCACCAGCGAGGGCGACTTCCACGAGGCGCTCAACTACGCCGCGGTCCTGAAGACCCCCGTCGTGTTCTTCGTGCAGAACAACAAGTACGCGATCTCCGTGCCGCTGGCCAAGCAGACCGCCGCGCCGGCCCTCGCGTACAAGGGGATCGGCTACGGCGTCCGCTCCGAGCAGGTGGACGGCAACGACCTCGTCGCGGTGCTGTCCGTCCTGACCGCCGCCGTGGAGCACGCGCGGGCCGGACACGGGCCGTTCCTGGTCGAGGCGCACACGTACCGCATGGACGCGCACACCAACGCCGACGACGCCACCCGGTACCGGCAGGCCGGGGAGGTCGAGGAGTGGGAGTCGGCCGATCCCCTCGCCCGCCTGGAGACCTACCTGCGCGGCCGGGCGCTCCTCACCGACGAGGACGTCGCCTCGGCACAGGAGGCCGGCGAGGAGTTCGCCTCCCGGCTCCGCGACCAGATGAACGCCGACGGGGAGACGAACCCGTTCGAGTTGTTCGACCACGTCTTCGCCGAGCCCACCGCCCAGTTGCGCGAGCAGCGGGCGCTGCTCGCGTCCGAGCTGACCGCCGCGGAGGACTGACATGACCGCGTTGACGATGGCGCAGGCCCTGAACACCGCGCTGCGGGACGCGCTGCGCGACGACGAGCGGGTCCTGGTCTTCGGCGAGGACGTGGGCCCGCTGGGCGGGGTCTTCCGCGTCACCGACGGGCTGACCGGGGAGTTCGGCGAGGACCGGTGCTTCGACACCCCGCTCGCCGAAGCGGGGATCGTGGGCCTCGCCGTCGGCATGGCCATGGGCGGTTTCCGCCCGGTGGTGGAGATGCAGTTCGACGCCTTCGCCTACCCGGCGTTCGAGCAGATCGCCTCGCACGTGGCCAAGATGCGCAACCGCACCCGCGGCCGGGTGGCGCTGCCGATGGTGATCCGCATCCCGTACGCGGGCGGCATCGGCGGCGTCGAGCACCACTGCGACTCCAGCGAGGCGTACTACGCCCACACCCCGGGCCTGAAGGTCGTCACGCCCGCGACCCCGGACGACGCGTACCACCTGCTCCGCGAGGCCATCGAGGACCCCGATCCGGTCGTCTTCATGGAACCGAAGCGGCTGTACTGGGCCAAGGGCGAGGTCTCGTTCGGCGACCGGCGAGCCGCCCGGTTCGGGCGGGCGGCGGTACGGCGCACGGGATCGGACGCGACACTGGTCGCCTACGGGCCCAGCGTCCCGGTGGCGCTCCAGGCCGCCGAGGCCGCGGAGCAGGACGGCATCTCCCTCGAAGTGCTCGACCTCCGGACGATCGTCCCGTTCGACGACGCCACCGTCGTCTCCTCGGTGCGCAAGACGGGCCGCTGCGTGGTGGTCCAGGAGGCCCAGGGATTCGCGGGCGTGGGCGCGGAGATCGCGGCGCGCGTCCAGGAACGCTGCTTCCATTCGCTGGCCGCTCCCGTGCTGCGGGTGACCGGGTTCGACATCCCCTACCCGCCGCCGAAGCTGGAGCACTCGCACCTGCCGGACGTGGACCGGATCCTCGACGCCGTCGACCGGCTCCAGTTCGACGACGAGCCCGACGTCCTGCACTTGGCCAGGGAGGCGTCTTGACGGCGACCGACGTGGTGCAGGTGTTCCGCCTGCCCGACCTTGGCGAAGGCCTGACCGAGGCCGAGATCGTCGAATGGAAGGTCGCCGTCGGCGACGTCGTGGCGGTCGACCAAGTCGTGGTGGAGGTCGAGACCGCGAAGGCGGCCGTGGAGGTTCCGGTCCCCTACGCAGGGACCGTGCTGGAACTGCACGCGGAGACGGGTGCCGTCCTCGGGGTGGGCGAACCCCTCATCGCGGTCGGCACGGCGGACGCCCCGGGCGAGGGCCCAGCGGACGTGGACCCCGCTGCGGCCCGCTACCGCGAAGAGGAACAGGCCGGTTCCGGCAACGTCCTGATCGGCTACGGCACCGGCCCCGCGTCCGGGTCGCGCCGGCGGCGCCGCGGCGGGAAGGCCGCCGCTCCGGCTCTCGTGCCCGCGCCACGGCGCGCGCCCCGCGTGATCTCCCCGCTCGTCCGCAGGATCGCCCGCGAGCACGGGGTGGACCTCGCCGCCGTCACCCCCACGGGACCCCACGGCGTGATCCTCCGCCGCGACGTCGAACAGGCCGCCGCCGGTCACGACCCGCGCCCGGAGGCGCCGATCCCGGCCGCCTCCGAACCGACCACGGAGCGCATCCCGCTGCGCGGGCTGCGGCGGGCGGTGGCCGACAAGATGAGCCGCAGCCGCAGCGAGATCCCCGACGCCACGACCTGGGTGGACGTCGACGCCACCGGCCTGCTCGAAGCGAGGGACGCGCTCCGGCGGGCGCTCCCCGATCTCGGCGTCGGCCTGCTCGCCCTGCTGGCCCGCATCTGCGTCGAGGGACTGCGGCGGTTCCCCGAGCTGAACTCCTCGGTGGACGCCGGGCGCGCCGAGATCGTCCGGTACGGGCACGTCAACCTCGGTTTCGCCGCGCAGACCGACCGGGGCCTCGTCGTGCCGGTGGTCCGGGACGCGCACCTGATGACGACCGCGCGGCTCGCCGCGGAACTGGCCCGGCTCACCGGCCTCGCCCGCTCGGGCAGGCTGCCGCCCGAGGCGCTCACCGGGGGAACGTTCACCCTCAACAACTACGGGGTCTTCGGCGTGGACGGATCCACTCCGATCATCAACCATCCGGAGGCGGCGCTCCTCGGCGTCGGCCGCGTCATCGACCGTCCCTGGGTGCACGGCGGCGCGGTCGTGCCGCGCAAGGTCGCCCAGCTGTCCCTGACCTTCGACCACCGGGTCTGCGACGGGGGCACCGCGGGCGGTTTCCTGCGCTACGTGGCCGACTGCGTGGAGAGCCCCGCCGTCCTCCTCGCGCACACCTGACGACCGGCCGGCCGGTCAGACCGTGACGACGCGGCCGTCCGCGCCTGCCGCTATCCGCCGGCCGGCACCCGCAGCTACGGCCCGATGTGCTCGGGGCTGCGGGTCGGCCCCCGTCCCGCCGAGGCGGACGCGGCGGTGGCGTGCCTGGTGATGATCGAGACCGCCGGGGTCCACTGCCCGACGGCGCCACCGCCGCCATCCGGCTGGCCGAGGGCTTCACCGTCGCCACCGTCGCCTCCGACCTGGTCCATCTGGAGAAGGCCGCGGCCGCCCACCTCGACGCCGCCCGGGGCTGATCCGGCGACCGGTGATCCGCGAGCGCCGGCACCTGGAACGATGGCGGGCATGAGTGATCGTGCCGGCCTGGGGTTGGCCGAGGACGAACTGCTGCCTCCCGCCGACTGGGGACGCCGCGGAGGATCGGCGCCGGGCACCCGCGCCGTGCTGCTGTTCGGCGTGCTCGCGGCGGGGCTGGTGCTGGGCCGGATCTGGGTGGCGCCGGGCATCGACGCGCGGGCGCTGGACGCGTGGGCCACGGTCTTCGTGGCGGTGTGCGTGCAGGCGCTGCCGTTCCTGGTCTTCGGGGTCGCGCTGTCGGCCGCGATCACCGCGTTCGTCCCGGCGTCGGTGTGGCGGCGGGTGCTGCCGCGCCGGCCGGCCGCGGCGGTGCCGGTCGCGGGCGCGATGGGGGCGGTCCTGCCGGGGTGCGAGTGCGCGTCGGTGCCGGTCGCGGGCGGGCTGATGGCGCGCGGGGTGGTGCCCGCCGCCGCACTCACGTTCCTGCTCGCCGCCCCCGCGATCAACCCGGTCGTGCTGGTCGCCACCGCGGTCGCGTTCCCGGGGCGGCCGGAGATGGTCGCGGGACGGTTCGCCGCGTCCCTGCTGGTCGCGGTGCTGGCCGGGTGGGCGTGGCTGCTGCTGGGCAAGGGCGACTGGATCAGGGTTCCGTCCCGGCCGCACGCGCACGGGACGGCCGGCCGGCTGGAGGCGTTCCGGCAGGCCATGCGGCACGACATCATGCACGCCGGGGGGTTCCTCGTGGTGGGCGCCGTCGGGGCCGCGACCATCAACGCGGTGGTGCCCTCCGGGTGGGTGTCGGCAGTGGCGGGAAACCCTTGGGCGTCGGTCCTCCTGCTCGCGCTGCTGGCCGTGCTGATGTCCATCTGCTCGGAGGCCGACGCGTTCGTGGCGGCCAGCCTGTCGCAGTTCTCCACCACCGCGCGGCTCACGTTCCTGGTGGTGGGGCCGATGGTGGACCTGAAACTGATCGCCCTGCAGGCGGGCTTCTTCGGACGCCGGTTCGCGGTCCGGTTCGTCCCGATGACGTTCTGCCTGGCGGTGGGCGTCAGCGCGCTGGTGGGAGGGCTCCTCTCGTGAGCAAGGCCGCGCAGAACCTGCTGCTCGTCCTTGTCGGCGCCGCGATTCTGTGGACGACGCTGGGCAGCGGCGAGTACGTCAACTACGTGCGGCCCGGCTTCCGGTATCCGCTGGTGGCCGCTGCCGTGGCGCTGCTGGTGCTGGGCACCGCCGGCCTCCGCCGGGAGTGGCGGGACGCCGGCGACGACGACGAGCACTCCCACGGACCGCGGGTGGCGTGGCTGCTCTGCCTGCCTGTACTCGCGATCTTCGTGATCGCGCCGCCCGCGCTCGGCTCGTTCACCGCGTCCCGCGACACCGGCCGCACGGCGCCGCCGCCCGCCCCGGCCGAAGGCTTCGCGCCCCTGCCGCGGACCGGGGCGCCCGTCTCGATGAGCATGGGCGAGTTCATCGGCCGCGCCTACGAGGCGCAGACGGGCGCCCCTGCCGCTTTCGAGGGCGTCCCGGTGCGGCTGACGGGCTTCGTCACCCCGGCCGGGAAGGGCGATCGCGGCTGGCGGGTCACCCGGCTCAAGGTCGCCTGCTGCGCGGGCGACGCCGTCCCGTTCCCGGTGATCGTGCGCGGTCTGCCGCGTCCGCCCGCCGACTCCTGGGTTCAGGTCGTGGGCGTCTGGGAGCCGCCCGCGACCGGCCGCGGGGCGACGGTCGTCCAGGCCCTGCGCGGCCGGTCCCTCCAGCGGATCGGCAGGCCCGGCAACCCTTACGAGTGACCGGGCCGCCGAGCGAGCGTCGCCTGATCAGATGTGGCCCACCCCGGCGCCCGCGGTGACGGTCGCCTTCACGGTGCTGTTGGCCTCGGGGGTGTAGGAGTACGGGATCGCCGCGACGGATCCGGGATTGCGGGTGACCGGCGTCCCCGAGTTGACGAGGTAGTTGTTCAGGACCTTGATGTTGCCCTCGTCGGACGACCCCTCCTGCAGTGAGGTGGGCCGCTCGACGTTCTCGAAGTAGTTGCGCTCGACGTAGACGCCCGCGTTCTCTGTGGACGCGACGCCGTAGCTGCCGATGTTGCTGTAGTAGTTGTTCAGCACATGCACCGGGTTCGCGAACCGGACGCGCGGGTGGCGCTGGTTCGTCCCGTCGAACCAGTTGTGCACGTAGGTGACACGCAGATGCCCGAGGTCCTCGCCCGCGTTGTCGTCGCTGTGGCCGAGCAGGGCGGTCTTGTCATGGTCGTGGTAACGGTTCCACGACACCGTGACGAAGTCGGACCCGCGCTTTATGTCGGTCAGGCCGTCGTGGCCGTTGGACAGGTCGTTGTGGTCGATCCACACGTTCGTCGAGTACTGGACGTTGATCGCGTCGTCGCTCGCGCCGGTGAACGTCAGGTTCCGGATGATGACGTTCCTGACCTGGGAGACGTTGAGCCCGCCGCCGGTGATGCGGCCGGACGTCCCGACGCCGATGATCGTCTTGTTCGACGCCACCTTCTGCATGCCCGACACCGAGATCGTGCCGGTGATCCGGATGACGTACGGGGTGCTCGACGTCGCGTAGGTGTTGAGCTGGGACGCGCTCGTCGCGGTCACGGTGGTCCCGGCGGCGCCGCCGGTGGTTCCGCCGTTCATGCTCGCGTACCCGACGGGGGTGGACTCGGCCGCGGCGGCGGGACGGGCCTGGATCGCGGCGCCGGTACCTGCGGCGGCCGCGGCGAAGGCGACGGCGAGCGTTCCGATGAGCAGGGGTTTGGTGGACATGCGGGGTTCCTCCTCGTCACCGCACGTAGATCTGCGGCTGGGGTGGGGTGGACATGCCGTTCCCGAGGAAGAAGCTCGGGTACGGCGGCTGGTTGTAGGCGGTGTTCTGCCAGGCCAGAGCGGTCCGGTACTGGACGTCGTGCAGCAGCGTGTAGAGCTTCCGGTCGGTGACCTCCCTGGTCGTGTGGATGCGGAGCGCGGTGTTGCCGGTGGTCGGCCAGACGACCTCCTCGCGCCAGTCGCCGAACAGGTCGCCGGACAGCGACGGGACGGACTTGGTGCCGTTGTTCGAGTGCACGCCCGAGGCAGTCAGGAGCCGGGTGTCGCCGGACGTGCCGTACTTGTCGATGTGGGTTCCGTCCAGCAGCTCGCGCACCGGGTCGGCGTCCCACCAGGCAAGGAAGTTCATGGAGGACGGTTTGCGGCCCGCGTTGTTGCCGGTGACGCTGCGCAGCTCGGAGACGGCGGCCGACCAGAATTCAGCGCCGGGTCGTCCGGTCCAGATGTCGCCGGCGACGCCGCGGCCGTTGTCGCAGCAGGCGGACGTGGACCAGAGGACCTGCCCGTTGTGCGGGTCGATGTACAGGGACGACGGCTGGCCGGACGACTCGCTGACCTTGAAGTACTCCAGCCCGGGGCGGGCCGGGTCGAAGTCGCCGAGGTGCTGGGCGTCGCCGTGGCCGGTGCGGGTCGTCCACAGGCCGTAGCCGTTGTCGTCGACCGTCATGGCGCCGTAGACGATCTCGTCCCGGCCGTCCTCGTCGATGTCGCCGACGGACAGGCTGTGCGAACCCTGCCCGTCGAAGCCCCGGCCGGTGTTGGTGGAGCTGTTGGTGTCGAACGTCCAGCGGCGGGTGAAGCGGCCGTCCCGCCAGTCCCAGGCGGCTATCACGGTGCGGGTGTAGTAGCCCCGCGCCATGATCAGGCTCGGACGCTGTCCGTCGAGGTAGGCGGTTCCGGCCAGGAAGCGGTCGACGCGGTTGCCGTACGAGTCGCCCCAGGACGAGACGTTGCCGCGCGGCGGCACGTAGTCGACGGTCTGCAGCGCGGCGCCCGTCCGGCCGTCGAACATGGTGAGGTACTCGGGGCCGCTGAGGACGTATCCGCTGGAGTTGCGGTAATCGGCGGACGCGTTGCCGATGACCTTTCCGGTTCCGTCCACGGTGGCGTCCGCGGTCTTCATGGCGACCTCGGCGCGGCCGTCGCCGTCGTAGTCGTACACCTGGAACTGGGTGTAGTGCTGACCGGCGCGGATGTTGCGGCCGAGGTCGAGGCGCCACAGCCGGGTACCGTCCAGCCGGTAGGCGTCAACGTAGACGTCGCTTGTGTAGCCGCTCTGCGAGTTGTCCTTGGAGTCGGACGGGTCCCACTTGAGGACGAACTCCAGGCGTCCGTCGCCGTCGAGGTCCGCCACGCTCGCGTCGTTGGCGCTGTAGTTCGACCCGGGCGGCTGGATGGGCACGTCCAGGTATCCGTCGCCGAACCGCAGCGAGGGCTCGGACGGCGTTCCTTCACCGCCGTTCACGATCGGCCGCACGGTGTACGACGCGTCGGCGGGTGCTCCGTTGTCCCAGTAGTTGGTCGAGCCGGTGACCGTGGCGACGCGGGTCGTCCCCCGGTACAGGGCGAACGTGGCGGCGGGCGGGTCGGTGCCGAGAAGCCGCCAGCCGACGTAGTTGCCGCCGCCCGACCGGACGCTGATCAGGCCGCGGTCGAGGTCTTCGGCCTGCCGCGCGGCGGCTGCCCGGTGCGCCACCGCGACCTGACGCCCGGCGGGCACCGTGACGCCGGGCAGGGTCAGGGCGATCGCGGCGGCGACGGCCAGGGCCGGCAGGAGCCGGGGCCCGCGTGCGGCCCGGCGGGGTGTCGATCTCACAGGCGACTCCGTGGGGATCGGCCGGGGCGGGGGCCGGCACCGTCCTGGGAAAGGCTTTTCCCACTAGTCGCCGCCCGGCCCCGGAAGGTTGCCGCCGGCCTTGACGGCCCCGTCGACGGCTGGTCAGCCGTGCCGGTCGTCGAGCGCCTTCGCCAGTTCGGCGGCGCCCTTGGAGGTCTGGCTCTTCACGGTGCCCACCGCGACGCCGAGGAAGTGCGCCGTCTCCTTCTCGGACATGTCGAAGGCGAGCCGCAGGACGACGCAGGCCCGCTTCCGGTTCGGCAGCCGCTGGAGCGCGGCGCGCATGTCGACGACCGCCGGGACGTCCGGGGCGGGGATCCGGTCGTCCGACATGGCGCCGAGCCGGGCGGCCTTGTCGCGCTCGCGCACCAGCGCGCGGATCCGGCTCCGCGACATGTTGACGACCATCCGGCGCACATAGGCGAGGGGCTGGTCGGCGGCGCGCACCCGGTCCCAGCGCTGCCAGGCGGCCGTCATGGCGTCCGCCGCCAGGTCGTCGGCACCGTCCGGATCGCCCAGCATCAGGAAGGCCAGCCGGGCGAGGTCGCGGTGGTGCCGCAGGAAGAAGCGATGGAACTCGGTGCGTGCGGTCTCGGTCGGCGGACCTGATTGGGAGCGCTCCCAGTCCTGCTTCGGAAGCATCGTCACCGCCTTCACGGGGGAGCTCAGCCGAGCGAACCCGTGGCGGCGGCCCGGCTCCGACGCGCTCAGAAAGCGCTTTCTAGCGAAAGTACGGACGCCCACCGCCCCCGTCAACAACCCTTTCACCGCGTCAGCCCGCGCCCCCGCCGGAGCGGGAACGACGGCGGACGACCCGCGCGCGGGGTGGCCGGCGCGGGTCGTCGCTTGGGTGATCGGGTGGATCGGGCGTCGTCAGCAGGTCAGGTTGCCGCCTGCGGGGACGCCGAGGATCTGGGTGAACCGCTGGTAGGCGTTCACCCGGCTCTGCACCTGGGCGGGGTTCCTGCCGTCGCATTCCAGGCTGCCGTTGATGCTGCGGATCGTCTCGCCGAACCCGCGGCCGTTGACCATCGCGCTGTGCCCGGTCATGGTTCCCGGGCCGTTCTGGGTCATCCAGTACCAGAGCCCGGTCTTCCACGCCACCGACGCGTCCCGTTCCACGAGCCACGGGTTGTTCAGCAGGTCGAGACCGAGAGCGTCGCCCGCCGCCTTGTAGTTGAAGTTCCAGCTCAGCTGGATCGGACCGCGGCCGTAGTAGGCGGCCTGCCCTGCAGGACACCCGTAGGGCTGGCTCGCGTCGCAGTAGTGCGGGTAGTTCCCGGTGTTCTGCTCGACGATGTACACGAGCCCGCCGGTCTCATGGCTGACGTTGGCCAGGAAGGCCGCCGCCTCCTGCTTCTTCACGGTGTCGCCGCCGGTGTTCGCGAACCCCGGGAAGGACGCCATGGCGGTGGTCAGCCCGCTGTAGCTGTAGAACGAGTTCCGGCTGGGGAACATCTGGCCGAACTGCGACTCGCTCACCACGAAAGCGACGGCGGAGGCCGGCGCCGTCGGCAGGACGGCCGACAGCATCCCTGCCGCGAGCGCCAGGGCACCGAGGAGCGCGGGGATCCTTCTCACTTTGCGGCCCGCCATCACTGCACCTGCAGGTCGATGCAGGCGTAGAACGCGTTGGCCGTGTCGGCGATGTTCCAGACGGCCAGGACCTTCTGCCGGCCGGACACGCCACCGAGGTCGACGGTGTGGGAGACGCTTTCCGGCGGCTGCTGGTCGTGTCCGTCGACCACCGCGACGCGGCGGCCGCCGACGTAGTACTCGTAGTTCTGGGTGCGGTGCCTGGCGGTGAACGTCCAGGTGAAGGTCACGGTGTTGCCGACGGTGGTGGCCCGCCAGCCCTTGCCGTCGTCGTCGAGCTCGGCGAACCGCGCGTTTCCGCCGCTGCAGCTCTGCAGGCCCTTCGGTCCTTCGACGCTCTGCGGCTCCCACTGGATGGAGCCGCATTGGACGATCTTCTGTGCGCACTGGGCCTGCCGGCTCATCGGGGCCGACACGTAACCGTGGGCCCAGGCCGAGGTCGCCGGCAGTACCACGGCGACGAGGGGAGCGATTCCGAGGCTCGCCGTGATCACGGCGAGCCTGCGCCTTGCTTTCTTCATGCGGGGGGTCCTTGCGTGCTGGGGTGGTCGTTTTCCGTCGCGGCGGAGAGCACGCCGCACGGAACCGATGGCGGGGAGCGGGAGCGGGGCATCGGAACTCCATCAGATAGGAAACTTTCCTATCGGATTCACCCGACGCTAACTCCCCCGCCAACCCCGCGCAAGACCCAGAGGGCCTCCTGGTTCCGGTCATTGGGACTTGGGCGGGTGCGGGGTGCTGGGGGCTTTTACGATCGGCGCACCCAACTTGTCGCCTGACCGGTGGGAGCGACCGCGGCCGGCCGGGAGGGCGAGACCGAACGGGCCAGGCGCGGGCCCTCATGAGCGGCCGCCTCGACACGGGGCGGCCGCTGGGAGGAACACATGGACCAGACCGCTGATTACGTCGTGGTGGGCGCCGGGAGCGCCGGGTGCGTGCTGGCGAAGCGACTGGCCGAGTCGGGGGCGAGCGTCGTGCTGGTCGAGGCGGGCGGGCCGGACCGGACGCGGCTGGTGCGCAAGCCCGGGCTGATCGCCGTCTTCCACAACGTCCCGCAGCTGAAGAAGCGGCTGGACTGGGGGTTCTACAGCGCTCCGCAGAAGAACGCGCTCGACCGGAAGATCCCGCAGGTCAGGGGGCGTGTTCTCGGCGGGTCCGGGTCGATCAACGGGATGCTGTTCGTGCGGGGCCACCGCAAGAACTACGACGACTGGGCCGCCGAGGGCTGCGCGGGATGGGCCTTCGACGACGTCCTCGACAGCTACAAGCGACTGGAGAACTGGGAGGACGGCGCCACCGACCTTCGGGGCGCGGGCGGCCCGATCCAGGTGACCCGGCAGAAGGACCTCACGCCGGCGTCGGAGGCGTTCATCGAGGCGGTGGCCGAGACCGTCGGTGTGAAGCGCAACGACGACTACAACGGCGCCGAGCAGGAGGGCGTCGGGATCTTCCAGCAGAGCGTCGCGGACGGGCTGCGTTACAGCTCGTCCGTCGGCTACCTGGACGACCACGGCCTGGCGAACCTGTCGGTCCTGACGAACGTGACCGTGGGGCGTGTGGTGATCGACAAGGGCCGGGCCACAGGCGTCGAGGTCGTCTCCAAGCAGGGCAAGGGGACGATCCGGGCGTCCAAGGAGGTCGTCCTGGCGGCCGGGGCGTTCGGTTCGCCGCATCTGCTGATGCTGTCCGGCGTGGGCCCGGCCGCGCATCTGCGGGAGCACGGCATCGAGGTGCGCGCCGACCTTCCCGTCGGGGACAACCTGCACGACCACATGTTCCTGCCGATGACCTTCGTCATGGACACGGCCCGCAACAAGGGCACGGCGCCCTACTTCGCCAAGGGCGTCGCCAAGGAGTGGATCAGGGGCGGGACGTGGGTGGCCCGCACCGTGTTCGAAGCGGTCGGGTTCGTCCGCAGCGGCAAGGCGGGTGCCGTGCCCGACATCCAGTTGCACGCACTGCCGTGGTCGTACCCGTTCCCGAACCAGGACGCGCCGGTGCGGCACGCCGTCGACAAGCGGCCCGCGCTCACGATCATGCCGACGCTGATCTATCCGAAGAGCCGCGGCACGGTCCGGCTGGGCTCCGCCGACCCGTCCGCGCCGCCCGTCATCGACCCCGGCTACCTCACCGACCCGGACGACGCGCGGCTGCTGCTGGACGGCGTCGAACTCGTCCGCGAGGTGATGGCCAGCAAGATCATCGCCGGGCAGGTGACGGAGGAGCTGTCACCGGGACCGGAGTACCCGGACCGCGCCGCGATGGCCAAGGAGCTGCCGAACCGCGCGACGACCGTCTACCACCCCGTCGGGTCCTGCCGGATGGGGACGGACGAGCGGGCCGTGGTCGATCCGGAGCTGCGGGTCCGCGGCATCGAGGGGCTCCGCGTCGCGGACGCCTCGATCATGCCGAGCATCATCGGCGGGAACACCAACGCCCCGAGCATGATGATCGGCGAGCACGGCGCGAAGCTGATCCTCGGCGGGTGATGGGCGGCCCGGCCGAGGTCACGCCGGGAAGGCGGTCACCCAGCGGCGCTGCCAGGGGGTCTCCACGGCCCGCGGATGGTGGTGCTCGCGCGTCCAGGCGACGGCGTCGGACGGGTCCAGGCCGGACAGGACGGCGAGGCACGCGATGACGGTGCCGGTGCGTCCGACGCCGCCCCCGCAGGCGACCTCGGCCGAGGCGCCCGAGCGGGCGCGCTCGTGCAGGGCGCGGATCTGCCGGATGGCCTCGTCCCGATCCCGGGGCAGTAGGAAGTCGGGCCAGACGATCCACGCGGACGGCCAGCGCAGATCCGGTTCGTGCCGGCGGCGGAGGCGGGCGGATCCCAGGTAGAGGCCGAAGTCGGGCACGGGCCCTTCCGGCAGGGGGTTGCGTAGGCCGCGGCCCCGGATCGGGGTCCCGTCCGGCAGTTGGAGGGCACCGCTGAGCGTCGTCGTCTTCCCGAGGGGGGACGACCCCCCACACCCCCCGGTGCGGCTCCGCCGCTTCATTGGGTCACCGTCCGGCGGCGCGCGCGGTGGTTGGCGACGTTGAGGCGGTTGCCGCACAAGTCGGGCATGCAGTACCGGCGGCGCCCGGCACGGCTGGCGTCGGCGAACACGCCGCCGCAGCCGGGGGCGGCGCAGGGCCGGAAGCGTTCGTGCCCGAGCGCCCGGACGAGGCCGAGCAGCGCGACACCGATGACGGCGGCCAGTTCGCCGACGAGGGACGCGTCCCGGACCGTCGGGACGTACCACTGCCATCGACCGGACGGATCCCGGCGCAGGACGGGCGCGAGCCCGGCGTGTCCCGCCAGCAGCTCGGCGCTCGCCACCGCCTCCTCCGCGGTCCCGGTCTCCATGACGGCGCGCACCTCGCGGCGGAGGAGGCGGACCTTGTGGACGTCCTCGGCGTCCGGCGTCCGGAAGCCGAGCGGCGGGAGGAGGCCCGCCAGTGCGGCGGGGTCGGGAAGCGCCTCGCCGCCCCGCACGCCCGGCGCCGTGCTGACCAGTTCGTTCGCGACCTCGACCCCCGTCGCGTAGTCGGCGATCGGTATGTGCACACGTCCTCCTGTAAGAGTTATAGGAGGACTGTAGCCCTTACTTGGCAGTGACGTCGAACTGGAGGCCGCCATTCCCCGCGGAGACATCGACGTGCCCGCCGTGCCCCAGGTCGCCGGAGAGCAGCAGGTCGGAGAGCCGGTCGTCCACCTCGCGCTGGATCGTGCGGCGCAGCGGCCGGGCGCCGAACTCGGGCTGGTGGCCGCGCTCGGCGAGCAGGTCCACGGCCTCGGCACTGAAGGTGACCGTGACGTCCTGCGCGCGGAGGCGGCGGCGCGTCTCGTCCAGGAGAAGGTCGGTGATCTGGCGGAGTTGGCCGGCCTCCAGCCGCCGGAAGACGATGATCTCGTCGATCCGGTTGAGGAACTCGGGCCGGAACGACTCGCGCAGCCGCCGCATGATCCGGTCGCTGAGCGCGGAGCCGGCGCCGCCGGACGTGCCGAACCCGATCTCGGTGGTGCCGGTGATCAGCTCGGAGCCGAGGTTGCTCGTCATGATCACGACGGTGTTGCGGAAGTCGACGGTGCGTCCCTGCGCGTCGGTGAGCCGCCCGTCGTCGAGCAGCTGGAGCAGGACGTTGAACACGTCCTGGTGCGCCTTCTCGATCTCGTCCAGCAGGATCACCGAGTACGGCTGGCGGCGGACGGCGTCGGTGAGCTGCCCGGCCTCCTCGTAGCCGACGTATCCGGGCGGCGCGCCCATCAGGCGGCTGACGGTGTGCCGCTCCTGGAACTCGCTCATGTCGAACCGGACCAGCCGGTCGCGGCTGCCGAACAGCGCCTCGGCCAGCGCCTTCGCGAGCTCGGTCTTGCCGACGCCGGTCGGGCCGAGGAACAGGAACCCGCCGATCGGGCGGTCGGGGTCGCCCATCCCGGCGCGGGACCGCCGGACGGCCCGGGCCACCGCCGCCACCGCGTCCTCCTGCCCGACCACCCGCTGGTGCAGGTGCTCTTCGAGGTTGGCCAGCCGTTCCCGTTCGGCCTGGGTGAGCTGGGTGACGGGGACGCCGGAGATCCGGGAGACGACCTCGGCGATGTCCTCGGTGGTCACCTCGGGAACCGTGGCGGGCCCGCCGTTCTCGCGCGTCTCGGCGAGGTCCTTCTCCAGCCGGACGATCTCGTCGCGCAGCTCGGACGCCTTCTCGTAGTCCTCGTCCGCGACGGCCTGGTCCTTCTCGCGGCGCCGCCGGTCGAGGCGGTCCTCCAGCTCGCGGCGGCCGCCGTCGCGCGTCCCGGACCGCAGCCGGACGCGGGCGCCGGCCTGGTCGATGAGGTCGATCGCCTTGTCCGGCAGGAACCGGTCGGTGAGGTAGCGGCTGGACAGGTCGACGGCGGCGGCGAGGGCCTCGTCGGTGAACCGCACCTGGTGGTGCGCCTCGTACCGGTCGCGGAGGCCGTGCAGGATCTCGATGCTGTCGTCGACGCTCGGCTCCGGCACCAGGATCGGCTGGAAGCGGCGTTCCAGCGCGGCGTCCTTCTCGATGTTGCGGCGGTACTCGTCGATGGTGGTCGCGCCGACCACGTGGAGCTCGCCGCGCGCCAGGGGCGGCTTCAGCATGTTGCCGGCGGACATCGCGCCCTCCGCGCCGCCCGCCCCCACGATGGTGTGGATCTCGTCGATGAACACGACGAGTTCGTCGGCGTGCTCGCGGATCTCGTCGACGACCTTCTTCAGCCGCTCCTCGAAGTCGCCCCGGTACCGGGTTCCGGCGACCACGCCGCCCAGGTCGAGCTGGACGATCCGCTTGCGGCGCAGGGTCTCCGGGACGTTGTCGTCCACGATCCGCTGCGCCAGCCCTTCGGCGATCGCGGTCTTGCCGACCCCGGGGTCCCCGATCAGCACGGGGTTGTTCTTGGTGCGGCGCGAGAGGACCTCGACCGTCTCCTCGATCTCGTCCTCGCGCCCGATCACGGGATCGATGCGGCCCTCCCGGGCGAGGGCGGTCAGGTCGCGGCCGAACTCGTCCAGCGTGGGCGTGCCGGTCGGCTGGCCGCCGCCGGGGCCGCTCGGCGGCTGGCCACCGCCGGCCGCCGCCTGCTGGAGCGAGTCCGGCGTCACGTGCTCGTGGTCCAGGATGCGTCCCGCGCTGGACCCGCGGTCGAGCGCCAGCGCGAACAGCAGGTGCTCGGGCCCGATGTAGGACGACCCGAGCGCCCGCGACACCTGGTGCGAGTCGAGCAGCGCGCGCTTGGCGGACGGCGTCAGCTCGGGCGGGACGTCCCGCGGCTCGCCCCGCCGCGCATGGTCCTCGATCTCTTCCCTGATCTTGTCGGGGTCGGCGCCGGCCCGTGCCATCCAGTGCCGCGTCCCCTGCTGGCGGGTCGCCGCCCACAGCAGGTGATCGGTGTCCAGGTCCACGCTGCCCCACTGCGCCGCCTGCGCGGCCGCGTCCCGCACCAGCTCGCGCGCGGGCTCGCTCATCAGCCGCGCGATGCTGATCCGTTCCATCGGGCGCCGGTGCGCCCGCGCGCCGAAGAAGCGGGCGAGCATCTCCTCGAACGGGTCCGGCCCTCCGGGCCCGTACCACCCCGCGGTCATCTTCGAAACCCCCCGGTCATCGAAGGTCACGTCACACAACGGTCAGGGACCTGCCCGTGCAGGACCCCTGGAAACCCTGCGGCACACCGTGAGCGCGCTCACGTCCCCTCAGCTCAGCGGCGGCTTCGGCGGGCGCGGCGCACCAGGTCGCCGGCGGCCTCCGGCCAGTGCGGGTGGTGGAAGGAGAAGCCCGCGTCGAGGAGGCGGCCGGGGACGACGCGGCGGCTCTTCAGCAGGAGTTCGGTGTCGGAGCGGATGGCGAGCGCGCCGAGTTCCGCCATCCAGGCGGTCGCGGGCACGCCCACCGGGGTGCCCCACGCGGCGCGCAGCGCCCGCATGAACGGGCGGTGCGGCAGGGGGTTCGGGGCGGCGAGGTTCACCGGCCCGGCGATGTCGTCCCGGGCCACGAGGAACTCGATCGCGCGGACGAAGTCGTGGTCGTGGATCCACGACACGTACTGCGCGCCGCCCGCGACCGGGCCGCCGAGGCCGAGCCGCGCCAGCCAGGACAGGACGTCGAAGACGCCGCCGCGGTCAGGGCTCATAACCATGGCGGCGCGCAGGGCGACCTTGCGGGTGGACGGCGTGCGCACCTCCTGCTGCGCGCGCTCCCAGTTCTTCGCGATCTTGACGCTGTAGGCCCAGTAGCCCGGGACTCCGGGCTCCGCGCCGCCGAGCACGCCGGTCGCCTCGTCGTTGGGCGCGTCGTAGCGGTGGGCGTAGATGGTGGCGGTGCTCATCTGCAGCCAGACCCCGGGCGGGCGCGCGGCGGCCGCGATCGCCGCGCCCACCGCCTCGGCCGAATGCACGCGGGAGTCCATCATCGCCTGGAGATTCGCGGGCGTGTAGCGGCAGCTGACGCTCCGCCCCGCCAGGTTGATCACGACGTCGCTGCCGTCGATCGCCGCCGCCCAGGGGCCCGGGGTCCGGCCGTCCCAGGCGATCTCGCGCTCGCCCGTCGGCCTCCTGGTCACCACCACGACCTCATGGCCCGCGGCGGTGAGGGCGCGGTTCAGAACCGTGCCGACCTGCCCGGTACCCCCGGGAATCACAATCTTCATCGGCCCCACCCCCGGCTCGTGGCGGCCACCCTAGCGCAGAATCTTGAACACGTTCAAATTTGCGAGTACGTGAGGCCGGGCCGCGTCCCCCTGGGTGGGACGCGGCCCGGCGGTGTGGGCGGGGTCGGGTCAGGCGGGGCACTTCTTCCACGCGAAGTGGTACGTCGTCTTGACGCTTCCGTCCGTGGAGTCGAAGGTCATGAAGCTCGTCTGCGCCGCGTCCGAGGTGCCCTTGTAGACGCGGAGCTCTGTGTTGATGTTGAAGTTGCGGTCCTCGCCGCACGGCTTGAAGACGAGCTCGGAGACGTCCGTCCGGTCGGAGAACTGCCAGTTGTCGGAGTAGCCGCCGCGGAGCGTGTGGCTGACCGGCGTCGTCTGCGCCATGCCCTGGTGATAGTAGTTCGCCTTCTCCATGCCGGTCGCCCCCTCCGCCAGGTGCGCGAAGCCCCGGTAGTCGGCACCGGCGATGGCGTACGTGAAGCCCTGCGGAACGTGCACGGCCAGGTTGATCTGGCAGTTCTTCCGGAAGTCCGTCGGGTCGGAGTTCCCGCCGGTCTGGGCCAGGTAGTCGCTGTAGGTCACGGTGAACGAGGTGTTGTCGCTCGCCGTCGCCACCGCGGCCGTCCCGGCGTGGCAGCCCGACCCGTTCACGGTGAGGACGTCGATGACGATCCGGTCGGGCGGCGGCGGGTCCGCCGGCGCGGCGGAAGCGGGGGCGGCGGACAGCGGCAGCGCCAGGGCGGCCAGGCAGGCCGCCGAAACGGTCAGTCCCGTGCGCATCGATCATTCTCCTTTACTGTGGGGCCAGGGCCGGCATTACCGCGGAGGGCACTGCTTCCAGGCGAAGTGATACGTGGTCTTGATGCTGCCGTCGGTGGAGTCCATGGACATGAAGCTGGTCTTCGCAGGGTCCGAGGTTCCCTTGAGCACCCGCAGTTCGGTGTTGACGTTGAAATTGCGCTCCTCGCCGCACGGCTTGTAGACGAGTTGCGCGACGTCATTGGTGTCGGTGAACTGCCAGTTGTCGGCGTAGGCGCCCTTCAGGTTGTGCGAGACGGCGGCGGTCTGCGGCATTCCCTGGAAGTAGTAGCTCGCCTTCTCGATGCCGCCGGCGCCCGGCTCCAGGTAGGCGAAGCCGCGGTAGTCGGTGGACGCGATCGCGTAGGTGAACCCCTGCGGGACGTGCACCTTCATGCTGATCTGGCAGTTCTTCCGGAAGTCGGTCGGGCCGGAGGAACCGCCGGTCTGGGCCATGTAGTCGCTGTAGGTGACGGTGAACGCCTCCTTGTCGTCCGACACGGCGACGGCGGCCGTCCCGGCCGGGCAGCCCGACCCGTTGACGGTCGCGATCTCGATCGTCAAGCCGTCCGGGCCGTGCGCCCGGAGCGGGGCGGCGGACGCGGGCACGGCGGTCACCGCGATCCCGGCAATTGCAGCGGCAGCGGAAACGGCAATCCCTTTACGCATGCGATTCCTCCTCGCTGGACCTGCGCAAAGGGAGCGTAAACTTCGCCGGTCAGCGGGTCAATCGCCGCTTTTCAACATTTCCGGATCGAGAGAAAACAACGAAACGAACTCTTCCGCGGCATTGAACAGCGCTAATGGAACGTCCAATGATCAGGACGGTGGAAAGGATCGTTCCATCCAGTGGTCCGGTGAATTCAAGCGGCCTGTACAGGACACGTAGAAACCCCGGCCGCGCTCGACCGGCGCGACCGGGGGACGGCGCGACGTCAGCCGGAGTCGCGGAGGCGGGCGGCGAGGACGGCGGCCTGGCTGTGGTCGACGTCCTTGGTCGCGGTGAGAAGGGTGACGGTGCCCTGGCCGGCGAGTTCCCGCAGGCGGCCGAACGCGGACGCGCGCTCGGGCTCGGCCAGTTCGGCGTCGTAGCGGCGGATGAACTCCTCGAACCTGTCGACGTCGTGCCCGTACCACTTGCGCAGCTCGGTCGACGGGGCGGCGTCCTTCTCCCACTCGTCCAGGCGCGCCTTGTCCTTGGACAGGCCCCGTGGCCACACGCGGTCGACCAGGATCCGCTTCCCGTCGTCGGACGAGGCCGGCTCGTACACCCTCCGCAGTCGTACGTCCATGCACCGACGTATACCCTCCCCGCTGAACTCACGCGGCCCGGGTCGTGTACTCAGGGACCGGAACGACGGCTCCCGCCGAAACCCGATGCCGCCGGAGGCGTGGTGGTGGTGCTTCGGGTGGCGAACTCGGTGGCGGCGGTACGGCGGGCGAACTCGCCGGCGAGGGCGCGGCCGAGGACGTCGTCCTCGGGGCGGTGGCGTTCCAGGTACTCCAGTGCCTCGGCGAGTTCGGCGGCGGTCAGCCGCCGGACCGGCTTCCCGGTCCAGGGCGCGGGGCCGGGCGGCGGTGCGGCGCGCGGTTCTGTGTTCACGGCGGGGCCTTTCATTTCTCCGGTGCCGGCAACGGGCGGCGCGGCGGAATGTGCCGCATTCGGTTCGCGAATAGAATCGCGGTGTGCATTGGTGGAGCCAGCAGGCCAGCGACGCGGCCGCGGAGGCGCAGGCCGCCGATCCCTCGCCGGGAAACCTCATGGCCGCAGCCCAGGTGCAGGCGCTCGTCTCTATGGCGGAGGCGCTGCACCGCATCGCGGCGGCCCTGGAGCAGCGGGACGAGGCCGACGTTGTCCCGCCATTGTTCGTCCGGCCTAAGTAGCGGCCGTCCCAGCGCAAATACCGGTGCGCCCGGATAGGGGGACGCACCGGTATTTCACGGGGTGTCAGGCATCGCTGAACGATTTGCGTTCCGTTCTGCCGTTCGTGCTCGCGGCGAGGCGGGAGGTCTTGGCGGCGGACGGGCGCACCGGCATGGTCTCCAGCGGGTGGTCGTGCTCGGACTGCGGCGCGGCCGGGCGGTCGCCGCGCTCGGCGGGGCGGGGGTCGTCGCGGGGACGGTCCCGCAGCCGCCGCGCCGCCTGGCGCAGGGCACGCTCGCCGACGAGCCGCGTCAGCTCCAGCCCCCAGCAGTCCAGCTTGTCGGCGTCGGTGAGGTCGTCGCGGCCGCTCAACTCGGCCGCGAGGCCGCCGAGGCGCTGCGCCTCGGACAGGTCGAACTCGCGCATGAGGTGGCAGCACAGCTCGGCGAGGGCCGCGTGGTCGCGTTCGAACGACAGCCCCGACAGGTCGTTGTGCGACAGCCGGCTGAGGGCGCGCTTGCGCTCCAGCTCGCCGTCGGCGATCCGCAGGATGCCGTTGAGGAGGGCGACGGGGCCGGTGCCTGCGGCCCTGCTCTGCGCGGGGCCGAACGACATCCGCAGCAGCGCCGCGGAGCCGAGCCCGGCGGCGATCACCCGGACGACCATGAGGCTCGCCGGGGGTGTGGCCGGGGGCAGCCCGAACGTCCAGCCGGTGGCGGTCACCGCGATCAGCGCGACGATGGAGGCGCTGGCGTTGACGAAGACGAACAGCAGGCCGCCCGGGGACAGCAGGGCGGAGACGGGCTTGTCGCGGTAGCGCGCGACGACTTCGGCGAGGCCGATCGCGCCGCCGATCAGGGCGGCGAGGAGCATCTCGATGGTCATGACTTCCTTTACGCGCTGCGGGCGGTCAGCCGGCCGAACGGGGACTCCTCGGTCCTGCCGCGCCGCGCCAGCAGGGGGGCGGGGCGCTGCCGGGCCGCGAGCTCGGTGCGCTCGACCTCCAGAAAGACCAGCAGCCATTCGGTGGGGCCGGCGGCGACCCCGGTGTGCGTGCGCAGCGCCTGCTCGCGGGCGCCGAGAAAGGCCAGCAGCCACCCGGTGGGCCCGGACGCCCCGGCGGCTCGAATTCGTGAATCCATGGGGGAGACCATTTCGCAGCCGGGCCCCGAAGTCGACTTCCGCCGGGTCAAGTTTTCCGGCCCGGGTGCCGGAACGACCATTTGCCGTCAGGTCGGGAACGTCCGCCGGACACCGCGATCTCCACCCGGTTGACGCGCCGTCCCGGAATATTTGAACAGGCCCGGGAATTCTTTTACGAAGAATTCCGGTAGTGCCCCGCGAGGCCCGCTGCGGGGAGATCTCCTTTCATGTGCCGGTGCCCGCCGCCGGCGCGGTCCCGGAACCGTGTCCGGGCCGTCGCGACACGCCGCACGGCCGGTTCACGGCTGTCAGCGGGGTGACAATCCGGAACCATCGAAACTTTCCGCGCGTGCCTATCGCCGCACGCGTCCGGAACGGACTCTGGAGAACGGCGGCCGGGGATCGTCCCCGCATGACAGGCCGGCCGGGCTTCAGGAGGGCGCGTGATGAGCCGGACCACCCCGTCCGCTGGTAGGGACTTCCCGCTGTCCGGGCTCCCGGAGGAGGTCGCCGGCCCGATGCTGCCGCACCTGGAGGCGGCGGCGGTCGAGATGGTCGAGGAGATCCAGGGGCTCGTCCCGGAGTACGCGCGCCCGCCGGAGAGCCGGTACGGCCGCCGGATGCGGTGGGCGGTCGAGGAGACCGTCCGGCAGTTCATGGAGGCGATCGGCCGCCCGGACGTGGAGTGGGCGACGGTCACCGGCATCTTCGAGGGGATCGGCGCGTACGAGGCGCGGCAGGGGCGCAGCCTGGACGGGCTGCAGACCGCGATCCGGGTGAGCGGGCAGGTCGCCTGCCGCCGGTTCATCAAGGACGCCCGGCGGCTCGGCTGGTCGCTGGACACCCTCGGGTCGTTCACCGAGTCGCTGTTCGTGTTCCTGGAGCGCATCGCCAGCGCCGCGGGCCAGGGGTACGCGAACGCCCAGGGCGAGCTCGCCGGGGAACGGGAACGGTTCCGCTGGCGGCTGCGCGATCTGCTGATCATGGACCCGCCCGCCAGCGCGGAGGCGGTCGGGGAGCTGGCGAAGTCGGCCGGCTGGCCGGTGCCGCGGACGCTGGCCGCCGTGGCGCTCCGGCCGGGCCCCGACCAGGCCGTCCCGGTGCTGCCGCCCGTGTTCCTCGTCGACTGGCACGCCCCGGGCCCCTACCTGATATGCCCCGACCCGGACGGCCCCGGCCGGGACCGGCTGCTCGCCGCGATCAAGGGGACACGCGGGGCGGCGATCGGCCCGTCCGTTCCGCCGTCCCGTGCCGCGCTCTCGCTGCGCTGGGCGCGGCAGGGGCTCGCGCTGGTGGAGCGCGGCGTGCTGCCGGGCAAGGAGCCGCTGCGCTGCCTCGACCATCTGCCGAGCCTGGTCGCGGCGCAGAGCGAGGAGCTGATCGACGTCGCGCTGAGCACCCGGCTGGCGCCGCTGATGCGGCTGCCGCCGCACCGGCGGGACGCGCTGTCGCGCACGCTGCTGACCTACATGGAGTGCCGCGACAACGCGGTGGCCGCGGCGGAGCGGCTCATGGTCCACGAGCAGACCGTCCGGTACCGGATCCGGCGCCTGGAGGAGACCCTCGGCGGCGTCATGCTCGACCCCGAGCGGCGGATCGAGCTGCTGCTGCTCCTGCATCACCTCGTCCGCCTTGATCCGGGCGACCGGCGGCTGTCCCCCGGCGCCCGGACCACGAGGCGGCGGTGACGACCGGGCGGACGGCCGTCACAGGCGCCGGCCCGGCTCCCGGAGCGGAGCTCCAGCGGAGCGGAGGGAGCCGGGCCGGCCTGCTCTTGCGAGGGGTGTGGGGGGTCGTCCCCCCACAGGAGATCGGGCTCAGCCGGTCGGGCAGGTTCCCTCGTACTGCGCGATGTTGGTGTCCGGCTTCGGTGCGGGGCAGAGGAACTTCTCGTAGCGGGCGTCGTTGTCGACGAACCGCTTCATCCACGCGATGGCGTACTTCGCGATGGTCGTGTTCGGCGAGTTGAAGGTCAGGTGCCCGGCGTTCTTCAGCTCCAGGTACGCCTTCTCCGGGACGGACGTGAGGTTCTGGTAGTACGAGTGCGCCATCGAGTCCGCCGGTGCGATGGCGTCGTTGTCCGCACCCATGATCATGGTCGGGGTCCGGACGTTCTTCCAGTCGTAGTTGGTGTCCCACGGTGCGAGCGGCACGGCGGCCTTCAGCGACGTGCGCCTGTTCTCGGCCTCCAGCGTCCCGCCGCCGCCCATGGAGTGGCCCATGACGGCGAGGCGGGAGGTGTCGATGCGGTTCTTCACCGTGCTCTTGCCGGTCATGTAGTCGAGCGCGGCGAGGAGCTGCTCCCCGCGGGCGGCGGGCACGTCCAGCAGGCTGTTGGTCTCCAGGGTCATGACGACGAAGCCCTGGGACGCGAGGCGGGGGCCGTACCAGTCGATCAGCGCCTGCGGGGAGACGAAGCCGGGCGAGACGGCGATGGCGCCGAAGGTCCCCTGGCTCAGGTCGGTCGGCGCGTAGATGGTGCCCTTGTTGAAACCGGTGCCGCTGCCCGCCGGAACGTCGATCTTCTCGATGGCGAACGGGCCCTTTTCCGCCGTGATGCTCGCCTCGGTCGGCGCGGGCCCGCGCTCATAGGGATTGGCGGCGAGGCGGGCGGCGGCGGGACCGGCGGGGGCGGCCGCGTTCGCGGCGGGTGCGAGCGCGGCGCAGGCGGCGAGAACGGCGGCTGGGAGCACTCTGAACGCATGCGTCAGATGCCTGTTCATGGGGGGCGTACCCTTCACTAGCCGAAACCGCGAGGGGGTGGGAATTCGCGGGTGCCAGAATTGTGGGACGCCCTGGCCTTCTTTACTTCTCGCACGGCGCTACCTTCGTGCGGACGGCCTTATAGCGAACTAACAAAAGCCCGGAAACGGACGGAGGGGCCACTCCCCCCGAAGTGACCCCTCTCCCCCCGTTCCGCCGTGTCGGCCCCGGCGCGTGCACAGGACCGGCCGCTCCCCCCGAAGCGGCTCGCACCGGCCGTTCGGCGGATGTGAAGAACGTAGCGAGCACCTCCCGGGCCCATCGAGGCTTTGCCCGGGCGCGTCGGCGAACGGACTACCGTGTGCGACGAACGGAATACTCTCCGCGCTCAACGGCCGCGCCCCGACCTCAGGGGGCAGGACGGCTAGCCGGCCCAGATGGGCAGGTGGACGGCGGACGGGTGGTCCCGGTCGCGGAGGATCTCGAACCGGGTGCGGCGGAACGCGACGGCCCTGCCCGTGGGGTCGCCGGTTCCGGGGTTGCGGGCGAAACGGGGGAAAGCGCCGCCCGCGAGCATGACGCGGAGCCGGTGGCCGCGCAGGAAGCGGTACGCGGTCGGATGCATCTCGATCTCGGCGCGCACGATCCCTTCCGAGGTGATGCGCAGGATGCCGTCGGTGACGTTGCGGGAGACGCCGGCGCGGTCGACGTCGCAGAGACGGACGAAGAGATCCCCCTGGCCAGTGCTCGTCCGGACGTGGACCGTCGCCGAGACTGGGCCGATCAGGTCGAGGTCTTCGGCCAACGGCGCACCGGTGAGGACGACCACGTCGTCACGGCGTTCGAGCCGTGAGTTGTCGTGTTGCCGCCCCTTGCCGGGTGACAGGAGCGGGCCGCCGATGTTCGGGGTGGGGTCGTACGGGTCGTAGGTGAACGTGGCGGGGGCCGCGTCTGGCCGGTCCCAAGTGAGGCCGCCGGAAAAGTAGAGCGGCGTGGGCTTGGTTTCAGGCGGGGGCCACTGGGCGAAGTCCAGCCAGGTGTTCGCCTTCTGCAGGTGCAGCCTTACCGGCGCCTGACGGAGCTGGGCCTTGTCGCCGTTAAAGTGAGCGTTCAGCCAGGACACCTGGTCGTAGAGCGTCGCGCGGAGGGCTTTCCCGTCGTGCCCCCATGGGCCGATGGTGATGCGGACCTGGCGTCCCGCCGCGTGAAGGGCGGCGAAGTCCCTGAGCTGGCCGCGCAAGAAGAGGTCCCACCAGCCCGTCACCATCGTGGTGGGAGTGGGGGTTTCGTGGACGGCGGCACTGTGGTCGGTGCCCTTCCAGAAGTCGTCGCCAGGCTCGGCGTGGGCCGCGACCTCACGGAGGAACGTCTCGGGGCGTCCGATGGCGGCGAGATCGGCTTCGCCCACGGGCAGGTGGCGCATCGCCTGGCGAACCCGCCTGTGGT
Organism: Spirillospora sp. CA-128828; assembly: GCF_050945415.1. Classification (NCBI taxonomy): domain Bacteria; kingdom Bacillati; phylum Actinomycetota; class Actinomycetes; order Streptosporangiales; family Thermomonosporaceae; genus Spirillospora; species Spirillospora sp. CA-128828. The sequence goes on from NZ_CP191986.1 coordinate 9,181,579, forward strand.
GGAACGGCCGCCTCCTCTCGTCCTGCGTTCCCATCAACGACGACCAGACGAGCGTGTTGTGCAGGGCCAGCGCACCACCCGGGTAGAACGAGCTCGCGAATTCGGAGGCGGTGATGCCGAGGCCCATCGCCTCCAGGGGAGGATCCGCGTAGGGCGCGACCGCCCACTCGGTGAACCCGAGATAGCTGGCGCCGGCCATCGCGATCCTGCCGTCGGACCAGGGCTGCGCACGAAGCCACTTGAGCGTCGCCAGGCCGTCGTCCTTCTCGTCGTGGAAGGCGTGGAACCGCCCGCCCGATCCGAGGACGCCGCGCACGTTCTGCACGACGACCTGGAACCCGCGCCGCGTGAGGACGCCCGCGAACAGCCGCACGAATGCCTGCGCCTTGCCGTACGGGGTGCGCATCAGCACGACCGGCAGCGGCCCCGCACCGCGCGGACGGTACAGGTCGGCGACGAGCACGACTCCGTCCGGCATCGGCACCCGCAGGTCGCGGACTACCTCGGCGTGCGGCGACGGCGATTCGGGAAGGCCGAGGAGGCGGTCCACAAGTCGTCCCGAAACGGCCACAGGGCACTCCTTCCCGGTTTTCTAGGCTGCGGTCGTCAGGCGTTCGTATTCGTAGAGGACGCCTGCGAACTCGCGCGTCGGGACTTCGCAGGCGTGCCCGGGCAGCCACAGGTGCTCCAGGCGGACGGTCTGGGCGTCGACGCGCAGATGGCAGGCGTTGCCCGTGTGCTCCCAGCCGGGATGCGCGGCGCGGACGATTTCCAAGTGGTGACGGTGGCTCTGCACGTCGTGAAGCAGGAACGCCGTGAGGACGTGAACCGGCCCGTACACCGACTCGGTGAAGGCGCTCGCGCTGGACGCCGCGGACTCAAGGTCAACGCCGGAATCCGCCAGTTCCGGGAAGAAGACCTTGACGTGCCTCGCGACCCCACCGATCTCGATGGGCTCGCAAGGGAGCCGTAGTACAGCGTCCGGGTCGACGTAGCCGTGCACAGGTACGCCGGCGACGACTCCTGACCACGCTCCTGGGACGGCGCTGATGAAGCGGGCTTGGGTCAAGGCGTTGCCCAGTTCGCTCATGAGGCGTTCTGGGTCGATGCCCCTGGGCATGAACGTCTTGGTGCCGCCGCGTAGGCGTGTTCCCGATTCGTCCAGGACGGCGAGGTCGGCCCAGCACGGACCGGAACCGGTCCCCAGGACACCGTGCGGCAGGCATCCGTCCGGGTGCGGGGTGAGCCCGGCCAAGTCCTCGAGCACGGCCCGGGGCGACTGGATCAGGGCCCATCCCTGCTTCCGCGGGGAGACGGAACCGAGGGCGAGCGATGTGGCCACGGGCTCGCCGTTGCGCGCCTGGCCGAGGTCGCGTTCGAGGCTGCGGCGGCTCTGCAGGGCGCCGACCTGCTGGAGGTACTCGTCCAGGCACTGCCGGAGGACGGCCGGGTCGAGGTCGCAGGACGCCCATCCGGCGACGTCCCGGACGTGCACGATCGTCCCGTCGAAGTCGAGGCGGTGGTAGCGGTAGAGCTCCTGCCAGGGCCGCGCCGCGTCCCCGTTCAGCCGGCCCTGGGCGCGCGCGATCGCCGAGACGTCCTCGCCCAGGTCGTTGATGAGGAAGTCGCGCAGCGGGGCGTGCAGTGGATCGGTCTCCACCGCCACACGCACGCCGTCGCTGCGGAACCTCACCGGAAGCGATATCGCCATTCGCGTGATTATGCCGATAAGCGAAGATCATCACCGCTTTGGCGGAATGTTCGTTCCGATCAGAGGGGTTCGTCCGCCATGTACGGAGGGGCGGGCTCGTACTGGATGTAACGGCGCACGGTCCGTGCGTGGTCGCGGCCGTGGATGCGTCCGATCAGCCAGAGGGCCATGTCGATGCCGGCGGAGACGCCCTGGCTCGTGACCAGGTTGCCGTCCACGACGTAGCGCGCGTCGCGGACGACGGTCACGTCACCACGGGCTTCCAGTGCGTCCTCTGATCCCCAGTGGGTCGCGACCCTGCGTCCCTTGGCCGGGCCTGCGGCGTGCAGCAGGATCGAGCCCGTGCAGACGCTCGTCACCCAGTCGGCCTGTTCGGCGACCTTCGCTATCCAGCCCGTGACGGACGGGTTCTGCGGCTGGGTCACCCTTGCGCCACGTCCACCCGGAACCAGGAGGACGTCCAGCTCCGGGTGGTCGTCCAGAGTGTGGTCGGGCACGACCCTCATGCCCTTGTTACAGCGGACCGGATCGGTCCGCTCGGCGACCAGTACGGCCTTGTCTCCCTGGTCGCGCACCATCGCCGACGCCGTGAACACCTCCCATGGGCCCACGAAGTCCAGTTCCTCGGCCTCCTCGAAGACCAGCAGTCCATATGTGGTCATGCGTACTCCCTCGTTCCTCTGAAACGGTCCCTGTAGTCGGACGGCGCGACACCGACCTGCCGGTGGAACGCCCTGCGCAACGTCTCGCCCCTGCCGAAGCCGAGCCGCCGCGCGAGCGTCTCGACGGGTTCGTCCCCCTCCGCCAGCGCCCGCCGCGCCGCCTCGACCCGGACGCGCTCCACGTACGCGGCGGGCGGGACGCCCAGTTCGGCGGTGAACCTGCGCTGCAGGTGGCGCTCGCTGAGGCCGGAGCGTTTCGCCAGGTCGGCGATGGTGTGCCGGGCGCCCGGATCGGCCTGGACGGACGACACCGCCGCCCGGATCGGGTCCGTCGCGGGCTGCGCCGACCACAGCGGGACGCTGAACTGCGACTGGCTGCCCGGGCGCCGCAGGAACATCACCAGCTCCCGCGCCACCTCGTGCGCGACCTCCCGGCCGTGGTCGTCCTCCACGAGGGCGAGGGCCAGGTCCATCCCGGCCGTCACGCCGGCGGACGTCCAGACATGCCCGTCCCGGATGAAGATCGGGTCGCAGTCGACCACCAGCCCGGGATACTCGGTCCGGAGCTGCTCCGCCCGGCGCCAGTGCGTCGTCACACGGCGGCCGGCCAGAACCCCGGCCTCGGCGAGCAGGAGCGCGCCGCTGCACACCGACGCGACCCGCCGCGCCGTCCGCGCGACCTCCGCGACCCAGCCGACGAGCGCCGCGTCGCCTCGCGCCTCGCGGACCCCGATCCCACCGGCCACGACCAGCGTGTCGATGCCCGCGGGCGCGAGGTCCGGGCCGAACCGGGCGTGCACCGACAGCCCGCCCGACGCGGTCACCGGTCCGGCCTGAGGCCCGACGACCAGGCATTCGTACCGCCCGGTGTGCTGGAACACCTCGTGCGGCCCGGTCAGGTCCAGGATCTGGAACCCGTCATAGATCACGAACGCGACGCGCATGCCTCCAGGCTGTCGGCGGCCCGGTCATGGCGTCAACGACCGGCACCCCACAGATCACGCCACCTGCTCGCACACCTCGTCGCTCGCCCGGCTCTCCCCCTGCTGAACCGGGATGCCGCCGGACGTCCGGACACGCGTGAACCCTGTCCCGATGACGAGATCGACGACGCCGGGCGCCGTCTTCGCCCGGGGCGCGACCCTCGCGCCGGGCAGCAGCCCGGCGAGCGCCCGCGCCTGCGGTTCCGCGCCCGTCCCGTACCGGACGTAGGTGGCCCGGGTGCGGGAGCCGAGGTTGCCGACCCCGGCGACCTGCCAGCCGGCGTCCTTGAGCTGCGCGGCGACCTGCGCACCACGTCCCTCCGCGTCGGAGGCGTTGAACACCCGCACCTTCCCCGGCCGCGCGCCCTGCGCCTTCGCCGGCGCGGGCACCACCACGTCCTCACGAATGGCCTTGAAGAACCGGTCGGACGCCGGACGCGTCAGTGCCACCCGGTTCTTGTCCAGCGGATACGGCCCGGACGGCACGGTGACGAAACGCAGCTTGCCGGCGTCCAGATCGCGCATCCCCTGCGCGATCTTCAGCATCTCCGCGACCGTCAGCCCCTTGTCGGTGGTCAGTGACTCGGCCGTCGCCTGGAGCAGCTCGTTCAGCTTCCCGGGATCGGTGAGGACGCCTTTGCTCATCCCCTCCTTGGCGAGCGCGCCGAAGAAATGCTGCTGCCGCTTGATGCGCTCGGTGTCGCTCCCGTTCCCGAAACCCTTCCGGCTGCGGACGTACGCCAATGCGTCCTCGCCCTTCAGCCTGTGCCGGCCCTTGGTGAGGTTCAGGCCCGAGTCCTTGTCCTGGACGTCGTCCGTCACGCAGACGGGCACGCCGCCGACCGCGGACGCGATCCGCTTGAAGCCCACGAAGTCGACCTGCACGAAATGGTCGACGCGGATTTTCGTGACCTGCTCGATCGTGTTGACCGTGCACGCCGGCCCTGCCCGGGCGATCGCCTCGTTGAGCATGGCGACGCCGCTGCCGGGGGCCTTCGTCCCGTCCCTGCGCGTGCACGCCGGGATGGGCACCATCAGGTCGCGCGGGAAGCTGACGGCGATCGCCTGCCCGCCGCCGGGCGACAGGTGCAGCAGCACCATCGTGTCGGACGCGGGCGGCTTGTTCCGCAGGCCCTTCCCGTACCGCGCGTTGGCGCCCTCCCGCGTGTCGGACCCGAGCACCACGATGTTGGTGGCGCCGTTCAGCTTCTTCGGCCGGTTCCCGCCGATCAGCTCGTCGACGTCCTCCTGCTGGACGGCGTTCTGCAGCTTCCAGTAGTACCCGTACGCGGACAGGCTCCCCGTCACCATCACCGCCGCGGCGGCGACGGCGACCCAAGCGAGCAGCTTCATGAGGCCTCCCGGTGTTGTATCGCCGCTCACCCCCCTCCGGGTTCACACCGGAGCGAAATTAACGGGTTGACACCCCACCGGACCTATGGCTAACTCTTACGCATGGAGCTGTGATCATTCTCCGGTCGAGCCGCCCCCGGCATTGTCCACGGGCCCGCTCCCATTCCTTTCAAGGCACCCTCTCATCGCATGCGCACTCATGTGACCTGCGATGTCGCCGTGCGCCCACCCACCTTTTCCACGGCCCTTCCATGGCCGAATTCAGACGTGCCCGGAGGTGTTCTCTTCATGCGTGCCATCAGCAACGACCCCTTCCCCAAGCCCAAGAAGAGGGGCAAGCGGAACAACGCCGACTTCAGGGCGGCGAATTTCGCGAACAACCGCCGCAACGCCCGGCAGATGCCGACCCGGCAGCTCAACCGGGGCCGCTGACCGGCGCCTCCCGGTCCCGGCCCCGCCGCGCGGCGGCCGGGGCCGGGAACTCCGCCCACACCACCGTCCGAGGGCCGTCCGAGCGGAACCCCCACCGCGACGCGAGCGCCTCCACGATCCGCATCCCGCGGCCCGTCTCCGCCCCCGTCTCGTCCTGCACGTGCGGCCGCCCGCCCGCCGCGCCGTCATCGGCGACCTCCAGCCGGTACACCCCGCCCCCGGCCGCGAGGACGACCGTCACCACCCCGCCCTCCAGCCCGGACGCCGTGTGCGTGATCGCGTTCGCGACCGTCTCGCTCACCACCATGACCATGTCGTCCAGTCCGGGATGGCCCGCCGCCACGTTCCGGACGAAGCTCCGTGCGCACCCGACCGACCGCCGCACGCCGGGCAACGTGATCTCGCCGATCACCACGCGGTCCCGCGCCTCGACCACAGCACCGCCTCCCCGTCCCGGCTCCCTTCACGTCCGGAAGGTCACCCGTCACCCCTGATGTACGGACCGCGCCCCGTGTCCTGTTCACGCTCCAAGGGCGGCCGGACCTGGGGACGCGGGAAGGATCCGTGCAGGGTCAGGTGTTACGCCCAGCACCGGCGAGAGGGAGAACATGAGCGAGGACCTCGGGTACGGGTGGCAGAGCGAGCTGCTCGACCTGCCCGCCTATCTGAAGCGAGTCGGCCACGACGGCGACCTGGCCCCGACGGTCGCGACCCTGCGCGCCCTGCACCGCGCGCACGTCACGTCCATCCCGTTCGAGAACCTGGAGATCATGCTCGGGCGGCCGGTCGACCTGTCGCTGGACGCCGTCCAGGCCAAACTGGTCGGACGCCCTCGCGGCGGCTACTGCTTCGAGCACAACCGGCTGTTCGCGGCGGTGCTGGAGAAGCTGGGCTACGAGGTCACCGCGCTGGCGGCCCGGGTGACGCTCGGGTCGCCGAAGCTGCGCCCGTCCACGCATGCGCTCCTGCACGTCCGCCCGCCGGACGCGTCACGGGACGACCCGGCGTGGCTGTGTGACGTGGGGTTCGGCGCCGGTCCGCTGGAACCCCTGCGGTTCACCGACGGCGAGGAGGTCGTCCAGGACGGCTGGGGGTTCCGGATTCAGCGCGGACGCACTGTGACGACCCGGGAGCCCAACACGGCGGGCTGGGAGATGCACCAGCGCGGCCCGGACGGATGGGTGCAGCGGCACACGTTCCCCTTGAACGAGACGTTCCGCATCGACTTCGACGTGTTCAACTACTACGTCTCGACCAACGCACGCTCACCGTTCACCGCCCGCCCGTTCACGCAGAAGTTCTCGCCCGACGCCCTCCACGTTCTGGACGGGACGACGCTGACCGTCACCCGCCCGGACGGCGCCACCGAAAGCCGCACGCTGGCTCCCGAGGAACTGCCCGAGACACTGGCCGAGGATTTCGGGATCGTCCTGGAGGGCGAGGACGTCCCCGCGCTCATCGAGTTCGTGCACGCCAGAGCCTAGGCGAGGTCGAGGCGGGCGAGCTCGGCGCGGACGGCGACGCCGAGCTTCGGGTAGGCGTTGTAGAGGTGGTAGCCGACCGTCCGGGGGCTGAGGAAGAGCTGCGCACCGATCTCCCGGTTGCTCAGCCCTTCCGCCGCCAGCCGGACGACTTGAAGCTCCTGCGGGGTGAGGCGGGCGGCCAGATCGTCTCGCTCCTGCCCGTCCGCGAGGCTTTCCCCGGCGGCGCGCAGTTCCGTCCGGACACGCTCCGCCCACGGCACGGCACCGAGCCGCTCGAACGTCTCCAGTGCCGGACGCAGCCGGGCCCGCGCGTCGTTCCGGCGCCGTGACCTGCGGAGCCACTCCCCGTAGAGCAACTCGGTGCGCGCCTGCTCGAAGGCGCTACCACCCTCCCGGTGCAACTCCAGAGCACGCGAGAAGGGCGCGTCGCCAGGGTCGAGGAGGGCGGCGCAGCGGAGGGCGATCGCCTGCACCCACGGTCGGCCGACCTGCGCGGCCCACCCGCCGAACCAGTCGGCCGCCTCCCGCGCCCGCTCCGGAGCCCCGGCCCGGACGGCCGCTTCGACGAGGTCGGGCAAAGCTGCGATGGCACCCTGCCGGTTCGGCCCGGCGACGACGTCCGCGAGCCGTTCGAGGGCCGCCTCATATCGGCCGAGCCCGAGGTCGAGCAGGCTGCGGGCCGCCGCGGCGTGCACGTTGCTCGGCGGGACGGCCCGCGCCAGCGCCTCCTCCGTCAGCTCCGTGCAGCGCTCCTCGTCGCCCTCGATCGCGGCGAGCTGCGCCAGCACGGTGTCGAGGTAGACGCGGATGCGGTGCTGCCCGGTGTCGGCGGCGATCCGCGCCCCCTCCGTCGCGCCGGTGAGCGCCTCCCGGTGCCGGCCGAGGAGCAGGTCCGTCCGGGACCGGAGCATCAGGGCGGACGCGAGCAGCCCGATCGCGCCCTGGTCGCGGAACCGCCGCTCCAGCGCGGCGGCGGCCTCCGCGGCACCCCGCACGTCCCCGATCATGAGGTGCCACATGCCCACCCGGACCCGGTCGCGTGGCGCGTAGCAGAGGCTCATCCCGTCCATCAGCTCGCGCAGCCCCGCGATGCCCTCCGCGAGATCGCCGCCGTCCGCCAGCGGGTTCTGCCCGGCGAACACCCGGCTCAGCGCCCGCAGATGAGACGCGTTCGGCACGCCGAGGCGCGTCCCCTCGGCGACGATGTCGTCCAGCGCGGCGAAGTCCGCCGCGTTCGCGGCGGCGGACGCGGCCTGGAAGTACAGGTAGCCGGACGTCCGCGGATCGAGCGCGGCGACCGACGCCGCCGTCTCCGCGAACAGCCGGTGGGCGTCCCGCGTCCGGTCCTGCTCGTCCGCCAGGGTCGCGCGGATCAGCGTCAGCTCAGCCCGTGCGATCGGATCGGGCAGGTCGGCCTCCGCGCGGGCCGCCAGCTCGATCGCCCGCCCGGGCAGCCCCGCGTCGGCGGAGGCGCGCGCGGCCGCCGCCAGCCGGCGGCCGCGCTCGGCCTGGTCGGGGCTGAGCGCGGCGGCGCCCTCGTACATGGCGGCGACGGACGCGTTGCCGCCCGCGTTCCGCTCCGTCTCGGCGGTCTTCTCCAGGACGGCCGCGACATGCTCGTCCGGGCCCGTCACCGACCGGGCCAGATGCCACGCGTGATGGCATTCGTCGCCGCGCTCCAGGTACGCCTCCGCCAGCGCCTCATGCGCGGCCAGGCGGACGTTGAGCGTCGCGTCCCCGATGGCGGCCGTGCGGATCAGCGGATGCCGCACCTCGAGCCGCCCCTCCGCGGTGGTGCGCAGCACGCCCTCGCGCTCGGCGGGCTCCAGGTCGTCGATGGACGCGCCGAACCGCCGCGCCGCCCGGACGACCACGCCGGCGTCCCCGAGATCGTCCGCCGCCACCAGCAGGACAAGGCGCCGCGCCGGCTCCGGCAGCTCGGCGATCCGCTCGGCGAACGACCGCCGGATCCGCTCGTACGCCGGCCCGTGCCCGCCCCGGCCCGGCAGTTCGAGCAGCGCGAGAGGGTTGCCCATCGCCGCGCTCAGGACCTCCTCCCGGCGGTGCCGGGGGAGGTCCGTGGCGCGTTCGGCCAGCAGCCCGGCCGCGGCGTCCCGGTCGAGCCCGCGCAGGCGCAGCTCGGGCAGGCCCGGCGCGGCGAACTCGAGCGCGTCCGCGTCGCGGGCCGCGAAGACGATCGCGACGGGCTCGGCCTCCAGGCGACGCGCGGCGAACAGCAGGGCCTCGGCGGACGGGCCGTCCACCCAGTGGGCGTCGTCCACCAGGCACAGCAGGGGGCGCTCTTCGGCCAGGTCGGACAGCAGGGTCAGCACCGCGAGCCCCACCAGGAACCGGTCGCCCTCGCCGAGCCGCCCGCCCATGTTGAGGGCGGCGCGCAACGCCTGGGCCTGCGCGTCCGGGAGCCCGCCGACCCGGTCGAGATGCCGGCCGAGGAGCAGATGAAGGCCCGCGTACGGCATCGCGCTCTCGTACTCGACGCCCGTCCCGCGCAGGACGCGCATGTCGCCCGCGGCCTCGGTGGCGTGGTCGAGGAGGGCGGACTTCCCGATCCCGGCCTCGCCCCGCAGGACGAGGGTTCCGCTGCGCCCGGCGCGGACCCGCCCGAGGAGCCCGTCGATCGCGGCCAGTTCCCGGTCCCGCCCGTGAAGCATGAACTCACCCTACTCAGCCGTCCGCGGCGCCCGGAGGGTTGAAGCCCGCCGGCCGGGTATCGCCCCGAACCGGACCCGAACCAGGAGGTTGATCATGGCCGACCCGGCCGAGAACGTTGTTGACCTGCTGCTTTCGCAGCACGAGCAGATACGCCACCTCGCGTCGACCGTGGAGAGGAACCACGGCCAGGTACGCAAGGACGCCTTCGACCGGCTGCGCGAGCTCCTCGCCGTGCACGAGACCGCCGAGGAGGAGGTCGTCCACCCGTTCGCGCGGCGCGCCATCGGCAACGGCTCCCACGTGGTGGACGATCGTCTCAAGGAGGAGAACAAGGCCAAGGGCGTCCTGACCGAGCTGGAGAAGATGGACCCGGACTCGGCCGACTTCCAAGAACGGTTCTCCAAGTTCCACAAGGACCTGGAGGCGCACGCCTCGCACGAGGAGAAGGAAGAGTTCCCGCGCATCGCACGCGAGGCGACGCCCGAGCAGATGCGCGGCTTGGCCAAGGCCGTCAAGGCCGCCGAGGCGGTCGCGCCGACCCATCCCCATCAGGGGACGGAGTCGCCCGCCAAGAACCTCGCGGTCGGTCCCATGGCGGCCGTCGCCGACCGCGTCCGCGACGCCATCGGCAAAGCGCGCGGCTGAACGTCCCGGGGCGGCCCGCCGGGGCCCGCCCCGCCCTTGAGGAGGGCCGATGACCGAACGCAAGCGTGACGAGGACAGACCGCTCGCCGACCGGCGCGCCGAGGCGGGCGCGCCGCAGGAGACGGACGACGACTTCGGGGAAGAGCACACGCCCGGCCCCACCGACCCGCCGATCGCCGAAGCCGGCACCCCCGGCGGCGAGGACGACGGCTACAGCCCGCAGACCGAAGTCCCCTGAGCCGCGCAGGCCGCCCCGGAGACTCCGGGGCGGCCTGCGGCAAGCCCGCTATTCGGGATGCGGAGGCTGCTGGTCGGGCGGGGTTCCGCCGCCTTCGCCGCCTCCCTTGTTCCCCTTGTCGGTGCCGTGCGCGTGGCCCTTCCGCCTCGTCGACTTCGGGTCGGCGGCCTCCGGCGCGGGCTCGTCCGTCACCGCGGTCCGCTCGGACCGCCGGATCTCGGGCTGCTGCGGGTTCGGCATGATCCTCGCCTCCTATGCGCTGGACGGTTCGGGACGCAGCGGGTCGTGCCCCACGCTCATCAGCGCGTGCCGCCACTCCTCGTCCCGCTCCTCGTTCGGCGGACGGTGCTCCAGGCGGTCCTCCACGAAGTCGACGACCTCCGTCATCACCTCGGCGTCGTCCTCGGTCAGGTCGACCTTCCGCTTGCGCAGCACGTCCACCACGCGAGCGCCGAGCTCGGACACTCCCGGGCCCGGGCCGTCCGCCGGGAAGGCCTCCTCGCCCGAGGCGTCCGTGAGCAGCCAGGTTCGCAGCTCGTCGGAGGTCATGTTGACGAGCCGGTGGAAGTCCTCCCAGGCCAGCTCAGCCTCAGCCGGTAGTCGATCGTTCATCGGTAGCTCCCTGTCGACCGTTCAGGCCCGCCCTACCCGGTGACCGCCGCCCCATTCGCGTTACTGCGGGACCCTTGGGGGAACGGGACGGCCATGGATCACTCGGAGGCCCCCGTCCTCGACGCCCTCGCCGCCTACCACCGCGAAGGGCAGCTGCCGTTCACCCCGCCCGGCCACAAGCAGGGCCGGGGCGCCGACCCGCGGGTGCGGGAGGTGCTCGGCGACGCCGTGTTCCGCTCGGACGTGCTCGCGATCTCCGGCCTCGACGACCGCGAGTCGCGCGGCAAGGTGCTGGAGCGCGCCCAGGAGCTCATGGCGGACGCCGTCCACGCCGAGCAGACGTTCTTCTCGACCTGCGGCAGCTCCCTGTCGGTCAAGAGCGCGATGCTGTCGGTGGCGGGCCCGGGTGAGAAGCTCCTGGTCGGACGGGACGCCCACAAGTCGGTCGTGTCGGGGTTGATCCTCTCCGGTGTCCGGCCGTTCTGGGTGGAGCCGCAGTGGGACGCGTCCCGGCATCTGGCGCACCCGCCGGCCGCCGCGGCGTTCGCGGCCGGGTTCGACGAGCACCCCGACGCGCGCGGCGCCCTCGTCACCAGCCCGACGCCCTACGGGACGTGCGCAGACCTCGCCGCGATCGCCGCCGCCTGCCACGAGCGCGGGAAGCCCCTGATCGTGGACGAGGCGTGGGGAGCGCACCTGCCGTTCCACCCCGACCTGCCCACCTGGGCCATGGACGCCGGCGCCGACGTCTGCGTGACGAGCGTCCACAAGATGGGCGCCGGGCTGGAACAGGGGTCGGTGTTCCATCAGCAGGGCGATCTCGTCGACCCGTCCGTGCTCAAGCAGCGGGAGGACCTGCTCGGGACGACCAGCCCGTCCGTCCTGCTCTACGCGGGCCTGGACGGGTGGCGGCGGCAGATGGTCGAACACGGGCATGGCCTGCTGCAGGACGCGCTGGACCTGGCCGCCGGCATCCGCGCGGAGATCTCGGCCCTCCCGGGCTTCGACGTGCAGGGCGCGGACGAGTTCACCGGCCCCGGACACGCTTACGCCCTCGACCCGCTGCCCGTCGTCGTCGACATCGCCGGCCTCGGCGTCACCGGGTACCGGGCGGCCGACTGGCTGCGCGAACACCACCGCGTCAACCTGCATCTCGCCGACCACCGGCGGATCAGCGCGCAGCTCACCTTCGCCGACGACAAGGAGACCGCCGGGCGGCTGCTCGCCGCCCTGCGCGACCTCCACGCGCACATCGGCTCCCTTCGCGGGACGCCCGCCGTCGAGGTGCCGGCACCCGGGGACCTGCGCCTCGAACTGGCCGTCCTGCCCCGGGACGCGTTCTTCGGCCCGGCGGAGCAGGTCGCGGCGTCCGATGCCGCCGGACGGGTCTGCGCGGAGATGCTGACCCCGTACCCGCCCGGCATCCCGGCCGTCCTGCCGGGCGAGCGGATCACGTCGCCGGTCCTGGACTACCCGCGCTCCGGGGTGTCCGCCGGGATGGTCGTACCGGACGCGTCGGACGCGTCCCTCGACAGCGTGCGCGTGCTCGTCGAGGACTGAGACCCGCGGTGCCACCTCGGGCGGCGGAGATCCGCTGTGGAAGACTCCTACCGGGCAGGACTGCGAGGTTGAGGAGCGTCATGGAGTTGGTCCACTCGGGCAAGGTCAGGGACGTCTACGCGGACGGCGACGAGCTGATCCTCGTCGCGTCGGACCGGGTCAGCGTCTATGACGTCGTCCTGCCCACCGAGATCCCCGACAAGGGCAAGATCCTCACGCGGCTCTCCCTCTGGTGGTTCGAGCAGCTCGCCGGCATCATCCCGAACCACATCGTGTCCGCGACCGACGTGCCGGACGAGTGGGCCGGGCGCGCCGTCCGCTGCCGCCGCCTCACCATGCTCCCCGTCGAGTGGATCGCCCGCGGCTACCTCGCCGGCCTCGGCCTGAAGGAGTACGAGAAGTCCGGCACGGTCTCCGGCGTCCCGCTCCCGGACGGCCTGGTCGAGGCGTCGAGGCTGCCCGAGCCGATCTTCACCCCGACGACCAAGGCCACCGAGGGCCACGACGAGTTCATCACCTATGACGACGTCGTCCGGGGGATCGGCGACGACACCGCCGCCCGCCTCAAGGACGTCACCCTGGAGATCTACAGGCGCGGCGCCGCCCTGGCCGCCGAGCGCGGCATCATCATCGCCGACACCAAGCTCGAGTTCGGCCGCGCGGCCGACGGCACGCTCGTCCTCGGCGACGAGGTCCTGACCTCGGACTCGTCCCGCTTCTGGCCGGCCGACGAGTGGCGGCCGGGCGGTCCCCAGCATTCCCTGGACAAGCAGTACGTCCGCGACTGGAGCAGCACCCTCGACTGGGACCGCACCCCGCCCGGCCCCGCGATCCCCGACGACGTGGTGGAAGCCACCCGGGCCCGCTACATCGACGTCTACGAACGCCTGACCGGCACCCCCTGGACCTCCTGACCCGGCCGGAAGGCCGGGCCTTCCGGAGGTCCGGTCAGAAGGCGAAGGAGTCGTCGGACGAGACGATCTCGTGGCCCAGGGGCATGAGGGAGATCGGGATCAGCTTGAAGTTGGCGATGCCGAACGGGATGCCGATGATCGAGATGCAGAGCAGGACGCCCGTCACCAGGTGCCCGAGGGCGAGCCACCAGCCCGCGACGATGATCCAGATGATGTTGCCCAGCAGCGAGGCGACGCCCGCGTTCCGCTTCGGGACCGCCGTCCGGCCGAACGGCCAGAGCGCGAAGACCGCGATGCGGAACGAGGCGATGCCGAACGGGATCGTGATGATCAGGATGCAGCAGATGATCCCGGCGGTCACGTAGCCGAGGGCCATCCAGAATCCCGCGAGCACCAGCCAGATGACGTTCAACAGCGTCCGCACGACACCCTCCCCTACCGCAGCGCCACCCACCTCAAGGATAGGTACCCGCGGGGCGGGCCGGTCGTCAGATGTGGCCGTCCAGGTCGGCCAGCAGGGCGCGCTTGGGCTTGGCGCCGACGATCTGCCGGACGACTTCGCCGTCGCGGTAAAGGTTCATCGTGGGGAAGCCCATGACGCCGTAGCGGGCCACGATCTCCGGGTGGTCATCGCCGTTGATCTTGGCGACGGTCAGCCGGTCGCCGTGCTCCGCCTCGATCTGTTCGAGGATCGGCGCGATCATCTTGCAGGGCGGGCACCAGTCCGCCCAGAATTCGACCAGTACCGGCTTGCCGGCGCGGAGCACCTGCTCGTCGAAGTTCTCGGCCGTCAGCGTGATCATTCGTGCCCTCCGTAGACAGTGCGCAGCCCGGACAGGCCCGGGCGAGCTGGCCGGCCACGTCGGCGCGGCGGCGGATCAGGGTGCGTATCTCGGTGTCGATCTCGGCGAGCTTGCGCTGGTAGACGGCGACCGACTCGGGGCATGCGGCACCGTCGGCGTGCCCGGCCCGCAGGCAGTCCACGAACGGGCGGGTGTCGTCCAGCGTGAAACCGGCCGCCAGCAGCGAGCGGATCTCGGCGACGAGCCGCACGTCCGACTCCTCGTACTCCCGGTAGCCGTTGGCCGCGCGCCGCGCCGGCAGCAGCCCCTGCTGCTCGTAGTAGCGCAGCGTGCGGGTGCTGACACCGGCCCGCGCGGCCAGTTCCCCGATTCGCATGGCCCTCCTCGCCTCCGTGGCCGACTACGAAGCTAACCCTTGACACCGGCGTCAAGGTCAAGCCCCGGGACGGGCCGGGCCCGTCCCGGGGCTCGGGTCAGCGGCCCTGCAGGCCGCGGACGTTGTCGCCGAACGTCCAGCCCTTCGAGCCGTCCCAGTTGATCGACCAGGTCATCAGGCCCTTCAGCCGGCCGTCGAAGTGGTTCCACGCCTGGCCGACGAGGCTCGGGGACATGTATCCGCCTCCCGCGCCCGGCTGTGCGGGAAGGCCCGGGGCCTGCTTGTCGTACGGCACCCGGATCGTCGTGCCCTGGATGGTCAGGCCGTTGTCCAGGCATTCGGTCTGCTTGACGAAGCCTTCGACCGTCCCGGCGGAGTAGGAGTCGCCGGAGCAGCCGTACATGCTGCCGTTGTAGTACTGCATGTTCAGCCACCACAGCCGGCCGTTGTCCGCGTACTTCTTGATGATCGGCAGGTAGGCGCCCCAGATGGAGCCGTAGGTGACGCTGCCGCCGGTCACGTACGCGGTCTCCGGCGCCATCGTGAGCCCCAAGCCGGACGGCATCTGGGCGAGCACGCCGTCGATGATGCGGATCAGGTTGGCCTGCGACGTGGACAGCTGACCGATGTCCCCGCTGCCCGTCAGGCCGGTCTCGATGTCGATGTCGATCCCGTCGAAGTTGTACTTCTTCAGGATCGGCACGATCGTCTGGACGAACCGGTCCGCGACGCTGCCGGAGCCGAGGTCGATGCCCGCGGTCGCGCCGCCAATGGACATCAGGAGGGTGGCGCCTGCGGCTTTCGCCGCGCACATCTCGGCGGGGGTGGCGACCTTGACCGTCGAGTCCATGCCGTCCTCCCACAGGACGGTGCCGTCGGAGCGGATGACGGGGAACGCCGCGTTGATCACGTTGTAGCCGTGCCGCCCGATCGCCGGGTCGCCGATCGGCGTCCAGCCGAACGGCGGGTGGACGCCGTTGGACGCGCCGTCCCAGTTCTCCCAGTAACCCTGCAGCACCTTGCCTGCGGGCTTCGGCTTCACGGCGCAGGTCTCGTCGGCGCTCGGCGGAGTCGTGGGCGGCGTGGTGGTGGGCTGGGCGGACGATGGCGCTGACAGCACGACCAGCCCGCCCAGGGACAGGACCAGCGCCGCCATGGCCGACGCCGGTGCGGCGACGGCCGCGGCCCATCGCTTGTGCGTGATTCTCACGGGGACGACTCCTCCAGAACGGGGACAGAGGAGCCGGTGCAAGAGCCGAACGGATCCCGCGGACGGGACCCTCCCAGGCGCAAGGCGCAAACGACCGGCATGGACGCCATCAGCAGAGTAACCGCGCCGCCCTGGACCGGGAAGACCCCGCCGCCGCTCACTGCCGCGAGCCGTCCGGCGGGCAGGACCTCACCGGGCGCTGAGGCTCTCGGCCAGAAGGTCGGTGCCGGGACCCGTCAGGTGTGCGAGCGCGACCGGACGCCCGGCGGCGGCGAGGAGCAGGTCCTCGGCGCTTCCCCGCACCCGGAGCCCTCGCCCCCACGACCAGTCGGCGTCCGTCGCGATGAGTTCCAGCCCGGCGAGGCGCTTGGGCCCGCCGTGGAACCGGCTCCCCGCGACGTACGCCAATGCCGGCACGGCGAGTTCGACCGGCATCTCGTGACGCCGCTCGAGGGGGCGGGCGATGTCCTGACCGTGGACGAGCAGATCCATCAGCGGGTCCATGGGGCCGCTGCCGGGCATGCGCCGGGACGATTCGGCGCTCTCGCGCAGCTGCTGGATCAGCTCGGCGGGCGTGAACCGCGCCGCCCGGTCACGGGCCATCCGCGCGGTCATCCGGTCGAAGTCGCCGCGCGCCCTGATCGCGGGCCCGATGACGGACCCGATCGTGGCCCGCGTACTGATCGTCAGGTGCGCGACCACCTCCCGCACGGTCCAGACGTCGCAGAGCGACTGCACTGTCCAGGCCTCGTCATCGAGGTTCTCCAGATAGTCGGAAAGGCGCCGCCGCTCGGCTTTCACGGCGTCCGCGACCTCGTCCTCGCCCAAGGCGACCGCATCCCGCTGGGACTGCTGCTCTCTCTGCACATCGGCGGCCATCCGATTCGCTCCCTCTCGTTCGGATCGAGGTGGTGTCGAAGGGTTGACCACGACCGACGGGAAAACTCATCGCCGCGCCGGTTCACCGCGGGGTGAGGGCGGCGGTGAGAGCGCCGGCGGGGGTCTCGGTCGCCTTGCGGAATGACTCGCCGGCCCAGAGGTTGACGCCGTCCGGGTCGCCCTGGGCGGCCGAAGCCTTGCGCAGCGGCGACGTGACGTAGTGGACGTCCGGGTAAGCGGCCGGCGCGTGCGCCGAGTGCTCGGTGAGGAACCGGTTGACCAGGCCACGGGCGGGCCGTCCACTGAAAGCCCTGGTCATGGCGGTCGAGGTGAAGCGAGGATCGGCCAGGGCCGCCTTGTGGACGGCGCTCGCGCCGCTCTCCGGGCAGCGGACGAACGCCGTCCCGATCTGGGCGGCGACGGCGCCGAGGGAGAGGACGTCGGCGACGTCCGAGGAGGTCGCGAGCCCGCCGGCGGCGATGAGCGGCCGGGCGGTGACCTCGCGGACGGACGGCAGCAGCACCCGCAGCGGCACCGGATCGTCGAAGGTGTTGGCGAACGAGCCCCGGTGGCCCCCGGCCTCGGCCCCCTGGAGGCAGAGCGCGTCGGCGGCGGACGCCTGCCGGGCCTCGTCCACCGAGGTCACGGTGACGATGACGATGACGCCCCGAACCTGGAACGCCCGGATGACGTCCGGGGACGGGCAGCCGAAGGTGAAGCTCACGAAGGCGGGCGGGTCGGACAGCAGGTCGGCGATCTTGGCCTCGTAGGCGTCGTCGCGGGCGGACGGGGTGCCGGGCGCGACGCCGAGGCGGGCGGCCTCGGCGGCGAGGCGGTCGCGGTAGGCCGCCACCTCGGCCGGGTCGACCTCGTCCAGGGACGGCATGAAGAGGTTCATCCCGAACGGGCGCGATGTCAGCTTCCGCGTCGCGGCGATGTCGGCGCGCATGGCGCCGGGGGTCTTGTAGCCGGCGGCGAGGAACCCGAGGCCGCCCGCGTTCGACACGGCCGCGGCCAGCTCCGGGGTCGACGGCCCGCCCGCCATCGGCGCCTGCACGATCGGAAGCCCGTTCCACATGATCCGCACGATAATCCCCGGGAACGCCGGAGACCGGCGCCGGGGTTCCAGGGACGGACGGAAGGGGTCGGGATGCGGGTGCTGCTGCACTACGACATGGATCACGAGGAGCCCGGGCTCGACATCGTGAGCTGCTCGGAGCAGGACGACGCGCGGTTCGCCGAGCTGCTGCCGGACGCCGAGGTGATCTGGCATGTGCTGCGTCCGCTGACGGCCGCCGACATGGACCGGGCGCCGAAGCTGAGGCTGATCCAGAAGCTCGGCACCGGCGTGAACACCATCGACCTCGACGCCGCCCGGGAACGCGGGATCGCGGTCGCGAACATGCCGGGACGCAACGCGCAGGCCGTCGCGGAGACGTCCCTGCTGCTGATGCTGGCGGCGCTGCGCCGGGTCGTGGCGTTCGACGTGCGGACGCGGCGCGGCGAGGGCTGGCCCGCCGACCGGTCCCTGGTCGGCGGGGAACTGGCCGGACGGACGGTCGGGCTCCTCGGCGGCGGCGAGATCGCGTCACTGCTGCGGGGCATGCTGGAGGCGATCGGCGCGACCGTCCTCTACACGTCGAGGCGGCCCCGGCCCGGCGACCCGGCCTGGAGGAAGCTGGACGACCTGCTGCGGGCCAGCGACATCGTGTCCGTGCACATCCCGCTGACGGACGAGACCCACCATCTGCTGGACGCCGACCGGCTCGCGCTGCTGCCGCCGGGCGCGATCGTGGTGAACACGGCGCGCGGCGCGGTGATCGACGAGACGGCGCTGGTCGCGGCGCTGCGGTCGGGCCGGCTGGGCGGCGCCGGCCTGGACGTCTTCGAGAAGGAGCCCGTCGACGCCGGCAACCCGCTACTGGCCCTGGACGGCGTCGTCGTCATGCCGCACGTCGCCTGGCTGACCACCGAGACCTGGGACCGGTACTTCACGGTCGCGGCGGAGAACTGCCGCCGCCTCGCCCGCGGCGACGGCCTCCTCCATCGCGTCGTCTAGGGGATCAGCACGGGCTTGACGACCTTGCCGGACGTCGTGTCCGCCTCCGCCTGGTTGATCTGGTCCAGCGGGTAGGTCGTGATCAGCCGATCGAACGGGAACCGTCCCTGCCCCCAGAGCTCGATCATCTTCGGGATGAACGTGTGCGGGACGGCGTCGCCCTCGATGATGCCCTTCACCGTCCGTCCCATGAGCAGGAGGTTCGCGTCGAGCCGGTACTCGGCGGCGCCCACGCCGACGAGGCCGCAGACGCCGGTGGTGCGCAGCGACGCGACCGCCGTCGAGACGACCTCGGGGACGGCGGTGGTGTCGAACGAGTACTGCACTCCCTCACCACCGGAGAGGGCCCGGATCTGTCCGGCGATGTCGTCGTCCGCCCCGTTGACGACGTGGGTGGCGCCCAGCTCGCGGGCCAGGTCGAGCCGCGACTCGTGCAGGTCGACGGCGACGATCGTGGTCGCGCCCGCGACCCGGGCCGCCATCACGGCTGCCAGCCCGACCGCGCCCGTGCCGAAGATCGCGATGCTGTCGCCGGCCCGGACGCCGAGCGAGACCAGCACGGACGCGGCCCCGGTCTGCACGCCGCAGCCGAGCGGGCCGAGCACGTCCAGCGGGACGTCCTTGTTCACCGGCACGACGTTGCGGACGGTCCCGAGCGCGTGGCCGGCGAAGGACGACTGCCCGAACCAGCGGGTGTGGACGGCCTCGCCGCCGGGCCCGGTCGCGCGGGGCGTGCCGTCCAGCGGCATGGCGAGCATGTTGAGCGCGGTCATCTGCGGGCACGCGCCGGGCTGCGCGGCGCGGCAGTTGTCGCACGACCCGCACGAGTCGAAGGACATGACCACATGGTCGCCGGGGGTGAGGCCGGTGACGCCGGGGCCGACCGCCTCGACCACGCCGGAGCCCTCGTGCCCCAGGACGACCGGCTTCGCGACCAGGTCCCCGGGAACGCGCCCCAGCAGGTCGGTGTGGCACATCCCGGCACCGGCGATCTTGACGAGGACCTCGCCGGGGCCCGGGTCGGCCAGGTCGAGCGACTCGATCGTGTAGGGGGCGTCTGCGGCGCGCAGCACCGCGGCCTTGATCTGCACCAGGAGTTCCTCAGGCCAGGGAGTAGCGGACGGGAAGGCGCTTGAGACCGCCGACGAACGTGGTGGCGATGCTCTCCGGGGACCCGGCGAGCTCGATCGTGTCCAGGCGCGGCAGGAGTTCCTCGAAGAAGGCCCGCACCTCTATGCGGGCCAGCGCGGCGCCGAGGCAGTAGTGGACGCCGAATCCGAACGCCAGGTGCTTGTTCGGGTCGCGTCCCACGTCGAAGCTGAACGGGTTGTTGAAAACGTCCTCGTCCCGGTTCGCCGACGGGTACGACAGCAGCACCGCGTCGCCCTCGCGGATCGTGACGCCGCGCAGTTCGTAGTCCTCGGCGGCGGTGCGCATGAACTCCTTGACGGGCGTGACCCAGCGGATCATCTCGTCCACCGCGAGCGGCATCAGCTCCGGCTTCTCGCGCAGCCGTTCGAGCTGGTCGGGGTGCTCGATGAGCGCGTGCAGGCCGCCGGCGATCGTCGCGCTGGTCGTGTCGTGCCCGGCCGTCGCGACGATGACGTAGTAGGACGCGGTGTCGAAGTCGTTCAGCGGCTCGCCGTCGATCCGCGCGTTGGCGATGGCGGAGGCGAGGTCGTCGGTCGGGTTCTTGCGGCGCGCCTCCGTCAGCCCCTGGAAATAGGCGAAGAAGTCGAGCAGGACCTGGAGTTTCTCCTCGTTGGTCGTCCCGCGCTGGAACTCCTCGTCGTCACCGCCGAAAAGCTCCTGCGTGAGCTTCAGCATGCGGTCGAAGTCGCTTTCGGGGAGGCCGAGCAGCGACAGGATCACGTACAGCGGGAAATGGACGGCGACCTCCTGCGCGAAGTCGCACTCGCCGCCGAAGTCCGCCATCCGGTCGACGTACCGTTTCGCCAGCTCGCGGACGCGCGGCTCCAGCGCCCGCATCGCGCGCGGCCGGAACCAGTCCGCGCCGATCGCCCGGATGACCCGGTGGTCGGGGTCGTCCATGTGGATCAGCGTGCGCAGCGCGACGCCCTCCTCGATGCGCTGCCGGTTCAGCTCGTCGAACTCGGCGGTGCCGAGCACCGGGCGCGGCGCGTTGCGGAAGACCTGGTGGTTGCGCTCGATCTCCAGGACGTCCTCGTGCCTGGTGATCGCCCAGAACGGGTTGTACTCGGGCGGGACGACCCGGTGCACCGGGGACGCGCGGCGGAGCAGCGCCAGCGACTCATGGAGCCGCCGTTCGTCCGCGTATGCCTTCGGGTCGGCGAGCGCGAGGCCCGCCTCCTCCACGGTCAGCGTCATTGCTCTGCTCCTCGATCATGGCGGGCCGCCCTCAAGGAACCTATGATCCCGAATCTCATTCGGTCAACGACCGGCACGGCCGGATGCGCCACACGGCCTTCTAGTCGCCGATGAACGCGCCGTCCGCCAGGTCCTTGAACCGTTCGAGGTCCTCCGCCGGAGCGTCGATCGCGCGCAGCGGACCGGCGTCGGCGAGCCGGCTCCGAGCGTACAGCCGCGCGACCAGAGCCTTGCGGTCCGCACCGGAATCGGTGCGCTCCCACCCGGCCTGTTCCAGCAGCAGGGCCGCAGCGTACACGTCCGCCATGTACTGGGCGAGCGGGAACAGCCGCGCCTCGGCGACGGTCCTGTCGAGGCCGCGCCACTTCTCTATGGCCTGGCGGAGATGCTCGATGCGCGCGCCGACCAGCTCTGCCGTGGCGTCGTCGCCTTCCGGCGCGGCTTGGACGGCCTGGGCGAGCCTTTCGAGGAACGGCTCGTGCGCGCCCTGCCGTTCGATGGCGCGGCGGACGTCCAGGCACAGGATGTTGTCGCCGCCCTCCCAGATCGGGTTGACCTGCGCGTCCCGGAGGATCCGCGCGACCGGCCACTGCTCGATGTAGCCGTTCCCACCGTGGATCTCGATGGCGTCACTGGCGGCCGTCACGCCCAGCCGCGCGGCCCTCAGCTTGATGAGCGCCGCCCCGATTCGCAGCCGGGGGCGCCCCAGATATCCGTCGAACACGAGCGCCTGGACGGCCTCGGTCTCGACGATCAGCTCGGCGAGCTTCCGCCGCATGAGGGGCTGCTCGATGAGCGAGGTCCCGAACGCCTCCCGGGCCCGCGCATAGCAGAGCGACTCGACGAGGGCCCGCCGCGCGCAGCCGAGACCCATCATGGAGATGCCGAGGCGGGCGCCGTTCGTCAGCTCCATCATGCGGGCGAGGCCCTTGCCGTCCCCGCCCTCGCCGGCGCTCGACGCCGGGGCCAGCAGGAACGCCTCCGCGTCCGTGAACTCGATCTCCGCGGACGCGACCGACCGCGTGCCGAGCTTGTCCTTGAGCCGGCGGATCCGGACGCCGTTGCGCGACCCGTCCCGCCTTTCCCTGAGGACGAGGAAGGGCGCGATTCCCCGGACGCCGTCCACGGCCCCCTCCGGCTTGGCCAGCACGACGAACGCCGAACCGTTGGCGTTGGACGCGAACCATTTGAAACCGTTGAGCCGCCATGCGTCGCCGTCCTTGGACGCGGTCGACTCGAGCGCGCCGAGATCCGATCCGCCTGACCGCTCGGTGAGCATCTGAGCGGCCTCGCCGGACATCTCCCCGGCCGCGAACAACTCCCGGACCCGCGCCTTGACGTCGTCCGGCGCGAACATCTCCGTCAACCGCACGACCATGTCGCCACCGGTTCCGAGCGCGCACGCCATTCCGATGTCGGCCTGGTCCAGCAGGTAGCTCCAGGCGACGCCCATGGGCGCGGGATCCACGCCGCTGCGCTTCGCCTCCGCGGCGAAGTCGGGCCGCGTGAACGACGTCGCGACGATGTCCCGCCGCGCCGCCTCGAACGACGGCGGCATGACGACCTCGCTGACGTCCCGCCCCCACCGGTCGTACTTCTCCAGGCGCGGCGGGTTCCGGTCCGTCGCCTCGGCCCGCTCGGCGATCGGCCCGCCCATCAGCGCGCCCAGCTCCCTGAGCCGCGGCTCGGCCCAGCCGAACCCGTCCCCCAGATGCCGCCGCAT
The DNA here is from genome assembly GCF_050945415.1 of Spirillospora sp. CA-128828. Classification (NCBI taxonomy): domain Bacteria; kingdom Bacillati; phylum Actinomycetota; class Actinomycetes; order Streptosporangiales; family Thermomonosporaceae; genus Spirillospora; species Spirillospora sp. CA-128828. The sequence continues at coordinate 9,204,245 of NZ_CP191986.1, forward strand.
CAGGAACCGCAGCGTGGGGTCGCAGTCGTACCAGTTGCGGCCCGCGGCCCCCCGGTACCGCTCGGTCGCGTACCGGCGCGCCTTCTCCGCGTCCCCGAACGGCAGCCGGTCGAACGACTCGATCAGGTAAGAGGTCATGCCACCGACATTACAGTTCTCCACCACCTGAAGATAGGTCGTAATCCCATCGCCGGCCGATACGATCGACCCGACCGGGGAGGGGGCGCATGTTCGGACTCTTCAGGCGCCGGCGGGACGAGGAACTGGCGCTCATCGAGGCGGACATCACCGCCTTCGGCGAAGAACTCGCGCGGCTGCCCTTCGACCCGGACGACCACTCCGACCCGGACCTGCTGACCGACTACGCCCGCGCTCTCGACGCCTACGAGCAGGCCAAGCGGGACTTCGTCGGAGACCGCGACCGCGAGGACGCCGCGGACGTCACCCACGCCCTCAGCGAGGGACGCAGCGCCCTCGCCCGCGTGGACGCCCGGCTGTCCGGCCGCCCCCTGCGGCCCCCGTGCTTCTTCGACTCCCGCCACGGCCCGTCCACCGAGCACGTCGCCTGGGCCCCCGAGGGCGGCGCCACCCGCATGATCGACGTCTGCGCCGCCGATGCGGTGCGGCTCGCCGAGGGAATGCCGCCCATCGCGACGGGCCGCCGTCCCGCAGCGTCCCGCCGATCGGCACCGGTCCGCCCCGCCCGGCATGAGACGCCCAGGCCGGGCGGCCCGAACCCGGCATCCGACGGCCCCCAGAAGGAGCCGCCGCCGTTCAAGGTGATCCCTCCGGGATTGAGCAGCAAGCACCGCGCCCAGGGGCGAGGCAACGCGAGAGTCAGGTTGCAGCGGCTCAAAGGGGACGCGCCGTCCGTGCTCGTGGTACGGATCCGTGCCTATAAGAAATGCCAGGTCGACGTCTTCCAGGACGGCTGGGCGACGACGCCGCTTCGCGGCAAAGGGACGGCCCGCCTTGTGGCGCCACTTCCGCGGGCCACGGACACGACCGTCCAGCTCGACATCTGGTGCGACGGCACCTGGACGGCGTGGTTGCAGCCTGGCGGCACCGTGCCCATCGTCAACGAGCGGATCGCGTCACGGGGCTCGTTCGTCTGCCACTACGTCGGCGGACCGGCGCGGATCCTCATGGAGCACAAGGACCGAGGCGCCTACTCCGTCACCGAGCTCACTCCGGACTTCGAGCAGGGACGCGAGGTGCTGCGGGGCACCGACCCGTCCACGGCCGAAGGCGAGGTGGCCGGGCCGACCCTCCTCCACATCCGTGCGGAGGGCCACTGGAAGTTCGCCGTGACCCACCTCTAGGCAGCGGCGCCGCCGATAGGCTCGGCAGCAGACATGGACAGCCTGGAGATTCGCCCGCTCACCGCCCGGTCCGTCGTCCTGAGCACGCTGCTCGGCGTCCACCCGCCCCGGCTCCCGGCCCGGTACCTCGTCCGCGTCGGCGACCTGTTCGGCATCGCGGAGGGGACGATCCGGGTCGCGCTCTCCCGGATGGTCGGTGCCGGCGACCTCGTCCAGTCCGGCGGCACGTACGCCCTCACCGAGCGGCTCCTGGAACGGCAGGCCCGCCAGGACGAGGCCCGCCTCCCCCCGACCCGGCCCTGGGACGGCACCTGGGAGATCGCCGTCATCACCGCCGAACGCCGTCCCGCCGCCGACCGCGCCGCGCTCCGCCAGGCCATGTCGACGCTCCGGCTCGCCGAACTCCGCGAGGGCACCTGGCTCCGCCCGGCCAACCTGACCCGCCCGCGCCCCGGCCCGGTCGTCCGTCAGTGCACCTTCCTGGTGGGCCGCCCCGAAGAAGCCCCGGAGACGCTGGCCGCCGCCCTCTGGGACCTGGACGCTTGGACCGCCAAGGCCGGCGCCCTCCGCACGGCCCTCGCCGACGCGACCACGATCGCCGAGCGCTTCACCTACGCCGCCGCCGTCCTGCGCCACCTCCTGAACGACCCGCTGCTCCCCTCGTCCCTGCTCCCGCCGGAGTGGCCGGGCCCCGACCTCCGCACCCGCTACGAGGCCTTCGAAACCGACTTCGAGCGGCTCCTGTCCACCCACGTCCTCACCTGAGAAGCCTCGCCATCGCGGTGCGGGCGGGGCCGGTGATCTCGACTGGGCGGCGGGTGCGGCGGTCGACGAAGACGTGGACGAAGTGGCCCTCGGCGATGAGCGCGTCGTCGGACGCCCGGAACATGCCGATCTCCCAGCGGACACTGGAGCGGCCCAGCTGACCCACGCGGAGCCCGACCCGGATCGCGTCGGGGAACGACACCTCGGCCTTGTACTCGCAGTGCGACTCGACGCAGAGCCCGATGGCCGCGGAGGTCGCGGGGTCGAAACCGGCGGTCCGGATCATCCACCCGTTAATGACGGTGTCCATCAGCGAGTAGTGGACGACATTGTTGACGTGCCCGTAGACGTCGTTGTCCTTCCACCGCGTGGGGACGTTCTCCCAGTACAGATACTCGCCGGTCATGGGGAGCAGACTAGGGCGCTCCCGGCATGCGACATGACGAGGACCCGTCCCCTGGCGGGGGACGGGTCCGGGTGTTCGGTGATCAGTGCCGGCGGCCGCCGCCGCGCACGCGCGCCAGCAGCCGACGGATCTTGGCCTGGTTGCGCGGGTCCCGGGCGATCTGTTCCGCCCTCGCCCTCGCCTTCTGCCCCTGCGGGCCCTGGGCGAACCGTTTGATCCGGTCGATGAGAGAAGCCACGTTCTTCCTCCTCGGCCTAGCCTCTACAGTCCAACGCGTGCCCGCCCCCGAAAGTTCGGAACACCCTTGTCAGGGCCGGCGCAGATCCGCGGCCGGCGGGGCCAGGGCCGCCAGCTTGTCGAGGGCCGCGCGGGAGGGGCCGTCCTCCGGGGCCGTCAGGGTGACGAACTGGTGGTCGGGGGTCCCTGGAAGGATCATGCCGATGTAGTCGAGGGTGATCCGGCCGACCACCGGATGGCAGTACTCCTTGCTGCCCATCCCCGGTCCCTTGACGTCCTGCCTGTCCCACCAGGTGCGGAACCACGGGCTCCCGGACAGCTCGCCGATGAGCGCCTCGGTCGCGGGATCGCCCGGGTCGCGGCCGGTGGCGGTGCGCAGCTGCGCCAGGCCGTGCCGGACGATCTCCTCCCATTCCACGTAGAACGAGCGGGCGCGAGGATCGAGGAGCGCGTACCTGAGCATGTTGCGGCGCGGCCAGGGCAGCTCGGCCAGGTCGGACATGAGGGCCGCCGCCGTCCGGTTCCAGGCCAGCACGTCCAGCCGTCCGTTGATCACGTAGGCGGGGACGGGGTCGATCTCGTCCAGCAGCCGCCGCACGCCGGGGTGCACCGGGCCGTCGGGCGGGACGGAAGCCGGAGCGTGCGGCGGCGAGGGCATGGACAGCGCCAGCCGGTACAGGTGGTCGCGCTCGTCGTCGTCCAGGACGAGGGCCTTGGCCAGCCCGTCGAGGACGGACGGCGAGGGGCGGATGCCGCGTCCCTGTTCCAGCCGCATGTAGTAGTCCGGGCTGATCCCGGCGAGCTGCGCCACCTCCGCGCGCCGCAGGCCGGGCGCGCGCCGGCGCCCGCTGTCGGGCAGGCCCACGGACGAGGGCTTGATGCGGTCGCGCCGGGAGCGCAGGAAATCCGCCATCTCGCGTGTCGCCATGGCTCAAGTTTGCCCTCCCATGCCTAGCCCTGCGGTTCCTAGCCATGGGCGGCCACTGGTCGGCACGCCGGGGCCCCGGCAATGTGGAGGCAAATCGACAAGCGACAAGAGGTGACTCTCAGTGCGTTATCGCACTCTAGGAACGGGCGGGCCGCAGGTATCGGTGGTGGGGTTCGGTGCGATGAACCTGGCGCCGGTCTACGGCAGTGTCGAGGAAAGCGAGGCCGCCGACACTCTCCTGGCCGCATTGGACGCCGGCTTCACGTTCGTCGACACCGCCGACATCTACGGCCGCGGGTCCAGTGAGGACCTGATCGGCCGGATGCTGGAGAAGCGCCGCGACGAGTTCGTCCTCGCGACCAAGTTCGGGGGGAACCAGGACTCGCAGGGGATCCTCATTCCGGGGATGGGCCGCCCGGACTACATCCGGCGCGCACTGGACGCCAGCCTGTCCCGGCTCCGCACCGACCACGTGGACCTGTACTACCTGCACCGGCTCGACCCCACGACCCCGATCGAGGAGACGGCCGGGGTGCTCGGCGAGCTGGTCGAGGCCGGGAAGATCGGCGGGTACGGGCTGTCGGAGGTCTCCCCGAGCACACTCCGGCGCGCCCATGCCGTCCACCCCGTGACGGCGTTGCAGACCGAGTACTCGCCGTTCCAGCGGGCCCCCGAGGAGGAGCTGATCCCGGCGTGCGCGGAGCTGGGCATCACGTTCGTCGCCTACAGCCCGCTCGGCCGCGGGCTCCTCGGCGGTACGGTCCGCGCCGCCGCCGACCTTGAGGAAGGCGACTGGCGGCGCGGCAACCCCCGCTTCCAGGGCGGCAACCTGGAACGCAACGTCTCCCTGGCGGACCGGGTGGCCACGCTCGCCGCCGAGCAGGGCGTCACGACGGCGCAGCTGGTGCTGGCCTGGGTGATCGACCGCGGTGCCCTGCCGATCCCGGGGACCCGCAAGGCGGCCAACGCCCGCGCCAACGCCGCCGCGGGCGACCTCACCCTGGACGCCTCGGTCTTCAAGCAACTGGAGGACATCGTCCCGCCGGACGCGGCCGCGGGCGCCCAGGGCAACGAGTCCTACCTGGCCAACCTCGACACATGACGCGCAGGACGGCCCGCCCCGCGCGGGGCGGGCCGTCCGACCGTCAGGGGGAGTTCGTCAGAACGCCTCGTCGAACGTGACGCTGCCTTCGACGCCGATCTGGTACGCGGAGACTCGGCGTTCGAAGAAGTTGGACAGCTCCTGGACGTCCTGCAGCTCCATGAACGCGAACGGGTTCGCGGTGCCGTAGCGGGCGGGCAGGCCGAGGCGGGTGAGGCGCTGGTCGGCGACGTACTCCAGGTAGGCGCGCATGTCGTCGGCGCTCATGCCCGGCAGGCCGTCCCCGCACAGGTCGCGGGCGAAGTTCAGCTCGGCTTCTACCGCTTCCTCCAGCATCGTGGTGACCTGGGCGGTGAGGTCGGCGTCGAAGAGTTCCGGTTCCTCGGCCCGGACGGTGTCGACGACGGAGAACGCGAACTCCATGTGCATGGACTCGTCCCGGAAGACCCAGTTCGTCCCGGACGCCAGGCCGTTCAGCAGGCCCCGCGAGCGGAGCCAGTACACGTAGGCGAACGCGCCGTAGAAGAACAGGCCCTCGATGCACGCGGCGAAGCAGATGAGGTTGAGCAGGAACGCGCGCCGGTCGGTGGCGGTCCTGAGTTCGTCCAGGGAACCGAGTGAGTCGATCCAGCGGAAACAGAACTCCGCCTTGGAGCGGATGGACGGGATGTGCTCGATCGCCGCGAACGCCTTGGCTCGCTCGTCCTGATCGGGCAGATAAGTGTCCAGGAGGGTCAGATAGAACTGTACGTGGACGGCCTCCTCATATAGCTGCCGCGACAGGTAGAGCCGGGCCTCCGGCGCGTTCACGTGCTTGTAGAGGTTGAGCACCAGGTTGTTCGCCACGATCGAGTCGCCGGTGGCGAAGAACGCGACGAGCCGGTTCACGAGGTGCACCTCGGCGGGTGTGAGGCGCGCGAGGTCGGCGAGGTCGGAGGCGAGATCGACCTCCTCGACCGTCCACGTGTTGCGGATCGCGGCGCGGTACCGCTCGTAGAAGTCGGGGTAGCGCATGGGCCGCAACGTCAGGTCCATGCCGGGATCGAGGAGCATTACTGGCAGGCCTCGCAGGTCTCGGGGTTCTCCAGGGAGCAGACGGCCGCAGCGACCGTCGTCTGCGCGATCCGCGTCGCGGGACGTGAGCGCAGGTAGTACGTCGTCTTGAGACCGGCCCGCCACGCGTAGGCGTACATCGAGGAGAGCTTGCCGATCGTCGGCGTCTCCATGAACAGGTTCAGGGAGTGCGACTGGTCGATGTACGGGGTGCGGGCGGCGGCGAGGTCGATCAGCGCCTTCTGCGGCAGTTCCCAGGCGGTCCGGTAGAGGGTCCGCATCTCCTCCGGCAGGTCGACGAGGCCCTGGACGGAGCCGTTCGCCTTCTTGATCGCCTCCCGGACGGCCGGCGTCCACAGCCCGAGCGACTTCAGGTCGTCCACCAGGTAGCCGTTGATCTGCAGGAACTCGCCGGACAGCGTCTCGCGCTTGAACAGGTTCGACACCTGGGGCTCGATGCACTCGTAGCAGCCCGCGATGGACGCGATCGTGGCCGTCGGCGCGATCGCGATGAGGAGCGAGTTGCGGAGCCCGACCTCGGCGACGCGCGCGCGGAGGGCTTCCCAGTCGGCCGGCCGGGCCGGCGTCGCGTCCGGGAAATGGTCGATGTGGAGCCGGCCACGGGCGGTGCGCGTCATGTCGTAGGCGGGCAGCCGGCCATGCGCGGCGGCCAGATCGGCGGACGCGTTGTACGCGGCCAGGGCGATCTCCTCCGCGATGCGAGTCGACAGTGAACGGGCCTCGTCCGAGTCGAACGGCAGGCGGAGCGTGAAGAAGACGTCCGCGAGCCCCATCACTCCCAGCCCGACCGGACGCCACTTGCGGTTGGCCTTCTCCGCCTCCGGCGTGGGGTAGAACCCCCTGTCGATGGTGCGGTCCAAGAACCGGACGGCGGTGCGGACCGTCGAGCGGAGCCGCTCCCAGTCCACCCCGGACGGACCCACGTGCGCGGCCAGATTCACCGACCCGAGGTTGCACACGGCCGCCTCGCCGTCGCCCGTCACTTCCAGGATCTCCGTGCAGAGGTTCGACAGGTGGACGGTCTGGCCGGGCTCGGCCGTCTGGTTGCAGGCGCGGTTGGCGGCGTCCTTGAACGTCATCCAGCCGTTGCCCGTCTCGGCCAGCGTCCGCATCATTCGCCCGTACAGCTTGCGGGCCTGAATCTGCCGGACGAACCGCCCCTCCCGTTCCGCCTCCCGGTACGCGGCGTCGAACGCGTCACCCCAAAGGTCGGCCAGCTCGGGGACCTCCTTCGGATCGAACAGCGACCACGTCCCGTCGGCCTCGACACGGCGCATGAACTCGTCCGGGATCCAGTTGGCCAGGTTGAGGTTGTGGGTGCGGCGCGCGTCCTCGCCGGTGTTGTCGCGCAGTTCCAGGAACTCCTCGACGTCGGCGTGCCACGGCTCCAGGTAGACGCAGGCCGCGCCTTTGCGTCGCCCGCCCTGGTTGACGGCGGCGACCGACGAGTCGAGCGTGCGCAGCCACGGGACGATCCCGTTCGAGTGCCCGTTCGTCCCGCGGATCAGCGAGCCCCGCGACCGCACCTTCGTCCAGGAGATGCCGATCCCGCCCGCGTACTTGCTGAGCCGCGCGACCTGCCCGTACCGCTCGTAGATCGACTCCAGCTCGTCCCGCGGCGAGTCGAGCAGGAAGCACGAGGACAGCTGCGGACGCGCGGCCGCCGAGTTGAACAGCGTCGGCGAGCTGGGCAGGTACGACAGCGTGCTGAGCAGGCCGTACAGCTCGGCCGCCTCGTCCACGGCCGTGTTTCCCGAGGGGGGACGACCCCCCACGCCCCCCGCCCCGACTCCGTCGGGATGAGTGAGCCCGCACGCGACGCGCAGCAGGAAGTGCTGCGGACGCTCCAGGACGAGCCGCGACCGCGGATGCCTCAGCAGATACCGGTCGTAAAGGGTGCGGAGCCCGAAGTACTCGAACCGGTCGTCTGCGGCCTCGTCGACGAGGTCATCGAGCGCGGCCGCGCCGGCGGCGACGAACGCGGCCGTGGCGTCCGCCAGAAGCCCCTCCCGGTGCGCGGCGGCGACGGACTCGGCGAACGTGCGGACGCCGGCGGACGCGGCCTCGTCCCTGATCCGCAGGGCGAGGAGCCGCGCGGCGACCCTGGAGTACCCGGGTTCGGCGGGCACCAGGGCGGCGGCCTCACCGATCGCGAGGTCCCGCAGCGCCGCCGTGTCCGGCTCGTCCCTCCCGGGGTTCGTCCCCCCACCGGAACCCGGCCGGACTGCGGCGAGAACCCGCCCCGGGTCCACATCGGGCACCCCGTCGCAGGCCGCCTCGACCTCGGCCGCGATCCCCGCCGGCAACGGCGCGACCAGAGCCTGTGTCACGTGCATCTCCCCTCGCATGCCGCCTCGCGGAGGCATGCGAACGGGACGCGGCGGCATACCGCGCTCCGCCACCGGCCTGCCCGCGAGGCACTGGACGAACAACCTGCTGGCAGGTCTTCGGACTCGCGGGCGTCGCCTCGTCGAGGCGCCCTACTGGCCGTCGCTTCCCAGGCCACCCCGTGGCCCAGTGCGTGATGACGGCGGTCGTTCCCGCTCACCGCTGCGGGGCAGTCCCGGACTCACACCGGGTTCCCTCTTACGACGCCCCCGCCGCGTAACGGCGGGGGCGAACCAGCACGGGGTTGAACCCTACATGTAGTCGGCGATCTTTGTGTAACCCCAAGATGTTGGGCGTGTCGGTGGGGATCCGGGGGTGGGCTGCACGCACCCGGCACATGGTGGGACGATGGGTGCCGTCATGCCCCCGACCGCCCCGCATCCGCTGTTCCGGACCGCGCGCGCCGTGGTCTTCGCCACCGTGTGCGTCACGTTGGCGACCCTCGGGCACGTCCTGGCGGGCGGCACCGGGGTTCCGGCCTGGGCGGCGATGGCGGGATTCGTCGCGGTTCTGGGCGTGACGCTGATGCTGGCGGGCCACGAGCGCTCGCTGGCGACGATCCTGGGCGGCCTTCTCGGCGGGCAGTTCGCGCTGCACACGCTGTTCACGGCCGCCGCCGACCCGATGGCGCACCACACGCCCGCGGTGCACACCGCCATGACGAGCGGCATGGGGGCGGACACCGCGGTGCCGGCCGGACACGGCGGCAACGGCCTGGTGATGACGCTCGCGCACTGCGTGGCCGCGCTGGTCGCCGCCGGATGGCTGCGGCACGGCGAGCGGGCCGCGTGGACGCTCGCCCGGCGCGTCGCCGCCGCGGCCGATCGTCCGATCAGGCTGCTGCTCGCCCTGTTCGCCGTCGAACCGGCCGAGCCTCCCGCACGTCCCCGTCGCGCGGCGGGGGCGGAGGCCGCCGTCACGGGCGTCGGACGCGCACTACGGCACCATGTCGTCCGGCGGGGTCCCCCGCCGCGTTCGAGGGCGCTCGCCCACCTCTGAGGCAGAGCGCCGTACGTCACCGGACGCCGGTCCACCGGCGCATCCGGCCATTCCCGTACGACTCGAACGGAGTTCCGTCATGTCCTTCCTTCCGCGTGCGCGCCGCGTGGGCGCCATCGCCTCGCTCGCCACCGTGTCCGTGATCGGGCTGGCCACGGCCGCGTCCGCGCACGTCACCGTCAACCCGAAGACCGCCGAGCAGGGCTCGTACGCCAAGGTCTCGTTCCGCGTCCCGAACGAGCGCGACGACGCGTCGACCACCAAGCTCGTCGTGAACCTGCCGGCCGACCATCCGCTGTCGTCGGTGTCGGTCCGCCCGCTGCCCGGGTGGACGGCGAAGGTCGAGAAGTCCAAGCTGCCCAAGCCGGTGAAGACCGACGGCGGCGAGCTGACCGAGGCCGTCACCAAGATCACCTGGACCGGCGGCAAGATCGAGTCGGGCCAGTTCCAGGAGTTCGACGTCTCCATGGGGCCGCTGCCGACGGACACCGACCAGCTGGTGTTCAAGGCCGACCAGACGTACTCGGACGGCGAGGTCGTCAAGTGGGAGGAGGCCCCGGCCGAAGGCGCCGCCGAGCCGGAGCACCCGTCCCCGACGCTGAAGCTCCTGCCGAAGGGCTCGGGCGACGCGACCGGCCTGACCGCCCAGGTGAAGCCGGTGGCCGCGAAGTCGTCGGTGTCGTCCGACGACGGGACGGCGCGGCTGCTCGGCGGCATCGGCATCGCCGTCGGGGTGATCGGCATCGCGATCGGCGCGTACGGCCTGAACCGGGCGCGGAGCCGGGCATGATCCGGGCCGCGCTTCGCGCCGCCGCCGGTGCGGCGGCCGTCGGGACGGCCCTCGCGCTGACCGCGGTCCCGGCATCCGCGCACACCACGCTGACGTCGGCCAACCCCGCGAAGGGCTCGACCGTCGCGGCGCCGCCCCAGATCGTCCTGACGTACGGGGACCCGGTCCGGCTGCCGCGCGTGGTCGTGACCGACGGGTCGCAGAAGCAGTACCAGGCGGGGACGGCCCGCGCGGTGGACAACAAGGTCACCCAGGCGGTCGGCAGTGCGCTGCCCAACGGCGAGTACACCGTGGGCTGGCGCGTCGTCGCATCGGACGGCCATCCGGTGGAGGGCACCTACAAGTTCATGGTGAAGGGTTCTCAGGGCGGCGCGCAGTCGGCGCCACCGGCTCCGCCGGCTTCGTCGGCCCCGTCGGCCCCATCGGCGACGAAGGCCGCGTCCGCCCAGGACTCAGGCGGTTCCTCGGGCTGGCTGTGGATCGGCCTGATCGCGCTCGTCCTGGCCCTGGCGGGCGGCGCGATCGCCTGGTTCCGCCGTTCCGGCGCCTCCCAGAGTTGATCATTGTGCTTCCGGTCGGGTGATTACAGGATTACAGTGATTACCCGACCGGTCGCACTCTGGGGGCATCATGATCGTCGAGTACATCCGCTACCGCATCGACCCGCAGGACGCGGAGGAGTTCGAGGCCGCCTACGCGCGCGCCGCCGTTCCGCTCGCCGCCGCGCCCCAGTGCGTGGACTACGAGCTGTCCAGATGCGTCGACGAGCCGTCGTCCTACATCCTGCGCATCGGCTGGACGTCGGCGGACGACCACATGCGGGGCTTCCGGGGCGGCGAGCACTTCCCGGCGTTCTTCGCCGAGATCAAGCCGTACGTCCAGCAGATCGAGGAGATGCGGCACTACGAGCGGACGCCCGTGTCCGGGGCCGGCTCGTCCGTCCCGACGCTGTACGACTGGGCGGGCGGAAGCGAGGCGTTGGAGCGGCTCACCGAGGCGTTCTACACGAACGTGGTGAAGGACGACCTGCTGCGTCCCCTCTTCGAGCACATGGCTCCCGACCACCCGAAGTGGGTCGCGGCCTGGCTGGGCGAGGTCTTCCGCGGCCCGGAGCGCTACAGCCGCGAACGCGGCGGCTACCACCACATGGTGCGGCAGCACCTCGGAAAGGGCATCACCGAGGCGCAGCGCCGCCGCTGGGCGTCCCTGCTGATGGACGCGGCGGACGAGGTCGGCCTCCCGGACGACCCCGAGTTCCGCGCCGCCTTCACGGCCTACATCGAGTGGGGCACGCGCATCGCCCTCGCCAACTCCCAGCCCGGCGCGAAGCCTCCCTTGGAGGCGCCCATGCCGCACTGGGGCTGGGGCGTCGCGCCGCCCTACATCCCGGCGTAGTAATCTGCGCTTCGTTCCTGCGACGAGGGAGGTTGATGAATATGGCCCGCGCGGCCCTTCGTCAGCATGCCCTTGTCCGGGCCGTGCGCGGTTGAGCGCGGCCCGGTCGTCCAGCACGACCAGGAGCCTCACGTGTCATCATCCGACCTGATCACCGATCGTCTCGTCCTGCGCCCGTGGAGCACGGGCGAGGTCACCGCCGTCCTCGACGGCGTCCGGCAGGACCACTGGGCGGACGACTTCCCCTCCGACGGCGACCGCGTCATCGCAGGCGTCATCGCCGAGACCCCGGACGCGCTCGGCGAGTTCGGCCAGCGGCTGATCATCGAGCGGTCCACCGGCCTGGCGGTCGGCGCCATCGGCCTGTTCTGGCCGCCCGGTGACGGGCGCGTCGAGTTCGGCTACGGCGTCGTCGCGTCCCGCCGGGGCCGCGGCTACGCCACCGAGGCCGCCCTCGCCATCGTGGCGTTCGCCCTGGCGGCACCGGGGGTGGACGAGGTCGTCGCGACCGTGGAACTGTCCAACCCGGCGTCGGCCCGCGTCCTGGAGAACGCCGGCCTCCGCCGCGTCAGCACCGGCGCGGACACCGCCGAGTACAGCACCGCCTGATCCCTCGCGTCACCGAACGTGCCGTCCTTCCGCGTGAAGGGCGGCACGTTCGCTCACGGGGCGAACGCGCGGAGAGCGGTCTCCACGAGCGCGTCCGCATACTGCGGGGTGAGCGGCCCGGACCGGTGTAGCCAGCGCTGGTGGAGCGGGGCGTACAGCACTTCGAGCACCAGGTCGAGGTCGGCGCCGGCGGCCAGCTGGCCGGCCCGCTGGGCACTGCGCAGCCGTTCCTTCTTCGCCTCGTCGACGGGACCGGCCAGCTTCTCGCGGTAGAGGGCCGCCAGCGCGGGATCACCGATGATCTCCAGGTTGAGGGCTCTGACGGGCGCCTCGAAAGCCGGGTCGGCGAACTCGGCGACCGTCGCCCGCATGACGGTCTTGAGGTCGGCCTCGATGTCCCCGGTGTCGGGAAGCCGCACGCCCTCCTCGCCCGCGCTGAGCTCCAGGAACGAGTCGAAGATCACCGCGCCCCTGGACGGCCACCAGCGGTAGATGGTCTGCTTTCCCACCCCCGCCCGTGCGGCGATGGCCTCGATCGACACCTTGGCGTACCCGAGCTCGGTCACCAGTTCGCGCGCGGCGCCCAGAACGGCCCGCCGGGACCGCTCGCTGCGCCGGGCGGGATTCGGCTTCCGGGATTGCGTCACGTCCGAGACCCTACCATTTAAACGAGACGAGACGTTGCGTCTTGACCGCGTGGCGAATCCTCTCTAGATTGATGGGCACGAGACGGACCGTCTCGTCACGCGGCCATCGCGTGGTCCTCACCGCGGCGCCCGACGGGCCGACCGCGATCAGGAAGGGGAGTGGGCTCTTTGCGCGTTGCGGCCCAACTGGCGCTCACCGATGTCACCAAGCGTTACGGAACCCGCGTCGTCCTGGACCGGGTGTCGCTCACAGTGAAGCCCGGCGAGCGGATCGGAGTGATCGGCGACAACGGCTCGGGCAAGTCCACGCTGCTCAGGCTGATGGCGCAGGTCGAGCGGCCGGACAACGGCGAGCTCGCGGTCGTCGCGCCGGGCGGCGTCGGATATCTGCCGCAGGCACTCGCACTCCAGCCGCACGCGACGGTGGCCGATGCCGTCGACCTGGCTCTGGCCCACCTGCGGGACCTCGAAGCCCGGATGCGGGCCGCCGAACGCTCGCTCGGCGAGCCCGGCATGGAGGTCCCCGCAGAGCTGGACGTCTACGCGGGCCTGGTCGCGGAGTTCGAAGCGCGCGGCGGGTACGAGGCCGACGCCCGGGTGGAGGTCGCGCTGCACGGGCTCGGGTTGCCCGGGCTCGACCGGAACCGCCCGCTGGGCACGCTCTCCGGCGGTGAACGCTCCAGGCTCGGCCTGGCCGCCGCGCTGGCATCCGCTCCCGAACTGCTGCTGCTCGACGAGCCGACCAACGACCTGGACGACAAGGCCGTGGCCTGGCTTGAGCGACACCTGCGCTCCCACCGGGGCACGGTCGTGACGATCACGCACGACCGCCTGTTCCTGGAGCGGGTGACCACCGCGATCTTGGAGGTCCGCGACGGGCAGGTGCGCCGCTACGGCGACGGGTACACCGGTTACCTGACGGCCAAGGCCGCCGAACGCGCCGCACAGGCACGAGCCCACGAGGAGTGGAAGGCGGAGTGCGCCCGGCATGCCACGCTCGTGTCGGCCAACGCGGACCGGCTGGCGGGCATCCCGCGCAAGACGGCCAAGGCGGGCATGGGCACCGGGGCGTGGCGCGCACGTTCGCGCACGCATGGGGCCGCCGGCCGCATCCGGCAGTCCCAGCAGCGGCTGCGGTGGCTCACCGATCACCCGGCACCGCCGCCGCCCGAGCCGTTGCGCTTCACCCCCGCCCTCGCGACGGCGGAAGCCGCCGCCGGAACCGAGGTCGCCGCCCTCGACGGCGTGGCGGTCGCGGGACGGCTCCGCCTGGATTCCCTGACCGTCCGCACCGGTGAACGCCTGCTGGTCACCGGCCCGAACGGAGCGGGCAAGACCACGCTGATGCGGGTGCTCGCCGGTGAACTGCGCCCGGACGCGGGCGAGGTGCGCCGGGCCGGCCGGATCGGCTTCTTCCGCCAGGACGAAATGGACATCGGCGGCATGTGGCGGACCGGCCGGGCCGGGGCTCCGGAGCACGACCGGGCCCGGCCCGCGGATCTGACCGTGCTGCGGGCCTACGCGCACGGGCGCCCCGGGAGCCTGGACGAGCACGCGGAAGCGCTCCTCGCCCTGGGGCTGTTCCGGCCGTCCGATCTGAGGCTCCGCCTGGGAGAGCTCTCCTACGGCCAGCGTCGCCGGATCGAGCTGGCCCGGCTGGTGAGCGATCCCGTGGACCTCATCCTGCTCGACGAGCCGACCAACCACCTGTCGCCGCTGCTCGTGGAGCAACTGGAGGAGGCGCTGGCCTCTTACCGCGGCGCCCTGGTGGTCGTGACGCATGACCGGCGCCTGTGTGGCGGCTTCACCGGCTCCCGCCTGGAGTTGAACGAGGGCAGGGCGGCGTAGCGGACGGCGATCGTCCGACCAGATCGGCAGTGGACCGCCCGGCTCACGCGGGCGCTTCGCGGTAGTGGGCGAGGAGCGGGAGGAACAGGTCGTCCACGATGGCGGTGATCCGCTCGTCCGGGACGGGTTCGAAGGTCATGAGCATGTCGTGCCGCAGCAGGTCGAACGGCATGCTGAGAACCTGGTCCGGGACGCGGCCGGGGACGAGCTCGCCGCGCTCCGCCGCCCGCCCGTAGACGGTGTGCGACCAGGGCGTGCCTCCGCTGAGGACGAGCTCGCGCAGCTCGGCCGGGGTCGTCCCGGCCTCGGCGAACAGGCCGCCGAGCCGGGCGCCGATCACGGTGGCCAGATCGACGCGCCTGCGGGTCGCCGACCGCAGCAGCGCGATGAGGTCGTCGCGCAGGTTGCCGGTGTCCGGGAGGGGGACGGGGTCGGCCTCCCGGCGGTGCCGGATGGCCGCGATGACGAGGTCGGCCTTCCCCGGCCAGCGGCGGTAGAGCACCGCCCGGCTGGTGCCCGCGCGCACGGCCACGCGCTCCATGGTCAGCGCGGCATATCCGGACTCGGTCAGTTCGTCCCATGCGGCCCGCAGCAGCGCGTCCTCCAGCGCCTTACCGCGCCGGCGCCGGCCCGGTCGCTCCGCCACGGAACCTCCATAAGAGTCACTTGTGTTTCTTACATGCGCAGCCTATCGTGAGCTTAAGAAACACTGATGACTCTTATTGAGGTGTGCGTCCATGGCCGGTGACGACCGACTCGATCCGAAGGTGCTCAAGACCGCCGCCGTCCTCGTCGCCGGGGTGCTCGCCGTGGTCTTCGACACCACGATCGTTGGGGTGGCGCTGCACTCCCTGGCGGCCGACCTGCACACCACGGTCGCCACCGTCCAGTGGGTCACCACCGCCTACCTGCTCGCCCTCGGCATGACCGTCCCGCTGAGCACGTGGGCGATGGCCCGGTTCGGCGGCAAACGCGTCTGGCTGTTCTCCCTGGCCGTCTTCCTGGTCGGATCGGTGGCCTCCAGCGCGGCCTGGGACGCGCCCGCGCTGATCGCCGGACGGGTCGTCCAGGGCATCGGGGGCGGGCTGATGCTGCCGGTGATGACGACGCTGATCATCCGTGCCGCCGGCGGCCGGCTGCTCGGCCGCACGACGTCGGCCATCGCGCTGCCCGCCCTGCTCGGACCGATCCTCGGCCCGCTGGCCGGAGGCCTGATCCTCACCCATCTCAGCTGGCGGTGGATGTTCTGGGTCAACGTCCCGTTCTGCGTCGTCGGGCTCGTGCTGGCCGCGCGGTTCCTCGACCGCGACGACCCGGCGTCCCGGCCGCGCCTGGACGTCGCCGGGCTCGGCCTGCTGGCGCCCGGCATCGCCGCGGTGCTCCTCGGCCTGTCCAAGGCCCCGGACGGGGGCTTCGCGCACGGCGGCGTGCTCGTCCCGCTGATATCCGGTGTGGTCCTGGTCGCGGGCTTCGGCCTGTACGCGGTCCGCCGCTCCGACCCGCTGGTGGACCTCCGGCTCTTCGCTCACCGCCCGACCGCGTCCGGCTCGGCGGTGCTGTTCTTCTCCGGCTTCGCCCTCTACGGGGCCCTCCTCCTGCTGCCGCTGTACTACCAGCAGGTCCGCGGCACGTCGGCCCTCGACGCCGGGGTCGCGCTGATCCCGCAGGGGGTCGGGACCCTGCTCAGCCGCTCGCTCGCCGGCCGGCTCACCGACCGGCTCGGGGCCAGGATCATCACCGTCGGCGGGTTCCTCGTCGTCGGCGTCACCACCGTTCCCTTCGCCTACGCCGACGCCCACACGAGCACCTGGACGCTCGCCGGCTGGCTGGTGCTTCGGGGGATCGGCCTCGGCGCCGTGACCGTGCCCGTCATGGCCGTCGCCTACCTCGGGCTCGACCGCGAGCAGATCGCCCACGCCAGCGCGCTGATCCGGATCGCCCAGCAGATCGGCGGCTCCTTCGGCACCGCCGTCCTGGCCGTCCTCCTGCAGCACGCCATCACGGGCTCCGGCGATGTCTCCGCGGCCTTCCACCGAGCCTTCTGGTGGTCCACCGCCTTCGCCGGTCTCGCCACCCTCCTCGCCCTCACCCTCCCTGCCAGGAACGAGGCTCTGGAACCGAATCCTGGTGGGCCAGCGCTTCAACGCTCGTCCGCGGACGTCCGCTGAAGCGCAGACACAGAAATGCCGCCAGGCCGGAGGCGGCGGCCGCGGCGAAGGCGAACCGCATGCCGGTGAGGGTGTAGTCCGAGAGCGCCCAGATGGTGGTGGCCATGGCGGGGCCGAGGGAGAAACCGAGCTGGCGGGCGAGGCTCTGCGCCGCCCCGGCGGTGCCCTGGAGGGATTCGGGGGCACTGGACATGAGCATGGCGAAGCTCGGGCCCGCGAAGAGGCCGGTCCCGGCGCCGAGGACGGCCAACCGCCAGCTCATGTCGGACGCGTGCCAGCCGCTACCGGCCGGAACGAGGAGGAGCACACCGAGAATCGTGATCCCAGCGCCCAGGAGGGCCGTCCGGGACGCCCCCCAGCGGTCGCCGAGAAGGCCCCCGAGCGGCCCGGCGGCCACCATGGCCACCGGCAGCGCCAGGATCGCCGTCGCGGTGGCCACCGGCGACAGCTGCAACGTCCGCTGCAGATAGAAGGGGGCCAGGAACTCGACGAGCGAGATCACCAGGGCGTTGCACATGATCGCTTCCACCGGCGCCGCGGCCCGCGGCCCGCGCATCAGGGACCGGACCGGTTCGCTCGTCCGCGTCCGCCACCAGGCGACCAGCGGCGGGACGGCCGCCGCCGCGAGGACGAGCCAGATCGGTCCATGGCTCGCCGCCAGCGAGAGCGCGAGAAGCACCGCGGCGGTCGCGGCGGCCAGCAGTCCGGTCTCGGCCAGGAAGGCCCGGCCGGGCGGGCGCAGAGTGTCCCGGGCGAGGCCGGTCAGGGCGATGACCGTCACCAGGATCCCGGCCGGGATGTTGATGTAGAAGATCCACGGCCACCCCCATGCCTGGACGATCAGGCCGCCGAGCGGCGGGCCGCTGACGGCGCCCAGCGGCCCGAGCGTCATGACCAGGGAGCTCGCCCGTCCCGCCAGCTCGGGACCGGCGGCCCGGATCACGATGGACGGGATCACCGCGAACAGGATCGCGGCGAACCCTCCTTGCGCCACCCGGGCCGCGACCAGCCATCCGAGCGCGGGGGCGAGCCCCGCGGCGAGGCTGCTCAGGGTGAAGCCCGTCACGGCGAGCAGGAGGGCCGAGCGCGGGCCCGCCCGGTCGAGCCAGCGTCCGGCGGGAAGGGTGAGGGCGATCAGCGGAAGCAGGTAGCCGAGGACGACCCATTCGGCCGCCGCCGTCCGGACGCCGAAGTCCCGCTCCAGCGCGGGCAGCGCCACCGCGACGATGCTCGTGTCGAGGGTGGCCATGAACACGACCAGGCCGGACCCGATGACCGGCCACCAGCGAGCGCGCTGCGACAAGACTCCCTCCAATACTTCTCATGGTGTGTACTTTCTCGAAAAGTACACACCATGTGTAGTTAATGGCAAGTGCGGGTGCTGGGACCATGGGGGCGTGGCGAGGTCGATCGAGGAGCCGAGGAACGCGCGGAGCCGGCGTTCCCGCATGGCGCTGCTGCGGGCCGCGCGCGAGCTCGTCGAGGAGCACGGGATGGCGGCGACGACGATGGCGGCGGTCGCGGAGCGGGCCGGGGTGTCGCGGCGCGCCGTCTACCTGCACTTCGCGTCGCGGGCCGAGCTGATCAGCGAGCTGTTCGGCTATGTCAACGAGGTCGAGGACCTGGAGGGCCGGTTCGCGCCCATCGGCGACGCCCCGGACGCGGTGACGGCCCTGGAGGTCTTCGCACGGCGGCACGCCGAGTTCATGCCGCGGATTCTCGCGGTGTCCCTGGCCATGGAACGGGAGGCGGGCAGCGACCCGGACGCGGCCGCCCCCTGGAGGACCGTCCTGTACTGGCGGTACGAGACGAACCGCGCGCTCATCAGGCGGCTGGACGAGGAGGGCGTCCTCGCCCCCGGCTGGACGGTCGACACCGCCGCCGACATGCTGCTCGCGCTCATCTCGAACGGTGTCGCCGCGACGCTCCTCGACCGCGGCTGGACGCCCGGCCAAATCGGGGACCACATGGCGCTCTTGCTGCGCTCAACGTTCGTCATGGGCGGGTAAGACCACCCCAGTACCCCCGTTCGGGGGTGGCGTGGGTCACGTTGATGGCCAACGATCCTTCTGACCGGGTGTCCGTGCGGCTACGAGGAGAGACCATGCCCGCAGTCGAGTTCCGCGCGGCGCGCGACTTCCTGCTCGCGCATCGCGACGACTACGCGACGGCGTACGAGAAGTTCCGCTGGCCGGTGCTGACCGGCTTCAACTGGGCGCTGGACTGGTTCGACAGGATCGCCGAGGGCAACGACTCGCCCGCGCTGTGGATCGTCGAGGAGGACGGCTCGGAGGCGAAGTACTCGTTCGCCCAGATGGCGCGGCGGTCGAACCAGGCGGCGAACATGCTGCGCCGGTCCGGGGTGCGGCGCGGCGACCGGATCATCCTGATGCTCGGCAACCAGGTGGAGCTGTGGGAGACCGTGCTCGCGGCGATGAAGCTCGGCGCGATCCTGATTCCGTGCACACCGCTGCTGGGCACGGCGGATCTCCAGGACCGGCTGACGCGCGGCAAGGCCCGGCACGTGGTGGTCAACTCGTCCGACACCGGGAAGTTCGACGGCGTCGAGGGCGAGTACACCAGGATCGCGGTGGGCGAGCCGGCCGAAGGGTGGCTGCGGTACGCAGACGCCTACGAGGAGGACGAGTCCTTCACCCCGTACGGGCTGACGATGTCGCGGGACACGCTGCTGCTGTACTTCACGTCCGGGACCACGGCGAGGCCGAAGCTCGTCGAGCACACGCACGCGTCCTATCCGGCCGGGCATCTGTCGACGATGTACTGGATCGGGCTGCGGCCAGGGGACGTCCACCTGAACATCTCGTCGCCGGGGTGGGCGAAGCACGCGTGGAGCAACATCTTCGCGCCGTGGGACGCCGAGGCCTGTGTGTTCATCTTCAACTACACGCGGTTTGACGCCGACCGGCTCCTCGACACGGTCGAGCGATGCGGCGTGACGAGCTTCTGCGCACCGCCGACCGTGTGGCGCATGCTGATCCAGGCCGATCTCGGGCGCCTCGCCACACCGCCGCGCGAGGTGGTCGCGGCCGGTGAGCCGCTGAACCCCGAGGTCATCGAGCGGGTGAAGGACGCGTGGGGCCGGACGATCCGGGACGGGTTCGGGCAGACCGAGACGACCGTCCAGATCGCCAACACGCCCGGCCAGGAGGTCAAACCGGGCTCGATGGGACGTCCCGTGCCCGGCTACGCGGTGGTGCTGATCGATCCGCTGACCGGCGAGCCGGGGGACGAGGGCGAGATCTGCCTCGATCTCGAAGACCGCCCGCTGGGCCTGATGACCGGATACCACGGCGACGACGAGCGCACCGACGATGCGATGGCCGGCGGTCATTACCACACCGGCGACATCGGCTCCCGCGACGAAGACGGGTACATCACCTATGTCGGACGTGCCGACGACGTGTTCAAGGCGTCCGACTACAAGATCTCGCCGTTCGAGCTGGAGAGCGTGCTGATCGAGCACGAGGCGGTCGCCGAGGCCGCCGTCGTGCCCTCGCCCGATCCGGTCAGAGCGGCCGTCCCGAAGGCGTACGTCACGCTCGCGAACGGCTGGGAGCCGACCGCCGAGACGGCGAAGGCGATCTTCGCGCACAGCCGGGCGCAGCTGTCCCCGTACAAGCGGGTCCGGCTGCTGGAGTTCGGCGAGCTGCCGAAGACGATCTCCGGCAAGATCCGGCGGGTCGAGCTGCGGAACAGCGAGATCGTCAAACACCCCGGCAAGGACGACATGCCGGAAGGGGAGTTCAGGGAGGAGGACCTGCGATGACACTCTCCTACGCATCGGGCGTCTCGGCCACCCCGCTGCTCGGCGACACCATCGGCGCGAACCTCGACAGGACGGTCGCGGCGTTCTCTGAGCGGGACGCGCTCGTCGAACGGACGTCCGGCCGCCGCTGGACGTACGAGCAGTTCTCCGACGACGTGGACGCGGTCGCGCTCGGCCTGCGCGACCTCGGCGTCGTCAAGGGCGACCGCGTCGGGATCTGGTCGCCGAACTGCGCCGAGTGGATGCTCGTCCAGTACGCGACGGCCAAGCTCGGCGCGATCCTCGTGAACATCAACCCCGCGTACCGGGTGCACGAGCTGGAGTTCGTCCTGAACCAGGCGGGCATCCGGACGCTGGTGGCGGCGCCCGCGTTCAAGACCTCCGACTACGCGGCGATGATCGAGGAGGTCCGGCCGAAGTGCGCCGCGCTCCGGGACGTCCTGCTCATCGGAACGCCGGGGTGGGACGCGCTGCTGGAGTCGGGCCGCACGGGCGACCCGTCCATCCTGGCCGAGATCGGGCGGACGCTCACCGCCGACGACCCGATCAACATCCAGTACACGTCCGGGACGACGGGCTTCCCCAAGGGCGCGACGCTGTCGCACCACAACATCCTGAACAACGGCTACTTCGTCGGCGAGCTCTGCGGCTACGACGAAGAGGACCGCGTCTGCGTCCCGGTGCCCTTCTACCACTGCTTCGGCATGGTCATGGGCAACCTCGCGGCGACGAGCCACGGCGCGTGCGTCGTGATCCCGGCGCCGGCGTTCGATCCGAAGGCGACGCTGGAGGCGGTCGCGGCCGAGCGCTGCACGTCGCTGTACGGGGTGCCGACGATGTTCATCGCCGTCCTCAACGAGCCGTCGCTGAGCGGGCTCGACCTGTCCACCCTCCGCACCGGGATCATGGCCGGGTCGCCGTGCCCGGTCGAGGTGATGAAGCAGGTCATCGAGCGGCTCGGGATGAGCGAGGTCGCGATCTGCTACGGCATGACCGAGACGTCGCCGGTGTCCACGCAGACCCGCGCGGGCGACTCCCTCGACCGCCGCGTGTCCACGGTCGGGACCGTCCTGCCGCATCTGGAGATCAAGGTCGTCGACCCGGAGACCGGCGTCACCGTCCCGCGCGGGGCGCCCGGCGAGTTCTGCACCCGCGGCTACTCGGTGATGCTCGGCTACTGGGAGGAGCCGGACAAGACGGCCGAGGCGATCGACCCGGCCCGCTGGATGCACACCGGCGACCTCGCGGTGATGGACGACGAGGGCTATGTCAACATCACCGGTCGGATCAAGGACATGGTGATCCGCGGCGGCGAGAACATCTACCCGCGCGAGATCGAGGAGTTCCTCTACACCCATCCCGATATCGTGGACGCGCAGGTCATCGGCGTCCCTGACGAGAAGTACGGCGAGGAGCTGATGGCCTGGGTGCGGCTGCGCGAGGGTACGCCGGGCCTCACCGCCGGGCAGTTGCGCGAGTTCTGCGAGGGCAGGCTCGCCCACTACAAGATCCCGCGCTACGTGCACGTCGTGGACGACTTCCCGATGACGGTCACCGGCAAGATCAGAAAGGTGCAGATGCGCGCCGAGGCGGTCGACATCCTGGGCCTGGAGGACACCGCGGCGACCAGGCACGCCTGACTTTTCGGGCGCCTGACCTTCCGTGCGCGGGATCGCTCAGGGCATGCTCGGAGGCATGGGCGATGAGTTGGGAGCCGTCCGGTCCGCGGTGCTGACGCTGCACCGCACGACCGGCCTGCCCATGGTGTTCGGGGGCGTCCTCAGCGGCCAGGACCGGCTGTGCATCACCGAGCTGGTCGGCAGCACGACCGACTCGCTGAACGGGCTGGTCGTGCGCCAGGGCAACGGGCTCGGCGGCAAGGCGATGGCCATGGGGCGTCCCGTGTGGGTGAGCAACTATCCGTGCTCGGCGTCGATCAGCCACGACTACGACAAGCCCGTGGGCCGCGAGGGGCTGCTGTCGATCGTCGCGGTCCCGATCGTCGTGCGGCGGCGGTGCCGCGGCGTCATCTACGGCGGGCTGAGGGAGCCCCTGTCGCTCGCCGACCGTGTCGTAGGCGCGGCGGTCCAGGCCGCCCGGGACCTCGAACAGGACCTCGCCGTCCAGGACCGCGCCGACGAGGCACTGGCCAGGAGCCGGCCCGACACGTCCGCGTCGCGCTGGGAAGAGGTCCGAGCCGTCCACGCCGAGCTGCGGGCGCTGGCCGAGGAGGTCCACGACCGGCCGACCCGGGACCGGCTGCGGGAGGCGTCGCTGCGCCTCGCGGCGGCCGGGCTGGACGAGCCGGACGGGCCGGCGCGCCCGGTGCTCTCGCCCCGGGAGCTGGACGTCCTCTCCTATGTCGCGATCGGCTGCACCAACGCGGAGGCCGCCGAACGCCTCGGGCTGCTGCCCGAGACGGTGAAGAGCTACCTGCGGTCGGCGATGCGCAAGCTCGACAGTCACACCCGGCTGGAGGCCGTGACCGCCGCCCGCCGCGCAGGACTGCTGCCTTGAATTGCATTTCTCTCTGAGGCAGCCATGTCCGTTGAGGCCGCGTACCGGGTGAGGCGTTCGCCATCAGCCGTCCGAACTGCGCGGCCCAGGCCCGCGGCCGGACCCACCGGATGCGAGCAGACGACCAGAACTGCCGCTGCCCGGTCCTCGTGGATCTGCCCGACCGCTGGCCGGGGAAGCAGGTAGCCGGCGACGGGCAGGCGGGCGGCGAGGCGGGACGGGAGGCGCGGCACCAGCGGCCCGGCGATCCCGAACGCGGCGACCCACGAGACGAGCACCATCCCGGAGAACAGCGCGCTGCGTCCCAGCCCTTGCTGGACGTAGAGGGCGAGGACGAACAGCGCGAAGACCGGCACGCAGGCCAGGAGGGACATCCACGTCCAGGCGGGCCATCCCTCCTCACGCCCGAACAGGAGCGGGACCATCGCCAGCAGAGTCGCCGCCGACAGCAGCGCGACCCCGCCGAGGTCGAGCCGCGCCCTGCCGGTGGCCGAGTCCGCGGGGAGCAGCCGCAGGCCGGCCGCGAGCAGCACGATCCCGACCGGCACGTTGACCAGGAAGATCGGGCGCCAGCCGAGCCCGAGCACGTCGGCCGAGACCAGCACGCCGCCCAGCACCTGCCCGGCGACCGCGCCGCCGGACAGCGCGACGGCCAGCAGCCCCTGGGCCCGCGCACGAGCCGCGCCGGTGAAGTGGATCTGGATTCCCGACAGCACCTGCGGAACCATCAGCGCTCCCGCCGCGCCCTGCGCCAGCCGGGCGGCGACGAGCGCGCCGGTGGACGGCGCCAGCCCGCACGCGAGCGACGCCAGCGTGAAAGCGCCGAGCCCGAGCAGGAACATCCGCCGGTGACCGCGCGCCTCCCCCAGCCGCGCACCGGCTAGCGGGCGCGCTCAACGCCCAGCAGTTGAAAGCCGCGTAACCTGCGCAGCTACACCAGCCGACGACCTCAGCCGTCAACAACCTGAGGTCGCGCGATCGCGTCCGAAGGCAGGTTCGAGCCTGCGAGAACCTGATCGCGCAGCGAGCCGCCAGGCGAGTCGGAGCGATGCCAGCGATCGCCCGCGTTTCTCGACGATGGAGGGCCTCCAGGCCCGTAGGAGGAGAGAAAGGCAAGGAAACACCGCGGGGCCGCGCGGTCTTCCGGTGGATCGGGCCCGGCGACGGGGTCAGTGGCGCGAGTGCGGGCGTCGTCCAGAACAGATCGGCCCCCGCGGCGCACTGCCTGGAACGGTCACCACACGCCGACTGCGCCGGGCCGTGATCGCACGGCCGTCCCGCCTTCAGGCGAGGACGTCCGGCCCCCGATATGCACGGGAAACCGTAACACCTCCGCGACGGTCACCGCAGGCGAGCGGATTGTGATCCGATAGGGCTCTCCTACCCGCGCAAAACCCCGATAGCGTTGGACTTGTGGAGGTTGAGGACTCAGGTGGGGCGTCCCGCCGCAAAGCTCTCTGGCTGATGGGGGCCGCCGCCGGTCTCGCCGCGCTCGGCGCGGACACCGCGCGCCCGTCCCACCCCACCCGGGGGCCGGCCTGGGCGACGGCGACCCCCCGCGCACGGCCGGTCATCCATCCGACGCCGACACCCACGCCGACGCCGACGCCGCGTCCCGCCGCGTGGACGCCGGCGAAGCTCACGGCGCTGGAGAAACCCGTCCGGGAGCTGTCGGAACTCTCCCCGCCGCCCCCGCCGAAGTCGATCGCGCTCACCATCGACGACGGCCCGAGCCCGATGTGGACGCCGCGGATGCTCGACCTGCTCGCCGAGCACGAGATCCACGCGACGTTCTTCGTCATCGGCATGCAGGTGAAGGAGTTCCCGAAGCTCACCCGCCGCATCACCGACGCCGGCCACCAGATCTGCAACCACACCGAGACGCATCCGATCTCCATCGCCGGAATGCCGGAGAAGCGGGTCCGCAAGGAGATCGTCGAGGCGTTCGACCGGATCGCCGACGTCACCGGCGTCGTCCCGCAGTTCTTCCGCTCCCCGGGCGGCGCGTGGTCGAAGACGATCCTGGAGCAGGTCGCCGAGCACGGCATGCTGCCGATCCACTGGGCCGTCGACCCGCAGGACTGGTCGCGCCCGGGCGTCGGCCACATCCGCCGGACGCTCCTCGACGGCAAGGCCGGCAACATCATGCTGTGCCACGACGGCGGCGGCGACCGCTCCCAGACCCTCAAGGCCCTGCGGACCGTCATCCCGAAGATGAAGAAGCGCGGCCTCTCCTTCGTCGCCCTTTAAGACTGGTCATTTCGGGCATTTTGCCCACGCCAGTGATCTATCACTTGTTTGCCGCACAAATTCCCTCCCCACATGAATTGCCGGGCAATGTAGTCGGCGGAAAGAGATCGTCTTTCGGGGGGAGATGTACATTGAGCACGAACATTCGTAGCGGGCTGGCCCTCTCGCTGTCCGGCCTGGCCCTGACCGGCCTCGTGGCGGCGGGACCGGCCGCCGGCGCGTCCGTCACCGAGCAGCGGACCGTCACGTCCGCGTCGGCCAGTGTCGCCGCGCCGCCGGCCCAGCAGGTCCGTGTCTGCCGGTACGTCGTCGTGGCCCGGCACGGGCTCCGGATCCACCGGCGCCCGAGCATCCGCAGCCGGGTGATCGGCCACCTGCGGTTCCGGCAGCGGGTCCTCGCCGACTGCAGGTCGCACCGCGGCTGGGTGCACCTGCGCGCCGGGAAGCACGGATGGGTGGCCCGCGCCTTCCTGCGTCGCATCTGACCGGTCCATTTCCGAGCCGTTCCGGGAATGGCGATCGACCTGAGCGTCCCGCGCCGGATGGCGCGGGACGCTCATGCCATTGCGGAACCGGGTCATGCCGGCACGGCGTCCGAGCAAGGGTCAATTCCGGCGAATAGCTCCATTTCCGGCATGGACGAATCGACGTGCGAACGGGCGAGCCGGTAGTCCTCGGTCGGCCAGACCGCGCACTCGACCTCACGCGGATGGGCCATGAACCCCGAGCCCGGGGTGATCTGCGTCGCGTGCGCCAGCAGCGCCCTGTCGCGGACGGCGAAGTACTCCGCGCACCGGACGCGCGTGGTGATCTCAAGGCCCGGCGCGGTGTCCGGCCATCCGGCCAGGATGGGGCCGATGCCGGACTCGAACCCGCGTGCGGTCAGGCCGTCGTGCATGGCCTGGAACCACTCACGCGAGAAGGCCCCCTGGTAGTAGAGCTTCACCGGCCGCCAGGACTCGCCCGTCCCCGGGTACCTGGCCGGGTCGCCGGACGCCTCGAACGCCTCGGCCGTCACCTCGTGCGTCCTGACATGGTCGGGGTGCGGGTAGCCGCCCGTCTCGTCGTACGTCACCACCACGTGCGGACGGAACTCGCGGATGAGCGCCACGAGCGGGCGAGCGGCCTCGGCGAGAGGCACCCGCGCGAAGCAGCCGTCCGGCAGCGGCTCGCCGTCGCCGGGCAACCCCGAGTCGACGAAGCCGAGGAACCGCTGCCGGACGCCGAGGATCTCCCGCGCCGCCTCCATCTCGGCCCGCCGGATCGCCGCCAGGTTCGCCCTGATCTCGGGTCGGTCCATCGCGGGATTGAGGACGTCGCCGCGCTCCCCTCCCGTGCAGGTCGCGACCATGACGTCCACTCCTTCGGCGGCGTACTTCGCGAGCGTGGCCGCGCCCTTGCTCGACTCGTCGTCCGGATGGGCATGGACGCTCAGCAGGCGGAACCTCATCGGTTCTCCGTAAGCGACGGGTAGAAGAAGGCGGGGACGAGGGTCAGGGCGGAGAGGATGAGCGCCCACCAGAAGGTGTGACCGTAGGCGGCGGCCGGAGCGTGGGCGTCCAGGGAACGTTGCAGGACGACCACGAGGATCGCGGTGCCGAGCGAGCCGCCGACCCGGTTGACGGTGTTGACGGCTCCGGCGGCGCGGGCCACCTCGTGCCGTTCGACGGAGGCGTAGATCGTGGCCATTCCCGGGGCCATCACGACGCCGAGGCCCGCGCCCCGGACCATCAGCGACAGCACGAGGATCCAGCCCGCGGGGGACGAACCCAACTGGGTGAACGCGACCGTCCCGGCGAGGGTCAGCACGATGCCGGTGACGATGATCGGGCGGGGCGCCAGGCGGTCGGTCAGGCGGCTCGCGAAGAACGTGGCGACGGCCGTCCCGAGCGCCTGCGGGGCGAGCAGGAGGCCCGCCTCCAGCGCGGACGCGTGCTTCACCTGCTGGTAGTAGAGCGGCAGCAGGAGCATGGAGCTGTACAGCACGGCTCCCTGGAGGAACGAGTTGGCGGTGGCGACCGCGAAGCCCCGCCGGGCGAAGAGGCGCAGATCGATGAGGGCGCTGCCGCGGCGGCGCAGCGCGTGCGTCCCGTAGGCGAGGACGAGGGCCGCCCCGGCCGTCAGCGAGACCATGACGCGGGTGGCGCCGAATCCGTCGTCGCCGACCTCGGAGAAGCCGTAGACGAGTGCCGCCAGGCCGGGCGAGAGGAGGGCGAGGCCCAGCACGTCCAGCCGGCCGCCCGCGGTCCCGCGTCCGGTGTCAGAGGGGACGTACCGGGCCGCCAGGACGAGAGTCAGCAGGCCCAGCGGGACGTTCACCAGGAACATCCAGCGCCAGTCGGACCTCTCCACGATCAGCCCGCCGAGGACCGGGCCGAGGACGGGCGCGAACGTCAGCGGTAGGATCGTGATGCCGAAGACGCGGCCGAGCCGCGCGGGCCCGGCGGCCCGGACGACGATCGACTGCCCGATCGGCTGGATCAGGCCGCCGCCGACGCCCTGCAGCACCCGGAACAGGATCAGGCTCCCGGCCGACCACGCGAGGCCGCAGAGGGCGGAGCCGGCCGTGAAGAGCGCGATCGACAGCATCCACATCGTGCGGGCGCCGAACCGGTCGCTCGCCCAGCCCGCCAGCGGCATCACCATCGAGATGGCGAGCAGGTAGCCGGCGGACACCCATTGCAGCGTGCCGAGCGGGCCGCCGAGGTCACGGGCGATCGAGTCCAGGCCGACCGTGACGATCGTCGTGTCGAGCAACGCCAGGATCGGGCCGAGGACCAGCACGAACGACGTCTTCAGCAGCGCCGGGTCGAGCCGCTCGGCCGGTCGTGACTCCGCCGCGGGGGCGCGGACGGGAACGGTCATGAACACCTCCCAAGCAAGTGTGACGGACCTAAAATTAGGCCCGTCACACTCAATGGGTCAAGGCTATTTTTGTGTTCGACCTACCTTTGTGTCACGAGCGGGGGCGTCCGCACCGCCTCGGCCGCGGGCTCCTCGCCGTGCGAGATGCGAGGCAGCCAGTCCAGCCAGCGGGGCAGGTACCAGTTCGACCGTCCGAGCAGGGACATCATGGCCGGCAGCAGCACCACCCGGACGATCGTCGCGTCGATCAGCACCGCCACCGCGAGGCCGACGCCGAGCTGCTTGAAGTCCTGCATCGACAGCGTCCCGAAGATCCCGAACGTGGCGATCATGATGACCGCGGCGGCGGTCACGACCCCGGCCGTCGCGCCGATGCCCTCGCGGACGGCGCGCGTGGTGTCCAGGCCCCGGTCGTACGCCTCGCGGATCCGCGACACGACGAAGACGTGGTAGTCCATCGACAGGCCGAACAGGACGACGAAGACGAACAGCGGGATCCAGGACTCCAGCGCGCCGGCGCCCTTCGTCCCGACCAGGGAGTCCCCCCAGCCGTGCTGGAAGACCGCCACCATCACCCCGTACGCGGCACCGACCGACAGCAGGTTGAGGACGATCGCGCCGGCCGCGATGAGCAGCGACCGGAAGAAGATCAGCATCAGCAGGAACGTCACGCCCATCACGAACAGGAACACGGGCACGATGCTCGCCCCGAGCCGGTCGTTGTAGTCCACCGACCAGGCGAGCTGCCCGGTGACCGGCGCCTCGCCCACCCTGCCGACCGTCTGCGGGACGATCCGCTCCCGCAGCGTCTCCAGCGCGTGCTTGGACGCCGCGTCCGCGCCCGTCCCCGCGAGCGGCACCTCGATCTCGGCGATGTTCTCCCGCTCGTGCACCGTGACGTCGATCGGCTCGTTCATCTCCCCGGACGCGACAGCCCGCCGCTTCAGCTCGCCGATCGCCGCCTTGACCTGCGGTGAGCCGATGTCATGCGCCTTCAGCACGACGACCGCGGGCTCCGGGTTGCCGGGGAACGCCTCGTTCAGCCGCGTGTAGGTCTGCGCGATCTCCTCGCCGGGCGGGATCTGCTGGTCGATGGCGAGCCGCTCGGTCTTCATGCCGAGCGCGGGCGCCGCCAGCGCGAGCAGGAGGCCGGCCGACAGCAGCGCCGCGATCCCCGGACGCGCGAGGACGGGCTTCAGCAGCGTCGCCACCAGCCCGGCGCGCCCCTCGCGGCGCCGGGGAAGGCGGATCCGGCCGAAGTCGACCTTGTCGCCGAGCAGCGACAGCAGCGCGGGCAGCACGGTCACCGAGCCGAGCATCGCGATGAACACCACGAGGATCGTCGCGACGGCGAAGCCCTTGAACAGCAGCAGCCCGGACAGGAACATCCCGGACATCGCGACCATGACCGTCAGCCCGGAGACCAGCACCGAGCGTCCCGAGGTGGCGGCGGCGATCGCCAGCGCCGTCTCCCGGTCCCGCCCCCGCCGGCGCTCCTCGCGCTCCCGCTGCAGGTAGAACAGGCAGTAGTCGACGCCGACGGCGAGGCCCATCAGCAGCATCACCGAGTTCGTCGTCTGGTCGACGTGGAGCGCGTGGCTGGTGATCGCGAGCAGACCGCCGGCGGCGAGGAACGCGGTGAACGCCAGCACCACGGGCAGCACGGCGGCGAGCAGCGCCCCGAACGCGACCAGCAGGATGCCGAGCGCGAGCGGCAACGCCGTCATCTCGGCCCGCTTGAAGTCGCTGCCGAGCGCGTCGTCGAACCACGCGTCGGCCGTCGCGCCGCCGAACTCCCCGATCCGCACGGACGGGTTGTCGCGCTGCGCCTTGCGCACCGCGCCCTGGACGGCGGGCAGCGGGTCCTCGGGCGTCTCCTTCATGGTGAACTGAACGATCACGTGCCGCCGGTCCTTGGACACCACGTCCGGCCGCAGATCGGTGATCTCGCCGGTGGCCGAGACGCCCGACCGTACCGCCGCCACCGCCCGCCGCATCTCGGGCGAGCCCGCCGCGGCGCCCGAGATCAGCACGGTCTCGTGGTCGGGATCGTCGATGCCGGCCCGCGCGAGGATCTGCGCGGCCCGTGCCGACCGCCCGGTGCCCTGCTCGTGCTCCTCCGCCGTGACCTGGCCGACGACCCCGCCGAGCACCGAGGCGAGGACGACGAACAGCAGCCAGCCGCCGATGGCCGTCATGCGGTGCCGCGCGCTCCAGCCTCCGAGCGTCGCGGCGAGATTCCGTTTCATGGGGGTCCCCTGGAGTCGTGGTGTGCGGGGTGACACCCAACGACGCTAGGAAGCCCGGAACCGCCGCGACATGGCTCTAAACGGCGTCCGGGGGTGTACACAACTACACCCCCGGGCCGGGTTGCGGGCACACTGTGCTGGCGGGCGCCCGCCAGAAGACTGGACTCCAGACGGCAAAGCGACCCGCGGAGGATCCGGTGAACGGTGGACTGGTGAAAGAGACACGGCTGCAACAGCACGTTCGGGCGCCCTGGCGAGGGCTTGCGCTGATGTTCCTGGGCATCCCGGCGTCGCTCGTCGGCCTGTGGTTCATCACCGTGGTCTCGATGATCACGAGCTTCGTCGGGGTGCTGCTGTTCCCGTCCGCGGTGATGCTCCTGCGCAGCCAGCTCGACGCGTACCGGGACCGGATCAACAGGTGGACGAACGTCCGGATCCAGCGCCCCTACCTGCCCGAGGCCGAGCAGGAGCCCGGCCTGAACGGCATGTTCAAGCGGTTCGTCGCGCTGATCTCGGACCCGGCGACCTGGCGCGACTACCTGTGGGTCGTCGCCGACCCGATCGTCTCGGTGTTCACCGCGGCGCTGCCCGGCCTGCTGATCCTCTACGGGATCTGGGGGTACGTCCTCGCGGCGTTCGCCGGCGGGATGATCGGCCACTACGGCGGCAGCGACTGGTACACCTACATCCACGTCACGGACGGCTACGACCAGGACACCGGGCGGGTCCTGTCCACGGTGTTCGTCGCCACCCTCTGCATCGCCGCCGGATACCTCATCGGCCCGAAGATGATGACCGCGTACGGCCACTGGGGCCGCACCATCCTCGGCCCCACGAAGAAGTCGGAGCTGGCACTGCGCGTCCAGCACCTCACCGAGACCCGGTCGGACGCCGTGGACGCGTCCGCCGCCGAGCTGCGCCGTATCGAGCGCGACCTGCACGACGGCGCGCAGGCCCGGCTGGTCGCGATGGGGATGAGCCTCGGCGCGATCGAGCACCTCCTCGACAGGGACCCGGAGAAGGCCCGCATCCTCCTCGCCCAGACGCGCGAGTCGTCGGCGAAGGCGCTGCACGAGCTGCGCGACCTCGTCCGCGGCATCCACCCGCCGGTGCTCGCCGACCGCGGCATCGGGGACGCCGTGCAGGCCCTCGGGCTCGACCACCCGCTGAAGGTCGAGGTGTCCGCCGAGCTGCCGGCCCGGCCCGAGCCGCCGGTCGAGTCCGCCGCCTACTTCGCGGTGTCGGAGATCCTCACCAACGCGGCCAAGCACTCCGGCGCGTCGCGCGTCTGGGTCGACATGCGGTACGAGCACGGCATGCTGCGGATCACCGTCACCGACGACGGGCAGGGCGGCGCGTCCCTCGACGGCGGCAGCGGGCTGCGCGGGATCGAGCGGCGGATCGGTACATTCGACGGCGTCCTCGCCCTCAACTCGCCCGTGGGCGGCCCGACGATCGTGACCTTGGAGCTGCCGTGCGCGTTGTCCTCGCCGAAGACCTCGCCCTCCTGAGGGAGGGTCTCGTCAGCCTCCTGGAGTCGCATGACTTCGAGATCGCGGCCGCCGTCGACAACGGCCCCTCCCTGCTGAAGGCACTGCTCGACCACCGCCCGGACGTGGCGGTGGTCGACGTGCGCCTGCCCCCGTCCTTCACCGACGAGGGGCTCCAGGCCGCGCTGGAGGCGCGCCGGCAGGTTCCGGGGCTGCCCGTGCTGGTGCTGTCGCAGTACGTCGAGCAGCTGTACGCCCGGGAACTGCTCGCGGACGGCACCGGCGCGATCGGCTACCTGCTGAAGGATCGCGTGTTCGACGCGGCCCAGTTCGTGGACGCGGTCCGGCGGGTCGCCGCGGGCGGCACCGCGATGGACCCCGAGGTCATCTCCCGGCTGGTCGCCAGCAACACCCGCGACACCCCGCTGGCCCGCCTCACCCCGCGCGAGACCGAGGTGCTGGAGCTGATGGCGCAGGGACGCTCCAACGCCGCGATCGCGGAGAAGCTCGTCGTCACCGAGCGCGCCGTGACCAAGCACACCGCGAACATCTTCGCCAAGCTCGACCTCCCGGTCACCGGCGACGACAACCGCCGCGTCCTGGCCGTCCTCGCCTACCTCAACCGCTGACGCGTTCCGCCGGGACGCGGCGGTGGCATAGTCTGCCCCGCGAGCAGGCCCCGGGAGGGCACGATGACGGTGATTCTCGTTCTGCTGTGCCTGGCGATCGCCGGGCGGGAGCTGTACCTGGCTTTCGAGCGCAAGCGCGCGCCGGGCGCCCCGGAGATCGCCGACATCCGTACGCAGCTGCGCGCGCTCAAGGGCACCCGGGACGAGCTGGAGAGCCTCCGCGCGTCCCAGGGGGAACGCCTCGACCGGCTCGCCGAGGACGGGGACCGCGACCGCGCGGCGCTCACCGAGGCCGACGCCCGGATCAAGTCGCTGATCACGCAGATCAACGACCGGCTGCTGCCGGACGTCAACGGCCGGCTGCGGCGGCAGCGCGAGGCCGCCGACGAGCAGCGGGCCGCCGTGGACCGGCTGGCCGCCGAGGTCGCCGTGCTCCGCGCGCACCTCGTCGGGCGGCTCGACCAGGCCGTCGCCGCGTCCCTCGGCGCCGATCCCGCCGACCTCGTCGCCGGGGCCCTCACCG
Source organism: Spirillospora sp. CA-128828 (assembly GCF_050945415.1). Classification (NCBI taxonomy): domain Bacteria; kingdom Bacillati; phylum Actinomycetota; class Actinomycetes; order Streptosporangiales; family Thermomonosporaceae; genus Spirillospora; species Spirillospora sp. CA-128828. Next base: position 9,237,233 of record NZ_CP191986.1, read on the forward strand.
CGTCGCCGGCGGCGCGGCCCGCGCTGGCCCGGCGCTACGAGTGGCTGGCCGAGCAGCACGGGCTGCGCGTCGAGCTGGCCGACCGGGACCGCTACTACCTGTCCGGGCGCAGCCCGCGCGGCCTGGAGCGCGACTTCGTCGGCCTGGTGGCCGCGCTCCGCGCGAACGGCGTGGAATCGACGGAACGGGCCCGGAACCTGCTGGGCGCGCTGCGCGACATCGACCAGGGCGGCGCGCAGATCGGGCCGCTCTTCATCGTCCGGACGCCGGAGGCGCTGGTGTGCGGGGTGCTGCCGCTCGCCGAGCTGCGCGGCCCGGATGCCGCCGGCCTGCTGGACGACCTGCCCGGCGCGGCCCGGCGTCTGCACCGGCTCCCCGAGACCCGGTTCTGCGACGTGTCCGCCTGGCCCGCGCTCAACGGGTAGCCCTCAGCGTGTGGGGGACGTCCAGGTGAACTCGGGCGCGCGGCGTCCGAGGAACGCGGCGATGCCCTCCTCGACCTCCCCGCTGGCCGCGACCTCCGCGAGCCACCGCTGCGTCTTCTCCGCGACCGGGCCGGCGGCGACGATGGCGTCCACGATGTCCTTGGTCGCCTGCTGGGTGAGCAGGGAACGGGACGCGAGGGTCTCGGCGAACGCGGCGACCCGGTCCCGCAGGCCGCCGGCCGGGACGACCTCGTCCAGCAGCCCGATGCGCAGCGCGTGCGCGGCGTCGACCAGGTCGGCGGAGTAGAGCAGGTACTTCGCGGCCGACGGCCCGACGAGCCGGACGAGCCGCGCCGTCGCGGCGGCCGGGTAGACGATCCCGAGCCTGGCCGGCGTGATGCCGAACCGCGCGTCCTCCGCCGCGAACCGCAGGTCGCAGGCCGCCGCGAGCTGGCAGCCGCCGCCCACGCAGTACCCCTCGACCGCGGCGAGCGTCGGCTTCGGGAACGCGGCCAGCGCCCGCTCCGCGACCGTCGACAGGTGCGAGTCGTCGTCGCGGTGGATGTCGTCCAGCTCGGAGATGTCGGCGCCCGCGCAGAAGTTCCCGCCCGCGCCGGTCAGCACCACGACCCGGACGGCCGGATCCTTGGCGGGCCCTTCCAGGATGGCGGGCAGCGCCCGCCACATGTCCGCCGACATGGCGTTCCGCTTGGCGGGCCGGTCGATCGTGACCGTCCCGACGCCCCCGGCGACCTCGAACTCCAGCCCGGCGCCCATCGTCCTCCCTCAGCCTCGACGCGGCTCATCGTATGCGCCGGAACGGGGGACGAACCGGCTGAAAGTTTCCACTGACCTCCGGGAATGCGAAAGCGCCCGGGAGTGCTGTACTGTCGAAGCAGCGTCTTCGGATTTTTCGCGACTCGCTTCGAGGGCGTTTCTTCCCCGCCCGGGCCATCTGAGCGCCCGGTGACTTCTCCGGCTCGGCACGCAGATCGGCGTGCGGGGCCGCCGCACAAGGGAGCCGACGTCAGCCCGGTGAACCGAGCTGCATCTCTCGCATTCCTCTCGCGTACGCGCCGCGGGTTCCGCCGCCGTACGCGGGCTTCGACTCCGGGCGGCGCGGATCGTTCCGCGTCCGTCTGAGAAGGGACCCGCATGTCCACTTCCACCCTCACTACCGAACACCCCGCCACCGGACGCAAGGCGCCCGCACAGTCCCACTCCGTGCCCGCGCAGAGCGCCCGGAAGGGCGGACAGCAGCAGGGGCGGCGGCCCGCCGACGAGGCGCCGGCCGTCCCCTTCCACGGCATCCTCGCCGTCCAGGACAAGCACGCGTTCGTCCGCACGTCCGGCTACCTCGCCGGGCCGGAGGACGTGCACGTCTCGCTCGCCCAGGTCAAGGCCCACCATCTGCGTGCGGGCGACGTCATCGGCGGCACCGCGAAGGCGCCGAAGTCGAACCGGGAGAAGTCCTCCTCGCTCGCCCGCGTCGAGACCGTGAACGGCCTCCCCGCGGCGGAGGCGGCGAACCGCCCCGAGTTCGGCAAGCTGACGCCGCTGTTCCCGGACGAGCGGCTGCGCCTCGACACCGGCCCGCTCGCGACCCGCGTCATCGACATCGTCGCGCCGATCGGCAAGGGGCAGCGCGGGCTCATCGTGTCGCCGCCGAAGGTCGGCAAGACGATGGTGCTGCAGGCCCTCGCGAACGCGATCGCGCAGAACAATCCCGAGGTGCACCTCATGGTCGTGCTCATCGACGAGCGGCCCGAGGAGGTCACCGACCTGCAGCGGTCGGTCCGCGGCGAGGTGATCCACTCGACGTTCGACCGTCCCGCGCAGGACCACACCGCGCTCGCCGAGCTCGCCGTCGAGCGGGCCAAGCGCCTCGTCGAGCAGGGCCACGACGTGGTCATGCTGCTCGACTCCATCACCCGGCTCGGCCGCGCCTACAACCTGGCGGCGCCGTCCAGCAGCCGCATCCTCGCCGGCGGTGTCGCGACGACCGCGATCTACCCGCCGAAGAAGTTCTTCGGCGCCGCGCGCAACATCGAGAACGGCGGATCGCTCACCATCCTCGCCACCGCGCTGGTGGAGACCGGCTCCCGCATGGACGACGTCTTCTTCGAGGAGTACAAGGGCACCGGCAACATGGAGCTCAAGCTCGACCGGGGCCTCGCCGACCGCCGTGTCTTCCCCGCCGTCGACATCGAGGCGTCCGGGACGCGCCGCGACGAGCTGCTCATGTCGCCCGAGGAGCTCGCCCTCTCCTGGCGCCTCCGCCGCGCCCTCCAGGGTCTGGAGAGGCAGCAGGCCGTCGAGCAGCTCCTGGAGAAGATGAAGGGCACCTCGTCCAACGCCGAGTTCCTCCTCCGGCTCCAGCAGACCACCTGAGACGGGCCGGCCGTAGAGGGCCGCCTCCGATCAGTCGTTCTTCTTCTCGGGTCTGAACGACTTGAGGATCTTGTCGTAGAGACGCTGGCCCGGCGTCCAGTCCGGATCGGGCGCGTAGAAGCAGAACTCGTACCCGGCCGCGCGGCCGCACAGCACGTGCCTGGCGGTGTCGTGACCGCCGTCCCGCCAGGTGAACTCCCATTCGGCGGCGCCTGCGACGACCTCCGGGACGGGTTCCAGCCGCAGCCGGTGATAGCCGGGATAGCGGTGCTCGGCGACGGCCTCGTGTTCTTCGGCGCGCAGCCCGGTCAACGGGTCACCGGGAGCCGGGGCGATCCGCAGTCCCCGTCCCGAACCGGCGTCCTTCCAGGTCATGACGTCGCCGCGCCGCTCGGCCTGCCACCCCGCCGGCACGCGCACCGAGTAGGCGCCCGCCTCGTGGTACTTCGCCGTCTTGGCCGTCACGCCCGCCGCCGGACGCAGCGCGACCGAGTCGCCCTTGCCGATCGACGTCCACCGGGCCGTCCAGGTGCCGGTCCCGGCCGCGAGGGCCGCGAGGACCGCCACGCTGACGACCGTCCCGGGACGCGGACGCCGCCCCGCCGGCAGGGCCGTGATCCGCTGCCCGACCCGGCGCGAGCCGCAGGGCGGATTGCCGGGGGCCCGGCCGGCGCGCAGCGTCCACGGGACGCGAGGCCCGCGGAAGGTGCGCGTCCCGGCCGCGTCGCGGCGGCGTAAAGCGATCCGGTGCGCGGAGAAACGGCGCGGATGCGGCACCACGGCCCGGGTGAAGCCCGGTTCGGGAAGGGTCCCGATGATGTCCCGCAGCATTTCCGCCGCGGCTTCCGCGGTCAACCGGTCTTCCGGACGCTGACGAAGCAGCCCCTCGATGACGGGCGTCAGCGGACCGGCCCGCACCGGGCGCGCATAGTCGCCCAACAGCACCGCGACCATGGACGCGAGGGCATGGCACCGCAGGAACGGCGAGAAGCCCTCGACCGCCGTGTAGAGCGTCGCACCGAGCGACCAGAGGTCGGACGCCTCCTCGCTCGGCAGGCCGTTCACCCGTTCCGGCGGGAGGTAGGCGGGGGAGCCCTCGATGCCGGCGAGCAGCGTGTCGGCGGGTTCGCGGCCCTTGCCGTTGTGGACGGCGAGGCCGAAGTCGCCGAGCAGAACCCGCCCGTCGTCGCAGATCAGGACGTTGCTGGGCTTGACGTCGCGGTGCAGGATGCCCGCCGCGTGCGACGTGCGCAGCACCGACAGGACCGCTGCTCCGATCTCCGCCGTCCGGCGCACGCCGAGCGGCCCGCCCTCGGTGACCAGCCTGTTCAGCGAGCACGACTCCAGGAACTCCATGACGATCCAGGGGCGGCCGTCCTCGTTGATGAGGTCGTGGACGGCGACCACGCCCGGATGCCGCAGCGCCGCGGTGGCCCGCGCCTCGGTGAGCAGGCGCCTGCACATCACTCTTCGTTCGGCTTCGCTGATGCGCGCGGGGAGATGGACCTCCTTGACCGCCACATCGCGGTCCAGCATCTCGTCGTACGCCCGCCAGACGGTGCCCATGCCGCCTCTGCCGACGACAGAGAGCAGGCGATACCGTCGCGCGAGCGGTATGAGCCGATCCCCACTCATGCCGGGGTTATTCGCCGGAAGGCGCTCAAGGCACGCTCCCTCGGCATCAATTGATTCTTGACTGGTCCGCGCCAGGGAAAACGCGCCCGGTCGTGGTATAAGCCGCGATCTTCAGGGCGGCCCTCGACGCCGGTGCCCGGCCCGCTGAGATGAGTCGTACCCCACAGCGCCTCATCCGGCCACGCGCGGGGTCCTTACACGGCTCTTATCTGGGTACCGGCATGCTTGGCCGTAACGATTCAGTATCAGACGGGGGTAGTGGTGAGCGCAGGCGCGATGGCGTGGACCCCGCCGACGTGGGAGGAGATCGTCAGCGAGCACTCGACCCGGGTGTTCCGGCTGGCGTACCGGCTGACCGGCAACCGGCACGATGCCGAGGACCTGACGCAGGACGTCTTCATCCGGGTCTTCCGCTCGCTGTCCTCGTACAGTCCCGGCACGTTCGAGGGCTGGCTGCACCGCATCACGACGAACCTGTTCCTCGACCGCGCCCGCCGCAAGCAGCGCATCCGGTTCGACGCCCTCGGCGACGACGCCGCCGAGCGCCTGCAGGGCCGGGAGCCGACGCCCGCGCAGGCCTACGACGACCGCCACCTGGACGCCGACATCCAGAAGGCGCTGGACGGCCTCGCCCCCGAATACCGCGCCGCCGTCGTGCTGTGCGACATCGAGGGCCTGTCGTACGAGGAGATCGCCGCGTCCCTCAACGTCAAGCTCGGCACCGTCCGGTCCCGCATCCACCGGGGCCGCTCCCAGCTGCGCGACGCCCTGGAGCACCGCCGCCCCGCCGAGTGCACGCGGTGACGAGCATCACTAGTGACTGCTGAGTAACTTCCGCTCTACCCTTCGGCCGTGGACATCGTCTTCGAGCGTCGCGGCCAGGGGCCGCCCCTCGTCCTGCTGCACGGCATCGGCCACCGCCGCCAGGGCTGGGCCCCCGTCATGGACATGCTCGCCGCCGAACGCGAGGTCATCGCCGTCGACCTGCCCGGCTTCGGCGACTCCCCACCGCTCCCGCCCGGCACCCCCTACACCCTGGACGCGGTCGTCTCCGCCCTGGCCGGGACTTTCGCCGACCTCGGGCTGGACCGCCCGCACGTCGCGGGCAACTCCCTCGGCGGGCTGTTCGCCCTCGAAGCCGCCGACCGCGGCCTCGCGAGCTCCGTCACCGCGCTGTCCCCGGCCGGGTTCTTCAACGCGCTCGAACTCCGCTACGGCATGTCGGTGCTGCGCGCGTCCCGGCTCGGCGCCCGCGTCCCCGAGACGGTCCTCACCCGCCTGGCCCGCTCGCCGCGCCGCCGCACCCTGATGTTCGGCATGATCTACGGCCGTCCCGACCTGATGGACATCGAGGCCCTCGCCGGAGACGCCCGCGCCATGCGGGACGCCCCCGGCTTCGAACCCACCCTCCGGGCCGGGCGCGGCACCCGGTTCCTCGGCTCCTGCGCGGACGTCCCCGTCACCATCGCCTGGGGCACCAAGGACCGCCTGCTGCTGCGCAGCCAGGCCATCCGCGCGCAGCGCCGCCTCCCGCACGCCCGCTTCGTCTGGCTGGAGGGCTGCGGCCACGTCCCCATGTCCGACGACCCCCCGCGCGTGGCGAAGGTCCTCCTGGACGGCAGCGCCCACCCCCTGCTGGGATCCCGTCCGGAAGCCGCCGCGTCCTAGGGCTTCAGGCGGCCGGTCAGGAAGGCGAGGATCTCGTCCCTCGCCTTCAGTGTGGGGTGCCCGTCCTCGTTGACGAGGTGGGCGGTGACGACGCTGTGCGGGGTTTCGACCATGTCGCGGAAGAACGGCGGCGGGTCGGTGTTGGCGGCGCCGTCCGGGAGGACGCGGCCGTCGAAGGCGTCCCCGAGCAGCGCCCGGTAGGCGGCGAAGCGTTGACCTGTGCACCAGCGGTCGCCCTCGAAGCGGTAGGCGAGCACCTTCAGGCCGTCACGCGTGACGCGGTCCCGGACCGCGCGGGCGTCCTCGTCGCTCAGCTCCAGTCCCGCGGGGTCGTCCAGCGGCAGCGACGGATGGTTGACGACCGGCGCGATGACGGCCGGTTCAAGTGCCATGGTGAGGGCGAAGTTGCCGGTGAAGCAGAGCCCGATCGCGCCGACCCCCGGACCGCCGCACGCGGCGTGGGCCTGGCGCGCGAGCCCGCGCAGCCACGTCGTCACGGGGCTCGTGCCGCCCCCGGCGAACGCCCTGAACTCGGCGCTCACGCACGCGCGGCGGACCACCTTCGCACCGCTCTCGGCCGTCGGGTAGGCGCCGTCCGCGCCGAAGAGCGAGGGGACGTGGACGGTGAACCCCGCGTCCCGCACCCACCGCGCCAGCCGGAGGACGTCGGGGCTGATGCCCGGCATCTCGGGCATCAGCACGACGGCCGGTCCGGAACCGGCGACGTAGACCGTCTTCACCACCCCGTCCACGTCCACGCGCCGGCGGGAGAAGTCCGTGATCGCGTCGTCGAGACGCCCGTTGGCAGTGCTCATGGGGACAGCGTGGACCGCCGCGCCCTCGCACGGTGATAGGCCGGATCGCCATGTACGAGGGTAATCTCGCCACTGACGCGACTGTGAGGAGGCGAGCGTGAGCGCACTGCGGGTCGGCGTGCTGGCCTATCCGGGCTGCTTCGCGTCGGAGGTGTTCGGCGTCCCCGATCTCCTGACGATGGCGGCGCACATCGCCGGCTCCGACCGCGCCGGATACGAGGTGACGGTCGTCTCGCCCCGCCGGCGCGTCGTCGCGTCCGGGGGCGTGGCGCTGGCCGTCTCCCCGCCGCGTGAGGCCGACGTCCTGGTCGTGCCGGGGTTCGAGCTCCACACGGGCCTCGACGTGGACGCCGCACTCGCCTCCCTGGCCCCGGAGATCGCGGTGATCCGCGCGCACGCCGCCGCGGGCGGCGCCGTCGTCTCGATCTGTGTCGGCGCGTTCCTGCTCGCCGAGGCCGGGCTGCTCGGCCGGCGCCGCGCCACGACGGCGTGGCTGTTCGCGGACGAGCTGGCCCGGCGCTGCCCGGACGCCGACGTCCGGCCGGAGCTTCTGGTCGCCACCGACACGGGTGTGACGACGACGGCGGCGTTCAGCGCCATGTACGACTTCGCGCTGGAGCTGATCCGCCGGCACAGCGGGGCCGGCGTCGCGCGGACGACCGCGCGGATGGCGCTCGTGGACGACGCGCGCACGTCCCAGACCCCGTACGTCGACCCCCGGCTTCTCCCGCAGCCAGGAAACGAGTTCTCCCGCAGGGTCATGCGGTGGCTCGACCAGAACCTCGCCGCCCGGTACGACCTCGCCGCGCTGTCCGGCACGTTCAATGTCAGCACCCGGACGCTGCTGCGGCGTTTCGCGCGCGAGACCGGGCAGAGCCCGCTGGAGTACCTGCAGTCGTCCCGCGTCCGCCGCGCCCGTCACCTCCTTGAGACGACGGACCGGACGGTCGCCGCCATCTCGGCCACCGTCGGGTACAGGGACCCTGGAACCTTCGCCGCCCTCTTCGCCAAGCACACCGGACGGCGCCCCAGGGACTACCGCGCGACCTTCCGGCGGGATGCCACCGCGAAGGGCCCGCGCGGGACGCGCGGGCCCTTGCCTGGCGGAGCGGATCAGCCGGTGACCGGAAGGTCGCCCGGGACCGGAGTCGGAGCCGGGGCCTCACCGGGCGGGGTGGCCGGGGAGGACGGGGTGCCCGGGTCGGACGGGCCCGGCTCGCCCGGCTGACCGGGCTGTCCCGGCTGGCCGACGGCCTTGCCGCAGTTGACGGACGCGATGCTCAGCGTCTGGGTCTTGCCGGCGATGGTCGCGCTCACCTCGATGGCGGTGACGGTGAGGTTGCCGTCCGTGTCGCGGACGTGCTTGTTCAGCGTGACCGTGGCGTTGCCGACCTGCGGCACGGCGATGGTGACGATCGTGTTGGGCGTCGCGCCGGCCTTCAGCGTCCGGCCGCCCATCTTCGCCTTGACCAGGTGGGAGATGCCGTTGCCGTTCTCGCACTTCGCGGTGACGGCGCTTGCGGTGAGGCCGAGCCGGGCCACCTTCAGGTCGGCGACGGACGCGCGGGCGTGCCCGGACCAGGCGGCGACGTTCAGCAGCCGCGCCTCGACCAGCGGGTTGGCCGGCAGCTCGGCCACGCTCTTGCGCTCCGGCCGCTGGGCGGTGGAGGTCACCGACGGGGTCGCCGGGATCGCGACCGGGCCGGTGGCGCCGACGGCGAGGGCCGAGCCGGCGCCGCCGGTGGTGGCGGACGCGGCGGTGGCGCCCAGGGTCAACGGCAGGGCCAGCGCGCCGGCCACGGCCGCGCACTTGGTGAGTGCCTGCAAACGCACGGTATTTCTCCTTCGGGGGTTAGTGATTCGGGGGTTGAGCGGGACCGGCCGGGGAGCCGGGGGTTCGGGTCAGTCCGTGATCTGGACCGGTGTGCCGAGCGGGACCTGCGAGAGCTGCTTCAGCGCGTCCGCCGGGACGCGCACGCAGCCGTGCGTGACGGCCTTGCCGAACACTGACTTGGACGGCCAGCCGTGGAACGCGACCGTCCCGGGGCCGCCGCCGAACGAGTCGAGGGTGGCGGAGTGCGCGCCGACCGGCAGGATCAGCGGGCTGTAGGTCGCCTTCGCGGGGGCCAGGGAGGCGAGCAGGAACGTCCGCCCGGTCGGGGTGGGCGTCTTCGGCGCGCCGACGGCCACGGACCAGGCGCCGGTCTTGCGGCCGCCGCGGAACAAGGTCAGCTTCTTGTCGCCGAGATCGACGCTGACGGCGCTCGAACTGCGCGCGGTCTTCAGGCCGGAGTCGGGGATCCAGCCGGACACGCCGTTCGGGCGGCTGGGGAGCAGCACGCGGCGCCAGCCGGGCCGGCTCTCCACGACCGGCACCCAGGTGGGGCCCTTGAGCTGGGTGCTCGGCAGTTCGGCCACGGCGGGGGCGCCGGGCTTGGCGGACACCGGGACCGTGTCTTCGGGGTGCACCACCGTCCCGTCGCTCTTGGCGGCCGGCGCCGGGTCCTTCGGAAGGTCGTTGAGTGTCGTGTAGGTGGTCGCCTGGGGCAGCTTGTCCGTACCGCCCGCCGGGGACGCGCCGGCGGTCGCGTCCTTGTGCCCTCCTCCGCATCCGGTCACGAGCAGGGCCGTCACCATCAGGGCCGGGGCCGCCGCCCGGGCCGTCCGCCCGGCGGCGCTGGGTGGTTCGTCGCTCACGAAGACTCCAAATGATCCCGCCGGAGAGGGGCTCCGGCTCGCCTCTGTGCCCAGTTGATTACGCATGAGGGCCCCGTCGGGTTGCACGGCGTTCGGACCGAGTTGCGCACCGTGAATCCGGCGGCGCGGTGGATCGGGTGGAACAATCCGGGATTGACATGTGTTTGAGCCTTCAACTAACCTTCGACAGGTCGTTGAAGTTTCAAGCACTACCGCGAGGAGCCACCATGAGCATCGCCGCCGTCGCCCCCGAGCTGACCACCGGGACCTGGAACATCGACCCCGCGCACTCCGAGGTCACCTTCGTCATCCGGCACCTGATGACCAAGGTGCGCGGCACCTTCACCGAATTCACCGGCGCCGTGCAGATCGCCGAGGAGCTGTCCGAGTCCACGGCCACGGCGGAGATCAAGGTCGGCTCGATCGACACCCGCAATGCCGACCGGGACGCGCACGTGCGGACCTCCGACGTCCTGGACGTCGAGAAGTACCCGACCATGACGTTCGCGACCAAGGGCGTACGGTCCGAGGGCGGCGAGTACCTCCTGGACGGCGAGCTGACGATCAAGGACGTCACCCGTCCGATCACGCTCTCCGTCGAGTTCAACGGCGTCGGCGAGGACCCCTGGGGCGGCACGCGCGCCGGGTTCTCCGCCGAGGTCTCGATCAACCGCAAGGACTGGGGCATCGAGTTCAACGTGCCGCTGAAGGGCGAGAAGGCCCTGCTCAGCGACAAGGTCGACATCCAGCTGGAGATCCAGGCCGTCCGCGCCTGACCACCCGCGCCGCTGCTCCGCGAGAAGGGCCGTCCCGTGCCGGGCGGCCCTTCTCGCTTGACCGACGACATCGCGGCGGAGACCGAGGCCGTTCACGCCTGCGCGTCTTCGCCGCCGCGAGAGGGGCCGTCCCACACGGACGGCCCTTCCGCTATTCGAGGGGCAGGCGGAGGGCGAAGCGGGCGCCGGCCGGGTGGTCCTCGATCCGGAGCGTCCCGCCGTGCGCCTGGGCGATCTCGCGGGCGATCGCCAGGCCGAGGCCGGTGCCGCCGGCGCCGCGGCTGCGGGCCCTGTCCAGGCGGGTGAAGCGCTCGAAGACGCGCTCCCGGTCGGCGGGCGCGATGCCCGCGCCGTCGTCGGTGACGGTGAGCAGCGCCAGGCCGTCCGCACCGGTCACCTCCACCGTGACGAGCGACTCGGCGTACCGCTCGGCGTTGTCCAGCAGGTTGCCCAGCAGCCGGACGAGCTGCATGCGCACGCCGCGGACCATGACGCCGCCGCCGAGCTCCGTGACGATCTTCAAGGTGAACGATCGGCGGCGGACCTCGGCGCCGGCGAGCGCGCCGAGGTCGATCGGCTCCTGCGCCGCGCTCCCGCCGGTGCCGATGCGGGCGAGGAGCAGCAGGTCGGTGACGATCGACTCCAGCCGGTCGGTGTCGCGCAGCGCCGACCGGACGACGGCCCGCAGATCATTGTCGTCCGGGTGCATGGAGGCGTCCTCCAGGTTGGCCCGGAGCCCGGCGATCGGGGTGCGCAGCTCGTGGGACGCGTCGGACGCGAACTGCCGCTGCCGCGCGACGGCCCGTTCCAGCCGGTCGAGCGTCTGGTTCGCGGTGCGGGCGAGCTGCGCGATCTCGTCCTGCCCGGCGGGCTGCGGGACGCGGCGGCTCAGGTCGGTGGCGCTGATCTCGGAAAGCTGGGCGCGGATCGCCTCGACGGGGCCGAGGGTGCGGCCGACGACCCGCCAGGTGATCCACGCGGCGAGCACGGCGAACAGCAGGACCGACGCGGCGAGCACCGCCTCCAACAGGCCGCTGACCAGGTAGGACGGCACCCGCACGGACGAGTACACGACCACCGAGTCCGGCGCGGTGCTGACCCGGATGGCCTCGGCCACGAAGCATTCGCGGTCGGGCCAGTGGCCGTGGCACTCGGTGAAGTCGCGGACCCGCAGGTTGCTCGACGGCCATACTCTGCTCACCGGGGGTCTGTCCGTTGCGGCGGGTGTCGCGTTCGTCACCCGTCCGCCGGGCTCGACGACCTGGACGAGGACGCGGCCCCTCGTGCCGTCCCGGATCGGGCCGTCCAGCGTCCCGTCCCGGACGGCGCCGCTGACCCGGCGGGCGTCCACCTGCGTCTGCCGGAGGAGACTCGCCTCGACCGCGCTGCGCACGGCGAGGTCGACGCCTATCGCGGTGACGCCGAGGACGAGCGCGGCGATCACGGCGGCGACGAGCGTGTCCCGGGCCCGGATCGACCGGGGGCGCATGCGCATGGTCCCCTCCCCGGCGGACATACCGGTTTCCCGGCGGGACGACACACGCTACCGGCCGGTCACAAATCGGGGGGCCCGAAATTCCATGCCGGGTTTTCACCTTCGCCCACCGGGACATGCCGTTTTATGACGGTTCCTCCGGAACACAGGGACGGACACATGGGCAGGGACGTGGCCTCGGTCACCATCAGCGGCGAGGACCGGCGGCGCTATCGCGACAAGGTACGCAGGTGCCTCGACGTGCTGGCCCGCATGCTGGGCGAATCCCAGTTCGACTTCGAGCGCCCCCACATCGGACTGGAGATCGAGCTCAACCTGATCGACTCACTCGGCGACCCCCTCATGCGCAACGCGGACGTGCTCAAGGCGATCGCCGACCCGGCCTGGGCGACCGAGCTCGGCCAGTTCAACCTTGAGATCAACATCCCGCCCCGGGAGCTCGGCGGGGAGAGCACCGGCGAACTGGAAGCGGAGGTCCGCGACCATCTCGTGCACGCCGACGGCCGCGCCCGCGAGGTCGGCGGCGGGCTCGTCATGATCGGCATCCTGCCGACCCTGCGCAAGACCGACATCGGCGAGGAGTCGCTGTCGGCCAACGCGCGCTACAAGATGCTGAACGACCAGATCTTCGCGGCGCGCGGCGAGGAGATGCGGATCGACATCGACGGGCCCGAGCCGCTGCGGATGCACGCCGACACGATCATCCCCGAGGCCGCGTGCACCAGCGTCCAGTTCCATCTGCAGGTGAGCCCGGACCATTTCGGCGCCTACTGGAACGCCGCCCAGGCCCTGGCGGGCGCGCAGGTCGCGATAGGCGCCAACTCCCCGTTCCTGTTCGGGCACCGACTCTGGCACGAGACCCGCATCACGCTGTTCGAGCAGGCCACCGACACCCGTCCGGACGAGCTGAAGACGCAGGGCGTCCGGCCCCGGGTGTGGTTCGGCGAACGTTGGATCACGTCCGTGTTCGATCTGTTCGAGGAGAACGCCCGCTACTTCCCCTCCCTGCTGCCACTGTGCGACGAGGAGGAGCCCCGCGAGGTCCTGGACGACGGCGGCATCCCGGAACTCGGCGAGCTCACCCTCCACAACGGAACGATCTATCGCTGGAACCGTCCCATCTACGCCGTCGTGAAGGGCCGTCCCCACCTGCGCGTGGAGAACCGCGTCCTGCCCGCCGGGCCGTCCGTCGCCGACGTCGTCGCCAACGGCGCGTTCTACTACGGCGTCGTCCGGATGCTGGCCGAGGCCGACCGTCCCGTGTGGACCCGCATGTCGTTCGCCACCGCCGAGGAGAACCTGCACCGCGCCGCCCGCGAGGGCCTCGACTCCACCCTCTACTGGCCGGGCATGGGCGAGGTGCCCGCCGCCGAACTCGTCCTGCGCAAACTCCTTCCGCTCGCCCACGAGGGCCTCGACCGCTGGGGCGTCGACCCGGTCCGCCGCGACCGCCTGCTCGGCATCATCGAACGCCGCTGCGTCACCGGCCAGACCGGCGCCGCATGGCAGATCGCCGCCGTCGACACCCTCGAACGGGACCACGGCGTGTCCCGGCACGAGGCCCTGCGCATGATGACCCGCGCCTACACCGAGCACCTGCGCGACAACGACCCCGTCCACACCTGGGAGATCTGACCCGGCCGATCTTCACAGATCCTCCACAGATCACCCCCGGCGCGGGCATATCGGGCTTCTAGAGTCAGGTCCCGTGAGCCAGAACGAGACGCGGATCCTCGTCGTCGAGGACGAGCCGACGATCGCGCGGGCGGTGGCCGACCGGCTGGCGGCGGAGGGATTCGGCGTCGAGGTCGCCGCCGATGGGCCCACCGCGGTCGAGCGCGCCCGCGCGTACGAGCCGCATCTCATCGTGCTGGACGTGATGCTGCCCGGATTCGACGGCCTGGAGGTCTGCCGGCGCGTCCAGGCGGACCGGCCCGTGCCGGTGCTGATGCTGACGGCCCGCGACGACGAGACGGACCTGCTCGTCGGACTCGGCGTCGGCGCCGACGACTACGTGACCAAGCCGTTCAGCATGCGCGAGCTGGTCGCGCGCATACGGGCGGTGCTCCGGCGCGTCGAGCGGCCCGCGATGGAGGCCGCGGACGGGTCCGTGCGCGTCGCGGGGCTGGAGATCGACCAGCGGGCCCGGCGGGTCCGCCACGACGGCCGCGAGGTGCATCTCACCCCGACCGAGTTCGACCTCCTCGCGTGCCTGCTGCGCAACCGGGGGACGGTGCTGACCCGCGCCGTCCTGCTCGAACAGGTGTGGGACTGGGCGGACGCGTCCGGAACCCGTGTCGTGGACAGCCACGTCAAAGCCCTGCGGCGCAAGCTCGGGCAGGGGCTCATCCGGACCGTCCACGGCGTCGGTTACAGCCTGGAGGCCGCCTCGTGACCACCGTCATCCACAGACTGTGGGCGAGGCTGCCCCGGCCGCTGGACCCGCTCCGGTCGATCAAGGTGAAGTTCGGCGTCGTGGTGGTCGTCACCGCCTGCGTCGCCGTCCTGATCGTGCTGTGGGGATACCCGCTGGGGTTCCGCGCCCGGCAGACGATGCCGGTCGGCGTGCTGATCTCGCTGGTCGTGATCCAGCTGCTCGCGCACGGCATGACCGCGCCGCTGCGCGAGATGACGGCGGCGGCGCGGGCGATGGCGCGCGGCGACTACAGCCGCCGGGTCCGGGCCACGTCGCGGGACGAGGTCGGCGAACTGGCGCAGGCGTTCAACCGGATGGCCGCCGACCTCGCCGAGGTCGACCGGCAGCGCCGCGAGTTCGTCGCGAACGTCTCGCACGAGCTGCGCACCCCGATCAGCGCGCTGCGGGCCGTCCTGGAGAACGTCGCCGACGGCGTCACGCCCGCGACGCCGGACGTCCTCGAAACGGCCCTCGACCAGACCGAGCGGCTCGGACGGCTCGTCACCCAGCTCCTGGACCTGTCGCGCGTCGAGGCCGGGGCCGCGGTCCTGGACGTCACCGACATCGACGTCGCCGCGTTCATCGCCGACGTCACGGCGGAGGCGGTCGCCGGCCACCCGGACTCGGTGTTCGAGCCGGACGTCACGCCCGGCCTGCGCGCCACCGCCGATCGCGACCGCCTCCACCAGGTCGTCGCGAACCTGCTCGACAACGCCGCCCGGCACGGCGCCGGAAAGCCCGTCACGGTCTCGGCGCGCCCGGCGAACCCGCCGGGCGGACTGATCATCGAAGTAACCGATGAGGGACCCGGCATTCCGCCCGAGGAGCGGGCGCGCGTCTTCGAGCGCTTCTCCCGCGGCTCCGCGTCCGGCGCCGGGACGCCCGGCGGCGGCACCGGCCTCGGCCTCGCCATCGCGAGCTGGGCGACCGACCTGCACGGCGGCGACATCACCGTCATCGACACCCCGACCGGCTGCCGCATCCGCGTCGTCATCCCCCCGATCTCCGGAGACCCGACATGACGAAACCACCTCAGAACCCGGCCGACGACCCGCCCTCTCCGGCCGAACCCCCGGCACCGGGCACGGACCCGCAAGCGCCCGGCACGGCGGCCTGGGCGGCTCCTCACCAGCCGCCTGGCGCGCCGCCACCGGCGCCGGGAGCATCGGTCGCACCAGGGGCACCGTCCGCAGGGGCGCCGTCAGCAGGGGCACCGCCGGCGCCGGGAGCATCGCCGCGGCCGCACACCGTGGCCCCCTATCCGCCGCCCGGGTATCCGCCACCGCCCGGGTATCCGCCGATCCGCTACAAGCCGACCAAGCTGGAAAAGGCGATCGTCGGGTGGAAGCAGCCCTCGCGGGCGATGTCGCCGGCGCTCGTCGCGGGCGCGCTCGTCGCCGGGATCATCGGGGCGGTCACGCTCGGCCCGGAGATGCTGCACGGGCTCGGCGTGGGCGTGCTCATCACGGCGGTCGCCGTCGCCTACCTCGCGGGCGCTTCGGCCTGGTCGGGCGGGAGGTTCGTCCGTCCCGGGGCTGAGAAGGACCGGCGGCTCGCGTGGCTGAACCGGACCGGGATCGTGTTCGTGCTGCTCGCGGTGGCCCTGTCCTCGATCGCCGCCTTCCGGGACGCGGAATGGGTCGTCGTCCCCGCCATCCTGCTCGCCATCGCCGTGGGCTCCTACGGGACGTCGGGCGGAAGGTCCTGGGTGGAGGTCCTGTTCGGCGGGGTCGCGGTCCTGCCGGCGGCCGGCGCCATGATGCCGTGGGCGGTCCGCGGCGCCTACGGGACGGTGACGTCGGGACGCGGCAACGCGTGGCCGGCCATCCGGACGGCCCTGATCGCGGGCGGGCTGCTCGCGGTGTTCGGCGCGCTGTTCGTCGGCGCGGACGCGGCGTTCGGCAGCCTCGCGGAGGGCCTCGTCCCGGAGATCTCACCGGGCACCGTCATCCTGTACGGGTTCGCGGGCGGCGTCACGCTGCTGCTGGCGTCCGCCGGCGCGTTCCTCGGGCAGGCACCGCCGCCGCTGCACGTGCTGGTCCCCGAGCGCGCCAAGCCCGCCGGCCGCTGGTCCTGGGCCGTGCCGATCGCGGCGCTCGACCTGCTCTTCCTGGTGTTCTGCGCGATCCAGGCGGGCATCTTCCTGGCCGACGACAAGGACGAACTGCTCCGCTCGACCGGTCTCACCTACGCCGAGTACGCGCGGCAGGGGTTCTTCCAGCTCGTCGTCGTGACCGTGCTCGTCCTGGCGGTCGTGGCCGTCGCGAAGCGCTACGCGCCGTCGGCGGGCCGGGGCGACCGGGTGACCGTCCAGGTCCTGCTCGGGCTGCTGTGCGCGATGACGCTCGTGGTCGTCGCCGTGGCGCTGCGGCGCCTGTACCTGTACGAGGAGACGTACGGCTGGACGAGGCTGCGCATGTGGGTGCACGCGTTCGAGCTGTGGCTCGGCGTCGTGGTGGTCATGGTCGCGGTCGCCGGGGTCGTCAAGGGGCGGGTGGCCTGGCTGCCGCGCGCCGTCGCCGCCAGCGGCGCGGTCGCGCTGATCGTCCTCGCGCTGGTCAACCCGGACCGGTTCATCGCCGAGCACAACCTCGACCGGTACCGGGAGACCGGCAAGATCGACATCGGGTACCTGCGGAACCTGTCCGCCGACGCCGTCCCGGCGCTGGACAGGCTCCCCGAGCCGATGCGGTCGTGCGCGCTCCTGGACATCGCCCACGACCTGAAGGACGATGAGCCGGCGATGAGCGCCAACCACGGACGCGACCGCGCGCGCGACATCCTGCGGGAGCACCCCGTCGACAGCACGGTGAGCTGCGCTAACCAGCCTGGTCGATGGTGAGCAGGGCGTACGCGGCGAGCGTCGAGTCGTCGGTGATGCGGCCGTCCCGGATCAGCGCCTTGAACTCCTCCCAGGACACCCACTTCTGCCGCATGTCCTGCTCCTCGGGCTCCCGGTCGGGCTCTCCGGCCACCAGGTCGGACGCGACGAAGACGTTGAAGCCCTGCCCGCTCGTCCCGTGCGAGCAGTTCAGGTAGCCGAGATGCGTCAGCGTGCCGGCGCGCAGGCCCGTCTCCTGCGCGAGTTCCAGCCGGGCGAGCTCCTCCGGGTCGGCGTCCTGCCGGCCCGGGAGCGAGCCCTGCGGGAAGTTCCACGTTCGCTTCCCGATCGGGTACCGGTACTCCTCGACGAGATGGAACCCGTCACCCTCGACCGGGATGACCAGCACGAAGTCGGGCTTCTCGACGACCCCGTAGATGCCGCGCGAGCCGTCCAGCCGCTCGACCTCGTCCTCGCGGACGACCATCCAGGGGTTCTCGTAGACCACCCGCGTGCCGACCTGGCGGACCGCGGGCTTCCCTTCGTTGCCGTCAGGGACGTCGTTCATGTCAGGCTCCCGACCCAAAGCGGTAGACGAGTTCGTGCCGGTCGCCGACCACCACCCGGTGGGTGACCTCGACGACACGGTCATCCTGGTCGTAGGCGCGGCGCCACAGCGTCAGGACGGGCTGGTCGGGCGCGATCTCCAGCGTCTCCTGCTCGTCCGCGCGGGGAAGCCGGCACGTCACCGACTCCTCGAACGTGATCCGGTGCCCGGCCTCCTCAAGCCGCGAGTAGAGGCCGCCCGGCCCGGTGTCGACCTGGCGCAGCACCGGGATCCGCTCGACGATCTCAAGGATCACCCAGGTCGTCGCGGTCTGGACGGGTGGTTCGCCCTCCACGCCCTGGACGCGCGCCCGCTCCAGTACCCGCGTCCCGGCCGGGACGTCGAGGCGGGACGCGAGCCGCTCGCCGGCCTCCACCTCGGCGACGGTCGTCCGGGTGAACGGCCGGCGGCCGTCCTGCTGCGCCGACACGTGGAACCCGCGCCACGCGCCGACCTGCCGGGTGATGTCGGCCGCGGCGCGCCGCACCTTGCGCGCCGTCCGCACCTGCGCGCCCGAACCGTGCCGCAGCTGGACGAGGCCCTGGTCGGCCAGCATCCGCAGCGCCCGCCGCACGGTCGAGCGGTCGGCCCCGTACGCCCGCGCCAGCTCCCGCTCGGACGGCAGCCAGGCGCCCGGCTCCAGCTCGCCCTCGACGATGCGGGCGGCCATCGCGTTGCCGATCGCCTGTGCCTTCGTGGGGGGTCGCGGCATACCAGATCCTGGACTGGGGTCGATGTATTGACATAACACCGTACAGATCCCGCCCGGCCCGGGGCCCTTTTGGGGTTCGGGCGAACGCGTTGTGGGCGGTGCTTGGTAGTTCTATGGTAGTCCTACCAAAGGCCGACCGAGGGAGCCCCGCACGATGTCGGTGACCATGTGCATGCCCGGCTGGCACAGCGAACGATCGAGCAGGGGCCTGCGGGCCACACGGGTCACCCCCTTGTCGGACTACCAGCTGCTCAACGGCTGCCTTGAGGAGCTCGTCGCGACCGACGAGGGCGAACTGTGGCTGCTGTGCGACGCGCAGACCCGGCTGGCCGAGCGCGTCGCCACCGCCGAGCGGCTGAGATCGTCCAGCCTCCGCTGACTCCGAGCGGCTCTCCTGCGGGGGCGCCCGCCGGGTGGTCAGCTCCGGCGCAGGGTGACGACCTCGCCGGAGTCGCCGACGACCTCGCGGGCGGGCGGGATGATGCGCTCCCGCGCGTTGTCGGCCAGCAGCGCCCGGGCGCGCAGCACGATCTCCAGGTCGAAGCGCAGGTCCGGGTCCAGCAGCTGGTCGCCGAACAGCTCCTCCAGCTGGCGCAGCCGGTACCGGACCGTCTGCGGGTGGACGTGCAGCCGCATCGCGACCTCGTTGGCGTTGCGGCCCGACTGCAGCCAGGCGAGCAGCGTCTCGGCGAGCCGGTCCTGCTGGCTGGCCCGCAGGTGCGCGAGCGGCGCGAGCCGCAGGTCGGCGAGCGACGTGATGAGCCCCTCGTCCTGGAAGAGAATCAGCGTGGACATGTGCTCCACGCTGCGGATGACGCCGCTCTCCGCCTCGATCACCCCGCGCTGCACGAGGAACAGCGTCTTGCGCGCCCACTGGATCGACCGCGCCGCCTCCATCAGCGGGACGGTCGGGCCGACGACGGCGAGCGTCCCGGACAGCGCCCGGTCGACGAGCTTGGCGCGGCCGGGGCCGTCCGGATCGGGAATGATCAGGCTGGGGGTGCGGCGGGTCAGGTCGGCGAGGACGTCCGGCGGGAACGCGGGCTGCCGGGTGTCCTGCGGGTGCCGGCCGAGCGCGACCGCGGCGACCGTCCGCGGGACGGGCCAGTGCGCGGCGGCGGCGAGGTCGGCGATCGCCTCCCGCGCGGCCGGCGGGTCGGCGAACAGCAGGTCGAGCAGGCGCTTGCGGCGGCGCTGCATCTCGCCGGCGACGGCGGCCTTGGCCTGCGAGAAGCCCTCGGCGGCGGCGTGCGCCAGCTCGTCCTGGAACTGCATCAGGACCTCGCCGACGGCACCGAGCGTGCGCGGCGGCACCTGCAGCACCTCGGCGCCCTCGGTCATCCGCCGCCACGCCACCATGCCGCCGACCCGCATCGCGGTCTGCATGGCGTCGAGGCTGCGCCCCTCGCCCGCCTCACCGCGGCCGATGGCGCGGAAGAAGTCGGTCACCGGAGCCGGATCATGGCCGGGATCGGCCACCCGGTCGACGAAGAAGTGGAGCACGCGCTCGACGGCGAGGCGGAGGGTCCCCGAGTAGGAGCCGTCCCCCGGCCGGTCGTACTCCCTGACGCGCGTCTGGATCTCCTGGATCATGTCGTCCGCCACCTCGTCGAGGTGCGGACGCATGTTATCCGCCAGTTCCCTCGGCAGATCCGCCCACGGGCGCCCGCTGGTGGTGGAACCGTCGTCCGCCACAGAACCTCCCAGCTCCGTCCCCCTGCGTTGCGCGCCGTACACACGGGGTAATTACTTACTTATGGGACCTGTGTGGGGCAAATCATGACCCGTGGCATGCCCGGCGCGCAAAGTCTAAGTCGATATACGACCGACATCGGCCGGGTGGTTGAACGGCTGGTCCGCGCCCTCCGGACCCTCTGGCCGGACGGCCGCTCCAATGCGAAATCGACGTCCTTCCGACCGCCGGAGGCCCGCACGCTCCTCGGCCGCCCGCCCGCCGCCTCAGTCGGCCGGACAGCCGTCGTGCCGGTCCCGGCGGGCGACCAGGCCGCGGAGCAGTTCGAGCACCTCGGTGAAATCGGCGACCTCGGCCCGGCACGACGGGCAGCCGTCCACGTGCTCCCGCATCCGTAACCGGTCGGCCGGCGCCAGGATCCCGAGGACGTAGGCCCCGGTGTCCATCCGGTAGGGGCAGCTCATGGCGGGTCCCGCCGGTCGTTCCGGACGCGTTCGAGCCAGCCCGGCCACAGCCGTCCGGCCACCCTCGCGTCGAGACGGCCGCCGAGGTGCATCGACCGCCAGACGCCGCGATACCCCGGCAGGATCCCGGAGGCGACGAGGACATGGCCGGCGATGAGCACCGTGGAGAAGTACGTCGCCCATTTGTGGACGCGCGCCAGCACGGCGAACGCCGGGCCGCCGTGCAGCGTCACGAGGCCGACACCGCTCCCCACCAGGACGAGCAGCCCGGCGGCCAGGAGGACGTTGGCGACGCGCTGCCCCGGGTCGAAGTGACCGCCGTGCCGGACGAACCGTCCGGTCACGACCGCCGCCGGCCAGCGGAGAAACCATCGTGCGTCGCCCCGCCGGAACCGCAGCGACTCGATCACGAAGGTGCGCACCGCGCGGACCCCCACGACGAGTCCCAGGACGACCAGCGCCGTCAGCGCCCAGCCCACGTCCTTGTGCAGGGTGGTGTCCGGCATGTGGAACAGCCTCGCGAGAAGGCTCGGCCGGCCCTCGTGCCCCAGGAGCAGCCACCATCCGGTGGCCAGCAGCACCAGCACCCCGGCGTAGACGCCCGCGTGGAACCACCGCGTCGGCCGCGTGTACCTCTCCACGGTGTCGCGCTTCGGACGCGTGCCGCCCACGTCCGTCGTCCGCGACCTAATAGCCATAGTTCCCGCCACCACCGGAGCCGCCGCCGGACCCGCCGGTGGAGCCGCCGCTCGTGACGTTCACGTCGACCTTGGCGCTCGCGCCCGCCGACGAGTGGTCGGCGTGCTGGAGCGTCACACCGATGGTGTGCTTCCCGGCCGGCAGGTTCTTGATCTGGTACGGCGAGGACGTCACGACCGTGTATTCGTTGGTCTTGCCGTCGATGATGACGTGGACGTGGTCCTTGCCGGAGTCCTCGGGTCCGATGGCCACGCTGCTGCTGAACTTCAGCGTCACCGGAGCCTGCACGTTCGCGTCCTCCGCGGGCGACTCGATCTTCAGCGCCGGACCGCCGCCCCCGCTCGCGGCCTCCGAGCTTCCACCGCACGCGCTCAGCCCGAGCGCCGCCGCGGCGACACCGGCCATCACGATCTTCGTGTTCACGGTTCTCCCCTCGCCGTGCTTCGTGTCGGCGGTAATACGGCGAGGAGGGACGAAGAGATTCGTCGATTCGTGAACCCTTTCGGGGCTCGCTCCCGTATTGAACATGTGGGAACTTTCCGATGAGTCGCTGCTCACCGGCATGGCCGCGGGCGATGCCGAGACGGCGGCCGTCTTCGTCCGGCGGTATCAGGCCCGCGTCTACGGACTGGCGTACGCGCTGGTCGGGTCCTCGGCGATAGCGGAGGAGGTCGCGCAGGAGGCGTTCCTGCGCGCGTGGCGGCACGCGGGCGCCTACGACCCGCGCAAGGGCCGGGCGATCACCTGGCTGCTCACCATCACCCGGAACCTCGCCGTGGACGCGATGCGCCTGCGCGGCGACCGGCCCGTCGATCCGCACGTCCTGCTGAGCACGCTCACCGGCGGGGAGCGGGGGGCCGCGCCGTCCACGAGTTTCGAGGACGCCGAAGAACTCCGCGAGGCCCTGCGGGCCCTCCCACCCGAGCAGAGCACCCCCATCGTCCTGTCGGTGTACTACGGGCTCACCGCCGGTGAGATTGCCGACCGCGAGCACATACCCTTGGGGACCGCCAAGACCCGGCTCCGCCGAGGGCTCGCGAAACTTCGTGAGGCGCTGGGAGTGACCCATGACTGACCGTCCGGAATGCGCCGAGACGCGGCAGGTCCTCCCCGAGCTCGCGGCGGGTGTCGCGCCACCGGAGGAACGCGCGCGGGCCTTGCGCCACCTCGCCGGATGCGGCCGATGCCACCGCGAACTGGAAGCGCAGACCGCGCTCGTCGACGAACTGCTGCGGCTCGTCCCGGAACGGCAGCCGCCCGCCGGTTTCGAGGCCGCCGCCCTGGCCCCCATGCTCCGCCGCGAACGCCCCCGGCGCCTGCGCAACGCACTGGCGCTGGCCGCGTCCGCGCTGCTCATCGCGGGGGCGGCGGGGGCCGCGGTCTGGCAGCGGACCTCGGACGACCGGCAGCTCGCCGACGGCTACCGCAAGACCCTCTCCGTCGCCCACGGCCGGTACCTGCGCACGGTGCCCGTCGACGGGGACGGCGCGAAACCGTCCGGATACGTCTTCGCCTACCAGGGCTCACCCGCCTGGCTCTTCGTCACGATGACGTCCGTCCGGGAACCGGGCGCCTACCAGATCACGCTCACGACCCAGGAGGGCCGCGACGTCAGCCTCGGCACCATGACCGTCAAGAACGAGCAGGGTTCGTGGGGCACGACGGTGCCGGTCACCGTTCACGACATTCTCCTGATGCGCTTCCACGGCCCTTCCGGCGACCTCCTCGCCCACTTTGGCTGAACAGAGCCCTGACGGTGGGTGACACCTCCGGCCGCCGGCCGGTTCAGTTCGCGACCGGCTTGCCGTCCTCGTTGATCCGGGTGCGCCCGAGCGGTTTCACGTTCGGGTGGTTCGGCAACGGCTGGTCGTAGAGCAGCACGTTGATCCCGAGACCGGCCGTGTACTCGACGTATCCGCCGGTCGTGGCATCGATGCCGAAGTAGCGAGAGCAGTCGCCCTGACCGTAGTAGACCCCGTCGACGCTCGGTGCCTTGCGCAC
Organism: Spirillospora sp. CA-128828; assembly: GCF_050945415.1. Lineage (NCBI taxonomy): Bacteria > Bacillati > Actinomycetota > Actinomycetes > Streptosporangiales > Thermomonosporaceae > Spirillospora > Spirillospora sp. CA-128828. The sequence continues at coordinate 9,260,548 of NZ_CP191986.1, forward strand.
GACGCCGTAGTCGCCCCTGCCGCTGACCTGGTCCGGTGGTGTGAGGCTGACGCAGTAGGGCACCGGCAGGCCCTTGAAAACGTAGTAGCCGAGCAGGTCGCCGTCGCTGTTCTGCAGGTAGACGTAGCTCAGCTTGCCGGGCTTGTCCCAGGTTTTGATCCAGAAGTTGGCCGTGTTGCGGGTCGGTGAATAGCTCATCGTCTGGCTCGGCTGCTGCGTGACCAGTTTCGTGTACCCGCCCAGAGTGCGGTCCTGCTCTTGCTCGCCGGAGCTGTCCGTGCAGCTGACGAGGGAGAACAGGGCCACGGCCGCAGTGGCCAGCAATACGAGAGTGCGCCTCAGGTGTGCGCGGGTGACGGTGAACTCGACGTGCATTGTGTCTCCTTGGTGCTCAGCCCGAGCCGGTACGGCAGCCCCGAGCTTCGAAACTGTCCCTCGGTGTACTTCTTCGCGGCATCCGCGTTGTACTGGTTGATGTTCTCGGCTCGGTTGTTCTCCAAGGCCGTGATCGACGCGTTGATCTGCATCGCACGCTCATCGCCGGGCTTCGGTTTCGAGGCCAGCTCACGTCGCAGATTTCTCATCGACGCCTCGTCGGACTGCACCTGGGCGCAGAGGTCGAAGAAATGGTCGTAGGCCGCGATCCGGTAGGTCCCGCTGCCCTCGACCTGTTCCCGCTTCTCGGCGGCACCGCGCCACGGCGCCGTGACCTGGGCGAAGAATCCCCATCCGAACACGTACATCAGACCGAGGATGAGACTGACGATGAGTGTGACGACACCGACCGTCAGAACGACGCCACCGTGGCGGGCGATGCCTCTTATTGTGTGGCCGACATCGTCATCCGGCATGCGCCGCACCTTCCTTTTCCGTCGGCGTGAAGTACCTGACCTGCGGAAGCTTGCAACGCAGCCGCGTTCCCGAGGCATCACCGAAGCCGATACAAGCCGCCACAGTTTGTCATTATAGACATTCCGGGCGGGACCCCTACCGGACCCGGCCCTTTCACTTGCCAATTCGGTGGCACTGAGATTCACGTGAATGCGCGAAAAGAGACTGGGTCCGCGTGACTCGTAGAGGCTCTTCAAATTCGTTGACGGAGCCCCGGACGTCCATTCTTGAGACTGAGCAGGCGCCATGTATTGAGCGTGCCCCTCCACCCGCCTGACCACGGCCCGGCCACCGCTTGGCCGAACTTCTCATCAGGCGCGGACCGTCGCCGCATGGATCTCTGTACCTATCAGTATGTACACTGCCCTCATGCGTATATCCCGCGCTCCGCGCGACAGCGTCTCCGTTTCGTCCGAACTGATCACCGGCGGGGCCCGCGTCGAAGAACTCGCCGCCCCCGAAGGCCCCTCGCGTACGCAGGTCGACAGCGTCCGCTTCGCGCCCGGCGCCCGCACGCGCTGGCACCGGCACCCGGCCGGGCAGGTGCTGGTGGTCACCGACGGCACCGGGCTCGTGCAGCGCCGCGGTGGAAAGGTCGAGGCCATCCGCACGGGCGACACCGTACGGATCGAGGCCGGTGAATGGCATTGGCACGGCGCGGCCCCCGGCGGCGCGATGACCCATCTGGCCATCGAGGAGCTGCCGGAGGACGGGAGGACGGCGGAGTTCGCCGAGGCCGTGACGGACGCCGAATACAAGGCCGGACACGGCGGTGACGGTGGAGAACAGGCCGAGCCGCCGCCGCTCAGCCGCGTGATCGTCATGGACCAGAGGCTCCCGGAGCCGCTGGCCACCCAGCGCGTCGAAATCCGGCAGATCACCATCGCCCCCGGATACGCCGCGGGGCTGCACATCCACAACGGACCGGTCTTCGGCAGCATCGAGACAGGCTCGGCGGTCTACCAGATCGAAGGCGAACCCGAGACCCTGCTCAAGCCCGGGGATGTGTTCTACGAGCCCGAGGGCGTGCGCATCGCACGCTTCGACGCCCAGGAGGACGGCGTGACCTTCCTCGGGTATTTCCTGCTCGCCGACGGCCTCAACGCCGACCTCGTCTTCCCCGAGGCCTGACGGCGACCGACTTCACAGGGGATCCAGGCGGAAGACCGCCGTCACCGTCGTGTGCGGTGTGATGTCGGCGATCGGCGCGCCGATGGGAAAGGGCAGTTCGGGGTCCTGGTAGCCGGCCTGCGGCAGGTACGTCGCGAGCACGGCGGCGGCCTCCGCCCCTTCGACCAGAACGGCGGCGTAGTCGGCGTCGGTGCCGTCCGGGCCGTCCCGCTCGACGGTGCAGCGGCCTGCCCCGAGAAGGTTGCGCACCCAGTCTCGGTGGCGAATCGCCGAGCACAGGTAAAGGCCGCCGCCGACCCGGGTCACGTTGATCCCGAAGGGACGGGGCTGCCCGGTCACCCGTCCGCGCACTCTGATCACCCGGCGCACGGGCGCACCCTCACGGTAGGGCTGAACCGGCGTCGCCCGGATGTCCTCGATCGCTCGCACGGCCATCTCACGCCGGCCGGTATCCGACTCCATGGCGTCCCCCTTTGACGGCATTAAGCGGACCTTCGGTCCGGATCGTCTCGGGCGCTAGAATACGGACCTACGGTCCGGATGAGCAAGGGGGACGGATGGTCAGGTCGGAGCGGGCGGACGCCGCCCGCAATCGCGAGGCGATCCTGTCGGCGGCGGCGGACCTGTTCGACCGCGAGGGCGTACCGGACGTGTCGATGAGCGACATCGCCGCCGCGGCCGGCGTGGGCAAGGGGACCGTGTTCCGCCGCTTCGGCGACCGCACCGCCCTCATCCAGGCGGTGATAGAACCGCGGGTCTCCGCGTTGCGAGCGGCGGTGGAGTCGGGGCCGCCGCCACTGGGGCCGGGCGCGACACCGGACGAAGCCCTGCACGCCTACCTCGACGCCCTCTTCGACTTCGTCCGGGCCAACCGCGGCCTGATCCGGGCGCTGGAGCACCGCGGCCCGTACGCGTACTACGCCAACCCGGCCAGCCGGTTCTGGATCGAGGAACTTGCCCGTCGCCTGGGCCGCGCACGTCCGGGCGACGACGCCGACTACCTGGCCCACGCCGTCTTCACCGCGCTGCGCGCCGACGTGATCGACTACCTCGTCACCGCACGCGATGTGGCCCCAGAGCGCATCCGAGCCGGCCTCCACACCCTCGCCCTGCCCGCATAAGGCCCGTGAAAGACGTACAGGGACCCGGCGGTACGCATGGGCCCCTGCGTATGAGTTACTCGCCCCGGCTGACCGCGAGGCTGCCGATGGCGACGAACAAACCGGCGAGGAAACCGATCAGCCCGCCGAAGAGAATGCCGGCGTCATGGTCGAGGACGATGTCATGGGCGGAGCCGATGAGCCCGCCGATGACGGCCCCGACCACACCGGTGACAGCCGCGACCACGAGGTCGAGGAAGCCGAAGCGGTAGCCGAGGACCGCGCGGACGATCACGCCGCGCACGGCCGAGATCATGGCGCCGACAGCAGCGCAGATGAGCAAGGCGACGACGAGCTTGACGACGAGCTCGTCGGCGCTGGAGCTGCCGTCGTCCACGATGGCGGCGCAGACCTTGGCGATGACGACACCGGCGAGGGCGACACTTACGACGCCCAGGGCGATGATGGCCACCTTTTCGGTGTCGATGGGCCTGCGAGCGAAATGCATCATTGGGATTCTCCCTGTTTGGGCGCGCATACGGGTGCGCGCTACTCAGGGGCCTACCGTGCCGAGCAGGCACGACCGCGCAACATGGAGCCCGCTCCACCGTCACCTGATCTCGTGGCGCTGCTTGCGCTCGTCCACGGTGCCGATCCCGCCGGCTACGGGCGCCGGCTTCTCCCTCTGCCTACGGCCGTCTGGGGGTGGTGGGCTGTCGCGGCGGCGGCCGTGTGGAGGAGTTCGGTGACGGTTCCGGTGAAGCCCGGGAGCATGCGCAGCACGAGGACCCATGACTCACGGACGGGGTCGAGGTGGTCGCGTACCAGCGGGGCGAGGGTCGCCCGCGCTTCCGGGCCGGTCATGGCGGCGAGCGCCGCGTCGGCCGGGCGCGCGAGCGTGACCACCTGCTCCCAGGTCACCGCACCCGCGCGGACCGCGCGGGACAGCCACGGACCTGCGCTGTTGCCGTCGAGGATCTCCCGGGCGGTCTCGCCCCCGACCGTGGAGCCGGTGGACTCGATCCAGCGCCACCGCCGCCGGTCGGCCTCGTCGCGGATCTCCTGCGGGCACTCGGGAATCTCGGCCAGGCCGATCAGTACGGTGGGGCCGAACGGCCTGCGCCGGTGTTCGGCGATGATCTCGTCCCAGTGCCACAGGTGCGCCTCACGGAACACCTCCGCCGCGGGATGCGTGCCCTGCGTTCGCAGTCCGGCGATCTGGGCCTCGGCGGTCTCGCCGGCGGCGACGGTGGCGCGCAGTTCCTCCAGCGCCGCGACGGCGTCCTGCTGGGCCAGCAGTTTCGTGACGGGCTTGCGAACCTCGCGGCGGATGACGTTGCGGGAGAAGGTCACCCCCTTCGGCTCGTTGTCGAGCAGGTCGCGAACCGCCTGGGGGCCGCCGCGTTCCCACAGGTTGAGCAGCAGCCGGAGCTGCGGGGTGACGCCGCGCACGCGGACGTGGGACAGGATGCGTCGTTGCAGCCGCACGTTGGAGCAGCTGATCGCGTCGCGTGCGCGGAACCCGCCGTCGCGCTCCATCAGCCGCTCGACCAGGTCCTTGCTCAGCCGTCCCGACAGCAGCCGTTCCCGCTGCGGGCCCGTCGCGCCGGTCCGCAGGAACAGCCGGGCGTTGACGGCCGGATCGTTTCGGCTCATCAACACCTCGACGGCCTCAGAAGTCAGCGACGGCCGCTGCGCCAGCGCGAGCCGGTAGCGCTTCTGCTTGGCCTTCATCGCGAAATCGAGCCATTCGGCGCGCCATGTGGCCTGGCCGAACAGATCACCGACCGTGCGGTCGTCCAGGTGCCTCAGCAGGACCAGATGCGTCTCGACGGCCGCGGCGTCCAGCAGGGCCACGAACTTCGCCCGTGTTCCCGAGACGGAGGCGACGCGGTCCCAGGCGGGCAGTTCGCCCGCGCCGGGCCACTGGGCCGCCGCCTTCCCGCTTCCCGGAGCCTTGGCGGCCTCGCCGACCTCGGCGAGCATGTCGGCGACGTCCCCGTTGAAACGGGGAAGGCGCTTGCGAGCCTCACGCCAGGCGCCGACGCTATCGCCGAGGTGCTTGCTGACCAGGGCGGGCAGGCCGGTCTCGTCTTTGACGAGGATCTTCGCCGGAAGCGGGGGCGGGCGTAGTGCCTCGGGGAAGTCGGAGCGCGTCGCCAGGGCCTTCAGTGCGTACTTCCCGAACGGGCGGTCCGCGTGCGCGCGCCGGAGCGCATCCCAGTCGATGCGGTCGCGCAGTCCCACCATGTCGAGATGGATTTCCAGGGGGTCGTACTGCGCCTCGTTCTCGTAGAGTTCCTCGATGAGGCCTTCACTGCCCTCAGCGACGGTCACCGCCTCGCGCAACGCGGCGGCGTCGCCGTTCGCCAGGACGGTGCGCAGGACCTCGGAGACCTCCGGACGGAACTTGTTCTGGTTGAGATGGCCCAGCCTCATCAGGCCACCGTCGTGGTCGTGGACGGTGAGCAGCCCGCGCAACTGCTCGGCGCGGGTGAGCTCGGAGGCGATGTCGATGAGCGTCGTGCGCGCGGATCGTCCCACCGGACACACCACCAGGGCGCGGCGCCGGCGCGTTCGACCGAGCCCGAGGTGTGCGAGGACGCCTGCCGGTTTCGTCCAGTCCTCGTGCGGCCGGGCGGCGGCCAGCACCTCGCGGCAGCCGCGCAGCGGCCACCAGTTCGTGTCGGGAAGGTTGGGCCTGCCGAAGATGATGGCGCGCGCCACATCCGGATGACCGGTCGCGGCGATGCGGGCCTGCAGGTCTAGGTCGTCGCCGACGCTGTCCCTGTTGGACGCCAGGTGCTTGAGGCACTCGATACGTTGCTCCTCCAGGAGCGCCTCGATGAGCGGCAGGGGCACTGGCCCTTCCGACAGCCCCTCCTTGAAACGGTCGGCGGCCGAGGCCAGCACCGGACGCCAGTCGGGCAGGGCGGAGGACTGGAACAAGGCGGACGACCCACGCTGGTCGGCGTCGATGAGGTGCTCCCAATGTGCCGTTTTGGCCAGGAGCGTAGTCCGCAAGCAAAGATCTTCACCAGCGGTTCGGTGCCCTTCTCAAGGACCCACCACTTGCCTAGCCTGCGTTTGCGAACGTGTGTGGCCACGTCGCCTCCTTGCTCTCGTATGGGTCACCGCACGCACCTCGCGCATGCGGTTCAATCGCCTACCGTGCAGCCTTTAGGCGGCCGCGCAACTTGGGGCGGCGGATCGCACGGCATTCCTCGGACGTTCTCTGAAGGTGAAGGTCGCCCGAACTCGGAAAAGGTTTACGACATCCCTATAGATGTCCGAACCCGGTCATTCGACCTATGTTTTCCCACATTTAGGGTTGTGTCGCAATGGAGTCTCGCTAAGCTTCGGGCGCGTCATTCTCATCCGTCCCACCGGGTCTCGGACCACGAGCGCACCCGCATGTCAGTCGCGCGCCGAAGCGCGGCATCCCCCGCCATCGCCAGTGCGGCCTTCGCCCGGGAGGCATGGAGAGTTCCCGATCAGAGGAGAAAGGCAATGCGCGCAACTCGGCTGACAGCGGCGGCGATCGCCGCGGGATCCATGGTGCTCGGGATGGCGGGCCCCGCACTCGCGACCCCCGATGCCCCGCCCAAGGCCGGTCAGTTCTGCAAGAAGGCCGAACTCGGCACGACCGCCAAGGCCGAAGACGGCACGCTGCTGAAGTGCATGAAGAAGTCCGGGCAGGAGCAGCCGCACTGGGTCGCGGTCAGCCCGGGCGACGACGAGCCGACGGCGCCCCCCACGACGCCGAAGCCGACGTTCAAGTTCGGCTACGACAAGGTGAAGCTGTCCAGCCGCCGCGTCGCCCCCGGCCTGAAGACGACCTTCACGGTGACCTGCCCGAGCACGGTGTCCATCACGAGCAACGGTTACACCCAGAACCCGCTGCCGGTGAAGAAGATCGGCAAGAGCACCTGGACGGCGACCGGCACGTTCCGCGGCAACCTGCCGGACCCGACGACCGCCACGGTGGTCTGCAAGGGCTTGGGGTCGGTCAAGTTCAGCACCAGCCCCGAAAAGGGCGGCAACAACATGACGCCCACGACGCCGAAGATCCCCACCGGGCCGATCAACACCGGTGACGGCAGCATGTACCGGCAGCCGGGCGGCTCCTCCGCGCCGCTGCTCGCGGGGGCCTGGGGCGCGCTGATGGCCGCCGGCCTGGGCGCGGTCGCGCTCCGGCGTAGGACGGTGCGGTCGTAGTTGCCTGAGTTCCCAGCATCGGCCGCCGGTCGCCGCGTCCTGACCGCGGCGACCGGCGCGCTGCTCACCGGTCTGCTGTTCGGCGGCTGCGGAGGAGACGGCGGCGCCCCCGCCTCGTCCTCGGACACGCCGAAGCCCGTGGCGAGCGGGACCACCCCGAGCGGCACCCCGAGCGGCACCACGGCCGCGTCGAACACCTCGCCGCTGTCCCACTCCCTGCCCACCGAGATCACCATTCCGAAGATCGGCGTGTCGGCTCCGGTCGGCCAGATCGGGCTGCGGCCCGACGGGCGCATCGAGGAGCCGCCGCTGAGCCGGCCGAACCTGGCCGGCTGGTACAAGGAGGGCGTCACGCCGGGCGAGGTGGGCCCGGCGGTCATCCTCGGCCATGTCGACGCCGACAAGAAGGCCGCCGTCTTCTACCGGCTGAAGGAACTGCGGCCGGGCGACAGGATCCAGGTCAGCCGCAAGGACGGCTCCACCGCCGCTTTCGCCGTGCAGACGGCGCAGCGGGTCGACAAGGACGCCTTCCCCCACAGGAAGGTCTTCGGCGAAGACCTGGACTACGCGTCCCTCCGGCTCGTGACCTGCGGGGGCGCCTTCGACGCGAAGGTGGGCCACTACACCGACAACCTGATCGTCTACGCCAGGCTCATCGGCTCCTGACCGCACAGAGAACGCCCGCCCGTCCGCACCCTGTGGACGGGCGGGCGTTCTGCCGTCACGGCCCGGCCCCGGGATGCACCGCGAGTCAGGGCAGGGTGTGTTCGATGAGCAGCCAGGCGCCTATGGCGGTCATCGCGGCTCCGGAGAGGCGGCTGATCAGGCGCGCGGTGCCGGGGCGTGCGTTCAGCACGGTGCGGGTCAGGGTGCCCAGGCAGAGGTAGAACCCGGCGCAGGTGGTCACGAAGGTCAGGCCGAGGACGCCCAGCTGCGCGGACATCGGCCAGCGGTCGTCCGGGTCGGTGAACTGGGGCAGCAGCGCGACGAAGATCAGCAGCCCCTTGGGGTTGAGGCCGCTGACGCCGACGCCGCGCAGGAAGGTGCTCCAGCCGGTGCCCGGCTCGGCCTGAGGATCAGGGGCGGAGGGACGGGCGAAGCTCGTCGCGCCGTGCCACATGAGGTAAAGGCCGCCGACGACGGTGAGGCCGGTCAGGACCGACGGTGACCCGGCGACCGCGGCGCCGACGCCGGCGGCGACGATCAGGGCGATCGCGGCGTAGCCGACGACGAGACCGCCCACGGCGGGAACGACGGAGTCGCCTCGCAGGCCGGCGCCGATGGTGAAGGCCCAGTCCGCGCCCGGGACGACGATGAGCAGAAGCGCGACCGCCCAGAAGGCGAACACCGAGCCCGCTGCCATGCCAGTTCTCCCCGGATATCGGCTGTTACCGGGAGAGTACGTTCGATCGGACAGGAAATGGTTTCAACATTTGCCCTGTTCGAGCGATTCTGTGCGAAGATCTGCTACATGGACGCCATTGACCGCAAAATCCTTGCTGTGCTCCAGGAGGACGGCAGGTTGACGGTCACGGACCTGGCGGCGCGGGTGGGGCTGAGCGTCTCGCCGTGCCATCGCCGGTTGAGGGAGCTGGAACGCAGCGGGGCGATCCAGGGATACCGCGCGATCGTGGACGCCGCCGCACTCGGCCTGACGTTCCAGGCGCTCGTGTTCGTCACCATGCGGCAGGAGGACCGCGAAACGCTGCTCGGTTTCGAGGCGGCGGTGGCCCGGGTGCCCGAGGTGGTGCAGGCGCAGCGGCTGTTCGGCGATCCCGACTATCTGCTGCGCATCGTCACGGCCGACCTGACCGCGTATCAGGAGCTGGAGGACGACGTGCTGTGCGCGCTGCCCGGTGTGCAGCGGCTGAACTCCACGCTCGTGATGAAACACGTCGTCCATGACCGGCCGCTGCCCACATGAGCCGACGTTCCTTGAGAACGCGCTGAAACGCGAACGGGCCCTGGAGGTCCAGGGCCCGTCAGCGGAGCGGAACGTCAGCGGCGGTAGAGGTTGAACCTCTCCTCGCCGATCTTCTCGCGCAGGGCCGGGTCGTCCACGCCCTGGCCCTCCCCGGTGGCGCCGCAGAGGACGGCGACCTTGCCGATGTGCTGGTTCGTCTGGACGGCGCGGGTGGCGTCCCCGGCCTCGTCCAGCGGGAAGACCCTCGACAGCGTCGGGTGGATCATGCCGAGGCCGATCAGCCGGTTGATCTCGACGGCCTCGTGGTAGTTGAAGCCGTGCGAGCCGATGATGCTCTTCAGCCGCATCCACAGGAACCGGTTGTCGTACTCGTGCTTGTAGCCGGTGGACGAGCCGCAGGTGACGATCTTGCCGCCGCGCTTGGCGACGTAGACCGACGCGCCGAACGTCTCGCGGCCGAGGTACTCGAAAACGATGCCGGGGTCCTCGCCGGCGAGCCGGCGGATCGCCTCGCCCAGCATCCGCCCGGCCTTGGGGTGCCGGAGGCCCTGCTCACCGAGGTCCAGCTCGTTGCGGTTGATGACGTGCTCGCAGCCCTGGGCCCGGACGATCTCCGCCTTCTCCTCCGACGAGACGACGGCGACCGGGATGCCGCCGCCGTTCCTGACGAGCTGCGTCGCGAACGAGCCGAGCCCGCCGGTCGCGCCCCAGATCAGGACGACGTCCCCCTGCTTCATCCGGGCACCGTGGGGACCGACGAGCATCCGGTAGGCGGTCGCGGCGCAGAGCGTGGTGGAGCCGGCCTCCTCCCACGTCAGGTGCGCGGGCTTGCGGATCAGCTGGTTCGCCTTCACGATGCAGTACTCGCCGAGCGACCCGAAGTTCGTCTCGAAACCCCACGCGAGCTGGGTCTCCGACATCATGCCGTCGTCGTAGGAGCCGTGGTCCTCCTCGTCCACGTAGGACGGGGAGAGGACGACCTTGTCGCCGGCCTTCCAGCTCTTCACGCCGCTGCCGGTGCGGACGACGACGCCCGCGCCGTCCGAACCGAGGATGTGGTACGGCAGGTCGTGCCGCGCGCCGTGCCAGCCCTGCCGGCCGAACTTCTCCAGGAACGCGAACGTCGGGATCGGCTCGAAGATCGCCGACCAGACGGTGTTGAAGTTGATCGCGGCGGACATCACCGCGACCACGCACTCGTCGGGGGCCAGCTCGGGCATCTCGACCTCGCCGACGTGCATCGAGCGCCGCACGTCCTTGTCGGCCTGACCCTCGAAGATGCCGACCTCGTCCTTGCGGGTGAACGCGGCGCGGAAACGGGTCGGCAGGTCGATGTCCTGCAGCTCGGGGCCGCTCGCGCCGGAGCGTACGGCGTCGAGCAGGGCGTTGGACGAGCCGGGGTGGGCCATGGGTGTCCTCCGTGGAACGACGGGGTTCGGGGGGCGGCCGTCAGCGGGCCGCGTCGAGCGTGGGGACGGCGTCGCGCTCCCGCCGTCCCGACAACCGGGCCTCCAGGTGCGCGGCGAGGACCTCCACACCGGGTGGATCGAGCAGGTTGAGGTGGTGTGCGCCGGGGATCGTGACGATCTCCAGGTCGGAGCAGAGAGCGCCGAAGCCGTTGGTCCCGTCAAGCGCGTAGCGGGCATCCCGGACGGCCCAGGGGGTCTCCTCGGGCGCGTGGTAGAGGATGACTCGTCCGCCGTACGGCTCGGGCCGGTACGCCTCCAGGGAACGGGTGTCCTGGTGGGACGTCAGCTGGTGGGTGAGGGCCGCCGGGGGGATGTGGTCCACGAGCGGGGCGGCCCTTTCCATGACCAGCGCGAACTGCGATTGCTCGTCCAGCCCGGACAGCTCCTCGTAGGTGAGGGTGACGTCCAGGCCGTACGTCTCGTTGATGTAGTCGGCGAACGCGGAGAAGCGGCGGGCGAGGGTGTCGGACTCGTCGTCCACCGCGAGCGGGAGGCCGGCGTCGAACAGCGCGACGAACTCGACCTCGCGTCCGGCCGCCGCCAGCTGCCGGGCGGTCTCGTAGGCGAGGACGCCGCCGAACGACCAGCCGCCGAGCCGGAACGCGCCCGCGGGCTGCTCCTCCACCAGATGCCGGACGTACCGGGCGGCGCGCTCCTCGACGGACGGCGCGTCCTCGAACCGCTCCAGCCCGTACACCGGCTGGTCGTCGCCGAGCAGGTCGATCAGCCGGCGGTAGCAGGCCGTGGTGCCGCCGGCCGGATGCGCGATGAAGATCGGCCGCCGGTCCCCGGACGGTTTCAGCGGGCGGACGGTCCGCCGCGCCGCCTCCTCGCCGGCCGCCCGGATGAACTCGGCGACGTTCTCCGCCGTCGGCACCTCGAACAGCTCGCCCCGGGTGACCTCGCCCAGTTCCCGCGCGACCGTGGCGACGATCCGGTCGGCCTGGTGCTCCTGCCCGCCGAGGTCCGCGAAGAAGTCGGCGGTGACACCGACGCGGTCGAGACCCAGGACGTCCTCGAAGATGCGGACGGCGAGGCGCTCGGCGGCATCGCGCGGCATGACATATCCGGACTCGGCATTCGAAACCGCCGCGGGTGCGGAGGCGTCCGCCAGGCCGAGCTCGCCGGCCGCCCACTCCTCGAACGCGTTCACGCTGGCACCCTGGAGCAGGACGGACGCCGGGACGGTCAACCCGAGGTCGTGCTCGACGCCGCTCTTGATCCGCACGGCGACGAGCGAGTCGAGGCCGAGGTCGGTGAGCGGGACGGCCGGGTCGAGGCGCTGCGGGTCGAACCCGAGGACGGCCGCTATCCGGTGCCTGACCTGCGCGCCGATCATCTTCCTGGCGGTCGCCGGGTCGAGGTCCGCGAGCGCCTCCACGCCCGGCCAGCCGGTGTCGTCCCGCCGCTCGTCCGCGGCCTCGGTCAGCGCGGCGAAGTACGGCATGTTCCGGATCTCGGGGAACAGCCCGACCGCCGTGGCCGGGTCGAAGCGCAGCACGCCCGTCGCCGGCATGTCGTGGACGAGCAGCGCTTCGAGCGCCTCGGCGCCCTCCGCCGGGCTGAGCGGGTCGATGACGGTGACCGACGTTCCGGTGGCTCCGCCGACCTGTGACCAGGTGCCCCAGTTGATGCTGGTCCCGGGGCGCCCGTTCGCGCGCCGGTACGCCATCAGCGCGTCGACCGCGGCGTTCGCGGCTGCGTAGGCGGCCTGGCCGGGCGAGCCGAGCAGCGCGGCGGCCGACGAGTGCATGACGAGCCAGTCGAGATCGGAGTCCCAGGTGGCCTCGCTGAGCCGCCGCGCGCCCTCGACCTTCGCCGTCCACACCCTGTGGAGATCGTCCGGCCCGAGGTCGGCGATCAGCCGGTCGTCGATCGCGCCGGCGCCGTGCACCACGCCGCACAGCCTGGTGCCGCCCTCCTGCGCGACCCTGACGAGCCGCTCGGCGGTGCCGGGACGGGCGATGTCGCCGAGCACGACGCCGACGTCCACGCCGTCCTCGCGGAGCCGGGCGATCACCTTCTCGGCGTCGGCGTCCGGACCGCCGCGCCCGGACAGGACGATCCGCCCGGCTCCTCGTTCGGCCAGCAGCCGTGCGGTGACCAGCCCGATCCCGCCGTACCCGCCGGTGATCACATACGCCCCGCCACGCCGGACGATCCGCTTCCTCTTCGCCTCCGACTCGGGCAGCACGGCCTGCGCGAGCCGCGCCACGTGCCGCTTGCCGCCACGCCACGCGACCTCTCGCGCGTCGTCGTTGCTGAGGAGTTCGGCGACGAGATCCGCTGGACGGTCGACATCCACATGCGTGGCGCGCTGGACGGTCCGTTCGAAGGCAAGCACACGTGTGAGCGCGCTGACGAAGCCGTGGCCCGGCAGACCCTCCCCTTCGAGCGGCACGGCGGCGCGGGTCGCCACGTAGAAGCGGGGCCCGTCCGGGAGTGAACGGCTCACACCTGCGACGGTGAGGACGAGTTCCTCATCGACGAGGTCGGCCGACGGCACGAGCACAACGCCCTCGACCGGCTCGTCCATGGTGGGGTGCTCATCCGGCGGCCGGTCCATCACTCGGTGCCGGACGACCCTCTTCCCGCGCCGCTCAAGCTCGGCGGCCGTGGCGGCGGCGAGCGCGTCGCCCTCCTCGGAGAGCACGAGCCAGGGCTCCCCCGAGGGATCTTCGGCCGCGATGTTGTGGAGAGGGGTCTCGTCCCAGACGAGTTCGACGAGTTTGTCGGTAAGAGGGACGGGGACGTCGTGACGTTCGACTTTGCGGAGCACGATGCCGGTTGCTTCGGCGAGGATCTGGCCGTCCGCCGCTAGGAGCGTGACAGAGCCCGTCACGCCGTCCTCGTCCCGCACGACCTTCGCCTGGACGTGGCCGCCGCGATGGGTCGGTCCGTACACGCGGAGGCTTCCGATCGTCTCGGCGAGCCAGACGCCGCCGTCGCCGGCCGCCGCCTCGTCCGACAGGACGGAAAGGCAGCGGTCGAACACCTCGGGGTGCAGGCGGTAGTGGCGGCTGCCGCGTTCGGCCGCGGCGACCTCGGTGGCGGCGCCGGGCCCAGGTGCGGCGGGGGCGCGATGGTCCACGCCGACGTCCGCGCTGGCGAGCCGCACCCACGCGCCCGCCGGCGTCAGGCCGTGGACCTCCACCCGCTCCTCCGCCTCGGTGAACGTCGTGGTCACCGTCGTGTGGCCGGCGGGGGCGAGCGGCTGCTCCATCCACAGGCTGTTGACGCGGACGTCCTCGGTGCCCAGCACGGTCGCCCCGGCGGCGACCGCCATCTCCGCGAACGCCGCGACCGGCAGCGCGGGCAGGCCGTGGACGGTCAGGCCGCCCAGCCACGGCTGTGCCGTGAGGCCCACGTCCACGCGCCAGGCGTGGCGGTCCTCACCCGGCAGTTCCACATGCGCGCCGAGCAGCGGATGCTCGTCGCGCTTGGCCGCCGTGCGCGCCCGCGCGTCCACCCAGTGGCGTTCGTGGCGCCACGGCGACTGCGGGACGTCGATGATCCGCCCGTCGGCGGGCGCGGCGGTCGCGTGGCCGTGCGCGGCGAGGGTGGCGAGCTGCGCGTGGAACGTCAGCGTGTCGTCGGTCTCCTGGCCCTTCGGCGCCCGCTTCAGCGTGTGGGTGACGAGCGCGCCCGTCCCGTCGAGGGTCTCGCCGATGGCGTGGGCGAGGATCGGGTGCGCGTTGACCTCGACGAACGTGCGGAACCCGTCTTCGGCGGCGGCCGCCACGGCGTCCGTGAGCCGCACCGCGTTCCGCAGGTTCGCGGCCCAGTACGCGACGCCCAGATCCGGCTCGGCATCGAGGAGGGCCCGGGGGTCGTCGAGGGCCGTCGTGTAGAGCCTGATGCCGTCGGCGAGCGGGACGCCGCGGTCGGCACCGACCTCGGCGAGGAGTTCGCGCAGGTCGGGGAGGAGCGGGTCGACCTGGGGGGAGTGGCCCGCGCCCTCGGCCTGGACCATCCGGGCAAGGCGGCCCTCGCCCTCGGCGCGCTCGACGATCTCGGCGACCTGGCCGGCGTCGCCGGTGACGACGGTCTGCTTCGGCGAGGAGTGGACGGCCGCGTACACCTCGGGGAGGCCGTCCGACAGGCGCGCGACCTCGTCGGCGGACGCGCCGACGACGGCCATGGCGCCACCGCCGACCAGCCGCGTCAGCAGGCGGGACCGGCGGCAGATGACGCGGACGCCGTCCTCCAGGGTGAGCGCGCCGGCGACGACGGCCGCCGCGACCTCGCCCATCGAGTGCCCGATCACCGCGCCGGGCGTGACGCCGTACGCCTTCCACGTGCGGGCGAGGCCGATCTGGACGGCGAACAGCACCGGCATCGTGTCGGCCGGGCCGTCCGGCTTGCGGCCCTCTTCGAGGAGCGCCCACAGGCCGGGGCCGCCCTCCTCGGCGAACAGTCCGTCCAGGTCGTCGATGGCCTCGGCGAACGCGGGCTCCTCCTCCAGGAGGCGCCGTGCCATGCCCGCGCGCTGTGCCCCGTAGCCGGAGAAGACCCACACGGGACGCCCGGGAGCGCCGAGCGCCGTGCCCGTCACTACGCCGGGGTGGGGGCGCCCCTCGGCGAGGGCCACGAGTCCGTCGATGAGACCTGCACGGTCCCTGGCGGCGACGGCGGCGCGGGCTCGCCCACGGCCGGCACGCCGGTGCAGGGTCCGTGCGACGTCGGCGAGCTTTTCGTCCTGAGCCGGCAGCCAGCCGGCCAGGAGGGCCGCGTGGTCGCGGACGCGGTCGTCGCTGGTGTCGGACAGCGGGAACGTCCGGACGACGGCCGGATGGGCGGTCATGTCCTGCGCAGGAGCCTCTTCCAAAAGGACGTGTGCGTTCGTCCCACCGAAACCGAACCCGGACACGCCGGCACGCGCGGGATGGCCCCGATCAGGCCACGGTGTCTCCTCCGCGACAACTGCTAGGCGCAGTTCATCGAAGGGGATGTGCGGGTTGGGTTCCTTGTAGTGCGCGCTGGGCGGGATGACTTTGTGATGCAGCGCGAGGACGCTCTTGATGAGCCCGGCCATGCCCGCCGCAGACTCCATGTGCCCGAGATTGGACTTCGCGGAGCCGAGCAGTAGCGGATCCTCGGGTTCGCGTCCCGCACCGAGGATCTCGCCGACCGCCTTGGCTTCGATCGGGTCGCCGAGGAACGTCCCCGTCCCGTGGGCTTCGACGTAGTCGACCTCTCGCGTGGCGATGCCCGCGGTCGCGTACACGTCCCGCAGGAGGGCGCGCTGCGCGTCGGAGTTGGGGGCGACGAGGCCGTTCGACCGCCCGTCGGAGTTGACGCCCGAACCGCGGATGACGGCGAGCACCCGGTCGCCGTCGCGTATCGCGTCCGGCAGGCGCTTCAGGACGACGGCGCCGCAGCCCTCCGCGCGGACCATGCCGTCGGCGGACGCGTCGAACGCCTTGCAGCGCCCGTCCGCCGCCGTCCCGCCGGCAAGGTCGAACGTCATGGTGACGGTCGGCGACAGCAGCAGGTTCACGCCGCCGGCCAGCGCCACGTCGGCCTCACCGGCGCGCAGCGCCTGGACGGCGAGGTGGGTGGAGACCAGCGACGACGAGCACGCGGTGTCGACGATCATGCTGGGCCCGCGCAGGTCGAGCAGGTACGACAGCCGGTTCGCGATGATGCTGAGCGACGCGCCCGTCGCGGTGAACGGTTCGAGGGACGCCAGGTCGGCCGCGGTGAACGCGGCGTACTCCGGCGCGGACACGCCGACGAAGACGCCGGTGCGGCTGCCGCGCAGCGACGCCGGGCCGATGCCCGCGTGCTCGAACGCCTCCCACGCCACTTCGAGGACGAGCCGCTGCTGCGGATCCATCACCGCGGCCTCACGCGGGGTGATGCCGAAGAACTGCGCGTCGAACTCGGCGATGTCGTCCAGGAAACCGCCGAGCCTCGTCGTCTTGTCGAGGAGGTCGGCGACCTCTGGGGAACCGTCGTCGAACGGGGCCCAGCGGCCGTCCGGCACTTCGCGGATCGCGTCGCCGCGTCCGGTCAGGAATCGCCAGTAGCCGGCGGGACCGGTCAGGTCGCGGTCGCCGCCGGGAAAGCGGAGCCCGATGCCGACGACGGCGATCGGCTCGTCGTGCGCGGCCTGCTTCACGACCGGTTCCGGCGGTGCCTCGGCCGGGCCGTCCCCGCGCGTCAGCGCCACGGAGAGCTTGTTGATCGTCGGGTGCTCCCAGACGAGGGTGGCCGGGAGGGCCCGTCCCAGCATCTGCTCGAGCTCGCCGGCGATCGCGACCGCGTCCCGGGAGGCCAGCCCGAACTCCTCCAGCGGCCGGTCGGGGTCGATCCCGGCGGCGGCGGAACCGGAGCGGCGCGCGATCTGCTCGATCAGGTGCCGGCGGATCGAATCCTCGCTGATCCGAGTCTCGTCCTGCGCGTTCTCCCGCGCGGCCCCGGAACGATCGTTGCTCTGCATGCGGTGGGTTCCCCCCATGAAACCGGGATCGTTCATCGAGCGGAGGGACCACTTTGTCTTACGCCGACCTGCTCACGATGCGCATCCAGACCACTTTTCTCGCACACGTCTTGTCACGGTGATGACAAGACTCTGCAGTAGCCAATGTGGCGTGATGGGATAGTCGGTGTACCCCGGCCCGGAGTCAGGGCTGAGTAACGAGATGCGAACCAATAGTAACAATAGCGACGACTGTTATTAGGGGGAAGCGGCGGATTTCCCGCGGGCGGTGCGGGAGTTCACGCCGCACGGACTGTTGACCCGCGGCCGATACCGATGGGCGCTGGCGGTGGTGGCCGTCAGCGCATTCATGATCACCATGGACAACACGGTGGTCGCGAACGCGCTGCCCACCATCATGAGCGACCTCGGCATGTCCAACTCCGCCAAGGACTGGGTCGCGACCGGCTACATCCTGATGTTCTCCTGCCTGATGGTCGCGGGCGGGCGGCTCACCGACGTCTACGGCTGCCGCGTCACCTTCGTGTCCGGGATGGTCGTCTTCACCGCCGCGTCCGCCGTCTGCGGTCTCGCCCCCGACTCCGCGACCCTCATCCTCGCCCGCGTCGCGCAGGGCGCCGGCGCGGCCCTCGCGCTGCCCGCGACGCAGGTCATGGTCACCGTCGGACGCACCGACAAGCAGCGTTCCCTCGGCACGATCGTCTGGGTCGGCGCCGCCTCCAGCGCCACCGCCCTCGGCCCCACCATCGGCGGGTTCATCGTCCAGCAGTGGGACTGGGGCTGGATCTTCCTGATCAACATCGTGCCGGGCGTCCTGGTCGTCCTGCTCGGCCTCGTCGTCCTCACCGGCAAGGGCGACAACCGCGACGCCCGCGTCGACCTGCCGGGCGTGCTCATCTCCGCCACCATGCTGTTCGCGTTCACCTACGGGCTGGAGTCGGGGAACAAGCACGGCTGGGCCGACCCGTCCGTGATCAGCGTGTTCGTGCTGGCCGCCATCGCGCTGACCTGCTTCGTCCTGGTGGAGAGCTGGGCCCCGGACCCGATGATCAACCTCCGGTTCTTCCGCAACCGGGTGTTCGCGGGCGGGCTGCTCTCCCAGATGCTCTACGGCATCGGCTTCAACGGGATGATCTTCTACTCGGCGACGTTCCTGCAGCGCTTCCTCGGCTTCTCGCCCCCCAAGGCGGGCCTGGTGATGCTGCCCCCGTCGATCGCCATCATGGTGATGACGCCGGTCGCGTTCTGGCTGGCCGCCAAACTCGGCCCCCGTCCGGCGATCGGCGGCGGTCTCGCCCTGATGGCCTTCGGCATGTTCCTGTTCTCCACCATCCAGCAGGGCGACCAGTACGCCGACCTCATGCCCGGCGTCCTCATCGTCGGTGTCGGCGCCGCGATGGGCATGCCGCTCGTCATGTACGTCCTGAAGGCCGTCCCGGAAGACCAGGCGGGCGTCGCGAGCGGCATCATCAACGTGATCCGCGAAGCCTCGGGCGCGTTCGGCATCGCGATCCTCGGCCTCCTCATCCACCACGTCCCGGGCGAGGGCGCGAGCGCCGCGGAACTGGAGACGTTCCGCGGCGGCACCGCCTCCGGCCTCGTCCTCGGCGCCGCCCTCGTCCTCATCGGCGGCCTGATCAGCGGCTTCACCCTGCCCAGCCGGCGCGGCTGGATGGGCCCGAAGCACGGCAGGTCGTCCCCTCTCGTCACCGAGGAGCCGGCACGCCGCCCGGGCCCTGCCGCGGCGCCCCGCGACCCCGTCCCGGCCCTCGCCGCACCGGCCACCGTGACCGGCGCCGCACCGCTCAACGAGCCCTTCCCGCTCCCCCTCACCTGGGAGGACGACCCCATGCCGACCTCCACCCCGGGCCCGCACTGGTGGACCGACACCGACCCCAAGCCGCCCGAGGACGCCGCCACCTGGACCACCGGCCCAGCGGAGTCCCTGCCGACCCTCTGGCCGGCTCCCCCGTCCACACCCCCGGCACCCCCCAAGGCAGATGACGACGTCGATGGCGAGCTGGAGCGGCCCGCGCCTCCGGACGGGTGGTACGAGCCCTATGTTCCGGAGGAACGTTCGGCGGAGGAGCCCCACACCGCCCCCCGCAACGACGCCTGGTAGGAGACGACGTGAGCCGAATCGTGATCTTCGCGGCGGGGTCGCGGGGGGACATACAGCCCTGCGTCGCGCTCGGACGGGCGCTGCGGGCGCGGGGCGACGATGTGCGGCTGGTGGCGAGTGCGCGGTACTCGCCGATGGCCGCGGCGGCGGGGCTGGAACTCGCGCCGCTGACGGCGGATCCGGCGGAGATACTCGAATCGGATGCCGGGCAGGAGTTGCTGGCCGGCGGCCGGAATCCGGTGAAGTTCCTTGGCGGGTTCCGGCGGATAATCGGGCCGATGGCCGAACGGCTATTGGCGGAATGTTCCGACGCCTGCAAGGGCGCCGATCTGATCATCGGGCCCACCCTCGGTTTCCTTCCCCGGCACATTGGTGAGCACCTCGGCGTTCCCTGGGCGCTGATTCATTTTCAGCCGAGCGAGCCGACCGGCGCGTTTCCGCATCCGTTCGTTCCGCAGGCGCGGCTGCTCGGTCCGTGGGCGAATCGGGCCAGCTTCCGCGCGATCGATCAGATCGCGTGGCAGTTGTCCCGCCCTTTCATCAACCCCTGGCGGGAGGAGTCGCTGGGGCTGCGGAGGCTGCCGTTGCGGGGCGAGCGGGCGGCCGGTGGCCCGGTACTGGCGTGCTTCAGTCCGGCGGTCGTTCCGAGGCCCCGGGATTGGGCCGCCAATGTGAACATGACCGGTTACTGGTTTCTCGATGAGCCTGATTGGCGGCCTCCCGGGGAGCTCGCGGAGTTTCTGGCGGCAGGCCCCGCACCGGTGTACGTCGGGTTCGGAAGCATGGTGCCGAAGGACGCCGAGATGACCGGGATGGTCGTGCGGGCGGCACTGAAGCTCGCGGGCGTCCGCGGCGTTGTCCAGGGTGACCCGGCGAGTTCGGACGACCGTGTCTTCGCCGTCCAGGACGTCCCGCATTCGTGGCTGTTCCCGCGAATGGCGGCCGTCGTGCATCACGGGGGCGCCGGCACGACCGCGGCCGGGCTGCGGGCCGGGGTGCCGACGGTGGTGTGCCCGTTCTTCGGTGACCAGCCGTACTGGGGCGAGCGGGTCGCGGCGCTGGGCGCGGGGCCCGCCCCGTTGCCGTTCCGGGCGATGACGGTGCCCCGGCTCGCCCGGAAGATCCGGCGGGCCGTCCGGGATCAGGCGATGGCCGACCGGGCGGGCGAACTAGGGTGGCTCATCCGGGACGAGGACGGCGTGCGGAATGCGCTGCGGATCATCGACTCGCTCCCCTGAATGCGCATACCTTTCGATCATGGATGAGCTCGACCTCCTCGAACGCTCCGACGGGCCGGTCACCCGCCGCGGACTCGTCCGCGGCCTGTCCGGGCTCGGCCTGGCCGGCGGGGACATCGTGATGTTCCACACCCGGATGTCGTCGCTGGGATACGTCGCCGGCGGCCCTCAGACGGTCATTGATGCGCTGCGGGACACCGTCGGCGACAGCGGCACCCTGATGGTCACCTGCGGCTGGAACGACGCCCTGCCCTACGACTTCGGCGACTGGCCCGCGGAATGGCAGGCCGCCGTGCGCGCCGAGCATCCCGCCTTCGATCCGCGGCTCAGTGAGGGCGACCACGACAACGGCCGGCTGCCCGAGGCGCTGCGACGGCGGCCGGGCGCGGTACGCAGCCGCCACCCCGACGCCAGCTTCGCCGCCCTCGGTCCGGCGGCGCACTCCCTGATGGACGACCACCCCTGGGACGACCCGCACGGTCCCGGCAGCCCCCTTGCCCGTCTCACCGCCATGGGCGGCCGGGTCCTTCTGCTGGGGGCGCCGTTGGACACCCTCACCCTCCTGCACCACGCGGAGGCACTCGCCAAGGCGCCGGGGAAGCGATTCGTCGACTACGAACAACCCATCACCGTGAACGGCGACCGCGTCTGGCGGCATTTTCACGACATCGACTCCGAGGACGGCGCTTTCGACTACAGCCCGGTCGTGCCGGAGGGGCAGGACCCCTTCGAGGCCATCACCCGCGACATGATCGATGCCGGGCATGGACGGCAGGGGAAGGTCGGCGCCGCCACGAGCCACCTGTTCGAGGCGTCCGACGTGGTGGACTTCGGCGTCGACTGGATCGAGAGCAAGCTCGCGTGACCGGCCGGCAGAGGCCATGACCGCGTCAGGCGGGGCTGTCCTCTTCGCCCCAGTGCCACCCTGAACCGTCCGGGTTGGGGACGACCACTCGCCTCGTGTGCGAGGCGAGCGGCGGCCTCGGTCGCGGCGGACCGTCCGCCCACGGCGCCCACGGCGCCTGCTCGACCGCGTTCGCCTGGGAGGCGGGCCTGGCCTGCGACCTCGTGGTGCCCGCCTCTTCCCAGTGGAGGGCGTAGGGGAAGGGTTGCTCGTCCGGAAGGCGGGGTGGGGCCACGGCGCCGCCTGACGGCGCCAGGACGGCGCGTTCGCGGAGGTCCATGCGGGCGTGCAGGCCCGCGAGGAAGCCCGGGAGCCACCAGTTGGCCGCGCCCATGAAGCGCATCGTGGCCGGGACGAGGAGGGAGCGGACGAGCGCGGCGTCCACGACGACCGCGACGAACATGCCGACGCCGATCAGCTTCACGACCGTGATTCCCGCCATGCTGAAAGCGGCGATGACCAGGAGGAACAGCAGCGCGGCGCTGGTGATGATGCCGCCCGTGTGCTGCATGCCGGACGCGACGGCGACACGGTTGTCGTGGGTGAGGTCCCATTCCTCGCGGATGCGGCTGAGCAGGAAGACCTCGTAGTCCATGGACAGGCCGAACACGACCGCCAGGATGAGGATCATGCTCGTGGCCTCGACGCCGCCGGTCGGAGTGAAGTCCAGCAGCCCGGCGAGGTGCCCGTACTGGAAGCCCCACACGATCGCGCCGAACGAGGCGCCGATCGACAGGACGTTCATGACGATCGCCTTCAACGGCAGGACGATCGACCCGAAGAACATGAACAGCAGGATGAACGTGGCGATCCCGACGACGAGCGCCATCTTGGGCAGGGACTTCATCAGGCTCGACATCAGGTCCATCTGCGCGGCCGTGCTGCCGCCGACGTCGATGTGCATCGGGTAGCCGTCCTTGGACAGGCTCATCCCGCGGATCTTCGTGACGAGGTCCTGGGCGTGCTGGTCCATCGGCTCGTACTTGTGCGTGACGGAGATGCGCACGCCCCCATAGGAACCCGAATAGCCCGTGTACTGGGCTTCGGTGACACCTGGGAGGGCTGCCAGGCGCTTCCTGAACTGTTCCAGGTAGGGCGGGATGGGATCGCCCTTTCCCGAGGGCGTCCAGTCGCGCGGGATGAGGTCGCCCGACACGACGACGTCGATGGGTTCGGCGGACCCGTTGGGGAAGTCCTTCTTGACCGTCTCGACCACGGCGCGCGTCGGGCTGTCCTTGGGCAGGACGCGGGCGTCCACGCTGCCGAACTGGACGTTCAGGAACGGCCCGAACATCACGGCAAGGATGACGAGCACGACGGCGAAGTACGGCAGCGGATGCTTCATCACGCTGTGGCCGAGCCTGTACCAGAAGCCGCTGTCCGGGTCTCGCTGCGCGCGCTTGGATGTGGGACGCCGCCACGGCATCCGTCCGAATTCGACGCGCGGCCCTAGGAGCGCCAGGAGAGTCGGCAACAAGACCGTGGCTCCGAACACGGCCACCATGACGGTGGCTATTCCGGCGAGCCCGATCGTCCTGAGGAACATCTGCGGGAACAGAAGAAGCCCGGCGAGAGCGGCCGATACGGTGATGCCGCTGACCATGATGGTGCGGCCCGCGGTCGCCATGGTCGCGGCCAGAGCCGCCTCACGAACGGGCTTGAGCGCCGTCCTGTGCGCGTTCTTCGCGGCCTTGCGCGCAGCCTTGTCGGCTTCCCCTTTCCACGGTTTGCCCTGGGGCAGTCCTTGCGCGGCCATGCCGCGCTGTAGCTCTTCCCGGAAGCGGCTGATGATGAAGAGCGAGTAGTCGATCGCGAGACCGACACCCATCATGGTGACGACCTCTAGGGCGAACGACGTCACATCGGCGGCATACGTCACCACATGGAGGACGGCCAGTCCGCCGATCATCGAGAACGCGGCCACGGCCATCGGCAGGAACGACGCCGTCAAGGCACCGAACAGGATGACGAGCAAGATGAGCAGGGGCAGCGCGGTGATGGTCTCCGCACGGACGATGTCGGTGACGACCTGCTTGCCGAACTCCTCACCCAGCGGAATGTTGCCGCCGTACTGGACGCGCAGCCCTGGCACCGCCAGGCGGTCCTTGATGGCGTGGTAGTTCTCTATCTGGGCCGCACCGTCCTTGCCGCGCAGTTTTATCGCGACGAACGTGGAGCGCCGGTCGTGGGACGCGAACGAGTGCGCGGCCTTACCGTCGAACGACCAGTACGAGATGATCTCCTCGACCTGGTCCTTGGGCAGGCGCGCGATGGTCGTGACGACAGCGGACTCGTAGCGCGGGTCGTCCACCGTCAGGGTGTCGCTCGTATAGAGAACGAGAACGTCGGGGTTGGTGCTGCCGAAGTAGGTCGCGCCCAGCTTGGCGACGAGTGTCGACGACGCGTCCGGGTCCTCGAAGCCGCCCTCCTTGAACTTGGAGAACACGCCCAGTCCCCAGGCGCCCGCGACCACGGTCATGACCAGGATCAGGACAAGGCTGGTCCAGCGTCGCCGGTGGATGAGACGCCCCAGCCCCGAAAGCATGATCCTCCTGTTTCGCCACGGCCTCCTGGGAGCTCCCTTGCTCCCGGTGACCGCTCTTCCGTGGTCACTTACGAGACGCCAGGCGGGCCGTGGTCGTTGCCAGGTCCCCGTCCAGATAGCGCTGCCGAGTCGCCGCGCGTGCGATCTTTCCGCTGGACGTCCGGGAGACGCCACCCGGTTCGATCAAGACGAAGTCGTGGACGCTCATCTCGTGCTCGACGTTGATGGCTCCACGCACGGCCGACTCCACCTCGTCCACGTCCAGACGTCCGAGAGGAACACGACGGTTGCGTTCGGCGACCACGACCAGGCGCTCGGTCTCCTCCCCCGTGAGCGCGAAGGCGGCAACGTATTCGGGACGGATCGCCGGGTGCGCCTCCTGGGTGGTGACCTCGATGTCCTGCGGATAGTGGTTGCGGCCGTCCACGATGACGAGATCCTTGATGCGGCCCGTGACGTACAACTCGCCGCCGTGGACGACACCGTAGTCACCGGACTTCATCCAAGGTCCGGACGGCAACTCCCCAGGCTCGGACAGTTCGCCGCCGAACGTGTCCTGGCTGCGCTCGGAGTTGCGCCAGTAGCCGAGTGCCGTATTGGGGCCGTGCACCCAGATCTCGCCGACCCTCCCGTCCGGCTGCTCGGCGCACGTCTCGGGGTCGACGATCGCGACGATCTGCCCGGACGGGCGCCCGCACGACACCAGGGCGCTGGTCCCCTCGCCGTCCTTGTCGCGGAGCCGCAGGTCGCCCTGGGCGAGCGCGTCCCGGTCGACGGAGATGACCTTCGGCGGGACGTCCTCCGCCGCCGCGGTGACGAACACCGTCGCCTCGGCCAGTCCGTATCCCGGGGCCTGCGCGCCCGGCCGCAGCCCGGCCGGGGCGAGCGCGTCCGCGAAGGTGGACAGCGTCGCCGTCCGGATCGGCTCGGCCCCGTTCAGGCACGTCGTCAGCCCGGACAGGTCCAGGCCGGCGACCTTCTCCGGTGAGGCCATGGACGCGACGTACTCGTAGGCGAAGTTCGGCCCCGCGGTGTACACGTTCTTGCCCGGGCGCTCCGCGATCAGCTGAAGCCACCGCATCGGGTTCATGATGAACGAGACGGGATCGGTGTAGATCGCGTGGTCGCCGCGCACCAGCGGCAGCGCCATCGTCGCGATCAGGCCCATGTCGTGGAACAGCGGCAGCCAGCTCACCAGTTCGGGATCCGGCTTCTCGGGCGCCCACCCGGCCCACAACTGCGCGGCGTTCGCCGTCACGTTCCCGTGGGTGATCTCCACTCCGGCCGGGCGGCGCGTCGACCCCGACGTGTACTGCAGGTAGGCGACGTCGTCGAAGGCGATCGGCTCGTCCTCCCACCGGTCCGCCAGGGATAGGTCGATCTCCTCGGCGAACACGACCTCCTTCGGCCGCGGGACGTCGTGGTCGGCGAGGAACTTCTCCACGTGCGGCAGCGCGTTCCGCGTCGTGACGATCACCGCGGGTTCGGCGTCGGCGTAGGCGCCGATCAGCCGGTCAGCGTGCCCGGGCAGGTCCGGCGAGAACAGCGGCACCGCGATGACGTGCGAGTACAGGGCGCCGAGCATGGTCATCATGTATTCGAGCGTCTGCGGCAGCAGCAGCGCGGCCCGCTCCCCGGGCCCGGTGACCTGCCGGAGCGTCACGGCGGTGGCCCGGGCGCGCCGGTCCGCCTCGGCCCAGCTCAGCGTGCGGTGCGCGCCGGACGGGTCCGCCGAGTAGTCGACGAAGGTGAAGGCCGGGGCGTCCGGCTTCTCCCTCGCCCACCTCGCGATCCGCTCGATCAGCGGAGTCCGGCCGGAGCCGCCGGGCAGGAGTTCGGGAAGCAGCGAGCCCAAAGCCATTGATCATCTCCCGAGGAGCCGGGCCGGGTGCGGCGCCGTGAGGGGGTGACGCCGCCGGCCGAGGTGCGCCGCGCCTGCCGGACGACCGTGTCCGGACGCCCCTGGCGACCAGCGATGATCGTCAAGCTACCGGATGGTAGTCAGTGCGCGATATTAGCTCGCGGTCACATTCGCCAAAGCGCTGTTTGTCACCGCCGTGA
Source organism: Spirillospora sp. CA-128828 (assembly GCF_050945415.1). Classification (NCBI taxonomy): domain Bacteria; kingdom Bacillati; phylum Actinomycetota; class Actinomycetes; order Streptosporangiales; family Thermomonosporaceae; genus Spirillospora; species Spirillospora sp. CA-128828. The sequence goes on from NZ_CP191986.1 coordinate 9,286,596, forward strand.
CAAGAGGAATTTCCCCTTTACATCTGGGGATCCGGCTGGTCACCGACCGTGCCCGGGGCTACGAGAAGATCTGTTGCACGATGCCCCGGCGATGCCGTCCCTGATAGGTCGTCTCGGGGTTCACCTCGTCCGGAAGCTCCGCCAGGTAACGACTCTCGGCGTCGATCAGCTGTTCCAACTCGCCGCGATCGAGAAACACGCCCTTGCACCCCGGACATTCCTCGATCACGACCCCGCGGCGTTCATGGGTGTCGAGCTTCGACTCGCACTTCGGGCACTGCAGCGTCGCGTCTGACATACCGGATCCCCTGTCCGTCACGACAGTGTTTACCGCCAGGCGGTCAGCTTACTGACACCGGACCCCATTTGGGGTGGTACCGGGACACTCAACCGCCGATTCGGTTGTCCGGAACCGGCACACCACCGTTCGCGTCGTCCCGGCCCCTGCGCCGACGTCACCCCGTCCAGTCCTCGGGCGTGCCGGACCTGGCGCGGCCGAGCGCGATCCGGCGCCGCCACAGCGCGATGCACGCGGCGGCCCACAGCAACCCGATCTCGGCCACGAGCGCCACGCCGACGACGGCCGCCCAGTCCGTCTCGTCCCCTTCTTCCATCCCGGCCGGGGACATCAGGGTCATCTGGCTCTCCCCACCGGCTGCCTGCGTCTGCGACGGAGCGGTCAACGGCGGCAGCACCACCGCGTCCGGCCCCGGAACCGACGGCGCGGGCATCGACGGCTCCGGCGCGTCCGGCATTTCGGGGACGCTGGGCACTCCATCGCCCGGAGCGGCCTCATCCGGGCAGCCCGCACCATCGCAGGGCGCCGGGCCGTCCCCTCGCGGCGTCCCACCGCCGGACCACGGAACCGGCGAACACGACCACCCGGGCGCACAGTGCGAAGACGCGCTACCACCACCTGGCTGGGAACCCGCGCTCGGCTTTCCCTCAGACGGCTGGACCGCAGGACACGGCCCGCCCCTGTTTCCTCCGCAGTCGTTGGGTTTACCGCCCCCGCCTGACTGAGTGCCCCCTCCCGGCGTTCCGCTGGAGCAAGGCCCATGACAACCACCCGGGCTCGGCCTAACCCCAGACGACCTGGGCTTGCCGGCCCCGCCCGGCTGGGGGCCTGCGGTCGGCTTCCCCCCGGACGGCTGGACGGCAGGACACCCGCCATTGGTTCCTGCGCAGTCGGTGGGTTCGCCGCCCCCGCCAGGCTGAGTGGGCCCTCCCGGCTTTCCGCTCGGGCAAGGCCCAGAACAACCCCCGGGGCTCGGCCTCACGCCAGACGACCTGGGCTTGCCGCCCCCGCCCGGCTGGGGGCCTGCGGTCGGCTTCCCCCCGGACGGCTGGACCGCAGGACACCCGCCATTGGTTCCTGCGCAGCCGGTGGGTTTGCCGCTCACGCTGGGCTGGGTGCTCGCTTCCGGCGTTCCGCTGGAGCAAGGCCCATGACAACCACCCGGGCTCGGCCTAACCCCAGACGACCTGGGCTTGCCCGCCCCGCCCGGCTGGGGGCCTGCGGTCGGCTTCTCTCCAGATGGCTGGACCGCAGGACACGGCGCCCCCGTGTTTCCTGCGCAGCCGGTGGGTTTGCCGCTCGGGCTCGGCTTCGGACCGGACGGCCGGGGGGCGGGGCGGCCTTGGACGCTGGGGTGCTTGCCGGGTTCGGCCCCGGAGGGCCGGGGTGTAGCGGCAGGGTGGTCCTTGCGGGGGTCCGGGGCGGTTCCGGAGAAGTCGAACACCGCTCGGGTCGACCGGCCGGGGGCATTGGAGGCGTCCGCCACGGCGACGATGGCCAAGGGTCTCGCGGACGGTCCCGACACCATCGACGCAGGGATGCGTACAGTGCCCGTCCGCGCACGGGGGTCCGCACTGACGTCGCCTAGGGCGCAGCGCAGTTCGCGGCGGGTTTCGGTTTCTGAGCACTCCGGTGAGTGGTTCGTCCAAGAGAGTGGACGCTCGGCAGTGAGGCGCAACGCGACCTGATGCGCGACGCCGCCTTGGGCCCGCAGACGGACCGTGTACGCGAGTGCGTAGTCCTGTCCGAGGGTCGTGGCACCGTGGGTCGCCGTGTCCATGAGTAAGCGGACCGCCGACGGGTGTCCGTCCGGTACGGCTTGGGCGGCTGGGCTCGTCACCATCAGCGGCACGGCCAGCGCACCACTCGCCGCGGTCGCGCCCCAGCGTCTTCTTCGGCGCCCCTCTCGCACTCGATCCCCCTAGCGTTTCCTTACGGCTGCCAGGGGGCGGCGACGTGGCGCCGGGCACAGACAGTTATTGCCAGGTCATCCACGCGAGTAACGTGCATCACTCTGGCAACTCGCTGTCTTTCGCATAGCGAAATCAATTCTCCGTAGAATCGGGTGGGTTGCAGGGGAGAGGAGACACGGGGTGGCGGAGGCCGTTCGGTCGCTGGAGCGTGCGTTCGATCTGCTGGAGCATCTGGCGGACGCGGGGGGCGAGATGGCGCTGTCGGAGCTGACGGAGGTCTCCGGGCTGCCGATGCCGACGATCTACCGGCTCATGCGGACGCTGGTGAACCAGGGCTACGTGCGTCAGGAGCCGTCCAAGCGCTACGCCTTGGGGCCGCGGCTCATCAGACTCGGCGAGGGCGCGAGCCGCCTGCTGGGCACATGGGCGCGTCCGGTGCTGGCCCGGCTGGTGGACGAGGTCGGCGAGACGGCCAACATGGCCGTCCTCGAAGGCGACGAGGCCGTGTACGTCGCGCAGGCGCCGTCCAAGCACTCGATGCGCATGTTCACCGAGGTGGGACGGCGCGTCCAGCCCCATTGCACGGGCGTGGGGAAGGCGCTCCTGTCGCAACTGTCCGACCACCGCGTCAGGGAGATCCTCGCCCGGACGGGTATGGACGCGCACACACCCAAGACCATCACCGACCCAGAGGCGTTGCTGAAAGAACTCGGGAAGATTCGCCAACAGGGTTACGCGCTGGACGACGAGGAGCAGGAGATCGGTGTCCGCTGCGTCGCGGTGGCGCTGCAAGGCGCGCCGACGCTGACGGCGATTTCCGTCTCGGGTCCGTCTGGACGCATGACGCACGAGGCCGTTCCCAACGTCGTCCCCATCATGCGGGACGCAGCGGAGCGCTTCGCCAAGGAACTGGGCCCGACGACATGAAAAGGGCGAGACCACAGGGTGGTCTCGCCCTTGGCGGGAGGTCTAGTCGACCGGTTCGCCGACGATGACGGTGGGGCGTCCGCCGCGCTCCCAGGTGACGAAGTCGCCCGCGGACTTGACGAGGACGGCGGCAAGCCAGAAGGCGAGTCCGGTGTCGTCGGCGAGGCCCGCGATGGGGATCACGTCGGGGATGGCGTCGATCGGGGAGATGATGTAGACGAGGCCTAGGGCGAGCAGTCCGAGCGTCCCGAAGGACATGCCCTTGTACTGCCCGCGGAGGACCGACTTGAGCATCCGGGGAACGGCGCGAATACGCTCCCAGAGCCCGGGGGCTTCGGGCTCCAGCGTCTCGCGGTAGATCTGCCAAGCCTGCCCGGCGGCGGCCGCACTGCGCTTCCTGTCCACCAGTACTCCTCATCCAGATGTCGTGAGGGCGCGCCCCCGCGGCGCCCACGTATGTCTAGGACGTGACGGGTGTCGGATTTGTTCCCTCGAACCGGGCATGAGGCCCGTGTCACAGCCGCGGCGCCCGAACCGGCGCCGGAATGATCGCCGAGGCTTCCTTCCCTTAACGTGCGATCTGGGTTACCACAAGTGAGTTCTTCATCACTCTCCTGGGCAACGTGCGGCGATTCACGGCGTGTTGCCCGGTGTTCGCTGGAAGCATGGGACGTTCGGGAGGAGCGCCGCCTCCCCCGGCACCGACCGGCATGGCCCGTCGAGCATCGCAGGAGCTGACGTATCGATATGAGCGGCGAGCATACGAACCGCCCCGTCCATGGCACCGCAGCAGGCGACGCGTACGTCGCGCTGCCGCCGACCGCGGTCGACGCGTCCGCGTCCGGCCCGACCCGGCTGATCGTGGCCTGGCCAGGGTTCGACCCGCCCCGCACCGCGACCGCGCTCGCGGCGGCGATCCCGATGACGGGCGTGCCGGTGTGGCGCGTCTACCTCGACCTGCCCGGACGCTCGCCCGGCGGTCTCGGCTCGGGCGCGATCCTGGAAACCGAGAACATCGAGGCGTACTGCGTGGCCGTGGAGAACGCCGCCCGGCGGCTACCGGACGCGCTCGCGGAGATCCGCCGCGACCTCTCGATCCCGGACGGGCCGGTCGGGCTGGCCGGCTTCAGCGCCGGCGGAGCCGCCGCGCTGCTGGCCGTGGCACAGGGTGCCGTGCCGGTGAGCACGGTCGCGCTCGTGGCGCCCGTCGTCGCGCCGTCGCGGGCCGCACGCGCGGTGGAGAAGCGGTCCGGCCGCGAACGCGCCTGGACGGACCAGGCCCTCGCGCTGGCCGAACGGCTCGACCTCGGCTCCCACGCCGCGGACATCGCCGGACGGCACGTCCCGGCCCTGCTCATCGGCGGGGCCAAGGACCGTGTCGTCCCCACCCGGGAGATCACGGCGCTCCGCGACCAGCTGCGCAGGCACGGTGGCTCGGTGGAGTCCGCCACGTTCCGCATGGGCCACGCGCTGGCCGCCGAACCGGGCACCGAGCCCCGCCCGCCGATCACCGAGGCGGTCCGGGTGGACGGCGTCCTCACCGACTGGTTCCGCGACCACCTCGCCGATCAGGCACCCCGGGACACGCGCGCGGAGGCCGCTGCCGGCGCCACGCAACCCGTGGATGTTCCACGGGAAACCGCCGACCCGGCCGGCGTCCCGCATTCCGAGGCGGGCGTCACCCAGCCGGTGGACACGCGGCACGGGTCCTGGTCGCCGGGCGGGCAGGAAACCGCCCCGCCGCGGACGGGCGCCGGCGTCGGCCACCGGTCCTGATCGCCCGGCGGGCACGCTCCGGCGCCCGCCGGGCGGGTGAGGGAACCGCGGGGATCAGCGGCGGGACAGCACCTCGTACCGGACGGGGATGATGCCCGCGCCGGTGCCGCCGACCTTCTCCATGGCGGCCCTGGACAGGTCCAGGCAGCGTCCGCCCGCGTACGGGCCGCGGTCGTTGATGCGGACGATGACCGAACGGCCGTTGTTCTTGTTGGTCACGCGGACCTTCGAGCCCATCGGCAGCGTCTTGTGCGCCGCCGTCAGCTCGCTGGGATCGAACGGCTCACCGCTGGCGGTCATCTGCCCCTCCGAGTAGTAGGAGGCCTGGCAGGAACCCGACTTCACGACCTTGTACTGCTTCTTCTTAGCGGGCTTCGCCACCTGCGCGGCGGTCGCGTCGGGCTTCGCCGGCTTCTTTCCGGGGGTCTTCGAAGGCGACGGCTCCGGTGAGCGGGGCTTGCCCCGGCTCACCCGCGGGTCGCCGTCCGGCCGGTCCGCCAGCGGGTCGGGGGTCTGCGGCGTGGACTGCGCCGCCCGCGCCGATTTCGCGGGTCCGTCCGCGCCCGCCAGGGCGAACGCGCCCACTGCCAGGACGGCGACGGCGGCGCCGGAGACGATCAGGATGGTTCGTAGGCGTACGCGAAGAAGACGCCTGACAGGGCTACCCACAGAGGAGTCCTTTGTTAGGGGACAGGACCCCGGACGCCCGGCGTGGCATACCGCCGTTCTCGCGGCGCGGTCGGGCGACGTCGGTCGTCCCCGAATCCCCCGCCGCCCGCGGGCTTCTCAGCCCGCCTCCGCGCCGCTCTCTCAGGCGCGCCCGCGTCGTCGCGGTCCGGCGTCCGGCAGGTGCGGCTGGAAAGGCATCTTCACTTTTCGATCTCTCAGATGCCGCACAAGTCCTTGACCGTACGTTGTGATCCGCGTGAATCAAGCCGCAGGGCCCTGGTTTGTGGGCTTTGTCACCCGAGCCTTTGCCGTGCGAAGCTGATCAACTTCGCTGGGTGACCGCTTTTCAAGATCGTCTTTACCTGCCATAGAACGCGTATCTCGGGCAGATAACAAATGCTCACGACCAAACGGAACGGGGCGTTCCGGTGGAAGACCGCTTCCGCCGGAACGCCCCGTGACGTGGGACGAGAGACCCCGTGTCAGCCGATACCCGGCAGCGCCGGGAGGCCGAGCCCGGGGGCGCCGGGCATGGACAGCGGGCCGTCCGCCGACCTGGCGAGGCGGTTCTTGGCCTTCAGCACGTCCACGACGCTGCCCACCCCGTCCCCGGTCTTGCCGAGCCCGGCACCGACCTTGTTCACGGTGACGTTGGCCTGGCCGAGCACGTCGCGGGACGGCTCCGGAGCGGCGTACCGTCCGGTCGCCGGGACGAGCGAGCCGACCGGCAGCCCGAGGGGGCCACCGCCGAGCGGGGACGGGACGTTCGGCAGCCCGCCGGTCGGGCCCGGGAGGGCCATGCTCACCGGCATCTCCGCCCGGCGGGCGACCGGGAGGCCCGGCCGCGCCCCGGTGAGCTGGCCGATCTTGCCGCCGGGCACCGCCTTGCCGACCTTGCCGGCGTGCCCCAGCAGCGCCCCGCCGGCCTTGCCGGGCCGGACGGGCAGCACCGACCCCGGGTCGCTGTCGAGGCGCCGTGTCACGCCGAGGCAGTCGCCCTTCGGAAGGCCGCCGATCGGGGCCTTGCCGACGGCCGGCAGCCGCGTGTCCGGGTTCAGCTTGCACCCGGCGCGCTCGGCGCGGAGCTTGGACGCCGCCGGAAGGCCATGCCCGGCGGAGGACGCCGGGACCTTGCGGATGACGCCGTCGACGACGCCGGTGCCCGTCTCGACGGTCTGGCCGGCCGTGCCGGTGACGCGGGCCGGGAGCGTCCTCGTGACAGGGGCGGCGGCCGCGGTGGTGTCGTAGAGGAGCGAGGTGGACGGGCCCGGCACCGCGTTCGCCGGTGCGGCCGCCACGGCGAGCGCCGCGACGACCGGAGCGAGGACGGAAAGGCTCAGCAGGCTTTTGGCGGATCGATTCATTCTTTCCCCCCGGGGTTTTTGGGATTGACCCTGCGCGTGTGATTGTGCGCCCGCGCGGCATGCTCATCCGGCGCACCGTCGAGCGGGGACGTTAGTACACGCCGGTACCGCACGCGCCGCCAATTCGAGAATCAATCACCGAAGACAATAAAGATCTACGTGAAGGCGGCGACCGCCCGGAAAGGGAAATTGCGACAAGGTCCGACAAAGCATGAAGCGGGGGCGCCCCGAAGGACGCCCCCGCCTGACCTGGCCCGCGGTTACTCGGCCGAGCCGAGGGAGATGGCCTGGTCGACCTCCTTCTGGCGGGCGGCGAGCTCGGCCGCGTAGCGCTCCTCGTCGACCTTCTCGGCGATGTCCTCGTCCTGCTTCATCAGGGCCTCGAGGTCGGCCTTGGCGTTGTCGAGGACGCCCATGTCCTGGTAGGCGGCCTGTACCTTGTCACCCCAGAGCCCCACGTCCCGGACGCAGGGAACGATCCGGCTGAACAGCAGGGACTGATAGAGGGTGTACATGTCGGAGTTGTCGACGAATTCCATGCACTTGTCGACCGGCATGTCGAGCTGCTCGAAGATCTCGCGTCCCTTGAAACGGTCGCGCATCAGGTAGCAGCCCTCGACGACGAACTCCTCGCGCTCGGCCCGCTCCTTGTCGGTGAGCTCGGCGTAGTAGTCCTTGAGCGCGAGCCGCCCGAACGCGACGTGCCGCGCCTCGTCCTGCATGACGTACGCGAGCAGCTGCTTGACCAGCGGGTTCGTCGACATGTCGCGGTAGAGCCCGAACGCGGCGAGGGCGAGCCCCTCGATGAGGACCTGCATGCCGAGGTACGGCAGGTCCCAGCGGCTGTCCTCCAGGGACTCGGCGAGCAGCTTCGCCAGGTCCTGGTTGATCGGGTAGTACATGCCGATCTTCTCGTGCACGAACTTCGTGTACAGCTCGACGTGCCGCGCCTCGTCCATGGTCTGGGTGGCGGCGTAGAACTTCGAGTCCAGGTCCGGGACGGACTGGACGATGCGCGCCGACACGTTCAGCGCACCCTGCTCGCCGTGCAGGAACTGGCTGAACAGCCACGAGCCCTGGTGCCGGCCGAACTCGTCCCGCTCCTTCTGCGACATCTTCTCCCAGATGTCGGACCCGAACAGCGGGTTGAAGTTGTCCGGCAGGCCGGCGACGTTGATCGGATCGACGTCAATGTCCCAGTCGATGCGCTTCTGCGCGTCCCACTGCTTGTCCTTGCCCTTCTGGTACAGGCTCAGCAGCCGGTCGCGTCCGTCGTCGTACTCCCAGGTGAAGCGGGTGTCGCCCGCCATCGGTACGTTCCACGTCTCGGTCGGGACCGGCGTGGAGTAGAGGTCGTAGGAACTCACGGGGATCCTCCTCCAGGGGTGACGCCGCGCGATCGCGACGCGGATGTGCTCCGCCCACGGCTTTACATACCTTCGTAACATGTAAAGCGCGCCGAGACCAGAGAGACGCCGGAACCCGCCTAGCGGGACTGGAGGGCGTCCAAGCCGACGGCTTGGGCGACGACCAGGCGGCGGTCGAGGCGCGGGTCGTTGATCTCGACGACGTAGCGGTCGCGGAACCCGAACTTCTTCTCGACGGAGAAGACCACCTGGTCGCCGGCATGGAAGTCGAAGTGGTACGGCCAGGCGAACGGCAGGTTCTCCACGTAAGGGATGAACTGCCAGATCCGCCGCAGCACCGCCACGAACTTGTTGCGCTCGCTGCCCGTCGTCACGCCGAGGCCCGGCTGCTCCAGATGCCAGGTCGAGGCGAGCAGCGACTTCTTGAAGTCCTTGCGGAACATGCCGATCGGCTGCCCGTGCGCGTCCGTGATGTCATAGGCCGACGCGAGGTCGATGCGCTTGCGCGCCTTGAACCCGAGGATCGGACGCGTCTTGGAGTCGTCCGAGTACAGGGTGACCTGCTCCTTGAACGCCAGCCGCTTCTGCTGTGCGAAGGCGAGCAGCTCGCCCTCCTGGCCGCCCGGCCCCTCGGCGTGCACCTCGTACTGGTTCACCATCAGGCGCACCCGCTGCCGGATCAGCAGCCTGTGCTGCGCCTGGAGTCTCTCTTCGTCCAGCGAACTCACCCGTTCTGTGTCGGTTTGCGGAGGGAGTCTGCCACAGCGAACCCCCGTCATCCGCCGTTTCCCGCAGGCCGTCGGCCGGGAACGGGTCACCGGCGGGCCGGCGCGCGGCCAGGGAAGCGCGCGGTGCGGGACGGGTTCCGCCTCAGGACTCCTGAATGTGCGCGGCCAGGTAGCCGTGGATCAGGCGCTCGGCCTCGGCGACGATCTCGGGATCGCCCTCCGGGCTGCGGCGGAACGCCATCTTCAGGACGGCGTCGCCGGCCTCGACCGAGATGGCCAGGGCGGTGGCGAGGCCGGGGGTGTCCTGGACGCCGAACGTCTCCACGATCATCGTGCGGAGCCGGTCGGCGACCACCGCGTTGTTGTCGGCGTCGGAGTCGAGCAGGTTGACGTCGGCGACGTCGCCGAAGCGCAGCACCTTGAAGCCGGGGACGGTCCGGTGCATCTCCACGAAGATCTCGATGATCGCGCCGACCGTGTCGGACCAGTCGCCGAACCCGCCCTCGGCGAGCCGGGCCGAGATCCGGTCGCCGAACTCCTCCAGGTTGCGCAGCGCGAGCGCCTGCGCGACCGCGCGCTTGTCGGGGAAGAACTGGTACACCGAACCGATCGCCACCTCCGCGCGCTGGGCGATGCGCGTGGTGGTGAGGCCGTCGTAGCCGTCCTCGTCCAGAATGTCCGCGCAGGCGTCGAGCATCCGCTGCACGCGTTCGGCACTGCGGCGCTGGGCGGGACGGCGGCGGAGCGGGGTACGGATGTCGGTCACCCCGCCATTGTCCCCCGAACAGGCCCGTGCCGGGCATGCTCAGCACGCCGTTCACCACCCCGGAGTCATGGGAGTCTTCCGCGCGCACCACCCCGGCACTAATATCCGAAGGCTATTCGCATTCCTGCAGGGCATGCCGGGGAGGGGAACCGCGATGGGGCTTCCGGAAGGCTTCCGCTGGGGCGTCGCCACCGCCGCCTACCAGATCGAGGGCGCCGTCAAGGAGGACGGGCGGGGACCGTCCACCTGGGACGTCTTCTCCCACACGCCCGGGCGCGTCCGGGACGGCCACACCGGCGACATCGCCTGTGATCACTATCACCGCTGGCCGGAGGACGTCGCTCTGATGGCCGGCCTCGGCGTCGACGCGTACCGGTTCTCGATCGCGTGGCCGCGCGTACAGCCGTCCGGGAACGGCCCGGTGAACCCGAAGGGCCTCGACTTCTACGACCGTCTGGTGGACGGGCTGCTCGACGCCGGCATCACCCCCGCCGCCACCCTCTACCACTGGGACCTCCCGCAACCGCTCGAAGACGCCGGCGGCTGGATGGAACGCGACACCGCCTACCGGTTCGCCGAATTCTCCTACCTGGCCGCCGAGCGGCTCGCGGACCGCGTGGAAATGTGGATAACCCTGAACGAGCCCGTGGTCGTCATGGCCTACGGCTACGCGTTCGGCGTCTACGCCCCTGGCCAGGCGCTCCTGCTCGACGCGCTTCCCACCGCGCACCACCAGCTCCTCGGCCACGGCCTCGCCGTCAACGCCCTGCGCAGCCGCGGTGCCCGCCAGGTCGGCCTGACGAACCACTACTCCCCGGCCTGGGCCGCGTCCCCCGGCGACCAGCCGGCCGCGGACGCCTTCGACGCGTTCATGAACCGGCTGTTCACCGACCCCGTCCTGCTCGGCCGCTACCCGGACCTCATGGGGGACGCGCCGTTCGTGCGTCCCGAGGACCTGCCGGTCATCGCCTCGCCCATCGACTTCCTCGGCGTGAACTACTACAACCCGACACGGCTGACGACTCCGGCGGAGGGGCCGCTCCCCTTCGACATCGTGGACATCACCGAGTACCCGACGACCGGGATGGGCTGGCCGATCGTCCCGGACGCCCTGCTGTCCCTGCTCCGGACGCTCGACTCCCGCTACGACCTGCCGCCGCTCTACATCACCGAGAACGGATGCTCGTTCGCCGACGAGGCCGGCCCGGACGGCGTCGTGGACGACTCGTCCCGCATCGAGTTCCTGGACGCCCACATCAAGGCCATGCGCACGGCCATCGACGAGGGCGTCGACATCCGCGGCTACTTCACCTGGTCGCTCCTGGACAACTTCGAATGGTCGGAGGGCTACCACCCGCGGTTCGGCCTCGTCCACGTCGACTACGAGACGCAGAAGCGCACGCCGAAGAAGTCCTACGGCTGGTACCGCGATCTCATAGCGTCGTCCAGAAACCCGGTGTAGGCGTCGCTCCCGAGCACGACGCGCGACCGCTTCTATTCTTGTGGCATGCCCGTTGAAGTGCAGGTTCTCGCACGAGCGGTCAGACAGGCCCGTTACCGGCAGCACCGCGCGCTCGACAGCAGGCTCGCCGGCGCCGGCACGACGCTCGCGCAGTGGGACGCGTTGCGCGCGATCAGCCGCGCCCCTGGAGCGTCCGCCCGGGCGCTCGCCGCGGAGACGTTCCAGAGCGAGCAGGCGTTCGGGGCGCTCGCCGGACGACTGGCCGCCCAAGGTCTCATCGACCGGCGCCCCGGCCTCCGGCGCAGCAGGGAACACCGCCTGACACCCGCCGGCGAGAAGATCCTCGAAGCTGGGCAGCACATCGCCGACGAGGTCCTGACCGAGCTGTTCTCCCCGCTCTCCGAAGGCGAACGGGCCGCACTCCTGAACCTGCTGCTGCGCGTGGGCGCCTCCCCGTGACCGGACCGCCCTCGCGTCGGATGACCGGCATGCTTGGGCGCATGGAAACCCCGGAATCGCTCGCGGATGTACGGGCACGGATCGACGAGATCGATGAGCGGCTGGTCCGATTGCTGGCCGAACGGCAGGGGCTCGTGAAGACGGCCGCCGCCTTCAAGGCCGACGAGCAGGACGTCCGCGCGCCCGACCGGGTGGAGCGGGTCGTCGCGCTCGCCCGCCGCCGGGCCGCGGCGACCGGGCTCGCACCCGGCGTCGCCGAGACGGTGTGGCGGGCGATGATCGGCGCCTTCATCGACCTGGAACTCAAGGAGCACGCGGGCGGTTCATGAAACCCGCTCAGCCCCCCGCATCGGCCGGGTCGCGCGCCCGGCGCGTCCCGGAGGGGCGCCCGGCGGGCGCGGATAGTCTGCTTTCTCCGCATCGTCGTGGAGGTTCTGAATGCCGGAGACCCGTCCGCTGCGCGCCACCGATCCCCCCGAGCTCGGCGGGTTCCGGCTGACGGCCCGGATCGGCGAGGGCGCCCAGGGCATCGTCTTCCTGGGCGAGTCCGACACCGGGCAGCGGGTCGCGGCGAAGCTCCTGCACGCCGACGTCGGACGGGACGACAGAGCCCGCACCCTCTTCGAACGCGAACTGTCCGCGGCCAGGCGCGTCGCCCCGTTCTGCACCGCCCGCGTCCTCGCGGCGGAGGCCGACGGCGACACGCCGTACATCGTCAGCGAGTACATCGACGGGCCGTCGCTGCGTGACCAGATCACCGGGAACGGCGTCGCCTCCCCCGCGGAACTGGTCAGGCTCGCCATCGGCACCGCCACCGCGCTCGCCGCGATCCACGAGGCGGACGTCGTGCACCGCGACTTCAAACCGGCCAACGTGCTGCTCGGCCCGGACGGGCCGAAAGTGATCGACTTCGGGGTCGCGCGGCCGCTCGAGGCGACGTCCGCGACGCTGACCGGAGCCGTCGGCACCCCTGCCTACATGGCGCCGGAACAGATCGCCGGCGCGCCCGGCGGCGCGCCGCTGGACATGTTCGCGTGGGGTTGCACGATGGCGTTCGCCGCCAACGGCGTGCCGCCGTTCGGCAACGACACGGTGCCGGCCATCATGCAGCGGGTCCTGTACGGGGAGCCGGAGCTGGGCGCGCTCACCGGGGACCTCCGCGCGCTCGTCGCGTCATGCCTCGCCAAGGACCCGGCGGGACGCCCGACCGCGCTCCAGGTACTCCAGCGGCTGCTCGGCCTGGGCCCCAACGCGAACCTGCTCGCGGAGGGCACGTCCGCCGCCGCACGAGCACTGCCCGCACCAGTGCCCGGGGCATGGACACCGCCCGAGGCCGGGACGGTTCCCGTCGTACCGCACGGCACCGCGCCCGGCACGTTTCCACCCGGCGCGTTTCCTCCCGGCGTGCCGCCTTCGCCGGGGTTCCCGTACCCGGGCGGTCCACCGGACCGCGGACGGAACGGCCGCCCCCTGCTGATCGTCGGCGCCGCCGCGGGCGCCCTTCTGCTGGCCGGCGCGCTCGTCACCGCGGCCCTGCTCGTGAACAGCGGCGAGAAGAACGCGGGCGACAAGGGCCGCGACGGGGGCGGCACTCCGGTCGCGCAGTCGACGGCCTCCGGTCCCTGCCGATACGTGCCCTCGACCAGCGAGACCGTCAAGGACGTCGGGACGCCGCCGCCCACGCCGCCGACGCCGAGCCCGTCCCAGGCCACCATCAAGACCAACCTCGGGGTCCTCGACGTGTCCCTCGACGCCGGAAAGGCGCCGTGCACGGTGAACTCTCTGGCCTACCTGGCGGGCCGGAAGTTCTACGACCGCACCTCCTGCCACCGGCTCACGACGGACTCGACGCTCAAGGTCGTCCAGTGCGGCGATCCGAGCGGGACCGGGAGGGGCGGCCCCGCCTACCAGTTCGCCGACGAGAGCCTGAGCTCCGCGCGCTACACCCGGGGGACCGTGGCCATGGCCAACGCGGGCCCGAACACGAACGGCAGCCAGTTCTTCATCCTCTACGGGGACACGAAGGTCCTGGACTCCACCTACACGGTCTTCGGACGGGTCACGTCCGGCATGGACATCGTGGACACCGTTGCCAAGGGAGGCGTGGAGAACGGCTCCACTGACGGCGAGCCCAAGCAGAAGCTCACCATCACTGAGTTCCGCACCACTGCCCGTTAGGCGCCGCCATGGACCTGTACGCGGCGTTCGCGCACGTCCCGCGCCCCTCCTCGGTGGACGGATGCCCGTGCTGCGTCGACCCCGCCGAGGGGTGTGCATTGCTTCGGCGCCTTCCGCGCGACCTCAGCGCCGACGAGTTGTCCCGGTACGCGGCCAAGGTGCTGAACACCTGGGGCGGCCCGGAGGACCTCCGCTACTTCGCGCCGCGTCTCCTGGAACTCGCCGCCGCGGACGCCTTCGGCTGGCCGGACGTGGAGATCGTCTTCGCCAAGTTCGGCCAGGCGGGATGGACGTCCTGGGGGCAGCGCGACGCCATCGCCGCATTCTTCGCCGAGTTCTGGACGCGGACTCTGGAGAGTTTCCCGTCGCGTCCCTCTGTGGACACGGCCATCTGCGCTTTGGCCGCCGCGGAGGCCGACATACCTGGCTACCTCGACGAATGGGGGCGGCTGCCGTCCGAGCCGTCCATAAGGCAACTGCACGAGTTCGTCGTGCAGGGCCTGTCCTGGCCGCGCGGCCGTCCGCGGCTGAGCAACGCGTTCTGGGACGTCTCGTCCCGCCCGTACCGCCAGGTCGTCGACTGGCTGACCGGCGGCGCGGCGGCCGAGGCGGTCGGCGCCGCCTTCGCCCGGACGGACGACGAGGCGGCATTGAAACTGCTCTGCGAAATCGATTCCCGGCTGACCGGCCCCGGCACGCGTTGATCCGGCCGGCCCGTAAAGCAACCGGTTCCCGCGCCCTTTCAGGAGGCAATCCCGGCGGCCGGGAAACCGCCCGTGAACGGGCGGCGTTTCTGCGTCCTGTGACCTACCGCGTGTCGTACCCGTCCGATTGAATCTAGAGATCATCTGGTCTGTGCGGGCGGAGAACCGAACAACGGAAGACGAGGCGCTGCCGTGGACGAACTGCGACCTGGGGATCCTCGTACGGTCGGCCGCTACGCGCTGTCGGCCCGGCTGGGTGCGGGCGGAATGGGGCAGGTGTTCCTCGGCTCGTCCCCCGGCGGCCGGCCGGTGGCCGTCAAACTGGTGCACGCGGGATTCGCCGCCGACGCCGAGTTCCGGCGGCGTTTCAAACGCGAGGTGGAGGCGGCACGCCAGGTCGGCGGTTTCCACACCGCGCCCGTCGTGGACGCGGATCCGGACGCGGATATCCCGTGGCTGGTCACGGCATATGTTCCCGGGCCGTCGCTCGCCTCCGCGATCGCCGAGCACGGACCGTTTCCGTTGAAGTCGGCCCTCGTGCTGGGGGCCGGACTGGCGGAGGCACTGGAGGCCATTCACCAGGTCGGCGTCGTGCATCGCGACCTCAAACCCTCCAACGTCCTGGTCGCCGCCGACGGCCCGCGCGTCATCGATTTCGGCATCGCCCGCGCCGTCGACGCCTCCGGTGTCACCACCCACGCCGGAACACCCGGTTTCATGGCGCCCGAGCTGATCTCGGACGGTTCGGTCACCCCGGCCTGCGACGTGTTCGCCCTCGGCGCCGTCCTCGCATTCGTCATGGGGGTCCGGCCTTTCGGCGAAGGGCCGTCGGATGCGCTGACCTACCGTGTGGTCCACAAGGAGCCCGTGCTGGACGGCCTGCCCGCCCCGCTGCACGAGATCGCGGCGGGCTGTCTCGCGAAGGATCCCGCGGCACGGCCGAAACCGGCGGAACTGCTGGAAACTCTGGCCACGGCCGGGCAGAACAGCGCTTGGCTTCCGCAACCCGTCCAAGACATGCTGACCCGGTATCCCGTTCCCGGAACCGGTACCATTCCCGGGCCCGGCCCCATCTCCGGAACCGGTGGAACCGGCCCTGGAACCGGCCCTGGAACCGGCCCTGGAACCGGCCCCGGATCCGGAACCTCTGGGTGGACGGCCGTTTCACCGGAACCGCTGGGTCCCGGCACGGTAGGGCAGCCCGATCCGCCCATCCCCCACCAACTGCCCCCCGTGCTGTTCAAAGGCAACATCGCACCCGTGGCACTCGCGCTCGTGGGGCATTCCCTTCGCCTTTTGCTCGGGCTCGGCCTCGGCCTGCTCGTTGTGGTCAGTGCGACCAACTCAGGGGACTTGAGCGGCAGCCCCATGGTCGCGCTCGTCCATGCGAGCCTCTTTGCGATCGCCTTCTGGCTCGCCCGAGTCCCGGCGCTGTGGATCGTCCCGCTCGTCAAGCAACTGCTGAGACCGTGCGAACTGGAAGTCAGCCGGAACGGCGTCCAGGTTCAGTACGGTGGCCGGCGCGTCCGTTACCCGTGGCACGGGATCGCCCGCGTGGTGATGCGCCGCGCGGATTCGCCCGCCGGGTGGTCGGTCTGCGTGTCCCCCGCGGCCGGTACCGGCTATCCGTCTCCCCGAGGGCCGCGCACACCGCTCTGCTACCTGGAAAGGAAGACGGGCTGGATCATCGTCGTGCCCGTCCACCGGCTCAAGGGCTCTCGCAAAGAGATCGAGGCGGTCCTCATGCGATACGGCGGCCCGTACTGGGGCGGCAACGGCTGACCGGGGCACGGAAAACAAGATGCCGCACGCCGCCGGAGACGCCATGGTGAGGGGATGCTGGTCGACCATTTCCCGCTGCTCGGCCTACGGCTGACGACACCCCGGCTCGAACTGCGGCTGCCCGCGCCCGAGGAACTCGCCGCCCTGGCCGACGCCGCCGCCGAGGGAATCCACACTCCCGGCACGATGCCGTTCGCGGTGCCGTGGACGGACCGTCCGGCCGCCGAGGTCGCCCGGGGCGTCGTCCAGCATCATTGGCAGACGCTCGCACAATGGACACCGGACGACTGGGAACTCGACCTGACCGTGCTCCACGCCGGCGAGGTCGCCGGCCAGCAGACGGTGAGGGCGCGCGATTTCGCCGTCCTCCGCCAGGTCGACACCGGTTCCTGGCTCGGCCTCCGCCACCAGGGGCGGGGGATCGGCACCGAAATGCGAGCCGCCGCCCTCCACCTCGCGTTCACCGGCCTCGGCGCCGATGAGGCCCTCTCCGCCGCGTTCGAGGAGAGCCACGCCTCGCATGCGGTCTCACGCAAGCTCGGCTATCAGCCCAACGGCGTGTACCGCCACGTCGTCCGCGGGGCCATGACCGTCGAACGCCGGCTGCGCCTCACCCGGGCCGACTGGGAACGCCACCGCACCGTCCCCGTCACGATCGAAGGGCTCTCCCCGTGCCTTCCCATGTTCGGAATCCAGGGATGACGTTCGAGGAACTGGTCGCCGAGGCCGAGTCCGCGCCCGTCGCCGGCTGGGACTTCTCCTGGCTGGACGGCCGCGCGACCGAACAGCGCCCCTCCTGGGGATACCAGCGCCTGATGAGCGAACGGCTCGCCCGGGCCTGGGCGGCCCTCGACATCCAGACCGGTGGCGGGGAGGTGCTCGCAGGGGCGGCCGAATTCCCGCCCACGATGGCGGCCACGGAATCCTGGCCGCCGAACATCGAGAAGGCCGCCCGCCTCCTCCACCCCCGGGGAGCCGTCGTCGTCGCCGACCCCGACGAACCGCCGCTCCCCTTCGCCGACGAGGCGTTCGACCTGGTCATCAGCCGCCATCCCGCCACCGTCCATTGGACGGAGATCGCCCGCGTCCTCGCCCCGGGCGGCACCTATTTCGCCCAGCACGTCGGCCCAGCGAGCGTTTTCGAGCTGACCGAGTACTTCCTCGGCCCGCAACCCGAGGCCCGCCGGAAACGCCGCCCCGACGCCGAGAGCGCCGACGCCCGGGCCGCAGGCCTGGACATCGCGGACCTGCGCTCCGAACGCCTCCGCATGGAGTTCTCCGACATCGGCGCGGTCGTCTACTTCCTGCGCAAGGTGATCTGGATAGTGCCCGGCTTCACGGTGGACGCCCACCGCTCCCGCCTGCGCGAACTGCACGACCGGATCCGGCGCGACGGCCCCTTCGTCGCCCACTCGGCCCGCACCCTGATCGAGGCCCGCAAACCGTCATGACATGACGCCCCCGACCCGGCGGGTCAGCCGGAGGCGCGGGCGAACCGTGCCCGGTAGGCGGAGGGGCTGAGGCCCGTCCGGCGCCGCAACTGGGTGCGGAGGTTGGCCGTGGTGCCGAGGCCGCTGGCCCGGGCGACCACGTCCAGCCTGGGCTCGCCTCGTTCGAGGAGGGCGCAGGCCACCGCCACGCGCTCGGCGGTGAGCCAGGCGAGCGGGGTGGTGCCGAGTTCGGCCTGGAAGCGCCGGTGCAGGGTCGCGGGGCTGACGGCCGCGCGGGACGCCAGGCCGGCGACGCTCAGCGGCCGGTCCAGCCGCTCCCGCGCCCAGCCGAGGAGAGGCGCCAGCGACGCGTCCGGGACGTCGGGCACGGGACGCTCGATGAACTGCCGCTGCCCGCCCTCCCGGTGGACGGCGAACACCAGGCGCCGGCTCACCGCATTCGCGATCTCGGCGCCGTGGTCGCGGCGGATGAGGTGCAGGCCGAGGTCGAGGGCGGCCGCGCTGCCGGCGGACGTCAGCACGTCGCCGTCGTCCACGAAGAGGACGTCCGGTTCGAGCGTCACCTCCGGGAAGCATGACCGGAACCGCTCGGCCCAGCGCCAGTGCGTGGTGGCCCGGCGCCCGTCGAGGACGCCCGCGGCGGCCAGGGTGAACGCGCCGGTGCAGAGCCCGACCAGCCGGGCGCCGCGTCCGGCCGCGCGCTCCACCGCCGCCAGGACGGCCGGCGCCGGGCCGGCCTCCGGGTCGGGACGGTTGGGCACGATCACGGTGTCCGCGCGGTCGACCGCGTCCAGGCCGGCGACGCCGGACATGGTGAAGAACCCGGCGTGCATGTCCGCGCGGCCGCCCGCCGCGCAGAGCGCGAAGTCGTACCACCTCCGGCCCAGCTCGGGACGGCGCAGGCCGAACAGCTCGGTCGCCACCCCGAGCTCGAACGGGTTCGAGCCGGTGTCGACGATCATCACCACCCGGTGCGAGGATCCTTGCGACATATGCAATTCCTAGCACTGACCAGGCCGTGCGGCGGAACGGCAGGGTAGGGCCATGAGCGACGAACCGATCGAACTGCGCGACGCGCTGGCCTCCTTCACCGCGCTGTGGAGCCCGCGGGTCGTCACCCGGGTGAACGACTACGACGTCCGGATCGCCAAGGTCGAGGGCGACCACGTGTGGCACGCCCACGACGACACCGACGAGTTCTTCCTGGTGATCGACGGCGAGTTGTCCATCGCCCTGCGCGACTCCGGAGGGGAGCGGACGGTCACGCTGCCCGCGGGATCGGTGTTCGTCGTCCCGCGGGGGACCGAGCACAGGCCGTCCTCGCCCACCGGCGCGTCCATCCTGATGTTCGAGCCGGCCGGCACGCTGAGCGTGGGCGACCGGCACGAGGCGGTGCCGTCCCACATCGACGCCACCACCGGCCACGCCCTGGGCTGACCGGTCTCTACGCCGCGGCGGTCAGCCGGTAGGCGGTGCCGCTGCTGCCCTGCACCCAGGCGTCGGGCAGGGTGGCGGCCAGGGCGTGCTGGGCGCGCCAGCCCGTGCAGTGCCCCGGGACGACGAGGCTCGGCGCGAGCTCGGTCAGGGCGGCGACGGTGGGCGGAATGACCGGTTCGAAGGCCGGGCCGCCCAGATGGAACCCGCCGACGAGCGCGTGCAGCCGGTCCACTCCCGTCAGCCGCCGCGCGTGCCGGACGATGTTGACCGCACCCGAGTGACCGCAGCCGGTCAGCACGACCAGGCCCCGGCCCCGGACGTTCACGACGAGCGCCTGGTCGTCGAGCACGAGCGGGTCGTGCTCCCATCCGGACCCGGTCCACGCCTGGTGCGGGGGCGGCATGCCGTGCTCGAACTCCGTGGTGCGGTCCACCTCGCCGGTGATCAGAACGCTGCCGTCCAGCAGGAGCGAGGGCTCGCGGCGCTCGATGACCTCGAAGCCCTCCCCGTCCAGCGCCCGCCTGCTGAGCGTCGGCAGTTCCTCCACCTCTCGGCCGGGGACCGCGAGCCTGCGCCTGGTCCACACCAGCGGGTGCAGCACCATCGGCAGCGACCGGACGCCGCGCCGGCCCGCCAGGCCGGACAGCCCTCCGGCGTGATCGAAGTGGCCGTGGCTGAGCACGACGCCCTGGATGTCGCCGAGGTCGATCCCCAGCCTCGCGGCGTTGGTGACCATCGCGTCGGGCGACAGGCCGGTGTCGAACAGCAGCGTGGCGGAACGGCCCGCGCGACGCACCGTGACCAGCGCGGAGAACCCGTGCTCGGCGATCATCCCGGCGAAGGTGCGGCCCTCCTCGAACTGCGGCGCCGTCACCACCCCGGCGCCGAACCCGGCCCGGCGGGTGCGCTCGTCGTCGCCCAGCAGGGCGTCGTAGACGTTGTCCACCAGGGTGACGATCTCGACCTCGTCCACCGGCTCCAGCGCGACGGGATCGACCGCCGCCCCAGGTGCCGGGCGCGGCATCGACGCCTGCGCCTCCCCGTCAGCCGTGTCACACATATCGGCAGCCTAACGCCCGCCTCCGGCCATCGAGTTCTGCGCTCCCAGGCCCCGTCGTAGACTGAATGATCATGGTTTGAACCGGTTACGGAAGGCGTGGCGGACGGGATGACGGATTCCGGAGAGGCCTCGTCCATGCCCGGCGTGGACACGACCACGCCGAGTGTGGCCCGGATGTACGACTACTTCCTGGGCGGCAAGGACAACTACGCGAGCGACCGTGTCGCGGCCGAGGAAGTGGTGAAGGCGCTGCCCACGGTGGAGGGCGTCGCCCGCGCCAACCGCGCGTTCCTCCAGCGTGCCGTCCGCTACGTCGCCGGATGCGGAATCGACCAGTACCTCGACATCGGCACCGGGCTGCCCACGCAGGGAAACGTCCACCAGATCGCCCGCGAGGAGCATCCGGAAGCCCGTGTCGTGTACGTGGACAACGATCCGATGGTGGTCGTCCATGCGCGGGCACTGGTCGCCACAGACCAGCGGACCGGCATCGTCCACGCCGACGTGCGCGACCCGGACAAGGTGCTGGACGACCCGCAGGTGCACCGGCTGATCGACCTCCGGCGCCCGGTGTGCGTGCTGTTCGTCGCCGTCCTGCACTTCCTCTCGGACGCGGAGGACCCGGCGTCGCTCGTCCGGCGTTTCACCGACGCGCTGCCGGACGGCAGCTTCGTCATCCTGTCGCACGCGGCGGCGGAGGAGCTGCGCAACGAGCAGGTCGGCGAGACCTACCGGTCCCAGTCGGCGAGCGCGCCCCTGGTCGCCCGGACCCGCGACCAGGTGACCGCCCTCTTGGACGGCCTGACCATTGTCGAGCCGGGCGTCGTCCCCCTGCACAAATGGCGTCCGTACGGCGGCGAATACATCACCAACGCCGGCTGGACGGCGGTGGCCCGCAAAGCGTGAAACCTCAGGCGGTGAGGGTCGCCTCTATGCCGTAGTGGTCGGACAGGACGGCCGAGCGGCCGGTGGGGAGGCGGACCTCCTCTTTGAAGACCAGGCGTGTCGTCGCCTCAAGGCCCGGCCTGACGACGAGCTGGTCAATGGCGCCGATGTCCGCGTACTCGGGCCGATAGGTCGGTTCGTTGTCGCCCGCCAACGCGTCCCGCAGGCCCGTGGCGGACACGAACCTCTGAAAGTAGTCCGAGTCGCGCGGGACATTGAAGTCGCCCATGGCCACCAGCGGTTCCGCCCGATCGATTCTGTTGACGGCGTTCGCCAGCCCGCGGAGCTCGGATTCCTCCACCTTCGTATAAGCGTTGGACGGGGACCAGTCCATGTCCATGTTCGCCGAAAGATGCGTGTTCACCACCGTGAGGAACCCGCCGGGCAGACGGATCCGGGTGAACAGGGCGCCCTTGCTCAGCAGCCATTCGGGACGGGCCGGGCGGACAAGCGCGAACGGCTCGAAGTGGCGCCGGGTCACCGGATGGCGGGAGAGGGTCACCAGGCCGCCGCGGACGAGCGGGAACCTCGGAACATGGGCGATGTGCGGATACGACGCCGCCGTCCGGCGCAGCAGGGCCAGGACGCGCGGCGAAATGACCTCCTGGAGGCAGACGACGTCATAGTCCGCCTTCTCGATGAGTTCGGCCAGGACGCCCATGCGCGCCCGGGTTTCGCCCTTGAACAGCGTGTTGAAGGTGAGGACGCGGGCCTGCATGCCCGCCACCCTACGTCGCCGTCGCCGCCCGGATGGTCGCGACACTAGCCGGTGTGCGCGATGGACTATCTCGTCCGCGTTGAAGAGCGGCGCCGAATGGGTCATCATTGGAGCTTCGTCCCCCCCGCCACGGAGGCATATCCTTGCGAGCCTGTTCGATACCGCGCTGCGGTCGGTCGTCGTGCTTCCATGTGCGGCTCGAAGCGGCGAACGGCCCGCGGGACGGGGGGCTCGATTCCTGCGGGGCCCATCTCGCCGAAGTCGTCCAGGAATTGGCGCTGCATGCCCGTGAGCAGCGCCGACATCCGGCGCAGGTCGTCGTGTACGCGACGACCGACGACCACCGCCCTAATGGGCCGGGGCCTTTCGACCGGCTCGCGCTCGGCGCCATCCCGGTCTGACATGGCTATTTTCGGCCATTGCCCGCCGTCCTGCGGCTTCCGATACTGGGCGGGCAATGCCGGACACGGCCGTAACGAAAAGGGGTCGGCATGGGATTCCAGCTTGGCTTGTTCTCCCCGAACACCGAATCGGGGCTCGCGATCACGACCGCTCCGGAGAGATGGCACGCCACCTGGGACAACAACCTGCGGCTCGCCCGGCTCGCGGACGAGGCGGGCATCGACTTCCTTCTCCCGGTCGCGCGCTGGACGGACTGGGGCCCCGACACCGACTTCCACAGAAGCGCCCTCGACCCGCTCGTGTGGGCGTCCGGGCTTCTGGCGGCCACCAGCCGCATCCGCGTGTTCAGCACCGTCCACACCGCGTTCCACCACCCCGTCGTCGCGGCCAAGCAGCTCGCGACCGCCGACCATCTCAGCAAGGGGCGGATCGGGCTGAACATCGTCGCGGGTTGGCACGCTCCCGAGTACGAGATGTTCGGCCTCACCCTGCCCAACGACCACGACACGCGTTACGGGCTCGCGCAGGAATGGTGGGACGTCGTCAAGCGCATCTGGTCGACCGACGAGCCGTTCGACCATGACGGTCGGTTCTTCCAGCTCAAGCACGTGGTGGGCAGGCCCAAGCCGTACAACGGGCACAGCCTCCCCGTCATCAACGCCGGGTCCTCCACCCAGGGACGCTCGTTCGCCGCGCGCAACGCCGACCGGGCGTTCACCGTCGCCGCCGGGCCCGAGGACGGGGCGGAGATCGTGAAGGCCATCCGCGCCGAGGCCGAGTCCCACGGCCGGACGGTCGGTGTCTTCACGCTCGGCCACGTGGTGTGCCGCCCGACGAGGACCGAGGCCGAGGACTTCCTGCGCTACTACGCCGACGAGCACGCCGACTGGCCCGCCGTCGACGAGGTGATGCGGCTGCAGGGGCTGCACGCGCAGTCGTTCACGCCGGAGATGCTGCAGGTGTTCCGGGACAGGTTCGCGGCCGGGCACGGCAGCTGCCCGCTGGTCGGCGACCCCGACGACGTGGCCGACGGCATCGCGGAGTTCGCCCGTGCCGGATTCGACGGTATCGCTCTGTCATTCCTCAATTACGCTGATGAACTGGGCTACTTCGCCGCCGAGGTCATGCCGCGGCTGCGCGCCCGGGGCGTTCTGTCCATCGACCGTCAGGAACCGGCTTCGCCATAAGGACCATGACTTCTCTCGAGATCGCACCGCCCCTGTCCGCCCACCAGCGGGTCGCCAGCACCGACATCGATGTCCTGCACGACACGGTCGAACCCTTCGCCGTCGGTCACGACCTCCAGGCGTGTAAGCCGGACATCCCGCTGGACGGTCTCGTCAACGCCCTCAATGTGGGCGCGGTCAACCTGGTGTGGGTGCGGTACGGGGGCGGCGGGGTCATCGTGGACACGCCGCCGACGGAAGGGCACTTCGCCATGTGCGCCCCGATCGCGCCCATGGGCGTCGAGTACCGGGCCACGAAGAACCGGGAGACCGCCGGAGGAAGCCTCGTCCTGTCCCATGACGAGGCGATGCGGATGAGGCCGCATCCGACGCTGGGCTGCCTGGTCATCGCCACGAGCACGGGCCGTCTCGCCGACCATCTCGCCGATCACCTCGGCCGCGACTACACCGCGCCCTTGCGCTTCCACAACGTCGACAAGCCGGCCATCACTTCGCCGTCGATCGTCGAACGGACGTGGCGCTACGTGTGCGACGTCCTCGACCACGCGACCGAGCACGGCGGGCTTCACCCGCTCGCAGAGCGCACCCTGGAGGAGGCGTTGCTCACGTCCATCCTCCTTGGCCTGCCGCACACCGGTGTGGAGACCCTCGCCGAGCCCCACCGCAAAATCCCGCATCATCTGGCCGGGATCATCCGGGAGTGGGTCCAGGCACACCACCACCGTCCGATCGGCGTCACCGACATCGCGGTGGCAGTGGGCGTCGGGGTACGGCAACTACAGGCCATCTGCCAGGACGAATGGGGCCTGACACCCACCCAGCTCTTGCGCGGCATACGGCTCGACCACGCCCGTGCCGCACTCTCCGTGGCCCGGCCAGGGCCCCGCACGATCACGGATGTCGCCGAGGCCGCCGGATACCTCCACATGAGCCGTTTCGCCGCCCACTACCGGCAGCGATTCGGTGAGACACCCACACAGACGCTGAAGCGAACCTGAGTCAGCGATGGAGCCGTTCCACGGGCGCTCCCGCCGCGCGCGCGTGGGCCAGGCCAGGTGTTTCCGGTCCGCCATCGATGTGCTCTGCGAACTCGCTGATCCAGCGGGCTATGAGTTCCGGGTGGCTACGCGCCACCCAATGCCCGGCTGGGGCGCGCCGCACGTACAGACGCGGGACCGGTCCACGCGCGGACAACAGCAGTGACTGCGAGCCGTAGCGGTCCTTCACGGGAACGATGAGCTGGACAGGTATGTCCGTCCGCCCATCCCCTGCGGTGCCCGAACGACGCCGCATGTTGGCGCGGTACAGGCCGAGCCCATTGCGGGCGTCTGCGGCGAGCGTGTCCGCCGGGTGGCCTGAGCGCGGCTCGGCGCCCTCGCGCAGCCGCATCACCCGTCCGAAGCCCGCGGCGAGCACGCGGGCGGCGACCTCACCGACCCGGGGCGTCATCAGGACCGGCATGTAGAAGCTGCGCCGCGCCTGCCCGAGCACCTCGGCGACGCCGCGCGGGCCGGACCGGACGGCGGCCCGGGCCCAGCGGGCCATGTGCCGCCGGTCCGGTCCGGAGATCGAGGTGAACGAGGCGATGCGGCCGCGCAGCCGGTCGCCGATGACGGCCTCCCAGCCCTGCACCGAGCCCCAGTCGTGGCCCACCAGATGGACGGGCTCATCGGCGCCCACACCGTCCAGGACGGCCTCCAGATCGCCCATGAGCGCGTCCAGCCGGTAGTCCAGCGGGTCGGACGGGCTGCTGGACGCGCCGGCGCCGCGCACGTCGTAGACGACGACGCGGAACCGCCCGGCGAGCCGCCCGGCGACCTCGTCCCACATGGCGCTCGTGTCGGGGTAGCCGTGGACGAGGACGACCGTCGGCCGGTTCTCCTCGCCGCGCACCCGCACGGCCAACCCGATCTCGCCCGACCTCACCCGCCGGTCTCGCATCAGCCCACCAGATCTTCCAGCTCAGGACGGTCGCGCGCTCAGACCCGTGCAGGAACGCAGGCCGTTCCACCGCTTGACCTCGGTCTTGGCCGCGGCCCCCTTCATCGGGACGGGAAGACCGCCGGAGATCAGGGCCGGGTTCCACTTGTCCTTGGTGACCTTGCCGTTCTCCACCTTCAGGTACAGGACCCCGGACTTCGCCGTCGGGCCGCTGGCGGAGTAGAAGACGAAGTTGCCCATGCCGTAGTGGACGTACGAGCCGTTCATGTATCCGCCGCCCAGGGGAATATGCGCATGACCCCCGACGACGATGTCAGCGCCCGCCGCGACGAGCGCCTTGGCGAGTTCCTGCTGACGGGAGAGCGGGCACGACTTCAGCTCCTCGCCCCAGTGCAGGTGGACGATGACGACGTCCGAGCCCTGGCGCGCCTCCTTCACCGCCTGCACCATCCGCGGGATGTTCTTGGCAGACGCCAGGCCGCCCTTGGTATCGGTGGCCGTCCACGCCTGGATCAGGTTGTCGTCCAGTACCTGGGTGGCGCCGACGATGGCGACCTTGTTGCCCTTTACGGTGACGCGGTACGGCCGGTACGCGGCGTCGGCGTTCTTCCCGATCCCGACAACCGGGAACCCGCTGCGCTTGATGGCGGCCAAGGAGTCACGTAGGCCGCCCTCCATGTAGTCCATGCCGTGGTTGTTGGCCATGGAGGCGACGTCCACACCGGCCGCCTTCAGCGCCTTGAAGGCCGACGGCGGCGCACGGAAGGCGAACTCCTTGCCGGGCGCGGGCGTCCCGCCGGTGGTGATGGCCGTCTCCAGGTTGACCATGGCGAGGTCCGCCGCGCGCAACTGCTTCGCGACCGGCCCGAGCGCGGTGGAAGGCTGCGCCAGCCGACCCCGCAGCTGGCCCTCGAAGTGCGTGTCGCCGCCGAACGCGATCAGGATCGGCTCCTTGGCGGCCTTCGTCGGCTGCTTCCCACCGGCGCCTCCCGGCTTCGCGGAGGGCGGTGGTGTCGCCCCCTTCGCACCGGAGTCACCGGAGCCGCACGCCGCGGCGGCCAGCGCCACCCCGGCCATGACCACGGCCGTCTTCCCCCGCATGCCCATCGCCTAGCCTCCGTCCGGCCCCCCGTGGACCTTCTGGGTTCGGATCGGCCAAGCATGCCACGTGCCGCTCCCACCGTCCCGCCGAGGGGCACCGCAGGGCCGGTAATGTGCACCGTTATGTCGCTTCGCTTCGATCAGACCGGCTGGGAGCAGATCCAGCCCGGCGCCTTCCGCAACGCGGACGGCGACACCCTCGGCCTCTACGGGTTCGACCTCCCGCCGGACCTGCCGGCGCCGCTGGAGCAGCTCGACCTGCTCCGCGGCCGCACCGTCGCGAAGACGGCCGAGGGCGGCGGCGGGCTGATCGAGCTGGACGTGATCACGCTGGACGGGCTGCCGGCCATCCGGCAGATCATCAAGTTGCCGCTGCCCGACCGTCCGAGCGGTGTGGCCTACATCGGGAGCTTCACCGTCCCGCGGGCCGACCGGAGCCTGGTCCTCAAGGCCCAGTGCCTGGAGCAGGGTGTCACCGGCATGCGCGACAGCACGGCTCTCAACCACTTCATGTCCCAGTACGGGCAGGGCCGGGACATGCAGGAGATGATGCGCTGGTGGGCGCAGCACCCCTACGCCCCGGAGGTGCAGGGCGGTCTACCACGCAACCACTCCGAAGACCCTGGCTGGGACGCCCACTTCCCGCAGCATCCCCTGTCCCGTGCCCGCCGCCTCATGACCGCGGTGGCGCCCACCATCGAACTCCACCCCGCCTTCAAGGCCGCACCCCCGTTCACCGGCTGATCCTGGGCCGGGCGGCACCGCAGAACGGGAGTGGGCTGAGATCAGGCGCGGTCGACGGGGTCCTCCTGGCCGTTGTGCTTGACGCCGGGGGTCAGTTCGAAAGGGCCGTCCGGCTGGGACAGTTGCTGCGGATCGGTGGACTCGGGTTTGCGGGCGGCCTTTTCGAGGGCGGACTTGGCCTCGTCCAAGGAGCCGCCGAACGCTTGGGAGACGGCCTGTAGGGCGGTCGTCACCTCGCTTGGGATGACCCAGAAGGTGCTGCCCTGGCCCTCGGCGAGTTTCGGGAGGGTCTGGAGGTACTGGTAGGCGAGGAGCTTCGGGTCCGGGTCGGCGGCGTGGATCGCGCCGAAGACCGTCTCGATCGCCTTGGACTGGCCCTCGGCCTCCAGGATCGCGGCGCGCCTGCCGCCCTCCGCCTTGAGGATCGCCGACTGCTTCTCGCCCTCGGCGGTGAGGATCTTGGAGGCGCGGGCGCCCTCGGCGGTCAGGATCGCGGCGCGCTTCTCCCGCTCGGCGCGCATCTGCTTCTCCATCGCGTCCTTGATGGACGGCGGCGGCTCGATCGCCTTGATCTCCACCCGGGTGACGCGGATGCCCCATTTGCCGGACGCGTCGTCCAGCACGCCGCGCAGCGCCGTGTTGATCCGGTCGCGGGACGTCAGGGTGGCCTCCAGGTCGAGGGTGCCGATGACGTTGCGCAGGGTGGTCGCGGTGAGCTGCTCGATCGCCTTGATGTAGTTGACGATCTCGTAGTCGGCGGCGCGCGGGTCGGTGACCTGGAAGAACAGCACCGTGTCGATGTGGACGACGACGTTGTCCTCGGTGATGACCGGCTGCTTCTTGAACGACACCACCTGCTCGCGCAGGTCGATGAGCGCCTTCACGCGGTCGACGAACGGGACGACGAAGCTGATGCCGGGTTCGAGGGTGCGGTGGTAGCGGCCGAGGCGCTCGACGTTGCGGGCCCGCGCCTGCGGAATGATCCACACGGTCCGCATCACCCCGGTGGCCAGGACGATCACCCCCGCGACCACGATGACGAGCAGGGCAATGGCAATGTCGGTCATGGTGGCTCCTCATCCGTTCCGGACGAGACCGGATAGAGCAGGGCGGTGGCCCCTTCGATGGCGAGGACGTCGGCGGTCGCGCCGGCCGGGATGACGAGGTCCGGGTCGTAGGGGCGGGCCGTCCACTCCTCGCCGCCGATGCGGGCGCGCCCGCCGCGCCGGGTCACCTCGGTGAGGGTGAACGCCTCCCGTCCGACCAGGGCGGCCGTGCCGGAGCGCAGCGCCGGCGGCTGCCGGATGTGCCGGGTCGCGATGGGGCGCACGATGGCGAGGCCCGCGATCGAGCCGACCGCGAACACGGCCGCCTGGACGGCGAGCGGCAGGCCGAGAGCCCCGACCAGGCCGGCGGCGAGCGCGGCGACGGCCAGCAGGCCGAGCGCGAACGTCACCGTGAGCAGCTCGGCGATCCCGAGCAGCGCGGCGACCAGCAACCAGGCGACCCACGGCTCCATAGCAGCTCCCTAGCGGCTGCCGAAAGTCCTCTATCTCCCAAAGTAACTCCGAAATCGCCGGGACGGCCATGCCCGATGGCGTCGCCTGCGCGGACGGGCCATGATGGAAACGGTCCCGTTCACAAGGAGTGTCTCGATGGGCGACCGCACGGCCTTCCGCACCTGTCCGCTCTGCGAGGCCCTGTGCGGGCTCGAACTGACCCTGGACGAGGCGGGCGCCGTGACGCGTGTCCGCGGCGACGCGAAGGACCCGTTCAGCAAGGGCTTCATCTGCCCCAAGGGCGCGACGCTCGGGAGCCTCGACGGCGATCCCGACCGGCTGGCGGAGCCGCTCGTCAGGGGCGAGAAGGCCGGGTGGGACGAGGCGTTCGCGGTGGTCGGCCAGGGGCTGGCCGACGTCATCGCGCGGCACGGACGCGACTCCGTCGCCGTCTACATCGGCAACCCGACCGCCCACTCGATCGCCGGGCCGCTGTACGCCGCCGCGATCGTGAAGGCGCTCGGCACCCGCAACCTGTTCACGGCGAGCACCGCCGACCAGATGCCGAAGCACGTCGCGTGCGGGCACATGTTCGGCGATCCCCTCGCGATCCCCGTGCCCGACCTCGACCGGACCGGGCATCTGCTCATGCTGGGCGCGAACCCGCTGGAGTCGAACGGCAGCCTGGCGTCCGCGCCCGACTTCCCCGGACGGCTCAAGGCGATCCGGGCGCGCGGCGGGAAGGTCACGGTCGTCGACCCGCGCCGGACGCGGACGGCCGCCCTCGCCGACGAGCACCTGTTCATCCGCCCCGGGGCGGACGCGTTCCTCCTCATGGCGCTCGTGCACACCCTGTTCGCCGAGGACCTGGTCGCCTCCGCCGAGCACCTGGCCGGGCGCGTCAACGGCCTGGACGACCTGCGGGCCCTCGCCGTCGACTTCCCTCCGGAGCGTGTGGCCGCGGTCACGGGCATCCCGGCCGAGACGACCCGGCGGACGGCCCGTGAGCTCGCCGCCGCCGAGCGCGCCGCCGTCTACGGCCGGATCGGGACGTGCACGCAGGCGTACGGGACGCTGAACAGCTGGCTCGTGGACGTCCTGAACGTCCTCACGGGGAACCTCGACCGTCCCGGCGGGGCGATGTTCCCGCGTCCCGCGCACGCGCCCGTGTACCGCCGCAAGAAGCCGTTCACGACCGGACGGTGGCGCAGCCGCGCCCGCGGCCTGCCCGAGGTCAACGGGGAGCTGCCCGTCGCGACGCTGGCGGACGAGATCGAGACGCCCGGCGAGGGCCAGGTCAGAGCGCTGATCACGATCGGCGGGAACCCGGCGCTGTCCGCCCCGAACGCCACCCGGCTCGACCGCGCGCTCGCCGGCCTGGAGTTCATGGTGAGCGTCGACCCCTACCTGAACGAGACGACCCGGCACGCGAGCGTGATCCTGCCGCCGCCGCGCCCCGCGCAGACGCCGCACTACGACATCGCGCTGACCGGCCTCGCCGTCCGCGACTACGCGCGCTACTCGCCGCCGGTCGTCCCGCTGCCGGACGGCCGCCCGAGCGAGGCCGTCGTCCTCGGCCGGCTCGCCATGATCGCCTCCGGCGCGGACGGCGACCCGGCCGCGCTGGACGAGATGATCATCAGGTCGACGCTGGAGAAGGCCGTCGCGCTCCCGGGCTCCCCGGTGCACGGCCGCGAGCCGGACGAACTGCGCAAGATGCTCGACGCCGGCACGCTCACCGAGCAGCGGCTCGACATGATGCTGCGCCTCGGCCCCTACGGCGACGGCTTCGGCGCCGACCCTGCCGTTCGAGGGGGGACGACCCCCCACGCCCCCCGCGGCACCTCCGGTGCCGATTATGTCGGGCTCTCCCTCCCACGCCTGCGCACCGAGCACCCGCACGGCCTCGACCTCGGCGCCCTCAAGCCGCGCCTGGACGAGGTCCTCTGCACCACCTCCGGCCGCGTGGAGCTGTGCCCGTCCACGTTCGCCGCCGACGTCGACCGCCTGCACTCCGCGCTGAACGCCGGCGACCCGGGCGGAATGGTGCTGATCGGACGCCGCCACCTGCGCTCCAACAACAGCTGGCTGCACAACGTCCCCGAACTGGTGCGCGGCTCGAACACCTGCACCCTGCAGCTCAACCCGGCCGACGCCGGGCGTCTCGGCATCGCCGCCGGCGACACCGTCCGCGTCACCTCCCGGACGGGCACCGTCGAGGCCGTCGCCGAACCCACCGACACGATCATGACGGGAGTGGTCAGCCTGCCGCACGGGTGGGGCCACGACCGTCCCGGAACCCGTACCGAGGTCGCGAGCCGGCACGCCGGAGTGAACGTCAACGCCGTCACCGACGAGCAGGACATCGACCCCCTGTCCGGCAACGCGGTGTTCAACGGGGTCCCCGTCACCCTGGAGGCCGCCCGCTGACCGCCGTTGTTTAGCCCCTCCCGGCATCAGGTACGTATGACTGGCCGCAGGTGAACGCGGAAGACTAGTGTCTCAACAGGCGTCCCAGTACATACGCGGAGGAGGGACATGAACCGACGGGTGAACAACATATTCCGGCGCGGTTCCCAATCCCAGGCCACCGCGCGGCTGGCCGACGCCACCGAGGGGCTGGAGCACGCCAGCGGCCTCGACCGCACCATCCGCGTGCTCTCCACCGCCGTGCAGCGCACGCTGCGGCCCGGCCCCGTCAAGGACACCCTCCACGGCGTCCCGATCGGCCACCCGGCCCACGCGCCCCTCACCGACCTGCCCATCGGCATGTGGGTCTCCGCCGCCCTGCTGGACCTCATGCCCGGCACGCGCCGCGCCTCGCAGGCCCTCGTCGCCGCCGGGCTCGCCGGGGCCGTGCCGACCGTCCTCACCGGCATCGCCGACTGGTCGTCCCTGCACCGCGAGCAGCAGCGCGTCGGCCTCGTCCACGCGGCCGGGACGGCCACCGCGAGCATGCTGTACTCGGCGTCCCTCGTGGCCCGCTACCAGGGACGGGACGCCGCGGGACGCGCCCTCGGCTTCGCCGGCCTCAGCGCGCTCGTCGCCGGCGCCTACCTCGGCGGGCATCTCGCCTTCCGGCAGGCCGCGGGGGCCAGCCACGCCGACCAGCTCGCCCACCTCGTCCCGCTCGGCTGGCACGACCTGTGCGCCGCCGAGGAGCTGCCCGACGGCTGGCCCGTCACCCGGCGGCTCGGCTACATCAGCCTGTTCGTCCTGCGCAACGGCGACGAGGTGCACGTGCTCGCCGACCGCTGCAGCCACCTCGCCGGGCCGCTCCACCAGGGCCGCGTCATCACCGACGACAACGCGGACACCTGCGTCGTCTGCCCCTGGCACGGCAGCACCTTCCGCGTCGCCGACGGCGCCGTCGTCCACGGCCCCGCCACCGCCCGCCAGCCGTCCTTCGAAGCCCGCGTCACCGAAGAGGGCATCCTCCAGGTCCGGCCCGTCTAGCCCCAGGACCAGGGGATTCGTGCGCTGTGCCGTGATTCAAAATCGGTCGTTCGGGGTACAATTCGAATATACGTTCGATCGACTGAGGGGTTGCGGGGATGAAGGGCGACTGGGTCGAGATCGTGGTGGACGCCGGCGGCGACGGGACACGGACGTACGAGGTCGCGGCGAGCCGCGCGGGACGCCGGGTGGAGATCGCGTCCCGGCGCGGCGTCGTGGAGGTCAGCGAGGTCACCCGCACGGGCACCGCGGTCCGCACGGCCCGCTTCATGGCCAGCCGCGTCCTGGCCCTGGTGGAGCACCCCACGGAGCCGGGCCACGGGGACGACGCTTAGAACACCAGGTTCACGATCGCGACGAGGCCGACGACGACGATGACGCCGCGCAGGACCATGGGCGGGATGCGGCGGCCGACGGAGGCGCCGATCATGCCGCCGCAGGTGGACCCGGCGGCGATGAGCAGGACGACCCACCAGTCGATCCCGGTGCCGCCGAACAGCCACGTGAGGGTGAACAGGATCGCCGCGGTGCCGTTCACGACGGCCGACAGGACGTTCTTGCCGGCGTTGAGGCGCTGCAGGTCGTCGTCCAGCATGATGCCGAGCAGCGCGATGAGGATGATGCCCTGCGCGGCGCCGAAGTAGCCGCCGTACATGCCGGTGAACAGGACCCCCGTCCACAGCAGCGGTCCGCCGTGCGGCCGGTGCTCGCCCTCCCGGCGGCGCACCATCCACTTCTGCAGGCGCGGCTGCACGACCACCAGGACCAGCGCGATGGCGATCAGCGCGACCACGATGACGTTGAACGCCTTGGCGGGGAGGCCGAGCAGGAGGAGGGCGCCGATCACCGAGCCGAGGCAGGAGGCGGTGGCGAGCCGCGCAAGCCGCCCGCGCTGCCCCTCCAGTTCCTTGCGGTAGCCGTACGCGCCCGTCGCGCCGCCCGGGACGAGCCCGATGTTGTTCGACACGTTCGCCACCACGGGCGGGTAGCCGAGCGCGACCAGGGTCGGGAAGGTGATCAGGGAGCCGGACCCGACGACCGTGTTGATGCCTCCGGCGGCCACTCCGGCCGCGAAGACGGCGGCCGCGTCCAGCAGATTCAAATGCGTCCCATCCCAGCGCTACGAGTTCCCAACGGCGCACATCGTAGGGAGACCGCAGCTCACGCCGCGCATGGGGGTCCGGTCAGCGCCATTCTGGGGACGACCCCCCAGACCTCCCGGCAAGAGCAGCTGACCCGCTCCTTCGCTAGCGCTCAGTCGACGGGTCAGCGGGTGGAGCGGGCGTACCAGCGGCCGTTCTGGCGGTCGACGGTGAGGGGGATGCCGAAGGTGGCGGACAGGTGCTCCTGCGTGAAGACCTCGTCCACCTTGCCCTGCGCGACGATCTGGCCGCCGCGGAGGAGCAGCGCGTGGGTGAAGCCCTCGGGGACCTCCTCCACATGGTGCGTGACCATCGCCATGGTGGGAGCGGTCGGGTCGTCGGCGAGGGCCGCGAGGCGGGCGACGAGGTCCTCGCGGCCGCCGAGGTCGAGGCCGGCGGCGGGCTCGTCCAGCAGCAGGAGTTCCGGGTCCGGCATGAGGGCGCGGGCGATCTGGACGCGCTTGCGCTCGCCCTCCG
Source organism: Spirillospora sp. CA-128828 (assembly GCF_050945415.1). NCBI lineage: Bacteria > Bacillati > Actinomycetota > Actinomycetes > Streptosporangiales > Thermomonosporaceae > Spirillospora > Spirillospora sp. CA-128828. Next base: position 9,320,549 of record NZ_CP191986.1, read on the forward strand.
ACAGCGTGCTGAACGTGCGCCGGATCAGGTCGGCGCAGCCGAGGGCCTCCAGCAGCGCGACGGCGCGGCCCACGTCGGTCGAGTCGTACTCCTCCTGCCAGCGTCCGAGGATCGCGTAGGAGGCCGTCAGCACCAGGTCGATGACCGTCTCGCCGGACGGGACCTTCTCCGCGACGGACGAGCTGGCGAGGCCGATGCGGGGACGCAGCTCGAACACGTCGGTGCGGCCGATCTCCTCCTCCAGGATCTCGACGCCGCCCTCGGTGGGATGCAGCATGGCGGCGGCGACCTGCAGCAACGTGGTCTTGCCGGCACCGTTCGGGCCGACGATGACCCACCGGTCGCCTTCGTTCACCGTCCATGTGACGTCGCGCAGCAGGTCCGCCCCGCTGCGCCTGACCCCGACTCCGCGGAGCTGAAGCACCTCGCCTGCCATGCGCGCCTTCGTCTCCCATCCGGTGGCCCGTGCCGCCGCCATCAGGAAAGAACCTATGCGATCCAGTGCGGACGTGGGCCCCCGGCTCCCCACCGGAACGGCGGCCCCGGGACACCTCGGGGACGCGAGAGGTCCCTTACGTCCGATGGCGCACGCGATCCGAGCGCTTATCGTGGATCGCATGCCCAATGCGCACTGTCCGAGACCGGGAATGAGCACGAACGAATGAGCAGGGCCGTCGCGATCGCTCTGGCCGCCTGGGGCAATGCCTGGCTGACGGGCCACGTCGGCCTGGACGAGGCGGTCGACGAGATCGAGAAGAGCGCGGGCCCGCAGATCATCGGCGGCGAGCCCGCGGAGGTGACGCTGCGCCGCGGCCTCGGCGACCTGCGCGTCGGGGGAATGGCGGCGCTGCGACCGGCCCTGCCCGAGCCCGGCGACCCGCTCGGGCTGACCGGGCCGCCGGGCTTCAACGGCGCGGCGATCGAGGCGGGCGCGGCCGTGGTCGCCGTGCTCGACGGCCGGGCGATGGGGCTCGTCCCCTCCGTGGACCGGCGCGGCTCGTCCTATGTCGGCGTCCGCTGGACGACGCACGAGGCGTCGCCGGCTCCCCCGGACGTCCCGTCCCTCGCCGAGGCGGACCGGCGGCTCACGCTCGCGATGCGGGACGCCACGGAGGCCCTGCTGACCGTGGACGACTTCGCCGGCGCCCCGCCCGAGATCGCGGACGCGCTCGTCGACCTGCGCGACCCGGACCGCGGCGACCACCCGCTCGCCCCCGGATACCCGCCCCGCGCGCACCGCGTCGCCGCGCTCGCCGGGCGGCTGTCCCTCGTCGTGGACCTTGCCCGGCAGATGGACGACCGTGGCCTCAGCGCCGACCAGATGAGGCGCCGAGGTGAGGCCCTGCGGCTGCTGGACGCCGCCGTCCGCCGCGCCCTGGTCGCCGCGTGCAACAGCGCGTTCGACCCGGTCCCCTGAGCGGAGCCGCGACCTGGCGCTCGTGCATGGCTCGGTGCTCTCCGGACTGTCCAGCCCGTAGGGCAGTCACAAACCGAGCCGGACGACGTAGTCGTCCAGAAAGAGAGAGCCGATGGCCAGCAACCAGGGCGACCCCGAGCCGCGTGCCCGTGTGCTCCAGACCTCGCAGGTGCCCCTCCTACAGGATGGAACCCGCTACATTCACGGCGGCAATCGTGAAGAGGTCGAGGCACGGGCCGCTGCCTCGTCCCCCGGCGCGACGGTCCGGACCTACGAAACTCGCGAGGAGTTCCTCGCGACGGGCGAAGGTGACGAACCCCTCACCTTCCCGGCGGTGAAGATCACGCGCAAGTGAGCGGAGGCCGCCTCGCGGCGGTCTTCTCATCTGTGGCCCTTCCGCACGTCGGGAGGGCCACACCTCGTTCCGCGACCGGGAAGGTCCGTCCCATGACGAAGCGGGGCGCCCCCCGGAAGGGACGCCCCGCTCTCGTGGACCGGTGATCAGGCGCGGACCACGATGGTGTTGCAGATCTTGTCGGCGAACGTCTGCTTGCGCTCGTCCCACAGCGGCCAGAGCCAGCCGATGTAGCACGCGAAGTTGTCCGCGGCGTGCGCGATCCGGCGGACGAACGCCATGCCGAAGCCGATCGGCTGGCCGGTCTGCGCGCTGACGAGGCGGATGCCCATCTGCCGCTTGCCGATGGACTGGCCGGTCGTGCCCTCCTGGTAGCAGACCCACAGGCTGCCCGCGAAGGAGATGATCGCGCCGATCAGCATCAGCAGGAGGCCGAACAGCGCCGCGCCGCTGCTGCCCGAGCTGGACAGGATGATCATCAGGATGTAGAGGACGGTCACCGGGGCGCCGATGATGAGTCCGTCGATGATGGTGCCACCGGCACGCGAGCCCCACTCGGCCAGCTGGCCGGTCGAGCCGTAGTGGTGGTGGTGGACCTCCTGGCCGTAGCCCGGCTGGGCGGGAGGCTGCTGGCCGTAGCCCGGCTGCGCGGGAGGCTGCTGACCGTAGCCCGGCTGCGCCGGAGGCTGGCCATAGCCCGGCTGCGCCGGAGGCTGGCCGTAGCCCGGCTGGGCAGGGGGCTGCTGGCCGTAGCCGGGCTGCGCGGGAGGCTGGCCGTAGCCGGGCTGGGCAGGGGGCTGCTGGCCGTACCCGGGCTGTTGCTGCCCGTAGCCCGGCTGCTGACCGTACGGGTCGTAGGGGTTACCCACACTTGCTCCTTATTGATTGACCCTGTGGTTATGTGACGCCCGCCGGACCCGGTGGGCTCCGCAAGTCTGACCGAGGATCGACCGCGGCTCAAACCCGCAGAACACCGAACCGGACGAGCTGCCACAGCTCCGACCCGACGAGGGCGGTGCCGAGCATCCAGGCACGGGTCTTCGGCTGGAGTGCCCACCACCGTCCACCCAGGCCCAGCGGTGCGGCGGCGACGGCGACGGCGCCGGTGAGCGCGACCGGGTTCGCGAGGACGGCGGGGCCTGGACGGCCCGAGCCGAGCTCGATGAACACGGTCGTGCCCCCGCACAGCGGGCACGGGATTCCGGTGAGCGCCCGCATGGGACAGAGCACGCCGGGGTCGTTCACGCGATGGATCCATGACACGCCGATGGCCGCGACGGCCATCGCCGCGACACGCAGCACCGCGCCCAGGGGGCCGTGCCGCGCTGCGGTGAGGGTCCGGCTGACGATTCCGCCGAGCACACCTTCCGGTGCGCCGGCGGCCGCCGCCCCGGGCGCTCCCCCCAACGAATCCTCCGCCTCGATGACAAACAGCTGAGTGACCCGTATACCGGGTGCACCCTGAAGTGGGTCAAGTGCAGGCAACAATACGCTATGGGACCGTTACTCTGCGCTCGGTGACACCACCTCAGGGGCAAGAGTAGGACAAATCGCCAGCTACATGAGCACTCTTTAGCGTTACCGGCATGAATGAATCGGCCGGATCGCCGCTGTGGCGGGGCCTGGCGACCTTGCGGGACCCGTCGGCAGGCGGCACCGGCAGGACGGCACCGGGCTCGGCGCCGGGACGCCGGCGCGGGCGGAAGGCCGCGCCGGGTAAGGGGGAGCGTCAGCTCTGCGCGGCGGCGCCCACGACGAGGGGCCCCTCGTCGCCGGTGATGTGCTCGGACTCGACGACGTCGGCGACGACCGCGGTGATGTTGTCCGGGCCGCCGTTCTCCCTGGCCAGCTCGATCAGCCGGTCGACGGCCCGCTGCGGGTCGGCCTCCGCGGACAGCACCTCGTAGATCTTCTGCGCGTCGACCGGGCCGCTCAGCCCGTCGGAGCACAGCAGGTAGCGGTCGCCGAGGCGGGCCTCGCGCAGGCGGAGGTCGGGCTCGCGGTCCTCACGCCCGTCCAGGACCCGGTAGAGGACGTGCGAAAGCCGGGACGTCTCGGCGGGATCGGCCTGCTGGCCGGCCTGCTCTGCCTCGGCCTTGAGCAGCTCGTCCATCGTGTGGTCCTGGGTCATCTGGAACAGCTCGCCGTCGCGCAGCAGGTAGCCGCGCGAGTCGCCGACGTGCGCCAGCGCGACGGACTCGCCGGACCAGAGCATGGCGGTGAGCGTGGTGCCCATCCGGCTCAGGTCGGGACGTTCCTCCCGGACGATGCGGAGCTTCTCGTTGGCCTCGGCCACCGCACGGCCCAGGATGTCGACGAGATCGTCCTGAGGGGCGTCGGCGTCCAGCGAGCGCATGGAGCCGATGACGGTCGAGCTCGCGACCTCGCCGCCCGCATAGCCGCCCATGCCGTCCGCGACCGCGATCAACCGTGCACCGGCGTACCCGGAGTCCTCGTTGTTCTCCCGGTTGCACCCGATGTCGCTGCCTGCTGCGTACCTGATTGCTACGTTCATACCAATTTCTCTGAGGAGGTATATCAGCCGCGGGCGGTGGTCCCCCCGGTTTCCCCGGACGCGCCGGACGTTCCCACACCATGCCGGACCGCGTACAGCGCCGCCTGCGTCCGATCCTGGACTCCCAGTTTCATGAGCAGATTACTGACGTGCGTCTTGACCGTCTTCTCGGACACCACGAGGGCGCGGGCGATCTCCCGGTTGGACCTTCCCCGCGCGATGTGCACGAGCACCTCCCGTTCCCGTTCGGTCAGCGCGGCGAGGCCGCGGTCTTCGCCTCCGGCGCCGCCCGCCGTCCCGTCGCGCAGCATCGCCTCGGCCGCGTCGGGCGCGAACAGCACGTGCCCGTCGTGGACCGCCCGGATCGCCTGCACGAGCGCCGCCGGGTCGACGTCCTTGTAGAGGTACCCGGCCGCCCCCGCCTGGACGGCCGGCAGCACGTGCCCGCGTTCCGTCACACTGGTCAGGACGAGAACCCGTGCCCGCACCCCACGAGCCCGCAGCTCCGTCAGCGCGGTCAGGCCGTCGGCGCCCGGCATCTTGAGGTCCATGAGCACGATATCGGGCTCCAGGGATTCGGCCAGTGTCACGGCCGACGTGCCGTCCTCGGCCTCGCCGACGACCTCGATGTCGTCCTGGATGCCGAGGAACGTGCGCAGCCCCTGCCGGACGACCGGGTGGTCGTCGGCGATCAGCACCTTGATCGGCACCGGCCGCGGGCTCACAGCGGCACCTCCAGCCGGACGGTCGTGCCCTTCCCAGGCGCGGCGTCGATCGTGAGTTCGCCGCCGATCGAGTACGCCCGGTCGCGCATGGAGGCGAGACCGAGCCCGCCCTGCGGCTCGGTGTCGGACGCGTCGAAGCCCGCGCCGTCGTCGGCGACCTCCAGCACGGCCCGGGCGTCCTCGGTGCCGAGGCGCACCTCCACGGACCGCGCACCGGCGTGTCGCAGCGCGTTGTAGAGCGCCTCCTGCGTGATGCGGAACGCGACGGTCTCGTGTTCCTCCGGCAGGACGACCGCCTCGTCGGCGGAGATGCGCACGCTGGTCTCGTGCGCCCGGTCGAGGACCTCGACGTGCTTGCGCAGCGACGCGACCAGGCCGTCCGCGAGGTCCGCCGGACGCAGCTCGAAGATCACGGCGCGCAGCTCGGCGAGCGCCTCGGCGGCCAGCCGCTCCACCTGCTCCAGCTCCCGGACGGTCCGGACCGGGTCGCGCTCGGCCAGCGCGGACGCGGTGCGCGCCGTCAGCCGCAGCGAGAACAGCTTCTGCGCGACGGCGTCGTGCAGTTCGCGGGCCAGCCGGTTGCGTTCGGCGACGACCGTCAGCTCGCGGTTGTGCTCGTACAGGCGGGCGTTCGTGATGGCGATCGCGGCGTGCGCGGCGAACAGGGAGAGCAGGTCCTCGTCGTCCTGGGTGAAGCCGCCGGGACGCCGCTTGTTGGCCAGGAAGATGATGCCGAGGACGTCCTCGCCGTCGCGGATCGGCACGCCGAGGAAGTCCTTCAGGACGGGATGCGCGACCGGCCAGCCCTCGAACTCCGGCTCCTTGCGGATGTCGCCGAGGCGCTTGGCCGTGGCGCCGTGCAGCATCGCGGCGAGCATGCCGTGCTGGCGGGGCAGCGGGCCGATCCGCTCCCACTCCTCGTCCGAGACGCCCTCGACGACGAACTCCGCGAAGGAGCCCTCGTCGTCGGGCACGCCGAGCGCCGCGTACCGGGCGTCCAGCAGCTGCGCGGCCGCCCGGACGATCACCTGGAGCACCTCGTGCACGGACAGGTGCCGGGTCACCGCGAGCACGGCGGAGCTGACGGCGTGCAGGGTCGCGCCCTGGTCGCCTCGGCAGCCGTCGCCCGTGTCCATCCCGGCCTTTCGTCGCCCCTGCGAGCGCCCTCCGGTGCTCACATGTGAAGACCGTACTCTCTGGGCGCGTCTTCTCGAATCAGCCGCCGGGAGTACACGCCCGCGGTGTCCGCTCCCCCGTGGGGGGACACAGGTCCTAGGACCATCTGACGACCGGGCAGAGGACCCGTCGGCCGATGCCGCGGGACGCGCCGATTCCTAGCGTCGTGAGCATGAAGACGGCACTGATCACAGGGGCCTCCCGGGGGCTCGGACGGGCGCTGGCCCGCGGCCTCGCGCAGGACGGCTGGAACCTCGTCATCGACGCCCGGGAGCAGGCCGCGCTGTCGGCGGTCGCCGCAGAGACCGGCGCGACGGCGATCGCCGGGGACGTCGCCGATCCCGCGCACCGGGCCGATCTCGCCCGCGCTGTCCCCGGCGGGCTCGACCTGCTCGTCAACAACGCGAGCACGCTCGGCCCGACGCCGATGCCCAGGCTCGCCGCGCTTCCGGTGGACGCCCTCGCGGCCACGTTCGCGACCAACGTCCTGGCGCCGCTCGCGCTGATCCAGGCGGTCCTGCCGGGTCTGCGGGAGCGGCGGGGCGCGATCCTCAACATCACGTCGGACGCGGCCGTGGAGAACTACGAGACGTGGGGCGGTTACGGGACGTCCAAGGCGGCGCTGGAGCAGCTGTCGAACGTCCTCGCCGCGGAGGAGCCGGACGTGGCGGTGTGGTGGGCGGATCCGGGCGAGATGAACACCGCGATGCTGCGCGCCGCAGGTGAGGACGCCGACGCCGCGCCGCCGCCGGAGGAGGCCGCCGCCGCGTTCCGCCGCCTCATCGCCGGCCGCCTGCCGAGCGGGCGGTACCAGGCGTCCCATTTGGCGGGCGCGCGATGACGACCGTCCTGGAGCCCGATCAGGTCGTGCCCGCGCGGGGCGTGCTGGGCGCCGGACTCCGGGGCGCGACGCTCGGGATCGTCCTCGTCGTCACGCTGCTGGCGTTCGAGAGCATGTCCGTGGGCACCGTGATGCCGGCGGTGGCGGACGACCTCGACGGCCTGTCGCTGTACGCGTGGGGATTCAGCGCCACCCTGATCACGAGCCTGCTGTCCACGGTGCTGGCGGGCGGCTGGGTCGACCGGTCCGGGCCGTCCCGGCCGTTCGCGATCGGCCTGGGCACGTTCGTCGCCGGGCTGGTGGTCGCGGGCGCGGCGCCGTCCATGTGGCTGTTCGTCGCGGGGCGCGCCGTGCAGGGACTCGGTACGGGCGTCGCGATGGTCGCGATGTACGTGGTGATCGCCCGCGTCTACCCCGAGGAGCTCCGGTCGCGGGTGTTCGCGGCGCTGTCCGCGGCGTGGGTGCTGCCGTCGCTGATCGGCCCCGCGGTCGGCGGCGTCGTGGCCGAGCACATCGGGTGGCGGTGGGTGTTCCTCGGGCTCGTCCCGCTGGTGGTCCCGCCGACGCTGCTGCTGGTGCCCGCACTGCGCGGCATCAAGCCGGCGGAGCCGGCGCCGGCGACGCCCGGATCGCGCCACCTGGCCGCCGTCGCCGTGGCCGCCGGCGCCGCGATCCTCCTCTACGGCCTCGACGGGACGGGCTGGACGATCGTCCCGGCGGCTCTCGCGGGCCTCGCCGGGCTCGCGTTCGGGCTGCCCCGGCTCGTGCCCGCCGGGACGCTCCGGCTCCGCCGCGGGCTGCCGAGCGTCATCCTCGTCCGGGGCCTGCTGTCGGGCGCGTTCTTCGGCGCCGACGTGTTCATCCCGCTGGCACTGACCCGGCTCCACCACTTCAGCGCCGCGCAGGCGGGGATCGTCCTCACGGTGGGCGGCCTCGGCTGGTCGGCGGCGTCCCAGATCCAGGGCCGGTCCGAACGGCCCCGCGAGTTCTACGCGCTCCTCGGCGCCGTGCTCGTCACCGCCGGGATCGTCCTCGCCACCATCGCCCTGCAGTTCTCCGGATGGCTCGCCGCCCCCGCATGGATCATCGGCGGCGCCGGGATGGGCTTCTCCATCGGCAGCCTCTCCGTCCTGCTCCTCGACCTGTCGGCCGAGGACGAGCAGGGCGTCAACTCGTCCGCGCTGCAGATCTCCGACACGCTCGGCTCCTCCCTCGTGGTGGGGGTCGCGGGCGCGCTGGTCACCGGCTTCGGCACCGCCCGGCTGGACGCCGGGCTCGCCGTCGCCGGGGCGCTGTTCGCCGCCATCGCCGCGTTCGGTGTGATCGCCGCGCTCCGGCTGGAGGTCCGGACATGACCGTCGACTTCACCCTCCCTCCCGCCCTGGAGGCCCACGAGCCGCCCGAAGCGCGCGGCCGGACCCGCGACGGAGTCCGGCTCCTCGTCGGACGGCGCGCCACCGGCGAGATCGCCCACCACGGGTTCCGCGACCTGCCCGCCCTGCTCGACCCGGGGGACCTGCTGGTCGTCAACACCTCGGCCACGCTGCCCGCCGCCGTCCGGCTCGACCGGATCAGCGTGCACTTCTCCACCCCCGTACCCGGCGCGGACGACCGGCTGTGGCTCGTCGAGTTGCGCCGCCTCGCCGGCAAGGCCAGCCGGCCCTACGCCGGCGGCTGTCCCGGCGAGTGGATCCCGATGCCCGGCGGCGCCACCCTCACGCTCGTGGGACGCCACTCCGGCAGGTTGTGGCAGGCCAGGCTGAGCACCGACGTCGTCCCCTATCTGCGGCGCCACGGGGTGCCGATCCGGTACGGGTACGTCCGCCGCGACTGGCCCGCCTCCGCCTACCAGACCGCCTTCGCCCACGACCGCTCGACCGGCAGCGCGGAGATGCCGAGCGCAGCCCGCCCCTTCACGCCCGAGCTCGTGACCCGGCTGGTGGCGCGGGGCGTCCTGATCACCCCGATCACCTTGCACACGGGCGTCGCGTCCCCCGAGGCCCACGAGCCCCCGTACGCCGAGCGTTACGAGGTCCCCGAGGCGACGGCGGCGCTGGTCGAGCACGTCCGGTCGCGGGGGCGGCGGGTGATCGCCGTCGGCACCACCGCCGTCCGCGCCCTGGAGACGTCCGTGGACGCCTCGGGACACGTCCGGGCGTCCTCCGGCTGGACCGAGCACATCGTGACCCACGAGAGCGGCGTCCGGGCCGTGGACGGCCTCCTCACCGGCCTCCACGAGCCCAAGTCGTCCCACCTGATGATGCTCACCGCGATAGCGGGCCACGACCTCCTCGTCGCGACCTACGAAGCCGCCCTGGCAGAGGGCTACCTCTGGCACGAGTTCGGCGACGCGAACCTGATCGTCAGCGGCTAGCGTCTTGCATGCTGGACCTGCCCGACGGGGCGGATGGCGCGGCCGGTACCGTGGTGACCAGTATGGACGGGTCAGCACAGCGCACGCTGCTCATCACGCTCACCGGACGCGACCGCCCCGGCGTGACCTCGCGTCTCTTCCGGACACTCGCCCAGTTCCCGCTGACGGTCGCCGACGTGGAGCAGGTCGTGATCCGCGGCCGGCTCGTCCTCGGCGTCCTGCTCGACTACACCGAGGGCGCCGACATCGGCCGGGTCTGGAACGCCGCCGAACGCGTCGCGAACGACCTCGACATGGAGATCGAGCTGTCGACCGGGCGCAACAAGCGGATGCCGAAGCGCACGGGGCGGCTGCACGTCACCGTCCTCGGCCACCCGCTGAAGCCCGCCGCCATGGCCGGGATCGCCGGGCTGATCTCCGCGCACGGCGCCAACATCGACCGCATCGAGCGGCTCGCGCAGAACCCCGTCACCTGCATCGAGATGGACGTCTCCGGCGCCGACCCGGACGCGCTGCGCGCCGCGCTCACCGCCGAGGCCGCCGAGCAGCAGGTCGACGTCGCCGTCCAGCAGAGCGGCCTGCACCGGCGCGCCAAGCGGCTGATCGTCATGGACGTCGACTCCACCCTCATCCAGGGCGAGGTCATCGAGCTGCTCGCCGAGCACGCCGGCTGCCTGGACGAGGTCGCCAAGGTCACCGAGGCCGCCATGCGCGGCGAACTCGACTTCGAGGGCTCCCTGCGCGAGCGGGTCGCCCTCCTCGCCGGGCTGGACGCCTCCGCCATCGACGACGTCCGCGGCAAGCTGCGGCTCGCCGCCGGCGCCCGCACGCTGGTCCGCACCCTCAAGCGCCTCGACTACAAGTTCGCCATCGTCAGCGGCGGCTTCACCCAGGTCACCGACGCCCTCGTCGACGACCTCGGCATCGACTACTCCGCCGCGAACACGCTGGAGATCCAGAACGGCAAGCTCACCGGCCGCGTCACCGGCCAGGTCATCGACCGCGCCGGCAAGGCCGCCGCCCTCGAACGCTTCGCCCGCGAGGCCCGCATCCCGGTCAGCCAGACCGTGGCGATCGGCGACGGCGCCAACGACCTCGACATGCTCCAGGCCGCCGGCCTCGGCATCGCCTACAACGCCAAGCCCGTCGTCCGCCAGGCCGCCGACACCGCCGTCAACGTCCCCTACCTCGACACCATCGTCTTCCTCCTCGGCATCTCCCGCGAAGAGGTCGAAGCCGCCGACGCTCTCGACCCCCAGGGGGGCGATTTCTCCCAGGGGAGCGGCGACCCCCTGGAACCCCCGTCACGAGCCGGTCGATCCTCACGCCACGGCTGAGGTCACCGTGACCGTGCAGGTTCATGACATGGCGCTGCGGTCGCCCGGCTCGGCAGGTCGTGCGGCCTCCGGTCGCAGAGCGACCTGCGGCCGCACGACCTGTGGCGTCCGCTGAGGTTCCGGTTCACGAGGCGTTCGGGTAGATCTAGATCATGCTTCAGCGGGTGCGGGCGGCCTATGCCAAGGTGCATGGGCAGGCCGCACCCTTCTACGGGGTCGCCGCCGCCGTCGCGATGGCCGTTCCCATGCTCGTGGGGGCGTTGAGCGGGCACGCGGCGCAGGGGTCGATGATCGCGCTCGGGGCCTATCTCGTCGCGCTGCGGGCGCCTGAGGGGCCCTACGGGGCGCGGGCGCGGGATCTCACCGCCGGCGTGGTGATCGTCGCGGTCGGCGCGGGCGTGGGCGGGCTGCTCAGCGGGCATCTGTGGCCGACCGTGATCGTGGTGCCGCCGCTGGTCGCGCTCGGGGTCGCGGTGCCGCGGATCGGGGCGACGGCGGGGCTGGCGGTGCTGCTGAGCGCCGTCCGGCCGCCGTCGGCGGACGTCCTGCACGTCGGCGCGCTGGAGCTGCTCGGCGGGCTGCTCACCGCCGGGCTGCTGCTCGCGCCCTGGCCCGCGCGCCGGCTGCGTCCGCTGCGGGAGGCGCTGAGCGAGTCCGCCGACGCGGTCGCCGAGGCGCTGGACGCGGTGGCGGAGGACGTGGGGGCGCACGACGCCGAGGTGCTCGACGCCGTCGAGCTGACGAACCCCGACCTGATGGCGGTCACCCGCATCCCCGACTGGGAGGCCAAGCGGCGGGCGGCGTCGGAGTCGCTGACGGCCGCCCGCGCCACCTACGCGCTGTACCGGGCCGGACGCGGGCGCGGCGACCCGACGCGGCCCGAGCGGCTCATCGACGCCCTCGGGCGCGTCCTGCACGAGACGGTGACGCTCCAGGCCGTCCTGGAGGCGGCGAAGAACTATCCGCCGGACCGCGAGTGGCGGCTGGACACGCAGACCGCGATCTCGGCGCTCGCCGCGCGGCTGCGGTTGCTGGCCGGGGCGATCGCGACGGCGGGCGAGGCGCCGCTCGGGCGGGAGGAGTCCGCCGCCGTCCGGCGGATGGGACGCACCGTCGAGCAGATCAGGCGGGCCGGGCTCGCCGGCGACGAGGACCTCGTCGCGGTCGCGCTGATCGCCCAGGTGCGCCGCTCCATCGACCGTATCGCCGGCGAGGTCGCGTCCACGCGCCGCGTCGTCGCGGGCGGGCTGCGCATCGGGCTCGCCCCGCCGCGGATGCCGGACACGCTGGACCCGATGCCGGTCTGGGACCGGCTGCGCCGCGCCGTCCGCACGCGCTCCCCGACGTTCCGGCAGGCGTCCCGGGTGTTCGTGACGGCGGCGGTGTCGATGGCGCTGTCGGCCGCGCTCGGTTTCTCGCACGGGCACTGGATGACGATCACCGCGGTGCTCAGCCTGCGGGCCACCTATGGCGAGACCGTCGAGCGGCTCGTCCAGCGCGTCGGCGGCACCGCGGCCGGGTCCGCCGTCGCCGCGGTGATCCTCACCCTCGCGCCGGGGCAGACCGTCGTGGCGCTGATCGTTTTCGGTTTCGCGGTCGCCGGGTTCGCGATGCGGTCGGTGAACTTCGCCTACTGGGCGCTGTTCGGGACGCCGCTCGCGATGATGCTGCTCGACTTCTCCACGCCCGCCGACTGGCGCACCGCCGGCGAGCGGATCGGGCTGACGTTCGCCGGGGCGCTGATGTCGTTCCTCGCCGTCCGGCTGCTGTGGCCCGCCGGGCATCTCGAACGCCTGCCCGTCCAGCTGGAGCGGCTCCTGCGCACGCACGCCGGCCTCGTCCGGACGACGGCGGACGTCCTCTCCGGGGAACGCGTCCGGCTGCCGCACGACAGGATCGTGGCGGCGGAGCGGGCGGCGGAGGCCGTCGCCGAGACCCGGGCCCGGCTCGGGCACGAGCGGCTGCCCGACATCGAGCTGATCGACGAGCTGCGCCGGTCCGTGGCCGCCGCGCACCGCACCCGCGACCATCTGATCGCGGCCGCGAAGCTGTCCCGGGAGAAGGCCGTGGACACCGGGCCGATCCCCGAGATCCTCGACCGCCTCGCCGACCAGCTGGAGGAGGCGGCGGGCCTGCTGGAGGAGCCCGGGGAGCGCGACCCGGAGGCCGACACCCCCGCCGAGGAGCTCAAGGAGGAGCTCGCCGACCTCGACTCCCACCTGTCGACGCTCACCCGGCGGCGCCGCGCCGAGATCAAGGCGGGCGTCGGCCGGGACGAGCCCACCCCGCTCCGGCACGCCCTCCTGCAGGTCTCCGGCACCCGCTACACGGTCCGGGCGCTGCGCCGCGACGTCGGCACGGTCATCGAGGCGTCGCTGGAGGCCGCCGAGCCGCGTCCGTGACCGGTCAGTCCTTCGGGGTGTGGACGGTGCGGAGCGTGCCGAGCCCCGGCCGGACGTCCGTCCAGGCGCCCGGCAGCTCGATCACGGCGAGGGCGCAGGTGGGGAAGGCGTCCGGGGCCTGCCCGGTCAGGTCGTGGACGAGCTGGTGCACGGACGGGTTGTGCCCGACGAGCAGGAGCCGCCCGGCCTCGTCCGGCGCCTCGCCGACGAGCGCGAGCAGCCCTTCGGGCTCGTTGTCGTAGATGGCGCCTTCGAAGCTCACCTCGGCGTCGAGCTCCAGCCGGGCGAGGGTCTCCCTGGTCCGCGCGGCCGTAGAGCACAGCACGTGGTCGGGGACGAGGTCGTTGGCGCGCAGCCACTCACCTGCGGCCGCGGCGTCCCGGCGCCCGCGGTCGTTGAGCGGGCGGTCGAAGTCGAGCATTCCGAGGCCGGCGACGGCCTTGGCGTGGCGGAGCACGATGAGCGTCGGCATGGTGTCGACCTTAGGGCGCTCAGGGCGACACGAGGATGGCGATCCCCCACAGCACGGCCATGACGCCGAACATCCCGCCGACCACGAGCGCGAAGCCCTTGGCGCCCGACATCGCCGGCTTGCCGCTGCCGCTGCTCGCCACGGCCGCCTCCCGAGTTCGTCCCACCTGGATCCGCGCTGGACCGGCCCAGCGCGCACGTACAGCGTATGACCGGTCCCGCGAGGTCGGGACAGGACCCCTGGAAACGCGGGAGGGGCCGGTGGCGCGTCGCCACCGGCCCCTCATGCCGGAACGGTCATGCCTTGCCGGCGGACGACTCCTCCTCACTGCCGGACTCGGCCTTGGCCCCGTTCGCCTCGGCGCCGACGGCCGCCTGCTCGGGTGCGTCCTCCTCGGGTGCGCCCTCCTCGATGGCGCCGCCCTCGGCCTCGCCGCTCTCGGCCGCCGCGTCCGGCGTGCCGCTCTCGACGGCCGGCGCCGGCGCCTCCCCGATCGGGTCGGCGCGCCGCTTGGAGATCACGATGGCCGCGACGATGACCGCGACGGACAGCACGGTCACCCCGACGCGCAGCGCGGTGTTGCCCGCGTAGGTCACCACCGCGGGCGCGACCAGCAGCGCGACCAGGTTCATCACCTTGATCAGCGGGTTGATCGCCGGGCCGGCGGTGTCCTTGAACGGGTCGCCGACGGTGTCGCCGATGATGGTCGCCTCGTGCGCCTCGCTGCCCTTACCGCCGAGGTGGCCCTCCTCGACGAGCTTCTTGGCGTTGTCCCAGGCGCCGCCCGAGTTGGACAGGAACACCGCCATCAGCACGCCCGCCGCGATGGCGCCGCCCAGGTAGGCGCCGAGCGGCGCGTACCCGAAGGCGAAGCCGACCGCGATGGGCGTCATGATCGCCAGCAGCCCGGGGGTGGCGAGTTCGCGCTGCGCGTCCCGGGTGCAGATGTCCACGACGCGGTCGTAGTCGGGCTTCTCGGTGTAGTCCATGATCCCGGGCTTGGTGCGGAACTGGTCGCGCACCTCCACCACGACCCGGCCCGCCGCGCGGCCGACCGCCATGATCGCGAGGCCGGAGAACAGGAACACCACGGCCGCGCCGACGATCAGCCCGATCAGGACGTTCGGGCTGGCGATCGACAGGTTGAAGTTGAGGAACTCGTCGCCGATCGCGTCCTTGGCGCTCTGCGAGGCGTCGCCCAACGCGTCGATCACCGTCGTGCGGAACGAGCCGAACAGCGCGGTCGCGGCGAGCACCGCGGTCGCGATCGCGATGCCCTTGGTGATCGCCTTGGTGGTGTTGCCGACCGCGTCCAGCCGCTCCAGCACGGCCGCGGCCTCGCCCTTGACGTCCCCGGACATCTCGGCGATGCCCTGGGCGTTGTCGGAGACGGGACCGAAGGTGTCCATCGAGACGATCACGCCGACGGTGGTGAGCAGCCCGGTGCCGGCCATCGCCACCGCGAAGAGCGCGACGGTGGTGTTGCCGAAGCCGAGCAGGAACGCCCCGTACACGGCGGCGCCGATCACGAGCGCGGTGTAGACGGCCGACTCCAGGCCGAGCGAGATGCCGGACAGGATGACGGTCGCGGGGCCCGTCCGGGCGCTGCCGGTGACCTCCTTCACCGGCTTGCGGTTGGTCTCGGTGAAGTAGCCGGTGAGCAACTGGATCACGCTCGCCAGCACGATGCCGATGATGACGGCGCCGAGCGCCACCCAGCGCGGGTCGGCGTCCAGGCCCGCGATCTCCTTGTCGGTGACACCGTTCAGGTCGGCGAACGACGAGGGCAGGTACACGAACGCGGCGACCGCGACGAGGACGGCCGAGATCCCCGCGGAGATGAAGAAGCCCCGGTTGATCGCGGTCATCCCGGAGCGGTCGCCGGAGCGGGGCGCCACCGCGAAGATCCCGATCACCGCGGTGATCACGCCGATCATCGGCACGATCAGCGGGAAGACCAGGCCCTCAGTGCCGAACGCCGCGGTGCCGAGGATCAGCGCCGCGACGAGCGTGACCGCGTACGACTCGAACAGGTCGGCGGCCATGCCGGCGCAGTCGCCGACGTTGTCGCCCACGTTGTCGGCGATCGTCGCCGCGTTGCGCGGGTCGTCCTCGGGGATGCCCTGCTCGACCTTGCCGACGAGGTCGGCGCCGACGTCGGCGGCCTTGGTGAAGATACCGCCGCCGACACGCATGAACATGGCGAGCAGCGCGGCGCCGAAGCCGAAGCCCTCCAGGACCTTCGGCGCGTCGCCCTGGTAGGCGAGGACGACGACGGCGGCGCCGAACAGGCCGAGGCCGACGGTGAACATGCCCGCGACGCCGCCGGTGCGGAAGGCGATCCGCATCGCCGTCTTCTCGCCACCCTCTTCGCGGGCGGCGGCGGCGACCCGGACGTTGCCCCGGACGGCCAGCCACATGCCGGTGAAACCGGTGACGGCGGAGAAGAGCGCCCCGATGACGAAGAAGACGGACCGCCCGATCCGCTCACTCGTCGAGTCGGCGGGCAGGAGCAGCAGAACGAGCGGAATCAGGACCACGAAGACCGCGACCGTTCGGAACTGGCGTTTCAGGTAGGCGCTGGCGCCCACCTGTACCGCTCGCGAGATCTCTTGCATCTTCGCGGTGCCCTGGCCTGCGGCCAGGACATCGCGGACGAGACCCGCGGCGACGGCCAGTGCGAGCAGCGCGACCACGGCTACGACGACGACCAGGGAAAGGTCGCCGCCGCCGAGATCCACTTCTGCGCTGGCCGGGCTTGACAGGGAAAACCCGGACATCCGTCCTCCTCGACAGGGGCAATGCGTCTCGACCGCCACAAAAGACGATCTTTACCGCGTACCCCGCGAGTCATGATTTCGAACGCCTCGCACGGCAGCGCGGGTGCCGGGAGTCTACGCACGCGCAAGTCGATTGTTAAGGCCGCGACGCCCTTGATGAAGATGTCGCCGAAATGCAACGGACGATACGCCGGAATTTGACCTATTAGCCCGGCGAAGCGACATCGACCCAGGTCAACCCGGGTGAGTCGTCTATTACCTCACGGTCACCCCGACCGGCGCACGGCCTAATGACGCATCGGCGCGAGCACCGGCGTCCACATTCAAGCTAGGCATTAACACGGAATATGTCCAGCCCCAAATCGGGATCGACCACTGATGATCATCAGAGAATCTCACAACACGGGCACCACCCGTCCCACCGGCCCCACCGCGGGGGCCACCGCGCGCCCGCGGACAGGGCGACACGCCGAAGGCCCCGCCCGGAGTGGGCGGGGCCTTCGGCCGCGAGTGAGGGACGTGCGCGTCAGATGGTCGCCTCGGCTTCGGCCGGCCAGCTCATCCGTATCTGGACCCCCTTCGGCGTGGCGGCGATCTCCACGTCGTCGGCGAGCCCGGCGATGACGGCCAGACCCAGTTCGGCGGTGCCCTCGCCGAGGCCGTACTCGAAGTCCTCCGCGTCCGGGGCCGCCGGGAGCCCCCCAGCCGTGTCGTCACCGGGGACGGTGTCGCTGACGGTCACCTCGAAGCGGCGCTCGGCGCCCCGCAGTTCGAGGTGGACGGGTTCGTCCGGGCAGTGCAGGCGATGCGCCTCCACGGCCCGCGAGCACGCCTCACCGACCGCGAGCCTGACCTCGTCCAGCAGGGTCTCGGCGACCCCGCTGCGACGGGCGACGGCGGTCACGATCAGCCGGGCGGTCCGCACGTGGACGGGCAGCGCGCTGAAGGAGAGTTCAACGGTCGACATCTCAGTCCGCGGGCCGCCTACTTGGCGCCCTTGCGCTTCTCCTCGGCCTCGGCGATCGAGTCGTGGATGCCGAAGACCTTGGTCAGCCCCGTGATCCGGAAGATCTTGAGGATGCGCTCCTGGGTGCACACCAGTTCCAGCGAGCCGTCGTGGGCGCGCACCCGCTTCAGCCCGCCGACGAGGACGCCGAGCCCGGTGGAGTCGAGGAACTCCACCTTCTCCATGTCCACGAGCAGGTGGAACTTGCCCTTGTTGACCAGGTCGATGAGCTTCTCGCGAAGCTTCGGCGCCGTGTAGACGTCGATCTCGCCCTCCACGTTGATGACGGTGAGGCCATCGTCGGTGGTGTAGTCGTTCACCTTCAGGTCCACAGATCCTCCACGCGCCGTGCAGCACTATCCGATCCCGACGTCCGGACCGCCGGGGCGGCGGCCGTGCACCGAGACTTCGCCGTGATTCAACCACGCTCCGGCGTCGTGTACGCACGTATTCGCCCACCCGGGCGAAAGTTCGCGCCGTCCCGTCTGACCTGCTCATCTCATGGCCAGGGCAGGGGGTATCAGCCCTCCGGCGCCGGGGCGTTCCCGTAGTTTTGCCCCGGCTGGCAAACTGAAAACCTGATGGGCGCCCAAAGATCTTCAACTCCCCTGGACCGGCTGCTCGCCGACCCCGCGCGGCGCGATCGCATCACCCATGTCGAGAGCGTTCCCGCACGTCGGGGCCGCCGGACCGGGTGGCCGGACTGGTCGCCGCCGCTGCTGCTGGAGCGGCTCGCCGCGGCCGGCATCGAGGCCCCGTGGGAACACCAGGCCGCCGCCGCCGAGCACGCCCGCGCCGGACGCTCTGTGATCATCGCCACAGGGACCGCGTCCGGCAAGTCCCTGGCCTACCTGCTGCCGTGCGTCGAGGCGATCTACGCGGGGGACGACGATCCGCGCCGCGAGGGGACGGTCCTCTACCTGTCGCCGACCAAGGCGCTGGCCGCCGACCAGCTCCGCGCGCTCCGTTCCCTGCGCCTCACGCGGGTGCGCGCCGCGACCTACGACGGCGACACGCCGCAGGACGAGCGGACGTGGGTCCGCCAGCACGCCAACTACGTGCTGACCAACCCCGACATGCTGCACCGGTCGATCCTGCCCGTTCATGCCCGCTGGTCGTCGTTCCTGCGTCGTCTCCGGTACGTGGTCGTCGACGAGGCCCACGGCTACCGGGGCGTCTTCGGGTCCCATGTCGCGCACGTTCTGCGGCGCCTGCGCCGGCTGTGCGCGCGGTACCACGCGTCTCCCACGTTCATTCTGGCTTCGGCCACCGCGTCGTCGCCCGCAGTCGCCGCGTCCCGTCTCACCGGGCTGGACGTCGTCGCGGTCGATGACGATGCCTCGCCGCGCGGGCCCGCCACGTTCGCGTTGTGGGAGCCGCCGCTGACGGAACTGCGCGGTGAGCATGGCGCTCCCGTTCGCCGTACCGCCACCGCCGAGGCCGGTGACCTTTTGGCCGACCTTGTCGTCGAGGGCGTCCAGACGCTTGCGTTCGTCCGGTCCCGGCGCGGTGCGGAGTCGGTGGCACTCGGCGCCAAGCGCGCTCTGCACGAGGCAGCGCCTGAACTGACCGAGCAGGTCGCCGCCTACCGTGCCGGTTATCTGCCCGAGGAACGACGCGCCCTGGAAGCCGCCCTGCGCTCGCGTTCGATCGTCGGGTTGGCGAGCACCAACGCCCTGGAACTCGGCGTGGACGTCTCCGGCCTCGACGCCGTCCTGGTCTGCGGGTGGCCGGGGACCCGTGCGTCCCTGTGGCAGCAGGCGGGACGCGCCGGACGTTCCGGGCAGGCGGCGCTGTCGGTCCTGGTGGCCCGCGACGACCCGCTCGACACGTTCCTCGTCCACCATCCGGAGGCGATCTTCGGGACGCCGGTCGAGGCCACCGTGCTCGACCCCGACAACCCGTACGTCCTCGAACCGCACCTGTGCGCGGCGGCGTCCGAGCTGCCGCTCACCGAGGACGATCTCCCGCTGTTCGGGCCCGCGACCGCCGATCTGCTGCCCGATCTGGTACGCCGCGGGTTCCTGCGCCGCCGTCCCGCCGGCTGGTACTGGACGCGCCGCGACAGGGCCGCCGACCTGGCCGACATCCGAGGGGCGGGCGGAGTGCCCATCCAGGTGGTGGAGCTGTCCACCGGACGCCTGCTCGGCACCGTGGACGAAGCCTCCGCGCACACCACCGTCCATGACGGCGCCGTCTACATCCACCAAGGCGAGTCGTTCATCGTCCAGACCCTCGACCTGGACGACTCCGTCGCGCTCGTGGAAGCGGCCGACCCCGACTACTCGACGACCGCCCGCGACGTGACCGACATCGGCATCGTCGAACGGCTCCGCTCCATCTCCTGGGGCGAGGCCACGCTGTGCTTCGGAACGGTCGAAGTCACCCGCCAGGTGGTCGCGTACCAGATGCGCCGCCTGCAGACGGGGGAGATGCTCGGCGAGAAGCCGCTCGACCTCCCGCCCCGCACCCTGCGCACGCGCGCCGTGTGGTGGACGCTCTCAGACGCGCAGATCTCGCATCTGGACGACCTCGACCTGGCGGGCGCCGCCCACGCCGCCGAACACGCCTCGATCGGTCTGCTCCCTCTGTTCGCCACGTGCGACCGCTGGGACATCGGCGGCGTCTCCACGGCCGTCCACCCCGACACCGGGCTCCTCACCGTGTTCGTCTACGACGGCCATGAGGGCGGCGCGGGCTTCGCCGAGCGCGGCTACGCCGACGCCGCCTCCTGGCTACGTGCGACCCGTGACGCCATCGCGTCCTGTGAGTGCGACTCGGGCTGCCCGTCGTGCATCCAGTCCCCCAAATGCGGCAACGGCAACGACCCCTTGGACAAGCGCGGTGCCCTTGACCTGCTGGCCGTCCTCCTGGACCAGGCCCCTGAATGACCGCGGGCGGCCCTCGCCGCGCGGGCCGGGCGATGCCGTCAGCCGGGGACCCCGCGCTGGGCGGGGACCGAGGCCTGGTCGTCCATCCCGCGGCGGGCCTGGGCCAGAGCCTGCTGCAGCTTCCGCCGCTCCAGCTCAAGCGTCTGCAGGGACTCCTCGTGCTCGTCCCGCAGATCCCTCAGCTCCCGCCGCATGTTCATCGCCCGCCGGAAACCCAGCGTCGCGACCATCACGCCCGCCATGAGGACGATGGCGACCACGGACCCGGTCAGGAAGACCTGCCACTCCGCTGTGATGCCCGGAACCTCGTCCCCGAACACGGTCATCTGGGCGGAGCCCGTGTTGTCCAGCACCACGGCGACACCGGCCACGATGGCGGCGAGCGCGACGATCAGCCCCAGGAAGATCATGCGGAGGGTCTCCTCTCCATCCGGCCCTTCCGCCCCGGGCGGGACGCGGCCGAGGTCTCGGACGACAGGCCACATTGCCGGACGATCCGGTCGGTCAGACTCGGCATGGCAGCCTAGACCCTGCCCAAACCGGTGGCCAGCCCTTCCCGATCATCCGCGGCTAGGCGAGGGCGGGCTCCGCCGGATGCGTCGGCCGGATGTTGTGGTTGAGCCGGAACAGGTTGGCCGGGTCGTACGTGTCCTTGAGCGCGACCAGGCGCGCGTACTTCTCCTCGCCGAACGCGTCGCGGACACGGTCCCCCTCCAGCGTGAAGTTGAGGTAGGACGCACCCGTGCTGAACGGGCGCATGGCCGCCGCGAAGGCGCGGTTGGCGGCGATCAGGGCGGTGTCGTCGGCCGGGTCCGACCACACCGAGATCGGGTGGAAGAGGTAGCCGGCGTCGCGGTGGGAGAAGGCGGTCGCCTCGTCCGGCACCTTCGCGACGCCCTGACCGAGCCGGAAGATGATCATCTGGCTGAGCGGCGCCCCGCGTCCGGCCAGGTCGATGGCGTGGTCGAGGTAGACGTCGATCGCGTCGTCGCCCAGCTCGCGCATGTACTCGCCGCGCCAGTAGTTGCGCTGGCCGGGCGGGCACGCCGGGTCGATGATCGCCTGGAAGTCGGTGTAGGGCATCGGCGCTACGAGGTCGATGGCCGGGCCGAGTTCCCGGAGCGGCCGCACCGCGTCCTCACCGCGTTCCGGCCGGCCGACGTAGAGCGCGAGCACGCCCGCCACGGGCTTGCCGACCAGCTCCGGCGGGACGAACGGCTCCGGCGGCGCCGTGATGATGGCGAAGGCGGTGGACAGTTCGTCGGGCGCGGCGTCGGCGCAGTCGCGCCAGCCGCGCAGCGCCTCCTCGGCGCGCTCGACCGGGAAGGCCATCAGCCCGGCGAGGACGGTCGGGCCGAGCGGACGCAGCCGGAACTCGAACTCGGTGACGACGCCGAAGTTCCCGCCGCCGCCGCGGATGCCCCAGAACAGCTCGGCGTGCTCGTCCTCGCTCGCCCGGACGATGCTCCCGTCGGCGAGCACCATCTCGGCGGAGAGGAGGTTGTCGCAGGCCAGCCCGTACTTGGACGACGACCAGCCGTAGCCGCCGCCGGTGGTGAACCCTCCGATGCCGGTCGTGGTCACGCGCCCGCCGGGGCTGTGCAGCCCGAACGCCTGGGTCGCCGCGTCGTACTCGCCCCACAGGACGCCGCCGCCCGCCCGGGCCGTCATCGTCTCCGCGTCGACCGTGATCGTCTTGAGTCCGCCCAGGTCGATCAGCATGCCGTCGTCGCAGGTCGCGAGGCCGGCGACGCCGTGTCCTCCGCAGCGGACCGCCACGATGAGGCCGTGGTCGCGGGCGGTGTCGACCGCCGCGGCCACGTCGGCCGCGTCGGCGCACCTGGCGATCACCGCGGGACGGCGGTCGACCATCCCGTTGTAGACGCTGCGCGCCTCCTCGTATCCGGGCTGGGCGGGCAGGAGCACCGTGCCGGAGAACCCGCCGCGCAGGGCGTCCACCGGGTCGATCATGCCCATTGCTCCTCCTTCGGTCGTCAGATGGCACGATCGTGGCGGAGGGCCCGTTCCGCGAGCGTTCCCCGCATCCGCTCCGCGAGCGTTCCGCGCACCCGCTGCTCGAACGCGCGCTGCCCCTGGCGTCGCGCGGCGGTCAGGGCCAGCCGCAGCTCCGCGTCCACCTCGCCGTTCGGCTTGCCGAGCGCGGCGAGGAACGTCGCCCGCAGGCGCCGGACCTCGGCCTCCCACAGCCGGGCGCCGCGGCCCATCCCGAGGGCCTCGTCCGCCAGGACCAGCCCGGGGGCCGGTTCCGCCGCCAGGGCGTATCCCTCCAGCAGCAGCCGGGTCGCGACGCCGGGCAGCCCTGGCGCGGGCGCCTCCCCCTGGACGACCTGGTCGCGGGAACGGCGGAGGCGGGCCAGGCCGGCGGACGTCCGTCCGGCGAGCACGTCGAGATATCCGCCGAACAGCTCCATGGGCACCCGCACATGGCGTGGAGCGTCGTCGGCCAGGTAGGCCTCCAGCCCCCGCACATGGCGGCGGAACTGCACGGAGTCCCGGCGGTCCATGGCGTCGATGGCCGCCCACAGCCAGGTGACCGCCCGGCTGTAGGCGTGCGTGGACCCTTGCGCGGCCGCCAGGGCGGCGTCGCGTTCGCGGTCCGCCTCGGCGCCGCGCCCGAGGAGCCACAGCGCGTGGGCGAGCCGCAGCCGGACGATCAGCTCCGTGTCCTGCCCGTAGCGCAGCACGTGCGCCCGCCGCCGGGCGGGGCGGAACCGCCGCATCGCCTCGGCGAAATGGAGGCGGGCCTCCTCCAGGTCCCCGGACCAGTAGGCGGCGATGCCGCGGATGTAGTCGGCCTCGACCCACAGGACCTCGTCGCCGTCGCGTTCGGCGCGGACCCGCAGCCGCTCGCCGAAGTCGTGCGCCGGCGCCCATTCGCCGCGGGTCAGCGCGGCCAGCGCCAGCGACCACACGAGCGGCGGCTCCGGCTCGCTGCCGAGCCGGTCGGCGAGCCGCAGCGCCTTCGCGTGCACCCGCGCCATCCGCTCCGATCCGTACCCCTCGCACGCCACGAGCGGCGCCGGCAGCGCCGTCAGCAGCCGCAGCTGGACTCCGGCCGTGCCGGGGCCGGGGGGCAGCCCGTCCGCGAGGGCCACCGCCCGCTCCAGCGCCCGGGCCGCGTCGGCGTGCGCGTGCAGCCACTGCGCGTCCTGCGCCGCCCGCTCGTGCCAGCGGACCGCCTCGGCAGTCGCGCCGGCCTTCTCGTAATGCGGCGCGAGCGCCGCCGCCGCGCCGCCGCACTCCTCCAGCGCCCGCGCGACCGCGAGGTGGACCTGCCGCTGGCGGGGCGGGCCGAGCGCGGCGTAGGCGGCGTCCCGGATCCGGCCGTGGCTGAAGTCGTAGGCGCTGGGACCGTGCGCGCGGATGATCCCGCGGCGCCACAGCTCGTCCAGCGCGGCGACGAACGTCCGCTCGTCGAGCCCGCTCGCCGCGGCCGCGACGTTCGCGGTGAACGCGCGGCCCACCGTCGCCGCGATGCCGGCGAGCTCCGCGGCCGGCTTCGACAGCCGCGCCAGCCGTCCGGCGATGACCGCCTGCACCTTCGGGGTGTCCGCCGGGGCGTCCGCCCGCAACGCCTCCACGAGGAACAGCGGATTGCCCTCGCTGTAGCCGTACAGGCGACGCAGTTCGTCCGCGTCCAGCGGGGTTCCCGTGATGCGTTCGGCGAGCAGCGCCGTCTCCGCCCGGCCGAAGCGGCCGAGCTCGATCTCGGTGAACCGCTCCAGCGCCCGCAGCGACTCGATCAGCGCGCCGAGCGGGTGGCCGGCGTCGAGATCCTCCCTGCGCGCGGTGACGGCGACGAGCAGCCGGGCGGACGGCGCCACCCGGACGAGGTAGTGGATCAGCCGGAGCGACTGCGCGTCCGACCACTGGGCGTCGTCCACGATCAACAGCAGCGGCGCGCCCGCCGGTGACAGCGCCCGGCCGACAGCCCTGTAGAGGCGCCGGCGCAGCTCCGGCTCCGGCAGCGGCTCGGGCGGCGCCACCTCGGTGCCCAGCTCGGGGAGGAGCCGGGACAGCTCGGTCAGCCGCCTGCGGTCCAGCCTCCGCACCGGCCGGGCTCGCAGCCACGCCGTCACGACGCCATAGGCGATCGTCCCCTCCGCCGGATAGGCCCTCGCCTCGACGGCGGTCGCGTTCACGCGCACGCGCAGCTCGTCCACCAGGCGGGTCTTGCCGACCCCCGCCTCGCCGCTGACGAGCACCAGCTGGGCGCGCCCGGCCGCCGCCGACCGCCACAGGTCCGCCAGCTCGGCCCACTCGTCGGCCCGTCCGACGAACGGAGTGCCGCGGATCTGCGAGACCTCCTCGATCGGACCCGCCTCGGCGAGAAGCGCCTCGTACATCCCCCGCGTCTCCGGGGACGGCTCCACGCCGAGCTCCCTCTCCAGCGTCGTGGCGCAGACATGGAACGCCCGCAGCGCCCGCACCCGGTCGCCGCCCGCACGGCACAGGCGGATCAGCAGCCGGTGGCTCTCCTCCCGCAGCGGATCACAGGCGACCAGCCGTTCGGCGCACCGGACGGCCTCCGTCCAGCGCCGCTCACGCTCGTGCCGGCGCGCGAGCTCCGCGAGCGCCTCCATGTGCAGCCTCGTGAGCCGCTCACGCTCGTCGGCGAGCCACTCGTCGTAGCCGCCCTCCAGCAGCTCGCCGCCGTAGATGTTCACCGCCTCTTCGAGCCGCCCGCCGGCGAGCGCCCGCTCGAACTGGTCGACGTCCAGCCACAGCGGCGCGTCCTCCCGCCACCTCAGCGTCCGCGGCCCGATGTCGATGAAGCGGTCGATGTCCGGCAGCGAGCGGCGCAGATGGTGCAAGACCTTGCGCAGATTGGTGCGGGCCTGCGCGTCCGTCGAATCCGGCCACAAGAGAAACGCCAGCCGCTGGCGCAGCTGGGGCGCGTCCCGGTGGAGCAGCAGATACGCCAGCAACGACTCGACCCGCGCGGACTCGAGCGGCGGAAGCGGCTCTCCGTCGACCCGCAAGTCCACCCCGCCGAGCAGCCGGGCCCGCAACTCCCCCATCAATCCGCCCCCGGGTCGGGCGGAACCCCTCTGCCGCGGCCCCCCTCACGGCCCGGGTGCGTTGGAAGAGCGGCCCCGGCAATACGCCTTTCCGGGCAGACCACGCCCACACCGCGTGCGAGAGCCCGCAGCAGCGTGCAGCCGGCGCCAGGCCGGCACACCCGCCCGACCATGGCTCCACGGTACGCCCACCCCCACCGACCAGCACAAACAACCACCGTTGCGGGCGGGGTGGCTCTTGTGGTCAGCTTGTGCGCGGGCGGGCCCGGTTCGCTTCGCGGAGGGCCGCCCAGGCGTCGGCCACCGGACCCACATGCCCGAGTTTGTCGGGGTTGTTCACTGTGCGGATCGTCTGGATCCGGCCGTCGAGGATGTCGAACGTCCAGGTGCTGAGGACCTTGCCGTCCCGGTCGCGGAAGATCGCGCCCGGCTGGCCGTTCAGCCGGTGCGGCTCCACCTCCGCCCCAATGTGGGCGAACATCGGGACGAACGCGGCGAGCACCCGCGCCACGTGCCCGGCGCCGATGAAACGGTCGGCCCACTGCGGGGCCTTGCCGCCCCCGTCGCCGATCATCTCGACGTCGGCGGCCAGCAGCCCGGTCAGCCCGTCGACGTCCCCGTCCCGGAAGGCGTCGAGGAACCGCCCGGCGAGCTTCTCGCGCTCGGCCCGGCCGGCCTCGAACCGGGGCCGGCCCGCGTCCATGTGGCGGCGCGCCCGCACCGTGAGCTGGCGGCATGCGGCCTCCGAACGTCCCACGGCGGAGGCGATCTCGGGGAAGCCGAAGGCGAACACCTCCCGCAGCACGAACACCGCGCGTTCCAGCGGGCTGAGCCGTTCGAGCAGCAGCAGGGCTGCCATCGACAGCGAATCGGCCAGCTCCGCCGAGCGCTGCGGGTCCTCGTAGGGGTCGGCGAGCAGCGGCTCGGGGAACCACGGCCCCACGTACCGCTCCCGCCGGACGCGGGCCGAGCGCAGCACGTCGATCGAGATCCGGCTCACCGTGGCCGACAGGAACGCCTTGGCCGAGGCGGGCCGGGTCGGGGAGTTCTCGTAGCGCAGCCACGTCTCCTGGACCGCGTCCTCGGCCTCGCTCACGCTGCCGAGGAGCCGGTAGGCGATCGAGAACAGCAGCGGCCGCAGCTCCTCGAACTCCTCGACCCGGCTCACGCCGGTTCCTCCTTGAAGCCCTGCCGCCACGAGGGGTGCCGCAGCCGCCAGCCGAGCTCGGCCTTGGCCTTGGCGTTGGAGAAGCCGCGCCCCTCGGTCATCATCGTCACCGCCACGTCCCCGGCCAGGGGCCGGGCCAGCCACGCGGGGACCCGCATCGGCCGCTTCGCCCCCGCGCACCCGGCGAGATAGGGCAGCCACTCGCTCGCCGGGGCCGGCTCGTCGTCGACGATGTTGAACACCCCCTCCGCCCGCTGCTCCACGGCCAGGACGGTCGCGCTCGCCGCGTCGTCGAGATGCACCCACGAGCAGTGGCCCGCGCCGCCCCCGACGACGGGGAACTGCCGCTTGCGAACGGGCTCGACGAGCCCCTCGGTGGCGCCCGGCCCGTAGAACCAGCCGTACCGCAGGACCGCACCGCCCGCCTTGCCGACCACATCCTCGACGTGGCCGAGCGCCGCCATCCCGGGCTCCGCCGGCGTCCCCGTCATCGGGTCCAGCCGGTCCTCCTCGGTCTTCACCCAGCCGCCCTCGCGAATACCGTTCCAGGAGGCATAGCCCTGCGCGACGAAGCCGTTCACGCCGGTCGCCTCGGCCGCGGCCAGCAGGTGGTCCGTCCCCTCGGTGCGCAGCCGGTTGGTCCCGGCGAACCAGCGATCCATGTGCTTCATGTCGGCCTTGCCGGCGTGCGCCTCCGAAATCGCGGTCATCTGGTGCACGATCACGTCCGGCCGGGCCTTGGCCACCGCCTCACCGACCGACTCCGCGTCCAGCCCGTCCATCACCACGGCCTCGGCGCCCAGCCGCGCCAGCGATTCCAGCTTGCCCGCGCCCGTCGTCGTGGCCGTCACCTCGTGACCACGCTCCACCAGCAACGGCACCAGCCGCCGCCCGAGAACCCCGCTCCCACCTGCCACGAACACCCGCATAACCATCACCTTCCTGGTCAGAACCTGTCTCCGACACCCGAGACGAGACGGCCCGCCCATCTGTGACACCCGACCCGAACAAGATGAGCGAAAACCGCCCCACCCCTGCCCCGCCCACCGCCCACCGCCCAAAGGCAGACGCCCACCGCCCAAAGGCAGACGCCCACCGCCCGAACACCGCAGGCCGCCGCCGGGCACCCAGAGACCGGTGACCGCAGTTCGTCCCGCAGCCGGAGACCGACGGCCCCCTGAGACCGGTGGTGGCCACTCTCCGAGGACGCCTGCCGCCTGCCGCCGGAGGATGGTGGCCGCCGTCCCGGAGGCTGGCGGCCGCCCGAAGCCCGCCAAGATCTCGAAGACCGGTGGTCGCCACTCGCCCCTGCCGCCGGAGAGCGGTGGCGCCCGAGGTCCCGGAGACAGTGGCCGCCGTTCCTGACCAGTGGACCGCCGCCCGCGAGCGCCGCCGGCCGCCCGATCGCGTGTGCGCCGCCAGCGTCGGGCCGCATCCGGGGCCTAGCCGCCGGCGCCGTCGTGACCGTCGCAAGTGCGGCCCCCGCCCACCAGGGGCCGCGCGGAGACCGTTCACGCCGTCCGTCTGCCGTGGCCGAGAGGCCACCATCACCAGGGCAGCGGGCCCTCCTCGCTGAAGAATCCGGCGGTCGGGCCGTCCACACCGAGTGTGGCCAGGCGCACCAGGACCGCGGCGCCCTGCGCGACCGTGAGGAATCCGGTGTGGTTGTTGCTGTCCGTGTCGACATAGCCGGGGGCGACGGCGTTCACGAGGATGCCGTCCTTCCGCAGCTCATTGGCGTACTGCACGGTCAGCGCGTTCAGCGCGCTCTTGGACGGCGTGTACGCCGCCGACGGGAGCAGGGCGGTGAAGGGGCCGTCCGGGTCGCTGGTGAGGGTCAGTGACCCGGCGTGACTGCTGACGTTGACGATGCGCGGCGCCGACGACCGGCGCAACAGCGGCAGCATGGCATTGGTCACCGCGATCACGCCGAGGACGTTCGTCTCGAACACGGCCCGGACCATGTCCAGGTCGACGGAACTGGGGATCTGATCGTGCGCGTCCTGAGGGGAGACCTGCCCCGAGCCGGTGATGCCGGCGTTGTTGATCAGCACGTCGAGGTGGCCGGATCGCTCCTCGATCCGCTGCGCCGCCTCCCCGACGGTGGCCGGGTCGGTGACGTCAAGGGTGACCGCGTGCACGTCGCCGCCGGCCGCGCGCAGCGCCTCGGCAGCCTCCGCACCGCGCCGCGGGTCCCTGGCGCCGATGAAGACCGTCATGCCCAGCTCGGCGAGTTGCTCGGCGGCTCCGCGGCCGATCCCCTTGTTCGCCCCGGTGACCAGCGCGACCTTCTGGTGTGTGCTCTGCTCGCTCATGTCGGCTCCTCGCCATAGAAGGGTGTGTGTCGTCGGGACCCGAGACGAGACAGCCCCACCGCCTGTGACACGACCAGAAGATCTTCGACCGCGAGCCCGGCGGACGAGGCACCCGGCCATCAGCGTGACCGCCCCCGACCAGGGAACCCCGTGGATCGGACCCGCGCGGCATGCGTGACGGCGCGTGCGTGACGAGGCGTGCGTGACGAGGCGTGCGCGGCAGGTGCGCGTAGCAGACGCGCGTAGCAGACGCGCGTAGCAGACGCGCGTGGCAGGCGTGGCAGGCGGGCGTGGCGAGACGTGCGTGGCGTAGCGAGACGTGCGTGCGTGGCTTAGCGGGCGTGCGTGGCTTAGGGGGCGTGCGTGGCATGACGTACGCGAGGTGACATGCGTGGCGTGGGGACATGCGTGGCGTCACATGCGTGGCGTGGCGGGGGTCGGAGTTGGCCAGGCGCAGGCTGACTCTGAGGGGCGGACCGGAACCGAATCGGCGTGTCGTGGGCGGTGTCTCGATCGGTTGCGTCGGCCTGGGTGGGCGTCGCGGGCATTAGGGCCCTTCCAGGTCTGCGGCGATGTGTCGCATCCCCCGTCGATCATTCTCGCGCGGTCGCGGCGGAGCAGCAGGGCGCTCAGGTCGGTGCTTCGGCCGTCACTAGGAACAGCAGAGCCGTGGCGAGGAACGGCCGGGAGCCGGCCTCCTCGATCCATTCCCGGGCACCGCCGTCGAGGTGACCGGCGTCGATCGCTCGGGCGACGTTGCGGCGCAGCCCAAAGAGCTGATCAGCGGTGTCGAAGTCTTGGAACACCGGCGCGGCGGTCACCACGGACCGCACGCTGAGGCCCGCTTCCAAGCACAGCCGCGCAAGGCGGCGTCCGATGGTCGCGTTGCGGACGATCTCCGTGGTGATGAGGCGGGTCGGCCCGCGGCTGATGGCCGGATCCGGGGAGTCGATCAGCAGGCCGTCCCAGTCAGGTTCGGCCATGACGATCCGTCCACCGGGACGGGCCACCCGGCGAAACTCCTCCAGCACCCGGGACGGGTCGGCTGCATGCTGCAGCACGCGGTCGGTGCGGGCCCGATCGACACTGCCGTCGTCCAGCGGCAGCGCGTGAATGTCGCCAGGGCGAATGTCGACCAAGGGCCGGCCCGCCGAACGGACACGAGCCTCCACGATCATCGCCGGATCCCGGTCGACGCCGATGACCCTTCCGTTCGGCGTGACGGCCGCCGCCATCGCGGCGAAGTCCGTCCCCGGTCCGCATCCGATGTCGAGGACGGTATGCCCCGGCTTGAGGTCCAGCAGCTCCAGCGCGTGCCGCTTATAGGCACGACCCGGTGCGCTCGCGGCGACCTGGTCGAGATAGACGATCGGATCAGGACGTGACAGGTTGTCCGGCTCACTCATGGCCACAGCCAATTGCGCGCTTTTGGAGTTCCTGTGGAGAGAGTGTCGAGACTCCATGTGGCCATGCCGACATCACGTATCTCGACCCCTCATGCGGCGAAACGCAGCCGACAACACGGATCCTCAGGACGGTGCGGAGGCGACCACCGCCACGTCGCAGAAACTGGTGCCCAAGGGCAACAGCCTCGGCGCAGCGGCGAGACACGGCCGACAATGCGGTTCCTCAGGGCGGGGTGGAGGCGACCCACCATCATGTGGCTGAGAGTGGCTCACAAGAGCAACAGCCTTGGCGTAGCGGCACGACGGAGGCGACGGCGCGATCACTTACGGCGGCGGCCGCCGCGCTTTGGCTTGGTGCCGGCGGCGGCGGGCTTGGCGATGCGGACGTTCACGCCGCTGGAACGCTTGCCGAGGGTCGCCGGACGGCGTCCCGCCCTTGTCCTCTGCCCCTGCGGATCGATGACCGCGGTGCCGCCGGCGCTCTTGGACGGCCGCGCCTTCTTGGCTCCGGCCGCGACGACCGGGGCGGTCTTGGCGCGCGCCTCGGCGCGGGCGATCTGCTCGCGTGCGTTCTTGACCCGCTTCCGGCCGGTGCCGCCGCGCGCGATGCGGGCCGCCATGCCCTTCGTGCTCGTCCCCGCCTGGGCGACGCGCAGCCGCCGCGTCCAGGTTCCGAGATGCGCGGCGACGATCAGCAGCACCATCGCGATGCCCACGCTCTTGCCCCACTGGAGCCGGTCGGTCGCCGCGACGTTCTGAGCCCTCGGCGAGTCGGTGGCGATCTGCGGCGCGGGGTAGGTGAACCCGGGCGTCGCACCGTCCGGCTGGACGGATGGCAGGGTGACCGGCGAGTCATTGTTGAACGGAGTCAGCGGTGTCCCGGTGCCCGGAACCTGTGACCCGGAGGGGAGGGACGGCACCGAGCCGCCCGGGACCGACCCCGACCCGCCGCCCAGCGACGCGGTGGCCGAAGAGGTGCCGGAGTACAGCGACCCACCGGTGCCCGTGGAACGCTTCGCCCGGACGCCCACGGAGACCACGCCGGTGGACCGGGTCAACGACAAGGTGGTGGAGCAGCTCGTCCCCTGGCAGAGCGAGTTCAGCGAACCGGACTTGGACTTCACGCCCGAGCCCGCGAGGGTGTAGCCGGTGAGGTCGTCCTCAAGTCCGCGGTTCCACTTCACGACGAGCTTCCCGCCGGACGCGGCCGCGGTCACGCCCGTGGGGGCCGCCGGCGCGATGCGCACGGTGAAGCTGTTGGAGTCGTAGACGTTGCCGGTCTGCTTGCCCTTCAGATAGACCTTGTAGCGGCCGTTCCGGCTGATCGAGAAGGTTCCGGACATGTCCCCGGAGAGGCCCTTCTCCTGGAGGAACGTGTCACCTATCCCGGGGCCGTCCACCCGGAGCTGCATGCTGATCGCGAAGTCGAAGTGCGCCTTGGCGGTCAGCTCGGAACCGCTGGTGACGACCGCGCCGTCCGCCGGGGTGATGACGCTGGTCGAGGCGGCCTGCGCGGGCAGGGCGGCGAGTACCGGGAAGCTCATCGCAAGGGGCGCCGCGAGCGCGACTGCACCGATCCTGCGAAGCATGGTCACGGCCTCAATCCCTTCGACAGCGCCTGCTCGTCCCGTCCCGCGGAGGGCCTCGCGGGGACACCGCGTCCGGTGATAACTACGGGCTTACGGCAGCGTAACGTACCACCAGGTAGCAAAAGTCACAGGAGGATGACAAAGAGGAACGTGTTTTCATTCTCCGCGGCCCTCCCACCTATTGACACTCAGTGCAACGAGGCTTGTCGCGCCAGGTTACGCCGACCCGTCCCACAGGGCCAGCCCTGGCCCGTGACACGACTCGCATGGCACCCATCCCCATCGGCACCTTGAGTTCGACGGTCACCGAGACCTCGACCTCGTCTCCCCGCACCCGGCACCGTGACAACCGCGCCCCGGACTCGACCGCGATCTTCTTCGCCCTCTCGCACGCGGCCCCGCCCCCGTCCGCGACCCGCGCCGCCCCCGCGAGCGCCGCCATATCGGCAGCGGCGTCCCCCCGATGCCGCGCGCCGCGCACCCCGCCCACCATGATCGCCGCGACTCCGACCACCCAGATGACCGCGGAGAAGGCCACCACCCAAACCGTCCCCGACCCCCGATCCGCCCCGAACCCCCGCACGACCATCCACCCCACTACAGACCGACGAATCACCTGTCGCGGCTCCACAACCACCACTGCCGCACGACCTCACGACCTCACGACCTCCACAGACGCGCCCCCGAGAGGCCACAGCAAACCCGCCGTCGCAGATCGACAGGCACCAAAATCCCACCGCCTTCCATCAAGAACGACGCATTACAGACCGCAAGGCGGCACGGATCCCAGCGGCCAGGCCACAACCCGCGCACATACCGGCCCTGTGGGTCGCGCACGGTCCTGGCCGCAGTTTCCAAGGCGGCCAGCGGTGATCCTGCTTGCCGGTCGATGCGTTGCGGCTGGACCTTGATGGTGGTGATGTGGCGCCACGTGTCCGCCACTGCTCGAACGGTTCCGCCCGGTCTTGATGGCGAATCTGGGAGGGGACGCTCAAGGGGTGTCGGGCGGGGCTCCTGGTTCTGTAGGCGCGGCGACGTGGGCGTGGACGGTCAGAGGCGGCAAGCCGATCGCTGCGGGAGGCCGGACAGGGGCGGAGACGTCCACATAGACGACGGCCTCGTCACGACGGACCCGGACGCTCGACCCCTGCGGCACGGCCTTCACCACGAGATCGCGTACTGCGGCGAGCGATTCGCCTCTGGCCGCCGCGCGGGCGCCGGTTCGGGCGGCGTCAGTGCAGGTGAGCTGGACGGAGGCGACCGTCACGCCCCAGAGCGCCATCGCGGTGATCAGCACCAGGGCGGGGAGGGCCACGGCGATCTCCGCCGTGGCCATCCCGCGGTCCCTCAGCCGGCCAGCTTGAGGGCCTTCTCGATGATCTGTAAGAGCAGCGATCTGACCTGCGAGCTGGTCACGATCTTGAACAGCAGGCCGGCGAAGGCCGCCGCGGCGATCGTGCCGACCGCGTATTCGGCGGTGGACATCCCGCGATCTCTGCACGTCCCGGACCATCGCCGCACCACCATCTTCATCGCCCTCATCGAGAACTCCCTTCGCTCGTGGTTCTCTGCAAGGCTGCTGTGAGGGCAGTCCGGGCGACAGGTGAACGCCGTTCTGTGGATAACCATCCGGGATTCAGCACCGCCCGGCAGGGCGCGAACAGGCTGGTTCTACGCGCGGTTCCCGGTTCTACGCGTTGTTTCCGGAACCTGGCCCACGTTCCGTGACGTATCCGGGCATTGGGTTGGCATGATGCGCTTCGTGGACCAGCCGAGCCCTGAAGCGCCGAGGAGCTTCCGGGGACTTCCCCTGCCGCCCCTGCTGCTGGAGATTGCTGAACGATGGACGTTGGCGCGATCCCCGCGAGCAGGCGCTCGACAGGAGCATGCCGTGGGCGGATGAGCCACAGAAGGTCCTTATGCCCACAATTGACCAGATACCAGAGGAAACGAGCGACCTCGATCGCGCGACCGAGGAAGAGGAGCTGGGACGGCTCTTCCATGTGGCTCGAGGAAGCGCTGGAGCCGGGTCTGTCCAGTTGCCCTGGCTCGACCTCGACCTGGCGTTCCTGATCGGCGGCGCCCACCACACAGACACCCTCAACATCGCGCTGGACTACCGCACCGACGTCGAAGACCCCCGGTGGTCGCCGACGGGGCGGGTTGGGGGGTGACCTGCACCAACGCGACCGATGGCCCTTGGGCTGGCGCGTGGTCACGCCGACCTTCTCCGAATTCGTCGCGGCACTGAACCTGACGACGGCACCAGCCTGAACCACCACTCGCGGGCCGGCGTTCTCACCGCGGCTGACCAGCCTGGCCGACAGGCGCTGAGCGGCGCGCAGCGGCGGCAGACCGACGCGCCCGAACATCCGGCCTTTGATCATTCTTGATGTGGTCGACGCCCCCCTTCGCGCGGGCCTGAACTCCAGAGCGTGGTCAGGAGGTGGAGCACCACGTCCAGGTTCCCGTCCAGACCTGCGGCGAACGGGGCTAGGCCGGGCAAGTCGTCGGTGGGGGCGGCGTGGTGGTGGTGAGGTGATCGGTGTGGCCGGGGAGCGCCTGCGCAAGAAGCGTGGGGTGGATCGTGGTGCCCGCTACCGCGCTATGGCTTGAAGGTCCCAGATGTTGATGCGGCCGTCCCGGCCTGCGCTCAGGGCGACAAGGCGGCCGTCGAGGACAGCAGTCCGGACCGTCTCGACGCTTCCGCGATGGCCGATCAGTGGATCGCCGAGTTGTGCGCCGGTCGCCAGGTCCCAAAGGCGCACCGTTGCGTCGTCACCCCCGCTCACTGCCAGGACACGGTCGCCGATCACGGCCGTGTCCAGGGCGACGACGGCATCCTCATGACCGGTCAGCGGGTCCTGAACGGGGTCGTCCCCGTGCTCGTCGGTCAAGCCCCACACAAGGATCTCGTCCTCGACCCCTGCCACCACGATCGGGTCACCTGTAAGCCGCGCCAGCGAGACGGCCGGCACGCCCTTCTCGTCGGTGTCGAACGACCCCAATTCCGCGCCCAACGGCAGATCCCACACGGCCACCCCCTCGTCCATCCCGCCCGCCGCCGCCAGCGAGAAGCCATGACCGTGTGAGGCCGTGAGGCACGCGATGCGGCCGATCTCGTTGGGCAGCTCCACAGGTTCATCCGCGGAGGGGCCCCACACCAGAATCTCGTCCGCGCACTGCGTGGCGGTCACGAACATTGGCGGACCATCCCCACGCACCTCCTTGATGGCCGCGAGGTAGGGATCGTCGAAACGTGCTCCCCGGATCAGCTCGCCGCTGTCCAGGTCCCAGAAGGCAAAGCCCTGTTCGTCGCCCCCCGCCGCCAGGACCACGCGTCCGCCGGATACGACCGCCGCCACCGAATGGATGTCGTTCTCGGCATCGGGATACTGGGCGGCCAATGTGTCCCCGGCGCAGGCGAAGGTGAGCTGCCGCTCCTGCCACACATCCCGCAGCGGGTCCCAGGTCCACACTCCTCCGTAGCCGGAATCGGCGCAGACCACGAGCGGCCCGGTCGCGGCCTCGACCAGTGTGAAATCCATGACCCGGGACGAGGAAGGCACTTCACTGCTCAACATCGCCGAATGCGCAGGCATCTCGCGAAACTACCGTCCAAGATCGTCGAGTGGTGCCGACTCGGGCCGGTGGATTCCACGGGTCGTTGCAACATCGCTGGGTGGAGCAGCCCGTTGGCCTTGCCGTTCGCGGGCTTTAGGCGGTTGCCCGCCGAACTGGGTAGTCCCAACGCTTCAGCACTCGGACTACGGTCTCCGCGCCGCTTGGATTGGCGCTGTGGACGAAGATCATGCCGATCTTGAAGGGGCGGCCCTCGAAGGCTGCCTCTTCCAGCAGGGACACGACCGGCATGATGCTGTCGTCGCCGCCCAGATCGTGGTCGAGCCAGAGTTCGTCGATCTCGTGGTCGCGATGCTCCTCAAGGAGCAGGACGCCCTCCTGACTGGTGCGGGCGATCCGTGTGGCACCTGGCAGGGGACGCAGGTCGTCGATGCCGAGGATGACCGGCAACCGCGCCCCTGGGCTCTCGTTCACCCACCCATCATCGCAATCTTGAGCTCCCTCGCGCTGCAGGGATTCCGGTCCCGCCGATCGTTCTGCCTCAGGGGACATCGGACCGAGATCACCAGCCCTTTGTGGAAAGCCGGTTCACCAGGGCAAGAGGATTGTCGAGGCGATGCCGGCGATGGCGGGGACGACGCCGAGCAGCACGAAGGCGGGCAGGAAGCACAGGCCGAGCGGGGCGAGTGCACGGATGCCCGCCGACCGGGCTCTGGCGGCGGCGGCCGAGCGTGCGACCCGGCGCTGGTCGCGTGCGAGGCGGCTGAGGGACGGGGCGAGTGACGCGCCCGTGGACGCCGCCCTGACGGCCGCCCGGGCCAGGGGCGCGAGCATCGGCTCCTTCGCGAGGGCGAGCCAGGCGTCCGCTGGATCCGCCCCCAAGCGGATCTGGACGGAAACCGCCCGAAGCTCGTCCCCGAGCGGGCCGCCCACCGCGTCCGCGACCGCCAGGACCGCCTCGTGCCAGGGGGCGCCGCCGCGCAGACAGGCGGCGAGGAGATCCACCGCGACGGGAAGGTCGGCGATGAGCCGTGCCTGTCTGCGGCGGCGCTCCCCGCTTCCGATGCGGCTGAAGGACCACCAGACGGCCACCGCGGCCAGGACGCCGACCACGCCGCCGGTCGGTCCGCCCACCGTCACCATGCACAGCACACCTGCCATGCCCGCCGCCGTCCTCTGGAGGAGGACATCGCGTCGGGTCGCCTGTGCCGGACCGGCTCGCTCCTTCGCCGTGTCCATATGACTCGCCGTCCCTCCCCGATCGGTACTGCCCTTGACCCATGAGTGCCTCGGTCGCGGAGCCGCGTGCCTCCCTCGGAACTGGACGGCCAACCTCTGCGCGGCGGGGTTCGTCCCCCGTGGGAGGAGGAAGGCTGATGCCGCTGCGCAGAGCATGGCCGTCAGCACTGTCGTCACTTCGTCTCCTTCCTGCTTCGGTCGCCTTCCGAAGTCCTCTCGGTCCTGCGTGCAACCGCGGCAACCGGTGCGGTCAGCGGGGTGATTCGGCGGATCGGGCCAGGTGACGGGTCCAGTAGAGGCCGGCCACATTAAGGAGGACGCCTGTGGTCAGGGCGGCGAGGCCGGGGACCGTGCCGCACAGGAACGGGATGGGGCGGGCGCCCAGGGCCGCCGCCATGGCGAGACCCAGGAGAGGCAACGCGGCCAGCAGGCGGGCGGTCGCGCGAGGACCGGCCAGTTGGACGGACACGTCCTGGCGTTGGGCCTCTTCGTCACGCAAGGCGCCGGCCAGGCCGTCCAGGACGGTGGCGAGGGTACCGCCGCGTTCGGACCCGACGCGCCAGCAGGCCGCCAGGAGGCGGAGCCCCTCCCCGCCCGGCCGCGTGGCGACCTCCTCCAGGTGGTCGGGGGGCGGACGGGGCAGGCTGAGCAGTTCCTCCGACACGTGCGGGTCGAGGACGGCCGCAGCCGCGATGAACGCCTCGTCGGGTGTCCGGCCGGCGGACAGTTCGGCGGCCATGGCGTCGCAGAGTTCGATGACGGAGGTCCGGCGGCGGTGGGGACGCCTCCGGCGTTCCTGAAAGGCCTCGGCTCTCGCGCGCAAGGAGCGGAGCGGCTCCGTGGGCGGACGGGTGGTCAGACGGCCCAGGCGATGGGCTGCCGGAGGGGGCGTCAGGAGCGTCCAGACGGCGGCCGCGGCGCAGAGGGCGGCGAGTGTGGTGATCACGGGCTGCCTCGCAGCCGGGCCGCGAGGGCCTCCGCGCCCGGGGCCGGGACGACCTCGCCGGACGCGGTGAACGAGACGGCCGGGACGACCCCGACCAGTCCGTCGGGAGCACGCCGGAGCAGGCAGATCTCGGCGACGCGGCGACGGCCTCCGCCCGGATCCCGGACCAGGTGGACGACGATGTCCAGGGCGGCGGCCAGCTGGCTGTGCACGGCCTCCCGGGTCAGGCCCGCCGCGCAGGCCAGCGCTTCGAGTCGCGCGGGGACGTCCGCGGCGCTATTGGCGTGAAGGGTGCCGCAGCCGCCTTCGTGTCCCGTGTTGAGCGCTTGCAGAAGAATAACTACTTCCGAGCCCCTCACCTCGCCTACGACCAATCGGTCAGGGCGCATGCGGAGCGCCTGGCGGACGAGGTCGTTCAAGGTCACGCCCCCGGCGCCCTCCATGTTGGGCGGGCGGGCCTCCAATCGCACCACGTGGGGATGGGACGGTTTCAGCTCGGCCGAGTCCTCGACGAGAAGCAGACGCTCAGCCGGGTCCACCAGGGACAGCAAGCCGCTCAGCAAGGTCGTCTTACCCGATCCGGTACCGCCGGTGACCAGGAAGGCCGCTCGGGACTCGATCAGCGCCGCGAGCAGTTCGGCGCCCTCTGGCGGGACGGTGCGCTCGGCGACCAGCTCGTCCAGCGTGAAGGCGCGGCGCCGGGGGAGCCGGAGGGACAGGCAGGTGCCGGTCGCGGCCACCGGCGGCAGGACGGCGTGCAGCCGCACCCCGCCCGGCAGGCGGGCGTCCGCGTACGGGGAGGCGTCGTCGAGACGGCGGCCGGCGGCCGCCGTGAGGCGCTGGGCCAGGCGGCGGACGGCCGCCTCGTCCGGGAAGCGCACCGAGGTGCGGACGAGACCGGAGCCCGTGTCGATCCAGACCTCGTCCGCGCCGTTCACGAGGACGTCTGTGACGTCAGGGGAACGCAGGAGCGGCTCCAGTGGCCCGGCGCCCACGAACTCGGCGCGTAACTCGTCCGCCAGGGACAGCACCTCGCGGTCGCCGAGGAGCCGTTCTTCCGCACGCAACGCCGCGGCGACCCGGCCCGTCGTCGCTTCGCCGCCGCTGTGGGCGAGCCGATCCCGTACCGCGTCAGAGAGCCCGCTCACGCCGTCCCCCTGTCCGGCCGTACCGTTCCCGTGAGGGGAGCGCCTCCCGAGACGCCCGCACTCCACTCACCGTGCGCATCAGGCGGCCTCTCGGTAGGCGTAGGGCTGGAGGGCCAGGTCGGCTAGGACGGCGGTGCAGAAGTCGGTCAGGGGGCCGCGGCGGCATGCGCGTTCGAGGTCGCCCTCGTCCATGGCGACGGGGAGGCGGCGGTCGCGGTCGAAGGTGCCGGCGGACGGCAGGTCGAGGGCGGCCGCCACCGCGTCCGGCGTGAGGCCGCCCGGGGCTGGGCCCTGGACGACGAGGCGCAGGTCGGCGGTGTCGCGGCGGAGGGCGGCGGCGAGGCCGTCGGCCGCCACGGTGGCGCGGACCTCGGCCGGGACGAGCAGGAGCGTCACGTCGGCGGAGCGCAGGGCCGCGCGGCCGACGTCCCCCGGGTAGCGGGGGACGTCCACGATGACCAGGTCGAACCCGCGGACGGCGGCGTCGAACAGCGCCCGGACGGCCGCCTCGGAGACCGGGACCGGTTCACCGCGCCGCCAGGACAGGACGGACAGGTCACCTGCGCGGGGCAGTGTCTCGCGGAGGGTGGCGGTGCTGAGGCGGCCGCGGCGTTCGGCGAGGTCATGCCAGCGGACGCCCTCGTGCGACTCCAACCCGAGGATGAGGTCGATGCCTCCGCCGAACGGGTCGGCGTCCACGAGGAGGGTGCGCAGGCCCTGCCTCGCCGACGCGAGTCCCAGCGCCGTCGTGAGGACGCTGGCTCCGGCGCCGCCGCGCGCGCCGACGACGCAGAGGGTGGTGGCCCAGCCGCCCTCGGGTTCGCAGGCGGCGGCGAACGCGTTGATCAGCCAGTCTTCGTGGTCGGGCAGCGCGGCGACATCCTGTGCGCCCGCTTCCACCGCCAGCCGGTACGCCTCGGCCGTGGCGCCGTCGGCGGTGACGAGGACGACGCCGGGACGGCGCTGGAGGCCGGCGGACGCGACGTCCGCGGCGACGTCGGCGCCGACCAGGATCAGGGCCGGCCACGTCCAGGCGGGTCTCGCCTCATCGGCGCCGTAGGCGACCTCGGCGTGTGCGTCGGCGGCGGCCGCCAGGCGAAGCAGGCCGTCGGCGAGGGCGGAGTCGCCCGTGACGATCAGTGCCGCGAGGTTCATCGGATGCTCCTTCGACGTTCGGAGACACCCACCTTGCGGCCCGCGGTGACGAGCGCGAGGACATTCCCTCAACTGTGGATAACTTCCGCCCTCACGCCGCATCGAGGGCGGTCGGAAGGGCCGGGGCGGTGGCGCGGGGGGTTCACCGCGGGCGCCACCGCCCGGCCGCTTCACGTTTGGGCGACCCCCGCCGGGGGGGAGAGCGGGGGTCGCCGGGCGGCCGGCTCCGGGGGGGTAGAGCCGGCCCGCTTTCCCAGAAAGTCTCAGGGAGTTCGGGCTAAGCCGTAAGTAAGTTCGCTCTATGGGAGAAGCAAACTCACCAACTCCAGTCTAGGCGGATACAACATATGCTGCCCGATCGTCGAGAGTTCCGTCGAGCGGCAAACTCGCCCGTCAGGTGACGATTTTTCTCACCTGGCCGCGACGTTCCGCCTGGGCGGTGCCTGGAAGGCGCCGCCCCGCCCGCGACAGGGCGCCCGTTCCTGCGCACACGGAGTGCATAGGGACGGGAGTGGGAGCGTACAGCAGAACTAAAGATCTTTCCGGCCGCATGCGAGATCGGCGTCCAAAAGGAAACGCTCACGTTGAGTGATCAATTTCGCATATCGGACGAGGTTACGGATAGCCCTAAATATCCCACCTTGACCACAGTGGACACCGGCGCCTCGCCCGCCGCCGCACCCGCCGATGCCGCGCGTTTTCCCAATCGGGGCTTGTCAACAGGGCAAATGAGGCGTAGACAGGTCGTACGGACCAAAGGTCCGAGCACGGCACCCGGGCACCCACGCGCGACCAGCCGCGGGAGGCGCGTCGAGACGGGCTTGACCCGATCCGACGAATTTGAGGTGCACGCTTGGTAACCCGGTGTGACGTGCTTGGCGGCGGCGTCCCGGAGCGGGGCGCCGCTCGCTTGCGTCACCAGCAGGTTGCCCAGTCCGTGGATCGCCTACTCGCGGACGTCGAGGCCCAGCGTCGTCGCCAGCACCACCGCCTGGTACGGATCGATCACCGCACCCCTCAGCTCGACCGTGAACGGGTCGACCGCCGAGAGGTCGCTTCCGCGCAGATCGCAGCCGGAGAAGTCGGCTTTGTGGAGTGACGCGCCCGACAGGTCGATGCGGCGCAGCTCAGCGCCGGCGCACCTCGCACCGGTCAGGTCGGCCTCGCGCATGCGCACGTCGACGAAAGACGCACGACGCAGGTCGGCCCCCGGCAGGCCTGTGAACGACCAGTCGCCGCCCTTGACCTTCAGGAGGTCGTGCGTACAGCCGTCGAACAGGCTGCCAACGAGCTTGCACCCCGTGAAGGCGGCGTCGAAAAAGGCGCATCGGACGAAGGTGCAGTTCAGGAACGCGGCGTCCGTGTGACTGGACGCGTTGAAACGCACACCCCGGAACGTGCAGTCCCTGAACGTGGCACCGGTGCCACTGGCCTCGGTCATGTCCACGTCCACGAACAGGACGTTTTCGTGGTTCTCACCCGTCAGGTCACGCGAATCCCAGTTCGCCGACGAGATCGTGGTCTCCGTCGGCGCCACGGGTCGTCCGTGCATGCGATCGGCCATGCCAACAGCATGGCCCCCTGCACCGACAGCATCAGCCCCGCATGAACGCTTCGCAGATGGCCTGCGAATCACGCGCGGCGGCGGCCACGGCGGACGAACAGTGAACGATCCACCGCGCGACGCTCTCCTGCGTACCGGACGCGTAGCCGCGAATGGCTTCGCCGTAGTCGTCGAAGAGTTCGAGGTGCCCGACCTCAGGCGCGACGAGCGACTTGGGGTCGAGGCCACGGGCGACCAGGGTGAGGCGCTCGGCGGCGCGCGCGACGACACCGTCCCCCCAGCCGAACGGACGCAGAGCCAGCAGTTCGCCGTGCACGATCGACGAGACCACCAGGGCGGGTGCCTTGGTCGGCTCGGTCAGCAGCCCGCTGAGGGCGTCAAGGCGAGCAGACACCTCCGACGGCGAAGGCGGCTCACCAAGACCCAGGACGTCCTTGACGGCGGCATCGCCGGAGCGCGGACGTCCCAGATCGGCGCTGTCGACCGCGTCCGCCCCGGCGAGCACATGCAGACGCGCCAGCGCCTGCCGCGGCGCGTTACGCCAGACCTCGGTCAGCGTCCCCAGCTCGGCCGACACACGCAGAGCCCCCTGCACGACGGGGTCGGACGGGTGCTCCGTCGTCCGCAGCTCCTCCAGCGTGACCGAAGCGCCGTCCAGCACGGCGGACGCCCGGGCCCCGCGCAGCGCCGACTCCGTGGACACCTCGGCGCTGCGCCGCCGCAGGACGCGGTGGCCGAGCAGCCGGTCGACGGCCTTTCGCGCCTCGTCGACGGCGTCGGCGACGCCGGGCAGATTCGCTACATCAGCAAGGGCATCGGTCACGGCCCGACCCTATGCGGTCCTCTTCGGCGCTCGCGCAACGGCCCGCGAAGGCGTAAAACGGAGACGGTTCCCGCATGTCAGATCTGGGAAGGTCTGTCGTGTTGGGC
This sequence comes from Spirillospora sp. CA-128828, assembly GCF_050945415.1. Classification (NCBI taxonomy): domain Bacteria; kingdom Bacillati; phylum Actinomycetota; class Actinomycetes; order Streptosporangiales; family Thermomonosporaceae; genus Spirillospora; species Spirillospora sp. CA-128828. Next base: position 9,362,924 of record NZ_CP191986.1, read on the forward strand.
CTCGCACAACACATCCGGAGACGGGCGCGCCGGTCGCGTTCATCCTCGACACCCGGGATTGCGGCCTTGTGGGACCGGGACCTTCCTGGTGGAGTGGGGATACCGGGCGACCCCCGCATCACCTAGCAAGGAGCTCGCGTTGAGTCAGAGCCAAGAAACACTGTCGAACCTTCTGCAGGAGACGCGCCGGTTCTCCCCGCCCGCAGACCTCGCCGCCGAGGCCAACGTCAAGGCGGACGCCTACGAGCAGGCCGCGGAAGACCGCCTGGGCTTCTGGGCGGAGCAAGCGGACAGGCTCACCTGGACGAAGCGCTGGGACGACGTCCTGGACTGGAGCAACCCCCCGTTCGCCAAATGGTTCGTGGGCGGCGAGTTGAACGTCGCCTACAACTGTGTCGACCGCCATGTGGAAGTCGGACTGGGGGACAGGGTCGCCTACCACTGGGAGGGTGAACCGGGCGATTCCCGTACCCTCACCTACGCCGACCTCCAGAGCGAGGTGAACAAGGCCGCCAACGCGTTGCTCGAACTGGGCGTGCGTAAGGGCGACCGGGTCGCGATCTACCTGCCGATGATCCCCGAACTGCCGATCTCGATGCTGGCGTGCGCGCGCATCGGCGCGACCCACTCGGTCGTTTTCGGCGGCTTCTCGTCCGAGGCGCTCCGCACCCGCATCGACGACGCGGAGGCCAAGCTCGTCATCACCGCGGACGGCGGGTTCCGGCGCGGCAAGCCTTCCGACCTGAAGGGCATCGTGGACGAGGCGGTCGCCCAGACGCCGACGATCGAGAACGTCCTCGTGGTGCGCCGCACCGGCGAAGAGGTCGCCGAGAACGACCGTGACGTGTGGTGGCACGACCTCGTCGAACGGCAGAGCGACCAGCACACCGCCGAGCCCATGGATTCCGAGCACCCGCTGTACATCCTGTACACGTCCGGGACGACGGGTAAGCCGAAGGGCATCCTGCACACCTCCGGCGGCTACCTGACCCAGTGCGCGTACACGCACTGGGCGGTGTTCGACCTGAAGCCGGAGAAGGACGTCTACTGGTGCTCGGCCGACATCGGCTGGGTCACCGGTCACTCCTACATCGTGTACGGGCCGCTCGCCAACGGCGCGACCAGCGTCATCTACGAGGGCACCCCCGACACCCCCGACAAGGGACGTTGGTGGGACGTCATCCAGAAGTACAAGGTGTCCGTCTTCTACACCGCGCCCACGGCGATCCGCACGTTCATGAAGTGGGGCGACGACATCCCCGCGCAGTACGACCTGTCGTCCCTGCGCGTCCTGGGATCGGTCGGCGAGCCGATCAACCCCGAGGCGTACGTCTGGTACCGCGACAAGATCGGCGGCAACCGCACCCCGGTCGTCGACACCTGGTGGCAGACCGAGACCGGCGCGATCATGATCAGCCCGCTGCCCGGGGTCACGGCCGGCAAGCCGGGCGCGGCGATGCGCCCGCTGCCCGGAATCGTCGCGGACGTGGTGGACGACCAGGCCCAGTCGGTGCCGGACGGCGGCGGAGGGTTCATGGTGCTCAGGGAGCCGTGGCCGGCCATGCTCCGCACGATCTGGGGGGACGACGAGCGGTACATCAAGACGTACTGGTCGCGTTTCGAAGGCCTGTACTTCGCGGGCGACGGCGCCAAGAAGGACGAGGACGGCGACATGTGGCTGCTCGGCCGCGTGGACGACGTCATGCTCGTGTCCGGCCACAACATCTCCACGACGGAGGTGGAGTCGGCGCTGGTCGCGCACCCGAAGGTCGCCGAGTCGGCGGTCGTCGGCGCGACGGACCCGGTCACCGGGCAGGCCATCGTCGCGTTCGTCATCCCGCGCGGCGACGCCGACGGAGACGTGGAGGGCGAGGACTTCCTGCGGGAGCTGCGCGACCACGTCACGAAGACGCTCGGGCCGATCGCCAAGCCCCGCCAGATCATGATCGTTCCGGAGCTGCCGAAGACCCGCTCCGGCAAGATCATGCGACGGTTGCTGCGCGACGTCGCCGAGAACCGCAGCATCGGCGACGTCACCACGCTCGCCGACAGCACGGTGATGGACCTCATCTCCGAGAAGCTGCCCAGCGCCAAATCCGAAGACTGATCCCCATCGCGTCGTCTGCACCCCAGGAACGCCGGGCCGGTGTTCCTGGGGTGCACGGTAAAATCGTCACAGGTGCGCCGGGAAGTCTGGTCGGCAGGAACGTCCCGTAGTCAGTGCGGGGCGTGGCCTTGCCCGACCGTCCGCCACTTTCCCAGAGGTTCTCCATGGCGCGCCCGACCGTGAAACGCCGCGTTGCCGCAACGTGGCCGTTCCGCCCCACCGTCCGCTACGGCGCGCAGGTCGCCAGTGCCCTCCGCACGGAGACGATCGGCGGTGTGGTGATGCTGCTCGCGGCGATCGCCGCGCTGGTGTGGGCCAACACGCCCTGGGCCCACCAGTACAAGAGCCTCCAGACGTTCGAGATCAGCCCGCACTGGCTCCACCTCGGGCACATGGACGTGCAGCACTGGGCGTCGAGCGCATTGCTGGCGGTCTTCTTCTTCATCGCCGGCCTGGAGTTGCGCGAGGAGCTGACGCACGGCGAGCTGCGCAATCCGCGGGACGCGGCGTTGCCGGTGATCGCGGCCTTCGCCGGGGTGGTGACGCCGGCGCTGATCTTCCTGGCGGTGAGCGCTGGCGAGCCGGGGGCGTCCAGCGGGTGGGCGGTGCCGACGGCGACCGACATCGCATTCGCGCTGGCGGTGCTCGCCGTGACGTTCACCTCGTGCCCGCCGCCTCTGCGCGCCTTCCTTCTGACCCTGGCCGTGGTCGACGACCTGATAGCCATCACCATCATCGCGCTCTTCTACACCGACACCCTGCACTGGACGCCGCTAGGGCTCTGCGTAGTCCTGATCAGTGTGTACGGGCTCCTCCAGTACAAACGCGTCCGCACGCCATGGGTGTACGTGCCTCTCGCCGTCCTGGCCTGGTACTGCCTTCAGCGGAGCGGGATCCACGCCACGGTCGCGGGTGTGGCGCTCGGTATGCTCACCAGCCCCAAGGAGACGCCGGACGGACGGCCGACGAACGCCGAACGAGCCGACCATGCACTGCGGCCCTTCTCCGCGGGCGTGGCCGTGCCGGTGTTCGCGTTCGTGTCGGCCGGTGTGGGGCTCGGCGCATCCCAGCTGGGTGCCGTGTTCACCGACCGGGTGGCCCTCGGCGTGATCGCCGGGCTCGTGATCGGTAAGTTCTTGGGGGTCTTCGGCGGCGCCTGGGCGGCCGTCCGGCTCGGCCTGGCGACGCTCGGGGAGGAATTGCACTGGCATGAGATCGCGGGAGTCGCGCTGCTCGCCGGGGTGGGTTTCACCGTTTCGCTGCTGATCGGCGGTTTGGCCTATACCGACCCGTCACAATTCGAGAGAGTGACGACTGCGGTCCTGATCGCGAGCGTTCTCGCCTCGGCGGCCGCCGCCGTCGTCTTCCGGAGAAGGGTGCGTCTGCGCGCGCGCCCGGGCTAAGGAGAAAAGCGATATGTCCGAGGCAGTACCGGGCGAGCGCGTCGAGGACAAGTCCGTCGGCGAACTGGTCGCACTGGCGTCGAGCAACATCTCCAACCTGATCAGGGCGGAGATGGACCTGGCCAAGCTGGAGCTGAAGGCCGACGCCAAGAAGGCCGCGATCGGCGGTGCGTCGTTCAGTGCCGCCGGCCTGATCGGCGGGCTCATCGTCATCCTGCTGTCGATCGCCTTCGCCTACGGCCTGGTCGGGCTCGGCATCTGGCACTGGGCCGCGTTCCTCATCGTGGCGGCCGTGTACGGGCTTCTCGCGGGCCTGCTGGTCCTGTTCGGCAAGTGGCGGATGGGCAAGATCGAGGGCGCGAAGCGCACCCGGAAGACGCTGAAGGACGATCTGTCCGCCCTCCGCCGCCGCGGTGACTCCGACACCCCCGAGCTGACGGGCTGACCGACGCCATGTCCGGGCACGACGCGTCGCTGATCGAGGTCGACGGCCCGTGGACGCACCGTCAGGTCAGTGCCGGCGGGACGCGCTTCCACGTCGCCGAGGCCGGTGAGGGGCCGCTCGTCCTGCTGCTGCACGGCTTCCCCGAGTTCTGGTGGTCATGGCACCACCAGCTCGTCTCGCTGGCCGCCGCGGGCTACCGTGCGGCGGCCGTCGACCTGCGCGGTTACGGCGGCAGCGACAAGCCTCCGCGCGGCTACGACCTGGTCACGCTGGCCGGAGACGCCGCCGGGCTGGTCCGCGCCCTGGGCGAGGCCAACGCGATCGTCGTCGGGCACGACTGGGGCGGGCTGCTCGCCTGGACGACGGCGGTCTACCACCCGAAGACCGTCCAGCGGCTGGCGGTGGTGAGCGCCCCGCATCCGCTGCGGCTGCGGCAGGCCATCGCCGGCGACCCGCGGGGACAGGGATGGGCGGCCCGTCACACGTTCGGCTTCCAGCTTCCGATGTGGCCCGAAAAGCGCCTGGTCCGCGACGACGCGGCTCTTGCCGGGAAGCTGCTGCACGACTGGTCCGGCCCCGGCTGGCCGGACGAGCACACAGAGCGGTTGGTGAGGAAGGCGGTGCAGATCCCTGGGGCCGCCCACAGCGCGCTGGAGTACCACCGCTGGCTCATCCGGTCGCTGGCCCGTCCGGACGGCATCCGCTACGCGCACCGCATGCGCGCCCCCATCCAGGCACCGACACTTCAACTGCACGGTGCGCTGGACACGTGCACGCTCCCCGCCAGTGCTCAGGGCTCTGGCCGCTACGTGACGGCCGCCTACCGCTGGAAGCTCATCGAGGGCGCGGGGCATTTCCCCCACCAGGAACGTCCGCGAGCGTTCGACGCCCAGCTGCTCGGCTGGCTCGCCGACCCGGAGCCCGAACGCTGAAGCCCACGCGTACCGTGGAGGCATGCGGGATCGAGACGAGTCTGGACGCCCACGCAACGCACGACCACGCGACGCGTACGGACGTCCGCTGCCGCATGGCACCACCGGCATACCGACGATGCCGGACGACCTCGACATGCCCCCAGAGGAAGCCCTGGCCGAGGCACAACGTCTTTTGGACGCCGACCGCCCGTTCCACGCCCACGAAGTACTGGAAGCGGTCTGGAAGGCGGCGCCAGAGCCCGAACGGGAACTGTGGCGGGGTCTGGCCCAGGTCGCCGTAGGGATGACCCACCTCCGCCGGGGAAACGCACGCGGCGCCGATGCCCTCCTCAGCCGCGCCGCCGACCGCCTCGTCCCGTACCAGGACGCCCCACTGCACGGCATCGACGTCGAAGGAATCGTCCAGCGCGCCCGGGGCCTGGCCAAGCACCCCGAGGACGGCCCCATCTCCCTCCGCCTCACAGCGAACTAGCCAGCGCCGACACTGGCCTGGCGGGGGTTCACGCCCACCTGCCTCAGCGCGGCCTCTTAGTCAGAGCAGTTCTGCGTCGAGACCGGTTCAGTGGCGTTCGCGCCCGCGCGCGCGTCCGGCGCGACCTCTTCCGAGGTGAGCGCGTAGCCGGTGGAGGCCGTGTCCAGGGCCGCCGCGAAGATGACCCCGTAGACGCGGCCGTCCGTGGTCAGCAGCGGACCGCCCGAGTTGCCCGGCTCGACCTTGCCGCGGATCGCGTAGATCTCGCGGGTGACCTGGCCGGAGTGGTAGATGTCCGGGCCGCGCGCCGTCTGCCGGGCGCGGATGCGGGCGGCCCCCGGCGTGAACGGCTGGTTCTTCGGGAACCCTGCGATGATCGCGTCGTCCCGCACACGGGCCTCTTTGGCGAACTGCAGCGCCGGCGCCCGCAGGTTCGGCACGTACAGGACGGCGATGTCCCGCTTGGGGTCGTACAGCACGACCCGTCCCCGGTTGCTGTTGCCGTTGATCGACATGACGACCGACGAGCCGCGCGCGCCGGCGACGACGTGCGCGTTGGTCATGATGTGCTGCGGCGCGAACACGAACCCGGTGCCCTCGATGCGGCGCTGGCACTGCGGCGCCGTGCTGACCACCTTCACGATGCTGTTCTTTGCGGCCCGCAGCCCCCGGGTGTTCAGCACGGACTCGTCCGGCGGCGGCACCTGCACCACCGACTCGCCGCCCAGGCCGTTGAATACCTGCGGGAACTCGCTGCTCTTCACGAACCCCTGGAACGAGGTGAACCACGTCTGCGCCTGCGTCGGCATCACGTCGTTGATGCCGTTGATGACCGAGGAGCCCTTGACCTGCGTCCGGACGGGCTTGAACTCGGAGTTGGCGACCAGGCTGCCGAAGAACCAGGCGACGATCAGCAGCGACAGCGCGCTGACGAAGGTGCCGCCGACCGCGTCGGCGGTGCGGGCGTTCATGCCGGTCACCCGGTTGCGCAGCACGGCGCCGAGGGACGAGGCGACCAGCTGTCCGAGGGTGGCGGTCAGGAACGCGATCACGATGGCGAGCAGCGCCTGCTGCGCCGCGCCGTCCACCGCCGCCTCGGCGATCGGCGGTGCGATCAGCACCCCGATGACACCGCCGCCGACGAAGCCGACGAAGCTCAGCAGGCTCACGATGAAGCCCTGCCGGTAGCCCGAGACTCCGAACAGCACGACGAGCACGAGCAGGATGACGTCGAGAACGTGGTCGCCCAGCACCGCTTCACCGTACTGTGCCGCGCCGCCGGTTCACGTCCCCTCGATGTACCAGATTCGGATGCGCCGGGTAGCCGTCAGGTGTGACACGCGACCGTGACCATCGCCGTACACACTGCGAACAGGCACCTGACCTGCGGCTCGTCCGCCGGCTCGGCGGCAGGGGAGGCCTTTTTCGGGAACGAACGGGTTTCTCATCCGCGGGAGGCGAGATCCAGGACGTCCTCGGGCAGGTCCTCGACGCGGGACATGTCCCACGGCCGGTTCCAGCCGCCGGCGTCCAGAACCTGGATCAGCAGCGCCGCGGTGAACCCCCACACGAGCATGTCCCGGACATGGAAGGCGGGACCGAGCCTGAACCCGGACGGGTGCCGCACCATGACCCGGTTCTCCGGATCGACCAGCTCGCCGAGCGGGACGCGCGCGACCGTCGCGACCTCCCCCGGATGGCCGGGCGCGATCTCCGACGGCTCCCGCCACCAGCCGGCGACGGGCGTGACCCGGTGCTCGCTGCGCGACAGGTACAGCTCCGGCAGCGTGCAGAGGACGTCCACGCCGGACGGCTCGACGCCGGCCTCCTCCCACGCCTCGCGCAGCGCCGCCCCCACGGCACCGTCGTCCTCGGGGTCGATGCGGCCGCCGGGGAACGCGGGCTGCCCGGCGTGGTTGTTCAGCGTGGCGGCGCGCTCGGTGAGCAGGACGTCCGGACCGTCCGGTCCCTCGCCGAACAGGATCAGGACGGCGGCGGCACGAGCGGCGGGGGCGGGCCGGAACATGGGCGGGACCGGCATCCTCGGCCCCTCCACGAGGAAGCGGTCGAGCCAGGCGGGTGTGTCGGGGGTGGTGTCGGTCACGTGGGTCCCAACTCCCGGACCGCCTCTTTCCTTCCCGGCCGCCTCACGAGAAGGGGCCGGGCTTGACGAGCTTGCGGGCGGTCTCCTCGTCCGTCGGCCCCTCGCCGAAGGACGGGCACAGCCGCGCGAGCGGGCACGCCCCGCAGGCCGGGCGGCGGGCATGGCAGATGCGGCGCCCGTGCCAGATCAGCCTGTGGGACAGCATCGTCCAGTCCTTGCGCGGGATGAGCTCGCCGATCTCCTGTTCGACCTTCACGGGGTCGTCTTCGGTCGTCCAGGCGAATCTCCGGGCCAGACGGCCGAAGTGGGTGTCGACGGTGATTCCGGGGACGTCGAACGCGTTCCCCAGGACGACGTTGGCCGTCTTACGTCCGACCCCGGGCAGCTTGACGAGGTCTTCGAGACGCCCTGGGACCTCACCGCCGAACTGGTCGCGCAGTGCGGCGGACAGCCCCATGACCGACTTCGTCTTGGCGCGGAAGAACCCGGTGGGTTTCAGGATGGCCTCGACGTCCTCGGGGTCGGCGGCGGCCAGGTCCTCGGGAGTCGGGTACTTGGCGAACAGCGCGGGAGTGGTCAGGTTGACCCGCACGTCGGTCGTCTGCGCCGACAGCACGGTCGCCACGAGGAGCTGGAACGGGGTGCCGAAGTTCAGCTCGCAGTGGGCGTCCGGGTACGTCTCGGCCAGGATGCGGTTGATCCGGCGCGCCCGCCGCACCAGCCCCAGGCGTGTCTCGTCCTTCCACTTCCGAGCCCGCGCCTTCGGGGACGCCTCCGTCGCCATACCGGCAAGCCTAGAGCCTTGTCGGCACCCTCTGGCGGGACGAGCGGGCCGGCCGGGACCCGTTCGCCGCCGGATGGCACGGATCGGCCAGAATGTCAAAAATACAGGCCTGTTCCTTATTGTTAGGGTCGGCGCATGATGCGTGACTCCGCGCGGTGGGCGGCGACCCTCACCGGGCGGCGCGTGCTGATCACAGGGGCCGCGCGGGGGATCGGCGCGGCGCTCGCCGGCCGGCTCCACGAACGCGGCGCGCGGGTGGCCCTCGCCGGCCTGGAACCCGAGCGGCTCGCCGTCGTCGCCGAGACGTGCGGGGCGGCGCCCTGGTGGACGTGCGACGTGACCGACCGCGCCAGGGTCGAGGAGGTCGTGAACAGCGCCGTCCGGGGACTGGGCGGGCTGGACGTGATCGTGGCCAACGCCGGGGTGGCCGCGCAGATGCCGGTCATAGCGGGCGACCCGTCCGTCCTGGAGCAGAGCCTGCGGGTGAATGTTCTGGGCGTCCACAACACGCTCCGCGCGGCCGGACCCCACATCAGCCATGAGCGCGGCTATGCGCTGGCCGTGTCGTCGCTGGCGGCGGCCGTCCAAGCGCCTCTGCTCGGCGCCTACAGCGCGTCCAAGGCCGCGGTAGAGGCATTGGGCAACACACTGCGGGCCGAGCTGCGCCCTTGGGGCGCCAAGGCCGGTGTCGCCTACTTCGCAGAACTCGACACCGACATGACACGACGGGGGTTCGGCACCGAGGCGGCGTCCGCCCTGATGCGTGCGGCACCAAAGAACAGCTTCGGCTCAGGCGTCACACCATTGCGCGTGGGCATCGACGCCCTGGAACGTGGAATCGCACGCCGTTCCAGGCGGATCGCCGCTCCGTGGTGGGTCGGCGGTGTTCTGCCGATCCGGATGGTCGTGCAACCCGTCGTCGACCACGCGGTCCAGCGCGGGCTCCGCGACATCCTGGACATCGCCAGGAACGAGCAGGTCGAGCTGACCACGCCACAGCCGGACCCTGATCACTGACGGCCAGAACCGTATTCGGCGCGCAGACCCGACCGCCCAGTGGCCGGCGTCAGCCGTCCAGGACACCCGATCGCAATAGGAGCCGCATGTGCTCGATGACCGGGGGCCCGACCGCCCGCAGGGCCTCCATGTCGCCCTCCGCGACGGCGGGCGTCACCATCGTGCTCACCGCCGACACCACGATCTGGCACGCGAACCGGGCCGTCTCCCCCGTCACGCCCATGAGGTCCGCGAGGCCCTCCGCCAGGACGTGCTGCACCTCGGTGCGCCGCCGGATGGCCTCCGGCCCGGCGGCGTAGACCTCCACCAGGAACAGCCGTGCGTACCCGGGGTCCAGCGCCAGCGTCTCCAGGTAGGTGGTGAACGCTCGCTCGAATCTTTCCGCCGCGTCGCCGACGGCGGCCTGCCGGATGGTGTCCTGCAGGTGGAGGCGGAGGAACTCGCTCGCCTGGTCGAACGCGGCCATGAAGCAGTCGAGCTTGGACGAGAACAGCCCGTAGAAGCTCTGCCGCGACACCCGGGCGCGTTTCAGCACGTCCTCTACGGACGTTGCCACATATCCCTTTTCCGCCATGGCCGCCGCCATCGCCCCGCAGAGACGGTCGCGGTGCACCCGGTCGACCTCCGAACGGGACAGCGCGTGACGCCCTCTGGGAAGCCGGCGCGGTTCGGTCATCCGATCAGGGTAAGGCACCGCTTGCTACCCCGCCGAGGTCGTCCGGTAACAGGTGATGAGACCGGTGTGATGGCATTCACCCGATGGTCCGTACACTGGGCGAACGGGACCGGACCCGTTCACGGGACGCCAGACCCGGTCCCGCGTTTCGGCGCGCCGTGACCCTGCCTTCACGTACGCGGTGGGACGTACGTCACACTAGGTTGTAGGTGTTCGAGGAGGAGAAGCGTGACCGATCGCGACGTGGACGTTCTGAGCAGAGCCCCGCTCTTCGAGGCACTCGACGAGCAGGGCGCCAAGGCGCTGCGCGCCAACGTGACCGAGGTGCGGCTCGCCCGCGGCCAGACCCTGTTCAACGAGGGCGAGACCGGGGACCGGCTGTACGTCGTCCTGGAGGGCAAGATCAAGCTGACCCGGACGGCCCCGGACGGCCGGGAGAACCTGCTGAGCGTGCTCGGCCCGAGCGAGATGTTCGGCGAGCTGTCGCTGTTCGACCCGCGCCCCCGCACGGCGAGCGCCATCGCGGTCACCGAGTGCCGTCTCGCCGGGCTCGGCCATGACGACCTGCGGCCCTGGCTCACCGGCCACCCCGAGGTCGCCGTCCAGCTGCTCCGCGCGCTGGCGCAGCGGCTCCGCAAGACCAACGACGTGATGGCCGACCTCGTCTTCACCGACGTCCCAGGACGGGTCGCCAAGGCGCTGCTCGACCTGGCGGAGCGGTTCGGCCAGCCGTCCGAGGCGGGCCTCCACGTGCACCACGACCTCACCCAGGAGGAACTGGCCCAGCTCGTCGGCGCCTCCCGGGAGACCGTCAACAAGGCCCTCGCCGACTTCGCCCAGCGCAACTGGCTGCGCATCGAGGCCCGCGCCGTCGTCATCCTCGACATCGAACGCCTGCGCAAGCGCTCGAAGTAAGGGTCACCGCTCGTTGAGATAGTCCAGCTGGGACTGGACGGACCATTCGGCCGCGGGCCAAAGGGACTTGTCGACGTCGGCGTAGACGCGTTCGACGACCTCGCGTGCCGTGCGCGCGCCCGCGGCTACGGCGGCCTCGACCTGGGCGAGCCGCTCGCGGCGATGGTCGATGTAGTGGTCGAGGACGGCGATGGGGTCGTCCAGCTTGGGCCCGTGGCCGGGGAGGATCGTCGCGGCCTCCACGTCGGCCGAGAACTTCCGGAGCCGGTCGAGCGAGCCGAGGTAGTCGCCCAGCCTCCCCTCCAGGACGGTCGTCCCGTACCCGAGGACGGTGTCGCCGGTGAGGACGGCGCCGTCCGCCGGAAGCCAGAACGTCAGCGAGTCGTCGCTGTGGCCCGGCGTCTCCATGATCCGCAGCTCCAGCCCGCCGGTGGTGACGACGTCCCCTTCGCAGAGCCCCTCGTCGCCGAGCCGGTGCCTGGGGTCGAGCGCCCGCACATTGACTCCGCCGGCCAGCTTGGCGAACTTTCCGGCCCCGGCGGAGTGGTCCGGGTGGCCGTGCGTCAGCAGGACGAGGCCGACCCGCCGTCCCCGGGCCTCGACGGTGTCCAGGACGCGCCGGAGGTGCGTGCCGTCCTTCGGGCCGGGATCGACGATGACGGCCTGATCGGATCCGGGCTCGGCGATGATCCAGGTGTTGGTGCCGTCCAGGGTCATGGCGGACGGGTTCGGGGCGAGCACGCAGGTCGCCCGGTCGGTACCCATCCCGTCGATCTCCGTCATATCCCCCATCCTGCCCGAGGCCCGATCCGGGTGACGGGCCGGGTTCCAGCCGAGACGCTCCAGCCGCCGCAGCGCGGACGTGCCCGCCAGCCGCCACATGAGGGACTGGTTCAGCGGCATCCGGCGGCGCACGGCCTCACCCCTGCGGATAGTGCCGCGCGACGCTCTCCGGCAGGACGAGATACGGGTCACCGTCGATGATCTCCGCGACGGGCTCGTAGACGACGATCTCGCGCGGCGCGGCCAGCACGTCCGCCACCGTGTCGAACTCGGCGAGCTCGGCGAGCGTCGCGATGGTCGGCGGGAGCATCGTCCACTCGCCGGCCGCCACCCGCTCGGCCGCCTCCGCCGGGCGCACCCAGGCGACCTGGTCGGCCTCGGTGCTGACGTCCCTGGCCCGCTGCCCGCCCGGCATGGCGGCGACGAAGAAGCGGGTGTCGTAGCGCTTCGGCTCGATCTTCGGGGTGATCCAGTGCGCCCACGGGCGCAGCAGGTCCGAGCGCAGCACGAGGCCGCGCCGGTCGAGGAACCCGCCGAACGACTGGGAACGGTCCAGCAGTGCCTGCCGGTCGGCCTCCCAGTCGTCCCCGCGCGTGTCGTCCACGACCGTCTCACCGGTCGGGCCGGCGAGCAGGACGAGCGTCTCCTCGAACATCTCCCTGACGGCCGCGCAGACCAGCTCGCGGGCCAGCGTCTCGTCCGCCTTGAACGCGGCGCCCCACTCGGCGGGGGACGGGCCGGACCACGCCAGCGCCGCCTCCCCGTCGCGCGGGTCGACCGATCCGCCGGGGAACACGTAGGCGCCGGGGGCGAACGCCATCGACCGGACGCGGCGCAGCATGAACGCCTGCAGCCCGTGCCTGGCGTGGTCGCGCAGCACGACCACGGTCGCCGCGTGCTTCGCCGGCGCGGGCTCGGCGCGGCCGTCCTGGACGGCCTCGACCTGGTCCAGGAACGACGCCGGCAGCTTGAGCCCGTTGGTGATCCTCATGGCGGCCCATTCGGACATACCGAATGGCATTCCGTCAAGAGACCTCGGCGATCAGCTCCACCTCGACCGGCACGTCGCGGGGCAGGACGGCGACGCCCACGGCGCTGCGGGCGTGCTTGCCCGCGTCCCCGAACACCTCGCTCAGCAGGTCGCTCGCCCCATTGATCACCTGGGGCTGGCCGTGGAAGTCCGGAGCGCTGGCGACGAACCCGACGACCTTCACGATCCGGACGACCCGCGACAGCTCGCCGACCTCCGCCTTCAGCGCCGCGACCGCGTTCAGCGCGCAGATGCGCGCCTGCCTCGCCGCCTCCTCGGCGCCGACCTCGGCACCGACCTTCCCGGTGACGCCCAGCTCGCCCTTGACCAGCGGGATCTGCCCGGCGGTGTAGACGAGCGATCCCGTCCGCGCCGTCGGCACGTACGACGCGACCGGCGGGACGACCTCCGGCAGCTCGATCCCCAGTTCCCGGATCCGCTCTTCGGGCGTGCTCATGACTGCTCCCTCTCTGGGGTCGGTGCTACGACTGGACTTCGCGCTTGAAGTAAGCCACGAGGTTCTCCGGGTTCGGCCCCGGCAGGACGGTGACGAGCTCCCACCCGTCCTGGCCCCAGTTATCGAGGATCTGCTTGGTCGCGTGCACCAGCAGCGGAACGGTCGCGTACTCCCACTTCTTCATGGCCCTCACCCTAGCGATCGGCCCGCCCGGACCCCCTTCGAACCCACCGCTCAGAGCACGGCCAGAAGTGCGCCCGCGCCCAGGGTCTCGACCCAGAAGTAGAACCAGATCGGATAGAAGCCGTTCGACCGGTCGGCGACCCGTCCGACGAGGCGCCCGACCGCCATACCGGCGAGTGCGAGCGCCACGGCGAGAACGGCTCCCTGCCGTATTTCGTGCACGTCGGCCGCCGCCGCGGCGAGGAGACCCGCCATTGCCACGCCGAACCCTCCGTATACGGCGCGAACCTCGGTGCGGGCCTCTCCTGACGAGAGAACCACCCCGAACGGCCGGATCAACGCGGCAGGGGCGGCGAGGCCGTAGACGCCCATCCCTAGGAAGAACACCGCGACAACGGCTATCACTGTGGTGGGCATGGGCCTGACCTCCGGTTAGTCTCCGAGTTCGTTCACCGGAAGGATGGGCCGACTCTCCGTGCAGCCGCTTTCAAGAACGTGCTCCGATGCCGCGGCCACGCTTTGGCTGTGGCCGGGCCAGGCGCTCTACGCGGGCCCGTCCCTGGACCTCGGCGTCCACTCCGGATCGGTTTCCTGTCTGGCCGTCGGCATTGACGCTCCGGTCCTTGTGGAAGTCCCCGGCCGGACGTCCGTGGCAGCGCGGAGCGTTCTGATTCCGCCGCGGCTCCTTCACCGGCTGGACGCGCAAGGCGGGCGAATGGCCTTCTGCTACCTCGACCCGGCCTCGTCCTATGCGGATGCCTGCCGCGCCCAGATGACAGCGAGGAACGGCGCTCTGAGCCATACCCACCGAGCGGAGAAGGACCTGCTGCGTCTTTCTGACGGTGCGTCGTGGCTGACCAAGGCGGCACCGGCTTCGTCGGGAACGGCATTCGACCAGCGAATCCATGAGGCCACCCGACGGCTCTTGCGGAACCCCGCCTCCACCGTCACCGCGGCAGTTCTAGCCGCCGAGGCGGGCCTGTCGGTGTCGCGCTTCCTGCATCTCTTCAAAGCGCAGACCGGGACGAGCTTCCGCCGCTACCGGCTCTGGTCGAGGATGCTGCGCGCGGCCGAATCACTCGATGCGGGACACGATCTCACCAGGGCGGCGGCCGAGTCGGGCTTCTCCAGCCCGTCCCACCTGAGCAGCGCCTTTCACGACACGTTCGGGCTGACACCGTCCCGGCTTCTGGCCATCCCGCTCACGATCTTGCGCAGCGACCGCTCACCCTGACTGCGCGTCGTACTGGTCACGCGCGGCCTGGACCTCACCCATGTGACGGTTGGCCCACTCCTGCACGGAGGTGAGCAGAGGGACGATCCGCTCACCGAGCAGCGTGAGCGTGTACTCGACCTGGACCGGCACGGACGGAGTCACGGTGCGCGCCACGAAGCCGTCCCGTTCCAGGGAACGGAGCGTCTGCGTGAGCATCTTCGCGCTGACGCCTGGGAGAGCCTTGCCGACCTCGGCGTATCGGCGCGCCCCATGGGCCAGGTCCGAGAGCACCATCATGCTCCACTTGTTGCCGATGATGCCCATCAGCTGATGCGTGGGGCACGCGTCCATGTAGGCGTCGAACGCCGCCTTCTCCTTCTCGCGGCGCTGGGCCGCGGTCATCGTGGCCATGCTGCGGCCTCACCTCCGGGTACCGAACGCACTCCGGAGTAACCTCTTCCGGCTCGCCGCTGTTCCGACGACAGTTCTGACATGCGCGCGATCATTGTGAAGACACCCGGCGGGCCCGGCGCCCTTGAGGCCTCCGACGTCCCGGTCCCCGTCCCCGGACCGGGCCAGGTGCGGATCGCCGTGGCGGCCGCGGCGGTCAATCCGGTCGACGCCGTGACCCGCTCGGGCGTGCTGGCCGACGCGGGCCTCATGCCCCCGTTCGGCTCCCGCCCGGCGGTCGGCATCGGCTGGGACGTCGCGGGCACCGTGGACGCGGCCGGGGCCGGCATGTCGCGGTTCGCCGCCGGCGACGAGGTCATCGGCCTCAAGGACCGGCTCGACGTCCCCCTCGGCACCTACGCGGAGGCCGTCGTCCTCGACGCGGACGCGGTGGCCCCCGCCCCGCGGTCGGTCACACCGGCCGAGGCTTCGACGATCCCGCTCAACGGCCTGACCGCCCTGCAGGCCCTCGACCTTCTCGACCTCCCGCCCGGCGGCACACTCCTGGTCACCGGGGCCGCGGGCGCCGTCGGCGGCTACGCGGTGGAACTCGCCGCCCACCGCGGCCTCCATGTCGTGGCCGCGGCCTCCGCCTCGGACGAGGCCCTGGTCCGGGGGCTAGGCGCGGAGATGTTCGTGCCACGCGGCGTGCATCTGGGCGACGCGGTCCGCTCACTCGTCCCCGGCGGCGTGGACGGCGCCCTGGACGCGGCGTTGCTCTCGGTGACCGCGCTCGACGCCGTCCGGAACGCGGGCGCCTTCGTGGCGGTCAGCGGCGGCCCGGCCACGCCCGTCCCGCTGCGGGGCATCACCGTCCACAACGTGTGGATACGCGCCGACGCCGCGCAACTGGCCCACCTCAGCACCCTCGTGGACAAGGGCCACCTCACCCCACGCGTCGCCGACGCCCTCCCCCTCGCAGAGGCCGTCAAGGCCCACGAGCGCCTGGAGGCAGAAGCCCTACGCGGCCGCCTGGTCCTACTGCCCTGACCCTACGCACCAGCACGATCGACCGGAGCGGCGGTCATGGTCCCGGCACTTGCGGCCGAAGATCGAACGCCGACTGTCAGTAGTGAAACCGTGCAGCTCAACCGGGTGAATCGCCCAGGTTGAGCTGTACCCAAACGAAACGGAGGATGATCATGCCCTTAGCGCTACTGCCGGACCCTCTCGGGCCGTTCGTCCAGAAGCGGGAGATCGTCAAGCCGACCGCCGGTGACGGCGACGGCGGCGAAGGTCTCACCCCGGAGGAGATCCTGTCGTGGACGCCCAGCGGTGACGCCGATCGGTACCGCGACTACCAGGTCGCGATGGCGCTGCCGTACGTCGACCGCTCGGTGCTCATCGTCGGCGAACAGACGGGTGAGTTCGCCGACCGGCTCGTCCGGCTGAAGGGTGCCGGGCTCGAACGCCTGGTGCTGACCGACCGGGACCAGAACTGGGTCGATCACCTGGAGCGACGCTTCCGACACTTCCGAGGCGCCGAGGTCCTGCGCCTGGAGCTGCCGGGTGTGCCCGACATCCAGCCTGTGGACACCGTGATCATGGTCAACGTCCTCGGGTACATGAGCAACGACGTGGGGGCCGTCCGCGCACTGACCAAGGTCACCCAGCCACGTGGCCGGTTCGTCGTGTGGGAGGCGGCGTTCCCGAAGCTGCTCAGCGAGTTCGACGAGGTCCGGGCCAACCGCCTGTTGCGTTACGCGCCGGAGACTCTGTGGGAGAGCCTTTGGGAAGGCGGCCTGGACGTGGAATTCAGCCGTCCCATCAACCTCTTGGGTGGGCTCTTCAACCTGATCCGTCCCCCCAAGGAGTTCGCCGATCCGCGGCTGGTGAGGCTGTACGACCGCACGGTCGTGCCGCTGAGCCGCCGCCTCGACTGCAAGTCCCTGCCCTTCGGGCAGAACGTGTTCGCGGTCGCGACTCGGCCACCGGCCGGGTAACCGTCCGGCCCTGATCACCAGGGGCCGGGTGGAACACACACTGAGCGCGGGCGGTCCCATGGATCCGCCCGCGCTCTTCCCTTTCGGTGATGATGCGCCTGCTACGGGGCCTTCTGTTCGACGCGGAGCATGACGCGGCGCAGGAGGTCGGACAGCGTGCGGCGCTCCTCGGGGTCCAGTGCGCCGAGCAGGCGGTCCTCCTCGACGCCGACGCCGTCCAGCGCGTCCCGCCAGGCGGAGCGTCCCGCGGGGGTGAGTTGGACGACGACCCGGCGGCGGTCGGTGGCGGACGGCGACCGGCGGACGAAGCCGCGGCGCTCCAGCGCGTCCAGCCGCCCGGTGATCGAGTTCGGCGGCATGCCGAGATCACCGGCGAGCTGCGTGGGTGCGGCGGTCCCGCCCCGTCCGGCGAGCGCGTGCAGCGTGTCGTACTCATGCCGCTGCAGGCCGGAGGCGGCGAGGAGTTGCTCGCGGACGTGCCTGATGTGCTGGACGAAATGCACCATTCGGGTCACGGCGCCCTCGGTGTCCGGATCGAGATCGGGCAGGATCGGCGTCCACCGCGCCACATGGTCGTCCGTCCGGTCCCTGTCACCCATGCGAGCGATCGTATCCAGCCAAGTTGGTTCGCCGAAGAATAACTCGTTGAAGAATAATTCTGTAGCGAACTATATTGCGGAACATGACCAGCCCCTTGCGCGGCCGGGACTTCCGGTTGCTGTTCGGCGCACGTGTCCTGTCCATGACCGGCGACGCCGCCGTCCCCGCCGCGCTCGCGCTCGCCGTCCTGCGCGCGACGGGCTCCACCTCCGCGCTGGCCCTCGTGCTCGGCTGCGCGATGGTGCCGCGCCTGCTCCTGCTGCCGATCGGCGGCGTCGTCGCGGACCGGTTCAGCGCACGCCGCACCGCGCTGGCCACCGACCTCGTCAGCGCCGGGGCCCAACTGTTCGCCGCGTTCGAACTCCTGGGCGGCGAGCCGCGGCTCTGGCATCTCGCCGCCGCCCAGGCGATCGGCGGTACGGCCTCGGCGTTCCAGACGCCCACCGTCTCGCCGCTGGTCGCCGGCACCGTGGAACCGTCCGGGCTGCACCGGGCCAACTCATTGATGAGCGCGGCGAACGGTGCCGCCCGGCTCGCCGGGCCGGCCCTCGCCGGAACGTTCGTGCTGACCGTCGGCCCCGGGTGGACGTTCCTGCTCGACTCCGCCTCGTTCGCCGCGAGCGCCGCGCTCCTCGCCGTGACACGCGTCCGGCACGTTCCGATCCCCCGGCGCTCGCTGCGCGAGGACCTGGCGGAGGGCTGGTCGGAGGTCCGCTCACGCGACTGGTACTGGACGAGCCTGATCGCGCACGGCGTCTGGAACGGCGCCTCCGCCGTCCTCCTCACGCTCGGACCGGCCCTCGCCGTCGAGCGGCTCGGCGGCGAGGGGACGTGGATCGCGACCGTACAGGTGGGTGCCATCGGACTCGTCGCCGGTGCGCTGCTCGCGTCCCGCGTCCGTCCCCGCCGTCCCGTGCTCGTCGCGAACGTGGGCCTCGCCACCCTCGCGCTGCCCCTCGCCCTGCTGGCCCTCGCGGCGCCCGCGCCCCTGGTCATCGGCGCGTACGGGCTGGCGCTGACCGGGCTCGGCGTCCTCAACCCGACGTGGGAGACCGTCGTCCAGATGAGCATCCCGCCGCGGGCGCTGGCCCGGGTGACGTCCTACGACTGGCTGCTGTCACTGGCCGCGGCGCCGCTCGGCTACGCGCTCGCTCCATGGGCCGCATCCGTCTGGAACGCGTCCGTGCCACTCTGGACCGCTGCCGTCCTGGTCGCCGCCTCATGCCTGGGCACGGCCGCCGTTCCCGGCGTCCGCCGCCTGACGGCACCCGAGACGGCACCACTACCGGCGGCGAACTGAAAGTCGTGTCCCGGGAGACCACGACGGGTCGTCCCTCCTGGAGGGGCGGCCCGTCGTCAGTGGTCGGTTCAGTTGGGCGGGGGCCGGTTGCCCTTGCCCCTGCCGTCCGGGTTCTCCGGGGTCCCGCCGGCGATGCCGCGCTGCTGGTCGTCCTGTGGCGCGGACACCGCCGATCCGCCGTGCGGCTTAGGCTCGTCCAGCCCGATGACCGGCGGGACGTCCTCGGCCGACTCCAGGGTGGACGGCTGCTCGGCCGCCTTCGCCAGCTCCTCCTCGGCCTTCGCAAGCCGCTCCGCGAGGCCGAGCCTGCCCTCCTCGCTCTCCTGGGACCGCGCCGCCCCGCCCGCGGCGCGCTCGAAGAACCGCAGGATCTCGACCGGCAGCGGCATGACCAGCGTGCTGTTCTTCTCGGCGGAGACCTCCACGACCGTCTGCAGCAGGCGCAGCTGGAGGGCCGCCGGGTCCTGCGACATGATCTCCGCGGCGGCGGCGAGCCGCTTGGACGCCTGGAACTCGCCGTCCGCGGTGATGATGCGGGCGCGGCGCTCCCGCTCCGCCTCCGCCTGCCGGGCCATCGACCGCTTCATGCCCTCGGGCAGCGACACGTCCTTGATCTCGACCCGCTCGATCAGGACGCCCCACGGACCCTCGGTGATCTCGTCGATGATCGCCCGCAGCCGCATGTTGATCTTCTCGCGCTCGCCGAGCAGCTCCTGCATGTCGGCCTGCCCGATGACCGACCGCAGCGACGTCTGCGCCACCTGGGAGACCGCGTATCCGTAGTTGTGGACGTTCACGATCGCCTTCACCGGGTCGACCACCCGGAAGTAGACGACGGCGTCGACACGGACGCTCACGTTGTCCTGGGTGATGCCGTCCTGCGCGGGCACCCCCATGGTGATCGTCTGCTGGCTGACCTTCTGCATGCGCTCGATGATCGGCAGGATCATCGTCAGGCCGGGCCTGCGCACCGCGCCGGGACGCAGCTGCCCGTCCCGCTGGACCTGCCCGAACCGGAACACGATCCCGTTCTCGAACTGCTGGACGATGCGGATCGACGAGGACAGGGCGATCAGTCCGCCAACGATGATGATGAGCAGGATGACGAGCGCCACCGCTTCCATCACGGGCACCTCTCTCGCGTGGAGTGCCGGGGCATCGGGAGCGCGCGCCCCCGGAGCTCCGGCGGGCTTCTGAACCTGTGAGATTCAGACGGAACCGTCCGGAGAACGGTTCGCGTTTTCCAGCTAACCGCGCGGGCAGGCCGGATGACAACGTCCGGGCGGCGGAACCGTGTCAGGGATCACTTGCATGAGGGCCGCGGCCCTCTCAAGTGTTTGCCGAGTGAACGATATGGTCGATCGGGTGAGCGCGAGAGACACCGACTGGGACGGCGTACGCCTCCATGTGGTCACCGGGAAGGGCGGCACGGGCAAGACGACCGTCGCGGCCGCCCTCGCCCTTGCCCTGGCCGCCGGAGGCCGCAAGGTCCTGCTCGTCGAGGTCGAGGGGCGCCAGGGCATCGCCCAGCTCTTCGACTGCCCGCCCCTCCCGTACGAGGAACGCCGTGTCGCCGTCGCCCCCGGCGGCGGGGACGTCTACGCGCTCGCCATCGACACCGAAGAGGCGCTCATCGAGTACCTCGAAATGTTCTACAACCTCAAGCGCGCCGGTAAGGCGATGACCAAGCTCGGCATCGTCGACTTCGTCACCACCATCGCGCCCGGCCTGCGCGACGTCATCCTCACCGGCAAGACGTCCGAGTCGGTGCGCCGCCGGAAGAAGGACGGCTCCTTCATCTACGACGCCGTCGTGATGGACGCTCCGCCCACCGGCCGCATCACGAAGTTCCTGAACGTCAACGACGAGGTCTCCGGTCTCGCCAAGGTCGGCCCCGTCCGGAACCACGCCGACACCGTGATGAAGGTCGTCCGCAGCCCCGAGACCGCCGTGCATTTCGTCACACTCCTGGAGGAGATGCCCGTCCAGGAGACGATGGACGGCATCCGCGACCTCACCGAGGTCGGGCTCCCGATCGGCGGCGTCATCGTCAACATGGAGCACCCGCCCGTCCTCGCCGAGGACGACCTCGCCGCGGCCGCCGCGGGCACCCTGGACGCCGACGAGATCCTCCGCGGCGTGAAGGCCGCCGGCCTTGAGCACGACGCCGAGTCGATCGCCGCCGTCCTCGCCGCCGAGGCCGCCGACCACGCCCGCCGCACCGCCCTCCAGCGCCGCGAGAAGGAACGCCTGGAGTCGATCGACCGCCCCCGCTACACCCTCCCGCTCCTCTCGGACGGCATGGACCTCGCCGGCCTCTACGACCTCGCCGCCGCCCTCCGCACCCAAGGCGCCGCATGATCCCTCAGCCCGCTCCCCGCCCCCTCGACGTCCCGGCCGATGTGCGAAGCGCGCCCGGTCGGCCGGGCCGCGGCGTGTCCTGGGTGTCGCTCAGCGCGCCCGGCGTTTCCTGGGTCGCGCCCGATGGTGACCACGGGCTCTGGGACGACGTGGCCGTCCACCAGACGGCGGAGGTGAAGCGATGAGCCCGACGGGCAAGAACCCTCCGGCACTGGACGTCGACGGGCTGCTCGACGACCCCCGCACGAAGATCATCGTGTGCTGCGGTTCGGGCGGCGTCGGCAAGACGACCACGGCGGCGGCGCTCGGTGTCCGCGCCGCCGAACGGGGACGGGACGTGGTCGTCCTCACCGTGGACCCGGCGCGCCGGCTCGCCCAGTCGATGGGCCTGTCCGAGCTGGACAACAACCCGCGCAAGATCGAGGTCGACGGCGACGGCGAGCTGCACGCCATGATGCTCGACATGAAGCGGACCTTCGACGAGATCGTCGAGGCGCACGCCGACCCGGACCGGGCGAAGCAGATCCTCGCCAACCCCTTCTACCAGTCGCTGTCGTCCAGCCTGTCGGGCACGCAGGAGTACATGGCGATGGAGAAGCTCGGGCAGCTGCACCGCTCCGGCGCCTGGGACCTGATCGTCGTCGACACCCCGCCGTCCCGCAACGCGCTGGACTTCCTGGACGCACCCGAGCGGATGGGCCGCTTCCTGGACGGCCGCTTCATGAAGATCCTCGCGGCCCCGGCCAAGACGGGCGGCCGCTTCGGCGTGAAGGTGATCAGCGCCGGGTTCGGCATGTTCACGGGCGTCATCAACAAGGTCCTCGGCGTCCAGCTGCTGCGGGACGTGCAGACCTTCGTCGCCGCGTTCGACACGATGTTCGGCGGGTTCCGCGAGCGCGCCGAGAAGACCTTCAGGCTGCTGCAGACCCCGGGCACCGCGTTCCTCGTCGTCGCCGCGCCCGAGCCGGACGCGCTCCGCGAGGCGTCGTACTTCGTCGAGCGTCTCGCCGAGGAGCGCATGCCGCTCGCCGGGCTCGTGGTCAACCGCGTCCACGAATCCGCGGACGACACGGTGTCCGCCGCCCGCAGCCAGGCCGCCGCCGAGACGCTGGAGGAGCGCGGTGAGCACACGCTGACCGCCGCCCTGCTTCGCATGCACACCGACCGGATGCAGCTGGCCGCCCGCGAGGAACGCCTCCGCGACCACTTCGCGTCCACGCACCCGACCGTCCCGGTCACTGCGGTCCCCGCCCAGGCGGAGGACGTTCACGACCTGGAGGGCCTGCGCCAGGTCGGCGAAGACCTGGCCGCCCCCACCTCGTCCCCGACGGCAGCCTGACCCGCACAACGCGCTGACCACGTCCTTGGCATCGCCAAGGCTGCCCTTGCTGCGCCTTGACCTGCGGGAATGCTTTCACACGGCGTTGATCGGACGAACGCGAAACCGGCGGCCGCGGTTCTGGCTCGTGTGCGCCCGCACCACGGGATCACATTCGCGCCGGACGGGTCGAGGTCGTGCGGGTCAGCGGCACCGAGCACGCGCGGCGCGCCCTCACGGGGACGATCATTGACCACACGGAGCGTGATGACGCAGTCGATCAGCGCGCCGCGGAAGGCGGTGACGTGAGCCGATCAGCCGCACGGCGGACGGCGGGCGGGACCGACGATCAGCCGTGCCGCCGAGTCCGGGCGGTGCGGCGATCAACCGCGACGCACAGGACGCGACCGAGGCCCGTACCGGGAAAGGCGGTACGGGCCTGCGACACGCTTCTTATTGGTCTGTGCTGTACCTCTGCCGGACGGGCCGTTCGGCCCATCGGGTCAACTGGCGACGAGTTCCTCTTCTTCGTCGTCAACCTCGACCGACCGCTCGTACTCGTCCTTCGCGGTCTCCAGCAGCTCGCGCCACGATCGCACGTCCGGTCGCCGCCGCAGCAGCGCACGGCGCTCACGCTCGGTCATCCCGCCCCAGACGCCGAACTCGATCCGGTTGTCGAGAGCGTCGGCGAGACACTCTGTACGCACCGGGCAACCGCGGCAGATCATCTTGGCCCGGTTCTGCGCCGCTCCCTGTACGAACAGGGCGTCCGGATCCGCGTTACGGCAGGCGGCGCGGGCGGTCCAATCCGTGATCCACATCTTGGCCCCACTCCCCTAGGGTCTGTGTCGATTTGCGCTCCTTGGCCGGACGGGCGCGGACGTCAGGCCGCCAAACGAAAGCCGTGGGGAAGAACTTACGGAAGCGGGAGACGTTTCAACAGCCCCCGATGGGCCCATTCTCGATATAGCCCACCGGGGCCATACCGCCGGAACGGACTAGTTACCTGTAGTTGACGCGCCAGACACGGAGCAGGTTGCCATCATGAGGGCATAACGGACGAACTTCCTGATCACCGGGCCCGGAAAGCGCAGGCCCGGGGGACCTGTCCCTAATGCACTGCTCGTCCCGCGTACCCTAGACCCCGTGCGCGTTGCGAATACGGATCGGGTCAAGGCCGCCTCCACACTCTTCAGGCTCCTCGGGGCCGGCGTGGTGGCGGGCCTCATCGTCGCGCTGATCGCCCTGCCCGCGGTCGGCAGCGCCGGGCTCACCGCCCGTGACGCAGCGAACAACTTCGAGGACATGGACAGCCAGCTCAAGACGACACCACCGTCCGAGAAGACGGTGATGTACGACGGGAACGGCAAGCAGGTCGCCACGTTCTTCGACAAGTACCGCGAGTCCGTCCGGCTCGACCAGGTCAACCCCATCATGCGCCAGGCGATGGTCGACATCGAGGACTCCCGGTTCTACGAGCACGGCGCGCTCGACCTCAAGGGCACCATCCGCGCGATGGCGTCCAACGTCGAGTCCGAGTCGACGCAGGGCGGCTCCACCCTCACCCAGCAGTACGTCAAGAACCTCCTGGTCGACAGCGCCAAGACGGAGCAGGAGTACCGCGAGGCCACCGCGCCCACGGTCGGACGCAAGCTCCGCGAGCTCCGCTTCGCCCTCGACATCGAGCAGCGGATGACGAAGGACCAGATCCTCGAGGGCTACATGAACGTCGCCTACTTCAGCGCCGGTGCGTACGGCGTCCAGGCGGCGTCCAAGCGGTACTTCAGCATCCCCGCGAACAAACTGAAGCTCGGCCAGGCCGCGCTGCTGGCCGGCATCACCCAGAACCCCACGGCCTACGACCCCATCCGCAACCCGATCGACGCGCGCAAGCGGCGCGACGTCGTCCTCTACCGGATGGCGCAGCTCGGGCACATCAGCAAGGCGCAGGCGGACACCGAGGCCGCCAAGCCGATCGAACTCAACCGCACCGACCCGGTCGGCGGCTGCGAGTCGAGCAAGGCGCCGTACTTCTGCGAGTACGTGAAGTACGACATGCTCAACATCCTGTCTGACGGCAAGTACTGGGAGCTCAAGCCGAAGCAGCAGGAGAACATCGTCAACAAGCTGAACCGGGGCGGCTACACCATCCGCACCACGCTCGACATGGAGGACCAGCACTCCGTCGACAGGGCGCTGCGCGGCACCGTCGCCCCCGGCGGCAACCGCGTCGGCGCCGAGGCGATGGTCGAGCCCGGCACCGGCAAGGTCCGCGCGATCGGGCTGAGCAAGCGGTTCGGCCCCGGCAAGGGCCGGACGACGATCAACCTTCCCGCAGACTCCAGGCACGGCGGCGGCAACGGAGTCTCGGCGGGCTCGACGTTCAAGGTCTTCACCCTCGCCGCCGCCCTCGACCAGGGCATTCCGGTCAGCACGACGATCAACTCGCCGCAGACGACCACGGTCGGCGGCTTCCAGTCGTGCCGCTACACCGGGATGTACCAGGGCAAGAAGGTCGACAACGGCATGCTCGGCGGCGGCCCCTGGACCCTGTCCAACGCCGGCGACAGCGAGAAGGGCAACTTCAACCTCAAGACCGGCACCTGGCACTCGGTCAACACCTTCTACGCCGTCCTGGAGAAGCGCGTCGGCGTCTGCAACGCCGTCAAGATGGCCGAGAAGTTCGGGATGAAGCAGGCCAACGGCAACCCGCTGCTGCCGCTCCCGTCCCAGGTCCTCGGCGTCAACGACATCGACATGGTGCACCTCGCCGCCGCGTACGCCGGGTTCGCCGCCCGCGGCAAGTACTGCGCCCCCATCTCGGTGACGGAGGTGGTCGACCCCGAGGGCAAGAAGCTCAAGCTGCCCAAGCAGGACTGCCACCAGGCCGTCGACCAGGCCGTCGCCGACAAGGTCAACTCGATCCTGCAGGGCGTCCTGACCCAGGGCACCGCGGCCGGACGCGGCATCGGCCGTCCCGCCGCCGGCAAGACCGGCACCTGTGAAGAGTTCACCTGCGCGGTTTTCGCCGGCTTCACCCCGAACCTCGCTGCCGCCACCTCCTACTGGGACTTCCGAGGCCCCTGGCAGTACAAGGTCTACGGCGTCTACGGCGCGGACATCCCCGGCGGGATGTGGCAGCAGTCCATGCGCAACGCGCTGTCCGGCAAGCCCGCGCCCGGCTTCCAGACTCCGTCCCGCGACTTCGGCGACACCACCCGCGTCCCGGAGGTGAAGGGCGACACGATCGCCGCCGCCACCGCCAAGCTCAGGGGCGCCGACCTGAAGGTGAAGGTGGCGTCCGGCTCGGTCGACTCCGACCAACCGAGGGGGACGGTCGTGTCCTCCTCGCCGGACGCGGGCACCGAGGTCCCGCCCGGCAGCACCGTCATCCTGTACGTGAGCAGCGGGAAGAAACCCGACGGTGGACACGGGCGTCCGAACAACCAGACACCGCCCTGGGGCAACTGACGCGAAAAGGGCCCGGCATCACGCCGGGCCCTTTCACTTGCGTCCGCCTCACTGCGCGAGCTGGCGCTTCACCTCGGCGGCGACGCGGCCGCCCTCGGCACGCCCGGCAACCTTCGGGTTCACCGACTTCATGACCTGCCCCATCGCGCGCGGCCCCGTCGCGCCCGACTCGGCGATGGCGTCCGCCACCAGCGCCGTCAGCTCCTCGTCGGTCAGCTGCGCGGGAAGGTACTCGTCCAGCACCGCGCCCTCGTCCCGCTCGGCCTGCGCCTGCTCCTCGCGTCCCGCGTCACCGAACGCGGTCGCGGCCTCGCGGCGCTTCTTCGCCTCCCGGGTGAGCACCTTCACGACATCGTCGTCGGACAGCTCACGTGACTGCTTGCCGGCGACCTCCTCGGTCTTCACCGCCGTCAGCGCCATCCGCAGGGTGCGGGTGCGCACCTCGTCGCGCGCCTTCATCGCGGTCGAGAGATCGGTCTCCAGCTTCTCCTTCAAGGTCATGCTCACATCATGCCCTTCCGGCACCTTCTGCCTCATCAGGATTACCGCGCGGTGCACATCTCTGAAAGCATGGACCTCTCAGAAGGGAGAGCCGTGCGAAAGATCTACGCCGTGCCCCTGGGACTGCTGGGCGCGGGCGCCGCGACCTTCGGGTACGCCTCGGTGATCGAGCGGAACTGGTTCCGCCTCCGCCGCTTCGACGTGCCGGTGCTGCCGCCCGGCCGCCCCCCGGTGAAGATCCTGCACATCTCCGACGCCCACCTCACCCCCGGCCGGTCCCGCCTGATCCACTGGGTCCGCTCCCTGGACGCCCTCGAACCCGACCTGGTCGTCAACACCGGTGACACCATCTCCCACCGCGACGCCATCGGCCCCTTCCTGGACGCCCTCGGCCCCCTCCTCGACCGTCCCGGCGTCTTCGTCTACGGCTCCAACGACCTGTACTCCCCGGTCCTCAAGAACCCCCTTCGCTACATCTGGCGGACGAGCAAGTCCGACTACGACCGTCGCCGCCGCGAGCCCGACCTCCCGTACCGCGAGCTCGGCTCGTCCCTCCAGGCCGCCGGCTGGCTCGACCTCAACAACCGCATCGGCCGCCTCAAGGTGGGCGAACTGGACATCGAGTTCGGCGGCATCGACGACTCCCACATCAGCCGCGACCGCTATGACAAGATCGCCGGCCCGGTCGACCCCCAGGCCGACGTCCACCTCGGCGTCATGCACTCACCCGAACCGCGCAACCTCGACCGCTTCACCGCCGACGGCTACGACCTCCTCCTCGCCGGCCACACCCACGGCGGCCAGGTATGCGTCCCCTTCTACGGCGCCCTGGCCACCAACTGCGGCATCGACCGCCCCCGCGTGAAGGGCCTCCACCGGCACCGCAGCTCGTGGCTGCACGTCTCCGCCGGCCTGGGCACGTCCCCGAAGGCCCCCATGCGCTTCTGCTGCCCGCCCGAGGCGTCCCTCCTGACCCTCGTCCCCCGCCGGTGAACTGGAAGACCGACCGCCTCTCCGCCACCTACTACGACCGCGCCGTCCAGAGCCCCGTCGTCTCCCGCATAGCGGCGCGCCTCCTCTGGAACTACGACATAGACCACCTACGCCAGTCGATCGCCGCCCAGGACCCGTCCGCCCTCACCCTCGACATCCCCTGCGGCGGCGGCATAGCCGTCGACAAGAACCCCCGCCACGTGGCCGCCGACCTCTCCGGCACAATGCTCAAGCGGGCCCGCCGCAAAACGAACACCCTCCTCCAGGCAGACATCTACGCCCTCCCCTTCGGCCCCTCCACCTTCGACGCCTGCCTCACCTACAACGGCCTCCACTGCCTCCCGGACCCGGCCGCGGCCATCGGCGAACTGGCCCGCGTCCTACGCCCCGGCGGCACCCTCCGCGGCACGACCATCGTCCGAGGCGCTGGCCGCGACCCGCTGATCCGCGTCCTCCAACGCCAAGGCAGCTTCGGCAACCCAGGCACAATGACCGACCTGGAATCCTGGCTGACGGCGGCCGGCCTGACCGACATAGACCTCACCCGCTCCGGCGCCGTGACCGGCTTCACAGCCCGTAAATAGGGACGCAGCACCCCCCGGCATCCGCTAAGGTGGACTAGGCGCCGGGAGAACGTACGACCTCCCGGGCAGCCACCACCGGGGTGTAGCGCAGCTTGGCAGCGCGCTTCGTTCGGGACGAAGAGGTCGTGGGTTCAAATCCCGCCACCCCGACACAAAGATGCAGGTCAGAGGCCGGATCTCCCTTAGGGAGACCGGCCTCAAGATCTTTTGTCCGCCATTCGTCCGCGAACCCTGCCGCCACCCACGGACACCGTCCGTCCCCCACCAGCACCGAGAGACAACCGCCTCGTCCCTCCACCGTTCAAACCCGGACCTCCGTCCACACTCTCGCGACACCACCAGCGAGCCACCCAACACGGCCCGGACGGATGCAACCGTCCCAGCCACGGTCACCTCACCATGGCTGGGACTAGCCCCTCGGCGGGCATAACTCTCCCGAGCTCGTTCCTCTGATCCGGGGGCAACCATGAGCCCGAGCCTCGGCATGCTCGTCCGGTCTGCCAGAGTCGCCCGCGGCTGGACACAGGGCGACCTTGCCGAATGCCTCCACTGCTCCCGCTCCACCATCTCCCGCCTGGAGACCGGCGCCCAGGCTCTGGACGACTTATCCACCCTCCGCCGCCTCGCCGAAGTTCTAGAGATCACTCCGACCGCACTGGGCATCACCGCTACGGTGACGATCCACCCACCTGCGGAGGACGATGTGCGGCGCCGCCAACTGTTGACCGGCCTCGCGGTCACGGCTGCCGCCGCTAGCGCACCGGCCCGTGCCGCCGTCGTGGCAGCGGCCGGCCCCGAAGCCAATACGCGAGCCTTCCTACTGGCTCGTGTCCGCGACGCCATGCTCGGAACCGGCCACCCGGGCTGTCCCACACCGCCGCACCAACTCCGCCCCGCACTCAGAGCGGCGATCCGTGACTACGACGACTGCCAGTACAACCGACTCGCGGACGCCCTGCCCCGTCTGATCTCCAGCGGACGCTCTGCAGGAGAAACAGCTTCCCCCGTCCTTGCCGAAACGTACAACCTCGTCACGAGAATCATGATCAAGCTGGACGATCAGCTTGGCTGGATCGCAGCCGACCGAGCCCAGACCTTCGCTGCCACGTCCGGCAGCCCACTGGCGGCCGGCGAAGCAGCACGTAACCTCGCCGTGCTGGCTCGCCGCGCGGGATGGCACGCCCAAGCGACGCAGATCGCACTGGACATGGCCGAAGGCGAGATGCTCCGAGGCCATGACTCCACACTCACCGCCGAGCGCGGCCTTTTGGTGATGTCAGCCGCGTACACCGCCGCCCACGCTGGTGACCGTTCCGGCATGCGACAGCTGACAGAACAAGCAGCAGCGACCGCAGCACAACTCGGCAGAGGGGTGCTCCTACGCGACCACGGTGGAGGCTTCAGTTCCACCGCGGTCCAACTCCATCTCATCTCCGCCGAGTACGCCGCGGGCGACCCCGCTGCCGCGATCGCAGCCGCCCGTAAGCTCACGCCTCGGTCTCTACCGACACTCGAACGTCGAGCCCGCTACTTCACCGACATCGCCCGCGCGTATGGGATGTGGGGACGCCGTGACCAGTGCCTACAGGCACTCCTGCACGCAGAACGCGCGGCCCCTCAAGAAACGCACTCCCGCCAGGCCGTCCGCGACCAGGTAACCAGCCTCCTGGTCTCCGGCCGAACGTCCCCAGAACTCCGAGGCCTGGCCGCCCGCTGCGGCATTCCCTAACCTCAACCTTCGACCGTAAGCCGAACACCCGGCCGTGTCCCAGAGGGTGTGCAGAAGATGCACACCGCGTCCACGACCTGCACGCCGGCCTCCTCACGTCACCCAAACCGGCCGACAGTGATGCCAAGACCGCCGAACTCACGGCAGGTCACTCGCTCCAGGAGGCCCACCATGACCACCGGAACCGTTCAGGACGTCAACCGGACGGGCACCAAGCCCAGAGACCCCAAGTCATACGTCGACCCGCAAGTGTGGGGGCGGCAGATCGCCCTCCTCGTCCGCGACCACCCCTTCGACACCGTGATGGCCGAACGTCTGTACGGGCAGGCCGTCGCCTACCTCATCACCGCGATGGAGAAGTGGGGCGAGAACCTGGAGATCGGCTGCGGCCCGCTGGTCGACACCGCCGTCCACGGATTCATCCTCGACACCCGCAACTACCGCGAGTTCTGCGACCGGCACTTCGGCCGCTTCCTGGAGCACATCCCGGCGATCGAGTTCAAGCACGACGGTTCCGTCGAGCGGACGGCCCACATCATCGAGGCCAACGGGTTCGCGATCGACTGGCCGCTGTGGGAGGCCGACTTCGCCAAGTGCACCCCCTGCTACCCCGGCAGCAACTGCCACTGACCACATCCCACGGAGGGGCCGGCGCCGCAGAGGCGTCGGCCCCTTGCCGCATCTTGAAGACGCAATTAGCAGTGTTCTTCCCGCTCCGCAGCTACCGTGACACGGGTCCCACCACCCACTCCTGAGGGGCCCACAGATGCCGACCAGCGTCAACGACCGCACCAGCTACTGGGATCACTACGCCGAGGGCGTCACGGACGAAGCGCCAGAAGAGGCCCTCAAGAACGCCTTCGGCTGGACGCAGTACCCCGGTCACGGTCCAAGCGACGAACTGCTCGGCGACCCGCTCACCGCCCTAGAACTCGGCTCAGGCCGAGGCGACGCCGTAGCGGCCCTGGCAACCAAGGGCATCACCGCCACCGGGATCGACATCTCTGAGACCCAGTGCCAACGCGCCAGGAGCCGCTGGGGCCACCTTCCCTCAGCCCGCTTCGAACACGCCGACGTCATCGACTATCTCACCGCCACGGACCAGCGCTGGGATGCCATCTACTCCATCTGGGGCGCGGTCTGGTTCACTAACCCCGACGACCTGCTTCCGCTCATCCACGCCCGCCTAAACCCTGGCGGCAAGCTGGTCTTCTCCCACGCCCCGGCCGTCCCCGGCTCCTACGGCATCCAAGGCATCTATGGCGCCGGACTCACCGGCCCCCAAGTGTGGCTCTACCGCTGGTCCTACGAACCCGACGCTTGGACGACCATCCTCCGCACCCACGGCTTCGTGAAGATCACGTCCCACCTAGAGCCATCTCCGACCCCGGACCACGTGAGCACCCTCATAACGCAAGCGCACCGCGTGTAGACCCCTGAAGCAGCAGCAACGGGACAGGGGCAGTGAACTCACCTCTAGGGGGTATCTGTCGCCGCGGTCCCCGATGGGGATCCAGGTCTTCCAGGATTCGCTGACGGTCGCCGAGCTTCGTGTGCGGCATGCCGGAAGAACGGCGGACTGGTCCCTCGCCGTCCGCAATGGCAGCGCTTCGCATAGCTGAGAGCGGCGTTGGGTCTCACCGGTCCTGTTGGGGGAGTCCTGGTCGAGTGCTCGACGAAGTTCGGTACCGCCTCAGCGCACTTGGGCCACCAATCGTGCTTCTCTCAGCAGGATGCGGCGACAACCGGCGAGTAGACGGCCGAGAAGGCCGTCGCGTCGGCGGCTCGTCGCTGTGTCCGTGGGCGGGAGCCGACCGGCTGCAAGAGGTGGCTGCCGACCTAGGCCGTGCCAGGCCCCGTCGGGTGTGCGAGGGGGCGCCTTTTCCTGCTGGACGTGGCAGTCTCTGGCGTCCCGGAAGGTTGGGCGCTCGAATATCGCGTCGATACGGCGGGCGAGATCGATGGCGTTCTTTGCCTCAATTAGCTGACCGGGCAGCAGGGCCCAGATAGAGCCGGTGTACTCGCCCCGCCAAAGGCATAGGTCTGGATACCGTCGCTGCAGCCATGCGACGGCCAGGTCGAGGTCGTTCTCCACCACCAGACTGTTACGACACTCGGCGGTCAGCCGGTAGGGAATTCCGCCGGGCCGGGCGAAAGGATCTTGAAGAGTCACTACGTCACCTCCACGCAAGCGCGCGGCGAGCACACTCGTCAGGTGATGGATGGCCAAGACGGCCTGTTGAAATGTCGTGCGGACGGTGAAACCGGGGGGGACGGTCACCGCCCGCACGACGAGTCGGCCAGGATGGTCGGCGAAGGACGCGCGTCACGTGAATGCGGCGCGCGTCCTGGTCTCAGCGTCTGATCAGTGCCCAGATGGCGTGGCCGTCGGCGCCGTCGTACTGGCCGGTCTCATCGGCGTATGCGTCCACCAGGAGCAATCCGCGTCCGTGCTCTGCCGGATCTGCGCTCCGATCGCTCCGAGCAGGAGCGGGGCCATCGTCCAGGACCGTGAGGCACGTCTGCTGACTGCTGATCCTGAGCTCTGCCCTGATCCGGCCGTCGGGTCGGCTGCTGGCCGTGTGCCACAGCGCATTCGTGCCGTACTCACTGACAATCAGCTCGAATGCCTCGGCCAGCTCGTCGTCCAGTAGCAGGTGCACCCATCGACGCAGTAGAGGTATCGCCTCGGCCGCTCCGGGCACCTCGACTCGCCACACACGACCGTCTCTGTCCGATTCTGTGCTCGCCCCGTCGTCCGTGACCCGGTGGGTTTTCGGCGGCACGGGAAATGCCAGGGTCCCGTCTGAGTTCGTTCTGACGAACGGTTCGCTCTGGCCGGACTTCCCGACGACGTGTGAGGGACCCTCAGCGCCCTTCGGGGAGGGCGGAGCCACCGCCCTCGAAGCTATCCTCATCTGTACCTCCCTTTCGAGGGTGAGGACGCGCGGCCGGGCAGGGGCTCCAATCCATGGCCCGGCCGCGCGATTCTAGGCCGACGCAGCAGTCCCTCCGCTTCGTCCCGACCAGCTCTGTCGAGCTGGCCAGCCGTGGGCGCAGGCCGCCTCGCCGCCTTCTCTCTCACCGTGATCCATCGATCGCAGTGCGTTGCCGTGCCATAGTGACTCTGTACAGTTCATGATCACAATGACTTTGAAGTTTTCACTTAAGGAGTTGCCGTAAGGTCCTGCTCCCAACCGGACGAGGCGGGCAGACTGCCGCTCATGGTGCAGCCACACAGTCCAACAGTTCGCGGCCGTCGGCTTGCAAGAGAGCTACGTGAACTGCGCGAACATGCCGGCCTGCGGCCGGAGGACGTCGCCCAAAGGCTGGCCTGGAGTCGCCAGAAGGTCATGCGGATCGAGCGGGCTCTCACCAAGGCCAGCGGCAACGACCTCAACGCGGCCATGGATCTCTACGGCGTCACCAGCCCCCAACGCGATGCACTGCTGCAACTCGCCAAGGACGCGTGGAAGCGCGGCTGGTGGACGGCCTACCGCGACATCTTCGCCGGCACATACCTCTCGCTCGAGGACGAGGCGTCCCAGATCCGCGAGTGGCAACCGCAGGTGGTCCCTGGTCTGCTCCAGACACCCGACTATGCGCGGGAGGTCGTGATGGCATTCACCTCTGACGCTGCGGAGGCCGAGCGCCGTGTCGCTGCACGCATGACGAGGCGATCGATCCTGAGTCGGCCCAACGCACCCGAGCTTCACGTCGTCCTCGACGAGGCAATCCTGCATCGCAGGATGGGCAGTGCCGAGACCATGCGAGCCCAGTTCGACTCCTTGCTCACCGACTCCCGCCGTCCACACGTGGAACTGCGGGTGCTCCCGTTCGATCGCGGACGTCATCCCGGACTAAATGGCGGTTTCGTCGTCCTGACCTTCGAAGTCGGCATCGACCCAGACATCGCCTACCTGGAGACCCCTGGTGGTGACATCTACCTGGAGTCCGAAGACGACGTCGGCCGTCGTAGGGTGGTCTTCGACGAACTATCCGAAATGGCCATGTCTTCGGACGAGTCGGAAGCACGCATCGAACGTGCTGCAAGGGAGATCACGGATGGGTGAGGGTCCCCGCCTTGCATGGCGTCGCTCCTCCTACAGCACCAGCGGTGAGAACTGCGTGGAAGTCGCCACCTTGCCCGCTACAGTCGCGTCTCGAGATCTTAACCGGTCAGCTTGGCTAACCCTAAAGAGCAGTCACAGCCAGCAGACGACCGATCAGCGCGTCGAGCTAGCAGGCGTCGGCGGTTACGTGGCCATGCGGGACTCCAAGGATCCGGAAGGTTCGAAGCTCATCCTCGAAGGTCCGGCCTGGCGGAGGCTCAGGCACCGGATCAAGGCTGGAGCCTTCGACCGACGGTGAGCTGCACAGAAGGCCCTGCCCTCAACAAGCACTCGTGTCCCTCTGCTGCGACAGGGGGAGGAACCATGAAAAGACGGTCGTTCGTCCAAGAAGGGCAGCGTCGCTCCTGTTATGACCTAATTAGTGTCTGGGGAAGCATCCACTATAGGGCTACCTCGGCGACGCACAGCTCGCGGCTAGGTGGGCGGCGAGATTGCCGTTCGGACCTGCGAAAGTTACTTGGAGTACCCAACAGCCTCCAGGTATTCCTTCCGCTCAGTCTCTTCGAGAGACTTGTCCTTCTTGATCTTGTTTCCGACGATGGTAGAAAGAAAGCTCACGTCGATGTTCAGGCTGCCGAGCATGTAGAAGTCGTAGCCGTTTTCCTTCGATGTGCGGATGTCGATGCCCAGCTCGCGGAGCTCGCGGATACGACGCTCGGCATGAACGGAGTCGGCGGTCACTATGCGAAGGAATGCAGCTTGCACAGGCTGCCCGAGGCGCTGAAGAAGCAGAGTGAACAGCTCCTCGTGGACGCGAGT
Organism: Spirillospora sp. CA-128828; assembly: GCF_050945415.1. NCBI lineage: Bacteria > Bacillati > Actinomycetota > Actinomycetes > Streptosporangiales > Thermomonosporaceae > Spirillospora > Spirillospora sp. CA-128828. Next base: position 9,397,593 of record NZ_CP191986.1, read on the forward strand.
GCCGTAAGGAAGCTTCAGGTAGCGGTCAGGCAGCAGGTTGCTGTAGCGGTCAAGCATCTCCTTCTGGAGGCGAGCCCGCAGGTCGTGGAACGTCTCATTCCGTCCGTCAAGATCGATACGGACGAACGCCTGCATAGCTTCGGCGAGAAGCCGCTTGGCATACAGATAGGAGTCAATCAAGTCCTGGGGTGACCGGCTGGAGCTGAGCTGCGTGTGAAGCTCCTGGACGGCGAGCTCAGCGTCGGGCTTCAGCCTGTTCCAGTCGTTCAGCGGTGTCACGGTAACCCCCCGAATCTCACCTACCTTGGGTCATTCCCGGAGGATACCGGAGAACGTGAGAATCTTCTCCTGCATCTTGTGCAGCCGCTACGTCACCGAGCCACTCCCGCAAGAAGTCAGCGGCGGGCTGGTCCGTAGATGTGGCATGCATGAAGGTGACCTTGCTTCCAAGGCGGACGCGGGGACCGAGAGTGTCGTTAGCAGGCAGCTGATCCTGCAGGTCAAGGCCTGCGGCAAAGCGCCGGATGTCAGATACGAAGTCCAGGACGAGGACTCGTTCCTTGCCCGGTGCAAGGCGGAGCCCTCGTCCGAGCTGCTGGACAAAGATGCGGCGGCTGTGAGTGACCCTCTGGAAGACCACGATGTTGACGTCAGGGACGTCCACACCTTCGTTGAGGATGTCGACGGCGCATAGAAGGCCGGTCCGGCCATCAGCAAAATCCCAAAGGATGCGGCTCCGGCTAGGGATGTCCATGGGCTTACCGCTGCTGGTCTTGGACGCGATCACCTCGGCCCGGGTAAAGCCGAGAGCGTTGATCCTGGCTGCTATCCGTTCAGCGTGATCGATGGTGCCGCAGAAGACGATCCCCCGTGGCTTCGGCTGTTCACGCCACGCCTCGGCGAGGCGTGTAACGACGGCATCGTCCCATTCCTCGATGAACAGCGTCCGATTGATTCCTCTCGGAGAGAGGGTCGGCCCCTCCCTCAAAATGCCCTGGGCGAGCGCTTCCCAGTTGATATTGTCGGTGTACATGCGGTAATCGACGTTGGACAGATACCCTTCGCGCAGACCGCGGATGAGGTCGATGTCGACGACCGGCGAGTCGAACCACCTGCTCAGTGCCTTACCGTCCGGCCGCCAAGGGGTCGCGGTCATCCCGACGAGGAATGCACCGCCATCACCTGCCGACAAGTCGGAGAGCACCGTGTCATAGGCCGTTGTGCCCAAGTGGTGGCATTCGTCCACGAAGACGAGGCCGAACCCCGGAAGCTCACGGCCGGAGTTGACGGCGCTAGCGACGCTGTCGACGCAAGCAAAGACGACATCCAGACCGGCCAGAGCGTCATGGCCGGGGCGTTCGAATCCATTCCACACACCGGTCGCCGCGTCGGCCGGGAGCATCGGCCAGAAAGCTCGCTCGAGTTGGTATACTAACTCATTGCGATGGGCTAATACCAGGGTCTTGGATTTCGGCCTAAGTTTGGCATAACGCTGATAGAATTCAGCGGCGACAAAAGTCTTGCCCAACCCAGTGGCAAGCACGACGAGGGCGCTACGGCTACCGGCCAGATGCTCGTTCATAATCCGATCAACGGCCTGTGCCTGGTAAGCGCGCAGTGAAAATTGGTCGGGGGAACGCTGGGACAGGGGCTCATTGGGAACCAAGGCAGCTTGCTTGGCAAGAACACGCCGGTCCCATAGTTGCAGAGGTATGCCACTAGCAGCGAGTTGGTTGCGCTGCGAATGCACCGATGCCTCAAAGCCATTTAAGCCGACGATAACAGGAATGGCGGCGTCATAGCGACGGCAGGCGGCTAGCGTTTCAGCTACCACGCTGGGGCCGACGGGATACCGCCAGCGCTTTACTTGAAACAGCCAGCGCTGCCCGTTCAAGGTCGCAATCACATCGGCTCCGCCGTCACCAGAGGCGCCAACCCGTTGGACTGCCTCATAGCCTCGGGTGATGAGAAGACGCTCGATCGTTCGTTCGAACCCCTGCCAGCTGCTGTCGGCGATAAGAAGATCGTTGACGAAGCGGTGAGCGACGGTCATGACAGCTTGCTGGTGAGGAACTCGACAGCAGCGCGGGCACGGACGACCAGGAGCTGTTCGGGACGCTCGTAACGTAGGTAGGAGGCGCAGTCCTGGAGGCAGCTGAGGTACTTGAGGCCCAGTTCGTCCTGAAGCTTGGCGGCGATAACCATGCCCAGCTCTGTTTCACTGGGCCAAGCGTCAGTCCAAACTCGGCCACCGAACCAGGGGGGCGGGTGCTTGCCGAAGAAGTTGGCGATGACACCGCGGGAACAGTATTTCAGGTAACCGCCGGTCTTGAGGCTGCCGAGCTCTGCCAGGTCGACTCCCGCACTAACCATCTCCTGAGCCATGGTCATCTGATCCGCTTCCGAAAGCTCATCATAGAAGTCACGGGCTTCGGGGATGTCCAGGATTCTCCCTGTGATGTCGTCGAACAGCTGCCGGATCTCCTCGCGCACGGTTTCTGGATTGTCAGTAACCGCGTCGCCCCAACCTTGCATCAGCAGGTCGGTGGTCAGCGCGGTAACGGTATGGCCCGGCTTCCCGTGCAGCTCTGGGTGGAGTTGGTAGAGGTATTGAGCTGCTTCGGAAGCGATCAGGTACTCAGGACGCAGTCCGCTGCTGGCGAACACTGCATGGGAAAGATCCATAAACAGCGTAAGAAAGCTAGGTTTGATCTCGGTCACCAACGGCACTGGCGGGTGACCGTAGGCAGCGATGATGGGCTGGTAAACACCGCGTACGGCAATGTCGATTGGTGTGGTAGTTTTCCCACTACTCAGGGTCACTATAAGCGATGACGCGCCGAGCGCAGTCAACTCATCGGATCGCTCACGAAGGACCTCAGACGAGGCAGGATGAGGGGTTCCTTCAGGGCTGCCGCAAGTGCCGCATCGCTCCTCACCAGGCTTGTTGTCGGCTTGACAGAACGCACACTTCCAGGGGAACTGGACTTCTGGATTCTGTTCGGTACCGCAGTGCGGACAGGTTTCCGCGGAGCGGAGGATTCTGCGGCCACAGTCGGAGTTCAAGCAAGACCTGCCGATAAGAACTTCTCCGCACCCTTGACAGGATTCGGCGGTCTTAATGTTCTGAAAAGCACATGACGGGCATTCGGGAAGTTCTTCGATAGGAGGTTCGTTAGCCGTCTCTACCAAGTCCCACCAGCGGGCATCGTCATAGTACCCAGGCTCACGATCCAAGAAACGCTCGTAAAACTGCTTTTCGATCTCGCGCGAGATTCTAGCACCTTTGCCCTTGGCGCTGTTATACACGCCCATATACATGTCGGCGCGCCCAAAATTGCGCACCTTCCGGTAGCCGGAGAATAGTCTGGCTACTGGGGTTGCGTTCTGTTCTCCGTCGGACCATTTACTAGGGAGCAGCGACTTTCCTCGGAGAAGCTCGAGGGCGTCGAGCCACTCCTGACTGCTAGTTTGGAAGTTTTGCTTCTGAAAGTCTACGGGAACGTGATCCAAATGTATTTCGCCAACGATGCGCCCGTACTGCCCATCTACCGGGTACTCGCGCTCACTTATACCCGTCGTGGGGTCCTGGTAGACAAAGAATGCCTCCTTCTCGTTCGCCCGGATCGCACGGCCATTGCGGATGAGATCGATCCCGAACCTGTCCTTGTCGTCGAATCGCTGGATGCCTACCCAGCCATGCACGCGCTGGATGATCTCGCGGCTTTCCGAACGATGGCACCGGGGGCAAACCTCTGCGCCGCGGAAGTCCACACCGTCGTGGAGGCAGCGGTGGGAGCGCCCGACTTCCTCCTCGACAGAGATAAAAGCTGGGATGCGCCCATAAGACGCACGCTCGACAAAACGGCTCTCGTCCCAGACACAATGCTCAAAGGCACGGCATGCCTCACCGTTGAGAGTAATCCGTACGTCCTGATCGGAGGCGCCACGCAAGATCGTCGCGTACCGTCGGCCGACTCGCTCACGGAGCGTCTTTTTCGTAATCCGCGCGACCTCGCGAATGAAACCGTGGTTGGCGTCTCCCTTAGGCCACCACCCCCGCACTTCCACGACGGTGCCGTGCTCGAGCCCTGCCGGCTTACTGATCTCTTCGGCCTTCACCTCGAAGGCGCGGCTGCGCACCAGTTCAGGAAGGTCGAGCGTAACGCGGATAGCGTGGTCGTCCTCGGCCCGCGCGGAGATTACTTGAGTTGTCCGGCCAATCTTTCCGGTGGCGATGTTAAAACCCATGCCGAAGAGGCCGAGGGTATCGAAATGATTCTTCGAGGTGTAGCCGGCGCGCATCGCGTTGGCGATTTGGTCGCTCGTCAGGCCCAGGCCGGTGTCACGAACTCGGATGCACCCCTCACCGCGCTCGACCTGGCTAGGGCCGGGCACTTCGATTACCACGTGGCGTACGGGGGACGGCGTTCCAGCGATCTCAGCCGCCCGAAATGAGTCGATGGCGTTGTCGATGAGCTCGCTCAGTGCATCGAGAGGGGTGATTGGTGTGCGGGTGAGCGCGAACAAGACTTCGGGTGTTGGCGTAATGTCAAGCAGCTTGTGGGCCATCTGAGGGGTCCTTGAGGTGAAGGCGTGAGGATGCGGCGCTGCGGAAATTGTCCTACTCGGTAGCCGAGCTGTCCCCTATTTCGATACTAAAGTTGTCTACTCGCCCACTGAAGGATCTCCTTCGGCTCTGTTGACCAGTTGCCGGCGGGCAAGCCGCAGGACCGACGCACGATCCGCCCTCGGGGACATCTCGATGACCTGCACCATCCACGGTGCGATCCAGGTTGTGCTGGGCGTCGGAACCTCTCCATGACGCAGCACATTGGCCAGAATCCAGTCAGGAGCTGGAGGCAGCCTGTCTGCGGAGAGGGCGACCAGGTCCACCGGCGGCTCGCCTGGGCCGCGTTTGCGAAGGCCGAACTCCTCGGTAGCACCGATCAGCCACCACTGGAACATGCGGTAGCTGCTGCTGGTGACGGCGTCCCTGATCACGGAGCTGGAGAGGTGAGCGGCCCTGTATGCGGCAAGGGCCGTCCCCTCCGGGGGTGGCAGAGCAGCCGCGTCCTCGGCTGTCACAGGCCCTTCGAACTCGTCCTTCGCCTCATCTCGGGCCTCAGTGGTACGGCTAATCTCCTCGACCGTGCTGGCGGTGATCTTTGCGTCCAGGACCTCGGCGACTCCCTGGAAGAACGACTTGCTCTCCACCACGAGCAAGTCGGTACGGGTGCGGCTGCGGAACTCCTGAATTAGGGAGGGCCACGGCCTCGGCGAGCCTGATTCTATTCCGCGCGGTTCATACCAATCGTCCTTTACGTCGCCGGAGACAATGAGAACCCGCTCCTGCGTCGCCGAGCGACCCACGTGAGCAATTACTTGCTCCCAGAGGAGATAGTCGCCTGCGGCGAGAAGCGGAGTGTCCTTGCTCATATCCCTGAAGCCTGGAGGGATCTTGTTCGGGTAGCGGTATCCCACAGCGTGCTCCACGAGCTGCTGGATCTCCTCCTCGGCTGGCTGGGGGCCGACGCGATCACCGTACAGCGCTGCTACCTGGGGGAGAATTGGGTCGGTGCCCGAGACGATGTCGTTGAGCATGACGTCCTGAGCGTTCTTCAGCGCGTCTATATGCTCCCCGAGCGCCCCCCGCCACGGCCTGATCAGCTCATCGAATCCAGATGCATTGATCAACTTATCTAGCTCAGCCTGACCGGACTCGTCCGCGGCGAACCTGCCGAGAAGGGCATGCACGCGTCTGAGCGCTTGCTGGACGTTCCTCCACGCCTCCCGGAAGTGAGGGTCGAGATGCGACTTAGCTCTGCGGAGCTGGTCAGTACGGTCTGCTACGACTCCCCACCGGCCTCTGACGAATTCCAGGCCAACCTGGTGAGGTAGCCAGAGCCGGGAGGAGACCAGTTGCAGGGCGTCGAGGATCTGGCCCCGGGCCTGTGGCGTGTACCGGTAGAGGTCGAGCAGAACATTCGTGTCGAGCACTATGAGCCCGCTGGTAAGGAAGGGCTGAAGCTTTGCCGCAGCCCCCGTGCCGTCCGGCTCGAGCCACGCCTGATACCGCTCCAGCAACAACGGCGGCTGACTGCTTGCCCGATCAGTCACGTGAATCCCCATCCTGTCAGGGGAAAGCCTCCCGCTCTGACCACCACGCGGTCAAGAAGTTTCAACGGAAGTCATCGGTAGGTGCACGTACCGCGGCAGAAGCAGCACTGTGGATGCTGAGCCTGAACCCGCCGTGTGACTTCCGGGGCTGATGTACGGATAGTGCTAAATTTGGGCGTTTTGTTCTGTCTCGTGGCGCTTACCCTCGGGTTTCGCAGCGGGTCGTGTGGCGGGGCAGGTTGCCATGCCACACGATGGGTCAACGATGACGGGGGGCGAGCCGTTCAGTCCGCACTACGGCCGGAGGCGGGTGAACTTCTGGAAGACCAACCAGGGGGGTGACAGGGGTGCTCGCCAGGTACAAAATCAGGTTCCCCATCCGTGCCCGGTAATGCCGACTGTGATCGGCGATCATGTTGCGGCGCAGGGGCCCGCCACGTGCGGTATGCGTCGAGTGCTCAGGCCGGAACCCCTGCGAGCGTGCAGCAGGTCGCGGGGAAGGCAGGCCAGGTACCTCAGCGGCGTTGGCCGCGAGCTTGCCCAGGGACAGGTGCGCGAGCAGCCTCGGTGAGATCGGCGAACCGCTACTCGATGTGCCAACACAGCCGTTGTACAGCGCCTCAGCCTGTAGGAGTTCGAACGGCGAATCGGCGAAGCCGACCTGATACTGCTGGAGCCGGACCAGCTCATCCCGGCCACCGCAGCCTGGAGAATCAGGCAGCAAGCTCTCAGACCAGCGGTGAATGCCTGGCCTCTGTTGGGAGGCGAACGTGGCGCAGGCGGTTCCGGCAACCTGTGCGTCCAGAGATCCGCCGTCCCGGACGCTACCGAAGATGACGTTCGAGTACTCGATCAGGCTCCGAGCGTCGGGGCCGATGGCGAAGATCGCGACCCGACCTCCGGTGCCATCTTTACGATCTCTGTGAAGCACGTACCCGTCGCCCAGCATCATGTCCGCAGCATCACCCCGGCCGGGTGCCGGACGATAGCAGGCCGGGCTCTTGCGAGGGCGGCTGATCGTCTTCCTTCCAAGGTGCCTCTAGATTGAGGGTCGCCCAGTTGATCAGCTCGCATTAGCTGATCTTGGCCCGGAGCTTCAGGAATCGTTCGTGGCGGTCATGGTCCGCCTGGCCAGTAAAAGCCTTGAACTGGCCAAGCCGGTAGGCAACCGTGGTGGCTTTTTCCAGGACCTCGATCTCGAAGTCGCTACTGAGCAAAGCGATGCGATGCTCGAGCTCAGCATCATCTAGAGAGAGTCCGGCGCCGTTCGCTGCCCGCATGAGTCGGGCAACGGTGACAAAGCCCTTGTCGTCGCGCAGGACCCGGTAGATGGGGTCTTCTTCCCTTGGAGGGGGTGCAGCGGGGTCGCCTTCCTGTGTTAGTGCCAGAATGATCGATGTACCGACAGCTTCGGCGACAGGAGGCGGGAATGCGTTACCGATCTGCCTGTAGCGAGACGTTTTTCGCCCGGTGAACTCCCATTCTCTCCCGTCACTCCATCCCTGAAGCCGTGCGACCATCTCACAGGTCAGCTTGGGGCCAACCTCGAAGGTGTCGCCCGGCATCGGAGCATCGTTGGCTACGCCCATGGCGTCGACTCCGAGTTCAGCCCAGGCACGTTTCGCGCGTGTAGGGCCGAGATCAGCACCCCCGTGCTTCTTGGAGCCGCCGACAATAGTGGGAGCAATTTTGTTCGCCTTCCGTGCCCACTCATCCGCGCCTTCCCAGCCGTTGGCGGCCATCAGATCCAGGAGGGCTTCTCCCACAGTGGGGGCGTTTCCACTCGGCTCAGGCCAGTGGAAAAAGGGGGCGTACTCCTCCTTGAGAGCAATCAGAACGAACCGAGGCCGCAACTGGGGTACACCGAAGTCTGATGCATGTAGAAGCCGCCACTCAGCGACGTAGCCAAACTCCTGCAGGCGGTCCAAGACGTGCTGACGGTAGCCAGCAAACCGGCGCAGACTCAGGCCGCGGACGTTCTCTAGCAACAGTGCCTGGGGCTCCATGAGCTCCACCTGTTCGACGGCCCAGGCGAACAGATCACGTTCGTCAGCGGCGCCAAGCTGCTTGCCCGCGATGCTGAAGGGCGGACAGGGCACACCACCAGCCAGTAGCGCTACGCCTTGATGGTTGGAAGGCTTCCATACCTCGGGATCGGCCACATCGCCCCGCTGGACGATGGTCTCGGGGAGAAGACCCTTGCGCTCTTCGAGGTTCTTGGCGAGTGTGTTGGCGGCGTTATCGTCCAGTTCGATGGCCAGGCGGTGGCTGAAGCCCGCTAGCTCCAGTCCGAGCGCCTGGCCTCCAGCCCCCGCGCAGATCTCAACGACTTCAAGATCCGACACTATGGCCTCCTGGTGTGGTGTGCACGGCGGGGCGTGAGTCATGGATAGTAGTTTCAACCATGACCTACCTTGCGGAGCGAATCGATTGAGCGACAGCGGATCCGTGCCTGCCGGCGACGGCAACGACCGACGGCAGGCAGCGTGGGCTGCAGGGCTCTACCCGCGCCCCGCGAACGAAGGCCGCTCCCGGAACATGAAGGCCAACCGCCGCTCGGACACCAAGCCCGAGATCACGCTTCGCAAGGCTCTCTATGCTCTCGGCTATCGCTACCGTAAGGATTTCCGGCTTGATTTGCCCGGTGGAGTCCGAGTCCGCCCGGACATCGTCTTCACTGCTCGCAAAGTCGCAGTGTTCGTCGATGGCTGCTTCTGGCATGTATGCCCCGAACATGGAAGGGAGCCGACCAGCAACGAGTGGTATTGGACGCCCAAGCTGCGCCGGAACGTTGAGCGCGACAGGGCTGCGGATGCCGCACTGGAAGCGGCTGGATGGCGAGTCGTGCGATTGTGGGAGCATTTGCCCCTCCCTGCGGCTATTGAGGCGGTACTGGAAGCTGTCGGACCAACCTCCACGGAGCGTAGACATGACGCTACAGCGAGGGGCTGACAATCTGCGGGGAGCGAAGAGACAGGCAAGCCGTCTCTGATGATCGCAGGCGGCAAGGCACAGGTCGCCTGAGCCTCATCCTTCCTCAGTGCCAGGAGTCTTGCGAATATCGGGGAGTGTCGGCGCAAGCTCGGGGGGATCGTCCGGATGCGCGACGACCCATCGCCCTCCATCCAGCAGGATTGAAGGTACGTCGCCATGGTGATCCTCGTGATGGGCGAGCCGGACGCTGACGAACTCTCCCCGGCCGGGAACTGGAAGCCCCAGGTCTTGGGCGATTGAAGCATGGCTGCTGTACTGGCCGAGGATCACAATCCCCTCCGGGCGCAGGCTGCTACGCGACCCTCCGTTGCCACGTACACGCTTCATGTAATCATCCTGCTGTGCGACCGTTGCGATCACGGCTCGGCTGACCCGGCGTCTCTGAGCCAACCGGAACAACATGTCGACTCGCTTCGTACCGTACCGAGAACAGTGGAAGATCCTTTCCACCTGTGGCGGCGGGAGCCGCAGCAGCACGTTCTCTGGTAGGGGTTTCTCGTCGAAGACCCAGCGGGTTGCACTGCGTCCACCCGCCGAGAGGCCGCGCTTGAGGTCGCGGTTGCCCTTGGAGGAGCTCAAGTGTTCCTCACGAGCCCTGACGAGCCCGGCTGACCACTTACCTTGATCGTCGCTGGCCCACAGTCCCAGGAGGAGGTGACCAATCGCCTCAGGCGGGATCATCCACCTGGCCTTATCCTGGGAGAACTTGCAGTCGACGTCGATACCGCAGATCGCGAAGTCCATGGCCTGACCATCGGCGAAGCCGAACTCTCGTTGCAGGTTGATCTCGATGAGGGTGCCGAAGTGAGTCTTCTCAGTCTTGTGAAGCTGGCACCACTTGTACCGGCCGGTGTGCTGGCCGTCGAGGAGCATGTCGTACGTCCTCCGGATCACCGCTGCTATGCGGACACCATCGGGATCAAGGGTGAGGAGTTTCGCTGCTACGCGTGACAGCTCGGTATCGGGAGGCACAGTCCCAAATAGGGACGGTTGACGTTCAAAGGACATAGTCACCTGAGGCTAGGCGAAGCCTTGCCCTGGGCAACAGACCTCAAATGATCGTGAGAACGCCACGCCAGCTGACGTGCATCCGAGGCACACCCCATAGCGTCACAACTGAAGCTCCGTCCCCGGCTCCCGCCCCGCGATGTGACCGCCGGTTCCTTCAAGCCACCGCACGTCACCTCAACCGTGGGCAGACCTGGGTCGTGCTGGTCGATCGTGCCCGACACCAGTTCACCCTGATTCAAGTCAGAGGCGGCACGCCGCGAGGTGGCCATCTATCCGGCGATCTGGCCTTGCCAGGGTGAACCTGCTGGCTTGTCCTCGGTAAGCCGACCAGTTCCTCCGCTGCTTGAGGCGGACGCCGCGGTGGCGACGTCAATTTGAGCGTGGCGCCGGATGCGTATGGCCAGTCGCGGACGCATGTCCATGGCGGCCAGCAGAGTCGCGGAGGTAGATCCTGCATGTAGAGCGCGGATGGTTGGCCCACGGCGAGGTGTCCGAAGGGCTTGGCAATGCTCGGCCGCCGCAGGCCGGGTGGGCTTCACCCGTGGGAGGTGAAGCACGGCAACACCGCCAGCGCGCATCCTGGCACTGATCGTCAAGACAGCCTGATCGCGGGCCGCCGACAGCGTACCTGCCGAAACGGTCCTCATAATCCGGCTCTTCGCTCGCCGCCGCGTCCATCCGGATGTGGTGAGAACAGGAGATACGACATGGCGAAGCCAGATGCGGTATTCATCTACGTCGGCACCTATCCCAGCGAGGCTGTGGCGCGGGCGGACTACGACGTCGTCAAGGACCTTCACGCGGCCGGCGCGATCGGCACTTATGACGCCGCCGTGGTCTCGAAGGACGACGCGGGCAAGGTACACGTGAACAAGGACGAGACGGCCACCCGGCACGGTGCGTGGGGAGGCGCCGCCGTCGGCGCGCTGGTCGGCATCCTGTTCCCGCCCGCGATCATCGCTGGTACCGCGGTCGGCGCCGCCGTGGGCGGGGTGAGCGGCCACTTGTGGCGCGGCATGTCCCGCGCGGACGTCAAGGAGTTCGGGGAGATCATCGACGCTGGGCAGGCCGCGCTGGTCATTATCGGCGAGAGCAAGCTGTTGCAGGCCATGGACAAGGCCGCGCTGAAGGCCGAGAAGCACGTCGCAAGGGAGCTCGACGTGAGCTCGAAGGACGTCGACAAGGTCGTCCGGGACGCTGCCGGTGAACTCCGCTGACCTGCGCCCCCCTTCCACGGGCCGCTATTTCGCCGGTCGTGCAATCAGCCAGGGTGATCACGGGTCAATTCGATTCCCGTTACCCATTCCCACCACGAAGGCCAGGCCGGGGACAAGATCCCCACACCTGGGAACGATGGAGAATTGGGGGCGAGAACCTGGAGATCGGCTGCGGGCCCACTGGGCGACATCGCCCGTCCGCTGGTTCATCCTCAGCGCCCGCAACTACCGCGAGTTCTGCCACCGGCACTTCGGCCCGCTTCCTTGAACACATTCCGGTGATCGAGTTCAAGCACGCCGGGTCCGTCGGGCGACGGCCCACGTCATCGAGGCCAAAGGGTTCGCGATCGACTGGCCACCGCAGGCGGCCGACTTCGCCGAGCGCCCCCCTGCTATCCCGGCAGCAACCGCAACTGACCACACACAACCATCGACGCCGTCGGGGTGCAGCGGAACAGTTCGGCCAGTGCGGCGATGTTGGCACTGGAGGCCATCTGCCACACCCCGTTCGTCGCCGGTTAGAAAGCTGATCGATCAAGGAGTCCGGCGGGGACGAGGGTTTCGTGCCTGTTCCGCTCGGCGTGCATGTTCCAGAGGGTGTCGGCCAGTTCGGCGGGGTCGGCGGCGGCCATGTCGGGCACGGGTTCGCCCTGGGCCTGGCGCCGCTGGTAGTCCTCCTCGAACGGGGTGCCCAGGATGCGGGCGCCGATGTAGAGCATGCCGACGTAGACGCCCTTGTCGGCGACCTCGGCCGCGAGCGACTGGAGGTAGTTCCGCTGTGCGGCCAGGATCGTGGGCCAGCCGCTCATATTCGGCCGGCCGTGGACGGCGGCCGCCCCCTGAGCGCTGAGGATTGCGCCGTCGCCCCGCTCGACCATGGCGGGGAGGAACTCCCGGACCAGGGCCAAGAGCGTGTACATCGTGATCGGCATGCGGTCCTGAAGCACCTCCGGGGTGAGATCGACGGCGGGAACGAACGCCAGGTCGGTCGGCGCCGGGCCGTAGTAGAGGGCCGTGGGGTCCCCGACGCACGCTCGGATCCGCTCGACGAGCGCCGGTACGTCGTCGGTCTGGTCGAGGTCGGCGTTGATCACATGGGCAGTGATGCCCTGGGCGGACAGATCCCGGGCGAGCAGGTCCAAGGGACCCTGACGGCGGGCGACCAGGACGACTTCATACCCTTCCTTTCCGTATCGGTGGGCGATGGCCTGACCCACACCTGGGCCGGTTCCGAACACTGCAATGGATTTCGTCATGCCGTACAGCCAACCGCGCCGGTACCTGGACGATCCATGGGTGAACATCTGGGATGCCTTTGTGATCGTCTAGAGTGACCGTGTGGACGTGCTGACGGACCTGCTGCATCGAGCCCGTGCTCAGAACGCTCTGGTCAGGCAGCTGATCCAGCGACCACCGTGGGGGATGACGTACGCCGACGCGCCGCCGCTCACGGTCGCGGCCACGCTGGGCGGCCACGCCTGGGCCTGGCTCGGGGATTCCGCTCCCGTGCGCCTTGCGGCGGGTGACATCGCCCTCATCACCGCTCCCGGCGGGTACACGATTGCGGACGACCCGGCGACCACACCCCAGTTCGTGATCCGCGAGGGGCGCAAATACCTTCCCTCCGGCGCATCGGCGGATCCTCACGCGATGCTGGCCCCCCGCACGTACGGCGACGGCCTGTCCGGGGCCACCGTCCTGCTCCGTGGCGTGTACGAGTTGCACGGCGACGTGGCCTTCCGCCTGCTGGACCTGCTTCCGCCGCTGGCGGTCGTGCCCTCGGGGCCACGTACCCGGGCCGCCCTGGATCTGCTCTCCGCCGAGGCGGCCCGCGACGAGCCGGGCCAGGACGCGGTGCTCGCCCGGCTCTTGGATCTGGTTCTCGTGATCGCGTTGCGGGCATGGTGCACCAGACCGGAGGCGGCGCCGCCCGCCTGGTACCGGGCGCTGACCGACCCGGCGATTGGTGCGGCGCTGCGCCTTCTGCACGGGAATCCCGGCCACCGATGGACAGTCGCCTCGCTGGCCGGCGAGGTCGGCATGTCCCGCGCCGCCTTCGCCCAGCGCTTCGCTGCCCTGGTCGGCCGTCCGCCGCTCGGTTATCTCACCGACTGGCGCATGACCCTCGCCGCCGACCTGCTCCGCGACACCCGGCAGACCGTCGCCGAGGTGGCCCGTCAGGTCGGTTACCAGGATCCGTTCGCGTTCAGCGTGGCGTTCAAACGAGCCCGTGGACGCACGCCCTCGGCCTGGCGCGACTTCGGGGCGCCGAGTGAATCCAGCCTCAGGTGAAGGCGGTGCGGTGGTCGCGGAGGAATTGCTCGAAGGTCGTCGGCTCGCGGTCGGTGAGATCGCGGACGGTCGTGGTGACGGTCTCCGCGCCGCCATCCCGGTACGCGCGGCTCACCTCGATCAGAGCGTCGGCGTAGTACTCGGGCAGGCCGCGTCCGAGCATGGCGGCCCGGGCGTCGGCATCGGAAAGCCCGACGAAGCGGACCGGTCTGTCCAGGACACGTGAGAGCACCTCGGCGGCGGTGTCGTAGGTGAGTGCCTCAGGGCCCGTGAGGGTGTAGACGCGGCCCTCATGGCCGTCGGTGGTGAGCACGTGGGCGGCGACCCGGGCGATATCGCGGACATCGACGAAGCTGATGGGGGCATCGGCGCGGGGTTGGGTGAACTGGCCGGTCGTCCTGATCGAAGCGGCGAACTGCCGGGTGAAATTCTGCATGTAGAAGTTCGGCCGCAGGAACGTGTAGCCCAGGCCGGAGGCCTGGAGCGCCGACTCCGCGGGTCGGTGGAGGCGGGCGATCGGCGTCAGTTCCTCGTCGGCCCGCCAGACCGACAGCTTGACGACCTGGGGAATGCCCGCAACGGCCGCGGCCTCGATCAGGTTGAGTTCTTGGCGTGTCTGGTCACGGCCCATCGCGCCGACCAGGAACACCGCCTCGACGTCTTGCAGCGCCGGCGGGAGCGTCGCGGGCTCGCCCAGATCGATCCGGACGGCGTCCCGGCCGGCCGCGGCCGCACGATCGACGTCGCGCTGCGCGTGGTACGCGGCCCGGACCGGATGCCCGGCCGCGCACAGCGTCTCCACAAGTGCCGAGCCTACGGTTCCGCTTCCGCCCGTCACCAAGATCATGGCGGGCACCTTAGCCGCACCCACTGACAGTGCCGGCTTCCACGACATCGGCGTTCCTCGGGGGTTGAGTGCCTGTATCGGGCTCTGAAGTGGACAGTCCCTACCTGCCCGGCTGACCTCGTCAGTTTCCGGTCAGGGTTACGGCGAGCAGGGCGATGGTGGAGCCGGCGAAGACGGTGGTGTTGCGGAGGTAGGTCTGGAGTCGCACCCAGCGCGGGAAGGCGTCTCCGGCGGCCTTGAGGAACGGGGCGACTTCGACGCGGGCCAGCTCCGGGTCGCCTTTGCGGCGGAAGGCGGCCTGCACGGACTTGACCGCGGTGAGGTTGCTGTAGACGATCCCCGCGTTCATCACGAGGACGAGCGAGGAGAAGATCCAGGTCATCAGCTGGGCCAGGTCGGCGCCGGCGAGGTTCAGGGCGGCGGTCACGGTCATGATCGCCGCGACGGTCGCCGGGGCCGCGGTTTCGTGGCCGCCGGCGTCGAACCGGAGCCTGTTCTCCTCCAGAACCTGCGGGCGGACGTTCTGCCGGCGCAGTTCGGCCTCTGCGGCGGCCTTCGCGGCGGGGCCGTAGCGGTGGCGGACCACCGGGATGCTGACGAAGGCGACGGCGACCAGCAGCTGCATGACGGCGGCGAGGACGTTCATGGGCTTCCCTTCGACTTGTACTAAGTTCAAGTGCGGATGCAGACGACGATAAGCGCCTCTTGAACTAAGCGCAAGAGCATCCTTGAACTTTGTGCAAGTGCCTGCGTAGGGTCAGGGCATGCCTCGCGACACCCTCAGCCGGGACCAGATCGTTCGCGCCGCCATCGCGCTCCTAGACGACGAGGGCCTTGAAGGGCTGAACATGCGCGCCCTGGGGAAACGGCTCGATTCGGCCGCCACGGCCATGTACTGGCACGTGAAGAGCAAGGACAACCTCGTCCTGCTCGCGGCCGATCAGATATGGAGCGAGCTCACGCTGCCCGACCTGGGGCTGGTCGGCTGGCGGGTCGCGGCCACCACCATGGCCACCGACCTGCATCGGATGTTCACCCGGCACACCTGGCTGGTGCAGGCCTTCGCCGCCTACGTCCTGTACGGCGAAGGCAAGGCACGTCACGACGACCACAGCCTGGCTGTCTACGAGGCGGCAGGCTTCACCGGTGACCAGGCCGATCAGGCGGCGGGCGCCGTCTTCACCTACGTCCTCGGGGACGCGGCCGGTGCCGCAGCGACCGCCTCACTCGCGCGCCGGCTCGACAAGGACGACGGCGCCCAGAAGCGGCTCCAGGACGCCATGGCCGACGCCAGGGAGATCGCCATGCGGTACCCGCGCTTGCGCGCCCGCCTCGATACGCCGGCGGCGGCCGATTACGCCGCCGCTCCCGACAGGACCTTCGAGTCCGGCCTTCAAGCCCTCCTTGACGGGCTGGAGCTGCAATTGCCCCGTGGGCGCCGGTCCTGATCTGGCCGACGGGCGCTCCACCGGCCGCAGGCGACGAGGCCCTCTTCCTCTACAACGGCGGCACCTTTACAAATGACCAGCCCAACGCCATCCGTCTCGACGCAAGCGAGCTCGTCGCACACCGCTTCCACGACATCGCCCAGATCGACGATCCGACCATTCTCCGCCTTGCCCGCCGGCTCGTCCACGCCCATGCCGCTGCCCCATGCCGATCCACCACCACCCGAGCATGACGTGCATTTCGGCGCGTCTCTGATGCAAATGGCCGCCATACTGCGCGACGGGGGCCACATCCTGCTCCACTGCTCGGCAGGGATTCAGCGGACCGGGATGTTCGCCTTCGCACTTCTTCGTTTTACCGGCATGACCGCCGACGACGCCACGAGCTCTCTCCAGCACGACAGCGCCGACTTCCTGGCAAACGTTGGCGACGACCGGCTCATCTGGGCCAACCGCCTCTATGCCACATGGCGCGGCTGACACCGCCATCGGGCGGCCGATACCGCCTCGTGGCCCCTTGGTCCCTAGCCCAGCGAGCAAGCCCGGAGGACAGACGTTCATCGGACGGGTTTCCAGGCCCGCCGTCCTGCACTGCCAGGCGGTACCGCACGGCGGCAGTGTTCAACAGTTGGACACGCCCGGCCCGGGGTCCCGCGAGCCGGAGCCTCATCCGCGTGAATCTGCCTGTCACAACGTCTTGTCGGCGACAGCTTCCAACGGTGTTAGCGAAGAGGGAAGACCGCGGCCCCATGCCAGTCGCACACCAGGCCCTGACCCATGAACGGGCGAGGACCGTTGTCCGCCCGAGGAGGGGTGGATTTTATCCTGCGTCTTTCAGGCCCCGCCGGAACCAGTCGGGCATGGTGTCTTCTGAGCGCGGGAACCGGCGGTTCTCAAGGGCGAAATCCTCTGCGGTCGGCGCGGCCTCGAAGGTCGGTTCGGCATCACGGTTATAGCTGATCGTGAATCTGCCGGGCAGGTCGATGATGTACTCGAACCCCACCCAACTCCCTGCGCCCTCGGAGTACATGCCCTTGCGAAGTTGCATGAACTGACGCCAGACCTCCGGCGGGAAGCTCCAACCGCGTGTTGAGCGGTCGGGCATCAGCACACCGGACGACATTTCGCTGTGCTTACCGATCATCTGGACGCGCACCACCAGGCGCTGCCAGCCGTCCGGCAGGGTCGGCACCACCTGCGCAGTGATCTGGTCGAGCTTTTCCTGTTGTTCGGACGGGCTGAGCTGCGGCCAACGGGACATGGGCTGCACTTCTCCTTTGCTGACGAGAAGGGTCATCCTCTCACCGAATCGCCCGCGGCGTGGGCTTCACCGGCCCCAGTCCTGCTCTACCGCCGACCCCGCGAAAACGACGCCTGGACGATGCCGCCTGTCTCGCTGCCTACACGGAAACCGCCCTGCCGCGGCCCCTAGAAGACTGCTGAAGATCTTGGTGTGGTGCCGGCTACCGGCGTCAGGTGGTGGCCCGGATGTGCCAGGTGTCTCCGTTGTGGTCGAGTCCGAGGTTGATGAGGGTTCGCAGGTTGAGGGCTGCGGCGCGGGTGTGGAGCCAGGCGTTGTTCTTGATCGTGCCGATGTGGCGTAGTCGCCGGTTGCCGTGGGCGACGAGCCAGGCGACGGCGCGTTCGACGGGTGGTCTCCACCGCCGGTAGGCGGCCTGCCAGTCGGGGTCGGTTGCGGCCTGGTGGCGGGCGGCGGCCAGCAGGTCGTGGTGCGGACGGATGGTGATGATCCGTCCGGCTTTGGCGGTGGTGCATCGCGGGCGTAACCGGCAGCCGGTGCACTGGTCGGTGAAGAATGCTTTGCGCTGCATCTTCTGCCCTGATGGTTTCGACAGGGGGACGGTGCGGTCGGCCGGGCAGGTCACCATGCCGCGCGCGGTGTCGATGGCGAAGTCGTCGAGGCTGAACCCGCCGGGGACGGCGGTCTTCAGCGGGGCGGGCTTGCAGAACAGCCGATGTCCCTGCTCCTGCAGTGCCTGGTGGGTGGGGCCGGTGGAGTAGGCGGTGTCGCCGAACACCTCCACCGGTTCGTCCTGGTCGGCGAGCAGATCGAGGGCGACGGTCGCCTCATGGTGCTCGCTGCCGCTGCCGGGGGTGAGGGCGACGGCGGTGAACAGGCCGGTCTCGGGCTCAATGGCCAGATGGGCCTTGTAGCCGTCCTGGTAGTGGCTGCGGGTCTTGTGGACGTGCCGGGCATCGGGGTCGACGGTGGACACGACCCGGTCCGGGGCGGTGGCGCGGGTGATGCGCCAGCGGCCGTCCCGGCCGTCGGAGTCGTCGGCGGGCTCGACGTCCTGCCCGGCGACCAGGGCCAGCAGCCCGACCGCGTTGGCGGCCTTCTCGCCCAGTTGCTGGTCGGGCAGGTGACCCAGCAGCCGGAGCGCGTCGCCGACCAGGGCGTCCACCAGATCGGCCCGGGCCTGCTGATCGTTCCAGGCGATGCGGGGCTTGCCCGGGTCGCCGTAGTCATGCGCGGTGCACTGCAGGGCTGCGATCGCGTCGGCGCCGGGAACTTCACCGATCACGGCGCGGATGGCGGAGATCAGCTGGGTCACGGTGTCCTGGGTGGCGACGGCGTCGTCCAGCACGGTGGAATCCAGCGCCCGGCGGTGCCTGCGTTTGAGCACGCCGGTGGCCTTCACGACCTCCTGGACCGTCTCGAACACCCGGTTGGGGCGGGCGGAGCGGGCCAGTCGCCGGCGAAAGTAGGTCAACAGCGACGCATCGAACGCCGTGTCGTGCAGGCCGAGCCCGCAAGCGGCCTTCAAGCGCAGGTCACAGCGCAGTTCCTGGACCGTCTCGAAGTCGGACAGACCGTGCAGGGACTGCAAAGTGATCGTTGTGGCCAGGATCTGCGGAGGCATGCTGGGGCGGCCGTTGGCCGAGGGATACATGTCGTCGAACATCGCCGCCGGGAACAGTGCCTCGCGGTGCTCGGCCAAGAACGCAAACATGCTCCCTGCCGGGATCAGATCCCGGCAGGTCTCCCACACATCCGGTCCGATCGGCTCCCCGGCCCATTCCCCCATCGCCACAACAGGAGTCTGGCCCCGCCGCTCACGCCGCCGGGCCAGAACCCAAGATCTTCAGCAGTCTTCTAGGGCGTCTTCCTGTGCCGGTCGGCGCGGGCGGCTTCGACGATGAGTGAGATCTGCGCGAGGTCCGGGTTGCAGGGGAAGAGGATCATTTCGTCGCAGCCCGCGTCTTCGTAGGCGGTCATCACGTCGGTGACGGCCTTCGGCGAGGTGAGCGCACCGGCCACGATCTGCTCGGCGAAGTCGCCGGTGAAGCCGTAGTAGTCGCCGAGGTAGCGCCGGGCGTGGTACTCGGCGTCGGGCCCGAGACTGACGTAGGCGTTGACGACCAGGCGGGGTTCTCCAGCGCGGCCCGCCTCGCGCCAAGCCCGGCCGACCTGGTCCGCGCCCGCCGCGAACGGCTCGGGACCGCCGCCTCCGAAGATCCAGCCGGTGCCGAACTCGGCGATCCGCCGGAACGTCGCGGCGACATTGCCACCGATGAACAGTGGTGGACCGCCCGGCCGCACCGGAGCCGGTCCGATCGGTACGGCATGGCCCCGGGGCCGCTGGGCCCAGACCGCGCGCAGTTCGGCGAGTTGCTGATCCAAGATGCGTCCCCGGTCCCGGGAACGACGATCCCGTCGCGCGTAGTCGTCTTCGCGCGGGCCTACTGCGACACCCACGCGCAGCCGGCCGCCGGAGATGGTGTCCACCGTGGCCAACTGCTTGGCCAGCAGCGCGCCGTTGCCCCTGAACGGGGCGATGAGGACCGCGGTCGTCAGACCGATCCGCTCGGTCACGGCCGCCGCGGCGGCCAGGGTCGGCACCGTCTCGAGATTGGGGTAGACGACACGGTCGATGGTCGCCAGGGTCGAGAAGCCGGCCTGCTCGGCCGCGGCGGCCCAGTCGAGGATCAGCCGCCCGGGAATGCCGGGGATGGTGGACGGGAGACCGATGCCGATGTCCATGGCGGCGCCTTCCGCTAACGCGAAGAGCTGAGTCGGCGGAGGGTTTCGTGGGGGAAGCCCAGATCGACGGCGCTGGCCTCCGCCAGCCGTGCCCGCTGCTCAGGGGTGAGCTCGACCTGGAGCGATCCGAGGTTGTCGTCGAGTTGAGCGAGGGTTCGAGCGCCCACGAGTGACGCCACGACGGCAGGATTGATCAGCGTCCAGGCGAGAGCGACCCGGGAGGGCGTGGTGCCGATCTCGGCGGCGATGTCCTTCACGACCGCGGCGATGTCCAGTGCTCGCGCGGTGAGGAACCTGTTCCCCGCGGCGACCTCCTTACGGCTGGACCGGCCTCCCCCGGCGGAGCTGCTTTCCAGATCGGAGCGGTGGTACTTGCCTGTGAGCACCCCGCCCGCCAGCGGCGACCATGGCACGACACCCGAGCGCATCGATGCACGAGAAAGGCCGCAGAGAGGGGCGATCGGGTTGGAGCTCGCTCAGATCGAGGCGTTCCTGGTCCTCTGCGAGGAACTGCACTTCGGGCGGACGGCCGAGCGCCTGTACGTGTACCAGCCGAGGATCAGCCGTCTCATCGCCGCCCTGGAGTGCGAGATCGGAGGCACGCTGTTCGAGCGCACCAGCCGGAGGGTCACCCTGACCCCCGTCGGCGCGGGGTTGCGCGAACGGCTTGCTCCCGCCTACGAGCAGCTGAACACGGCGTTGGCAGACGCTCGTACCGCCGCCCGCTCCCCGGCCGGGGTGCTGCGCCTCGGTTTCGCGGCGACGACG
This sequence comes from Spirillospora sp. CA-128828, assembly GCF_050945415.1. Taxonomy (NCBI): domain Bacteria; kingdom Bacillati; phylum Actinomycetota; class Actinomycetes; order Streptosporangiales; family Thermomonosporaceae; genus Spirillospora; species Spirillospora sp. CA-128828. The sequence goes on from NZ_CP191986.1 coordinate 9,418,296, forward strand.
GCCGGGCCCGCCCTCGATCAGGTGATCGTGGCGTTCGAGCGGGCGCGTCCCGACTGCAGCGTTTCGCTGCGGGAGGTGACTCTCTCCGATTCGTTCGCCCCGCTGCGGTCCGGCGCGATCGACGTGCTGGTGTGCTGGCTCGTCCTCGACCATCCCGGCCTCACCATCGGTCCCGAGATCGCCCGGTACCCACGATTGCTGGCCGTCGCCGCCGATCATCCGCTCGCCCGCGAGCGGAGTGTGTCGGTCGAGGTGCTCGCCGACCATCCGGTGCCGAACTTCGACTACCAGGGCTTGGCGGACCGCCTCCGACGAGCGATGATCCCGGCGCGGACTCCCTCTGGGCGCGCCGTCCAGGTGCACCCGACGCCAGTGCGCACCGCGGGCGAGGTGGCCAGCCTCATCGCCCGGGGCCTTGTGGTGCTGCCTACTGCGACGATGCAAGGCCTCGGAAACGACGGGATCGTGTTCCTGCCAATCCGTGACCTACCACCGGTGCCGCTCGGGCTCATCTGGTGGACCTCCCATGAGAACGCACGGGTCCGCGCCTTCGCGGACGTCGCGCGTACCCTCGCCCCCTTGAGGCGGAGCTGGACGCGGGACACATTTGGATCACTGGAGGGTGAGGGTGGTGGCGGTTAGCAGGACGCAAGCTGTGGCGATTGTGGCGAGTACTGCGGCCACCCCCGTTTGGGCGGCTGCCAGCGGGGTCAGGAGGACCGCGGTTACGGCGACCAGTTGGGCGGTGGGACGGATGTGGCGTTCGGTGACTATGGGCGCGTGGACCAGCCAGAGGAGGGCTAGGACCACGCTGACCGGAATCGCTACGGCGTAGCAGATCGCTGTTGGGGATGCCTCGATGTGGTGTCCCGTCTGTTCGACCGCTACCTCTAGGCCGGCGCCTAGGGCGGCCAAGCCCGCGAAGATTCCGTAGTGGCCGTATCCCCACAGGTAGGAGAGGTGGCGGCGGTCGCTCAGTCCTTGGCCGGCAGGGACCAGGAAGTAGAGCCACCAGATGGCGAAGAGTATGACCAGGCCCGATACGGCGATGATGATGAAGGGACTGCTGATCTCGGATTCTTCGAGCGCTCCTGACACGCCTCTGGTGGCGGCGAGGACGCTTTCGCCGAGCAGGATGAGGGTGAAGAGGCCGTAGCGTTCGGCGATGTGGTGCGGGTGCCATGTGGTCCGCGCGGTTCGTTCCGCCCACAAGGGCACCGCGAGTTCCAGCGCGGCCAGTGCCACGAAGACCGGGACCTGGGCGGACGAGGGCATGGCACCCGTCTCGGTGAACAGGAGACGAAGCAGCCACAGCACCTGGAGGGCGGAGACGCCGACGGCGTAGCGCAGGGCGGTGCGGCGGCGGGCCGGGTCCTCGGCGCACGCCCGCAACCAGTGGCCGACCAGGCCGATCCGCATGATCATGTAGCCGAATGTGACGGCCCTGTAGTCCAGGTGGTCGGCCGCAGCCGGGACGCCGGCGGCGAGCACCAGGACGCCCGCCATCTGCACCATGGTCAGCAGCCGGTAGAGGACGTCGTCGGTGTCGTAGGACGAGGCGAACCAGGTGAAGTTCATCCAGGCCCACCAGATCGCGAAGAAGACCTGGAGGAACGGGACGAGCCCGTCCACGCCGTGGCCGTCGGCGATGTCGTGGGCGAGCTGCGCGGTGACCGCCGCGACGGCGACCACGAACGTCAGGTCGAACAGCAACTCCAGCGGGCTTGCGGTCCGGTGCGGCTCGTCGATCGGGCGCGCGGTCATCCGGATTCGGATCCGGCCTGGTGGCGGGGTCTGGCTCATGGAAGTCCCTACTCCCGGAAGTCGATCTTCCGGTGGGTGCCGTCGCAGAGGGGTTTGCCGGACGAGTGGCCGCAGCGGCACAGCGTCATCCGGTTGCGGGTCTCCAGCGGCTCGCCGTCCGCGCGCAGGACCGCCACGCCGCCGGTGACCCACAGCGCGCTGGCCAGACCGTTCTCCTCTTCCAGGACCGAGATGGCCGGCGGCAGGTCGGCCTCGATCGTCTCCTCGCCGCGCTCCAGGGCGTAGCTGTAAGAGCCCGAGGGGCAGTGGTCGATACGGCCCATGATGTTGGAACGCACATCGCTGTCGTCGGTATCGGCCAGCATCGCGGCGATCGGCCGGGTGCGCCCGATGCAGAAGGCGGCGTGGATGCACAGCTCACCGACCCGCTGGGCGGAGATGCCCACCCCGTCGTGGACGTGCTGCAACTCTGCGTACGGCTGCCCAGGTGCGGCCTCGGTCCCGTCGAACCCGACCACGGCGTGGGTGCCGTCGCAGAACGGTTTCGAGCTTGACCGGCCGCAGCGGCACAGTGCGTAGGTGTCCTCGGTCTCCACGGCGTCGCCGGTCTGCCAGGTCAGCGCATGGCCCGTGTCGGAGACGATCTTGTGTTTGCGGCGAAGCGGTACCCGCCCGTACACCACGTACGGCCCATCGGCCAGGACGACGATCCGCTGCTGGTCGCCGATGCTCCACCGGCGCAGCTCGGGTGGTACGTACTCGAACGTGGGACCGGCGGTCTGACCGTCCCCATCAGGCATCCCCATCAGGGCTTGGGCTTGGGCCTTGAGCGCGTACATGGTGCCGGTCGCGACGGACAGAAGCCGGGGGCTGCCGTTGAACGCCTGCTCCAGCAGGTGCAGCACGGCGCAGTAGGTGTGGTTGAACTCCTCCTGGGCCGTGCGGATCTCGCTGCCGGGCGGGTGGTCGTCCAGGCGCGGGTTGTGCCGCATCGGCTGGACGCCGTCGAAGTCCACGCCGATCGTCTCGCCGGTTGGCCCGGACCGGCCCGTGTCGCCGGGTCTGTACCGCCGTCCCGACCTGAGCTCCTCGAACCGGTAGTAGTGCGCGACCTCTTCGCGGTCGGGGTGGTGGACGTCGTGGTCCCCGTCCCACACCTCGCCACGGCCCATGCCCTCGCCCTGTTCGACGATCTCCTCCAGCGCGGCCAGGGCCGTGTCCAGGTCGTCGACCGCGACCAGGCGGCCGCCGCTGTGCTGGAAATGCCCCGCGTGCAGCTGGCGGGCCGGGTCGCCGCTGAACACTTCCTCCTCGCCGAGCGAGGCGCACAGGTGGCGCATTCCGTCTTCGATGGCGGCGTAGAACTGCCCGATCGTCTCGTAGTCGTCACCTTCCGCCGGGGCGCCGGGCGGCGTCGGCCGCTCCAGCCGCAGGAACATCTCGATCGCCTCCGCGCCGAACGGAAGCAGCGACAACTCCAGCGAGCGGTCGCCGTGCGGCAGTGGCCGGGGGTGCGGCGGCAGCATCTGCGGGGCGTCCAGCACCGGACGTCCGCCGACCGCGTTCAGCAGGTTCGCAGCCAGCGCCAGATGCAGCATCTCCTCGATGAACACACCACCCACCACCTCCACAGCGTCGGGGTTGCGTTCCGGATCCAGCGAATAGAGCGCGCACAGGTACGGCGGCAACGTCGCGTGTTCCAGTTCGATCGCCCACTGCAAATGTTCGCGAAGGCCGTCGAGCGTGGTGATCCGTGCGGAACGGTTCATCAAGGGTTCTTCTCGTCGGCGCCGCCAAGAGCGCGGTCCTCTTCCAGTGCCTCGACGGCGCCGAGGAGGTTGCGGAGGCCGACCTCGTCGCGTTCGGCGTCCACCGGGTCGAAGAGCCATTCGGACACCGGCCGGTCCGTGGCCTCCTCCGCCCGGCTCGACTCGACCATGGTGATCTCCGCCTCGACCTCGATCTCCATCTCGATCTCGAAGTCGTCATCGGGGGGCTTGTTCATCTTCTCTCCCTGCGTGGTTCGGCTGACCGCGTGGATCAGCCGGGTCGAGATCTCTCGATGGCGGAGAACAGCCAGGTGAAGCGCGCTCCGGCGAGCCGTCAGGGCGTACGCGCGGTCGGTCCGGTGGTTGCCGCCCGGAGCCCGCGAAACGAGCGGGCTCCGGACGACGACCTCCAGCGGGCCGCGGCCGCTACTTCGCGGGCGGGATCCGGCCGGGCCAGGTGCTGTAGTGGATCTTCCCGAGGACGGCGTCGCCGAGGGGGATCAGGCTCTGCTCCTCCAGCCCGGCCCCGAAGTAGTGCGCCGTCGGGTCCGTGACGACTTCGCGCGGGTCGTCCCAGAACGCCAGTGCGTCGCGGAAGAACTCGTCCATCCGGAACCGCTCGGGCCCGGCGGTCTCGATCCGGCCGTTGAGCGGCGACCCGGCCGCGGCCTTGGCGACCTGCTCGGCCACGTCGTCGCTGGCCATGGGCTGGTAGAACACCGGCGCCATCCGGACCTTGCCGTCGGCGGTGGCCTCGTCGGCGATGGCCCTGGTGAACTCGAAGAACTGCGTCGCGTGGACGATCGAGTACGGGATCGGCGACTTCTCGATCAGGGCCTCCTGGGCGATCTTCGCGCGGAAGTAGCCGCGCTCCGGCGGCCGCTCGACCCCCACGATCGACAGTGCGACGTGGTGCCCGACGCCCGCCTTCTCCTCCGCGGCCAGCAGGTTGCCGGTCGAGGTCTCGAAGAACTTCAGGACGGCGGCGTCCTCGAACGACGGGGAGTTCGACACGTCGACCACGACCGACGCGCCGGTCAGGACCTCCGCGAGTCCTTCGCCCGTGAGGGTGTTGACCCCGGTGTTCGGTGCCGCGGCGACCGCCTCGTGGCCGTGCTCGGCGAGGTTCGCGACGACCTTCGACCCGATCAGGCCGGTGCCGCCGATGACAACGATCTTCATGTGCGTGCCTTTCTTTCGCCAGGTCATGCGGGTGCCGTCACGGGAAGGGACCGGGTGGTCCTCCCACCTGTGACGGCTCCAGCGGGATTCTTCTCATGCCGTACCCGGCATGCGGGTTGCCGAGAGGTGGGCCGTCCGCTCGGTCAGCGGGCCGGCCGGGTGTTCAGGACGTCGGCCAGGACCTGGACGGCCTGGGCGGTGGCGGCCCTCGCGGCGTCGGTGCCGCGGACCGGGTTGAGCATCATGAAGTCGTGCAGGGTGCCGTTGTAGCGGACGCTGGTGGTCGGGACGCCGGCCTCGGTGAGCCGCCGGGCGTAGGCCTCGCCCTCGTCGCGCAGCACGTCGTTCTCGTCGACGATGACGAGGGCGGGCGGCAGGCCGGCCAGGTCGTCCAGGGTGGCGCGCAGCGGCGACGCGGTGGCCTCCGCGCGCTGTTCCGGGTCGGTCGTGTAGGCGTCCCAGAACCAGGCCATGGCCTTGGCCGTCAGGTGCGGGCCGTCGGCGAACTCGCGGTAGCTGGCGGTGTCCTGGGCGGCGTCGGTGACCGGGTAGTACAGCGACTGGTGCACGAACGTCACGTCTCCGCGCCGTTTGGCGAGGATGGTCAGGGCGGCGGTCATGTTGCCGCCGACCGAGTCGCCGGCGATCGCCATGCGGGACGCGTCGAGCCCTTCCGCGGGCCCGTTCCGGATGATCCACTGCGCGGTGGCGTACGCCTGCTCGATCGCGACCGGGTAGCGGGCCTCGGGCGAGCGGTCGTATTCGACGAACGCGACCGCGGCCCGCGCGCCGACGGCGAGTTCGCGGACGAGCCGGTCATGCGTTCCGGCGTCGCCGAGCACCCATCCGCCCCCGTGGACGTACAGGACGACGGGCAGGACGCCGGATGTCCCGGCGGCCTTGACGATCCGCACCCGTACGTCGCCGGCGGCGGCCGGTACGGTGATCCACTTCTCATCCACGTCGGGCATGTCGACGGGGGCGGCCTGGATGTCGTCCAGGACCTTGCGGGCGCCCTCCGTACCCAGTTCGTAGAGGAACGGCGGTTCGGCCGCCGCGTCGGCGAACTCCTGCGCGGCGGGTTCCAGGATGTTCCTGCTCATGAGCGTGATCTCCCCTCCGATCTCGGCTTCGAGGCCGATACCGACCACCCTCGCCGGTGGAGGCGCGAAGGAAACCAGGGTGAGTCACTGGCCGGGTCACGGGGTCTGGCCCGGGCCCCGGGCCATCTCGTTGAGGTGGACCACGTCACCGTCTCGTAGGCTGACGATGCAGGCGTGATCGGGGGGAATGCACCCATCGCGCAGGGTATGTCGGTGACTACCGGGTGGCGGTGGTGGCAGTTGTTGCGAGGCCGACACGGCGAGTGCGCGACGCTGGACGGCCTGCTGGAGGCCGTCCGCGGCGGTGAGAGCCGCGCGCTGGTGGTGCGGGGCGAGCCCGGCATGGGCAAGACCGCCCTGCTGGAGTACCTGGCCGAGCGGGCGCGGGGCTTCCGGACGATGCGGATCACCGGGGTGCAGTCCGAGACGGAACTGGCCTTCGCCGGCCTGCACCGGCTCTGCACGCCGCTGTCGGACCGGCTTCCCGCCCTCCCCGCGCCCCAGCAGGAGGCGCTGCGCGCGGCGCTCGGGCTGAGTTCCGGCCGGGCGCCCGACCGCTTCCTCGTCGGCCTGGCCATCCTGGGCCTGCTCGCCGAGACGGCGCGGGACCGTCCGCTCGTCTGCCTCGTGGACGACGTGCAGTGGCTCGACCAGGCGTCGGTGCAGGCGCTGGCGTTCGCGGCCCGGAGGCTGGACGCGGAGTCGGTGGCCATCGTCTTCGCGACCCGGGTGTCGGAGGACACGCCGGAGATGACCGGGCTTCCGGAGATGCCGGTCGGGGGCCTGCCGGACGAGGACGCGCGGGAACTCGTCCGCACCGCCCTCCCGGGCCGGTGGGACGAGCGGGTTCTCGACCGGTTCGTCGCCGAGACCCGCGGCAACCCGCTGGCCCTGCTGGAACTGCCGAAGGAGACGACGCCGGCGGACATCGCCGGCGGCTTCCGCGTGCCGGGCGGGCGTACGCTCGCCGGCCGGATCGAGGAGATCTACCGCCGGAGGGTGGCCGGGCTGCCGCCGGAGACGCGCCGGCTGCTGCTGGTCGCGGCGGCGGAGCCGGCCGGTGAACCGGTCCTGATGTGGCGTGCCGCCGACCGGCTGGGGATCGGCGTGGGGGCGGACGCGCCCGCCGTCTCGGCCGGGCTCGTCGAGATCGGCGACCAGGTGCGGTTCCACCATCCGCTGGTGCGCGCCGCCGTGTACTGGGCGGCGTCGCCCGACGACCGGTGCGCCACGCATCGCGTGCTCGCCGAGGTCATCGACCCGGAGACCGATCCCGACCGGCGCGCCTGGCACGCGGCTCAGGGCGCGCGGACCCCGGACGAGGACATCGCGGCGGAGCTGGAGCGCTCGGCCGGACGTGCGCGCTCGCGCGGCGGAGTGGCCGCGGCGGCGGCGTTCCTGGCGCGCTCGGCGGAGCTGACCCCCGACCACGTCCGGCGGCAGCAGCGTGCGCTGGCCGCCGCGCGGGCGACGCACCAGGCCGGGTCGCCCGACACCGCGCTGCGGCTGCTGTCGATCGCGGAGGCGGGCCCCCTCGACCAGAGCCGGCGCGCGCAGGTCGAGCTGCTGCGCGCCCAGATCGCGTTCACCGTGGGCCGCGGCCGCGAGGCCCCGCGTCTCCTACTTGACGCGGCCCGGCGGCTCGCGCCGCGGGATCCGGCGCTGGCGCGCGAAACGTATCTGGAGGCGATCAGCGCGGCGCTCTTCGCCGGTGTGATGGGCGACGCCGGGGAGGTCGAGGCGGCCGAGGCCGCGCGGTCCGCGCCGCCCCCGGACGAGCCGCGCCCGGCCGACCTGCTGCTCGACGGCCTGGCGCTGCGGATCACCGAGGGCTACGCCGCCGGCGTGCCGGCGCTGAAGTCCGCGGTGCGCGTCTTCCGCGGCCCGGACCTGTCCGAGGAGGACGGGCTGCGCTGGCTCTGGCTGGCCGGGGTGACGGCCGCGGCGCTGTGGGATCACGAGGCCTGGCGGGTGACCGCCGCCCGGCACGTCCGGCTCGCCAGGGAGTCCGGGCAGGTCAGCGCGCTCCCGCTCGCGCTGACCCAGCAGGTCTCCGTGGACGTGTTCGCCGGCGATCTGGACGCCGCCGAGACGCTGGTCGAAGAGATCACGACGATCTCCGAGGCGATCGGGACCCCCGTGCCGCCGTACGCCGCCCTGCTGCTGACCGCCTGGCGGGGCCGCGAGGACGAAGGCGCCGCGCTGCGGCGGAGCGTCGCCGCGGAGGCGACCCGCCGGGGCGAGGGGAACGGGCTGGGCATCAGCGCGTTCGCCACCGCCCTGCTGTGCAACGCCCTCGGCCGCTACGAGGAGGCACTGGCCACCATCCCCGAGGCCGGTGACGATCGTCCGGTGGAGGTGGGGAACGCGCCCTGGGCGCTGGCGGAGTACATCGAGGCGGCGGCCCGGAGCGGCACACCCGAGCGCGCCGCCGTCGCCCTCCAGCGGCTCACCGAGGCGACGCTCCCGGCCGGCACGGACTGGGCGCTCGGCATCCAGGCGCGCTCGCAGGCCCTCATGAGCACCGGCACGGCTGCGGAGGGCCACCACCGTGACGCGATCGAGCTCCTCGGCCGCGCCGGTGTCGGCGGTGAACTGGCCCGGGCCCATCTCCTCTACGGCGAATGGCTGCGCCGCGCGCGCCGCCAGCGGGCCGCCCGCGAGCAGCTGCGCATCGCCCACGGGTCGTTCACCGCCATGGGCATGAACGCCTTCGCCCGGCGGGCCGAGCAGGAGCTGCTGGCCACCGGCGAGCACATCCGCAAACGCGCCGACGAGGCCGGCAGCGAGCTCACCCCTCAGGAGGCGCAGATCGTCCGGCTCGTCCGCGAGGGCCTGACCAACCCCGAGATCGGGGCCCGGCTCTTCATCAGCCCGCGCACCGTCGAGTGGCACCTGCGCAAGACCTTCGGCAAGCTCGGCATCACGTCGCGGAGGCAGCTCCAGCGCAGCCCCGCCACCGGCAAGGCTTGACGTTCGCGTCCGAGCCCGACGCCGTCATCCTCGACGCAGCCCGCCGCTGAACAGGGAGGGTGTCCACAGCCGGGGGGCGGTGCGGTCGTTCAGGCGGCGCAGGAATGACAGGACGCCCGCGGTCCCCGTCCCCCAGCTGAAGGCTTGGCCGTCCAGGTCGTTGCCCGGGAAGATCGGGCGGTCGTGGGGACCGCCGGCGCGGATCAGCATCAGCTCGGCCGTTTCCTCCGCCTGGCGCCAGTAGGCGTCGTCGCCCGTCGCCTGGGCCACGTCGATCAGGGCCTCGCCTATGCCGGCGAGGCCGCAGCACTGGGAGGTGACCCAGGCGCGGGGTGCTACGAGCGTGCAGGCGTGGGCGGTCCGGGCGGCCAGGTCGAGACAGGCGTCGTCGTAAGCCAGGCCCGCGTGCAGCAGAGCGGTCGCCACGCCCGACATGCCCTGGCACCAGGACGCGCCCATCGGCCGGCCCGACGGGGAGGCCAGTTCGCTGACCAAGCTCTCGGCCGCCTTGGCCACCGCGGCGAAACGCTCCCGCGCGGCCTCGCCCGTTTCGGCGTCGCCCGTGGTCAGGTGGTGGGCGAGGAGGAAGTCGGCGACGCCGGCGTCCCCGTGCGCGTAGGCGGTGTCGACATCGAGCCCGGTACCGGACGGTTCGAGGGCCAGGAGCTTCTCGGGCAGGGCCTCCGGCTCGGTGACGTCACCGGCGAGCAGGCGGCGCGCGCACCTCGTGGCCGTCGCCAGGTGGTCCCCCTCAGGATCGAGGGACGCGAGGATCAGGTGTCCGGTGCCGATGCCCGCGAGGCCGTGCGCCTGGTCGGCGCGCTCGTCCCCGGTGAGCAGGACGGGCTCAAGGGCCGAGTCGGCGCCGGCAGCGGCCAGGAAGACGGCGGTTCCGGTGAGGCCGAAGTACAGCGACGGCGGGAGGTTCGCGGGCGGCAGGCACGCCGCCGTCCAGCGCGCGAGGTCGGTGCCCATCGCGTGGGCCTCCGGGTGCTGGAGCAACTCCATGCCCAAGCCCGCGGAGCCGCTGTAGACGTTGGTGACCGGTGGCGCGGACCGCCGGGCATCGGCCGGGCCCTCCATCAGGCGTTCCGCGTACCGGACGACCTCGCGGGTCGTGTGGGTGAGCGCCGCCGACAGCAGGTCACCGGTCAGGCGCACCGGGGGCGCGGCGCAGGCCGGTGGAGGTGCGGCCCGGCCGGTCCTGATCTCGGCGGCGGCGGACGTCCGCTCCGCCGGGTCCAGGCTGAACAGGCCGGGCAGTAGCGCGATCGTGCCCGTCCCCCCGCCGGGGAAGATCCGGGAGAGGCACTGGAGCGTCCGCTCCACGCCGCGCACCGGATCGGGGTCGACGATGACGGGATTCAGCCCGGTGGCGGCGTAGAAGAGCGTCGCGCCGAGGGAGAAGTAGTCGTCGGCCGGGGTGGACGGGCGCCCGGTCCGCTGGTCCGGGACGCTGAAGCCGCGGCTCCAGCCTGGCATCTGCAGGTCCTCGTACCTGCTGGTGCCGAAGTCGATGAGCGTGCAGCGGCCGTCCTCGCCGAGCACGATGTTCTTGGGGGACAGGTCGCGGACGACCACGCCGCGCGCGTGCACCGCGTCCAGGACCTCCAGGATCCCGGACGCCAGAACGGCCAGGTCGCGTCCGGGTGCCGCACCGTCGCCGGTGAACGCGCCGGTCTCGGCGACATGGCGGTTGAGGTCGGTGGACCCCGCGTCGGTCATGGCCAGGTACTCGTCCTCGCCGTGCCGGAAGTGGTCGAGCGGCTCCGGCACGCCCTGGACCCCGGTCAGCGCGCGCAGGACGCGCAACTCGTTGCGGAGGTACATGCGCAGGTCGAAGCCGTCGGCGCGCTCGCCGACGTAGGCACGGGCCTCCTTCACCACGACCGGCCGCCCGTCGGGGGCCTCGGCCCGGTAGACGTTGCCACGCGGTCCGCGCATCACCCCGGTCGTGACCCGGTAGCGCCCGCCGATCAGCCGGCCGCCTTGGGCCGCCCCGCCAGTGGGCCCACCGGCGGCGCCGGGAGACGGGCGGCGGAACGGGTCGGACGCCCAGGGCGGGCAGGTGTACTCGACGCCCGCCGCGCCGGGCAGGGTCTCACCGTCCGGGCCGACGACGACCAAGGCGAAATCGCCGTTCTCATCCACCTTGTACTGCGGCAGGAACGGGGCGTACCGGTAGTAGACCGGCGCGTCGCGGCGGACCCGCCGGTCGCTGACGATGCGCGGCCCGGCCAGCCCGGCGAGCGCTTCGGCCAGGGCGTGCCCGAGGGCGGCGACCTCGTCCTGCGCCGGGTAGACGGTGACGGCCTTCCCGACCGCGCCCGCGTCGCCGTCGCCCGAGTTCAGGTCGCCGAGGACGTCCGTGGAGCGCGCCGCCTTGAAGTCGCAGGAAGTGCCGAACAGCACGGGGAGCACGCGGTCGAGGGTCGCGGCCAGGGTGCCCGGACGTGCCGAGACGTGCAGCTTCCAACGCTGGGCCGGGGTCTCGAAACGCGGGTCGTGGACGCTGACCCAGGTGTCGTCCGCGACGATTTCCCTACCATTCTCATGGGATATTTCCGTGAGCCGCTCCAGCACATCGAGAACCGGAGTGCCCGAAGTATCGGGACGGGATATCGCCATTCGTTCTCCCCTGGTCTCAGCGCGCTGCACAATGACCGAGAAAGGCCACCGGCCAGGCCGGTGGCCTTTTCGGCGCGGTGCGCGGCGACGCCCGCGAGGCGCAGGGCCGGCGCCGCGTCAAGGGCGGGTCAGACGATCGAGGGGCAGCAGGGGAAGACCGAGCACACCGTCCGCTTGCAGGTGTCCACGCAGGCCTGGGGGCCGTGGAGCAGTTCCATCAGCTCCATCTCGAATTCGACGTCGAGGTCTTCGACATCGAGGACGCCGGCGTCACGGGGCTCGATCGCGAGCACGGACATGGTGGGGCTCCTTCCTTTGGGCCGCTGTTGGCGGCCGGCGGGGGACATGAGCCGGGAAACGGCGCCGGGTGGGCGTTGTTCCCCGCGATCGACCGTCCGGCGGAGCCGTCTCGGCGAGCGCCGGATGATCATGCTGGACGCATTATGAGCAGACCGCGGGCACACTGTCCAGCCACTCATCTGTCACCCCCTTCAGGCATTTACATCCGATTCCGGATGACCTACCTTGGCTCGGTGATCATGAAGTGCGGATGGTCCCGGCCGGGGCCGCCCGGGCGGGGATCGTCCGGATGCGGCTGAGGCCGCCGCGCGGGCGGCGCCGCCCGCCGGACCCGCCCGCCGACGACCGGACCGGCCTGGAGACCCGCTACTGGGAGACCCACGCCGCGGACCTGATCTCCGCCGGTCTCGGCACGATGCTCCGGCAGTTGCCCGCGCTCGTGGGCGCAGCGCTGCGGCTCGCCTGGCGGGCGAACCGCCGGGACACCGCGGTCGCACTCGGCGGCAACGTACTGGCCGGGGTGTTCACCGCGTTCGGGCTGCTCGCCACGTCCGAAGTGCTCGCCTCGCTGTTCGCCGGCTGCCCGCCGCCGAGGTGCGGGCGTTCACGCTGCGCGGGTTCCTGCTCGGCGAGTACGGCCGGGTTGCCGACCTGGAACAGCGGGTCCAGCTGGACGTCGCCCGCGACCAGACCCGCACCAAGGCGGCGGGGGACCTGCTCACCGGCGTCGCGAACGTCGCCGCGTACTGCGCGCTCGGCGGCCTGCTGTCGGCCGGGGTGATCCCGCTGGCGGTCGCGGGGGCGGCCGTCCTGGCGATCAGGGCGGGGCAGACGTCGCTCACCGCGCTCGTCCAGAGCGTCAACCGGCTGTACGAGGCCGGCCTCTACTTCGGCGATTACCTGGAGTTCTGCGAGCTGGCCGGGCACCGCGTCCCGCCGCCCGCCGGGGCCGCGCCGCCCGCCGGGTTCCACCGGCTCACCGCCGACCGCGTCTCGTTCACCTACCCGGAGGCGGACGCGCCCGCGCTGTCGGAGGTGAGCGTCACCGTCGCCCGGGGCGAGGTCATCGCACTGGTCGGCGAGAACGGGTCGGGCAAGACGACGCTGGCCAAGCTGCTCGCGGGCCTGTACAACCCGGCCGCGGGGACGATCCACTGGGACGGGACCGACCTCGCGGGCATCGACGGCGAGGCGCTTCGGCAGCGGATCTCGGTGATCGCCCAGGACCACACCCGGTGGCCGCTGACCGTCCGGGAGAACATCGTGATGGGCCGTCCCGCCGAGGCGGACCGGCTCGAGGCCGCGGTCGCGGCCGCCGGTGCCGACAGCGTGGTCGCCGGGCTGTCCGACGGCTACGACGCGCTCCTCGACCGCCGCTTCCGGGGCGGTCACGACCTGTCGGGCGGGCAGTGGCAGCGGATCGCCGCCGCCCGCGGCTTCTACCGGGACGCCGACCTGGTGATCTTCGACGAGCCGACGTCGGCGCTGGACGCCCGCGCCGAGCACGCGCTGTTCGAGCGGATCCGGCGGCACGCCGACGGGCGCACCGTGGTCCTCATCACCCATCGCCTCGCCAGCGTCCGCTTCGCGGACCGCATCTACGTCCTCGACCACGGCCGCGTCGCCGAGCACGGCACGCACGCTGAACTGCTGGAGCGCGGCGGCCTGTACGCCGATCTGTACCTGCTGCAGGCGTCGGCGTACCAGCGCGCAGCGGACGCCGGCGACCTGGTCCCCGCGGACGGCGCCGGGCAGGCGGGAATCGGGCAGGCGGGCGTCGGGCAGGAGGTGCCGTGACCGTGCTCGCGGCGGCCTGGCCGGTGCTGATCGTCGTCCTGGCGGCCGCGGTGGCGGGCAAGGTCCGCGACGTCCGCGGTTTCGGGACGGTCGTCGCCGGCTACCGGATCCTGCCGGACCGTCTCGCGGTCCCGGCCGCGGTCCTGGTCCTCGCCGCCGAGACGGGCGCGGTCCTGCTGCTCGCGGTGCCCGTCACCCGCCGCTGGGGCGCCCTCCTGGCCGCGGCGCTGTTCGCCGCGTTCCTGGCCGCCATGGCCTCCGTGCTTCGGCGCGGGATGCGCGTCGAATGCGGGTGTTTCGGCTCGGCGCGCCGGCCGGCGGCGGTCGGCGCGGCCGAGGTCGCGCGGACCGGGCTGCTGCTGCTCCTGGCGGTGGCGGCCGCGGTCGCCGGACCGGCCGGCTTCTCCGCCGTCCAGCCTCCCCTGTCGGTGCTCGCCCTCGCCCTGGTCGTGGCGATGCCGCGGATGTTCCGGCCCGCGCGGCCGACCCCCGCCGAGACCTCCGGTCCGCCGGGTCCGCGTCCGGGCACGCGCTTCGCGCTGGCGGACGGCCCGGAGACGATGACCGCGGCCGAGGGGCCGACGCTGTTCGCGCTCGTCTCGCCCGCGTGCGGTCTCTGCACCACCATGCTCCCGGCGTTCACCGAGGCCGCGGAGCGGATGCGCGTCGTCCTCGTGAGCGCGGGGCCCCCCGGCGAGGTCCGCGCCCATCTCGCCGCCCACGGCATCGGGCTGCCGCTCGTCATCGACCCGGACGTCTACGACGCCAACGACATCCCGTGGCCGCCGTACGCCGTCGTCACCGATCCCGCCGGGACCGTCCTCGCGGCGGACGGCGCCGACACCGCTCCCCGCCTCGCGACCCTCCTCGGCGCACCGCGCGTCCGGACCGCGACCGGACGCTGACACCCCGGCCGAAGCTCCAGGGTTCACGCAGGTCATGGGACGTGCAGCGATCTTCCAATAAGACCTCTGGGCGGGACGGGACGGCGAGCCCTGGGGCTTTACTGCAAGTAGCCGTGTTCGCTTCCTGGGGGTCTCGTGCATTCCGCTGCGCCGGTCGGTTCGGCAACGGGACTGGCCCGCGCCGGGGCGTTCTGCGCGCGCCATCCGAAGTGGGTGATCGCGGTCTGGCTCGTCCTGCTGGTGGCGGCGCTGGGCGGGCGGAAGGCCGTGGACGCCACCTTCAGCGATCAGATCAGCCTGCCCGGGACGCAGTCGAACACCGGGGCCGGGCTGCTCCAGAGCGCGGATCCGATGGCCGGGCAGCCGAACGGGAAGGTCGTCCTGCATGTCGGGTCCGGCGCCGTCTCCGACCATGAGCAGGCGGTCGGCGCGACCATCGCCGACCTGAAGACCCTGCCGCACGTCGTGAGCGCGTCGAATCCCGTGACCAGCGCGGACGGGCGCACCGCCGTGATCACCGTGATCTTCGACGTGCAGCTGAAGACGCTCGGTCACGGCTACACCGGCCGGCTCGACGAGGCCACCGAACCCGCCCGCGCCGACGGCGTCCAGGTCGCCTACGGCGGGGACCTGGACCAGGTCGTCCGGACGCCTCCCGACGAGACCCTCAGCGAATCCATCGGCATCGGCGCGGCCGTGCTGATCCTGCTCATCGCCTTCGGCAGCGTCGCGGCGGCGCTGGTGCCGGTGGGCTGCGCGCTGGTCGGCGTCGGCGTGGGCATCGGCGTGGTCGGCATGATCGCGGGCCTCGTGACGTTCGGGACCTCGGCGCCGACGCTGGCGATCATGATCGGGCTGGGCGTCGGGATCGACTACGCGGTGTTCCTGACCACGCGCTTCCGGCAGGACCTGATCGACAGCGGCCGGCCCTGGGAGGCGGCCACGAGAGCCACGGGATCAGCGGGGCACGCCGTCCTGGTCGCGGCGATCACCGTTGCCGTGGCACTGCTCAGCCTGTACGCCTGCGGGCTGACCTTCATCGGGAAGCTCGGGTTCGCCGGCTCCGTCGCGGTCGCCGTGGCGGCCAGCGCGGCGCTGACGCTGGTACCCGCGGTACTGGCGCTCACCGGACGCCACATCGACCGGCTCCGCGTGCGCCGTCCCGTCGCCGAGACCTCCGGCGGGCACGACAGCTGGCACCGGTACGCCATGCTGATCTCGCGCCGGCCGTGGCCGTTCCTCGTCGTGGGCGCCGGGCTGCTCGTGCTGATCGCCGTGCCGCTGTTCTCGATGCGGCTCGGCCACGTCGCCGACGGCGCCGACCCCAAAGGCAGCAAGACCCGCACGGCCTACGACTGGATCGCCGACGGGAGCGGGCAGGGGTTCGGGCCGGGCGCGAACGGGACCTTCACCGTCGTGATCGACGCCCGCCACGCCACCACGTCCACCGGCCGGATCACCGACGACGTCGACCACGCCCTCCAGGGCACCCAGGGGATCGCCAGTTTCACCCCGGTCGCGGCCACTTCGGACAAGAACGTCCTGATCACGACGGTCACCCCCACGACCGGCCCGCAGACCGCGGCCACCAGCGACCTGTTCTCCACGCTGACCGGGCACACGCTTCCGGACGCCCTCGCCGGCACCGGGGCCAAGGGGTACGTCACCGGCACCACCGCGGGCCAGCTCGACTTCCGCGACACCGTCAAGGAACGGCTGCCGATCATCATCGGGATCGTGCTCGTGGCCGCGTTCCTGCTGCTGATGGTCGTGTTCCGGAGCCTGCTGATCCCGCTCAAGGCCGTCGCCCTCAACCTGCTCACGACCGGCGCGTCCTACGGCGCGCTCGTCGCGGTCTTCCAGTGGGGCTGGGGGGACGAGCTGCTGGGCCTGCCCGAACCCGTCCCGATCGAGTCCTATGTGCCGATGATGATGTTCGCGATCGTCTTCGGCCTGTCCATGGACTACGAGATCTTCCTGCTCTCCCGCATCTCGGCGGCCTGGAAGTCGTCCCACGACAACACCAAGGCCGTCGGCACGGGGCTCTCCATCACCGGCCGGGTCATCTCCAGCGCCGCCCTGATCATGACCGTGGTGTTCCTGGCCTTCACCGCGACGCCCACGGTCGTCGTCAAGATGCTCGCCCTGGGCCTGGCGATCAGCGTCATCCTCGACGCGACGATCGTGCGCCTCGTCCTCGTCCCCGCGCTGATGGTCCTGATGGGAGAGGCCAACTGGTGGCTCCCTCGCCGCCTCGACCGCCACCTCCCCCACCTCCGCGCCTGACGGCCTCGTTTAACGGTGTGGGTGGGTGTGCAGACTGTTAGGGGTGAGGGCGTCGTCTGGGGGAGGCGGGCCTGTGGGGGTGTTTCCGGGTCTGGTGGCCGCCGGGGTGGTCTGCTGCCTGGGCTTGCTGGCCGCCTGTGACGGTTCGTCCGATGGCGGTTCGCCGGCCACCAGCCGTAATCCGCCGCCGGTCACGCAGGGCGCGAGTTCTCCGGGGGCGCCGCTGAGCGGGAAGGTGATCGTGGTCGATCCCGGTCACAACGGCGGTAACGCGTCCCATCCGGACGAGATCAACAAGCAGGTCTTCATCGGGAACGGCCACAAGGCGTGCAACACGACCGGTACGAGCACCCCGGACGGTTACAGCGAGCACGCCTTCACCTGGGATGTGTCCAACCGGCTGGCGAAGCTGCTGCGGGCCGCGGGCGCCAAGGTCACGCTTACGCGGAAGAACGACACAGGGGTGGGGCCGTGCGTCACAGAGCGGGCGGCGATCGGGAACCGGCTGCACGCCGACGCGGCGCTGTCGATTCACGGCGACGGTGCGGCGCCGTCCGGGCATGGCTTCCATGTGATCGTCCCGAAGCCGGTGGGCAAGAACGCCGGGATCGTCGCGGCGTCCGGCCGGCTGGGCGTCGCGATCCGTGACGCGTACCGGTCCGGGACGGGCATCCCATCCTCCACCTACGTGGGGAAGGACGGCCTGGACACGCGCAGTGACCTGGGCGGGCTGAACATGTCCACGGTGCCGGTCGCGTTCATCGAGTGCGGCAACATGCAGAACCCGGGTGACGCGGCCAAGATGGCGAGCGGCGCGTTCCGGCAGCGCATGGCCGAATCCCTGGTGAAGGGCTTCGAGAACTACCTCGGGTGACCTTGTTTGCCCCCCGGAGGGATTAGGGGGAGAGCGTCCGGCTACATGTCGAATCGACGCTGTTGTCGGGCGAACGGGGGACGGCATGGCCGGCAGGGGTGGACGAAGGGCGCCGCCGCTCAACTGGGAGATGCTGCTGGGGCTGGCGACGACCGGATTCATCATCTACGTGTGGGTGTGGGCCGCGACGCAGGGCGGCCCGCCCTGGTGATCCGGGGCGGGCCGCCGATCTAACGGGCCAGGAGGGCTCTGAGGGACTTCGCCACCTCCCCCGGCGCCTCTTCCGCCATGAAGTGGCCGCAGGTGACGGTCTCGTGTTCGAGGTCGGACGCCCAGGCGCGCCACAGCGCGGCCGCGTCGAAGCCCAGGGCGGCGCCCCAGTCCTGCTGCAGGACGGTCACGGGCATCCGCAGCCGGTTCCCGGCCTCGCGGTCGATCGTGTCGTGCTCGACGTCGGCACCGGCGGATGCGCGGTAGTCGGCGACGATCGACGGGATCGCGGCGCGGCAGGCGTCCAGGTAGGCGGTGCGGATGCCCGGCGGGATCGCGGACGGGTCGTTCGCCCACAGGTCCAGGAAGTGCCCGAAGAACGCGTCCGGCGCCCCGGCGATCAACTGCTCGGGCAGGCCGGGCGGCTGGGCCATCAGATACAGGTGGAAGCCGACGGCGGCGGTGATGCCGCGCATGACGTCCCACATGTCCAGGGTCGGCAGAACGTCCAGGCAGGCCAGGTGGGTGATCGTGGCGGGGTGGTCGAGCCCGGCGCGGAAGGCGACGAGCGCGCCGCGGTCGTGGCCGGCGAGGGCGAACCGGTCGTGGCCGAGGGCGCGGGCGGCGGCGACGATGTCGGCCGCCATGACACGCTTGGAGTAGCCGCCGGACGGTTTGTCGCTGTCCCCATATCCGCGCAGGTCAGGGACGATGACCGTGTGATCGGCGGCAAGGTCGGCGGCGACGTGCCGCCACATCAGGTGGGTCTGCGGGAAGCCGTGCAGGAGGACGATCGGGGAGCCCGAACCCCCGGTGGCCACGTTGAGCGACACGCCCTCGGCGACGGGCACCCGGCGGTAGTCGAAGTCGGTGATGGTCGGCATAGCTTCAGGTTGCCGGGCGCGAATGAGCATCCGATGAGCGCTATACCGTGGTGCCGTGGAGGTCCTGTTCGGGGTGCTGGGGCCGGTGACCGCCTGGGACGGGTCCGGGAACGCGATCGCCCTGAAGGGCCCGCGGCACCGCGCCGTCCTGGCCCGCCTGATCGTCGCGCGCGGGCGCGTGGTCCCGGTGTCGAGGCTGGTGGACGATCTGTGGGCCGATCCGCCTTCGGACGCGGTCGGGGCCGTCCGCACCTTCGTGGCGGCGCTGCGGCGCGTCCTGGAGCCCGACCGTCCGCCGAGAACGCCGCCCCGGGTGCTGGTCACCGAAGGGCCGGGGTATGCGCTTCGCACCGGGCCGGACGGAGTGGACGCCTGGCGTTTCGAACAGGCCGTCGCGGCGACGCGTCCACCCGCCGAACTGGTCGGAACGCTGGACGAGGCGCTGGGCTGGTGGCGCGGCCCCGCCTACGCCGAGTTCGCCGGCGAGCCGTGGGCCGACGGCGAACGTTCCCGGCTGGCCGAGCTGCGGCTGCGCGCCGTCGAGCGGAAGGCCGAGGCGCGGCTGGCGCTCGGCATGGCCGCCGAGGCGATACCGGATCTGGAAGCGCATGTCGCCGAGCATCCCTGGCGCGAGGACGCCTGGCGTCTGCTGGCGCTCGCCCTCTACCGCACCGGCCGCCAGGGCGACGCGCTGGCGGTGCTCCAGCGCGCACGCGGCCTGCTGGTGGAGCAACTGGGGCTGGACCCCAGCCCGGCCTTGCGCCGTCTAGAGAAGGACATCCTCCGCCAAGCGGAGCACCTGGAAAAGGGGCAGGACGCGGCGTCGCGAGTGTGGGCGCAGGCGGCCGAGGCGTACGACCGCACCGTGGCGTCCGGCGCGCGGGCCCGCCTGGAATCGACGGTCGGCATCCTGCGGAACCTCGCGCTGACCGGCGGCGGGGGCCTGACGGCGGCCCGCGAGCAGCGCATGGCGGCGGTCACGGCCGCCGAGGAGCTGGGCGACGCCGAGCTGACCGCCCGGGTGATCGGCGCGTTCGACGTCCCGGCGATCTGGACCCGGTCCGACGACCCGCACCAGGCCGCCCAGGTCGTCGCGGCGGCCGAGCGGGCCCTGGCCGGGCTGCCGCGCGGGCACCAGGCCGCGCGGACGCGGCTGCTGGCCACGATCGCCCTGGAGTCACGGGGTTCGCGCGGCGTCCGGGGCCGCGAGGCCGCCAAGGAAGCGGAACAGATCGCCCGAAGCCTGGACGATCCGGCCCTCCTGGCCTTCGTGCTGAACGGCGTGTTCATGCAGTCCTTCGACCGCGCGGGTCTGGCGTCGCGAAGGGACCGGATCGGCGCCGAGCTGGTGGAGCTGTCGGCGCGGAACGATCTGGCGGCCTACGAGGTCCTCGGGCATCTCGTCCGGCTCCAGGCCCGGAGCGCGCTCGCGGACTTCGCCGGGGCCGACGAGCACGCGGCCGCCGCGGACCGGCTGGCCGAGCGGGACGAGCGTCCGCTGGTCGCCGTGTTCACGACCTGGTACCGAGCGCTGCGGCTCGCCGCGGCCGACGCCCCGATGGCCGAGGTGGAGGCCGCCTACCGGAACGCCGCCGCGGGCACGCAGGGCTCCGGCATGCCCGGGGTCGAGAACGGCCTGCTGCCGCTCGCGCTTCTCTGCCTGCGCGTCCAGCACCGGTGCCCCGCCCAGGTCGAGCCTGACGACTGGGGGCCCTACCGGCCCTGGGCGGACCCGCTGGTGCTGGTGGCGCGCGACCGGCCGGGCGAGGCCGCCGCGGCGCTCCGGAACGTCCCCGAACCGCCGCGCGACCTGCTGTTCGAGGCCCTGTGGTGCCTGACCGCGCAGGCCGCGATCGCCGTGAACGACCGCCCGATGATGCGGCGCGCGCACAACGCGCTGGCCCCGGCGGCCGGCGAACTGGCCGGTGCGGGCAGCGGCCTGATCACGCTGGGCCCGGTCTCGCGACACCTGGACGACCTCACCGCCGCCCTCGGCGGGGCGGTCAGTTCTTGCTGAGGAGGCTGTAGAGGCGGCGGGTCACCTCGGGGCGCGCGGCGCGGTGGTGGGCGTCGACCGCGGCGCCGACGATGGCGTGCTCGGCGGTGAAGGCGGTCTCCATGACCGCGATGAACTCGCTCGTGGGCGGGTAGAGGCGGGCCGCGGCGTCGGCCGTCCGGCGGACGAGCACGCGGGCGCCGGTGCGCAGCGCCGACTCGAAGTGGCGGACGTCCTGCCCGGCGAGGGCCTCGCCGACGCCGAGGTCGCGGAACGCGGCGAGCACGGCGCTCGCCTCCAGCGCCCCGGTGTAGACGGCGAGGGCGTCCCTGACGAGGGAGAGGATCTCGCCCGGCCGCAGGTGCGTGTAGGCGGGGACGCACGTGGTGATCTCGCCGACGACCTCGGCGGTGATCTCGTCGATTCGGTCGGTGAGGAACTGGTCCAGAGCGGGCTGCATGGCGCGTCCCCCCTCGATCCGGCGGATGCGGTGGGGCTATGTTACCGGCGCGTAGGCCAGATTTGTCGGCTGTTTCCGAAATGCCCCGGGTCCCCTAGGGGGATTACTCCACCCTGGTTGGGGGTTTTCCCCTATAGCGATGAAATCGCGCGGGGGGCAGAGTCGTACTAGGAGAAGGGGACGAGCGACCCTCCGCAGGAAGAAGGCACTCCCCATGTCGAACACGCCGAGCTTCACCTCGATGACCGCCTCCGAACTCGCCGAGATCCTGTTCGCCTCCCGGCTGCAGGAGTCCGACCACCCCTCCGCCGAGCAGGTCCGCACGGCGATCCACGACCGGTTCGGAGCCTGCGGCGGAGACAGCTCCGCCTGCGTCGCCGTCGTCGCCCAGGAGGCGGGCGACCACCCGGAGACCTATCTCGCCCGGATGCGCTGGGCGCTCACCAGCGTTTCCACCGCCTACCCCGGCCTGGCCAAGGCCGCCTGAGGAGGAACAGATGCGTTCACCGTTCATCGACCGGCCCCAGGACATCGTCCCTCGTTCGCTTCGCGACCTGCTGGCCACCGAGGCGTCACAGGCCGCGAACGAAACGCCCCGGCGCCGACAACGCCGGACCAGGATCGTCCGGCGCGTCACCTAGCGATCGCGTCACCGGCCCCGCCCCGCGGGGTCAGTGGCGCGTCTTGGACTTCTTGCTCGTCTTGTGCTTGTTCGAGTGCTTCTTGTGACTGCCGCCGCCGTCCGACTCCCACTCGTAGCCGGGCGTGTTGTTCTTGCAGAAGCGGTCGCTCACCTTCGTGTCGGTCGCGTCGTGCTCGCACCACCGGTCCTGTCCGCAGGCGGTCAACCCGAACGCGGCGACCAGGCCGGTCAGCGCAAGGGCCACGGAACGGGTTCTCAGCATCTTTCGCCTCTTTCTGGCAGGGGGTGTCAGCGACCTGGTGACGATGACCTGGGTCTGACGTGCGCGGCGGCGATGGCGTTCCGCCGCCGGACGGCACCGGATGTGACCGGTTCCGGGCGCGAACTATGCTGGCGGCCGTGAGCGAAGAGCCGACGGAGGAACAGGGCGGCCGTCCAGGCGGCGGAGGCCGCGAGTACCGCATCGGCGAACTCGCCAAGGCCGCCGGTGTCCCGGTCCGGACGCTGCGCTACTACCAGGAACGCAAGCTGCTGCCCCCGCCGCGCCGCGAGGGACGCATCGGGCTTTACTCCGAGGACCATCTGGCCCGTCTCCGCATGATCGGGAACCTGCTGGACCGCGGGCACACCCTGGAGGGCATCCGCGAGCTGCTGTCGGCGTGGGAGCAGGGCCGCGACATCGGCACCGTCCTCGGGGTCGAGAAGGCGGTCACGACGCCGTTCTCGAACGAGATCCCGGTGACGATGACGCTGGACGAGCTGGCGGCGCTGTTCCCCGGAGAGGTCGGCCCGGAGTCGGTCGAGCGGGCCGTCGCCCTCGGCCACATCGAGGTGGACGGCGACCGCGTCACCCACTGGAGCCGCCGCCAGCTGGACGCGACGGTGACGTTCGTCCGGGCGGGAGTGCCGCTGGACGCCGTGCTGTCGGCCGGCCTGGAGCTCCAGCGCAGCATGGACGACCTCGCCGCGATGTTCGTCCGGCTGATCGCCGCCCACGTCGTCGGGCGCCTCGACGACCAGGACGTCGGCGACCGGCACCTCGGGGAGCTCACCGAGACCCTCGCCCGGCTGCGTCCCGGCGCCCAGGTCACGGTCGAGGCGGGCTTCGCGCGGGCCATGGACCGGCGTGTCCGCGCCGAGATCGACCAGCTCCTCGGCCGGCTGACCACACCCTGAGCCGCGTTTGACCCGATCGCGGGCGAGGGATCCGGCGCCCCGGCCCGCATGATCGTTAGCGTGACTGGAATGTCACGCCGCGCCGCCGTGTTCGCGCTCGTTCTCCTGCCGGTCACCGTGCCCGCCGAGGCCGCCGCCTCGGACGGCCCCTGCGCCTCGTCCGCGCATCCGCACATCGCCGAGCGGCTCGGCGCGCGGATCGAGCGGTCCCTGGACGAGCGGGCCGGCGTCGAGTCGGTCGCCGTGTACGACCGCGAGCGCGGCATCCGCTGCGCCGTCGCGGGCGGACGGCACTACGACTCGGCGAGCGTCGTCAAGGCGACGATCCTGGCCGCGCTGCTGCGGAAGGCGGCGGACGAGCGGCGCCCGCTGACGGCGTCCGAGAGATCCCGGGCCCGCAAGATGATCACCCGGTCGGACAACGGCGCGGCATCGTCCCTGTGGCGTTCCGTCGGCCCGGCCCGCATCGCACGGTTCCTCGACCGGGCCGGGATGACCCACACGGCGCTCGATCCCGGCGGACGCTGGGGACTGACGCAGATCACCGCGAACGACGAGGTCAAGCTGCTCGAACACTTCACCTCCCACAACGCCCTGCTGCCGGACAAGGCCCGCGCGTACGCGCTCGGGCTGATGCACGAGGTCGTCCCGTCCCAGCGCTGGGGTACTCCGGCAGGGCGTCCCACCGGAATCACCTGGCATGTGAAGAACGGCTGGCTGCCGCGCCACAACCGGTACTGGCGCGTGCACAGCATCGGCGCGTTCGACGGGCACGATCTCGACCGACACGGTGCGGACTACATGATCGTGGTGCTCACCAGGGACACGCCGTCCATGGCGTACGGGGTGGAGACGACCGAACGCGTCGCGCGAGCCGTCCACCGCACGCTGAACCAGGCGAAACGCCCGATGACCGACCGGAGCATCCCGAACGAGACGTGGGAGACCTCGGACGGCTCCGTGCCCCCCGGTGTCTGACCGGGCCCGGAGTCGCCCCACGCGATGACCCCGGCCGGTGGCGATACTGGGGGCATGGTCGACGACGAGCGCTGGAAGGCGCGTTTCCGGGCTGCCCGGATGAGCCTGCCCCGATGGGCGCGTGACGCCCCGAGCCGTAGCATCTACCGGTCGAACGCGACCGGGACCTGGGAGATCTACACGTGGGACCGCGACACCGGCGCGCAGCGCCAGGTGACGGAACGTCCCAACGGCACGTGGATGGGGACCGTCGACCCGTCAGGTGAATGGGTGTGGTGGTTCGCCGACACGGACGGAGACGAGTTCGGTGTCTGGCAGCGCATCCCGTTCGACGGCACGCAGAGCGTTCCGGCCGTTCCCGAACTGGAACCGTCGTATCCGTCTGGGCTGTCCCTAGGCCGCAGTGGTCTCGCCGTAGTCGGACGAACGACCGACCAGGGAAACACGATCCATTTCTGCCGGCCTGGTTCGGCCCCAGACGTGCTCTACCACCACGCAGAGGACGCGCACGTCGCCGCCCTCTCCCGGGACGAAACCCTGATCGCGATAGGGCACAGTGAGCACGGCGACAGCCGGCACATGGCGTTGCGCGTCGTGCGTCCCGACGGCTCCACGGTCGCCGACCTCTGGGACGGCCCAGGCAAAGGCGTCTACGGCGCCGGGTTCGCGCCGGTCGAGGGCGACACGCGCCTGCTGGTCAACCATGAGCGGCGCGGCCGGGAGGAGATGCTCATCTGGGACCCGGTCGCGGGCACCGAGCAGGAGATCGTCCTCGATCTGCCCGGCGAGATCGGCGCCGACTGGTACCCGGACGGGACGGCGCTGCTGATCTCCCACTCGCACGAGGCCCGCGACGAGCTCTACCGGTACGACCTGTCGGACGGTTCGCTCACCAAGATCGACACACCGCGCGGGGTGATCGGCGGGGCGGACGTACGGCCGGACGGGGCGGTCGAGTTCTCCTGGTCGTCCGCCGCCGAGCCGCCGGTGATCCGCTCCACGTCCGGCGCGGTCGTCCTCACGCCTCCGGGGCCGGCGGCGCCGCCGTCCGTCCCGGTCGAGGACGTGTGGGTGGACGGCCCCGGCGGGCGCATCCACGCCCTGGTCAGCAGGCCGGAGGGCGACCGCCCCTACCCGACGGTGTTCGATGTCCACGGCGGGCCGACCGCGCAGGACGACGACTCGTTCGTCCCGACGGCCGCCGCCTGGATCGACCACGGCTTCGCGGTCGTCCGGGTCAACTACCGGGGATCGACCGGCTACGGCTCCGAGTGGCGCGACGCCATCGAGCAGCGCGTCGGCCTCACCGAACTGGAGGACGTCAAGGCCGTCCGCGACTGGGCGGTGGCGTCGGGTCTCGCCGACCCGGCGCGGCTGGTCCTCACCGGCGGCTCGTGGGGCGGGTTCCTCACCCTGCTCGGCATCGGCACCCGGCCGGACGACTGGAGCGTCGCCGTCGCGGCCGTCCCCGTCGCCGACTACGTCGCCGCGTACGAGGACGAGATGGAGGGCCTGCAGGCGTTCGACCGGTCCCTGTTCGGCGGCTCCCCGGACGAGGTCCCGGACCGCTACCGCGAGTCGTCCCCGATCACCTACGTCGCGCAGGTGAAGGCGCCCGTCCTGATCCTGGCGGGGGAGAACGACCCGCGCTGCCCCATCCGGCAGATCGACAACTACCTCGCCCGGCTCGACGAGCAGGGACACCCGCACGAGGTCTACCGCTACGACGCGGGCCACGGCTCCCTGGTGGTGGAGGAGCGGATCAACCAGATGGCGGCCGAGATGGGTTTCGCCCGCAAACACCTCGGCATGTCCTGATCTTTCCGGGGGGCGGGCGCACCTCGCCCGTCCCCCGGGGTTTTACAAGATCGACCCCCGGGCACCTCTCCGATCAGCCACCAGGCAAGGCCGGCCCGGTACGGACCGGCCCGCCCCCCGGACACACCGATCGGGGGGATCTCACATGCCACGGCCGCACCACGCCCATGCGCTGCCTCATCATCCGGCCTTCCGCCTGGCCGCCATGGTCGCGGCCCTTACCGTCGCCGCGGCGATGCTCGCCGCCGCGTCCCCGCACGCATCCGCCGCCCGAAGCTCCATGGGAGACGCGCGCCCGCCCGGCCCCGCGCCCGCTTCCAGCGTGGTGCGCCTGCTCAACGTGGCGTCCGCATCCGTGGCGCCTCCGCGGGACGAGCCGCCGGAATTACCGAAGTCGCTGCGCCTGGAACAGCAGTTCGCCAAATACACGCTGCGCGCGAACGGGATCGGATGGCGGTCGACCGGTCAATGCTCGAACCGGGCGGTCGCGGCCTGCACGTCGTTCGAGGGCGTCCGGTGGGGGACGATCAAGGGCCTGATCGACTTCGCCAAGGAGAGCGGCTGCGAGATCACCGTGACCGGCGGCACCGAGCACGGTCACGCGGGCGGCACCTACGGCCACGGGAACGGCTACAAGCTCGACATCGCGACGGGCGACTGCGTCGACCGCATGATCGAGCGGTACCCGTCCACCGGTGTCCGGGGCGACGGGGCACGGCTCCACCGCTCACCGGACGGCACCGTCTTCGCCCGCGAGAAGGACCACTGGGACATCACGTTCCGCTGAGTCAGGCGCGGACCTCGCGGATGATCCCGACGAGCTCGCGGGTCACCGACTTGAAGCCGGGGATGCGCGACATCGCCACCATGCGGTTGACCAGCGGGACCGTCCGCTCGACGAGGAGGTAGGTCTTGCGGCAGCCCGGCGAGTCGTCGTGCACCCAGTACAGGACGATGCCCATCGAGTAGATCCACAGCAGCTCGGGCAGCTCCGCCCGGAACTCCCGGTCGATCTTGAGGTCGGAGCCCTCGACGACCTCCCGGTAGATCGCCACCGCGGAGTCGCGGGCCGGGCCCGACTCGGCGCTGAACGGATTGAGCGGGCTGGTCGGCTCCGCGGCGAACTTGAAGAACTTCCCGGCGAACTCGTGGTACGGGATCATCGTGTCGACCCGCGCCTTCAGAACGCCCAGCAGCCGGGGCGCGAACTCGGTCTCGGAGCCGAGGACGGCCCGGCAGGCGGCGACGTGCTCGTCCTGCAGCTCGTCGTAGTACGCCTGGATCAGCTCTTCCTTGGATCCGAAGTAGTAGTAGGCGTTGCCGACCGAGACGCCCGCCTCCTTGGCGATCGCCCGCATCGTCGTCGCCTCGTACCCGCGCTCCCGGAACAGGCGCAGCGCCGTCTCGACGATCATGGCGCGCGTCTGCTCGGACTTCACGGCCTTCGTCTCGGTCACGCATGCCACCCTAAAGCCCGAGCGCGACGTCCCGTCCTCGCAGGGCTCAGCCGGTCAGGTCCGCGGTGATCAGTTCGGCCGTCTGGACGGTGTTGAGGGCCGCGCCCTTGCGGAGGTTGTCGCCGCATAGGAACAGGTCGAGCGCGTGCGGGTCGTCGGGGGAGCACCGCACGCGGCCCGCCCAGGTCGGATCGGTGCCGGCCACGTCGGACGGGGTCGGGAACTCGCGCATCTCGGGGTTGTCGCACAGGACGACACCGGGCGACCGGGCGAGCACGTCCTGCGCTTCGCGGCGGCCGGTGCGCCCCTCGAACACCGCGTGCACGGCCATCGAGTGACCGACGAGCACCGGGACGCGGACACAGGTCGCCGACACCTTCAGCTCGGGCAACCCGAGGATCTTGCGGGTCTCGTCCCGGAGGCCGGCCTCGTCGGACGTCCAGCCGCCCTCGGCGTGCGTCCCGGTCCACGGGACGACGTTCATCGCGAGCGGCGCCGGGAACGGGCCGAGCTCGCCGACCACACCCCGGATGTCGCCCGCCCGGTTGCCGAGCGCGCGGTCGCCGCCGACCTTCTCCAGCTGCGTGTACAGGGTGTCGATGCCGTCCAGCCCCACCCCGGAGGCCGCCTGGTAGGACGCGACCACCAGCTCCTTCAGCCCGTACCGCCGGTGCAGCGCGCCGATCGCCACGATCATCGACAGCGTCGCGCAGCCGGGGCCCGCGACGATGCTCCGGGGACGGTCCCGGACCCGCTCGGGGTTGACCTCGGGGACGACGAGCGGGACGTCCGGCCTCGTCCGGAACGCCCGGGAACCGTCGATCACCACGGCTCCGCCCGCCGCGGCGACCGGCGCCCACTGCGCGGCGACCGCGTCCGGCACGGCGAACATCGCCACGTCGGCGCCCTCGAAGACCTCCGGGGCGAGTGCCGACACCCCGACGTCCTCACCGCGCACCCGGAGCGTCCGCCCGGCGGACCGTTCCGAGTCGGCGAGCCGGATCTCCCCGTACAGGTTCCGGCGGGTGGACAGCAGGTCGAGCAGCACCGATCCGACCGCCCCGGCCGCGCCGGCGACCGCGAGGGTGGGCAGGCCGGAAGCAGAGTCCATCGTCGCACTCACATCCTCAGAACTACCGCGGTCCGCGACCGGTTCCCGGACGGATGCTGCCACGCCCCGCCACGTGCGAATGCGTCCCGCGACGCAGAAGGCCGCGCGGGACGTCCCGCGCGGCCCTCCGGGACGTCAGCGGCCGGTGCCTCCGTAGACGACGGCCTCGACCTGGTCGGAGTCGAGGTCGAACGCGCGGTGCGCGGCGGCGACCGAAGTGTCGATGTCGTCCTGGGCGACGACGACCGAGATCCGGATCTCCGAGGTGGAGATCATCTCGATGTTCACTCCCGCGTCGGCGATCGCGCCGAACAGCGTCGCGGTGACGCCGGGGTGCGACCGCATCCCGGCGCCGATCAGCGACACCTTGCCGATGCGGTCGTCGTAGCGGAGCGACTCGAACCCGATCCGCTCCTTCAGCTTGTTGAGTGCGGTCAGCGCGCTCTGCCCGTCGGTGGACGGCAGCGTGAACGAGATGTCGGTCCGTCCGGTGGACGCCGCCGACACGTTCTGCACGATCATGTCGATGTTGATCTCGGCGTCGGACAGCACCGTGAAGATCGTGGCGGCCTCACCGACCTTGTCCGGGACCCCCACCACGGTGATCTTGGCCTCGCTCCGGTCGTGCGCGACGCCGGAGATGATCGCCTGCTCCATGTCCTGTCCCTCGATCTCACTGCTGTCGATGACCCACGTGCCCTCCTTCTGGCTGAAGGAGGATCGCACGTGGATGGGGATGTTGTACCGGCGCGCGTACTCCACGCAGCGCAGATGCAGGATCTTCGCGCCGCTCGCCGCCATCTCCAGCATCTCCTCGTAGGAGATCTTCGGGATCTTGCGCGCGGCGGGCACGATGCGCGGGTCGGCGGTGAAGACCCCGTCGACGTCGGAGTAGATCTCGCAGACGTCGGCGTCCAGCGCCGCCGCGAGCGCGACGGCCGTCGTGTCGGATCCGCCCCGGCCGAGCGTGGTGATGTCCTTCGTACCCTGCGAGACGCCCTGGAACCCGGCCACGATGCAGATCGAGCCCTCGTCCAGAGCGGTCCGGATCCGTCCCGGCGTCACGTCGATGATCTTGGCTCGGCCGTGCGAGCCGTCGGTGATCACTCCCGCCTGGGAGCCGGTGAACGAGCGGGCCTCATGGCCCAGGTTGGCGATGGCCATGGCCAGCAGGGCCATCGAGATCCGCTCGCCCGCGGTGAGCAGCATGTCCAGCTCACGGCCCGGCGGCAGGGGACTGACCTGCTTGGCCATATCGATGAGGTCATCCGTCGTGTCGCCCATGGCGGAGACCACGACGACCACGTCGTTGCCCGCCTTCTTCGTCGCGACGATGCGCTGGGCGACCCGCTTGACGCCTTCGGCGTCGGCGACGGAGGAGCCACCGTACTTCTGCACGACAAGAGCCACGGGTGGGCGCTCCTCGGATCGGGGTCAGGCGTACCGGACGACGAGTCTACCGAGCCCACGCCCATGGATCACGACCAGGTAACTACCGCCCGGTCGCACAGGGTGAGGAGGAGGCGGCCGCCGGGCCGCCCGGTCGCGGAGTGCGAGGCGACGGGATCGCCCGGCCCGCCGCGCGATCCCGTCAGGCGAAATGGCCGACAATGTACCAGGTGATGTATTTGCGTGGACCGGCACGCAATTAGGCTGGATGCCGGCCGCAAGACGATGCACGGGCATGTCACCTACCGAGGGGACCTGTGCATATGGGGCGCCGGCCATCGCGAATACCGTTCGTGTCCAGATTCTCCGAATGGACCCACGAGCGAGCTTCCTGGGTCCTCTGCGAAGGAGTTCGCGCGAACGCCCGGGAATTGGACGCCGCGTTGGAGGCCCGGGCTTCCGACCCGGGT
This sequence comes from Spirillospora sp. CA-128828, assembly GCF_050945415.1. NCBI lineage: Bacteria > Bacillati > Actinomycetota > Actinomycetes > Streptosporangiales > Thermomonosporaceae > Spirillospora > Spirillospora sp. CA-128828. The sequence goes on from NZ_CP191986.1 coordinate 9,448,469, forward strand.
TCCGCCGAGCACGCACAACTCCTGTCCAACGCCCGGCATGCCGTGCGCAGCGCGCTCCGCGTCATCGACGTCGATGTGCATCGGCGGGGCCCGACAGCGTCCCATGTGTCCGCAGCGCAGATGCACGTCAATTCCGCGCGCACCTTGTGGTGGAAGACGCTTCCTCCCGAGGATCTCGCACCGCACCTGCCGGACCTGTTCGCCATCATCAAGCAGCACCTTCCTGCGAACGACACGCGCAGGATCGCCGCCGAGGACGTGGCGCGGAACATGCAGCAGGCGCAGCTGGCGAGCCATGCCGCCCAAGCCGCGGACGGCCGTCGCCACCGATGGATAGGGGCGCGCGCCTCCGGGCATGCCACGCCGTCGTCCGAGGCGATGTCGACCGTGCTGGACGCGGTCGACGCCGCGCGAGAGGCCTCGATGAAGGAGAAACTGCGCGCCGCGAATTTCGCACGGCTCGTGCGCTGGGTGACGGCCCTGCTGTTCGGCCTCGCGATCGCCATCGCCGTGCTCGGGGCCATCTGGAAGTCGGCCGTGCCACTGTGCTTCACGCTCGCCAACGGTTCCCGGCAGGAGTTCGGTGTCGTCTGCCCGAGCAGGTCCGTCAGCCTGCCGTCCGGTGCCTCGGCGGGGCAGATGGCCGGCCGGACGGCCTCTCCCGGGGACTACGTCATCGTCGAGATCGCCGGGATGACGGCGGCCTGCATCGCGGCCGCCGCCGCCCTGCGGAAGGTCCGGGGGACCTCGACCGCCTTCGGGATCCCCGTCGCGCTGGCCCTCCTAAAACTGCCCACCGGGGCGATCGTGGCCGTGCTCGGCATCATTCTCCTGCGCGGCGAGTTCATCCCGGGGCTGAGCGCCCTCGACACGTCGGGCCAGATCATCGCCTGGGCGGTCGTCCTCGGCTACTCGCAGGAGCTGTTCACCAACTTCGTGGACAGGCAGGGCCGGGAGGTGCTGGACGGCGTGCACGGGACCGCCGATCCGAAGGCGGCGCGGGAGATCGCCAACGCGGAGGCGACGGCGACGGCCTCCGCGCCGCTGCCGGTGCCGGTGCCGAGCGGGGACGGTGAAGGGCGGCCCGCGAACACGAAGAATTGAAACTTTCACCATTTCGATTCCGCTTCGCGGAGGCCCGGCGGCACGCGGCCCGATTTTTGCCGAACGCTTCCCGCATGGGCGTTGTTTCCTTGATGCCCCACTTTGGAGAGTGAGCAGAGGAAGGAGCAACGACCGCAAGGAGGCGATAGGCATGACCCAGACCCAGCAAAGCGCTAAGCAACAATCCGTACAGGGTCCGCCCTGGCCAGGTCGATTCCTCACCTTGATGAAAGGTGACGACGTGCGTACCTGGCAGGACAAGATGCGCAAGCGCGGCTGGACGAGCCTCGTGGTGGACGGCATCTACGGCACCCACTCGGAGGAGGTCTGCAGGGCCTTCCAGAAGGAGAAGGGGCTGAGTGTCGACGGCATCGTCGGCCCGAAGACGTGGGAGGCGACCTGGAAGGCGCCGATCACCTGACGTCGTGAGCGCTGCCATTGAGCGGGCGTGCCGGTCGAGGCACGCCCGCTCAATGGCATGATCACAGGGCCGGCGGGCCCTCCTCGATGCGGCGCAGGACGGGTCCGAGCCGCTCGTTCTCCACGCTGTCGATGCGGCGGCGCTCGTCCCACCAGGTGGCACCCGCGTCCATGAGCGGACCGACGAGGTCGCGCGCGTCGGCGGGGCTGGCACCGCCCACCACGATCTCGAACGGCCCGTCCCCTTCGCGATGCCGCCGCACGAAGGCGGCCAGGTCGCGGACGTCCTCGGCGGCGGGGGCGTATCCGTGCGAGCCGGGGCCGAACAGCGGGACCGCGCCGTCCCAGCGGGCGGCCCGGAGCATCGGCCGCCGGTTCGGCCAGAACCCCGCGACCCACACGGGCGGACGGGGACGCTGCGCGGTGGCGGGCAGCAGCGCCACGTCATCCACCTGGTAGTGCCGCCCGTGGTGCGTCACCGGCTCCCCGGACCAGTACCGTTCGAGCAGGCCGAGCCCCTCGTCCAGCCGCTCGGCCAGCACCGCCTTGTCGGTGGGCTCCCCGAAGGCTCCGTACTCGTCCTCGACCGGCCCGCCCAGGCCCGCCGCGAAGATCACCCGTCCGCCGCTGAGGACGTCGAGGGTCGCGACCTGGCGGGCGAGCTGCTGCGGCCGCCGCCGCGGGACCGGGGTGACGAGGGTGCCGAGCCTGATCCGGTCGGTCGCCAGCGCCGCCGCGGTGAGCAGCATCCACGGGTCCCCGAAGGCCTTGCGGTGGCTCTTCACATGGACGACGTGGTCCCAGACGAACAGCCCGTCCCAGCCCGCCTGCTCCGCCGCCGCCGCGACCCGGGCCACCGTCCGCGGGTCCGCGAAGTCCCCGAAATTCGGAATGTTGATCGAAAACCGCACCCCCGCATGGTCCGATGCCGCGGCCGCGGGAGGCAACCGGATTAGCGGGCCACCGGACGCCTCAGCGGTGCCGGGCGGGGTCGGTGGAGAGTTCGGAGAGGTTCATAGCCATCGTGCGGTGAACGGCCGGGACCCAGTCGAGAGCGCGCAGCAGGGTGTTGCGCATGCCGCGGAGGACCGGGCTGCCGACCGTCGCGACATGCGTCATCTTGTCGGTGAAGGAGACGACGTGCTCGGCGATGGGACGGCGTTCCGTCTCGTAAGCGTCCAGCGTGCCGTCGGGCGCGCCGTCGTTGAGGACGGCGGCGAGCTTGTCCGCGAGCACGAGGGCGTCCTGGATGCCGGTGTTCATGCCCTGCCCGCCCGCGGGGCTGTGGACGTGGGCGGAGTCTCCGGCCAGGAAGACGCGTCCCGAGCGGTAGTGCGCGGCCAGCCTGTGGTGGACGCGGAAGCGTGAACTCCACACGACGTCCCGGACCACCGCCGGGTGCTCCTTCGGGCCCCGGCCGTCCAGGAGCGCCTGGACATCGGCGGCGGTCGGCTCCTTGGGGGCCTCGTTGACGGTCGCGACGATGCGGTGCCGTCCTCCGGGCAGCGGAGCGACCACCGTCACGCCTTCCGGGGAGAAGAACAGCATGACCTCGTCTCCGGCGCCGGCCCAGTCCAGGTGCACGTCCGCCAGCACGAAGGACTCCGGGTAGGCGTCGCCCTCGAAGGCGATCCCGGTGTGCTCGCGGACGATGCTGTGCATCCCGTCCGCCCCGACCACGTAGCGGGCCTGGAGCCGCTCGCCACCGGCGAGAGCGGCCGTCACGCCGTCCTCGTCCTGTGTCAGCCCGGTCACCTCGAAGGGCCGGTTCACCTGCCCGCCGACCGCCTCCAGGCGGCGAAGCAGGATCTCTTCGGTGATGTTCTGGGGGACGAGCAGCGTGTAGGGGAAGTCGGTCGGCAGCTCGCCGAACTCGACGGTGAGCAGGACGCGGTCCCGTTCACGGACGGTGAAGCGCGGCACGACGAGGCCGCGCTCGATCAGCTCGTCGGTGACCTTGATGTCGCGCAGCACTTCCAGCGTGCGGGCATGGACGACGGCCGCCCGGGAGGTGTTCGCGCCTTCGGCCGCCCGGTCCAGCAGGACCGCGTCCACACCGTGCTGCCGGAGCGAGGTGGCGAGCGACAACCCGACGGGACCTGCGCCGATGACGAGCACGTCGGCGGACTGCGGGAGAGCCTGCATGGTCGACTCCTATACCAATGCCTGTTTGCCAACGTTTGATGGCCAACACGTGATGGACTCTAGACCGTCGAACCGGCGTTTGCCAACGCGTGATGGCATATGTTGGCGGGCATGGCTTTCACCGAGCGCTCCGCGGCGACCAGGACCGCGATCCTGAGTGCGGCCCGGCGGCGGTTCGCGGGCGACGGCTACGAGCGGGCGACGATCCGCGCCATCGCCGCGGACGCCGGCATCGACCCGTCCATGGTCATCCGGTACTTCGGCAGCAAGGCCGACCTCTACGCCGCCGCCTCGGCCATCGACCTCGCCGTTCCCGACCTCGGCGACGCCGGGGACGCGGCCGCCGCCTACGTGCGGGCGTTCCTGGCCCGCTGGGAGGCCGGCGATAACGCCGCCGAGGCCGTCCTGCTGCGCACGGCGCCCACCCACCCCGATGCCGCGGCCCGCGTCCAGGCCATCTTCGACAAGGAGATCGTCCCCGCCCTGCGGAAGGCCCTGCCGGACGACCCGGACGTCCGCGAGCGCGCCGCCCTCCTGCTGAGCCAGACCCTCGGCATCGCCTACTGCCGCTACCTGCTGGGCATCGAGCCCCTCGCGTCGATGGACGTGGGCGATGTGGCCGTCATGGCCACCCGCGCCGCCGAAGGCCACCTCTACGGCGCCCGCACCGCTTCCACGGACGGAGACGGCGCGAATGAAGACGACACGGCCGGAGACGACACGGCCGCGGTGTGATGAGATCTTCTCGGTGGACCACCCGAAAGCGGGGCAAAGCGTCTATGTAACGGCGGGCGCCGGCCTGGCGGGCGTCCGCTGTCGTGACCGAGCCGATGGGAGAGTCGATGGCCGCGTTCGAGGACTTGCCGCGAGTGCCCAGGGGGCCGCTTCATTCGCTGTACGCGGCCCTGCGGCGGCGGGCGCCGCAGGTGTCGGCAACGCGGCCGGACGACGACCGGGGCGTGCTGTCCGTCGCGTACCGGGGACAGGAGGCGACCATCGTCTGGGACGACGATCTGCGCCAGTACGCGTGGGCGTCCGAGACGGGCGGACAGATCGGCTCGGACGTGGAGAAGGCGGCCGAACTGGTCGCGTGGGCGTTAGGCGCGTCGGTGAGTTTCGGCGCGTCCGGTTAGGCGACTAGGCCCTGGCCACTTCCGTCGAGACGTCCAGACGGGCGTTGGCGACGAAGGCGTGCAGGGCGCGCAGGGCGGCGCCCGCGTGGTTGCCCCAGTGGTTGAAGTAGGAGTACTGCCACCACCAGAGGGCCTCCAGCGGCCGGTCCTGGTTGTAGTGGCGGAGCCCGTGGACGAGATCGCTGGCGACGTCCACGAGGTCGTCCGACAGGCGGTACGAGGTCGGCTCGGTGTCCTTGTAGGGGTCGAAGACCTCGACGTACTCGTCCAGCGCTTCGAGCCGCTCGCAGAGGCCCTGCCGGATCGAGTCGAGGTCGGGGTCGTCGCCGACCTCGGGTTCCCAGTTGTCCGGAAGGATCACGTCGGCGCTGGCGCCGAGCTGCGCGCCGGCCAGGATGACCTGCGACACTTCGAGGAGGAGGAGCGGGATGGTGTGCGTCCCGCCGTCGCCGCGGGCGACCGCCTCCAGTCCGTTCAGGTAGTTGTCGACGTGGCACGCCACGCGTTCGGCGAGGGCGTTCCAGTCCTGCGGGCTGTTGGCGTCAGACATCGAGCAGCCTCCGTCCTTCGAATGCGCGGCCAAGCGTCACCTCGTCTGCGTACTCAAGATCGCCACCGACCGGCAGGCCGCTGGCCAGACGGGTGACGGTGATGCCCATGGGCTTGACGAGCCGGGCGAGGTACGTCGCCGTCGCCTCGCCTTCCAGATTGGGGTCGGTGGCGAGGATCAGCTCGGTCACCGTCCCGTCCGCGAGGCGCTGCATCAGCTCGCGGATGCGCAGGTCGTCCGGTCCGACGCCCTCGATCGGGCTGATCGCGCCGCCGAGGACGTGGTAGCGGCCGCGGAACTCGCGGGTCTTCTCGATCGCGACGACGTCCTTGGACTCCTCCACCACGCAGATGACGTGGGGGTCGCGGCGCGCGTCACGGCAGATCCGGCATTCCTCTTCTTCCGCGACGTTCCCGCACGTCTTGCAGAAGCGGACCTTGTCCTTGACCTCCTTGAGCGCCTTGCCGAGGCGTTCGACGTCGGCCGGATCGGCGGCGAGGAGGTGGAAGGCGATCCGCTGCGCGCTCTTGGGGCCGACGCCGGGCAGCCTGCCCAGCTCGTCGATGAGGTTCTGAACCACCCCTTCGTACAACGGACCCCTCCTTTCCTGAGTCGTCGCCCGCTCAGCCGCCGAGCCCGGGGAAACCGCCGGGCAGACCGCCGCCGGCTCCGCCTCCGCCGCCGAGGCCGGGGATGCCGCCGCCGAGGCCCTGCGCGAGCGGCCCCATCTTCTCCTGCTGGAGCTCCTGCGCCTCGCGGGCGGCGTCGCGGATCGCGGCCAGCACGAGGTCGGCGATGGTCTCCGCGGTGTCGGCCGGGTCGTCGGGGTCGATGGCCTTCGGGTCGATCGACAGCCCCGTGACCTCGCCCTGCCCGTTGACCGTCGCGGTGACGAGCCCGCCGCCGGCGGTGCCCTTCACCTCGGCCTCCGCGAGCTCACGCTGCGCGTTGAAGAGCTGCTCCTGCATGGCCTGCGCCTGCTGGAGCAGTTCCTGCATGTTCAGCTGACCACCGGGTTCCACGGTGCACTCCCTCTTCCGGCCCCCGAGGGCCCTATTCCTGGCGCTCCGCCAGCCACCGGACGTCCGTCCCACGAGACTACGGGTTCGCGACACCCTCCCGTAAGTGCAGTCGCCGGTGTGCCGATTCGCCAGGGGACCGCTGCACCGTGTCTCCCGTGTGCAGGCACTCATGCGGCAAGCCCCGGCCGTGGGCCGGGGCTTGCCGCGTTCGCCTCAGCAGGTGATGGTGCCCGAGTGCTCGCCGTGGTCACTGGGGTACTGGACCAGGCCGTAGATCTTCTTGTGCCGGGTGCACGTGCCGGTGTAGGCGACGGTGTCCCCCGGCTTGATCGTGTCGAGCCACCGGTTCAGCTTCTTGCAGGGCCCCCCGTCGTAACACAGGTCGACCTCCACGTCCTTGAGGGTCTTGTCGGTCCCGTTCTTCACCTCGACGCGGGCGTACTCCACGTTGGCCTTGGAGATCTTGACTGTGACCTTGCCGGCGGCCGAAGCCCCGGTGACCGTCGCGGCCGCCGGAGCCAGTGTCGTCGCGGTGACGATACCGGCGGTGATGACCATACGGAGTCCTGCCTTCACGTGCCGTCCTCTCTGCGGGAGCGGGCCGCGCGATCACGGCCTCTACCGATTGCTTGTCCGGAAGGCCGAATCGCTTTCCCCGCGTCCCGGATCCGTGATCGAACGGTTATTTGATCCTGGATTGCGGCATGGCGGAGGCGGTACCGCGGACGGTCGCCTCGGCGTGCCCGCTCATGCCGGGACCGGGCAGGTCAGGAGTTGTCGATCTCGCGGATGATCTGGCCGCCGAGCTCGCGCTGGATGAGCGCCATCCCGTTCATCTCGGCCTCTGTGCCCTCGGCGTCCGCGTCGCCTTCGGGGTCGACCTCGTCGCTCTCGTCCACCGGTGGCGGCTCGGGCGGCGGCGGAGGCTCGTCCGGCGGCGGGGGCGGCGGTTCCGGGACCGGTTCGGCCCTGGGCGCAGGGGGCTGGACGGGCGGCCGCGGTTGCGGGGCCGGGTTCGGTGTGGCCGCCCCACCGAACCCACCGCTAGGGCCCGGCCTCCCCGGTGGAGGCCCGCCGGACGCTCCGCCGACGACGGTCTCGATCCGCCAGTCGACGCCCATCCGCTCCTTGAAGACCTCGCGGAGGACGGTGTCGCGTCCGCCGTTGACGAAGCCCAGACGGCGTCCCTCCGCGTCGAAGCCGAGCGTGAGGACCTTGCCCTCGAGTGACACCGGCTGCACCCCGGACATGATGACCATCCAGGTCGCGCGGCTCTTCTGCTTCACGGCCTCCACGACATCCGGCCAGAGCCGCTGGATGGTGGCGAAGTCCGTCCCCCCGCCGGAGGCGGGCGCCGGAGGGCTCGGCGCGGGCGCCGGAGGGCTCGGCGCGGGCGTGGCGCCGCGGTTATCCACAGAACGCTGTTCTGATGGTGCGGTGGTGGGGCGGGGGTTGACACTGGAAGTGGGGTCGCCCCCCTGGGAGGGCGGGGAGTTGTCTCCGCGAGATTGAGAACCGCCATCGCGCTCTGCCTGCCCAGGGCTTCCCTGCGCGGGGGCTTCCTGCCTCGGCGTTTCCTGCGCGGACGCCCCCCTCGCGGGGCCCGGCTGCGCGGGGCCCGGCTGCGCGGCGGGGGGTGCGGCACTGAATGCCTGCGACAGGCGGTCCGCGCCGCCGGCGCCGCCCTGGCCGCCGCCGGGGCCGCCGCCGGCAGCCTGGCGCTCCAGGCGGTCGAGGCGGGCGAACATGGACGCCTCGTCCTCGTACGCGGCCGGCAGGAGGATCCGGGCGCAGATCAGCTCCAGCAGCAGCCGCGGAGACGTGGCGCCGCGCATCTCGGTGAGGCCGGTGTGCAGCAGATCGGCCGCGCGGGTCAGCTCCCCGGGGCCCATCGAGGACGCCTGGCGCCGCATCTGCTCCAGCTCGTCCGGCGGGGCGTTCAGCAGCCCCGAACCCGCGGCCTCCGGGACGTTCGAAAGGATCACCAGGTCCCGGATGCGTTCCAGCAGGTCGGCGGTGAAACGGCGCGGGTCCTGGCCGCTCTCGATCACCCTGTCGACGGCGGCGAACACGGCGGCGCCGTCCCGGGCCGCGAAGGCCGCGATGACCTCGTCCAGCAGCGCGGAGTCGGTGTATCCGAGGAGCGAGACGGCCCGCGTGTACGTGATGCCCTTCTCGTCCGACCCGGCGAGCAGCTGATCCAGGATCGACAGCGTGTCGCGCGCGGAACCGGCCCCGGCCCGGACGGCCAGCGGCAGCGCCGACGCCTCGTACGGGACGTCCTCGCTCCGCAGGATCTCCTCGACGAGCTCCTGCAGCACACCCGGCGGAATCAGCCGGAACGGGTAGTGGTGGGTCCGGGACCGGATCGTCCCGATGACCTTCTCCGGCTCGGTCGTCGCGAACACGAACTTCAGGTGCGGCGGCGGCTCCTCGACGAGCTTCAGCAGCGCGTTGAAGCCCTCCCGGGTCACCATGTGCGCCTCGTCGATGATGTACACCTTGAAGCGCGCCGAAACCGGGGCGAAGAAGGCACGTTCCCGCAGATCGCGGGCGTCGTCGACACCACCGTGGGAGGCGGCGTCGATCTCGATCACGTCGATGTGCCCCGTCCCGGACGGCCCGAGCGCGACGCATGAGTCGCACTTGCCGCACGGGTCGGGGGTCGGCCCCTGCTCGCAGTTCAGCGAGCGGGCGAGGATCCGGGCGCTGGACGTCTTACCGCAGCCGCGCGGACCGCTGAACAGGTACGCGTGGTTGATCCGGCCGTTGCGCAGCGCCTGCTGCAGGGGCTCGGCGACATGTTCCTGCCCCTTCAGCTCGGCGAACGTCGCTGGCCGGTACTTGCGGTACAGAGCCAGACTCATCGGGGGTCCGCCCTCCCTCGAGAAGCAGAGCGTCGGAAGCAGATCGTCGCCGTCAAACCAAAGGGACCCCCCGCACACCCGCCAGAGCCTGCTTATCCTTGCTGCCTTCCGGCCCTGGGGAGGTTCACAGGGTGACGCCGTGCGAGGGGTCTGCCCAAAGTCTATGGCATCCCCCACCCCGGAACGCCACGCTTCCCGCGTAGTCTCCGGCTCATGTCCCCGTCACCCCAGGGCACGCTCCTGCACATCGCCGAACGAACCCACTGGGAATCCGCCCGGGACACGGGCGTGTCGTACACCATGTCGACCCTGGGCCGGACGCTGGACGAGGAGGGCTTCATCCACTGCTCGTCCGACATGGACCAGGTGGACGGCGTCCTCGGCCGCTTCTACACCGGCATCGACCGAGACGGCCTGGTCCTGCTGACCATCGACGTGGCCCTCCTGGACGCGCCCGTCCGGTACGAACCCGCCGGTGGCGAGCTCTTTCCTCACGTGTACGGCCCGGTCCCCATCCGCGCCGTAATTGATGTCAGGTCACTCCCCGAGAACCGGTAGGCTCTCCTATGGAGGATTCGCCTAGTGGCCTAGGGCGCACGCTTGGAAAGCGTGTTGCGTGCAAGCGCTCGCGAGTTCGAATCTCGCATCCTCCGCCAGCCTCACCAGGCCAAACGAAGGGCCCGCTGAAGATCAGCGGGCCCTCTTGTTGTTGTCCTCAGCCCCCGTTGTCCTGGTTTTTGTCCACAGGGAGCGTTTCCGGTGGTCCCCAGATGGCATCGGCGATCTTCCGGGCCACGTCCTTGAGCATGGCGTCAGGCACGTGGAGGTACCGCGCACGCATGCTCGCGGAGGTGCCCGGCTCCCACCCCATGATCTGATCGATGACGCGGTCCGGGACACCGAGCAGCATGAGCACGGTGGCGGCCGTGTGCCGGGCGTCGTGCAGCCGAGCGTTCCGAACCCCCGCGTCTTCCAGCAGCCGTTTCCAGTCGTGGTAGTCCGTGTTGGGGCTCAGCGGGCCACCCAGCGGCTTGGTGAACACATAGTCCGACTCGGCCCACAGGTTGCCGGCCGCCTTGCGTTCGCGCGCTTGGGCCTCACGATGCGCACGAAGCATCGAGACCAGCGGGCCGGGCAGAGGCACGGCACGTCGTCCCGCTCGCGACTTGGTGTTCTTGGTCTCGCGCCGGACCTGAACCTTGTCTCGGCAGTACCCCGGCTTCCGGCCGCAGGGTGAGGCGTCCGGGCACCCGTGCTTGTACCTGGGACGGAGACGGTTTCGGCGCAGTTTGAGGTACTCGTTGGCGAGGTCGACGTCAGACCAGCGCAGTCCGAGCGTCTCGCCCTGACGCAGTCCGAGCGCCAGCGCCAGCATCCAACGGGCGCTGTTTCGGCGCTTGTTGGCTTCGAGCAACAGGCGCTGAACCTCTTCTACGGAGTAGGGCTCTACCTCGGATTCGTCCTCTTCCATCCGTGGCGGCTTTGCCAACGCGGCGGCGTTCTTCGCCGCATAGCCGCGCCGGACCGCCTCCCCTAGGGCGGTTCGGGCGGTGCGGTGGGCCTGGTGAGCTGTACCGGCCTTGCGCTCGCCGTTCGCCTGCATTCGGCGGTACAGGCTTTCCAGGTGCTCGGGCTGCAAGCGGTCAAGGCGATGCTTGCCAATACCGGGAACGAGGTGCACGCGGACGGCGACCTCGTAGCCGTCGTATGTGTTCTCGCTGACGGTCGGTTTGGCGATGTTCTCGACCCAGTGCCAAAGCCATTTCTCAACTGTCCACGGCTTGCCGGGCTGACGCGCCGAACCCGCGTCGCGCTCGTTCTCAAGCCGCCGGACTTCCTCAACCAGTTCGTCGCGTGTCGGGCGCGTCACGTGGCGGCGGTATGGCTCCCCATTGTCCTTGTAGCCCATCGGCACCCGGGCGTGCCAACGACCGTCCTTTCCGAAGTAGATCGCGGATTCGCCGTTGGCGCGGCGGGTGCGCTTCTTCTTGTTTTCTGCCACAGGCACGCTCCTGTTTCCTGGTGTCGGGATGAGCGCGCGGCGGTGGGCTGTCCTGTTCGGGACAGCCCACCGCCACGGGCGTCGTTAAGCAGCTCGTTTGGCCGCGCGTCGGCGGGCGACGTATTCGGCTGGTGCGTCGACGGGGACGCGACGGAGACGGCCAACGTCGATGGACTCCAGCTCTCCGGCGCGGATGAGTGCGAAGCATGTGGTCCGGCCGATGCGGAGTCGGCGGGCGGCCTCTTCGACGGTGAGTAGGACGAGGGTGGAATCAACGGCGGCGAGGTCGTCCGTGTCCATGAAGGGATCCCTTTCGATGGGCAGGCTTTCCTAGGTGCGGATTTCTGCGTCATCGCGTCACCCGCGTCATTTGTGTCTCTGACCTGCGGGTTTGAGTGACGCAGAGGTTTCGGGGTGCGTCATCTGGTGACGCAGGCTGCGTCACCAGATGACGCAGATGACGCAGATGACGCAGCCGGGGCCGTTCTGCGTCATCGCTGTAGCGGCAGGTCAGGGGCCGGTTTGCGTCCCTGCATGACGCAGATGACGCAGCGTTCCTTCTCTTAGGAAAAGAGAAGGGGTGTCTGTTGATGTGCGCTCGGCGCGAACGCTTGAAAGAAGAGCACCCCGTCCGTCTCCCGTGCGCGACGCGCCCGGGGTGCTCTTCTTGCTTGCCCCACCGACGCCGTCAGAGCATCGGCTCTTGCTGGTGTGGTGGTGGGGCGGGGCGTCGGGTCATTTCGATGTAGCGGCTGTCTGGGGTGCGGCCCCAGTCGATCAGGACGCCGCGCGCGGCAAGGGTGGGTTGGAGGCGTTTTAGGCGGTCGGAGAGGACTTTGCCGGTGGTGGGCCAGCCCTTGGGTAGGGGGCGGTAGTCGTCGCCGTTGTAGAGGCCAGTGAGGCGGTGTAGCCATTCGGTGGAGGTCATCCGCGTCGGGTCGCCGTCGGTGAGGTCGGCGGCGTGTTTGAGGACGGTTTGTGCGAGGAGGTCACCTTCGATGACGTCGTCGTTGAGGTCGTCGAGGCTGGTGCGGTAGGCGTTGAGCGCTTGAAGTCCGGTCGCGGCGTCGAGTTGGGCGCACAGGTGCGCGAAGTCGGCCATGCGCAGGTCGGTGGGGATGTCGGCTTCGGCGGCGCGGACTTTGACGGTGAGGTCGAGCAGGGACCCGAGGATGGCGGGGAGCGCGTCTTCGTAGTCGCGCCACAGTTCGGCCTCGGTGCGGCGGACACGGGGGCGTTCCAGTCGGAGCGGGAGGAGGCGTTCGGCGAGGTCGGGCCGGATGACGCCCACGTCGATGCCGGTCAGCAGCAAGGGGCGCCGGTAGCGGGCGCGGACCACATCGAAGTCGGTGTACAGGCCGCGTTTGATGGTTTCGGCGCCGGTGACGATGCAGCACATGAGGTCGGACAGGTCGGGGGCCAGGTGGGACAGGTTGTCCAGCGCGGTGACCCATCCGGCCGCCACGGCGGCGATCAGGTTCTCTTCATCTTTGGGAGGGCGCCGCAGGTCCCCGCTCATGCCCTCGATGATCCGCACGAGCATCCGGCCGCCGGTGGACTTGCCCGCTCCTTGGGGGCCGGTGAGGAAGGGCGCCGGCACGGGCACCGACGGGCCCAGGCAGCCGATCAGCCAGGCGATAGCCAGGCTTTCGGTCTGGGCGTTGGCGAAGTTGCACAGGCTGAGCAGCTGATCGATGCCCTTGCCGTTGGTGTCGGTGTCCGGCAGGGGAAGTTCGCCGGTGAGTTGGGTGCGGCGCCAGCACACCTCTTGCGGGTCGGGGGTGCGGACGTCCCACCCGGTGGGGTGGATGCGGACCGACTGCCCGTCGCTGCGGCCCAGGTCCAACCAGGTGGCGCCGTCGAATCCGGGTGCGACGCGGATGTGGACGGGCTGGACGTCCTGTGTCACCGCGAGCGCCTCGATCAGGTCGAGTGCTTCTTTGAGGGCGGTTCCGCTGAACGTGCCGCACCCGTCGTTGAACAGGCCGACCATAAGTTCCTGGCGGTGGCTGCCCGAGGTGCCCTGGGAGCGGATCGGACGCGCCACGGGGTGGCCGTTCTGCTGGGCGAACACGGTCCCGTCGGCGGTGCGGAAGTACCGGAAGTGCGCTTGGGCGTAGTCGGTGATGACCTGGCGGGCCGGTGTCTTGTCGTCGTCGGCCATGGCTACAGTCCCAACCTGGTGCGGGCGTTGGTCCACGCGTCATTGCAGTGCCGCGGGGTTTCGCCCTTGGCCTGCGCGGCGGTGAACAGCCTGGTGATGTGTGCGTCGGTGAGGCAGCCGCACCGGCCGTGGGCGGCCAGCACGGCCAGGAACGTGCGGTACACGGTGGTGTGGACCGCGCTTTGGGCGTCGGTGATGCGCTGCTCTGCCATGGCGATGCCGCGCTCAAGGTAGGCGGGTGTGCGGTGAGGGCACTGCCCGCCCCCGCCGGGCGCGGTGGCGGCGGCCTGGGCGGGTGAGACCGTGCGGGGCTTGGTGGCGGCCAGCTCGCGGACGGCGGCGGGCAGGTCGGTCATGGTGCCGGTTCCCCGGCCGCGCCACCGCGCGTAAGACATGAGCGACTTGAGGTCGACGCCGGGCCGCACCTCGTTCGCCGACTGCGTGACGCCCCGGTAGATCCAGTGCTGTCCGCGCGTGGTCGGGACGGTGCGGGTGGCGGGCAGGGTCGCGCGGGCCCATGCGACGGCGGCCGGGTTGTCGAGGTCGACCACGGTCAGCCCGGCGCCGCCGGGGTGGTAGGCGACCGCTGCGGCCTGCCGCCATGCCGCCGCCCACGCGGGCGAGGTGAGGACGTGCGGGTCGAGGGTGGCCGCGGCCCACGCGTGGCAGGGGGTGGGGCACTGGCAAGGCCCCGGGATCTTCATGTTCGGGCGTCCGCCGCAGGCGCCGTCCGCGCACGCGCGGCAGTTCCCGAACGGCACCTTGCCTGCCCGCAGGGGCAGCGGCGGCACACCGGCCGCCGCAAGGTCCAGCGCGGTGCGCAGGTGACTGGCGTCCGGGATTGTTCCGGTGGTCATGCTGCGGTCTCCTCGTGCAGCGTCGGCAGGGCGAACAGGTCGGTTTGATGGCCGCGGGCGGCCAGGCCGGTCAGGAGGCGGGTGCGCCACCCGGTGGCGTAGGTCAGGCAGTTGGCACAGTTCTTGTGGCTGCGGCATCCGGGCAGGGGCGGGAGTCGGCGGGCGTTGTAGCTCCATGCCATGGAGTCGGCGGACGCGAGTTGGTGGCCGTAGCGGTGCAAGCCGCCGGTCTTGACGCCGAACCCGTGCAGCTTGAGGCCGAGTCCGGCGAGGGTGGCCACGATGTGGCCGATCTCGGCGGTTGACTGTCTCCGGCAGACTGAGCCCAGCCCGACGCGCGGCAGAGTGGCCAGGTCCACACCGGCGGAGGTGTACAGCTCGACGCACCGCAGGTAGTCCGGCAGCGTCCAGCCCTGAACGACCGGCAGCCACGGCAGATGCGGGGCGAGTGCCCGAAGGTCGAGGAAGTTGGACACGGTGAGTTCCTGGTGCGCCCGGACGCTCAGGCCGGTCCGCTCGATCATGAACGGCTCGCACATCAGGTCTTGCTGTGACAGGAAGTCGGGCATGCCGAGGTGTTCGGCGTAGCGGGCGGCGGCTTCGGCGTACTGGCCGGGCGTGATGGTCCACCGGCCGTGCAGGGACAGTTCGGTGAACCCGCCCGAGTCCAGCGCCCACCGGCACAGCGCGGGCCGCAACCGGGCCTTGCGTGCGAGCTGGCGGTGGGAGACGAACAGCGGGAACCGTGCGGTCCACAGCCAGTGCGGTTGGTGCGCGCCGAGGAAAAACACCGGGGTCATGCAGCGTCCTCGGCGGGGATGGCCTGGCCTTCGGGGGTCAGTAGGAAGCGGTGGTCGTGGTCGCAGGTCCACCAGTCGCCGAGGGAGTCGGCGCTGATGCCGTCCCATGCGGTGTTGCTGGTCTGGCAGGTCGGGCAGTCGGGGCCGTCCAGCGCCGCCCAGGGGGTGGTGGCGGTCCAGTCGGCGGGGCGGTCGGTCGGCAGGCTGGTGTCTGGGTCGGTGGGTGGGATGGTCCAGCGGCTTTCGGGCATGGGTGCTCCCGTTGTGGTTCCCGTGCGGGGCATGGGGCGGCAGGGCCGGGGCGTCCCGGTCCGGGGTGAGGGTGGGTGACAGCGCTGCGCGGTCGCTGCCGCGGCGCTGTGCGGCGGGGTGTTTCGGGGTTAGTTGGCGGGTGGGCGGGTTAGTTTTCTCACCTGCCGCCCGCCCGCGTCTCACTTGGCAGGTGACCTGCGGAAAGTTAGGCGGGTTAGGCGGGTTAGGCGGGTTAGACGACCGCCCCTCCTAGGGCCCTGAGAGGGGCTTTGGGGAGGGTGACGGCCGTCTAACTCACTCGTCGTCGTCGAGGTCGGCGGTGGCCTTCTCGGCGACGACGCGGCGGAGGTCGGCAGGGTCAAGGCGGGGGACGTTGCCCTTGTTGGTGGTCTTGACCCCCAGCTCGGTGAGCCGCTCGCGAAGCTGCGCGCCGGTCAGGGCGAGGTAGGGGCCCCAGGCGGGGGCCAGGTCGCGCAGCAGCGCGGGCACGTCGGCGAGGCGGACGCGTTCGGTGCCGAGAACCTCGTCGAGGTCGTCCAGCAGGTCACGGTTTTCGACCTTGACCGGGTCGGTGGTGGCCTCCACCGGGGTGGCGGGGTCGACCTGGGCCATGGCGCGGGCGATGACGTCGGCGGCGGCGTCGTAACCGGTGTCGTCGTCGACTTCGACGAAGTACCAGCGCAGCAGCTCAAACGGCGCGTCGGACACCCCGGTGATCAGGGAGGTTCCGCGGTCGCGGCCGGGGCGCAGTTCGGTGGCGCGGATCCCGGCGGCGAACGAACCGTCGCCCAGGAACCCGTCGTTGGACCGCCAGGTCTTGACGTAGAAGCACGCGTTCACGCTCACGAGTTCGACGAGCTTGGGCGGGATGGCCTCCTTACGCGACGACTGGGTGTCGAACATCAGCGTGATCGCGGCCTTGCGGGCGCGTTTGGCGGTCTTGGTGGCCACCTCGGCGGCCTGCTCACCGAAGTCGCGGTGTGAGAACAGCTCGTGGCATTCGGAGAACAGCGCCACGATCGGGCGCAGGTCGCGGTGCTGCTCGGCCAGGCCCCGGGTGACCTTCTTGGCGCCCAGCTCGGCGAGCCGGTTCTCGCGGCGGCCGACCTCGGCGTACAGCTCGTGCAGCCGGGCCAGCGCGGCGGCGGCGGTTTCGTCGTCGACGCCCTTGCGGTAGCGGGCCAGGCGGGGGGCGTAGGAGTCGAAGTCGCCGTTGTTGGCGAACACGAACACATCCAGCTGGGCCAAAGGGTCCAGCGCGGCACCGAGCATGACGACGCGGCAGGCGTTGGACTTGCCTTGCCCCATCTGCCCGCCGCCGACGAAGTTGTTGGCCACGACCGGCACGGTGATGGCGTCGCCGCGCGGCGATACCCCGGCCGGGACGCCGGTGAACACGTCCGCGGTGCCCTCGTGCAGCAGCGGGTATTCGGGTGCGTTGCGGGAGATGGCTCCGGCGTCGGCGACCCACAGATCGACCGATCCGGCCTTGCCGGTCCCGGTCTTGTCGGCGTCGGCCGGCCACACCTCGATCTCGGCGCGGTGCAGGTTGCGGGCCAGCACGGCGCGCAGGTCGGCGACCATTTCGGCGGTCACCCCCAGCGGGAGGGTGAACACCGTGTGGTAGCCGCGCCCGTCGCGCACAGGCTGCGGGTCGAACGTCGGCACCCACCCGTCCTTGAACGCCTTCTTCAGCTCGGGGATCTTCAGGTGCTGCAACGCCAGCACGATGGTGTCGGCGGTGACCACCATGTGGGTGTCGGCGCCTTCCTCGGCGGGTGCGGCCAGCCAGCCCGGCACACCGGTGCCGCGGCGCCGCCCCTCGTTCCACAGCCACGCCACCGTCAGCCACGGCGCAGCCGCCACCGCCGGTTCCCACGTCGCCTCCACCGCGAGCGCTGCGCCATGCACGACCGCGGCGGCGGCCATCAGCGGGTCGCCCACCTGGGAGGCATCGTGCTCAGACACCGCCATCGCCACACCCAGCCCCAGCAGCGCACCAACGCTGGTGCCGACGCTGACGGCGGCGGTCTTGGCGAACTGGACGGGATTGGTGATCCAGTCCATCACCCGCTGGTGACGACGCTGCCGGGCCTGCTCGGCACGCTGCTCCCAGTCGGCAACGGCCTCAAAGTCCCCGGCCGCCTCAGCCGCGCGCATCATCCGCTCATAGCGGGAGTTGGTCTTGGCCTCCCACACCCGCCGGACCACCACACCCGCCCCGACCGGCACATACCAGGCGTTACGGGCGACGAACTTGGTCCGGTCGTCGGCGGCCAGCCGCCGCAGCGTGCGGGCCAGCCACACCGCATCGTCGCGGTAGCCGCGCCACCGCGCGAACGCCTGCTCACGCTGGCTGAACATCCGCGCGTACTCGGCGGCGGTCAGCACCCGCCCCGACACCGCCCCAGCCTCCCCAGACTGGTCAGAGTCCCCGGGCTGGTCGTGCTTGTTCACCGGCAGCCGCACCACAGTGGCGCCGGTCGTGCCCGTGTCGTTGGCGTCGTCCATCACTTGGTCTCCTCACTGCTTGCGTCGATGGCCGTCGTTCCGGCCGCGCCCAATTGGCGGTGCGTGCGGGCTTGGCGGGTTTCCTGCGCCGCCCACACGGCGGCAACCCCGGCCGCCAGCAGCACAAACCACCACGTCGTCGTCACGGCCAGGCCGAGTGGCACGCCCACACCGGCCAGTTCCACCAGGTGCCAGCGCACCCACACCACCAGCGGGTCGGCCGCCTCCTCCTCCCACCGCGGGGAGGAGGAGGCGGCACCGAAACTCGGCGGCGGGGCGGCCCGCTCCGGTGCGGCGTCGTGGCGTTCGGGGTCACTCATCTCGGACACCGCCGCGTAGCTCGTCGCGGACCTGCCGGGCGGTGTCCATCCCGCACCGCAGGGCTTGGCGTAGGGCGTTGGCCGATGGTGCGGCGGGCAGGTCACCCGAGGCGATCAGGCGCCGGGCGCGGGCGGTCAGTGCGGCCACGTCGACCCGGTCCACACCGTGGCTCGGGGGGTTACCGGCGGGCCGGTCGGCGCCGGTGTTTTCGCTGTACGACGGGGCAGTAAGGGGCCCGGTAACGCGATGGTCGAGGCGGGCGAACGCCTCCAGGATGATCGGCAGCGCGGTCACCACCGCCACCGCGACGATCGGCCCAAGGATGTGCAGCACCAGCCGGGACAGGTCGAAGGCGTCGGCGACACCGGGCAGGTAGGGCCAGGCGTTCATCGTCAGCGTCAGGCCCAGGAACCCGTACTCGATCCGGTCGAGCTTGGCGGACTTGATCGGCTGCCCGCGGGTGCCCAGGTATGCCTTGGCGCCCACCACGGTCAGCAGCGCCAGCGACATGAACGGCTCCACCAGCCACGCGAACACCCACGCGGGTGACCACGCCTTGGCGTCACCGGCGGCGAACGCCTGAACTCCCGCGGTCGACCAAGCGAGCGCCAGCGTCAGCGCCACCATGCCCGCGGCCACCAGCAGCCGCCGCATCCGCGCGGCCTGCCATGCCCGCATCGCCGGGTCTTGCCCGAGCTTGTGGAGTCGGGCCGCCTCGTGCGCCTTCTTGCGGCGCTTGCGGACCTTGCCCGAGTCCAGCAGGAGCGGCGTGTCGTCCTCTTGCAGCGCGGCCAGGTGGTACGCCTCGTCGACCTCTCCCGCCAGCTTGCGGACACGCCGGGTCTGTCCGGCGGACCGCGGCGCGGTGGTCTCCGTCGCCTCCTGGGCGGGCGGCTGGGTGGGCTGTTGGGCGGCCAGGTACGCCTCTAGGGCGTTGATTCCCTGCCCGACCTCGTCGGGGTCGGGCGTCGAAGCCTGCGCGGTCATCGTCTACCTCCTTTCGTGGGCCACCGGCCCGGACGCCCCGGCCACCGACACCAGCGCGTCGGTGGCCAACTCGGCGACACCATCAACAGCGGCGGCGATGACCACCGCGGTCAGGGACACCAGCCGCAGCGCGGCCACGGCCAGCACCAGCAGCAGCGCGGCCAGCAAAGGGAGCACACCCGTGCGCCGCACCATCTGCGCGGTACTCATCACGGGATTCCTTTCGGTCAGGCGCGGTCGATTTCCCACCGGTCCGCGCAGGTCAGGCACGCCCCGATGCGTTGGGGCAGGACGTATCCGGCGTCGCGTCCGCAGCGCGGGCAGGTGCGGCGCGCGGCCAAGGCTTTGGCCAGCGCACGCAGTTGGGCGGGGGTGGCGGGGCGGCGGGGCTTAGCCAGGCGCACGTCGTACAGGTACGCCGCGCGGATCCATCCGTCCCGGGCCATTCGCCGTGAGCGCCAAAGGATCTGGCCCGCTACCGGCTGCCCACCCGGGCACAGCCCACGCTTGCGTAGCTGTGCCCGGGTGAGCAGGTGAGCGGGCGCCTGGCCCCACGACCACGTCGGGATACCCCAGCGGTCCCCGGCCGGGTCCATGAACGCGACGCTCGCGGCGGCAGGCATCGCTACCGCCCGGGAGCGTCGATCAGCCGGAGCGGCGTGATCCGCCGCTCGCACTTGGAGCATCGGACGCTGGTCATGGTCGCCTTCACCGGCGCGCCGCAGCACCCGGATATCTGCGCGGCCATGTCAGTGACTCTCCCGGCAGCGCGCGGCCTCGGCCGGGGTGTCGTAGGCGGTCCCGCACTTGGGGCACTCGTTCCAGGTGCTCACCGCGGTCACCTCCCGCCGGGGCACTTGCCGGTGCCCGAGCACACCGGGCACGTCCGGTTGGTGGAGCCGATCTTCTTGGCGCCGCCGCAGTAGTGGCAGTTCTGAGCCGTCACCACGTCCGACACGTGGCAGAGGAAACGCAGGTGCGTCATGATGGGATCTCCGTCCTTGCTGTTGGTGAGGGCAGGAGGCCCCGGGGGCGGCACTGTTCTTGTCCGGAATGGCCGTCCCCGGTGGCGCCTCTTCCTGGGTTCGGTTACCTCCTTCCGTGCGGGTGAGTGGAGGCGGTTCCCAGGCCGGGACCGCCGGACGTGCCGGTCTGCGGCGCGTCGAGGGTGACGTCGAGGTAGAGCGAGACCAGCGCCGAGGTTCCGCGGCGCGGGTAGGGCCGGGAGGTCTCCAGCACCGTGACCACGCCAGCGATGCGGGCGGCGGCGGTGTCGACCTCGGCGGGCCGCCCGGTCAGGCGGATCTTCATCACCGCCCCCCGGCCACGGTCGGGGCGAAGGCGATCAGCATGGTCGCGACGTTGCTGATCAGCAGGCACCACGCCACGAACCGGATCCACCGTCCAGTGCTCATTACGACACCCCCAGAGAGGCCAGCAGCGCCGCAGCGAACAGCCAGCCGATGTGCCAGGACTGATCGAGGGCGTAGGCGCCGGTG
This sequence comes from Spirillospora sp. CA-128828, assembly GCF_050945415.1. NCBI lineage: Bacteria > Bacillati > Actinomycetota > Actinomycetes > Streptosporangiales > Thermomonosporaceae > Spirillospora > Spirillospora sp. CA-128828. The sequence continues at coordinate 9,469,103 of NZ_CP191986.1, forward strand.
CCGGTCGGGGCGGCGGCGTCGTTCCCGAGTCGGGCGAACTTGCCCTTGCCGGGCAGGACCGTGCGGCCCAGCCAGTCGGCCAGCGCCAGCAGCGTGGTGCGCCGGTCGGCCCAGTAGTGCGACACCGCGTCGATGCCCAGGGCGGCAGCCACGGTCCAGGGGTTGACCGGCAGCCCCAGAACCACCGCGGTCAGGGTGAGCGCGGCGGCCTTGAGCGCGGTCAGGGTGGCGACGTGCCGGGCGCACAGGATCCGGCCGGACCAGCCGGGCGCGCCCTTGCCGCACGCCTGCCCGTGTGTCTGCAACCAGTGGTCGCCCACCTCGTGCGCGGCGTACAGCGCGGCGAACGCGGCCGGGAAGACGATCGGGTCAGCGCCGAGCATCAGGCCACCCCCAGCATCGTGCGGAGCATGGCGACGTGCGCGGGGAACACCTGGCCGCCGTAGACCTCGGTCAGCACGGCGGTAAGGACGTTGTAGGAGGAGGCCGGTACCCACTCCGCGCGGCGGGCGTCATCGGCGCCGGCCACCCGCGGGAAGTCCAGGCGGTCGAAGCGTCCCAGGTGGGCCGTGCTCAGCACGGTGACCATCCATGCCTCATCGGAGGCGCGGGGGTCGGGCACGTACCGCGGCGTGGTGGCCGTGCAGTACGAGGCGGGCAGCGCCAGCCCGGTCTCTTCCTCCAGTTCCCGCACGGCGGCGGCGGTCGGGGTCTCGCCGGGGTCGACGTGGCCGCCGGGCAGTGCCCAGCCGTGACCGTCGTCGCGCTCCACCATGAGGATCCACCGGCGGCCGGCCGGGTCGGTCACCGACACCAGCGCGTCGGCGGCCAGCGCCTCGCCCCAGTGCCCCAGCTCGTTGCGGCCGTAGCGCACCGCGGTCTTCTCACACGGGTTGACCGGGCGCCCGTCGATCACCTCGAACGGGATCGCGGCCGACGCCTGACGCGCCTTCCAGTCGATACGGGTCGGGTCGGTCTCCGGGTCGGCCCAGCCCTCGGCGACGCCGATGGTGAACACGTCGGGATGGGTGTAGTTCCTCATGGTCAGCTCACTCCCAGGGAGGACAGCAGCGCCGCGGCGAACAGCCAGCCGACGTGCCAGGACTGGTCAAGGGCGTAGGCGCCGGTGCCGGTCGGGGCGGCGGCGCCGTCCCCGAGCCGGGCGAACTCGCCCTTGCCGGGCAGGACCGTGCGGCCCAGCCAGTCGGCCAGCGCCAGCAGCGTGGTGCGCCGGTCGGCCCAATAGTGCGAGACCGCGTCCACCGCCAGCGCGACCGTGACGGCGTAGGGGTTGACCGCCAGGCCCAGCACAAGCGCGGCCAGGGCGAGCGCGGCGGCCTTGACGGCGGTCAGCGTGGCCACGTGCCGGGCGCACAGGATCCGGCCACGCCAGCCGGGCGCGCCCTTGCCGCACGCCTGCCCGTGTGTCTGCAACCAGTGGTCGCCCACCTCGTGCGCGGCGTACAGCGCGGCGAACGCGGCCGGGAACACGGTCGGGTCAGCGGCGAACATGGTCATCTCAGCGGCTCCAGATCAGCGCGACCGCCAGGGCCGCGACCAGCAGACACAGGGCGAAGAAAGCGAGCATCAGGCGCCTCCGGAGGTGCGGCGCGGCCGACGGACACGGGACGTGGACGCGGAACCGGGCGGGGTATCGGTGGGGGTGGTGACGTGGCCGATGCGGGAGGTGGCGTGGACGGTCAGTCCCTCGGCCAGCGCGGTGCCGGTCGCGGTCACCGTGACGTGCCCGGAGATCGATCGGGCGGTGATGGTGCCGCCCTCGGCGGCGTGCACCCGCACCCCGCCGGACACGGTCGTCACCTCGGCGTCCCCGCCGAAGTCGTTCACTGTGACGTGCCCGGACGTGGTGGCGGCGCGTATGTCGTCGGCGCGGCCCAGCCGCACATCACCCGACACCGACTCCAGCACCGCGGCGCCGTCCACTACGTCCGCGTCGATGTCACCGGAGGTGGTCTTGGCGCGCAGCGCGGCCACACCGCCGGCCGACAGGTCACCCGAGGTCGAGGTGAACGCGACCGCGGCGAGCTCACCCTCACACCTCAGCGGCGCCGACCTGGTGACTGCGGCCACCGAGGAACCTTCGGGAAGCTGCGCGGTGATCTGGACGTGGCCACCGACGATCCCGCCGCCGGTGACCTCCACACCGTTGACCACGACACGGCCACCGACGCGGTCACCGATGCTGACGATGCCGTCGCCGCTGATCACGGCGCCGTTGGCGGTCACCCCGGCGCCGATGTCACCGAACGACTGCACAACCATGGCGCCGCGGTTGCCGATCACGGTCTGGGTGCCGCCCACGATGGTGACGCCACCTGAGGGCGGGCGAACCCGGACGGTCAGCTCACCGGCCGGTTCGTTGTTGTGCAGGAAGGCGCCGCGGACGGCGTCATCGACGGCGGGGTCATCGCCGAGGGTGGTCACCGTGATCTCGGCGACCATCCGGTCAGGGTCGGTGATGACGCGGATGTCACCGGCGGGCAGATCGACCGACAGGGCCACCGGCCCGGGCCGGGTCGCGGTGAGGGTACGGGTCATCATCGGGTGGGCTCCTTCATGCGGTCCATCAGCGCGAACAGCCGCTGTTCGACGTCTTCGAGCGTCAGCTGCCGGTCGGTGGTGTGCTTGTCAGCCGCCTCGTCGAAGCAGGCGGCGATGCGGTCGGTGATCTGGGTGAGTTCGGCGGCGATCTCGGCCGAGGTGAGCGCCATGTCAGGCCACCTCGCCGAGGTCGGAGGCGAACGGGTCGAGGTCGGACAGGTCGGTGAGGGTTGCGAGTTCGGCTGCGGTGAAACCGGCCCACACCCCGCACTTGGGGCGGATCTGCATCGCCAGGTCGAGGCACTGGGCGCGCAGCGGGCAGGACTCGCACACCTCGGCGGCCACCAGCTCGCGGGCGGCGCGTTCGTCCGGCGACTCGGTGTCGTCCGGGCCGGTGTGCAACTCGGGGTCGAACCGGCACTGCGCACCGGTGGTGGGCTTGCCCCGCAGGTCCACATCGGCCAGCGCGGCGAACGGGGTCAGGGAGCGGGACACGGGCACCTCGTTGGGGTTGGTGAGCGAGGGAACGGTGATCGGTGGAGCGGTCATCACAGGGCGTCAGCCCAGCGAGCCCGTGAACGTCGTGATCGCGTAGATCACCTTGTTGACCAGCGCGGCGGCCTTCTCCGGGTGGTTGATCGCGTACGCGAAACCGGCGACCGCCATGAACATCGGCCAGATCTTCTTGGGCTGCGGCATGGTGAGATCTCCTTGCATCGGTGGGCGCTTCGTTGACCGGCAGGCGGGCGCCTGCGGCCGGGGGGCTGTCGCCGAACGTCAGGCGGCCTTCTGGCCAGAGGCCAGCAGGGCGTTGAGGGTGCCGGTCGGCAGCGCCTGACCGGGCTGAGCGGTAACGCGGGTGGTCTCGTAAAGCCACCAACCGGCCTCACGGCAGCCGTCGGTGACGAACTCGCGGACACGGTCCACCTCAAGGCGCGCGGCCCGGTGGCTGTCATAGGGCCCCAGCGCGAGCGCGGCATGGGCCCGGGCACCGGTCCGCACCGCGACGTAGAACCCCGTCGCCCCCACCTGAGCGGGAGCCGGAGCCGAAGCGGCGGGTCCGGAAGAGACTGCAAGGATCACGGCTTCTCCGTGGGTCAGGAGACGAGAGAACCCAGGGACGGCTCGCGTCCCTGGCGGGCAGAGCCGTCCCCGGACCCCGTATGGGTTCGGCGATCGAAAGATCAGGTGCGCAGGTCATGACCTGCGCAAACCGCCTTATTCGGGGGGAGGCGGCGACCCATATGGAGTTCTCAGGTTTCGAGTGCGCTCGACCCGTCAGTCGAGGCTGTTCCTGCTGCGTCGGCGCACGATCCCGTCGAATCGCCTTCCGAGTGCTTCGCTACTTCGGTACTTCGCTAGCGAACTTGGAAGGACCATAGACCGACTTCGCAGCCGAGCGCAAGAGACTTCGCTACCGAAGTTGCAAAGTCGCTGGTAGGGTGCGGTGTCATGACCTCAGAGCGGACCGCGGGAGTCGTCCCGCTCCATCACCAGATCGCCGACGATCTCCGAGCACGCATCGCGGCCGGAGAGTTCAAGCCCGGAGACCGGCTGCCGTCAGTCCGCGTCCTAAGGGAGCGGTGGGGTTGCTCCGATGGCCCCGTGAGGGAGGCGTACGGGGTCCTTCTTCAGGAGGGCCGCATCACCAGCAGTCGGGGCGCGCCAGCTCGTGTACGAACGCCGCCCGAGCGGAAGTCTCTGGCAATCTCGTTCGACTCCACTCCCAAGCAAACGCAAAAAGACCTCGCCCTTCGTCCACGAGAGGAACGAGAGGCTGTCGGCGCAACAGAGTTGACGATCGGCACGCCGATCGAACAAACGGAATTTTCCGTCTCTTACGAAAGGGTTCCCGCAGGAGTTGACCTCGGCGGAGAGTTCTCTATAGACCCAGGAACGGAAATCCTGCAACGATCCTACAGAACAGTCTTCAAGGACACTCAGAAGCTCGCCCTCTCCAGCACCTCATATATCCCAGTGGCCTTGATAGAAGGTAATCCGGAACTCTTCAATCCGGAGAATGAGCCGTGGCCGGGCGGGCATTGGCATCAGTTGTACACTGTAGGCATCGAGATCGACCGTCTAGAAAACACGATCGTCGCGATGCAGCCAACAACGCGTCAGCGCCAAGACTGGGACATGCCTCCCGGTGTGCCACTTCTATGTTTGAGAAGTCGCTCCATCGACACGCTAGGGAGAACGGTAGAAATATCTGACTCAACTTACCCGGCTGATCGAACGCAGATCAGTTTCGCACATCAGCTACGCCGATGGGACAAGCCGCACAGCCCCGAATCGCCACTAGAAGAGAGGCCCCGATAATGCCTACTGTGTCCATCATCACGGCGGCCTACGCACCGAGTTCCGAGTACCTGGCAGAGACGATAAGCGGAGTCGAGCAGCAGACGCTTCCCGAAGGCTGGCAGCTTGAGTGGATCGTCCAGGAAGACGGGGAGGCCCCATGCCTGGCCGAGCACTTTAAGGGCATTTCCTATGCCCACTACGAAGCGAATGACGCTCAACTCGGCGCTGCTTCGACACGGAATCGGGCGCTGACGCGAGCCACTGGGGAACTCGTGCAAGTCCTCGACTCGGACGACATCCTATTGCCCAACGCCCTGGCATCGCTGATCCCCAAGTTTGAGGATTCGACGATCCATTGGGCAGTGGGCCAAGCGGACGACCTGATGCCGGACGGAAGCAGGGTCCCATGGCCGTCGGCACTCCCATACGGGAGAATCGCAGCAGGCATGGTGAACGAGTGGGCAGAGGAACATGGAGCAAATTGGCCAATCCATTGCGCTGGCCTCATGCTCCGAGTGACACCGCTTCGCGCCCTGGGCGGTTGGATCGACCTTCCGTTTGACGAAGACATCGCCATGTTCGCCGCCCTGTCAGAGATGTGTGACGGCTACAACTTCGACGGCGTCACTTGGCTGTACCGACAACATTCAGGCCAGACCACTCGCAACAAAGGCATGCATCATCTCGGTGCCGCAAGCCGTCGCTTCGCGCTGCAACGAGCAAAAGCCGTCCGCAATATTGGGCTTAAATTCGGCGAACACCGAGACGTGTTGGACGCGGGGCACGATGTCGAAGTCGGTCCTGCTGCCAAGAAGACGGACCTAACGGAATAGCGGGACACCCCTCGCGCGGAAGATGGCCTAGGGAGCCACGCCGAGCGGACGGGCCGCTACATCCTCGGGTTGCGTTCCACCAGTACACACCGGGGGCGCCGTGGACGGGGGCCGCAGGGTGCTCATCTCCAGCCGCGCGCCAGCTGGCGTAACAAGCCCTGAGTCCTGGTTCACGGGGCATAGAGGGGACCGGAGCACGCGCGGGATGGGTAGGGAGGATGTTCCGCCGTAGGTCAGCGCCGTGATCACAGTGAGACGGTGTTCTCTTTGTTCGTTGTCCTGGTCTTTGTCCAGTACGCCGCCGGTCGCCGTCGTTCACCGCCGTACGGACACCCCCTCTGACCTGCTCGGCGAACCCCCATGAACGTCCCCGTACGGCCATGCGGACAGTTGGAAAGCGTGTTGCGTGCAAGCGCTCGCGAGTTCGAATCTCGCATCCTCCGCCAGCCTCACCAGGCCAAACGCTGAGAGGGCGGGACCCATGGTCCCGCCCTCAGCGCTTTCTGGTCTCAGTGCAGCGGTGCGAGCTGGCCCGCGCCGGTGCTTGCGACCTCACATGCCTAGCGCTGGCAAGGAGGTCCAGCGCCCACTACGTCACTTCACGACGTTGGGCAGGCCGAAAGAGACCACCAGCCCAGCGGGCACGCCGACCGCAACGGTGGTAGCCATCGTGACGATGAAGGCGACCAGGATGGAGGCCACCGAGATGAGCACCCATCGCTGAGGGAGCCGCTCGGGCTCCTCCTTCGAGTTTCCGCACCCGCATGACCCGTCTCGGCCCATGCTCGGTGGTTCAGGTGGTGGGGCAAGGAGAAGGGCCCGGTGGTTGCCGGGCCCTCAGGTGGAAGCGATCGTTGTGGCCGATCGCTACCTCCGGTGCACGCACCGGATGTTCTGACCGCTGCCCGGGACCAAAGTCGATCCCCGGAAGTGGTGGTGCTGGTCCTAGGCGGCCCCGACCAAGGTGACCATCGTGCCGCCTTCACAGACGACGGAGTTCCGGTCGGCGACCTTGCCGATGGTGGTCTTCCCGGACACCCTCACGCGGCTGTCCCTGGACAGCTCGCCGATGATGGCTGCACCGCGGACTACCGCCGAGGCCTCCTCGACGACCTTGGTCATGGTGGCCGTGCAGCCTTCCATGACATCGACGTGGCTCCTCTTGGACACCTCGCCGATGTCGGCGTGGCCTCCGGAGGACTTCCAGAGGCTCACGCCGCCCTCGTCGAAGACCTTCCCGACGGTGACCCGGCCGGCAACGAAGACCTTGGCATAGTCGAAGACCTCGTTGATGAAGCCCCGGCCCTCCTCGCGAACATGGACGTGGGCAAAGGTACAGACCGTGGTGATGTTGGCCTGGCCGAGAACATCGACCGTACTGATCACCTTGGGGGCCGTGGTGCCGTCTCGAACCTCGCCGACCATGGCGAGACCGCCGTCGAAGACGACGACATGGCCGCCGCCGCAGACGGTCCCCACCCGCAGAAAGCCGCCGTTGAGAACGGCGATCCTGCAGCTGATGACGCCAAGGTTGGCGACCTCGCCCTCGCGGACGACGATGTCGTAGTCGACGTCGAAGAGTTTGAGGTCGTGCTCGTCGAGGCCGTATCCGCTGAAGTCGATGCGGGTCATAGCCGCTCTCCTCTCGTTTGGGTTGCGCCCCACCCTGGATGGGGGCACGAGACCCGGATTGTTTAACGCACCTGCCCGAGTACAGACGCGCAATTATGACCGTCCAGGGTACGGCCCCTTCCGCAAGTGGGCATGTTGGTAACTGCCCTGTGACTACCTGCTCAGTCCGTATCTGTGCCGCTCTGTGGATTCTACGGGCGCTTGAGGCTCCGGAGCTTGTACCGGATCGGTATTCGTCCCGTACAGGCTCGTGATCCATAACCCAATGGCAAGCGACGTCGCCGTCCTCATGAACCCAGAAGGCCAGACTTGCATACGACGAACGACGCAGAGGCTTTCCGCAGTACCTACAGACAACCATCGGCGGACCTCTCGCTGGCGGGAGTCCTTATCGGCGCGGCTGACTGACGAGATGCCGTAGTTCAGACGTCCACTGTGCCGGAACGGACTCCGGAACGGCGCGAATGGTGCGCCCCGTTCGCGCGAACGAGCATCCCGGAGCGTCGGCGTCCGAGCACCAGGGTTTCAGGTTAAGAGCGTGTCCTACGTGGTTTATGGGTGATCAGCCGGGATGATCTCGGACTGTGGTGTTGTCAGAGCTTGCGCGTCGGTTGGTGCCCGATGAGTTGTGGGAGATCGCCGAGCCCTTGATCCCGGGGTTCTCGCCGAGGCCGCAGGGCGGTGGGACGGCGTCGTTGGACGAGCGGCTCGTGTTCACCGCGATCGTGTACGTCCTGACCAGCGGGTGTACCTGGCGGCAGTTGCCTGGTGAGTTCGGCGTCACCCGTTCGACGGCGCATCGCCGGTTTGCCGCCTGGACCGCCGCGGGGCTGTGGCCTCGGCTGCATCGGGCCGTGCTGGACGAGCTGGGCGGCTGCGGCATGGTCGATTGGAGCAGCGCGATCGTGGACGCCGCCGCCGTCCGCGCGAAAAAGGGGGCACACTGACCGGCCCCAATCCGGTCGATCGCGCCAAGAAGGGCAGCAAACTCCACGTCCTGTCCGATGCCGGGGGCCTGCCGCTTGTCGTGGGAGTCTCGGCCGCCAACGTCGCGGACATCGAGGCGTTCAAGCCGCTGTTCATCGCCATCCCGCCCATCCGCTCCCGCCGCGGTCCACGCCGCCGGCGACCGGCCAAGGCACGGGCCGACAAAGCCTACGACTCCGCCGACCTGCGGCAATGGCTCCGCAGACGAGGCGTCGTCCCGCGTATCGCACGCCGTGGCGTCGACTCCTCTGAACGGCTCGGGCGACACCGGTGGAAGATCGAGCGCACGATCGCCTGGTTGCTGGGATATCGCCGCCTGACCGTCCGCTACGAACGCCACGGCCACCTGTTCACCGCATTCCTGACCCTCGCTGCAGCCCTGATCTGCTACAAGAAGCTGACTCAGATCACCACGTAGGACGCGCTCTAAGTAAAGATAAGAACGGCCCCCCACCGGGGGCCGTCTCCTCGGAAACCGTCCCCTGGTCAGGGACGCTTCTAGTTCGTGCTTGGGGCGTGGCGGCCAATTTCAGCCCGCTACGTCCGTTTGTGCCTGGTAAGCGTCCACGAGCACGGACGCGAACGGGGCAAGTCCGTCGGCCACGGAAACATGGAAGTCGGAAACCCAATCCTCCTCCCACCACGAGTCCGGAGTGCCGGAGGGCAGTTGTGTCCAGCGGCGAAGGTCGGCGAAGGTCGGCAGCACCACCGTGCGGCTCGGTGCGCCATTCTCGAGCGCGGACCACTCACGCTGTACCTCAGCACAGGTGCGTGCGCCCTGGATGTCCAGGAACCGGCCACACGGGGTCTGTACTCCAACGTGACTCCAGAGCCAGTAATCACCCGGGCGTCGCCGCCTAAGAACGCTACGCACTGAGAATCGGCTCCCCACGGCCCTTCGACCAGTGGAGAACTGGTTTTCGACCCCTAGCATCGGCCAGCCGGTCTCCTCGTGGAGGGCGCAGGCCAGCTGAGCGCACAGACTGAAGCCGAACACTTCAATTGCCTGGTCGTCGATCACACCAGGCCGCAGTGTGACCTGGACCCAGTCCTTGCGGCACGTCGGCTTCGAAAGGTTCAGTGTCACAGTCGCCAGTTCAGGCATGATCGTGATACCTCTCATTTGTTGCGTCCGGCCCGTGAGCGGCCGAACGGCTCTTGGTTGTTGTGTCCCGCTTGTGAACGGCAGGACGGCTCTCAGCTTGGACTGTCCGGCGAATCAGGAGCGTTGCACTCTCACTGCTGGCCTCACCGCGCCCGGACCCTCGGCGGTCAGGAGACTCGCCCCCGCGGACAGTCCTGCCCCAGCGCCTCACCGTCCGAAAGGCGCACCCAATGGAACGGTGCGGCGGCTAACGGCGGTACTAACGGACAGGAACGGATGACCCCGGACGGGTGTGGGCGGGCGGGTGGCGCCAAGCCTGGCAGAAGACGTAGGGGGACGAGCCCGGACGTCGCTCATCTTGCTGCGGACCAGACGGCGACGGTTACGCCCTACGATCGCCACAGCGTGGTTGAGGTGGTTGCGTGGTGGGGGCGATCGCTGCCGCGCGACTTTCGATGCTCAGGCCGTGGCCGTGAGCTTCGGATCCGCTTGCCCTCGGATGATCGGGTGCACTCGTCGTTCCGAGCAGGACGAGGCGGTGCAGGTCAGCGGCTACGGCGGCGGGCAGGTCAGGGGAGTCCGGCGGGGGACTGCAAATCCGTTGGCTTAGCTCATCCTGGCTGGGAGCGGGCGTCGATCAGTCTCACTTCTAGTCTCAGTTAGTCGCCGTCCGGGGTTCGTTCAGGCCCGTTCATGGCCGTCTGGCCACGGATGGCGGTTGGTTCCGCACGGGGCTGACTACGGCTTGAGCGAGTGCGGAGTACTCCGCCGATCATGGGCGTACAGAGATCCGCAGACTTGGAAGGGTTGCGTGCAAGCGCTCGCGAGTTCGAATCTCGCATCCTCCGCCAGCCTCACCAGGCACAACACGTCGAGGGCGGCACCCACGGGTGCCGCCCTTTTCAGTACTTCTAGTCGCAGTCGACTCTCTCTGGTCCCTGCTGAGGCATTCCACTCGGCAGCCCAGCAGTAGAGCGGCCCCTGAACAACCAGGGCTCTTCACGGGCCCGAGTCTCTCAGACCCCGGTTTCACCTGCGGGACACACCCGGCGAGCAAGTGACCGTAACCTGGCCATAGAACTGTTATCACGCTGATTTGCGCGTATGCCAGCGCGCAAGCATCACTGAGCTTGCGCTTTGTCCGGCCAGCCCGGCACTGGCTGTGGCCGGAGCGAACCAGCGTGACGAAAAGCCCAGGCCAGCATCCGCGCAGCAACCGAACTGGGCCAACGGCGATAGCGGGCCGCCCGGAGGTGCGGGTCATCGCCGTCCGGCGTTCGGATGCGGCTGGTGCGAGTGGTCGGCACCTGCGCGCATCCTGTCAGGAGCTCCTAACCCTCTTCGTCGGCTTGTCCGGCTTCGGCGGTCACCTCCGCGCGGGCTTCGCGGAGCTCGTCCAGCGCGATTTCGGCTTCGATGCCGAAGTAGTGGCGGCAGGTCCAGGCTTCCAGTGGGAGACCGCCCAGCGATCGTTGCCGCCATCGGTAGGCGCGCCGTCCTCCGGGGGTGAGCATCAGTTCGGCGTCTCTGCGGTAGTTCTCGAAGTCAGAGAGGTCCGGATGGGTGGCGTGGTCGCACACCGGAGTCTCCTCGCAACGTCGCGCGGCGGCTTCGTGGGCGGCGATGATCTCGTCCAGGACCTCGACGGAGTCGACCCGTTCGGAGACGGCGTACCAGAGCAGCGCGCAGTTGGTGACCACCAGGCCCGGCAGCTCGGGCGTGTCCCGGCGCGCGGCCTCCAGCAGGTCGCGGGCCTCGCCGACGAGGGTCTCGTACGGGTCACCGTAGGGGTGGTCATAGATCACGTCGGAGAGGTACTCCAGGCCCCGCCCGACACTCGCGGGGGCCTGAACAGGGACGTCGTCGACTGTGCCGGGGGACACCGCCTCGGCCGCCGCCCGCGCGAACCCGGCGACATTGCGCGGGCAATTCCACCGGCCGGGATCGTCCAGGGGCGGTCCGGCGTCCACTGCCCGCAGGGCCATCTCCTCCGGCCGGAACTTCCAGGTGAGATCTTCGGCGTCGAAATCCGTCAGATACGGGTGGTCGGCGTGGTTGCAGGGCGCGCCGTCCAGTCGCTCTGCCGCCGCGGTCAGGGCAGCCACGACGGGTGCCGCATCGGGCAGAGCCCTTCCCTCTAGACAGGCCGACAGTGTGAGGACGCCCAGCGCCCACGCCAGGGTGTGCGGGCCCTCCGGGGTGGCACCCAGGTGGGCGGCCGCTCCCTGCATGAGGTCCGTATACCGCCGCGAGTTGACGCCTGAGGTCTTGGCCCAGTCGGTGGCGAGGGCGCGCCAGGCGTCGGGTGAATCCGGAACGGCCGACGGATCGATATCGGTCATACCGGTTCTGACGAAAAGATGATCACACCGGTTCCGGCCCCGGACTTCCACCGCTACGGCGAGCCGCAAGCTTGGAGTCCGGGGACGTGGTCAGTGGCGGCGTCCGCGAACAGAACCGGATCGCTCGCCCCGCGGCTCGCCGCAGGCCGTCCGGCGGTCGTCGGGCAGATCCAGCGGCCGGACGTCGTGACCAGTGAGAACCGGCCGCTCCGTAGTCTCAGTTCTGGCAAGCGCGTTGCTTGCAAGCGCTCGCGAGTTCGAATCGTGCATCCTCCGCCAAGCCCGACCAGGCAGAACAGGCAGCAGGCGGCGCCACCTGGTGGAGTCGCTTCGGGCGGCCGAAGGGATGCTGGTCCGAATGGCGTCGGGCGCCACGCCGAGTCCCAGAGCCCCGGGTTGAGGGAGGCTCGGGCCGCAGGCACCGATCTTCTCAAACGCGCTGGATCGAACCAGAACAAACGCGTTCGGCTCGCGCTTGACACTCCCTGGCACCCACGGACCGTCTTTATTGCGGTTATACAAACAGGTTCGGACGGCGCAACACGCGACAACTTGCTGCGCAGTCCTAAATTATGGAGGTGTTCCTAGAATGAGGAATCTCTTTTTACGAAACAACCCCGAGGGCGACGAGGCGTCCGAGGAGGAGCTGAGGGAAGCGCTGGATCTCGGAGGGTTCGACCCCGACAAGGTCCTGGGTAAAAACGACAAGTGAGGTGATACCTCGAGCTGATCGAGGTGTTGCCCCGCAACAGTCCACGGCTCCCTGACGGGAGCCGTTCTTAATTCGGCGGTTGATCACCTTCAACTCATTCCCACTGCCCTAAGCGGGTGACATGGGCCCACGGGCAACGGCCTGTCGCGTGCCAGGCGGCCGCTGTCATTTGACCCATGGGCGACACCGGTCGTTCGAAGAACGTCTCCAGGACGACCGTGGCACGCGTTCCGCTCACGCCCTGGATGTCGTACAACCGCCGCAGGACGTCCTGCAGCCGCGTGGTCGTCGACGTGCGGACCTTGACGAGCACGGACGCGCTGCCCGCGACGACGCGGGCCTGCACGTCCGGGTGGCGGAATCGAGATCGCCACCTGCGCCCCCCGCGCTCCAACTCCGCTTGCTCGGCCGCAATCATCGACTTTCAGTCGCGTCGTCCTCACCAGCGCGACTCGCCAGAAAGTGCAACAATCCTGCTTGGGCGTCTTTCGCTCGTTTCTTGATGCTTGACTAAGAAAACAAGAATCAATCAGGTCACATCTCTTGCCGAATGGTTGCGGTCGTCTGGACGCAACCACTGAAAGGACCCAACCCTCCTGCTAACGCAGGTGGGTTGGTTATTCAGAAGTGCTTGCAACTGGGGCTAGTTCTCCCAGTGTTCAGCGTGAAGATTGGCGTCTTCGTGATCGTCCCCGACCGCCACCCGGTTCTGGATGATCTGATCGCGCACCTGGTTTTCGGGCGACACACCCTACGCGGCACCGCCGCCACGCTCCCCTCGCCCGGCAAGGGACGAGGTGCTTCTCGTCGTCCGCGCGATGCGCCGGCTTCATTGCGGTCGTGCCGTGGGTCCGCATGGTCTTCTCCGAACCCGTTCACGAGGAACGGGGGTCAAAACCAGATCGGAGGAGATCCGTGGAATCTTCCACCAATCGCGTGGCCATCGCGGCCATCGGCGGAGGCGGCTTGCTCGGCGGCCTCGCCTTCGCCGTCACGGCTGCCCTCGGGCACGAAGCCGTGCCGGAGACCGGTGAGTTCGCGAACCGCGTCGCACAGACCGGCTGCTACGCCGCTCTGTTGGCCGTCCTCGGCACCTGGATGGGTGAATGGCACCTGTCCAAGGGGCACAGCCTGCGCTACGTCGTCATCCTGGACACTGCCATCTTCCTGATCATCGCCGGCGCCGGGCTGTACGGCGGAGATCTCGCCACCGGCATGGCTCAGGCAACCGGCTGCTGCTGTGGCTCGGTCGTCGTTTTCCTCGCCGGGCGGCGTGACAAGCGCGCCGCCGGTTCGGACAACGGCACCGACGGTTCCGAGAAGGCCCTCGGCGACGGCTAGTCGCTGACGCCTAGGGCGAACGTGCGGTGGGGGTCCGGTTCCGGGCCCCCACCGTCATGTGTGGCGGCTGGTCACTTCGCGGGCCGTCATTGGCCCATGGGCGATACCGGGCGTTCGAAGAAGGTCTCTAGGACGACTGTGGCGCGGGTTCCGCTCACGCCCTGGATGTCGTACAGCCGCCGCAGGACGTCCTGCAGCCGCGTGGTCGTCGACGTGCGGACCTTGACGAGTACGGACGCGCTGCCCGCGACGACGTGGGCCTCCTGGACCTCCGGGATGGCGGCGAAGTCGGCCGCACGTTCCCCCATCCAGGTCGACGCGTCGATCATGATGAAGGCCAGGACCCCCTGCCCCAGCGCCGCCGGCTCGACGTCAACGCTCGTCCGCCGGATGACGCCGCGTTCGCGCAGCTTCCGGACCCGTTCGTGGACGGCCCCGGCCGACAGGCCGACGGCGGTCCCCAGCGCCGCGTAGGACCGGGTGGCGTCCTGCTGGAGCAGTTCCAGCAGGCGGCGATCGATGTCGTCCACGTTCTTCACCAGGAGACTGTATCGCGTACGGTCGTCGACGAGCTATGTTGAACCTTGTTCAGCAGGAGCCATCCATGGGGGAACAATGCCCAAGGAAGCAGCATATGGGATATACGAGGTCCTGGACGAGCGCTTCCGCACCGGACGATGCTGCCACGGCGACCAGCGCCTCGAACGCCTCCACGAGGACGCCCGCTGGGCCGAGGGCCCGCTCTACCTCCCCGCCTGGCGGCAGCTCATCTGGAGCGACATCCCCAATGACCGCATGCTGCGCTGGGACGAGGTGACCGGCGCCGTCTCGCTCTTCCGCGCCCCGGCCGGCCACAGCAACGGCAACACCCTCGACGGGCAGGGCCGGCTGGTCACCTGCGAGCAGGGGAACCGGCGGGTGACCAGGACCGAGCCGGACGGGAGCATCACCGTCATCGCCGACCGCCACGAGGGCAGGCGCTTCAACAGCCCCAACGACGCGGTCGTGCGTTCCGACGGATCGATCTGGTTCTCCGACCCCGACTTCGGCATCACCAGCGACTACGAGGGCCACCGCACCGATAGCGAGATCGGCGCCTGCAACGTCTACCGGGCCGATCCGGTGACCGGGGCGGTCCGCCTCGTCGCGGACGGCTTCGCCGGCCCGAACGGCCTCGTCTTCTCCCTGGACGAACGCCGCCTCTACGTCTCCGACACCCGTGCCGGCCACATCCGGGTCTTCGACGTCCGGGACGACGGCACGCTCTCGGACGGCGAGGTCTTCGCCGAGGCCCGGGACGGGGCCCGCTTCGACAACATCCGTTTCGACGACGGCGGCCGGCTCTGGGCGGCGGCCCTGGAGGACGGCGTGCACTGCTACGACCCTGACGCCACCCTCATCGGCCGTATCCGCGTCCCCGAGCCGGTCTCCAACATCACCTTCGGCGGCCCCAAGAACAACCGCATGTTCATCACCGCGACGACCACCCTGTACTCGGCGATGATGTCGGTGACCGGTGTCCCCAGGGTGCGGCAGAGGAGAGCATGAGCGTCGACCACGAACTCGTCCAGGCGGCCGCCCGTGTCGCGGCCGAACACAGCCGCGGCGACGAGCACACGGTGGCCGCCGCCGCTCGCGCCCGGGACGGCCGGGTCCTCACCGCGATGAACGTCTACCACTTCACCGGAGGACCCTGCGCGGAACTGGCCGTCATCGGGACCGCGGCCGCCATGGGCGCCCACCACCTGGACACGATCGTCGCGGTGGGCTCGGGCGACCGTGGTGTGATGCCGCCTTGTGGACGCTGCCGCCAGGTCCTCTTCGACTATTTCCCGTCCATCGGCGTCATCATCGGCACGGACGACGCACTCCGGACCGTCCCGATCGCCGACCTGCTTCCCGGCGCGTACACCTGGTCCGATCACCGGTCGTGACGCGACCGGAATCCCGTCGACGGACGGCCGGTACTTAGTCACGCACCTGTTGACCTGCGCCGTAACTGTTTTACCGGTTCGGGAAAGTCGAGTGACGCATGTTGTTGCGTTGCCTTCTCCGGGTAGTGCCGACGCCGTAGACTCGAAGGGTGATCTTCAAGGCGGTAGGTGAAGGAAGGCCCTATCCGGAGCACGGCCTCTCGTCCCGGGACTGGGCCAAGATCCCGCCCCGCCAGGTCCGCCTCGACCAGCTCGTCAGCACCAAGCGGGAGATGGACCTGCAGTCCCTGCTCTCAAAGGACTCCACGTTCTACGGCGATCTGTTCCCCCATGTGGTCCAGTGGCAGGGCGAGCTCTATCTGGAGGACGGCCTGCACCGGGCGCTCCGGGCGGCGCTGCACCAGCGGCTCGTTCTGCACGCGCGCGTCCTCGACCTGGACGCCGTCGACCTGACCTGATCAGCGGGCGCGGGCGGAGACCGGGGCGGTGAGCGCCTTCGCCTCGACGAGCGGCGGCTGCGGGCGGGACGGCCGGACGAACCCGGGGCGCGCCGCCAGCAGCCCGAACAGCGCCTCCGGCACGACCAGGGCCAGCAGCAGGACGATGGGAACGTTCCAGCCGCCGGTGGCGCCGTGCAGGACGCCGACCGCGAACGGACCGGCCGCGGCGAGGAGATAGCCGCCCGTCTGCGCCATGCCGGACAGGCTCGCCGCCACGGACGGGCTGGGGGACCGCAGGCTGAGGAGGGTGTAGGCCAGCGGGAACGCGCTTCCCGTGCCGGTCCCGAGGACGAGGACCCAGGTCCAGCCGGCGGACGGCGCGAGCAGCAGCCCGGTGAGGCCGACGACCATGGTGGCCACGACCGCGACGACGAGGGGACGCTGGTCGCGGATGCGGGCGGCGAACACCGGGACGAGGAAGCCCAGCGGAATCCCGACGATCATCATGGTGGAGACCATCATCCCGGCCGCCGCGGGCGGGTACCCGGCGTCCTGCATGATCTCCGGCAGCCACGACATGAGGACGTAGAACATCAGCGACGCCAGCCCCATGAAGGCGGCGACGAACCAGGCGGTCGGGGAGCGCAGCAGGGAGCCCTCGGCACGCGGGGCCGAGACGGGGGCGGTCGGGGCCCGGCGGCCGCGAAGCGCGAGCGGACCCCACACGAGCACGGCGACCAACGAGGGGACGGCCCAGACCGCGAGGGCGAGCCGCCAGTCGCCGGCCTCGGACAGCGGCACCGCGAGCCCGGCGGCGACCGCGCCGCTGGCCGCCATCAGCATCATCGCGAGCCCGGTGAGCGAGCCCACGCGGGACGGGAACGCGCGCTTGATGACCGCCGGCATGAGCACGTTGCCCATCGCGATCCCCGCACCGGCCAGGACCGTTCCAACGAACAGCGAGACGGGCGACTGCACCACCCGCAGGACGATCCCAAGCGTGATCATCACCAGCGAACCGGCGATGGCGACCTCGGCGCCGAACCGCCGCGCGGCCACCGGCGCGACGGCCGCGAACAGCCCGAGGCACAGCACCGGGAGCGTGGTGAGGACGCCGACCTCGGCGCCGGACAGCCCGAACGCGTCCCGCAGGTCGCCGAGCACCGGGGAGATCCCGGTGATCGCGGCGCGCAGGTTGATCGTCAGCAGCACCAGGCCGACGAGCGACCACACCGCCGCGCCACGGGAAACGGGAGTCTGAGAGCTGTTCATGTCACCTTCGTGTCGGTCCGTAGAGCGCCGGCCGCCTGGTGGCGTGCGTCGCCATGGCGTCAAGCGCTGGTTCAGTTGTCGGTTCGGGGCGCGTCAGGCGTCCGCGCCGGGCTCCGCCGGGCCCTCGGACGCCCGGCCCGCTTCCGGGGCGGGGAGGGTCGAGGCGAGGATCTGGTCAAGGCAGGCGTGGGTGGCCCGGGTCGCGGCCTCGGCGTCGCTCGCCTCGATGGCGGCGGCGATGGGGCCGTGCGGCACGTCGACGTGTTCGAGGAGGGAGCCGGCGGCGCCGATGCTGGCCCGCAGCGCGGCACTGAAGTCGTGGTACAGGTCCGTCAGGACGCGGTTGTGCGTGGCCTCGACGACGGCGGTGTGGAATTCGAGGTCCGCTTCGACGAACGTGGCGTGCTCGCCTGCCGCCCATGCCGCGTCCCTGCGCGCGAGGGCGACCGCGATGGCGGCCATGTCGGCGTCCGTCCGGCGGGTGGCGGCGAGCCGGGCCGCCTCCACCTCCAGCCCGCGCCGGACCTCCAGGATCTCGACGAGTTCCGCCGTCTCCAGCCGCCGCCGGACGGCCCCGGACAATTCGCTCGTCGCGCGCACGTACGTCCCGTCGCCCTGCCGGCTTTCGAGCAGCCCGGCGTGGGTCAGCGCGCGCACGGCCTCCCGGACGGTGTTGCGCCCGACCCCGAGGGTCTCCGACAGCACCGGCTCCGGCGGGATCTTGCCGCCCACCGGCCAGCCGCCGCCGGCGATCTCGTCCCGGAGCTGGTCGATCACCTGGTCGACCAGCGAGGACCGGCGCGCCGTCCGCAGAGTCACGTTGAACCTCCAGTCAACCAGTCATCCCATGTTTCGATGATAGGACACCCGAGGTGCCGACTTTATTCCGGGGGCCCGGGAGCATGCGGGGGACGACCGAACGCCCTCGGTTACATCGCCAAGGCGGATCTACACGTGGGCTCTGGCGTCCGTGGGTGAGGGGGACGCGGAGAGCCCGGCGGCTTCGAGTGCCTGACGGTAGGCGGCGGCGGCGTTCTCCGGGGCATGGACGAGTTCGTAGAGCTCGCCGAGTTCCCTGTACAGGTGGGCCGCCGGGCGGCCCTTGGGCAGTGTCGCCAGTTGCTCGGAAGCCGCCCCGAGGACGAGCTGGGCGGCGGCGCGGTCGCCCTGGGCGACGCGTGCACGAGCCAGGACGAGACGGGCCAAGACGGACTTCTGGGTGCGCACGGCGAGGTCGCTTCCAGGCAGCGTGGCCACGGAGCGACTGCTCGTTGGGGCCGCCAGCGCCATACCCGTGTTGAGGAACTGTTCGAGCGTCGCGATCGCGCTGTCCAGTTCGCCTATCAGCACGAGCGCGCGCGCCCTGGCGATGGTGCTCTCGGTGGCCTCGGCACCCTCAAGGTCCGTCGTCCCCTGGAGAAGGTCGAGCGCCTCCTGCGCCGCCTCACGCGAGCCCTCTGCGCGCGGACGTTCGAACCCGAACTCACCGGACGGCGCGACATCGGGCACCGGGGCGTCCGAGAAGGGCCTGACGCCCCTGAGCAGAGCCTTGGCGCCGGCAAGGGCGAGGCGCGCATGAGCCTGGGTCGGAGACGTGTCGGAGCGCGCGGCCAGTGCCTGGTCGGCGAGGTACAGCGAGTCGCCGACGGTCCCCTCCTCCAGCGCGCGCATGCTGGCCCGCTGGTAGTGGACGCTCACCGGCTCGGGATCGGCCGCCCTCTCCGGGCGGAGGAGGCGCCGTCCGAGTTCGTGCGCGCGGACCGGATCGGAGCGGTCGACGTAGGCGAGCAGCAGGATCCGCCCGGCCTCGGTGTACTCGTGGCCGGCGCTGAGGCCGAGCTTGTCCAGCCGTTCGAGCGCGCGCTCCCCCAGCGCGACGGCCTGCCCCAGGTCGCCGACGGCGTGGTAGCACCGGGCCAGCGCGATCACCGGGGGCAGCCAGCTCGCCCGGCCCGGGTCGCGTTCGGCCTGCTCGCGCAGCTCCTCGAACAGCGCGATCGCGCGATCGGTGCGGCCCAGCTCCTCCAGGGCGCGGGCGCGGCCCCAGCGGGCGCGGGCCGTCAGGTCGGGGTCGTCGCTGCGGGCGATCACCTCGTCGAACCCGGACTCGGCCGTGGCCGGGTCGCCGCGCAGCAGCGCGAGGTGCGCGTGCCGTTCCCGCACTTCGAGGTGGGCGCGCTGCTCCGGCTCGACGCCCTCGGCGAGGTACTCCGGGGTGCAGCCGAGGCGCTCGGCCAGCATGCGCAGGACGGTCGGCGTCGGAGTGCGCTTACCCGACTCGATCAGAGAGATGTAGCTGTCGGAGAGGTCGTGACCGGCGAGCTGTGCCTGCGACAAGCGTCTGGTCAGCCGCAGGTTGCGGACACGTTCGCCGACGTTGCCTGGACCCGGCATGTGGACTCACTTAGCGGAAGTAAACAGGCGGCTGGGGTGCCGACATGATTGCATATCGCGGGTTATCGCACATCGAGAGTAATGAAGCAGCGGAAGAAGTGACCGGCCGGGGGGCTCGGGCCGACACCCGCGCGCACGCTGCGAGGACACCGAGGTGCGCCGGTTCGCGTCAGTGGATCGCCCGGCGATCGCGAGGACTGCCACCCCGCCGACGGTATCCGACCTTCCAGGCAACCTTCCGGCAGCCGCCGATATTGACCAGCCCGCCGCGTTTTCCGGCCACCGCGGGCGGTTCTACGCGTCGGCGTCCGAGTTGTCGTCGGGCAGCGGGGCGGTCGGAGCGTCCTCCGCCTCGCGGGGCCGGCGCGGGGGCGGAGGCGGCGGGAGCGTCTTCTCCTCCGGTGCCGGGTTCTTGTTCGGGAAGATCATTTCGCAGACTTCGAGGTAGAGCTGCTCGGGGTAGGGCA
This sequence comes from Spirillospora sp. CA-128828, assembly GCF_050945415.1. Lineage (NCBI taxonomy): Bacteria > Bacillati > Actinomycetota > Actinomycetes > Streptosporangiales > Thermomonosporaceae > Spirillospora > Spirillospora sp. CA-128828. The sequence goes on from NZ_CP191986.1 coordinate 9,489,428, forward strand.
GGAAGTCCACGTTGGTGAGGGCCTGGTCCTGGCCGGCGGACTCCAGGATGAACTCGCCGTAGCCGAGCATGCGGCCCGCGATCGTCCGCTTGAAGCTCATGTCGGTGACCTTGGCCAGCGGCATCATCGCGACCTTGCGGGTGATCAGGCCGGTGGTCAGCAGCATCCGCTGGTTGGTGATGACGAAGTAGTCGACGGACCATTCCGCGACGCGCCAGACGAACCACGCGAGCAGGATCAGCCAGCCCCACCAGATCCAGCTGATGACGGTGCCCGCGTCGCTGGCGACCGTGTTGGTCAGCACACCCGCGATGATCAGACCGCCGAGCAGCAGCCCGACCGGGACCATCAGCACGGCCGGGTGCCGCCGTACCGTGATCACCTGGTTCTCGTGGGGGAGCAGGTACTTGTTGACCGATGCCGGCGCGGAGTCGCCGGGGGTGACTAGCCTCATGCCGGCCTCAGGCGAGCGCGTTGACGAAGGTGGCCAGGGAATCGGCGGCGGACGCGATGCCGCTGGCCGCGCTCTCCACCGACTGGGCCGCGCCGTCCGGCTGGTTGATGACGTAGAACGCCACGAAGGCCGCAGCGGCCCACGCGATGTACTTCTTGGCGGGCACGGCTGCCTCCCGGAGCGTTGAGCCACGGACCCCGGTTCAGTTTCGCACAGCCGCCACGACCGGCAAAGCAAGCCCTGCAGCGCGCGCGAGTCACACGTTCGCCGGGCCCATGGCCCGCTTCGACGTCGCCCCGGCGCGTCCGCCGGCCTATGGCGCGTTGTCGAGGGACGAGCGGCGCGCCTTGCGGCGCTTCTCGGCCGCGACGGTCGCCAGCACCTCCAGGTGCCGGCGGGCGATCCGCTCGACGAGGTCGGGCGGTGCGTCCCCCGTGACCTCCTCCGCCCCGTACCGTGCGGCCGCGACGCACCGGTTCACCGTGTCGGCGCCGTGCACTCCGTCGAACTCCTCGGCGAGCCGCTCCCCGATCGCGGCGTAGCGCGACATGTCGCCATCCCCTTGGTGAGCCATCACGTGTCCTCGAGCTCGCTCGCACCGCCCGGTCCGTAACGGTCCCCTGTGCCGAGGCGGCGGAGGGGAACGCGCAGTGGCGTTCCGTAGGGGGTTGGTACCCCACCCCGTCCCGAACGAACATCGCAGGTCACGTCGCGTTTAGAAGCGCGGCGCGGCCCCGTGGGACGGGATCAGACCACGCCGTAGAGCCGGTCCCCCGCGTCACCGAGGCCCGGCATGATGAAGCCCTGCTCGTTGAGGTGGGAGTCGATCGCCGCGGTCACCACCTTGATCGGCGCCGAGATGTCGGAGAACGCCTGCTCCAGATACTTCAGGCCCTCGGGGGCGGCGAGCAGGCAGATCGCCGTGACGTCGTCGGCGCCGCGGTCGAACAGCAGCCGGATCGCGGCGGCGAGCGTCCCGCCGGTGGCGAGCATCGGGTCCAGGACGTAGCACTGGCGGCCCGACAGGTCGTCCGGGAGCCGGGTCGCGTAGGTCTGGGCCTGCAGGGTGCCCTCGTCCCGGATCATGCCGAGGAACCCGACCTCGGCGGTGGGCAGCAGCCGCGTCATCCCGTCCAGCATGCCGAGGCCGGCGCGCAGGATCGGCACGACGAGCGGCTTCGGGCTCGCCAGCTGCACGCCCGTGGCGGGGACGAGCGGGGTCCGCACGGTGGCCTCCGCGACCCGGACGTCGCGGGTGGCCTCGTAGGCGAGCAGCGTGACCAGCTCGTCGGCCAGCCGGCGGAACGTGGGGGAGTCGGTCTGGACGTCCCGCAGCGTGGTGAGCTTGTGCGCGACGAGCGGATGATCGACGGCGAGGGTCTGCATGCGCTCACCGTAGCCCACCCGTCGGGGCCGCCCCCCGCGACTGGATAGGTCGCCGCTGAGCTGGGCAGTATGGCGGTATGAACAGCGAGAGCGATCAGCAGCCGAGTGGCCCGTCACGGGCCCGCGAGTCCGTGCCCGATCCGCCCGCGCCTGCTCGCGAATCCCCCGGCGTCACCGCTCCCGCCCCTGCTCCCGAGGCGGCGCCCCCGCCCGGCGACCCGGTGACCGAAGTCACAGGCGAGGAGACCCCGCAGCGCCCCGGCCCCCAGGGCGACATCTCCCCCGAGCAGGTGCGCGAGCATCTCCGCCGCCGGGCGATCTTCCTGCGCGAGCTGGCCGAGGCCCGTGAGCTGCGCCGCCGGGTGACCCCGCACCGGTCCCGGCGGGCGCGGATCCACGCGCAGCTGCGCCGCCGCACCTTCCGTCTGAATTGACGCGGATCGAGTAGGTTCATCCCGCTGGGCACCGAAATGCGGCGCTGACTCCCGGCCTCACATCGGGGTGCGGCGGCGAGTTTGGTGGTGGGGCGCGCGAGCACGCGCCGCATCTGCGACCATGCCCTGGCAGGAGACGCGCCGGTGGGGTGGAAATGACGGATGTGGACGCGACGGACTTCGCCGTCGTGGTGTACCGGGAAGACGAGGGCTGGGAGGCCGAGATCCTCCCGGTGGCGTTGACCGAGGACCTCGCGGGGCTGATCCACGCCCTGCGCCAGCAGCCGAGCCTCGGCGGCACGGTCGGGCTGGTCTCGGTCGGCGACGACTTCTTCGTGGCCATCCGCCTGCTAGGCGACGAGGTCATGGTGTTCCTGTCGGACGTCACGGCGTCGGTCGACTGGCCGCTCGCCGGCCAGGTCCTCGACTACCTGGACATCCCGATCCCGGAGGACGAGGAGCTGGACCAGGTCCTCCCGGTCGGCGACATGTCGATCTTCGCCGACCTCGGCCTGGACGAGATGGAGCTCGGCGCGATCTCCGGCGACCTGGAGCTCTACCCGGACGAGATGCTCCTCAGCATCGCCGGCCGCATCGGCTTCGCCCCCGCCTTCGAACGCGCCCTGGACGCCGTCCCCTAGTCCCAGGGGCCGGCCCTTCGGTCAGTGCGGCTGGGGAAAGCCGTTCTGCCGGGCGAACACATTGAGGCCGGCCCAGTCGTCGCCGGTGTGGCTGTGCGCAGGGTCGAGGCAACCGAGGCTGATCGGCCGCTTGGCGTCGTAGCGCGGAGCGCGCGGGTCGGGCGGGTCGGTGAAGTTCAGGACCTCGGCGATGTTGCGGGCCGCGGCGTCCCGCACGGTCAGCGGCTCCAGCCCCCAGCGCCACTCGATCGCCTTCAGGACGGACGTGTGGTCGTACACCTCGTGCGCGACGGCGCCGCGCCGCGCCCGCGGGGAGATCAGCAGGCAGGGGACGCGGAAGCCGCGCAGCCCGGTGCCGAGGTCGGGCCGCGGGTCCGGACCGGCCGGCGGCGGGACGTGGTCGAAGAACCCGCCCCACTCGTCGTAGTTGATCACGAACAGGGTGCGGGGCCAGTTGGGCGAGGTGACGACCGCCGTGTAGACCTCGTTGAGGAACGCCTGGCCGAAGCGGATGTCGGCGAGCGGATGCTCGTCCTCGGACATGCCGGGCAGGAAGATCTCGCCGAGGAAGGCGGGCTCGACGAAGCTGACCGCGGGCAGCCGGCCGTTCCGCGCGTCGCCGCGGAACTCCGCGATGTTCCTGCTGATGTCGAGGTTCCGGAGCCCCCAGAGTGCGGTGAACGGCACGTCGCTGAAGTAGTAGCGGCAGGAGACGCCCCTGGCCTTCAGCCGGTCCCAGATCGTGCTGATCTCGGAGATCGTCAGCGTGTTGGAGATCCGGTCGGTCTGCCCGGCGTGCTGGAAGATCCGGTTCGGGAAGGTGGACGACATGACGGCGGGGAAGTAGCGGTCGCAGACCGTCCAGTCGAGGGCGGCGTGGCCGTGGAACCCGAGGTCGGCGCCCTCGTAGTAGCCGATCGAGAACACGTCGTTGTCGCCGGCGCGCAGCCATCCGTCGCATGCGCCGTCGTTGTACTCGGTTCGTCCGCCCTGGTACGAGTGGTCGGGGTCGCTGAAGCCGCACCCCCACGGCACCTTCAAATGGTGGGTGTCGTGCTCGTTGCCGTCGGCGTCGGTGAAGGTGAGCCCGGCCTGGTGTCCGTCCGCTCCGGGCAGCCAGCCCATGTAGTGGTCGAACGACCGGTTCTCCATCATCACGACGACGATGTGGTCGATGCCGGAGTCGTCCGGATCGGGGAGTTCGGCGACGGGTGCGCGTTTCGTCGCGGCCAGTTGCGCCGCGTGGGCCTGGGTGGACGACCCCCCGGCCGCGCTCGTGGCGATGATCGCCGCGGCGCCCGCCGTCCCCGCCAGAAACCCGCGCCTGGTCAGTTCGTCCGCGCCCATGGCTCTCCTCCCGGCATGGCGGCCGCTGAGCAGTATGCGGACATTTGTGACACGTGGGAAGAATGATGACCGTCCGGCACCGGACAGGACATGAAGTTTATTCACAACCGGATCCGGGCAGCGGTGCCCGGATTCCGTGGGAAAGGGGGGTGTGAGCGGCGCAACCCGGTGGGTCACAATGAGCACGTGTCCTACTTCGCCGCCGTGTTCGCGCAGACCCCGCAGGGCTGGGTCGGGACCGAAGCCGTGCTCGCCGAGGCGGAACACGTCGACGACGTCGCCGACCTGATGCGGGAGGCCGCCGTCGAGTCCTACGGCGACCCGGTCGTGCTGCTGGTCGAGCAGGACGACGACTGGTTCGCCGTCGTCCGCCTTGACGGGCAGGACGAACCGCGCGCCTTCGTGTCCACCGTCCGCGAGGACGGCCTCGCCGCACTGTTCCAGCAGCTCGTCGGCGAGGTGCCCGACGGCGACTCCGGCGGCGACGCGACGCTCCTCGAAGACCTCGGGCTCGACGCCGAGCGCCTGAACGACCTCGGCGAACGCGCCCTCCCCGGCGACGCCCTCCTCACCGTCGCCGAACATGCCGGCTTCGGCGAAGAGTTCGACCGCCTCCGTGACTGACGCCGACCCCTCCGGACGGAGCGCGAAGGCGCAGCCCCCGCCGGGCCCCGGGGACGGCGACCCGGTCATCGAGGGGTTCCTGCCTTCGATGCGGCTGGCGCTGGAGGAGGCCCGCCGGGCGTTCGAGGACGGGGAGATCCCGGTCGGCGCCGTCGTCCTGGACGCGTCCGGCGGGATCATCGGGGCCGGGCACAACGAGCGCGAGCGGTCCGCCGACCCGACCGGGCACGCGGAGATCGTGGCGATGCGGCAGGCGGCGGCGTCCCTCGGCGAGTGGCGGCTGTCCGGGTGCACCATGGTCGTGACCCTGGAGCCCTGCACCATGTGCGCGGGAGCCGCCGTCCAGGCGCGTCTCGACCGCGTCGTCTACGGCGCCGTCGACCCGAAGGCGGGCGCGGTGGGATCGCTGTGGGACGTCGTCCGCGACCGGCGACTCAACCACAGGCCCGAAGTGATCGCCGAGGTGATGGCGGACGAGTGCGCGGCGCTGCTAATCGAGTTCTTCGCGCACCGCAGAGTCAGGTAGGCTCTCCCGCGGTGGTGTCGCCTAGTGGACGAGGGCGCACGCCTCGAAAGCGTGTGAAGTGCAAGCTTCCGTGGGTTCGAATCCCACCACCACCGCCACCAGATGGCCACACACCTGGCCAAACCCCCTGAGGGCGGGACCCGTGGTCCCGCCCTCAGCGCTTTCTAGTCTCAGTTGCCGTTCTCAGGCGGCCCCTTGGCTGCCCTCAGGGCCGTCGTCCTGGTCCTCGGCCAGCTCCCAGAGGAGCCCCGCCACACGCTCGGCGACGTCGCTCCGGATGACGTCGCTCACCGATATCGCTTGGCCATGGCAGCGCTCGACCACCCCATGGCCATCGCGGTCGGTGTCGGGACCCCGAGGATCAGGAGGACCGTCGCGGCCGTGTGCCGGGCGTCGTGCAGCCGAGCTTCACGGAGTCCGGCCGTCACGAGTGCTGAGCCCGATGAGATGGCGTCTTAATGCGGCCGCAGGACTCGCCCTCACAGCCATGGACGTACTTCGAGCGGCGGCGGCCACGCCGGATACGGATCATGCTGGATGAACGGGCGTCGGTCCGGGCCGCGAATCTAGCGCGCCTGGTCGGAGTCGACGCCGAACGCGTTCAGGCGTGGCTGGTCATCGCAGAGGCAGCCCGTGTATGGCGGTCGGCCGCCTGTGTGCATATGCGGCTGGGCTAGAACCATGAACAAAGGGTGCACCCCCTAGTACTCCAGCCGCACTTGGAGATCTCGGTCTGATCGAGGCCGGGACGTGAGGCGGCCACCGCTGTGATCGTGTGGGTGTGTTGGAGACCAGACGATCGGCGGTGGCCGTGCCGTCCACTGTAGAAGATGTCGACCCGGCCGGGTGGGCTGATGGGTTCGATGTGCTGTTTGCGCGGGTGGTGGCTCCGTTCTTCGGTGGCGGGAGCCGCGGTTGCGGGCCCGGTCGTATCTGCTGGGCCTGCTGAGCTCGCTGGAGCGAAAGAACGGCTGGTCGTTGGCGGAGTTCGCCGGGGACGCGCGGCCGGACGGGATGCAGCGGCTGCTCAATCACGCCAGATGGGACGCCGACAAGGTGCGGGCCGCGCTGCGGGCGCAGGTGGCCGAGCGGCTCGGCGATCTGGACGGGGTGCTGGTGGTCTACGACACCGGGTTTGAGTAAGAAGGGCCGCCGCTCAACGGGGGTGCAACGGCAATTCCCCATAAGGCCGGGCTCCTCCGCACTTGAGGCGGAAGAGCCGGCATCGGTCACAAGGGGAACGCCACCCGGTGCCATGCTGGGCCGCGTCCAGGTGATCGATTGTCGAGATCTTTCCGGCGCAGCACCACCGACAGAACCTCGTCCTGAGCTGGTCCGATCGGAGACGCGAGCACCAACGAGCGGTGCGGTTCTGATTCTCTGGGATTCGGCTCTGGACTCGGCGGGAACTCGCGGGATGGTGCGGACAGTACGTCTATGTGGACATGTCGATGCGAATACGGATCCGGGACGGGGACGCCGAGGCGTTCGAGCAGCTCTTCGATGAGTGCGCCCAATCGGTCTACGGGCACGCGTTCCGGCTGACAGGAGACTGGTCGGCCGCCGAGGACGTGATGTCGTTGACGTTCCTCGAGGCGTGGCGGCTCAGGGCGCGGATCGATCCCGAGGGCGGATCGCTGCGGCCATGGCTGCTGGGGATCGCGACGAACGTGGCGCGCAACAAGCGCAGAGCTGCGCGCAGGTACGACGCGGCGGTGGCCAGGATGCCGAGCAGGGGGGAGGTCCCGGATTTCGCCGATGAGGTGGCGGAGCGGATCGACGACGCGGAGCGGCTGGCCGCGGTGCGGAGGGCGTACCGGCATCTGCGGCGGCAGGAACAGGACGTGTTCGCGCTGGTGGTGTGGTCGCAACTGGGTTATGCGGAAGCGGCCGAGGCGCTGGGCATCTCGGTGGGGACGGTGCGGTCCCGGCTTTCCCGGGCGCGCAGGAAATTGGAGAAGGCCGTCACCGATCGGGAACCGCGCGCCATGCCGCGACAGGTAAGAGGTGACCGAGAAAACGCGGTCCGGTCCGCAGAGGAGACGCACTGATGAACGACGGCGAGCGCGAGGAACTGGCGCGGCTGCTGCCGCCTCGGGACGAGCCTCGACTCCCACCGGATCGGCAACGGCACCTCAAGGAGTTCGTCATGACCGAGATCCGGCAGGAAGTCAAGCCGAAGCGGCGGCTGCTGCTGCTGCGACCCGCCGTACTGGTCCCGGTGCTGGCCGCGGCCGCGGCCGTGGCCATCGGAGCCCCCCGAGTCCTCGGTGGCAATGAGGCGGCGTACGCCGTCTCCAAGCAGAAGGACGGCACCATCCTCATCACCTTGGGCGACATGAAGAACCCCAAGAGGCTGCAAGGGGACCTGCGGGAAATGGGCCTCAACGCGGTGGTGGACTTCCTACCCGACGGCAAGCAGTGCGCTGAGCCTCGTGTCCAGAACCGCCTGCCCACCAGCTCGAAACTGTCCGTACGCCCGAAAGTTGACAGGGATCGTGGCGTCTTCGCCATTGATCCGCGGGTCGTCAAGAGCGGGCAGACCGTCGTGCTGGAGTTCGCCCTCGGGGGATTCGGGTCAGGGGGGACCGCCGGGATGAGTTCAGTGATCACGGATGGGCCAGTGAAAGCCTGCAAGCTCGTCGACGGCCCTGGCTCTTGATGCGCTGACCTGTTGGCGCCGAAAACTCTGTCACCGGCTCTGAACCGCCGGCTGAACGCGATGCTCGTCAGACCTGTTTAGCTGCGGCGCGGTACGCACGTGCGGCGCTGTCCGGGAGGAACTGACCGTCAGGACCCGTTGCCTTGAAAGACGCACGGTTGGTTCGGCGAGCGGCACGGGGCGCGGATGCCAGGAGCAATCCTGGCATCCGCGCCCGGTGCCGTCTCAGCCAAGCGCAGCTATTCGTCGAGGCGCTTGCGTTCTTCGAGTGCTTCTAATATTCCAGCCGCATTTGTTGATCGATGAGGCGTCGTTGTCGTTGGTAGTGGCAGCGGCGGGCGCGTGCCTGGTGGCGGCGTCGCCAGTGTGACCAGCGGAATCGGTGTCGGGGTGGGTGCTGGGGCTGGTGGAGATAGGCGGGCAGGCGGCGGATCTCGTTGACGGTGAGCGGGACCAGCTCGTCGGGTTCGTCCCGGTCCGCGTCGACGGGACGTGATCGTCCCGGCTGGTCGGGCCCCTGTGTGGCGAGGTCGTCAGCCTCGCCATCCTCGGTGTCGCCGGGGTCTGGGGGCGGGCCGGCGACCAGGAAGGCCAAGTGCGCGTGGGCGACCATGGCCAAGGTGACGTGCCGGTACCAGGCGATGTGCTTGCGGACCTGGTAGTGGTCCAGGCCGACCTCGTTCTTGGACGCTTGGAAGCATTCCTCCACGCTCCAGCGGGATCCGGCCACCCGCACCAGCTCGGCCAGGCCGACCGGCCGGTTCGCTGCGCACCGGTAGAACGCCAGGTCGGCAGGGTCGCTGATCGACCGGCGGGCCAGCACCCATTCGTGCCCGCCCTCGTACTCGTCCAGGCCGATCCACGCCCAGTCGTACCAGCGGCGGCCCTTGGCCCCGTCCCCGCACGAGACCCGCTGCCACGCTGTCTGCGGCAGGTCGGCGAACGCGGCGTCGGCTCTGGTGCGAGCGCCGCCGAGCATGAGCGGGTGGTCGCAGGAGACCGCGAACACATAGTTCACCCCGCGGCCGGTGCAGCGGCTCCGCAGCCGGGTGTTGTCGCCGTAGGCCTCATCCCCGGTCGCCCACCCGAACACCAGCAGCGGGTCGTCGCAGGCGCGTTCGATCATCTGCCAGGCCAGCTCCGGCTTGGTCGCAAACGGTGCGCGCTCGGGAACGCCGGCGTCGCCGAGCCGGCCGGGATCGCAGAACCAGGATTCGGGCAGATACAGCTCCCGGTCGATGAGAACCCGCTGCTGGTCGGGGTTGACATACGAGCAGAACACCCCGATCTGGCAGTTGGTGATCTTTCCTGCGGTTCCGGTGTACTGGCGCTGCGCCCCCGCGCTGCGGCGGCCCTTCTTCTCAAATCCGGTGTCGTCGACCACCAGCACCCCGTCTGCGTCGCCGAGCCGCTCGGCCACCTGCGCCCGCAGCGCGTCCCGCACCTGGTCGGCGTCCCATCTGGCGTGGTTGAGCAGCCGCTGCATCCCGTCCGGCCGCGCGTCCCCGGCGAACTCCGCCAACGACCAGCCGTTCTTGCGCTCCAGCCCGCTCAACAGCCCCAGCAGATACGACCGGGCCCGCACCCTGGGCTCCCGCCGGCCGAAGAACGGGGCCACCACCCGCGCGAACAGCTCATCGAACCCATCAGCCCACCCGGCCGGGGCGACATCTTCTACAGTGAGGGACTCTGTCGGGAATCTTGGGGTGTTAGATCACTTGCCCTGGCGCCACCACATGGGCCGGGGGAATTCGCGTTGCTGGAGGTATTGCTGGAACGCGGTCGGCGGGCGGGGCCGGTAAGCGGAAGTCTCCGGGTCCTGTTCGCTGAGGCGTTGGATGTTGATCGCGATCGCGGTCAGGACATGCTGGAGGTGGACCTTGGCGGTCTGGTGGTAGCGGCAGCGGCGCATTCGATGGCCGTTGACGATCTCATTGACGGTGCCCTCGACGCCCGAGCGGGAGTGATAGAGGCGCAGCCAGGCGGGATCGTGCTGGTCGGCGCGGTTCTTGGCCTGGATCTGGTGCAGATGCCGGGGCAGGAAGTTGATCGTTCGTGGTGAGGCTCCGCTGGTGCATCGGGACCGGTCGGGACACGGCGCGCAGTGATTTTTGTGGAAGCGGGCCACCAGGTAGGGGGCCATCGCCGGGGCCTGGACCCAGTTGGCGGTGACCTTGCCGTTCGGGCAGGTCACGGTGCGGTGGTCGAAGTCGATGGCGAAGTCTTCTCGGGCGAAACCGGTTTGCTGTTTGCGGTGCCGGTTCGGGCCTCGGGCGGCCAGCGGACCCACCAATTCGGTGTTGTGCGCGCGGGCAGTGTCATCGATGGCGACGGCCGAGGTGTAGCCGGCGTCGACCAGGTGCTGAGCGGGCAGCAGCCGCCGGTGGGCGAGCCGCTGGTGGATGCCGGGCAGGGCCTTGATGTCACCTGCCGAGACCAGGGTGGCCACATCTGTGATCACGTTGGTGCCCTCGTCGTCGCAGGTCTCGGTGACGTGGGCGAGGTAGCCGGTCCACTTGGTGTCGTTGCGGCTGACGTAGCGGGCGTCGGTGTCGTAGGGCGATTGGATCCGGCGCCCCGCCGGTGGCAGGCCGGCCTTCTCATCGCGGGGGCGCAGCCGGTCGCCGGCATCGGTGTAGAACTGCTGCAACAGGACCTGCCGCAACACCCGTACCTGCCTGCCTGCCTGACACCAGGGGGTCTGTGCGCCAACGGCGGTCAGCAAGGCGTGAGCGTCCAGGCCGGCCTGGGTGAGCCGGGACACCGGACGACTGGGCTGGCTGCACATCCGCACCTGCCGCCCGTAACGCTCGCCCCATTCGGCCGTGACCAGCCCGTCCAGAACCTCCGGGGCGGTGCGGGCCACCTCCTCCACCGCGGCCCGCACCGTCTCCAACACCAACTCCAGCCGAGTCAGCACCCGCGCGGCGCTCAGGATGCGGGTGGAATCGGTGCGCTGCCGTCCTCGCTCACGCACCAGCCCCGCCGCCTTCAGCCGCTCCAACGCCAGGTCCAGCAGGGCATCGGCGCGGCCTTCGCGCGCGAGGCGCTCACGGAAGTCGCCCAGCACGCTGTGATGAAAGCCGGGGTCGTCCAACTCCAGGCCGAGCGCGTACTTGAAGTCGATCCGGCAGCAGACCGCCTCGGCCGCCTGCCGGTCGGACAGATTGTGCAGGAACTGCAGGACACTGACGGTGGCCAGCTGCGCAGGCGAGATACCCGCGCGCCCGTCACGCGGATACCAGGCGACGAAATCCTCATCGCTCCACAACCCGTCGAGGCGGTCACGGACCCACATCGCGGCGGTCCCCTTCGGATTACTGGCGCGGGCCACCCGCGCGGTCAGCTCTGGGATCTCGACACCAGACCGGGGACGAACCGACACGTAACCACCTCGGGGGACATGGGAGTCATCATGAACCCGCGGTAGTTTGTCGGTCACTCATCGGCCACCCCGTGAGACGCGCCGACGAGCCCCAAGATTCCCGACAGAGTCGCTCAGTGGGCGGCACGGCCACCGCCGATCGTCTGGTTCCAACACACCCACACGATCACAACGGTGGTCGTCTCACGTCCCGGCCTCGATCAGACCGAGATCTCCAAGTCCGGCTGGAGTACTAGGCAACAGACCACATCGCCTAGGGGGCAGTTGGATTACCGGTGACTTAGAGGGACTTCACGAACGGCCCCCAGGCCTGGTGGGAGAACTGCAGAGTTCCCCGAACCGGAGCCTTGGAGTCCCGGATCTTTACGGGCCCGCGCCCGCGCTGACGCTCGACGCAGTTGCCGCCGTTGCCGCCGCTGAACGACGACCTATACCACTCTTCGTTGTTCATTTCACTCCTCGAGTAGCCCGACATGCGGGAGTGGCCGTCGATCAGCCGCATATGCCAAGGCCGCGCTCCGATTTTGGAGCGCGGCTCTTGGTGTTTCAGCCGACTGTGACCAGGGCTACGCCTGCGATGGCGACGGCCATGCCCACGCGTTGGACGGCGCGGAGGCGTTCGCTGTAGGCGACTCTCGCAAGGAGAACGGTGATCGCCGGGTAGAGGGACGTCAGGACGGCGGCGAGGCTGAGCATGCCGTTGTGGACCGCGAGGAAGTACAGCACGTTCGCCCCCGCGTCCAGGGTGCCGGACAGCAGTGCCAGCCCGATCAGCGTCCACCCGGAGACCCGCGGGCCCGTGTCGCCGCCGCGGATCGCCAGGAACAGCAGGGCGATGGCGACGATGACCAGGTTGCCAAGGCGCGCGCCGACGATCGGCCAGAGGCCGCTGCCGCCCCCCGCCTCCTTCAGCAGGACGAAGAAAACGCCGAAGCATGTGCCGGACACGCCGGCCATGAGGGGGCCCGAGTCGACGAGCCGCCGCCATCCGTCCGGACGCGGCCCGGCCGCCGCCCCGTCGCCGTTCGCCTCCATGCTGACCAAGCCGATCGCGACGAGGCACAACAGGACGCCGAGCAGGACGGACGCGTCCAGCCGCTCTCCCCGCGCGATCCCCACGGCGACCGGGAGGACGGCCGCGGCCAGCGCGGACACCGGCGCCACCACGCTCATCGGGCCCCGGGCGAGCGCCCGGTAGAACGCGATCAGTCCGGCCCCGCCGCCGAGCCCGGCCACGAACCCCCAGGTCATCGGTACCGGGCTCGGGCTGCCGCCGCTGAGCAGCGCGGACACCAGCACGACCGCCAGGCCGATCGGCACGCACCAGGTCAGCGCCCGGATCGCCGTCGACTTCCTGGTCACGGTGCCGCCTAGGAAGTCGGCCAGGCCGTACGCGAGCGCGGCGCTCAGCGCGAGAACCGTGACCATCACCTTCCGCCGATCAGCCGGGTCTCGATCCGGACGTCCGGGGAGATCGTCCGCAGTCGCTCCGCGAGCCGGTCGCCGGCCTCGGTGAGCCGGTCGATCGGGTAGACCTCAAGGCGTTCGAGTAGGAAGAGGCCGTTCTTGGTGGTCTGCGTCAGCCGCGTCCGGACGCACTGCCGCCAGTTCCAGCGCCGGCAGGTGACCCCCTGGTCGTCCCGCCAGACGACCTCGCCGGGGTTCGGGTGCTCGACGGCGGGCTCCCCACCGGCGATCACGTCGAACGGCTCGTCGCCCGTGGCTCTGACCAGCCGCGCTGGCCCCTGGTAGGCGTCAAGATCCTCGCCTCCGATGGGCAGCGCGTACTCGACGCTCACGGCGTTGTAGGCGTCCACCACCCTGTTGATGGCCGGGAGCGCATCGACGCGACGGAGCAGCGCGTCCACCGAGGGCCGGGTGCGCTGCGGCTTGGCCCCGAACGCCCGGTAGGCCTCGCGCCATGCCTCCACATGCGGGTCGCTCGCGTCCGCCTTCTGGGCCGCCTCGGCCAGCCACCCCTCGGACGCCTGATCACTGGGCCCGTTCCCCAGCCCCTCGGCGATCATGACGAGCACGGCGAAATCGGGACGCAACTCCCGCACCGCCTCGTCCACGGCGACCCGCTCAAGCATTCTCGACCTCCGGACGGTCACTTTAATGACATCGAGATACCACTATACCGACCGACCAGGGCGTCATCCAAGGCGTCCGCCCCGCATGACCTGCATGTGTTCAGAAACAGAGCAGGTTCTGGATGCGCACCGGCCTCCCCGGTGGCAGCCGAGGCTCCGACGGCTGGTCGAGATCGACGTCCGACCAGTCGACTCGGAACGGGCCTTCGCTCGGCCGGGACGGGATCCGACTGATCAGCTCGAAGGTCGCGACGAGTTGCCCAGGGCGGTGGACGTCCAACTCCAGCTTGATGAAGTCGCCCAGGTCCTGGCGGGTCAGGTCACCGGTCTCACTCAGGCGCGCGTCTGCGGCGTCCCGTGCGGGGAGCCTAGAAGCGACCCTGGAGCGGATGTTGGAGTCAGCGGCCGGTCGTGCCGTCGATCTGTTCGCGGAGGATGTCCGCGTGGCCGGCGTGGCGGGCGGTCTCCTCGATCATGTGGGTGAGTGCCCAGCGGACGCTGGGAGCGGGCCTTCCCGGGCGGGGGACCGGGGCGCCGAGGTCGGTGCAGCCGTCGAGAACCTCGTTCGCACGCTCGACCGTCTCTCGGTAGCGGGCGACGACGTCGGCGACGCTGTCCGCCGGTGCGGCCTGGAACGTCGCCTGCCAGTCGGTGACCTTGTCCCCGAGGAACATCGAGCGCTCGACGAAGGTCAGGTGGTCGAGCAGGCCGAGCAGGTTCGTGCCCGACGGCACTCCGGCCGTTCGGACCTGCGGTTCCGGGGCGCCGTCCACCTTCGCGGCGATCGAGGTTCGCAGGTAGTCGAGGAAGCCGCGCAGGACCTCGACCTCGCCGCTTCCGGTCCGGGGCGGCGGGGTGTCACTGCGGCGGGAAGCGGTGGGCATCGTGCTCTCCCTCTGGTCGGGTGCACTCAGTTCTCCCAGGACCTCCACGACCTCGCACGAAATCTTGCGGTTCTGGCAAGACGGTAGCGTCAGGGTCGAAGTGATGAGCGGAGGACGCTTGGGCGGGCAGGACGCGATCGGGGAGGCCGTGGCGCGGACGGTGCGGGCGCTGCGGGCCGGGCACGGGTGGAGCCTGGACGAGCTGGCCGGGCGCGCCGGGGTGAGCAAGGGGGTGCTGGTCGGGCTGGAGCAGGGCCGCGGCAACCCGAACCTGGGGACGCTCATCCGGATCTCGGACGCGCTCGGGGTCCCGTTGACGCGGCTGGTGCAGGTGGAGGAGGAGCCGCCGGTGCGGTTGTTCCGGCCTGAGCGGCATGTCGTCCTGTGGGAGGGGGAGCAGGGCGGGACGGGGACGTTGCTCGCCGGGAGCGATCCGCGGCCGTCGCTGGAGCTGTGGAACTGGGTGCTCCGGCCTGGCGAGACGCGGGAGAGCGACGCTCACGTGCCGGGTACCAAGGAGATCGTGTACGTGGAGGAAGGCACGCTGACCCTGAGCGTGGACGGCCGTACCGACCTCGTCGAGGAAGGGAGCGCCGCCGTGTTCGCCGGTGACCGCGCCCACTCGTACGGCAATGGCGGCGACGCCGATGTCCGTTTCGTCCTAGCCGTGCTCGACCTCTGAACGGCGCTGGCCCGCCCGCGTATCAGGAGGTCAGGCGTACAGGCATGGCGAGGTAGTGGTAGCCGGTGTCGGACTCCGCCGGGGCGTCCTCGTCGTCCTTCTTGTCAGGGATGGCGGTGAGGAGGGCGGCCTTGGTGGGGCCGGCGAATTCGAGGCGGGCGGATTCGGTGTCGATGCCGGCGAGGCCGTCCAGGAGGTATTGCGGGGCGAACGCGATGTCGATGTCGTCGCCGGTGAGATGGGCGCCGAGGCTCTCGTTGGCGCGGGCGGAGTCGCCGGTGGCGGCGCGGATGCGGACCTCGTCGGCGGTGAAGGCCAGCCGTATCGGGGTGCCGCGTTCGGTGACGAGCGCGGCGCGCTTGATCGCCTCGACGAACGGGGCGACGCGGATCTCGGCGACGGACGTCCAGGTGCCGGTGAGGCGTGACCGGTAGTTGATGTACTGGTCGTCCAGGAGGCGGCTGGTCATCCTGCGGCCGCCGCCGGAGATGCCGATGAGGGTGTCGGCGGTGCCGCCGAGGTCGATGGCGACGTCCGCGCCCCGCTTGATCGCCTTCGCCGTGTCGGCGAGGGTGCGGGCGGGCACGACGACGCCGGCGGTGAACTCGGGGTCGTCGGGCACCCAGGTCAGCTCCCGGGCGGCGATGCGGTAGCGGTCGGTGCAGGCGAGCCACATCGTGTCGCCCTCGATGTCGATCCGGACGCCGGTGAGCATGGGGAGGGTGTCGTCGCGTCCGGCGGCGGGGGTGACCTGGGCGACGGCGGCGGCGAAGAGGTCGCCGGGAATCGTTCCGGCGCGCGCGGGCGGTTCGGGGAGGGTGGGGTAGTCCTCGACGGGCATGGTCTGGAGGCCGAATTCGGCGGGGCCGCAGCGGACGACCACCTCGGACCCCTTCGCGAAGACGTCCACGGGCTCCGCCGGAAGGTTCCGGACGATGTCGGACAGCAGCCGCCCGGGGACGAGGGCGCGGCCCGGTTCGGCCACGGCCGCCTCGTCCCGTGCGTGCGCGGACACCTCGTAGTCGAACCCGGCCAGGGTGAGCTCTCCCTCGCCGGTGACCTCGATGAGCATGCCCGCGAGGACGGGGAGGGCGGGGCGGGCCGGCAGCGTCCGCGCCGCCCACGCCACCGCGTCGGCGAACGTCTGGCGGTCGACTCGGAACTCCACCTCGATCAGCCCTTCCGCGACTGCTTGACGGCCGGGGACCCGGCCATGACAGGCACGTTATCCCCGGGGTCCGACAGTTTCAGAACAGCGCCTCCTCGGTGGCCCGGGTCCTGCTTTCGAGGTCGAGGAGGTAGCGCTTGCGGGGGAGGCCGCCGCCGTAGCCCGTGAGGGAGCCAGTGGATCCGATCACGCGGTGGCAGGGGACGATGACGCTGACCGGGTTCTGTCCGTTGGCGAGGCCGACCGCACGGGACGCCGACGGTCTGCCGATCTCGGCGGCGAGTTCACCGTAGGTGGTGGTCTCTCCGTAGGAGATCTCCTGGAGCGCCGCCCAGACGCGCAACTGGAAGGGCGTGCCGGCGAGGTGGAGCGGCAAGTCGAACTCGGTCAGTTCGCCGGTGAAGTACGCGGCGAGCTGTTCGGCGACGGGCGCAAAGGGCTTGGTCTCAGGGTCGTCGGGCGCACCGAAGGTCTCCTCTGGCGGACGGTGGCGCTGCACGTCCATGTAGAGCCCGGACAGAGCGCCGTCGGTCGCGACCAAGGTGAGGGGGCCGACAGGGCTTTCTATGACGACGTGCGTTGGTTCCACAGGAGTCCTTCAGTTCGCGGGAAGCAGGTTGATGGCGTGGTCGCCGGTGGCCCACAGGTACTGGACGGCGTAGGCGCGCCAAGGGCGCCATTGGGCGGCGCGTCGTGTGAGGGCCGCCGGCGTGGTGGGGAGGTCGAGTGAACGTGCCGCCGCACGAATCCCCAGGTCGCTCGGGATGAACGCGTCCGGGTCACCGAGAGCACGCATCGCGATGGTCTCGATGGTCCAGGGACCGAATCCGGGGAGGGTGGACAAGCGCGCGCGGGCCTCGTCCCAGTCGCTGCCTACCCCGAGGTCGATCTCCCCTGTGGCGAGTGCGTCGACGAGGGTCGTCAGCGTGGTGCGGCGGGTTTTCGGGAAGGCGAGGTCCTCCGGGTCCAGTTCGGCGAGAGCGGACGGCGTGGGGAAGAGGTGCGTGAGTCCGCCGCCTGGGTCGTCTATGGGCTCGCCGTAGGCGGTGACCAGGCGCGCCGCATGGGTTCGAGCGGCCGCCGTCGACACCTGCTGGCCCAGGACGGCCCGGACGGCGAACTCCGGAGCGTCCACGGTGCGCGGGACACGCCGTCCGGGCGCCTTGTCGACCAGTGGCGCGAGTACGGGGTCGTCGCGGAGCAGGTCGTCCACGGCGACGGGGTCGGCGTCGAGATCGAGCATCCAGCGGCAGCGGCTGATCGCGATGGTGAGGTCGCGCAGGTCGCTGAGGTGGAGCGTGCAGGCGACGTGGTCGGGCCGGGGCCGCAGGGTGGCGATCCCATGCCCGTGCGGCAGCCGCATGGCGCGGCGGTACGCACCGTCCCGCCACTCCTCCACGCCGGGGACGGCGGTCGCGGCGAGATGCCCGAACAGATTGTCGGGGCACAGCGGCGCCCGGAACGGCAGCCGCAGCGACAGCGCGCCCGAGCCGGCGGGCGGATGTCCCTTCGCGACACGGTCGCGCAGAGCGCTCGGAGTCAGCGCGAACACCTCGCGGACGGTGTCGTTGAACGAACGGATGCTTGCGAACCCGGCGGCGAACGCGACGTCCCCCATGGGAAGGACGGTCGTCTCGATCAGGAGCCGTGCCGTTTGGGCGCGCTGGGCCCGCGCCAGGGCGAGCGGGCCGGCGCCCAGTTCGGCGTTGAGCTGACGCTCCAGCTGGCGTGTGCTGTAGCCGAGACGTCCGGCCAGGCCCGGAATGCCCTCCCTGTCGACGACACCATCGGCGATGAGGCGCATCGCCCTGGCGACCACGTCCGCGCGATGGTTCCATTCGGGCGAGCCTGGGGACGTGTCAGGCCGGCACCGCTTGCAGGCACGGAACCCGGCCTGCTGGGCGGCGGCCGCACTCGGATAGAACCGCATGTTCTCCGGCTTGGGCGCCACCACCGGGCAGCTGGGGCGGCAGTAGATCCCGGTGGTCACGACCGCGGTGAAGAACCATCCGTCGAAGCGGGCGTCCTTCGCCTGGACGGCCCGCACGCACCTTTCCACGTCCTCGTGCATGCCTCCCAGCATCCACGGACGGACCCGGCCACCACTAGCGAAAAAACGACATCATCCTGAGCGCAGGCCATCCCGGAGGAGCCGGGCGGCGAGCATGACGTCCCAGGTAATCGATCTTCCGCGCCCGAACCGGCAGCGTAGGGGACATCGGACGACGAACCCGAACGATCAGACGGGAGTCTTGAAATGAGCGATGTTCAGCAGCGGGTCGAGCGTTACCTGGCCATCTGGAACGAGACCGACCCGGCCGCGCGCCGCGCCGCGATCGCCGAGGTGTGGACGGAGAACCCGGTCTACGTCGACCCCCTCGGCGTGGCCGAGGGCCGGGACGCGATCGACGCGTTCGTCGGCGGCGCGCAGCAGCAGTTCCCCGGCCTGGTGTTCCGCGCGGCGGGGACCGTGGACGCCCACCACAACGTGGCCCGCTTCACCTGGGAGCTCGGCCCCGAGGGCGGCGAGGCGATCGTGGTCGGCTTCGACGTGGCGGCGTTCGACGACGACGGCCGGTTCGACCGCGTGACCGGGTTCCTCGACAAGGTGCCCGCCTGAGAGGCGGGGTGGGGTGGCGTGCCGGGCGTCCGGCACGCCACCGTTTCACAGCTGCCGCAGCGCTCCCCCGTCCACGGCCCATTCGGCGCCCGTCACCTGGGCGCACAACGGGGACAGCAGGAAGACGATGACCCGTGCGACGTCCTGGGGCGTGCCGAGGCGTCCCGTCGGGAGCCGCCTCTCCTCACGGACGAACCGGTCGATCGCCTCCTCCACCGGTAGGTCGTACTGGGCGGCCAACTGGTCGGCGAACCCTCCCGGCTCGTCCCACAGCCGTGTTCGCGTGGGGCCGGGCGTGACCACGGTGGAGCGGATGCCGCAGCGGCCGAACTCCCCCGCCAGCGTCTTTGACACCGACAACAGGGCCGTCTTGGACGCGGCATAGTCGACCAGCGGGGTGTCGGGAAACCGTCCGGCCTCGCTGGAGACGTGCACGATGCTCCCCGCCCCCTGGTCGATCAGCGCGGGCAGCGCGGCACGGGCCATGCGCACGGCCGCGTGGAAGTTCAACTCGAACGTCGCGTGCCATTGGGCGTCGGTGACGTCGAGGAACCCGATCCGGGATTCGAGCGCACCCGCGTTGTTGACCAGGCCGTCGAGCCGTCCATGCCGCTCCAGCGCGATGTCCACGACGCGTTGGGCGGAGCCGGGGTCGGTGAGGTCGGCGGCGACGTCGGGGGAGGAGCGCGACACGCCGACTATGGAGGCGCCTTCGCCGGCGAGCAGCCGCACGACCGCGTCACCGATTCCGGCGGACGCACCGGTCACGATGTAGACCTTGCCCTCAAGTCCGAGATCCATGGCGGAGCCCCTTTCAAGAGCGGCGCAGGAACGACCCGACGAGGGCCGCGCCGGCGAGGACGATCGCGACATTCACCGCCGTCGCGGTGTGGACGCCGCCGAGGACGGACGCGTTCGCGGTGGCCACGGCGCTCATCACCGGGATGCCCAGCGTGATGGCGACCTGCTGCGTCATCGTGGCGAGGCCGGTCGCGAGGCCCTGCTCGCCGTCCGGCAGCCCGGACGTGGCGGTCCCCATGAACGCGACGATCGCGACGAGGTTCCCGAAGCCCCCGATCGCGGTCGCGGCGAGCATCAGGCCGAGCCCGCCGCGCGACTCCCCGAGCCCGAGCAGCACGGCCGTCGCCGCGGCCTGGAGGACGAGCCCGGAGACGAGCGCCGCCCGGCCGCCGAGCCGCCCCATGATCCGGGGTGCGGCGACGCCGCCGGCGAACGTTCCGGCGCCGAGGACGCCGAGCGCGAGCCCGGTCGTCAGCGGCGAGAAGCCCAGGATCTTCTGGAGGTAGAGAGTCATCAGGAACACCAGCGACGTCTCGGTGGCGAACGCGACGAACCCGCCGACGTTGCCCCAGGTGACGGTCCGCCGCGTCAGGACGCTCAGCGGCGCCAGCGGGGCCGGTGACCGACGCTCGGCCAGCACGAACGCGACGAGCAGGACGGCGGCGCCGATCAGCGCGCCGAGCGCGAGCGGCGAGCCCCAGCCTTCCGATCCGGCGGACGTGATCCCGTAGACGAGGGCGAGCAGCCCGCCGGTCACGGTCACCGCACCCGGAACGTCCAGCCTCGCCCCGTCCCGGGACCGGCTCTCCGCGACCACCGCGGGCGTGACGGCGGAGATCAGCACCGCCACCGGCACGTTGATCAGGAAGGCCCAGCGCCAGCTCAGCAGGTCGGTGAGCAGGCCGCCGAGGATCGCGCCTACGGTGAACCCGGCCGACATCAGCGCGCCGCTCAGCCCGAGGGCCCGCGTCCGCAGCGGCCCCTCCGGGAAGGACGTGGTGAGCAGCGACAGGGCGGCCGGCGTGGCGATCGCCGTGGCCAGCCCCTGCAGAACCCGTCCGGTGAGCAGCATCGCCGGCGATGTGGCCAGCCCGCCGACCAGCGACCCTCCGGCCAGGAGGGCCATGCCCGTGAGCAACATCCGGCGCCGTCCGAACAGATCGGCCACGCGACCGAACAGCAACGTGAATCCGGCGGCGGGCAGCGCGAATGCCGTGGCGATCCACTGCAGTTCGTCCAGCCCGAAGCCCAGTCCCCGGCCGACGACCGGCAGCGCCACGTTCAGGATGGAGAAGTCGATGGCAAGCATGAACTGCGCGCCAAGGAGAAGGATCAGTATCAGCTTGTGCCGCGACGACATCCGCTCAGAGGGAGCGGACACGGCGGTGGTGAGTGCGGTCATGCCACAGACCATCGCTGCGCAGAGCGCGGCTACCCAGCCCCCGCCTGTTCGTACTACTCCCAGTGGCAGGCTCTTCGCCGGATAGCCTCGGCGGCATGGCACGGAACGGCGACCTCGGCGAGTTCCTCAGGTCGCGGCGCGCGCGGCTGCGTCCCGAGGACGTCGGCGTCACCTCATTCGGGACGCGGCGGCGCGTGCCCGGGCTGCGGCGCGAGGAGCTGGCGCAACTGGCCGGCGTCAGCGTCGCGTACTACATCCGACTCGAACAGGGCACGGCCGAGGGCGTGTCCGCCGAGGTGCTGGACGCGATCTCGCGGGCGCTTCGGCTCGACGGCGACGAGCACGCCCACCTGCACCGGCTCGCGCATCCGCCGCGCCGGGCGCCCCTCACCGGCCCTCCTCGGCTGCGCGCCCCGCTCCAGCACCTGCTCGACTCGTTCACCCACGCGCCCGCGTACGTCGTCGGCCACTACACGAACGTGGTCGCCTGGAACCGGCTCACCGCCGCGGTGTTCGTCGACCTGGCGAACGTCCCGCCGGACGAGCGGACCTGGTCGCACCAGATCCACCTGAACGGCGACTACAAGGCCCGGCTCGGCGACAACTGGCCGGCCGTGGCCCGGCGCAACGCCGCCTACCTGCGGTTCCGCTCCGGGCAGGATCCGGACGACCCGAACCTGCGCGCGGTCATCGACTGCCTGCGGGAGCGAAGCCCGGACTTCCGGGACATGTGGTCGGCGCACCATGTCACCGACCTGACCCATGGCGAGGCCCGCATCGACCACCCCGAGGTGGGGCGGCTCGTCCTGCCGTTCGAGACGCTGCACCTGCCCGGCGATCCCGACCTCAGCCGCCTGATGCTCTACGCGGCCGAACCGGGATCTCCTTCGGAGGCCGCCCTCCGCGAGCTGGCCGCGACGTCCGGCTGCCTCTCCAGCGCCGACCTCGCCTAACGCGGCATGGCCGCGGCGTTCTCGCTGGCCATCTCGGCGAGGCGGCGGACGGCGGGATCGTCCGCGAACTCCTCGGTCGCCGGGACGGTGCCGCCGCCGAGTCGCGCGACGGCCAGCGCGGTCGCCGCGAAACCCGCCGTCATCGACCTCTTGATCAGGTGATGCGAACGGGCGTAGTCCCGGATGACCGCGTCGGTGAAGGCGGCGAACGCGGGGACGTCCACCTGGCATTCGTCGGACTCCATCGGGCCGAGACCCGACGGCGTCCCTAGGAGCCGCGCGTGCGCGGCGGCCATGTCCATGAAGAGCCCGGCGACCCTGGTGGCCGGGTTCCAGAGGACGTCGTCGCCGTTCTGGAAGTACTGGCTCATCCGGCGGCCCTGCGGAAGTGGGCTTCGCGGTCCGCCGTCGCCAAAGCGGTGTTGAGCAGGGCGATCACCGCGAAGGCGAGCGCGGACCCCGGGTGGCCGATGCCGTAGAACCCGAGCGCGCCGGCGCCGAACACGACGGCCTTCACCAGGAGGACGAGCGGGAGCGCGATCTTGAAGCGGGCCCGGGGCGCCGCGAACAGGCCCCACAGGACCATCGCCGCCACCGGCGTCGCCACGCCGAGGACGACGTTGACCAGGATGTTCCCGCCGGTCGTGAAGCCCCACCACGCGAGCGCGACGATGGCCACGATCTCCAACACGAAGGCGAGGGCCTCGTTCAGGGCATGCAATGGCCCAGGTAGTCGCACGCCGATACGGTACTACTCGTGGACGAGATCTCCTGGCAGGAGGACGGCCGGGACCATCGCGTCCGCTGGCGTTCGGAGAGCGGCGCGCCACCTCCCCGCCGCGTGGTGATCGCCGACGACGAGACGCGCGCGGACGACGCGTTCCGCCTGGCCAGCGAAGGCACCGCTCTGCTGTGGCGCGGCGATTTCCAGAACGCGCGGCAACTCCTCAATGCGATGGCGCGGCGGATCGACCGTCCCCCACGCCGGCGCCGCAACAAGCCGGAACCCTCCCAGGTGCAGGCGTTCCACCTTCACCGTCAGGCGCGCGCCCAGCGCGCGCGGACGCTCGGCATGCTGCTCATACCGTTCACCCCGGGCCACGTCATTCCGCTACGGCGTGCACCGGACGTCCACGACGCCTGCACCGAGGCTTACGGCCCGGACGACCAGCCCTACGTCACCTCACTGCGCGAACTGCTCGGCTTGGTCGGCGCCCACGAATGGCGTGAGAAGGGCGTCCCGATCCCCGCATTGGGCGGCGACCGGATACACCCGCACTACGGTGTCTTCTCGCCGATCAGGGGCGAATACGTGGACCTCGTTGGCGAGGCACCGTTGCCGCCGACGAAAGCAGCGTTCGACATAGGCACCGGTACGGGCGTCCTAGCGGCTGTCCTGGCCCGTCGCGGCGTAGAACGTGTCGTCGCCACTGACCAGGACCCGCGCGCGCTTGCCTGCGCCCAAGAGAACCTCAAGCGGCTGGGTGCGGAGGTGGAGGTCACCCAGGCCGACCTCTTCCCGGACGGACGCGCCGGCCTCATCGTCTGCAACCCGCCCTGGGTGCCGGCCAAGCCCAGTTCGCCCCTCGAACACGCCGTCTACGATCTCGGCGGCCAGATGCTGCGCGGATTCCTCTCCGGCCTCGCCGGCCATCTCGAACCCGGCGGTGAGGGCTGGCTGATCCTGTCCGACCTGGCCGAACACCTGGGCCTGCGGACCCGGGACGACCTCCTGGCGCTGTTCGAGGCTTCTGGCCTGAAGGTCGCCGGCAGGCTCGACACCAGGCCGCGCCACCCGCGCGCCGCCGACCCAGACGACCCCCTCCACGCGGCCCGCGCCGCCGAGGTCACCTCCCTCTGGCGGCTCACCGCCCGGTGACGGCCCGGGTCAGGCGCGGTGACTGCGATGCGCGGTCTCGGGGCCGATGACGCGCAGAAGCTCGACCGCCTCGATCGCGCCGGTGCCGGGCGGCGGGGTGAAGACGAAGAGCCGCTGGTCCTCTGCCGGAGTCAGCAGCGCCTCCGTGTCGAACTCGATGAGGCCGACCTCGGGGTGCAGCACCTTCATCCGGCTGGTGCGGTGGATGGCGACCTCGTGCAGTTCCCAGAGCCGCGTGAACTCGGCGCTGGCCGCGTGCAGCCGCTTGACCAGGGCGGACGCGGCGGCGTCATTGCCGCGGCGGGCGACGGCGGCGCGCAGGTGGGCGACGTGCCGCCTGCTGTGCTGCTCGTGTTCGTCCTCTGGATACGCCTCCCGGACGAACGGGTCGGTGAACCACCGCAGCACGATGTTCCGATCGGGCTCCTCGACCGTGCAGACACACCCGAAAAGGGCCTCGGCCAGCGCGTTCTGCGCCAGCATGTCGCCGAGGTCACCGATGATCTGCGCAGGTGTCTCGTGCAGCCGGTCCAGCACGTACAGCATGCTCGGCCGGACGAACTCGCCCGCGAACGGCCCGGCGGGCGGGCGGTGCCCGGCGAGGACGTACAGATGGTCGCGCTCGTCGATGGTCAGCCGCAGCGCCCGCGCCAGCGCGCCGAGCAGCTGTGTGGACGGCTGCGGGCTGCGCGCCTGCTCAAGCCGCATGTAGTAGTCCGCGGACATCCCGGCGAGCTGCGAGACCTCCTCGCGCCGCAGCCCCGGCGTGCGGCGCCTCGGGCCCGTCGTCAGTCCGACCTCCTGCGGGCGGAGCCGCTCGCGGGAACGCCGGAGGAAGTCGGCGAGCTCCTTGCGGTCCATGTCCATGCCCCCATGATTCCTCGCCGGCCGGTAGGTCCGTAGAGCGGAGGCTGGGACCGGTTGTCCTAGCCAGAACGGTCCGCTCCTCATCGCCGCCTCACGCTGGCAGCGTCGTCGGTGTCCGGAACGTTGGAAAGGACCACCGATCATGCCGAAGCTCACCGTTGGAAACGCGACCATCTCCTACCGCGTCGAAGGCTCTGGTCCCGTGCTCGTCCTGGTGCACGGCGCAGGGCCCGGCTCGATCATGTGGGACGGGGTGCTCGACCGGTTCACCGACCGCCACACCGTCCTCCTGCCCGACCTCGCCGGCAGCGACCCGGCCGAGGACGACGGCTCCCCGCTGACCATCGAGGCGCTCGCCGGGCAGGTCGCCGCGGTGATCGAGGACTCCGGGACGGGCCCGGCCGACGTGGTCGGGTTCTCGCTCGGCGCGCCGACCGTCGCCGCCGCCGCGGCGCTGCGCCCGAACCTCGTCCGACGGCTGGTGCCCATCGCGGGCCTGCCGCACGCGGGCGACGAGTACGTCCGGCAGTACATGACCGCCTGGCTGAACCTCGCCGGGACCCCGGAGGGTTTCGGCCGGTTCGCGACGGTCACCGCCTACAGCAGGCAGTTCCTCAACCAGATCGGGCACGACGCGGTCGAGCAGGCGCACGCGTTCATGCGTCCGACGGACGGCCTGCTGCGCCAGATCGACCTCGTCCGGCGGATCGACATCCGCCCGCTGCTGCCCCGGATCGAGGCGCCCACCCTGGTCATCGGCGCGACCCGGGACCAGACGATCCCGGTCGAGAACCACCGGGAGCTGTTCGCGGGCATCCGCGGCAGCGACTACGCCGAACTCGACACCGGCCACGTGGCGATGGCGGAGCGGCCCGACGAGTTCGCCAAGCTCGTCCGGGACTTCCTGCACCAGGCGTAGGCGGAGCCTGTTACTCCGCATACCAGGCTGGGCCAGCCCTGGTTACCGGGCGCGCGCGCCGAGCACGATGGGGGACATGCGTCCCATCGACCAGCAGACCATTCTCATCACGGGCGCGACCGACGGGCTCGGTCGCGCACTGGCCGCCGAACTCGCCGCCGAAGGCGCCACCGTCCTCGTCCACGGACGGGACGACCAGCGCGGCAAGGCGACCCTTCAGGAGATCGGCGGCCGCGCCTCCTGGTACCGCGCCGACCTGTCGTCACTCGCCGAGACCCGCGCCCTGGCCGACGCCGTCCGCGCCGACCACCCGCGCCTGGACGTGCTCGTCAACAACGCCGGGATCGGCACCACTGGCTCGCGGCAGGAGAGCGCCGACGGGCACGAGCTGACGTTCCAGGTCAACTACCTGTCCGGCTACCTGCTCACCCGGCTGCTGCTGCCCACCCTCGTCGCGTCCGCGCCGGCGCGGATCGTCAACGTCAGCAGCCTCGGCCAGCAGGCGATCGACTTCGCCGACGTCATGATCAACCGCCGGTACAGCGGGACGCGGGCGTACTGCCAGAGCAAGCTCGCCCAGATTCTGTTCACGATCGACCTCGCCGACGAGCTGGCGGGGACGGGCGTCACCGCGAACGCCCTGCACCCGGCCACCTACATGCCGACCAAGATGGTCCCCTCGCCCATCAGCACCCTGGAAGAAGGCGTCCGCGCGACGCACCGCCTCGTCACCGATCCGGCCCTGGACGACGTGTCCGGCCGCTTCTTCGACGGCCTCCGCGAATCACGCGCGGACCCCCAGGCATACGACCCCGATGCCCGCGCCCGGCTGAAGGCTCTCTCGGACGACCTCGCCTCTCCCTGAAGCGGCGTCGATGTCGGCTGGCGGCGCTAGCGTGCTCGTCCATGTCCGAGAACGCGCTCGTGATCCCCGAGAATCAGCGAACCCGCCTTCACCCCCGGCGTGGGGGCGGCACGCCCGCGACGCCCACCGCCATCGATCCCGGCGCCGCCGAACGGCTGCACCAGGCCCTGGCGGAGTCGCGGGAGAGGGCCGAAAGGCTGCTCGGCCACGGGGAGAGCGCTCCCGAACTGGTCGAACCCGCTCGCGCCCACCTGAACGGCCCCGCGAACCCCACCGGCGCGGCGGTCTTCGCGGCCGCCGTCGCGAAAGGACCCATCGAGACGGAGGACCTCGCGGACGCGTGGGCCGCCGAGCACGGTCTGGCGTTCGCGGCCGCGGCGACGGCCGAGCTCGCCCGCGTCCGGGTCGAGCCCGACGGAGGAGGCAGGGGCCGGCGTCTTCAGTTGGTGCGCCACGACGACCACGCATTCTTCTGGGGTCGCGGCGACGCGGCCTTCGACGACGTCGCCCCCCGCGTGCGCGCGCTCATCGCGGCTGCCGGCGACGAGGAGTACCGGGATGTGGTCGCGGCGTTGGCGGAATGCCGCCAGGACCTGATCGCGCGGATGGCCACGGCGTTCCTGGCGCCGTCGGAGACCGGCTGGGTGGACGACCTGTGCGCCGAACTGCCCGGCGATCTGCCGCCCTGCCTGGCGCAGCGGGTCATGTGCTCGCTCGGCACGGCGGACCAGGTCACGCAGTTCCGCGGGACGCCGCAGCCGTGGGGGTGGCTGGTCAGGGACCACGTCCTGCACACCGCGGCCGACGGGCTCGGCCCGGCACTGGCCCCGATCCTGGCCGACCTCATCGACCGCACGGCCGATCCCCTGGCGTTGGAGGTCATGGGCATCCTGCCGTCCGACGAGGCATTCAAGGCCCTGGTGGAACGCCTCGACCGGCCGGGCGTGCACACGGCCGTCGTCGCGGCCGCGGAGCGCTTTCCAGAACGCGCGCGGCGGACCTTCCGCGACGCCGTGGACTCCGGCCCCGAGGAGATCGCCCGGTACGCGGCGCGTCTGCTGGGCGGCCCGGCGGTGCGGGAGGCGGGGTGGGCCGACGAGGCCGCGCCGGAGGACCTGCCGTCCGTGCTGGCCGACCCGCCCTGGGCCGAGGGCCTGCCGGACCGGACGCGCGCCGCCGTCAAGGGCCTCGAACCCCCGGCCGAGCGGACGACGGTATGGGAGCCCGGTGAACGCGAGCGCTGGGCCGCTCCCCCGGCCGGCGAAAAGGTCGACTGGGAGAAGGAGATCGAGCTCTTCCGCGACCGCGGGCTGCCCGCCGATCGGCAGTGGGACCTGTTCCTTTCCGGCCCAGTGGAGGACGTCCGCCCCCTGCTCGCCCGCTGGAGGCCCAGCCTGACCGAGGCCGCCCCCGAACGGCTGGAGCCGATCCTGGCGCGCTTCTCCGCGGACGCCGCCCCGGCGGCGCTGGACATGGCCGAAGGGCGGCCCGCGGCCACCGCGGAGCTCCTGCTCCCGTTCTGCGACGCCGGAATCGCCGCGCGGATGGCGGAGTGGCGGCTGCGGCGCCCGGCGCTGCGCCCCATCGCGGAACGCTGGTTCGCGCGGCACACGGCGGCCGCGGCACGCGCGCTGGTCCCCGCCGCCCTCTCCGCCGCGAAGAAGTCCGCCGACCGGCGGGCGCGGCGCGACGCCGAGATGGCGCTGGTCCACCTCGCCTCGCATGGGCATGCCGGCGACGTTCTGGCGGCCGGCCGGGACCACGGCGCCAAGGCGGCCGCCGAGATCGAGGCGCTGGTCGCGCTCGACCCGATGGCGGCCGCCCTCCCCGCACAGATCCCCGATGCCCCGGACTGGCTGGACCCGCACCTGATCCCCCAGGTGCTGCTGCGGGACGGGCGGGCGATGCCCGGCGCGGCGGCCGGCCACCTGGTCACGCTCCTCGCCGTGTGCGAGCTCGACGACGTCCACCCCGGCGTGGAGGCGGTGCGGGAGGCGTGCGACCCCGGTTCCCTCGCCGCCTTCGCCTGGAAGATCTTCGAGCTGTCCGGTCTGCGCGAACGCGGTGGCGGCCGCGGCCTCGAGAACGAGGGCTGGGTCATGGCCGCGCTGGGCCTGCTCGGGGACGACTCCACGGCCCGTGATCTGACCCCGGTGATCCGCAGGTGGCCGGGCATGAACGGGAACCGCATGGCCGTCGCGGGCCTCGACGCGCTCGTCGCGATCGGCACCGACACCGCGCTCGGCGGGCTCAACGGCATCGCCGAACGGATCAAGTACAAGGGCCTGCAGGGCCAGGCGCGGGACCGGATCGCCGGGCTCGCCGCCGACCGCGGGCTGACCGCGGAGCGGCTCGCCGACCGGCTCGTCCCCGACCTGGGCCTGGACGCGGCGGGGACGCTCGTCCTCGACTACGGCCCGCGCCGGTTCACGGTCGGGTTCGACGAGCAGCTCAAGCCGTTCGTGCTCGACGAGGACGGCAAGCGGCGGGCGAGCCTCCCCAAGCCCGGCGCACGCGACGATGCGGAGCTGGCCCCGGCGGCGCACAAACGGTTCACCGAGCTGAAGAAGGAGGTGCGGGCCACCGCGGCCGCACAGCTGGAGCGGCTGGAGCGGGCGATGGTCACCGGGCGGCGCTGGAGCGCGGACGAGTTCCGCGAGCTCATCGTCGGGCATCCCCTGATCTGGCACATCGCCCGCCGGCTGCTGTGGACGGCCGGGGGCCGCACGTTCCGGATCGCCGAGGACCGCTCGCTCGCCGACATCGACGACGCCGAGCCCGCCCTGGCCGGCACCGAGGAGGTCGGGCTCGCCCACCCCCTGCACGTGCCCGCGGGCGAGCTGGCGGCGTGGTCCGACGTCTTCGCCGACTACGAGATCGTCCAGCCGTTCCCCCAGCTCGGCCGCCCGGTCCACACGCTGACCGAGGGCGAGTGCGCCGAGGCCGTGCTGGACCGGTTCCGCGGCCTCACCGTCACGACCGGCGCGGTCCAGGGGATGGAGCGGCGCGGCTGGGACCGCGGCGTCCCGCAGGACAACGGCATCATCTTCTGGATCTCGCGCCGCCTCCCCGGCGCCCGGACGGTCGTCCTGGACCTGGACCCCGGCATCTCGGTCGTCGCTCCGGGGGACTGGCCGGAGCAGCGGATCAAGGAAGTCCGCATCATCCCCGGCCACGACCCGTCCCGGCGCGCCCCCCACGGCGCGACCTTCGCCGACCTCGACGCGATGAACGCCTCGGAGATCCTCAACGACATCCTCCACCTCACCGACGGCCGCACGGCGTGATCTCAGGCGTTCGCGACCTCCCAGATCGGCCGGGCCTGGACCCGCGAGATGCGCCAGCCGTCCTTCGTCCGGCGGGCCTCCAGCGCGTACCGCTCGCCCAGCAGGCGCGGCCCGTCCTCGTGCGCGAACACCACCATGAGGTTCGCGCCGATCATGGCCTCGTCGCCGTCCACGTCGATGATCGGGTTGGTGATCAGGTGTTGGGTCGGCACCCTGTGGTTTCTTCGCGCCTGCTCGACGAGGGCGTCGGCTCCCTTCGCGACCCCGCCCGGCGTGTGCGCCTCCGCGTCGTCGGTGAAGAGGGAGCGGCCCTCGTCGGGGCTCTTCTCGTCCAGCCACAGCCCGAGCCGGCTGACCAGTACGGACACCTCGTAACGATCGTCCACGACTCCTCCATTCATTGGGTATCCCAACATTGGCACGCCCAACAATAGTCAATCGTTGGGCGGTCCAACAACCCCGTACACTGATCCGCATGACGACGGCCGACGCCCAGACACCCGCGCGGCTCCGGGACGCCGCGAGCTGGCTGATCAACCTGGTCTCCGCGCACAGCCACCGCCTGGTCGCCGACGGCTTCGCCGCCGCCGGCGCCCGCGGCTACCACTACCGGCTACTGGCCACGCTGGACGAGTACGGCCCGTCCAGCCAGGCGGACCTCGGACGCCGCGCGGGCATCGACCGCAGCGACGTCGTCGCCGCCCTCAACGAACTCGCCGCCAAGAACCTGATCGCCCGCTCCGCCGACCCGTCCGACCGGCGCCGCAACATCGTCACCCTCACCCCGGGCGGCTCCCGCCACCTGGTCGAACTGGACAAGGTCGTGTCCGGCATCCAGGACGACCTGCTCGCCCCGCTCTCACCCGCCGAACGCCGCCGGCTGACCGACCTGCTGACCCGCGTCGCCGACCACCACGCCAAGAGCCACCGACCCTGAGGAGCCGCCCGTGCCGCCCGCCATCCGCTTCGTCGAACTGCCTCCCGCCGCCATGAAAGCCCTGCTGGACGACGACCTGTCCGCCGCCGGCGACGCGGCCGGCATCCCCCTCACCGCCTACTTCGTCACCGACGAGGCGAAGTTCCTCTGGCGCTTCCGCCTCGCCCAACTGGACCGCGACCCGTCCCACGCCCCCTGGATCGTGCGCGCCGCCGTCGCCGAACCCGAAGGCGTGGTCGTCGGCCACGCCGGCTTCCACGGCGCCCCGAACGCGAACGGAACGGTCGAGATCGCCTACTCCGTCGACCCGGCCCACCGCCGCAAGGGCTACGCCCGCGCGATGCTCGCCGCCCTCCTGGAGCGGGCCGCCGCCGAACCGTCCGTCACGACCGTCCGCGCCTCGATCAGTCCGGAGAACGACGCGTCCCTCGCCACGATCGCGGGCCACGGCTTCACCCACATCGGCGAGCAATGGGACGAAGACGACGGCCGCGAACTAATCTACGAACGCTCCGCCTCTGTACGGAACCCGTAGAACGCCTCACCTTCCAGGCGCCGGCGTCCGGTCCTCGCGAGTGGCCGGCGCCTGCCACAAGGCGACGATGGCATCGACCAGACCGTCCGCCGTCCCACGCCAGGTGGCGCGGGACGTGGGCACGTTGTCCGCAAGGGCTCGTTCGCGTTCGGCGGTCATCTGCGTGATCAAGTGACGCGTCATGGCAGCACGTTCGGCATGCACCTCGGGTGACAAGTCCGGCAAGCAGCGGTCCAGGCCGTCTTGCAGCTTCTGCATCGAGGGTGATCCGACCGCGAACTCCTCCGCCGTGACCGCGCGCAGGGCCGGGTCGGCCGTGACCTGGGCAATGAACCGGGCATACCAGCTGGGCGTGCCCAGAGTCTCCAGATGATCGGTGACGGGGCGAACCGCGCAGGCAACCCAGTCCCGGAGGTCGGTGGAGTCCCCGATCTCGGCCGTCATGCGCAGGCGGCCCACCTCTATCCCTTCGGCATGCCGGCGGGCGATGGCGCGCACCAGGTCGATCTTGGTGCCGAAGTGATAGCTGACCGCGGCGTTGTTGCCCTGGCCGGCAGCCTCGCTGATCTGCCGATTGGCGACCGCGTGCACCCCGTGTTCGGCGAACAGCCGCTCCGCCGCGTCCAGAAGCGCCTCCCGCGTCGCACTGACCCGCTCGTCACGCCTCACCCTGCCGGCCATCATCACCACCGCTTCGGGACATCACACCATTCCGCGCAGGCCCGTCCCCAGGCCGCCGCAGACCCCTCGACCGGGTTGGCGAGGTCGAACGACGAAAGCGTACGCAATGGCGCTGCCGGTCCAGGGCCAGTCCCATCCACAGCCTCCCCACGCGGCGTTCCCGCCGGATTCAGCGGACCGGACTTGAAGTCGCCCGGCCACCCGAGCTATGTTAAATCAACCCGTTGATTTAATACAAGCGGGCCCACTCGGACACACCCGCCTGGAACGGAGAGACCAGCCATGCCCGACACCCCCGCACCACCCGCGAACACCTCGGCGTCCTCGCCACCGAATCCGAACATGATCGTGGCCGTGCTGGCCTTCGCCGGCATCGTGGTCTCGCTGATGCAGACCCTGGTCATCCCGATCGTGCCCGAGCTGCCCAGACTGCTGAACGCCCAGGCCTCCGACACCGCCTGGGCGGTGACCGCCACCCTGCTCGCCGCTGCGGTCGCCACTCCCATCGCCGGACGTCTCGGCGACATGTACGGCAAGCGCCGCATGCTCCTCACCAGCCTGGCCCTGCTGACCATCGGCTCGGCCGCGGTCGCCCTGAGCGACTCGCTCACCCCAATGATCGTCGGCCGCCTGCTGCAGGGCCTGTCGGCCGGCGTCATCCCCCTCGGGCTCAGCATCATGCGCGACGAACTCCCCGAAGACCGGCTCGGCGCGTCCACCGCGCTGATGAGCGCCTCCCTCGGCATCGGCGCAGCCCTCGGGCTGCCCATCGCCGCCTTCGTCGCCGACAACTTCGACTGGCACGCCCTGTTCTGGTCCTCCACCGCCCTCGGCGCCCTCGCCCTCGTCGCCGTGCTGACGCTCGTGCCCGAGTCCAGGGTGCGCACCGGCGGGCGCTTCGACCTGGTCGGCAGCCTCGGCCTGGCGGGCGGCCTGGTCTGCCTGCTGCTGGCCATCTCCAAGGGCGGCGACTGGGGCTGGCACAGCGGCACCATCCTCGGCCTGTTCGGCGCGGCCGTCGCCATCTTCCTCCTCTGGGGTCTCCTCGAACTGCGCACCGCCCAGCCGCTGGTCGACCTGCGCACCACCGCGCGCCCCCAGGTCCTGTTCGCCAACCTCGCCGGCCTGGCGTTCGGCTTCTCCCTGTTCGCGATCCAGCTGATCGTCCCGCAGATCCTCCAGCTGCCCGAGCAGACCGGCTACGGCCTGGGCCAGGATCTGCTCACCGTCGGCCTGGTGCTGGCGCCCCAGGGCCTGATCGTCATGTTCGCCGCGCCCTTGTCATCGAAGATCTCCCAGGCCAGGGGACCGAAGCTCACCCTCATGATCGGCGCCCTCATCGTCGCCGCCGGCTACGCGCTGAACCTCTTCCTGATGAGCGAGATCTGGCATCTGGTCCTGGTCTCCTGCATCATCGGCGCCGGCATCGGCTTCGCCTACGGCGCCCTGCCCATGCTCATCATGGGCGCGGTCCCGGTTTCAGAGACCGCCGCCGCCAACGCCTTCAACACCCTGCTGCGCTCGATCGGCAGCTCCATCGCCAGTGCCGCCTCCGGCGTCATCCTCGCCCAGATGACCATCGACTTCGCCGGCCATGCCCTACCCTCCGAGGACTCCTTCAAGGTCGTCATGGCCATCGGCTGCGGCGCCGCCCTCGTCGCGATGCTCCTGGCCTCCTTCCTCCCCCGCCGGCGCGATGCCGCCGCATCGCCCGCGGCCCCTTCCGAGACGGCTGCCACCGCAACGCCCGGGCAAAAGGCATAGTCCGCCGCCCTCACACCCGGCAACCGGAGAAGCCATGACGACCGGAGTGGAACGGCCGGCCGGCGGCGACGCGTCCGATCGGGATAGGACGGACCCCGGGATCATCAACGAAGCTTGACCCATGTGACCTTCCCGCCTTCGTTCAGGGGACGGACGCCCCATGCCTGCACCAGTTGCGCCATGAGCATGAGCCCCCGGCCGGACGTCGCGGCGTGGTTCTCCGGCGGGATCATCGGCTGTCCCTCTCCGCCGTCCCACACCTCCACGACCACGAGGCCGTCACGCTCGTCCCGGAACACCCGCACGACGATCGCCCCTTCCCCGTGCCGGTAGGCGTTCGTGACCAGCTCGCACACCACGAGCCGCCCCACGTAGTCGTCAGCGATGCCCCACTCAGCGAACCGCTCGGCCAGAAACCCCCGCGCAAGACGAGGAGCCTGATCAGTCGGGTCGAGGACGAGTGTCGGGACCTCGGGGACAAGTGCAGTGCGCATCGCTACGACCTTCGGAGTCCGGAGATGTGTTCGAACCACGACACAGAGTCACACCGCGAAGCTAAGTTGGCTCGTGTACGCAGCGCAGTCGCAACAACACGGAACGCGGAGGCTCTCCCCTCATGGCCACCAATGCGTCACCCGATCCCAAGGACGGCATGTGGGCGTTCATCGCCTACTACCTGCGTTTCAGCCGCAACCAGCGAGGGCTGTCCGGCGAGGCCGTCGGCCGCCTCATCAACGCGAGCAAGGCGACCGTTTCACGCATCGAGAACGGCATCGACCGCCTCGACGGGCCACGCGCGGCCCTTCTGGACAAGACCTGGGAGACCGGCGGGGTCTTCGCTCTCCTGGTCTGGTACGCCAGCATCGGCCACGACTCGCAATGGCTGGCTCAACTTTCGACCTTCGAGCAGCGAGCACGCATCATCCGCATCTTCGAACCGCTCCTCATCTCCGGCTTGTTTCAGACCGAGGACTACGCCCGAGCGCTCCTGACAGGCGGCGGCATGGCCGACCCCGAGCCGTTCGTCGCCGAGCGGATGGACCGAAAGGGCATCCTCGACCGGGCCTTCGTCATGTTGCTGCTGAGCGAAGCCGCGTTGCGGTGGCCGGTGGGTAGCCCCCAGATCATGCGCGCACAGCTCGCGCATCTCCTCGAAATGGCCGAGCGCCCGAACGTCGTCGTCCACGTCATCCCCCAGAGCTTCGAGACTGGCGCGTACCCAGGGCTGGACGGTGGTCTGAAGCTCGTCACCGGAGACGATTTCGGTGAGGTGGCCTACACCGAGTCGCTCGGTGGTGGACGGCTTGTATCTTCACCCACAGAAGTCGCGGAGTACGCGATCCTGTTCGCGCGGATCAGTGCCAAGGCCCTGCCCGAAGGCCGGTCCAGGGAGCTGATCACGAAGGCTATGGAGGCGTTCAGTGACAACGACGTGGCGCAAGAGCAGTTACAGCGGAACCCAGGGCGGAAGTGACTGCGTGGAGGTCGGCCGCTTCCCCGAGGCGATCGCCTTGCGTGACTCCAAGGACCCGGAGGGGCCCAAGCTGGTCGTCACCCGCGCCATCTTCCGCGAGTTGGTGGAGGGCTTGAAGCGCTGACCCCGGCGGCTCGGGGGCAGGCCAGGGTGGACCGGATGCGGGCGTCCACTAATTCCGTTGACCGCCCGGTTCGCGGTGGCGAGGATCTCGCCATGGTATGGATCGCGCCTGCCGTGGAACGCGGCGACTTCCCTGCTGTTGGCGACGAACAGGCATCGCTGGCGGCTTTTCTCGACTTTCATCGCAACACCCTGCTGCTCAAGTGCAGCGGGCTGAACGGTGAGCAACTTGCGTCAAGGCCGTTGCCGAGCACGACGCTGAGCCTGCTGGGGCTTGTGCGCCACCTCGCCGAGAACGAGCGGTGGTGGTTCCGTCGCAGGTTCGACCAGAACACCGAGCTCAGCGACCTGTACTGCAGCGAGGAACACCCGGACGGTGATTTCGATCTCGGCGACGCCGCCGGCGCCGAAGCCGACTTCGCCACCTACGCCCGCGAGGTCGAGCTGGCACGCGCGACTGCGGCGGGACGGTCGCTGGACGAGGAGTTCCCCGGCAGGAGCAGCACCCTGAATCTGCGCTGGGTCTACCTCCACATGTTCGAGGAGTACGCGCGCCACAACGGTCACGCCGACCTTCTCCGCGAAGCCATCGACGGCGCCACGGGGGAGTGATCTACACGGACGCGACCGGCTGTCATGGCCTCCACCATGACGGCAGCCGGGGGAAACGTGGCCCCACCAAAAAGAAAACCGGCCCTACACCAGGTGCGGACCAGTCCAAGTGGAGCGATTGGCCGTGGGGCCAACCGTAGGTAGAAGGATTTTTGTTTGCCCCCGCGCCCTGTGAGCGCGGGGGGTCGAGTCCTGTGGACCCAACACACAGAACTGTCCGGGGTTGTCGATCATCAGCAACCCGGGGTTGGCCGACTCGGCCGAGCACAATGACAACCACGGCGGCGGGCGCCGCCTCTACTCCAAAGGGCCGGCCGTGCGTTGGGACACGCCTAGGACTCCGGGCCTGGATTGTCGCGCAGCCACGCTTCGCCTCGCCTGCGTGATGCCTGGGACAGCCACGCGTCCTGGAGGGTCTCGGCGACGCCGCCGGCGCCGAAGCCGACTTCGCCACCTACGCCCGCGAGGTCGAGCTGGCACGCGCGACTGCGGCGGGACGGTCGCTGGACGAGGAGTTCCCCGGCAGGAGCAGCACCCTGAACCGGATAATCAAAGTGCGGTCTGGTCGCCCAGCGTGATACTCCTCCCTGCCATGGGCGATCTTGTGACGGCGCGGCTCGTGCTTCATCCGATGACCGTCGGCGAGGCCGAGCGAGTGGTGGCGGGCGAGTCGCATCGCGGTGCCCGATGGGCGCCCGGCTACCCCACTGATGGGGACGTGGCCGCCGCCAGGCGATTCCTGGGCACCTGCGCGAACACTGGTGATCCCCAGCCGTTCGGTATCTATGAGATCCGTCGCCGCGAGGACGGTCAGGCGATCGGCGGCCTGGGCTTCCACGGGCCTGCGGACGAGAACGGCAGCGTCACGATCGGCTACGGCCTCATCCCGTCAGCGCGAGGCAAGGGATACGCCTCCGAAGCCCTCCGCGAACTGCTGCTGTTCGCGCGAGCACGCGGCGTCACCTGTGTGAAAGGCGACGCCGACCACGACAACCTCGGGTCCCAGCACGTCATGGTGGCAGCCGGCATGCGGCCGGCCGGACAAGATGAACGCGTCAGGTACTTCGAGATCGCCTGGACCGACACTAACGCGACCGGCTAGGACTCCGGGTCGGGATTGTCGCGTAGCCACGCTTCGCCGCGCCTGCGCGAGGCCTGGGACAGCCACGCGTCCTGGACGATCTCGGCAAGTTCCCGCCGCGTGAGCTCGCCGACCCGGCACGCCCGCAGCAGCACCGAGCGGTGCCCGTTGAAATGCGGCGTCGTGAAGAAGGGCGATGCCTCGTCCTGGATCAGCGCCAGTTTGTCGGACTCGGACGGCACCCAGAACACGATCACGTCCGGGTAGCGTTCGCCCGTGACCGGGTCGACCGCGTCCGGACGCGGGGTGCGGAAGAAGACGAACGACTTGCCCCCGACCTGGTAGACGGGGTTGCCGCTCGACCCGTGGACGACCGTGACATAGGGCATGCCCAGGGCCAGGTCGTGCACGTCCTCGACCCGGGCAGGGCGCTCGTCTCCCCGCATGCCCGCAGCGTAACCGGAACACCGGCGAAGCGCCCGCAGGGCCGTCCCCCGCAGCGGCCTGCCTGGTACCGGTGGTCCCAGGAGAACGGGCGTGCGGGGGCGGCGGGGGGCGTCCTTTGTCAGTGGGTCTGTGCGCCGAAAGCCTCGCGTTGGATCTGGTCGAACTGGGCGCCCATCGCCTCGGCCAGGGCGTTGGCGGCCGACAGGGGGCGCACCATGACGGTGAGGTCGTCGATCAGGCCGTCCTCGTCGAGGTGGAGGAAGTCGCACCCGTGCACCTGGCGGCCGTTCACCATCGCCTGGAACATGAGCGCGTGGTCGCGGCCGTCCGCGCTGACGATCTCCCTGACGTAGCGGACGTCCTGGAACACCCGCGCGGCGCCCCGCACGATCGCCGCCGTGATCGCCTTTCCCTGGTACGGCTTGAAGACCACCGGGCTGGTGAACACCGCGTCGTCCGCCAGCAGGCCCTCGATCGCCGATGTGTCCCCGGTCTCCACCGCGCGCCGGAACGGATGCATGCAGCACCTCCAATAGGCAACTTGTTGATTAAGTGCGGATGACACTAAGAGTAGCCGGAGCGGCCGTCCAGAACCGTGGCGATGGTCACATAATCGCCCGGAGGTGAGAGGAACCTCGCAGGTCGCTACGCTCGGACCATGTCGTTGCGGAACGCGGTCCTGGCCACGCTTCTGGAAGGCGAAGCGTCCGGTTACGACCTGTCCAAGAGCTTCGACGCCGGGGTGGCCAACTTCTGGATGGCCACGCCCCAGCAGCTCTACCGGGAACTGGACAGGATGGCGGCCGAGGGCCTGATCCAGGCACGGGTCGTCCAGCAGGAACGCCGTCCCAACAAACGCCTGTTCTCCCTCACCGACGCGGGGCGCCGCGCCCTGTACGAGTTCACCGCCGCCCCTCCGCGCCCCGGCGCGATGCGCGAGGAGCTGATGGTGCAGGTCCAGGCCGTGGACGCGGGGGACGTGCAGGCCGTCATGAACGCCATCAGAGAACGCATGACGTGGGCCGAATCCAAGATCGCCCGCTTCGAGCGGATCCGCGCCCGGTTCCTGGACGGCCGCACCGAGGAGGAGCACCTGGCCACGGCCGACCGCATCGGCCCCTACCTGACGCTGATGCGCGGGCTCGCGTTCGAACGCGAGAACCTCCGCTGGTGCCGGGAGACCCTGGCCATCCTCGACCGGCGCGCCGAATCCCGCGTCCGCGCCGAGTGAGCCGGCGTCACGCCACCATGACCGGGACGGCCAGCGCGATCAGGACGGTCAGTGTCCACAGCGCGGGAGCCGACCCGAGGATCTGCTCGCGGCGGGCCGTCGCGCGGACCGCCTCGATGTCGCTGCGCGCGACCCACCACGGATTCTCCCGATGCTCCAGCCAGGCGTACACGGTGCCCAGCGCGGCGCCGTAGGCGAGATGCCCGACGAGACTCGCGAAGGCCGCCGCGATCGCCACGGCGCTCCACCGCGGCGGCTGCCCCAGCAGGACGGGCAGTAGCGTCAGCGCACCGAGCACCCACCAGAAGAAGC
Organism: Spirillospora sp. CA-128828; assembly: GCF_050945415.1. NCBI lineage: Bacteria > Bacillati > Actinomycetota > Actinomycetes > Streptosporangiales > Thermomonosporaceae > Spirillospora > Spirillospora sp. CA-128828. The sequence continues at coordinate 9,528,504 of NZ_CP191986.1, forward strand.
CGTACGACAGCCCCCAGCCCACCCCGGAAACCAGGTCATAGCTGCGCCCCCGGAAGAACAGCGCGTACGACACCCCGATGATCTGGGCGATCACGAGATGAACGACCCACCCCGCCACGGCCCCGCGCGCTCCGACCAGCCTGGCGACGGTGGGCAGCACGTCCACGCTCCCCCACAGGAAACCGAACACGACCCCGCCGGCGAGCCCGGCCAGCGCGCCGTAGCCGACGGCCCGCAGCCCGCGTGTACCGATCCCGTGGTGCAGGAGCCGGACGTCGTCCACGAACAGGCCGCGCGCGAGCGAGCCGAGCCAGCCGAACACGGCCGCGATGCCCGCGCCCGCCAGCAGGTACGCCGGCAGCCGCGCCGTCGCCTCCGCCACGGCCGGCTGGGACCAGGCGAGCGCGCCGTCCTCGACCAGCGGCAGCAGCGTCGACTCCACCACGATCCACCACAGGAACCCGTAGGCGGTGCCGCGGACGAGCGCCGGACCCGTCCCCTCGGGACGTCCGGTGAACACGAGGGGGTAGCCGACCCCCATGCAGACGGCGACGGCGGGCAGCCACCCCAGGCGCGCCCCCGCGCCCACGCCGAACGCCAGGACGAGGACTCCCGCCACGATCCCCGCGGCGATCAGCCCGCGCAGCAGCGGTTTCGGTCGCAGATGATCCCTGACCGCGAACCGGCCGTCCGGGTGCAGGAGAGCGAAACCGACCGCGGTGACCGCGCCGTAGTACAGATGCCCGAGCAGGCTCGGCAAGGCCGCCTGCGCGCTCTCCAGGCTCCATGTCATCTGGACGCCGGTCAGCAGTGGCAGCAGGGTCAGCGTCCCGAGGAACCACCAGAAGACCCCGTAGGCCAGCCCCCAGAACACGAGCTCGCTCGACCGGATCCGCTGGCGCACCGCCAGCAGCCCGAACCCGGCGCCGACCAGCACCGAGATCGCCATGTGCAACGCGAACCCGACGCCCAGCGACCCCGACCCGGCGAGCACGGCGACGGCCGGGAGCATGCCGAGCGAACGCATCGCCGCCCCGAGGACCAGCCCTCCGGCCAGCCCCGCGACGCCGCCGGTCCCCGCCCCGCGCAGCAGGCCCGGGGCGCGGCGGACCGCCTCGGCCGTCACCGGACGTCCTGCGCGGGCACCGGCGCCTCCGCCGGGCCGGTGACCACGATGTCGCGGGGGAACACGAGGTCGAGCCCCCAGTCGAGAAGGACCCGGACGCGGCGGTCGACGCCGGGAAGTTTGGCCAGGTAGATGCCGCGCCACAGCAGCCACGCGCTCAACCCGGAGAAGGGACGTCCGCGGATCTCCCCGGCGGCGGTGCGATGGCCGAGCGCGACGAACACGCCCAGCGTCCGGAAACGGAACGGCCGAGGCCGGCCCCCTTTCAGCACGGCCGCGATGTTGTCGGCGACGGCCCGGCCTTCCCGCGACGCGTGCTGAGCGGTCGGCGGGTACGGCGCGCCGTTCTCGTCGGGGATCCGGGCGCAGTCGCCGATCGCCCAGACGCCGTCCAGCCCGAACACGCGCAGCGTCCTGTCCACGACGACCGAACCGTTGGCGGCGTGTTCGCCCGGAAGGGCCCGCAGCAGCGGGCCCGGCCGATTGCCCGCCGCCCAGACCAGCGTCCCCGCCGGGATCACGGCGCCGTCGTCGAGCCGCACATCCGCCCCGGTGGCGGCGCTCAGGCGGACACCGAGACGGAACTCGATCCCGCGCGCCCGCAGCTTTCCCAGCGCGTAGTCGCCGAGCCGCTCCGACAGCTCCGGCAGGATGCGCTCGCCGGAATGGACCAGGACGAAACGCGGCTCGCCCGGGTCGATGCCCGGATAGAAGTGGAGCACGTCGTGGGTGAGGTCGTACAGCTCGGCGATCACCTCCGTCCCGGCGAACCCGCCGCCCGCCACCACGAAGGACAGCAGCCGTGCGCGCTCGGCGGGATCGTCCTCCTGGTCGGCGCGCTCCAGCAGCGTCAGCACCCGGTCCCGGAGCCGGACGGCGTCGGCGAGCGACTTGAGCGTGCACGCGTACTCCGCCACGCCCGGCAGATCCGGGAAACCCGGGACCGACCCGACCGCGAGGACCAGGTGGTCGTAGGGCATCGCCTCACCGTCCGCCTCCAGCCGGACGACCCGCTGCGCCACGTCGACCTCGGCGACCCGCCCGTGCCGGAACCGCGTGTGCGCCACGGCGGCCCGCACCGGCGAGCTGATGTGCCGCTCCTCCAGACCACCCGACGCGACCTCGGCCAGCATGGGCGTGAACAGCAGGTGGTTGGAGTCGCTGACCAGCGTCACGTCGATGCGGTGCCCCCGCAGATTCAGCCGCTCGAACCGGCGCGCGGCACCGACGCCGCCGAAGCCTCCGCCGACGATGACCACGCGCGGCGCGCGGGGCCTCTGCTTGGCGGACCGTTCCCCGAACCGCCGCACGACGACGTGGAAGAGCAGCCCGGCCAGCGTGCCCTGCAGCAGCGAGCCGATCAGCTCCGGGTAGACGTCCGTCGCCGCCGCGATCGACCAGGTCGGCGTGGTGCCCCGGATGAGCGAGTCCACGGTCAGCCACCAGAACGTCCAGCCGAGCAGGCCGAGCAGCAGCCCGCCCGCCGCCGAGACGGCCGGGCCGGCCGGCCGCCGCCCAACGAACCCGCCGAGCAGCTCACCGGTGACCGCCGCGTACAGGGCGAAGACCGCCCACCCGTACGCGCCGTGCACCGCGAGCAGGTCCTGCCAGGCCATCAGCGCGCCGACCGCCAGCCCCGACACCAGCCCGCTGCCCATCCCGGCGAGCAGCCTGGCACCGTCACCCGGCGCCGTCGGCCCGTACTCCCGCAGCCGCATGCCGCATCACCCGTCCCCCGCCCGTCCGGGGTCGCCCGCTCACCTCAGTGCCGCACGAGTACGCCGCCTTGTCCAGCCCCCGTTGCGACTTCCCCGCCCAAGTCCTTGCTCCCGGTACGTCCACACGCCCCCACCGGGTTCAGCGGGCCGGGATCATTCAGGCCGCGGTGCCGCGCTCCAGCCTGACCGATCGATCCGCTTCGCCGAGGCCGAGCTCGGCCGGGAAGGCGGCCTGTACGACGAGACCGCCGTCCTGGCGCGGGAGCGCGCTGAGGGTCCCGCCGTGCGCGAGCGCGATCGCGTGCGCGATGGACAGGCCGAGCCCGTGATGCCCGTCGCCACGGGCGGTCCGGTCCAGCCGCTGGAACGGTTCGAGCAGCCGGGCCACCTGCTCGGGCGGGACGACCGGCCCGGTGTTGCTCACGCTGACCACGGCCTGCCCGTCCCGCGTCCCGGTCACCACGTCGACGCTCCCCCCGGGCACGTTGTACCGCACGGCGTTGTCGACGAGGTTGGCCACGAGGCGCTCGACCAGCGCGGGATCACCCGCGGTCGCGGCGGGCTCGATCCGCGGGTACAGGCGCGGGTCGCCGGCGGCCGGCTCCGGCCGGGCCGCCAGCACCCGCTCGGTGAGCGCGGCGAGGTCCACCGGGACGCGGCTCTCCAGCCCCCGCTCGCTGGTCGCGAGCGTGAGCAGGGACTCCAGCAGCCGTCCCTGCTGGTCGCTGATCGTCACGACCCGTTCGAAAGTCGTGCGGAACGCCTCGATGGTCGCCCGGCGGTCGGTGAGCGTCTCCTCCAGCAGAGCGCGTTCGAGCGTGAGCGGGGTGCGGAGTTCGTGCGCGGCGTTGGCGACGAAACGCTTCTGCGCGTCGAGCGCGGTCTCCAGGCGCCCGAGCAGGCCGTCCACGGTGTCGGCGAGGTCCTTGAGCTCGTCGCGCGGGCCGGCGAAAGCCAGCCGCTCATGCACGTTGCGCGCCGAGATGTGCTGGACGGTCGTCGTCATCGTGCGCAGCGGGCGCAGCACTCGCCCCGCGACGAACCAGCCGAGCAGCAGAGAGACCCCCAGCATGATCGCCAGTGCGATCCCGGACTGGACGAGGAACCCGTGCAGCAGCGCATCCTGCTGCCGCGCCAGTGCGCGCTTCGGATCGGCCATGTCGGGGTCCACGCGCGGACCCTGGTAATACGAACAGTCCTCTGCCTTGATGCCGAAGCATGGCACCAGCACCTTGAAGACCGCGTTTCTCCGGACGAGCAGGAAAGTGATCGCCAGGAGAGCCACGCCGGAGGCGGTGAACAACGCCCCGTACAGCAGCGTGAGGCGCATCCGGACCGTCCGCGGAACGTTTCGCATGAGCGGCCTCATATCCGGTAGCCGCTCTGCGGGACGGTCTCGATCACGGGCGGGGACCCCAGCTTGGCCCGCAGGCGGTTGATCGTCGCCTTGACCGTGGTGGTGAACGGGTCGGCCGCCTCGTCCCAGACGCGTTCCAGCAGTTCCTCGGCGGACACGACGCGCCCTCCCGCGGAAAGCAGGTACTCCAGCACCGCCAGCTCCTTAGGGCTCAGCGCCAGGCGCAGCCCGGCGCGGGTGACGACCCGCTGCGCCGGGTCGAGCCGCAGGTCGCCGTGCTCCAGGATCGGCGGCAGCGCCGGCTGCGCCCGCCGCCCGAGGGCTCGGATCCGGGCGACCAGCTCGGCGTACGCGAACGGCTTCGGCAGGTAGTCGTCGGCTCCAAGGCTGAGCCCCTCGACCCGGTCGGCGATCGTGCCCGACGCGGTGAGCATCAGGACCCGTGTCCGGCGGCCCGGCCCGGCCACCAGCGCGCGGCAGACGTCGTCGCCGTGCACCCCGGGGAGATCGCGGTCGAGCACGACCACGTCGTAGTCGGTCAGCGCCGTGCGGTCGAGCGCGGCCTGGCCGTCAAGGGCGATGTCGACCGCCATCCCCTCGCGGTGCAGGACCCGGGCCACCGAGTCCGCCAGCTCCTCATGATCCTCGGCCACCAGCACTCTCATCGCCGTCAGCATGCCCGTGTCGCGGTCACAGCGGGGTCACAGCCTCTCGCACCGTCATGTGACCGCCCCTTCTCTAGAAATGGCCTTGTAAGCGATACCCCCCGGAAAGGGGAACGATGAACAAGGCCTCCATGTTGCTGGCCGTCTCGGCCGCCGCCCTCGCCCTCACCGCCGCGGGATGCGGCGGCTCCGGCGACGCGAAAGCCGGCTCGTCCGGCGCGAAGGCGAATGCGTCGACCGACCAGGGAGTGAAGCACGCGCAGTGCATGCGCGAGAACGGCCTCCCGGGCTACCCCGACCCCGGCCAGGACAGCGGGGAGAAGCCGAACCTCCCGGACCGCGACTCTCCGGAGTTCAAGAAGGCGGAGCAGGCGTGCCAGTCGCTGGAGCCACCCGAGAACCGGCCTGGTACGCCGGAGAACGCCGAGCTCCAGCGGAAGATGCTGAAGTGGGCCCAGTGCATGCGCACGAACGGCGTCCCGAACTTCCCCGACCCGCAGAACGGGAAGATTCTGATCAAGCCGCGGGGCAGCATCGACGGCAACTCACCGCAGTTCAAGAAGGCCGTGCAGGCCTGCCGATCTCTCGAAGTCGGCGGGGCCAAGGGCCACGGCGGCTGAGTGAGGGACTCGATGAGCACCAGAACGACCGAACCAGGCCTGGAGACGCGAGGAACGCCCGCACGGCCACGGCGACGGAGCAAGCGCCGCGGAATACTCGGCGGCTGCGTCGCGATCGTGGTCGCGGTCGGCGGCGTGGCCCTCGCCATGACGGGCCCGTTCGGCGACGACGACAAAGCGACCACGAACGCCGGCGGCGGGACGTCGCTCGCGGCGGTCCAGGAGGGCCCGCTCTCTTCGCAGGTCGACCAGAGCGGGACGCTCTCGTACGCGGGCGGCGCCGACGGGACCCCGTACCCGGTGGTCAACCAGGCGAAGGGGACGTACACCCGTGTGCCGGCGCCGGGCACCCAGATCGACTGCGGCGAAACGCTGTACAAGGTCGACCAGAAACCGGTGATCCTGATCTGCGGAAGCACGCCCGCATACCGGGACCTGGCCGTGGGCGACGACGGCAAGGACGTCCGGGCGCTGAACAAGACCCTGGTGAGCGAGGGCTACGCCGACAAGTCCGAGCTCGATTCCGATTGGGATCACTTCGGTTGGGAGACCGCAGAGGCCCTGGAGAAGCTTCAGGACGAACGGGGCTCGGACGTGACGGGCAGGCTGGACCTCGGTCAGGCGGTGTTCCTGCCCGGCCCGTTGCGGATCACCAAGGTGACGGCCAAGAACGGCACCGGCGCGGGCCCCGGCCATCCGATCATGGAGGCGTCGTCGAACCGGCGCGAGGTGATCGTGCAACTGGACGCGTCCCAGCAGTCGGAGGTCAAGAAGGGCGACCAGGCGCAGATCACGCTGCCGGACAACCGGACGACGTCCGGCGTGGTCAGCCGGATCGGCACGGTCGCGGCCGCCGACAAGGACAAGCCCGCCACGCTCCCGGTCTACGTCACGCTCAAGCACCCGAAGGACGCCGGAACTCTTGATCAGGCACCGGTCCAGGTACAGATCACCACGGGCGGCGTCAAGCACGCGCTGATCGTGCCGGTGACCGCGCTCATCGGCCAGGCCGGCGGGGGATACGCGGTCGAGGCCGCGGTGGGGGACACCGGCCGGACCCGGATCGTGCCGGTCACGCTGGGACTGTTCGACAACGCCAACGGACGGGTGCAGGTCTCCGGCGCCCTGACGACCAAGGACCGAGTGGTGGTGCCGTCGACATGAGCGAGAGGAACGTCCTCGAACTGGAGCGGGTCACCAAGACGTACGACACGCAGCCTCCCGTCCACGCGCTGCGCGGCGTGAGCTTCACCGTTCGGAGCGGGGAACTGGTCGCGATCGTCGGCCCGTCGGGGTCGGGCAAGTCCACGCTGCTGCACATCCTCGGCACGCTCGACCGGCCGAGCGAGGGCACGGTACGGATCGACGGGGAGGACGTCGCGACGCTCACCGACCGCGAACTCGCCGCCCTGCGGGCGCGCAGCATCGGCTTCGTCTTCCAGCAGTTCTTCCTGTCCGAGCACACCACCGTCCTGGAGAACGTCGCCGACGGCCTGCTCTACGGGGGCGCAGGCCGCGCCGAGCGGCGCGAGCGAGCGGCCGAGGCGCTCAGCCGGGTCGGGCTGGAGGACCGGGCGGGCTTCCGCCCGGGCAAGCTCTCGGGCGGGCAGCGCCAGCGCGTGGCGATCGCCCGCGCGCTGGTCGGCCGCCCGGCCATCGTGCTCGCCGACGAGCCGACGGGAAACCTCGACAGCAGGACCGGCGCGGCCATCATCGAGCTGCTGCACGAGCTCAACGCCGGCGGGGCGACCATCCTCATGATCACGCACGACACCGGGCTGGCCGCCCAGATGCCCCGCCAGCTGCACGTCCTCGACGGGAAGATCGTGGTCGACAGCGCGACGCGTTCGATGGAGGGCGTATGAGGCTGTCCGACCAGATGCGCGTGGCCGGCATCGGAATCCGGGCTCGCCGCCTGCGCGCCGCCCTGTCCGCGCTCGGGATCGCGATCGGCACCGCGGCCATCGTCGCGGTGCTCGGCCTGTCGGCGTCCTCCCAGGCCGGGCTTCTGGCACAGATCGACCAGCTCGGCACGAACCTGCTGACCGCCAACAACGGCCAGTCGGTCACCGGCGGGACGGCACAACTCCCGGTCGCCGCGCCGCAACGGATCTCCCATCTGCCCGACGTCGAGCAGGTGGCGCACGCCGGCGCCATCGACGACGCGAACGTGTACCGCAGCCCGCTGATCCCGGCGATCAACACCAACTCCCTGAAGGTACGGGCCGCCAGCCTCAACCTCCCCGACGTGATCGGAACCGGCGTGGCGCAGGGCCGCTGGCTGAACACGGCGACCGAGCGCCGGCCGGTCGCGGTGCTCGGCGCGCTCGCCGCACAGCGCCTCGGGATCGACCGCGTCTACCCCGGGCAACGGATCTGGGTGAAGAACCAGTGGTTCTACGTCGCCGGCATCCTGCAGCCCGCGACGCTGTCGACCGACATCGACACCAGCGCCCTGATCGGCTACCCGGCCGCGGAGCGTTACCTCAGCTACGCGACCGTCGACAAAGGCAAGGCGGTTGCCGGACCCCCGACGACGGTGTACGTGCGGGCCCGCACGGACAAGGTGAACTCGGTGCAGGAGGTGCTCGCGCAGACCGCGAACCCCGAGGCGCCCAGCGACGTCGACGTCAGCCAGCCGTCCGACGCACTCACCGCGCGAGCCGCCGCGGAGGGCGCCTTCAACAGCCTGTTCCTCGGGCTCGGCGTGGTGGCGCTGATCGTGGGCGCGGTCGGAGTCGCCAACATCATGATCATCTCGGTGCTGGAACGGCGATCGGAGATCGGGCTGCGCCGGGCGCTCGGCGCGACCCGCGGACACATCCGCACCCAGTTCCTGTCCGAAGCGGTCATGCTCGCATTGCTCGGCGGGGTGGCCGGAGTCGCGGCCGGGGTGCTGACCACCGTGATCTACGCGAACACCAAGGGCTGGGCGGTGGTCATCCCGGTCCAGGCGTGGGCCGGCGGGATCGGCGCCGCGATCGTGATCGGCGCGATCGCCGGCCTGCTCCCGGCCTTGCGAGCCGCCCGCCTCTCCCCCACCGAAGCCCTCCGCACCCTGTGACCACCCAATGGCATTCCTCAAGAAGCGGCAGCCTCCCCGTTCTGCAACGGGGGAGGCTGCCGGTGCGGGAGGCCGCCGCGGTTGAGGTGACGCCCCGGTGTGGTGGCCCTGGGCGCCATGGCGCCTGGGGGTAGATGCCCCCAGACCCTTACTTGTTGATCTCGGGGAGCGTTGTAGAGCCGACCACCGTCGCGAGCACGACATCGCGGTGCAGGCGATCTTCGATGGCCCGCGTCATGCGGCCGGTGGGCAACCGCAGCTTCTGCACTGCCCGGAGGACCGCCAGCGTCATGGCCAGCCCCCGTTCGCCGACGGTGGCCGGACGCCGCGTCTTCGACCGCAGCCAGTTGCAGCTGAGGCCGAAGTAGGTCCCGATTTCTCCTTCACCGTCCGGCCCATGGTCCTCGCGCAACAGCGCTTCCAGGTCGTTGCCGCCGGTACGGAAGCGGTCAATGATCAAGCGGAGCGCTTCGAGCTCGTTCAGGCTCAGCCCGCAGGTCCCAGGGGACTCACGGAGACGGGCGAACTCGTCCGGCCGTACCCCGCCGGCCAGCCCGCGGTAGTCCCAGTGCAGGATCCTCCACCGGTCGTACCAGCTGAGCTCGTTGAGCGGCCGACGGTAGCGCTCCGCCGAAACCGCCAGTCCCATTCCTCGCGCGATCAGTGACTCGATGCCACGGAGGCCGTCGAGGTCGACGACACCCCACTCGGTCACCAGGTGCACGGACGGCTGCTCCGTCTCGGACTCCATGACGACGAACAGGTGAGTTACGCCCTCCAGGTCGTCGTTGACCGCCCCCACGATCACGTAGGAGGGGCCGTCCGCCGACGGGACGGCGTGGAAGCCCAGGTCGCTCAGACGTTCCCGGGTGATCTTCTGCGGACCATGTTTGGCCATGGTTCACTTCCTTTTCGTTGGGTCCAGATCTGTGACGGCTCCGAGAGCCTGACGACACCGATGTCCGGTAGTCGCTAGTGACAACCGTCCGGCCCGACGCAGATGCGGCCATCGAGCCGACGCGGCCGGGCAGGGACGCCCGGCCGGTGGCAGGGCCACGGGTTACTGGGCCATGTGAACACGCCGGAATCACCCAGGCGACCGGCGTCGACCTCTCCTGATCACGATGACGACCCCCATGACCAGTGCGCAGACGGGAAGCGCCCCGGCGAGCAGGGTCGTGACGAGGTCGCCGACCCAGGGGTTCGAGCCGTTCCGGTAGACCTCGTGCGGGTGCGGTCCGGATGCCCGCACCGGGAACCGCTCGCCGTACCGATGTCGGTGGTTACCGTCCAAGCGGACGTCTGGGACGGTGCCCGCAGAGGAGATGAACATGCCGCTCGTCTTGTACCCGCCCTTGGGTTTGCGGTCGCTCCACTCCACGGTGAAGGTTCCGGCGACTCCCTCATGCGCGGCTTCATAGGCATCCACCGTCCTGGACGCCCCGGACACCGCTCCGGCTGCGAGCAGCACGCCTGGGAACACGAAGATCACTGCGACGAACACGATCGCGGACACGCCGGGGAGACGGCGGCGGCTTCCCAGGCGCCTCAGCTCAGGCGGCTCGGCGGGCATGCTCACCTGCGGCTCCACGACGTGGCGGTTGCGTTGAGCGCACTCTACAACTCGGCGGTCGCCCGATAGCGCGTCCCTTGACTGCGGTGCCGTCCCGCGCGCCGGGCGGGGGTTACTGGGCCATGTCGACGAAGCGGCTGTAGTGGCCCTGGAAGGCGACCGTGACGGTGGCGGTGGGGCCGTTGCGGTGCTTGGCCACGATCAGGTCGGCCTCACCGGCGCGCGGCGACTCCTTCTCGTAGGCATCCTCGCGATGCAGCAGGATCACCATGTCCGCATCCTGCTCGATCGATCCAGATTCGCGAAGGTCGGACACCATGGGCTTCTTGTCGGTCCGCTGCTCGGGACCACGGTTGAGCTGCGACAACGCGATGACCGGGACGCCCAGCTCCTTTGCGAGCAGCTTCAGCGACCGAGAGAACTCCGAAACCTCGACCTGGCGGCTCTCCACGCGCTTCCCCGAACTCATCAGCTGCAGGTAGTCGATGATGACGAGCCGCAGGTCGTGCTGCTGCTTGAGACGTCGGCACTTCGCGCGGATCTCCATCATCGACATGTTCGGCGAGTCGTCGATGAACAGCGGCGCCTCGGCGACCTCGCTCATGCGCCGCGCGAGACGCGTCCAGTCCTCGTCCTGCAGGGTGCCGGACCGCATCGCGTGCAGCGCCACCCGCGCCTCGGCGGACAGAAGCCGCATGGTGATCTCGTTCCGCCCCATCTCCAGACTGAAGAATGCCGAGGTCAACCCATGCTTAATAGACGCAGCCCGGGCGAAATCGAGTGCCAGCGTCGAGTTGTGCGTGGGGATGCAGGAACGTCCAGCCAGGTACATGTGGTCCGCGTTGTCCACCTGGACGCACCGAACTGGCACGCTTTCGACAGGCCGCACATCCACGATGTATCGCACCCGCGTCTTCGGGTGGACCTTTGCCCGCTGCCGAGCCGCCTTACGCGGCAACCGGAACACCGTCTCTGCCGGAGTGAAGTGGATCCGGCAGAAGGTCGAGGTCTCCGGAGAACGCCCCTTGACCTTCTTTGTCGTCACCGTCGCGCGATAGCCAAGGCTCAGGATGAGCTCATGAGCGTCTTCGGCCAGCCGCTTGTTGACGAACCCAAGTTGCACCTGCCCGATCTCTGAGACATACCCGTCGGTGTCAAGCATCCCGGCCAGCAATGCCCGTCGCTGGGCTTCGGATGCCCGCAGGTACATGTCAGGGATGTGCTTGCGCTTGAGCAGCCCGGTATCCAAGAGAACGCGTTTAAGCCCTAGAAGCCCGTAGCGCCCTGGCGTCGAATGCGGCGAAACGACGAACTGACCAATCGACCTTATTTCGGCGAGTATCTCTTCATCAAAACAGGTCAGCACACCCTGTGAGCTATACCCATCCCCGAGCCAAGCCCCAAGGATGTACGGCTCGATCGGCAGCCCTGCTTCAGGTAGCTGGAACGGCCTGGCCACTTCGACAGCATGGTTGGGGCGATTGTCTGCGTCACTGCGCAGGGTGGAGGCGATCTCTTCGGTCGTCTTTATAGGGCGGTGCTGCGCGGTGGTCGCAAAGTTCATGGGTCGGACCACCCGGTGCAACAAACCTCGATAAAGGCTCGTGCATTCGTAACGTGGCTGGCGCTTCGAAACGGTCGTGTCCACCTCACCACGGTGACCGAGTTCCCGCGTCACCGCATAGAGGGCATCTCTGAACTCCGCTCCGACCTCGGCCATCGCCTCGCGATGGGTGATGAGCCCTCGGGGCTGCTCGTTGGCGTCCGCAGTTGCCCAGCGGACGCGGTTGATCGCCTCATCAGGCCAGTAGTAAGAGCGTTTCGTTTCGGCCTGCTGCCGTCGGCTGGCACGGGTCGAGGTGCGCCACTGGTGCTCGGCGTCGGCGATGATGACCTCTCCGTCGGAGAACTCGATCTCGTAGCACGGGCGGCCGTGCATGACCTCCGTCGCGGCGACGACGCGCGTCGGTCTGCCGTCGGCTCCGATCAGATGGTCACCGACCTTGACTTCCCCCATCGTCGTCCAACCTGTGGGGGTTACTAGCGGAGTGCCCAATTCGAGCGCTTTGCCCATCGCAGGTCTTGCGGCCACTACCACCATCTGGCCGGGGTGTAGGCCGTTGGTGAGGGCGTCGAGGTCGGCGAAGCCGGTGGGGCAGCCGACCATCTGGCCGCCGCGGCTGCCGATCGCCTCGATCTCGTCGAGGGCGCCGGGCATGATCTCGCTCAGGGCGACGTAGTCCTCGCCGGCGCGTTTCTCGGCGATGGCGAAGACCTCGGCCTGGGCGCGGTCCAGGACCTCGTCGGCGTCGGCGCCGTCGGCGGCGTAGCCCATCTGGACGATGCGGGTGCCGGTCTCGACCAGGCGGCGCAGGATCGCCCGCTCATGGACGATCTTGGCGTAGTACCCAGCATTGGCCGCCGTGGGCACCAGGGAGATCAGGGTGTGCAGATAGGGGGCGCCGCCGATGCGGCCGATCTCGCCGTTCTTGGTGAGCTCGCCGGCCACGGTGACGGCGTCGGCCGGGTCACCGCGACCGTAGAGGTCCAGGATGACGTCGTAGACGATCTGGTGTGCGGGACGGTAGAAGTCGGGCGTGCGCAGCAGCTCGACGACCTCGGCGATGGCGTCCTGGGAGAGGAGCATGCCGCCGAGGACGCCCTGCTCCGCCGAGATGTCGTGCGGCGGGGTGCGCTCGAACTCGTGATCCTGCGGCCCGATATCCGCCACGCTCACCGGCGCACCCCTTCATCCTGGTCGTCGCCCGCCCCATCGCCGACCGTTCATCCCACGTCTATCTCCCGCCTCCGACATTCTCGCGAGGCCGCGCCGCCATGGGCAAAGCGGCCTGTGGACAACCCTGTGGAAGCCCTGTGCAGACACGCCGGATCGGTTGTGCACGACCTGTGGACAACTTTGTGGATTCTCCGTGGACGACTCCCGGGCGGGCGCGCTGAACTGGGCGAACGTCGTCCACCGGGTGTGCGGAAAAGAAACTCGGCCGTCCGGGGCCATGTAATGCTTGATTTTCTTACGTGGGTTACAGGCTGGTAGCCTCTGCGCGGTGACCACTCCCCGGCGGCTCGCGACCGCGCACGACCGCGAGATCCTGCGCCTCGCCGTGCCGGCCTTCGGCGCGCTCGTCGCCGAACCCCTCTTCCTGCTGTCGGACTCGGCCATCGTCGGGCACCTCGGCACCGCGCCGCTGGGCGGCCTCGGGGTCGCCGGCCAGGCCCTGACCACGCTCGTCTACCTGTGCGTCTTCCTCGCATACGGGACGACGGCCGGGGTGGCCCGGCAGGTCGGTGCGGGCGATCTCCGGGGGGCGATCAGGCAGGGCATCGACGGCATATGGCTCGCGGTCGCCATCGGGGCCGCGCTGATCGTGGCCGGCCTGCCGCTGGTCCCCTGGATCGTGGACGCGTTCGGCGCATCCGCGGTCGTGGCGCCGTACGCCGAGACGTACCTCAGGATCAGCCTGCTCGGGATCCCGTCGATGCTGGTCGTCCTGGCCGGGACGGGTGTGCTCCGCGGCCTGCAGGACACGCGGACGCCGCTCGTCGTCTCGATCGGCGGTTTCTCGCTGAACCTGCTGCTCAACGTGCTGTTCGTGATCGGCCTCGGGTGGGGGATCGCCGGGTCGGCGTGGGGCACCGTGCTCGCGCAGACGGGCAGCGCGGTCGTCTACGTGGCCGTCGTGCTCCGGGCGGCCCGGCGGCACGGGGCCCCGGTGCGCCCCGACCTGGACGGCTTGAGGGCGTCCGCGACGGCCGGCGTCGGGCTGATCATCCGGACGGCGGCGCTGCGGGTCGTCCTGATCGTCGGGACGTCGATCGCGGCGCGGATGGGGGACGCGGAGATCGCCGCGTACCAGGTCGGCTTCCAGATCTGGACGCTGCTCGCCTTCGCGCTCGACGCCATCGCGATCGCCGGGCAGGCGATCACCGGCCGGTATCTGGGCGCGTCCGACGTCACGGGCACGCGGGCCGTCACCCGGCGGATGGTGTGGTGGGGGATCGGCTGCGGTGTGGTCTTCGGGCTGATGATCCTTGTGGCCCGTCCATGGTTGCCGGGGCTGTTCACGCAGGATGTCGACGTGCGGCACATGCTGCTCGCCTCGCTCTTTCTGGTCGCGGTGCTCCAGCCTGTGGCAGGCGTCGTGTTCGTCCTGGACGGCATCCTGATCGGCGCAGGGGACGGCCCCTATCTCGCCGCGACGACGCTTGTCGCGACGGCTGTCTTCCTGCCCGCGGCCATCGTGCTCTTCCGGACGGACGCGGGCCTGATCGGGCTCTGGGTCGCGATCGGGCTGTGGATGCTGACGCGCATGCTCACCCTGAGCCTTCGCGCCCGCGGCGACCGCTGGATGGTCACCGGCGCCGTCCGCTAGGACCGGGCGGCCAGGCGGGCGCGCATTCCGTCGATGAGGAGTCCCAGCCCGTACTCGAAGGCGTCCTCGCGCCCCTGGACCTCGGCGATCGCCGCCGCGAAGACGCCTTCACCGCCGGGGCCGCCCTCCAGCCGCTCGACAGCGTCGTCCTCGCGGACGTGTCCGGCCTGTTCTTCGAGGACGGTCCCGCTGACATAGTCGGTGACGACAAGGATGTTGAGCAGGGCCTCGCCTGGGGTGAATCCCGCGTCGCATAGGGCCTGCAGCATTCCCTCTATGGCGGACGCCCGGTCCGCGGTGGGACGAGACCCGGCTGTCAGGAGCACTGCGTCTCGGTGGGCCCGGAGTCCGTCGCGCATGCCTCGCGCCCTGCCCGCGAGCCAGTCGTCCCACGACTGTCCCGGTTCGGGGACGTCCGGCCCATATCCCTCGACCGCCATCATGGTGACCATTTCGTCGAGGAGTTCCTGCTTGTTCGCGAAGTGCCAGTAGAGCGCCGGTGCCTGGACGTCCAGTTCCCTGGCGAGCCGGCGCAGGCTGAGCCCGGCCAAGCCGACCTCGTCCAGCAGGCGGATCGCCGTGCGAACAACCTCCTGACGCTCCAGCTTCATGCGGCTCCTCTCACGGGGGTTGACAGCTTAACAGCGTTAAAGCATCCTTAACGCTGTTAAATTTAACGGCGTTAAGGAGATTCGCATGACGGACGTGGTCATCGCCGGGGGCGGGCCGGTCGGCCTCGCCCTGGCCGTCGAACTGCGGCTGCACGGCGTCGAGACGGTCGTGCTCGAACGGCTCGCCGAGGTCGACCGGCGCACCAAGGCCGGCGCCGTCCACGGCCGCGCCGCCGAGATGCTCGACCGGCGCGGCCTCACCGGCCGCATCGCCGAGGTTCAGGAGGCGCTCCTCGCCGGAAGGCCCACGCCGGCGCATCGCGGCGGCGTGGGCGGGCCGCAGCCGCGCGGCCACTTCGCGGGCATCTGGGTGCTGCGCGAGACCTCGCACCCCACCGCGGACGTGATGATGATCCCGCAGGACCGCCTCGAAGAGATCCTCGCCGCGCACGCCGCCGAACTGGGCGCCGACATCCGGCGCGGGCACGAGCTCGTCCGGTACGAACAGGACGCCACCGGCGTCACCGTCACGGCCGACGGCCCGGACGGACGGTACGAACTGCGCGCCGGGCACCTCGTCGGGGCCGACGGCGGCCGCAGCCCGGTCCGCAAACTCGGCGGCTTCACCTTCCCCGGCACCGACGGGATCATCACCGGCTACCAGGCGATCGCCGAACCGGACGATCCCGGCTTCGCGCCCCGCGGCTGGACGCGCTTCCCGTCCGGGCTCATGGTGAACGGGCCGGTCCCCGGGCGGCTCCTCATGGTCGAGTTCGACGGCCCGCCCGCCGACCGCGACGCTCCCGTCACGCTCGACGAGATCCAGGCCGCCGCGCGGCGCATCACCGGGACACAGGTCACGCTGAAGTCCGCCTCGTCCATGACCCGCTTCACCGACAACGCGCGCATCGCCGACACCTACCGCTCGGGACGCGTTCTGCTCGCCGGCGACGCCGCGCACGTCCACTCGCCGTTCGGCGGGCAGGGGCTGCTCCTCGGCCTCGGCGACGCGGTCAACCTCGGCTGGAAGCTCGCGCTGGTGGCGCGGGGAGAAGCACCCGACGAGCTGCTCGACACCTACACCCGGGAGCGGCACCCGGTCGCCGAGCGCGTCCTGGACAACACCCGCGCGCAGGTCGCGCTGATGCGCCCCGGCCCCCACGTGGACGCGCTCCGCGAGATGTTCTCCCTCCTGCTCCACCACGATGACGCGAACCGCCACCTGACCGGGATGATCTCGGGCGCGGACATCCGGTACGACCTCGGCTCCGCGCAGGACCTCGTCGGACGCTGCTACCCACCGGATCTGACCGTCCGGCTTCCCACCGGAGAGGAGCAACGGCTCGCCGCACTCCAGCGCTCAGGGCGCGCCCTGCTCATCGCCACCCGCGACAGGTCGGCCGGCGGATGGGAAGGCCGCCTCGACACCGTCATCGGTTCATGCGACCTGGCTCCGGGCGCGTCGATCCTCGTGCGGCCGGACGGTTTCGTCGCGTGGACGTCCGACGACCCGGTCCCGCTCGACGAGGCCCTGACACGCTGGTCCGGCCCCGCCCGCGTGCCTTCTCGTTGAGCGTCCCGAAACGCACCCGCAACGCCGGCCACACCCGCTACGATTCGAACATGTGTTCCACACACGGCGAGCGGATGGCCCTGCTGACGCAGGCGATCGACGACCTGGCGGCGGAGGGCCTCGCCGGGCTGCCCCCGGAGACGCTGGTGGAACGGGTGGCGGGCATCTGGTCTCTGGTCGAGGGCATCGACCCCGAGATAGCCCGCCGCCGCACCCGCTACACCACCCCCGAGACCTGAACCGGGGGCGCCCCCGCCGGACGGGTCAGCCCAGGTTGCCCAGCGACGGGAACAGCGGCAGCCACGAATCGTCGCCAGTGTCGCCGTTGTCGCCGGTGCTCGGGCTCGGCTGCGGACTCGGGGCACTCTCCATGCGGTCGGCGACCGACCTTCGGAGCGCGGGCAGCCGCGCATAGAGGGCGTCGCCGGGGCACGAGGTGTTGTTGTAGTCGCGGTGCCCGACGATGGCGCTGGCCGGGTCGAGGTTGTACACCCGGCAGAGCCAGACACACACCTCCGTCAGCGACCTCCACAGGCTGCCCGGCACCGCCCTGGACGTGTAGGTGCCCTCGTTCTCGATGCCGATCGTGTGCTGGTTGTGGTGCAGGACCTGCGCTCCCACCACCAGGTCGCCGGCGCGGATGGCCCTCAGGCTCCGGTTGCGGCCCTCCATCACGATGCCGCCCCGGCTGATGGTCAACTGCTGGCCGGTGTCGTCCCAGTGGTTCTTTCTCATGTGGATGTTCTGGATCGCCCGGGAGAGGGCGAACGCGTGGGCCAGCGAACGGTCATTGGAGTTCGCCGTGGCCGTGTGATGCACGATGATGTGGTCCGGTGCCCGATTGCGGACCTTGGCCGGGCGCTTGGGCGCTCTGGCGTTCCACTGCGCCCGCGTGTAGACGTGCGGGGCCTCGGCCGTGAACATGACGCGGTCGCCGGCCCCGTAATGCGGCCCGGCGGGAAACTCGTCCGCCATGGCCTCATTCTGGTGGAACGCCCCCCAGGACAGCATCTCCAGCATCCCGGCCCCCACCACACCGCCGATGACCGACCGGCGTGTCACGAGCCTGCCCGTCCGTTCCCGGTCGTCCGCGCCCTCCCCCGAATGCGCCATCACCACCGTCCCCCTTCGTCCCGCGACACTGTGATCACGGAACGTAATCGCCGCAAAGTTGATCTCTCAAACACACGGCGATTCACGGACGTTTCACAAGAAACACCACCGAACCCGCCCCCTCCGCACCACAGGAGGCCGTAATCAATGCCAAAACAGCCGCTGGCAGAACACCCAACACACGCCCAAACGACCGCAACACCCCCGGCTCAGTCCCCAACAACCGTCACGACCACCGCTGTGCTGATTGCAGCGCACTCCTCCTTCGGGCCTTGGAGGCCCTCCATCGTCGTGCACTGCGTGCGATCGCTGCATCGCTCCGGCTCGCCTGGCGGCTCACTGCGCGATCAGTTTCTCGCTCCGCTCGAAACTGCCTTCGGACGCGATCGCGACGGCCCAGGTCGCTGCGTGGTCGCGGTGGTGGTCGAGCACCGTTCGCACCTCTGTGGGGCGCCTCCCGTCGGCTCGTGGCCCCAAGGGGAGAGAAAAGCAATAAACACACCAACGACCCCCGCACCCTGGTGGGTGCGGGGGTCGTCGGGTGGAGCGGTGTGTCAGGCTTCGAGGACGTTGACGTCGATCGTCGCGTTGACGTCGCTGTGCAGGCGCACGCTGACCCGGTGGGTGCCGACGGTCTTGATCGGGTTGCCGATCTCGATGCGGCGGCGGTCCAGGTCGGGGCCGTCGGCGGCCTTGACCGCCTCGGCGATGTCGGCGGCCGTCACGGCGCCGAAGAGGCGGCCGTTGCTGCCGGTGCGGGTGCGCAGCGTGACGCGCAGGCCACCGAGCCGGTCGGCGACCTCCTTGGCGTGCTCGACGGTCGCGATCTCGCGGGCCGAACGCGCCTTCTTGATGGAGTCGATCTCCTTCTCGGCGCCCCGGGTCCACTTGATCGCGAATCCGCGGGGGACGAGGTAGTTGCGGCCGTAGCCGTCGCGGACCTCGATGACGTCGCCGGGCTCGCCGAGCCCGGAGACCTGCTGGGTCAGGATGAGCTTCATGATCTTTCCCCCTGCCTCAGCGCGCGGTGCTGGTGTACGGCAGCAGCGCCATCTCGCGGGCGTTCTTGATCGCCGTGGCGACGTCCCGCTGGTGCTGGGTGCAGTTGCCGGTCACCCGCCGGGCACGGATCTTGCCGCGGTCGGAGATGAACTTCCGCAGCAGGCCCGTGTCCTTGTAGTCGACGTAGGAGATCTTCTCCTGGCAGAAAACGCAAACCTTCTTCTTCGGCTTGCGGGGAGGTGGCTTCGCCATCGTGGTGCTCCTTTGGGAGAGCCCCGCTCACGCGGGAATGGACGTGTACTGGATCTTGCTCGGGTCGCGCCGGGGCGACGGGTCTAGAACGGCGGGTCGTCGGAGAAGCCTCCGCCGCCGCCACCGCCCCCGGTGGCCCAGGGGTCGTCGGCCGGGGCGCCGCCCTGCTGGCCGCCGCCGAAGCCGCCGCCCTGCTGGTTGCCGCCGCCGAAACCGCCGCCCTGACCACCGCCGCCGCCGAAGCCGCCACCGCCTTGGCCGCCACCGCCGCCGAAGCCGCCGCCACTGCCGCCCTGCCGCTGGGTCTTGTTGACCTTGGCGGTGGCGTTGCGCAGCGACGGGCCGACCTCGTCGACCTCGACCTCGAAGACGGTGCGCTTCTCACCCTCGCGGGTCTCGTAGGAGCGCTGCTTGAGGCGTCCCTGCACGATCACCCGCATGCCGCGCTGCAGGGTCTCGGCCACGTTCTCGGCGGCCTGCCGCCAGACGTTGCAGGTGAGGAACAGCGCCTCGCCGTCCTTCCAGTCGCCCGCCTGGCGGTCGAAGAACCGCGGGGTCGAGGCGATGCGGAAGGACGCGACCGCCTGGCCGCTCGGCGTGAAGCGCAGATTCGGGTCCTCGACGAGGTTCCCGACGATCGTGATTACGGTGTCGCCTGCCATGGGGCTCGCTCCGGCTGCTGAGAGGGCTGAGCCAGGCTCAGTGGACCTCGGGGCGGATGACCTTGGTACGGAGGATCGACTCGCTCAGGTTGAGCTGCCGGTCGAGCTCCTTGACCGTGGCAGGCTCAGCCGACAGGTCGACCACCGCGTAGATGCCTTCGGACTTCTTCTGGATGTCGTACGCCAGGCGCCGGCGGCCCCAGACGTCGACCTTCTCCACGCTGCCGCCGTCGTCCTTGACGACCTTCAGGAACGGGTCGAGCGCGGCGTTCGCGGTGCGCTCGTCGACGGCGGGGTCGAGAATGGCCATGAGTTCGTAACGACGCATGCTGTGTCCCTACCTCCTCTGGACTGATGCGGTCACGGTCTCTCCGTGACAGGAGGGCTCTTGCGTCTCCCGCGGCGGCGCCGGACCCCGGATCGCCGGGCGCGCCTGCCGCGAGACCGGTACAGGCTACCAACACTCGGCAGCGCACAGGCCCATTCCCGCAGGGAGGCCCGCCCGTACCGCGCCTGCGGCGGCCGACCGGGGTCAGCGTCTCGCGCGTTGCTGGGCGGGACGGGAACAGCGCCGGCGTTCCAGCTCGGCCATGATGTCGACCATGCGGGCGCGCATGCGGGCGGTCTGGGTCGTCAGCAGCGTGAGCTCCTCGACGAGCTCCGCGTCACCGATGAGCCCCAACTCCGCTTTCGTCACGGTGGTGCACCTCCTCGGACCCGAGCCGGTGTTCTCGAATCCATGTTCGACAGTACCGGGTGCCGCCGACATTTCCGCACCCCCGCGCCGGTTGATCTTCGCCTCGGCTGGGCATTCCTTTACCCGCATGGTCCGTCCGGTCCCGCGTTCACCGTGTGCCCCAGGCGCGGGAGCCACGACCTGGAGGAGGAGCCCGATGCCGCAGGAGGCGACCGGCGCGCGTCAGCCCGCCACCCGCACCCAAGCCGAGGCCGAGCCGCACCGGTTTCAGGACGTGCTCGCTGTGGCCGCGGTCACGATCGGGATCGCCGCGCTGATCCTGGGCTGGATTCCGTCGACCCACTTCGTCGGGGCGGTCCTCGGCGCGGTCGGCCTGCCGCTCGCGCTGTACTCCCAGATGATCTCCGCGACGACGAACGAGCGCTGGCTGAACGTGATCGGCATGATCGCCGCGTTCGTCGGCGGCGGCTTCGCGCTGAGCAACGGCGGCTTCTCGCTCTGACCTCGCCGCGCCGTCCGGCCAGGGCGGCCGGGGTCATGTGCTTCCCGGCGTCCGGGCGGACTCCGGACGTGCGCGCGGGTGTCGTAGGGCGCGGCTAGGCTCGTGGGCATGCGCATCGGAGCCCATGTCGATCAGAACAACCCGCTCGACAACGCCCGCGCGATCGGCGCCGACGTCGTCCAGTTCTTCCTGGGCGATCCGCAGGGCTGGAAGAAGCCCGTGCTGCCGGAGGGCGTCGAGGCGCTGGAGGGTTCCGGCGTGGACGTCTATGTGCACGCCCCGTACACGATCAACGTGGCGACGTCGAACAACCGCATCCGGATCCCGAGCCGCAAGAACCTCACCCAGCAGTTGGAGGCGGCCGCGTCCATCGGTGCGAAGGCGCTGATCGTCCACGGCGGGCACGTGCTGAAGGACGACGACCCGGAGACCGGCTTCGAGAACTGGCGCAAGGTGTTCGAACGCATCGAGTGTCCGATTCCGGTCTACATCGAGAACACCGCGGGCGGCGGGAACGCCATGGCACGCAGGTTCGACCGGATCGCCCGGCTGTGGGAGGTGCTGTCCGGTGTCCCGGGGCTGGACTCCAAGCTCGGTTTCTGCCTCGACACCTGCCACGCGCACGCGGCGGGGGAGGAGCTCGTCGACGCCGTCGACCGGATCAAGGCCGTCACGGGCCGCGTCGACCTGGTGCACTGCAACGACAGCCGGGACGCGTTCGGATCGGGCGCCGACCGGCACGCCAACCTGGGCGGCGGCAGCATCGACCCGGAGCTGATTCTGGCCGTGGTCCGGGCGGCGGGCGCCCCGGTCGTGGTGGAGACTCCCGCCGCCGGACAGGCCGGCGACATCTCGTGGTTGCGTTCGAAACTCTGACGATGCGGAGTCGGCGATCATCGCCGGTGTCCGGGAACCCCGGCGAGCGGTCCGGCATCTAACCGGGCGTGGATTTAGAAACCGCGTAGCCCTGGCCTGACGACAAAATCCGAAGGTCACGTCACACTGGCATAATCCGGAACCCAGCCCTCAGCGCACGCGTGTTCTCTCCGGCGGCGGGCGCGCGAACCGATCGGGAAGCACATGGCACAGCCCCCTTACGACCCCTACGGCTACGGCTCGCAGGACCCCTACGCCCAGCAGTACTCCCAGCCCCCGGCGGTCCAGCACCACTACTACGGCGGGCCCTCGATGCCGGTCGCCCGGCCGACCAACGGCATGGCCACGGCGTCGCTGGTGTGCGGGCTGATCGGCTTCTTCGCCTGCGGTATCACGTCCATTCTGGCGGTCATCTTCGGGCATGTGTCGCTGGGCCAGATCAAGCGGACGGGCGAGGGCGGTCACGGGATGGCCGTCACCGGGCTGATCCTCGGTTACCTGATCTCCGCCGGCTGGCTGCTCATCCTGCTCTTCTACATCCTGGGCATCGCGATGTTCGCCGCGAGCAGCGGCTCCAGCACCTACTGATCCAGGGCCGGCCAGGCCGCCCCCTACCGGCCGGGCCGCCCCTTCAGGCGAGCCGGGGGACGCCCGCCACCTCCACGCCCACGCTCGACATCAGCACCGTCATGGGGGTGGGGGTGTCCCGCCAGGCCTTCACCGCGCCGGCGAACACGTCCAGGACGGCGCGCAGCGACCCCGGGTCCGCGTCGGCGAGTTCCGCCCACGACTCGTAGAGCACCACGTAGCCGTTCTTCGCGGGCGTCCACGACAGGTCCTTCAGGCACTCGCCGAGATCGTCCCAGTCCGCGCCCGCCCCGTCGGGCAGCTCGAAGACGCCGGCGCACAACCGCAGGAGCGAACGGCTGTCCCGGGCCCGGCGGCCGTCGAGATGGAACCCGCGCCAGCCGGCCTCCTCGGCGCGCTCCGTCCAGCTCGTGTCGCCGACCGCGCCCGGCACGGGCGGCGTCCGCCACTGGTAGACGCCCGGCTCCAGCCGTCCTGCGAGCAGCTCGGTCAGTGCTTGGTTCGCGTCCACGTCATCTCCCCGCAGTTCCTGCGTCCCCGCGGTCCGCGGGGTCCCGGGGCGACCGGCCCCGTCCGCCGCGAGCATTTCCCCGGCACTCACCGCGAAATCCCCTGATATCGGCAGATTCTGGCCAGGGCCTGCGACGCCGCGTCCGCGATCGTCGCACAGCGGCCCGGCCCGTCCCGCCATCGACGCGCTGACCAGCGCCGATCCGCGCCGCACCCGAAGGGTCTTGACAACGTCTCTCGCCGTTCCCTATTCTCTCGTTTAGAGAGATGCTCACAAGAAGAGCAACTCTCGGAGCGAGGTAGTTGCCCGATTCCGAAAGGAACACAGAGATGGACACCACGCCCACCACCGCCGAGACCACGACCCGCGTGCACGCCCACTACGAGAACACCAAGAAGCTCGGCCACTGGACGACCGGCCGCCTCTTCGAGGTGCGCGCCCGCCGCGGCATGGTCGTCCTGGACCTGCGCTCGCCGCGGATCCCCGACGGCGACATCGAGATCGCGGTCGACCTCGACCACTCGATGGTGAAGCTGCTCGTCCCGCAGGACGCCGAGATCGAGCACTGGGACCTGCGCTACACCGGCCGCGGCCGCGTCAAGGACTGGACGGGTGAGAACGGCGGCGGCCGCCGGGTCCGGATCACCGGCGAGATCCGGCACGGGGAGATCCGCGTCCACCGCGGCGGCGTCGCCACCCTGTCCGCGATGTTCTCCCGCGAGTTCGTGCAGGACGTCCGCCGCGCCCGCCGCGAGGGCACGACCCCCAGCGTCGCCGACCCCGCCCACGAGGGCTGACCCCTCCCGCGCCGGAGGCCCGTCCCGCCGGGACGGGCCTCCGCCATGCTTACCTGGTCCCGGTGTGCGGATCCGGGGTTGAGTCTCCAGTGGCTGGAGGCCGCAGGGTGGGGGACATGGACGGCGACACCTTGTACACGATCGGCGAACTGGCGCAGCGCACCGGGCTCTCGGTCCGGACGATCCGGTTCTACTCCGACGAGGGTGTCGTGCCGCCCACCTGCCGTACCGAGGCCGGTTACCGGCTGTACGACGCGGACGCAGTCGCGCGCCTCGATCTGGTGCGGACGCTGCGGGACCTCGGCGTCGACCTCGGCACCGTCCAGCGGGTGCTGGACCGGGAGGTCGGCGTCGGGGACGTCGCGGCGGCGCACGCGGAGGCGCTGGACGTGCAGATCCGCACGCTCCGGCTGCGCCGGGCCGTGCTTCGGGCGGTGGCGAAACGTGGATCCAGTCCCGAGGAGATCGAAATCATGAACAAGCTCGCCCGGCTGTCCGACGAGGAGCGGCGCCGCATCATCACCGACTTCATCGACGAGTCGTTCGCCGGACTCGACCTGAACCCCGACTTCGAGGCGAAGATGCGGTCCGCGCTGCCGCGACTGCCCGACGACCCCGAACCCGAGCAGGTCGACGCCTGGGTCGAGCTGGCCGAGCTGGTCGGCGAGCCGGACTTCCGGGCGGCGGTACGGCGGATGGCCGAGTACCAGGCCGCCGACATCGAGAAGGGCACCTACCCCGAGGACCCGGCGCGACTCGGCCGGTTGACGGGCGAGAAGGTCGCGGCCGCGATCGCGGACGGGATCGAGCCCCGTTCGGACGCGGCCCGCCCCATCGTCGACGAGCTGGTGGCCGCCTACGCGGAGGCGTTCGGCGCCACGGACGACGCCGAGTTCCGGCGTGAGCTGCGGAGGCGGACGGAGATCGGTACCGACCGGCGCGCGGAACGGTACTGGCAGCTGATCGCCATCATCAACGGCTGGCCTGTCTGGCCCACGATGACTCCGTCGTTCGAATGGTTCATCGAGGCACTGCGCGACTAGGACGCCAAGGGGACGCCGACGTGGTGGGCGCCGCGCCAGCGGCGCAGCGACACCACGTCGGCCGCCCCGTCGAGGACGCCGCCCGCCGGGTCGTCGACCCCGTCCGACCGGACGAGGTCCATGGACGGGCGCAGGATGTCCAGCACCACCAGCGCGGCCAGCATGAGGACGGTCACGAACCGGGCGAGCAGCGCCAGGGTGTAGACGTCCTGGCTGATCCCGCCTTCCGGAGCGTCCAGGTTCAGCACCGCCGACATCGTCCCGGACAGGTCGGCACCCGGCGTCTGGCCCGACACCGACAGCAGGAACCACCAGATGCCGAAGAAATAGGCGATCTCGCCGAGCTGCCAGACGACGAACGCGGGCAGTTTCGGGCGCGCCAGCACCGCGAGCGGCAGCAGCCACAGCACGTACTGCGGCGACCAGACCTTGTTCGGCAGCATGAACGCGACCATCACCAGGAACATCAGCTGCGGAAGGCGCGGCCGGCGCGGCGCGGTGAGCGCGAGGACGGCGATCCCTGCGGCGAGGACGAGGAACGTCCCCGTGCCGATGAGGTTCAGCAGATCGGTGTCGGACGAGGGCTTCTCCAACCCGTGGTCCTGCAGGACGAAGAAGATGGAACCCCAGTCGATGCCGCGTTTCTGGCTGAAGGTGTAGAACTCCTTCCAGCCGTCCCACGCGAAGGCCATCACGGGGAGGTTGACGAGCAGCCAGCCGGCGGCGGTGGCCGCGAGCATCCGTCCCATGGCGCGCCACTGCCCCGCGCGGACGCACAGCAGGACGAGCGGGCCGAGGAACAGCAGCGGATAGAACTTCGCCGCGATCGCCAGGCCGAGCAGCCCGCCCGCGAGCGCCGGGCGCCGCGCCGACCAGGCGGCCAGCGCCAGCGCCGACAGTGCCACCGCGAGCAGATCCCAGTTGATGTAGGCGGTGAGGAGCAGCGCGGGGGACAGCCCCACCATCAGGCCGGTGCGCAGCGACCGCCGTCCGGCCGCGTAGGCCGTGGCGAGGACGGCCACGACCGCGAGGACGGCGAGGAGCAGCACGGTGACGTTGTAGAAGGCGAGCCCGCGCCCGTCCACCCCGAACGGCTTGACCAGCCACGCGACCAGCTGCATGAAGCCGCCGCTCAGCACCGGGTACTCGACGTAGTGGATGTCGGTGCCGGTGAACGAGTCGAAGTACGGGAGCTTCCCGTCGCTCAGCCCGCGCACGTAGTAGAGCGGATAGATGTCGGTGTAGCAGGCGCTCGACGTCGTCTTGAGGAAGTCGAACCGGACCGACGCGCACGGCTGTTTCTGCAGCCAGCCGAGCAGGCACACCAGGGCGGTGAGGCCCGTCAGTACCGGCGCGAGCCGCATCAGCCGGCCTGGTCCGTCCGCCGGGGGGCGGTCGGCGGACATCGCGAGCCTCTCAGTGGACGACATGGACAGCAAGACTATTCGCCCGAACGGCACTCTGATCAAGAAGGGACGGCCCGGAGCCGCCGCAGGCTCCGGGCCGTCCCGTCACGGAGAGGCCGCTACTGGGTGGTCGGGTTGTCCTGGTCTCCCTTTCGGCAGGCAGGGTCGTTCCTGTGCTCGGGCTTCGCACACCACCAGCTCTTGTCGCCTTCGGGTGGAATGTCGGGGTTGCAGCCGAGCGGCATGTTGTACTGGTCGCAGGGCACGCCCTGGTTCGGCGGCGTGATCGTCGGCGTGTCCGTCGGGTTCGGCGACTGCTGCTGGCACGGCTGCTGCTGGTTCTGGTTCTGGTTCTGGCCCGGCTGGCAGGTCGGCGTGGTGCTCGGCTTCGGTGACGCGGACGTGCTGGGCGCCGGCTTGGGCTTCGCCCACGGGGCGACCTGGCCGCCGTTGACCGCCGGCGGGAACTGCGAGATCTCCTTTTTCTCCAGCGCCTTCAGCATGAAGGTCTTGAAGAGCTCGGCCGGGACCGTACCACCGTAGACCTGGCTGTAGTTGCCGACGCCGATCAGCGACTTGCGGTTGCCGTTCTTGTCCTGCCGCCACATCGCCGCCGACGTCGCGAGCTCCGGCGTGTAGCCGACGAACCAGGCGGACTTGTTCTCGTCCGTGGTACCGGTCTTACCGGCGACGGGACGGGCGCCGAGGCTGGCGCGGGTACCGGTACCGGAGGTGACGACCGCCCGCATCGCGGCGGTGGCGTCCGCCGCGACGCCCTCGGAGAACGCCGTCGTGGGCTTCTCGTAGGGCAGCTTCTCCAGCGCCTTGTTCTGGTTGTTCACGACATCGCGGCCCTTGTTGTCGGTGATCTTGGCGATCACGTGGGCCTGCCGGTGCTTGCCCCCCGCGGCGAAGGTCGAGTAGACCGACGCCATGGTCACGGCGCTCGCGTCGATGACGCCCAGGGGGAGCGAGGTGATGTCGTCCTTGAGGTCCTGGGTGCCCTTCGGGATGCCCATCTTCTCGGCCATGTCCACGACGTTGCCCAGCTGAACCTTCTGGCCCAGGTCCACGTACGCGGTGTTGATCGACATCGCCGTCATCTGCTTGAGGTTGTAGACCCCGTTCTCGGAGCGGCTGTCGTTGGTGAAGGTCGCGCCGCCGATGTTGCGCTTGTAGCTGCCGTCCATCGTGGTCTGCAGGCTGATGCCCTGGTCGAGCGCGGTGGCGAGGACGATCGGCTTGAACGACGAACCGGGCTGCACCTTGCCCTGGAAGGAGTTGTCGAACTGCTGCTTCTTGTAGCTCGGGCCGCCGTAGGCGGCCACCACCCCGCCGGTCCTCGGGTCGACCGCGGCGAGCCCGAACTGGATGTCGCTGCGGAGCCCGTTCTGCTTCCGGATCTGGTTGACGGCCTTGTTGGTGTAGTCCTGCAGGTTCTTGTCGAAGGTGGTCGTGATCTTCAGGCCGCCGGTCTCCAGCATCGTCTCGTCGATGCCGAGCGTCTTCAGCTCGTTGATCACCCGGTCCTGCAGGTAGCCGGCGTTCGGGTCGTCCGGGGCGTCGCTCCAGTTCTTCTGCGTCTGCGGGAACTTCGCCTGCGCGCGCTTGCCCTGGTCGAGCCAGCCCTTCTCGACCATCCCGTCGAGGACGTAGTTCCAGCGGTTGATCAGCGCCTGCTTGGCGGGGTTGGACGCCGGGCCGTAGGTGGCGAAGTAGCCCGGCCGCTGGATCATCGCGGCGAGCATCGCGGCCTGCGACTCGTCGATCTCGGTCACGGGCTTGTGGAAGTAGGCGCGGGACGCCGCCTGGATGCCGTACGCGTGGCGTCCGAAGGGGACGGTGTTGAGGTAGAGCTCAAGGACCTTGGACTTCTCCATCTCCTTGCCCATCCGGATGGAGATGAGGATTTCCTTGAACTTACGGCTGACCGTGCGGTCCTGGCTGAGGTTCGCCCAGTAGTTCCGGGCCAACTGCTGGGTGATCGTCGAGGCGCCCGCGACCTCGCCGCCGGTCGCGGCCCGGTACATCGCGCCGGCGATGCCGGCGGGCGAAACGCCCGGCTCGCTCCAGAAGTTGCGGTCCTCCGCGGCGAGCACCGCGTTCTGGACGTGCTTCGGCACCTTGTTCAGCGCGATGTCCTCGCGGTGCGTGCCGATCCGCGCGAGCGTCGACCCGTCCGAGTAGGTGATCGTCGACTCCTGGCGGAGCGCGGCCTGCTGCTTCGCGGTCGGAATCGGGGTGTTGACGTAGGCGACGACGACGAGCGTGGCCAAGCCGAGGATCATCACGCTGACGACGGCGACCATGATCTTCCAGGACGGGACGTAGCGCCGCCATCCGGTCTTCTTCGGGTCGTCCGTGCGCTTCTTCTCGCGCCGGCCGCGACCCTCGTCGCCCCAGAAACCGTCGTCCCCGCCACCGGAACCGCCGCGGCCGCCCGGGCCACCGGGCCCGCCGGGACCACCCGGCCCGCCAGGGCCGCCCGGTCCACCGGGGCCGCCAGGCCCGCCGGGGCCTCGCCTGCCGGGACGGACGGCGCCGCCCGAACGCATGGCCGCGGGCGCGCCGCGGCGCCGGGTGCCGCCGGGTGCTCCCCCGCGTGAGGGCCCGCCGACCCGTCCGCCGGGCCTGCCTCCGGAGCGCGGTGTCCGGCCGGGTGTCGGCGAGCCCGACGGCCCGCCGCGCTGCCCGCCTGAGGGCGTGCCAGACGAGCCGGGGCGGGGGGAGCCCCTCCGGCCTGAGCTCTCTCCGTAGTCCGGTCCGTATCGGCTTGGGTTACTCACGCGGCCTCATCAACTGGGGTACGGCTGTGCGTCGTCCGAGCGTACTGTTTCCCCGGCGCCGCGGGGGTCGATGAGGCGAGGCTCGCCTTCCTCGGGACGGACGGACGCACACGGTCATGGCCGCTGGCGTGCGGCAATTCGCGAGGATGCTTCATGTCACACCACCGATCTCTACAGGACGGTTCGGTTCGCGAGGGTCCGCCGGTTCATTCCGGCGGCCTTGTCAACGGCAGCAGAGGGCTGAGGCTCTGGGTGTTGGGGCGGCCGCCCCGCCCGTCCCGGCAGGCCCTGTCACCTTGGTGGATCTGGCACCACCAGCGCGGCGGCGGGTTGCTCGGCGGCTTGTTCGGGTCGCAGTTGGTGTTCTGGAACGGCGACTGGCACGGCGGCAGCTTGCCCGGCTTCCCGCCGTCGTCCTGGCAGCGCGGGTCGAACTTGCCGATCGGAGAGTTGCACCACGGCGGCTTGCCGTCCTTTTTCTTCTTCTCCGGCGGCTTGGCCCACTTCTGTACGATTCCGCCCCACGCGGGCGGCGGGAACGCCTGGGCATCCATGCCCTGCACGGCCTCCGCCATGTAGGACCGCCAGATGCGGGCGGGGATCGTGCCGCCCTCCACCTCGCCGATCCCCGGGAGGATCACCGACTTCTTCTTCCCGTCCGGCCCCACCGCGTCGTTGTAGATCGTCACCGCGGTCGACATCTGCGGGACGTAACCGATGAACCACGACGAGACGTTCCGGTCGGTCGTACCGGTCTTGCCCGCGGCCTGGCGACCGTCCGGCAGCGCCGCCGCCGTCGCGGTGCCGCTCTTGATGACCTGCTGCATCGCGTACGTGGCGTCCGCCGCGACCTTCGGGCTGAACACGCGGTGCTTCTCGTAGTTCGGCTTCAGCCGCACCGTCTTGTTGTCGGACTCCTTGACCGTGCGGATGACGTGCGGCTGGTGGTACACGCCTCCGTTGGCGAACACCGAGTAGCCCGCCGCCTGCTCGATCGGACGGATGTTGTTGACGCCCAGCGCGAGGTTGAGGCAGCACTTGTGCGGCGTCAGCAGGTCGGACGCGATGCCGGCGTCCGTCTCGGTCTTGATCGCCTCTTCGATGCCGACCTTGCCCATCAGTTGGATGAACGCGGTGTTCACCGAATCCTTGGTCGCCGTAATCAGGTTGATCGCCGGGCCCACGTTATGGCTGTTCGGAACCATCACCGCGTTGGGGTCGTCCTTCGACACGACGTTGCCCTGCGGGTCGATCGGGATCTTCGACCGTCCCTCGACGAGGCTCTTCAGGCTGTAGTTCTGCTTCAGCGCCGTCGCAAGGACGTACGGCTTCATCGCCGACCCGGCCTGCGCCGAGCCCTGCCACACGTTGTCGAAGGACTGGTCCAGGTAGTTCGGACCGCCGTAGAACGCGACGACCTCGCCGTTCGCGGAGTTCACCGACACGAGGCCGACACGGATCTTCTTCTTCGCGAGCTTCTTCGGGTTCACCTGCGGGACGGTGTGCTCGGCCGCCTGCCTGGCCATCGCCATCTTCTTGCGGTCGAACGTCGTGTAGACCCGCAGGCCCTTGGTGGTCAGCTCCTTGTTGTCGATCTTCAGCCGGCGGAGCTCCTCCTTGGCGCGCATCAGCATGTAGCCGCGCTGGCCGCCGTAGAGCTGGTCGCTCGTGCCCGCCTTCCGCATCTTGGGAAGCCGCTGCATGTACTTGTCGGCCTCGGCCTGGCTCAGCTTGCCCATCGAGACCATGCCCTTGAGCGTGTACTGGTACCTCGCGGTCACCCAGTCCTTGTTCGCCTTGTCCGCCGGGTCGCGGTTCGGGTTCTGGATGAGGCCGCCGAGGAGCGCGGCCTGGTCCGGCTTGAGGTTCCACACGTCCGTCCCGAAGTACTCGCGGGACGCCGCCTGGATGCCGTAGGTGTCGCGGCCGAAGTAGATCGTGTTCAGGTAGAGCTTGAGGATCTCGTTCTTGGAGTGCTCGTCCTCCAGCTTCAGCGAGATGAACAGCTCCTGGAACTTCCGGCTGACCGTCCGGTTGTTCGGGTCGGAGTAGTAGTTCTTCGCGAGCTGCTGGGTGATCGTGGAGCCACCGCCCGACCCGCCGGTCAGGTTGTCCCACACCGCCCGCGTCGTGCCCTTGACCGAGAACCCGGGGTCCGTGCGGAAGCTGCGGTTCTCCGCCGCGAGCACCGCGTTCTGGACGTGCGGCGGGACCTTGTTCAGCTCGACGCTCTGCCGCTTCTTGCCGATCCGGCCGATCTCCGTGCCGTCGGTGTAGTAGAAGATCGACGCCTGGTCCTCGACGCCCGCGACGGTCGGCTCGGCGGGCGTCGGCGTGTTCGCGTACGCGACCCAGATCAGCGTGATGAACGCCGCGAAGCCGAGCAGGGAGACTCCGGCCACGAACTTCCAGGACGGGATGAACCGCCGCCAGCCCGTGTTCCTGGACCGCAGATGGCCGAAGAAGCCCTTCTTCTGCGGCGGCACCGGCCGTCCGGGCCCGCCCGGCCGATTCGGCCCGCCGGGGCCACCGGGGCCGCCCGGGCCTCCAGGGCCGCCGGGACCGGCAGGACCGCCGGCTCCCACGGACCCGTTTGCCGCGCGCGTTCCCTTGCTGCGGAACTTCGCGGTCACCTTCGAGCCGAGGTCCTGTCC
Organism: Spirillospora sp. CA-128828; assembly: GCF_050945415.1. Lineage (NCBI taxonomy): Bacteria > Bacillati > Actinomycetota > Actinomycetes > Streptosporangiales > Thermomonosporaceae > Spirillospora > Spirillospora sp. CA-128828. The sequence continues at coordinate 9,560,091 of NZ_CP191986.1, forward strand.
CATCTTCCCGAACTCGCCGAGCTTGTCGCGCACGCCCGGTTTCGGTGCCGCGCCGGCCGCGCCGAACCCTGCCGGGCCGGCGGCTCCGGGCGCGTTCAAGGCAGGAGGCCCGCCGACCACCCCGGGCCCGCCAGGTACTCCACCCATGCCGAACCCACCAGGCGCTCCCGGTCCCCCGGGGGCACCGGGCCCGCCGAATGCCCCGGGCCCGCCTGCCGGACCAGGCCCGGCCATCGCACCGGGCCCACCGGGAGTGCCCGGTATCCCAGAGCCACCCGACGCGCCACCGCGCGGGACGGGCAGGGCGGGCCCGGACGGGCCCGCGGGCATGCCGCCGGCGCCCGGCCCGCTCGACGGCACGAGTCCACCGGGCGTGTTGGACGCACCTGGCATTCCCGGTCCGGCCGGAGCCGGGCCACCGCTCATCCCCGGACCGGCCACGCCAGGTCCGGCGGGCGTGCCGGAGGCACCAAGCGCATGAGAGCCACCAGGCGAGGCAGGGCCGGCGGGCGCGGCAGGGCCACCTGGCGCAGCAGGGCCGGCGGGGGCACCGGGACCGCCCGGTGCGCTCGGGCCGGACGGCGCGTCCTGGCCGAGCGGGCCGCCGGACGGGGCCGGGGCGCCCGGTGGTGACTGGGCCGGTGGTGACTGAGCCGGTGGTGACTGGGCCGGCGGCGCGGCGTGGCGGCCCGATGACCGAGGCGACTGGATCGCGGGCGTCGGCGTGATCGGTGTGGCCTCGCTGGGAGAACCCGGCACACCGCCGGGGGCGGGGGCCGAGGGACCGCCCATGAAGCCGGGGCCGTCCGCGGGAGTCCCCGGCGGGCCGGGGTTCTGCGGGGTGCCGGATACGCTCCCCGGGCTCGTCCCGGCGGACTCGCCCTGGGCACCCGGAAGGCCGGAATCGCCGGAGTCGCCGGGACGGGGATTCTGCTGCCCGCCCGGCCTCTGCGACCCGGATTCCGGTCGGGGCTGGCTTGGATTACTCACGCGACCTCATCAACAGGGGACAACGGGTGTTGCCGAGGGCCAGGGGGCGGTCCCCCGGCCTTGTTGCGGCTCGTGCGCCGTCCGAAGAGTACTGTGCGGGCTGGTGAGCGGGGGGAACGCATTGCACGGCGAAGAACGCCCCGGCCCGTCAACGCCCCCGAAGATCGGCGGATCCTCCCTGCTCGGCTACCGCTCGGGGTCTGCTCCCCGTGGCCGAGAACGTCCGGCGTGGCCAGGTGGTTCCATGCGCAACTTTGACACACTTCCGCCACATACACCCTGAATTCTCCGCATTTGCGATATGCCGCGCGGACCCGCGCGGACGCGCCTCAGGTAGCCCCAGGTAGATCGCCACTTGCCAAGGACGGCCTGAGCTACGTATCTTGTCGATGTATCGAGTCGATACATTCACTCGATACATCGGTTCGAGACATCGGCTCCGCGGGAGAGGGATCGGGATGGCGGCCAAGAAGGGCGCGGGCGTGCTGGAGCTCGCCGTGCTCGGACTGCTGCACGAGTCCCCGATGCACGGCTACGAGCTGCGCAAGCGGCTCAACGCCCTGCTGGGCATGTTCCGCGCGTTCTCGTACGGCTCGCTCTACCCGTGCCTCAAGCAGCTCCTGGCCAATGGGCTGATCATGGAGGACCGTCCGGAGGAGCCGAACGCCCCCCTGGCGCTGCAGAGCCGCCGGTCGAAGATCGTTTACAAGCTCACCGCCGACGGCAAGGAGCGCCTCCAGCAGCTTCTGACCGAGGCCGGTCCGGCGTCGTGGGAGGACGAGGGGTTCGGCGTGCACTTCGCCTTCTTCTCCCACACCCGCGCCGACGTCCGGCTGCGGATCCTCGAAGGCCGGCGCAGCCGGCTGGAGGAGCGCCTGGAGAGCGTCCGCGCCGCCCTGGCGCGAACCCGCGAGCGGGTCGACTCCTACACCCTGGAGCTGCAGAACCACGGGCTGGAGTCCGTCGAACGCGAGGTCCGGTGGCTCAACGAGCTGATCGGGCGCGAGCGGGCCGAGCAGGAACAGCAAGCGCAGCAAGCACTGTCAGATAAGCGAATTGATCAGGACATGCCTCGGGACGAGGGCCGCTGAGCGGCCCGGTGCCTTCGAGGACGGGTGAAACACACCACATGTTCCGCAAGAGAGAAGGAGCAACCGGATGGGTTCGGTGCGCGTAGCCATCGTGGGTGTGGGCAACTGCGCCTCTTCACTCGTCCAGGGTGTCGAGTTCTACAAGGACGCGGCCCCCGACACGCGAGTCCCCGGCCTGATGCACGTCCAGTTCGGCGACTACCACGTGGGCGACGTGGAGTTCGTGGCGGCGTTCGACGTGGACGCCAAGAAGGTCGGGATGGACCTGTCCGAGGCCATCCACGCCAGCGAGAACAACACCATCAAGTTCGCCGACGTGCCGCCGACCGGCGTGACCGTCCAGCGCGGGCACACCTTCGACGGGCTCGGCGAGTACTACCTGGACATGGTCGAGGAGTCCGACGCCAAGCCGGTCGACGTCGTGCAGGCGCTGAAGGACGCCCAGGTGGACGTCCTGGTGTCGTACCTGCCGGTGGGCTCGGAGGAGGCCGACCGCTTCTACGCCCAGTGCGCCATCGACGCCAAGGTCGCGTTCGTGAACGCGCTGCCGGTGTTCATCGCGAGCGACCCCGAGTGGGCGCAGAAGTTCACCGACGCGGGCGTCCCGATCGTCGGCGACGACATCAAGTCGCAGGTCGGCGCCACCATCACGCACCGCGTCATGGCCCGCCTGTTCGAGGACCGCGGCGTTGAGCTGCTGCGCACCTACCAGCTCAACTTCGGCGGCAACATGGACTTCATGAACATGCTGGAGCGCAAGCGCCTCCAGTCCAAGAAGATCTCCAAGACGCAGTCGGTCACCTCGCAGATCCCGCACGAGATGGCGAAGGCGGACGTGCACATCGGCCCGTCCGACCACGTGCCGTGGCTCGACGACCGCAAGTGGGCCTACGTGCGGCTGGAGGGCAGGTCGTTCGGCGACACGCCGCTCAACCTGGAGTACAAGCTGGAGGTCTGGGACTCCCCGAACTCCGCCGGCGTCATCATCGACGCCGTCCGCGCCGCCAAGATCGCCAAGGACCGCGGCATCGGCGGCCCGATCCTGTCGGCCAGCTCCTACTTCATGAAGTCGCCGCCCGAGCAGTACAACGACGACCAGGCCCACGACGCGGTGGAGAAGTTCATTCGCGGCGAGGTCGATCGCTGAGCGGAACGGTCCGCGGCTCTCGCTGAGAGTCTGATCACAAAGTTCCCAAGGGACGCCCTGGCAGTGGACATACCACTGTCAGGGCGTCCTTACTTTCTGTAGAAGAAAACGGTGATGTACCGGCCCTTTGTCACTCTCTGGCCCTACTGTGACACCGCCGGTGACTGCGCGCCAGGTTCCGAGTCTTCAGAGGTGAGAACGTGACGGCACGCGAGATGATCAAGGTGACGGCAGGGCTGACGGGCCTGGTGATGGGGCTCGCCGGATGCGCCGGCGGGGGTGACGACGCGTCGGCGGCGGGCGCCTCCCGCCAGGGCGGCACGCTGCGGGTCGTCGGCTCGTCCGACGTCGAACACCTCGATCCCGCGTCCGTGTCCAGCGTCGGCGCGTACGGGCTCGTCCGCACGTTCGCCCGGACGCTGTTCGGAACGCGCGCGTCCAACGACTTCCAGGAGACGGTCCCCGTCCGGCCCGACGTGGCGGCCCGGATCCCGACGCGCGAGAACGGCGACGTCGGCAAGAACCGCCGCACCTACACGGTGCGCCTGCGCGAGGGCGTCCGGTGGAACACGAGCCCGCCGCGCCCGGTGACGGCGCACGACTTCGTCCGCGGCTTCGAGCGGCTCTGCAACCCGTCGGCACCGTCCGCCGGCAAGAGCTACTTCGTTTCCACGCTCACCGGCATGGACGACTTCTGCCGCGGCTTCGGCTATGTCGACGCGAAGGACGCCAAGGCGATCGCCGCCTACCAGCGCGCCCACGAGATCGCGGGTGTTCACGCCAAGGACGACAGGACCCTCGTCTTCAAGCTGAAGCGCCCGGCCAGCGACTTCCTCAACCTGCTGTCGCTGCCGTTCACCGCCGCGGCACCGCAGGAGTACGACCGGTACGTTCCGGACAGCGCGGAGTTCCGGCAGCACACGATCTCGGACGGCCCGTACCAGATCACCGACTACCGGCCGGGCATCTCCTACCTGCTCGCCCACAATCCGGCCTGGCAGCCCGGCGCCGACCCGCTGCGCGAGCGGCACGTGGCGAAGATCGAGATCACGCTCGGGCAGGACTCGCCGGAGGCCGTCCAGCAGCAGATCGAGCAGGGCACCGCCGACCTCGCGTGGGACCAGCCCGTCCCGACATCGGCGATTCCCCGGCTGCGGAACGACCCGCGCTTCGCCATCAGGGAGATCCCGAACAACAGCCCGTACCTGGTGTTCAACGCGCGCAGCCCCAACAACGGGGGCGCGCTCGGCGACCGGGCGGTCCGGCAGGCGCTGGAATACGCCGTCGACCGCAGCGCCCTCATCAAGATCGTCGGCGGGCCGTCGGTGGCCGAGCCGCTGCACACGGTGATCCCGCCCGGCAACTCCGGATACTCGGCCCTGAACCACTACCCGACGCCCGACGAGTCCGGCGATCCGGCCAAGTGCCGCGAACTGCTCGGCAAGACGGGCCACGCCGGCCTCAAGCTGAAGTTCCCGTACCGCACGAACAGCGTCCACAAGCTGCTCGCCCAGTCCATCGCGGAGAACCTCGACGCCTGCGGGGTCGAGACGGAACTGACCGCCGACTCCGGAGGCTCCTTCTACGCCGGCACCCTCGGCACGCCCGCACGCGCCCGCGCGGGCGAATGGGACATCGCCGCCCCCGGCTGGGTGCCCGACTGGTACGGCAACAACGGCCGTTCGATCATCCAGCCGCTCTTCGACGGCCGCACCTACGGGCAGAACAGCAACAACTACGGCGGCTACGACAACCCGCAGGTGAACGCCCTCATCGACGCGGCCCTCACCGCGTCCGACGCCGGCCACGCGGCGGGCTACTGGCAGCAGGCCGACCAGAAGATCATGGAGGACGCCGCGATCGTCCCGCTGCTCGACCGCGCCCAGACGCTCTTCCGCTCGTCCCGCGTGCACGGCACCCTGTTCCTCCCGACCACCGCAGGCTACGACTACACCCACCTCTGGCTCAGTTGACCCAGGGCGGCGCATACGCTGGTCGGATGCGAGCGGGCGAGTTGCGGGAGATCCTGCGCGGGCGGGATTTCCGGCGGCTCTACGGGACGCGGCTGACCTCGCAGCTGACCGACGGCGTCTTCCAGGTGGCGCTGGCCGGTTACGTGTTCTTCTCGCCCGAACGGCAGGCGACGGCCGCCAAGGCCGCCGCCGCGTTCGCGGTGACGCTGCTGCCGTACTCGGCGCTCGGTCCGTTCGCCGGGGTGTTCATCGACCGGTGGCAGCGGCGGCAGATCCTCGTCTGGACGCCGGTCCTGCGCGCCGTGCTGGTGCTGCTGGTCGCGGCGCTCGTCGCCGCGGGGCAGGACGGCCTCGGCTTCTTCCTCGGCGTGCTCCTGGTCCTCGGCGTCAACCGGTTCTTCCTCGCCGCGCTGTCGGCGGCGCTGCCGCACGTGGTGCGGCGCGACCATCTGGTCACGGCGAACGCGTTCTCGGTCACGTCCGGGACGGTCATCGCGTTCGCCGGTGCGGGCGCCGGCTTCCTGCTGCGGCGGCTCTTCGGCGCCGGGCACGACGGGACGGCGCTGATCCTCGTGTCGGCGGCGGCGCTGTTCCTGCTGGCGGGCCTGATCGCGACGATGCTGCCGAAGCGGCTGCTCGGCCCGCACCCGCCCGAGGACGCGCCGCCCGGGGCGCCCAGGGCGGACGCGCCGAGGATCGTCGAGGCGCTCGGCGGCGTCCTGAACGGGCTGGTGGACGGGGCGCGGCACATGGCGCGCCGCCCGCAGGCGGCGCTGGCGCTCGGCGCGATCTCGTTCCACCGGTTCCTGTACGGCATCGTCCTGATCATGACGCTGCTGCTGTGCCGGAACCATTTCGCCGGCGACCCCGACCGGGGGCTGCGGACGTTCGCGCTCATGCTCGGCGTGTCCGGCGCCGGGTACTTCGCGGCCGCGCTGATCACACCGCCGGTGGTGCGGCGCATCAGCAAGCAGGCGTGGGTGGCGTTGCAGCTCGGCGGGGCGGCGCTGAGCCTGCTCGTCTTCGGGATGCCGTTCGCGGAACGTCCCTGGGCGGTGGGCGCGTTCCTGCTCGGCGTCGTGTCGCAGGGCGTGAAGCTGTGCGTCGACACGACACTGCAGGAGACGATCGACGACGCCTACCGGGGGCGGGTGTTCGCCGTCTACGACATGCTGTTCAACGCGACGTTCGCCGCTGCCGCCGCCGCTGCCGCCACCTGGCTCCCCGCGGACGGCCGCGCCGCCTTCACCCTCCTCGCCGTGATCGCCGCCTACGCCGCGGGCGCCGTCGCCTACCGCACCGCCGCGTCCCGCGTGCGGCGCCCGGCCCACGCCCTGCGCTGATCGGCCCCGGCCGCCGACGCCTTGCGTCGGGCGCTACAGGGACTCGGCTATGGCGTGGAGCGCGGCGGCGATGTGGAGGACCTCGTCCTCCGTGCAGACATACGGGGGCATCGTGTAGATCAGCGTGCCGAAGGGGCGGAGCCATACGCCGTGCGCCATGGCGATCTCCTGGACGGCCTCGACGTCCACCGGCTCCCGCGCCTCCACCACCGCGATCGCGCCGAGGACGCGGACGTCCGCCACCCCGGGCAGGGCCGCGGTGTCCTGGAGTTCGCTGGTCAGGATCGCCTCGATGGTGTCCACCTCGTCCCGCCAGTCGCGGGACAGCAGCAGGTCGATGGAGGCGGACGCGACGGCGGCGGCCAGCGGATTGGCCATGTACGTCGGGCCGTGCCTGAGGACGCCCGCCTCCCCGGACGCGATGCCATGGGCCACGCGGTCGCTGCACAGGGTGGCGGCCATGGTCATGTATCCGCCGGTCAGGGCCTTGCCGAGGCACATGATGTCCGGAACGACCTCGGCGTGGTCGCAGCCCCACATCTCGCCCGTCCGGCCGAACCCGGTGGCGATCTCGTCCAGGATCAGCAGCAGGCCGTGCTCGTCGGCGATGTCGCGGAGGGCGCGCAGGTACTCGGGGGCGTAGAAGCGCATGCCGCCGGCGCCCTGGACGATCGGTTCCGCGATGACCCCGGCGAGTTCGCCGGCGTGCTCGGCCGCCAGCCGGGACAGCTCGTCCAGGAACGCCTGGTCCGGGTCGGCCGAGTACCCGATCGGCGGCGGGGGCGCGAACACGTGCCTGGCCAGGACGTCGTTGAACAGGTGGTGCATCCCGTTCACCGGATCGCAGACGGCCATGTCCCCGAACGTGTCACCGTGGTACCCGCCCCGGATCGTCAGGAGCCGGTGCCGCTCGGGGCGCCCCTGCGACCGCCAGTACTGCAGCGCCATCTTGATCGCGACCTCGACCGCCACGGACCCGGAGTCGGCGAAGAACACCTTGGTCAGCGGCTCCGGCGTGATCTCCACGAGCCGCTCGGCGAGACCGACCGCGGACGGATGCGTCAGCCCGCCGAACATCACGTGCGCCATCTTGCCGAGCTGGCCCGTGACGGCCGCGTTCAGCTTCGGGTGGTTGTAGCCGTGCACGGCCGCCCACCACGACGACATCCCGTCGATCAGCTCGGTGCCGTCGGCGAGCGTCAGCCGCACCCCGTCCGCCGACACGACCGGCAGAACGGGCGAGGACGCGGGCATCGGCGCATACGGATGCCAGATGTGCTCGCGGTCGAACTCCAGCATCCGCTCGGCCGCCCCGGGACTCATCCGCCCCAACTGCAACGGAATCACGCGTCCCCCTCCTCGCCCCGGAGCACGGCCCCGGCCGCCTCGGCATCCACCAGCCCCGCCACCTCACCACACCCGTTCGCGCCACTACCGGTCGAGTCGCCGTCAGTCGCTGCGCCGTCGGCAGCGGCCACGGCCGCACCGACATCCACCACGCCCGCCATCTCACTGCGCTCGTTCACGCGCCGCTGCCGTTCGTGTCGCCGCCGGTCGCGGCCATGGCCGCACCGGCGTTCATCAGGCCCTTCACCTCACTGCGGCCGTTCACGCGCCATCGCCGGTCGAGTCGCCGTCGGTCGGATCGCCGTCGGTCGGATCGCCGTCGGTCGCGTTGGCGGTGGGGGCCGAGCCGTCCGGCTCGTCGGGCTTCTGTTCTTGGCGGCCGGTGTTCTCGCGGCCGGGCGCTTCGCCGGAGGGTGTGATGCCCTCGGCGGCGGCCCAGGTGCGGAGGGCGTCGGCGGCGGCTTCCTTGCCGATGATGCCGCGGTCCAGGCGGACGTCGAGGAGGAACCGGTAGGCGCGGCCGACGAGAGGACCGGGGGTGATGCCGAGGATCTCCTGGATCTCGTTGCCGTCGATCTCCGGGCGGATCGCGGCGAGCTCCTCCTCCTCGGCCAGCCGCTCGATCCGCACCTCCAGGTCGTCGTAGGTGCGGCGGAGCCGGTCGGCCTTGCGCCGGTTGCGGGTCGTGCAGTCGGCGCGGGTCAGCTTGTGCAGGCGGGTGAGCAGCGGGCCGGCGTCGCGGACGTACCGGCGGACGGCCGAGTCCGTCCACTCGCCGGTGCCGTAGCCGTGGAACCGCAGGTGCAGCTCGACCAGGCGGGACACGTCCGAGATGACGTCCTTCGGGTAGCGGAGCGCGGTCAGCCGCTTGCGGGTCATCTTCGCGCCGACGACCTCGTGGTGGTGGAACGACACCCGGCCGCCCGCCTCGAACCGGCGGGTCCTCGGCTTGCCGATGTCGTGCAGCAGCGCCGCGAGCCGCAGGACGAGGTCAGGCCCCTCCTGCTCCTGCGCGATCGCCTGCTCCAAGACGATCAGCGAGTGCTCGTAGACGTCCTTGTGCCGGTGGTGCTCGTCGATCTCCAGCCGCAGCTTCGGCAGCTCGGGCAGGACGTGCGCGGCGAGCCCCGTCTCGACGAGGAGCGCCAGGCCCTCGCGGGGGTGGCGGCCGCAGATCAGCTTGGACAGCTCGTCCCGGACGCGCTCGGCGGAGACGATCTCGATGCGGGGCGCCATGTCCTTCATCGCGCGGACGACGTCCGGCGCGACGGTGAAACCGAGCTGCGAGGCGAACCGGGCGGCCCGCATCATCCGGAGCGGGTCGTCGCTGAAGGAGTCCTCGGGCCTGCCCGGCGTCCGCAGGACCTTGCGCTGCAGGTCGGTGAGGCCGCCGAACGGGTCGACGAACTCGTGCCCGGGCAGCCGCGCCGCCATCGCGTTGACCGCGAAGTCGCGGCGGCGCAGGTCCTCGACGAGGGACGTCCCGTAGGAGACGTCCGGCTTGCGGGACTTCGGGTCGTAGGACTCGCTGCGGTAGGTGGTGATCTCCAGCTCGACGCCGTCCTTGCGGAGGCCGATCGTGCCGAACTCGATGCCGATCGTCCAGTGCGCGTCGGCCCAGCCGCGGATGATCTCCAGGGTGCGCTGGGGCGGCGCGTCGGTGGTCAGGTCCACGTCCTTGGTCGGACGGCGCAGCAGCGCGTCCCGGACGGGCCCGCCGACCAGCGCCAGCTCGTGACCGGCCGCCGCGAACCGGGCGCCGAGGTCGTCGGCGACGGGGGCGATCCCGCGCAGCAGCTCGGCGATCGCGGTGGGCCGCGAGGGCTCTGGGGTCACGTTCTGGTTGGGCACGGCCATCGAGCGTATTTCCTTGATTGAAGAGCTGACAAAGGACTTTCTGGCGATGGCCCCGGGTCCGCGCGGGAGTCCTTTCGGGGCCGAAGGAGGACGGGCCCCTTCTCAGGCCGCGATCCCCGGGTTACGTTCTGGACACCCCGATGACGCCATGCGCGACCCGGTGAGCCTCCCGCACGACAACGGTAGCGGGATCCATAAGGGCCACGGTCCGCCGCACGTGCGGCAGAGGCGCATCGCGAGGGTTTTACGTGACGTATGACATGGGTTAGGCCAGTCGTTCCGGGTATGTGGGGATATTCCCCGCAGAGTGCGAAGCACGGGGACAACGGGAAGACCAGGTCCGGGGGTGAGCGGGGACACACCCCCGCGGGATGGAGCCGAACATGAAGGACGCTCTCGCCATCCACCGCGCGCTGCTCGAATGGGAGACCGTGCACGAGATCGTGCGGCTGCCCGTCGCGATGGCCGACGCGGACGAACTGCCCAAGGCGCTCGGCCTTCCGGCGGAACGGTGCCTGGTGACGCGCGTCTACTCCTGCGAGAGCGTCCGCCGCGGCCAGCGGTTCCTGACCGGGGTGATCGTCCCGGCGGGGCGGCCGCCGCAGGCGGAGGCGGTGCGGCTCGCCGTCGGCGCCCGTACCGTCCGCCCGGCGCCCGCGGACGTGGTCAACGCCGTCACCGAGTACGCCGCGGGCCTGGTCTGCCCGCTGCTGCTGCCGGACTCCATGCCGCTGCTGATCGACCATTCCCTCGTGGATGGGCTCCCCGCCGACGACGTCGTCTACACCGCGACCGGTGAGGCGTCCACCGCGCTCGGCATCAGGGCCGCCTCCCTGTACGCCCTCTGCCACGCGAAGCCCGTCGACCTGCCCGCCCCGCCGTCCACCCCGGCCACCGGTATGCGCCGGGTGCGCACCTGAGCCGCCGAAGCGAGCGCGGGAGCCGCCCGGAGGGCCGAGCACGGCAACGCCATGAACACCGACGGACTAACATCGGGGCCGTGGTGCGGGAAATCTCTGCCCGCCGTCCTTTGCCTGTCCTCACGGGGCCGGACGGCCCCTGGGCGTGCACGGCGTGAGAGCGGACGCGGCGTGACGACGGTCAAGCGCGCGATGGCGCTGGCCGCACTGCTGCCCTGTTTCGCGATGGCGGCCCCCGCGGCCTTGGCGGCCCCCGCCAAGGCCCCGTCCCAGGCGCGGGCACGCGCGCAGGTCGCGATGGCGCTCACCAAGATCACCCCCAAGAGCGGCACCGCGAACTCCAAGATCGAGATCTCGGGCGCGGCGAAGAACCGCACCGGCCGCCAACTCCCCGGCCTCACCGTGCGGCTGCGCTACAGCGCGCAGCCCGTCACCAGCCGGAGCCAGCTCGACCAGATCTCCAACGCCCAGCAGAACACGCTGCCCAACGTCACCCGGCCGCAGCCGCTCGCGCAGGCGGCCGCCCCCGGCGTGAAACAGAACTGGAGCTTCCGGACGAGCGCCAGGCAACTCGGCCTGCGCGCCCCGGTCGGGACGCCGGGCGTCTACCCGATGCGGGTCGAGGTGCTGAACTCCGCGCAGCAGGTCGTCGGCGGCCTGACGACGTTCCTGACGTTGCTTCCGAAACAGCCGCGCTACAAGCCGGTGGCGGTCGGCTGGGTCCTGCCGCTGATCGACAGGATGCACCGCACGAACGACCGGACGTTCATGGACGACGAGCTCACCGAGGAGATGTCGCCCGGCGGCAGGCTCAGCAGGCTGGTGGACGCGGGCGCCGCCACCGACACACCGGTCACCTGGGCGATCGACCCGGCCCTGCTGGACGACGTCCAGCAGATGGCGTCCGGCGACTACTACGTCAAGGCGCCGGGGGCGAAGAAGGGCGTCAAGAAGGAGAAGAGCAAGGTCGCGGCCGCGTGGCTGACGGCGCTGAAGAACGCGTCCAAGGGCGACCGCTACTTCGTCCTCCCGTACGGGGACCCCGACATCACGGCCCTGGTCCGGCGCAAGACGACCCGCGACATCGGCGTCGCCTTCGACGCGCGGAACACCGGCGTCGCGACGCAGATCCTCGGCCGGCCGCCGGACGCGCACATCGCCTGGCCGGCGTCGGGCGTCGGCGGGCCCGGCACGCTCGACCAGCTCGCCAAGTACGCCATCAAGGACAGCGGGTCGTTCCTGATGAGCAGCTCGCAGTTCGAGGAACCGGCGACGGGGGCGCAGCCGAACGCGACCACCACGCTGCAGACGCACCTGGGCAGCAAGAAGACGCTGCTCTACGACGACACGATCAACCAGATCGTCAGCGGGGGGTCGGGCTCCGCCTCCGGGGCGCTGCTGACCGAGCAGCGCTTCCTCGCCGAGACCGCGATGATCACGGCGGAGGCGCCGAGCGTCCAGCGCAGCCTCGTCGTCGCCCCCGACCGGCTCTGGAACCCGGCCGACGGGCTCGCCAAGAACCTGCTGACCTTCACCAAGGGCGCGGACTGGACGCACGAGGTCCCGCTGAGCACGATCGAGGCCGCCCAGCCGCAGGCCCGCACGTTCCACGGCTACTCCGACGACTACGAGAAGTACGAGCTCGGCGACGCGCACCTCGACCAGACGCGGTCGATCGCGAAGCAGGCGGCGGCGTTCCGTGCGGTGATGACCGGCCCGGTCAAGATCTCCTATGAGCGCGCCGTGCTGCGGCTGGAGTCGGTCGCGTGGCGGACGTCGCAGGCTCGCGCCAAGCGTGCCCGCCGGGAACTGCAGGACGAGCTCAAGTGGGACATGCACAGGGTCCGCGTCGTCCCCCCGAAGAACGGGCGCGTGCTGATGGGCGGCAGCTCGGGCCGGCTGCCGGTGCTGGTCGAGAACACGTTACGGGACCAGTCCGTCAAGGTACGGCTCGTCGTGAGGTCGGAGAACACCGCGAAGCTGCAGCTCAGCCCGCTGGATCCCGAGGACGCGGTGCTGGAGCTGCGGCCCGGGGAACGTGCCCAGCGGTGGATCCCGGCGCAGGCGGCGGGAAACGGCAACTTCCAGATCCACACGGAGCTGCTGATCCCGGACTCGCGCGGACGGGCCTACGGTGACGGCGAGACCATCACCGTCACCGTGACCGGGTACGGGCGTCTTGCGCTGCTCATCACGGGCGGCGGACTTGCCGTACTCTTCGTGGGCGTCGGAGTGCGGGCCAGCAGAGCGAGGCGCCGCCGGAAAGCGGAGGCAGCCGGTGACGGGTCGACCGGAATGGGATCGGCAGGGACGGGAGAACCGGGGGGCGGGCTCCCCGGCCCCGGGCTCTCAGGGCCCGGGCTACCCGCCGCCGAGTTCCCAGGGATATCCGGGGCAGGGCTACCCGGCACAGGGCACCCCCCAGGGACCGGGCCGTCCTCAGGGGCCCCCGCCTCAGGGGCCCCCGCCTCAGGGGCCCCCGCCTCAGGGCCCGCCACCTCAGGGCCCGCCGCCCCAGGGACCCCCGCCCCAGGGCAGGCCGCCCCAGACCCGGCAGCCGGGCCCGCAGAACCCGGCGACCCCGCCGGGGTACCCGGGTCAGCCGCCGAGGGGGAGGCCCCCAGGGACGGCGAGCACCGCCGCCGAGACGGTAGTTGACATCCCTCTCCCCGGCGGAAGCGCGCCCGGCACCGAGACGACGATCGTGGACACGCCCCCCGGCGAGAGCGGGAAGGGCTCGTCCGGCGTCCTGAAGTCGGGTGCGATCATGGCCGTGGGCACCCTCGCGTCCCGCATCACCGGCTTCCTGCGCACCGCCGTCATCGTCGCCGCGCTCGGCACCGGGCTGCTCGCCAACTCCTACAACACCGCCAACACCATCCCCAACCAGATCTACGACCTGCTGCTCGGCGGCATCCTGACCAGCGTGATCGTCCCGCTGCTGGTGCGGGCCAAGCAGCGCGACCGCACCCAGGGCGAGCAGTACGAGCAGCGGGTGTTCACCCTCGCGGTGATCGGCCTCGGCGTCCTCACCGCTGTCTCGGTATTGCTGGCGCCGCTGTTCATCGACGTCCTGGCGAGCAGCTACACCGGCGACCAGCGGGAGGTCGCCGTCCTGTTCGCGCGGTTCTTCCTGCCGCAGCTGTTCTTCTACGGCGTCGGCGCGTTCGCCGGGGCCATCCTCAACACCCGCGGCAGCTTCGGCGCGCCGATGTGGGCGCCGGTGCTGAACAACATCGTGGTGATCGCGATCGGCGGGGCGTTCCTTGCGATCACCACCGGGAAGGTCGACCCGTCCACGATCTCCGACCAGCAGCTCATGCTGCTGTCGATCGGCACGACCGGCGGGATCGTCCTGCAGACGGTCGCGCTGTGGCCGTCGCTGCGCCGGGTCGGGTTCCGGTGGCGGCCCCGGCTGGACTTCAAGCGCGGCGAGATCGGCGAGGTCGGCCGGATGGCCGGATGGACGCTGCTGTACGTCGTCGCCACCCAGGCCGCGCTCGCCGTGGTCACCGCGCTGACGAACCGGGCCGGGAACATCGCCGACCACCAGGGGCTCGGCGAAGGCTACGGCTACACCCCGTACTTCAACGCCTACCAGCTCTTCCAGCTCCCCTACGCGATCGTCGGGGTGTCGGTGATCACCGCGCTGCTGCCGCGGATGAGCCGGTTCGCCGCGGAGGGCAAGACCGCCGACGTGCGCGCGGCGTTCTCCAGCGGCCTCCGCCTCTCCTCGGTGATCATCATGCCGGCGGCGGCGCTGATGCTGGTGCTCGGCCCGGAGATCACCACGGTGCTGTTCGCGCACGGCAACACCACCGCCGACGACGCGCTGGTGATCGCGCGGGTCATGCAGATGTTCGCCATCGCGCTCGTGCCGTTCTCCACCTACCAGCTGATGCTGCGGGTCTTCTACGCCCACGGCGACACCCGGACGCCCGCGCTGGTCGGCCTCGTCGTCACGACGTCCAACATCGCGATGGCGTTCACCGCCTACAACGTCCTCGACGTCAAGTGGATCGTCGTCGGCATCGCGGGCGGCTTCGCGATCACCAACCTGGTCGGCACGGTCACCTGCTGGCTGGTGCTGCGCCGCAAGCTCGGCGGCATCGACGGCCGGCGGATCGTCGGCGGTCACCTGAAGCTGCTCGTCGCGATCTGGCCGCTGGTCGGGTTCGCCTACGCGGCGCACACCGTCGCCGACGCCCTGGGCGGCACCGACACGCTGCTCCCCGCGCTCGTCACCCTCGTCGCCGGATCCGTGGGCGGCGGGCTGCTGTATCTGCTGTTCGCCAAGCTGATGCGGGTCGAGGAGATCCAGACGACCATCGCCACGTTCGCGCGCCGGCTGCCGGGCCGGGCGAGGTGAAGGCGACGACGACGGGCAAAGTAAAAAAGGACGCGCGGCGATAAGGCGGCCACTCGTGCGAGTAACCACTACCATGTGGGGGATTACGGCTTGCGGGGCGACACCCTGGGGAACGCAAAGAGGAGGGTCGGAGGCGTAAGCTGCCACGCCACGAACATGGGATCTGACCACCTGTGCAGGACGTTGCCGTGAGCACGTCAGTCATCGAGCCCGGCACCCGTCTCGCCGGCCGCTACAGGCTTGAGGAGCGCTTCAGCGACTCGGGCGGCTCGTCGCTCTGGAAGGCCATCGACGAGATCCTCGCGCGGGCGGTCGCCGTCCGCACCTTCGACCCCGAGTTCCCCAGGATCGCGGAGGCCGTCACGTCCGCACGGTCGGCCAGCCGGCTGACCGACCCCCGCGTCACCCAGGTGTTCGACGCCGACGACTCGGGCGAGAGCGCCTACGTGGTCAGCGAATGGGTCGCCGGCGAGACCCTGGAGGGCATGCTCGGCAAGGCCCCGCTGGAGCCGGGACGCGCCGCGACCCTGCTGTACGAGGCGTCCGAGGCCATCGCCGCCGCGCACGCCGCCGGGCTCTCGCACCTCTGCCTCACCCCCCGCGACCTGGTCTGGACGACCGGCGGCACCGTCAAGCTGCTCGGCGTCGCCACCGACGCCGTGCTCACCGACCGGCACTCCGAGGACGCCGCCGCGGACGACGTCCGCGGCCTCGGCCGGATGCTGTACGCGGCGCTCACCGCGCACTGGCCCGGCGACGAGGACGGCTCCGAGCTGCCCGCCGCGCCGGCGGCCGACGGCGTCCCGCACGCGCCCCGCCAGGTCCAGGCCGGCATCTCGCACGCCATCGACGCGATCGTGTGCCGCTGCCTCGGCATCGGCCAGGCCGAGCCCCTGGCGACCCCGGCCGACCTGGCCAAGGCCCTGCGCGGCGTCCCGCGCACCCCGCTGCCGCTGTTCGCCGGGCTCGGCCACACCTCGCCCGCGCCGCCGCGGCCGGCCGCTCCCCGCCGTCCCGCCACGCCGTCGACCTCGGCGACCACGCAGCCGCATCAGCCGCCCGCGCCCGAACCGCCGGCGGCGTCGCACGTCCCGCCGCCGCGGGCGCGCGCCCAGCGTCATGCCGCCCCGCCCGCGCCGCCGTCCACATCGACCCGGACGGCGGCCGCCCACGGGCACGCGGCCCCGAAACGTCCGGCCAACCGGGCCCTGCTCGGCGTCGCGGCCGCGGCGCTCACCGTCATCGTCGGCCTCGGCGCCTGGGCGCTGTTCCCCGACAAGAAGGACGATTCCAAGGGCGGCGGAGCCACCGACAAGGGCCAGACGAGCGCGCCGTCCACGCCGTCCGTGGCGAAGCTGAACGTGCAGGGCATCGACCCCGCCCAGCAGTCGCGCCCCGACCACCAGGACACGGCGATCGGCAAGGGCCTCAACACACTGATCGACGGCCGGGCGGGCGGCAACTGGGAGACGCAGAGCTACCACGGCGCCGACTTCGGCAACTACTCCAAGGGGCTCGGCGTCCTGCTCGACATGGGCAAACCCGTCAAGATCGCCAACGTCAAGATCCATTCACCGGTGAACGGCGGGACGCTGCAGGTCAAGGTCGGAGACTCACGGTCCCCAGGCGACCTGAAGGCCGTCGGCGAGCAGGCCCCCAACGGCGGCGAGCTCACCATCACCGCGAACCCGCAGGCCACCGCCCAGTACGTCCTCGTGTGGTTCACCCAGCTTCCCGGCGGGCCGTTCAAGGGACGGCTCGGCGAGATCACCGTCTACGGGTCGGCCGGCTGATCCCGTTCAGCGGGGCCGACATGAGCTGTGACGTGGAGTGGCGCATGTCTGTATCGTGCCTGTGAGCAGATTGTCCCCTCGCCCCCAGGAATCCGTGGTGCCTACCTCAGCAGCCGGGAGCGGGCGCCCGGCGCCGGCCGGGCGTACCGAACGAGAAAGCGGTCGCTCATGACGTCGGTGAGCATGCGTCGCGTCGACGAAGTGCCCGACAAGGAGCTCCTCGCCCGGCACGCCGAAGGGGACCCGCACGCCTTCGCGGAACTCGTCCACCGGCACCGGGACCGCATGTGGGCGGTCGCGCTGCGCACGCTCGGCGACCCGGAGGAGGCGGCGGACGCGCTGCAGGACGCGTGCCTTTCGGCGTTCCGCGCGGCCGGACGCTTCCGCGGGGACGCCGCCGTCACGACCTGGCTGCACCGCATCGTGGTGAACGCCTGCCTCGACCGCATCAGGCGCAAGTCCGTCCGCCCGGCGACGCCGATGGGCGACGACGCGACGTTCGACGCCGTCGCGCCCAAGATGCCGGACCCGACCGACGCGCACGGCGTCTCCCTCGACGTCCACACCGCCCTGGAGCAGCTTCCGTTCGAGCAGCGGGCCGCCCTCGTCCTCGTCGACATGATGGGCTACTCCGTCGACGACGCCGCGCAGGTGATGGAGGTCCCACCCGGAACGATCAAGAGCCGGTGCGCGCGGGGTCGCGCCAGGCTCGCCCCCCTTCTCGTCCACCACCGGAACCGCCGGGAGAGCAAAAACGTCGGAGGTGTGGAAGGAGGTGGCATGCCCAAGTGAACCCCGCACATCTGGACTACGACGTCCTGGCCGACCTGGCCGAAGGATTGCTCGAAGACGACCAAGCCGCCTCCGTCAACGCGCACCTCGATACCTGCGCCGAATGCCGTGAGCTGTCCGCCGATCTTGCGGACGTCTCCCGGATCCTGGCGGAGGCACCCGTGCCGTCCATGCCCGCCGAACTGGCGGAACGCATCGACACTGCCATCGCGGCCGAGTCGATGCACACCGCCACCGTGGCGAGCATGGAACAGCGGCGCGGAAGGCGGCATTGGCGGATTCTCTCGGCGGCCGCGGCCGCGGTGGTCGTGGTCGGCGGCGGAGCGACCGTCGGCAAGATCGCTTTGGAGGGGGCGAGCGGCGACCACGGCAAGGCGGCGGCGCCTGCGCAGGACAACTCCCGTTCCGCCGCCTCGGGAAGCGGTGCCGCCCCGAACGCCGCCCCGGCGGCGTCCTTCACGGTCGCGCACAGCGACACCGACTACCGGCCCGCGACGCTGAGCGCCCAGATCGGCCGCGTCCTGGCCGACGACCAGGAGCTACGGGCCAAGGCCGCGTCACCCGACGCGGACCTCCGGGGATGCGTCAACCGCGTCACCGGCAACAAGATCCCTCTCCTCGTCGACCAGGCGAAGTACGAAGGGAAGCCGGCGATCGTCATCGCCGTGGACAGTGGTGAGTCCGGCAAGCGGAACATCTGGGTGGTGGCCCCGGACTGTTCCGCGCAGAAGCAGCACGTCCTGAAGAGGCTAGAGAACGTTTGACATAGATGCCTGACCGGCGGCCCCGGCTTCTGGACGCCGGTCAGGCGATGTC
This sequence comes from Spirillospora sp. CA-128828, assembly GCF_050945415.1. NCBI lineage: Bacteria > Bacillati > Actinomycetota > Actinomycetes > Streptosporangiales > Thermomonosporaceae > Spirillospora > Spirillospora sp. CA-128828. Next base: position 9,578,529 of record NZ_CP191986.1, read on the forward strand.
TCCCGCCCGGTGACGGGTCGGCGGCGCCCGCTAAAGGGACGCGAGGGAGTCGAGGGCGATCGTCCAGGCACGTTCGGCGGCGTCGGCGTCGTAGTCGGGCAGGTCCGGGTCGGTGAACAGGTGGCCCGCACCCCGGTAGCGGAAGACCTCCACGTCCGCGCCCGCCTTGCGCATCTGCAGGTACCAGGCGTTCAGCCAGTCGACGGGCTCCCAGGTGTCCGGGTCGGCGACGTGCAGCTGCACCGGGATGTCGGTGGACGCGTCCTCCGCCATGTCGGACGTGCCGTGCATCAGCAGCAACCCGCCCGCCTTCTGGTCGGCGAACGCGAGATTCTGGGCGATGGAGCCGCCGAGTGAGAACCCCGCGTAGACGAGCCCGCCGTCCCCGATCAGAGGCGCGGCGGCGGCGACGGCGCGGCGCAGCAGCTCGTCCCGCCCGATCTCGTCCTTGATCTCGATACCGGCCTCGGCCTCGTCGACGACACGCCCGTCGTAGAGGTCGGGGGCGTGCACCTCGTGCCCGGCGGCACGAAGCCGCTCGGCCGCCTGGTGCACCGCGGGCCGCAGCCCGTACATCGAATGGAGCAGCAAGATCCGTGCCATGCCCTCACCCTAGAGCGCCCCTGGCAGCGCCGACGGCCCGTCGCGGCGTGCCGGGAATCCCCGGGGCCTAGGATCGGTTGACGCCACTGGCAGGCCGGGTCGTGCGGCACCGACGGCCAACGAGGAGAGGCAAGAACTGTGAGCGACGTCCGTAACGTCATCATCATCGGCTCGGGCCCCGCGGGCTACACGGCCGCCGTCTACGCGGCCCGCGGCGATCTGAAGCCGCTGGTGTTCGAGGGTTCGGTGACGGCCGGCGGTGCGCTGATGAACACCACCGACGTGGAGAACTTCCCCGGCTTCCCGGACGGGATCATGGGCCCGGACCTGATGGACAACCTGCGCAAGCAGGCCGAGCGCTTCGGTGCCGAGCTGATCACCGATGACGTCACCGAGGTCGACCTGACCGCCGACCCCAAGGTCGTCAAGGTGGGGGATGAGACCTACCTGGCCCGCACCGTGATCGTGGCGACCGGGTCGGGCTACCGCGAGCTGGGCCTGCCGGACGAGAAGCGGCTGTCCGGGCGCGGGGTGTCGTGGTGCGCGACCTGTGACGGGTTCTTCTTCCGCGAGCAGGACATCGCGGTGGTCGGCGGCGGCGACACCGCGATGGAGGAGGCGATCTTCCTGACCAAGTTCGCCCGCTCGGTCACGGTGATCCACCGCCGCGACGAGCTGCGTGCCTCCAAGATCATGCAGGACCGGGCGTTCGCCAACGACAAGATCCGCTTCCGCTGGGACGGCGAGGTCACCGCGATCCACGGCGACGACCGGGTGACCGGCGTGACGGTGCGCGACACCAAGACCGGCGCGGAGTCGAAGCTGGAGATCACCGGGCTGTTCATCGCGATCGGCCACGACCCGCGCAGCGAGCTGTTCGCCGGCCAGCTGGAGACCGACACCGACGGATACCTGCTGGTGGACGCCCCCACGACCAGGACCAAGATTCCCGGCGTGTTCGCCTGCGGCGACGTGGTCGACCACGTCTACCGTCAGGCCATCACCGCCGCCGGCACCGGCTGCGCCGCGGCCATCGACGCCGAACGCTGGCTCCAGGACCAGGACGCCGCCGAAACGGCGTGAACCACCCGCAATGACCGCCTTCCGGCCACCGCACGGCCCCCGGTGGCAGCCCCGCGGCCGCGGGGAGGTGTCCGCGTGAGAACACAAGGAGAAGCATGAAAGCCGTGACCGACGCCGACTTCGCGTCCGAGGTCCTGGACAGCGACAAGCCCGTCCTCGTCGACTTCTGGGCGGAATGGTGCGGCCCGTGCCGGATGGTGGCGCCGATCCTGGAGGAGATCTCCAAGGAGCACGGCGACAAGATCGAGATCGTGAAGCTGAACATCGACGAGAACCCGCAGGTGCCGCAGAAGTACGGCGTCATGCAGATCCCGACAATGAACGTCTACCAGGGCGGCGAGGTCGTCAAGCAGATCATGGGCGCCAAGCCGAAGGCCGCCCTGCTGAGGGATCTCGCCGAGTTCATCTGACGGAGCCGCACCCCTGCGGAGCACGAAGACCCGCCTCCAGTCTCCCGCGGCGAGCGCGAAAACGTGTGGCCCGCACTCCATCCCGGAGTGCGGGCCACACGGCGTTCAGAACGCCTCAGGACGCTTCAGACGGGCCGCAGCGCACCCTCGGGGGTCATTGACCCGAGGAGCCGTTCGAGGGCCACCTCGACGTCCTCACGCCAGGACAGCGCCGACTTGAGCTCCAGCCGCAGCCGCGGATACCGGTGGTGCGGCCGGACGGTCTTGAACCCGACCGACAGCAGGTAGTCGGCGGGCACCATGCACCCGCCCTCCTCGCCCTTCAGGTCGCCGAACGCCTCGATCGCCTTCACCGCGCGCCGTGTCAGGTCCTTCGCGACACCCTGGACGAGCATCCGGCCGAGGCCGCCGCCCGCGAACTCGGGGAGTATGTGCGCCGTCATCAGCAGCACCGCGTCCGCGCTCACCGGGCTCGTCGGGAACGCCACGGAACGGGGCACATAGAGCGGCGGCGCGTACATCACGAACCCGGCCGGGACGTTGTCGACGTACACGATCTTGCCGCAACTGCCCCATTCGAGCAGCGTCGAGGAGATCCACGCCTCCTTCTCCAGGCCCGCGTCGCCGCTCTCCAGGGCGCGGTCCCGGCTCACCGGGTCCAGCTCCCAGAAGACGCAGCCGCGACAGCGATGCGGCAGATCATCGAGATTGTCCAGCGTGATGTTGACGAGACGACGCGACACCGGGTCGGCACCCCCTGCTGCGATCCTCGCCCGCCGGCCTGGAATCCGTGGCGGCGGAAGTTCCCGGCAACCATCCGGGACCCGCGGGCATCGTATCGGACAGGAGTTTCCCCAACCCCGCGACTCGCCACACCCAACGGTTCCAGCGCGGCGGCCATGGCGTAGTTTGCAGGGAAGCCATTTCCACCTCGGAGGTGCCTCGTGGAACAGCACTCGCGTACGGATGCCTATGCCGATCGTTACGCCGCCCGTGCCGCCGGCATGGTGCCGTCGGAGATCCGGGCTCTGTTCGCGATGGTCGCCCGTCCCGAGATCGTCTCGCTCGCGGGCGGCGCGCCGTACGTCTCGGCGCTGCCCCTCGACGTCGTCGGCCAGATGATCGGCGACCTCGTCGCCGGCAAGGGCGCCGAGGTCCTCCAGTACGGCTCCGCCCAAGGCGACGAGCTGCTCCGCGAGCACATCTGCGAGGTCATGTCCCTCGAAGGCGTCCAGGCGTCCGCGGAGGACGTGGTCGTCACCGTGGGCGCGCAGCAGGCGCTCGACCTCATCACCAAGATCTTCGTCGACCCGGGCGACGTGGTCCTCGCCGAGGCGCCCTCCTACGTCGGTGCACTCGGCACGTTCGCCGCCTACCAGGCCGACGTCGTTCACGTACCGCTGGACGAGGGCGGCCTCATCCCGTCCGCGCTCCGCGAGACGCTGGCCCGGCTCCGCGCTCAGGGACGCTCGGTCAAGTTCCTCTACACCGTCCCGACGTTCCAGAACCCCGCGGGGGTCACGCTCACCACCGCCCGCCGCGCCCAGATCCTCGAAATCTGCGCCGAGTACGACGTGCTGGTCGTCGAGGACAACCCGTACGGGCTGCTCGGCTTCGACGGCGAGCCCATGCGGGCCCTGCGCGCGGACGACGCGGAGCGCGTCATCTACCTCGGCTCGTTCTCCAAGACGATCGCGTCCGGTCTCCGCGTCGGCTGGGTGCTGGCACCGCATGCGGTGCGGGCCAAGCTCGTGCTGGCCGCCGAGTCGGCGATCCTGTGCCCGTCGAACTTCTCCCAGCTCGCGGTCCGCGAGTACCTCGCCACGCAGCCGTGGCGAGAGCAGATCAAGGACTTCCGGGAGCTGTACCGGGCCCGCCGCGACGCGATGCTGGAGTCCCTCGACCAGCTGATGCCGGACGGCTGCACCTGGACGCGTCCCGCGGGCGGCTTCTTCGTCTGGCTCACACTGCCCGAAGGCCTCGACGCCAAGGCGATGGCGCCGCGCGCGATCGCCGAGCGCGTCGCGTACGTCCCCGGCACCGGTTTCTACGCGGACGGCACCGGTCACCGGCACATGCGCCTCTCCTACTGCTTCCCCGAGCCGCACCGGATCCGCGAGGGCGTCCGCCGGCTCGCCGGGGTGGTGGAACAGGAGATCCGCCTCCGCGACACCTTCGGCGGAAACATCGGCGGTGCCACCACCGGCGTCCAGACGCCGGGCCCGGACGTCGTCTGACCGTTTCACGTGAAACAAGGGGCATCAGCAGTGGAACTCGGGCATGTCGTCGTCCTCGCGGGGGGCCTCTCCTATGAGCGGGAGGTGTCGCTCCGGTCCGGACGGCGCGTCGCGGACGCCCTACGCGCCCGCGACATCCCGGTGGAGCTCCGCGACACCGACGCGACGCTCCTGGACGCCCTGACCGACGACCCGCCGGACGTCGTGCTGCCCGTCCTGCACGGCGCCGCGGGGGAGGACGGCTCCATCCGCGACGTCCTCGAACTCCTGGACGTTCCCTATGTCGGCGCCCGTCCCGACGCGTGTCGCGTCGTTTGGGACAAGCCGACCGCCAAGTCCGTCGTCCGTCGCGCCGGCCTGCGGACTCCCGACTCCGTCGCCCTGCCGAAGGAGGTCTTCCACGACCTCGGCGCCGCCTCCGTCCTGGACAGGATCGTCCGGAGCCTTGGCCTTCCGCTCTTCGTGAAGCCCACCCGTGGCGGCTCGGCCCTCGGCGCTTCGGTCGTCCGCGAGCCGTCGGAACTGTCCGCCGCCATGGTGGGCTGCTTCGCCTACGGCGATGCCGCGCTCGTCGAACGCTACGTCTCCGGCACCGAGGTGGCGGTCAGCGTCATCGAGCTCGACGGCGTCCCCACCGCGCTCCCCGCGGTCGAGATCGTCGCTCCGGGCGGCCTCTACGACTACACGGCCCGTTACGACGCCGGTGACACCGAGTTCGTCACCCCGGCTCGTCTCTCCGCGGAGGCGACCGCCCAGGCCACCGCCGCCGCCGTCACCGCCCACCGGGCCCTGGGCCTCCGTGACCTGTCCCGGACCGACCTCATCGTGTCCTCGGACGGCGAAGTCCAGTTCCTGGAGGTCAACGTCGCCCCCGGAATGACCGAGACCAGCCTTCTCCCCCGCGCCATCAGCGTCGCCGGCCTGGACCTCGGCGAAGTCTGCGAATCCCTGCTCCAGGCCCACGTCTGACCTTCGAAGGCCGGCTGGGGACCACCTCGTCCACTGCTCCGGCGACGACCGCTGAACGGCGGTCTCGACGGGCCCGATCAGATGATCGCGGCCAGGAGGCCCATCGGCCCGGGCGGGGTGGACCTCAACGGAGGATCGGTACGGAACTTGACGGTCGATCGTGGGTACCCGGCCCTACCTCATACCGCGCGGCTCGCTCGCGGCCCGTCCAGATTCCACGAGACGATCTTGGTGGGGGTGATCCTGATGACCTCTCGCGACATGCCGGGTATGGGCGGCTCCTGGTCGGTGAGCGCCACTGCCTCGCCCCGGATCTCGATGCCCCGCGGCGCCCACGGATCGACCGTCGCCAGGTCGTCCACGACGAACGCGACCGTGCTGCCCTGCTGGACGTTCCGGAACTTCTTCGTCCCGCCCAGCGCGCCCCCGCCGATGACGATCGTGCCGGTATCGGCGTCGAGGAAGAAGTTGGTCGGGTTGTTCTGCACCTGCCCGTCGGGAGAGACGGTGGCCAGCCGCCCGAGTTGCTGGGTGGCCAGGTAGTCGAGTTCGGCTTGAGTGAAGGTCATATGTGCCAGTCCTTCCGTTGCTTCTGATGTGGCGATCGAAGCAAGTCTGCCTTTCTGGCTCGACGCCTCGCTTCGGGGGTGGCCAAGGCGGGTCGAAGGAGGGCCGGCTGATCAGTTCGATTGAGATGCCCTGCGGCTGGGGCGAGCTCGTCGTGCGGGATCGCCGTGGTCAACGGGATTCCCGGTCGGGTCCTGCTCGTCGCAGCCATCGAGCCGGGCAGTGGCCGTGCCGGCACGTCCGAAAGGCGCGCTAGGCCGCCTTCACGTACCTCGATATCACCGCACCCGACTCGAACACGCGGGTCTGCGCCTGCGTGAAGCGGTCCGGGTGGAACGGGCCGTCGAAGAGCGGGCGGCCCGAGCCGATGATGAGCGGGTAGCGCTTGAGGACCAGTTCGTCGATCTCGTCCCGCAGCACGGCGGCGAGCCTGCCGCCGCCGCACAGCCAGATGTCCATCCCGTCCTGGTGCTTGAGCTCGCGGACATGGGCGGCCGGGTCTTGCGCGACCACGGTCACGCGCTCGTCCGTGGCGGGCAGGGTGCGCGAGAAGACGTACGTCTTCAGCTGCGGGTACGGATCGGTGATGCCGACCTTCAGCGCCGGCTCGTAGGTGCCGCGGCCCATCACCACCGTGTCGAAACGCTTGTTGGGCGCCCCCGCCACCCCGACAGCCTCCCGGAAGGCTCCGGGGACGGTCTCGGGCTGCTCGGCGTTCATGGCCGCGGTCACGTCGGGCTCGATGGGGAGGAAGTCGAATTCGTCGCCGGGTCCGGCGATGAAGCCGTCGAGAGTGACGCCGACGTAGTAGGTGAGCTTGCGCATGTGGGCCTCTCTTTCGGTGGGGACTCGCTGACCGGCCGCCGTCGGTCAGCGACGGGTGCCGGGCTTGGGGAGCGGGCGAGGGCGGGGCAGGGAACGCGGCATCGGGGGGTACTGCGGGCGGGGCCGGCGCTTGGTCTGAACTCGCATCTCGGATTCCTCCTACCGGACTTCATCTGAGGTACTCTGTTTGCAGTGGTTAGAACATAGTACTGCATATGCAGTGGTGTCAAGCTTGACGATCGCCAGGAGATGAGATGCGACAGAACACCGCCCGCCGCACCGCGCTACTCGACGCCGCCATCGAGGTCCTCGCCGAGGAGGGGTCGCGTGGACTCACCCTGCGCGCGGTCGACAAGCAGGCCGGTGTCCCCACCGGCACCACCACCAACTACTTCGCAAACCGGGCCGAGTTGCTCCGCCAGATCATGGCCCGCACCCACGAGCGCCTCACGCCGGACCCGGACGCGCTGGCCGAGACCATGAAGGCCGAGCCCACCACCGAGCTGACCGCCGCCCTGCTGCGCCAGCTGCTGGAGAGGATGCGAGCCGACCGCAGCAGCCACCTCGCCATGCTCGAACTGCGCCTGGAGGCCACCCGCCGTCCGGAGCTGCAGGAGGACCTCACCCGCACCTTCACCGCGATGCTGGACGCCAACATCGCCTGGCACCTGGACGCCGGCCTACCCGGCGACCAGGACACCGTGCTGCTCCTCTACACCGCGATGCTCGGCGTCATCGTGGACGACCTGACGGTCCCGGGGCTGCTGGAGCCCCACGGCATCGAGAAGATCATCGACGCACTCGTGCAGCGAAGCCTGCCCCCAGAACAATCCACCCCCTGACCGAACATCAGCCGGACCCGGGTGACGGGCACGCACATGATCGGACGACGCCTACCACGGCCACCTCAGGCGGCACCTCGGCGAGTGTGTGGGGCGGGAGGATGTCCAGGACCTCGGCTATGGTCTGCTCGAATTCCACAAGGAGAGCCCGCCACTGAGCACGGTGGCCGCCGACGGGTTGCGTTCCCAGGACGTCACCGCCCTGGCTCCGGTCGAACTGGTGTGCACCCTGTGGGAGGAACAACGCTACATCGCCCGGCACTTTGCCGACTCCTTGGCCCAAACGATCATCCACAAGCCGAGCACACTCATCCACTACGGCTTCGTGGTCGACAATGACGAGCCTCTCTTGGAGGGAACGCAGGTCCAGGCTCTCCTCGGCTGTCCGAGCCCGTCCTTCCGCGACGGCTTCGACCTGTTGAAGGAAGAGTCCGGCGGCATCAAGGCCCAGGCCATCACTCTCCTGCCGATCACTTCCGGAGCAGCTGAGCTCGTCCGGGACAAGGGCGACGATGCCCTCTGGACGTCACCCGCGAGACCGTTGCCGGAAATGACACGCACGCACCACTATCCGGCAGATCGCCCCGTACGGCCGCACCGCCCGAACCGTCAATCGCCACGATGGAGAGACCGCCCACACTGGAAGGGGACCAGCGGCGATTCCCCTACCCCGCCGCGCTGCGCCGGCTCGCCACGCCCGAAGTGCCTTCCATTTGGGTCCGTGTCCGGGATGCGCGCGACGTTGGCGAGCGGGCCTGTATACCCGGCATCGGCCCACCCCAGAGTGATCGTGGAGAACGCCTTGCGCAGCGCGGCGGCGAGCGGAACGCTTGATCGCGGCCCCTGCAAAGGGAAACGGTCGTGACGACAGCGGCCGCCAGCAGTCCACCGGTGTCGACCGCGCCGTGCCGCTTGCGGCTCTTGCCGCCGAAATACCCGCTGCCTGACGGTCGGGACGCATCGGCGAACCGAGCACGGCTGCGGTCGGTACCAGGCCGCCGCCGTCGGCCAGACCCGCACGTGCGCGCAGGTTGTGTGGATCCCGGCATCACGCCGGCGCGCAGAGGGTCCACCGGTGGAACAAGGCGTAGACGGGCTCTGGTGCGGTGGGAAATCGGCCGACCGGGCCCGTCAGGCGATCCCACCGCGGACCATGTGGAAGATCGCGCCCAAAGCCGGGCGCCGGTCCAGCTTCTCGGGCCGGCCCTGCCCCGCCCGGTGGTCCCCGGTCATCGGGACCCACGGCGTCGGCGGGCCTGGACTTCGGCCCTGGGCCGCGTGGCCGAGTGGCAGCGGTGTGTCCCGGCCCGCCGCCGTCGGTCATCGGCGAATCCGGCTAGAAGGCGATCACCGCCCGGCCATCAGCCGGGCCTGACGAGTACCGGCATTCGAACACCTGGCAGGACTGGCGAGCCTGGACAGCTCCTCTGCGGCCAGGAGCAGCGCTTCACCTTTCCGGGCGAACCGCTCACCAACCGGGCGCGTGCAGGGCGGTTCGCATCGTCCGAATGTTCTGCCCGGCACCTAGCCCCATTCCCGACGCCGTCGGTGAGGGCGCGTCAGTGGTCGTTGCCGTGCCGGCCGAGGGTGTCCACCGGGGTAGCGCCGGGGCGGGTCCACTGCGGCACGGGGCGGCTGGTCGAGCCCCAGGCGGCGACACCGTCGGCGTCCGAGCGCCAGTACCAGCAGATCGGCGAGCCGTGTCCACCGACCGGTGAGCCGACCTGAGGGGCCTCGGGCCAGCCTTCGGGGTCGTCCTCCCATCCCTCGCGGCGGCCGTAGGGCGTCATGTCGAGCAGGCTGAGGGACCCATTGACCGGCTCGTTGCCCCGGCCCGTCGTGGAGTAGGTGAGGAACACGCGGTCGCCGTCGCGCAGGAAGCAGGTGATGTAACCCATGCTGCCTCCGACCGGCGCGTCCACGTCGCGCACCGAGTACCAAGGCTGGGTGTAGCCCATGAACTCGACGTAGGAGGCCACCTCGTCCCACCGGCCCGTGGTCAGGATGGCGAACGAGACGCCGCGGGCGTTGAGGTAGACGGCGTCCTTCATGTGCCAGGCCGTGGTGGTGCAGCCCTCGCACTGCCCCTGGTGCGGCGCGCCGTCGTACCACATGTGCTTGTACACCACGAGTTCGTTACGGCCCTGGAACAGGTCCAGGAAGGGCACCGGGCCGTCGGGTCCGACGACCTCTACCGTCCCGTCGAGCTCCACCATCGGCAGTCGGCGGCGAGCCGCGGCGAGAGCGTCACCCTCGCGGGTGTGGGCCTTCTCGCGGACCAGGAGTTCGTCACGGGCGGCCTGCCAGGTGGCCATGTCGACCACTGGCGGGCGGCCGGGCAGCGCGCTGGTCGGGTCGTCCGGCGTGTTCGTCATGGGGTCCTCCGTGGTGTCTCGTGCCGGGCAGCGTCGTACGTCGTCCCACGACGGTCACCAGAACAGACTTGCACCCCAGCTGGAACTCATCGCCAGCAAGGGTGGCGCGATCTCGCTGGATTTGTCGCAGTGGTTGTGGTCTGAGTGATCCGAGGCGCCCGCGTGCCACCCAGTGGCTGCATCACGTGTTTCACGTGAAACAGAACGGCGTGTGACCGCGAACGCGCCGCGCGCGACCTGCCGGACGGCGTGATGCGGCGGCCTGCGGGCGCGGGCGGGGCCTCGCGCTCAGCAGGGCGCCGGCCGCCACGCCCAGGACCGCTCGTGCCGCGCGGCGCCCGACCGTTCGTCCAGCGCAGCACTGAAGGCCACCCATCGCTCGGCGCGTCCACGCTTCCGGCGCGCCCCCGGGCCGGCGTGGCCTCGGCCGCGTCGCGACACTGGCAGCAGGACAGGCCCTGGAGCAACCTGTGAAGGCCTCCGCCCTGGAACGGTCGAGCTCCGGCCGATCGACTACATGGCGGACGCGCTCGGGCGGACCGACGCCATCCGCAACCACAACGGGGGCACGAGCCACACGTTGCTCGGCTGACCGCCTCGACACGTAAAGCCGATGTCGCGTCCACGCTGGCCACACCCGCCCAACACAACGATCCGTCTCACGGGAAGAGCGCCACGGGGGACGACACTGCGAGGACGGCCAGGCGTCGACAGGTCCCTCGGAGAGTGCTCAGCGGCAGCGGCTACGCGGCGGCTGCCCGTCGTCGGTGTCTTCTACAGTGACGGCATGATCAATGTGTGCTTTGCCGGGGTTACCGGCTGGACTGCCGGGCCGATCCTTACGGCGCTCGATGAAGCCGACGATCTGGCGCTGACCGCCGGGGTGTCCAGGACGGCGGCTGGGAGGAGTCTGACGGAAGCCGTCGGTTCGGCTAGCACCGGAATGGTGTACGCATCGGTCGCCGAGGCGCTGGATGCCGCGGCCGTCGACGTGCTGGTGGACTACACCAGCGCCGCGATCGTCAAGGACAACGTATGGACGGCGGTGCGAGCCGGCGTGAACGTGGTTGTCGGGTCGAGCGGACTGACGGCCGACGACTACGCAGAACTCGACCGGATGGCCCGCGACAACAATGTCGGAGTGATTGCGGCAGGCAACTTCTCCGTGATGGCGGCGATGCTGCGCCGGGCGGCCACGATGGCCGCGGAGCACCTGGGCCACTGGGAGATCATCGACTACGCCAGTGCCACAAAGCCGGATGTGCCCAGCGGCACCGCCCGGGAACTGGCCGAGACGCTCGGAACCGTCGGAACTCCCGAGCCGGGCGTGCCTCTGACCGAGTTGCACGGACCGGCGGAGGCACGCGGCGCCGACGTGGCCGGGAGCCGTGTCCACTCGGTGCGGCTACCCAGCTTCGTGGTCTCCACCGAGATCGTGTTCGGCGGTTCCGGCGAACGCCTGATCATGCGACACGACGCCGGCTCCGATCCGACCCCCTATGCGGCCGGGACCATCCTGGCGGTACGTCACGTAGGCGGACAAGCCGGAGTGCGCAGAGGGCTCGACTCCCTGCTCTTCGCCGACGAACCGCAGCAGTGACAGTTCGCGGTTAGGACTCCGGCGCTCCCGCAGACTTGGGCAGCTGTCACGGCCCTACTGGAAGGTCCGTCGAGTCGCCCTCACTACAACACGTGCCAGACCACCGGACCGGCTGCGGCGAGGCACCGATACCCGCTCGATCAGGACATGGCATCCAGTCACGCCGGACAGAGAGCGTCTCGGCGACCATCGCGTGCGGCGGCGTCATGACCGATCTCGCGGATCAGGGGATCCGGCCAAGAGGAACGGCTCGCGGGGTCGCTCTTGAGAAGGCAGGCGTGCACCGGAATCGACTGATTGCGCCTCCTGGGCTCCGGTCCCGCCGGGAGTTGAAAAGGGCGCCAAGGTTCGGGCGAGAGTGGTGTGATGCGGTCGACATTGTCCCGGGACGACCACAAGCCGCGGATCGCGGTGGCCATCGGATTCGGAAGACGTGCTGCACGGGCAGTCAGCGGAACCGCGATCGCCACACCTGCCCGTTGGGCACTCGAACCGCTCGCCATGACGATGCACTCGTTCTCCCGTCCCAGCACGACCGGCTTCGTCTCGGCGCATCCGGCGGCATTCGCTCGGCTTCGTGCTCCACAACGCTCCTCCCCGCGCACCCGGTACGCCGCTCCGTCTCGTCGGCGGCGAATCCGGGAAGTGGATTCGCGACGGCCAGGCGTCGTTCGCCTATGTGCCGCCACGCCTCCTCGCGCTCCATCCGGAGCCTCTCAAAGCCCCCTGGATCTGCCGGCCGACCGACGTTTGTTGGCTGGCCGCGGCCCAACGTCCGGCCCCTTGTTTCATGTGAAACGAGGCCGATCTGAGAACGTCGAGCTGCGCCGAGGAGATGTTAGGAGCCGTTGAGGACCGGATTGTGAGCTGTGAGCCCGGTACTGGCTCTTACAACGAAGCCGTTGGGACGCTTCCACCCAGTGCCGAACTTGGTAGCCGATTGCGCTGAGTAGGCCTTGGTGGTGGGAGTCGGAGTAGGTGATCGGTGTCCACCCAGCCTGGGAACCCCCGCTCTGTGAATCACAGGACGGCCCGCCGCACAACGGGTGCCGGAACGGGCAGAGCCGGGGTCGCGGCGCCATCCAGCTTGGTCCTGTGTTTCACGTGAAACCGTGCCCAGGGACGCCGACATACGTGGGGGTTGCCAAGCTGATCGCCGTCACGGCGCGAGGGCAAGCGGGTTCCCGAAGAGCATGAAGTTCGGCGGCTCGCCCGCTTGGCGCGGGGGGTTGGAGGGATGTTCGGTGCGGCGTCCTGTCCGATGACACGTGCGGTCCGGCAGCATCCAGTGGCCTGGCTCCCAGGGTGAAAATGGGCTGGGCGAGCCTCGGATCTGCCTGAGACCCATGCCCGCGGCGGCCCACACATACATGTCCTCTCGGGAGCGCGGCCAGGCGAGCCATGGGACGGTCAGGCATCGGGTTCTGTAGCCCCAGTCCGGGTCGAGGTTCGGGTGGCCAAGACCGCCAAGCTCCCCCGGAGGGACGGAAGGGCGCCGGAGGTTCATCCAGAGATGCTGAGGACGATGGCCTCCAATGAACTGTTGACGGCTGGCCCGTCACCACGCGACCAGCCTGTTTCGGTTGCCTCGACATTGAGCCCGCGAAGGCGCTTTGGCGCCGGACCCGAGGGTTGGCAGGCCCTGCTCGATGCGGTCAGCCGCAACGCATACCGGATGCTCTGGCCCGGGAAGTCCGCGGGCCGAGGGGAACGAAGACGTCCTGCGCGTGCACAACGGCGTCCAGGAGAAGGAGCGGTGCCTGGGCCGCGGAAGCAAGGCGTCGTGTGCCGGCGGCACTGTGGAGGATGACGATGAGTTCGTCGGTAGAGGGGGAGGCTGGGTGGATCGCCGTCTCACGGACGAACCGATGGAAGCTCCCCGGCGCCCAAACGAGTTCGCGAAGTTGTCGTGGCCCAGCTGATCTCCGGGCCCGAACCGACATGAGCGACACAACTACGAACGTTCCGGCCCGCGGGCACGCTGATCACGGCGCCGGTATGGGGCCATTTCACCGCGGACGTGGGCGGCTTGCGGCCCAGCAGCGCGAACGCCCGCGCGTCTGTGGCGGCGACGCCGTCCGGCGGCACCCACGCCCACGTGGCCGACCGCCGGTAGGCGCTGGTCAGCAGGACGGCGCCGGCGCCGGTGAGCGCGCCGCCGAGTCGGTCGACACCAGGGAGCGGGTCGCGGGCCTGCTCGCACAGCGACGGCCGCTCCGTCTCGTCGGCGCCGAGTTCGGGGACTGGGTTCGCGACGGGCAGGCGTCGTTCACCTGTGTGCGGGCACGCCGTCTCGCGCTCCATCCGGAGCCTCTTTGAGAACCCTCTGGATCTGTCGGCCGACCGACGGTGGTTGGGCGGCCGCGGCCCAACGTCCGTAGTCGAAGGCACGGTGTCCCGCGAGGAGATCTGCCCCTCCGCGCGGTCTGCGCCCCGAGCCCAACAGCGGATGTTTCACGAGAAACATCGGGGGAGCGGCTACAACGAGAAGCGCCCCGGAGCCGGTCGGCTTCCGGGGCGCATCAGGCGCAAGGGGGCGTCAGGGCTCGCCCACGCCGTCGTCTTCTGGGGCCATCGACTTGATGATGCGGTCCAGGTCCTCCAGCGTGGCGAACTCGACCACGATCTTGCCCTTGTTCCGGCCCATGTCGACGCGGACCTTCGTCTCATAGCGATCCGAGAGCCGGTCGGCGAGTTCCTTGAGCCCGGGAGCGACCGGCTTCTTCCTACGGCCCTGCCGCGGGCCCTTCGGCTCGTCCTCCACCTCGCGAAGGGCGATCATCTCTTCCAGGGCGCGGACGGACAGGCCCTCCTGGACGATCCGCTGCGCCATGTGCTCCTGCGCCTCGACGCTGTCGAGAGAGAGCAGCGCACGGGCATGACCGGCGGACAGCACTCCAGCGGCCACCCGGCGCTGGACGGCGGGCGGCAGGTTCAGCAGGCGGAGCGTGTTGGTGATGTGCGGACGCGACCGGCCGATCCGTCCCGCGAGCTGCTCGTGCGTCGCGCCGAAATCCTCCAGCAGCTGCTGGTACGCGGCCGCCTCCTCCAGCGGGTTGAGCTGCTGGCGGTGCAGGTTCTCCATGAGCGCGTCACGGAGCAGCTCGTTGTCGCCGGTGTCGCGGACGATCGCCGGGATGACGTCCAGTCCGGCCATCTGGGACGCACGCCAGCGGCGCTCGCCCATGATCAGCTCGTAGTCGTGCTCATCCGAGTTGGACTTGCGGACGACGATCGGCTGCAGCAGCCCGACGATGCCGATCGACTCGGCGAGCTCCTCCAGGGCCTGCTCGTCGAAATGCTCACGCGGCTGACGCGGGTTGACCGCGATGGAGCGGACGGGCAGCTCCGCGAAGTGGGCGCCGGCAACCGGTTCGAGAGCCGGTTCCGCGGCCGTGCCGTTGCGAGCACCCGGGAGGGGGTCGCCGGGGAATCCGGGCTCCCCCGCGCTGCCCGGTTCGGCGGGCGTCGGCGGGGGCGGGGCGGTGGGAATGAGGGCGCCGAGCCCCTTGCCCAGACCGCGTCGCTGCTGGCTCACTGGACAGCTCCTCCGTGGGCCATCTCCGAGGCGGCCTCGCTGTAGGCGAGGGCGCCGCTCGAACCGGGGTCGTAGGTCATGACGGACTGCCCATAGCTGGGCGCCTCCGACACCCGGACACTGCGGGGGATCACTGTGTTGAGCACGACGTCGCCGAAGTGGTTCCGGACGTCCTCGGCCACCTGAGCGGCGAGCCGCGTCCGTGCGTCGTACATCGTGAGCAGGATCGTCGACACCTTCAGCCTCTGGTTGAGGTGCGCCTTGACGAGATCAACGGTCCGGATGAGCTGCCCGAGGCCCTCCAGCGCGTAGTACTCGCACTGGATCGGGATGAGCAGCTCGTCCCCGCCGACGAGGGCGTTGACCGTGAGGAGACCGAGAGACGGCGGGCAGTCGATCAGCACATAGTCGAACTTCTCGGTCTCGTAGTCGTCCAGTGCCCGCCGGAGGCGCGACTCCCGGGCCACCTTGGAGACCAGTTCGATCTCGGCGCCGGCGAGGTTGAGCGTCGCCGGCGCGCAGTACAGGTTGGGGATCTCCGGCGCCGCGACGACGATGTCGGCCAGCGCCATGTCCTCGATGAGCACGTCGTAGATGGAGGGAACCTCCGCATGGTGATCGACGCCGAGGGCGGTGGACGCGTTGCCCTGGGGGTCGAGGTCGACCACGAGCACCTGGGCGCCGTGCATGGCGAGGGACGCGGCGAGGTTCACCGAACTGGTGGTCTTGCCCACGCCGCCCTTCTGGTTGGCGATGGTGATGACCCGGCATTTGTCCGGCCGCGGCCACTCGCGTTCCCTGCGGCCCGCCATGGCCTTGAGCGCGGTGACGGTGGTTTCATGTGAAACCTTGGCGTCCCTGAGCGCCTCTCGCACGAGTTCCGACTCCCCCTGATCTGGTCCCTTGCGCGGACTCGGCGGCTGGGCGCCGGCGTTCGTCGGAACATAGCCGACGTTCTCCGCGGTTCCGGACGTCGTGTTTCCCCACATCGCGTGTCCGGAAGGCGCGGTGCCCGGCGTCGCTCCCGGGTCCGACTGCGCACCGCCGGCGGCGGGCGCCTGCGCGCCCTCGTCCTCGCCGGGACCGCCCGGGCCGGACGGCCGTTCGTCGGGGGTTTCGTCGGCGCGGTCAGGCCGGCCCAGTCCTGGTCCCGTGCTCATGAAGACCTCTTCCTCGACCCTTTGGGGCGCCGGGGGGCGCGCTGTCGTCGCCCGACAACCTCTTCTCGGCCGGCGACCACACGGACGAGTGTTGTCGGCGGATCGACCATACCGCGCCCGACTTGGAGCAGTTCTGTCGAGCGCACCCCGAACCGTTTCAGCACGGGCTCTGCCTCGTCCAACTCGGCCGCGGCCCGTTCGCCCTTGAGCGCGAGCAGTTCCCCGCCCGGACGCAGCAGCGGAAGCGCCCACTTCGCCAGGCGTTCGAGGGGCGCGACCGCCCGCGCCGTGGCGACGTCGACCGAGAACTCCTTGGCCACCTCTTCGGCCCGGGCACGGCGCACCTCGACGTTCCGCAGGTCGAGCATCTCGACGCACTCGGTCAGGAACGTGGTGCGCCGCAGCAGCGGCTCCAGCAGGGTGATCCGCAGGTCGGGACGGACGATCGCGAGGACGATGCCGGGCAGCCCCGCGCCCGAGCCGATGTCGACGACCTGGGCGTCCTCCGGTATCGCCGTGGACACCACCGCGCAGTTGATCAGATGGCGCTCCCAGAGCCGGTCGGCCTCGCGAGGCCCGATGAGGCCGCGCTCGACCCCGGCCTCCGCAAGGAACGCCGCATAGCGCTCCGCGACCGGTAGCGCGTCACCGAAAACCTCACGTGCGATCCCCACCAGACGAATCGTTCCACAAAACCCGGCGGGGTCGTACACGCGAAACGTCCCTGTGGACAAGTCAGGGGCGCGGAGGTTGGGTGACCCTTGCGCTATGGCGAGAACCACATGACCCCACCGCATATTCGAGGTGCGTCGGGTAGGGGCTGCAGTGTCGCCCCACCGCCCCCCGGAAGGAGCTCCGACAGATGGGAATCGGAGTCAGTCTCGCATTCATCGCCCTGGGCGCGATCCTCGCCTTCGCCCTCCGCGTCGACCTCAGCGGCATCGACATCCACTTGGTCGGCTGGATTCTGATGCTGGTGGGGCTGGTCAGCATGGGCTTCACCCTCAGGTACACGCGTCCGCGACGCCAGGCCGGAAGGGTGGTCGGCGCGGACCCGGCCTATGGGGACGAACCCGGGACCATCGTCCGGGAAGAGCACATCATCGAGGACCCGCCGCCCGTCAACCGTCCTGGCGAGCGGGTCGAACGTGTGATCGAACACCCGGCGGACGAGGGCGTGGCGCACGGACACATCGCGCAGGACCCTGCGTTCTCCCAGGATCCCGCTCACGCACAGGACCCCGCCGAGGAGAACAACCCGTCGGTCGTGGACGCCGGTGACCACATCCCGCAGCGCCGCAGATGGCGCAGGACGGCGCGGCGATAGCAACCCACTCGGTGTGCTTGGGCGGCGTTGCACACCGAGTTCCGAGGGCCCCGCGCCGGCCAGGGCGCGGGGCCCTCCACTTCGATCGAGATGCCCGATCTGAGGACGCAGCGCTAAGTTCGGCCGATGCAGAGACCTCAGGAACGGGTCCCGGCGCTCCTGGACGGGCCGGGCGTCGGCGTCTCGGACACCCGCGAGCTGCTCGTCGGCTACCTGGAGTGGTATCGCGAGGCGCTGATGCGGAAGATCTCCGGACTCTCCGACGAGCGGCTCCGCACACCGGTCGAGCCTCTGGGCTGGTCACCGCTCGGCCTGATCCAGCACCTCGGCTGGGTAGAACGCCGCTGGATGCGCTGGGGTTTCGCCGCGGAAGACGTCGTGGCCTACCCACCCGGGGGCGACGACACCGAATGGGACACCCCCGATGACCGGCCCACCGCCCAGATCATGGCCTTCTACCAGGACGAAGTCGACAAGGCGCGGGACCTGGTGGCGGGTGCCGCCATGACCGACACGGCCGGCATCGGCGGCCGTTTCCAGAAGCCCGCCGACGCTCCCTCGCTCGGGCGGATCCTCTTCCACCTGCTCCAGGAGTACGCACGCCACACCGGCCACCTCGACATCGCCCGCGAACTGATCGACGGACGAACGGGCGAGTGATGCTCCACTGGATGCGGACGGCCCCGGCGCGGTGTTCCGCGCCGGGGCCGTTCGCGTGATCGGGTCGGGGCCGGAGGCGGCCTCTCGGGGTCAGGCGGGGTAGACGACCACGTAGCGGTCGGGTTCCTCCCCCTCGGACTCGCTGCGGAGGCCGGCGGCGGCCACCGCGTCGTGGACGATCTTGCGTTCGAACGGGGTCATCGGGGCCAGCGGCTTGGACTCGCCGGCCTGCTTGACCTCGTCCGCGACATCGGTGCCGAGCTTGGTCAGCTCGGCGCGGCGGCGCTCGCGGTAGCCGCCGATGTCGAGCATGAGGCGGGTGCGGTTGCCGGTCTGGCGGTGGACGGCCAGCCGGGTCAGTTCCTGCAGGGCCTCCAGGACCTCGCCGCGCTTGCCGACCAGCTCGTCCAGGGAACCTCCGACGACGGCGACGATCGCGCGCTCGCCCTCGACGTCCATGTCGATGTCGCCGTCGTAGTCACCGATGTCCAGCAGGCCCTCGATGTAGTCGGCGGCGATCTCGCCTTCCTGCTCGAGTGCCTGGACGTCGACCTCGGTGGTGTCGGTCTGGCTCAACGGGGTCTCCTTCTCCGGCACGTTCTCCGGGTTCAAACTAGCGCTTCTGGGTGCCGCTGCGCTTGCTGCGCGACTTGCGGGTCGGCTGGTTGCGCACGACCTTTGGCTTGTCCTCGGGCTCCGGGGCCGATTCCGGCTCCGGCTCCTTCTTCAGCCTCGCCTTGATGCCCGACGACGCCTGGCCGTTCTTGGACGCCGCGGTCTTCGAACCGCCGGTGGTCTTCGAGCCCGCCGTCTTCGAACCGGTCTTGGTGCCGGTCTTCGTGGTGGTGGTCGTCGCGGTGTCGCCGTCCGTGCCGGGCGGTGGGTACCGCTTGTAGATGTAGTGCTGCTGCGCCAGCGTCCAGCTGTTGGACGTGACCCAGTACATGAGGACGCCCAGCGGGAAGCCGAGGCCGAACAGGCCGAACAGCGGCGCCATGAAGACCATCATCTTCTGCGCCTGCATCATCGGGTTGGCCTCGTCCGCGACGGGCTGCCGCTTCATGCTGGCCCGGACGGTGAAGAACGTCGTGCAGGAGCTGATCACCACGGCGATGCCGGTGACGATGATCGCCGTCCACGACTTGGGGTCGGCGCCCCACGCGTTGAGGAACGTGTCCGGGATGTGGGCGCCGAAGATGTTGGCGTTCTGCGCGCTCGCCACCAGGTCGGACGAGACGGCGAAGACGCTCTGCCCCGGCTTGGCGTCCGAGATCCGCTTCAGCGTCTGGAACAGCCCGATGAAGATCGGCATCTGCACCAGGAGCGGCAGGCAGCCCGACAGCGGGTTGGCGCCGTTCTCCTGGTAGAGCTTCATGACCTCCTGGTTGAGGCGCTGCTTGTCGTTCTTGTATTTCTTGCGCAGCGCCTGAACCTTCGGGTTCAGCTCCTGCATCTTCCGCGAAGCGTGGATCTGCTTCACGAAGAGGGGGACGAGTATGAGCCGCAGCAGGACGGTGAGGAGGATGATCGAGCCGCCCCACGCCCATCCGCTGTCCTTGGGGACGATCGTGCTGAGCCCCGTGTGAATCCACACGATGAGCTGAGAGACGATCTCGTACAACCAATCAAGCACCGGGCAGCTCCTTGGGCTCTGCTAGGGCGGGGCCGCTCTCCTCGCGGCCGGAGTTCGCGGGGGCCGCCGCGGACTTCTTCCTTGGCGGCACCGGGTCGTGACCCCCGGGGTGGAACGGTTGGCACCGCGCGATCCGGCGGGCCGTCAGCCATGTGCCGCGCAGCGCCCCGTGCACCTGGAGCGCCTCCAGGCCGTACGCGCTGCAGCTGGGCTGGAAGCGGCACTGCTGCCCGAGCAGGGGACTCAAGAAGCGGCGGTAGGCGCGGACGAGAAGGATCAGCACGGCCGCGACGGGACCCGGGTGGCCCGCCTGGTGCTGTGCGGGGGACGCAGTCCCCTGCCGACTCCTCATCTTCGCCCCTTGGACGCGGGCCGCAGCAGCCGGTCGAGCGCCGACTCCAGATCCGCGGCCAGTTCGTCTGGACGCGCCTCTCCCGCGCGGGGGTTGGCGCGCACTACGAGCAGGCTACCCGCTGGGAGCCGGTCCACGTGCGGGCGCATCAGGTGGCGGAGCCGGCGCCGAACCGCGTTGCGGAGGACGGCGTTGCCGACGGTGCGGGCCACGATGAACCCGACCAGCGGCGGCGCGGCCGCCGCTGGGGGCTCGTCCGGGCGTAGCAGGTGAACGACGACAGTTGGCCGTCCGGCGCGGCGACCGCGCCGGACGGCCAACGTGAAGTCGTCCCGCCGCCGCATCCGGTTTCCGGACGGCAGCACAGGGAGGGTCTGGGTCAGACCGCGATGCGGGCGCGGCCCTTGCCACGCCGGCTGGACAGGATCGCGCGGCCCGCGCGCGTGCGCATGCGCAGCCGGAAGCCGTGCTTCTTGTGGCGACGACGGTTGTTCGGCTGGAAGGTACGCTTGCTCACTTTGAGGCTCCAGGGCTGCGGTCGTTCGGCTTGAAGGTCTAACGCTCGCACCGAGGGCCGCGTCCGGTCCCCCGCAGCGGGGGCCCACCCGAGCATTCCTGAGGGGCTGCCGGCGGGCACGCGGCATCTCCGTCGATGCGACTCGACCTCAGCACGTTACGGGCTATCCGGGTGGCCGGTCAAACGGAGGCGGCCACCGCGAGCCGGATGCGAGCCGGACACCGCGAGCCGGATGCGAGCCGGACACCGGCCATGCGGGAGCCGGACGGGGACCGTGATGACGATGTTGCGAGTGTGAGCGGCAGGGGTTAAGGTCGTCCGGGCGAGCCGACACCTCCTCGAAGAATTCGACGATCCGATGTCGGTTTCCAGCCCCTCAAACCCCCGTTCAAGAACCACCCGCAGGCCGGCCTGAAGAAGGCCGGAACTCTGCCGACCTCGTTCCCAGGAACCCGCCTCGCGGGTTTTACACAGGGTGCCCCATGCCTATGCACAGCATGTGGACAACTCTGTGGACAACTCGTGAGAGAGTAAGTCTTCCGCGTCGCGGCAGTGCCTTGCGAGGCGTGCCGCATCCCGTGGGACGGCCGGGCAGTCAGGTACTCCGTTCGGCGGAGTTGTGGGGAGGGGACCTTGCGC